>CP007494.1:0-2400000 GCA_000612485.1 Bordetella holmesii ATCC 51541
TTCCATTCAGAACCACCGGATCACTATGTCCTGCTTTCGCACCTGTTCGACTTGTCAGTCTCACAGTCAAGCACGCTTATGCCATTGCACTATCAGCACGATTTCCGACCGTACCTAGCGTACCTTCGAGCTCCTCCGTTACACTTTGGGAGGAGACCGCCCCAGTCAAACTGCCCACCATGCACTGTCCCCGATCCGGATAACGGACCAAGGTTAGAACCGCAAACAAACCAGGGTGGTATTTCAAGGTCGGCTCCCTCGAATCTAGCGACTCGAGCTCAGCGCCTCCCACCTATCCTACACAGGCCGGTTCACAGTCCAATGCAAAGCTACAGTAAAGGTTCATGGGGTCTTTCCGTCTAGCCGCGGGTAGATTGCATCATCACAAACACTTCAACTTCGCTGAGTCTCGGGAGGAGACAGTGTGGCCATCGTTACGCCATTCGTGCAGGTCGGAACTTACCCGACAAGGAATTTCGCTACCTTAGGACCGTTATAGTTACGGCCGCCGTTTACCGGGGCTTCGATCAAGAGCTTGCACCCCATCACTTAACCTTCCGGCACCGGGCAGGCGTCACACCCTATACGTCGACTTTCGTCTTTGCAGAGTGCTGTGTTTTTAATAAACAGTCGCAGCCACCGATTCTCTGCGACCCCATCATGCTCAGCGCGCAGGCGCCTCACACTACCGGGGCATACCTTCTCCCGAAGTTACGGTATTAATTTGCCGAGTTCCTTCTCCCGAGTTCTCTCAAGCGCCTTGGAATATTCATCCCGTCCACCTGTGTCGGTTTGCGGTACGGTCTCGTACAGCTGAAGCTTAGAGGCTTTTCTTGGAACCACTTCCAATCACTTCGCGAGACATGCTCGCTCGAGCCACACCCTTGATTTACGCGCCCGGATTTGCCTAAGCGCCATCTTCAATGCAGCAACAGGGACATCCAACACCCTGATGATCTTCCGCGATCCGTCCCCCATCGCACTGTACGACGGTGCTGGAATATTAACCAGCTTCCCATCAGCTACGCATCTCTGCCTCGCCTTAGGGGCCGACTCACCCTGCGCCGATGAACGTTGCGCAGGAAACCTTGGACTTACGGCGAGGGGCTTTTCACCCCCTTTATCGCTACTCATGTCAGCATTCGCACTTCTGATACCTCCAGCAGCCTTCACAAGCCACCTTCGCAGGCTTACAGAACGCTCTCCTACCGCGTGTACATAGTACACACCCGCAGCTTCGGTTTATCGCTTAGCCCCGTTACATCTTCCGCGCAGGACGACTCGATCAGTGAGCTATTACGCTTTCTTTAAAGGGTGGCTGCTTCTAAGCCAACCTCCTGACTGTCTATGCCTTCCCACTTCGTTTCCCACTTAGCGATAATTCGGGACCTTAGCTGGCGGTCTGGGTTGTTTCCCTCTTGAGTCCGGACGTTAGCACCCGGTGCTCTGTCTCCCAAGCTGTACTTGCAGGTATTCGGAGTTTGCCATGGTTTGGTAAGTCGCCATGACCCCCTAGCCATAACAGTGCTCTACCCCCTGCAGTAATACTTGAGGCACTACCTAAATAGTTTTCGGAGAGAACCAGCTATTTCCAGATTTGTTTAGCCTTTCACCCCTATCCACAGCTCATCCCCTAGTTTTTCAACACTAGTGGGTTCGGTCCTCCAGCACGTGTTACCGTGCCTTCAACCTGGCCATGGGTAGATCATCTGGTTTCGGGTCTACACCCAGCGACTGGACGCCCTATTCGGACTCGCTTTCGCTACGCCTTCCCTATTCGGTTAAGCTCGCCACTGAATGTAAGTCGCTGACCCATTATACAAAAGGTACGCCGTCACCCCATAAAGAGGCTCCGACTGTTTGTATGCATACGGTTTCAGGATCTATTTCACTCCCCTTCCGGGGTTCTTTTCGCCTTTCCCTCACGGTACTGGTTCACTATCGGTCGATCACGAGTATTTAGCCTTGGAGGATGGTCCCCCCATCTTCAGACAGGATTTCACGTGTCCCGCCCTACTTCTCTTACGCCTAGTTCCACACTCTGCATTTCGTCTACAGGGCTATCACCTGCTACGGCCGGACTTTCCATTCCGTTCGACTATGCAAAATGCTAAATCGTAAAGGCTCTTCCGATTTCGCTCGCCACTACTTTCGGAATCTCGGTTGATTTCTTTTCCTCGAGCTACTGAGATGTTTCAGTTCACCCGGTTCGCCTCCACTGGCCTATGTATTCAGCCAGGGATACCGCTTGCGCGGTGGGTTTCCCCATTCGGATATCTGCGGATCAATGCTTGTTTGCCAGCTCCCCGCAGCTTTTCGCAGGCTACTACGTCCTTCATCGCCTGTGATCGCCAAGGCATCCACCATATGCACTTAGTCGCTTGATCCTATAACACTAAAGTCTTATAGGTGCTGTTCATTCGTGCTTGTGCCGTTCATAAGTTCAAAGCATCTGACCAAACGCTTGCGCGCCCAGCCAGTTCTTGAGACTTGGAACAAAATCATGCAATCACAACCCGTATCCGTCCTCATCGACTCGCGCCGACTACTAAACGAACACTTTACGTTGTGTTTCTTCCAAATTGTTAAAGAACATATATAGCTGTCGGGCCAAAACCCAACGCTTAACACTGACTCGCAGCACTAAGCGTTGCTCTCTCGCCTTCTGGTCTCGCCCCACACCCATCCTCTGGACAGGCTTTGGTGGAGGTGAACGGGATCGAACCGATGACATCCTGCTTGCAAAGCAGGCGCTCTCCCAGCTGAGCTACACCCCCATTTCCCTCTCAGGAAACCTTGGTGGGTCTGGTTGGATTCGAACCAACGACCCCCGCCTTATCAAGACGGTGCTCTAACCGACTGAGCTACAGACCCGCGAAACCTTTCTCTCTCGGATCAGCAGCCACCGATCCAGCAGCTATATAACAACAACCGATAAGCGTGGACACTTGACACGAGCACTCAAGCTCTTAAAGGAGGTGATCCAGCCGCACCTTCCGATACGGCTACCTTGTTACGACTTCACCCCAGTCATGAATCCTACCGTGGTAATCGCCCCCCTTGCGGTTAGGCTAACTACTTCTGGTAAAACCCACTCCCATGGTGTGACGGGCGGTGTGTACAAGACCCGGGAACGTATTCACCGCGACATGCTGATCCGCGATTACTAGCGATTCCGACTTCACGCAGTCGAGTTGCAGACTGCGATCCGGACTACGACCGGGTTTCTGGGATTGGCTCCCCCTCGCGGGTTGGCAACCCTCTGTCCCGACCATTGTATGACGTGTGAAGCCCTACCCATAAGGGCCATGAGGACTTGACGTCATCCCCACCTTCCTCCGGTTTGTCACCGGCAGTCTCATTAGAGTGCCCTTTCGTAGCAACTAATGACAAGGGTTGCGCTCGTTGCGGGACTTAACCCAACATCTCACGACACGAGCTGACGACAGCCATGCAGCACCTGTGTTCCGGTTCTCTTGCGAGCACTCCCAAATCTCTTCGGGATTCCAGACATGTCAAGGGTAGGTAAGGTTTTTCGCGTTGCATCGAATTAATCCACATCATCCACCGCTTGTGCGGGTCCCCGTCAATTCCTTTGAGTTTTAATCTTGCGACCGTACTCCCCAGGCGGTCAACTTCACGCGTTAGCTGCGCTACCAAGGCCCGAAGGCCCCAACAGCTAGTTGACATCGTTTAGGGCGTGGACTACCAGGGTATCTAATCCTGTTTGCTCCCCACACTTTCGTGCATGAGCGTCAGTGTTATCCCAGGAGGCTGCCTTCGCCATCGGTGTTCCTCCGCATATCTACGCATTTCACTGCTACACGCGGAATTCCACCTCCCTCTGACACACTCTAGCTCGGTAGTTAAAAATGCAGTTCCAAGGTTAAGCCCTGGGATTTCACATCTTTCTTTCCGAACCGCCTGCGCACGCTTTACGCCCAGTAATTCCGATTAACGCTTGCACCCTACGTATTACCGCGGCTGCTGGCACGTAGTTAGCCGGTGCTTATTCTGCAGGTACCGTCAGTTGCACAGGATATTAGCCCGTGCCGTTTCTTTCCTGCCAAAAGTGCTTTACAACCCGAAGGCCTTCATCGCACACGCGGGATGGCTGGATCAGGGTTGCCCCCATTGTCCAAAATTCCCCACTGCTGCCTCCCGTAGGAGTCTGGGCCGTGTCTCAGTCCCAGTGTGACTGGTCGTCCTCTCAAACCAGCTACGGATCGTCGCCTTGGTAGGCCGTTACCCCACCAACTAGCTAATCCGATATCGGCCGCTCCAATAGTGCGAGGCCCGAAGGTCCCCCGCTTTCCCCCGTAGGGCGTATGCGGTATTAGCCACGCTTTCGCGTAGTTATCCCCGCTACCGGGCACGTTCCGATACATTACTCACCCGTTCGCCACTCGCCACCAGGCCGAAGCCCCGTGCTGCCGTCCGACTTGCATGTGTAAAGCATCCCGCCAGCGTTCAATCTGAGCCAGGATCAAACTCTTCAGTTTAATCTCTGTGTTGCGCCATCAGTGTTACCCAATGACGACTTTCGCTTGCTCAAAGGAAGTGAGGGATAGTTTCGAAAAACTATTCCTTACTTCATATATGAGCACTTGATAGTTTCGCTTCCCGACCAGGCTGAAACCCAGTCGTTGCGCACTCACATCAAGTGCCCACACTTATCGGTTGTTTAATTGTTAAAGAGCGGTACTGCCAAACTGCTTCGCTTGCCTGCCAACGTCGTGCAACTTACAGCGCCTTGCCTTGCTGTCGTCGCTGCATCGTTGTCAGCAGCAGAGAAACGAGATTATGAAGAAGTTTTTTAAGTTTGTCAACTCGGCTTCGCTTTTTTCGCGACGCTCGCAAAATTTCTTCTGCTCACGTTTGCCTTGCCAACTCACCACCTCCTCAGAGACTCGCGCCCCCGGGATCACCCCTCGGCAACCCTGCTTAGCAACTAGCGAAGCGTCCTGCGCCTTTCAGTGCAGATCAGGATTAACCCTGACGTTTCGTTAACTGCCAAGCCCGAAACTATAACACAACTTTTGCAGATCATGCAACCGAAGCCGCTTTATTTCTACACCGTCGTGCAACACTGGAATGAATCGCCCCGGGTTTCCTAGACACCTAGTTGCCTCACAATTAAGGCGATATGGAGGTGTGTATGGAAGGCAAGACATCGCGGCAGCGATTCTCAGAAGAGTTCAAGGTACAGGCGGTAAAGCAAGTCACCGAAGGGGACACAAGGTCGGCGATGTTGCGACACGATTAGGCGTGAGTCCCCACAGCCTTTATGCATGGCTCAAGCGGTATTCGGGCAGTCCTGAGCAGCGGACGCATCAAGATAGCCAGAGCGCGGAGGTCCGTCGGCTTAAGGCTGAGCTCAAGCGGGTGAGCGAGGAGCGCGACATCCTAAAAAAGGCCGCCGCGTACTTTGCCAAGCAGTCCGGGTGAAGTACGCGTTTATCAAGGCCCATGAGGAGCAATACGCTGTGCGTCGCCTATGCGCAGTTTTGGGGGTACATCCCAGCGGCTATTACGCTTGGAAGGTGCAGCCTGTGAGTGCGCGCGGGGCACAGGATAAGCGCGTCGGCGCGCTCATCGAGCAGTGCTGGGAAGACAGTGGCCGGATCTACGGTTATCGTAAGATCAGCAGTGACTTGAACGATATGGGAGAGCGGTGTGGCAAGCACCGCGTGGCCCGCTTGATGCGCCAAGCTGGCTTGCGATCACACACAGGATACGGCCGTCGTCCGGGAGGCCGAGGTACTCGTCCCAGCGTTGTTGCTCCGAACCATCTACAACGCCAGTTCCGGGTCGATGCCCCCAACCAGGTCTGGGTGACCGACATTACCTACATCCGAACACACGAAGGTTGGCTCTATCTTGCCGCGGTATTGGATCTGTTCTCGCGGCAGATCGTGGGCTGGTCCATGAGCGATCGGATGACCCGAGAACTTGCCATCAACGCATTGCTGGCTGCGGTCTGGCGTCGTAAACCAGAGGCCGAAGTACTCGTGCATTCAGACCAAGGGAGTCAGTTCAGCAGTCATGACTGGCAAGACTTCCTGAAAGCCCATCGGTTGCGCCCCAGCATGAGCAGACGAGGAAACTGCTATGACAACGCCGTTGCTGAGAGCTTCTTTCAGTTGCTCAAGCGTGAAAGAATCCGACGCAAGATCTATTCCACTCGCGACCAGGCACGCGCCGATGTGTTTGACTATATCGAGTTGTTCTACAACCCACGACGGCGCCACAGCTATATCGGCCAGGTTTCTCCGGTAGAGTTCGAACGGCGCTACTTTTTGATGAACGGGACTGTCTAAGAAACCCGGGGCGATTCAGGAATCCCGGCCGGCTCTTCGCCTAATCCTCACTCCCCGTGTTCGAAATCACTTCCCGCTTCCTGCGCCCCGCTCATGCGGCAATCGCCTCGGAAACCGAAAAACCAATCTCGCTTCGGTCCTCACTACACCGACTGCGTTGCATCTGCGTTGCTGTCTGTGCTGCGAGGGGGCGAACTATAGCATAGAAAAAAATCGTGTGTCACGGCTTTGACACCTTTTTTATAAAAAACCTGTTTTTTCTTCCTCACGACGCCGTACAGGCTGGTCAGCAGGCGCATTTTCCTCCTCCACACCGGGGCTGTTGCCTGCGCCGCAGCGACTTACGCTACCCTAGCGCATCCCTATATATAGACACGGACAACAATGACTGAAAACATTCTGATCAACGTCACGCCTTTTGAAACCCGTGTTGCCATCGTCGCGCAGGGCGCGGTGCAGGAATTGCATGTCGAGCGCAGTGTTCAGCGCGGCCATGTGGGCAATATCTACCTGGGCCGGGTGGTTCGTGTGTTGCCAGGTATGCAGAGCGCGTTTATTGATATTGGTCTGGAACGTGCCGCCTTCATCCACATCGCCGATTTGAGAGAAAATCGGCAAGAGCGCAGCCAGGGCGTCAATCCGACCCCTATAGAGAAGCTGCTGTTCGAAGGGCAGACCTTGATGGTCCAGGTCATCAAGGATCCGCTGGGCACCAAAGGTGCCCGCCTGTCCACCCAGATCAGCATTGCCGGCCGCATGCTGGTTTATTTGCCGCATGACCCGCATATCGGGATTTCGCAGAAGATCGATTCCGAAGCCGAACGCACCCAGTTGCGCGAGCGCGTCCACGCCCTGGTGCCCGAGGGCGAGAAAGGCGGTTTCATCGTCCGTACCCAGGCCGAGGGTGCCAACGATGAAGAGCTGGCCGCGGATCTGGAGTATTTGCGCAAGCTTTGGGCCAGCGTACAGGCGGCCGCCCGCAGCCAGCCCGCCCCCACCATGTTGCACCAGGATTTGACCCTGGCGCAGCGCGTCTTGCGCGACATGGCCGGCCCCTCCACCGGCGTCATTCAGGTGGACTCACGCAGCACGACGGCGGCGCTGCTCGAGTGGGGCAAGACGTACACCCCCTCCGTGCTGTCGCGAATCCGCCATTACAGCGGCGAACGCCCCCTGTTTGACACGGCCAGCGTGGACGAGGAGATCGCTCGGGCCTTGTCACGTCGTGTCGATCTCAAATCCGGCGGCTATCTCATCGTCGACCAGACCGAAGCCCTGACGACAGTCGACGTCAACACCGGTGGCTTTGTCGGAGGGCGAAACTTCGACGACACCATTTTCAAGACCAATCTCGAAGCGGCCCAGGCCATTGCCCGGCAATTACGCCTGCGCAATCTGGGAGGGATCGTCATCCTCGATTTCATCGACATGGAAGACAGCGAGCACCGCGACACCGTGTTGGCCGAACTGAAAAAAGCCTTGTCGCGTGACCGTACTCGCATGACGGTCAATGGCTTTACGCAACTTGGCCTGGTCGAGATGACACGCAAACGCACGAGAGACTCGCTCGCCCACCAGCTATGCGAGCCCTGCCCCATGTGTCAGGCTCGTGGCAATGTGCGCACTCCCCGCACCGTCTGCTACGAGATCTTGCGCGAGATCCTGCGCGAGGCTCGGCAGTTCAACCCCAAGGAGTTCCGCGTGCTGGCCTCGCAGGGGGTGGTGGATCTGTTCCTGGAAGAGGAAAGCCAGCATCTGGCCATGTTGGGGGATTTCGTGGGCAAGCCCATCTCGCTGGAGGTCGAGGGCGCATACTCCCAGGAGCAGTACGACATCATCTTGATTTGATATTTATCAAGAATCGGCGTCCTTATCACTGGCGCGCCGGGAATATTCCATCTCCAGATCGGTCTTAATACCGCACCCGGCCGGTCAACGGCCGGCGGGAGAGGGGAATAGATGAGACGATCGAAGATTCGATTGCTGTACCTCATCGTCGCTTTGGCGATGTTGAGTAGCGCGGTGGCTTTCGCCACTGCCCTGGGTTTGGCCTATGCGGTGCAACGCGAGCACCTCATGGCCCAAGCGCTGTCGGCCAACCAGGCTTATGCTGCAAAATTTGCCGAGGCCATCGACATATATGTGGGGTCGGTGCAGCGCCAATTGCGCTCGAGTGCCAGACGGCTTCCTGCGCTGATGCAACAGCCCGACGCACTGCAAGCCGAAGCCTCCCGGCTGGCCGAGCTAGCCGATGGCGAGTCGGTGGCTGCGATCGCAGATAAGGACGACAAGGTGATCGCCTATGCCACGCTGACGCCAGACGCCGCGAGCAACCCTGGCACACTGGCTGGCCTGGAGATCGGTGACCGACAAAGCCGCGACAACGTCTCGGCGGTCTATCTGACCGCCGCAGAGAAAATGGCGGTGGCGCTTACAGAACCTATCCGAGGCCCGGCAGGGGAATACTTAGGCCTGGTGGGTCTGTCCACCTTGGTCCACAAGGACAACCAACTCAGCCGGCTGGTTGGCAACCACTCGCGCGCGGACGGGTTCTATGCCTATGTCGTCGACGGCACCGGCACGATCATTGCCCACCAGGATCCCCGCCGGGTGGGCAGCAGCGAGCGCCACAACGAGGCGGTCGAGTCTCTTTTACGTAAAGAGCGAGGTGCGCGAGCCATCGTGAACACGCGCGGCGAGCTGTACCTGGCCGGTTACGCGCCGGTGGCCACTGCCGACTGGGGCGTGGTAGTCCAAAGCCCGCAAACCATCATTACCACGCCGCAACGCACGCTGCTGGCCCGCGCAGCGCTGTATTCGCTACCCATTGCGCTGATCATCTTTTTTGCGGTCTGTGCACTGGCCTACGGTATTGCCCGCCCCCTGGGTAAACTGGCCAATATTCTGCGCAGCACCGACCTGGCCCATCCTCAGCCTGCCAGCCATATAAGCTCTAATTGGTATTTCGAGGCGCAGCAATTGGGCGAAGCTGTGGACATTACGCTGGCCGAATACCGTCAGCGCCTGTCCTCGCTGGATGCCGAAACGCTTGCCGACCCCATGACCGGGCTGTTGAACCGTCGCGGCCTGGCGCGCGAGATGGGCCGCCTGCAGGCGAACAGGCAACCCTTTGCGGCCCTGGCGCTGGATCTGGATCACTTCAAGCGCGTCAACGATACCTTCGGTCATGCTGCGGGCGACGAAGTACTCAAGGCGCTGGCCAACCTGACGCGTACCACAATACGGCAGCAAGACTGTGCCTTTCGCGTTGGAGGCGAAGAATACCTCGTGTTGATGCCCGGCGCCGACATGCCCCGTGCACAGGCGCTTGCCGAACGCCTGCGCGCTGCCGTGCAGGCCACGCATATGCCTGGTGGCGTAGGTCACGTCACCGTGTCCATCGGCGTGGCGTTGTGGCAGGCGCACGGCGACGCACAGGTTGTATTGGCCCACGCTGATCAGGCGCTTTACGAAGCCAAGCGCAAGGGCCGCAACAGAGTGACCGCCCACACAGGCGGAAAGGCGTTCTAGCCGCCGCAGGCAGGCTGCGGGGCATGCACGCAAACCCCCTGCGCCTGCCAACGCCCCCCGGCATCCAGGCAGGCATCGATCGTGAGCTGACGGTCAAACCATGCCCCGGCCCCTGCGCCAGCCAGAAAAATCAGCAAAGCCCCCATTGCGGCAGCCCTTCTTAGCCGGCTTTTTCCCAAACGAGTCACCACAGCACGCCTCCCGAAAGACGGCGTCATTGTGCAACGACAGCAGCAGGAGTCTGGGGGCAAGCGCCATTCTCGGACAGCGTGTCCGGGCGCCCAAAAAAGGTTCTGACCTGCCCCCAGATTTAGTACGGCACCGACATAGAGCCCAGGGGTAAAAGACCTTCTTTCTGATGAGCCTGCACGAATTGCGCCGGCGTTAAATATCCGAGCGCGCTGTGAGGCCGATCGGTGTTGTACTCGACTCGCCAGTTTTCGATCAAGCTTTTAGCCTGTCGCAGGGACAAGAACCAGTGCTCGTTAAGGCATTCGTCGCGGAACTTGCCGTTGAAACTTTCGATATAAGCGTTCTCCACCGGCTTACCCGGCCGAATAAACGACAGCTTTACGCCTGCTTGGTAGGCCCAGGCGTCCAAGGCTCTTCCGGCGAACTCTGGCCCGTTGTCCACGGTAATAGATCGCGGCAGGCCACGCATCTCCGCCAGCCGTTGCAGCACCATGGCAACACGCAGTCCCGGCAACGACGTATCGACCTCGATGGCCAGGCATTCGCGAGTGTAGTCATCGACGATAGTCAAACAGCGGAATCGGCGGCCATAGGCTAGGCCGTCGGCCACAAAGTCCATTGACCAACTCTGATTCGGCGCGATTGCCGCTGGGCGAACCACGCGCTCGGTCGCCGCGATTCGCTTACGCTTTCGTTTTCGCACGCTTAACCCTGCCAGACTGTACAGCCGCCAGATTCGCTTGTGATTTGCTTGCCAGCCTTCGCGACGTAAGAGCACATGGATCCTCCGATAGCCGTAGCGTCGTTTCGCCACTGCCATCTCTTTCATGCGCTCGGTCAGCGCAGCATCGCCTGAGCGTGTGCTCTCGTAGGCAAACAGCGACCGCGAAATTCCTACCAGCCCACAGGCCCGGGTAACACCCATGCTGCGCTCGGTCATTAATGTCCTGACCGCCTCGCGTTTGGCCTGCGGGCTGACTACTTTCGGCTTAGCAGATCCTGAAGCGCCGCCTTGTCCAGCATCGACTCGGCCAACAGCTTCTTGAGCTTGTTGTTCTCCTGCTCCAGCTCCTTGAGCCTCTGAGCGTCCGACACCGTCATGCCACCGAACTTCGCCTTCCAGTTGTAGTACGTTGCCTCGGAGATTCCGTGCTTGCGGCACAACTCTGCGGGCTTGGCACCTGCATCGGCTTCCTTGAGCACGCCGATGATTTGCTCTTCCGTAAATCGTTTCTTCATTGCCATTCCTTTGGGAACGGACTCTACATCGATTTCGTACTAATCACGGGGAGCAGGTCACAGCAACATTCTGGCCGTGGCGCGCTTCTTCCAACTGGGTTGGCACACGGTCAAGGCGCTGGACAAGGCCCTGCTGCGACGGGCGATCCAAGAGCCGGACTGGAGCCAGATCCACTACCTAGCGATGGACGAGTTCGCTCTACACAAGGGCCATCGTTATGCCACGGTCGTTGTCGATCCGATCCGCCGTCAGGTGCTATGGATCGGTGATGGCCGCTCGCGCGAGACGGCCAGAGCCTTCTTCGAACAACTGCCAACTGGAGTTGCCCAGCAGATCCGGGCCGTAGCGATCGACATGACGACGGCCTATGAGCTGGAGATCCAGGCCAACTGCCCCAACGCCGAGATCGTCTACGACCTGTTCCACGTCGTGGCCAAGTACGGCCGTGAAGTGATAGACCGGGTGCGTGTAGACCAAGCGAACCAGTTGCGGCACGACAAGCCGGCCCGCCGGGTGATCAAGTCCAGTCGCTGGCTACTGCTGCGCAATCGCAAAAACCTCGATCCGTGCCAATCGGTAAAGTTGGACGAGTTGCTCCAGGCCAACCAGCCCTTGCTCACCGCTTATCTGATGCGCGATGAGCTCAAACAGCTGTGGTTCTACCAACACCCCGGCTACGCCCGCCAGGCATGGGATCACTGGCTGCAACAGGCTCAGGGCAGCGGCATCGCCGCCTTGGCTCACTTCGCGCTCAAGCTAAAAGCCTATCTGCACGGGATTCTGTCTCGCTGTCGCCACCGGCTCAACACCAGCATCGTCGAGGGCATCAACAACACCATCAAAGTCATCAAGCGCCGCGCCTACGGCTACCGCGATCAGGAGTACTTCTTCCTCAAGATCCGGTCTGCATTCCCCGGTATTCCTCGATGAACCAAAAAATAGCCCGCCAGGATCTGCCCCTGGCGGGAAGCAGCAAAATGCTTGGAAAGTCGATTCATGCGATGATTTTAGTTTGCCCTTGCGTCCAACGCGCAGGTGCGCCGTGAATTTTGCTGCCCGCCATCGGCCCGGGCCGGCAGGCCGCCCTCCCCCGACTCTCAGCCACACACCATGACTCGCCAGCGTGCCCTTGTATATATCCATGTAGCCGCGGTGCTCTTCGGCCTGACCGGGGTCTTCGGCGAACTCATCCAGGCCGGCGCTGCGGTCATCACCCTGGGCCGCGCACTGTTCGCCGTCGCCTCTCTGGCTTTTTTTGCACGGGTGCAGCGCCGCAGCCTGCTCGGCGTGCTGACCCCGGTCCAGTTGTTCGTACTGGTGATTTCCGGCGCACTGCTGGCCGGCCATTGGGTCACCTTCTTCATTTCGGTCAAGGTCGGTGGCATTGCTATTGCCACTCTGGGCTTTGCCAGCTTTCCTGCCTTCATCACCTTGCTAGAGGGCGTGCTGTTTCGCGAAAAAGTCCGTGCGGCCGAATGGATGGTGCTCGCGCTGGTGACTGCCGGCTTGGTGCTGGTCACCCCCTCTTTCGACTGGGCCGACCAAGGCACCGTGGGCCTGGCCTGGGGGCTGCTGTCGGGCTTGTCGTTCGCGCTACTGGCGTTAAGCAACCGTCGCGCCGCCTCGGGCATGGATCCCATGCAAGTATCCTGCTGGCAAAACGCCATCGTCTCGCTCATCGTTCTGCCCTTTGCGGTCGATCAATTGCCCACTCTGGCGGCGATAGACTGGATGTGGCTCGCCTTGCTGGGGGTGTTCTGCACAGGCTTGTCGCACTTCCTGTTTGTCTCCTCGCTCACGAAGCTCAATGCCCGTAGCGCCGGCCTGGTCATCGCGCTTGAGCCGGTTTATGCCATCGCCTTCGCCTGGATATTGTTCGCCCAGCAACCCAGTGTGCGCATGTTGGGTGGCGCCGCCCTGATCGTGGCGGCCATCGTGTGGTCCGGCCTACGCAAACCCGGAGCGTGAAAGCTGGCACACTGCCTTGACAATAGTTGCCTAGGCAGTAAAATTCTGGCTTATGAATCCCGCCAAGCCTGATCCTGCCGCCCCCAGCAATGTCCATTACCGTGCCGACACGGTCACCGCCAGCGAGGACAACTGCGGGTTTTTGATCAAGCTGGTGCACCAATCGCTCAACCGCATGCTCGACCAGGAGATGGCGCCGCTGGATCTGACGGCCATGCAATGGCGGCCCTGGCGCTCATCGAGCGCGGCCGCGCCGATACGTCCGCCGAGCTGGCACGCATCATCGGCGTGGACACGGGCGCGATGACCCGCACACTGGACCGACTGGAGCTCAAAGGCCTGCTGCGGCGGATGCGCAGCAACGAAGACCGCCGCGTGATCAAGCTAGAGCTTACCGATAGCGGCCTGGCCAAGGCGCGCCAGATTCCGACCTACATCGCCAAGGCGCTCAATACGCACCTGCGCGGCTTCAGCCCCGAAGAGGTGTTGCAGTTGCGCCACCTGCTCAACCGCATGCTGGCCAACGGTTCGCAGCAAGGCTGCTCTTGATACCCGGCATTCGTTAACCTCGTTTCCAAATGGGTTGTTCATACCAAGCCCAGGCCAATGCGCTCTAATTACTGCCTAGTCAATAACAGACCGATCAAACATTTTAAGCAAACAGTCAGGATGAAACGCCTACTTTCCACCGCCTTGGTGCTCGCCTTGACGGGCTGCGCGCTGATGGACCCGGCCTCCAAGCCAGTGGCTGAACTGGAACCGACCCAATTGGGTCTGGCCGACTCCTCGCCCCTGTGGCCCACCACCCAATGGTGGCAACGCTATGGCGATCCGCAGTTGGACCAGTTGGTCGATGCGGCCTTGCACAGCAACCCCACGTTGACCGCTGCCCTGGCCCGGCTGGCGCAGGCCAATGCGTCCGTGGCGGGCGCGCGCGCTCCTCTGATGCCACGGGTCGACGCCAACTACAACCTGACCCGGGAGCACTTGTCCGGCAACTACCAGTATCCCGCGCCGCTGGGCGGCTCGGTTGTGTCGGATAACCGTATGGCGCTGGACTTCAGCTACGAGCTGGATTTCTGGGGCAAGAACCGCTCGCGCCTGCAAGCGGCCGTATCGCGGCGCGATGCCGCGCAGGCCGATGCCCAGGCGGCCCGCACGATGCTGGCCCGCTCCGTCGTGCGCAGCTATCTGAACCTGCAGAATGCCTTTGCCCAGCGCGACGTCATCAAGCGCGTCATCGCGCAACGCGACGACGTCTGGAAACTGACACAGGATCGCCGGCAAGCCGGCCTGGATACCGCCGTCGAGGTCAAACAGGCCGAGTCAGCCGCCGCGGCAGCCCGAGTGGACCTGACTCAGGTCGAGACGACGATCGCTCAACTGCGCAACCAACTCGCCGCGCTGACCGCCTCCAGCGCAGCTCAGATGCAATCCATCACCGCTGTCGTGCTGCAGGCCCCAGACGGCATCCTGCCTCACGCCCTGCCACTGGAGCTGCTGGGGCGCCGGCCCGATGTGGTGGCGGCCCGCTGGCGCGCTCAGGCCGCGCGCCACGAAATCGACAGTGCCAAAGCAGAGTTTTATCCCAATGTGAACATCGCAGCCTTTGCAGGCTTTCAGGCGCTGGGCACCAACATGCTGTTTGACCGCTTCAGCCGCACGACGGGCGTCGGCCCGGCCATCACGTTGCCGATCTTTCACGGCGGCGAACTCAACGCCAACCTGGCGAGCAGCCGCGCAGACGCCGATCTTGCCGTGTCCGACTACAACCAGACCGTACTGACCGCCGTACAACAGGTGGGCGACGCGCTGGATGCATTACGCCTGATCGACCGTGAAAAAACCGAACGCCGCCAGGCCAGTCAGGCCATCGAAGATGCCTACGATCTGGCCGTGCGGCGCTACCGCAGCGGCCTGGGCAACTACCTCTCGGTATTGCTGGCCCAGGACGGAGTCCTGGCCCAGGCGCGTCTACTGACGGACCTGCAGTACCGCGCGTATCAGCTCGATGCCGACTTAGCCTACGCCTTGGGCGGCGGCTACACGCCCGATGCCAGCAATCAACCTTCCTCTTCTCACTGATCGCTTGCCATGAACACCCCCACTACCCATCCCGCTCGCAAGCGCCTGCTCCTGATCGCAACCGGCGCCTTTATCGTCCTGGCACTGCTCTACGGTGCCTGGTGGGCGCTCTACGGCTCGCATTTCGAGAGTACGGACGACGCCTATGTACACGGCAACCTCGTCCAAATCACTCCGCAGGTGCCAGGCACCGTGGTAGCGATCGAGACGGATGACACCGATATGGTCAAGGCAGGCGAGCCACTGGTGCGCCTGGACCCGGCCGACACCGATGTCGCCTTGCAGCAGGCTGAAGCCAAACTCGCCCAGATCGTCCGCCAAGTGCGCACGTTCTATGTCCAGAACGACAGCCTGGCCGCTGACGTGGACGTGCGCCAGGCCGACATCGGCCGTGCCCAGGCCGATCTCAACCGCGCGCAAAGCGACCTCAAACGCCGCCAGGCACTGGCTGCCTCCGGAGGCGTGAGCGGCGAGGAAATCCTCCACGCAGAAACCACACTCAAGACCGCCCAGGCCGGCCTGGCGCAGGCCCGAGCGGCCCTGGCATCGGCGCAGGCCAAGCAAGTCACCAATCAGGCGCTGACCCAGGGCACGTCGGTAGAGAACCACCCCGACGTGCGGCAGGCCGCAGCCAATCTGCGCAATGCCTGGCTGGCCAGCTCGCGCACGGTGCTGCCCGCACCGGTCGACGGCATGATCGCCCGGCGCAGCGTGCAAGTCGGTCAGCGCGTGGCACCCGGGTCGGTTCTGATGACCGTGGTGCCCCTGGATCAGGTCTGGGTCGAAGCCAACTTCAAGGAAGGGCAGTTGCGCCATATGCGTATCGGCCAACCGGTGACGATGACTGCGGACCTGTATGGCAGCTCGGTCAAGTATCACGGCAAGGTTATCGGCATGGACGCTGGCACCGGCAGCGCTTTCGCCTTGCTGCCCGCCCAGAATGCCACCGGCAACTGGATCAAGGTGGTGCAGCGCGTGCCCGTACGCATTGCCCTGGATCCGGAAGATCTCAAAAAGCATCCGCTGCGGGTCGGCCTGTCCATGGATGTCGAGGTCGACGTGGGCAAGGACGACGGCCCCGCCTTGACGGCGGCGCGCTCGGAGCCGGCCTGGTCAACGCGCGCCTTCGATGCCGCCCACGGCGAAGTTGACGCCCTCATTGCCAAGATCATCAAAGACAACCTTCAATCATGAGCGAACAAGCCCGCAAGGCGCCCTCGGACGGGCCCTACCCGCCACTAGAGGGCGCCACCCGCATCATCGGCTCAGTCGCGCTGTCGACGGCGGTGTTCATGAACGTGCTGGACACGTCCATCGCCAACGTGTCCATCCCCACCATCTCGGGCGATCTCGGCGTCAGCAGCAGCCAGGGCACGTGGGTCATCACCTCGTTTGCCGTGGCCAACGCCATCACGGTCCCTCTGACCGGATGGCTGACGCAACGCTTCGGACAAGTGAGGCTGTTCGTGACGTCCACCCTGCTCTTTGTGCTTGCCTCGTGGCTATGCGGCTTCTCGCCCACGCTTGAAGCGCTGATTGCATTCCGGGTGTTGCAAGGCCTCGTGGCTGGTCCCATGATCCCGCTGTCGCAAGCCTTGATGCTGGGAGCTTTCCCGCGAGAAAAGGCGGGCATGGCGCTGGCAGTGTGGTCCATGACAACATTGGTCGCGCCTGTGGCCGGGCCTCTGCTGGGAGGCTGGATATCCGACAACTACACCTGGCCATGGATTTTTTACAGCAATGTGCCGGTGGGTCTACTGGCAGCATGGATCAGTTGGCGTATCTTCCGCGATCGCGAATCGCTCACCCGTAAACTGCCGATCGACAAAGTGGGCCTGTTCCTGCTGGTCGTCTGGGTAGGATGCCTGCAGATCATGCTCGACAAGGGCAAAGAACTCGACTGGTTTGCCAGTCCCACCATCATCGCTTTGGCTGCCATTGCCTTTGCCGCCTTCGTTTTCTTCCTGATATGGGAGCTCACTGACGCGCATCCGGTGGTCGACCTCAGGCTGTTCAAAGAGCGTAACTTCACCGTGGGCGCGCTCACGCTGGCCACGGCCTACGGGGTTTTCTTCGGCAATGTCGTACTGCTGCCGCTCTGGCTGCAAAGCAACATGGGCTATACGGCGATCTACGCAGGCATGGTGACCGCGCCGGTCGGCTTGCTGGCGATTCTGCTCACGCCTATCGTAGGCAAATTGCTGGCCACCCGCGACCCGCGCCAGATCGTGACAGTGGCCTTCATGATTTTCGCGTTGGTATGTTTCATGCGCTCGGGCTTTAACACACAGACCGACATGCGCACCCTGATGATTCCGACCATCATCCAGGGTGCGGCCATGGCCATGTTTTTTGTGCCGTTGACCTCGATTACGCTGTCCGGGCTCGATCCCAGCCGCATTCCGGCCGCTTCGGGCCTGTCCAATTTCGCACGGTTGACCGCCGGCGCATTCGGCACCTCGATTGCGACCACGTTATGGGACAACCGGGCTACGCTACATCACGCGCAGATGACGGAGTCCGCCAAATCTGGCCAGCAGGCCTTCGACCATATCATGGGCACATTGCAAAACGCTTTGGGTCTCGATCATCAGCAATCCCTCAGCGTGGTCGATGGGATGGTCAATAACCAGGCCTACACGATGGCGGCCGTCGATATCTTCTACGCCTCGGCCATCATCTTCGTGCTGCTCATCGGCACGGTGTGGTTTGCCCGGCCCACGTCCTCGCGCGGCAAGGGCAAAGGCAAGGACGATGGCGCGGCCGAAGCCGCAGCCGGCGCGCACTGACTCGCCGCCAACAAGGCCCGCCCACCTGAACTGCCCCCCAATAAGCTGGACCTAGGTCCAGCTTATTGGGGGGCAGTTCAGGTGGGCCTTTCTTATCAAGCCTTGGCCACGATGCCGGCGATGGCCCGGCCGACCTCTTCGGTACTGGCCTTGCCCTTCATGTCCGCCGTGCGCGGCCCTTGCGCCAACACCGTTTCAATGGCCGATACGACGGCTTGCGAGGCCTGAGGGTAGCCGAGGAAGTCCAGCATCAGCGCCCCGCTCCAGATCTGGCCGATCGGATTGGCGATACCCTTGCCGTAAATGTCGGGCGCAGATCCGTGCACCGGCTCGAAGAGCGAGGGAAACTTACGCTCGGGATTCAGGTTCGCCGAAGGCGCAATTCCTATGGTGCCGGTGCAGGCGGGCCCCAAGTCGGAAAGGATGTCACCGAACAGGTTCGACGCCACCACGACATCGAACCAGTCCGGGTGTTGCACGAAATGGGCACAAAGGATGTCGATGTGATACTTGTCCCAGCGCACATCGGGATACTGCGTGGCGATATCGGCCACGCGCTCGTCCCACCAAGGCATGGAAATCGAGATGCCATTGGACTTGGTCGCGGCGGTCAAATGTTTACCGCGTTTTTGCGCAAGATCGAAGGCGAACTTCAATACCCGGTCGGCGCCCACGCGCGTGAACACGCTCTCTTGGATCACGACTTCACGTTCGGTACCTGCAAACAGGCGCCCACCGCTGTTGGAGTATTCCCCCTCGGTGTTCTCGCGCACGAGGAAAAAATCGATCTCGCCAGGCTGGCGATTGGCCAACGGCGACGGCACGCCAGGCATCAGACGTACCGGGCGCAAGTTGATGTACTGATCAAAATCGCGGCGGAAACGAAACAACGACCCCCACAGTGCTTCATGATCGGGTACGGTGGCCGGCCAACCGATGGCGCCAAAGAAAATGGCCTCATGGCCGCCGATCTGCTGCATCCAGTCATCGGGCATCATCTTGCCGTAGTTGGCGTAATAGTCGCAGCTCCAGTCGAAGTGATCCCATTGGAAATCGATGCCAAAACGCGTGGCTGCCGCATCGAGCACACGCAGCCCTTCGGGCACGACTTCCTTGCCAATACCGTCGCCGGGAATCACGGCGATTCTGTGTTTCTTTGCAGCCACCCGAATGTCTCCAAGGTCACACGCCGACACGGCGCGTCTCTTGCGCATGATAAAGGGTGGGCACCGCGCCCGGCCAGCGCTGCACGTATGCCGACGCCGGCCAACGCGCTGGTGGAGGAACGATCTGCTCCCGCCAGACGTGCTCCAGAGGAACCCCATGCTTTCCGAGTGGCACCAGAAACTCGATGTCGTTTGGACCTTTTGAAATTACGCAACATTCGATACGCTGCGTCACCATCATCAGGACGTGCACATCATGCATGAGGGCAACGAGGCTCGGCCGGCTGGCCACCACGTGGTCGTGCCCACCGCAGGCGACGGCCCAAACCTACCCATTGGACGGCAAACAGGGCGTGACGTGCCTATCGCTGCGACGCTTCCCCGGCCACACGCCGACCGTCACCGCGCCCCGACACGCGGCTGGGGCCGCGACAGCGCCGCCGTGTGCAAACGACATCCATTGCCACGCTCCGCCCTCCATCAAGAAAGTTGACGAACGAAGCGCTGTACATAATGAACCAGGCCCTGCCCCAGCCACCTGCTGAACGATTTCGGAGACCGCTATGACTCGCCCCCGGCCATCCCCACCGTGCAAATCGATGACGACTACGTCTGCGTGACAGAATGGCGCTTCCCGCCTGGCGCCGAGACTGGCTGACATCGTCACGGCATGCGTTACGTCGTTGTTCCTCAAACCACCGGCGTATTGCTACTGGAGACCCCCGAAGGGCTGCGTGAAAGCCAGCTCACCTCGGGGGTCGCTTACACACGCCCAATCGGCGTCGAACACAATGTCATCAATCCCAACGACACCGAATTCGTGTTCGTTGAGGTCGAAATCAAGACGGCCGGATAGCGCCCGGCCGGGACACTCATGAAGGCTTTCTTTCCACGTCGCGGCCGCCGCGCCTGCGACGGCACGTTGCGCATCCGGGCCGCAGTGCCCGCGCCGCGCTCCTTGTCATACCGACTCGCGCCCAGGCGCTGGAGCAAGAGGGGGCTGCGCAGCCATGACCACCGTCAGCCCCGCCTCCTCGCGCACGGCCGGCATCCTCTGTTTTCTGGCGGCGTTGGTTGCGCTGGCGACCTTTGACGCCGCCTCCAAGCATATGCTGGCGTTCTATCCCGCCCCCTTTCTTAACGTCGTGCGTTACAGCGCAGTCAGTACCATCGCACTGTTTCTGCTGGCCGGCCGTGGCGCTGCCCGTTGGTCGCGGCAACCGTACAAACCGTTGTTGCTGGCTCGTGGGCTGGCGTTAGGCACGGTGGGCACCTGCTTTATGACCGCACTCATCTGGATACCTTTGTCAGAGGCCACCGCGATTTACTTCACCTCACCCCTTATTCTGGTGGCACTGTCGCCCTGGTTGCTAGGCGAACACGTGGGGCTGCCACAGTGGCTGGCCGTCGGCGCAGGCTTTGCCGGCATGTTGCTGATCGTGCGCCCGGGCGGTGATCTGCCCGCCCTGGGCACAGCGCTCATGGCGGTCGCGGCCATGGCATACGCCATATTCCAGGTTCTGACCCGCAAGCTGGCCGGCCGGGTCGCCAGTCATGTGCAATATGCCTACACGGCCTTCATCTGCCTGCTGATGACTGCCCTGCCCGCGCCTTTCTTTCTTCCTGACCCTTGGCCGGACGCCGCCGACTGGCTCGCGATCCTGGCCATGGGCACAGGCAATGGCCTGGCGCAGATTCTGCTTATCGCGGCGTTCCAACGTGTCGAAGCCTCAACGCTGGCTCCCCTGAACTATTTCCATCTACTGATGGCCATGGTGTTCAGCACCTTCCTGTTCGACCGCCCTCCCGACGGCCTGGCCGTCGCCGGCATGATGCTCATCGTGGGTGCCGGCATTTTTCTCGTGACCTGGCGCAACGCGCCTGGAAGATCCCGCCGACGCTCGGATGCGGGCGGGCGGTGACGTCAAGCAGCCGCTAGCCGACCGCCAGACGCCCGCGCCGGAGAACGACGCCGCACGCCAATCTCTCCTGCTCAACCGCTGAAGGTGCGCGCGCGGGTTCTGCCAGCGCACATGGCGGGACTCAATATCCCCGCTCGCGCGATACCAGGCCCGATAAGGGCTCGCCTCGGATGAAAGCCTGGATCTTGGCCGCTACCTGAGCAAGAGTTTCACGCCGCAGACTCATCGCGGCCACGTGCGGCGTCACGGTCACACGCGGATGGGTCCAGAAGGGATGCCCCAGCGGCAACGGTTCGGTGCGAAAGACATCCAGCGTCGCGCCGGCCACCTGTCCGCTGTCGAGCAAGGCGAGCAAATCCTCTTCGACCAGATGCGCACCGCGACCCATATTGATGAGATAGGCGCCAGGCATCAGCTTGGACAGGGTTTCGCGGCACAGCAGATCGTGCGTGTCGTCGGTCAAGGGCAACGTATTGATCAGTACCCGTGTGCGGCCCAGGAACGCATCCAATGCATCTCGGCCGCCAAAGGCCTGAATGCCGTCGGGGCACTTGCCGCTACGCGACCAGCCCGCCACCGGATAGTCGAGAGCGGCCAGGCTGCTGGCCACCCGCGCGCCCATCACCCCCATGCCAAGCACGCCGACCGGCCACAGGCTGCGATCCAGTTCCGGCAATGGTTGCCAACGTCCTTCGCGCTGCAGCGCCTCGTACTGATCGAACTGCCGGCTGGCGCGCACCAGCGCATGCGCGGCGTACTCGGCCATCTGCACCGCCATGCCGGCATCCTCGAGTCGCACGATCGGCAGTTCGGCCGGCAACGTCGGTAAGCGAAACAACGCATCCACGCCTGCACCAAGATTGAACACGACGCGCAGTTTGCGCTCACGCTCGAACAACCCGGCAGGCGGGCCCCAGACCACGGCGATCTCGGCATCCTGCCGTGGCAGGTCTTCCGACCACATCACGACTTCCGCGCCCGGCACCGCACGAGCCAGCGGCTAAATCCATTCGGACGGTTCGATTTCGTGGCTGGTTGAGAAAATGATTTTCACGGTGGACTCTACGCGCTGCGAGGCGTGGGATTGTTGGATAATGACTCGATCATATAACAGGCCAAAAGCCACGTTACAGACCGTCTACGGCGGCCTCATCCGGAAATCTCCCATGTCCAATCTCAGCCAGGCCCAGCAGCAGGATGTCCAGTATCAACTGCACTCCTACACCAATGCGATCAAGCATGCCCAGGTGGGGCCGCGCATCATCACGCGCGGCGAAGGTATCTATGTGTATGACGACAAAGGCAATCGCTATCTCGAAGGCATGGCGGGCCTGTGGAGCGTGGCCGTGGGTTTTGGCGAGCCGCGTCTGGTCGATGCCGCAACGCGCCAGTTGCAGGAGTTGCCCTACTACCACACGTTCACGCACAAATCGCACCCAAGCGTGATCGAGCTCTCCGAGCGCCTCATCGGTTATACCGAGGGCCGAATGGCGCAGGCCTTTTTCACCAACTCCGGCTCCGAGGCCAACGACACCGTCGTCAAACTGGTCTGGTACTACAACAACGCACTGGGCCGCACCGACAAAAAGAAAATCATCGCCCGCCAGCGTGGCTACCATGGCGTGACGGTGGCCTCAGCCAGCATGACCGGCCTGCCCGGCAATCACAAAGGCTTTGATCTGCCGTTGCCGCAGATACTGCATACGGCGTGCCCGCACTATTACCGGCAGGCCCTGCCAGGCGAAAGCGAAGAGGATTTCGCCACGCGCATGGCCGACGAACTCGAGGCTCTCATCCTGCGCGAAGGGCCCGACACCGTGGCCGCCTTTATCGGCGAACCCGTCATGGGCGCGGGAGGCGTGATCGTTCCACCCCAGACTTATTGGCAAAAAATCCAGGCGGTTTGCCGCAAGTACGACATCCTGGTGATTGCCGATGAGGTCATCACCGGATTTGGCCGTTTGGGCAAACGGTTCGGTAGCGAAATCTTCGACATCGAACCCGACCTGATGGTCCTGTCCAAACAGATCACCTCCTCCTATCAGCCCTTGGGTGCGGTGCTGCTTAACGCCAAGGTCTCCGATGCGATTCGGAACTACAGCGGCCGCCTCGGCACCTTTGGCCACGGTTATACGGCAAGTGGCCACCCTGTGGCGACGGCGGTCGCCCTGGAGAACCTGCGGATCATCGATGAGCGCGGCCTCATCGCCCACGCCGCCGAAATGGGCGATATCCTGCGCCAGGAACTCAACGCGCTGGCCGATCATCCTTTGGTCGGTGAAATCCGCAGCGCGGGCCTGATTGCTGGCGTTGAGCTCGTGGCCGACAAAGCTGCCCGCACCCCCTTTGATCCATTGGGCAGCGCCGGAGGCTATGCCTATGAGCGTGCCCACGACCATGGACTCATCGTGCGCGGTATTCAAGACACCGTCGCCTTCTGCCCCCCGCTCATCATTACCGCAGCCCAAGTGCGCGACATGGTGGCCCGATTCGCGCGCGTGCTCGACGATACGGCCGCCCATCTGGGCCATCAACGGTAGTACGGGGCCGGATAGGCCGGCGCGTAGTACTGGGGCGGGCCGTAGCGATAGGGCCCGGGCCATGCCCGTGGCCGGGGGGACCACGATGCATCCGCCCAGAATGCCCAACAGTGCCGCGGCGGCAGCGCGCGTCATCATCCTCATGATGTCCTCCACTCCGGCACATGCCGGTGAGGACATCATGCGCCGCTTGCGCTCACGTGCAAGCAGACCTGAAATGGACCGAAACGCCTGTCTCCCTGCGGTCACAGCCTGTCAGGACTCTGGTGAAAATCTCTGACAAACGGAACATCAATTGTCCGGTGCGTCAGCGCCTGCGCGAGCCCAAGAGTGATCCAAGCACCCCTCGCACCAGATCACGGCTGGCCTGCCGCAATGCCGACTTGGCCGCGGTCTGCACCACACCGTCGCGTTTGCCACCGCGCGGGCCGGTCGAGCCAAAGAGGACGTCGTTCAGCCCTTTGAGTAGCCCGCCGGTCAGGCTGTCGCCCTGCGTCGCGGCCGGCGGTGGTGCTGCCGAAGGGCTTGCAGGCGCGGTCGCCTGAGCCCGGGCGTGGAGTTTTTCGTAGGCAGATTCGCGGTCTACGGGCTGCTCGTACTTGGCTGCCAACGGCATGTCCCGGCGCAATGCCGCACGTTCGCTATCGGAGGCCGGACCAATACGACTGCCCGGCGCCAGTATCCAGGCGCGCTGCGTCGGCGTCGGCCGCCCTTTGGCATCGAGCAACGACACCAGCGCTTCGCCCACCCCCAGTTCGGTGATGGCCGCCTCGATGTCCAGGCCGGACTGCGGTCGCATTGTCTGGGCGGCCGTTTTGACGGCCTTCTGATCGCGCGGCGTAAACGCGCGCAGCGCGTGCTGCACCCGATTACCCAACTGCCCAAGCACGCTGTCAGGAATATCCAGGGGGTTTTGCGTGACGAAATAGATCCCCACTCCCTTGGATCGCACCAAACGCACCACCTGCTCGATCTTGTTCAGCAATGCGCCGGGTGCATCACTGAACAACAGGTGCGCTTCATCGAAGAAAAACACCAGCTTGGGCTGCTCCAGATCGCCGGCTTCAGGCAGCTTTTCATAAAGGTCAGCCAGCAACCAGAGCAGAAACACACCATAGAGCCGCGGAGCCTGCATCAGTTTGTCGGCAGCCAGGATATTGACCACGCCGTGTCCTCGCGCATCGGTGCGCATCAGGTCAGCCACATCCAGCATGGGTTCGCCGAAGAAATGGTCCGCGCCCTGTGACTCCAACTGCAGCAAAGCACGCTGAATCGCCCCCACCGAGGCCGCCGAGACGTTGCCGTAGCGCACCTTGAGTTCGGCGGCACGGTCGGTCACATCCTGCAACATGGCGCGCAGATCCTTCATGTCCAGCAGCAGTTGCCCTTCATCGTCAGCCACCTTGAACACCAACGCGAGAACGCCCTCCTGGGTCGGATTTAGCTCGAGCATGCGAGCCAGCAACAATGGCCCCATGTCTGAAACCGTGGCGCGCACAGGCGTGCCCTGCTCGCCGAAGACATCCCACAGCGCGACCGGGCTGGCACCCCAGACGGGCTCGGGCAGACCCAGACTGCTCAGGCGCTCCGTGAGCTTGGACGATGCGGCGCCAGTCTGCGCGATGCCCGTCAGGTCACCCTTGACGTCGGCCAGAAAAACCGGCGTACCGATGCGCGAGAATGACTCTGCCAAGAGTTGCAGCGTGACCGTCTTACCCGTCCCCGTGGCGCCGGTGATGCAACCATGCCGGTTGGCCAGGGCTGGCAGCAAGGCAAGTTCGGTCTTGGCATTCTTGGCAATGACGATAGGATCAGGCATGGCGGTACTCCGGATTTCCCTGAAAGAGGGTCAAGTTTAGGGCCTGGGCGGCCTGTGTGGACGTGGCGGCAGAGACACATAAGCGTAACGCTGCGGCGGGCCAGTCCCGGGCACGGTAAAATACCCGTTTGCAGATCTTTCATCGGGAAGCCATGGCCGGACATAGTAAATGGGCCAATATCCAGCACCGCAAGGGCCGCCAAGACGCCAAGCGGGGTAAGCTCTGGACCAAAATCATTCGTGAGATCACCGTCGCGGCACGAGCCGGCGGCGCGGATCCCGACAGCAATCCGCGTCTGCGGCTGGCCTGGGACAAGGCTACCGACGCCAATATGCCCAAGGACAACATCCAGCGTGCCATCCAGCGCGGTGCAGGCGGCGCTGACGGCGCCGACTACGAAGAAGTCCGCTACGAGGGGTATGGCGTCGGCGGCGCAGCCGTCATCGTCGACTGCATGACTGACAACCGCACCCGCACGGTAGCCGAAGTCCGTCATGCTTTCACCAAGAACGGCGGCAACCTGGGCCAGGAAGGCTCGGTGGCCTTCATGTTCAAGCACTGCGGCCAGTTCCTGTTCGCCCCGGGCAGCTCCGAAGACAAGGTCATGGAAGTGGCCCTGGAAGCCGGTGCCGAGGATGTCCTGACCGACGAAGAAGGCGGCATCGAAGTCGTTTGCGCGCCCGCGGATTATGCCGCCCTGCGCCAGGCCTTCGACACTGCCGGCCTGAAGGCCGAAGTCGACGGCATCATCATGAAGGCGTTGAACGAAACCGAATTGACGGGTGACGACGCTATCAAGATGCAAAAGCTGCTCGACGTTCTCGAAGGTTTGGACGACGTCCAAGAGGTTTACACCAACGTCGTGTTCGACGAAGCGCAGTAGTGACACCGCCCGTCACGGCACCCGCCGGGACGGGCGTCTATTCCGACGGGACCGACTGGCTCCCGCGCCCTCGCCGGGCGGCAACACCTTTCAGATTCTCCGCAACATGAAACTCCTGGTAATCGGCTCGGGCGGCCGCGAACATGCCCTTGCATGGCGTCTGGCCCGCTCGCCACGCGTGCATAGGGTCTATGTGGCGCCGGGTAACGGCGGCACGCAGACGGGCGACCAGCTGGAAAACATCGCGCTTACCCAGCCCGAAGAACTTGCTGATTTCGTGCAGCGAGAGGGCGTCTCGCTGACCGTCGTCGGCCCCGAAGCCCCCTGGCTGCCGGCGTGGTGGACGTATTCCGTGCGCGCGGCCTGAAGATCTTCGGCCCGACCAAGGCGGCAGCCCAACTGGAGAGCTCCAAGGATTTCGCCAAGGCGTTCATGGTGCGCCACAACATCCCCACGGCACGCTACCAGACCTTTACCGACCCGGTGCAGGCCCATGCCTATATCGACCAGGAAGGCGCGCCAATCGTCATCAAGGCCGATGGTCTGGCCGCGGGCAAAGGTGTCGTCGTTGCCGCCAGCCTCGAAGAGGCGCACGCCGCCATTGACGCCATGCTGGGCGATGGCTCGCTGGGCAATGCCGGCGCACGCGTAGTGATCGAAGAGTGCCTGGTCGGTGAAGAAGCCAGCTTCATTGTCATGGTCGACGGCCGCAACGTCCTGGCGCTGGCGACCAGCCAGGATCACAAGCGCCTGCAAGACGGCGACCAAGGCCCCAATACCGGCGGCATGGGCGCCTACTCGCCAGCGCCCATCGTCACGCCCGAACTGCATCATCGCATCATGCGCGAAATCATCCTGCCCACCGTGCAGGGCATGGCGCGCGACGGCATCCCGTATACGGGTTTTCTGTATGCCGGCCTGATGATCGCCCCCGGTGATGATCCAGACCGCTCGATCAAGACGCTGGAGTTCAACTGCCGCATGGGCGACCCGGAAACCCAGCCGATCATGATGCGCGTCAAGAGCGATCTGCTCGAAGCGCTCGAGCATGCGGTCGACGGCACCCTGGATCAAGCCGACATCATCTGGGATCGCCGCACCGCGCTAGGCGTGGTTCTGGCTTCGCACAATTACCCCGGCACGCCGCGCACCGGCGACGTGATCAACGGTTTGCCTGCCGAGACGGACGATTGCATGGTTTTTCACGCCGCCACCGAACGCGATGGCGATCAGATCAAGACCACCGGTGGGCGTGTGCTGTGCGTCACCGCGCTGGGTGACTCGGTGCGCATCGCGCGCGAGCGTGCCTACGAGGCGGTCAACGCCATCCATTTCGATGGCCGGCAATACCGCAGCGACATTGGTTGGCGTGCCCTGAAACCCTCCCAGCAAAAATCCAAAGCCTGATGTCTGCATGAGCGTCGACATATCCGCTGTCAAGCACTACCTGCTCGATCTGCAAAGCCGTATCGTCTCGGCGCTGGAGGCCGCTGGCGGCGAAGCTCTGCGTAGCGATAACTGGCAACGTCCCGAAGGCGGCGGCGGTCTGTCGCGCCTGATCGAAGGCGGTCGGTTGCTCGAGCGCGGGGCGGTCCTATTTAGCCATGTCACCGGCTCGCGCCTGCCCCCCTCGGCCAGTGCGCATCGCCCTGAACTGGCTGGCCGCTCCTGGGAGGCCATGGGCGTATCGATGGTTTTGCATCCACGTAATCCCTACGTGCCCACCACGCACATGAACGTACGCATGTTCGTGGCCAAAGCCAGGCCCGACCACGACGAACAGGATGTCTTCTGGTTTGGCGGGGGCTGGATCTGACGCCTTACTATGCTTTCGAAGAAGATGCGCGTCATTTCCATGCTGCATGCCGTGATGCCCTCGCCCCGCATGGTCCGCACTACTACCCCCACTACAAGCGTTGGTGCGATGAGTACTTCTACCTCAAGCACCGTCAGGAAACCCGCGGCGTGGGTGGCATTTTCTTCGATGACCTGAACGATCCCGGCTTCGAGGCCAGCTTTGCGCTGACCCGTTCGGTCGGCGACAGTTTTCTCGGCGCCTATCTGCCCATCGTCGAACGTCGCCAGGCCCTGGCCTATGGCCAGCGTGAGCGCGATTTCCAGGCGTACCGGCGTGGCCGGTATGTCGAGTTCAACCTGGTCTTTGACCGGGGTACCTTGTTTGGCTTGCAGTCGGGCGGGCGCACCGAATCCATTCTGCTATCCATGCCACCGCAGGCGCAGTGGCGCTACGATTGGCAGCCCGAGCCCGGCACCCCCGAGGCCGAGTTGGCCGCCTTTCTCACGCCCCGGGATTGGGTGTGAAGCAAATCGGTCTTCTGGGGGGAAGCTTTGACCCCATCCATCTGGCACATCTGGCCTTGGCGCAGAGCGCGATGGCTCACCTGGGCCTGCACGAAGTGCAGTTCATCCCCGCTGCCAACCCCTGGCAACGCGCCCCCTGCTGGCCAGCCCCGCTGACCGCCTAGCCATGATCAAGGCCGCCATTGCCGGGCAGCCCGGTCTGGCAGTCAACTCGACCGAAATCGATCGCGGCGGTGCGACCTATACGGTCGATACCGTGCGCGCGCTGCCCGCTGCCGCGACATTCACCTGGATCCTGGGTGCCGACCAACTGGCAAATTTCTGCACCTGGCGCGACTGGCAGGAAATCGTGCGCCGCGTGGACCTGGCGGTGGCAACCCGTCCGGGCACACCGCTGCAAGCGCCCGATGCGCTGGCTGTCTTGCTTGCGCAGCAGGGCAAATCCTTGCGCGAACTACCCTTTACCCCCATGGCGATATCGGCCTCCGACATCCGCCAACGCCTGGCCAGTGGCCAATCCACCGCGGGCCTGCTACCAGCGGCCGTTTCGCGCTACATCGCCGAGCACGGTCTCTACCTTGCCGCCTGAGCGGCGATCTTTCTTTTTACTCTCGCGGGTTATTATTTCAGCCATGGATATTCAAAAACTACAACGCGCCGTCATCGACGCCCTGGAAGACGTCAAGGCCCAGGACATCAAGGTCTTTAACACGACCCACCTGACCAGCCTGTTTGACCGTGTCGTCATTGCCAGTGCGACCTCCAACCGCCAAACCCGCGCGCTGGCCTCCAGCGCCGCCGATCGTGGCCGCGCGCTGGGCCTGACGGGCATCACCGTCGAGGGCGAAGACACCGGCGAATGGGTCGTTGTCGACTTGGGCGATATTGTCGTGCATCTGATGCAGCCGGCCATCCGTCAGTACTACAACCTCGAAGAGATCTGGGGCGGCAAACCCGTGCGACTCAAACTGTTGCCCGAGTCCACTCGCGCCGCGCCGATGGCGGGCAGCTACGACGCGGTCAGCGACGACGAAGATCCGGCATGAAATTGATAGTCGCTGTGGTCGGGACCCGGATGCCGGATTGGGTCCAGACCGCCTGGGACGACTATGCCAAGCGGTTGCCGGCCGATTGCGCGCTGGAACTGCGTGAAATCAAGCCCGAGCCGCGCACCAGCGGTAAAACCCCGGCACAGATGATGGCCGCCGAAGCGCGACGCATCGAAGCAGCGCTACCAGCAGGCAGCCTGCGTATCGCTCTGGACGAGCGTGGGCGGGATCTCGCCACGATAGCGCTGTCGCAGCAATTGGAAAAATGGCGCGGTGGCGGGCGCGATGTGGCATTTCTGGTTGGCGGCCCAGATGGACTGGATGCCAGCCTCAAGGCTTCGTGCGATGGGCTCATTCGCCTATCGTCGCTCACCTTACCCCACCCCATGGTACGGGTGCTCCTGGCCGAGCAGCTCTACCGTGCCTGGGCCATCATGACCAACCACCCCTATCACCGCGCCTGACCGTCCATGGACCGCCCTGCCCGTCTTTATCTCGCCTCTGCCAGCCCACGCCGCCGCGAGTTGCTGACTCAAATCGGTCTCGAACACATCGTCCTTCAAGTACCCGCCCCGGCTGGCGAGGATGAGCCTCAACATCCGGGAGAAACTCCGGCCGATTATGTGCGCCGTACGGCGCGCGAGAAAGCCGAACGCGGCCTCGCATGGATGGAGCATCAAGGTCTTCCCGTGCTCCCCTTGCTGGCGGCGGATACAACCGTCATGCTCGACGGCCAGGTTTTGGGCAAGCCCGCAGACCGAGCCGATGCTCTGCGCATGCTGGCATGTCTATCGGGGACAACGCACGAAGTCCACACAGCCGTAGTTCTGGCCCACGGTCAGACCTTGCATCAAGCGGTATCTATCACCGAGGTCAGCATGCGGCCGCTTTCCCGCGCCGAATGCGAACGCTACTGCGATAGCGGCGAGCCTTTCGGCAAAGCAGGGTCGTACGGGATTCAGGGCTTAGCCGGCAGTTTCATCCGCCATATCAGCGGCAGCTACAGTGGTGTCATGGGGCTGCCGCTCTTTGAAACGTCCGAGCTTTTGGGCCATGCCGGCATCGCCTTGCCCTGAAAAAAAAACACCGGGGCTTGCCCCCGGTGCCTGTCTTCTTCTGGCCGCTGTAGCCTTAACCTGCCTGCTTGGCCTGCTTGGCCTGCTTGGCCTGCTTGGCCTGTTCGGCAGCCGGCGCAGCACGTGAACCCTCGAGCGCCACCTGCAGGGCATCCTTGTCCAACTCGCCTTCCCAACGCGCCACGACAATCGAGGCGGTAGCGTTGCCCACCAGATTGGTCAGCGCACGGCATTCAGACATGAAACGGTCGACCCCCAGAATCAAGGCCATACCCGCCACCGGGACAGTCGGGACCACCGACAACGTGGCCGCCAGCGTAATGAAGTCCGCACCCGTCACGCCCGCGGCCCCCTTGGAACTCAGCATCGCCACCAACAGCAGCAGGATCTGATCGCCCAACGTAAGCGGAATGTCACAAGCCTGTGCGATAAACAACGCGGCCATGGTCATATAGATGTTGGTTCCATCCAGGTTGAAGGAGTAGCCCGTCGGCACGACCAGGCCCACCACGGATTTCGAACACCCGGCGCGCTCCATTTTTTGCATCAGCGTGGGCAGCGCCGCCTCCGACGAGCTCGTACCCAACACCAGCAGGAGCTCTTCGCGGATATAACGCACCAGTTTCAGGATGGAAAAACCGTTATAACGCGCCACCAGCCCCAGGACCACAACCACGAACAATATCGAGGTAACGTAGAAGGTTCCTACCAGCATCGCCAGGTTGACCACGGACTTGATGCCATATTTGCCTATCGTAAAAGCCATGGCGCCGAAGGCGCCAATGGGTGCAGCCTTCATCAACAGCGCAACCAGCTTGAAAACCGGCAACGACAGGACCGTCAGAAAATCCGTCACGGGCTTGGCGCGTTACCCGACCAACGCCAGCGCAACACCGAACAGGACGGCGACGAACAGCACCTGGAGAATATCGCCGGTCACAAACGGGCTGACGATGGTGGTCGGAATGATATTGAGCAGAAAGCCGGTGATGGTCGAGTCATGGGCCTTGGTCACATAATCGGCCACCGCTTTCTGGTCGAGCGTAGTCGGATCGATGTGCAGGCCTGCGCCTGGCTGCACGATATGACTCACCACCAGACCCAGAATGAGGGCAAGTGTGGAAAACACCAGAAAATACAACATGGCCTTGCCGGCCACGCGCCCCACTTTCTTGAGGTCGCTCATGGCGGCGATGCCTGTGCTAACCGTCAGGAAAATCACGGGTGCGATGATCATTTTCACCAGCTTGATGAAACCATCGCCCAGAGGCTTCATGGCATCGGCCAGATCCGGCCGGAAATACCCCAGCAAAATGCCGATCACAATGGCTACTATCACCTGCACATACAGGATTTGATAAAACTTCTGTTTGCGCACCGGCCTGCCAGCGCTTTGATCGATTTCGATCATCGGGATTGTCCCCACCTGTTTCCGCATCGTCTATTGCAACGCAACATGAGTCGACGCGCTTGTTTTTGCAATGGTTCGGCCGCGCACCACGCGCGGCCCTGCTTCGATAAATGCAAGTTTCGTGCCGGTTCAGGGTACCAAAAATCGAGTGGCAAGCAGTTGATCTGGCGTCATTTTTTTTAACCACGAGAAGTACTGCCGCGCGGCGCTGGCGGCAGACCGCACACGCCTGCTATAGAATGTGCGGAATTCCACACACTCCTCGTCGTGTACACCCCGCTCTCCTCATCTCCGCCTCGCGCCGCCCACGCCGCGAATGCTGCATCGCAACGTCGACATCGATGGTCTGGCGCAGCGGTCTGGGCGCTTGCTGCACTGGCGCTGCTGCTATTGATTCTGCTGGCGGCCACCCAGTGGGCGGAGAGTCGCGCTTTACGCGAGGTAGCCGCAAGAGCCGATGCCACCACACAGTTGAACACCGTCGCGCTGCGTAGCAGCCTGGAGAAATTTCGCGCCGTTCCGCACGTGCTGGCCCGCGATGCCGAAGTGCACCAGGCTCTGACCGAACGCCGTCAGTCGGCCGTCGAAATCCTGGATGCCAAACTGGCCGAGATCAGTCACGCCGTCGGTTCCTCAGCCATCTACATCCTTGACCGCCAGGGGGTGGCCGTTGCCGCGAGCAACTGGCGCGAACCGGCCACGTTCGTGGGGGTCGACTATCAGTTCCGCCCCTACTTTCAGCGTGCGATGGCCGACGGTCAGGCAGAGTACTTCGCCCTGGGTACGATCAGCCACGAAGCGGGCCTGTATATTTCCCGGCGCATCGATGACGTCGCAGGCCATCCCCTTGGCGTCGCCGTACTCAAAATGGACTTTCAACAGCAAGAGGCAGACTGGAAGGGGCTGCCCGATCCGCTATTCGTCACCGATGAACAAGGTGTCGTGCTCATCAGCAACGTACCGCAATGGCAATTTCACTCTATCGGTCCGTTGCCGGCCGCACTGACCGAACGCCTGCAGCAGAGTTTGCAGTTCGGCCAAGGAGCCGTCACCGAACTGCCGCTGGCACCCAGCCTGGCCGACGGCACTGCGCACGCGCTCACGCGTAACACGGCGGCAGCGCTGACGATGCCGCCTGGCACCTTACTCATGCACAGCGCCCGTGCGGTACCCGCCTCGCCGAACTGGACATTGCACACCCTGGTGCCGGTGCAAGCCAGCACCCGGCGCGCCATATCCAATATTCAACTGACCGTAGTGTTGATCATGGCTTTCGCCTACGCCGGCGGTGGCTTGATGTTTTATCGCCGTCGCCTGCTGCGCGAGCGCGTCCGCGCCCAACTCAACGCCAAGGCCCGCCTGGAAAGGCGCGTCCGCATGCGCACCCGCCAACTGCGTCAAAGCAATGAGCAACTGGTCGCACAGATCGACGAGCGGCAACGCACTGAAACGCGCCTGCACGAAATGCAGGATGAGTTGGTGCAGGCCAACAAGCTAGCCCTCCTGGGACAGATAGCGGCAGGCGTGGCCCATGAAATCAATCAGCCGTTGTCGGCTATCCGCGCCTACGCCGATAACGCCCAGGCGTTCCTGAAGCGCGGCGATCCGCAGCATACCGAGGAAAACCTCCGCACCATCGCCGCCCTGACGGATCGCATCGGCAGCATTACGGGCGAGTTGCGGGCGTTTTCGCGCAAGGGCCGCGCCTGCATCACCGATCTGCCCGTGCATCAGGCCATCGATGGTGCGTTGCTGCTCATGGGGCCGCGGCTACACCGGCAAGATGCCGTGCTCGCGTACACGGCTGCCCCCCCTGAGCTACGAGTGCGGGCAGACCGATCTCGCCTGGAGCAAGTGTTGGTCAACCTGCTGCAAAACGCGCTGGATGCCGCCACTCACCAGCCCCGCTTGACGCTGCGCGTACAGGCAGACGCTGATTTTATCCGCCTCAGTCTGACGGACAATGGTCCAGGCATCGCGCCGCAGATCTTGCAAAAACTGTTCACGCCGTTTCAGACCACCAAGGCCGAAGGCCTCGGGCTGGGTCTGGTGATCTGCCAGGACATTCTGACCGAGTGCGGCGCCACATTGGACGCCGCCAATACCCCGGAGGGCGGCGCCGTATTCGAAATCCTGCTGCGCCGCGCCCCCGACGCCCCCGATCTAACCTCATGAATCCCCTTTCCCAACCCGCCCTGGACCAAAGCACACCTGAAGTCTTCGTGGTCGATGATGACCCGGATGCATTGCGCGCCTGTCTCCAGACGCTTCAAATGCGGGGGTTCTCCGTCCGGGGCTTCAGTTCGGCATTGCTTGCCTTGCCGCACATCAATCGCGATTTTGGCGGAGTCGTCGTCACGGATGTCCGCATGCCGGGCATGGATGGCATTTCCTTTTTGCTGCGCTTGCGCGACATCGATGCGGACATCCCCGTCATTCTGGTGACCGGCCACGGTGACATCGCCATGGCGGTGCAGGCCATGCGCGACGGCGCCTATGATTTTCTGGCCAAGCCCTACCCCGCGGATCTGCTTCTGGCCGCCATAGACCGTGCGGCCGAAAAATGCCGCCTGGTATTGAGCAACCGCCAGTTGCGGGAAGCGGCTGCCCACGCCATGGACGAAGATATCCCGTTCATCGGCGTGACGCCTGCCATGCAGCGCATCAAACAGACGTTGCGTCAGATCGCCGACGCGGATGTGGACGTGCTCATCGAAGGCGAAACCGGCACGGGCAAAGAAGTAGTGGCCACCATGCTGCACAGGTTGTCGCATAGACGCGACCACCCTCTGGTGGCGATCAACTGCGGCGCGCTGCCCGAAACCGTCATCGAATCAGAGCTCTTCGGCCATGAGCCGGGCGCTTTTACCGGTGCCCAGAAAAAACGCATCGGGCGCATCGAGTACGCCAGCGGCGGCACGCTGTTTCTCGATGAAATCGAAAGCATGCCGCTGGCCTTACAGGTCAAACTTTTACGCGTACTGGAAGGCCGTCAGGTCGCCCCGCTGGGCACCAATGAAGTGCGCTCGGTCGATCTGCGCGTGGTTGCGGCAACAAAGACAGACCTCAGCGCCGAGGCCATGCGGGCGAGTTTCCGCGAGGACCTTTTCTACCGTCTTAACGTGGTCACGCTGCATCTGCCGCCATTACGTGAGCGCCGTGCGGATATTGCACTGCTATTTGCTCACTTTACCGCTCAGGCCGCCAGGCGGTTTCATCGCGAGGCGCCCGCTATCACCGAGGATGTCCGCCATCATCTGGCCACTCATCGCTGGCCCGGCAACATCCGCGAGCTGGCACACTTTGCCGAACGCTTTGTGCTGGGGGGGCTCAACCCGCCCGTGAGCCAATCGCACCCAGAGCCGGGGTTGAGTCTGCCCCAGCGCATGGAGCAATTTGAAGCGCAGATCATCCGCCAGACACTGGCCTCGCATCGGGGCGAGGTCAAAGCGACAATGGCCGCCCTGGGCTTGCCGCGCAAGACCTTCTACGACAAGCTGCAACGCCATGGCATAGACCGGCAGGACTATGCCAGCGCGGACTCAGGCACGCAGTAGCTCGCAAAAACGCGCCATGTCGACGTTGCCGCCACTGATGATCACGCCGACGCGTTTGCCAGCCAGTTGCTCGCGAGCCTGGCGTACGGCGGCCAGCCCCAGGCATCCGGTGGGTTCGGCAACCAACTTGAGAAACTGGGCCAGGTACCGCATCTCGGCCACCAATTGTGCGTCATTGACCGTCACAATGTCCGTCACGTCGCGACGGATGATCTCGAAGGTGTATTGCCCCAGGTGCTGGGTCTGAGCGCCATCGGCAATCGTCTTGGGCGTGTCGATATGAACGACTTTCCCGGCACGCAACGATTGCTGGCCATCATTGCCCGCCTCGGGTTCCACACCATAGACCTTGCAATCAGCAGACAAGGCCTTGGCCGACAACAAGGAACCCGACAACAGGCCGCCGCCGCCCAGATTCACGAACAAGGCATCGAGCTGTCCAACCTCCTCGAACAACTCCTTGGCTGCGGTACCCTGCCCGGCAATGACATCGGGATGGTCATAAGGCGGGATTTGTGTGAGGCCTTGCTCTTCGGAGAACTTGCGGCTGATGGCTTCACGGTCCTCGGTATAGCGGTTGTAGAACACCACGTTTCCACCATAGCCCTTGGTCGCTGCGACTTTGGATGCAGGCGCATCCTCCGGCATGATGATGGTAGCCGGTATGCCCAGCAGCGACGCCGACAGCGCCACGGCCTGAGCGTGGTTACCGGACGAAAAGGCCACCACACCGGCGCGGCGTTGCGCGTCATTCAAGCGCGACAGAGCATTGAAGCCGCCACGGAACTTGAACGCTCCCATACGCTGGAGGTTTTCGCATTTGATGAACAACTCCAGGCCCAACTCCTGGTTCAGGCGGCGCGAGGTTGCCACGGGCGTGCGATGGGCGTGGCCCTGCAGACGCTCGGCGGCGGCCGCTACGTCGGCGTAAGTCGGAAGGTTTTGCATGGTCGAATTCACCGGTAGGTCTTGAAGATTTAACGAAAAACCATCCCGGCGCACGCCGGGGCATGGCACTTATTTAGCATCGCCATACACCGTGGCTCGCGACACGCCCAGATGTTGCGCCACGACTTCCACGGCGCGGCGCACGTCCAGGTAGCCTTCCTTCTTGAGTTCGCGCAACAACTGGCGACGCTCTTCGGGCTTGAGCGAACGCGGCGTGCTGGCCAGCCGGGCCGCAAACTGATCGATGCGCATGCGCAGTGCCTGTACACCGGGCGGATCCAGCGTTTCCTGCGCCGCCGCACCGTCAGCCAGAGTGCTGAATTGACCCAACAGGCTCTGCATGCTGCGAAACAACGTGAGATCGACATTCAGGCACAGCGCGGCCACGTAGGTACCGCTGCTGTCCTTGATCCCGATCGAGGTGCTCTTGGCCTGCCTGCCATCGGCGAACTGGTTGGCATAGTTGGCCACCACCTGCGGAAATCCAGCGTCGGCAATGCGAGCCAGACCCAGCTCCGTGGTCGGATCGCCGGCCTGGCGCCCTGACAGATTGTTATGGATGGCAAGAATGGAGTGCGTCGGATCACGCAGGTCGTGCAGCACCACTTCGCAAAACGGCGCGAAGGTCTGACTCAGGCCGCAGGCGATATGTTGCAATTGGTCGAGCAACGCCTGTTGCTCGACCGCGCGTGGTGACATAGACATATGTAATATGTGTCTATTATTAGACTTTTTGTCAAGCCACTTTGTTTTCGCGCTGCAGTGCCGTGTACCCAAAATCCATCAGAAACGTCAAGCCCATGAAGCCAGCACCCAGCTCGAACAACAAGGCATAGCGGCCATCGGTATGGTTGAACAGAGCAGAGTAGCCATAAGCACTCGCGGCCTGCAACACCGCAAAAGCGGTCGTCGCCCGGCTCCATACCGCCGCTTGCTGCGCCGCGCCGGCCATCCACTGATGGATACGCGCCAGCATGGTCGGCGCTATGCCCGACGGAAACGTACCGAGTAGCAACGTCAGACACGCCAGAACCCCGTGGTGGTCGACCTGTGCCAGGGCCAGCATCGCCAACATTTGCGACGACAGCATCATTCGCAACGTAAGCGTAGCGCCGAAACGGTCGATCAACAGCCTATACAACGCCGGCCCCAACATGGCTCCTACTCCGTACAGCACCCAGAAATACGCTCCTTCGCTGGCTCCCAGACGCTGACCGCGCGCGATGAAATCGACCAGAAACACCATCACGGGCACGAAGGCCGCTGCCATGAGGGCGTACTGAACATAGAGCAGCGCGACGGTCGCGGTACGTGCAGCAGCAGGCCGCGCAAGGCAGGTGCTGCCCGCCGGGCCGCTCCGGGGACTGCCGGGGCCAGGCTCGCCAGCTCGCCAACGTCAACACAGCCGTAAACACGGCCAACCCCAGCCAGGTGACGCGTAAATCCCAGTGCATCAACCACGGCACCAGGGTGCCCGAGACCACCACGCCCAACCCTGCGCCAACAAAGATCACTCCGCTGGCCAGCCCGCGCCGGGCAACAGGGACATGCGGCAACAAGGTCGATGCAATCAGCACCATCACAACGCCACCGGCGATACCGGAAAGCAAGCGCCAGATGAAAAACCAACTCAGCGACAATGGAAAGGCGCAACCGACGAAGGACGCGGCCACCAGCACCAACATCAGACGCAGCACGTTGACATCCGGCCATCGACGCGCCAGCGCACGCCCACTCAACGCGCCCACCAGATATCCTGCCAAGTTGGCCGCACCGAGATAGACGGCGTCGGCGGCCGAGAACCAATGCGCCTCGATCAAAGCCGGCAGCAACGGGGTGTAGACAAAGCGAGCCGGCCCAATGCTGATGAGGCTGGCACAGAACCCCGCAAAAACGAGGCAAAGCACAAAACGGAACTCGCGGGACACACGGGGTACAGACATGGCGCAACACCCAAGAAACCGCCGGTGTTCCCGGCATTTTTGACACTCTAGTCAAATTTGACACCAATGACAAGAATGCCGTCTAATACCCCTACGCAGACATGGACAATGCGAGGACAGCGTGGCAGGCGTACGCCAATTCGATGAAGACCTCTTGCTGGATCAGGCTCTGGCGGTGTTCTGGCAGCATGGCTATTCCGACACCACCATGCAGGAACTTGCCGCGGCCACAGGGGTGCAGCGCGGCTCGCTCTACAACGCGTACGGCGACAAGGAAACCTTGTTCTTGCGCGTGTTTGAACGCTATCGCGCCTATTGGGTCGATGCCACGCGGCGCGTTCTCGAGGCGGCCGGCGCCCGTGACGCGCTCGACGGCTTTCTCTGCCTGCTCATCGGATCGCTGACCAACGAAACGCCGGCGCGCAGTTGCATGTCGACCAAGACGGCCATGGGGCCAGATATCGACGATCCTGTCATCCGGGATGCCCTGACCGGCCTGCTGGATGATCTCGAAACCCTGTTTGTCCAACGCCTGGCAAGCGCCGCGCCCGAGTTGCGGTTACCCCCACCCGAGGCGGCGCGGCTGTTCATCACCGCTACCCGGGGTTTGGTCGTGATTGAACGTCTTTATCGAGACAGGGCGCGTTTGCGGCAGACGGCCGATACGCTGCTCGACGCACTCTTTAACTAGCGGCTGCGCGAGGTTCGCCGCGGTCCAGGCTAGTGACAACGGCGATTGCCGCCAGGACGACAGCCCGCAGCACATTCACCCTGGCCCGCTAGGATATGACCGAATTATCACATCAAGCCCCGGCTGCGCCATGGCCTGCGCGCATGATTTGCCATTTGTTTGGCAGCCGACCATGCAAGCCTGGAATGCCGGTTACATTACCGAAGTCCCCTATACCTACGGCTACTACCGTGAGCTCAATCCCCTCTGGCTCAGATTCGTCATGGGCCTGGCGGGCTACCGCTTCCCGACTAGCGGTCACGCCTGCGAACTGGGTTTCGGCCAAGGACTGAGCATCAACATCCATGCCAGTGCCACAGGCTGGCACTGGCATGGTACGGACTTCAATCCCGCGCAGGTCGCCTTCGCGCAGGAGCTGGCCCGGGCCGCAGGCCACCCAGCCACCCTGTGCGATGACGCGTTCGAAGAATTTGTCGGCCGCCCGGACCTGCCCAACTTTGACTTTATCGCGCTGCACGGCATCTGGTCCTGGATACAGGATGACAGCCGCCAGGCCATTCTCGATCTCATCCGCCGCAAACTCAACGTCGGCGGAGTGGTTTATTTGAGTTACAACGCCTTGCCCGGGTGGGCACCCATGCTACCCGTGCGTCACTTGCTTGCCAGCCATGCCCGCAGCAATGGCGGTCCCTTGCGCGAGCGCGCACAACAGGCACTGGATTTCTGCGAGCGTCTGCTGGCAACCGACCCTATCTACCAGCAGATCGCACCGTTGATCAAAGAAAGAGTCCCGGCTCTGCGCGACCACCCCATCGAGTATCTGTTGCACGAATACTTCAACCATCAATGGGAGCCCCAGATCTTCAGTGGTCTGGCCTCGTCGCTGAAGACCGCCAAATTGGACTACGCGTGCAGCGCGGACCCTTTCGATCACGTCGAGGCACTGCACACGACAGCCGAGCAGCAGTCCGTGCTGGCGGCGCTGACGGACCCTCTGGTGCGGGAGGACGCCCGCGACGTGATGGTGGGAAGAAGTTTTCGCAAAGACTGCTGGATCAAGGGCGCACGGCTGCTGCCGCCCGAAGAAAGGCAAACCCTCATCGAACAACAGCGCATCGCGCTATGCTCGCCACGCTCGGCCATCTCCATGACCGTGCGCGGTGCCACCCGCGAAGCCACCATGAAAGAAGCCGTCCATGAGCCCCTGCTCGAGGCATTCGAACAGCACGGCCCTCTGACCATCGGGGAGCTGCAATCCCGGCTGCAGGCGCAAGACATCGCTACATCCCAAACGATCGAGGCGCTGCTCGTTCTGGCTGGCAGCGGTCACGTTCACCCCATCCAGGAAAGTACCGAGCGTACGCGGCGGTGCTGCCACGCCTTTAACAGTCATGTTCTGGCGCAAAACGGTGACATCCTCCAATACCTGGCCAGCCCGGTGACCGGCGGCGGTATCGCACTGGACCATGTCAGCCGACTGATGCTGCAGGCTGCGCAATCAGGAAATGAGCTCGACGCCTGGGTCCGGCATGTTTGGCAGCGGCTCGACAGCAGCGGACGACGCCTGATGAAAGATGGCACTGCCTTGCCCGATGCCGCCAGTAATCTGGCAGAACTGCGTACGCTGGCCGCAAATTTCCATGACCAACGGCTGCCCCTATTGCAGACGCTGGGCCTGATATGACCCCCGGGGTTTCACTAATACCGTGCTGTCCCAGGCTGATCGTCGGTGTTGGGACACGCTGACTTCCGAGCCCGTGGCTATCCCGGAGTGAGCCAACAAGTCATTGAAATAACATGACTTTCCCGCATTTCGTTCAGATCGGGCCCGGCTGTCGTCGCCACAGCGGCATTTTCCATAAGCAGCACGAATATGCAAAATAAATAAATAAATAGAATTTTTCTTATACCCGGGGGCAGACGTATAAATGCGGCGGCCATGCAGCAATCCCGCCCGCCTGTCTGCCTTTGAGAGAAAAAATGAGGTTCATCGAGGAATACCGGGGAATGCAGACCGGATCTTGAGGAAGAAGTACTCCTGATCGCGGTAGCCGTAGGCGCGGCGCTTGATGACTTTGATGGTGTTGTTGATGCCCTCGACGATGCTGGTGTTGAGCCGGTGGCGACAGCGAGACAGAATCCCGTGCAGATAGGCTTTTAGCTTGAGCGCGAAGTGAGCCAAGGCGGCGATGCCGCTGCCCTGAGCCTGTTGCAGCCAGTGATCCCATGCCTGGCGGGCGTAGCCGGGGTGTTGGTAGAACCACAGCTGTTTGAGCTCATCGCGCATCAGATAAGCGGTGAGCAAGGGCTGGTTGGCCTGGAGCAACTCGTCCAACTTTACCGATTGGCACGGATCGAGGTTTTTGCGATTGCGCAGCAGTAGCCAGCGACTGGACTTGATCACCCGGCGGGCCGGCTTGTCGTGCCGCAACTGGTTCGCTTGGTCTACACGCACCCGGTCTATCACTTCACGGCCGTACTTGGCCACGACGTGGAACAGGTCGTAGACGATCTCGGCGTTGGGGCAGTTGGCCTGGATCTCCAGCTCATAGGCCGTCGTCATGTCGATCGCTACGGCCCGGATCTGCTGGGCAACTCCAGTTGGCAGTTGTTCGAAGAAGGCTCTGGCCGTCTCGCGCGAGCGGCCATCACCGATCCATAGCACCTGACGGCGGATCGGATCGACAACGACCGTGGCATAACGATGGCCCTTGTGTAGAGCGAACTCGTCCATCGCTAGGTAGTGGATCTGGCTCCAGTCCGGCTCTTGGATCGCCCGTCGCAGCAGGGCCTTGTCCAGCGCCTTGACCGTGTGCCAACCCAGTTGGAAGAAGCGCGCCACGGCCAGAATGTTGCTGGACTCAAGCAACTGGCTGACCGCCTCGGCCAGCCGGTCGGTCACTCGCTGGTAACGGCCCAGCCAGCTCAGCCTCTCCAGATGCGGTCCACCGCACTGCTCGCACCAGACCCGCCGACGCGGCACTACCAGCGTCACTCGCAGCGCCATTAGCGGCAGATCCCGCACCCGGCGCGTGGTCGTCTCATGCACCTGCCGACATCGGTTGCCGCAGTGCTCGCAGTGCATCGTTCGCGCTGAAGGCTTCAGGTAAATCGTGACCGTCCGGCTCTCACCTTCAGGCCACACGACCCGCTCCACCCGATAACCTTCCCACCCACCCAACCTCTCGATCGTCTTGCGGTCCAGCATGATCCCGGCCTTGATCCTTGAAAAATCAAGGATCAAGCGTAACGGCAATCAAGCACGGCTCCACGCTATTCCGCGATGAACCTAAAAAAATCCCGCAAGCATGGCTTGCGGGATTTCTCAATATGGCGCGCCCGGCAGGATTCGAACCCACGACCCCTTGGTTCGTAGCCAAGTACTCTATCCAACTGAGCTACGGGCGCAGAAGAAAGATTATAGCGTGTTTTTACCATTTGTCCAATTGACGGCGATCACGCCGCGTTGACACCAGGCCGGTGCTGGACACAATCAATTAATGAGACTTATTATCCTTTAAATTTTATACGTGCCGCATGACTTTTTATCGATCCTCCTGTTGACGCGCCCTTGCCAGAAAGGGCCACGCCTTTTGTTTTCGAGGAGTCCCTCCGTGTCGCTGGATCGATCCCGCCGCCTGTTGCTGTGCCTTGCCCTTCTCGCCGGGCTCAGCCCTCCCCTGACCGCGCTGGCCGCCGACAAATTCAAAGTGGTCACCACGTTCACCATCATTGCCGACATGGCACGCAATGTGGCCGGCGACGCCGCGGACGTCACGGCCATCACCCGCCCCGGCGCCGAAATTCATGAGTACCAGCCTACGCCGGGCGATTTGGCGCGAGCCCAGGGCGCACAACTGGTGCTCTGGAACGGCCTGAATCTGGAGCGCTGGTTCGAGCGCTTCTTCAGCCGGGTACGCAACGTCCCCAGTGCCGTAGTCAGCGATGGCATCACCCCCATAAGCATTGACGCCGGCCCCTACCAAGGCAAACCCAATCCCCATGCGTGGATGTCGCCTCAGAACGCGCTGATTTACGTCGACAACATCCGCGATGCCCTGGCGCGCCATGACCCCGCCCACGCCGAGATCTATCGCGCCAATGCCCAAGCCTACAAGGCGCGCATCCAGGCAACCCTGCAACCCATTGCGCAACGACTCCACGCCATCGCCCCTGACCGTCGCTGGCTGGTATCCAGCGAGGGCGCGTTCAGTTATCTGGCGCGCGACTTCGGGCTCCAGGAGTTGTACCTGTGGCCCATCAACGCGGACCAGCAGGGTACGCCGCAGCAGGTGCGCCATGTCATCGACGTGGTGCGCGAGCACAAGATTCCAGCAGTCTTTAGCGAAAGCACGATTTCGCCCGCGCCGGCCAAGCAGGTTGCGCGAGAAACCGCCGCGCGCTATGGCGGCGTGCTGTACGTCGATTCACTCAGCGAGCCCGATGGCCCCGTGCCCACCTATCTTGACCTGCTGCGCGTGACCACCGAAACCATCGCTCGCGGACTGCAACCTTGATCCCCCCACCACACTGACCGGCCTGAAGATCGACGAGGCCACGGTTACCTACCGCAACGGCCACACCGCCTTGCGCGGCGCCAGCTTCGAGATCCCCGCAGGCACCATCACCGCGCTGGTCGGGGTCAATGGCAGCGGCAAGTCCACGCTCTTTAAGGCCATCATGGGCCTGCAACGCCTGGCGTGCGGACAGATAGAGGTCCTCGGCATGCCCGCCCGCACGGCGCTGCGCCGCAAGCTGGTGGCGTACGTGCCCCAGAGCGAAGACGTGGATTGGGATTTTCCAGTCTTGGTCGAAGATGTCGTGATGATGGGCCGATACGGGCATATGGGCCCCCTGCGCCGCCCGGGCCGCAAGGATCACCTGGCCGTGACGTCGGCGCTCGAGCGCGTGGGGATGCATACCCTGCGCACCCGACAGATTGGCGAGTTGTCCGGCGGCCAGAAGAAACGGGTCTTCCTGGCGCGCGCCCTGGCTCAGGACGCGCGCGTCATTCTGCTGGACGAACCTTTCACCGGCGTGGATGTGACGACCGAAGACGCCATCATCGCCCTGCTCAGCCGACTGCGCGACGAAGGCCGCATCATGCTGGTGTCGACCCACAATCTGGGCAGCGTGCCGGAATTCTGTGATCGCGCGGTATTGCTCAATCGAACCGTACTGGCCTACGGCCCAGTGGCTGACGTGTTCACGCAGGCCAACCTGCAGGCGACATTCGGCGGCGTGCTGCGCCGCTTCGTACTGAGCAACACCGACGAGCGCAGGGCGCTGGCCGTGGACATTGTCACCGATGATGAGCGGCCGCTGGTGTTCTACGGCGACACCGCGACACCGCGCGAACCACGCCCCGGAGACCGGCCATGATCGCCGGGCTCGTCGCGCCATTCACCTATGACTACATGATCAAGGCCATGTGGGTCTCCGCGCTAGTCGGCATGGTCTGCGCTTTTCTGTCGGCCTACCTCATGCTCAAGGGATGGTCGCTCATTGGCGATGCGCTTTCGCACGCCATCGTGCCCGGCGTGGCAGGCGCCTACATGTTGGGCCTGCCGTTTTCCGGCGGCGCCTTTCTGGCCGGACTGCTGGCCTCGGCGGCGATGCTGTTCATCAAGCAGCGCACGGCTCTCAAGGAAAATGTCGTCACCGGCCTTGTGTTTGCGGGGTTCTTCGGCCTGGGGCTATTCATGGCTTCGCTGTCGCCCGCGGCGGTCAATCTGCAGACCATCATCATGGGCAACATCCTGGCGATCACACCCGAAGACACCTTGCAGCTGGCCATCATCGGTTTTGTTTCGCTCGCCATACTGTTGTGCAAGTGGAAAGATCTGATGGTGACGTTCTTCGACGAAAACCACGCGTGGACCACGGGCATCAATCCGCGCGTGATCAAGGCCGTCTTCTTCAGCCTGCTGGCCGCCTGCACGGTGGCCGCCATGCAGACCGTCGGCGCCTTTCTGGTGGTCGCCATGGTGGTCACGCCCGGCGCCACAGCCTACCTGCTGACAGACCGCTTCGGCCATCTGCTGATCCTGAGCGTGATCATCGGTGCGGCCACCAGCTTCATCGGCGCCTATGCCAGCTACTTTCTGGACGGCGCCACCGGCGGCATCATCGTGTTGCTGCAAACGCTGTGCTTTCTGCTGGCATTCGTCTTTGCCCCCAAGCATGGCCGCCTGGCAGCACACCGGCGAGCCGCGCTGGAGGCCTCATGACGCTGATCGAACAGCTTTATGCTCCCTTGGCGTTCGATTTCATGCGCCAGGCGCTTCTGATCGCCATGCTGGTAGCCATCCCCACGGCTCTGCTGTCCTGCTTCCTGGTGTTGAAAGGCTGGGCCCTGATGGGAGATGCCGTCTCGCACGCCGTGTTCCCCGGCGTGGTGCTCGCCTATATGGCCGGTATACCTCTGGAAATCGGCGCACTGGGTGCCGGCATGCTCTGCGCCGTGGGCACTGGCTATCTGCAGGCCAACAGCCGCCTCAAGCAGGAAACCGTGATGGGCGTGGTCTTCTCAGGCATGTTCGGCCTGGGCGTCGTGCTGCATACCAGCATACGCAGCGAAGTCCATCTGGATCACATTCTGTTCGGCGACATGCTGGGCGTCTCCTGGCCCGACCAAGTCGAAAGCGGGATCATCGCCATTGTGGTCAGCGGGGTCATTGTCGTGAAGTGGCGCGACCTGCTGCTGCAGGCTTTCGACCCGGTACAGGCCCGCGCGCTGGGACTGCGAACCGGGTGGTTGCATTACGGATTGCTGGCCCTGCTCTCGCTGTCGATCGTCGGTGGGCTCAAGGCGGTGGGCATCATCCTCATCATCGCCTTGCTCATCGCCCCAGGCGCAATCGCCCTGCTGCTGACGCGCAGCTTCGGCGCCATGCTGGTCTGCGCCGTGAGCATCGCCGTCGTGTCCTGCATGGCCAGCGTATACCTGAGCTTCTTTCTCGACAGTGCACCGGCGCCCACCATCGTTGTGACGCTGTCGTTGCTGTTTGTAGGCGCGCTGGCCCTGCGTCGCAAGCGTCATGCCTCGTGAACACACGCCGCGCCAAAAGAGAAAGCCCGCAAGCATGGCTTGCGGGCTTTGCAGATATGGCGCGCCCGGCAGGATTCGAACCCACGACCCCTTGGTTCGTAGCCAAGTACTCTATCCAACTGAGCTACGGGCGCTAAAGAGGCGTGTTTATAGCATGCATGGCGGCGCAATACAAATCACCCCCCTTTTTTAGGTTCATCGCGGAATAGCGTGGAGCCGTGCTTGATTGCCGTTACGCTTGATCCTTGATTTTCAAGGATCAAGGCCGGGATCATGCTGGACCGCAAGACGATCGAGAGGTTGGGTGGGTGGGAAGGTTATCGGGTGGAGCGGGTCGTGTGGCCTGAAGGTGAGAGCCGGACGGTCACGATTTACCTGAAGCCTTCAGCGCGAACGATGCACTGCGAGCACTGCGGCAACCGATGTCGGCAGGTGCATGAGACGACCACGCGCCGGGTGCGGGATCTGCCGCTAATGGCGCTGCGAGTGACGCTGGTAGTGCCGCGTCGGCGGGTCTGGTGCGAGCAGTGCGGTGGACCGCATCTGGAGAGGCTGAGCTGGCTGGGCCGTTACCAGCGAGTGACCGACCGGCTGGCCGAGGCGGTCAGCCAGTTGCTTGAGTCCAGCAACATTCTGGCCGTGGCGCGCTTCTTCCAACTGGGTTGGCACACGGTCAAGGCGCTGGACAAGGCCCTGCTGCGACGGGCGATCCAAGAGCCGGACTGGAGCCAGATCCACTACCTAGCGATGGACGAGTTCGCTCTACACAAGGGCCATCGTTATGCCACGGTCGTTGTCGATCCGATCCGCCGTCAGGTGCTATGGATCGGTGATGGCCGCTCGCGCGAGACGGCCAGAGCCTTCTTCGAACAACTGCCAACTGGGGTTGCCCTGACCTGCCCCCAGATTTAGTACGGCACCGACATAGAGCCCAGGGGTAAAAGACCTTCTTTCTGATGAGCCTGCACGAATTGCGCCGGCGTTAAATATCCGAGCGCGCTGTGAGGCCGATCGGTGTTGTACTCGACTCGCCAGTTTTCGATCAAGCTTTTAGCCTGTCGCAGGGACAAGAACCAGTGCTCGTTAAGGCATTCGTCGCGGAACTTGCCGTTGAAACTTTCGATATAAGCGTTCTCCACCGGCTTACCCGGCCGAATAAACGACAGCTTTACGCCTGCTTGGTAGGCCCCCAGGCGTCCAAGGCTCTTCCGGCGAACTCTGGCCCGTTGTCCACGGTAATAGATCGCGGCAGGCCACGCATCTCCGCCAGCCGTTGCAGCACCATGGCAACACGCAGTCCCGGCAACGACGTATCGACCTCGATGGCCAGGCATTCGCGAGTGTAGTCATCGACGATAGTCAAACAGCGGAATCGGCGGCCATAGGCTAGGCCGTCGGCCACAAAGTCCATTGACCAACTCTGATTCGGCGCGATTGCCGCTGGGCGAACCACGCGCTCGGTCGCCGCGATTCGCTTACGCTTTCGTTTTCGCACGCTTAACCCTGCCAGACTGTACAGCCGCCAGATTCGCTTGTGATTTGCTTGCCAGCCTTCGCGACGTAAGAGCACATGGATCCTCCGATAGCCGTAGCGTCGTTTCGCCACTGCCATCTCTTTCATGCGCTCGGTCAGCGCAGCATCGCCTGAGCGTGTGCTCTCGTAGGCAAACAGCGACCGCGAAATTCCTACCAGCCCACAGGCCCGGGTAACACCCATGCTGCGCTCGGTCATTAATGTCCTGACCGCCTCGCGTTTGGCCTGCGGGCTGACTACTTTCGGCTTAGCAGATCCTGAAGCGCCGCCTTGTCCAGCATCGACTCGGCCAACAGCTTCTTGAGCTTGTTGTTCTCCTGCTCCAGCTCCTTGAGCCTCTGAGCGTCCGACACCGTCATGCCACCGAACTTCGCCTTCCAGTTGTAGTACGTTGCCTCGGAGATTCCGTGCTTGCGGCACAACTCTGCGGGCTTGGCACCTGCATCGGCTTCCTTGAGCACGCCGATGATTTGCTCTTCCGTAAATCGTTTCTTCATTGCCATTCCTTTGGGAACGGACTCTACATCGATTTCGTACTAATCACGGGGAGCAGGTCACCCAGCAGATCCGGGCCGTAGCGATCGACATGACGACGGCCTATGAGCTGGAGATCCAGGCCAACTGCCCCAACGCCGAGATCGTCTACGACCTGTTCCACGTCGTGGCCAAGTACGGCCGTGAAGTGATAGACCGGGTGCGTGTAGACCAAGCGAACCAGTTGCGGCACGACAAGCCGGCCCGCCGGGTGATCAAGTCCAGTCGCTGGCTACTGCTGCGCAATCGCAAAAACCTCGATCCGTGCCAATCGGTAAAGTTGGACGAGTTGCTCCAGGCCAACCAGCCCTTGCTCACCGCTTATCTGATGCGCGATGAGCTCAAACAGCTGTGGTTCTACCAACACCCCGGCTACGCCCGCCAGGCATGGGATCACTGGCTGCAACAGGCTCAGGGCAGCGGCATCGCCGCCTTGGCTCACTTCGCGCTCAAGCTAAAAGCCTATCTGCACGGGATTCTGTCTCGCTGTCGCCACCGGCTCAACACCAGCATCGTCGAGGGCATCAACAACACCATCAAAGTCATCAAGCGCCGCGCCTACGGCTACCGCGATCAGGAGTACTTCTTCCTCAAGATCCGGTCTGCATTCCCCGGTATTCCTCGATGAACCCTATTTTACCCCCTGATTTTCAGGGTTTGCCCCAAATGATACCGATAGGTATCATTTCGTCGGATTTTTCATGAACACACCGGCCGGCCTGACATCCGGTCTTGCGCACACCGTGTGCTGGTGAAAACACAGAGGTAGACACATGTCCCCCACCCCTAATCGCCCACCTTGGTACGTGACACTGTTTGGCATCGTGCTGGCGCTCATCGGCCTGGCGCTTGCCGCAGGCGGCGCCCGCCTGGTCAGCCTCGGCGGCTCCTGGTATTACCTCATTGCCGGCCTGGGCATGCTCGCCTCGGGCATCCTGCTGATTCGCCGTCGCTCCTCGGGCGCCTGGCTCTACACGATCGTGTTCGTCGCGACGGTCATCTGGTCGCTCTGGGAAGTCGGCACTGACTTCTGGCAATTGGTGCCGCGCCTGATCGGACCCATTGTCTTGGCCCTCATCACGCTGCTGATCTGGCCGGCGCTGCACAACGACGGCACCCGCAGCCGCGTGCGCCGCAACGCCTATCCATTGGCCGGCGTTGCGTTGCTGGCGCTCATCGGTTTCGGCGTCGGGATGTTCCGCCCGCAAGGCGTCATCCGTACCGAGGCCAGAGCCCAACCCGCCGCGGAGACCACGCCGCAGCCTGTGGCCGACTGGCAATACTACGGGCGCACGCCGTCCGGCACACGGTATGCACCGCTGACGCAGATCGAACCCCAAAACGTCGACAAGCTGGAAGTCGCATGGACGTTCCGCACGGGCGATGTCGCCTCGTCCGGAGCCGAAAATCAGAACACGCCCATCCAGATCGGCGACACCCTCTACGTCTGCACGCCGCACAACAAGGTCTTCGCCCTCGATGCGGATACCGGCAAGGAGCGCTGGCGCTTTGACCCCGAGGCGTCTTCACCCGTCTGGCAGCGCTGCCGTGGCGTGGGTTACTACGAAACCGCCGCAGCCCCCGCTGCCGGCGATGCGCAGCCTGCCGCATGCCGCAAGCGCATCATCCTGAGCACCATCGACTCGCGCCTGATCGCTTTGGATGCGGACACGGGCAAGCCTTGCGAGGATTTTGGTTCGCACGGTAGCGTGGATCTCAAACAAGGCATGGGCGAGATCAAACCGGGCTACTACTTCCAGACTTCCGCGCCCACGGTCGTGCGCAACATGATCGTCATCGGCGGCTGGGTATTCGATAACCGCGCCATCGACGAGCCTTCCGGTGCGGTGCGCGCGTTCAACGCCGACACGGGTGAACTGACCTGGGCGTGGGACATGGCCGATCCGTCCATCACCGGCCTGCCGCCCGAGGGCAAGACGTACACGCGCGGTACACCCAATGTGTGGTCGACTCCGGCCTTCGACGACCAGCTCGGCCTGCTCTATCTGCCCACCGGCAACTCCCCGCCGGACTTCTGGGGCGCGCACCGCAGCAAGGCCGCCGAGAAGTACGCCTCGTCGGTCGTGGCGCTGGACATTGCCACGGGCCGTGAGCGCTGGGTCTTCCAGACGGTGCACCATGATCTCTGGGACTATGACGTCGCCTCGCAACCCGCGCTCTATGACATTCCGGATGGCAAGGGCGGCATGCAGCATGCCTTGATTCAGGTCACCAAGCGCGGCCAGATCTTCCTGCTCGACCGTGCCACGGGCAAACCGCTGGCAGAGGTCAAGGAGCTTCCCGTTCCGCAGGGAGCGCAGCAAGGCGATTGGACTTCCCCCACCCAGCCCTATTCCGTGGGCATGCCCGCGATCGGCACGCAGCCGCTGTCGGAAGCCAAGATGTGGGGCGGGACGTTCTTCGATCAGCTCTGGTGCCGCATCGAGTTCAAGAAAATGCGTTACGAGGGTGAGTTCACTCCGCCCTCCACCCACCGCAGCCTTCAATACCCGGGCTACTACGGCGGCATGAACTGGGGCAGCGCCTCGGTCGATGAGTCTCGTGGCTACCTGATCGTCAACGATATCCGCATGCCGCAATGGATACAGCTGATCCCCCGCGCCGACGCCGACAAGGAAGGCGCGGCCGGCGTACATGACGGTTTTGCTCCACAAACCGGCACACCTTACGGCGTATCCAAGAATGGCTTCATGTCGCCGTTGGGCGTGCCTTGCCACGCACCGCCCTATGGCACGCTGTCGGCCATCGATCTGAAGAGCCGCCAACTGATGTGGCAGGTGCCCATGAGCACGCTGCAGGACACCGGCCCCCTGGGCATGAAAACCGGGCTGCAGATCCCTATCGGCATGCCTACGCTGGGCGGCCCGTTGACCACGGCTTCAGGCCTGGTGTTTTATGCTGGCACACAGGACTACTACCTGCGCGCCATGGACACCACCTCGGGCAAGGAACTCTGGAAGGCCCGCCTGCCCGTTGGCGCGCAGGCCACGCCCATGAGCTTCGTCTCGCCCAAGAGCGGCCGGCAGTTCGTGGTCTTGTCCGTAGGCGGCGCGCGCCAATCGCCCGATCGCGGCGACTACGTCATCGCCTACGCCTTGCCCGGCAAGCCATAAGGCCGCGAGCCACGCCATGAGTCCCTGCGACCCGACCGCCAGACGATCTTCTCTGCCGCCCGGCGGGCGGGTCACCCGACGCGGCCGCGACCGCAGCGATCGTCTGCTGCGTGTGGCCGCCGATCTCTTCCTTGACCACGGTTACGACAACGTCACGCTGGACGAGATCGTGGCTCAGACCGGTGGCTCGAAAACCAACATCTACCGTTATTACGGCAGCAAGCAGGCGTTTTTCTGCCGGGTGGTGGAATATCTCTGCGATGATTTCCTGGCTGCCCTATCGGACCTCGATGTCCAGACAGGCGGCCTGGAAGGCGCATTGAGCCGCCTGGCTCGCGCCTTGATCCATGCCATGCTGAATCCGCGCCAGGTCGCCTTCTACCGCATGGTGGTGGCGACCTCGGCACGACTGCCGGAGGTCGGCCGCGCCTGGTTCGCCCACGGACCGGTCGCTTCACGCGTAGCCTTTACCCGTTTGCTCCAGGTCCAGATCGACCTGGGCGCCATTCATCCCGACACACGCATCGACGAAGTCGCCACCCAGTTGCATGGGGCCCTCGTCTATGACTTCTTCACCCGCACCGTCATGCTCGGCGCGCACCCGGACAGCGTGGCTATCGACGCAGCCGTCGACGCCTTGGTGCGCAGCGCCAGACGCTGGCTCTCCATCGAGGCTTAGTGCATCCTTTCCGACCTCTCCTGCGGCTCGCGTTGCTGCTGCTGCCCCTGCCCACACTGGGGCAAACGTCCACGCTCGCCCCTATAGTCGTCACAGGCACCCGCAACGGCACTTCCGTGCTGGACACACCGGCATCGGTGGATGTCATCGACGGCGCCACGCTGCGGGCCAACGCCCTGCAGGTCAATCTCTCAGAGAACCTCAGCGCAGTGCCCGGACTGCAGATACCGAATCGCCAGAACTTCGCGCAGGATCTGCAACTGTCCATCCGCGGCTTTGGCGCACGCTCGACCTTCGGCGTGCGTGGCGTGCGGATTTATGTCGACGGCATCCCGGCCACCATGCCCGACGGGCAGGGGCAGACCTCCAATATCGACATCAGCTCGGCCGACCGGGTCGAAGTCCTGCGAGGGCCCTACTCGGCGCTCTATGGAAACTCATCGGGCGGCGTGGTGCAGGTCTTCACCGAAGATGGCGCCCGTCCACCGCACGTGCAAACCAGCATGGCCGCGGGCAGCTTCAACACGCTTCGCTATGGCGTACAAGCCAGCGGAGCAAGCGGCACCGGTGCAAGCGACCTGGACTATGTCGTGGGCATAAATCGCTTCACCAGCGATGGCTATCGCGATCACAGTGGCGCGCGCAAGAATCTGGCCAACGCCAAACTCGGTCTACAACTCGACGATGACAGCCGGCTGACACTGGTGCTCAACAGGGTCGACCTGAAAGCCCAGGATCCCATGGGCCTGACGCGACAGGAGTTCGACGACGATCCGCGTGCCGCCTCGCCCGCGGCGCAGCGTTTCAACACCCGCAAGACAGTGCTGCAGACGCAAGGCGGCCTGGTGTATGAGCGCCAGGTCGATGCCGACAATGCATTGCGCGTCATGGTGTATTACGGACAACGCGAAACCTGGCAATATCAGAGCATCCCCGTAGCCGTGCAGAGTCCGCCTGCGCAGTCCGGCGGCGTCATCGGCCTGCGCCGTGATTATGGCGGCGCCGACGTGCGCTGGACTTCTCATATGACCCTGGCCGGCCAGCCCTTTACCGTCGTGGGCGGACTGGCCTACGACAGCCTGCACGAGATCCGCAAAGGCTATGAAAACTTCACCCGTGGCGGCGCGACGCTGGGCACCAAGGGCGCCTTGCGCCGGGATGAGACCAATGAGGTCTACAACCTCGACCCTTACCTGCAGACGTCGTGGGAATTTCTGCCCCGCTGGACCCTGGACACCGGCCTGCGCTATAGCAGCGTTGACTTCGATTCGCGCGATCACTACATCGTGGCGGGCAATGGCGATGACAGCGGCGACGCACGCTATCGGCGCGCTCTGCCGGTGGCCACCCTGCGCTATGCGCTAGACGATGACAGCAATGTCTATGTTTCTTTCGGCAAGGGGTTCGAGACGCCGACGATGAACGAGATATCCTATCGTCCCGACGGCCAGCCAGGCCTGAACTTCGGCCTGCAACCCTCGGTCAGCACCAATCTGGAAGCCGGTATCAAGCGCCGTTTTCCGACCGGCCTGGCGACGGCGGCGGTCTTTCACACCCGCACAGAAAACGAAATCGTCTCGGCAGGTAGCATCGACGGCCGCAGCGCCTTCCGCAATGGCGGACGCACACGCCGCGACGGGCTGGAGCTGGCCTGGGACGGCGAGTTCGGCTCCCACTGGCGAACGCGTCTGGCCTATACCTATATCAATGCGCGCTACCGCGACGACGTGGCCGGCACGGGCATCGCAGCGGGCAATACGATCCCCGGCATTGCCCGCCAGGCCCTTTACGCCGCGCTGGCCTGGGCGCCGCCGCAAGGCTGGCAGGCCGGTATCGAAGGCCGGTATCTGGATAAGCTGTACGTCGACGACGCCAACAGCGATGCGGCCGCCGGCTATGTGGTGGCGGCGCTATCGGCAGGCTACATCTGGAAGCATGGGCCCTGGACCTGGAGCACCTATGCCCGCGTGGACAATCTGTTCGACCGCCGCTACGCCGGCTCGGTCATCGTCAACGAAGGCAATGGTCGCTACTTCGAGCCCGCCCCGGGCCGCAACTGGAGCGCGGGCCTGACCGCGACCTACCGCTTCTGAGCAAGCCGGCCACCGTCAGTCGGCAAAACGCAGGCGCGCGAAGCTGGCAATGCTGGCCAGCGCGGCAAACAGCACGCCTAGCCACAGAGCCCAGGCGGTTCCGCCAACCCCGGCCAGGTGCAGACAGGCTGCCACCAGGGCCGCGCCGGAGGACTGCCCCAGCAGACGCACCGTGCCGACCATGCCGCTGGCCCCGCCCGCCCGTCCGGGCGGTGCTGCGCCGATGATGGCCCGCAGATTGGGAGACTGGAAAAAACCAAAACCCGCTCCGCACAGCGCCATGCGCCAACCGATATCCCAGGCAGTCGGCTGCGCGGACATTGTCGCCAGGCTGAGCATGCCCAGCGCCAGTACGGCCAGACCGGCGCCGCCCAGCAGACCGGCAGGATAGTGATCCGACATCCGGCCCGCGATCAATGCCATCACCGCCACCACCACCGGCCATGGCGTAATCAGAAAACCTGTCTCGACCTGCGTGTATCCCAACACCTGTTGCAGCATGAAGGGCAACGAGACGAAGGCCAGCGCCTGGGTCGCGAACGCGCAGACGGCCGTGGCGGCCGACAGTGCAAAAACGGGCCGCCGCAACAGATCCACGGCGAGTATGGGCGCCGGATGACCGGCTTGCCGATACAACAACAGCACCAGGCAGAAGGCGGCGATCGCAAGTTCCGAGGCCACGCGCCAGACCGGCACGTAGTGACCGGCTTCTGTCAGCCCCAACACCAGAAAAGACAGAAAGCCCGCGCATAGCAAACCCGCACGCCACTCGAAGCGATGTCCCGAACGTGCGGTCGCGGGCAAACCGCGCAAGGCGAGCACCAGCGCCACGACACCTACCGGCACGTTGATCAGAAACAGCCAGTGCCACGAGCCGTAAACCAGTATCAGCGACGCCAGCGTGGGCCCGGCGGCAAACGACAGGCCAACCACCAGCGCATTGGTCCCGACGCCCCGCCCTAATGCATGCGAAGGGTAGATAAAGCGCACCAACGCCCCGTTGATGCCCATCAGGCCGGCTGCGCCCAACCCTTGCAGAATGCGCGCGGCCACCAGCACCGGCAGCGAGGGGGCCAGCCCACAGGCCAGAGACGAGAGAATGAAGACAATCAACCCCACCAGATAGACACGTCGATGGCCGAATACATCGCCCATGGCCGCCGCCGGCAGCAACGCGGCCACCATGGCGAGTTGGTAGGCGCTGATCACCCAAATCGAGGCTGACTCGGTCGCATTGATCTCGCGCGCGATCGTCGGCAGCGCGGTGTTGGCGATCGCCGTATCCAGACTGGCCATGCAGACTGCCAGCATGACAGCCACCATGGCGCCAAACCGTTCGGATTGTGGAACGCCGGCGCCGGCCGGATGGACTTCATTGCGTGAGAAGGTCAACAGCATGGCTACAGGAAAGGCGAGGCCCAAGTCTTATATATGAGTTGGCCTTCACTATACTGCCAACATCGATAAGTCGCGAATCACCGCTTACGCCGCGCTGTCTAGCCCCAACCATGAGAGGAGCAGCCATGCAGGAATCGAGACCGCCTCTGCCGCCATTTAGCCATGAAAGCGCCGTCCTGAAAGTGCGCGCCGCTGAGGACGCCTGGAATGGGCGCGACCCCGTCAAGGTGAGCCTGGCCTATACGCCTGACACGCACTGGCGAAATCGCGCTGAGTTCATTGAGGGGCGCGCAGCGGTGATCGCCTTTCTCAGGCGTAAATGGGCGCGCGAGCTGGATTACCGGCTGATCAAGGAGTTGTGGGCGCATGACCGCAACCATATCGCGGTGCGCTTTGCCTATGAGTGGCACGACGACTCAGGTAACTGGTTTCGCGCGTATGGCAATGAAAACTGGGAGTTCAACGATCAGGGCTTGATGCGCTATCGCCACGCCAGTATCAACGACATGCCCCTGCGCGAAGACGACCGTCTGTTTCGCTGGCCACTGGGTCGGCGGCCAGAAGATCACCCGGGCCTGAGTGAACTGGGGTTGTAAACCACTGGCAAATGGCTTGCGCCAAATGAAAAGGCCCGCGATAAAAATCGCGGGCCTTAAATCTTGGCGGAGACGGTGGGATTCGAACCCACGATGCAGTTTTTAGCCACATACTCCCTTAGCAGGGGAGCCCCTTCAGCCTCTCGGGCACGTCTCCGAAGAATCCGAGATTTTACACGAATTTTTTACAGTTTTTTCGGATGAGCCCGGAAAAAATGCAAAAAAGCGGACGCATAAGCATCCGCCTCTTATCACGCAGCCGGAGCCTGATCCAGGCCAAAGGCCTTGTGCAGGGCGCGAACGGCCAACTCCATGTACTTGTCGTCGATGACAACCGACGTCTTGATCTCGCTGGTGCTGATCATCTGAATGTTGATGCCCTCTTGCGAAAGCGTCTGGAACATCAGGCTGGCCACACCGACATGCGAGCGCATGCCGATGCCAACGATGGACACCTTGGCGACTTTTTCGTCGGTGATCAATTCGCGGGCACTGACCGCAGGGATCACGTCACGCTTGAGCAGTTCGACAGTGCGCAGAAATTCATTGCGGTTGACCGTGAAGGAGAAATCGGTCGTACCGGCGACCGATTGGTTCTGCACAATCATGTCGACATCGATATTGGCCGCGGCAACCGGGCCCAGAATCGAATAGGCAATACCCGGCTTGTCGGGCACGGCCAACAGGGTGATCTTGGCTTCGTCGCGGCTGAAGGCGATGCCGGAGACAACGGCGGCTTCCATTTTTTCGTCTTCCTCAAAAGTAATCAGCGTGCCCGAAACCATTTCTTCTTCGAGCGGAATGAGCGGGTCGGTCAGCGAGGACAGTACGCGGGTCGGCACACGGTATTTACCGGCTAACTCGACCGAACGGATCTGCAGCACCTTCGAGCCCAGGGAGGCCATTTCGAGCATTTCCTCGAACGAGACCACGGGCATGCGGCGAGCCTCGGGAACCACACGCGGGTCGGTGGTGTACACACCATCGACGTCCGTGTAGATCAGGCATTCATCAGCCTTCAGCGCGGCGGCCACAGCGACCGCCGAGGTGTCTGAACCACCCCGGCCCAGCGTTGTGATGTAGCCTTCGGGGTCCACGCCCTGGAAACCGGTGACGACGACAACACGACCGGCGTCCAGATCGGCGCGGATGCGGGCATCGTCGATGGAGGTGATACGTGCCTTGGTATAGGCCGAATCGGTCACAACGGGGACTTGCCAGCCAGCGTAGCTACACGACTGCACGCCCTCGGCCTGCAAGGCGATGGCCAATAAACCGCTGGAGGCCTGCTCGCCCGTGGCGGCAATCATGTCGAGTTCGCGGCCGCTGGGCTGCGGCGTGATTTCGCGAGCAAGACCGAGCAGGCGATTCGTTTCGCCCGACATGGCCGACGGGACCACGACCACCTGGTGGCCGGCGGCGTGCCACTTCGCGACGCGGCGCGCCACATTCTTGATGCGCTCGATGGAGCCCATCGACGTACCGCCATACTTGTGAACGATCAGGGACATCTCGTACTCTGGCTGGGGGCCCGCAAAGTCGGGCAAAGTCGATGATTCTAGCGCATGGTGAAAATTTGCGCAGACAGCTTTGCGTCAGCGCGGCGCAGCGTCGACCGGACCTGGGGCGATCTCCAGCCATACCCTGCCGCGATGACAACGAATTTCATGGCCCTCGTGCCTGACCCGCAACTGCCGATCATGCCCGAGCGCATGCAATTGCCGCAATTGACGCATGAGTTCGGCCAGCCTTGATTCGGCGGGCATGCGCAGGCCGGCCTGCGCCAGCCAATAGCGCAAGACCTGAGCTTGGCGTGGCGGCGACAGTTCGCGCCAGGCGGCCAGACCGAACCCTCGGCCATCAGCATCCGGCTGCAGCCGGGCAAAATCCTCGCCGGCGACCTCGTGCAGGATCTGCGCCGCCTCGCCCATCTGCCGCGCGTGACGCGCCACGATGGCCTGCCACCCAGGCCAGCGCGCGTCCAGCAAAGGAGACAGCGCGGTACGCACAGCGGCGCGCGTATAGCGCGGATCGGCATTGCTGGGATCTTCGACGGCCTGCCAGCCCGTCAACTCGGCAAATGCCGTGGCAGCACGGCGGATTTCCTGGCGGTTCAGGTCCAGCCAGGGGCGCAGGTAGGTCACCCCGTCGCGCTGGCTTGATGCACGCATGGCCGCCATGCCGTCGACGCCGCTGCCACGCAGCAGCCGCAGAAGTACGGTTTCGGCCTGATCATCCTGATGGTGAGCAAGCAATACATGACTCACCCCGTCGCGGCGCGCCGCATCGGCCAGCGCGGCATAGCGGGCCGCACGAGCAGCAGCCTCCATGCCGCTGCCATCCATCGGCACCGTCACCTGCACCACGCGCACCGCGATGCCGAGCAAATCGCCTAATCGCCTCGCATGGGCTGCCCATTCGTCGGCCTGCGCCTGCAATCCATGATGGACATGAAACGCCAACAGCGGTCTGTCCACCGCAGCTGCCGCCGCCGCCAACGCCAGCATGGCCGAATCGGCTCCCGCGCTCAGCGCCACGGCCACGGCCTGCCCTGCCGGCACGTCGCTTAGCGCCGCGCGCACCCGCCCGACGGCTGCCGGCCCGAGAACCTGCGCATACGCTGCGTCAAGCGGGCGGCGAGACATGCGTCGCCCTGGCGGACTTAGCCGCGAACTTCCTGGTAGCGGCCATAGGCCAGTACCCGCTCGAGGCGTTGCGCGACCAGTGCTTCGGGGCTCAAGCCCTGCAACTGGCGCAGCGAATCGCCCAGGGCGCGGCGCAACAGGCGGGCCATGACACGTGGATCACGATGCGCGCCGCCGACCGGTTCATTGACCACGCGGTCGATCAGGCCGAGATCCTTCAAGCGCGGCGCGGTGATGGCCAGGGCCTCGGCCGCGTCGGGAGCATTGTCGGCGCTACGCCAAAGAATGGATGCACATCCCTCCGGCGAAATGACCGAATAGGTCGAGTACTGCAGCATGAGCACGGCGTTGCCCACGGCAATGGCCAGCGCGCCACCGGAGCCGCCCTCGCCGATGATGGTGACGATGACGGGCACCTTCAACTCGGCCATCACATACAGATTATGGCCAATGGCTTCGGACTGGCCACGCTCTTCGGCGCCAATGCCCGGGTAGGCGCCCGGCGTGTCCACGAACGTAAAGATAGGCAACCGGAATTTTTCGGCCAGCCGCATGAGGCGCAATGCCTTGCGATAGCCTTCCGGGCGCGGCATGCCGAAATTGCGCGCAGCGCGTTCTTTCGTGTCACGGCCTTTCTGGTGACCGATCACCATGCAGGGCATGCCGTTGAATCGCGCCATACCGCCGATGATGGATTGGTCATCGGCATACATGCGATCGCCATGCAACTCATGGAAATCGGTGAAGATCTCGCGCACATAATCCAGCGTATACGGGCGTTGCGGATGGCGCGCCACCAGCGCCGTCTGCCAGGGCGTTAACTTGGCGTAGATCTCTTTGGCCAAGGTCTGGCTCTTCTGCTGCAGACGTCCGATTTCATCGGAAATATCGACAGCGGAATCGGCCTGCACATAGCGCAGCTGCTCGATCTTGTTCTCAAGTTCGGCGAGCGGTTGTTCAAATTCCAGAAATGTATTGCGCATGAAGTGTGGTTCCGTTGATGGGCGCCGGCAAGCTCAGTACTGGACCGGGGTCGGTTCCAGACTGCGCCACAGATACCAGGTCGCCACGGTACGCCAGGGCTGCCACGCTAAAGAGACCTCGCGGGCCTCGAAGCGGGAAACGGGCTCGCCGCTGAAATAGTGTAACGAGATTGCCTTGAGCAACCCAAGATCATCCAGCGGGAGCACATCCGGACGCTGAAGATTGAAAATCAAAAACATCTCCGCCGTCCAGCGCCCGATACCACGAATGGCAACCAGCTCCGAAATGACGGCTTCATCATCCATCGTCGCCCAACGCTCGGGGTGAACTTTGCGCTGCCCAAAATGATCAGCCAGATCCTGCACGTATTCGGCCTTGCGCTGGGACAGACCCGCGGCACGCAGCCCGGCGACACCGGCGCGCAGCACCGTGGCCGGCGTCGGACGCTTACCAGCGACCTCCAGCAGACGCGCCCACAGCGCATCGGCCGCCTTGGTCGAAATCTGCTGGCCGATGATGGCGCGCGCCAGCGTCACGAATGGCGTGCCGCGCGAACTCAGCCAGGTATGGCTGTGCTGCGGGATGATTTTTTTCAGAATGCGGTCGCGACGCATCAGATGCGCCACGGCCTCTTCCCAATAGTCGGGTTTGACGAGTTCGAGATCAGTACTGGACATGAGCGGGATCTCAGGCGCGACGCCACTGGGTCACGCCACCGGGCTTGTCGTCCAACTCGATGCCTGCCGCACGCAATTCGCCACGGATGGCATCGGCCCGGGCGAAATCGCGCGCCTGCTTGGCCTGTGCACGTTCGACGATCAGCGCGTCGATCTGGCCAGCCTCTAGTTGGGCGCCAGCCCCCTCCTGCTGCATGGCTGCCGCGGAATACCGTGTGGGCGAACGGAAATAGACTTGCGGCTCCTGCTGCAGCAGGCCCAGCAAGGCGGCCAACGCCTTCAACTGGCCTGCAGCGCGGCTGTCACGCTCACGATTGACGCGGCCGGCCAATTCAAACAGCGCAGCGACCGCGCCGGAACTGTTGAAGTCATCGTCCATGGCAGCCTTGAAGGCCTGGGCCTGGGCTTCCGTCCAGTCGATGCCTGCGGTGTCGGCCGGCACATTCTGCAACGCTTGGTAGAGACGATCGAGCGCATTCTGCGCGTCGATCAGATTGTCCGGGGTGTAATTCTGGGCGCTGCGGTAGTGATTACGCACGATGAAAAAGCGCAACATCTCCGCCTCGCGCGGATTGACGACGTAATCCGCGCGATTGCCGGGCCCCTCGTTTTGCGAGATGGTCTGACGGATGGTGCGGAAATTACCCAGCGACTTGGACATCTTGTCCGCGTCGACCATCAACGGGCCACAATGCATCCAGACATTGGCCAGGGTACCGCCGAAGGCCCCTTCGGTCTGGGCGATTTCATTTTCGTGATGGGGAAACTTCAGGTCCGGACCACCGCCATGGATATCGAGTGGCAGGCCGAGCAGGCTTTTACTCATGGCCGAGCACTCGATGTGCCAGCCAGGACGGCCGAAACCATAGGGCGACTCCCATTTGGTTTCCGGCGGCTCTTCGGTCTTGGCCGACTTCCAGAGTACGAAATCCAGCGGGTCGCGCTTGGAGGAATCAACGGCCACCCGCTCGCCGGCACGCAGATCATCCAGGGACTTGCCCGACAACTTGCCATAGCCTGCAAAGCCGCGCACGGAATAATTCACGTCGCCGTCGTCGGCCTGGTAGGCCAGACCGTTTTGCTGCAAGCGGCCAATGATGTCGAGCATCTCGCTGACATACTCGGTGGCACGCGGCTCCTGATCCGGCCGCGCCACACCCAACGCGCGTTCATCGGCATGCATGGCATCGATGTAATACTCGGTCACCTCGTGCATGCGACGCCCCGTCTCAACGGCGCGGCGAATGATCTTGTCATCAATATCGGTAATATTGCGCACATAGTCGACGGCATAGCCACTGGCACGCAGCCAGCGCTGAATGACGTCAAACGACACCAGCATGCGGGCATGCCCCAGGTGGCAATAGTCATAGACAGTCATGCCACACACGTACATGCGCACCTGGCCGGCGTGCACCGGTGTGAAGACTTCTTTGGTACGCGACAATGTGTTGTAGATGTGCAGCATGGCGCTCGTTTGGGCTATCTGGGCGTCGTCGGGAAGGTTGCCAGCCCGACCCCCGACATGGTGGGTGGGCGATAGGCATGCCGCCCTTCGAAGGCATGCCTGAAGGCCATTGCCGCAACCGGGGCTAAAATGGCGATCGTAAAGTATAGCAAGCGGCCTGCTGCCGCGCTTTCGGACAGGCCATAGACCAACGGACCCCCATGACCTACAAGCCGCTTATCCGCTCTTTTCTGCTGGCGCTGGCCTTGTGCGGCGCGGCCCCGGTCGTTCAGGCCCAGTCCATGTACGGCGGCGCATCCGAAGGACGCAACGCCAACATGACCAAGCTCGATGAACCGCGGCCCGAAGGTGGCTGGGATGGCCTGGCCAAGGTACTCGAAGCCGTCAAACCCGGCGTGGACACCCGCCTGGATCCCACTGCCTCGCAGATCACCGACCATATCGAGCAGCTGCTCAACGCCGGCCGCAACGAAGAAGCCCTGAAAATGATCGAAGCGCGGCAGCAGGCCTCGCGCAAGATCCCTGGCACCGACGTGCAGTTGATGTTCCAGCACGCCCGGGCGCTCGCGGCCCTCAAGCGCCCCCAGGAGGCCGAGGCCATTTATGCTGAAATGACCACGCGTTTTCCGGAGCTGCCCGAACCCTGGAACAACCTGGCGGTGCTCTATGCCGCCCGGGGAGAACTCAATCAGGCCCAGGATGCGCTTAACATGGCGTTGCGGGCCGATCCGAATTACGCGGCCGCCCGCTCCAATCTGGGCGACATCCAGCTCATGATCACCCTGCGTAGCTATCGGCAAGAAGCTGCGCGCGGCGTTCCGGGCATGAAGGAAAAAGCCCAGGAGCTGGACAAGCTACTGAAGGACAAATCGCACTCATGACCGCTTTTGTTTCTCGCATCAAGCCGCTGGGCCAGTGGGCCGGCGCTTTCCTGCTGGCGACCCTGCTGCCCCTGAGCGCTGGCGCGCAACCGGCCTCCTCCTCCCCCTCTCTTTCAGAAGGCACTACCTCCATGAGCAATCCTCGCGTCAAACTGCAAACCAACCAGGGCGATATGGTCATCACGCTGGATGCCGAAAAGGCCCCCAAGACGGTTGCAAACTTCCTTACCTACGTCAAAGACGGCTTCTACAACGGCACGGTCTTTCACCGCGTGATCGACGGCTTCATGATCCAGGGCGGCGGTTTCGAGCCGGGCCTCAAGCAAAAACCCACCCAGGCGCCCATCGAAAACGAAGCCAATAACGGCCTGAAGAACGACAAGTACACCGTCGCCATGGCCCGCACCAGCGATCCGCACTCGGCCACCGCCCAGTTCTTCATCAACGTCGCCAACAATGACTTCCTGAACTTCACCGCCCCCACGCCCCAGGGCTGGGGTTACGCGGTGTTCGGCAAGATCACCGAAGGCACCGACGTGATCGACAAGATCCGCGGCGTGAAGACCGGCAACAACGGTTTTCACCAGAACGTCCCCAAAGAGGACGTGATCATCGAGAAGGCCGAAGTCCTTGAATAAGCTGGCACTGCCAGGCTCGATCTGGCTGGCCTCTGACGTGCACCTGGGGCCGGCCACCGTGGCCACCTCGGAAGCCTTCATGGGCTTTCTGCAGGCTGCCGCCGAAGAGGCCGACGCACTGCTGCTGCCCGGCGACATCTTCGACGCTTGGATCGGCGACGATGTCATCCGGGCAGCACCGCCCTGGCTCGCCCAGGCACTGCAGGGCATCAAGGCGACGGCTGCGCGCATCCCGGTCTACCTGGGTCGCGGCAACCGTGATTTCCTGATCGGCCAGGAACTGGCCGATGCCGTAAACGCCACGCTGCTGCCCGAGCCGGCCCTGATCGACTCGGACTTCGGTACGCTGCTGATTACGCACGGCGACGAGTACTGTACGGACGACGTCGCCTACCAGCAGTTCCGCACCATGGTGCGCGATCCCCGCTGGCAGGCGCAGTTTCTGGCCAAGACCATCCCCGAGCGACTGCAGATGGCCCAACAGGCCCGCGGCGAAAGCATGGCAGCCAACCAGACCAAAACCATGGCGATCATGGACGTCAACACGCAGGCAGTCGAGTCCGCCTTCCGTGACGCTGACGTCGCCATCATCGTCCATGGCCATACGCATCGCCCGGACCGTCATGTCATGGCGGTCGACGGCAAAAAGCGCGAGCGCTGGGTACTGCCCGATTGGGACTGTGACCACGGCGAGTCACGCGGTGGCTGGCTGGTCATCGACCGCGACGGCCTGCAGTTGTACGACTTGGACGTGGCGGCTTAAAACACCGCAGCGGCCTGGGCTCTTGTCTGCGCAAGGTGCCCAAAAAAGCCTGAACCCGGCGCGTGGCCGGGTTCAGGCTTTTTAGTTGGAGCTTCTTGCGCCAGCGTCAGTCATTTGGACAACAGCCAGATGGCCACCACGATACCCAGCGCGATGCGGTACCAGGCGAAGCCGCGATAGGTATGATTCGCCACAAAGCGCAGAACGGCGCGCACCACCACCAGCGCGCTCAGAAACGCGGCAACGAAGCCGACCGCAATCCCGCTCAGGTCATGGCTGGTGAGCACATCCATATTGCGGTACATGTCATAGACAGCCGCACCCAGCATGGTCGGCATGGCAAGGAAAAAAGAGAATTCGGTCGCGGTCTTGCGCTGAATGCCGGCAATCATGCCGCCAATGATGGTCGCACCCGAGCGCGAGGTACCTGGAATCATGGCCAGGCACTGCGCCACGCCCACTCCGAGCGCCTGCTTCCAACTGATGTCTTCCAGGCGACGCGCCGTCGCACGCTCATCCGAGGCCGTGTCATCGGCCGCCCCCGGGGCGTCACCCGGAGTTTTAGGAGCCCGCCACTCCACCCACAGCATGATCAAGCCGCCGAGCACCAGCGTGACCGCGACCACCCCCGGGTGGTAAAACGTCTGCTTGATGCTCTTGATGAAAATGGCACCGATGACCGCAGCCGGCAGAAAGGCCAGCAGCAGGTTGCGTGTGAACAGGAGCTCCTGGCGCTCGCCGCAGAGCGTGCCGCGGACCAACTGCCACAAGCGCGCGCGGAAAATCCACATCACCGCCAGAATGGACCCCAGCTGGATCACCACCTCGAACACCTTGCCCGAGCCGGACTCGAACTGTATCCAATCGCCAAAGAGAATGAGATGACCCGTGCTGGAGACGGGTATGAATTCAGTAAGGCCCTCGATGATGCCGAGGAAAAAAGCCTTCAGAAGGTAAAGCGTGCTGTCGCTCACAGAATGTACATCCGAAAATTTAGTCGTGATCGTAATTGTCGGGATCTTCGAGCGCTTCGTTGATGGATCGTTCCACCCGCACGGAGGCGATGCGGCGGCCATCCATGCGCAGAACTTCGAAACGGAAGCGGAAATAAGGTGTCTCGTACTCGCAGCTGTCACCCGGCTGCGGCAACTGCCCAAAGCGCATCAGCAGGTAACCTGCCAGCGTGGAGTAATCCTCGGATTCGTCGATCAACCCTTCGGTATCGAGCACTTGCTCCACATGCCGCAGATCAGCCGCGCCGTCGATTTCCCAGACACTATCGTCCTTGGCGATAATATCGGGCACCTCATCCTCGTCGGGGAACTCGCCGGCAATGGCCTCGAATACATCGATGGGCGTGACCAGCCCGGCGATGGCGCCGAACTCATCGGCCACCAGCACCAGTTGGCCGCGCGAACGTTTGAGGGTTTCCATTAGACGCAGGATACCGATGGATTCGTGCACGATGATCGGATCGCGCAGGCGGTTGCGGCGCACCTGACCCTCGGCAATCAGGTCAGCCACCATGTCCTTGGCGCGGCCTATGCCGATGACCTCGTCCAGCGAACCCCGGCAGACGGGAAAAAAGCTGTGCGGGGTATCCATGATCTGCTTCTGGATGGCCTGGGGATCATCCTCGATATTGACCCACGACACATCGATGCGCGGGGTCATGATCGAGTGGATGGAGCGCTCGGCCAGGGTCAGCACGCCACTGACCATGTTGCGCTCCTCCACGCCGAAGGCGGCTGTAGCAGGTGCCTGTCGATCCGGTTCGAGGTCGGCGTCGACCTTCTGCGGCCGCTTACCCAGCATGCGCAGCACCGCCTCGGCGGTGCGGTCGCGCATGGGGCGGCGGGCATCGAGCTTGAGCAGATTGCGCCGCGCCACCTGGTTGAGCGCCTCGATGAGTACTGAGAATCCGATGGCGGCGTACAGATAGCCCTTGGGCACCTTGAAGCCAAACGCTTCGGCCAGCAGCGAAAACCCGATCATCAGAAGAAAGCCCAGACACAGCACAACCACGGTCGGATGGGCATTGACGAAACGGGTCAGCGGCTTGGAGGCCGCCAGCATGATCCCCATGGCGATGATCACAGCGATCATCATGATGGCCAGGTGGTCGACCATGCCCACGGCAGTGATCACCGAGTCCAGCGAGAACACCGCGTCCAGCACCACGATCTGCGTGACCGTGACCCAGAAGCTCGGGTAGGAGCGCAAGCCTCCCACCACCTCCTGCCCGCCGCCCTCGAGCCGCTCGTGCAGTTCCATCGTGCCCTTGAAGAGCAGGAAGAAGCCGCCCAGCATCAGGATCAGATCCCGGCCCGCAAACGAAAAGGGCCCAAGGGAAAACAGCGGCCGGGTCAACGTGACCAACCACGACATCACCGACAACAGGCCCAACCGCATGACCAACGCCAGACTCAGGCCGACGATGCGCGCGCGGTCACGCTGCGAAGGAGGCAGCTTGTCCGCCAGGATGGCGATGAAGATGAGGTTGTCTATCCCGAGGACGATTTCAAGGATGACAAGGGTAAGCAGGCCGACCCACGCGGCGGGGTCCAGCAGCCACTCCATCAGGCACTCCACAAGTTACAGGACCGATTATCGTACATGGAAAAAATGTGTCACGCGGGTGACAAAACCTGGCGGCCCATGGCGAGCGCATGCCCGGCAACAAACCTGACAAACCGATGAAAAACCCCCGCAACCTGGATGTTTGTCCAAGCTCGGGGTCCGTCCGGCGTGCCAGCACGGGCACGCCTGCTAGCGCTGGCAGATCAGGCCTTGGCCTGAAGCGCCGTCAGCATATGGGTGAAGATCTTGGGGCTGCCGGCCAACACATTGCCGGTGTCCATCCAGCCCTGTTCGCCGTCGAAATCGGCCACCAGACCGCCGGCTTCCAGTACGAGCAGACTGCCCGCGGCCACGTCCCAGGGCTTGAGGCCCACGCCGCAAAAACCATCGAGGCGGCCGCTGGCGACATAAGCCAGCTCCAGAACGGTCGACCCCAGACGACGCACGCCGGTGCTGCCTTCGGCCATGTTGCGGAACCGCGAAGATCCCTGATCCGCATCGGCTGGCGTGGGCCAGTGTGCGCCCAGCAAGGCTTCGTGATAGCGGATGCGGCCAGAGACGCGCACACGGCGGTCATTGAGGAAGGTGCCGCCGCCACGGCTGGCCGTGAACAACTCATTGCGTGCCGGATCATAGACGACGGCCTGCGTCACCTGGCCGCGCTGCGTCAGCGCGATAGAAACCGCGTAGTTCGGCAGCCCGTGGATAAAATTGGTCGTGCCGTCCAGAGGATCGATGATCCACTGGAACTCTGCCTGATCTGGGCCCTGCAGGCCATATTCTTCGCCCAGCACGGCATGATCGGGGTAAGCCGCGCGCAGGAACTCGACAATGGCCTCCTCCGCGGCGCGGTCCACTTCCGTGACATAATCGCGCGGACCCTTGCGCGCCACGGTCAGGCGGTCGGGATCGAGGCTGGCGCGATTGATGATGGCGCCGGCACGGCGAGCCGCCTTGATGGCGGTATTGAGCATCGGGTGCATAGAATTCCGTTCGGTAAAGGCCTGGCCTGCGCGGATGCATGGCAAGGGAGTATCGTACTTCGCCTGAAGGCATTTTGCCCTGCGGCTCCCAACCTGGCGCCCCGCAAAACCCAGGAAAGCACAAAGCCAAACTTCCCATTTTAAATGACTCAAGAATTTTCACGTGCTCGCTTCATCATGGTGCAGCCCAGCCACCCCGACAACGTCGGTTCGGCAGCCCGCGCCATCAAGACCATGGGCTTTGCCGATCTGGTTCTGGTCGACCCTAAAATGCCTGACATGACGGTCCAGCCCGAGGCGCTGGCCCTGGCAAGCGGCGCGGTCGACGTCCTCGAGCGCGCCCACATCTGCGCCACCCTCGAAGAAGCGCTGGCACCGGTAACCCTGGCGTTTGCCCTGACCGCGCGCGTGCGCGATCTCGGCCCTCCGCCGTGCGACATCCGCCAGGCGGCCACGCTCAGCCGCGAACACTTGGATAACAATCCGGGAGGCGCGGTGGCCATTGTTTTAGGGACAGAGCGATCAGGGCTCACGAACGAGCAGATCGGGCTCTGCCAGCGTATCTGCCACATCCCCGCCAATCCCGAATACAGTTCGCTGAACGTGGCCCAGGCGCTGCAACTGGCAGCCTGGGAGTTGCGCTATGCACTGCTCGACGGCGCCGGAGCCACGCTGCTGCCACCATCCAGAGCGCAACAACCGGATCCTGGCGCGCAACTGGCCAGCGGCGAAGCGGTACACGCCATGCTCGCGCACTGGGAGCAGGCCCTCGTGGCGGTGGATTTTCTCAACCCGGCCCACCCCAAGAAACTCATGCCACGCATGCGGCACCTGTTTACTCGCGCGGCCCTGACCCGTGACGAAATCGATATGCTTCGCGGTGTCTGCACCGCCATGCTCGACGTCGCCAGCCGGGCCGCACCGCGCAAAAGCCGCCGCGACGAAGCGAACTGATCTCGGGCGGCCAAAAGAGGATGCGGCCGGCTGCCGCACCGCAAGACAATAAAAAAAGGGGCGACGCACCGCGTCAGCCCCCCTGCTTCGCCGTGCTAACAATCAATCGACGCGCGCACCCGAAGTCTTGACCACGGGGGCCCAGCCTTCGACTTCCGACTTGATGAACGCACCAAACTCGGCCGGCGTGGTTTTCTGTCCGATCGCCCCCAGGCTTTCATAGGCTTTTTGCACGGAAGGTTTATCCAGACCCTTCATCATGGCCGCGTTCAGCGTGTCGATCACATCCTTCGGCGTGCCAGCAGGCGCGACCAGACCGAACCACGACGACACATCGAATTTATCAAAGCCGGCCTCCTGCATGGTGGGCAGATCCGGTGCGCTCTTGGAGCGTTCGGCCGTGGTCACTGCCAAAGCGCGCAGCTTGCCCGATTGCGCGTGGGGCCAGGACGAAGGCATGTTGTCGAACATGAATTGCACCTGGCCGCCGATCAGATCGGTCACCGCTGGGGCGCTGCCCTTGTAGGGCACATGCAGCACATCGATGCCGGCGCGTTGCTTGAACAGCTCGCCGGCCATATGAATGGAAGTGCCGCTGCCTGAGGAGGCAAAAGCCAATTTGCCTGGGTTGGCCTTGGCATAAGCCACCAGTTCCTGCACGGACTTGACCGGCACTTGCGGATTGATCACCAGGACATTGGGCACCTTCGCACCCAGCGCCACCGGCGCGAAATCCTTGACCAAATCGAAATTGACGTTCGAATACAGCGTCTGATTAATCGCACTGGTCACGGCCACGAACAGCAGCGTGTAGCCATCGGGAGTCGCGCGGGCGACATAGTCCGTGGCGATATTGCTGCCGCCGCCCGGCTTGTTCTCGACCACGAAGGATTGCCCGAGTGCCTCGGTCAGTTCCTTGGCCATGATTCGGGCGATCACGTCGGTCGTGCCCCCGGCGGAAAACCCCACCACGATACGCACGGGCTTGTCCGGATAGGCAGCCAGCGCGGGGGTCGAACTCAGGGCAAAAGCGCTTACAGTACCGGCGATCAATCCGGTGAGGGCGCGCGCCAGACGAGGCTTTTTGGCCAATGTCATGCGATTGTCTCCATGCAAAGTGTCCATGGTATGGACGTATAAAAATTATGATTGTTTGGATGATGCGCTATACATGGCGGTTAAGGCAAGGTAGAGTCCACCTTACGGACGCTGGCCAGCCACCGGGCGCCAGGGCCCGACGAGCCGCGATTTGGCCTAGATAATCAGAGACATACATGCAAGAGAGTGAGACCGCGGCTGCCGGGCCGCGTACCCTGCGCCGGGGGCTAACCGTACTGGCGGCTTTGCGCGATCAGGGCAATAACGGGCTAAGCGTCACCGACATTGCACGACAAACCGGCATCCAGCGCCCGACCATTTATCGGCTGCTGGCCGCCCTGCTGGAGGCAGGGCTGGTGTCAACCGTCCAGGGCAGCAAAAAATACCGCGCAGAACTCGGGGCCTAGCCAGACATCATCTCGCCCGACCCGCGAGTGCGCCCGTTGTTGCCCATCCTGAAGCGTCTGGCAGACCGCACTGGCGACGCCGTCTTTCTGGTCGTGCGCGACGGCGACGACTCGGTCAGCCTGCACCGCGAAATCGGCAGTTATCCGGTGCAGATTCTCGCGACCTACGCTGGCAAACGCCAACCCTTGGGTGTGGGATCGGGCGGCATGGCCATCCTGGCCGCGTTGGCCGACGACAGCGCCCACGACATCGTGGCTCGCAACTCTGGCCGGCTGGATGAGTTTGGTGGCATGACAACGCACGAAATGCATCGCCTCATCGAAAACACGCGTTCGCGCGGCTATTCGGTCGTGGGCAATCACGCCGTGCGCGGCGCCCTGGGCGTCGGCTGTGCCCTGCTCGATGGGCAGGGTTTGCCTCTGCTGGCCGTCAGCGTGACGGCTATCATCGACCGCATGCCAGCGCAGCGTCAGCGCGAGATCGCTGGCTGGATCAAAACCGAGCTGGCCCGGCTCAAGACCTGAGCGGGCCGGCCTGAGGTCAGGCCGCGGCGTCCTTATCCGCAGACGGCGGGGCCTGGATTTCGCGTACCGGGATGGGCGGGCGAAAGCCTGCCTCGGCCAGCTTGCTCCGAATCTGCTGGAACAAGTCCCAGCGCAGATCCCAGTAGGTTGCCGCCTTGGTCCAGACGCGCACATTGACCACTGTGCCGTTGTCGCGATACTCGATGGCGCGGACCACCGGTGCGGGCGTGGCATCGACGAGCGGATGGTCTTTGACCAATGCCTCAAGGCGACTGACGGCGGCCTCCAGATCGTCGGCATAATGGATGATCACCGGGATGTCGCAACGGCGATTGACGTTGCGGCTGTAGTTGGTGATGGTCGATGTCCACACTGCGCTATTGGGCATGGTGATGTTGATGCCATCGGACTGCACCAATCGCGTCAGGAACAAGCCGACCTCTTCCACAGTGCCTTCGTTACCCGAGCTCAGCGCGACATACTCGCCGGCCCGGATGGGCCGCAGTATCAACAGCATGATCCCGGCGGCAATGTTCTGCAGTGTGCCTTGCAGCGCCAGGCCAACGGCCAGGCCGGCCGCGCCCAGTACGGCGATCAGGCTGGCGGTCTGCACGCCAAAGCGGGCCAGCACGGCAATCACGGTAAAGATGCGCACGGCCCAGACCACGGTAGTCTGGAACATCGGCACGATGGTGGGATCGATACGCGCAGAGCGTTGCGCCACCCGGCGGACCCATCGGCCCAAACCCGAAGAGACCCACCAGCCGATGATAAGGATCAACAGCGCCACGAGCAGGTTGATGCCCAGCTCCAGCAATTGGGGCATGAGAGCGCCCATGCCTATAAACCATTCTTTCATGTGTACTCCTGGCCAGTCCCGGCGTCAGCAACTTCCGGACTCTAGCAGAAGCGCCGGATCACCCCAAGCGCGGCACGCGGCGGAAATGGTTGTCCCAGGACTGATCGCGGCTGGCAGATATCAACGGGGCGCTCGGCGTGTGGGGACCGGCTGCGACCATCGCGCCCAACCCGCTGGAAACCAGAAACCCGGCTCCCGGTGCAGGCGCGACCCCGCAACCGTCGGCCAATGCTGTGGCGCCGAGTTGCCTGCCGCTGAGGGCATCCCAGTACAGCACCTGCCCGCCCACGGGGCTGGAAGTCGCCATGACGTGGCCGCTGGCGTCTGCGGCCACCGATCCGACATAGTTGCGCATGCCCCGCAATCGTTCCGGATCGCCGGCAAAACACTCCATTGGCTGGCCGCGCCGATGCCGGCCAACCAAGGCCGGACGCTCATTGGCCGGCCCCATGTGCTGGCAGCCGAACCACACCGCGCCGTCGGCAGCCAAGGCCAGATGCCGGATGGACAGCCGATGCCAACGCGCGGGCAATTCGACGTTTTCCAACAATGTCCCGCTGGTGGCATCCAGATAGGCCAGCGACGGCCGCATCGTATCCAGGTTCAGCTCGAGCTTGCCATAATCGGGATGGGTGAGAATGCCGCCGTTGGCCACGCATAGCGTTTTGCCATCAGGCAACAGGATGACCTCATGCGGCCCGATCCCGCCGCTGGAGAACTCACCCACCCGGCGCGGCGTACCACTGACATCGTAAATGCCAATAACGCCCTGCCCGGCGTCATAGTCATTTTCGGTGGCCAGCATCAGCCTGCCGCCGGGCAGGTACACCCCGTGGCCGAAAAAATGCCGCCCAGCGGCAGCCTCGATGACCTGCGGCGGCCGTTGGCCACGCAGATCGAAGCTCAAAGCGAAAAACCCTGGCTGGCGGCCAAATACGGTGGCGCGCTCGCCATCGATGGCGAAACTATGGCCTCGATCGGGCATGGCAACCACATGCCGATCGCGCCCCCGTTCGTCGAGCACGACGACCTCATGCCGTCGGCCTCGCAGACGCGCCGTTACATAGAGCTCACCCTGCGGCAGCGCCGCGGACAGGCGCCCGGGCAATAAGAGTGCGCTGGCGCCCAGTGCTAAGAAATCCCGCCGGTCAATCGCCATCGAGTGCATTAAATCCTATGGTCACGCCCAGGGCTGGCGCGATATCCTGGTCCACCACATCTTTGGCGTTCTTGATGACCATGGCCGCCAATACCAAGGCCTCTCGCGATTGCGCCTGCGTGAAGGCGGCTTCGGCCGACGCCGGCACGGACGCCACCAGCGCAGCGGCCTGCTTTAACTCGTGCGTCAACGTGTCGGCCAGCCCCTGTGAGCCCGTAGCAAACACATAGCCTCCGGCTTGATAGAACGCCAGCAATCCGTTCAGGCTCGCCGCCAGCGTCGCACCAGTCTGACCGCTTCGCCAGAAGGCGGCACGTTTGGGACGCGCCGCCTGCGCATCGGCGCCCAATACGGGCAGCAAGTTGACATCGCGCGCAAACTGCAGCCCGGTCGACAGCGCCTTCATGGCCTCGGCAGCGACCTCCTCGCTGCCCCGGTAAAGATCATTATCCTGCGCAGGCGCGGTGAACTGGCGGCCGAACTGCGCCTGCGCGCTCCAGGCCTGCCGCAACTGCGCGGCCACATCGTGAATATTGCCGGCCACCGCCGTGGCATAGGCGCAGGCATATTGGGATGCCGCCGCCTGGGGTTCGGAGGCGCGCAGCAAGGCCGGATCGCCATAGAGCAGATACTCCAACGCAGGCAGGCCTTGAATGGCCACGCTGCGGCCTGCCCACCCACCCTCGGCCAGCACCGCAGAATCGGCGGCCGCCAGCGCGCTGTGCAGTTGCCTGGGCATCACGCCACGCGTGTCGGGCCAGAAATACAGGCGCTCGAAACGGTTATTGTCGACCAGCGGTCCAAAGCGCAGAAATGCGACAGCGGACCACGCCCGAGCCAAGGTGGCGAAGGCTGCCGACACCTTCTCCGTACCCGCCTGGGAGGGCGTCTTGCACCATGCCTGCAGCTCGTGATGCATGCTGCGCGCGCTGTCGTCCAATGTCGCCATGGCCGGCCGCGCATAGCCCTCGGCCAGACGCTGGCCCAGGTCGGACGGCGGCGCCGCCCATGCGGGAACCGAGCACAGCACGCCAGCCAGCACAAAGAGCGGGGACTTCATAAAGACTCCAGAAAGCGGATCAGATCGGCACGTTCGGCCGGCGTCATCTCGACGACGCGGTCGCGGGCGGCCTGGGCCTCGCCACCGTGCCAGAGGATGGCCTCCAGCAGGCTTCGGGCACGGCCGTCATGTAAATAGGTCGCGCTGGGATTGACCTGTGCGGTCAGCCCTATGCCCCAAAGTGGCGGCGTGCGCCATTCGCGTCCGCTGGCCTGACCGTCGCTGACGCCATCGGCCAACCCGTCGCCCATGTCATGCAGCAACAGATCCGTGTAGGGCCAGATAAGTTGGAACTGGTGCTCCGGTTGGGAGGCATCGCGGCGCGTGACGTACTTGGGCACGTGGCAACCTATGCAGTTGGCCTGATAGAACAGCTTCTTGCCGGCCAGCACGCGCGCGTCATCGGCATCGCGGCGCTGGGGCACGGCCAGGTTCTTGGAATAAAAGGTCACGAAGTCCATCAGCCGGCCAGGGACCTCGTGCTCGCCCAGGTGAGCTTGCGCGCCATGCGGCATCTGCGCACAGGCCTGCTGCGCGGCGGTGCAGTCGCCATAATGGCTCGGAAACAGCGGTGAAGACAGCCCCATATCATTGGAGAATGCCGAGGCGCTTTGTTGCTCGACAGTGGACTGACCAGCCTTCCAATTGAAGCGTCCTAATGCCTGCTTGCCTGTGCGTAGATCGAGCACCCAATTCGGTTTACCGCGGATTCCGTCGCCCTTGTCCGCACGGGCGTTGGCCAGGATGTCCTGCTCGTCGATGGCTTCGAGCAGCCCCAGGCCGATCATGGGCGGAGCCAGGCGCGGCGATAGCTGCACACCGGGCTGCATGGGGCCATAGCCCAAGTCCTCGATCCGATAGGCCGGTTTCATGAGGGTGGCCGTCTCGCCTCCGGCCAACGGCACCGTGACAGGGGTGTAATCCACCTCCAGGCGCCCCTCGCTGGGCAGGCCCGCGACCGAGAAATTCTGCAATTGGGTACCATACACCGGATCAGGCAGGGAGGCGAGCTCCGCGGTCGACAGCGCGGGTTGCCCGGCGGCCGGCACCGCCGCCACGGCCAGGCGCAACAGCAGCGCTACCGCGTCGGTGCGCTCCATAGGATCGAATCCCGGCACAGAGCCTCGGCCGTCCTTAACGTGGCAACCCTGGCAGGAGCGCGCATTGAACAGCGGCCCCAACCCGTCAGAAGCCTGGGTCGACGATGGCGCGGAGACCCAGTCCTTGCGAAACAACCCGTTGCCCACCAAGAATTGCTGCCGCCCTTCGAAACTAAGATTGGCCGAGGCATGCGAGAAGATATCGGCATTGATGAGCTTCTTGATGGTAGCCGCCCCCGCCTGCATGGTCTCGAAAGGCTCGGCCGCCGAGAAATCGCTGGTCGCTGCCGTAATGCGCTGCACACGCTCCGTATCGGCAGCGCTCAGGTCGCTGCGCGCGCTGGCGCCGGCCGAGGCCAGCGCCACCATCAGCCAAACAAGCGAAGGTTTCACTTGAAAACGGCGTCAGGCTTGTCGAGGCTGTCAGAACCTTCGATGGCTACGTCGCCCAACTCCAGCAAGGCGATGACACGTTCCAGACTACGCGTCTGATCGATGAGGCGATCGATGGCTGCCTGAACCACGGCGTTGCCTTTCTTGTTGCCTTCGGCAATCATCTGGTCGTAGGTCTCAACCTTTTCGGCGCGATCGCGCATGGCCTGCATGGCGGCCACCGTAGCGTCCAGTTTGGTACGGACCTCGGCATCCAGCTTGGCATCCTTCGCCTTGACCAGGTCAGACAGGCTTTCGCCCTGCACTTTGCTGCCATCGGGGCGTTGATAGCTGCCCAGGTAGACATTACGGATGCCCAACTGGTTGTAGTAGTGCGAATTGTGCGTGTTGTCCGAGAAGCAATCATGCTCTTCCTCGGGGTCGTGCAACATCAGCCCCAGCTTCATGCGCTCGCCGGCCAACTCACCATATGACAGGCTGCCCAGTCCCGTGAGCATGGCCACCAGGCCAGCCTTGGGATCTTCGGCCACGGCTTTGCGGGCTGCGCCATCGGCCTTCCATTGCTCGGACATGTCTTTCAGGTCGTCGACCAGCAGCTGAGTCACCGCCTTGAGAAACTCGATGCGGCGCTCGCAATTGCCCCCAGTGCAGTGCTTGGGATCGAAATCGGTATGCGGACGATTGCCAGCATGGCGCTGCTGCGGGGTGCCCGCCCTGTCCTTGGGCGCGGGGCCGCTGCCGTTGAGATCCTGCCCCCAAAGCAGAAACTCGATGGCGTGATACCCCGTGGCCACGTTGGCTTCATTGCCATCGGCTTCGTGCAACACCTCCGACAGAAGCTCGGGCGTGATCTTGCTGGCATCGATGGTTTTACCGCCGACGGAAATCTGGGCGTTGCCGATGACATTGACGGCGTAAAAGGCGTTTTCGTCGCTCTCGGTGCCGTAAGAGGCATCCACGTAATCGATCAGCCCCTCATCCAACGGCCAGGCATTGACGCTACCTTCCCAGTCATCGACGATAGGGTTTCCGAAGCGGAAAGCTTCGGTCTGCTGATAAGGGACACGGGCTTCGATCCAGGCCTGGCGGGCAGCAGCCAGTGTGGCCTCGCTGGGGTTGGCGATGAGCGCATCGATCGCCTTCTGCAGGGCTTGTGCCGTGGTCAGCGAATCTTGGTAGCCGGCCGCCGCGATGTCCGCATAGGTTTTGACCACGGCCTTGGGCTCGATGGCTGCCTGAGCGCCCCCAGCAACGACGGCGGCCACCAGCAACATGCCTTGCAGCAACTTGCGCATCCAACTTCTCCTGATTGAGGGCAGCCCCGCGGCCGGCCCGTTTGATGACTTTTTAGTGGCTGCAAGTGTAAACAATTTTCGTTTGCCGTTCAGAATTCCGTCAGCTTTCAGCTCCATCGGACCAGCTTTGGGGCAGTTTCCAAGCACCATGGCGGTGCAGGCATCAGGCCCGCCGAGAGGGCAGAGGTCGTCTGCCCCCTGCGGCAGCGGGTCAGACGGCAGGCTTTAGCAAAGCTGGCACGCTCCTTGCTTGGGTTGGTATACAAGCTTGTCGCCAAGACAAGCGCCAACCGGAGCGCATTCATGAGCCAACGTACGTCCGCCATCAATCTTTCCCGCCGCCGTCTCGTGCAAAGCGCCGCTCTGGGCGCAGCCTGCCTTGGGCTGCCCGCCCTGGGCAGGGCCCAGAGCGGCCCGGTCATCCGCATCGGTTTCTGGCCCGTTGCCGCCGGCCTGCCGTTTTACGCCGCCGTCGAAAAAGGGTATTTCAAAGAGGCCGGCCTGAACGTTGAACCGCAGAAGTTCGCGGGTGCTCAGCAGGTCATGGAGGCCATGCTGGCCGGACGCTCCGACGGCAGTGCCAACGGCACGGGTTCGGCCAACCTGGCTATCGGCGAAATCGCCTCACCGGGGCTGTTCAAAATCTTCGCCTCCAACCCCAGCAACGCTCAATATGTGCTGGACGAATTCATCGTCGCCAAGGACAGCCCGGTCAGGTCCATTGCCGAGCTCAAGGGCAAGAAAGTCGGTTCCGGCCCTGGCATACAGAACGCCACGCTGGCCCGCACCGTGCTCGAGCGTGCCGGCGCAACCGGCGCGACCGTTGTGGAACTGGCCATCAGCCAGCACGTCGCGGCGGTGGCAGCTGGCCAGCTCGACGCCTGCTACACCTTGGAGCCTACCGGTACAGTGGGCCGCCTCAATGGCACCACCCGCGTGCTCGAAGCAGGCGTCATCGCCAAGTACGTGCTGGGTGACCCCATGGCACCGTGGTTCGGCGGCTCGGCCTCGCTGACCACGGCTTTTCTGAAGAAGCACCCCGAAGAATCCAAGCGTTTCATCCAGGCGTACGCGCGCGGCATCGATCTGGTACGCAAGCATCCCGACGAGGCCCGCCAGTACATGAAGGGCTATACCGCGATCGAAGGCCCAATGACTCAAGAGGTGCCGCTGGCTGCCTACACGCTCTACAACGAGTTCACCGACAGCGACGTTCAATATTTCCAGAAGTTCTTCGATCTGTTCGCCGACAAAGGTGTGTTCGCGCAGAAAGTCGACGTGGCCAGCATGCTCTACAAGGGTTGAGTCATGAGCACATCCACCAAGCGAGGCCGCGATTTCACGCGTTGGTTGCCTCTGATCGGACCTGTGGTCCTCTTCCTCGTCTGGGACCTCACGCTACGCCTGTCCCTGGTCAGCCCGGTACTGCTGCCCACCCCGGGGCCACCCTGGTGGCCCTGGTCAAGGGCCTGGCTGGCGGCCCCCTGCTCAATGATTTCATTGCATCGGTCAACCGCAGCCTCCAGGCGTTCGTGATCTCGGCCATCATCGGCGTACCCCTGGGTGTCCTGCTGGGCAGCAACGAAAAACTCTACCGCAGCGTCGAGTTCCTGATCGACTTCTTCCGTTCCACTCCATCGTCGGCGCTAATTCCGCTGTTCCTGATGATCTTTGGCGTGACCGACATGAACAAGGTCGCCATCGCCGCATTCGCTTCGCTGCTGGTCATCGTCTTCAACAGCGCTTATGGCGTGCTCAATGCTCGCAAACAACGCGTGATGGCTGCGCGGGTGATGGGCGCTTCCCGCTGGCGGGTGTTCAAGGATGTGTTGATCTGGGAGAGCCTGCAGCAGACCTTCGTCGGCCTGCGCAGCGGTGTATCGATGGCGTTGGTCATCGTCATCGTGGCCGAGATGTTCATTGGTGCCGAAAGCGGTCTGGGCAACCGCATCATCAATGCCCAACAGGTGTTGAACGTGCGCGAAATGTATGCCGCGATCCTGGCCGCGGGCGCGCTGGGCTACCTGCTGAACATTCTTTTTCTGTTGATCGAAAAGCGCATCGTCCACTGGAGTGGCAGGTAAACCATGAGCACCGTCATCAATCCCACCATCTGGCCTGAACCCCGTCCTGCGCCTTTCCAGCCAGGCCCAACCGGCACGCACATCACTATCCGCGGTCTGCACAAGACATTCGCTGGCGCGCCGCTGTACAAGGACTTCAATCTCGACATCCCGAAGGGCAAGATCGTCTCGGTCTTCGGCCCCAACGGTTGCGGCAAATCCACACTGATCAACATGATCGCCGGCCTGATCCCCATCGACTCGGGAGAAATCCTGTTTGACGGCAAGTCGCTGGCGCAGACCAAGATCGGGTATGTGTTTCAAAACTACCGGGAAGCCCTCTTCCCGTGGCTGCGCACCATCGACAACATCGCCTACCCGCTACGCCTCGAAGGCCGCAGCAAGGCGGACGTACAACGTCGTGTCGAGGAACTCATCGCCTCATTCGATGTGAAATTCGATCTGAACCGCTATCCATACGAGTTGTCAGGCGGCCAGCAACAGACCGCATCCATCATGCGCGCGCTGGCCCCGGGGCCGGAGGTGCTGTTTCTGGATGAGCCGTTTTCCGCACTGGATTTCGAAATGACGCTGTTCATCCGCGAAAAACTGCAAGAAGTCCATATGCAGACAGGCACCACGATGTTGCTCGTCTCGCATGATCTGGAAGAGGCCGTCTATCTCGCCGATGAAATCCTGCTGTTGACCAAGCGCCCCACCCGCGTGGCCGAGATCCTGCACTACGACGATCCGCGTTCGCGCACCGTCGAGACGTTGAGCGAGCCGTCGTTCATCCAAGCCAAGAAACTGAGCCTGGAAATCTTCCAGCGCGAAGTCCGCAAATAAGCACCGCTCCGGGAGTTCAGCATGACGCAAGACACCATCGATCACTATGTCCGCAGTGCGCTGCTTTTACAGGGCTACCGCTTGAGCGAAGCCGCCACGCAGGAGGTCAGCCTGCAGTTCGCGCGCATCCAGGCCATCGCCGCCAGCTTTGCCGCAGAGCTTTTACCGCTCGAGACCGAACCTGCCACGGTATACCGCGCATGAGCAGCGCACTGAACATCGCCAAACAGATCGCTGCGGGCCAGCGCCGTGCCGTCGATGTGCTGGACGACACTCTGGCCCGCGTACGTGCCGACAGCAGCAATGCCTTTACCGAGGTGACGCTCGAACGTGCGTACCGCGAGGCGGCCGAGATCGATGCCCGCCGCGCCAGAGGCGAAGCGCTGCCCGCGTTGGCCGGCGTGCCCTACGCCGTGAAGAACCTGTATGACATCGCGGGGGTCGTGACCCTGGCCGGCGGCAAAGTGAATGCGGGCAACGCGCCGGCGCATCGGGACGCCGCCCTGATCACGCGTCTGCGGGACGCGGGCGCGGTTCTGGTCGGCGCGCTCAACATGGATGAGCATGCTTATGGCTTCACGACCGAGAACACGCACTTCGGCCCATGCCGCAACCCTCACGACCCCGGTCGGATTGCCGGCGGGTCCTCGGGCGGCAGCGCTGCAGCGGTGGCCGCCGGGCTGGTACCGCTGACGCTGGGTTCGGACACCAATGGATCCATCCGAGTACCTGCCTCGCTTTGCGGCGTCTTTGGACTGAAACCCACTTACGGCAGGCTCCCGCGCTCGGGCAGCTTTCCGTTCGTCTACAGCCTGGACCACCTGGGCCCGTTTGCCGGCACGGCATCGGACCTCGCCCTGGCCTATGACAGCCTGCAAGGTGCCTGGGCCGAGGATCCGGCGTGCGCGCAGTGTCAACCCGAACTTAGCCTGCCAGCTCTGGAAGGGCGTCCGCTGCGCGTTGCCATACTCGGGGGCTATTTCGATGAATGGGCCGGCCCCCAGGCCCGGCGCTCCGTGGCACAGGCGGCCGCCGCGCTCGGCGCCCGCGATGTGGTGGAATTCGAAGGCACCGATCAGGCGCGCGCGGCCGCCTTCATCATCACGGGCGCCGAAGGCGGCGCCCTGCATCGTCAACGGCTCACCACCCATTACGACGACTATGAGCCGTACTCACGCGATCGCCTGGCGGCAGGCAGCCTGATCCCTGCCACCTGGACGACACAGGCTCAACGTATACGACGACGCTTCCGAGACGCCGTGCTGCCGTGGTTCGAGCACTACGACGTCCTGATCGCCGCAGCCACTCCGGTGCCGGCTACGCCGATAGGAACCGACACGCTGAGCATCGCGGGGCAGCAACTGCCCGCGCGCGCCAGCATGGGCCTGCTCACGCAGCCCATCTCCTGCATTGGCCTGCCCGTGGCGACCGCTCCGCTATGGCAAGGCCAGGGCGACACGGCGCATTTGCCATTGGGCGTGCAGTTGATAGCGGCTCCTTGGCGCGAGGACCTTTGCCTGGCCGCGGCTCGCCTGCTGGAGCGCGCGGGTGTGGCATACACCCGCAAGGTAGCGGCATGAGCGCCGGTGCCGCCGGAATCCGGTCGCGCGCCGATTCCGTCTACGACACGCTCAAACAGGACATTCTCGACTATCGCCTCGCACCCGGTGACCGATTCACCGAGACCGAACTGGCCGAACGGCTGATGGTCAGTCGTACCCCGGTGCGCGAAGCCCTGTTCCGGCTGCAACGCGAAGGCTATCTCGAGGTGCGCCACCGCAATGGCTGGTTGGTACGGCCGCTGGACTTCGAAACCCTGGACCATTTCTACGACTTGCGCCTGGTGCTTGAGCAAGCCGCGGTCGAAGGGTTATGCCGCCTGCCGGGAGTCAAGAACACGCTGCAGGCATTGGTGGATATCTGGCTGGTGGCCGGGCCGCACCGTGACGCCGCGCAGGTAGCCAGCCTGGACGAACAGTTCCACCTGGAACTGGTGCGCGCGGCCGGCAACCCGGAGATCGCCCGCATTCATCGTGAAGCCACCGAACGTATCCGTATCGTGCGGCACCTGGACTTCACCCTTGCCGAGCGAGTGGAAAAAACCTGCGAGGAACACGCAGCTATCCTGCAAGCCGTCCTCGCAGCCGATGCCGCGCGCGCCATGTCCCTGCTGCGCACCCACATTGCCGCCAGTCAGGCAGAAGTGCGCAAGATCACGTTGCACCGGCTGTACTCGCGACGCGGTGCGCCGGCGGCCTAAGCGCGGCCGGCGTGCAACCACCGATGCAAAACGCGCGAAATCACCGGAATGCAGATGAAGGACAGTACCGGCGTCATGCTCAGGGTGGTCACCAACACGCGCCAGAATACCGGCAGAGCGCTCAATTGTTCGTTGAGCAGAGTGCTAAAGAGCAAAAGCATGGGAAAGTAAGCCAACCAAATGCTGATGGCTTGCTTCCAGCGTGGCGGCGTGAACTTACGCGCACCAAACCAGCTTTCGATACCACTGACACGCTCGACCTGACTGTGTTGCACCAGGCTTGCGCCACGCTCGAGCCACATGCGCCGCGGCAGCGAACTCTCCCAGCGCTTGAGGCTGGCCTCGTCCTCAAAACGCAACACGATCTGGTAAGTATCGCCACCCTCGGGAGGCTGCAACACCCCGGAGCCCAGAAAGCCAGGAAAACCGGCCGCCAGGGTTTCTCCCTGGCGCATCCAGGCCAGGAAAGCCCCATAGCGCTGTGGCGAAATGCGCCGGGTGACCAACATCGTGACAGGGTGGGACATCGCAGACTCCTAGGCAAGCGGCGCCAACATCGCGCCTCGGTACTTACCCTAGCAATCGCCGTGCCAACCTTGCCGCACAGCATTTCGCCTCTGGCCGTCGCTGGCCAACCCTGTCAGAGCTTTTTCCCGCACCACACCCCACACCATATTGGTGATAACCCTAGCACCGATTCGGTGCATCGGAGTCCTCATGACCGCCATCAACCTGCCCCATATCCTGGCCGAAGTTCGACAGGCATTCGACCGCTACGAACACGCCCTGGTCAACAATGACATCGCTGTGCTGGATGAACTGTTCTGGAACAGTCCACACACCGTGCGCCTTGGCGCCAGCGAACATCTCTATGGCTACGACGCGATCCAGGCGTTTCGCCGACAGCGCAATGCAGCGGGATTGCAGCGCGAGGTGCTGCGAACCCAAGTCACGACCTACGGCGAAGACTTCGCCACCACACATCTCGAGTTCACCCGGGGCGCAGCCATCGGCAGGCAGAGCCAGACCTGGATGCGCACCCCTGACGGCTGGCGAGTCATCGCCGCGCATGTCAGCCAGATGACCTGAGCGCATACATTGAGCCGTCTTCGTTACAGGTCTACACTGGGCTTCCCGTCAACCCCGGAGCATGCCTTTCATGAGCACCCTCAATATCGCGGTTTTTGTCGGTAGCCTGCGCGCCGAGTCGATCAATTTGCGCCTGGCGCGCGCCCTGGAAAAACTCGTTCCCGGACAGGTCAAATTCCACTACGTGGATTTGAACGTGCCGCTGTTCAATCAGGATCTCGAAAACGACATGCCTGCGGCAGCGGCCAAGCTCAAGCAGCACATCAAAGACGCCCAAGGCGTGCTGTTCGTCACGCCAGAACACAACCGCTCCATCCCGGCGGCGCTGAAAAATGCCATCGATTGGGGTACCCGGCCCTGGGGACAGAATGTGTGGATAGGCAAGGCAGGCGGCATCGTCGGCACCTCGCCCAGCGCAGCCGGCACGGCCATGGCACAACAACATCTGCGCAATATCCTGGCTGCCGAAGGCGTCAATGTCCTCACCACACCGGAAGTCTTTCTGCAAATGAAGGACGGCCTGATCGACGCCCAATACCAGATCACCAACGAAGACACTCGCAAATTCCTGCAAGGTTGGGTGGACCGGTATATAGACTGGGTTTCCAAGTCCGTGTGATCTGCTCCACTGCCGCTCGCCTGCGGGCGGCAGTCTTATCCCCGGCCGATGTGGAAAAGCTTGAGGACAGATGGCGGGTACTCCCGGATTACTCCGTCATATCAATGACTTGATCTCAATGATCAATATCTGATCAACACTTCATGCAAGCTCTCAAGTTGTCCCCGCATTTTGTGGATAAGCATGAGGACAGATTGCTCACATCCTAAAAAATTCTTTTCAAATCAAAATCTTAAGGTCCTTCGTTCGAAAAAAAGAGCAGTTCAGGGTTAACCCGCGAGTCAGCAGGGCAGTTCTTCAGATGCCTCGCCGGCTCCTGCACACTTATCCCCTGCATGTGTGGACAAGGCGCTTGATAGCTCGCGCACAAGCCCAAAACAATGATCCCCATCAATGACTTAGCGACCACGAGCAACAACTGCCCAGGACACTGACGGCCGCCACGGGCCGTCGCCGCTCGACGACCCGTGGCCTTTTATCCCCGTGCAGTGTGGACAAGGTATTGAACAGCTTTGGGGCAAACCCGAAAACCCTATACGGGCCGGGCACTTGCAAGACGTGATCAAAAATTGCTCGGGCGACTGGTGACGACGGCGGCAAACGGCTCTGTGCGTTATCCCCGCAAAATGTGGACAAACCCTTGAATAGTTGCCGAACAAAGGCAAAATCCCCTTGTTCGACAGCCACTTGCAACGGCCGATCAAAAAAGATGCAGAGCGCTCACTCGTCCTCGAGACGCAAGCCCAGTTTCAGGCCGACCTGCCAATGCTCGACCTTGCCATCCTTGATATGGCCACGCACCTCGGTGACCTCAAACCAATCGAGATGCCGCAACGAGCGCGAGGCCCGTTCGATGGCCTGTTTGATCGCGTCATCGGTCGAGACCGACGAAGACCCCACGAGCTCTATCTGTTTATACACATGTGCTTTCTTGGACATCACAATCTCCCTTCAGCCAGTGAACCCCATTGAACCATGCCGCAAGCAGGCAGGCCAACATGGGCTCAAGCCGCCTGCGCAAAGCGCGCAGACAGAAAATCGCGTAAGCGCCTTACTGCGGGAGACAGACGGGAACGCTCCACGCACAAAAGATATACCGGACAACGCTCGCCCTGATAATCCGGCAACGCCACCACCAACCGACCTGCTCGCAAGTCCTCGCAAACGTCGAAATAGGACTTGTAAGCCAGCCCGTCGCCCGCCAACGCCCAGCGCCTGACCACATCGCCATCATCGGCAGCGCGATCACCCTTCCACGGCGACGTCAGTGTGTTTCCCGTCGCGCTCGAAACGCCAGCGATCGTGCGGAGCGTCGCTCAACATGAATGTCAGGCAATTGTGGTTATGCAAATCTTCGGGCACACGGGGCATACCGCGGCGCGCAAAATACTCTGGCGCTGCACAAAGCACCCGACGGTTATCCGGCGCCAGAGGAAGCGCGATCATGGTTGAATCACCAGGGTCGCCGTACCGAATGGCAATATCTACCCCTTGCCGATGCAGGTCCGTCAAACGATCGCTGATACGGATCTGCAAGCGTATGCCTGCATGCTCACGCTGAAAATCATCCAACCAGGGCAGCAGCATATGCCGCCCCAAATCAGACGGCATGGACAAGGACAACTTACCCGATATCGAGTGACGGTCGCGCTGGACCGACCCTCGCCCGGCCGCAAGCGCCGCGAGCGCGGCATGCGCGTGGTCGCGATACCGCTCACCCTCGACGGTGAGCCGCAAGCTGCGGGTCGAACGTACAAAAAGCCGGACACCCAATGCCCCTTCCAACCGTTTGACAGCGGCACTGGCCACGGCCGGCGTCAAGCCCAACTCACGTGCGGCGGCGGAAAAACTCCCTGCCGCCGCGGCGGATACAAAAATGCGCAGGTCTTCCACTCGCTCGGCGGCCATTTTCAAAAATCCTTTGAAACTGAAGCAGATCTTAGCGGGTTTTTCTACAAGGCTGACCGGGTCAGGATGATGCAGTCCCCCACGCACTCGAGGATCACAGATGAAAGCCATCGCCTTTACCCGCAACCTGCCCGCCAGCGACGAACAAGCATTGCAGGATATCGACCTGCCCGTGCCCGACGCCGGACCGCGCGACTTGCGCGTGCGGGTGCACGCCATCTCGGTCAACCCGGTGGACGTGAAGATCCGCCACAACCGCAAGCCGCAGGACGGCCAACCCGAGGTCATCGGCTGGGATGCCGCCGGTGTCGTGGAGGCCGTTGGCCCACAAGTCAGTCTGTTCAAACCTGGTGATCGCGTCTGGTATGCCGGCGCGCTCAATCGGCCTGGAGCCAACAGCGAACTGCATGTGGTCGACGAGCGGCTGGTCGGGCACATGCCCGGCTCGCTGGACTTCGCCCAGGCCGCGGCCATGCCGTTGACGGCGATCACCGCCTGGGAGTTGCTCTTTGACCGACTGCGTGTGCTGGACAATCAGCGCCCCAGCCAGGACGCCATCCTGGTGGTGGGAGCCGCAGGCGGCGTGGGTTCGATCCTCGTACAACTGGCTCGCCAACTGACCGGGCTGACCATCATCGCCACCGCATCACGCCCCGAAACCCGGGCCTGGGTCACCGAACTGGGCGCGCATCATGTCATTGACCACAGCCGCCCGCTGGCCGCCCAACTGGCAGCCACCGGGCATGATCAAGTGCGCTACATCGCCGCCCTCACCCAGACCGACCAGCATTTCCCCGAACTCGTCAAAGCCATCGCACCGCAGGGCGCCATGGCCGTGATCGACGACCCGTCGGCCATCGACGTGCGTCAACTCAAGAGCAAGTCCGCATCGCTGCACTGGGAATTCATGTTTGCTCGTTCGATGTTCCAAACACCCGACATGGCAGCCCAGCATGAGCTGCTCGAGCAAGTCGCCGCGCTGATCGATACCGCACGCCTGAGGACCACCCTGGGGGAGCACTACGGTCATATCAACGCCGCCAACCTGCGACGAGCTCATGCCTTCATCGAAAGCGGGCGCGCGCGCGGGAAAATCGTACTGGAGGGTTTTGCCGCTTAATCTGGCACCTTTGCGCTGCGCGCGGCCACCACGCCGAGCACGAACGCCACCAGCGCCGGCACGCCAAAGACCACGGCGTGACCGGCCACCTCTTCACTATCGCCCAGCGCCGCCACTCGGACTGCGTAGGTCAAATGCGCCACACATAGCGCCAACCATGCGGCGATAAAACCGAAATAGGCCAGTTGCGGCCGCCGGCGCCCGAAATAGCCGAACAGCCCGAGAATGGCCAGACCCATGGCCGTGAAGACGATGGTCAACATGCATGATCTCCGCGCCCGGTCACTGCCAGGCAATACCCCAAAGCGTAGAACATGCCCGTGCTCTTTGCCCAGTGATTGCACCGTGGCGGCAAGCCGGGCTTGACCGGCAAGCCTTGAATTTCGCCCGATCGATACGCGGCCTCCATGCGATACACGCGCGCGGCTCCAGGGCCCCCGCTCGCTGGCCATCACCTCGCGGAACCGGCCCGCATTGCGCGTACAATCCGGCTCAGGTGTTTCCCCGGCTCGCCGCTGCGAACCGGGTCCCTCGCCGACGCCCGGATGGCTGTCTTTGGCCGTCGCCGGTGCCCGCCAGGCCCGTCGCGAGGCCAGGCCCAGGTGAACCGAGGCCACGCGGGATCCTGCGCGGCACCTCAGCGCAGCGCCGATGCGAAACCCGTCACGCCTGCGCCGGCAGGTGACACCTATGCGTGCACGCTTGACGAGCCATCCGACGCAGCAACGCTGGGCGTCCTCCAGTAAGCTGCAGACATGGCCGGCTGCCGGCATTGACCGGCCTGGCTCGCAAGACAGCACAATCACCCAAGGGCGATCAAGGATGCCGCCAGTTGTCGAATTCAATGAATAAATCAGATCACTCTGCACATACCCCGATGATGCAGCAATACCTGCGCCTGAAAGCCGAGGCCGGGTCGTTGCTGTTGTTCTATCGCATGGGGGATTTCTACGAGATGTTCTATGAGGATGCCGAGAAAGCCGCGCGTCTTCTGAACGTCACGCTCACCAAACGGGGCACCTCCAATGGAGCGCCCATACCCATGGCGGGTGTGCCGGTACATGCCATGGAGCAATACCTGGCCCGTTTGGTGGCACTAGGCGAGTCCGTGGCCATCTGCGAGCAGATCGGCGACCCCGCGGCCTCCAAAGGTCCGGTCGAGCGCAAGATCGTGCGTATCGTCACGCCCGGCACGCTGACCGACGACGCATTGCTGCCGGCTAAAGCCGATCGTGCGCTGGCCGCGGTCTGCATCTCGGGCAAGCGCGACCCTCGCGCAGGGATTGCCTGGCTGAATCTGGCCAGCGGCGAGTTCCACGTCACCGAGTGCGCCCCTGCTCTACTGGATTCGGAGCTGCATCGCATAGGTCCGGCCGAGCTCATCTACGCCGATAGCGCAGAGCTGGATACAAGCTATGGGGGCGCACGTGCCCGCGTACCCGATTGGCATTTCGAGGCCGACGGTGCCCGCGCGCACTTGTTGGCGCATTTCCAGACCGACTCGCTGGCCGGCTTCGACATCGAGGACATGCCGGTGGCCGTCTGCGCGGCGGGTGCCTTGCTGCGCTATGCGGCCCGCACCCAATCCCAGGCCCTGGCGCACGTGCAAACCATCAGCGCCGAGCGGGCCGGGCTTTATGTCCTGATGGACCCGGTCACGCGGCGTAATCTGGAGCTGACGCAAACGCTCTCCGGCGAGGATGCCCCGACGCTGTTCTCCCTGTTGGACGATTGCTGCACGCCGATGGGTAGCCGGTTACTACGTCGCTGGCTCCATCATCCGCTGCGCGAGAATGCACCCGTGGCCGCTCGCCAGCAGGCCATCGCCACGCTGCTGACCGCGCGGCTGGACATGGCGCAGACCTTCGGCGCGGCCGGCCTGCTCGATGCGCTGCGTTCGGCCCTGGGAGTGTTTCCGGATATCGAGCGCATTGCCGCACGCCTCGCCTTGCGCTCGGTGCGCCCCCGTGAGCTGGCCAGCCTGCGGGATGCCTTGGGCACCCTGCCGCAACTGCGCATGCTGGTCGCCCCGCTTGCCGAATCTGCTCGGTTGGCCGAATTGGCGGATCAACTCACGCTCGACCCTGCCATTGCCGACCTGCTGATGCGCGCCATTGCTCAGGAGCCTTCTCTGGCGCTACGCGATGGTGGCGTCATCGCCACGGGCTTTGACTCGGAACTCGACCAGTTGCGCGTACTGGCCGCCGACAGCGGCGAATTTCTGCTGCAACTCGAAGCAAGGGAGCGCGAACGTACCGGCATATCCAATCTGCGGGTGGAGTTCAATCGTGTCCACGGCTTTTATATCGAAGTATCCAAAGGCCAGGCCGACAAGGTACCCACGGACTATCGACGCCGGCAGACGCTGAAAAACGCCGAGCGCTATATCACCCCAGAACTCAAGAGCTGGGAAGACAAAGTCCTCTCGGCTCAGGATCGCGCCTTTGCGCGCGAGAAGTGGCTCTTCGAGCAGGTACTCGATGCGCTGGCGGGCTATGTTCGACCGCTGGCCGACGCGGCCGCGGCACTGGCCGAGCTGGATGCTTTGGGCAGCCTGGCCGAACACGCCCGCCGCCATGACTGGGTCGCCCCGGACCTGATCGAAACCGCCGAAATCGATATCGATGCCGGCCGGCATCCAGTCGTCGAGCGCACCATCGAACGCTTCACCCCCAATCATTGCCGCCTCGACGCCACGCGCCGCATGTTGCTGATCACCGGCCCCAACATGGGCGGGAAATCAACCTATATGCGACAGATCGCGCTCATCGCACTGCTGGCGCGCACGGGCAGTTTCGTGCCCGCCCGGCGTGCCCGCGTGGGCAGGATCGATCGCATCTTCACCCGCATCGGCGCCGCCGACGACCTGGCGGGCAGCCGCTCCACGTTCATGATGGAGATGACCGAAGCCGCTGCCATACTGGCCGCCAGTACCCCGCACAGCCTGGTGCTGATGGACGAAATCGGCCGGGGCACGTCGACTTACGATGGCCTGGCGCTTGCCTGGGCCATAGCCTTGCGGCTTGTGACGCACAACAGGGCCCTTACGCTCTTTGCGACACATTACTTCGAACTCACTCGGCTGCCCTCGGAGCAACCCGCGGCAGCCAATGTGCATCTGGCCGCAGCCGAATCCGCGGGTGGCATTGTCTTTCTGCACGAAGTGCGCGAAGGCCCGGCCAGCCGCAGTTACGGTATACAGGTCGCTCAACGCGCCGGTATTCCTGCCGCCGTCATCCGGCATGCCACGCGTGAACTCGAACGCCTGGAGGCGCAAGGTGCCCCCACCCCGCAACTAGGATTGTTTTCCGCTGCGCTCGATGCCGATGCCCACCACCAAGCGCAAGCCGACCGTGACGAGGACGATGCCGTTCGCGCCGCGCTGCACGCCGCACTGACCGATATCGACCCCGACAGCCTCACCCCGCGCGAAGCGCTGGACGCCCTTTACCGCCTGAAGGCCCTGCAATGACCCTCGATCAGCCTCTCGCCTTGCTGGGCGGGATCTCCCCCGACGACTTCATGCGCCGCTACTGGCAGCGCAAGCCCCTGTTGATCAGGCAGGCCATTCCTGGCTTCAAGCCGCCGGAGACGATTGCAGCACTGAAAAAGCTCGCCCGGCGCGACGACGTCGAATCGCGTTTGATCTGGCGCGAGCAAGGCCAGTGGCAGATGGAGAACGGCCCGTTTGCGCGTCTGCCCAAGGCCAGCGAGCCGGACTGGACGCTGCTGGTGCAGAGCGTCGACCTGCACAGCGATGCCGCGGCAGAGCTGATGCAGCGCTTTCGCTTCATCCCGGACGCAAGGCTCGATGATCTCATGGTCAGCGTGGCGTCGGACGGTGGTGGGGTGGGTCCGCATTTCGACAGCTACGATGTCTTTTTGCTCCAAGCCGCCGGTCAACGCCGCTGGCGCTATGGCCGCCAGAAAGACCTGTCGCTCGAACCGGATCTGCCCCTGAAGATACTCAGTCACTTCGAGCCCGAACACGATGTCGTCCTGGAGGCGGGCGACATGCTCTACCTGCCCCCTCAGGCCGCACATGATGGCGTGGCGGTGGGAGATGACTGCATGACCATCTCCATCGGCTTTCGGGCGCCGACACAGGCTGCACTGGCCCGTGGCTTGCTCGAGGCGGCTGCCGACCAGGCCATGGCGCGCATCGGCCTGCTAGGAGGCCCTTATGGCGAGCCGGCGTTGCCCGGCCCTAAACTGGATGGGCTCTATCGCGACCCCGGCCAGGCCGCCACCCGAACGCCTGCCGCGCTACCCGATGCGCTGGTAGAAGCCACCTTGGATACGTTGTCCAAGTTGCGTTTTGATGATGCACTCGCGTCCCGTTTTCTCGGCTGCTGGCTCACGGAGCCCAGTCAGTTGGCGGTTTTCGACGGCGCCGAAACCGACGTGGATCTCGAAGACAACTGGCCCGCCCTGGGCAGACTCGTTCTGGACCGGCGCAGCCGCATGCTTTATCGAGGCAAGCAACTCTTCATCAACGGCGAAACGGCCATGGTCTGCGCCGAGCCTGCCCTCAAGCAACTCGCCGACGCCCGCGTGCTCGACTGCGCAGATCCACGCTGCAAGCGGTTATCTGACGACGCACGCAGCTGTCTGGCAGACTGGCTGGACTCAGGCTGGCTGCACTATCGGGCATGATCCTAGGCGCCCAAAAACTCAGACGTGCAGCCGACTCTAGGACGAATCTGCCCAAGCGGCTGCCGTTGCGCCCACGCTTTGCAACAATTCGACATGCAATACACATAACCGCAAGCCCTGTTGCAATTGGGATGCCACCGCTTTAATTTCAACACCCAAGCGCCTGACAGTTTCCTGTAGCCTGGATTCTGGTTTCCCCTAATACCCAAGGGATACACCACAATCCCACAAACAGGAGTCTCGATATGATGAGCAAAACCCTGATCGTTGCTTCGGTGTTGGCCGTCGCTTTGTCTGCGTGCAACAAGAAGGAAGAGCCCGCCGCGCCGGCTGCCACGCCGACCCCGACCACGCCCACCTCTTCGCCATCGGCCCCGAGCACCACCCCGGAGCCGAGCACGAATCCGGCTCCGGCAGATAGCGCTCCCGACACCACGCCGGGCACCGGTTCGACGACGCCCAGCGGTGGAGCCACCACGCCGGCCTCCTGATCAGGTTGCGCAGCGCCTAAAAAAACGGCCTTCCATCGCGGAAGGCCGTTTTTCATTGCAGCATCAGGACTTACATCTTGTCCTTGAGCACGCTCAGCAGACGTTGCGCCGTCGCGCTGTTATCGCGCTGGCCATTGCTGTCGAGCACGGTGACCTGAGTCTGATCCCCTGAGCCGGCCACATGAATCCGGTATTGCGCGGCGGCAGCCTTCTTATCGCCACCGAACAGCCGGCTGAAGAAGCCAGGCTCATCGTTCTTCAGACCCGTGTCGCTGTCGACATAGCGCACGAAGTAATCGCCCGCACTACGGTCGCGATCATCCACTGCGAAGCCGCCCGAATCCAGCGCCACGCCCACGCGGCGCCATGCCCGGTCAAAGGACTCTGCGACCACCAGCATCGCACCTTCAGCACGCACGCTTTGCTCGACGGCCGGACGTTGGGGCGCGGCCTCGGCCTGAGCCACCAGCTTGCGCGCAGCGTCCACATCGGTGCCCAGATAGACCATCAAACGCGCCAGCATGGCGGCGTTCAGGCCGGGATCTTCCTTGCCGTTGGTCCACTGCACCTGGCCGCCATCGGGACCGGTGCGCTTCTCGAGCATCTGCGAATGGCTGATGAAGATCTCGGTGTGGCCGTTGACGCGTTCGACCCGAGTGCGGAATTTTTCGCGCTCGCCGCTATCCCAGGCCGTTTCCAGCACGGCACCGAGCAACTGACGCAGCCAGCTTTCAGGAATCTTGGCGCGGTTTTCTGCCCATTCGGTCTCGATCAGACCCGAACGCGGATCATTGGTCGCCACGGTAAAGCCCGTGTCGGTCCAGAAATCGACCACCTTGGGGAAGATCTGCTCTGGTGAGCGTTGCACCACCAGCCAGCGCAGATTGCCATCGCGCTCGACTTTCATGTCATCACGCTGCGGCAGGACATTGCTGCTTTGCGGGGCCGACACAACCTGCTGACCTTGCGCCTGATACTGAGAGAACGTGGTCGAGCCCGACGCTGGCGCCTTGTAGCGCGGATCGGCATTTGCCTGAGTCAGATCTGGCGGAATGGAGAGCGGTTCGCCACGGCGAGTGCTCTTGTAGTCAATGGATTCATCATTGCCCATGAGCTGGTTGATGTCATTGCAACCCGACAACAACATCAGGGCCATCAATGCCGAAATGCCGGCATGACGAGTATTCATACGCGTCCTCACGATATTTAAAGCAGACCGACTTCCTGGAGTGCGCGACGAACAGTGTCGTGATGCGCAGCCCCCAGTTCGACCAGCGGCAGGCGATAACCCAGCGCGCTGCGTCCCATTTGAGCCAGCGCCCATTTGACGGGGATAGGATTGGCCTCGACGAACAAGGCCTTGTTCAGACGGGCCAGATGGGCGTTAAGCTCTCGGACGCGGGGCACATCACCGGCCTGGGCGGCGGCGCACAGCTGACTCATCAGCTTGGGCGCTACGTTCGCGGTCACGGAGATATTGCCTTGCGCGCCCAGCAGCATCAGAGCCGCGGCGGTGGGATCATCGCCACTGAAGATCTGAAACTGCGCCGGAACTTCACGCAGGAGCAAGGCGCCACGGGCGATGTCACCCGTCGCATCCTTGATGCCGATGACGCCCGGCACTTGGGCCAGGCGCAACACGGTTTCGTTGGACATGTCGGCCACCGTACGGCCGGGCACGTTATACAGAATGGTCGGCAGATCCACCGCTTCCTGAATGGCACGGAAGTGCTGGTAGATGCCTTCCTGGGTAGGCTTGTTGTAGTAGGGCACCACCGACAGGCCGGCCTGCGCGCCCACAGCCTTGGCATGGCGCGCCAGATGAATGGCCTCATCGGTGGAGTTGGCGCCGACTCCGGCGACCACGGGGATACGGCCTGCCGCATGCTCCACGGCTACGCGGATCAACTCGGCGTGCTCGTCCATGGAAACGGTGGGCGACTCGCCTGTCGTGCCGACCACGACCAGCGCGTTCGTACCTTCCTGGACATGCCAGTCGATCAACGCCCGATATGCGGTGTAGTCCAGGCTACCGTCGGGCTGCATCGGGGTGACCAAAGCCACCATGCTGCCCTTGAAAGTAATGTCTGCGGTCAAAGCAGAGGATGCCATGATTTCGAGGGGCTCCTGACCTGGAACCCATGCTCCAGGCGTCAATCTATTGAACCGGCGAGTTTACCGGATATTGAACAAAATCCTAGAGAAACCAGTTCACGATACTGGCCCCGAGGGAAAAGATCGGCTCCATCAACACCCACAGGACATCCGTCACCAACAGCAACAGGACGATGATCAGACCATAGGGTTCGATCCGAGAATACTGCCAAGCCAGACGGTGCGGCAGCAGGCTAAACAGAATCCGCCCGCCATCAAGCGGCAAAATAGGCAGCAGGTTAAGCGCCATTAGCACCAAATTAACGCTGATGCCGGCCTGGGCCATTTCGTACCAGAAATTTTCAGTCAGCTCCATTTCGCGATAGAGCCGAAAACAGAGCACCCAGACAATGGCCATGAGCAGGTTCGACGCCGGCCCCGCCAGCGCAACCCAGAGCATATCGCGCTTGGGGCGGCGCAGACGTCCGAAATCAACTGGAACGGGTTTCGCCCAACCAAACAACAAACCGCCGGCGCCCAACAGCTTGGAGGTCAACAAAATGACGACCGGCACCAGCAAAGTCCCCACGGGGTCGATATGCTTGAGCGGGTTGAGCGTCACCCGCCCTGCCTGCTGGGCGGTCGGGTCGCCAAACAGGCGAGCAACGTAGCCGTGCGCAGCCTCATGCAAGGTGATGGCGAAAATAACAGGGATCGCGTAGACGGCGATGGTCTGAATGATGTCGTTCATGGCCGCGCCATTGTAGAGGCAGCTTGGCGCCGTGGGGCATGCCGTCGCAAATCAACACTGAGAGAGCACTTGCTGCCTGCCCGATCAGGACAAACCCAGCGCTTGCGGATCACCGCGTCCGCGCCGCAGCACCACCGGCTCGTCACCGGTAAGGTCAATGACCGTCGTCGGATGCTGCGCGCACGCACCGGCGTCGATCACGGCGGCCAACTCGTGCGCATAGCGCAGCCCGATGTCTTCGGGATCGTTCAGGGCATCTTCTTCGTCGCGGGGGATAAGCGTCGTCGACAGCAAAGGGCACCCACCTGCTCGAGCAAAGCCAGCGCGACCGCATGCTCGGGCACGCGTATCCCTATGGTCTTGCGGGAAGGATGCGATACGCGCCGCGGCACTTCACGTGTTGCCTCGAGGATAAAGGTCCACGGCCCCGGCGTTGCCAGCTTCAGCAAACGGTACTGCCGGTTGTCGACCTTGGCGAAGTGGCCGATCTCGGCCAGATCGCGGCACAACAGCGTCAGGTGATGGCGCTCATCCAGACCCCGCAGCCGACGCAGACGGTCGGCGGCGTCCTTGTCGTCCAGCCGGGCGACCACCGCATAGCTGGAGTCGGTCGGGACGGCGACCAGACCGCCGTCACTGATGCACTGCGCGGCCTGCTTGAGCAGACGCGCCTGTGGGTTATCGGGATGAATAGTCAGATGCAGAGCCATGGATTTATCCTACCATTAGTCCTGCGAACCGGCCATGCAGCCGGCTACGCCCAAGGAGAGCGCCATGCGCATGGATGATTCGCGCGAAAGTGACAATATTGAAGACCGCCGCAGCCAAGGCCCACGCCTTGGCAAGGGCAGCATCGGCCTGGGCACCATTGTGCTCGCATTGGTCGCCATGTACTTTGGGGTCGACCCCTCAGTCGTGCTGCAAATGGCCCAAGGCCCCGACTCCGGGCAACAGCAGGCGCCGGCGCCGCGTAGCGATGATCCAGCCAGCCGGTTCATCGCCCGTGTCCTGGGCGAAACCGAAGACACCTGGAGCACGATATTCCAGCGCGACCTCAACCGCCAGTATGTCGCGCCCAAGCTGGTGCTCTTCCGTGGCGCCACGCAAACGGCATGCGGCACCGGACAGGCAGCCATGGGGCCGTTCTATTGCCCTGCCGACCGCAAGGTCTATCTGGACCTGAGCTTTTTCGACGAAATGCAGCGCAAGCTCAACGCGCCGGGCGACTTTGCCCAGGCCTATGTCATCGCTCACGAGGTCGGCCATCACGTCCAAAACCTGCTGGGCATCGCCGACCAGGTCGATCAGGCCAGGCGACTCAACCCGGCTCAGGCCAATGCGTTGTCGGTTCGCACGGAACTGCAGGCGGACTGTTTTGCCGGCCTGTGGGCACGGCGAGCCAATCAGGCGCGCCACATTCTGGAAAACGGTGATATCGAAGAAGGCCTGAACGCCGCCAGCGCCATCGGCGACGATACCCTGCAACGCAAGAGTCAAGGCTATGTCGTGCCTGACGCCTTCACGCACGGCAGCTCGGCCCAGCGCGTGCGCTGGTTCAAGCGCGGCCTGGAATCCGGCGATCTGCGCCACTGTGACACCTTCGGCGCAGGCCAGCTCTAAGACTTGTCGCTCGCACATAAAACCCGCATACTTTGTGGTTTTTCTAGCCAGTTACCATACCGGATGCGGTCATTCAGCCTGAAGGCTGGCTATCTTGTAAGATAGCGCCCCTTTTGCGTACATGACTGGATCGCACTTGTTCGAGCGTGCGGCTCTGTCGCCTGGATGTCTCTTTGGCGAGGCACTTTTTGCCGCAACCCATCCAGGGAGCCCAATCCCATCGGTCAGGCTCCAAGGTTGGCGGCAGGCTCTGCGCGCAAGACCTCACTGGCTGGAGGGGCGGCGCCCCGCTCCTGGACTGGCATACGCATTCATTCTTTTTTTCGCCCATGGCCAACAAAGTCGAACCCCTCATCACCCCGGACGAGGTCCAGGAGATCCTGGCCGAACCAAAGGAAACCGTAAAACCGATTTCCTGGGTGCACCGGCCGCTGAATGCCTCGGGCACGGCTGCGCCTGGCTTGTGGATGGAGTTTGGTTCAGCCTGTAAGGTCAAAGGCGAGGTCCGCGAGGATGTGATTTTTCGCGTCTTTTATCGCAGCCCACGCACGAGCGTGCAAGGCCAGGCCGCAATCATGATGGGCGAGACCTTCAGCGCCAGCCTGTTTGTCGGCCCGCACCGAGTATTGAGTGTGGACAGCGATGACAGCTTCCACAGCAGCCTGGTGGGCAACGGCCTGCCCAATTATCGCCGCGTGCTGACCGATCGCAGCCACCAGCACATTTGGGTAGCCGAAGGCGAAGGCTATGCCGAACCCATCATCCCGGCGCTGAGCAGCATCTCGGCACTGATCGACTACTTTCTGCCGCGTGCGAATCTGACGCTGGCCGGCGGCTTTGCCCATCCCTTGAAAGGCCGCCAAATCGAATTGATCCTATGAGCAATTTCCTCGAAGCTTCCGGCTGGACGGTCATCCCCGCCGGCGAACGCGCCATCCGCGCCATTGCCCCCATGACGCTAGGCCTGGACGGGCAACACGCCGCCTTTTTCATCGCGTACCCGGATGACGAAAGCTTTTATCTGACCGATGGCGGCGAAACCGCGATGCACGCGGCCAACTACGGGATCGAACTTGTCAGCAAGCGCCTGGAAGTCCTCAACCAGACGCCGGGCGTGACTCTCGCGAGTTTCGACGAAGGCGGAGCCATTGTGGCCAGCGGCCCCAAGAGCCAGTTGCAGGAAGCGCTCTGGGATGCCGTGAAGCTAGCCATGGCCCTGTCTTTCCAATGCGCCAAGTGGATGCCCAAATTCAGTCGCTTGCGCTTCCGGGCCCAAGTGGGTCGAGCACTGCTCGATGCCCTGGGGCCGAACCGCCTGCTCAAGGGCGCACGCGCACAGGGCAGCAGCGGCCATGCCGCCGATTTTGTATTTGCCGTACGCGCCGAACAAAACAACTCGGTCACTTACATCGAGCCGATTGCCCTGAAAGCCGGAAAAAAGTCGACTGGACCCAGGTTTATCAAACCCACGGAAAAATGTCGGACGTCAAAATGGCCGATGCGCGCAATGCGCGCATGGTCATCCTGGAAGATGGCGCTTCTACTGAGGAATTCAAAAAGGCTACGGCCATTCTCGAACAATCAGCGCTGGTGCGCACCCTCAATCGGACGCGCAACTGGACCGAGTTGTTCACCGGCTGACACTCAGACGGCGCGGGACATCGTGATCAGGCCGTCGACGATCTCGCGGCCATGCGTGACCGCCGCATGGACAGCCTCTCTAGGGCTGTAGACGCTGGCCCCCTCCGCGAAGCAGGGCACCGGATACTCATCACCTTCGTCGTGAATGGAATCCGCCTGAACAACGACTATGGTCGCCGTAAACAACGGGCCACTAGCGGCTGGACTCACCTCGCGCGCCACCTTTGCCGTCAGGCGGTATCCCTTGTAAACCGAGTTGTTTGCTAACACTGGGACACCCTCTCTGATTATGAGCATACCCCGTATCTTTTGTTCAGTAGCGATATATTTTGTAATTGCTTAGAACGCTTGGTGCACCCTACTGGCCAAGCGAAAGAAGCCTGCGCGTATCTTGGCTTACTACCACCATCCCGCGCCGCTCAGGATAGACGCCGTATGTGACCGCCCGACGGTGCGGCGGCCGACGGCAGAAAAACGCCCCCGATGCTGCGCGGCATGTCTCCGCGGCTCCCTAATCGGACAGCGCATCGAGCACACGGGCCGAGTAAACCATGGCGGCACCCGCATTGAGCGCGACGGCCACGCCCAGCGCCTCGGCGATCTCTTCCTTCGTGGCCCCTTCCCGGCCGGCCTGCGCAGCATGCACCGCGATGCAGCCATCGCAACGTGTGGTCACCGCTACCGCCAAGGCGATCAGTTCGCGGGTTTTTCCGTCCAGTTGCGCGGTCTTGCCGGCGGCCCCGGCCAGCATTTGATACCCACTGAGCGTGCCGGGCGACAGCACGCCCAGTTCGGCAATACGGGTCTTCAAGTCTTTACGGTAGTCGTCCCAATCGAGCATGGCGATTCCTTGGCATCAGGCTGTGAGCAAACGCGCCATTGCGTTTGCGACTGCCATTGTGCGAGGCCCCGGCCAACCTTGAAATAGACGCTTGGCGCATTTTGCAGTACGAGCCGCCGGCGCCACCCCGACACGCTCCGAACGGCTGGCGCAACGGCGATCTCATTGCCGCATCGAGGCGGGCCACACGCAGGAGATGCGTGATGCAGTCGAATCAGACCACATAATGGGCCACGGCTGCGGTGGTTCGGCACACTCAGGCACCGCCGCAAACCTGCCCGCAGACAGCGAGCCCGCCAGGCGTTTGCGGCCCGCGCAAGAAAATAAAAAAGGCGCTTGAGCAATCGCTCAAGCGCCTGATTCATCTACATTCGGTGGGGTGGCTGATGGGGCTCGAACCCACGACAACCGGAATCACAATCCGGGACTCTACCAACTGAGCTACAGCCACCGCTGCAAAGAAAAAGAATTCTAGCACAAAATTTACGGTGTGCGCCAATTTCCGTTTGACCAAGCGGCCAGGATTGCTATCCTTGCGCGGGAACAGAGTCGCGCGGTGCGACTTCAGCCGTATGGAATGCGCATGGAGCATATTGACGAACTTCTGAGCCAGTACTGGCCGCACTTGGTATTTGCCATCAGCGTCATCGCAGGGACCGTAGCCGCCATACACGTGGCCATGACCAAACAGGACGTACGCGCCGCCATTGCCTGGGTAGGCGTAGCCATGTTTTCGCCGATCTTTGGCGCCCTGCTCTACTTCGTGGCCGGCGTTAACCGCACGCATCGCAGCCTGGTGTCGCAGCAGCGCGACGAAGCGGCTGTCGCCAATGTGGATCTGCTGCGTTCGGCCACACTGGGCGACGTCGTGCCTTATAGCGCCGCACAGTTTTCCTCCCTGCGCACGCTGGGTGACCAGTTAAGTTATTTTCAGCTTCTGGGTGGCAATCGCGTACGCCCACTCAATGGCGGCGACGAGACCTATCCCGCCATGCTGGCCGCCATTCGTCAGGCCCAACACTGCATCGCAATGCAGAGCTATATCTTCGACAACGATCCGATCGGGCGTGAAATCGCCGACGCGTTGATCGAGGCGCAGGCTCGCGGTGTGCAAGTCAGGGTGCTCATCGATGCCGTGGGTAGCCGCTACTCCCACCCGCCCATCGTGGGCCGGCTGATCAAAGGCGGTGTGCCCACGGCCCGCTTCATGACCAACCCCCTGGGGGTCTTGCGCATGCCCTATGCCAATCTGCGCAGCCACCGCAAGATTCTGGTGGTCGACGGCTGCCATGGCCTGACCGGGGGCATGAATATCCGAGCGGCCTTCGTGTCCGCCTTGTCTGGCGCGCAAACCAATCACGACACCCACTTCGAACTTCATGGTCCGGTCGTGGGCCAGTTGATGTCGGTGTTCGCCCATGACTGGAATTTCACCACCCACGAAACCCTGGCCGGCGAACCCTGGTTTTCCGCGAGGCTGACCGAATCCGCCGGTACCGTGCCGGTGCGCTGCGTGGCCTCGGGGCCGGATCGCGCGCTGGGCAACAACCACAATATGCTGCTCGGGGCCCTGGCCGTCGCGCAGCATCATGTGCGCATCCAGTCGCCCTATTTCCTGCCAGACCAGACACTGATCGGCGCGCTGGCTACAGCAGCCCGGCGGGGTGTGGTGGTCGATGTCGTCATCCCGGACAAGAACAATCTGCGCCTGGTGGATTACGCCATGCAGGCACAACTGGATCAGATCGTTCGCACCGGCTGCCGAGTGTGGCGCGCGGGCGGTGCGTTTGACCATTCCAAACTGATGACCGTCGACGGTGTCTGGTCGTACGTGGGGTCCTCAAATCTGGATCCGCGCAGCCTGCGCTTGAATTTTGAACTGGACACGGAAGTCTACGATGCCAGCTTGGCGCAATGGGTGTCTGCCCGCATCGATGCCCGCATCGCCGCGGGTCAGCGCGTCACATTGGAGTCGTTGCTGGCCAGACCTTTTGCCACCCGATTACGCAATAAAGTGATCTGGTTGGCAACGCCCTATCTTTAAACGTCGCCAAAGCACCCGGACGCTGCGGCCTGCAAGGCCGCTTTTTTTTGCGTCAGCCGACAATCGGGCCGGCAAATAGCGGCTGACCTCGATTCCGGAGCCAACAGGCAGCAGCACGCTCTGTGTGCCGGGCTTGGCGCGCAGGGCTCGGGCATAGGCCTTTCCTTCCAGAGATCCACACACACAAAATCGACGTCACCAGTCTGCGCGCCGGTGGCACGCATGCGCTGATCATGACCACCATCGCGGCCGCCCGGCGGCTCCGTTCGCGGAAGCGCCCGCTCCTGATCCATGCGGGTCTGATAACCCTGCAATACCTGATTAACCCATGGATCCATGACGTCTCCTTATCGGCACGCTGGCGTGCGGGAGCTACCCCTGACACCAGGCAGCGCACATCCAATCCTGAGGGCACGAGCACGACCGGGGACGACGGCGAGCCGCCGCAGCCCCCACATGGATAGCCCCTCGCCGCGCTGGCGGAGCCAGGTGGCGAGGGGCCGGGTGCAAACTCGGAGAGCGGATTAGCCAGCCATGGCGGTCATGGCCGTACCGGAAACTATCGATTGACGAGTTTTTTCGGCAAGGTCAGCGTCAGCGCCGCGCCGACCAGGGCAATGGTGGCGATGAAGATCACGCCATTGTCCGTGCTGCCTGTCATGTCCTTGACCAGACCCACCACATAAGGGCTGACAAAGCCACCGAGGCCGCCGAAGCAATTGATCATGGCCACACCTGCCGCCATGCCTACACCAGACAGGAACAACCCAGGTATGGTGAACAGCATCGATGTCGTGCTGTAGGCCCCCACGGCCGCCACGGTCAGCGACAGCAACGCCAGGCCCATCGAATCATGGAAGATCACACTGCCGATGAGACCGACGCATACGCAGCTGAACGGCCCAACCAAGTGCCAGCGGCGTTCACGCATGCGGTCAGAGCTGCGCCCGATCAAATACATGATGACGAAGGCTGCGGTGAAAGGAACGGCCGTATACAGGCCAACGTGCATGACGTCGCCCACGTTGAGCTGCTGCACCAAGGTTGGCAGCCAGAACGAGACCCCGTAGGAGCAGATCGCCGAGCAGAAGCAGATCATGGTCATCTTCCAGACGCGCCTGTCCCTGAGCGTGGCGGCGAGTGAACCGGTGGATTTGTCGTGCTGCGTCAGCGCCTTCTCTGCCTGGAGTTCATCCTGCACCAGTTGGCGCTCTGCGGCAGACAGCCAACCTGCCTTGGCCGGCGTGTCCGCGAGGAACTTCAGGCACAGCAGCCCGAGAATCAACGATGGCACGGCTTCGATGAGGAACATCCATTGCCAGCCAGACAGGCCGTGGGCGCCATGGCCAAGCCCGATGATCGCTCCGGACAGCGGCGCTCCGATCATGCCCGACAAAGGTACGGCGCCCACAAAAAGAGCAACCATCTTCGCGCGCTTGTTGGTGGGGAACCAGTAGGTCAAATAGAGAATGACCCCAGGGTAGAAACCGGCCTCGGCCGCGCCCAGCAGAAAACGCAACACATAGAACTGCGTCGGCGTTTCCACGAAGGCAAAAGCCGCCGAGATAAAGCCCCACAGAATCATGATGCGAGAGATGGTTTTCTTCGCGCCGATACGCATCATCAGCAGATTGCTCGGCACCTCAAAAATCAGATAGCCGATGAAGAACAAACCCGCGCCCAGCCCGTAGATTGCATCGCTAAAGCCCAGATCATTGAGCATGTGCAGCTTGGCAAAGCCGATATTGATGCGATCCAGATACGCCGCCACGTAGCACAGCATCAAGAACGGCATGATATGCAATGCGATCTTGCGATAGACGGCGTGGCGGTCCAGTGGTTGTGCCGCAGTTGTAGACGGAGTCAGAATTGCTTGCACGTTTTTCCCCTTGCTATGTCTGGCGTAATTACCGCCATGAACTCATGGTTTGATTTGGAAGATGGCTTCGACTTCCACCGCCATCCCCGATGGCAGTGATGAGGCTCCGGTGGCAATGCGGGCGTGCCGCCCGCGCTCGCCCAGCACGGCGGCAATCAGTTCCGATGCCCCGTCCAGCACCTTGGAGTGCGCATCGAAGTCCTCGGCGCAATTGACGACACCGGCCAACCGCACGGCACCGACGACCCGGCTGAGCTCGTCGTTGCAGGCAGCGGCCAGATGAGCCAGCACGTTCAGCGCGCACAATTCCGCAGCCTCGCGCCCTGCCTGCACGCTTAGATCCCGGCCGACCCGACCGGCGTACTTGAGCACGCCGTCGAGCCGAGGTGCCTGGCCGGCGATGAACAGCAACTCGCCGGCCAGCACAGCCGGAACATAGCTACCACGAGGCGGATTGACGGCCGGCAAGCGTTTGCCCAGTTCGGCCAGCCGCCCGGAGAAGGTTGTGTGGCTCATTTCAGTTGCCTCCAGTCGCCGCGATGCCCCTGCCAATTGACCGAATGTCCCAGCGCGCGCATCACACTGCCGTGCAAGGCCTGCACCATGCCGGCATACTCTTGCATGGCAATGCCGTCGTGTGCCGGTTCAGGCGCCATGAACATTCCGTCCACCCCACCGCTGGCCACGCACAACTGCGTACTGCGAGTCTCCAGCTCCGGCTCGTGAAACACCACCGGGTTCTCGAGCAACGCGGCCAGGGCCGCCACCACGCCCGTGGCGCCAAAATTGGAAATATTCGCCACCACCAGCCAGTCGGCGGCTGTCACCGCCGCCACCCCGCCGCGACCTGGCGTGCCCGTGTCGGCCGCCTTGGGGGAAAAGCGCGGCAGGTCTTCGGCAATCACGCCCATGCCAAGCTCGTTGCCGCCGTCGCCAATGCCAATGAAAGGGATGCCGGCGCCCTTGACCTTGTCGAACAGGTAATCCAGATTGGCCACCAGCCCATCGAGCGGGCGCCCGCCAAGCCCGTGATACAACCCTTTGGCATTACGGCCCGGACGTTCGATGGCGATGGCCGCGCATGGACGGGTCACGGCAATCAGATCGTCACAAATGGCATGCGCGCCCTTGTCATCCTTCGGTACGGTCTTGATGTAGACCGGCCGCAGGAAGTCAAGCGGCTTGATCACCCCGTCGGCCGGAAACGGCATCGGCGCCAATCCGGCACCGCGACACGTGGCGACCATCATCTCTTCCCAATCTTCATCGATGACGATGACGGTTTCGCGCCGCAGACCGAGAAAGAAAGCGCGCGCCATCAGAGCCGCGCCAATGGGACCATCGGTCTCGGGCGCCCCGCCGCCCTCCGGGAAACCCGTGGCGATCAAAATCGGGCCCGTGCTGTCCTGGGACGCCTTGAACAGTCGTTCGGCCGCCCCCATGCAGGCGTAACCAGGCTGGCGGGATTGCAGGGCAGCGTACAGGTGGCCGATCAAGCCCACGCCGGTATAGTCGATGCGCATGAAATCATCGATCGTGCGCGCGACGCGATGATAGGTATTCGAATCAGAATTGAGCCTGATGAGTTCAGGCGTTGAGTGCTTCGATGAATACAGAGGTGTCTACATTGCCGCCGCTCAGCACGATGGCAACGGTTTTGCCCGCGACATCGAGCTTTCCGGCCAACAACGCTGCCAGCGGTACCGCGCCGCCTGGCTCGACGACCAAACGCAGATGTTGATAGGCGGCCTTCATGGCCCGCCGTACCTCATCGTCGGTCACCACGAGACTGCCAGCCAGGTAATGCAGATTCACGGGGAATGTGAGCTTGCCGGGCTTGATGACTTGCAGCGAGTCGCAGATCGACACTGCTCCGGGCGCATTACTCTCAGGCTGACCCGAGGCCAGGGAACGGGCCAGTTCGTCAAAGCCTGCCGGCTCGCCGGCGAAGATGGCGGTATCGGGCGACAGGGCCTTGACGGCGATTGCCACTCCCGCAACCAGGCCACCGCCGCTGGACGCGGCGATGACCGCATCCAGACGCGCGTCCATTGCCCTGGCCTGCTCGACGATCTCCAGGCCCACCGTGCCCTGCCCGGCCATGATGTCGAGGTCATCGTAAGGCGGGACGATCGCCGCCCCGGTACGGCCGGCGATCTCTGCACCGATGGCTTCGCGGTCATCTTTCTGGCGGTCGTAAAGCACTACCGTCGCGCCGTTTGCACGCGCGCCATCGATCTTGGCCTTGGGTGCGTCCGACGGCATGATGATGGAGACGGGGATCCCCAGTTTGCGTGCCACCGCAGATGTGGCCAACGCGTGATTGCCTGACGAGAATGCCACCACGCCCGCCTGGCGTTGTGCCGGGCTCAGTTGCAGGAGCCGGTTGACGGCACCGCGAAATTTGAACACACCGGCGTTTTGCAACGACTCGGCCTTGACCAGAACGCGGGCTCCCAGCAACTCATTGAGTGTGGCGCTCTCCAGCAATGGGGTGCGGACGATGTGCGAACGGATGCGTTCGTAGGCTTGCTGCACGTCGCTGAACGACACTGCAAAAGCGGCTTGAGAAGAGGGGGTAGACAAGACGGCTCCTTGCTGAATGCGAGATTGCGCTTGACCTGCTCCCCGTGATTAGTACGAAATCGATGTAGAGTCCGTTCCCAAAGGAATGGCAATGAAGAAACGATTTACGGAAGAGCAAATCATCGGCGTGCTCAAGGAAGCCGATGCAGGTGCCAAGCCCGCAGAGTTGTGCCGCAAGCATGGAATCTCCGAGGCAACGTACTACAACTGGAAGGCGAAGTTCGGTGGCATGACGGTGTCGGACGCTCAGAGGCTCAAGGAGCTGGAGCAGGAGAACAACAAGCTCAAGAAGCTGTTGGCCGAGTCGATGCTGGACAAGGCGGCGCTTCAGGATCTGCTAAGCCGAAAGTAGTCAGCCCGCAGGCCAAACGCGAGGCGGTCAGGACATTAATGACCGAGCGCAGCATGGGTGTTACCCGGGCCTGTGGGCTGGTAGGAATTTCGCGGTCGCTGTTTGCCTACGAGAGCACACGCTCAGGCGATGCTGCGCTGACCGAGCGCATGAAAGAGATGGCAGTGGCGAAACGACGCTACGGCTATCGGAGGATCCATGTGCTCTTACGTCGCGAAGGCTGGCAAGCAAATCACAAGCGAATCTGGCGGCTGTACAGTCTGGCAGGGTTAAGCGTGCGAAAACGAAAGCGTAAGCGAATCGCGGCGACCGAGCGCGTGGTTCGCCTAGCGGCAATCGCGCCGAATCAGAGTTGGTCAATGGACTTTGTGGCCGACGGCCTAGCCTATGGCCGCCGATTCCGCTGTTTGACTATCGTCGATGACTACACTCGCGAATGCCTGGCCATCGAGGTCGATACGTCGTTGCCGGGACTGCGTGTTGCCATGGTGCTGCAACGGCTGGCGGAGATGCGTGGCCTGCCGCGATCTATTACCGTGGACAACGGGCCAGAGTTCGCCGGAAGAGCCTTGGACGCCTGGGCCTACCAAGCAGGCGTAAAGCTGTCGTTTATTCGGCCGGGTAAGCCGGTGGAGAACGCTTATATCGAAAGTTTCAACGGCAAGTTCCGCGACGAATGCCTTAACGAGCACTGGTTCTTGTCCCTGCGACAGGCTAAAAGCTTGATCGAAAACTGGCGAGTCGAGTACAACACCGATCGGCCTCACAGCGCGCTCGGATATTTAACGCCGGCGCAATTCGTGCAGGCTCATCAGAAAGAAGGTCTGAATCGCCCCGGGTTTCTTAGACAGTCCCGTTCATCAAAAAGTAGCGCCGTTCGAACTCTACCGGAGAAACCTGGCCGATATAGCTGTGGCGCCGTCGTGGGTTGTAGAACAACTCGATATAGTCAAACACATCGGCGCGTGCCTGGTCGCGAGTGGAATAGATCTTGCGTCGGATTCTTTCACGCTTGAGCAACTGAAAGAAGCTCTCAGCAACGGCGTTGTCATAGCAGTTTCCTCGTCTGCTCATGCTGGGGCGCAACCGATGGGCTTTCAGGAAGTCTTGCCAGTCATGACTGCTGAACTGACTCCCTTGGTCTGAATGCACGAGTACTTCGGCCTCTGGTTTACGACGCCAGACCGCAGCCAGCAATGCGTTGATGGCAAGTTCTCGGGTCATCCGATCGCTCATGGACCAGCCCACGATCTGCCGCGAGAACAGATCCAATACCGCGGCAAGATAGAGCCAACCTTCGTGTGTTCGGATGTAGGTAATGTCGGTCACCCAGACCTGGTTGGGGGCATCGACCCGGAACTGGCGTTGTAGATGGTTCGGAGCAACAACGCTGGGACGAGTACCTCGGCCTCCCGGACGACGGCCGTATCCTGTGTGTGATCGCAAGCCAGCTTGGCGCATCAAGCGGGCCACGCGGTGCTTGCCACACCGCTCTCCCATATCGTTCAAGTCACTGCTGATCTTACGATAACCGTAGATCCGGCCACTGTCTTCCCAGCACTGCTCGATGAGCGCGCCGACGCGCTTATCCTGTGCCCCGCGCGCACTCACAGGCTGCACCTTCCAAGCGTAATAGCCGCTGGGATGTACCCCCAAAACTGCGCATAGGCGACGCACAGCGTATTGCTCCTCATGGGCCTTGATAAACGCGTACTTCACCCGGACTGCTTGGCAAAGTACGCGGCGGCCTTTTTTAGGATGTCGCGCTCCTCGCTCACCCGCTTGAGCTCAGCCTTAAGCCGACGGACCTCCGCGCTCTGGCTATCTTGATGCGTCCGCTGCTCAGGACTGCCCGAATACCGCTTGAGCCATGCATAAAGGCTGTGGGGACTCACGCCTAATCGTGTCGCAACATCGCCGACCTTGTGTCCCCCTTCGGTGACTTGCTTTACCGCCTGTACCTTGAACTCTTCTGAGAATCGCTGCCGCGATGTCTTGCCTTCCATACACACCTCCATATCGCCTTAATTGTGAGGCAACTAGGTGTCTAGGAAACCCGGGGCGATTCAGTCTTTTACCCCTGGGCTCTATGTCGGTGCCGTACTAAATCTGGGGGCAGGTCACGCTGGCATTACAGCGGAGCCCTTCTATAACAACAAATCTTGATTTTTTATCATGAATAATAAGATTATCTTATTGATTCAACATTCTCATGGGAGACCGCAGCCGGCCACCGTACGCGAAGCCCCTGGCAATCAGGGAAAGCACTTACCCCTTATTTTGCAGGGCGCCGACGCCGGCGATGCCCCACCGTCGAGGCTTTGGCTATCTCGCAGGCCAGCGCCGCCAGCGCGGCCTTGGTAGGCTCGTCGCTGCCACGGGCATATGCGACGGCGAAAGACAGGTCACGCAACGCCAACTGCGTGCTGCGCACCTTGAGCCGGCCCTGCTCAACCTCTTTGAGCACGGCCAGCCGCGGCACTACGCAAATGCCATAGCCATCTTCGGCCATGCGAACGATGGTCGATAACAACCAATTGGTGAATATGCGGGGCGCGCCATGCTCAGGCGTGGTCAATTCCTGCCGCAGGAAGGTGTAGGGATACGTGCGCCGCGGAAACGTGATCAGCGGATGGGCAGCGATGTCACTGTTGGACAGCGGCTCCTTGCCCAGCCGCAGTCCTGGTGCAGACAGAAAATTCAGCTCATAACTGCAAAGCGCGGTCTCGACCAGATCATCGTCGTGCGTCGGCCCCAGCATGAACGCCATGTCCAGCGCGCCGCTTTTGAGCTCCTCGCGCAAAGCGGGTGTGATGTCCACCACGAAATCTATCGTGACGCTGGGGTAGCGTTTGCGGCATTGCTCGAGAAATTCCACCAGCCACGTGTGGACGATGGTTTCCGCCACGCCCAAACGGATCACCCCGCTTACTGCCTGCTCTTCGGCCACTTTCTGCATCATTTCGGAATGCAAGGCCATGAAGCGCTCGGCATAGTCGTAGAGTACGCGGCCCTTGGCCGTGAGCTTGATCGTGCGCGACGTACGGTCCAAGGCCTTGATGCCCAGTTGCGACTCCAGCGTTGCCACCCGCTGCGAGCCGGCCGGTTGGGTCGTATGCAACTTGGCCGCAGCCTTGTTGAAGCTATTGAGTGTGACCACCCAATAAAACACTTCCAGACTTTTGAAACTCATGGGGTCATCTTGCCTGAGGGGCGTCAGGGCAACCCCAGCCTGAAGGAGCCGGAATTGGCCCGCCCTACACGATTCGAACGTGTGACCGCTCGCTTAGAAGGCGAGTGCTCTATCCGACTGAGCTAAGGGCGGCGCGGCCGGATTGTAACCTGTTGCGGCCACTCTGAGGCGTGCGGGCCTACGCGTCCGAGGCCGGCTAACTGTGAAGATTCAATAGGTTGTATGCATGGTTCATCCGAACCGGATTTGAGAAACTGGAAATCGCCAACCCCCCAGTTCACTCAAGGAGCCCGGCCGGATGAACACCCATAAGCATGCCCGATTGACCTTCCTACGTCGACTCGAAATGGTCCAGCAATTGATCGCCCATCAAGTTTGTGTGCCTGAAGCGGCCCGCGCCTATGGGGTCACCGCGCCGACTGTGCGCAAATGGCTGGGCCGCTTCCTGGCTCAGGGCCAGGCGGGCTTGGCCGATGCGTCCTCGCGCCCGACGGTCTCGCCCCGAGCGATTGCGCCGGCCAAGGCGCTGGCTATCGTGGAGCTGCGCCGCAAGCGGCTGACCCAAGCGCGCATCGCCCAGGCGCTGGGCGTGTCAGCCAGCACCGTCAGCCGCGTCCTGGCCCGCGCCGGTCTGTCGCACCTGGCCGACCTGGAGCCGGCCGAGCCGGTGGTGCGCTACGAGCATCAGGCCCCCGGCGATCTGCTGCACATCGACATCAAGAAGCTGGGACGTATCCAGCGCCCTGGCCACCGGGTCACGGGCAACCGACGCGATACCGTTGAGGGGGCCCGGCTGGGACTTCGTCTTCGTGGCCATCGATGACCACGCCCGCGTGGCCTTCACCGACATCCACCCCGACGAGCGCTTCCCCAGCGCCGTCCAGTTCCTCAAGGACGCAGTGGCCTACTACCAGCGCCTGGGCGTGACCATCCAGCGCTTGCTCACCGACAATGGCTCGGCCTTTCGCAGCCGCGCCTTCGCCGCGCTGTGCCATGAGCTGGGCATCAAGCACCGCTTTACCCGACCTTACCGCCCACAGACCAATGGCAAGGCCGAACGCTTCATCCAGTCGGCCTTGCGTGAGTGGGCTTACGCTCACACCTACCAGAACTCCCAACACCGAGCCGATGCCATGAAATCCTGGCTACACCACTACAACTGGCATCGACCCCACCAAGGCATCGGGCGCGCTGTACCCATCTCCAGACTCAACCTGGACGAATACAACCTATTGACAGTTCACAGCTAACCGCCGCTTGGCCTTACAAGCGGTTGCGCTTGCTGCTTCGGGCAGATGAAACAGGGCATAGGACAAAATGCTAAATTGCCCCGTCCTTATTATCCTGACCACACCATGTCCTATGCGACTGCCTCGGGCGCTACGCGCGCCCTAGGGCTGGCCGTTCTGTTGGCCGCCTCCCTGCCCGCTGCCGCCGGCGTCACTTACCGGTTTGACCGCCCTTCTGCGGCGCCCGGCGAGACCGTGCGCATCGAAGCCATTTATTTCAATGACGGCAACACGCGAGCGCAGTGGCAGCCGCCCGCGCGCCTGGTGCTGCAATGGCGCGACCCCCAAGGCCGGGTGGTGCGCACATTTGCGCGCCTGAAGGGCAATCCTTCCGCGCTGAGCGTGCCGGTCAATAACTTCGCGCGTCTTTCCTGGGCGGCCGTGGTGCCGGTATCGGCCCAAGGTTTGCAGGCCATCAGTATCGAAGGCGAACCGGCGCTCATGGCACTGGATGCCACGGGACGCGAGGCGGGAAACCTGGTCAGCCAGACTGCCAATGTGCCTGTGACCGACGCGCATAGCGGACAGGAAGTCCCCGCTGCCGCGGTCATGGCCGCGGGCGCTTCGCCCGAAGCCGGGCCGGCGCCAGAAAGCGTGGCACGCCAGCAGGCCACGACGCAGAACTCCGGCTTTGACAGCTTCCGTATCGCGTTATCGGCCTACGAACCCATGTACTTCGACATCGGTTGGCGCGGCCGCACGACAGCCCGTTTCCAGTTGAGCGCCAAGTACCGTCTCTTCAGCCCGGCCGACGGACGCGATGCGCGCTGGTTCGAAAACTTTTACCTCGGCTACACCCAGACCTCGTTGTGGGACCTGCAAGGGGATTCGATGCCCTTCATCGACACCACCTTCAATCCCAGCGTGTTCTGGAAGAACGATCGCCTGTGGTCATCGGCCAATGCGAAGTGGCGTACGGGCGTCAACACCGGTGTGGAACATCGCTCTAACGGCAAAGATGGCGATGACTCGCGCTCAGTCAATGACGCCTATATCGAACCGGCCCTCTACTATCGCTTTGATGGCGGCAGCACGCTGTCGTTCTCGCCGCGCGTGCGCGCCTACTTCGGCGTGGCCAGCGAAAACAGCGATTACGCGGCCTATGCCGGCCATGTGGATTGGAAACTCCGCTGGCAACAGGACGGCGGCGCGGTCGTCTCGGCCATGTACCGACAAGGTGACAACCAGCGGCGTACCACCCAGCTGGATTTTGCCTGGCCGCTCAAGCGAACCTTCCTGGACATGAATGGCTATCTGCACCTGCAGTATTTCAACGGATATGGCGAAACGCTGCTGGGCTACAACCAGCGCAACGAATCGCAGTTCCGGATCGGTCTGTCCTTGGTGCCCTAAGATCCGATCCGCCCCCGAAAGACAGATCTTGTCACGTTGCTGACGGTTCGGGCCGTGTAGCATGGTGAGCCGCCCGCCGCTCTGGAGACCGCCATGCGCCGCCGTCTGCTTATCAGCCTGACCCTGAGCCTTTGCCTTTATGCCATCGGCTCTCAGGCCCAACAGTCCCAGCCCGATCCCGCCAGCCTGCAGCAGGAGGTAAGCCTGCTGCAGGGCAAACTGAAGTTCGAACTGCCGGGCGGCTTTACCGCCAGCGAGCTGCCTGCCGGCAGCGCCGAAGAGGGTACTGCCGGCGCCAGCGGGCAGTTGTTTGTGAATAACGATGCACGCCAGGTCGTGGTGATCAGTGAAGCGCCCACGCCAGGCGGCGTGGCCGCCGCAGATGACGACCACGTTTTCCTCAATGGTGCAGCGCAAGGGTTTGTCAGCCAACAGAAGCAGGCGTCGGCGGACTACCAGCCCATTGATGAAGACAGCTTGCGCAGCGGCGAGCTGGGCCTTCGGCGTATCAACGCCAAAGGCAGTTTCGCGGGCACGCCTACCCTGAACACAAGCCTGTTGGCCGGCTCCGGCCCGCGTCTGGTGGTCGTACAGATCGTTTCGCGTGAAGATGACCCACAGGGCCATGCGCAACTGGTGCAGCGGGTGCTTGAGTCCATGCCGGCCAAGGTCGCGGCGCTGCGGCCGCGCTAACCCGCGTGCCCCCCCGTGACGGGACGGTCATCGCGAAAACGCCCTCCCCTTGCCGACCGGGCAAAAAAAGAGCCCTGGAGGCAAGCCTCCAGGGCCAACTCGAGGTTCCTATTGCGAATTGTCGCGACCGGTTCGGGCAAGCCGCGACAAACCCATGGTAGTCAGGACCGCCCGCCCCAGCCTTGATAAAGGTCAAGCGTCCTCGATACCCGGCACGCGCTGACTTATTGGGTTTTCTGGCCTTGCAGTGTCCGCGCCATATCCAGATGCTGCTGCAAAACCGGCAGCGCCTTGGCCAGAAACGCTTTGACGTCCTCGTCCTTGCCCTGCGACTCCGTTTGCTGGAAGAGCTTGATCGCGTCCTCGTGTGCCGCCACGGCCAGTTGATCAACATAGGCTTTGTCGAAATCGCTGCCGCCTTCTGCGGCAATGACAGCCAGCTTGCCCTTTTGCGCAAACGACAAGTCTTCCGGCGGCTGCACGCCCTTCTTGCGCGCCAAGGCAAGCAGATCGTCGGTCAGACGTGCGTGGTCGGTGATCATGAGTTCGCCGAACTGCTTCACTCTGCGGGTCGATGCATTCGCGGCGGCCAACTTTCCGCCCGCGATCTCCGCATACCCGCCCTGGATGGCACGCTCCAGGAAATGCTTGTCGGCCTCGCCGAGCGCGTCTTGCGCAAACGATGCCGCGGACAAAGACAAGGCCGCCAACACCAGCCCGTTGCGCACCAGGGATTGAATATTCATCGTTGCTCCATGACATGGGCGCCTGGATAAGCGCCACCAGACCAGGTGGATCGTATACGTCCTCGTTTTATACCCTGCCTGGCGTGCGAAGTCGTCCTCCGCTGCCGCACACAGACGGCATCGGTCTGTTGCTTCTTGATGCTTGGCGACAACGCCTGACTGTTGCACTCTCTGCGAGCCAATCCAGCCGCTGGCCCAACCTTGCCGGTCGCACCTGCATCACTGCCCCTCACCTCAGCCCTGCTCCCTTTCATACCAACGGCCATGCCCCACAATCTGCGTGCCCCCTACTATCTGATTTTGAGTAATCACTGCACCTGCTCGTCCTGCGGACAGACCACGGCGGTGCACGCGCTGGCTGTACCTCCCTCCCATGAAACATTGGATCCGGACGACAGCGACGACGAGCAGACAGAGTCACTGGGGCAGACGGACGGCGATTTTCAGGCCTGGCTTCTGCGCGAAGACGGTTGGCACCGCGACCCGAGCGGGGCCGTTCTGTCGGGCGTCAGTCTGCTGGACCGGCCCACCCTGGACTGCATCACCCCCTACACGCCAGGCTTCGCGCCGGACCCTAAACGCCGGGGGGTGTGGACCAACCACTGCAGCCACTGCAAACAACCCATCCTGACCGGGCAACTCATGGCGTTTCCGGGCAGCGCCTTCACGCCCAGTGACGCCGACCAGGCGCGTGCCGTTGGCATACAGCGCATGACATCCCCGCTGCAAGCCAGCGTGGAGTTGCGCTGGACGGATGCCTATCCGGACTTATGGCCGCTATTGCAACATCTGGGTTTTGCCGATCACAACCCACCATGAGGTCATGCGCGGACATGCATCACGGCAGCAGGTGAAAGACCAGATCAAACAACGGATAGCCAATGACCTCCAGACGCATCAGGCCATCGAGCCAGCGGCTGCCTGCGCCTTCGGATGCTGACCATAATGCATAAGGAGGCTCGGCAGTCAGCGGGAGCGGCAGACAACTGGCCGCCAGACAGATGAGCCACACCCCTGCCGCGAGCGCGGCCAACTCGAATCCCACGCGGCGAAACCGCCACCCGCTGGCATACTGGATGAGTAACAGCCCTGCGCGGCACAACTGCGTGAGCATGCCCAATAGCGACAGGGCCAGGCCGAGAATGGGCGCCACCATCCTCTCGTAAGCCCGTCGACCCTGAGCCTCGTGCTCGGCACCATTTACGTAACGCTGAGGGGCCAAGGTGCTGCGCCCCGCTGCCTGGACGGCATGGGCAGACAGAAAAGGCCGAAAGTAATAGAGCGCGAAGTTCTCGCGCCCGAGGGGCGTCAAGGAAAGAGGCGGGCTGCCTGGCGGATAGCCCAACAAGGTCCGCCAGCTTTCCTGAACCAGGGGGTGGGCGGCGAACTGCCCCAGACTCAGGCCAGACGGTAAGCCGTCGATGTGCGCCTGCTGCTGCAGTACTGTTTGCCCTCTCGCGGCAAATGCCGTTTGCTCCCCGCGTGAAGCGGTCATCGAAACATGCCCCTTCTCTTGCCAGCGGCCCATGGCCTGATGTCTGAAGGCATCCGGGTCACGGTAAGCCAGAAAGCGGTCACGGATGGTGAACTGGCTGTTCACATAGCGTTGATAGGCCTGCTCCAATCCGGCCTCATCGGGCGGCATGGGATCGGATTTCACCAAAAAACCAATCATGGCGGCCACGGTTTTGCCCGAGACGGAAACGGGCATCCCGTTCGGCCATCGAGCCGCCAGCGAGATGGACTCCGGCTCGTCGTCAGGCAGACTGGAGCGCCGCGGCATGCTTGTCAGCGCCGCGACGCGCGATTGCGCACTCGAATCCTCGACCCATTGGGCGAGGACAGCCCGCTCGATGCCCGTGCCGGCCCACGCCAAACCTGCCACCAGCACACACGAGACCAGCAGCGCCCGATTGCGACGCGTGTGGACGCGCAACATAGGCCAGACCACCAACACGATCGCGCACGCGCTGAGGGTGCGCCCGACGATACACACGGTCGACGACGCCGCTTCGTAAGCGTCCACCGCGCAGAGCTCGATGAGCCACGCACTCAGCGCACATTCGGCAAACAGATAAACCAGGCAGGCAGCAAGCGGTATGGCCAGGCGGGCGCCGGCCGGATCCTTGGTGAAAAGACTATCGCGCCAGAGTCTGAGCCAGCGCGTCTTTCTGCGTTGTTCGTAACGGCGCAGCAGCATCGCGCCCGATAGTCTGCTCATCTGACCACTGTCTTAACCACTATCGCCCCGGGCGAGCTTACTGTAGGTTAGACGCAGCGCCAAGCAACTTGCCTTTTGAAAGACGCCGGCAGCGTCAAAAAAGCTTGCATGGGGTTGAAAAGAATTCGTTTGACATTCCCGAAAGAAGATTTAAAGTCAGAGCGGGCAGCGCCGTCCGTCATTCTATAAAGCAAACACGCTTTGCCGTGTCGGCACTGGCGTCTCGAAGCACATCCGGACGCGCTCCCTGACAACTACCCGCAGCAACTGTTGGGGCACCAGCCCCTGACCCGCGGTATGTGACGCCGCAAGCCATTGCGAGAAGGTGGGGATGTTCAAGCAAAGCGAGCCTGTCGATCGGCCCATGGCGCAACTGGAGGCGCTGAACCGGCTGATGGCGTTAGCCGAATACAGCCTCGACGGTCGGCTGCAACGAGCCAATGATCTCTATCTCTCCATCCTGGGGCTGCCGCGCCAGGAGGTGCTCGGCAGGCACCGCAACAGCTTCTGCTCGAGAGTGACGGGCGAGTCCGATTTCTGGCCAGGGCTGCTCGCCGGCGAGGCGTGCTCGGTCAAAGAAGAACAGATAGGACGAGACGCCAGAATTTGCTGGCTGCAAGCCACCTATACGCCCGTCTACGATGCATCGGGCAATATCCAACACATTCTCAAGGCCGCCACCGACATTACCGAGCAGGTAAGGCAGGAACAGGCGCAGTACGCGAACGTGCAACGCCTCACGCTTGCCGCGGATGCATCCGACACCGCGGTCATCATGGCCGACAACGACACGCGATTCATCTATGCAAACGCCGGCTTCACGCGCATGTTTGGCTGGAGTGCCGAGGAAGTGATTGGCCGGCATACCGTTGAATTGCTCACTCCGCACCTGGGAAGCGCCTACGCCCAGGCACGCCACAAGCAGTTGCTCAAAGGAGTGTCGTCGCAGCTCGAGGAAATCGTCGTCGGCAAACAGGGTCAGCGCTACTGGGCCAAGATCATCACCAACCCCATCTTCGGCAGTCAGGGCGAGATCACCCATATCGTCACGATGTTCACGGACATCACGCACGCGAAACTGCATGAAGCCTTGCAACAACAGGTTCTCGAGGCCATGGTGCATGAACAGGCGCTCAGTGATGTCCTTGAACTCGTCTGCAAGGAGGTCGAACGTATTGCTCCCGAGATTGCCACTATCATCCTTGAGCTGGACCATGAGGCTGGCCTGCGGACACTGGCCGCGCCGAGCCTGCCTGCCCACTTCTGCCAAGAGTTGCAGAGTACATCGATAGGTTCTGGTTGCGCGTCGGGCCTGGAGCCACCGTTGCCTCAGCAAGGCAGCAGCGTCGCAGGCAATGCCATCGAACTGCTGTGTTCCAACTGCCTGGGCATGGTACTGCCGGAGGGATTTACCGGCTGCGCCGCCACACCCATCCGCAGCAGCGAAAACGCCGTCGTGGGCTATTTCGCGTTTTACTATCGCCATCCACGCAACGCTGCCGCGCAGGCCTTTCATCAAAGCCTGGTCGACGCCTGCACGCACTTGTGTGCGCTCGCGCTGGAGCGCGAGCATGCGCGCGAGCGTATCCGCCAGCTGGCGTTCTACGATGACCTGACGGGTATACCCAACCGCAATCTCCTGCTGGCCAAAGCCGAACAAGCCATCGCCGCGGCCGCGCGCAACAGGACGCCGCTGGCTGTGCTGTTTATCGATCTGGACCGATTCAAGCAGATCAACGACACCCTGGGCCATGTCGCGGGCGACGAGTTGCTGCGTGCCGCGGCCGAGCGCATGCGTGCCAAATTTCGGCCCAACGATCTGATGGGACGGTTGTCTGGCGATGATTTCGTCGTCGTCCTGTCGAATACCGGGACAGACCGTGCCGCCGACGTGGTCGAACATCTGCAAGGCGAACTGGCACGGCCCCTGCGGCTGGCCAACACCGATCTGTCGGTCTCGGCTTGCGTGGGGCTTGCATTGTTTCCCGCCGATGGCCGGGACATGGAGACGCTGCTGCAACGTGCTGACCTGGCCATGCACGAGGCCAAGGCAGCCGGGCGTGGTGGTTTCAGTTTTTTCAGCACGGAGATGAACCGCCTGGCCCAAGAGCGCCTGGCGCTGGAGAACGATTTACGTCATGCCTTGAAAAAAGGCTTGTTGCGCCTGGACTATCAGCCCCAGATCGCGCTGGCCTCCGGCACCCTGTATGGCGTCGAAGCCCTGGCGCGCTGGACGCACCCGACGCTGGGCGACATTCCCCCCTCGCGATTCATCCCCTGGCAGAAGAGTGTGGCCTGATCGCCGATCTGGGGCTGTGGGCCGTGCGTTCCGCCTGCCGTCAATTAGCCGGGTGGCGCAGCAAGGGTCTGACGGTGCCCGCCGTGTCGGTCAACCTGTCGCCCACGAGCTTTCACAACCCGGAACTGCCGCGCCTGATCTGCGAGACGTTGCGTCGGCATGGGCTGGCACCTGCAGACCTGACGCTGGAGCTGACCGAAAGCATCCTGCTGGACACCCACCCCAGCACCATGCAAACCATCAGTCAGGTGCATGCCTTGGGCATACGGCTGTCGATGGACGACTTTGGTACCGGTTACTCCAGCCTGAGCTATCTGCGGCGCCTGCCGGTATCCGAACTCAAGTTGGACCGCAGTTTCGTGGCCGACCTCGATCACGATGCGGCGGCCAGCGCGCTGAGTGCGGCCATTCTCGGCATAGGCGAGAGCCTGCACCTGACCGTCGTGGCCGAAGGTGTGGAGACCAGCAGGCAGAACGCCCTGCTGCATCAGCAAGGGTATCCGGTGGCGCAGGGACACCTTTTTTCTCGCCCCCTGCCGGCCAGTGAGCTCGAGGCGTGGTTCGCTCGCGACCTCCCCTCGGTACTGCCATTGCCGCGGACTGGCCGCTAGCCCGACGGCGTCCGTAGAATGTGGCCCCGCTTGTCCGGAAGTCGTCATGCGCCAGGATTGCCAGACCTATCGAGAGTTGTTTCTCGCCGATGTCCCGTTGCTGGACGTGCGCGCGCCCATTGAGTTCGCCAAAGGCGCTTTTCCCGGCGCGGTCAATCTCCCGCTGATGGACGATAGGCAGCGCGAAATGGTCGGAACCTGCTACAAGCAACACGGCCAGCAGGCCGCCATCGCGCTTGGCCACCGGCTGGTCAGCGGGGCGCTCAAGCAAGCGCGTATTCAAGCGTGGTTGACATTCGCCCAGGCGCATCCCGACGGCTATCTTTATTGTTTTCGCGGCGGACTGCGCTCGCAGATCGTGCAGAGCTGGCTCAGCAGCGAGGCAGGTGTGGCGTATCCCCGGGTGGCCAGCGGCTACAAAGCCATGCGAGGTTTTCTGCTTGCCACCCTGCAAAGCGCCCTGCATGAATGCCGCGTTATGGTTCTCGGAGGCATGACCGGCACTGGCAAAACTGATGTCCTGCGCACGCTTGCCTACGCACTCGACCTCGAGCACCATGCCTGCCATCGGGGCTCGAGCTTCGGCAAACGGGTTCAGCCCCAGCCGGTGCAGGTCGGCTTTGACAACGCCCTGGCCATAGACGTGCTGCGCAAGCGCCATCTGGGCCACGAAACCTTCCTGGTCGAAGACGAAGGGCAAGCCATCGGAAGCTGCAGTTTGCCCCCAGACCTGTACCGCCTGATGCAGGTCAGCCCCCTGGTCTGGCTCGAAGACAGTCTGACCCATCGCGTCGAGCGCATCCTGCGCGACTACGTCATCGATCTCTGCGCCGATTTCGTGCAGCGCGACGGTCAAGAGCAAGGCTATATCGCCTTTGCCCAGCGTCTGCAAGACAGCCTGGCCGCCATTCGCAAGCGCTTGGGAGGCCTGCGCTATCAGCAAATCGCCGCTTTGATGAATGCTGCACTGACTCGGCAGGCCGCCAGCGGTGACATTCAAGCGCATCGGGCCTGGATTACCGCGTTGCTGACCCAGTACTACGATCCCATGTACAGCTATCAACGCAAGGCCAAGCAGGACCGCATCGTTTTTGCCGGTGACGAGCGCGCGGTCCTGGACTATCTGGCACACGACAGGTCGCGGCAGCGCTGAGCCTGCTGGCGCGCGTACCCACGCCTGGCCGCAGCGCAGGCGAGTCCGGTTACTGGTAAACCCCAATACTTTCCAGATCCAATCCGCCTACACTTATTTGTACGAACAAATGATCAATACATACAAATAAGTGAGGAGGATGTTTCATGCAGTCAGCTATCGAAGTCGGCCCTCAACGTTACCGGGCTTCCTACGGCCGTTATCTCGAAGAGTTCCAGCCTGGCGACGTGTATGAACATCGCCCGGGCCGCACCATCACGGACAACGACAACATCCAGTTCTCGTTGATGACCATGAACGCCCATCCCATGCATTGCGATGCGAACTACGCGGCCAAAAGCGAGTTCGGCCGCCTGCTGGTCAACAGCGGATTATCGCTGGCGGTGGTGCTGGGCATGACCGTCAACGACGTCAGCGCCAAGGCCGTGGCCAATCTGGGCTGGAAGGAAATCAAGCTTACCGCGCCGGTGTTCGGCGGAGACACCTTGTATGCCGAGTCTGAAGTGCTGGAGGTGCGGCCATCCAAAAGCCGTCCCACTCAGGGCATCGTCACCACGCGCACACGCGCCTTCAATCAGAACGGGGTGATGGTCATGGAGTTTTTGCGTATGTCGCTCGTTCCCAAACGCGGGCATGGCGTCGACGACCAAATCTAAAAAAGCACAAGAGGAGACAAGCAATGAGATTACTTTCCCCCCCTGGCACGTCGCCCTGGCGCTTGTTGCCGCCTGCGCAGCCAGCCTGCCGGCGCAGGCTGAGTACCCTGAGCGCCCGATACGCATGATCGTGGGTTTTCCGCCCGGGCAAGCAACAGACATCGTCGCCCGTATTGCTGCCAAACAGATTCAGGATGCGCTGGGTAAACCCGTCATCGTCGAGAACAAACCCGGCGCGGCGGGCAGCATCGGCTCTGATCTGGTCGCCAAGGCCGATCCGGACGGATACACCCTGGTGGTGGGCTCCAGCGGCACCATGGCGATCAATCCCAGCCTGTACTCGCATCTGCCCTACCATCCGCTCAAGGACTTCGAGCCCATCTCGCTGCTTTCGGTCGTACCCTTGTTCCTGGTGGTCAATCCGTCCGTCAAGGCCGAGACGGCCGCCGACTTTGTCAAACTCGCCAAAGCTTCGCCAGGCAAACTCAATTACGGTTCGGGCGGCAGCGGCGTGACCAGCCACCTCACCATGGAGTTGCTCAAGTACGAGCAAGGCATGGACTTGGTACATGTGCCCTATAAAGGCAGCCCCGCAGCGGCCACCGACCTCATCGGCGGCCAGGTCAGCGCCATGATCGACACCGGTGCCGTCCTTCTGCCCTATGCGCGCAACGGCAAACTGCGCGTGCTGGCCGTCGCCAGCGAAAAACGCAATCCCGCCGCGCCCGAGATCCCGACCATGGAAGAAGCGGGCCTGGGCCATTTCGTGGCGCCCGCCTGGGTCGGTCTGGCCACCCCCAAAGGCACTCCCCAGCCCGTCATCGACAAGATCTATCAGGCCTTGGCCAAGAACTGGACCACAGCGCCGGAAGTCGGGCGCGTGCTCAACGGTCTGGGCGCGGAGGCCGTGGTGATGCCGCCGGCGGAGTTTCGCAGCTATATCCAATCCGAAATCGACAAGTGGGCCATCGCGGTGAACCTCGCTGGCGCCAAGGTGGACTGATCCTGATGACGACATCCGACACGACGACGCGCCTGTCGGCGCAACTGGCGCACCATGCCGTGCACGCCGATATCGACCACATTCCGGCCGAGGTCCGCCTGCGCGCCACCCATCTCATGCTCGACGCCCTGGGCATCGCGCTGGCTTCGACGCAATGGGACTTCGCACGCCAGACCCTGGCCGGTCTGCGCGAACTGGCCGGCCCCGGCGGCGACCAACCCGTCATTGGCCATGGCCAGAAACTGCCCATGCGCGACGCGGTCATCATGAACGCCCTGCTCGTTCACGGGCTGGACTATGACGACACGCACCCCAGCGGGGTCATTCATGCCACGACCTCCGTGCTTCCCGCCGTATTGGGGCTGTCCACGCGCCTGAATGCGTCGGGCCGGGACCTGCTCAATGCCTATGTCCTCGGCATGGAAACAGCCACTCGCCTGGGCGCGGCCGCCAAGGGCGGTTTCCACCAGGTCGGGTTTCATCCGACCGGGTTGATAGGCGCGTTCGGCTGCACGCTGGCGGCAGCCCGGCTGCTGCGCCTGGACACCGCACGCACCATCGACGCGCAGGGTATCGCGCTGTCGGTCGCCTCCGGCAGCCTGGAATGCCTGGAGGATGGCGCCTGGACCAAACGGCTGCATCCCGGTTGGGCCGCCGCGGCCGGCATCACGGCGGCCACCCTGGCCAAACATGGCTTCGTGGGGCCAGGCGCGGCGTATGAGGGCCGTTTCGGTCTGTACCCCAGCCACCTCGGCGCACTGTACGAGAAGTGCGATCTGGGCATGGTCACGGCAGGCCTGGGCGAAGTCTGGGAAACGCTGAATGTCGCCATCAAACCGGTGCCCGCCTGCCACTTCACGCATGCCTTCGCCGATGCGGCCGGGCTGTTGTCCAAAACCTGGGATGGCGCGCCGATCCGGCGCATCGTGGCCAAGGTGCCGCCCGGCGCCATGAAAGCCGTCTGCGAACCGCGCGACAAGAAACTGCGGCCCTCCAATGCCTACGAGGCGCAGTTCAGCGTGCCCTACTCCGTGGCGACCGGCCTGCGCTTCGGGCGATTCACGCTCGATGCGCTCGATCCGGCAGCCTGGCAGGATCCGCAACCCCTGCAGTTGGCCGCGCTGGTGGAGTGCGTGCCCGATCCGCAGGCGGACTTTCCGCGCTACTTCGGTGGCGAGGTCCATATCGAATTGACCGATGGCCGCGTGCTCTCGCATGCCGAACCCATCAACCGGGGCGCGCCGGGCCGCCCGATCACCAATGAAGACATCGTCGTGAAGTTCTATGAGAACGCCTCGCGCGCGGTCGACCGCAAGCATGCCGATCGTGTGCTCAACGCTGTCCTGAACATCGAACACGGCAGCGCCGCCGCGCTGTCCGAACTGTTGGGCGTGCAAGCCCGTATGGAGAATCGTCAATGACGTCGCAATCGCTGGCCCCCCAACAGGACGCGGAGCAGGAGGGCCTGATCCTGGACATGCTGGATCGCTTTCTGGCGGTTGAGGTCAAGCCGCATGTCCAACGTCTCGAACACGACGATATCTACCCCGAAGAGATCGTCGAGAAGATGAAGGAAATGGGCCTGTTCGGCTGCATCATCGATCCTGAGTATGGCGGGCTGGGCCTGTCGACGACGACCTATGCCAAGATCATCGAACGCATGTCAGCGGTATGGATGTCCATCTCGGGCATCATCAATTCGCATCTCATCATGGCGATGGCCGTGCAGCGGTCCGGCACGCCGGCCCAGAAGCAGGAGTTCCTGCCCCGCTTTGCCACCGGTGAGCTGCGCGGCGGCGTCGGGCTGACCGAACCCGACGCCGGCACCGACCTGCAGGCCATCCGCACGGTGGCGCGCCGTGAAGGCGACACCTACGTGGTCAATGGCAGCAAAATGTGGATCACCAATAGCATGTATGGCAACTGCCTGGCGCTGCTGGTCAAGACCGATCCGCAGGCCGAGCCGCGCCACAAAGGCATGAGCCTGCTCATCGCCGAGAAAGGCCCCGGCTTCATTGTCAGCAAGAAGTTGGAGAAGCTCGGCTACAAAGGCATCGACACCTGCGCATTGACGTTCGAAGACTATCGCGTGCCCGCCGATCGCCTGGTCGGCGGCATCGAAGGCAAGGGCCTGCAACAGGTCCTCGGCGGCCTGGAGCTCGGCCGCATCAATGTGGCCGCACGGGGCCTGGGCGTGGCGCAGGTGGCGCTGGACGAAGCCGTGGCCTATGCGCAGGTCAGAAAGACCTTCGGCAAGCCCATCGCCGAGCATCAGGCCATCCAGCTGAAACTGGGCGAGATGGCCACCCGAACCCAGGCCGCGCGACTGCTCGTGTATGCGGCGGCCGCCGCGTTTGACCGCGGCGAGCGCTGCGACATGGAGGCCGGCATGGCCAAATACTTCGCTACCGAGGCCGGACAGGAAAACGCGCTTGAAGCCATGCGCATCTTCGGCGGCTATGGCTACTCCAAGGAATACAACGTCGAGCGTCTGTACCGTGACGCGCCGCTGCTGCTCATCGGTGAAGGCACCAACGAACTGCAACGCATCATCATCGCCAAGCAATTGATCGAAAGGAACCCGGCATGAGCGCCGCCAGCGAACCCTCGTCTTTCCTGCCGCAGGCAGGCCTGCCCCTGGCCGGTCTGCGCATCATCGCCGTCGAGCAGTACGGCGCCGGCCCTTTCGGCACCCAGCATCTGGCTGATCTGGGCGCCGAAGTCATCAAGATCGAGAACCCGCGCGATGGCGGCGATGTGGGCCGCTCGGTCGGCCCGTACTATTTCGGGCCAGGGGACAGCCATTTTTACCAGTCCTTCAATCGCAACAAGAAAAGCATCACCCTGGACCTCAAGCTGCCCGAAGGCAAGAAGGTGCTGCGCGAGCTGGCCGCCGGTGCTGACGTGGTGTTCAACAACCTGCGCGGCGATCTACCGGGCAAGCTGGGGCTGACCTATGAACAGCTCAAAGACGTGAATCCGCAACTGGTCTGCGGCCATCTGTCGGCCTATGGCCGCAGCGGTTCGCGCGCGGCCTGGCCCAGCTACGACTATCTCATGCAGGCCGAGGCGGGCTATCTCTCCCTGACCGGTGAACCGGACGGCCCCGGCGCGCATGGGCCTGTCCATCATCGATCTGATGACGGGCACCACGGCCGCCATGGGGCTGCTGGCCGGTGTCCTGGGCGCGCGTGCCAGCGGCCAGGGACGCGACATCGACGTCAGTCTGTTCGACGTCGCACTGCACAACCTGGCCTATGTGGCGACCTGGTACCTGAATGCCGGCAAAGCCATCGGCCGCGAACCGCGCTCCGGCCATCCCTCGCTGACCCCGAGCCAGTTGTACAAAACCCGCGATGGGTGGATTTTTCTCATGTGCAACAAGGAAAAATTCTTCGGCGTACTGGCCGAGTGCATCGGCAAACCGGAATGGATCTCGGCGCCGCACTACAAGACATTCAAGGACCGTCTGGCCAATCGCGAGCGCCTGACCGAGGAGCTTGACGCCGTCCTGCAACAGGAGGACACCGCGGAGTGGATGCGCCGCTTCGCAGGCAAGGTTCCTGCGGCTCCGGTCTATGACGTGCAGCAGGCGCTCGACAGCGACTTTGTCAGAGAGCAAGAGCGGGTGTTGGACTTCGCGCATCCCGAAGGCGATGTTCGCATGGTCGCCTCGCCCGTGCGCGCCGGCCCTCACCCTGTGAATCCGGCGCCGTCCATGGGGGCTCATACTGACGAACTTCTGCGGGAACTCGGCTACGATGCGGAGAATATCGATCAGCTTCGCCAACGCTCTGTAATATGACCTCCGACGCCGCTCCCGCCTCTCTTTTCGCACCTAACCCGGCGCTGAAGACCAGCCAACCGCGCTATATGCAGCTGGCGCAAACGCTGCTGAGCGAGATCGAGAGCGGCCAGTACCCCGTCGGTTCGCAATTGCCCACCGAGTACGTGCTGTGCGAGCAGTTCGGCGTGAGCCGCTCGACGGCCCGCGAGGCGGTCAAGCGGCTGGTGGAGCTAGGTCTGGTGGTGCGTCAGCCGCGCATCGGCACGACGGTCTGCGCACGGACCGTATCGTCCGGCTACCGGCAAAGCGTGGCCGATGTCAGCGATCTCTACCAATATGCATCGGAGACCACCCTGGTCATCGAGGCGCGCGAGACGGTGGAGATCGACGCGGAGCGCGCGCGCGCGCTGCACGCCACCGCTGGCGAGACCTGGCTGCATCTGCGTGGCCGGCGACATGCCGGCAATCCGCAAGAGCCTATCTGCACGACCGAAATCTGGATACATCCGGCGTTTCGCTCCATCCAAGGCATGCATGGCCCACTCAAGGGCGCCGTGCATGCGCAGATCGAGCAGCATTTCGGCGAAGTGATCGCCGCCGTGGAACAGGAGATCCGCGCCATCGTGCTCACCAATGCCGACGCGCTCGCCCTCAATGCCCAGCCGCACACCGCCGCCCTGCTGGTCACCCGCAAATATCGCAACCGGCGCAACCAGCTCGTCGAGTTGGCCACCAGCATCCACCCGGCCGACCGCTTCAGTTACAGCACCATCCTGCGCCGCGAATGGGGCGTGGGCATGAAGGATCGCTGACTCATGACAGATCGCAGTTTTCTTTTCGTGCCGGGAGATCGTCCCGAGCGCTTCGACAAAACCGTGCATAGCGGCGCGCACCAGGTCATCATCGACCTCGAAGACGCGGTCACTCCGCAACGCAAGGATGCCGCGCGCGAGGCGGTGGGCATGTGGCTGCGCGACACGGCTGCCCGGGTTTGCCTGCGCATCAATCCGGCGGACACCCCCTGGCATGAGGCCGACCGCGCCTTGCTGGCCTGGCCGGCAGTCAGCCGCGTAATGCTACCCAAAGCCCAGGCGCGCTCGGACCTGGAAAGCCTCGCTCGCCTGCTCAGCGGCCAAACAGCGCATCCTCCCGCTGGTCGAATCCGTAGCTGGATGGTTCAACCTGGCCGAGCTGGCGGCTGCCCCGCGCGTCGAGCGGCTGGCCTTTGGCTCTTTTGATTTCATGGCCGACTCGGGCATACAGGGCGACGGCCCGGAACTCGACGCGGTGCGAACCCACTTGGTATTGCATTCGCGTCATGCCGGCCTGCTGCCGCCCATCGATGGGGTATCGCTGGCCACCGATGATGCCGTCCGCCTGGAAGATGAGGTGCGACGCTCCAAACGTTGGGGCATGGGCGCCAAACTCTGCATTCACCCCAAGCAGGTCGAGGTGGTCAATCAGGGCTTTGCGCCCAGCGAAGCCGAAGTGACCTGGGCGCGGTGGCCGTCGACGGCAAGCTGGTTGACAAGCCCATCGCCAAGCTGGCGCAAGCCATCGTGGATGAAGCCCAGGCGGCGGCTGTGCCCAGGCCGCAGGATGCGGCCCGGCCCACAGGACTCACCACTGGTATTTGAATCCCACCATCGCTCCGATGCCCGACCCCTTGCCGCTGTCTATGGGAAAGTTGTAGTCGATGGAGGTATAAAGGCTGGTGCTCTTGCCGACCTGGCCCGTGATGCCCGCGCCGACCTGCGCCCAACTGCCCCCCAGCTTGGTTTTGAGCAGCACCGGGTTCTGGCCGTCGAGAGTATTGAACTCGGTTTTCGCCTTCGCGCCGAAGTCCTGCCACAGATTGGCCCGGGCAAACGCGCTCAGATTGCGGTCAGGGCGCGAGGACAGATCCATGCTCAACTTACCACCGACCCGGCCATACAGCGCATTGCTCGGCCGGTAATCCACGCTCCCGAAGCTGTCACTGCCTCCCGTCAAGGACACATGCTGATAAATCAGCTGCGCCTGCGGAATGAAGGAGAATTTTTCGCTCAAGGCAATCGGATAACCGGTTTCCAGCGAGCCTACATAGCCCCAGCCGTCGGAGCGCAGGCGCTCGCCATCATCGGACTTGGCTTTGATCCTGCCATACCGGGTAGCCTGCGCAACCACATCGACATACCAGCCGGTACTGGCGCGGCGCGTGAAGTAGGCGCCTGCGGAGTACGCGTCCATATCGACGCGGCCGACACGGCCGCCATTGGCCTGATCGACCTTGGCCTGTGCCTGCCCCGCCCCGAAATAAACGCCTGCGATATTGCCCGCGTTGTTGTCATCCAGGCTGCGGTACAAATCCACCCCGGTCTGAAATCCGCTCAAGGTGTAATGGTAGGCGGGTCCTTTGCTGGCGAAAGCTTCGAGCCTGTCCGCAAAACCTGAACCGGCAAAATCCGTGTTGCCTCTCTGACCGAACAGCCTGCCCCATACGGCTTTGCCTGCTCCCGCGTCACCACAATTTGTGGTCATGGCGTCGACGTAGGCGCCGGATCGGTCATCGCAAGTACCCAGCATGGCCAGCCCAAAGCGGCTGGCCAAGCCCGGAGAGCTCATATACACCGGCACTTCCGGCCGATAGGGGTCTGTCGGGATAACCGGGTCGACCGGATCGACCGGAACATCCAGCGAAGAGCGCAGATACCAGTTGCCATTGGCATCCCGCACGCCATGCTGAACCAATTGGTACTCATAAGCGCCTGCCTTGACGGCCGACCCGAGGACAAAGGCGTCCACCGCCGATGCGGCCGCTCCCCCGGTCACATGCACGAGTTCGATGCCGTCGTTCGCTGTCAGCGCACCTAGTCCACCCGCATTGCTGACGAACACTCGCGTAGCGCCGCCCGAGTCGACCGTCACGCTGCCGGCCACGACTTTATCGGCCACGGAGCTGTCGTTGCCCAGCGCCACTCGGGTCAGCAACGACCCGCCATTGGACGCATAGTTGTTGCTTACGGTCAGCACGGTGCCAGGCGCGCCGCCCAGATCCACCACCCCGGCGTTGTTCATGCCGCCCACCGTCTGGGGCAGGCCCAGGAGCTTCATCATGCCGGCCGCCCCCACCGTGACGGCTGAGTTGGGACTGAATACGTTGGCCGCGCCAGCCGCCAACACGCCCTGCTTGATCTGCCTGGCTTCTCGATAGGTATTGGCCCCCGATAGCATGGTAGTGCCTGCGCCATCCTGGGTCACGCCGCCACTGCCGGAGATCACGCCGGCAAACGTGATGTCATCGGCACGGTTAAAGGCCAGGGTCCCGCTATTGGCCACATTGCCGATAATGGAACCCGTGGTGCCGCCATTGCCCAGTTGCAGCCGGCTGGCCGCGCCTATCGTGGTGCCTCCGGTATAGGTCATGTCCTTCAGAAAGGTCACATCCGCCTTATCCATCACCTGTACCTGTCCGGCACCGGCGATCATCAGCGTGGTCGCCCCATTCTGAAAACCGGTAACGGCCGAACTGGTGCGTTGCGACAGATCGCCAAACACCAGTCGATCCGCCGCGGTCACCAGATTGACGCCAATCCCGGCCACGCCCTGAGTTCCCACGGCCGTATCCAGGGCGTCGGCCGTATTGAGCACGACCGTGGATCCGCCCGTGACCGTCACCGAACCGGCAAATCCACTCTGCTGGCCGTCGATGGCCAACACCGAAGGATCGATGACCAATTGCCCAGGCCCAAACAGCGTATTGCTGGCCAGATAGCCGCCAGACGTGTCACCGGCCTGGCGCTGAGCATCCGTGACGGTCAAGGTCGCGCCATCGAGATGGACCGCCGAACCCGCCGACGTCGTCAACTTGCCCACACTTTGGTTGTAGCCCGCCAAGTCCGCGATGGCGCCGCCTTGCACCAACAGCTCGGCGGTCTTGCCAAGCACATTGGGGTTGGCCATGAGCAGCGTGCCCGTGCGTACATCGGTCACGCCGGTGTAATCGTTGTGCGTGCCGGACAATGAAATGACGTTAAAACGCCCGGACAGGGCGTCCACCGCGAGGTCGCCCACCCCGGTCACCTTGACGTCCAGATTGTTGACCAAGCCCGAGGCGCCCGACAGGTTCAGCAGCAGCGCATCGGCGCCCGTCCCTATCAGATTCAACTGGGTCAAGCCATAACCGGCGTAGAGCCCGTCATCTTGCCGGCCGGTGTGCAAACGATAGTCGTAGGTCGCCTCCGCAGCCAGCACGCCCCCCTGTAAGAGATTGGCCACTTGCGCATCGGTGATGACATTGCTGCTCTGGTCGACCAAGACCAGGTTCGCCCCTGTGCCACTTAAGGAGCCCAGGCTATTGACGAGCTTGATATCGACCCCACCGATACCTTTTTGCTGGTCGAACAAATGTGCGGTGCCGGGGGCCGTCGGGGTGTAGTTCTTGATATCGACACCAGGTGGCAACACGATGCCCACATTACCCACGCGACCGGCATGCAGCAAACCACTGGTGTCGATCGTGCTATTGGAAACGGAGGCGGAAGGTGTGGTGACATCGAAGTTGAGTGTGCCGCCATCGATGATCAATCCGCCAATCGCTTGGGACCCCTGCCCCACGTCGGTCGTGTTGCCGGCCTGCAGCACCAGGGTGGCGTTGGTCAGCGCGGCGGTATTGGCGTTGGCGCCGGAGGCGTCGCCGAGCTCAAACCGGTTCTGGCCTAACTTCACCGCACCGGCATAAGCCGAGCCCACGCCTGCGCCGAAACTGAAACTCTGCCCGCCATTGCTAGCCTGCAATGTGCCCGTTCCAGTCAGCACGTTGGTGAAGACCAAGGCACCGGTGGTGTTGAGCGTCAGCAACCCATTGCGGTCGATGAATATGCCTCCCGTACCCAGGTTCTGGGTACTCGTGGTCGCGGCCGCATCCACGGCGAGTTCACCGCCGTATACATTGACTCTCCCTTGATAATTGGCGTTGCCCCCGTCAAGGTGGTCTTCCCGGCGTAATTACTGACGCTTTGCGTGCCCGCCGCACTACTGTTGAGCGCCGGAGAGAAGACATAATTGGCGGACGTGTGGTTGAAATTCAACTCAGCCGTGCCCGGACCAAAGACCACGGACGGCCCGTCCACGGTGCCCGGCGCGACGGGCGCCTGCCCTGCCGCGGAGCCGATATTCACCACCCCCTTGCCGGCCCCGGGCCCAAGGAAATATCGGAGGTCACGGTGGCCTTGCCGCCATTTTGCAGCGTCAGTGTGCCCTGCCCGTTGCCGCCAAAATAAAGTATCCCGTTAACCCGCCATTCGGAACCCGCCCCGGAAACCAGGGCGCTCCCGACGGCATTGGTCGCACTGCCCACCGTACCGCCATCAATCGTAAACACTCCCCCGTTGGTGATACGCAGCGTGCCTGTGGATCCGCCCTGTGAGCCGATGATGGCCCGCGCTCCGGAGGCACGTCCGCCATCGAGGGTGAGAACACCCTGCCCGGTATAACCCACGTAATAACTACCGGTGGCGCTGGCCTGGGCGCCGTTCAACGTGAGCGTGCCCGGTCCGCCATACCCCACGTAGATGTCGACACTACTGGTTATCCTCGAGCGGTCGTTGGCGGTGACATCGCCCTTGCTGCCCTGTCCGCCGATGACGATGCCATCGGCACTGGTCAGCAGCGCATCGTCATTCAGAATGATGGTGCCCGTGCCGCCCGACGACGTCGGGGTGTTGCCGTCGCGGTACTCGCCGCCCACAAAGGTCCACGACGTGTTGACGATGCCATTGTTGTGGACTTCCAGCAGGCCCACGCCGGATCTGCCCACGACGAAGTTGTCCAGACCAACGCTGCCCCGAAACACCCCCCCGTTGACGATGACATGTCCGTTGGACCCGGCCTGTTCGCCGATTCTCACCGACCAGTTGGTGCCCGCCTGCACCTGTCCGCTATTGAGGATCAGCGTGCCCTTACCCGTGCTGCCCACATTCAGGTACTGATTGGATATCAGCGATCCGCCATTGATCGTCACAAGGCCGTTGCCATTTCCGCCCAGCCCGATGTCGATGACGTTGTAATACCCTGCGGACACGGTCGCATTATTGAGCGTCAGGCTTCCCGTGTTGTTGTCGCCGATCGATAACCCGCCGGTAGTGAGCGTCGCGCCGGTGACCACCAAAGCGCCCGTGCCTCTGGTGCTGCCCAGATTGATGGTGCTGCCCCCATACGTCCCGGAACCGGGAGCCAACACCGCAGTGCCCCCGTTGTCGACCACCACATTGCCGCTGCCATCGGGCGGGCCGACCGGCGTCCAGTTTCCTGGCGTCATCCAGTCGCCTGACCCGGGCAGGTCCCAAGTAAAGGCAGCGGCGAACGCTTCGGTTCTTGCAATGATGAGGGGGCTGGAGACCAGCGCCGCTATTAAGGCTCTGCGGGCAGGAGTAAATCGGCCTAGACTGGAACGCATAACTCACCTCCGTGGTTACCGCCTGTACAGCCATTGTGTGTGAGACAACCAAAATTTCTTTGACGCTGCCGCTTGCGTTAACCACTCAACTGCCATGAGGTTGTCGTGGCACTGCCAGTATCCGTTAGCAACGCGCTGAGCGATTTAGCCTAGCAGTTAACCCGCGATGAGAGCTACTATTATTTATATGTTGCAAAATCGGCACATACCGAATAATAAATAGCAACTGATACAGATATTACGCATGACGCTGCGCCTGCCCCGCGCATTTTTCGCGGCAGGAGGCAGGCAGGCTCAGGTATCCACGGAAGCAGCACCGCGCCTTGGCCGCCGCGACACCGCAAAGTGCCTGGCGCCCGCCCATATGGTATGGATGCGCAAATACCTGCGCTCAGTCGCACCTCAACGGACTACAGCGGCCGCCTGAACAGAAGCGGTTTCTGCCCAAGCGGCCCTACCGTGACCGCACCTGAAGTGGCCGCAGCCTTATGCCAGCGGAGGTATTGTTTTGATGGCCTGCTGGCTAGAAGGTAGCCCGCAGCGCCAGGCGGAACGTGCGCGGCTGGCCCTGGAAACTCCAGTAATTCGGATTACCAACGGATTGGTAGTATTCCCTGTCGAACAGGTTATCTACGTTGAACTGCACCGTCAGGTTCTTATTGACCTCATAGATCGCGTGCAATCCAATCAGGGCATAAGGCGACTGCGAAATACGATACTCGTCCTCATTGGCGCCGCTGACGTTGTAAATGCCGCTCTGCGCATACACCGAACCGCCAATGCGCAGTTGATTCCAGCGCTGGGGCAAGCGGTAATCGGTGGACACTTTCAACAAATGCCGCGGGTAGGTCGTGGCAAACGCCTGCCCTGACTGCGGGCCCTGGGCATATTTCGACTGTGTGTAGGTATACCCGAAACTCACATGCCAGGCCGGAGTGAGCGCACCGTTGATCTCAAAATCTACGCCCCGATTGCGCACTTTCTCCGCAGCCCTATAGCAATAGAAAACCCCAGGCGGGCACAGATTACTGTTCTCGATCAAGTCCGCCCGGCCTTTCTGGTCCGTTTGGAAAACCGCCAGTGCGGCATTGATCCGTTTCTCCAGAAACTCCCCTTTCAAGCCAACTTCATAATTCTGCCCAGTCATCGGCTTGAGCACTTCATTGTCCACGCCGATGTTTTCCTGCGGTTTGAAGATCTCGGTGTAGCTCGCGTAGGCAGAAATGTCCTCATTCAGATCCTGCACCACACCCGCATAAGGCGTGATTTTTCCGCTCTGCTTATAACGGCTTTCGGTACGCACCGTCGTCTGGGCATATCGGTCGAAATCGAACCAGCTCATGCGCGCGCCGACGACCAAGGTCGTGCCTTGCGCCAGGCTGAAGCGCCCGGCGGTATAAATGCCTTGCTGTTTCTGCGTGATGTTGTAATGCCACATATCCGCATCCAGGCCGGTCGGCGCCGGCGGGTCAAAAGCCCCGAGGTTGTTCATATCAACCAGATAGCGGTAACTGACGTCACGTCCGCCGTGGTAACTGAAGTCGTCCTTGCGCGTCGACGCGCCGATGACCAGCTCGTGCTGACGCCCCAGCAACTGGAAGGGACCCGATGCATAAGCATCCAGCCCCCATTGCGTGTCATCATACTGAAACAAGCGCGGATTCAGGGTGAACAGATCGCCGGTGGTGCGTTGCGTGTAATTGCCCAGAAAATCAGACTTGGCAGACAGCCAGTTGCCAGCCAGCGTCAGTTTCCAGCCATTGTCCAGCTCATGCTTGATATCGGCGAACAGATTGATATTGCGCTTGTCCAGATAGTTCCACCTGCCGACCAGGGAAGTCTTGCGTGTCATCGGGTAGAAGGAACCGTCGGCGCGCGTAGGCAGGCCGGACCAGTCGTAGCCCTGGTTGCGATCCTTCTGGTAGCTCAGGCCCGCGGTGACGGTGGTCGCCGGCGTGACATCGCCTTCCAGAATGCCGTAGAAAAGCTGATTCTCCTTGCCCGCATATGATCGATGAAACTACCCGCATTGGTGTAGGCCATCACGGCGCGGCCACGCAAAGTCTTGGACGCGTTCAAGGGCGAAGAGACATCCAGCATTGTCCGATAATCGTCCCAGGAACCTGCGGAGACGGTCACGATCCCTGGCTTTCCATGCCAGGCCGCTTGCGGATCAGGTTAATGGCTGCGGCCGGGTTCCCGGCGCCTTCAAGCAAACCCGTGGCGCCGCGCACCACCTCGACCCGATCGTAGATTTCGGTGGTGGGCTTGTTGATGGCATCGAACGAGTAGGCATTGCTGATATTGGTAGCCAAGCCATCGATCTGCAGATTGTCGACCAACTGCCCGCGTGCCTGATAGACCGAGCGCTCCGATCCGTTCTGGATGACCGAAATGCCGGTGGTGGCCTGCAACACATCATCGAGGTTCTGCATGGCCTGGTCATCCATGCGCTGACGCGTCACCACCGTGACCGATTGCGGCGTTTCACGTTGCGACAGCAGCAGGCGGGTCGCACTGCTACTGGCCGGTACCACATAGCTGCCGCTAGAGTCCGTCCGTGCCTGCGCCGAGACGGCAACGGGCGCCAGGGTCGTTGCCTGTACATCCACGCGCCGCAGGGTCAGCGTGCCATCGGCCACTCGCGCAGGCTCCAATCCGCTACCGGCCAAGGCTGCGCGCAACGCCGCGTCGACGGTGTACACGCCGCGCACCGCGGGTGCGTGCAGGCCGCGCACCAACTGCGGGTCATAGGACACGACGATCTTGCCCAGCCGCGCGATTTCCGTCAGCGTGGTGTCCAGGCTCGCGGCAGGCAGTGCAAATGCCAGCGGCGCCGATGACTGGGCATGAACGGGCTGAGACAGGCTGACGGCCGCTAGGGCCACCACCAAGCTCAGGGCGGAAGGAACAGGTAACACGCGCATGAGGATCTCCGATACGTTGCGCACAGCGATATGGAGATATGTGCCGCGAGACCCGAAAAGTGACAGTGGCTTTGAGAAAAACTCAGGCCGCGCGCACGTCGATCACGGTTAGCCAACGCGTATAACGGCTGACGGTGATGGGCAAGGTGTGTTCCAGCGCACTCAGGGCACGATCAGCGTCATCCAAAGGATAAAGTCCGGAGACCGCAAGCGTGGCAGCCTGCGGACTCACCCGCAACAAGCCCGTCCGATAACGTTCCAGCGCCGCGACCACCGTCCCCAAGGGCTGATCGCGCACCTTGAGCCAGCCCTCTTGCCAGGCGGCGGCATATTCCATGGGCTGAGGCCGATCGGCCCAGGTTTGCCCGAAACGCGTGCCCTCGCCGGCGTCCAGCATGACCGGCTCGCCGGCACGCGGCAAGACCTCGATGCGGCTTTGCAAGGCCACCGCCAGGCTGGACTGCCGCTCCAGACGCACCATGCAACTGGCGCCGGCGCTACGCACCTGCCCGTGCGGCGTCAACACCTCAAACAAGGCCAAGGGTCCTCACGCGGCTGGAGCAGCAGCGCCCCCTCCAACAGCCGTATGCTGTGTTGCCGCCCCGCAAAGGCCAGATCCACCCGGCTGCGTGCGTCCAACGTCAGCATGCTGCCATCCGGCAATGTGAAGGACCGGCGTTCTCCCGTGGCAGTGCCCAGATCGGCCAGCACATTGCCCAAGGGGTGACGTGATCCGTGGCCCAGGCACCCACTGCCGCGGCGCCCACCAGGCCCGCCGCATTCAGCAGAATCCGGCGCCGAGCGGGACGTTCCAAGGTGCTGCGCAACGCGTGGTACTCGGTTTTCATCACCGACTCCAGGCGCCCGACCGACTGATTCAACCCCTGCTGCAAGCGGCCCCAGGCGCGCTCATGCGCGGGATCCGCGGCACGCCAGACGGCGCAGGCATGCCGGTCAGCATCGGTCGCCTCGCCCGACGTCAGCGTCATCCAGAAAGCAATCGCTCTGTCGCCGGGTTCTGCTGCGGCCTGGTCACGCTTCACGTCGATTCCGCCAGCGCATAGCAGCGCGCCAGCGCCTGCGCGATGTACTGCCGCACCATGCTTACCGACACTCCCAGCGAGGCCGCGATCTCCTTGTGCGTCAAACCATCGAGCTGGCTGTACAGAAAGGCCGCGCGCGCCTTGAAGGACAAGCCATCGAGAATCTGGTCGACCTGCTGCAGTGTCTGCAGCGCGCTGAGTTGCTCCTGAGGGGAAGGCGCGAGAGCCTCCCCCTGCGCAAACAGGCTTTCGAGCCAGGCGGCTTCGAGTTCCCGGCGGCGCCACAACTTCCAGACCAGGCGCTTGGCAATTGTGATGATGAGCGCCCTCGGTTCGCGCACAGAAGCCAGCCGCGGCGTCTGAATCAATTGCACGAAGGTATCGCCGGCGATGTCCTCAGCATCCTCGATGTTGCGCAACCGGGTATAAAGCCTGCCCAACAACCAGGCCCGGTCTTCGGTATGGATGCGAACCAGAAGTTGCTGGTCCGATAAAAGAGTAGACGGCGAAAGCATGGCGGCGCGGACCGATCTTCCATCAGGAATGGGAATCGATCGCATTCTATATCAGACGGGCACGTGCGGGCACGCGCTGCGGCGCGGCGGCGTAAGGCATGGAAGACTGCCCGACGCTAGACCCGCCCCCCCCCCAGGCACGAATTGACAGGCATGCAACGGCTCGGGACAACCTGCCCGCTCCCGTCATTTATTTCTGGAACGCTCTTGCAAGCGCCGACTCAAGCATTGAAGCAGCCAGGCCCGCCCCTGCTGGCCGAGCTCGAAGCCATCGACAAGGCTCTGCACCCACTCCCTGAACTGCCCATGCAGGACCTGTGCAGCGCCGCGATCCTTGCCCGGGCAATGCCGCGTTACGGTTACAAGCTGCTCCCCCATATCGGCGTGGCAGGCGTGGTAAGCCTCATGAAAAACGGCACTGGACCAGCGGGCATGTTGCGCGCCCTCAACGCCTGCTTGTGTCCGGCACCATGAGCGCGCACGAATTCGCCCTCGCGGCCTTGAATCAGCGCGGTCTGTTTATCGTGCTTGATCTCGCGGGGACGTTTGCTTTTGCGATCAGCGGCGCGGTGGCGGCCCGAAATCGCGGCCTGGATTGGTTTGGCGTCATGGTCATCGCCTTCTCCGTGGCTTGCGGCGGCGGCATCGTGCGTGACCTGTGCATCGGAGCGGTCCCTCCGGCCGGCCTGACAGACTGGCGCAACCTGACCGTGGCCATGGCGGCCGCTGTCATGACGACCGCCGCAGGCTCTCTGGTGGCCCGCTTGGCGCACCCGGTAACCTTATTCGATTCCCTGGGGCTGGGCTAGTTTGCGGTCACGGGAGCGCAGAAAGCGCTGTTCTATGGACACAACGCCGAGGCCGCCGTGTTGCTCGGGGTCCTTACCGCAGTGGGCGGAGGCGTGGTGCGTGACGTGCTGCTAAACCGCGTACCGGTCATTTTCCAACGCGAAATCTACGCCTCTGCCGCATTGGTCGGCGCGCTCATCGAGGTGGTGGGAGAACGCCTTGGATGGATGTCGAGCGCGCGAACCAGGTTCGCGCTGTTTGTTTCGCCCTCCGGTATCTGTCGCTACGCTGCAAATGGAACTTGCCGCGCTGACCTGCTCCCCGTGATTAGTACGAAATCGATGTAGAGTCCGTTCCCAAAGGAATGGCAATGAAGAAACGATTTACGGAAGAGCAAATCATCGGCGTGCTCAAGGAAGCCGATGCAGGTGCCAAGCCCGCAGAGTTGTGCCGCAAGCACGGAATCTCCGAGGCAACGTACTACAACTGGAAGGCGAAGTTCGGTGGCATGACGGTGTCGGACGCTCAGAGGCTCAAGGAGCTGGAGCAGGAGAACAACAAGCTCAAGAAGCTGTTGGCCGAGTCGATGCTGGACAAGGCGGCGCTTCAGGATCTGCTAAGCCGAAAGTAGTCAGCCCGCAGGCCAAACGCGAGGCGGTCAGGACATTAATGACCGAGCGCAGCATGGGTGTTACCCGGGCCTGTGGGCTGGTAGGAATTTCGCGGTCGCTGTTTGCCTACGAGAGCACACGCTCAGGCGATGCTGCGCTGACCGAGCGCATGAAAGAGATGGCAGTGGCGAAACGACGCTACGGCTATCGGAGGATCCATGTGCTCTTACGTCGCGAAGGCTGGCAAGCAAATCACAAGCGAATCTGGCGGCTGTACAGTCTGGCAGGGTTAAGCGTGCGAAAACGAAAGCGTAAGCGAATCGCGGCGACCGAGCGCGTGGTTCGCCTAGCGGCAATCGCGCCGAATCAGAGTTGGTCAATGGACTTTGTGGCCGACGGCCTAGCCTATGGCCGCCGATTCCGCTGTTTGACTATCGTCGATGACTACACTCGCGAATGCCTGGCCATCGAGGTCGATACGTCGTTGCCGGGACTGCGTGTTGCCATGGTGCTGCAACGGCTGGCGGAGATGCGTGGCCTGCCGCGATCTATTACCGTGGACAACGGGCCAGAGTTCGCCGGAAGAGCCTTGGACGCCTGGGCCTACCAAGCAGGCGTAAAGCTGTCGTTTATTCGGCCGGGTAAGCCGGTGGAGAACGCTTATATCGAAAGTTTCAACGGCAAGTTCCGCGACGAATGCCTTAACGAGCACTGGTTCTTGTCCCTGCGACAGGCTAAAAGCTTGATCGAAAACTGGCGAGTCGAGTACAACACCGATCGGCCTCACAGCGCGCTCGGATATTTAACGCCGGCGCAATTCGTGCAGGCTCATCAGAAAGAAGGTCTTTTACCCCTGGGCTCTATGTCGGTGCCGTACTAAATCTGGGGGCAGGTCAGCGCGCCTCCGACTACGGAAAAAACATAGCGACTGATCCCGTCGCCACGTAAAGAGCAATAGCTCGGTTGGCATTCGGTGTTGCGCGCGCGGTGAGATATCCCGCCGTAGAATACCTACAGAGCATCGCCGCACTCAGGGAGCGCGATCATGACCCGCCCAAGTTTGCGCGCAAGCCTTTGGCGACTGGCGCAAGGCCACAGACACGGCGTTCGCGACTCAGACCATCGTTTGTTCCTGAGCGCTGCCCAACCCCTGTCGTCGAGCCGGAACGCTAGCGCGAACCATCGCCACGCCATGGGCCCGACGACAGCTTCACCGCCAAACACGGGAGATCAACATGAGCCAGAAAGTTCTAATCACCGCAGCCGCATCCGGCATCGGGCTTGAAATTGCCCGGGCTTACGTCGCGGCGGGCGCCACCGTCTTCATCACCGACATCAATCAGCAGGCGATCGACGCTGCCCAACGGGAAGTCCCCGGCCTGCTGGCAACGCTGTGCGACAACGCCAAACTCGCCGACATCGAGAAAATGATCCCGGCTGCCATCAAGGCCCTGGGAGGCCTGGATGTGCTCGTCAACAACGCGGGCATCGCCGGGCCGACCGCGACGGTCGAAGACGTAGACCCCGCTAAATGGGAGCAAGTCATTGCCGTGGATCTGATCGGCACCTTCAATGTCACCCGCTTGGCCATCCCGCACCTCAAACAGCAGCCAACGGCCAGCATCCTCATCATGTCGTCGTTGGGAGGGTGATTCGGTTACCCCAACCGCAGCCCTTACGGCGTGGCCAAGGCCGGCCTGATCTCCCTTGCGCAGACACTGGCCATCGAACTGGGCAACGACAACATCCGCGTCAACGCCATCGCTCCCGGCGCCGTGGGAGGCCAGCGCATCGAAAATGTGCTGCAAGGCCGGGCAAGCGCCAATGGCAAAACGGTCGAAGACGAACGTGCCTCCATGCTCAGCATCCAGTCGATCAAAAGCTTTGTCGACCCCAAAGACATCGCCGCGCTCTGCGTCTTTTTGAGTTCCGACGCAGGCAAGTCCATCACCGGGCAGGTGATTCCCATCGATAACGGCGCACTCAAAGCCGCGTAAATGCGCCAAGGCGCCGCCCAGAAGGCGGGCAACAAAAAACCCGCGTCTCTAAGAGAATCGCGGGTTTTTGCAATTGCGTACTGCTAAGTATTCTTGGTGCCGACGGCGAGACTCGAACTCGCACAGCTTTCGCCACTACCCCCTCAAGATAGCGTGTCTACCAATTTCACCACGTCGGCCAAAACTTCCGTCCTGGCTCGCAAACAAAATACATTCACGTCCTAGGAAGTCGGGCATTCTAGCACGGTTTTTTTAGCTCGCAAAACAGCAAGCCCCAGACCGTCTGCGCTGCCTATTGGATCAGCCTGCCGCCATCGACCACAAGCTCAGCACCAGTGATCATACGGGCATCCGAGGAGCCCAGAAAGGCTACGGATGCAGCGACGTCCTCTGCCGTGACGATGGTCTGCATAGGATTCATGGCCCGAACCGCCGCCCGCGCCGCCTCTTGTCCGCCGAACTGCGCGGCCAGCTTCTCGGCGATGAGCGCCGTCCATACATACCCCGGGTGCACGACATTGACACGGATGCGGTAGCCCGCCCGGGCAGCACTCAACGCAGCCTGTTGCGTGAGATTGCGCAACGCGCTCTTGCTCGTGCCATAAGCGCCGCCCGTCGCCGAACCCACAAAACCGGCGATGGACCCCATGTTGACGATGGCTCCCCCGTCGGGCTGCTGTTTCATGACGCGCATGGCAGCCTGCACCCCATGAAAAACACCGTCCACATTGATCGCGAACAGGCGTTCCCACTCCGCAACATCGATGTCCTCGAAACTGACCGACTCCGAAGAAACGCCCCCCGCATTGTTGACCACCACATCAAGGCGGCCGTGAAGGTCGAGCACCGCCTGCAGGGCATCTGCCCAACTCCCGGGCTTGGTGACGTCCAGCGGCACCCTATGGAGAGGGTCGTCGCCCGCGCGTCGCTCTCCAGAACGCACGGCAATATCGCCCAATACGACCGAGGCCCCCTCGTCGGCCAACCGCCGGGCGATGGCCTGCCCCATATCGCCCAGGCCTCCCGAAATGAATACTACCTTCCCTTCGTAACGCTGCATGCTCAATCCTTATTGGGCCGACATTCCGGCTTCTTTCATGATGGGTGTCCAGCGGCTGATTTCGCTATCGATATAAGCAGCGAACTCATCCGGCGACGAGGTTTTGACAAGCACCCCTTGCCCGGTGAACTTGGCGGCCACCTCGGGATCGGTAATGGCGGCGACGATGGCATCGTGCAGTTTGGCCACGACCGGCTCAGGCGTTCCCGCCTTGACGGCCACTCCCCACCAGAACGTCGGCACGATAGAGGCGTAGCCCAGTTCTTTCAACGTGGGGACCTCCGGAAAGAGTGCGGAACGCGCCTCCGACCCGATGGCCAGGGCCCTCAGCTTGCCTGCCTTGGCATATACGCCCGACGTCGGAATAGCGTCGTACATGAAATCCACCTGACCGCTGATGACATCGGCCAACCCCGGCGTGGAGCCGCGGTAGGCCACGTGCGTCATGGGAGCACCGATCTTGGCTGACAACAGCGTACCGAACAACTGCCCACCCGTCCCCACGCCCTGCGAGGCATAAGCCAGCGTCTGCTTGCCTGCCGCGTCCACCAGGGCGGGAAAGTCGTGATACGACCGATTGTTGGGCACCACCACGAGGGCGGGAGACTCGATCAGTTGCGTGACAGGTCGCAGGTCGCGACGCGGGTCATAACTGAGCTTGGAAAACAGGCCCATATTGGTCGCCAAAGAGGGCACGTCACCGAAAAAATCTGATAACCATCGGCGGGCGATTGCTTGAGATAGTTCATCGCGATCTGCGCGGCTCCCCCTGGCCGATTCTCGACTACCACGGGCTGCCTCAGGCTTTTGGCCATCCTGGCCCCCACCTCGCGCGCGAGTTGATCCGTCAGGCCTCCGGCGGCGTAAGGCACTACCGCGGTAATCGGTTTGGACGGAAACACTTCGGCATGACAGGCCGAACCCAGTGTCAGAGCCAAAAGCGCACCCAACCAGACAGGTTTCATTTTCATTGTCTTCTCCAATTTTTTGTCGTGTGTAGGACTTATTCTGTGGCGACCGTATTGCGCAGTACGCCGATGCGGTCGACCTCGATTTCCACCACGTCTCCTTGGCGCATGAACACTGGCGGCTGGCGCTTGGCACCCACGCCTCCGGGCGTGCCGGTGACGATGACATCACCCACCGCCAAAGGCGTGAACGTCGACAGATGGGCAATCTGCCGCGCGAAGGAATGGATGAGCAGATCGGTCGTGGTGCGCTGCATCTCCTGGCCATTGAGCCGGGTGACCAAGGTCATCGGCGAGCCGAACGGTATTTCGTCGGCCGTGACCAGCCAGGGACCAAAGCCGCCTGTGCGCCAGAAATTCTTGCCGGCGGTCCATTGCGAGGTGGCGGTTTGCCAGTCGCGAATGCTGCCATCGTTGTAGCAGGCATAGCCGGCGATGTAATCGCCGGCATCCGCTTCGGCGATTCGCCGGCCGGCCTTGCCGATAACGATGGCAATTTCACCTTCGTAATCGAGCCGTGACGACTCCGCAGGCAAGACGATGGCTTCCCCATGCGCGACCTGCGAATCTGCCACGCGCATGAAAATGGTGGGATGCTCGGTCGACTGGCGGCCGGTCTCCTTGACGTGGTCGGCATAGTTCAGACCTACGCAGAAAATCTGCCCGGGATTGGGAATGACGGGCAACAACCGCAGTCCGGCCAACTCCCGCCGCGGCGCCCCGACATCTGCCGGCAGACCTGCGGCCAGAAAGGTCTTTAGATCAGGGGCCTGGGCTCCGTAGTGGGCGCCGAGATCCAGAACATACTGGTCCTGCAACACGCCATAGGAGGCCTGGCTATCAAAGAGGAAGCTGATGAGTTTCATAGTGCAAAGGTCTCGGGTCAAAAAAAATCAAGGTTGGCGCCGGTCGGCGAGCATGCGCAGATGCATGGCCTGCTGCCATTCCGTGCGTGGCTGAAAACCCGGCCGATCGCGCGCGATGCGTTCGGCCAGCGTCATGATGCTGGCGTCGTCCAGGGTCAGATCCACCGGCTGACGCAGGGGCTGCTCGCAGTACCACGGTGTATCCATGAACACCTCAAGACGATTGCCCTCGGGGTCGCGGCAATAGAAAGACACCGAATTGCCATGCGTGACGGCCTGCATGTCGGCCACGCCAGCGGCCAGCAGGCGCGCATGAAAATGCCGCAAGCCCGGCAGGTCCGGAACACGAAAAGACACCTGATTGATCACATTGAACGGCACCGCATCGGGGCGCCCTGACACCAACACGATCTGATGGTGCTCGGCCGGATCACGGCTCAGGAACACCAATTGCGCCTGCCCCATCGTCCCTTTGTCGGTCACGGTAAAGCCCAGGGCCTGCTGGTAGAATCGGGTCATCGCCGCGAGGTCGATGACGTAAAAGCCCATGTGGCTGAAGGCGAGCGCAGGACCCTCTTCCCAGGTCATAGAATTCATTTTTTATCGCCATTTGATAAATCGACGATAAATGGTGTCTGCCCTGAAAAAATTCGTCAATTATCTTATAGTGATAATTTTCAAATTTAAGGATCACGCCACCCCATGGCCGAAACCAGCCTCGCCCGCATGATTGCCATCCTGGATCTATTCAAGAGCCCTCGCGCGGCATGGCCGGCCGAGGCTATCGCCGAGGCCATGAGTTACAGCGTGCCGACGGTCTATCGCTATGTCCGGGAATTAGTGGCCTGCGGATTGTTGCGCCGCGACGTGGGAGGGACGTTTGTGCTCGGGCCTGCCGCCACGGAGCTGGATTACCATATCCGCACCGGCGACCCACTCATCACGGCCGCGGCAGCGCCGATGGCGGCGCTGGCAGCGGACACCGGCATGGACGCCGTCCTCGCCACCATTTGCGGCGCCCGCATCATCACGGTGCATCACGAATTAGGCGCAGATCCTGCGCGCATGAGCTTCGGACGCGGGCGGCGCATGCCGATGTTCCGAGGAGCCATGTCCTTGTGCATCATGGCCGCGCTGCCGCGCGCCCAGATGCGCAAGCTGCATCAAGAGTGCGGAGATGCCCCCCCGGATCTGAGCTGGGACGAGTTTGTCGATGAGGTCAAGCAGCTACGGCGCCGGGGCTATGCCTACACCGAAGGGGCGCTGGACCCCAACTTGGCCGGACTGGCACTGCCATTCACCGAGCCCGACCGGCATATCGTGGCCTCCCTGGGGCTGGTATCCAGGCAGACGCGGCTGGCCACTAGCGACAAAACGCCATTGTTGGCCGCGTTGCGTGAGTGCGCCCAACGCATTCACACCACGCTGGGCAGCGCATGCACGGCGGGCCCTACGGCCGCTGACCTCAATGCACATGCGGCGCCGACAGCAGGCAGCTTATAGCCCGGAGACGGCCATATCGCCGGGATAGTCGATCGAAAACTTCAACACGGCGTCACGCGACTGCCCGGGGTGAAGTGTCCAGTTCCAGGTGAGTTTGCCATCCTCGCCTTTGTGAGCGTCGCTCGCGCCAATCAGCTTGACCACGATTTTCTCGTGACGAGAAACCGGCAGGCGATCGCTGAACACCACCTGCGCGTCACTGCTTTTGTTGTTTTTGATGGTGAATCTGTACTCGTAAGTCTGCCGCCGGCCATTGCCGGAAAAGCCGGTGTTCTCCGTTTTCCGCTCCAGCAGAGTGCGCTTGATGGCTATGCCCTCGTCCGCTCCCAGCGCCAGATCCACCTGCTCGGCCGGCATCACGGTTGGGATTTTGCTGGTGGCCAGAAAAGCATCGCCCAGGAAACTGTTCAACGATCCGGCCAACAGGGGATAGTCGGTGGCATTGCTCACTCTGGCCGTAAGATACGCGGTCTCGCGCAGGGCCGGCACCGCCTCGTACTGCAACTGCGCCGGCAGGCTCGCTGTCGTTATCGCCACGCGTTGCGTCGCGCTGCCCGAGGGTAGTGTCGCCGGGCTGTCGATCGCAAAAGAGGCACTGGTCTGCTCGTTATGCACCTTGGCCTGCGCCAGCTCAGCCGCATCATCTGCCTCGCTGGCAGGGCGCGCGCTGTGTGACCGTTCGTAACTCAGGGCTGCCACCGGGGCTGGCGGCGGCGCGACCGCTTGATCCAGTATCCAAGGATGTTGCGTGGGAGCCGCGCCGCCCAGAGCCGGACGGGCCGTCGACAGCGTCAGCCTGACCTTGCTCCAATCCTCGCCAGTGTTCTGCTGCACGACGCCGAAATAAGTCAGCTCCACATGGCCATCTTGTTTGCCCAACCGCACATCATAAGCAGGCGTCCAGCGTGCGCCAGGCACGGCATACGAAAGCCCCAGGTCCACCTTGCCCGCCTGCGCCAGCTTCAGGCGCAACGTCACCGCCTTGTTGCGACGGCCGAGATCGCCGCGCAGTTGCTGTTGGCTGTCCTGCAAGACGGCCAACTCGCGCCCGAGCTGCTCCCGCTCGGCGGCAACGCGTCGCAAACCGGCCAACGCGCCCGACAGCGTCTGGGCGCTGGCGGCCTGGATACCGTTGAGTTGCTCCAGCGACAGGCGCGATCCGTCGCGTGCGGGCTCGGCGGCACCGCGCTGGACGAGCATGACCCATTCGCGCTGATTGTCCAGAACGGCGGCCTCATCCTCCAGGCCAGCCAGGCGCGCCTGCAACTGACGGACCTGCTCATCGACGGCCCTCAGACGCTCGTTACTGTTCTCTGCCGTCAGCGCCGAGCCGGTTCGTACGTCCAGGAGCGTGGCCTGTCCCTTGCTCTTGGCCGCGATCTGAACCGAGTTGTCCTGCAAGGTGGCGGGCAGTTTATCGAACACCAATTCGTGCTCGCCCGCGGGCAGATCGACGCTGGCATGACGCGCCACGACGGCGCGGTCCTGATACACGGTGACCGCATCTATCGTGGAAGACAGCGATGCTGCCATGCCCGCAGCGGGCAACGCCATGCCAAAGAGAAACAGGAGCGGAGTGCGCACGGCGCCACCTATGCAGAGAGGGTACGCTGCACTGTAGCCTGCACGTCCATCGCCAGGTTTACAGAACATGACAATGACGACAGGGCGCTACCGCGGCGCCGTACCCGACCCATTACCGGTAATAGACGCAGATGCGCTGCCCGTCGAGCTCGTGCACGGCGATCGGCAGCGCATAGAGCTGGCTGAGAATCTCGGAGCGGATGATTTGTTCAGGATTTCCCTGGTACGCGACATTACCCTGACACATGGCCACGATGTGGTCGGCATACGCCGAAGCGAAGTTCAGATCATGCAACACGATGACCACGGTTTTGCCTAGTTCGTCGGCGGCACGGCGCAAGATGCGCATCATGGCCACGGCATGCTTCATATCGAGGTTATTCAAGGACTCATCGAGCAACACGTAGCGCGTGTCCTGGCACAGCACCATGGCCACGAACGCACGCTGGCGCTGGCCTCCCGACATTTCGTCGAGGAATCTTCCCGCCAGAGGTTCCAGATCAAGATAGGAGATGGCACGGTCGATGTGCTTGCGATCCTCGATGGTGAGCCGCCCGCCGGTGTGCGGATAACGGCCAAAGGCGACCAGGTCGCGCACCGTCAGCTGCAGCGGCAAGTGATTGTCCTGCCGCAGGATCGCCAACCGCCGGGCCAGCTCGCGGCTGTCGCTGCGCGCGACATCCAATCCGTCTATCAGCACTTGTCCACCACTCACAGGCAACAGGCGACTGACCATGGACAACAGCGTGGATTTTCCAGCACCATTAGGTCCGACAATGGCCGTGATGCCCGCGTCGAGCAAGACCAGGTTGACATCGTCAACCACGACGCTTTGCCCATAACGTTTGCTGAGCGATCGAAGTTCTATCATGGGCGTGCCTTGCGCAGGATCAGGATAAGAAAGAGCAGGCCGCCGATGAATTCGATCACCACGCTAACCGTGGTGCTCAAGCCGAGCACGCGCTCCAGCAGAGTTTGTCCGCCCACCAGGAATATCACGCCCCACAGCACGGCAGCGGGCACGGTCAACGCATGGCGGTCACTCGCCATGCTCTGATAGGCCAGATTGCTGACCAGGAGACCGAGAAACGTGACCGGCCCGACCAGGGCCGTGGCCACGGCTACCAGCACCGCCACACCCGCCAGCGTGGCCAGCAAGGTGTTGCGATAGCTGACGCCGAGATTGATCGCGATTTCCCGACCCAGCGCCACGACATCGTACCGGCGACGCATTCTCCATAAACCCAGGCTGACCAGCAGCGCCACCGCAGCGGCCAGTGGCAACAGGCCGGTTCGTACACTGTTGAAACTGGCAAACATTCTGTCCTGCAGCACAAGAAACTCGTTCGGGTCGATCAAACGCATGGCAAAGCTCGAGAGGCTGCGAAACAGAAGGCCAAACACGATGCCGACCAGCATCATCCGATGCAGGCTCTGTGTCGCCCCGGTAAAGAGCCAGCGAAACAACAAACAGGCGAATCCTGCCATGGCGCCAGCCTCGAGGACGAATTGCCATACCGGCGGTTGCCCACTCAGCGCATTGAGTCCAAAGCCGTAGACGACGGCGGCCTGGATGGCCACATAAAGCGCATCAAAGCCCATGATCGACGGCGTCAAGATACGGTTATGCGTGATGGTCTGAAAGAGTACCGAGGACAACGCCACGCAGTAGGCCACCAGCACCATGACAAGTAACTTTCCACCCCGAAACGGAATGACGAAAGACCACTGCCCGCGCGCATCCAGCGTCATGTAGGCAATGCAACAAAGCAGGGCCATGGCGGCCAGAAGCCCCATGCGAGTGGGCTTGCCGCGCAGAGGGTCAACCAAGACGCCCCCTTTTGCTAAGTAGCAGCCACAGAAAGATCGCGCTGCCCACCACGCCGACGACCGTGCCGATCGGGACCTCATAGGGATAAAGCAGCAGCCGGCCAAGAATGTCGCAGGCCAGCACGAACACTGCGCCCAGCAACGCCACCCAAGGAATGGCGCGCCGCATGTTGTCTCCCATGACCAGACTCACTGCATTGGGCACGATCAACCCCAGAAACGGGATGCTGCCCGCAGTCACCACCACCACGGCGGAAATCGCCGAGACGATCAATAGCCCGACCATGGTCAGCCGCGCATAGTTCAAACCCAGATTGGAAGCGAAGTCCTTGCCCATGCCGGCCACGGTGTAACGGTCGGCGGCCAGGTAGGCCACACAGGTCAGTACGGCGCCTAGCCATAAGAGCTCATAGCGCCCTCGCAGCACGCCCGAAAAATCGCCCGTCGTCCAGGCATGCAACGACTGTAAAAGATCGTGCTGCAAGGCCACGTACGTCGTCACGGCATGGATTACCCCACCGAGGATCAGGCCGATCAGCGGAACCAGAAACGGACTGCGCAAGGGAACGCGGCGCAACAGCGCGAGAAACACCAGGCTGCCGGCCAGCCCGAAGCCGGTGGCCGCGAGCATCTTGGCAAGAACGGGCGCGCCAGGCGCCAACAAAGTCACCACAAAAATGCCAAGCGTGGCCGACTCCATGGTGCCCGCCGTGGAGGGTTCGACATAGCGGTTGCGCACCAACATCTGCATCAGCAGCCCCGCCACCGCCAGCGACATCCCGGCCAGCAGCAGCGCCACCGTACGCGGCACACGGCTGACCAGCAACAATTGCCAGGCGCGATCCGCCTTCGCAGGAGCAAACAGATCCGCGTAGGCAAACTGCCCCGCCCCCAACCCCAAGCTTGTCATGCACAAAGCGAGCAGGAGTACGCACACGGCAGCCAGCGCGCAGGACTGCCTGCGCCGCGCAACCTCGGCCATGCTTATTTCGCAAGTGCCGCGTCGACTTCCTGCACGCTTTGCTGCAACGACGTCAGACCGGCAGCACCGAGCGAATACCAATTGAACGCGTCAAGGTAAACCACATGCTTGTTTTTCCAGGCTTTGGTCTGGCGGACGAGCTCATTGTCGAGCAAGGCGTTTGCCGATGTGCCTTCGCGCCCGATGGCGGCATCGCGATCGATGACGAACAGCCAGTCAGGGTCGACCTGCGAGATGAACTCGAAAGAGACGGCCTGACCGTGATTGGAGACCTTCAGATCGCGCGCAGCGGGCGTCACACCAAAGGCATCGTGGATGACACCAAAGCGCGATCCGGGGCCATAGGCGCTCATCTTGCCTCCGGTCGTCAACACGATAAGCCCGGTGCCGGCTTGGCCAGCGCGCGCGCGCAGCGCGGCAATCGAAGCGTTCAGGGCAGCGAGTTTTTCATCGGCCTGCGCCTGGCGGCCATAGATGCCGGCCAGGGTGTGCGTATTACGTTGCACGCTTGCGACCAGATCCTTGGGATCGACGGTCAGATCGACTGTCGGCGCCAGACGAGCAAGCTCGGCATATTTGGGCGCCGAGCGCCCGGCAACAAAAATCACGTCCGGCCCCAGGCGGTGGATCGCCTCGTAGTCCGGTTCGGACATCGACCCGACCTTAGGGTAGCGTTTGTCCGCGTACTGCGCCAGATGATCCGGCCATTTGGTGGCAGACGGTACACCCGCGACGTCCACGCCAAGCGTATGCAGGGTGTCCAGCACGGCCAAGTCCATCACGACCGTTTTGGCCGGATTCGGCGGTACGTTCGTGCTGCCTTGCGCATGCGCGACCTCGGCGACCGACACGAAAAAAGGAGAGGCGGCGAGCACGGCACCAGCCAGCCAGCGGCGCAGCCCTGGGTATTGAGACATGTTTTTTCCTGGTTACAGCGGCTGCTTTAGGCAGCCAATTTTACAAATAGGAATTGTTCTCAATATAACAGTATCTTCAGCTTGCCGACAGCTACGCCCCCTGCACTAAACCCATCCGTTTTTCATAAAGTGTTTCGGGTGATTTCAGTATTGACGGTTCCCCTGGGGCGGCTGTTTTTTGCGCTCATGGAAAACACATTTTCATTGCAAACCAGGCACGGAATAGCAAGTAAGGTTGGGTTTACTCCAGCCTCGGCGATGTTTCTCGCATCGCTGCATTACTCTGATGTCCAGTTCTCTCCCCCTGCATCCATTGCGCATCCTTCATGCCGAAGCCGCGACCGGCCTCGGCGGTCAGGAACGGCGCATTCTCAAAGAAATGGCCGCCATGCGCGAGCGCGGCCACCACGTTGAACTCATCTGCCAGCCCCAGGCGCAGATGGCCGCCAAAGCGGCCGAACTCGGTTTCACCGTGCACCGTCTGCCCATGGGCGGAATGGCAAACCTGCTGCGCGGTTTGCCGCAAATCCGGCGCATTCTGAAACAAGGGCACTTCGACGTCCTGAATACCCACAGCCGCATCGATACCCTGCTGGCGGGCATCGGTGCGCGCCTGGCACGCACCCCCCTGGTCGTTCGCACCCGCCATCTCAGCAATCGCGTCAATTCGATGCTGGCCTATACCTGGGTGCCGCACCGCATCAGCACGGTGAGCAACCACGTACGCGACTATCTGATCGAGCGCGGTGTGCCTTCGGCCCGCATGGAGACCATTTACTCCCCGATCAAGCTTCCACCCGCCGATCTTCGATCCACCCTGCGCGCCGAACTCGGGCTGTCGGATCAAGACATCGTGATCTGCAGTGTGGCCGTGCTGCGAGCCACCAAGGGGCACCCCGAGCTGATCGAAGCGCTGCAACCGGTAATCAAGGCAGATCCGCGCGTGCATCTGGTCATCGTTGGCACAGGCTCGCCCATGTTCGAGACCCTGCAGTCCCTGATCAACGCGCATGGCCTCGAAGGTCGTGTCCACATGATGGGCTTTCGGGATGATGTCCCAAATATCATGGCAGGCAGCGACATTTTTGCCTTGCCTACCCGCAAAGAAGCGTCCGGCCCCGTGTTCGTCGAAGCCGCCGCGTGTGGACTGCCCGTAGTAGGACTGGATGTGGGCGGCGTCAGCGAAATGCTGCACGACGGAGAAACCGGCATGCTCGTGCCCCCGGACGACATCGAGGCACTGCGCGCTGTCTTGCAGCGCTTCATTGCAGAGCCCGAGTTACGCCGCCTGATGGGTCAAGCGGGCAAGCAGCGGGTGCGCGGGGAAGACAAGTTCTCGCTGCGGCGCTTGGCTGAGCGAACCGAACATGTGTACTGGCGTTGGCTGCGCGAAGTCGCGCCCACGCGCTTTGCAAGCTCCCGCAGTCAAACCCAATAAAACAACGGCGCCCTTGGGCGCCGTTGTTTTATTGGCCAGGCCGATTACTTGCTTTCGGCAGGAGCTGGTGCTGCCGGCGTTTGCGGCACGTCAGCCGGAGCACTGGGCACCGACGGAGCAGCGGCCGGCGCTTGCGGGACCGATGCGGCGCCACCAGTGGCCGGCGTGCCCGGAGCCTGAGGCACAGAGCGATCCTGGAAAGTTTGCATCACGCCGCTCTCAACGGTGGGGCCGCTACTGCCCTTGTGCGACATATACGCCAGGCCAGCCGTCGTGGCGAAAAAGACCACGGCCGCCCACTTGGTGCTGCGTGACATGAAGTTGGCGGCACCCGTGGCACCGAACAGGCTGCCGGCGGAACCGGAACCAAACGACGACCCCATGTCAGCGCCCTTGCCCTGCTGCAATAGCACCAAGGCAATGATGGTAAGCGCCGAGATCACCTGGACGACAAGCAGGATGGTAAGCATCAAAGACATTACAGACTCCGAACGGAAACTTTAGTTTGCGGCAATACGCAAGAATTCTTCGGCCACCAGCGAGGCGCCGCCAACCAGCGCGCCATCGATGTCGGCCATGGCAAAAAGCGTGGCGGCATTCGCGGCTTTGACGCTACCGCCATACAGCACCTGAACCTGCGCTGCGCCCAACGTGGTCAATGCCGCCCGAATGGCGGCATGGACTTCCTGAGCCTGCTCGGGCGTCGCCGACAATCCGGTGCCGATGGCCCAGACGGGCTCATACGCCAGAACCATACCCGCCACAGCCTCGCGGCCCAATGCCAAAACGGGTGCCAGTTGGCGCTCGATGATGGCCAGCGTTTGGCCAGCCTGGCGTTCAGCCAGAGACTCGCCCACACAAACGACCGGCACGAGCCCCGCGGCCAACGCAGCACTTGCCTTGTCGGCCACTTGTTGATCGGTCTCACCGTGCAAACTGCGGCGCTCGGAGTGCCCGGCCAGGGCCCAACGGCAGCCGAACTCTTTCAGCATCGACGCTGAAACCTCGCCGGTAAACGCCCCCTTGGCCTGGGCATTGACATCCTGCGCCCCCCAACTGACGGTGCTGCCCGACAATTCGGCATGTGTCTGAGCCAGATAGGGAAACGGCACACAGACACCGATCTCGCAATGCGAGACGGGGTCGGCGGCGCGCAGGGCAGCCAGCAGGCTGGCATTTTCGGCCAGGCTGCCATGCATCTTCCAGTTGCCCAGCACCAGGCGGGTACGACGAGTGGCGGCGTTTTCGGTCATGCGCTCTATGGGTTGAAAGCTATTCACAAATGGTGAAGTCCGGTCGGCCAGAAAGGCCCACCAGACACTCGCCAAGATGAGGCGCAAAGCCTGCCAGGCGAGTCAGCGGAGCGCAGAAAACCCCCGCACCCCGGGTTAAACCCACGATTGTATCCTGTTGGAGCGGTTTCCGCCGCCCCAAGGGTGTTACACGGTGAGGATGATCTTCCCGACCTGTTCGCCAGCTTCCATCATGGCGTGCCCCTTGGCGGCCTGCTCCAGTGGCAAGGTGGCATGGATGATGGGCTTGATCGCGCCTTGCTCCAGCAACGGCCAGACTCTCTGGCGCAGGGCCTGGGCGATCGCCCCCTTGAACGCTACCGGACGCGGACGCAGCGTGGACCCCGTCACCGTCAGACGACGACGCATCAGATCCGCCGTGTTGATGGTGGCCTTGGAGCCGCCTAGCTGGGCAATGATCACGACGCGCCCATCATCGGCCAGGCAGCTCAGATCACGGCCGATATAGTCGCCAGCCACCATATCCAGCACCACGTCAACGCCCTTGCCGCCCGTCAAGGTCTTGATTTCCTGAACAAAATCCTGGGTTTTGTAGTTGATTCCCTTGGCACCGAGCCGCTCGACGGCGGCCACGCGCTCGTCGCTGCCCACGGTCGCGTAAACCGTATGCCCCAAGGCGCACGCAATCTGAATCGCTGTGGTGCCGATACCACTGGCCCCGCCATGCACCAGCAGGGTTTCGCCGGCCGACAGCGCGCCACGATCGAACACATTGCTCCAGACCGTGAAATAGGTCTCGGGCAGGCCGGCGGCCTCGACGTCCGACAAGCCCTTGGGAATCGGCAGGCATTGGAGTGCGGGCGCGACACAGTATTCGGCATAGCCGCCTCCGGCCAGCAAGGCGCAGACCTTATCGCCCACTTTGAAGCCGCCCGCCGCGGCATCGCCGCCCACGATCTCGCCGGCCACTTCAAGGCCGGGCAGATCCGAGCTTCCCGGCGGAGGCGCGTAATTACCCATGCGCTGAAACACGTCTGGCCGGTTTATGCCCGCCGCGGTCACCTTGATCAGAACCTCCCCGGCTCCGGGTTCGGGCGTGGGTCGCTGGGCCGGCACCAGCACTTCGGGGCCGCCTGGCTGGCTGATTTCCACTGCGCGCATGAATTGTCTCCGTCCTTCGTTGAGCAAATAGATTATTATGACGCCCTTTACGGAAAACCTGCGCCACGTCCTGGCGGCCAACAGGGTTTCATGACGCCTTTGGCGGCGTCGAATCAAGGAAGCGTGGCCGAGCGGTTGAAGGCACCGGTCTTGAAAACCGGCAAGGGTTTATACCCTTCGTGGGTTCGAATCCCACCGCTTCCGCCATACACACTGTGGCAAGCCAGGCGCACAGCAGTATGGCGCGATAGATTTGCAGTGCAATGCGCACTCTGCCCGAGTGGTGAAATCGGTAGACACAAGGGACTTGAACAATTTGAGCCCTCCGGAGGAAACTCCAGAGGTGAAGCCCGTCAAATTCGGCGAACGCCCTGGATGCCCCGGCATCCGAGCCAACGCCGAGCCAAGCCCAGGCCCCGGCCCGGGAAGGTGTAGAGAGCAGACGGCGGGCACCTAAGGCTGCAAGGCTAAGGTGAAGGCGTGCTCCAGACCACCAACAGCGCGCGCTGGCGGCGAAAGCCGAAGTGGTAAGAAAATCCCTCGCCGCAAGGCGTGCCGGTTCGATTCCGGCCTCGGGCACCAATTCTCTGCCAATAGACCTCAACACGAGGTCTATTTTTTTATCCGAAACCCAACTCCCATGCAGCTTTACGGGCACCCATCGGCCGCCCAAGTCAACGCATAGCGCCCTACCTTGCAAGACCTCCCCTGAAGATGTACCTCGCCCCTTTCAGGTCACAGGAAACGATCCCGACGTGCAGGCGATCGACGCACGGAGATGCCGTGCTGCCGGACCGTCGGGATTCCCGAACGCTAAGGGCTACATCAATAGAACTTGGATCGTAGGCCGTGTGCAGCCGCGTCTACGGCAGGTTGGCAGGCCGGCGATGGAACCACGGCCGGGCCGCCTCGAGCTGGCCAGCTAGACTAAACAGGAGAGCTTCTTCACCCTGCGCCGCAGCAAACTGCACGCCTATCGGCAGGCCCACGCTGTTCCAGTGCAGCGGAATGGACATCGCCGGCTGCCCGCTGGCATTGAAGTATGGAAGGAAGGCGGTGTATTTCAACGTTGCGCTGCGATGCGCAACATAATCCTTGTCGGCCGCGTACACGCCCAGCTCTACCGGAGGGCTCGCCAGCGTGGGCGTCAACAAAACATCGTATTGGCGCATGAGGCGGCCCAAATGCCGGCCGGTGGTGTGCATCAGCGAGATCGCTTCGAAATACTCAACCGCGCTATGGCGACGGGCAAAATCGACGGCCGTGAAAATAGACAGTTCCAGGTCCTCTTCGGTGGCCTTGCGGCCCAGCGCCTGTTCCCGCGCCTGAACCGCAGACGCCGTGCCAGAAGCCACGATGAGGCGCATGGCGTGGCCGAAGCGTTCGTACTCGATGGCCGCTGGAAAGTCGATCGGCTCAACAATGTGCCCCAGCGACACGCACAGCGCGGCCACATCCTCCGCCGCGGCGACGCAATCCGGATGGGTGGTCTCGCCGGAAGGTGAGCGAGTGACAAGGCCTATCCGCAATCGGCGGGGCGCCTCCCCCACCGCTTTCAGATAAGAGCCGCCAAAAAGCGGAGCTGTGTACGGGGTGCCGTCATCCGCACCTTGGCTGAAATCCAACGCGGCGGCGCTATCGCGGACCGAGCGAGACACGACATGATCTCCAGCCAGGCCACCCCAGCCCTCGCCGCCATTGGGGCCGGTGGGCGTACGCATGCGCGAAGGCTTAAAGCCGAACAGGCCGCAAGCCGAGGCAGGAATGCGCAAAGACCCGCCGCCGTCGCCGCCGTGAGCCACAGGGACAATACCGGCGGCAACAGACGCCGCTGCTCCACCGCTGGACCCGCCGCTGGAGCGCGAGATGTCCCACGGATTGCGGGTCGGTCCACCATAGGCAAGGGCCTCTGTCGTGCAGTTGACGGCGAACTCAGGCGTGGTCGTGGTGCCAAAGATGGCAAGCCCGGCGCGGCGATAACGCGTAACCAATTCAGAATCTTCGGAGGACACAATCCCCTTGAAGAATCGAGAGCCATTGCTCAAGGGCATACCGACTGCGGTCGCGCCAATATCTTTCAACAGAAAAGGAACACCATAGAACGGTCCGCTACGCGACGCCTGTTCGATGCCCTTTTTGCCGATATCTTCGTCGTAGTAGGCAACGCAGTTAAAGACCGGATTCCGAGTTCTGATGCGTGCAATAGCTTCCTGCAGGAGCTCTGTCGGCGACGTTTCACCGCGCCGAACCGCCGAGGCCAGGTCAAGGCCGTCACAGTTTTCGTATGTATTCATGGTTTGAATGGAGTAGTCAGGGGCAAAAAAAAAAAGGTTCATCGCGGAATAGCGTGGAGCCGTGCTTGATTGCCGTTACGCTTGATCCTTGATTTTTCAAGGATCAAGGCCGGGATCATGCTGGACCGCAAGACGATCGAGAGGTTGGGTGGGTGGGAAGGTTATCGGGTGGAGCGGGTCGTGTGGCCTGAAGGTGAGAGCCGGACGGTCACGATTTACCTGAAGCCTTCAGCGCGAACGATGCACTGCGAGCACTGCGGCAACCGATGTCGGCAGGTGCATGAGACGACCACGCGCCGGGTGCGGGATCTGCCGCTAATGGCGCTGCGAGTGACGCTGGTAGTGCCGCGTCGGCGGGTCTGGTGCGAGCAGTGCGGTGGACCGCATCTGGAGAGGCTGAGCTGGCTGGGCCGTTACCAGCGAGTGACCGACCGGCTGGCCGAGGCGGTCAGCCAGTTGCTTGAGTCCAGCAACATTCTGGCCGTGGCGCGCTTCTTCCAACTGGGTTGGCACACGGTCAAGGCGCTGGACAAGGCCCTGCTGCGACGGGCGATCCAAGAGCCGGACTGGAGCCAGATCCACTACCTAGCGATGGACGAGTTCGCTCTACACAAGGGCCATCGTTATGCCACGGTCGTTGTCGATCCGATCCGCCGTCAGGTGCTATGGATCGGTGATGGCCGCTCGCGCGAGACGGCCAGAGCCTTCTTCGAACAACTGCCAACTGGGGTTGCCCAGCAGATCCGGGCCGTAGCGATCGACATGACGACGGCCTATGAGCTGGAGATCCAGGCCAACTGCCCCAACGCCGAGATCGTCTACGACCTGTTCCACGTCGTGGCCAAGTACGGCCGTGAAGTGATAGACCGGGTGCGTGTAGACCAAGCGAACCAGTTGCGGCACGACAAGCCGGCCCGCCGGGTGATCAAGTCCAGTCGCTGGCTACTGCTGCGCAATCGCAAAAACCTCGATCCGTGCCAATCGGTAAAGTTGGACGAGTTGCTCCAGGCCAACCAGCCCTTGCTCACCGCTTATCTGATGCGCGATGAGCTCAAACAGCTGTGGTTCTACCAACACCCCGGCTACGCCCGCCAGGCATGGGATCACTGGCTGCAACAGGCTCGGGGCAGCGGCATCGCCGCCTTGGCTCACTTCGCGCTCAAGCTAAAAGCCTATCTGCACGGGATTCTGTCTCGCTGTCGCCACCGGCTCAACACCAGCATCGTCGAGGGCATCAACAACACCATCAAAGTCATCAAGCGCCGCGCCTACGGCTACCGCGATCAGGAGTACTTCTTCCTCAAGATCCGGTCTGCATTCCCCGGTATTCCTCGATGAACCCAAAAAAAACGCCGCGGATGCGGCGTTTCCTGGCAAACCGAGTGACAACGATTCAGAGCGCCTCTTCGTCGGATTCACCCGTACGGATACGAATGGCCTGCTCGACGGGCGTGACGAAAATCTTGCCATCACCGATCTTGCCCGTGCGTGCGGCCTTCAAGACGGCCTCGATCGCCTGGTCGACCAGATCATCGGCCAGCACCACCTCGACGCGGATCTTGGGCAGAAAGTCCACCACATACTCCGCGCCGCGATACAACTCCGTGTGCCCCTTCTGGCGTCCGAAGCCCTTGACCTCGGTAACCGTCAGACCGCTGACGCCGACCTCGGCCAGCGCCTCGCGAACCTCGTCGAGCTTGAACGGTTTGATGATGGCGGTAACTTGTTTCACTTTCGCAGTCCTGGAGATTGTTGTGGCGTGCCGGCTCAGGGAGATTCGCGGAATCCGTTGGTGACAGGATAGCGCCAATCCCGGCCGAATGCGCGGGGTGTGATGCGTGGGCCGGGTGGCGCCTGCCGGCGCTTGTACTCATTGATGCGGATTAGCCGCAATACCTGTTCGACAGCCTCCGGCGGATACCCTTCGGCCACGATATCGGCCGCCGAGGCGTTCTGCTCCATGTAGCGCACCACAATGCCATCGAGGACATCATACGGCGGCAGGCTGTCCTGGTCTTTCTGGTCCGGACGCAACTCCGCCGAGGGGGCCGGGTAATGATGCGCTCGGGAATGATGTCGCCCTGGGTGTTACGCCAGGCCGCAAGCCGGTAAACCAGCGTCTTGGGGACATCCTTGATGACCGCGAAACCGCCCGCCATATCGCCGTATAGCGTGCAATAACCTGTGGTCATTTCCGACTTGTTCCCCGTGGTCAGAACCAGTCGGCCAGTCTTGTTCGACAGCGCCATGAGCAAGGTACCGCGCGCGCGCGCCTGAATGTTTTCTTCGGTCGCGTCCACCGGCAGGCCCGCGAAATGCGGGGCCAGCGCGTCCTCGAAGGCATCGACGACCGGGCCGATGATGATCTCGTCGTATCGCACACCCACCCGCTGGGCCATGTCGCGGGCATCCGTCAGAGAAATATCGGCGGTGTAGCGCGAAGGCATCATGACGGCATGCACGTTGTCGGCGCCCAGCGCATCGACCGCCACGGCCAGCACCACGGCCGAATCGATGCCGCCGGACAGGCCGATGATGGCCCCGGAAAACCGGTTCTTGCCCAGATAATCGCGCGTGCCCAATACGAGCGCGTTCCAGACCTGCGCTTCGTCGCTGTCCGGCTGCACGGCCGCATCGGCACCGACCGGCTCGATCACGCCACCGGGATGCAGCTCGACGATCTTTACGCCCTCGACGAAGTCCGCAAGACGGGCGCGCACCTGGCCTTCGCCATCCAGGGCGAAGGACGCGCCATCGAAAACCAGTTCGTCCTGGCCGCCCACCATGTTGGCGTAAATCAGGGCGCAGCCCGTCTGCGCCACGGTGCGTTGCGCCATCATCAGGCGCTCGGCCTGCTTGCCCAGGTTGTAAGGCGAGGCGTTGGGCACCAGCAGAACCTGAGCGCCGGCATGGACTGCGGCCTGCGCCGTGCGCTCGAACCAGATGTCCTCACAGATATTCACGCCAAACCGCTGGCCCTTGACCTCGAAGACCAGGGGCCGGGTATCCGGCGTGAAATATCGCTGCTCGTCAAAAACCGAATAATTGGGCAACTCGCGCTTGCAATAGGTGCCCAGATTGCGCCCGGCAGCCAGCAAAGAAGCGGCGTTGTAGAGCCGCCCCTCGCGGCGCTGGACATGTCCGACCAGCACGTGCAGACCTGCCAACGCGCCCAGTTCTGCGGCCAATTTCTCGAGCTCGGCATGCTGGCGCTCGATGAATAGCGGACGCAGCAACAGATCTTCGGGGGATAACCGGTCAACACCAGTTCAGGAGCCACCAGAATGTCGGCTCCCAGGCCATGGGCCTCGCGGGCCGCCTGCAGAACCTTGGCGGCGTTGCCGGCCAGGTCGCCCACGCAGGCATTGATTTGCGCGATTCCTACCCGGACAACGCTCATGAACGACGATTCCAATGCAGACAAAGGGATGTGAAATTATCGCATGGCCGACTCGTCCCAGCCCGCGTCCGCCGGCGCCTGCTCCAGACGCGCGTGCCGCAGGGCGGTCTGGCCCAGTTGGCCGGAAAAGGCACTGAGGTCCGCGCCGGAAGGCTGCTGATAGAGCCTGAGGCCGAGTTCGGGGAGAATAGCCAGAAGATGGTCGAAAATGTCGCCTTGTATGCGCTCATACTCGACCCAGGCCGTCAGTGCCGTGAAGCAATAAACCTCCACGGGGATGCCTTCGGCCTGGGGCTCCATCATGCGCACCATCATGGCCATGTCCTGCCGCACCTCGGGATGCTGGCGCAGGTATGCCAGCCCGTAGGCGCGGAACGTGCCGATATTGGTCAGTCGCCGCCGGTTGGCCGGCACCTGGGCCAGATCTCCCAGGGTCTGGTTGGCCCGAGCCAGATCGTGTTCTTTGGCCTCGAGATAATCGTGCAGCAGCCGAAAGCGCATCAGGCACTGCGACTCGGCGGTGTCCAGAAAACGCACCGAGGTGGCATCGATGCGCAATGTGCGTTTGATACGCCGCCCGCCCGATTCGAACATCTGGCGGTAGTTGCGATAGCTTTCGGAAAACAGCTTATAGGTCGGCACGGTGGTTACCGTGTTGTCCCAGTTCTGCACCTTGACCGTGTGCAGCGCGATGTCTTTGACGAAGCCATCGGCGTTGGCCTGCGGCATCTCGATCCAGTCGCCGATGCGCAGCATGTCGTTGGAGGTCAGTTGCGTGCTGGCCACCAGCGACAACAACGTGTCCTTGAACACCAGCAGCAGCACGGCGGACAGCGCCCCCAGGCCGGAAATCATCCACAGTGGCGAGCGGTCCATCAGGATCGACAGCACCAGCACCACGCAAATGGCCACCATGACGAGCTTGGTGATCTGGATATAGCCCTTGATGGAGCGGGTCTGCGCGCGCGTGGTGGCCGAGTAGGTGTCCTGCCAGGCGCTGAGCACGCCGCTGACGGCCACGAACACGCAGATCCAGGCCCCGGCATGCGCCAGTCGGCCGACCAGCGTGACGACGCGTTCGGCATGAGGCACCAGACCGATACCTACCGACACCACCGCAAATGGCACGGCGTACCAAAGGTTGTGGTAGGCCCGGCGGCGCAGCAAGGCCTTGTCCCAGTCCTCATGCCCGGACGCACGCAGCAGGCGATGGGCGAAATAGAGCACCAGGCGCGCCACGACCCACTGGACGAAAAGCGCCGCCACAACAAGCACGGCCACGCCGACCAGGGTCTGCGCCCAGGGCTGGCCAGGGGTGTACTCGTCCAGGGTTGCGGCCACGGTCTGCCACTGCATTGTCAAAGCTTGCTCCTTGCGTCGGGGTCCTTGCAGCCACATTATCCGATATCGCGGGCGGCAAAGCCCGCGCGCCAGTATGCCTTCAAGGCCCTATAATTCTCGACATCATGGCAAATAATCCCTCCCAACAAGACCAGTTCGCCAACAAGGCCCAAGCCTGGTCCGCGCGATTCTCCGAACCCGTCTCCGATCTCGTCAAGCGCTACACCGCGTCGGTGGATTTCGACAAGCGCCTGGCGCGCCACGACATTCGCGGCTCACTGGCCCATGCCGACATGCTGGCCGCCCAGGGCATCATTTCCGCCCAGGATCTGGCCGACATTCAACGGGGCATGCAGCAGATTCTCTCCGAGATAGACGCGGGCAGCTTTCAGTGGCTGCTCGACCTCGAAGACGTCCACCTGAACATCGAAAAACGCCTCGTGGAACTGGTGGGCGATGCGGGCAAACGCCTGCACACCGGCCGCTCGCGCAACGACCAGGTCGCCACGGACATCCGTTTGTGGCTGCGCGATGAGATCGACATCCTGATCGGTCTGCTGCGCCAGTTGCGCCATGCGCTAGCCACAGTGGCGCTGGACAACGCAGCCACCATCATGCCGGGCTTCACCCATCTGCAGGTGGCCCAGCCGGTCACCTTCGGCCATCATCTGCTGGCCTACGCCGAGATGTTCGGCCGCGATGCCGAGCGACTGGCCGATTGCCGCAAGCGGGTCAATCGCCTGCCGCTAGGCGCAGCCGCCCTGGCGGGCACGTCCTATCCGATCGACCGCGAGCGCGTGGCCCACAGCCTGGACTTCGACGGCGTGTGCCGCAACTCGCTCGACGCCGTATCCGACCGCGACTTCGCCATCGAATTCTGCGCCGCCGCCGCTCTGATCATGACGCACGTCTCGCGCCTGTCCGAAGAACTGGTGCTCTGGATGAACCCGCGCGTGGGTTTTATCGACTTGGCTGATCGTTTCTGCACCGGCAGCTCCATCATGCCGCAGAAGAAAAACCCTGACGTCCCCGAACTGGCGCGCGGCAAGACCGGCCGGGTCAACGGCCATCTGGTCGCCCTGTTGACCCTGATGAAAGGCCAGCCCCTGGCCTACAACAAGGACAACCAGGAAGACAAGGAAGGCCTGTTCGACACCGTTGATACGGTGCGCGACACGCTGACCATCTTTGCCGACATGGCCGGTGGCATCAAGGTCAAGCCTGACAACATGCGCGCCGCCGCGCTACAGGGTTTCGCCACGGCCACCGATCTGGCTGATTACCTGGTCAAACGCGGCCTGCCCTTTCGCGACGCCCACGAAGTCGTTGCCCACGCGGTGCGCGATTGCGAACGGCGCGGCTGCGACCTGGCCGATCTCACGCTCGATGAGCTCAAGGCCTACCACCCCTCCATCGGGGCCGACATCCATGAGGTGCTGACCCTGGAAGGCTCGGTGGCCGCGCGCAAGCATATCGGTGGCACCGCCCCTGAGCGCGTGCGCATTGAAGCCCAGAGGGTCATCGAAGAAAGCGCCTGAGCGCACGTTCGGCGCAATGCAAAGTGGGCCCCACACGTGGGGCCCACTTGCTTTTCAGACCTCGGGCGCCTGGCTGCCGGCGGCTGGTTCAGCCCCCGTCCAGTCGCTCAGAAAATCGTGGAAATCCGGGCGCTCGTGTTGCGGCACGGCGCAAGCTGGTGTGCCGATGGCCAGATAGCCCAGAAAACGATAGTCCAGCGGGTCGAGGCCAAGGATCTCCTGCACTTCTTCAACATATGTGCCCAGGCCCGCGCTCCAGAAAGCACCGTAGCCCAGCATATGGGTAGCGTTGAGGATGTTCATCACCGCCGCGCCGGCAGCCAGCACCTGCTCCTGCTCGCACACCTTGGAGTTGTGGTCGATCTTGGCCGCCAGGGCCAGAAACAGCGGGACATCCGCCATCCAGGCGCGCACCGACTTTTCTTTCTCGGGGGTCATGCGCGCGTCGCCACTACGCTTGACCGCATCCAGCGCCACGTCGGCAAAACGGGCAATCGCATCACCTTGGATGCGCACAAAGCGCCAGGGGCGCAAGGCACCATGGTCGGGCGCACTCATGGCGGCTTGAAGGATCAGGGCCTGCTCATCAGGCTTGGGGGCCGGACCGCGGAGAAATTTCACGGAACGGCGGGTATTCAGCGCATGCAGGGCGGGTTGAGTCAGGGCGTCGGTCATGGGGCTCGAATAGGTACGGATTGCGGCTATGGTAGCAAGCTGCAATATGCCGGCCCGTCAGTCCGGGCCAATCAATGAGAAACATTCCTATTGTAAAGCCCTACCCCGGCGGCGACCTTAGCTCCCCGCTCGGCCGCGGGGGTATTGCCGCGCCCGTTCAACCCAGGTGAGTGTGGCGCTGCGGCCTTTCCTCGACCTGCATCTCTGACAGGCCATGCAGAATGCCGCAGTCCTCCGCATCCTGACGCGCCGAGCCGCAGCGCTGGCGCAAGTCGCTCAGCTGCTCTCGGAGCTGGGTGAGCTCGGCAATACGGGCATCGACATGGGCGATATGCTCATCGAACAGTTCGTTGATACCCCCACAGCCTGCCTGATGGTTGTCGGCCAGGCTGAGAATGGCGCGGATTTCGTCCTGAGTCATGTCCAGCGCGCGGCAATTGCGGATCAGCCGCAGCCGCTCCAGATGCAGTTGCCCATAACTGCGGTAGTTGTTCATGCCGCGCTCGGGCGCGGGCAGCAACCCTTCACGCTCGTAATAGCGTACGGTTTCCACCGTGGTGGCAGCTGCCTTGGCTAATTCGCCGATTTTCATAGGAAACTCCGGATCGGAAGGCTTGACCCTATAGTAACTCCAGGGTGTGCAATGCCAACATACCCTGTGCTCCAACTGGGGACGCAACATACGGAATCATCATGTCCACGCCCACGCACGACGACCGCCCTGCCGCCTGCTGCTCGCACCGCGATGACGCCCATGCGGCCGGCCACCACGAGCATGACCATGGACACACCCACGCTCATGGTCACGAGCATGCCAGCCGCCGCGCAGACTTTCCTGATCCCACGGGATTGCAGGCCGGTGACGGCCAGGAGCTGTCGCGCCTGCGCATCGGCCAGATGGATTGCCCGACGGAAGAGACGCTGATCCGGAAAAAACTCGGCGGCATGCCGCAAGTGCACGCGCTCGAGTTCAACCTCATGCAGCGTGTGCTGACGGTCGTGCATGCCGACGGCAGCCGGGATGCCGTCATCGAGGCCATCTCCAGCTTGGGTATGACCCCAGAGCCGGTCGGAACAACGGCGTCGCCCCAGTCCGCCAAGCACACCGCCTGGCGTTTGCTGGCCGCAGGCGGTATGCTTGCCGCCCTGGCCGAGGCAGCGCATTTCGCGTCCTTGCCAATCTGGCTGACGGCGCTTCTGGCCGTGGTCTCCATCGCAGCAAGCGGCCTGGGTACCTATCGGAAAGGTTGGATCGCTGTGCGCAACGGCAATCTCAACATCAACGCCTTGATGAGCATCGCCGTCACGGGCGCGGTGCTCATTGGGCAGTGGCCTGAAGCGGCGATGGTGATGTTTCTTTTCAATGTGGCCGAGTTGATCGAGGCCCGCGCGCTGGACCGCGCGCGCAATGCCGTGCGCGGTCTGATGGATCTGGCGCCGCAGACCGCCCATCGCCGCAACCCCGATGGCAGTTGGAGCGACGTGCCGGCCGCCACGCTGCGAATTGGCGACGCCGTGCGTGTGCGCCCCGGCGAGCGCATCGCCGCCGACGGCACCCTGATCGATGGCGGCTCCGCCGTGAATCAAGCACCTATCACCGGCGAGAGCCTGCCGGTGGAAAAGACCGTGGGGGACCCGGTATACGCGGGCACCATCAACGCCGACGGCGGATTCGACTATCGCGTCACGGCCGCGGCCGGAAACACGACCCTGGATCGCATCATCCACGCTGTCGAGCAGGCACAAGGCGCGCGTGCTCCGACACAGCGCTTTATCGACACATTCTCGCGAGTCTATACCCCCACCGTCGTGGGCCTGGCCGTGCTGGTGGCCGTGGTGCCGCCATTAGCCCTGGGCCACACATGGATCGACTCGCTCTACCGAGCGCTGGCGCTGCTTATCATCGCCTGCCCCTGCGCCCTGGTGATTTCCACGCCGGTCAGCGTGGTCAGCGGCCTAACTGCCGCGGCACGGCGCGGCATTCTCATCAAAGGCGGTGTCTATCTGGAGAACGGCCGGCGTTTACGTTGGCTGGCACTGGACAAGACCGGTACGCTCACACGTGGCAAGCCGGTGCAGACCGATATGCAGATTCTGCAACCAGCCACGACTGGCGGCCTGTCGCCGCAACGCGTGGCCGCCAGTCTGGCCGCGCGCTCGGATCATCCCGTCTCGCGCGCGTTGGCGCTCGCCTATACGCCCGCCGATTTCCTGCCCGTGAGCGATTTCAAGGCGCTGGCCGGCCGTGGCGTGGCCGGCCGCATAGACGGCACCGATTTCTATCTTGGCAACCGCCGATTGATGCGCGAACTCAACGTGCTCGACGCCGGCGTCGAGGCGCGCATCGATGCGCTGGAAGCGGCCGGCAAAACCGCCAACGTCCTGACCGACGGCCGCCACGTGCTCGCGCTGGCTGCCGTCGCCGATACGCTCAAACCCACCAGCGCCGAGGCGATCGCGGATCTGCACAGCCTGGGCGTGCGCACGCTGATGCTCACGGGCGACAACACCCGTGCCGCGCAGGCCGTGGCCCGCGAAGCCGGTATTGACGAGGTCCACGGCGACATGCTGCCTGAGGACAAACTCGCGCGTGTGGAGGCCAAGGCCGGCGGCCCGGGGTTGGTGGGCATGGTGGGCGACGGCATCAACGACGCTCCGGCCCTGGCGCGCGCCGACATCGGCTTTGCCATGGGTGCGGCAGGCACTGGTACGGCCATCGAAACGGCCGACGTGGCCTTGATGGATGATGACCTGCGCAAAATTGGCAGCTTCGTGCGCCTGTCGCGTGCGACCCATCGCGTGCTGATGCAGAACATCGTCCTGGCGCTAGGCATCAAGGTGGTGTTTCTGGCGCTGGCCGTCACCGGCAATGCCACCCTCTGGATGGCAGTCTTTGCGGACGTCGGCGCCAGCCTGCTGGTCGTGGCGAATGGTCTGCGCCTGCTGCGCGCAGCCAGAGCGCGCTGACCGCCGATACATCACGCGCAGCAGCGCGAGCGGCGTTCATGTTTTGTCGCGAATGGAAAAGCCATCACATCAGGTTTCTTTCCTCTCCTATTAGAGTGCAGGCTGAGGCCGGCCTGCCCGGCCGCAGCCACCACTACCAACGAGGAAAGAGGACAATGACGCCCACCAAACGTGCTTTGCTCTGGACCGTCGCGACCGGCACGCTGACACTGGCTGGCTGCGCGAACCTGCAGAACATGGATACCAATAGCCTCATGGGCGCAGGCGGCAACGTCGCACGCGCCGTCAGTCTGTCGGATGCCGACATCGTGCAACTGTCAGACGCCGCCTGCAAGGAAAGCGATGCGCAATCGAAGATCGCCCCGGCAGGCAGCAACTACGCCAAGCGGCTCGACACGATCATGGCCGGCTTCGGCGGCATGGACCTCAACGGCCAGAAGATCAACTACAAGGTCTATCAGACCGACGAAGTCAATGCCTGGGCCATGGGGAATGGCTGCGTACGCGTCTACACCGGCTTGATGGACAAGATGAATGACGACGAACTGCGCGGCGTCATCGGCCATGAGATGGGCCACGTCGCTCTGGGCCACACGAGAAAAGCCATGCAGACCGCGTACGCGGTAAGCGCGGCGCGAACCGCCGCCGGCGCAGCCGGCAACAGCGCAATCAGTGCGCTTTCCGCTTCGCAAATGGGGGAGCTCACGGAAAAATTCATCAACGCCCAGTTTTCGCAGGCGCAAGAGTCTGCCGCCGACGACTATTCTTTCGACCTGCTGACTAAGAAGAAGATGAACCGCCAAGGGTTGGTGACGGCATTTGAAAAACTCGCCGAACTCGATGGCGGCCAGAGCGGCCTGTTGAGCTCCCATCCGTCATCCCCCGCCCGGGCCAAGCATATTCAACAACGCATCGACAGCGGGAAATGACGCCGGCACCGGTCAGGCTGAGGCCGGCGGCATGACCTGGCCGATGGAACGCGGATCGCGCGGCAGCCAGCGCGATGCCTCGACCTGCGCGATGAAGTCCAGCACCGCCCGATTAAATGCCGCGGGTTCCTCGAGGTTGATGGTATGGCCGGTTTTGGCCAGCACCAGCAGCCCGCTTGCAGGCAGGATCCGCTTCAGAAACAGCGAGGCCTGCAGACTGTGGTCATCCTCGTCGCCGGCAATGATGAGCGCCGGCACCCGCAGGTCCGCCAACGACTCACCCATGGTATCGAGCGCAGGTCGGCGCGCCTGCACCCCGCGCAGGGTCAGGGCAGCGCCACGGGCGTCGTGTTCGGCCAGCGCATCGGCGAACTCCTGCCAGCCGCGGGCATCCTTGTCCAGAAACGGTATACGGGCAGCCCCCCGTGCGTACATGGGGCCATAGACCGCACTGCCAAGCGTCTCGAATTGCGCGGCTGCTGCCTGCGAAGCCGCCTGAAACGCCTGCCTGTCCGCCCCCATGGCGCCATACCCCGCGCCGGCGATGGTCAACGACCTCGCCCGCTCGGGAAAAGCCAGGCCGAAGTGCAGCGTGGCAAATCCGCCCATCGACAGCCCCACGATATGGGCCTGCTCGACGCCGGCATCATCCAGCACCGCGGCCATGTCGCGCACCGCGCGTGCCTGCGAATAGGCGTCGGCTGCCTCGGGAACGTCGGAAGGCGGATAGCCGCGCGCGTTGAAAACAATGCAACGATGGCGGCGGGCAAACGCCCGCAGTTGCGGCTCCCAACTGCGCATGTCGCCGGCGAACTCGTGCACGAAGAGAACGGCCGGGCCCTCACCCAGGCTCGCGTAGCTCAGCCGCACCCCATCGTCGGTCAGTGCCTGGGGCAAGGGGTTCTCCTGGCGGCTCATGGTGCCGGATACTGGCTGGTGAACCAATCCGCGATCTGGCTGCCGGTCATGAAGACGACGTCCGGATGCTGGATCAGCAGATCCAGCATCCGCTCGAAGTCGCCGAACCGGTGCGGCACCCCCATCAGATGCGGATGCAGCCCCAGCGCCAGCACTCTGGGGCTGCTCGGGACCTCTTTGCCGAACACCTCCAGCGTACGTGTCAGGCGCAAGAGGAACTCGGGCGTGGAGTGCTTCTCTACGGCATAGATCACCGAGTCATTGAGCTCGAGGTTATAGGGCATCTGGATCAACCTGCCCTGTTGCACCCGCATCCAGTTGGGCAGATCATCGACGACCCAGTCGCAGACATAGTCCACGCCGGCCTCGGCCAGGATATCTGGCGTATCGAGCGTCTCGCGCAGGCCAGGACTCAACCAGCCGCGCGGTCGGCTGCCGGTGAAAGCACGCAGCTTCTCCAGGCAGGCTTCGATGAGTTCGCGCTCGCCGTCGCCGTGGTTGAGCGATTGTTGATGCATGCCGTGCCCGATGAACTCCCAGCCGGCTCGCAGCATGGCCTGCGCGGCGCGCGGATAGGCGTCGATGACGCTGGCATTACAGCTCGTCGACGCGGGCAGCCCGCGCGACCCGATGGCCTCCAGCATCCGGACCAGGCCGGCGCGCATGCCGTAATCGGCCCAGCTGAAATTCGGCACGTCGGGTACCGTCTCGCGGCCGTGCGGCGGCGTGATGATCGTGCGCGGCATGGCCTGGTCGAAACGCCAGTTCTCGACGTTGATGACCAAGTGCACCATGATGCGGCCGCCCGGCGGCGGCTCGCAGGCCGGGCGGTCTTGTGGAAAGGCATGGGCAATACGCGGATTGGACATGTGAGATTCCGGAGTCAATGGCGCATCTGGCCCATGATGTCGCGCTTGAGGCCGTTGAAGACCTCGCCGGTGATCAAATCCAGCGAACGCGGCCGCTCAATAGGCACTTTGATGCGAGTAGCGATACGGCCGGGACGCGCCGACATGACATAAATGGTGTCGGCCAGCAAAATGGCTTCATCGATGTCATGTGTCACGAAGACCACCGTTTTGCGCAAGCGCTGCCAGACCGACAGCAAGAGCTCCTGCATGGTCAGCCGGGTCTGCGCATCCAGCGCGCCAAAGGGTTCGTCCATCAACAACACCTTCGAGCCCAGCGTCAGTACGCGGGCAATGCCCACACGCTGGCGCATGCCACCTGACAACTGGACCGGCAGATGTTGCTTGAACGCCGACAAGCCGGTGATCTCGAGCATTTCTTCGGCACGAGGCAGGTAGTCGCTTTTGGGCAGGCCGGCAATCTTGGGTCCGAAGACCACGTTCTCCCACACGCTAAGCCAGGGGAACAGCGCGGCCTCCTGAAAGACCACGCCGCGCTCGGGCCCTGGCCGCGTCACCGCCTGATCCCCCACACGCAACTGTCCTTCGGAGGCCTGCTCAAAACCGGCAATCAAGTTGAGCAGCGTCGACTTGCCGCAGCCCGAGGGGCCGAGCAAGGCGATGAATTCGCCCTCGTCCACCTGCAGATCGATGCGGTCCAAGGCGTGCACGGGCGAGACGCCGGGATAGGTCTTGCTCAACTGCGTAACTGAAATATCCGACATGACACCCTCAATGATTCTGGAGCATGCGCCAGGCCAGGACGCGATGTTCGATGACTACCAGCAGGCGGTCGCTCAGAAAGCCCATCAACCCGATGGAAGCCATGTCGGCCAGCACGATATCCATGCGGCCGACGTAATAGGCATCCCACAGCACATAACCCAACCCTGACTTGACCGCCACCATCTCGGAGACGATAACGGCCGTCCAGGAAATACCCAGGCCAATACGCAGTCCCGTGAAAATCGAGGGCATGGCCGCCGGGAGCACCACCCGGCGCAGCATCTGCCCGGGCGAGGCCCCCATCATGCTGGCCGCGCGCACCAGATTACGGTCCACATCGCGCGCGCCCTGGGTGGTGTTGACCACGATGGCGTAGAAGCCGCCCAGAAAGATCAGGAAGATGGACCCCATATCGCGGATGCCGAACAACGCGATCGAAAATGGCAACCACGCCGTGATCGGAATGGGCCTCAGGCCCTGGATCAACGGATCCAGCATCCGCGAAGCCAGTCGGCTCCAACCAATGGCCAGGCCAAGCGGAATGGCGGCCAGCATCGCCAGCACAAAGCCTTGCGCAACCCGCAAGGTTGAGTACTGCACGTTGCTCACCCAGGTCCCCTGATACGGGTTCAGGCCCATGCCGGGGTTGCCAAAAGCCCAGGCATACCAGGCCTTGGCGACGTCGACCGGCGTGGGCAGGACCCCAGCCATGTTCGCGGACTGGCCTGCCCACTGCCAGATCGCCAGGATGAGCAGGGGCACTACAAGCGCGGTAGCCGTGCGCCGCCAAACCGCGCCGCACACGCCCATGCGCGGCGCGCCGGCCGGCTGCTTGAGGATGGAAGAGTTCATGACTGGCTCCTGTGGCGACTACTGGACCTCGCGCATCAGCGTCGGATCCCAGACCTTGCTGATCTGACCGCTGACGTCCTTGGGGATCACGCCCAAGTCATGGAAGGTCTTGGCCTGACGCTGCAACTGACCAAGATCGAGAACGCCACCCAGCTTGATAAGCTTGGCCGACTCGCGGGTGACGGGCAAAGGCAGGTTGGTGTATTTGGCATAGGCCTCGGCAAAGGCTTCCGGATCCTTGGCGAGTTTCTCTTCGGCCTGCTTATAGGCCCACAGGAAGCACTTGACCGCTTCACGCTTGCTGGTCAGGGCATCGCGTGTGGCGGCCAACAGCCCGAGCTCCGCCCCCACGGCCTTGGACTGGCTGTATTCCAAGTTGTTGGCAAAAAAGGCTGTGCCATTGGCTACCAACTGCGACTCGAACGGCTCCCACAACGCTACGGCGTCGACGTCACCACGTTGCAGCGCTTGAACGAAAGCCGTGCCGCCACCCTGGATATTGACGGCCGTGAAGCTGTTGTAAGGAATACCTTTCTCGGCCAGGGTGGCAGCCCACTGGAACCACACGGCAGACCCCGGCGCGATGCCGACGCGCTTGCCGGCCAAGTCCTTCCAGTCGTCCATCTTCACGCCTTTGCGCGTGACCAGGTGCTTGGGCGATGACGCCACGCCGGACAGGCCGACGATTTTCTCGCTGCCCTGAGCCAGCGCGATGGCCAGATCGGCCGGCCCGATGCCGGAGACGTCGAGCGACCCGGAAAGCAGCGCCGTGCGCGCGTCAGCGTAACGCACGAACTCGACCGGATTGACCTCCACGTTGCAGGCCTTGAGCGGCTCGGCGATGAAGATCATGGGCGACAGGTGCCCGACCTTCACGTAACCCACATTGAGCGTCTGTTTCTGCGGTGCGGGGGCCGGCTGAGGACCCACCGCGGCGGCCAGGCTGGCAAACCCGCTTAAGAAGACCGCAATCGCGGTCCGGCAAAACGTTTTCATGCATTTCCCCTTGTGCTGAAAGTCGGCGGCCGATGAAGACTGCGCGGCCCTGGCTGATGAAGGCGTTGTTCTACCGCCCTTTGAAAACCGGCGGCCGCCTCTCGCGAAAGGCAGCCTGCCCCTCGCGATAATCGGCGCTGCCAAAACACTGCTGTACTGCCTGTTCTACCTCGCTGGCCGCTGGCTCGGCATTGAGCAGATGACGCAAGGCCAGCCGCGCGGCGTACATGGTGAGCGGCGCATTACCCGCCACGGCCTCGATCCGAGACTGCGTTTCGCCAGCAAATGCGCTGTCTGCGAACATCTCGTGGACCAGGCCTATCCTTGCGGCCTCCCCCCATCGAAGGTGCGCGCCGTCAGAAACAGATCCATGGTCCGCGCCGCGCCCAGCATGTCCCGCATGCGCTTGACCCCGTCGAGCGCGTAACCCAGCCCCAGGCGCGCGGCCGCCATCCGGAACCGCGCTGAGGCATTGCAATAGCGCAGATCGCAGGCCAACGCCAGCGCCATCCCGCCACCCATGCAGATGCCCTGGATCACCGCAATCGTCGGGATACGGCTGTCGGCCAACGCGTTCTGCGCGGCACTTACAGCCTGGTCATAGCGCGCCACCTGGGCCGGATCATTGCGCTGCTGGCCAAACTCGGAGATATCCGCCCCGGATACAAAAGCCCGGTCGCCCTCGCCGTGCAGCACGATCGCGCGCAGCGTCTCATCGGCCTGCGCCTCGCGCACTGCCGTGTGAAGCGCCTGCCACATGCTCAAGGACATGGCATTGAACCTCGCCGGGTTGCAGATGCGCACGCGCAGCACCCCGCCCTGCCTGTCGGCCACAATGCGGCCAGGAGGATATTCATTCATGGTGCGCTCCATCTCAGACAACGCCCGTGTCATGCAGTCGGCGAATATCCTGCTCTTCGTAGCCGGCTTCGCGCAAGACTTCATCCGTGTGCTCCCCCCACCCCGGCGCGGTGCGCTCGATGTCCGCAGGCGTGCGCTCCAGCGTCACCGGCTGAGTGATGAACGTGCGCTCTCCCCCCTGCCAGGCCTGGCAGGGGCGCGCCACGTCAAGATGGCGCACCTGGGCATCCTCGAACATCTGCGGCACGTTGTAGACCGGCCCGGCGGGCACGCCCGCGGCATTAAGCACGTCAACCCAGTAGGCGACAGACTCGCGCTCGAAGACCGCCTGAATCTCCGTGTTGAGCCGCTGACGATGGCGCACCCGCAGCTTTTCGGTCTGAAACTCGGGGTCGGCCAGCCAGTCCTGGCGGCCCAGAGCCTGACAGAAGCGCTTCCAGTTGCCCTCGCCCGAGGCCCCCAGATTGAACGCCCCGTCCTGCGCTTGAAACAAGCCCATGGGGCTGCTGGTAGGGTGATCATTGCCCTCCTGCACCGGCACGTCGCCATCGTTGAGGTAGCGCGCGCCCTGGAAATCCATCATGGCGATCTGCGCATGCAGCAGCGAGGCATGCACCCACTGCCCCTCGCCGGAAACCTCGCGTTCGAGCAAGGCGGTCAGAATACCGATGGCCGTGTAAAGACCCGTACTGGAGTCCGCCACGGCCAGGCCGGCGCGCACGGGCCCCTGCCCCGGCAGACCGGTCACCGACATCAGGCCGCCCATGCCCTGCACGATCTGGTCAAAACCCGGCCGGCCCGCGTAAGGGCCCGTCTGCCCGAAACCCGAAATGCTGGCCAGAATGATGCGCGGGTTCAGCGCGCGCAATGAAGCGTAGTCCACGCCCAGCCGCGCCTTGACATCGGGGCGCCAGTTTTCGACCACCACGTCCGCTCCCGCCACCAGGCGGCGAAAGACTTCCAGCCCCTCGGGCTTTTTGAGATTCAGCGTCAGGGAGCGTTTGTTGCGATTCAGATTCTGAAAGTCCCCGCTCCAGCGGTCGGCGGCGAACATGGCTTCGTTGGGGTCGACGCCCGGCGGCGGTTCGATGCGGATCACATCCGCGCCGAAATCTGCCAGCATGCGCACGCAGGTCGGGCCCGCACGCACCCGGGACAGATCCAGGACGCGGAAGCGGCGCAGGGCTGGCGAAGCGGAAAGCGAAGGCATGATGCGATTCAACCTTGAGACAGAGAAGACGTAAGGGGAGAAAACGCTCGCGCCAATGCGAGCAACTGCGCCTCGGCGCCCGGCCGGCCGATGGCCTGCACACAGACGGGCCGGCCCGGCCATCGCGGCCGACGGGAAACACCAGGGCGGGCAATCCGAGATAATTCACAAACGCAAACCAACGGAACATATCCAGCAAGCGGCGGGCCTCGAATTGCGGTGAACTCGTCAGCACTTGGGCCCAGTCCGGTACGCCGCGCGGCAACGCCGGCGTGAGCAACACGTCGCTGCCGGCCAACACCTGCGCCAGAAAATCCTGAGTGCAGCCGCGGCGACGTTCGTGGGCCGCGGCGAGCCATTCGTGCGGCACGGCCGCACCCGTCAAGGCCAAGGCGCGCGCCAGGCTGCCCAGCTCAGGCGCCTGACCGCGCAGCGCCTGCGCGTGGCTGTCATACGCCTCGCTATAGAGCACCGTCTGAGCCAGTCGCATCCATTCGGCAAGCCCGGGCATGGCCGCGTCCCGGCGCTGCGGTGCGCAGCACACGGCAAACGCTTCCAGCACGGCAGCGACGTCGTCGTCCACACTGCCCTCGGGGTGTGTCCAGCAGGTACGGATGCGCTGCGGCGGCTCGACCGGTACGCCCGGCACGAGCTGCTCCCATACTGCCTGCAGATCCGCAGCGGTACGAGCCAGCAGGCCCACCGTGTCCAGGCTCGGCGCCAGGGGTGCCACGCCGATACTCGGCAGTCGGCCTGCCGTGGGCTTGAGGCCCAGAAGACCGCAGGTGGCCGCCGGGATGCGCACCGACCCCGCCGTATCCGTACCCGGCGAGGCATAGCAAAGCCCGGCTGCCACCGCGACGCCCGACCCGCTGGACGACCCTCCGACTGCCGCTTGCGGATCAAGAGGATTGAGCGGCAAGGGATAGCGCGGGTTCTCGCCGGTGGCTCCGCAGGCGTGTTCGGCCATCACCAGCGTGGCCAGAGGAGCTGCGCCCGCGGCTGTAAGACGTTGCACCACCGGCGCCGCCGGCCCAGCCCCCGGCCAGGGATGCGCGGTGCCGCAACGCGGCGCGCGTTCAGGCAGCACAAAAATATCCTTGTGTGCCAGGTCAACGCCGGCCAACGGCAGCGCCAGATCAGCACGTGGGGACGGCGGCAACAAGTCAGCCACACAGTTCCAGCCCTGGCGCTCAAACGCCAGCCGCTGCGCCCAAAGCGCCTCGTCCACGCTGAGCTCGCCGCACCGCAACGCCGCACGCAATGCGGCGATGGATTCCGGCAGGCCAGCGGGCGTCATGCGCGCCCCGCAGCCAGGCGCGCCAGAGCCTTGGCCACCGATTCGACCTCGCGCGACGACGCGGCAATACCCAGCGCGGCCAACTTGAGTGCCACTTCCGCGGCAGTGGGAGCCATGACTTGCATATCGAAAAACCCTTTGTGTATTATTTTTTAGACTATAAATATATTTATAGATCGGTGGATAATTTCGTGCAATCAGTATTTATATGTATAGACCATGAAAGTCAGTGAACGCATACGCCAGTCCGTGGAGAACGACATCCGCCATGGGACGCTGCTGCCGGGCGACCCCATCGACGAGCAGCAGCTGGCCACCCGCTATCAGGTCTCGCGCACACCCGTGCGCGAAGCCCTGTTGCAGCTCAAAGTGCAAGGCATGCTCGAGAGCCAGCCGCGCAACGGCATGGTGGTCGCTCGGCTGGACGTGCAGGAATTACTGGCCATCTGGGAGCTGATGGCCGAAATGGAGGGGGTCTGCACCCGCATGGCCTGCCAGCGCATGAGCGCCGAAGAACGCGAAGAACTCGCGCGCGTGCACCGCGCCGCCGCCCCCATTGCCGAGGCCGACGACAGCCAGGCCTGGCGCGACGCCAATCACGACTTCCATGAGATCCTCTACCGGGGTTGCCGCAACCCCTATCTGCGCGAACAACTGGTCGGCCTGCGCGCACGCACCGGCGCCTATCTGCGTCACGCGTTCACCGCCGTGGGCCGCGTACGCGCCTCGTATGAGCAGCATGGTGAACTCGTCGAAGCCATCCTCGCCAACGACCCCGACCGCGCGCACCGCATGATGATGCGGCACATCAGCCTGGCTCAGGGCGCCAAAGGCCTGGCCGACTTTCTCATCAACCTGCCGCGCTCGATGGTCAAAACTTGACCCGCGAAGCCTGCCCGGCTTTTGTCGCCCCGCCCGAACCTGACCGCGCGCCTTTTTACCGTGGGCCTGCTCCGCTCCCCGCCTTGCCGACTGGATATCGGAGAGAATTGCCTAGTCTGTGAGCACATTACCTGCTGGCAGACACCCGGCGTCGACACCGGATAGGCGCAGGGCAGATGCGGGTCCGACGGGCTGGGGGTGAGCCCGATATCCGGGCGCGAGCAACATCCTCAATCCCGTCCCGGTCAACGCGGCTCGCGGATTCGGCGCCTTCCACCCCAAACGAAAGCCCTATCGCGTTGGCCACAGGGCTTTGTTGCTGGCGTTCGATGACAATCTTGGAGCTGCCGGCAAATCGGCGGCTGCCGCGGCACAAACGCGCCATGGCGCCGCCTGCCACTCAGAAACTGTAACGCACACCCACGTGGCCGCTATATGGGCTTTCTTGCTTGCTGCCCTTGCCGTAGTTGAACTCACCATAGACTGCCCAAGCGGTGTTCCAACGCGCGTCCACCCCCAACCCATACCTGCCCATGCTGCCGGACATATTGTTGGAGAAGGTTTCGCTGCTGTTAATGCGCACATCATTGTTCTTGCTGAACTAATGGTTCAGCGCAATGCGTGCATAGGGCTTGATCAGCGCACCGCTGTCCAGCGTGAAGGTCTTGCCGAGCGTCAAACCGGCTTCGGCGCTGACCGACTTCACCGAATCAGCCTCGACCTGCACTCCATTGCTGTAACCGTACTTGGTCTTGCCGCCACGGAAAGCCGCCAGTTGCAAATAGGGCTCGACAAAGAAACTGTCGATGACGATGTGTTTCCCGGCTTCAATCGACACGCCCACACCCGTGGTCTTGTCGTTGGCCTTGCTGGTGCCAGCATTGAAGCGGGCGTCATTATCCGTCTTGAAACGGTTGACCTTGACAACACCGTCCACGTAGTAGCCGCTGTCATGCAACCAAGTAGTATACATCCCCAGCGCATAGCTATCGACTTTGCCGCGGCTGTCATCGGCTTTCAGGTCGGAGTCGCTGTACGAGAATAGACCACCCACAAACAAGCGCGCCGTTTGCAGATCAAACTGGCGGTCGGCGCCGACCATGAACCCATTCATGGTCTGGTCGTAGGCCACGTTATTGGTCACCCGGTTCTTGCCAGTGATGTACTTGCCCCACACGCTGTTTGACGGCGCCTGCCCACGCAACTCGCCCAGACGACTGCGCAAAATAAACAATTCGCTATTCCAGATGGTGGGCGTGACGTTGGCCAGCATCACCGCATTGCGGGTGGTCTCCGACATACTCTGACGGCTGGTGCTCAAATACCAGTCATCGGCCTGGGTGCCGTCCTGATTCAGCGCGAGCTGATAACGGTAAGCGCCGATGTCCACCTGACTATTGTTCAAGGCAAAGCTGTCTGCCTGGCTGCCCGCCGCATGGATGAGGTGATAGCGCACGGCCTGCTGACCTGCCCCCAGATTTAGTACGGCACCGACATAGAGCCCAGGGGTAAAAGACCTTCTTTCTGATGAGCCTGCACGAATTGCGCCGGCGTTAAATATCCGAGCGCGCTGTGAGGCCGATCGGTGTTGTACTCGACTCGCCAGTTTTCGATCAAGCTTTTAGCCTGTCGCAGGGACAAGAACCAGTGCTCGTTAAGGCATTCGTCGCGGAACTTGCCGTTGAAACTTTCGATATAAGCGTTCTCCACCGGCTTACCCGGCCGAATAAACGACAGCTTTACGCCTGCTTGGTAGGCCCCAGGCGTCCAAGGCTCTTCCGGCGAACTCTGGCCCGTTGTCCACGGTAATAGATCGCGGCAGGCCACGCATCTCCGCCAGCCGTTGCAGCACCATGGCAACACGCAGTCCCGGCAACGACGTATCGACCTCGATGGCCAGGCATTCGCGAGTGTAGTCATCGACGATAGTCAAACAGCGGAATCGGCGGCCATAGGCTAGGCCGTCGGCCACAAAGTCCATTGACCAACTCTGATTCGGCGCGATTGCCGCTGGGCGAACCACGCGCTCGGTCGCCGCGATTCGCTTACGCTTTCGTTTTCGCACGCTTAACCCTGCCAGACTGTACAGCCGCCAGATTCGCTTGTGATTTGCTTGCCAGCCTTCGCGACGTAAGAGCACATGGATCCTCCGATAGCCGTAGCGTCGTTTCGCCACTGCCATCTCTTTCATGCGCTCGGTCAGCGCAGCATCGCCTGAGCGTGTGCTCTCGTAGGCAAACAGCGACCGCGAAATTCCTACCAGCCCACAGGCCCGGGTAACACCCATGCTGCGCTCGGTCATTAATGTCCTGACCGCCTCGCGTTTGGCCTGCGGGCTGACTACTTTCGGCTTAGCAGATCCTGAAGCGCCGCCTTGTCCAGCATCGACTCGGCCAACAGCTTCTTGAGCTTGTTGTTCTCCTGCTCCAGCTCCTTGAGCCTCTGAGCGTCCGACACCGTCATGCCACCGAACTTCGCCTTCCAGTTGTAGTACGTTGCCTCGGAGATTCCGTGCTTGCGGCACAACTCTGCGGGCTTGGCACCTGCATCGGCTTCCTTGAGCACGCCGATGATTTGCTCTTCCGTAAATCGTTTCTTCATTGCCATTCCTTTGGGAACGGACTCTACATCGATTTCGTACTAATCACGGGGAGCAGATCACTCGCGTGCCAGCTGCCGTGCCAGCGCCAATTACCTGCGCGCCGAAGCGGCCCTGCCCCGGCGCCGCTATCCGCAGCCGCCGGTATCCGGCGCCGCGACGCTGCAGAAACTGCAGGCGCAGGTCGACACGCTCGAGCTGGAAAATGCGCGGCTGCGCCGCCTGGCGCTGACCGACGACCTGACCGGGGCGTACAACCGGCGCTACTTCGCCACCATGCTGCGCGATGCGCTGCGCGAACGCGTGCGCGGCGGCGGGCTGGCGCTGTGCCTGTTCGATATCAACAATTTCAAGACCATCAACGACCGCCACGGCCACTTCGCGGGCGACTACCTGCTGCGCCGCGTGGCGCTGGCGGCGCGCCGCTGCATGCGCCGCACCAGCGACGACCTGTGCCGGGTGGGCGGCGACGAGTTCGCCGCGGCGCTGTCGGCGCCCAGCGCGTCGGCGGCGCTGGCGCAGGCCCAGCGCGTGCTCGACGCGATACGCGCCATTGCGCCGCTGGACACGCCGCACGGGCCGCGCCATGTCACGGCCACCTTCGGTCTGGCGTGGATCGCTCCCGGCGTCTCGTTGACCTGGGAGCAGGCCTACAGCGATGCGGACCGGGCGCTCTACCGGGCCAAGCAGGCCGGCAAGAATCGCCTGCACCTGATCGCCAGCCGCACGGCTGGCGCATAACGGCCCGCGGGCCGGTCAGCCTTCCTGGCTGATGACCGGCGGTTCGATCCAGAAAAAACGTTCGCCCTGGCGGATCATGCTGGCGACGCCTTCGGGCTCCACGCGGTAGTCGGTACCCATCAACGTCGCGCCGCCATCTTCATGGATATGAATGATGGCCAACGGATCGTTTTCCATGGTGTACCAGTAGTACCCGGGCTTGAGGTCGTGGGTCGTCCTGGACGAAACGCCAGTGTCCCCCAGGGGGCGATTGCGCGCATACTGCCACACATGACACCCGGCCCGCGTACGTCACCGCTTGTGTTCGCGAGCGCGTCGATACAAGCCATCAAGGCCGGCAAGCAGCGGCAGACGCGCCGGATCGTCAAGCCGCAGCCCCCGCCGGCCGCCACGCTTTGGTACTGCGACCCCGCGCACGCCGAACGCTGGATCGCCGCCACGGCTCGCCCGGATGACGCGACCCCCGCACAAACCGTATCGAAATGGCTGGTATGTCCCTACGGCAAGCCAGGCGACCTGATCGACCTGGCCCACGAATCGGGCCAGCCGTTCGGGCGGGCCATCCTGATGGGGGTGCGCATCCAGCGCCTGCAGGCCATCAACGAGGCCGACGCGGCGGCCGAAGGCTTCGCCGCCGCATCCCGGCTGGATGAATTCCTGCCGGAAACCCCGCCCCAGGCCGCGTTTGCGCTGGCCTGGGGCGAACGCTACGGCGCGCGCGCCTGGGCGGCCAACCCCTGGGTATGGGTGCTGGAATTCCGTCTGCTGAACCAGAACGGGCATTGATCCTCGTGGCGGACGGGCCACGCAAGGTGTGGAAATGTAACCCCACCTGGGGCCCGCCTTGGCTCCCCCCGCGTTTCAACCCATTTCAAAGCCGCGCCCGCCCCAGCGGGACAAATTTGCCGCAACACAGCAAACGCCGGCGTCCCGGACTGCGGGCGGTTGCGGAATGTCGCCATTGCGGGGGCTGTTTTCACAAATTTACGCGCAAAACAGCCGAGAATAGGCCCGTCGATTAGTCAACTTGGCTGCACGCGCAGCAAGGCAGGTGAAAAATGAAAAAGTGGTTCGTTGCTGCCGGCATCGGCGCTGCCGGACTCATGCTCTCCAGCGCCGCCCTGGCCCGTGTGGATATCGGGGTGTCGATCGGCATTCCAGGCGTGGTGTACCCGGCGCCCGTGTATGTGGCGCCCGCCCCGGTGTATGCCCCGCCGCCCGTGGTGCACTACCCGGCGCCGGTCTATGTGCGCCCGCAGGTGGTGTATCCGGCGCCCGTCTACTATGGCGGCCCCCGCTACTACAAGGGCCATCGGCACTATGACCGCGGCCATCGCGGCCATCGCGGCCACCGCGGCCACTGGCGCGATTGACCGGCGATCGCCGCAAATCAATGAAAAAACCGCCCGGATGGGCGGCCTTTTTTTGCGGCACGGCTGGGTTCAGGCCTGTTCGGCCGGGACCTTGGCGGCTGGCGCGGCCGTTTGCCCCTCGGCGGGCTTGTCGCTGCGCATGGCGTCAAGCCAGCGGCGCGGCGCGCTGGAGGCCTTCCACCAGCCGTTATGCGGACGCGTGTGCGAATTCCGGTTCACCATTGAAACGTACTCCATTGATTCTTTCAAAGATCTGCTGGCTCGTTCGCTCGGCGTCCTCGCGGTCCTGGTAAGAAACCTGGCCCGGCACCGTCCAGCATTTCTCGGGCGCATTGCCGCCAACGCGGCGCGTGCAGATCTGCACGCTGTACTGATTGCCCTCTTCCTGAACGACGGTACACCTGACGCGAAAATCGCCAATCATTCGCGAAGTCATAAAACAGCTTCCTTTATTGAAATGAAGGGGACGTGTTGCCAGGCGATATTTTGCCGTAGATATGGCCCTGTTTATTGCCGGTACACATTTATTCACATCAACTTAGGCTGTTCTACGGAGATTACCTGCCAAAAGCGACAAATTTGTGGCTAACCCGGGAAAACCCCCGGCCGCGTTTGTACCAGTTGCGCGCCGTTGCAATACGCGCATGGCGGCCCGCCGAAATGAAAAACGGAACCCGCGGGTTCCGTTTCTGGTTCACGTGCGGCGCGGCCGTCTCAAGGTTCGAGAACGGTCAGGCCGCCCATGTAGGGCTGCAGCACGGCCGGCACCCGCACGCTGCCGTCGGCTTGCTGGCAGTTTTCCAGCACGGCCACCAGGGCGCGGCCCACGGCCAGCCCGGACCCATTGAGCGTATGCACGTATTCGGGCTTGTTCTGCGCGTTACGGAAGCGGGCCTGCATGCGGCGCGCCTGGAATGTTTCGCAGTTGGAAACCGAGGAGATCTCGCGCCAGGTATCCTGCGCCGGCAGCCAGACCTCCAGGTCGTAGGTCTTGGCCGAGCCGAAACCCATGTCGCCGGTGCACAGCAGCATGACGCGGTACGGCAGCTCCAGCAGCTGCAGTACGCGCTCGGCATGGCCGACCATTTCCTCGAGCGCCTCGTACGAATGCTCGGGATGGGCGATCTGCACCATCTCGACCTTGTCGAACTGGTGCTGGCGGATCATGCCGCGCGTATCGCGCCCGCCGCTGCCGGCTTCGGAGCGGAAGCACGGCGTATGCGCGGTCAGGCGCAGCGGCAGGTCGGCGCCGGCCACGATGGTCTCGCGCACCACGCTGGTCAGGGTGATTTCCGAGGTCGAGATCAGGTATTGGTCTTCGCGCGCCAGCGGGTTGCCCTGCTCGTCGACCTTGGGCTCGTCGTCGCCGCCGCCCTTGGTGACGAAGAACATGTCGTCCTTGAACTTGGGCAGTTGGCCGGTGCCGAACAAGGTCGAGCTGTTGACGATGTAGGGCGTGTAGCACTCGGTGTAGCCATGCGTGCCCGTCTGCAAGTCCAGCATGAACTGCGCCAGCGCGCGGTGCAGGCGCGCCATCTGGCCGCGCATGAAAGAAAAGCGCGCGCCCGACAGCCGTGCGGCCAGATCGAAATCCAGGCCCAGCGGCTCGCCCACCGCCACGTGATCCCGCACCTCGAAACCCAGCGCCGCAGGGATGCCGCGCTCGTCGGCCGCGCCCGGCAGCCAACGCCGCACCTCGACGTTCTCGTCGCTGGACACGCCCTGCGGCACGCTGGCGTGCGGCAGGTTGGGCACGGACATCAGCAGGTCGTTGAGTTGCGCCTGCGTCTGCGCCAGTTCGTCCTCGAGCGCCTTGAGCCGGGCCGGCAAGGCCTGCGACTCGGCCATCACGGCCTGCACTTCCGCTTCGGGTGCGCCTTTGCCCTTGAGCTGGCCGATCTGCTTGGCCAAGGCATTGCGGCGCGCCTGCTGCGACTCGGTTTCGGTCTGGACGGCCTTGCGGCGGGACTCCAGCTCGTTGAACCGGGCGATGTCGAAATCGACGCCACGGCTCTTGAGGCGGTCGACGACGGTTTGCAGGTCTTTGCGCAGCAGTATCGGATCTAGCATGGTGTGTCAGTAAGGGTTGGCATTCACGGCGGCGGCGGTCGCGCCGCTACCGTTTCCTGGCGCGTTCCTGGGCGTCAAGCTCATCCAGGAATGCCAGCTTCTGCTGGATTTTAGCTTCCAGCCCCGGTCGGTCGGCCGGTAGAAGGTGGGATTGAGGCCGTCGGGGAAATATTGCTCGTCCGCGGCATAGGCATGCGGCTGGTCGTGGGCATAGCGATATGCCTTGCCATGGCCGAGCTGCTTCATCAGCTTGGTGGGCGCATTGCGCAGATGCAAGGGCACCGGCGCGCTGCCATGCTCGGCCGCGAACTTGCGCGCGGCGTTGTACGCGTTGTAGACCGCATTGGACTTGGCCGCACAGGCCATGTAGACCACCGCCTGCGCCAGCGCCAGCTCGCCTTCGGGCGAACCCAGGCGTTCGTAGATGTCGGCGCCGTTGACGGCCAGCTCGGTGGCGCGCGGATCGGCCAGGCCGATATCCTCGATCGCCATGCGCACCAGGCGGCGCGCCAGGTACTTGGGATCGGCGCCGCCGTCGAGCATGCGGGCCAGCCAGTACAGCGCTGCGTCCGGGTCGGAGCCACGCACCGACTTGTGCAGCGCGCTGATCTGGTCGTAGAAGGCGTCGCCCCCCTTGTCGAAACGGCGCAGGTTCTGCGACAGCGAGGTTTCCAGCCAGGCCGCGTCGACGCTGTCGCGCCCGGCGGCCTGGGCGGACTCGGCCACCACCTCGACCGCGCTGATCAGGCGGCGCGCATCGCCGTCGGCCCAGGCCGCCAATTGCTCGCGCGCCTCGGTCTCGAAGCGGATCTGCTGCCCGTCCTCCAGGCCCTCGTTGAGCGCGGCGACGGCGCGGTCGACCAGCTGCATCAACTCCTCGGCCGACAGCGACTGCAGCACGTAGACGCGCGCCCGCGACAGCAGCGCCGAGTTGACCTCGAAGGAAGGGTTCTCGGTGGTGGCGCCGATGAAGGTGAACAGGCCGCTTTCCACATACGGCAGGAAGGCGTCCTGCTGCGATTTGTTGAAGCGATGCACCTCGTCGACGAACAGGATCGTGCGGCGCCCCTGCCCTTGCGCGACCTGGGCGGTCACCACTGCGTCGCGAATGTCCTTGACGCCGCCCAGCACGGCCGAAATGGCGATGAACTGCGCATCGAAGCCGTCTGCCATCAGGCGCGCGAGGGTGGTCTTGCCCACGCCGGGCGGGCCCCAGAAGATCATCGAATGCGGCCGCCCGGAGTCGAACGCGACGCGCAGCGGTTTGTCCGGCCCCAGCAGATGCGACTGCCCGACCACATCGGACAGCGTACGGGGCCGCAGGCGTTCGGCCAGCGGCACATAGGGCCGATGGGGCGGATCGGAGGCGAACAGGTCGTTGCTCATGGACAGCAGGAAAAAAACACGGGCGGATCCAACGCGCATTACACCATGCGGCGGCCTTGGCCCGCAGGATTGCCCTGCGCGCGACGCAGAGCGTCGCGGCCCTACATCTTCACCACGTCCACTCCCTGAGGCGGGGTGAACTGGAATTCGGAGGCCGGCACGGCGCCGGGCAGCAGGTTGGACAGCTCGACGCGCGTGGTCTGCCCGAAGGCGTCGACCAGTTCGATGCGCGCGGGCTGGTTGTCGCGCAAGCCGATATCGACCTGCGAGAAACCCGCGTCGGCGTTGCGCGGCTTGGCGCGCAGCCATTGCAGGCCGTCGCGGTCGGGCAGCGCGCTGACGGCAAACGCCTGGCTCAGCTGGCCCCCGCCGAACAGGATGGCGGCGGGCGACGTGCCGATGACCTGATCGACCTGGCGCACGGTGACCTGCGCCAGGTCCGGGTCGTACTGGAAAACCTGCTTGCCATCGGACACGATGAGTTGCTCGTACGGCAGCTGGACGGCCCACTTGAACTTGCCCGGGCGCTGGAACGCGAAAGTGCCGCTTTGCGCGGGCTGGGTGGCGCCCTGCGGGCTGACGGTCGATTGCTTGAACGAGCCGGTGGCGCCCTTGACGGTGGCCACGAAGGTGTCGAGCTGCTCCTGGGCCGTGGCGGCCCAGGCCGGCGCGGCGGCCAGGGCCGCCACGGCGAAAACGGCAAGCGCGCCGGCGGCGCGGCGGATCATGTGCATCAGGCTTCCTCTCGGGCCGGCACCAGGATTTCCCGGTTGCCGTTGGATTGCATGGGCGACACCATACCCGCCTGCTCCATCTGTTCGAGTAACCGTGCGGCACGGTTGTAACCAATACGCAGATGGCGCTGCACCAGCGAAATCGAGGCGCGGCGGTGCTTGAGCACCACTTCGCAGGCCTGGTCGTACATCGGATCGGACTCCGCGTCGCCCATGCCAGTGACCGAGCTCAGGCCATCGCCGGTCTCGCCTTCGCTGCCTTCGAGCAGGCCATCGATATAGTTGGGCTCGCCCTGCGCCTTGAGCGCCTCGACGACGCGGTGCACCTCGTCGTCGTGCACGAACGCGCCGTGCACCCGCACCGGCAGGCCGGTGCCCGGCGGCATGTACAGCATGTCGCCCTGGCCCAGCAGGGTTTCGGCGCCCATCTGGTCCAGGATGGTGCGCGAGTCGATCTTGGAAGACACCTGGAAGGCGATGCGGGTCGGGATGTTGGCCTTGATCAGGCCGGTGATCACGTCCACGCTGGGGCGCTGGGTGGCCAGCACCAGGTGGATGCCCGCGGCGCGGGCCTTCTGCGCCAGCCGGGCGATCAGCTCCTCGATCTTCTTGCCCACCACCATCATCAGGTCGGCCAGCTCGTCGATCACCACCACGATATGCGGCAACGCCTGCAGCGGCTCGGGCGCGTCCGGCGTCAGTGAGAACGGATTGGGAATGGGCTCTTCGCGCTTGATGGCGTCGCGAATCTTGCTGTTGTAGCCGGCCAGGTTGCGCACGCCCATCTTGCTCATCAGGCGATAGCGCTTTTCCATCTCGCCCACGCACCAGTTCAGCGCGTTGGCGGCATGGCGCATGTCGGTGACCACCGGCGCCAGCAGGTGGGGAATGCCTTCGTAGACGCTCATCTCGAGCATCTTCGGGTCGATCAGGATCAGCCGGGTATGGCTGGCGTCGGTCTTGTAGAGCAGCGACAGGATCATGGCGTTGATGCCGACCGACTTGCCCGAGCCGGTGGTGCCGGCCACCAGCAAGTGCGGCATCTTGGCCAGGTCGGCCACCACCGGGTTGCCGGCGATGTCCTTGCCCAGCGCCATGGTCAGCACCGAATGGCTGGCATGGTAGGTCTGCGAGCCGAGGATTTCCGACAGCTTGACCATCTGGCGACGCGGGTTGGGCAGCTCCAGGCCCATCAGGTTCTTGCCCGGGATGGTTTCCACCACGCGGATGCTGACCAGGCTGAGCGCGCGCGCCAGATCCTTGGCCAGGTTGACGATCTGGCTGCCTTTTACGCCCGTGGCGGGCTCGATCTCGTAGCGCGTGATCACCGGGCCGGCCTGCGCCGCCACCACGACCACGGAAACGCCGAAATCGGCCAGTTTCTTCTCGATCAGGCGCGAGGTGAATTCGATCGTCTCGGCGGAAACGGTTTCCTGGTTCTGCAGGGGAGGATCCAGCAGCCCGATGGCCGGCAGGTCGCTCTCGCCGGCCGGCGGCGCGAACAGGCTTTGCTGCTTTTCCTTCTCGGCGCGATCCGAGCGCGGCACCACGGTAATGGCGGGCTCGATGCGCACGGGCTGCTCGTGCACCAGCTTTTCCTGCTTGGCCACCACCTGCTCGGTACGGACCGCCTTGGCGACCTCGCCGACCTTGCGGTCCTCGCGCGCGGCGTACGAATCGCGCACGCGCCGCACCAGGCCTTCGAGCCAGCTGCCGACCCGTTCGGCGATCTGCAGCCACGAAAACGAGAAGAACAGGCTCAGGCCGACCGCCAGCAGCACCAGCAGGGCCAGGGTGCCGCCGGTAAAGCCCACGCCGCGCGACAGCCAGCCGGCCAGCATCTGGCCGATCACGCCGCCGGCGCCGCTTTCGCCGTCGGTGCCGCCGGGCAGGTGCATGCCCCAGCTGTACAGGCGCAGCGCCTCGATGCCCAGCGAGCAGGTCAGCAGGAGCACGAAGCCGATGCCCTCTTCCCAGTGCACGCGCGGCAAGGCGTCGGGCTGCTTGCCGCTGGTGACGCGCAGGTTGCTGGCCAGGCGGCGGTAGCCGGCGCGCACGCGGTGCAGCAGCAGCACGACCCACCACCAGGCGGAAAATCCGAACAGGTACAACAGGATATCGGCGAGATAGGCGCCCAGCGTGCCGCCGCCGTTGTGGATGGCGTCACCGGAAACAGAATGTGACCAACCAGGGTCGGCCGGGCTCCAGGTGGCAAGCACCAGGGTCAGCCAGGCGGCCAGCGCGGCGAACAGGATCCAGCGGGCCTCCCTGAGGAGCGCGGAGATGCGCGCTTGAAAGGGAGACGGCCCGTTGCGGGTGTTGCGCGAGGCGCGCGGAGTAGCATTCGAAATACGCGGCATGCGGCTCATTATAATTGGGCGTTATCCTAAAGATACCCGCCATGTCTACGCCTAAACACGCCAAAGTCCTGATTCTGGGTTCCGGCCCCGCCGGTTACACCGCTGCCGTCTATGCGGCGCGCGCCAATCTCAGCCCCGCGCTCATCACCGGCCTGGCCCAGGGCGGCCAGCTGATGATCACCACGGAAGTCGACAACTGGCCCGCCGACGTGCAGGGCGTGCAGGGCCCCGACCTGATGCAGCGCTTCCTGCAGCACGCCGAGCGCTTCAACACCGAAATCCTGTTCGACCATATCGCCAAGGTCGACCTCTCCAGGCGTCCGTTCACCCTGACCGGCGACACCGGCAACCTGTACACCTGCGACGCGCTCATCATCGCGACCGGCGCCTCGGCCAAGTACTTGGGGCTGGCCAGCGAGCAGACCTTCATGGGCCGCGGCGTATCGGGCTGCGCCACCTGCGACGGCTTTTTCTACCGCAACAAGGACGTCGTCGTGATCGGCGGCGGCAATACGGCGGTCGAAGAGGCGCTGTACCTGTCCAACATCTGCCGCAAGGTGACCCTGATCCACCGGCGCGACAAGTTCCGCGCCGAACCCATCCTGGTCGACAAGCTGATGGACAAGGTCGCCAATGGCAACATGGAACTGAAGCTGTTCCACACCCTGGACGAGGTGCTCGGCGACGATAGCGGCGTCACCGGCGTGCGCATCCGCAGCACCGAGACCGACGCCACCGAGGACCTGGACGTGGACGGCTGCTTCGTCGCCATCGGCCATCAGCCCAATACCGGCATCTTCGAAGGCCAGCTCGAGATGAAGGACGGCTACATCATCACCAAGAGCGGCCTGTCGGGCATGGCCACCATGACCTCGGTGCCGGGCGTGTTCGCCGCCGGCGACGTGCAGGACCACGTATACCGCCAGGCCATCACCAGCGCCGGCACCGGCTGCATGGCGGCCCTGGACGCTCAGCGGTGGCTGGAGAATGCGGGGCAATAAGACGGGGCTGGCCGACCTGAAACGGCTGCACGAGCAAGTGCGCGAGACCCGGGCGCGGGCCGAGGCCGCCGAGCGCGAAGCGGCGGCCCGCGCGTCGGCCGCCGCCCCCGAGGCCGACGTCGCCGCGTTCCGGCGCGCGGTCCAGGCCGCCACGCCGCTCAAGCCCTCGGGCCGGCTCGCCAACCGCCGTCCCGATGCCACGCCGGCCACGGCCACGGCCGCGGCCGTGGCGTCGCGCCGGGCCGCCGCGCTGGGCGAGGCGGCGCCGCGCGCCGATGCCGGCGTCTCCGATGCCAGCGATATCGGCGCCTTGCTGACCGACGGCGGCACGGCCTACGTGCGCGCCGGCGTCGCGCCCGACACCGCGCGCAACCTCAAGCGCGGCCAGTGGCGGGTGGGCGCCGAGCTCGACCTGCATGGCCTGCGCGTCGAACAGGCCCGCCATGCGGTGCTGTCGTTCCTGGACGAATGCCTCGAACACGGCATCCGCTGCGTGCGCATCGTGCACGGCAAAGGCTACGGCTCGCAGGGGCTGGAACCGGTGCTCAAGGACAAGGCCCGCACCTGGCTGGTGCAGAAGGCCGACGTCCTGGCGTTTTCCGAAGCGCCGGAGCGCGGCGGCGGCGCCGGCGCGCTGCTGGTGCTGCTGCGCCAGGCCGAAGCCGGAGGCAGGCCATGAACAGCTGGATCCATCTGTCGATGGCCATCGTGGCCGAAATCATCGCCACCAGCGCCCTGAAAAGCTCGGAGGGCTTCACCCGCCTGCTCCCCTCGCTGGTCACCGTGGCGGGCTACGCGATCGCGTTCTACTTCCTGGCCCTCACGCTGCGGGTCATCCCGGTGGGGGTCGCCTACGCCATCTGGTCCGGCGTGGGCATCGTGCTGATCTCGCTGGTTGGCGCGCTGTTGTTCAAGCAGCACCTGGACCTGCCCGCCATCATCGGCATCGCGCTGATCCTGGCGGGCGTGGTGGTCATGAACGTGTTCTCGAAGTCCGTCGGCCACTGAAGGCGCGGCCGCGCTAGCTGTGAAGATTCAATAGGTTGTATGCATGGTTCATCCGAACCGGATTTGAGAAACTGGAAATCGCCAACCCCCCAGTTCACTCAAGGAGCCCGGCCGGATGAACACCCATAAGCATGCCCGATTGACCTTCCTACGTCGCCTCGAAATGGTCCAGCAATTGATCGCCCATCAAGTTTGTGTGCCTGAAGCGGCCCGCGCCTATGGGGTCACCGCGCCGACTGTGCGCAAATGGCTGGGCCGCTTCCTGGCTCAGGGCCAGGCGGGCTTGGCCGATGCGTCCTCGCGCCCGACGGTCTCGCCCCGAGCGATTGCGCCGGCCAAGGCGCTGGCTATCGTGGAGCTGCGCCGCAAGCGGCTGACCCAAGCGCGCATCGCCCAGGCGCTGGGCGTGTCAGCCAGCACCGTCAGCCGCGTCCTGGCCCGCGCCGGTCTGTCGCACCTGGCCGACCTGGAGCCGGCCGAGCCGGTGGTGCGCTACGAGCATCAGGCCCCCGGCGATCTGCTGCACATCGACATCAAGAAGCTGGGACGTATCCAGCGCCCTGGCCACCGGGTCACGGGCAACCGACGCGATACCGTTGAGGGGGCCGGCTGGGACTTCGTCTTCGTGGCCATCGATGACCACGCCCGCGTGGCCTTCACCGACATCCACCCCGACGAGCGCTTCCCCAGCGCCGTCCAGTTCCTCAAGGACGCAGTGGCCTACTACCAGCGCCTGGGCGTGACCATCCAGCGCTTGCTCACCGACAATGGCTCGGCCTTTCGCAGCCGCGCCTTCGCCGCGCTGTGCCATGAGCTGGGCATCAAGCACCGCTTTACCCGACCTTACCGCCCACAGACCAATGGCAAGGCCGAACGCTTCATCCAGTCGGCCTTGCGTGAGTGGGCTTACGCTCACACCTACCAGAACTCCCAACACCGAGCCGATGCCATGAAATCCTGGCTACACCACTACAACTGGCATCGACCCCACCAAGGCATCGGGCGCGCTGTACCCATCTCCAGACTCAACCTGGACGAATACAACCTATTGACAGTTCACAGCTAGCGGCCGCCGGGCTCGCGCAGATAGTCGACCAGGGCCTCGGTGGCGGAGTCCGGGCGCGGCGTGAGCAACGACACCACGATAATCGTCAGGAACGCCATCGGCGCGCCGAACACGCCGGCGGCCACCGGCTGGATGCCCCACCACAGGTCCACCGGCTCGGCGCGCGTCACGCCGAACACCCATTCGCGCAGCCACGGATGGGTGTGCGCCATGTAGGCGAAGGTGGCGGCCAGCCCGGCAAACATGCCCAGCGTGGCGCCCCATTTGTTGGCGCGCCGCCAGAACACCCCCATCACCAGCGCGGGGAAGAACGACGACGCCGCGAACGAGAACGCCGCCGACACCATGAACAGGATGTCGGCCGGCTTGCGCGCGGCCACCCAGGCCGCGCCGAACGCGACCAGCAGCAGCAGGATCTTGGACACCATCACCCGCCGGCCGGCCGACATGCGCGGCGACACGACGCGGTACCAGGTATCGTGAGACAGCGAATTCGACAGCGTCAGCAGCAGCCCGTCGGCGGTGGACAGCGCCGCGGCCAGCCCGCCGGCGGCCACCAGGCCGGACACGACGTAGGGCAGCCCGCCGATCTCCGGCATGGCCAGCACCACCACATCGGCCCCCATGCTGATTTCGCCCAGCTGCACGATGCCGTCGCGGTTGACGTCAAGCACGTCCAGCAAATGGATGTCGACCGCGCTCCAGGCGTGCACCCACGATGGCAGGCTGAGGAAACTGGTGCCGACCACCTGCGTGTACACCTCGTACTTGACCAGCAGGGCCAGCGCCGGCGCCATGAAATACAGCAGGAGGATGAACAGCAGCGACCAGCACACCGAGCGGCGCGCCTCGCCCACCGATGGCGTGGTGTATGAGCGCATCAGTATGTGCGGCATGCCGGCCGTGCCCAGCATCAGGCACAGCACCAGCGCCAGGAAGTTGATGCGCATGTTCTCGCGCTCGCGCGGATCCTCGGCCGGAAACGGCTCCGCGTGCGGCACCGGCGGGGTGGCGCGCGCCTCGAAGGCGGCGCGCGCCTGCGACCAGAGCGTGCGCGCCTCCTCCACCGTGGCCGGGTAGCTGGCCAGCTCGCGCTCCAGCGAGCGGATCTCCACCATGGGCGCGTCGCTGGCGTTCAGTTGCGCCAGGCGGCCGCGCAGCCGGTCTTTCTCGTGCGCCAGCGAGTCGGGCAAGGCCCGCAGGCGCTCGTCCATCTCGTCGGCGCGGCTGCGCCACAACTGCCGCACCGCCCGCTCGCCCGGGTCGTGGGCCAGATAGGCTTCCTTTTCGGTGATCTCCTGCAGCACCGTGCCGGCCGACAATTGCGGCACCGGCATGCCGGTATGCTTGACCGACAGCCAGACCACCGGCACCAGGTAGGCGATCACCAGGATGATGTACTGGCCGACCTGGGTCCACGTCACCGCGCGCATCCCGCCCAGGAACGAGCACACCAGCATGCCGCCCAGGGCCACGAAGATGCCCAGCTCGAACGAGATGCCGGTCAGGCGGGTGGTGATGATGCCCACGCCGTAGATTTGCGCCACCAGGTAGGTGAACGAGCACAGGATGGCGCAGAACACCCCCGCCAGGCGCGGCAGCTTGCCGCCGTAGCGCGCGCCCAGGTAATCGGGAATGGTGTACTGGCCGAATTTGCGCAGATAGGGCGCCAGCAGCAGCGCCACCAGCACATAGCCGCCCGTCCAGCCCATGATGTAGGCCAGCCCGCCGTAGCCGGTCAGGTACAGCGTGCCCGCCACGCCGATGAACGACGCCACGGACATCCAGTCGGCCGCCGTCGCCATGCCGTTGTAGAAGGCCGGCACGCGCCGGCCCGCGACGTAGTATTCGACCTGGTCGGAAGTCCGGCACACGATGCCGATGCAGGCGTACAGGCTGACCGTCACCAGCAGGAACACATAGCCGATCCAGCTGCGGGCCATGCCCATGAGCTCGGCCAGCGCCAGCAGCAGCACCAGCAGGATGAAGCCCAGCGTATACAGCGTGTAGATACGGCGCAGGCGCTGTTCGAATTCCTGGGGGGTATTGCCGGTAAAGGGCATCAGTCGTCCCGCCGGGTGCGCGAGCGGGCATCGAACCGGTTCATGACCAGCGCATAGATCACGATGAGGATCAAATAGGCCAGCGGGGCGCCATAGGCAGCCATCCAGAACGAGAAGGGCCAGCCGATGAAGTCGAAGGCAAGCTGGCGCGCGAAATAGGCCGGCACGAAGGTCAGCCCGGCCCAGCAGGCCAGCAGTAGCACGATCAGCCGCACATTGCGGCGCCAGTATGGCGCGGGGGACGGCTCGGATTTGACGCGGGATTCCGGCATGGCTTACCTGAATATCGCGAAACGCAGCACTTGAAAAGCCCTTCGTGCCGGTCAGCCTGTCAGCGACGGCTTTTTAAGCGACAACGGCTGGCCCGTGAGGTGCCAGCCGTTGTGCGTTTTGCTTTTTTTTGGGTACTGCTTCGCTTTCTATTTGTATACCGGTGCCGCCGGTTATGCCCATGCAGGGCTTTGTCTCCTCACCTGCATGGGACGAGATTCTGCACCATAAGCGGGCCGGCAACACTAGGGGAATGCCCTAAGAAGGCGCACGCATATGCATACAAAATGCACCAACATGGTGCAAAAAACCATTTTCTGAGGCTTACATCGCCGATTTTCGCCAATTTTCAGTGAATTCGCCATCGAAATTGCCAAACGTGCACTTGTTTTTTTAAAAAGCGGTGAATCCACCAACGCCCCACACGTGTGCATGGACGCCCGGCCGGCAAGGGGTTTTTTTACGCCGCGTTTACGCCCGGCCTCGGAACATTTACCCCGTTTTTATCCGCCGATCCGTAACCTGCCAGCGTCCGCCGGTGCTCCGTGCACAACGCACCACCGGCCCAACCCCGCGGCCCCGCGCCCAAGGAGAACGCTACATGGATCTGGTTTACCTGGCCGTCTTTGCCGCCATGGCGGCCCTGACCGGCACGCAACTGCGCCTGTGCGCCCGACTGTTCGCGAGAGGCCGCCCATGACCGCGCTTTACTGGCTCGGCGGCCTGACGGCCGCGCTGCTCTTCGCCTACCTGGCCTACGCGCTGTTCAATCCGGAGAAATTCTGATGAACGCCGATTTCCTCGGTTTGCTGCTGCTGTACCTGGCGAGCCTGCTGTGCGCCGCGCCGCTGCTCGGGCGCCACATCCGCCAGGCCATAAACGGCGAGCGCACCTGGCTCACCGCCTGGGGCCAGCCACTGGAGCGCGGACTCTACCGCCTGGCGGGGGTGGACCCCGCCGCCGAAATGAACTGGCGCCGCTATGCCGTGGCCATGCTGGTCTTCAACGTGCTGGGAGTGCTGGCCGTCTACGCTCTGCAACGCCTCCAGGGCTGGTTGCCGCTCAATCCCGCCGGGCTGCCGGGCGTCGCGCCCGACTCGGCGCTCAATACGGCCATCAGCTTCGTGACCAACACCAACTGGCAAGGCTACGCCGGCGAAAGCACGATGAGCTACCTGACGCAGATGCTGGCGCTGACGGTGCAGAACTTCGTTTCGGCCGCCACCGGCATCGCCGTGCTGATCGCCCTGGTACGCGGACTGGCCCGCCACAGCACCGCCACGCTGGGCAATTTCTGGGCCGACCTGGTGCGCGCCACGCTGTACGTGCTGCTGCCGCTGTCGTTCATCCTGGCGCTGGCGCTGGTCAGCCAGGGCGTGGTGCAGAACCTGGACCCGTACGTCGAAGCGCAAACCGTGCAGGCGCAGCAGTACGAGACCGCGCGGCTGGACGCGCAGGGCCAGCCCATGACCGGACCAGCCGGCCAACCCCTGACCGACACCGTCGTCACCCGCGTGCAGACCCTGCCCATGGGCCCGGTCGCCTCGCAAGAGGCCATCAAGCTGCTGGGAACCAACGGCGGCGGCTTTTTCAACGCCAATTCCGCCCACCCGTACGAAAACCCCAACGCCTGGTCCAACCTGCTGGAAATGCTGGCGATTCTCCTGATCCCGGCGGCGCTGTGCTGGACCTTCGGCGAGATGGTCGGCAGCCGCCGGCAAGGCGTCGCCATCCTGGCGGCCATGACGGTGCTGTTTGCCGGATTCGCCGCCAGCGCGGCGTATTTCGAGCAGCAGCCCACGCCTGCCCTGCGCCAGGCCGAAGCGGCGCTGCTGGCCGACGGCGGCAATCTCGAAGGCAAGGAAGCCCGCTTCGGCGTGGCCGCCACGGCGCTGTTCGCCACCGTCACCACCGCGGCCTCGTGCGGCGCGGTCAATGGCATGCACGATTCATTCAGCGCCCTGGGCGGCGTCACGCCGCTGTTGCAGATGCAGCTGGGCGAGGTGATCTACGGCGGCGTGGGCTCGGGCCTGTACGGCATGCTGGCCTTCGCCATTCTCGCGGTGTTCATCGCCGGGCTGATGATAGGCCGCACGCCCGAGTACCTGGGCAAGAAGATCGAAGCCCTGGACATGCAGATGGTGGCCCTCGTGATCCTGGCCACGCCGGCGCTGGTGCTGGCGGGCACGGCCGTCGCCGTGCTGGCCGATGCGGGCAGGGCGGGCGTGCTCAATCCCGGCGCGCATGGTTTCTCGGAAATCCTGTACGCCATGTCGTCGGCCGCCAACAACAATGGCAGCGCGTTCGCCGGCCTGTCGGCCAACACCCCTTTCTACAACGTCCTGCTGGGCCTGGCCATGTGGTTCGGCCGCTACACCATCATCGTCGCCATCCTGGCGCTGGCCGGCTCGCTGGCCGCCAAGCCGCGGCTGCCGGCCAGCGTCGGCGGCATGCCGACCACCGGCCCGCTGTTCGTCGCGCTGCTGGTCGGCGCCGTGCTGCTGGTCGGCGCCCTGACCTATGTGCCGGCGCTGGCGCTGGGCCCGGTGGCCGAACACCTGCAACCCTGACGCTTCCGAACCGAGAACGCTCCATGGCCAACTCCCCTACCCCCTGTCCGCCCAGGCCGGCCTGCCGGCTGCAAGCCCCTCCCTGCCGGCGGCCACGCCGCATCGCGCGTTCGGCCTGTGGTCGCGCGCGCTGGCCGGCCCCGCCCTGCGCGACACCCTGCGCAAACTGTCGCCGGCCGCCCAGTTGCGCAACCCCGTCATGTTCGTCGTCTACGCCGGCAGCATCCTGACCACCCTGTTGTGGCTGCTGGCCCTGGCCGGCCTGGCCGAGGCCCCGCGGGCTTCATCCTCGCCGTCGCGGCCGGCCTCTGGTTCACCGTGCTGTTCGCCAACTTCGCCGAGGCATTGGCCGAGGGGCGCGGCAGGCAGCAGGCCGCCGCCCTGCGCGGCTTGCGCACCACCATCGAGGCGCGGGTGCTGACAGGCTTTCGCGATAGCGACGCCGCCGCAGCACTGCCGCCGTACTGGCGCTCGCGCGCCACCTCGCGCCCCTCGGGCGCGCTGCGCAGGGACGACGTGGTCCTGATCGAAGCGGGCGAAACCGTGCCGGGCGACGGGCAGGTGATCGCCGGCATCGCCTCGGTCGACAAAAGCGCCATCACCGGCGAATCGGCGCCGGTGATCCGCGCGGCCGGCAGCGATTTCTGCTCGGTCACCGGCGGCACGCGCGTCCTGTCCGACTGGATCTTCGTGCGCATCGCGGCCGACCCTGGCGACAGCTTCCTCGACCGCATGATCGCCATGGTGGAAAGCGCCCGCCGCCAGAAAACCCCCAATGAGCTGGCGCTGACCATCCTGCTGGTGGGCCTGACGCTGGTGTTCCTGCTGGTCGTGGCCAGTCTGCTGCCGTTCTCGATGTACGCGGTGTCCGCCTCGGGCGCGGGGCAGGCTGTGTCGATCACCGTGCTGGTGGCCCTGCTGGTCTGCCTGATCCCCACCACCATCGGCGGCCTGCTGTCGGCCATCGGCGTGGCGGGCATGAGCCGCATGATGCGGGCCAACGTCATCGCCACCTCGGGGCGCGCGATCGAGGCGGCCGGCGATGTCAGCGTCCTGCTGCTGGACAAGACCGGCACGATCACGTTTGGCAATCGCCAGGCCGCGGCCTTCGTCCCCGCGCCGGGCGTATCCCCGGCGGTGCTGGCCGAGGCCGCGCGGCTGGCGTCGCTGGCCGACGAAACGCCCGAGGGCCGCAGCATCGTCGCCCTGGCCGAGCGCATCCTGGACACCCGCAGCGAGGCGCCCGCCGGCGCGCGCTTCGTGCCGTTCTCCGCCCAGTCGCGCATGAGCGGCGTGGACCTCGACGGCCGCCTTATCCGCAAGGGAGCGGCCGACGCCCTGGCACGCTGGCTGGGCGAAGGACAGGGCGGCCTGCCCGCCGCCGTGGCGCGCGACGTGGACGACGTGGCGCGCCGCGGCAGCACGCCCCTGGTGGTCGCCGAAGGCGGGCAGGCGCTGGGCGTGATCGAGCTCAAGGACATCGTCAAGCCCGGGATCCAGCCGCGCTTTGCCGCGTTGCGCCGCATGGGCATCAAGACGGTCATGATCACCGGCGACAACGCCCTGACCGCGGCCGCCATCGCCGCCGAGGCCGGCGTGGACGACTTCCTGGCCGAAGCCACCCCGCAAGCCAAGCTGGAACTGATCCGCGCCTGCCAGGCCGACAGCCATCTGGTGGCCATGACGGGCGACGGCACCAACGATGCGCCGGCGCTGGCCCAGGCCGACGTGGCGGTCGCCATGAACTCCGGCACGCAGGCCGCCAAGGAGGCCGGCAACATGGTGGACCTGGACTCCAACCCCACCAAGCTGATCGAAATCGTCGAAATCGGCAAGCAGATGCTGATGACGCGCGGCGCGCTCACCACCTTCAGCGTCGCCAACGACGTCGCCAAGTACTTCGCCATTATTCCCGCGGCATTCATGGCGGTGTACCCGCAGCTGGCGCAACTCAATGTGATGGGCCTGGCCACCCCCGCCTCGGCCATTCTTTCGGCCGTCATTTTCAACGCCCTGATCATCGTGGCCCTGATTCCGCTGGCGCTCAAGGGCGTGCGCTACCGCCCGCTCGGCGCGGCGGTGCTGCTGCGCCGCAACCTGCTGGTCTATGGACTGGGCGGGCTGCTGGCGCCCTTTGCCGGCATCAAACTGATCGACATGGCGCTGGCCGCCCTGGGCTGGACCTGACAAAAGGAGCATGACCATGCACCCTCCGCTTCCCCCCGCCGGGCGCCCCCTGCGCGCCGCCCTGGTGATCTTCCTGGCGCTGTCCGTGCTGGTCGGACTGCTTTATCCGCTGGCCACCACCGGCGTGGTCCGCCTGCTGTGGCCCTTCCAGGCCGGCGGCTCGCTGCTCGAGCAGGACGGCCGCGTGGTCGGCTCGGCGCTGATCGGCCAGTCGTTCACCGATCCGCGCTATTTCTGGGGCCGGCCATCGGCCACCGCGCCCATGCCCTACAACGCCGCCGCCTCGGGCGGATCGAACCTGGGCCCCGCCAACCCGGCGCTGGCGCAGGCCGTCCGGGCGCGCATCGCCGCCTTGCGGGCGGCCGATCCCGGCAATCCGGCGCCGATTCCGGTGGATCTCGCCACCGCTTCGGGCAGCGGCCTGGATCCGCACATCAGCCCGGCGGCGGCCGGCTACCAGGCCGCCCGCGTGGCGCGCGCCCGCGGCCTGCCCACCGCCACGGTGGAGCAGCTCATCGCCCGGCACACGGAACGCCCGGTGCCGGACATCCTGGGCGAACCGGTCGTCAATGTGCTTGCCCTCAACCTGGCGCTGGACCGCCTGCGCTGAAGCGGCGCGCGTATAGTATGCGTGCCGCCTGCGCGCGACCCTTCCCGACGCGACACACCCACCCCATGGCCGACCCCGGCAACGACCGCCTCGACCCCGACCGCCTGCTCCAGACCCTGGAGCAGGCGCAGTCCGACGCCCGGCGCGGGCGGCTGCGCATCTACTTCGGCGCCTGCGCCGGCGTAGGCAAGACCTATGCCATGCTGGCCGCGGCGCGCGCCCAGGCCGCGCAGGGCGTGGATGTCGTGGCGGGGCTGGTCGAAACCCACGGCCGCGCCGACACCGCCGCGCTGCTCGATACGCTGCCGGCCCTGCCCCTGCAGACGCTCGACTTCCAGGGACGCCGCCTGCGCGAATTCGACCTGCAGGCCACCGTGGCGCGCCGGCCCCGCCTGCTGCTGCTCGACGAACTGGCGCACACCAACGCGCCCGGGGCGCGCCACGCCAAGCGCTGGCAGGACGTCGAGGAACTGCTGGCGGCCGGCATCGACGTCTGGACCACCCTCAACGTCCAGCACCTGGAAAGCCTGAACGAGGCGGTCGGCGGCATCACCGGAGTGCGCGTGCGCGAAACCGTGCCAGACTCGGTATTCGATGCCGCCGACGAGATCATCCTGGTGGACCTGTCGGCCGACGAATTGCTGCGCCGCCTGCGCGAGGGCCGGGTCTATGTGCCGGAACAGGCCCGCCACGCCAGCCGGCACTTCTTCCGCAAGGGCAATCTGATCGCCCTGCGCGAACTGGCGCTGCGCCGCACCGCCGAACACGTCGACGACGATGTGCGCGCGTACCGCCACGAACGCGCGATCGAGCCGGTCTGGCGCACGCGCGAGGCCGTGGTCGCCTGTATCGACGCCGACCCGCATGCCGAGCATGTGCTGCGCAGCGCGCACCGGCTGGCCCAGCAACTGGACTGCGAGTGGCATGCCATCACCATCGAGGCGCCGCGGGTCGCGCCCCTGCCGCGCGCCGGCCGGGCGCGGCTGGACCAGGCGCTGGCGCTGGCCGAGACGCTGGGCGCGCATGTCGAGACCGTGGCCGGCACCGACATGGTCGACGCCGCGACCCGCTACATGCGCCGCCACAACATCACCAAGGCCGTGGTCGGGCGCGACGCGTGGCGCCGCCGCGGCCTGTCGGGCCTGCTGGATGCCGCCCTGACGCCGGGCCGGCTGCTGCGCCGGCGCAGCTTCGCCGATGCCCTGGCGTCGGCCTGCCCGGAAGCGGACATCGTGAGGGTCGGCGCGCCGTCGGCGGCCACGGCCGCGCCACGGCGCGACCCGCGTTCGTGGCGCAACGCTTCCGCGCCCGCCGGCCACGCCGCCGCCGGCGCCTATCTGTGGGCCCTGGCCTATTGCGCGGCGGCCACCCTGGCCTCGCGCCTGGCCTTTCCGGTTCTGCACCAGACCAATATCGTCATGATCTTCCTGCTGGCGGTCGTGGCGGCGGCCCTGCGCCACGGACGCGGGCCGGCGGCGCTGGCCTCGGTGGTCAGCGTCGCGCTGTTCGATTTCTTCTTCGTGCAGCCATTGGCCTCGTTCGCCGTCTCGGACGTGCAGTACCTGCTGACGTTCGCCGTCCTGCTGACGGTCGGGCTGCTGGTCGGCCAGCTGACCGCCGGCTTGCGCCAGCAGGCCCGGGCCGCCGCCAGGCGCGAGGCCGATGCGCGCGGCCTTTACGAATTCGCGCGGGAGCTGTCCGCGGCCCTGCAGCCGGAGCAAATCGCCGGCGCGGCCTCGGCATTCCTGAACGCCGCGTTCGGCGCCCGCGGCGCCCTCTACATACTGGGCCTGGACGACCGGCTGCGGCTGGCGCCCGGCGCTGGCGACGCGGCACTCGAACCCACGCTGGCGCAATGGGCCTTCGACCACGGCCAGGCCTGCGGCGCCGGCACCGACACCCTGTCGAACAGCCCCGTGCTGTACCTGTCCCTGCGCGCGCCCATGCGGGTGCGCGGCGTGCTGGCCCTGCACCACGCCGGCCCGCCGCTCTACAGCGCGGCGCCGGCGCGCCGCCAGCTCGACGCCTACGCCACCCTGATCGCCATCGCCATCGAACGGCTGCACTATGTGGAAGTCGCCCAGCAGGCGCTGCTCAGTATCGAATCCGAACGCCTGCGCAACGCCCTGCTGACGGCGGTCTCGCACGATCTGCGCACGCCGCTGACCAGCTTGCTCGGCATGGCCGAGACCCTGCAGCGCTCGCCCGCCGCCATGACGCCGGCCGCGCTCGAAACCGTGGCCGCCATGCAGGACCAGGCGCGGCGCATGCACGCGCTGGTCGTCAACCTGCTGGACATGGCGCGGCTGCAAAGCCACGATGCGCCGCTGCGGCGCCAATGGCAATCGGTCGAGGAACTGGTGGGCTCGGCCCTGGCGGCCATGAACGCCGCGCTGCAGGATCGCCCCGTCACGGTCGCGCCGCTTTCTGCCCTGCCGCTGGTGAAATGCGATGGCATCCTGATCGAACGGGTGCTGTGCAACCTGCTGGAAAATGCCGCCAAATACACGCCGCCCGGCAGTGCCATCCACATCGACGCCCTGGCCGACCGCCAGCGGATCTTCGAGAAATTCGCGCGCGGCCAGCGCGAGTCGGCCCCCCCGGCGCAGGCCTCGGGCTGGCGGTATGCCGCGCCATCCTGGACGCCCACCAGGGCCGCATCTGGGTCGAGCCGGCCCGGCGCCTGCGCGGCGCCTGCTTCGTCTTCGCGCTGCCGCTGACCCCGCCGCCGGCCGTGCCCCCGAACCCGCCTGACCCGCCATGCCCGATTACCGCCCACCGTACTGATCGTCGAAGACGATGCCCATATCCGCCGCTTCGTGCGCAGCGCGCTCGAAGCCGAAGGCTGCGAGGTCCACGAGACCGACACCGTGAGACGAGGGCTGATCGAGGCCGGCACGCGCCAGCCCGATGCCGTGGTGCTGGACCTGGGCCTGCCCGACGAGGATGGCATGGCGCTGTTGCGCGAACTGCGCGGCTGGACCGAACTGCCGGTGCTGGTGTTGTCGGCGCGCAGCAGCGAAGGCGACAAGATCGCTGCCCTGGATGCCGGCGCCGACGACTACCTGACCAAGCCGTTCGGCGTCGGCGAACTGCTGGCGCGCCTGCGCGTGCTGTTGCGCCGGCACGCCCGCGGCGGCGCCGGCAATGCCGCGCAGGCCGGTTTCGGCGACGTGCAGATCGACCTGGCCCGACGCGTCGTCACCCGCGCGGGCGAGCACGTACACCTCACCCAGATCGAATACCGGCTGCTGGCCGCGCTGGTGGCATCGCGCGGCAAGGTCATGACGCACCGCGAACTGCTGCGCGAGGTATGGGGGCCGTCCCATGTGGAAAGCCACCATTACCTGCGCATCTACATGGGCCACCTGCGGCAGAAGCTGGAAGCCGATCCGGCCCGGCCGCGCTACCTGCTGACGGAAATCGGCGTGGGCTACCGCTACGCGGGCGAATAGCCGCCCAGCTAGGCTGCGCGCGGCGCGGTCAGCGCCAGCAGCAGCACCAGCGTGGCACTGTAGATGGGCACGCTGCGCATGTTGCGGAACATCATCTCGGTCAGGCTGAAAGCGCAATAACCGAGGCAGAACAACAGGCCGATCTGCGCGCCCGTCCGTATGACGCGGTCGTCGCTGGCCATGCGGCGCAGGAACACCCAGGCCGGCGCGAGATACAGCAACAGGATGCTCAGCAGGCCGAGCAGGCCGTAGCCGGCCATGGCCGCCATGAAATCATTGTGGGGTTCGCCGTACCCGCTGGCGACCTCCGGCGTGACCACGCCCTGGTCGCGCAGCTTGGCCAGCTCGGCACGGAAATTGCGCGGCCCCACCCCCAGCACCGGCGCCTCCTGGAAGATCATCCACGAGGCATGCCACAGCTGCAGGCGTATGCCCACGGACGTATTGCGATCGTTCTGCACGGTATAGCGCTGTAGATCCGTCAGGATCTTGTGCATCCGGTTTCCCTGCGAGGACAGCATCACCCCCGCCAGCACCGCCAGCGCCGCGACCAGCACCAGGCCCACGGCCAGTTTCCTGCGCAGGCTCCAGACACGGCGGGACATGAGGAACACCAGCCCGAAAACCGGCAGCAGCATCCAGCTGCTGCGCGTCTCCGATACATGGGCCGCATACACCGCGGCGCATGCCGCCCCCACCTTCAACAGCGCTTCCAGGCCGGGCCAGGGCGTCAGCCGCCAGCCCAGCGTCAACAGCGAGGCGAAACCGAAGAACAGCGTCAGATTGGCGAAGGCCACGGCGTTGTACTCGGCGCCGTAGAAGCTGACCTGCATGCGCCCGCCGTACCAGCCGACGATGACATAAAGCATGATCGCGCCGGCATAGGCGCTGAACAGCAGGCTCCACTGGATCTGTTGCAGCCATGGGCGCGGCACGCACAGCAGTACCCAGAACAGGGGAAGCGCCAGCGCGAACCGCAGCAGTTTCTCGAACTCGGAACCGCTCCAGATACCGAGGTAGGCGTTGGTGACCAGCATCGACAGCAAGGGCACCGCCAGCACCGCGCCGGGCCAGGCCAGGTCGCGCCAGGACGGCTGTGCGCGACCACGGCCGGCGTAGACCATGATTGCGAGCGACGTCAGTACGGCTAGCGTGTAGAACACGGCGACGCCCCCGCCTTTGCTGACCAGCGCCAGCGCAGGTATCAACAGGGCAAGAACGGCGAAGATTTTCAATTGGACAACAGGCATGGCATCAAGAGCAGAAAAACAGGGGACGCTTTCATATCGGGCACTGAGCGCCGCAGCAGTGTAGAAGCAAATACCGGACCGGCCTCAACCCGAAACGGAATCCCACATCCACCTAGGACCGTTGAGCGCGGCGCCAGTGCACCATCGCCTCAGATTTTTCCCCAAGGCACCCCCACGGGCTGCCGCCGGTCGTCCGCCTGCAGCTTGTGGAATGCCGACATGACGCGGCGCGGCGAGAGCCACTCGCGCCACAGGCGATCGCGCCAGCGGCCTCCGGGAATCAGAGCCGGGTAGACGATGCGCGAGGTCGACCAGGCCGGCCGCCAGGCGCGCGTGCGGGTGGGCCTGCCGGTCAGCGACAGGGTGGGCACGCCCACGTTGGAAGCCAGGTGGCCGATGCCGGACTCGTTGCCGATGAACCAGCCCGAGGCATGGATGAAGCCCGCCACCTCGGACAGAGAGGGAAACTGGGGCAGATGCAGGCCATGGTCCAGCACCCAGCTCCACTCGGCCCGCTCGTGCGGCGCGACGATGTAGTTCGGCTCGTAGCCCTCGTGCAGCAGGCGCAGCCCCAGCTCCTTGAAATGGCGCGGCGCCCAGCACCGCTGGGCCCCGTCGACGTGGGATGCAGCGCCACCCGGCGCGGATGGCTGCGGTGCGGCTGCACCTGCGGCGGCGGCCGCAAGCCGTTATCGGCGCCGGCCTGCGCCAGCCCCAGTTGCTCGCGACAGAAATCGCGGATCTGGAACAGCTTCACGAAGCCGCGCCCGGTAATCGCCACATGCGCGTCGTAATAGAAATAGTTCGGCTGGTGCGCATGCAGCGCGTAGGGCCAGCCCACATGCATCTGGGCCGCGCAATCGTAGCCGGGCAGCACCTGGCCGGCCTGCTCCTCGGACAGCGATGGGCGGATATCCAGGCCCGGGAACCAGTCGCGCAAGCCGTGGATATAGTCGCCGAAGATGCTGACTTCGCGGCCGTGCGCGGCCAGGTTGCGGGCCATGTTCATCATCAGCAGCGTGTCGCCCAGCCGTGGCGCCATCAGCAGCGCCACACGGCGTGCGCCGGCCAGGCCGCGCAGCGCGGCCGCCTTGTCGTAGGGGGGCATATCGGAAGCAGGTTTAGCCATGTTCTCTATCGTCCGAGCCAACGTCCCCCGGATAAAATTTGAAACGCAAAACTGGAAATTTCACAACGAAAAGTTACATACCTATGGGCCTGGCAGGGTCATGCCGGCCCCGGATGGCCGTTGCCCATTCGGCAAAAAACCCGCTACCCCCATAGGGGCGCGGGTTTCTCGGCTGATGCGGTTGAAGCCTTACAGCAATTACATATTGTCGATCATGACCTGACCGAAGCCCGAGCACGACACCTGGGTGGCGCCTTCGAGCAGACGGGCGAAGTCATAGGTGACCTTCTTGGACAGGATGGATTTCTCCATGCTGGCGATGATCAGGTCGGCGGCCTCGGTCCAGCCCATGTGGCGCAGCATCATTTCGGCCGACAGGATTTCGGAACCGGGGTTCACGTAGTCCTTGCCCGCGTACTTCGGCGCGGTGCCGTGGGTGGCTTCGAACATGGCCACGGAATCCGACAGGTTGGCGCCCGGGGCAATGCCGATGCCGCCCACTTGCGCGGCCAGCGCGTCGGAGATGTAGTCGCCGTTCAGGTTCAGCGTGGCGATCACGTCGTATTCGGCCGGACGCAGCAGGATCTGCTGCAGGAAGGCGTCGGCGATCGAATCCTTGACGATGATCTCGCGACCCGTCTTGGGATTCTTGAACTTGCACCACGGGCCGCCGTCGATCGGCTGCGCGCCGAACTCGTTCTGGGCCAGGGCGTAGCCCCAGTCGCGGAAGCCCCCTTCCGTGAACTTCATGATGTTGCCCTTGTGGACCAGGGTCACCGAGGCGCGGTCATTGTCGATGGCGTACTGCAGCGCCTTGTGCACCAGGCGCTCGGTGCCTTCGCGCGAAACCGGCTTGATGCCGATCGACGAGGTGTTCGGGAAGCGGATCTTGGTCACGCCCAGCTTGGTCTGCAGGTACTGGATCAGGTCCTTGGCCTGCTCGGACTCGGCCATGTACTCGATGCCCGCGTAGATGTCTTCCGAGTTCTCGCGGAAGATGACCATGTCGGTCTTCTCGGGCTCGCGCACCGGCGAGGGCACGCCCTTGAAGTAGCGCACCGGGCGCAGGCAGACATACAGGTCCAGCTGCTGGCGCAGCGCCACGTTCAGCGAACGGATGCCGCCGCCGACCGGCGTGGTCAGCGGACCCTTGATCGACACCACGTAGTCCTTGACGGCGTCGAGGGTTTCCTCGGGCAGCCAGACGTCCGGGCCGTAGACCTTGGTGGCCTTCTCGCCGGCGTAGACTTCCATCCAGTGGATCTTGCGCTTGCCCGCATAGGCCTTCTGCACGGCCGCGTCGACGACCTTGATCATCACCGGCGTGATGTCGGCGCCCGTACCGTCCCCCTCGATGACCGGAATGATGACCTGATCGGGCACATTCAGCGAGTAATCGGCGTTGACCGTGATTTTTTGGCCCCCAGTGGGAACCTTGATATGTTGATAGGACATGAATGCTCCAGTTGCTCCGGGTGGTTTTTACCGCTCGCCTGACCGTGTTTCTGCCGGAGATGCACGTTTGTAACCACGCAAAGCAACCCGGGCCGGATGGCGGACAACCTTCAATTCTATATCGCATTGGCCCGGCGCGCCCGGCAGGGGGTCCGGCAGGCGGTAAAATGGCCTATCCTTCCCGCCTGTCTTTGAAGCGCCGATGTTCAATCCTTCCCGCGACCAGGTTCGCGAATTCTTTATCGAAACCTGGCGCAAGCACCGCGCCACCGAGGTCCTGACCCCGCTCGAATCCATGGCGCTGGACTGGATCCTCGAACATCCCGAGTACCACGGCGACCTCGAAAGCCCCGAGGCCATGACCGCCGAGTACCCGGTCGAGCACGGCCGCACCAACCCATTCCTGCACCTGTCCATGCACCTGGCGATCGCCGAGCAGTTGTCGATCGACCATCCGCGCGGCATCCGCGCGGCGTACCAGCGCCTGGTCGGCCGCGGCGACGCGCACCAGGCCGCCCATGAAATCATGGAATGCCTGGGCCAGGTGGTATGGGAGGCTCAACGCCTGGGTACGCCGCTCGACAGCGACGCCTACATCGAGCTGATCCGCCAGCGCGCCGAGCGCTAGAAAAGGAAAAGCCCCCGGATCGGGGGCTTGCCCGGCGCCGCCGGCGCCGCTTACTGGCGCACGCCCAGGTCGCTGGGCTGCGCCGCCAGCCAGGCCGCGACGTTGCGGATGTCCTGGTCCGACAGCTGCGCCGCGAACGCGCCCATGATCGGGTTCTTGCGCACGTTGGCCGTGGCCGCGCTGCCCGCGGCGCCACGCTTGTAGGCCTTGAGCGCATGCGCCAGGTAATCGGCATGCTGGCCGGCCAGCACCGGATACTCCGGCTGGACGCTGGTCTTGGCATCGGCGCCGTGGCAGGACGCGCAATTGAACTTGTCGAACACGGCCTTGCCGGCCACCACATCCTGGGCCTGCGCCGAGACGCCGGCGGTCGCCAGAACTATGCCCGCAAGGGCAAACGTAAAGCGTTTCATGGTCTGCCCCGATTACTTGAGAGATGAGTAGTAGGCCGCCAGGTCGGCGATGTCCTGGTCGGACAGGCTGCCGGCCACCGCGTCCATCGTCGGATGGCTGCGCGCGCCCTTCCTGTACTCATTGAGCGCCGCTTCGATGTACTTGGCATTCTGGCCAGCGATCATCGGAACGTGATAAAGCTCGGGGAACGAGGCCTTGTAGCCCGGGATGCCGTGGCAGCCAATGCACATCGACACCTTGTCACGGGCGTTCTGCGCGTTGCCGACCGGCGCCGCGTCGGCCGCGCGGCCGCCGGACCGGCGATCGCACAGGACGCCAATACTGCCAGCACGGAAACCGTGCGCGTCATCGAAATTCGCAACTTCATAATGGCTCTTGTATGGCTGAATACGAAAGGAGAACTTCTTCTTCAAGACACCGGGTAAAAATCCCTAGCCGGTCGCAAAACCCTGCGATTGTACGATAATTGCCGCAAGACCATTCCTTATCATGCCTCGGCGCTGTCGCGCCTCATTGACTGCCACTCCATGCCCACGTCCGCGTCCTCCTCTTCCGCCCCCGCCCAATCGGCCCGTTTCGAAGGTACCGACCGCTACGTCGCCACCGACGACCTGAAGCTGGCCGTCAACGCCGCGCTGACGCTGCAGCGCCCCCTCTTGATCAAGGGCGAGCCCGGCACGGGCAAGACGATGCTGGCCGAGGAAGTGGCGCGCGCGCTGGACCGCCCGCTGCTGCAATGGCACATCAAGTCCACCACCAAGGCGCACCAGGGCCTGTACGAATACGACGCGGTCTCGCGCCTGCGCGATTCGCAGCTGGGCGACGAGAAGGTCCGCGACATCCGCAACTACATCGTGCAGGGCACGCTGTGGCAGGCCTTCGAGGCACCCGAACCGGTCGTCCTGCTGATCGACGAGATCGACAAGGCCGACATCGAATTCCCCAATGACCTGCTGCGCGAACTCGACCGCATGGAATTCCATGTCTACGAGACGCGCCAGACCGTGCAAGCGCGGCACCGCCCGCTGGTCATCATCACCTCCAACAACGAGAAAGACCTGCCCGACGCCTTTCTGCGGCGCTGCTTTTTCCACTACATCCGCTTTCCGGACCGCGACACCATGCGCGATATCGTCGGCGTGCACTACCCCGACATCCGCCAGGACGTGCTGCGCGCCGCGCTCGATACCTTCTTCGCGCTGCGCGAAGCGCCGGGCCTGAAGAAAAAGCCGTCGACCTCCGAGCTGCTGGACTGGCTGCGCCTGCTGCTGGCCGAGGCGATCCCGGCCGCCGAGATCGACGCCCACGCGGCCACCGCCGTGCCGGTGCTGGCCGGGGCGCTGCTCAAGAACGAGCAGGACGTGCATCTGCTGGAGCGCCTGGGCGCCATGGCGCGCGGCGCCCAGCGCCGCTGACGCCACGCCAGGCCCTGCCCCATGCTAATCGATTTCTTCTATCATCTGCGCGCCCACAAGCTGCCGGTGTCGGTGCAGGAGTACCTGACCCTGCTCGAGGCGCTGCGCCAGCGCCTGATGGCGCCCACGCTCGACGATTTCTACTTCCTGGCGCGCACCGCGCTGGTCAAGGACGAAAGCCTCTACGACCGCTATGACGCCGCATTCGGCGCCTACTATCGCGGCATCGCCGCCGCCCTGCCCGCCGACCGCGACATCCCGCTGGACTGGCTGATCAAGGAATTCGAGAAAACCCTCACGCCCGAAGAAAAGGCCGCCATCGAAGCGCACGGCTGGGACAAGCTGATGGAACTGTTCAAGCAACGCCTCGAGGAACAGCAGGAAAGGCACGCGGGCGGCAGCAAGTGGATCGGCACCGGCGGCACCTCGCCGTTCGGCAACGGCGGCTATCACCCGGAAGGCATCCGCGTCGGCGGCGATTCGGCCGGCAACCGCACCGCGGTCAAGGTGTGGGACATGCGCCAGTTCCGCGACTACGACGACCAGCTCGAACTGGGCACGCGCAACTTCAAGGTCGCGCTGCGGCGCCTGCGCCGTTTCGCGCGCCAGGGCGCCGACCTGGAACTGGACCTGGACGACACCATCGCCAGCACGGCGCGCAACGCCGGCCACCTCGACCTGCGGCTGGTGCCCGAGCGCCGCAATACCGTCAAGGTGCTGATGCTGCTGAACGTGGGCGGCAGCATGGACGACCACATCGCGCGCGTGGAGGAACTGTTTTCGGCCGCACGCAGCGAGTTCCGCCACCTCGACGTCTATTACTTCCACAACTGCCCGTACGAAAACCTCTGGCAGAACAACCGCCGGCGCCAGAACGAGCGCTTCGAAACCTGGGACGTCCTGCGCAAGTACAACGCCGACTGGCGCCTGATCATCGTCGGCGACGCCACCATGAGCCCGTACAAAATCCTGCAGCCCGGGGCTCGGTCGAGCACTACAACAAGGAGGCCGGCGCGGTCTGGCTGCGCCGGCTGCTCGACGCCTGGCCCAAGGCCGCCTGGCTCAACCCCGAGCCCACCGCGTCCTGGCGCTATAGGCAGTCGATCGCCCTGCTGCGCGACATCATGCAGGACCGCATGTACCCGGTCACCGTGGCGGGCCTGGAACAGGCCATGCGCCAGCTGTCCAAATAGCGTTCAGCCGTCGACCGGCCGCAGGGGCGTGTCGAGCGTCAGCTGATAGAACGCCAGGTCGAGCCAGCGCCCGAACTTGAATCCGGCCTGCGTGATCGTGCCGGCGTGCAAGAACCCCAGCTTGCGGTGCAGCGCGACGCTGCCGGCGTTGGTGGCGTCGATCCCGCCCACCAGCACGTGGACCTGCTGCAGGCGGGCCCGCTCGATCAGCGCCCGCAGCAAGGTTTCGCCCCGCCCGCCGCTCAGGCCACGCGGCTTTGCGCCTGCCGCGTCGCCGCCAGGGCCACGGCTCCCGGACAGCGGCGCCAGGCGATTTCATCGCCGTCCATGTCCAGGTCGAACAGATCATTGACGGCGGGCCAGGGGTGGCCATGCTCCTGCGCGCCCTCCATCTCAAGCACGTGCCCGGCGAATCCGCACGGCACGCCAGCGCACTCCGCGAAGTAGCGCTGTGCATCGACATCCACCACATAAGTAGTCAGGTCATGGCCCAGGATGGCCACAAAACGGCCGTCATCGCTGGCATAAGCGTAGCGAAAGCGCCCTTTGATGACGTCGCCCGACAGGGAATTGCCAAGCAACTGGGACAGGGCGCGCGTGACGATATCGGTCAGCATGAATCGATCCTCCGGAGTGAGCGCCGGCGTCGGGCCGGCTGCGAAGGCGCGAGCAAACAAGCGCCGGCACAGCGCACGGAAGGCGGAGTGGGGGCGAAGGACGGGAAGCCAGGAAAGGCTGTCGCGCATCCCATCAGACTAGAGGAAACCATATCGGACATTTAGCTTACACCCGTGCCAGCCCTGTCTTCAAATCACTCCCCCGTCCCCATAATCCATGCCGTGCCGCAGCATGGCGGCGCGGCCAGCCGGCTCCGCGCGCGTCCCGGCCCGGGTGAACCAATCGAAACGTATACACTCCAACGGATTCCGCTAGTTTCGAGGTCATCCCCATGCGCCTGCCGCTTCTGTCGCGCCGCCTGAATGCATTGTTAGTGTCGTCGTTCCTGGCTTTCCAGGCCGGCGCCGCGTCGCTCCCCGCGGGCGTCTCGGAAGTGTCCTCGATCGAGGGCATTACCGAATACCGCCTGGCCAACGGCCTGCGCGTGCTGCTGGCGCCCGACGCGTCCAAGCCCACCACCACGGTCAACATGACGTACCTGGTGGGATCGCGCAACGAGAACTACGGCCAGACCGGCATGGCCCACCTGCTCGAGCACATGCTGTTCAAGGGCACGCCCGCCATCCGCAACGCGCTGGGCGAGTTCTCGCGCCGTGGCCTGCAGGCCAACGGCTCCACCTCGTCGGATCGCACCAATTACTTCGCCAGCTTCGCGGCCAATCCCGAAACCCTCAAGTGGTACCTGGGCTGGCAGGCCGACGCCATGGTCAACTCGCTGATCGCCAAGGAAGACCTCGACTCCGAGATGACCGTGGTCCGCAACGAGATGGAAAGCGGCGAGAACAACCCGTTCCGCGTGCTCATGCAGAAGATGCAGGCCGCCGCCTACCAGTGGCACAACTACGGCAAGAGCACCATCGGCGCGCGCAGCGACGTCGAGAACGTGGACATCGCGCAATTGCGCGCCTTCTACCACGAGTATTACCAGCCCGACAACGCCGTGCTGATCGTCGCGGGCAAGTTCGATCCGCAGACGGCCCTGGCCGATATCCAGTCCTCGCTGGGCAAGCTGCCCAAGCCCAAGCGCACCCTGCCGCCCGAATACACCGTGGAGCCGGTCCAGGACGGCGAGCGCTCGGTGACGCTGCGCCGCGCCGGCGGCACCCCGCTGGTGGCCGCCATGTACCACCTGCCCGCCGCCGGCAGCCCCGATTTCGTCGGGCTGGACCTGGCCGCCACCATCCTGGCCGACACGCCGTCGAGCCGCCTGTACCACGCGCTGGTCCCCACCAAGCTGGCGTCGGGCGTATTCGGCTTCACCATGGACCAGCTCGACCCCGGCCTGGCCATGTTCGGCGCCCAGCTGCAACCCGGCATGGACCAGGACAAGGCGCTGCAGACCCTGACCGCTACGCTCGAATCCCTGTCCAGCAAACCGTTCAGCCAGGAGGAACTGGAGCGCGCCCGCAGCAAGTGGCTGACCGCCTGGCAGCAGACCTATGCCGATCCGGAGAAGGTTGGCGTGGCCCTGTCGGAAGCCATTGCCTCGGGCGACTGGCGCCTGTTCTTCCTGCAGCGCGACCGCGTGCGCGAGGCCAAGCTGGACGACGTGCAGCGCGCCGCCGTCGCCTACCTGGTGCGCAGCAATCGCACCGAAGGCCGCTACATTCCCACCGAAAAGCCGCAGCGCGCGCCGCTGGCGCAGCGCGCCGACCTGGCGGCCGTCTTCAAGGACTACAAGGGCGACCCGAACTTCAAGGCCGTCGAGGCCTTCGATCCGTCGCCAGCCAATATCGACAAGCGCACCCTGCGGCGCACGCTCGACCTGCCCAACGGCCAGGTCGAACTGGCCTTGCTGCCCAAGGCCACGCGCGGCGACCGCGTGCAGGCCGAACTGCTGATCCAGTTCGGCGACGCCGAAGCGCTGCGCGGCCAGCGCGTGCCGCTGGCCGCCGCGGCCGCCCTGCTCGACCGCGGCACCGACAAGCTGTCGCGCCAGGCCATCCAGGACCGCCTGGATCAGCTGCAGGCCGAAGCCACCATCAATGGCAGCGGCACCAACCTGGTGGTCAACATCTCCACGCTCGGCAAGAACCTGCCCGACGTGATGGCGCTGGTGCTGGATGTGGTGCGCAACGCCAGCTTCCCGCAGGACCAGGTCGAGGAATACAAGCGCCAGGCCATCACCATGGTGCAGGACGCGATGACCGACCCGACCGCGCTGGCCTCGCGTGCCCTGGCACGCCACAACAATCCGTGGCCGGCCGACGACGTGCGGTACGTGCCCACCTTCGACGAAGCCCTGGAGCAGCTGCGCAGCCTGTCGCGCGACGACCTGGCCGCGGTCAGCGGCAAGCTGTACGGCGCCGGCCGGATCAAGTTCTCGGCCGTGGGCGAATTCGATCCCGCCGCGGTCGAGGCCGTGCTGCGCAAGGGCCTGGACGGCTGGCGCAGCGCACCCGCCTATACCCGCCTGCCGGATCCCTACCGCGCCGTGCCCGCGCAGCAATTCGACATCGCCACGCCCGACAAGGCCAACGCCTTCTACATCTCGCGCATGCCGCTGCAGCTGCAGGACACCAACGCCGACTACCCCGCCCTGTACCTGGCCAACTTCCTGCTCGGCACCTCGGAAACCTCGCGCCTGTGGCACCGCGTGCGCGAAACCGAAGGCCTGTCGTACAACGTGCGCAGCAACCTGTCGGTGTCGTCGTACGAGCCGTCCGCGAACTGGACGATCTACGCCATCTACGCGCCGCAGAACCGGGCACGCCTGGAAAAGGCCATCTCGGAAGAGCTGGCCCGCGCCCTCAAGGACGGCTTCACGGACCAGGAGGTCCGCGACGGCGTCGTGGCGCTGCTGAACTACCGCAACCTGGCGCGCGCCCAGGATGACGTGCTGGCCGATACCTGGGTGAACTACATGCAGACCGGCCGCAGCTTCCAGTGGTCGGCCGACATGGACCGCAAACTCGAGGCGCTCACGCCCGACCAGGTCAACGCCGCGCTGCGCAAGTATCTCAAGCCCGAGGTGTTCAGCACCGCCGTGGCGGGGGATTTCACCAAGAAATCCACCCCTTGAGGGGCCGCATGGGGACTGGCACCGGCTGACTTCCAGCCTGCCCCCCGATGGAAACTGACATCCGCGACAGAGTGTGCCTGTCCCCGCTGGGACAGGCACACTGCTCTACGCCATGAACGGCTGACTGCCAGGACGGTACCGCCCCCAGCGGGACAGGCGCCGCATGCGTCAGCTGAAGAACTCCTTGACGCGGTCGGTCCAGGACTTGCTCTGCGGCGAATGGCGGCCGCCGCCGTCGTTGAGCGAAGCCTCGAACTGGCGCAGGATGGCCTTCTGCTCGTCGCTCAGGCGCACCGGCGTCTCGACCACCACGTGGCAGTAGAGGTCGCCCGGATAACTGCCGCGCACCCCGTGGATGCCCTTGGCGCGCAGGCGGAAGGTCTTGCCCGACTGCGTGCCTTCCGGAATCGAGATCTCGGCCTTGCCGCCCAGGGTCGGCACCTGCAGCTCGCCGCCCAGCGCCGCCGTGGTGAACGGGATGGTCAGCTCGCAGTGCAGATCGTCGCCATCGCGCTGGAAGATCTTGTGCTGCTTGATATGGATCTCGACATACAGGTCGCCCGGCGGGCCGCCGTTGATGCCGGGCTCGCCGTTGCCGCTGGAGCGGATGCGCATGCCGTCGTCGATGCCGGCCGGGATCTTGACCTGCAGCGTCTTGTTGCGACGCGTACGGCCCACGCCGTCGCACGACGGGCAGGGGTCGGTGATTTCCTTGCCGGTGCCGTGGCAGGTCGGGCAGGTCTGCTGGACGCTGAAAAAGCCCTGCTGCATGCGCACCGCGCCCGAACCGCCGCAAGTCCGGCAAGTCTTGGGCGAGGTGCCGGCCTTGGCGCCGCTGCCGTGGCAGGTATCGCAGTTTTCCCAGCTGGGAACGCGGATCTCGGTGTCAAAACCGCTGGCGGCCTGCTCCAGCGTGATTTCCAGCGCGTACTTCAGGTCGGCGCCGCGATATACCTGCGGCCCGCCGCCCCCGCGCCGACCCGCGCCGAAGATCTCGCCAAAGATATCGCCGAAAGCATCGGCGAAGCCGCCGCCCATGCCGCCGCCCATGCCGCCGCCCATGCCGCCGCCCATGCCGGCGGCGTTCGGGTCGACCCCGGCATGGCCATAGCGGTCGTAGGCGGCGCGCTTCTGCTCGTCACCCAGGACCTCGTAGGCCTCCTTGGCTTCCTTGAACTTTTCCTCGGCTTCTTTGCTGTCCGGGTTGCGGTCCGGGTGGTACTTCATGGCCAGCTTGCGATAGGCCTTCTTCAGGTCTTCGTCGCTGGCATTCTTCGCCACACCCAGTACTTCGTAGTAATCGCGTTTTGCCATGGTGGGAGGACCCGTCGCCGGGCCATGTTCTGAATCATCAACGCGCGCGCCCGGTAGCTGGAATCAGCTACCGGGCGTATCGCACGTCATCGTTCGGCCATTACTGGTCGCGCTTGACTTCCTTGAAGTCGGCGTCGACCACATTGTCGTCCACCGGCTTGGCGTTGTCGGCCGCCTGCTGCTGCTGGGCCTGCTGCTGCGCCTGCATGTCGGCGTACATCTTTTCGCCCAGCTTCTGCGAGGCCGTCGACAAGGCTTCCACCTTGGCGTCGATCTCGGCCTTGTCACCCGTCTTGAGGATGTTCTCGAGGTCCTTGATGGCAGCCTCGATCGACTCCTTCTCGGCGGCTTCCAGCTTCTCGCCGTACTCCGTGAGCGACTTGCGGGTGGCATGCACCAGCGCGTCGGCCTGGTTGCGGGCCTGCGCCAGCTCGGCCAGCCGGTGATCTTCCTCGGCGTTGGCCTCGGCATCCTTGACCATGCGCTGGATCTCGTCTTCCGACAGACCCGAGTTGGCCTTGATGGTGATCTTGTTTTCCTTGCCGGTACCCTTGTCCTTGGCCGAGACATGCAGAATGCCGTTGGCGTCGATGTCAAACGTGACTTCGATCTGCGGCATGCCGCGCGGCGCCGGAGGAATTCCCTCGAGGTTGAACTCACCCAGGCCCTTGTTGCCTGCAGCGATTTCACGCTCGCCCTGGAAGACCTTGATAGTCACGGCAGGCTGGTTGTCATCCGCCGTCGAGAATGTCTGCGAGAAACGGGTCGGGATGGTCGTGTTCTTCTGGATCATCTTGGTCATCACGCCACCCAGGGTTTCAATCCCCAGGGACAGCGGCGTCACGTCCAGCAGCAGCACATCCTTGCGGTCACCCGACAGCACGGAACCCTGAATGGCAGCGCCGGCGGCGACAGCCTCATCGGGGTTGACATCCTTGCGCGGGTCACGGCCGAAGAATTCCTTGACCTTTTCCTGAACCTTGGGCATGCGGGTCATACCGCCGACCAGGATCACATCATCGATATCCGAAACCTTGACGCCAGCATCCTTGATGGCCACGCGGCACGGCTCGATGGTGCGCTCGATCAGCTCCTCGACCAGCGCTTCCAGCTTGGCGCGCGTGATCTTGAGGTTCAGGTGCTTGGGACCGGAGGCATCGGCCGTGATGTACGGCAGGTTGATCTCGGTCTGCTGGCTGGAGGACAGCTCGATCTTGGCCTTTTCGGCAGCTTCTTTCAGGCGCTGCAAAGCCAGGACGTCCTTGGACAGGTCCACGCCCTGCTCTTTCTTGAACTCGCCGATGATGTAATCGATGATGCGCTGGTCGAAATCCTCACCGCCCAGGAAGGTGTCGCCGTTGGTCGACAGCACTTCAAATTGCATCTCGCCATCGACGTCGGCGATCTCGATGATGGAGATATCGAACGTACCGCCACCCAGGTCATAGACCGCAATCTTGCGATCGCCCTTCTCGGCCTTGTCCAGGCCGAACGCCAATGCGGCTGCGGTCGGCTCGTTGATGATGCGCTTGACCTCGAGACCAGCGATGCGCCCGGCATCCTTGGTCGCCTGGCGCTGGCTGTCGTTGAAGTAGGCCGGCACCGTGATGACGGCCTCGGTGACCGGCTCGCCCAGGTAGTCCTCGGCGGTTTTCTTCATCTTGCGCAGCACTTCGGCCGACACTTGGGGAGGCGCCTGCTTCTTGCCGCGCACCTCCACCCAGGCGTCGCCGTTGTCGGCTTTGACGATGCTGTAGGGCATCAGGTGGATGTCCTTTTGCACTGCCTTTTCGTCGAATTTGCGACCGATGAGGCGCTTGACGGCGTACAGAGTGTTCGTGGGATTGGTGACCGCCTGGCGCTTGGCCGGGGCGCCCACGAGGATCTCGCCGTCTTCCATATAGGCGACGATGGAGGGCGTGGTGCGCGCGCCCTCGGCGTTTTCAATGATCTTGACCTGGCCACCGTCCATGACTGCCACGCAGCTGTTGGTCGTACCCAGGTCGATGCCGATGATTTTGCTCATGGTAGGAATACCTTGAAGAATCAGTTATTGATCGAAGTAATCGAAAGAATCACAGTCCCAGCCTAACTGGGGATGACCGCAGGGTTTTTCAAGATCCGGTTTGCAGCCGCCGGATGGCCCCGCTAAATTGCGGCAGACCTGGCCATCCGGTAACCCGGCCCAGGCGCTTGCCACCACGGAACAGCACAAAGGTTGGTACGCCGTGCAGGCCAAAACGTTGACCAAGCGCGGGGTCAGCGTAGACATCCGCCTGGAACCAACTCAACCCCAGTTCCAGCAGCGCATCGCGATGCAACAGCGCCGTCTGCTTGAAAACATTACAGTTGTAGCAGTCTTCACCCCAGAGGAAGACGCAGCGCAGGTCATCGCCAGTGGCGTTGACGACGACTTGATCGAAGTTAGCGCTCGATACCGGCTTCATGCCGAACGTTTCGAACACTGCACTGGGATCAAAGCCGCTCATGGCTGCATCCTCTCAGGCCACTCAGCCTGCCGAGACCACGACCAACGCCGGGCGCAGCGTGCGATCGGCAATGGCGTAGCCTTTTTGCAGCACTTGCACCACGGTATTGGCGGGCTGTCCGGCAGGCACCGACGAGATGGCCTGGTGCATGTGCGGGTCGAACTTGTCTCCCTGGGCCGGGGCAATTTCCTTGAGCATGTTGCGCTCGAAGGCGCCGACCAATTGCTTGAGCGTGACTTCCACGCCTTCGCGCAGGGCCTCGACGGTCTGGTCAGGCTGAGCCAGAGCGGCTTCCAGGCTGTCCTTGACCGGCACCAGGCTCTCGGCGAACGACTCAATGCCGAACTTGCGCGCCTTCGAGACGTCTTCCTGCGCACGGCGGCGCACGTTCTCGGCTTCGGCCATGGCGCGCAGCACCTGCTCCTGCTGAGATTGAACCTGTGCCTGGGCGGCGGCCAGTTCGGCACGCACGGCGGCCAATTCAGCGTGCACGTCTTCTGCGGGCAAGCCGGCGCTGGCGTCTTGATCGACAGGCTCTTGAGGTGCCGTCATGAGAGTCCTCCAGAATAGGGATGAATACGGTATCAGCCCATAAATGAGGGCCAGTTCTCTGGCTTCAAGGGGGGAAAAGGCAAAAAAAGACCAGGGCACAGGGCCCTGGTACCTTATTTTTTGCGGGGCTGAGTCGGCGCCGGCGGATCACTGGCAGGAAAGGACTCTTTAAGCGCCTCGTCGACCGGATCCGGTCGATCTTCTTCTGGTGTGATGGCGACGGGGTCACTGGCCGGAAAGCTTTCCATCAGTGCCTCGTCAAGATCGCGCTCGACCGCGTCTTCCTCGAGGTTGTCGTGGCCGGGCGCACCCGACGTGCCTACTCTGGGGCGGGTGGGAGGTGTCATCTTGCCGTCTCCTGGAAAAGGGTGTTGTGCAATAGACAATACTTACACACGCCATGCGTGTAAGAGCCGTATTCAGTTTACGCGATTCACGATCGGCTGACCGGCCACCCTTGCAATTGGCTTTGCACGAGGCTGGCCAGCCCCTCGGCCCAAAGCGGACTGTCATTGAGCGCAGGAATGCAACGAAAACGCTTGCCGCCGGCTTGCATAAAAGCCTGCCGGCACTCCTGATTGATCTCCTCCAGGGTTTCGAGGCAATCCGCCACGAAACCGGGACAAACCACATCGACCTCGCTTACCCCCTGACGCGCCAACTCCTTGAGGGTGGGCTCGGTATAAGGCTCCATCCAGCGCGCCGAACCGAACCGACTCTGAAAACACACCTCCACCTCATCGGCTGCCAGCCCAAGGCGCTCCCTCAACAATCGGGCCGTATCCAGGCAATCCCGGTAATAAGGGTCGCCCAGTTCGATCGAGTAACGCGGCAAGCCATGAAAACTCATAAGCAGTTTCTGCGGCTTGCCCTGCGCTTGCCAGAAGGCGCGAATGCGTTCGGCCTGCGCGTCGAGGTAGACAGGATCATCGTAGAAGCGTTTGACGAAGCGCATCGCCGGCTGGTCCCTCAGGCGCGCGGCGTGGCGCGTCACCGCATCCACGGCGGTGGCGGTCGTGCTGGCTGCATATTGCGGATAAAGCGGCACGGTAAGGATGTGGTCGCAGCCCTGGTCGCGCAACCGCGCAATGCCGTCGGCCACCGACGGATTGCCATAGCGCATGCCCAAAACGACCGGTACGTCCAGGCCACGACTGGCCAACACCTTGGCCACACCCTCGGCCTGCTGCCGGCTGTAGACCAAGAGCGGCGAGCCCTCCTCCATCCATATATCCGCATAGCGTGGAGCGAGCTTCTTCGGCCGCATGGTCAGCACCAGGCCATACAGTATCGGTTTCCACAAATAAGAGGGAATCTCGATCACACGGGGGTCGGAGAGAAACTCGCCCAGATACTTGCGGATGTCGCCCGCGGAAGGCGTGTCCGGCGTGCCGAGATTGACCAGAAGCACGCCCGACCGCCCAGGCTCGCGCGCCGGCGGATTGTCGTCGAACGGATCGTCGCCGCGGACCGGCTCGGCCAGGAAGCGCTCAGGCCACAAGTACTTGAACAAGCGAAGAAACACTGACGTCTCCGGGCGCGAGGCCGTGGTTGGAATTATTGATTATGGCTGAGCGCGTTCGACAGCAGGCGGGCCGTGATATCGACAATGGGTATCACCCGCTCATAGGACATCCGGGTAGGCCCGATCACGCCCAGCGTGCCGACGATCTGGCCGTCCACCCCATAGGGAGCCGTCACTACGGTGACTTCATCCATGGGAACCAACTGCGAGTCCCCACCGATATAGATCTGCACGCCCTGGGCGCGGCTGGAAACGTCCAGCAACTGCAGCAGATCGGTCTTCTTTTCGAACAACGAGAACATCTTGCGCAAGCGGTCCATATCCGAGGCGATATCGGTGACATCCAGCAGCTTTCGCTCGCCGGAAATCACCACCGAGTCACCCTCGTCCGCCGCCTCGGCACCCACTTCGGCGGCGGCCTGCATCAGACGGGAGATGTCCTCGCGCAACTGCGTGAGCTCGGTAGAGAGCGTCCGCCGCACCGCATCAAAGGACTTGCCGGAGAAATGTTGATTGAAAAAATTGCCCGCCTCGAGCAATTCGCTTTCGGCATAATCGCGCTGCACCTGCATGATGCGGTTCTGCACGTCGCCATCGGGCGTGACGATGATCAACAAGACACGCTTGTCGGTCAGACGCACGAACTCGATCTGACGAAACACCTGCGCCCGCTTGGGGGTGAGCACCACACCCGCGAACTGCGTCAGATTCGATAGCAAAGCGGCTGCGGCATTGACCGCACGGCTGGGTTCAACCATGGGCAGCAGCTCTGACATATTGGCCGGCTCGAACTGGTACGGGTGCACCGCCAGTAGCGAATCCACGAACATCCGATAGCCCCGGGGCGTGGGCACACGGCCTGCCGAAGTGTGCGGGCTGTGTATCAGCCCGAGCTCCTCCAGATCCGCCATGACGTTGCGTATAGTGGCCGGAGAGAGGTCAAATACCTTCGATAGCGTACGAGAACCCACCGGTTGCCCGTCGGCGATATAGCGTTCAATCAACGCTTTCAGCAAAGCTCGTGCGCGGTCGTCCATGAGACTATTTTATGGAAAGTTTAGCCAGGAGGCGATTTTTGTCCTCCGACATGATATGCGGCCCCATATAATCGCCTGATACGCCTCACGAATCCACTGAAACCCGCTCATGCACTTTCCTATCGTCGCCCTGATCGGACGCTACCAGGACACTGGCCTGGACGCGCCCCTGCGCACGCTCGCCGAGATGCTCACGCAAGCCGGCCGGCGTGTTCTGGTCGATGCCGACACGGCGCGCAATACCGGCGTGCATGAATACCCCGAAGCCACCTTGCAGGAAATCGGCGAGGCGGCCTCACTGGCCGTGGTCATGGGTGGCGATGGCACGGTTCTGGGCGCGGCGCGCCACCTGGCTCCCTATGGCGTGCCCCTGGTGGGCATCAACCATGGCCGGCTGGGCTTCATCACGGACATTCCGCTGCAAGATGCCCGCAATGCGCTGGCGCGCGTACTCGATGGCAACTTCCAGATCGAAGAGCGGATGCTGCTTCAGGGCAGCGTCTGGCGCGGTGATGCCCACATGTATTCGGCCTCGGCGCTCAACGACGTGGTGCTCAATCGGGCCGGACGCGGCGGCATGATCGAAATGCGCGTCGAGCTCGATGGCGTTTACATGTACACCCAGCGGGCCGATGGGCTGATCATTGCCACACCCACCGGCTCAACCGCCTATGCGCTGTCGGCCGCCGGCCCGCTGCTGCACCCCGGGCTCAATGCCATGGTGCTGGTGCCCGTGGCGCCGCAAAGCCTGTCCAACCGCCCTATCGTCATCCCTGACAGTGGCGTGCTCAACATGACACTGACCGCCATCGGCCGCGTCGAGACAGGTGCTTCGGTCCACTTTGACATGCAGACCTGGTCGGATCTTCAACTGGGTGACCGCATTACCGTGCAGCGCGCCCCGCATACCGCCCGCCTGGTTCACCCCCAGGGCTATAGCTTTTTCTCCACCCTGCGCCGCAAGCTGCATTGGAATCTGATGCCGCAGGCCACCGACAACATCGAGTAATCCATCCCGGCAGCGCCCGCTATGTTGCGAACCCTGCATATCCGCGACTTCGTCATCGTTGAACAGACGGACATTCATTTTGGTTCCGGTTTCACCGTTTTTACGGGCGAAACCGGTGCTGGCAAGTCCATTTTGATCGATGCCCTGGCCCTGGCCCTGGGCGGGCGCGGCGATGCCAGCGTACTGCGTGAAGGCGCAGCCCGAACCGACATCACGGCTATTTTTGACACTCCTGCGCATTTGACGGCCTGGCTGGCCGAACGCGAGCTCGAGCCCGCCGAAGAGCTTTCTCTGCGCCGGGTCATCGACGCCCAGGGACGTAGCCGCGCCTATATCAATGGCATGCCCGCTACCGTGACGCAGTTGCGGGAGCTGGGTGAAACGCTGGTCGACATCCACGGTCAGCACGCTCATCAAAGTCTGATGCGGCCAGACGCCCAGCGCGATCTGCTCGATGCGCACGGCGGACATGCTGAGCTGCGCCAGCTTGTGGCCCAGGCCTGGAAGCATTGGCGTGGCCTGGCCCGCCAACTGGAGACCGCCGAACGGGACGCCGACGCCCTCACTGTCGAGCGCGAGCGCCTTCAATGGCAGCTCGACGACCTGGATCGCCTGAATCTTGCCGAGGGTGAGTGGGATACCCTGCAGGCCGAGCACAGCCGTCTTTCGCACGCCCAGTCCCTGCTCGATGGCGCGGGCCAGATCATCGAAGCGCTGGATGGCGAACACGACTCTGCGCTCTCGCGCCTGAATGCAGCCAGCAACCGACTGCAACAGATGCTGCGCCACGACAGCGGCCTGCACGCCATTGCAGAAGAACTGGAGTCAGCCCGCATCGCCATGAGCGAAGCGATCTCCGACCTGAATAACTACCTAAGCCGCGTCGATCTGGACCCTGACCGCCTGAGCGCTGCCGAGGCACGGCTGAGCGCAGTCTTCGATACGGCGCGCAAATTCAAGGCCGAACCCGAGAGCCTGGCTTCGATGCGGACCGGTCTGCGCGAGCAGTTGGCTCATTTGCAGGCCGCAGCCGATGTCGAAGCCTTGCGCGCTCAAGTCCACGCCGCGCAGGCCCAATATGACAGCGCAGCGGCACTGCTGAGCCAGGCGAGGCAGCGAATCGCCGGCGACCTGGGCAAACACGTCAGCCGTGCCATGCAGACTCTGTCCATGAGTGGCGGACGCTTCGAGGCGGCGCTGACGGCCGGGCCGGCCAGCGCACAAGGCAATGAGACGGTCGAGTTTCTCGTGGCCGGCCACGCCGGCACCTCGGCCCGGCCCTTGGCCAAAGTGGCCTCCGGCGGCGAAATGTCACGCATCTCGTTGGCGCTCTCGGTCATCGCAAGCCGCGCTGCTCGCGTGCCGACGTTGATCTTCGATGAGGTCGACAGTGGCGTGGGAGGAGCCGTCGCGGAAGTCGTCGGCAAACTGCTGCGCGAACTGGGCGCGCGGCATCAGGTGCTGTGCGTGACGCACTTGCCCCAGGTGGCTGCCTGCAGCAATCACCAGTTCCGTGTGAGCAAGAGCGAAAAAGCCGGCATCACGCGATCGCGCATTGCCGAGCTGGACGCCGATGAGCGGGTCGAAGAGGTCGCCCGCATGCTGGGCGGCATCACCATCACGCCCACCACACTCGAGCATGCGCGCGAGATGCTGCAGAACACCCACACGGCGTGACGTCCCGCGCCCGCACAAAAAAGGTTCATCGCGGAATAGCGTGGAGCCGTGCTTGATTGCCGTTACGCTTGATCCTTGATTTTTCAAGGATCAAGGCCGGGATCATGCTGGACCGCAAGACGATCGAGAGGTTGGGTGGGTGGGAAGGTTATCGGGTGGAGCGGGTCGTGTGGCCTGAAGGTGAGAGCCGGACGGTCACGATTTACCTGAAGCCTTCAGCGCGAACGATGCACTGCGAGCACTGCGGCAACCGATGTCGGCAGGTGCATGAGACGACCACGCGCCGGGTGCGGGATCTGCCGCTAATGGCGCTGCGAGTGACGCTGGTAGTGCCGCGTCGGCGGGTCTGGTGCGAGCAGTGCGGTGGACCGCATCTGGAGAGGCTGAGCTGGCTGGGCCGTTACCAGCGAGTGACCGACCGGCTGGCCGAGGCGGTCAGCCAGTTGCTTGAGTCCAGCAACATTCTGGCCGTGGCGCGCTTCTTCCAACTGGGTTGGCACACGGTCAAGGCGCTGGACAAGGCCCTGCTGCGACGGGCGATCCAAGAGCCGGACTGGAGCCAGATCCACTACCTAGCGATGGACGAGTTCGCTCTACACAAGGGCCATCGTTATGCCACGGTCGTTGTCGATCCGATCCGCCGTCAGGTGCTATGGATCGGTGATGGCCGCTCGCGCGAGACGGCCAGAGCCTTCTTCGAACAACTGCCAACTGGGGTTGCCCAGCAGATCCGGGCCGTAGCGATCGACATGACGACGGCCTATGAGCTGGAGATCCAGGCCAACTGCCCCAACGCCGATGACCTGCCCCCAGATTTAGTACGGCACCGACATAGAGCCCAGGGGTAAAAGACCTTCTTTCTGATGAGCCTGCACGAATTGCGCCGGCGTTAAATATCCGAGCGCGCTGTGAGGCCGATCGGTGTTGTACTCGACTCGCCAGTTTTCGATCAAGCTTTTAGCCTGTCGCAGGGACAAGAACCAGTGCTCGTTAAGGCATTCGTCGCGGAACTTGCCGTTGAAACTTTCGATATAAGCGTTCTCCACCGGCTTACCCGGCCGAATAAACGACAGCTTTACGCCTGCTTGGTAGGCCCCCAGGCGTCCAAGGCTCTTCCGGCGAACTCTGGCCCGTTGTCCACGGTAATAGATCGCGGCAGGCCACGCATCTCCGCCAGCCGTTGCAGCACCATGGCAACACGCAGTCCCGGCAACGACGTATCGACCTCGATGGCCAGGCATTCGCGAGTGTAGTCATCGACGATAGTCAAACAGCGGAATCGGCGGCCATAGGCTAGGCCGTCGGCCACAAAGTCCATTGACCAACTCTGATTCGGCGCGATTGCCGCTGGGCGAACCACGCGCTCGGTCGCCGCGATTCGCTTACGCTTTCGTTTTCGCACGCTTAACCCTGCCAGACTGTACAGCCGCCAGATTCGCTTGTGATTTGCTTGCCAGCCTTCGCGACGTAAGAGCACATGGATCCTCCGATAGCCGTAGCGTCGTTTCGCCACTGCCATCTCTTTCATGCGCTCGGTCAGCGCAGCATCGCCTGAGCGTGTGCTCTCGTAGGCAAACAGCGACCGCGAAATTCCTACCAGCCCACAGGCCCGGGTAACACCCATGCTGCGCTCGGTCATTAATGTCCTGACCGCCTCGCGTTTGGCCTGCGGGCTGACTACTTTCGGCTTAGCAGATCCTGAAGCGCCGCCTTGTCCAGCATCGACTCGGCCAACAGCTTCTTGAGCTTGTTGTTCTCCTGCTCCAGCTCCTTGAGCCTCTGAGCGTCCGACACCGTCATGCCACCGAACTTCGCCTTCCAGTTGTAGTACGTTGCCTCGGAGATTCCGTGCTTGCGGCACAACTCTGCGGGCTTGGCACCTGCATCGGCTTCCTTGAGCACGCCGATGATTTGCTCTTCCGTAAATCGTTTCTTCATTGCCATTCCTTTGGGAACGGACTCTACATCGATTTCGTACTAATCACGGGGAGCAGGTCACCCAGCAGATCCGGGCCGTAGCGATCGACATGACGACGGCCTATGAGCTGGAGATCCAGGCCAACTGCCCCAACGCCGAGATCGTCTACGACCTGTTCCACGTCGTGGCCAAGTACGGCCGTGAAGTGATAGACCGGGTGCGTGTAGACCAAGCGAACCAGTTGCGGCACGACAAGCCGGCCCGCCGGGTGATCAAGTCCAGTCGCTGGCTACTGCTGCGCAATCGCAAAAACCTCGATCCGTGCCAATCGGTAAAGTTGGACGAGTTGCTCCAGGCCAACCAGCCCTTGCTCACCGCTTATCTGATGCGCGATGAGCTCAAACAGCTGTGGTTCTACCAACACCCCGGCTACGCCCGCCAGGCATGGGATCACTGGCTGCAACAGGCTCAGGGCAGCGGCATCGCCGCCTTGGCTCACTTCGCGCTCAAGCTAAAAGCCTATCTGCACGGGATTCTGTCTCGCTGTCGCCACCGGCTCAACACCAGCATCGTCGAGGGCATCAACAACACCATCAAAGTCATCAAGCGCCGCGCCTACGGCTACCGCGATCAGGAGTACTTCTTCCTCAAGATCCGGTCTGCATTCCCCGGTATTCCTCGATGAACCACAAAAAAACCCGGCACGAGGCCGGGTTCAGTGCGGCACCAAAACTTTAATTGCGCTGGCAGTCCGAGCACATGCCGTAGAGCACCATCGCGTGGCTTTCGAGGACAAAGCCATTGTCCTTGGCGACCTTGTGTTGACGCTTCTCGATATCGACGTCCGAAAATTCAACCACCTTGCCGCAGTTCGTGCAGATGAGATGGTCGTGGTGGTCGCCGTCGTTGAGCTCAAATACGGCCTTGCCCGTGTCGAACTGGCTGCGGCTCAGGATGCCGGCCTGCTCAAACTGAGTAAGGACGCGATAAACCGTTGCCAGACCGATCTCGACGCTCTCTCCGATGAGGGCGCGATAGACATCTTCAGCGCTGAGGTGACGCTGGTCCGACTTGCGGAAAATGTCCAGAATCTTGAGGCGGGGAAAGGTCGCCTTCAAACCCATGTTTTTCAATTCGCTCTGGTCGCTCATGTAGTCGCTCTCCGTCCACTGAGGCAAGTCTCCGGCATCCGGCCCATCCGCAGTCTACAATGCGGCCCTATTTCGCATTGCCGCTCCGTCGTCGCGGGGCGATCTTTCAGACCGAGCGGGCCAGCGCCTCAATTCGTGTTGCCTTGCGGAACTATCCGTTATTTAAACCTTTATGATAACGGTTTTGTCCGTTTCCAATAATAGGGGCGCGTAGTGTCCATAATTGCTCGTAATCCCTCCCGGCCCGTCAAGGCGGTGCTGGGAACCCTGGTGCTGGCCGCGGCCCTGGCCGGCTGCTCTTCTGGAAAATGGGGCTTCCCGTACCGCGCGGACATGCAGCAAGGCAACTGGATCACCCGGGAACAAGTCGCGCTATTGCAGCCCGGCATGTCTCGCGAGCAGGTCCGCTTTGCGCTGGGCAGTCCGACGCTGACCAGCGTGCTGCATGCCGACCGCTGGGACTATCCGTACTATTTCAAGCCCGGCTACGGCAAAGCACAGGAACGCCACTTCACGGTCTTCTTCGAAAACGACCGGCTCGTCCGCTGGGACGGTGACCAACAACCTGAGCTGCAGCCTTTCCAGATCAACCTGCCCAACGCCGCAGCCCTGGAGAAAGCCGACAACGCCGAAATCGCCGCTGAGAAGCGAGCCGAACAGGCCGAGAAAACGGAACCGGTTCACTCGAACATCCAAATCAACACCGCGACCCAGCCAGCCACCAGCACTCCCGGCATGCCTGGCAGCTCGCCCGAACCGCTCAAGTAAGCCGAAGGAAACACAATGCGTATCGCGATTGCCGGCGCCAGCGGCCGCATGGGCCACATGCTGATCGAAGCCATCTTGAACACGGATGGAGTTGACCTCACCGTGGCGCTGGACCGCAAAGACTCTGCCTTCGTGGGCCAGGATGCAGGCGCTTTCCTGGGCCGGGAGACCGGCGTACTCATCAGCGACAACGTGGACAGCTTGGCTCACGCCGACTGCCTGATCGACTTTACTCGACCGGAAGGCACCCTGGAGCATCTTCAGGCCTGCCTGAAACACGGCACCCGCACGGTGATCGGCACCACGGGCTTTGACGATGCCGGCCGCGCGGCCATCGAAGTCGCCGCCCAGAAGATCGCCATCGTGTTTGCACCCAACATGAGCGTGGGCGTCAATGCCACCCTCAAGTTGCTGGACATGGCCGCTCGCATCCTCAACAGCGGCTATGACGTCGAAGTCTTCGAAGCCCACCACCGCAACAAAGTGGATGCCCCGTCGGGCACCGCCCTGGCCATGGGCGAAGCCGTCGCGTCGGCCTGGAATGTCGCGCTGCCCGACGTGGCCACCTGGAGTCGCCACGGCGAAACCGGTGCGCGCAAACCCGGCACCATCGGCTTCTCCGTGGTGCGTGGCGGTGACATCGTCGGCGACCACACGGTGTACTTCTGCGGCACGGGCGAGCGTATCGAGATCACCCACCGCTCCAGCAGTCGCGCCACCTACGCGCAAGGGGCCGTGCGTGCCGCCAAGTTCCTCGACGGCAAACGCAATGGGCTCTACGACATGCAGGCCGTGCTCGGCCTCTGAGCCCTGATACGCCAAAGCAAGAAGCCGGCACGCGCCGGCTTCTTGCTTTGTGGACGGTCATGCCACCACGACAGGCTCCGGCTCCAACCAGACCCCGAAACGGCCCTGCACATCGGTGCGAATCGCATCGGCCAGCGCCAGAATATCCCGCGCCGTGGCCGCCCCGCGATTGACCAACACCAGCGCCTGACGGTCGTGCACGCCGGCCGGGCCCAGATCACGCCCCTTCCAGCCGCATTGGTCAATCAACCAGCCGGCAGCCAGCTTGTAGCGGCCATCCGGTTGTGCGTAGGACACCAGCTCGGGGTATCGCGCCAACAATGACTCACGTACGGTGGCGTCGACCAACGGGTTCTTGAAGAAACTGCCGGCATTGCCGATCACCGCCGGATCGGGCAGCTTGGCCTGCCGGATGGCGCATACGGCCTGAAAAATCGTCCGCGCGTCCACTTCAGCCTGCTGCAAGGCTGGCCAGCGCTGCAAATCGGGGTAGTTCAGCACGGCGCGCCAAGGGCGCGGCAACGCAAACCGTACCCGGGTAATCAACCACCGACCGGGCTGCTGCTTGAACACACTATCCCGGTACGCAAAGCGGCAGTCGCGTGCCTCGAATCGCACTGCCCTGCCCTGTTGCAAATCCCAGGCGTCCAGGCTGTCGAAACGATCGGCCAACTCTACCCCGTATGCACCGATATTCTGCACCGGCGCCGCCCCTACCGTGCCGGGTATGAGCGCCAGATTCTCCAGTCCGGCCCACCCCTGCTCGGTGCAATGCGCGACGAAATCATGCCAACGCTCGCCCGCTGCAGCCTCCACCAGCCACGCATCATCGCGCGTCTGGAGCAGGCGAATTCCGCGTAGCCCCACCTTGACGACCAGGTCGCTCAAGACCTCCCCCAGCACCACATTGCTGCCCCCACCCAGAACCAGACATCCCGGGTAACGAGCTAGCCAGGCAGACACGGCAGGCAACTGTGCCTCATCGTCGAGGGTCACAAAGGCAGCTGCGCGCGACGCCAGCCGGAACGTATTCAAATCGCGCAAATCCTGGTTCGTTGGCACGAGGGAAATTGACATGGGCAAGAAAAGCTATGCTATAGTTTCTGTCTTCGCTCATATTACTTGAACGATTGATTTGCCACCGCCGGCTGCCGTCAATGACGCGCCAAAAGCGAAAAAGCAGAAAAATTTCTCGCTTTGCACAAATCAAAATTTCATGTAAGATGCGTGTCTTTCGTGAAAACAGTGTCGCATTGAACTGCTTTCAAAAAACGAAAACCCCTGCGGGAATAGCTCAGTTGGTAGAGCGCAACCTTGCCAAGGTTGAGGTCGCGAGTTCGAGACTCGTTTCCCGCTCCAAATTTTGCTCTATTGAATCGCCCCGGGTTTCTTAGACAGTCCCGTTCATCAAAAAGTAGCGCCGTTCGAACTCTACCGGAGAAACCTGGCCGATATAGCTGTGGCGCCGTCGTGGGTTGTAGAACAACTCGATATAGTCAAACACATCGGCGCGTGCCTGGTCGCGAGTGGAATAGATCTTGCGTCGGATTCTTTCACGCTTGAGCAACTGAAAGAAGCTCTCAGCAACGGCGTTGTCATAGCAGTTTCCTCGTCTGCTCATGCTGGGGCGCAACCGATGGGCTTTCAGGAAGTCTTGCCAGTCATGACTGCTGAACTGACTCCCTTGGTCTGAATGCACGAGTACTTCGGCCTCTGGTTTACGACGCCAGACCGCAGCCAGCAATGCGTTGATGGCAAGTTCTCGGGTCATCCGATCGCTCATGGACCAGCCCACGATCTGCCGCGAGAACAGATCCAATACCGCGGCAAGATAGAGCCAACCTTCGTGTGTTCGGATGTAGGTAATGTCGGTCACCCAGACCTGGTTGGGGGCATCGACCCGGAACTGGCGTTGTAGTGACCTGCTCCCCGTGATTAGTACGAAATCGATGTAGAGTCCGTTCCCAAAGGAATGGCAATGAAGAAACGATTTACGGAAGAGCAAATCATCGGCGTGCTCAAGGAAGCCGATGCAGGTGCCAAGCCCGCAGAGTTGTGCCGCAAGCACGGAATCTCCGAGGCAACGTACTACAACTGGAAGGCGAAGTTCGGTGGCATGACGGTGTCGGACGCTCAGAGGCTCAAGGAGCTGGAGCAGGAGAACAACAAGCTCAAGAAGCTGTTGGCCGAGTCGATGCTGGACAAGGCGGCGCTTCAGGATCTGCTAAGCCGAAAGTAGTCAGCCCGCAGGCCAAACGCGAGGCGGTCAGGACATTAATGACCGAGCGCGTGGTTCGCCCAGCGGCAATCGCGCCGAATCAGAGTTGGTCAATGGACTTTGTGGCCGACGGCCTAGCCTATGGCCGCCGATTCCGCTGTTTGACTATCGTCGATGACTACACTCGCGAATGCCTGGCCATCGAGGTCGATACGTCGTTGCCGGGACTGCGTGTTGCCATGGTGCTGCAACGGCTGGCGGAGATGCGTGGCCTGCCGCGATCTATTACCGTGGACAACGGGCCAGAGTTCGCCGGAAGAGCCTTGGACGCCTGGGCCTACCAAGCAGGCGTAAAGCTGTCGTTTATTCGGCCGGGTAAGCCGGTGGAGAACGCTTATATCGAAAGTTTCAACGGCAAGTTCCGCGACGAATGCCTTAACGAGCACTGGTTCTTGTCCCTGCGACAGGCTAAAAGCTTGATCGAAAACTGGCGAGTCGAGTACAACACCGATCGGCCTCACAGCGCGCTCGGATATTTAACGCCGGCGCAATTCGTGCAGGCTCATCAGAAAGAAGGTCTTTTACCCCTGGGCTCTATGTCGGTGCCGTACTAAATCTGGGGGCAGGTCAGCCCGCCTCATGAACGTGCCGGAATACCTCGAGATCCTCCAACCTCATAGCGCCCTGTCTCCTGATCGTTATGTCTTATGTCAGCCCGCGATGCGATGGGGAATGTAGCAGGCCAGGCCAAGCAGGCGAAAAAAACCCCTAGTTCGTTCGGCTGACGCCGCGCCAACCAGAGCGCTGCCGCCAGCTCGAAACCGATCGCGCCAACACCAGGCGCCCCTTTCGACCCGCGTCGAGTACGTGGCAATACCGTGCGGCCTGAGATAGCGAGCCTAAACAGACGGACTTACCCGCTCGCTGATGAACCGCCCAACCAGGCGCCAGGTCCAACTGCAGGTCGGCGACGGTGATTCGGACACCGCGCAGGGCCGCCTCGGGGCGGCGCCAGGCGCGTCGCCATCGCGGCCACGGCAATCGAAACATCGTTCGCTTTGCCGCATGAGTAACGCCTCACGCGGTGTTTCTCACTCACCCTCTAACAAACCAGGCATAGGAGTGTTGCCATGTCATCGACCAGAACCATAGCCTCCCTCTTGCTCGGCGCGGCGGCGTGCATCGCGGGCTTCGGCTCCATGGCGAGTCAGCACACCTTGACCACGTACGCAATGGCCGGCGAACGCCAAAACGTCGTCACGCCGACAGCCTCGCCAGAAGCAGCACAGCCCCAACCGCGCCGCCCGAACAGTCAAAGCGAAACCGTCTGGCATGCCCTTTCCGAGGCGACATGGGTGGCCGACGGCAGACAGGATGCCCCCCGGGTGGTCTACACCTTCAGTGACCCGAACTGCCCCTATTGCAACCGTTTCTCGGAAACCGCCCGCCCGTGGGTACAGGCAGGAAAGGTGCAGTTACGCCACATCCTCATTGGCATCATCAACGCCAGCAGCAGCACCAAAGCCGCAGCCATTCTTGGTGCCAGCGACCCCACGGCGGCCCTGATCGAGAACGAGCGCAACTTCCGGCAGGGGGGTATCAAACCCGCGGCCAGCGTGCCTGAGGTAGTGCGTACGCGTCTGACGCAGAACCATGACCTGATGGCGAAGTTGGGTTTCCGAGGTACCCCTGGCATCGTCTATCTGGATGATCAAGGGCGGTTGCAGCGGCTCAATGGCCTGCCCCGCACCGGTGGCTGGGAGCGCATCCTGGGACACCGCTAGGCGCCAGGGCGTCGCACCTGCGCCCCGTACCACCATCGGCCACGATGCCCCTGTCCGACCGTCGCGTATAAGACGACGGCTTGCAGCCGTGGCCGTTTGGCACTACATTGTTGACAATATGATCGATTTTCGCGGGAAAACATCGGTCACCCTTCCAATATTTCATAATATTGTCGACACAATGCATCAACCCATTCCGCCTTCCGATCTGGCGGCAGACAACCAAACCCTGTCCGATCAGCTGTTTCGCAAGCTGCAATCCGCCATCATCAAGGGCGACATTGCACCGGGCAGCAAAATGTCGGAGCCCGAGCTGGCTCGCGTCCATGGCGTCAGCCGCGGCCCATTGCGCGAGGCGCTGCACCGGCTGGAGGGGCAGCGCCTGTTGGTTCGGGTGCCTCACGCGGGGGCCCGGGTTGTATCCCTGAGTCCCAAGGAGTTGAGCGAACTCTACGAAATCCGAGAGTCGCTCGAAGGCATGGCCTGCCGGTTGGCGGCCGACCGCATGCCCGCGCAAGAGGTCCAGCAACTGCGCGATGTGCTGCATGCACACGAAAAAGATGCAGCCTTCCAGGCGGGTCTGGGTTATTACCAACAGGAAGGCGACTACGACTTTCACTATCGCATCGTCAAGGGAAGTGGCAACCAGATGCTGTTTCGCATGCTTTGCGATGAGCTCTATCAGCTCGCCCGCATGTATCGCATCCAGTACTCGAATACGCCCAACCGGCCCAAACAATCGTATGCCGAACATCACCGCATTCTGGACGCTATCGCCGATGGCGACGGCGAACTGGCCGAAATCCTGATGCGGCGGCACATCCGTGCCTCCCGCCTCAATATCGAGCAGCAAATCACCCAAGGCAAGCAGCCCAAGAGCCAAGCATGAACCACTCCTATCGCAAGCCCCTGCCCGGAACCCGCCTGGATTACTTCGATGCCCGCGCCGCCGTGGAGGCCATCTCCTGCGGCGCCTACGATGGGTTGCCCTACACCTCGCGCGTACTGGCCGAGAACCTCGTGCGGCGCTGCGACCCGGCGCTGCTGACCGATGCGCTCAGACAGCTCATCGAACGCCGCCGCGATCTCGACTTCCCGTGGTATCCGGCCCGCGTGGTGTGCCATGACATTCTCGGCCAGACCGCGTTGGTGGATCTGGCCGGCCTGCGCGACGCCATCGCCGACAAGGGTGGCGACCCCGCCAAGGTGAATCCGGTAGTCCCTGTGCAGTTGATCGTCGATCACTCTCTGGCAGTTGAGTATGACGGCAACGATCCTGACGCCTTTGCCAAGAATCGCGCAGTGGAAGACCGTCGCAATGAGGACCGTTTTCACTTCATCGACTGGACCAAGCAGGCATTTCGTAACATCGATATCGTGCCGCCGGGCAATGGCATCATGCACCAGATCAATCTGGAGCGCATGTCGCCAGTAATCTATACCCAGGACGGCGTGGCCTACCCAGATACCTTGGTCGGCACGGACAGCCATACGTCCCATGTCGACGCACTGGGCGTGATCGCCATCGGTGTGGGCGGACTCGAAGCCGAAAACGTCATGCTGGGCCGCGCTTCATGGATGCGGCTGCCCGACATCGTCGGCGTGCAACTGACAGGGCGGCCTGAACCGAGCATCACGGCCACCGACGTGGTGCTGACACTGACCGAGTTTCTGCGCAAGGAGAAAGTGGTCGGCGCCTACCTGGAGTTCTACGGCGAAGGAGCCGCCGCGCTCACCCTGGGTGACCGCGCAACGATCTCCAATATGGCTCCCGAGTATGGCGCCACGGCGGCCATGTTCGCCATCGATCAACAGACGATTGCCTATCTGCGCCTGACCGGCCGCGAGGAGAGCCAGATCGACCTGGTCGAGACCTATGCCAAGACAACCGGCCTTTGGGCAGATAGCCTGGTCAACGCCCGCTATGAGCGCGTTCTGCAGTTTGATCTGTCCACGGTGGTCCGCACCCTGGCCGGCCCGTCCAACCCGCATCGCCGCCTGCCAGTCTCTGCGCTGGCAGAACAAGGCATCGCGGGCAAGGTCGAACAGACACCCGGCCAGATGCCCGACGGCGCGGTGATCATCGCCGCGATCACCAGCTGCACCAATACGAGCAACCCGCGCAACGTGATAGCCGCCGGCCTGCTGGCGCGCAATGCCAACCGTGCGGGCTTAACGCGCCAGCCCTGGGTCAAGAGCTCGTTGGCGCCCGGATCAAAGACCGTTGCGCTCTATCTCGAAGAAGCTGGACTGCTGTCCGAGCTGGAACAACTGGGCTTCGGCGTGGTGGCCTTTGCCTGTACCACATGCAACGGCATGTCCGGCGCGCTCGACCCTGTCATTCAGCAGGAAATCATCGACCGCGACCTCTATTCCACGGCCGTGCTCTCGGGCAACCGCAATTTCGACGGGCGCATTCATCCCTATGCCAAGCAGGCCTTTCTGGCCTCGCCGCCCCTGGTCGTGGCGTACGCTATTGCCGGAACGATCCGCTTTGATATCGAACGCGATGTTCTGGGGCTAGACGCGCAAGGCCGCGAGATCCGCCTGGCAGACATCTGGCCCAGTGACGCGGAGATTGACGCCGTGGTCAACGCCGCGGTCAAGCCCGAGCAATTCCGGCAGGTATACGCGCCGATGTTCGACATCCTCGATGACCGCAAGACCGCCGTCGACCCGCTCTACCCCTGGCGTGCTGCCAGTACTTACATCCGCCGTCCCCCGTATTGGGAAGGCGCCCTGGCCGGCGATCGCACGCTGCAAGGCATGCGCGCGATCGCCGTGCTGGGCGACAACATCACCACGGATCACCTCTCTCCGTCCAACGCCATCATGGGCGATAGCGCAGCCGGCGAGTATCTCGCCAAGATGGGCCTGCCGGAGGAGGACTACAACTCTTATGCGACACATCGCGGCGATCATCTGACCGCGCAGCGCGCAACCTTCGCCAACCCCAAGCTCTTTAACGAAATGGTGCGCAACGACGATGGCAGCGTGCGGCAAGGCTCGCTGGCTCGCGTCGAGCCGCAAGGCCAAATCATGCGCATGTGGGAGGCCATTGAAACGTACATGGAGCGCAAGCAGCCCCTGATCATCGTGGCCGGAGCCGACTACGGCCAGGGTTCCTCGCGCGACTGGGCGGCCAAAGGTGTGCGGCTAGCCGGCGTGGAGACCATCGTGGCCGAGGGCTTTGAGCGCATCCATCGCACCAATCTGATCGGCATGGGAGTGCTGCCACTGGAATTCAAGCCGGGCGTCAATCGCAACACACTGGAGCTCGACGGTTCCGAAACCTATGATGTGGTTGGCCAGAGAAAACCCCGCGCCGACCTCACTCTGGTTATCCATCGCCGCGGCGGCCAACGCCTGGAAGTGGCCGTGACCTGCCGCCTGGATACCGCCGAAGAGGTTTCCATCTATGAGGCCGGTGGCGTCCTGCAACGTTTTGCCCAGGATTTCCTTGAAGCATCTTCGGCAGCCGAAGGTCGCCAAGCCTCTTGATACGCGCATGGGCGCTTGCCGCCCATCCCTCCCCTTCCTTTTACCAGGACTGCGACATGGCTCACGCCCCCCAGACTCGGATCCGCGCAACGTATATGCGCGGCGGCACCAGTAAAGGCGTTTTCTTCAACCGTGAAGATCTCCCTGAATCGGCACGCGTACCCGGCGCCGCCCGCGATGCGCTGCTGATGCGTGTCATCGGCAGCCCGGATCCGTATGGCAAGCAGATCGACGGCATGGGGGCAGCGACGTCCAGCACCAGCAAGACTGTCATCCTGTCCAAGAGCAACCGGCCCGGCCACGACATCGACTATCTCTTTGGCCAAGTATCCATAGACCAGCCCTTCGTAGACTGGAGTGGAAACTGCGGAAACCTGTCAGCGGCAGTGGGACCTTTTGCCATCACCAATGGTCTGGTTGATGCTGAGCGAGTACCTGCCAATGGCGTCGCCGTCGTGCGCATCTGGCAGGCCAATATCGGTAAGACCATTGTGGCCCACGTGCCGATGACCGATGGCGCCGTCCAGGAAACCGGCGACTTCGAACTCGACGGCGTGACGTTCCCGGCTGCGGAAATCCAACTCGAATTCATGAATCCTGCCGATGACGGCGACGGCGGCTCGATGTTTCCGACGGGCAATGTCGTCGACGAACTCGACGTGCCCGGCGTGGGACGCTTGCGCGCCACCATGATCAACTCTGGCATACCAACGATCTTTCTGGAAGCCGACGCGCTGGGCTACGACGGCACGGAGTTGCAGGACGCCATCAATGGTGATCCGTCAGCATTGGCCCGTTTCGAGACCATACGCGCGCATGGTGCACTGCGCATGGGATTGATCACACGGATAGAGGACGCTGCCACGCGCCAGCACACTCCCAAGGTCGCTTTCGTTGCGCCCCCAAAAGCCTATGCGGCATCCAGCGGGAAGCAGATAGCACGATCCGATATCGACGTACTCGTACGCGCGCTGTCCATGGGCAAACTGCATCACGCCATGATGGGCACGGCTTCGGTGGCCATTGCCACAGCCGCTGCCGTCCCGGGCACGCTGGTCAACCTCGCCGCCGGTGGCGGTCAACGCGATACGGTATGTTTCGGCCACCCGTCGGGGACGTTACGCGTGGGCGCCCAGGCCGAATCCATCGACGGAGAGTGGACGGTCACCAAGGCCATCATGAGCCGTAGCGCGCGTACCCTGATGGATGGCTACGTCCACCTGCCGCGCGAAGGATTCTGAGCACGCTCAAGAAGGCGGCGACGGCCGCCCTTTTGCTTTTCAACTTCTGAATCCACCCTCATGGCCTTGCACAGCTGGCTGATCTATTTGATCGCCGTCACCGGACTCTCGTTGACGCCCGGTCCCAACACATTGCTGGCGTTGACGCATGGCGCGCTACATGGCCATCGCCGGGCGCTGTGCACCATCAGCGGAGGCGCTGTCGGTTTTATCGCGCTCATCGCCTTGTCGATGCTGGGTATCAGCGCGCTGCTCAACGCCTGGGCGCCTGCGCTAGGCGTGTTGAAGTGGGCAGGCGGCCTGTATCTGGTGTGGCTAGGCATCCAGCTGTGGCGTGCGCCGGGGGTACACCTGCACGCTCGGCCAGACATGCCCCGGCTGCGCGGCACGCAGATGTTCAGCCAGGGTTTCCTGTCGGCCATATCCAACCCCAAGGCCCTGCTTTTCTACAGCGCTTTCTTGCCACAATTCATCGACCCGGCGCGCAGCCTACTGATGCAGTTCGCCATCATGGCCGCCACGTTTGCCGTGATCGAGTTCGGCGTCGAGTATCTGCTGGCGCGGCTGGCACATAGGGTACGCCCCTGGCTGGAGCGTTGCGGCGGCCGTTTCAACAAAGCGTGTGGCGGCCTGTTCGCCATCATGGGCATTGCACTGCCCACGACCTAGGCGCCGGTTTGGAAGAAAAGGCCGGACGAAAAAGAGCCAGGCCGAATGGCCTGGCTGGAAAACAGCGCGACATCAGCGGTGACCGGCGAGGCACCCTAACACCGCACCTCAAGCACGAACCATCAATCCACGCGTGCGCCCGAGATCTTGACGGCCTCGGCCCACTTGGCGATTTCCTTATCGACGAAGGCCGCGAACTGCTCCGGAGTCGAAGGCGTGAATTCGCTGCCCGCGGCAATCATCTTCTCTTTGGCGGCGGGATCCGTCATGACTTCGCGCATGTCCGCCGAGATCTTCTCGACCAACGCTTTGGGCGTGCCCTTGGGAGCGAAGAAACCTGACCATGGCGGAGCCGAGAATCCCGGAAAGCCTTGCTCGGCCACCGTGGAATAATCCGGCGCGCTGGCAAAGCGCTCTCCCGTGGTCAGCCCGATGATGCGCAACTTGCCGCTTTTTGCGTAGGCTTGCACTGCGGGCAAACCGGTGATGCCAACCTGAATCTGTCCACCCAGCAGATCCGTGACCATGGGCGCACTGCCACGATAGGGAATATGAGTCAGCGCAAAGTTTCCCTGGTTCTTGAGCAGTTCCATGCCCAGGTGAGAAGCCGTGCCGTTGCCGTCTGAACCATAGGAATACTGCACGACGCCCTTTTTCAAAAGGGCGATCAGCTCGGGAAGATTCTTGGCCGGCACATCGTTGTTGACGACGATGGCGTTGGGATAAAGAGTGGCCTGTGTAATGGGTTCGAAATCCTTACGCGGGTCATAGCGCATATTCTTGTAGAGCGACGTGTTGATGCCGTGCGAACCCGTCACGCCCAACACCAATGTGTATCCGTCGGGCGCGGCGCGCGCCACGTACTCCGAACCTAGATTGCCGCCCGCGCCCGGACGGTTTTCGACAACGACGCCCTGCCCCCACTTCTTGGCCAACCCCTCGGCGACCAGGCGCGCGGTGATATCGGTCGCTCCGCCCGCCGGAAATGGCACGATGATCGTGACCGGCCGAGTCGGATAGTTGCTCTGCGCCACGGCGGCGACCGTGGCGGACATGCCCAGTACCCTGCCAACAATGGCAAGGCGGCGTGCTTGAGCAGGCTGCGGCGCAGGCTGGCGCCGGCAGTGGTGAAATTCCCCGTCTTCATGTGTCTATCCTTCTGTGCTCGAATCAATGCAAACATCAAATACAACCCACAAATCGGCCACCGCTATACTGCGGTGTACCCCCCATCCACGCGCACATCCGTGCCCGTGATGAACGCGGCATCCTTGCTCATGAGGAACAAGGCCGTACGCGCAATTTCTTCCACCTCGCCCAATCTCCCCGAGGGGTAACGTGGTGCCAACGCCTGTCGCGCTGCCTCGGCATCGCCATAGCGGCGCAGAACCCTACCCGTCAGCACCGCACCTGGCGACAGGCTCATCGCCCGTATACCCTCGTCGGCATGATCCACGGCGATGGCCCGTGCCAGGGCGATGAGCCCGGCCTTGCTCGTGCCATAGGCCCCGCGCCCGACGGCGGCCACGCTTCCCAACTGCGAAGCGACGTTGATCACCACGCCGCGGCCGGCACGCCGCATCGGCGCCAGCGCCCATTTGCTCATCAACCATGCACCGATCAGATTGATGGACAGCGCCTGGTGCCAATGCGAGGCCGACAGATCGCCCACTTTGTCGCCTGGCGTGACGACCGCGGCGTTATTGACCAGCACATCGATGCGCGACCAGCGCGCCAACACGCCTCGACCGCAGCGCGCGTCTGCATGGGATCGGCAACATCACATTGCAAGCGCAGAATTCGCTCATCATCGGCTCGACCCAATGGCACCAGCGCGTCAGCGTCCAGGTCGATCAAGGCCACCCGCGCGCCGGCAGTGAGGCACTCGCGGGCAATACCCCAACCGAGGTCTCCGGCCGCACCGGTAATGACGACGACCTGTTCTGCAAGATCAGGGCTCATAACGCCATGCCTCCCAAGGAGGCGCCGCCGCAGACATAAAGCGTTTGTCCAGTGATGGCGCTGCTGTGCGGCGACAGAAAAAACTCAATCGCACTGACGACCTCTTCCGGCCGAATCAGGCGTCCCAACGGAAGGCTCACCTGAGGCGGTGCGCCACGCTCGGGATCGCTCAACATGGGGGTGTCGACCGCACCGGGCGCGACCACATTGACGATAATCCCCTGGCCTATCCATTCGGCGGCCAGGCTGCGGGCCATGCCGATCTGAGCAGCCTTGGTCGCGGCATAGGCGGCACGCTGCGCGCGCCCCAGCACGGCGCGGCTCGACACCAGTACGATACGGCCCTCCAGCGGCCGCAACCGCTCAGCCAGCAGCCCGATGATTGCCAGCGGGGCTGCCCCGTGCAGACGCCAGAGCAGCTCGGTATCGTCGCGCTGCGAGTCAAACGCCCCGCCGCTGCGCATGACACCCGCACAATGCACGAACACCTGCACGTGTGCGGGCAGTGCCTCGGCCAGGCGATCGATGCCAGCCGTCTGCGTCAAATCGATACGATGATGGCGATAGGCAATAGACTCTTCGTCGGGCCAGGCCTGCCGGTCCAGACCATGCACCCGCCAGCCTGCGCCAAGCAAACGCCTGGTAAGCGCCAGGCCTATGCCTGAGGCGGATCCGGTAACGACAGCAACGCGGTCAACAGACATGCGCCTGCCTCATTCGTCCAACGTGGTCAGGCGTTTTTCCAGCGCGCGCATCTGTTCGTAGCCCATGAGCTGCATGATGTCCTCGATACCCACCAGCAGATCGGGACGATCCACGGGCTCACCGGTGGCGATCACTTCCTGCATGACGCCCAGAGCCTGACGCATGCCAAAAATGGCCGCTGCCGGCAGCATGCGCGGCAGGCTGATGCGCTTGACCCCGATTTCTTTCAGGCGCGTGAGCGGAATCAGCGGCGTGGTGGGGCGATTGCGAATGCCAAAGCCCATCTTGATGGTCAATGGCACGCCGGCAGCGTCGACCAGCCGTTTAATGTCGTCTTCCGTTCGTACGGCATCCGGAAAAATCATGTCCGCGCCGGCAGCGGCATAGGCGCGCGCACGACGGATCGCACCTTCGATGCCTTCGACGGCAATCGCATCGGTACGCGCGATGACGACAAAGTCATCATCGCGGCGTGCTTGGCAGGCGGCTTCGATTTTCTTGACCATTTCGGCCTGACTGATCACGTCTTTGCCGGGCATGTGGCCACATCGCTTGGGGCTGACCTGGTCCTCCAGGTTTACGCCCGCCACGCCGGCCTCTTCGAACATCTGTACGGTATGAAAGACGTTGACCGGGTTGCCATAGCCGGTGTCCGCGTCGGCCGTCAACGGGATAGACACCGAGCGCGCCAGATTGCGGCAGTGGGTGACATTCTCGGCCAATCCCATCACGCCGATGTCGGCTATGCCGAGCAAGGCATTGGAGACGGCCGCGCCGCTCGTGCATGCCGTTTTGAACCCCGCTGCCTCGACCAGGCGAATGCTGTAGCCATCGTAGACGCCAGGCGAAACGATGAAGGGTTCGTTCTTCAACAGTTGCCGGAATTTATTGCGCGGATTCATGTCTTGCTGCTCCAGGACTTTCATTCGGCCGCAAGGCTTGCCCGGAAAGTTCGGGTAGCACCTCGGCCAGGTGATCAAAAAGGTGCTGTGCCGCCCGTTCGATGTGAGAACGCATCAGGGATTCGGCCAACTCAGGGTCGCGCGCCTGGATGGCGCGCAAAATCTGCCAATGTTCTGCATAGGCGTCGTCCTTGCGTTCGAGCACCGTGCCCGAATGCCTGCGATAGACGCGCAGCAGGTGATAGAGGTCGCCACACAGGCAATTGATGATGCGGTGGTTGCCACTGGCCCGTACGATGCGCTCATGGAAGTCAAAGACGCGGGGTTGGGGTCCCAGGCCGCGAGCGGCCTGCTGCCGACGATGGCGGTCGTCGTCGAGTTCGACATGCAGTTGCCCGATGGCGTCGTCGCTCATCCTGCGCGTAGCCAGGTTGCAGGCCACGCCCTCGAGCGCCATACGCATCTGAAAAAGTTCTAACGCAGACGTGGCCGATAGCGTCACCACCCGCGCCTTCATATAAGGCTCACGGGATACCAACTGGATACCCTGCAGTCGGCGTACCGCCTCACGCACCGGCCCGCGGCTGACGCCAAACTCCTGCGCCAGCGCCACCTCGTTGATGACACTGCCCGGCGCCAAGCGCCCCTGGTAAATAGCGTCCAGCACCTGGTCGAACACCACGTCGGCCAGGGGCCGACCGGGTCTTCCGGGAGCGCGAGGACAGCGGCAGAATTGCTCATAGTGTTGACAGGCTATCAAACGAAACCAAAAAGTGTCAACTCTTTTGGAACGCAACCGATACCACGGCTACTATTCCGCCAGTTACAGCATGCAGAAAAACTACGTCATTTACTACATATATACGGGAAAACCCTAGGTATTCAACAAAAACATACCACCAACATTCCGCCGCCGATCGTTGAAACTGTCTCTACTGTCGACAAAGCCAGCCCAATATGCCCCAATAGTGTTGACACTACAGTCAGATCAGCCTTAAGATAATTCCAGCCTGGAATTTCTCTTTCGCCACCATGACTCAAGTCCTAACCAGCGGCGGGCGCCCGCTGCACTATGTTGACTTGGCCGACGCAGCCCACGCGCTCGGCCGTGACCTGCTTGCGCAGCCTTATGTCATTCGCATCCTGCTGGAGAATCTTTATCGCCATCAGAAATGGGGCGATGCCATTTCGGATGCGGAAATCGCGCGCCTGTGGGACTGGCGTGACCATGTCGGCGCCGACCTGGCCCTGCATGTCGCCCGCGTCATCCTGCCCGACTCCAGTGGCCTGCCGGTCCTGCAAGATCTGGCCGCCTTGCGCGACGCCGTCGCACAAGGCGGCTCAGACGCTGCTCGCGTCGACACCCGTATTCCCGTCGACCTCATCGTCGACCACTCGTTGCAAGTGGATCACTGGGGTGATTCCCAGGCAGTCTCGCTCAACCTGAGGCGCGAATTCGAACGCAACGACGAGCGCTACCGCTTTCTGAAATGGGCGCAGCAGGCTTTCCGAGGATTGCGTGTCATTCCTCCGGGCATGGGCATCATTCATCAGATCAATCTGGAATACCTCGCCCCCATCGTGGCTACGCGAGAACGCGACGACGGCTGCTGGGTATATCCCGATTTCGTGATTGGCGGCGACTCGCATACGCCCATGGTCAATGCACTGGGCGTTCTGGGTTGGGGAGTCGGCGGCATTGATGCCGAAGCCGCGCTTCTGGGGCAAGCCTATACGTTCCCTGTGCCAGAGGTCATTGGTGTACGGCTAAAGGGCAGCATCCGCCCGCCAGCCCTGACGACCGATGCCGCCTTGCTCATCACCCAACGGCTGCGCGCGGCCGGCGTCACCGGACGTATGGTGGAGTTTTTCGGCCCCGCCGTCGCTCACCTGAGCATCCCGGAGCGCGCAACGATTGCCAACATGGCCCCCGAGTACGGTGCAACCTGTGGGTTCTTCCCCATCGACGCACAGAGCCTGGACTACGCACGCATGACCGGCCGCCCTCAAGCCCAGGTGCAGCTCATCGAGGACTACGCCAAGGCTAACCATCTATGGCGCGACGACGGCACTGCCGTGCCGCAATACACCCGCATCCTGGAAATCGATCTTTCCGAAGCGGTGCCTAGCATGGCGGGCCCGCGCCGGCCACAGGATCGCATGCCCTGGTCCGAAGTTCCCGAGGACTTCCACCGCAGGCTGACTCTGCCGCTGAATGAGGGCGGCTTCGGCGTTGACGCCGCGCCGACCACAGGCCAGGCGTTGACGCACGGATCCATCGTCCTGGCGGCCATTACCTCCTGCACCAACACCTCCAATCCGGCCGTCATGCTGGCCGCCGGCCTCGTGGCCAAGAAAGCCCTGGCCCTCGGACTGACGCCCCCGGCCTGGCTCAAGCGTTCGCTGGCGCCTGGATCCCGGGCCGTTACCCGCTACCTGCAAGACGCAGGGCTGCTCGAGGCCCTGCAGGCGCAAGGTTTCGAGGTCATCGGCTATGGCTGCACGACCTGTGGCGGCAAGTCCGGGCCGCTGACCGCACAAGCGACCGAAGCCATCAGTCAGCAGGGACTGGTGACGGCTGCGGTGCTGTCGGGCAACCGCAACTTTGAAGGCCGCATTCACAAGCTCGTGCGCGCCAACTATATTGGCTCGCCGGCCATGGTGGTGCTGTTTGCGTTGGCCGGCCGCATCGACATCGACTTCGAGCGCGAGCCGCTTGGAGCGGCGCAAGACGGCCGCCCCGTCTACCTGGCTGACGTGTGGCCCACCCCGCAAGAGATCCAGGCCCTGCTACCCTGCGCGGCCAATCCGGACATCTTTGCCCAGGTCTACGCGCCCGAAAGTCTGGACAGCGCAATCTGGCGTGAGTTGCAGGCGCCTGGCGGATTGCACTTCCCCTGGGATCCGGCATCACTTTACCTGGTGGAACCGCCCTTCTTCAAAGATGGCCCCGACCATCCGTTGCAGGATCTGGCGCGCAGCCTGCAGAACGCCCGCGTGCTGGCGGTCTTCGGCGACTCGCTGACCACCGACCATATTTCACCAAGCGGAGAGATCCCCGCCGATACGCCGGCCGGCCGCTATCTCAGCGACGCAGGCCTGACGCCGCGCGACTTCAATACTTACGTCGCCAGGCGCTGCAACCACCACGTCATGACGCGCGCTACCTTCGGCAACATCCGTATCAAGAATGAACTCGTCCCCGGCACCGAGGGCGGCTTCACGCGGCATTACCCGGAGGGCACGCCCGCCACGATCTTCGACGCCGCGCAGCACTATCGCCGGCAAGGCACGGCTGCCATCGTACTGGGCGCGAAAGACTACGGCATGGGCAGCAGCCGCGACTGGGCGGCCAAGGGCTCGGCGCTGCTGGGTGTACGCGCGGTGATCGCGGAATCGTTCGAGCGCATCCATCGTGCCAACCTGGTGGGCATGGGTGTGCTGCCCCTGGACTTCGAGCCCACAGAGGGCTGGCGCGAACTGGGTCTTCAGGGCAGCGAGCAATTCGCGCTGCACAACATCGAAGCCGGCATCATGCACGGCGAGCCGATAGAAGTCATCGCCCAAGCCCCCGATGGCCAGGTGACCCGTTTTACCGTACGCGCTCAGGTCCTGACCGAAGCCGAGCGTCAACTCATGGCCGCCGGCGGGATTCCCGCCAGTGTGCTGCACAGCTTTTTGAATGAACCGGCCGCCAACCCCGCTTGAGCAGGAAATAACTACCATGCTGGATCTCGTACTTATCAATGCAAGACTGATGCTGCCGGGCCAGGGCCTGACCGAGGGCATCCTTGGCGTGCGCGACGGGCGCATTGTGATGATTGCCGCACCGGGTGATGCCCCTGCCGCGCGCGAAACCATCGACTGCCAAGGTCTGTGGGTCTTGCCAGGCCTGATCGATCCTCACGTGCACTTCGGCTTCGGATCGCCCGAAACCGACTTCGAAACGGAGTCGCGCTTCGCGGCTCTGGGCGGAACGACTTCCGTGCTGTCGTTTCACCGCTCTGCCGATATCCGTGAATCGTTCGATGCCGTGCGAGAGCGCGCACTGGCGCAGAGCTGCGTAGATTTCGGATTTCATTTCGGCATTACCAGCCATCTGCACGTCGATACGCTGAACGACATCTCGCAGCGTTTCGGGGTGTTTTCCTACAAGCTGTACATGATGTACAAAGGTGCCGCCGGCTTGTCCAAGGGCTTTACCGACATTGACGATGGCCTGCTGTACTCCGCGTTGAAGACCACGGCCGCCATCCCCGGGGCCATCATGGGCGTGCACTGCGAGAACGTCGAGGTCATCCCAGTGTTGCGCGATCCGCTTCGCGCCGCAGGTCGTGACGACCTCAAAGCCTGGAATGAACAAAGCCCCGACTTCCTCGAAGCCGAGAACGTGCACCGCGTCTGCTATTTCGCCAACAAGGTCGGCGCGGCCGTCAATATTGTCTACCTGAGCAGCCGCGAGGCTCTGGATGAAGCACGACGCCACCGTCGCACGCCAGGCGCGCCTCCCATCTATGTCGAGACCTGCCCGCACTATCTCTTCCTCAATGACGAGTCGCCAGCTGGCACGTATGCCAAGGTCAACCCGCCTGTGCGCGGACAGGATGACGTGGAAGCCATGTGGGAAGGCGTCATGGATGGATCGATCACCACGATCGGCACCGACCATGTCCCGCGCAAACGCGTCACGAAAGACAAGGACATCTGGGCCGCCACCAATGGTTTTCCCGGCACGGGACTGATGTTGCCCATTCTTCTGCACGAGGGCTATCACCGTCGCGGCGTCCCGCTGGAGACGCTGATGAAGGTCGCCGCCGAGAACAGCGCGCGCATCTACCGCATGCCGTCCAAGGGCAGTATCGATATTGGCAAGGATGCCGATCTGGTCATCGTCGACCCCGACCTGCAACGGGTGGTTGACCCCGCAACCCTGGAATCGAACTCCGACTACTCGCCGTACGAAGGCATGACACTCAAAGGCTGGCCGGTGCGCACGCTGGTGCGCGGACGCACGGTGGCCCTGGACGGCCGCATTACCGATCAGGCGCGCGCCGAACCCGGCGGCCGCTATCTCAACCGCTACTGATTACTTCGCAGGAACCGACATGAGCGAAACCAAAAAACGCATCTGGGACGACTTTCTGACCGATCGCGACAAACAAGTGCTGGCCCAGGCCGGCTATGGCAAACGCGGCGGCTTCGGCAAGCGCCCCGCCCTGTTCATCATCGATGTGCAGTACAACTTCTGCGGCGACACGCCCGAGGACATTCTCGAAGGCCTGAAGCAATATCGCACGCACTGCGGCCGCGAAGCGTGGCAAGCCGTCGAGCACATCGTGCCGCTGCTCGAACTCGCCCGCGAGAAGAATATTCCGGTGTTCTATACCGAAAGCGGCCGGCGTGCCGATCTGCTCGACAGCGGCGTGCAAGTCGGCAAGAATCATCGCGGCGGAGAAAAGACCGTGCTGGCCGACACGCATGCGACGCAAACCGTCGAGGCTCTGGCACCGCGCCCGCAGGACATCCGGATTACCAAGCAGAAACCGTCGTGCTTCTTCGGCACGATATTCATGAGCCATCTCAACTTTCTGGACGTCGATACGCTCATCCTCGTGGGCTGCACGTCTTCAGGCTGCTTGCGTGCCACCACGGTCGATGCCTATTCGTACAATTTCAAGGTCATCATTCCCGAGGAATGCGCCTTCGACCGCTTTCAGTCCAGCCATGCCATGAGTTTGTTCGACCTGAACTGCAAGTACGCCGACGTTATTCCGAGCGTCGAAGTGCAGGATTACCTGCGTGAGCTGCCTGCCCCCAAGGCTGACTGACCTCATGTCCACGGCAACCGCCCTGCCGGTCTATCTGTTGACCGGATTTCTGGGCAGCGGCAAGACCACGCTGCTCTCACGCCTGGTGCACAGCCCTACCTTTCAGGACACCGCCGTGATCATCAACGAGTTTGGCGAAGTCGGCCTGGACCACTTGCTGCTGGGACAGGCCGACGACAACGACGTGGTCCTGCTGGATTCGGGATGCCTGTGCTGCGCCTCCAGCAGTTCGCTGGCCGAGACATTGGAGTCGCTGTATTACCGGCGCCAACGTGAGGAGCTGCCTGCTTTTTCGCGCGTGGTGATAGAGACATCCGGGCTTGCTGACCCCGGCCCGGTAATCAATACGCTGGCCTCGGATACACTCATTGCGCGTCATTACCGTTTCGCCGGCGCGGTAGCGACTCTGGACGCCGTGCATGGGGTGCAATCGGTGCACGACTATCGCGAGGCCGCCACCCAAATCGCCATCGCGGACCGGATCGCGCTGACCAAGACCGATATCGCAGCACCACCGTCCACCGACGCGGCGTATCAACTGTTGCACGAGCGCAACCCCACCGCACGGGTGTTGCCCACCACGCCAGACAACATCGAACAGAGCGCACCGGCGCTGTTCGAGGATCTGCAGGCTGGCCATCTCGATGCTCTCCCCGCCCCCCTCAGCGGACCAGCAACGCCTATTGCGCACGTATTGCGCTACGGCATCGCTTCCTACATTTGGCGGCAGATAGCGCCCATAGGTTGGGAGGCATATGCCCGCTGGGTGCGTCACATGCAGCGTCACCTGGGGGAGCGTGTCCTGCGCGTCAAAGGCTTGCTGCGATGGGCCGACGGTTCGCTGCGCTCAGTGCATGGCGTGCATCACCTGTTCAACGCCCCCGAGCCGTTGACCGGCCTGGCAGCCTCCGCACCTCAGGCCGGGGCGCTGGTTGTCATCGCGCGCGATCTCTCGTCCGAAGAATTGGCCGAGGCCATGACGCAACTGCAATCGAGCACTTGAACTTGCCTTAAAAAAATGTGTATAATTCTTTTCTTCGTTGAATACGAAGCCCTGCGGGAATAGCTCAGTTGGTAGAGCGCAACCTTGCCAAGGTTGAGGTCGCGAGTTCGAGACTCGTTTCCCGCTCCAAATTCAAAAGGGAAGCTTAAGGCATCTAGCCCTTGCTTCCTTTTTTCTTGCAGCAACGTTTTACTGCCGGCGCAATGGCAGAGTGGTTATGCAGCGGATTGCAAATCCGTGTACGTCGGTTCGATTCCGGCTTGCGCCTCCAAATTCAACCCCCCGTTACGGTAGATCCGGACGGGGGTTTTTGTTTGGACGGCCCAGGTTGGCTGCGCACGCATTTGCTTACGCTTACCTACGCCTGGCAGCGCTGTCGCGCGTTGTGCCTTGCTAAGGTGTGCGCTGACTGACAAACACTTGAATGGCATGCATATCTCCACCTTGATGTGGCGCCGGGCGCTGCCTGGCGCGATGATGGCCGCATTGATTGCCGCCTGGGCCACGCCCGCGCTAGCCCATAAACCGCATCACCACCGCGGCGACTATACGCAGTCCTCTTGGGATGGCGCCTGCAAAGTCGAGCGCAAATGGAAACGCAACGGCCAATATAAGGAAAAGCGCAAATGCCGCCCTGCGTACGTCTATCCGCACGCGGTGTATCCGCAACCCGCCTACGGGACGCCGTCCATCGTTATTCAACCTCCGGCCATCGTCATCCGCCCCTGACGGCCTGCCTATAATGGCTTGACCCGACTTTTTGCCGCAATCGCCCCATGGATCAAGCCGTCTTAGACTCACTGCAACGCTGGCCCAATGTCCCTGCCGTCTATGGTTGGCTTTCGTTGGATAAGCGCGGCCGCTGGCGGCTGCATCCTGATCAGGGCGAAGCACAGGCCATCACCAATAAGCAGATCCTGGCTTTCATGGACCGCAACTACAGCGTGGACGACGCAGGATGCTGGTTCTTCCAGAACGGCCCCCAACGGGTGTATGTCGACCTGCTGGGCGCGCCGCTCATCCTGCGGCTCGATGACCGTGCTCAGGGCTTGCGCAGCCACAATGGCCTGGTTATCGGTGCCATAAAACAATGGTGGCTGGACGAGATCGGTCAGTTGTGGGCTGACACGGACCAGGGGCCAGGCCTGGTCGACGATCGGGATTTACAGGGTGTGTTGCAACGGCTCCAATTGGAAGACGGCCGGACACTACTGGACGCCGAGAGTATCCCGCAGGCCCAGCAGGTCCAGGGCCTGGGCAGCCAGGCCGCGCTGACCATGACAGAGCAGTCCGCGCTGGCCTCGGCACTGGGTTTCGTGGCGCGCCCTAGACTCGACGGCCACTGCTGACCAACACAAACTTGCCGTCACCGAGCAGTGCCAGCACCGCCGCCGACAGCGCCAGAAACACCGGGTACTCCCAACCGCCGCCCGGGTTGCCGAAGCCCCAGCCATTATTGACGTGCACTGACGCGGCCACCAGCAACTGCACCGTGGCCACTGCGGCCACCCACCGCGGCACAATCCCGAGAATCAGGAACAATCCACCGACGATCTCGAAAAACGTCACCGGATAGGCCAGCCACCCGGCAAAACCGATCTTGGCAAAAAACTGCGCCGTGCCGGGCAGCGTAAACACCAGCAATTTGGTCAGGCCGTGAGCCAGGTACATCACGCCCAGCATCAGGCGTAACAGGAATGCGGCATAAGGGGCGCTGCGAGGATCAATCATTATTTTCTCCATAGGAACATCGAGTCGCATTCGAGATGCGATGGCCGCATTCTGGCGGTTCCAAATCCGGAGATAAACAGCCAAAATCGCAAATGGTTATTGCCAAACCAGGAACAATATGGACACCTACGGTGCAATGCAGACCTTCGCCAAGGTCGTCGAACTGGGCTCCTTCGCGGCGGCAGCCGACCGGGCCGCGATCGCCCGCTCCGTCGTGACCAGGCAGATCGCCTTTCTGGAAGAGAAATACGGCGTGCGCCTGCTCAATCGCAGTACGCGCAAGCTCAGCCTGACAGACGCGGGCCGGGCCTTCTACGAGCGTGTCCGCCCCCTGCTCAATGAATTGGCCGAATTGGATCTGGCTTTGCAGGCGCAAGGCAGCCAACCCACCGGCCGATTGCGCGTGGCCGCCCCCGTGTCTTTCGGCGCCCGGCATCTCGGGCCCGCCATCGCCGACTACCTGCAACACTACCCCCAGGTGACCATCGACGTAGACCTGAATGATCGGGTCGTCGATCTTATTGAGGACGGCTACGATGTGGCGGTCCGCATCGGACCGCTGACAGACTCCTCACTGGTCGCCCGGCCGCTGGCTCCGCAACCGCTGCATGTCTGCGCCTCGCCGGCCTATCTGGCTCGCTATGGCACGCCGCAACATCCGGAGGACCTGCGCCAGCATCGCTGCCTGCATTACAGCTACGCCAGCGGAGGCAATGACTGGACCTTCGAACAGGACGGACACACCACCGTCTTGCGGATCAACCCAACCATGCGCGCAAACAATGGGGATGTCCTGCGCACCGCGGCGCTGGCCGGCCACGGCATCATCCGGCAACCCGAGTTTCTCGTCGGCGAAGATCTGCGCGCCGGCACGTTGGTCCCCGTTCTTCCGGGCTACGCGCGCGCGCCCATCACCATGATGGCGCTCTATCCTCACCGCCGCCTGCTCTCTCCCAAGGTGCGCTCGTTTGTCGACCATCTTGAATCCCATTTCGGTACGCAAACTTCCGCAGCCGGCAGCGTAAGCAACCGGTAGAATCAAGCCATGACCGCGCTTACCCACTACTTTCCGGCTCCCCGCCGCGCCAATTTCTGCAGCCAATGCGGCTCGCCCGTTCAGCATCGTGTGCCCGACGGCGACAACCGAGAAAGAGACGTCTGTGATCACTGCGGCGCCATCCACTATCAGAATCCGCGCATGGTGGTCGGCACGGTCCCGGTCTGGGAGGGGCGCATTCTGTTATGCCGCCGCGCCGTCGAACCCCGCTACAACACCGGGACACTGCCCGCCGGCTTCATGGAGCTAGGCGAAAGCACAGCCCAGGGCGCCGGGCGCGAAACCTTGGAAGAATCCGGAGCACGCATCCGGTTGGGGCAGCTGTACACCATCATCGATGTCCCCCAGATCGAACAGGTGCATATCTTCTATCTGGCCGATCTGCTGGGCCCCGAGCTCGATCCCGGTCCCGAAAGCCTCGAAGCCCGCTTCTTTGAGGAATCAGACATCCCCTGGGATGACCTGGCCTTCCGTACCGTGGCCACCACGCTTGAGCGCTATCTGCAAGACCGGCGGACAGGCACGTTTCCGACCCATCACTACACGCTCGAATCGCATCGCTCATCTTGAAGCTGCCCTGGCTGCAGGCCGATACCCCGTTTCCGCCGCCGCACACCGCGCTGGATGAGCCCAACGGCCTGCTGGCCGCCGGCGGCATGTTGACGGTCGACCGCTTGCGGCAGGCGTATTCTCAAGGCATCTTCCCTTGGTATTCGCAAGGTGAACCGGTTTTGTGGTGGAGCCCCGATCCGCGCATGGTGCTGGCTTGTGATGACTTCGCCCCCTCGCACTCCTTGCGCAAGAAACTGCGCGGCCTGGCGCGCGCCGAACAAGCAGGAGAGTCGACGCTGAGCGTTCGCGTGGATACGGCCTTTGCCGAGGTCATGGCCGCCTGCGCCGGCGCACGGCAGGGGCAGCCCGGCACCTGGATCACGGCCGAGGTGCAGGCTGCCTATTGTGCCTGGCATGCAGCCGGCCAGGCGCACAGTATCGAAACCTGGCAGGACGGTCGCATGATCGGCGGGCTGTACGGCGTGAGCCTGGGCGGCATGTTCTTCGGCGAATCGATGTTCGCACATGCCACGGATGCCTCCAAGATTGCGCTGGCCTATCTGGTAGGACTGCTCAGGCGCCATGGCGTGACCTGGATCGACTGCCAGCAGCAGACCCGCCATCTGGCCAGCCTCGGTGCACAGCCCATTCCCCGTGCCCGCTTCCTCGATCATGTCGCGCAGGCGACCCAGTTGCCGCCGCCGCCATGGCGAAGAGGCAGGCTGCTTCAAACCGGCGACATTCTGGATCTGCCTGAACAGCGTTAATATGGCCACAGCCGCGCCCCAACCCGCCGGCTGCCGCCCCGGATGAGCCAGCTCAAAGAACTCCCTTTCTCGACGCTACAGTTCTACGCGACCGCGCCTTACCCGTGCAGCTATCTGCCTGGCCATCAGGCACGCTCGCAAGTCGCCGCCCCGGGACACTTGATCAACGCCGGAACCTACTCCCAACTCGTGCAACAGGGCTTCCGGCGCAGCGGCCTGTTTACCTACCGTCCGCATTGCGACAACTGCCGTGCCTGCACCCCGGTACGCGTCAATACGGATCTCTATGCCCCCAATCGTAGTCAGCGTCGAGCCTGGAAAGCCCACCAGGACCTGCGCGCCTTCGTGGCCGAACTGGCCTGGTCGCCCGAGCACTACGACCTCTATACGCGCTACCAGCAAGGCCGCCATCCCGGAGGCGGCATGGACGACGACAGCCGCAGCCAGTATGCCCAGTTCCTGCTGACCTCCCGGGTCAATACGCGCCTGGTCGAGTTCCGCCGCCCCGACGGCGCACTGGCCATGATTTCCATCATCGACGTCCTGGAAAATGGCCTGTCGTCGGTGTATACCTTCTACGATCCCGATGCCGCAGGCAGCCTGGGCACATACAGCATTCTTTGGCAGATAGAGCAGTGCCGCAAACTTGAATTGCCCTGGCTCTACCTGGGCTATTGGATCAAGGACAGCCAGAAAATGGCCTACAAAGCCAGCTTTCAGCCGCAAGAGCTCCATATCGATGGCCAGTGGCGCGCCCCCTGATTCTGCTTGGCTCGAGCGTCGTCTCGCATACAATTGCGCCTCATGTCTATCCTCTTCAATGCCTACCCTCTGGCCCGCCCGGCGCTGTTTGCCATGGATGCGGAAACCGCCCACGAAGTCACGCTCGCCGGGCTGCAACGCGCCTACGATTGCGGTGCAACACGACGCTGGCTCAATGACCAGCCACGGCTGCCTACGACACTGATGGGGATGACGCTGCGTAATCCGGTGGGGCTGGCGGCGGGGTTGGATAAAAATGGCGCTCATATCGACGCGCTGGGCAACCTGGGCTTTGGATTCGTCGAAGTCGGCACGGTCACGCCGCGAGCTCAGCCCGGCAATCCCAAGCCGCGTATGTTCCGCCTGCCGCAGGCCAACGCCCTGATCAACCGCCTGGGCTTCAACAATCAGGGCCTCGATGCCTTCCTGGCCAACGTCCAGCGCAGCCAGTTTCGCAGCGAAGGCGGCATTCTTGGGCTGAACATCGGCAAAAACGCCGATACGCCGATCGAGCGTGCGGCCGACGACTATCTGATCGGTCTGGCTGGCATCTATCCGCATGCCGATTACGTCACGGTAAACATTTCTTCGCCCAACACCAAAAACCTGCGGACACTGCAAGGAGGCGACGAGCTGTCTGAATTGCTGGCCGCGCTGCGCGACAAGCGTATCGAGCTGGCGCAGCAGCACCAGCGCCAGGTTCCGCTGGTGGTAAAAATTGCGCCTGACCTCACACATGAGCAGATCGACGTTATCGCCGATGCACTGTTGGCCCATGGGGTCGACGGGGTCATCGCGACCAACACGACGTTGTCGCGCGATGCCGTGCAGGGCATGGCCCATGCTTCCGAAGCCGGCGGCCTGTCGGGCGCCCCCGTCCATGAACTGTCGCTAGCCGTCATTGCCCGACTGCGCCAGCGTGTCGGCTCGGCGCTAGCCATCATTGGCGTGGGAGGCATCGTTTCCGGACAGCAGGCTCGCGAAAAAATCGCCGCAGGCGCCGATGCCATACAACTGTATACCGGCCTGATTTATCGCGGCCCAGGACTGGTCGGCGAATGCGTAGGCACTCTTAAAAACGCCGGCCCCAAGCGCTAATCCCGATCTTCGCAGCGGATAAAAAAAGGTTCATCGCGGAATAGCGTGGAGCCGTGCTTGATTGCCGTTACGCTTGATCCTTGATTTTTCAAGGATCAAGGCCGGGATCATGCTGGACCGCAAGACGATCGAGAGGTTGGGTGGGTGGGAAGGTTATCGGGTGGAGCGGGTCGTGTGGCCTGAAGGTGAGAGCCGGACGGTCACGATTTACCTGAAGCCTTCAGCGCGAACGATGCACTGCGAGCACTGCGGCAACCGATGTCGGCAGGTGCATGAGACGACCACGCGCCGGGTGCGGGATCTGCCGCTAATGGCGCTGCGAGTGACGCTGGTAGTGCCGCGTCGGCGGGTCTGGTGCGAGCAGTGCGGTGGACCGCATCTGGAGAGGCTGAGCTGGCTGGGCCGTTACCAGCGAGTGACCGACCGGCTGGCCGAGGCGGTCAGCCAGTTGCTTGAGTCCAGCAACATTCTGGCCGTGGCGCGCTTCTTCCAACTGGGTTGGCACACGGTCAAGGCGCTGGACAAGGCCCTGCTGCGACGGGCGATCCAAGAGCCGGACTGGAGCCAGATCCACTACCTAGCGATGGACGAGTTCGCTCTACACAAGGGCCATCGTTATGCCACGGTCGTTGTCGATCCGATCCGCCGTCAGGTGCTATGGATCGGTGATGGCCGCTCGCGCGAGACGGCCAGAGCCTTCTTCGAACAACTGCCAACTGGGGTTGCCCAGCAGATCCGGGCCGTAGCGATCGACATGACGACGGCCTATGAGCTGGAGATCCAGGCCAACTGCCCCAACGCCGAGATCGTCTACGACCTGTTCCACGTCGTGGCCAAGTACGGCCGTGAAGTGATAGACCGGGTGCGTGTAGACCAAGCGAACCAGTTGCGGCACGACAAGCCGGCCCGCCGGGTGATCAAGTCCAGTCGCTGGCTACTGCTGCGCAATTGACCTGCTCCCCGTGATTAGTACGAAATCGATGTAGAGTCCGTTCCCAAAGGAATGGCAATGAAGAAACGATTTACGGAAGAGCAAATCATCGGCGTGCTCAAGGAAGCCGATGCAGGTGCCAAGCCCGCAGAGTTGTGCCGCAAGCACGGAATCTCCGAGGCAACGTACTACAACTGGAAGGCGAAGTTCGGTGGCATGACGGTGTCGGACGCTCAGAGGCTCAAGGAGCTGGAGCAGGAGAACAACAAGCTCAAGAAGCTGTTGGCCGAGTCGATGCTGGACAAGGCGGCGCTTCAGGATCTGCTAAGCCGAAAGTAGTCAGCCCGCAGGCCAAACGCGAGGCGGTCAGGACATTAATGACCGAGCGCAGCATGGGTGTTACCCGGGCCTGTGGGCTGGTAGGAATTTCGCGGTCGCTGTTTGCCTACGAGAGCACACGCTCAGGCGATGCTGCGCTGACCGAGCGCATGAAAGAGATGGCAGTGGCGAAACGACGCTACGGCTATCGGAGGATCCATGTGCTCTTACGTCGCGAAGGCTGGCAAGCAAATCACAAGCGAATCTGGCGGCTGTACAGTCTGGCAGGGTTAAGCGTGCGAAAACGAAAGCGTAAGCGAATCGCGGCGACCGAGCGCGTGGTTCGCCCAGCGGCAATCGCGCCGAATCAGAGTTGGTCAATGGACTTTGTGGCCGACGGCCTAGCCTATGGCCGCCGATTCCGCTGTTTGACTATCGTCGATGACTACACTCGCGAATGCCTGGCCATCGAGGTCGATACGTCGTTGCCGGGACTGCGTGTTGCCATGGTGCTGCAACGGCTGGCGGAGATGCGTGGCCTGCCGCGATCTATTACCGTGGACAACGGGCCAGAGTTCGCCGGAAGAGCCTTGGACGCCTGGGCCTACCAAGCAGGCGTAAAGCTGTCGTTTATTCGGCCGGGTAAGCCGGTGGAGAACGCTTATATCGAAAGTTTCAACGGCAAGTTCCGCGACGAATGCCTTAACGAGCACTGGTTCTTGTCCCTGCGACAGGCTAAAAGCTTGATCGAAAACTGGCGAGTCGAGTACAACACCGATCGGCCTCACAGCGCGCTCGGATATTTAACGCCGGCGCAATTCGTGCAGGCTCATCAGAAAGAAGGTCTTTTACCCCTGGGCTCTATGTCGGTGCCGTACTAAATCTGGGGGCAGGTCACAATCGCAAAAACCTCGATCCGTGCCAATCGGTAAAGTTGGACGAGTTGCTCCAGGCCAACCAGCCCTTGCTCACCGCTTATCTGATGCGCGATGAGCTCAAACAGCTGTGGTTCTACCAACACCCCGGCTACGCCCGCCAGGCATGGGATCACTGGCTGCAACAGGCTCAGGGCAGCGGCATCGCCGCCTTGGCTCACTTCGCGCTCAAGCTAAAAGCCTATCTGCACGGGATTCTGTCTCGCTGTCGCCACCGGCTCAACACCAGCATCGTCGAGGGCATCAACAACACCATCAAAGTCATCAAGCGCCGCGCCTACGGCTACCGCGATCAGGAGTACTTCTTCCTCAAGATCCGGTCTGCATTCCCCGGTATTCCTCGATGAACCAAAAAAAAGGCCACCCGTATCGGGTGGCCTTAATTCCAGCTCTGCTCTGTCACTCAACATTACTACGACACGGCCAGGACAACAAGCCCGGCAGACACAAAACCGGCGGCAAAAATATCGGCGGGCTGACGACCGTTATCAACAGGCCACGTACATCAGGCCGAGCGGCGCGTGCGACCGGCGGCTTTCGTGGCAACATCAGCGGCGTCCGAGGCAGCCTTGAACGTGGCATTGGCGGCCGCGTTCAGATTGGACTCGGCGACTTCGGCAGCCTGCTTGGCAGCCTTGGTCAGCGAATCATAGGCGCTGTTGGCGGTAGCCAGCGAGGACTTCATCAAGGCCACGGCGCTTTCCGAGCCGCTGGGCGCATTCTTGGAAAATTGCTCGACGGCTTCCTGCATCTGCTGCTGGCCCTCGGCGATTTGCTCTTCGGCGAGCTTGGCCAGATCAACCTGAACACCGTTGAGAATGTCATAGACATGCTTGCCATAGGCCAGAGCCTTTTCGGCGCTGGGCTGCACCAGACCGGTGCCAAACGAGGCGGCGTCTTGTGCATCCTTCAGGTCGACAGCCTGCTGCGACTTCTGGGCAACTTCATCCAGCGTTGCCTTGACGACCTTCAGGTTCAGATCGATAAGTTTTTCAAATCCGCCGAAAACGGCGGTCTGCGCTGCAACCAGCGTCTGGATGGCGGATTTCTGGCGGGCCAGAACGTGTTGGGGGATGGCGCTCATAGGGGTTCTCCTTCACATTAATTAGGATGGGCCTGGCCTTACTGGCCATGGCCGACCACCAAACGGGCGCGGACCTGGTGAAACTGACCGCCGGCTCGTTTGCTGCGATGCACAATTTACATTGTAGGTCGAAAAAAAAGGTTCATCGAGGAATACCGGGGAATGCAGACCGGATCTTGAGGAAGAAGTACTCCTGATCGCGGTAGCCGTAGGCGCGGCGCTTGATGACTTTGATGGTGTTGTTGATGCCCTCGACGATGCTGGTGTTGAGCCGGTGGCGACAGCGAGACAGAATCCCGTGCAGATAGGCTTTTAGCTTGAGCGCGAAGTGAGCCAAGGCGGCGATGCCGCTGCCCCGAGCCTGTTGCAGCCAGTGATCCCATGCCTGGCGGGCGTAGCCGGGGTGTTGGTAGAACCACAGCTGTTTGAGCTCATCGCGCATCAGATAAGCGGTGAGCAAGGGCTGGTTGGCCTGGAGCAACTCGTCCAACTTTACCGATTGGCACGGATCGAGGTTTTTGCGATTGCGCAGCAGTAGCCAGCGACTGGACTTGATCACCCGGCGGGCCGGCTTGTCGTGCCGCAACTGGTTCGCTTGGTCTACACGCACCCGGTCTATCACTTCACGGCCGTACTTGGCCACGACGTGGAACAGGTCGTAGACGATCTCGGCGTTGGGGCAGTTGGCCTGGATCTCCAGCTCATAGGCCGTCGTCATGTCGATCGCTACGGCCCGGATCTGCTGGGCAACCCCAGTTGGCAGTTGTTCGAAGAAGGCTCTGGCCGTCTCGCGCGAGCGGCCATCACCGATCCATAGCACCTGACGGCGGATCGGATCGACAACGACCGTGGCATAACGATGGCCCTTGTGTAGAGCGAACTCGTCCATCGCTAGGTAGTGGATCTGGCTCCAGTCCGGCTCTTGGATCGCCCGTCGCAGCAGGGCCTTGTCCAGCGCCTTGACCGTGTGCCAACCCAGTTGGAAGAAGCGCGCCACGGCCAGAATGTTGCTGGACTCAAGCAACTGGCTGACCGCCTCGGCCAGCCGGTCGGTCACTCGCTGGTAACGGCCCAGCCAGCTCAGCCTCTCCAGATGCGGTCCACCGCACTGCTCGCACCAGACCCGCCGACGCGGCACTACCAGCGTCACTCGCAGCGCCATTAGCGGCAGATCCCGCACCCGGCGCGTGGTCGTCTCATGCACCTGCCGACATCGGTTGCCGCAGTGCTCGCAGTGCATCGTTCGCGCTGAAGGCTTCAGGTAAATCGTGACCGTCCGGCTCTCACCTTCAGGCCACACGACCCGCTCCACCCGATAACCTTCCCACCCACCCAACCTCTCGATCGTCTTGCGGTCCAGCATGATCCCGGCCTTGATCCTTGAAAAATCAAGGATCAAGCGTAACGGCAATCAAGCACGGCTCCACGCTATTCCGCGATGAACCAAAAAAAAGCTGTCAAGCTCTATTTGTGCATCGCAGCAACAGCAGCAAATCCTTGGTGGAAAAGCCTTTTTCTGCGCCGTCAGGAATTTCCCCAGGGTGACGTGGCAGACAGAGTTTTCTACACTCAACCCTCACCCAATGGATAACAAAACATTACAACTTGGGCCAAGATAAATTTATAACAAGTCATTCGCAGCGTTTTTTCTCTGCATTGGAGACCCCATGAATCGCCTTTCCCGCACGCTTACGGTAGCTTTTGCCTCCGGCACGATGTTTGCTGCCGCCGGTGCAACGGCCGCCTACCCGGATCACCCCGTCAACATGGTGGTGCCCTTTGCCGCCGGAGGCCCGACGGACAACGTCGCGCGCTCTCTGGCGGAAGCGATGCGTCCGAGCCTGGGCGAGACCATCGTCGTCGAAAACAAAGGCGGCGCTGGCGGCACCATAGGCACCAATCAAGTCGCAAGAGCTCCTGCCGACGGCTACCAGACCCTGCTCATGCACGCCGGATTCTCGACCGCCCCCTCACTGTACAAGAGCCCCGGCTACGATCCGTACACCAGCTTTGCCCCCATCGGCCTGGTCGTGGACGTACCCATGACGATCATCGCGCGCTCGGATTTCCCGGCCAACAATATCCAGGAACTGGCCGAGTACGTGAAGAAGAATCACGACAAGATCTCGCTGGCCAATGCAGGCATCGGTGCTGCCAGCCATCTGTGCGGCGTCATGCTGGCCGACGCCTTTGGCGTAAATCTGCTGACCATTCCCTACAAGGGGACGGCTCCGGCCATGAACGATCTGCTGGGCAAGCAGGTCGACCTGTTGTGCGATCAAACGACCAACACCACTCAGCAGATCGCTTCGGGTAAGGTCAAGGCCTACGCTGTCACCAGTCTCAAGCGCGTGCCCACCTTGCCGGATCTGCCCACCATGGACGAATCAGGCTTCAAGAACTTTGAAGTCGGCATCTGGCATGGCATGTGGGTTCCCAAGGACACGCCCAAGGATGTCCAGGAAAAGCTGGTCAAGTCGCTTCAGGCCGGGCTGGCCGACCCCAAGTTCCAGGAGCGCATGAAGCAACTGGGCGCCACCGTGCTGTCCTCCGAGGCAAATCCCAAGGCGCTCGACGCCAAGGTCAAGCAGCAAGTCCCTCAATGGGAAAAGCTCTTCTCCAAGGCCGGTGTAGAAAAACAATAAACACGACGCGCCAGGCCGCTTTACCCATGAACAGCCTCTGCTCTGCGCAGGGGCTGTTTTTCCTGGGAGGCAAGGCAAAGCGCATGGATTCCCGGCTACAGACGAGGCACTGCACCCGCCGTGCGGTCCAGCGCTGGCGTGCAGGATGCTAGGCGGCAGCCACGCCGGGATGGCCGTCGGGTTCGAAGCCCAGAGCCTCGGAAATCGTAGCGGCCGCGTCGGTCAGCAGACGCACCCATTCATCCTGCAGACGCTCGGCGGGTGCCGAGATGGACAGCCCCGCAACCAGACGACCGGTGTCGTCGCGGATGCCCACAGCAATACAGCGCACACCCAATTCGAGCTCTTCGTTATCGCGCGCATAGCCGTGGCGTCGAACCAGGGCAAGCTCGCGCTCGAGACGATCGGGTTCGGTCAGGCTATTGCGTGTATGGCCCGCCAGGCCCGTACGCAAAGCATAGGCACGCACCTGGCGCTGATCCCAAGTCGACAGGAACAACTTGCCCGTGGATGTCAGATGCAGCGGGGCGCGGCCGCCGATGGCTCGCACGACCTGCATGCCCGAGCGCTCGCTCCAGGCGCGGTCGATGTAGACGATCTCATCGCCTTGCTGCACCGACAGATTGATGGTCTGCCCGGTAGAACGATGCAAGTTGCGCATGATGCTGATGGCGGCCTCGCGGACATTCAGCCGCCCTTTTACCAAGGACCCGAGCTCAAGCAACCGCATGTCTAACTGGTACAAGCCATTGTCCACACGCTCTACATAACGGCCAATGACCAGATCGTTAAGAATGCGGTGCGCGGTTGAAGCATGCAAGCCCGTCGTGGCTGACAACTCCTTGAGCGTGACCGGCTCCGGTTGGGCGGCCAGCGCATCGAGCAGGCTCATGGCGCGCTCGATCACCTGAATGGCGATTTGCGGCTGACCGGCATCGGAGTCCGGCGTGGTGACGGAGGCGGAAGGCTGACGGGACATAGGCTCTGACGTGCGCACCCGAATTGCGGCAACGCAGCAAAATTTTATTTATCGTATTGTGAAATTCGGGCCGCCATTTGGCAACCCTTATTTGTAGGCCCGCGAGGCGGGCATCAGCTTTTCACTGGCGCGGTGAACTGCCCGCCCAGGCGCTGCACCTCGGCGCGCAGGAACTCGAGCGCCTGAGCCGCGGGCTCGGGCTCGCCTTTGACGCCCAGTTCGATATGCCCGGGCGCGCCCGCCTCGCCCACGCTTGGCAGGCTGAATGCCCGCACGCCCGGCCAGCGTTGCTCCAGCGTCTGCAACGACAGCGTAATGCGCGACTCCGGCATGTTGAACACCAGGAAAGAATGTTCGCTGTGGCGCACGGTGTGCTGCAGGTCACGATAACGGGTGTCCAGCGTCCACTCCAGCATCGGCCACGCCATGATCGGGAATCCGGGCACGAAGCTGTGTTCGCGAATATAGAAACCCGGAATGCGGTTGTAGGGGTTGGGGATGATCTCGCAACCCTGGGGAAACATGCCCATCTGCAAGCGCTGTTGATTCTCTGGCGTGCGCATATCCACCGTGCCTTGTCCCTTGGCGGCCAACTCCTGCGTGCGCTGCACGATGGCCTCCTCGGCAGAGGGATGCAAGACAAGATCGGTACCCAACGCCTGGGCGGCGGCCTGCCGGGTATGGTCATCGGGCGTCGCGCCGATACCTCCACATGAAAAAACAATATCGCCACAGGCAAAACTGCGCCGGTAAGCCGCCACCAGCCTGTCGCGGTCATCGGGCAGAAATTCGGCCCAGGACAATTGCATGCCGCGCGTGCCCAGCATATCGATCACTTTGGCGAAGTGCTTGTCCTGCCGTCTTCCGGACAGGATTTCATCACCCACGATGATCAGACCGATGCGGCGGGAAGCAATATCTGCGGCCATGGCAACTCCAGAGTAAAAAGGTTCAGTTGACTAGCTGCTGCGATTGCTCAGCCCGCCGACGCTGCAGCGCATGTAGCCCGTAGTGGGCATATACCAGACTGGAGTAAACCGGCAGAATGATCCAGGCCGGCGGCAGCAGATTCAGCAGCGCGCAGATCAGCCCGATGATCCAGAAACCAGTATTGTTGCGCGCCAAGAGCCAGCGACGCTCCTCGGCGGTGGCGTGCTCAACAATGGCATCGAGGCGCAGCATCCGTGTAAATGCAAACGCCCACCAGAATACGGACAACAAAAGCGCCATGGGCGGCACCAGCCACAACGGCAGAGTCAGCAACCATCCAAGGGCAAACAGCACGCTGACCCAGATGGCGTTCCAGACACTGACCACCGTGGCATTGCGTCCCTGGCGGGCCAGCCCGGCATACTCGCGCTCAGTGACATGGCGCAGCACCAGCGGCATGACGAACACCGCAGCAATCGCCAGGCCCAGAATGCCCGAGACCGGCAGCAAAATGGCGGCCGCCACCAAGGGCACAAGATACAGCTTGAGGGAGAACAGACCGATGGCCACGAGCCACTCGTCCAAGCGATTGACCAAGTCCCATTGCGACGCTTCCAGACGCAACCAATCCGTCAGCGGCGTCCAAAACAGCCAGAGCAACAGGATGGAACCCAGCAGCGCGATCAAAAATGGCAGCAGCACCGCGAACAGCATGTTCGGATGCAACTGGGAAACGAAGGCGCGCTTGAATGCGCGCGCCACATCGGCCCCGGTACTGGCCGCGAGGGCCCGAGGAGGAGAGAGAAGGCTCATGGGCGCTGCCGAAAGAAATGCATGCCGGGTATGATAGTCAATCACGCTGCGATTTGCCCACATGCCTTTACTTCTGCCCGGAACCGACTCCGAACGCCTGCGCCAGGCATTGGCGCGACCCGATGCCTGGCTGATCGCCTGCTTCTGCGCCGCCTGGTGCAGCACCTGCCTGCAATACCGTTCCAAACTCGAAGCACTGGCGCAGGCCCGCCCTGAACACGTATTCGTCTGGATAGATATCGAAGACCATCCGGACCTGTTGGGCGATGAGGATGTCGAAAACTTTCCGACTCTGCTGGTGCAGGCCGGTGGACGCACGCTTTTCTACGGCACGATGCTGCCGCATATCGGGCATCTGGAACGGTTGCTCGACAGCCTGGCGGCCGATGCGCCTGCGGTCAAGACGGCACTGCCTGACGTCGGTGGACTACTGGCGCAGGCATGAACGAATCAAGGCCGCCCTTGCGGCGGCCTAGACATGCCATGGTTCGAAAAATCGACACTGCTCAACCCGCCCGGGCACGATGCGGGCCGGGCCGCAAGCCGCGTGATCAATCCGGCTTGCGGCCGCCACCCAACAGCACCCCAATTGGCGCTTTCCCGTCGAAGGCGTGCGCGGCGCGTCCGGTTCGGCGGCGGTGCTCGACGCGGCGGGTACATAAGGCTTGTAGAAAAAATCGTCGACCGGCTGGCGCGGCGCACGGCGATTCGTGTCGCGCCAGGAGTCACGGCCTTCGCGGTTCTCGCGCGAGCCGTCGCGTCCTTCCCGGCTTTCACGGCTGCCGCTGCGCTCGCGGCCGCGGCCATGCGCCAGCAGTTCGGCGGGAAGCTCGAGCTTGCCGCGCGGCACTTGACGCTTGATCAGCTTCTCGATGTCCAGCAGATAACGCTCTTCTTCCGGTGTAAAAAGGGCGATGGCCTCGCCGCTTGCTCCTGCCCGGCCCGTGCGGCCGATACGGTGCACGTAGTCCTCAGCGTTGTAGGGCAGGTCATAGTTGATGACGCAGGGTACCCCTGCCACATCCAGGCCGCGCGCGGCCACGTCGGTGGCAACGAGCACTTCGAGCTCACCTGCCTTGAAAGCTTCGAGCGCCTTCATGCGGTCGGCCTGGGACTTGTCGCCGTGGATCGATTCGGCCTTGACGCCGTCGCGCTCGAGGTCGCGCGCCAGACGAGCCGTGCCGATCTTGGTGTTGGAAAATACGATGACCTGCTTCAGGCCGCGTGACTTCACCAGATGGACAACTGCAGCCCGCTTGGCATCGCCCGTCATCGGATAGGCAATCTGCGTCACCGTATCGGCCGTGGCATTACGCGCGGCAACCTCAAGCTCGATCGGCTGATTGAGATAAGAGCGGCCCAGCTTGCGGATTTCGTTGCTGAACGTCGCGGAAAACAGCAGACCCTGCCGCTGCGGCGGCAGCAAACGGATGATGCGCTCGAGATCAGGCAGAAAGCCCATGTCCAGCATACGATCGGCTTCATCCAGAACGAGAATGCCGACCTGGCTGAGGTTGACGTTCTTCTGCTCGACGTGATCAAGCAGACGACCGGGCGTGGCCACGAGAATCTCGCAACCGCGGCGCAGGGCTTCTTTTTGCGGACCGATGTCCACGCCCCCGAACACCACGGCCGAACGCAAGGGCGTATGCAGGCTATAGCGTTTGACGCTTTCGTAGACCTGATCGGCGAGCTCACGCGTCGGCGTCAGTATCAAGGCGCGCACCGGATGGCGGGCAGGCGACGCACTGCTGTTGGCCAGAGGCATCAGCCGATGCAGAATGGGCACCGTAAATGCGGCTGTTTTGCCGGTGCCGGTCTGCGCCGCCCCCATGACGTCGCGGCCTTCCACGACGACCGGAATTGCCTGCGCCTGGATAGGCGTGGGGCTGGTATAGCCCGTCTCGGCAATGGACTTGAGCAATAACGGATGAAGTCCGAATTCGGCGAAGGTGCGGCCCTCTGATGAGGGCGCGGCGGAGGAGGTAGATTCAGTCATCGAGATGGGCAGATACCGGGGCCACGAGGGAAAGAACAAAACGGATTGCGGCTAGCCCGGATTGCTGTGGATAACTTTATTTTAGCGCAGCCGCGCAACGACGCCCGGACCGGGTCTGAAAGGGCGTCTGGCGAGGGTCGGGCGGGGCCTGCCCCCTTTGCTCAGCCAGCCAGCGAAGGCCCCAGAGGGCCAGCATCCCGACGACAATGACCAGTACTGCACTGCGGGTACGCAGGAAAACGATAATACCGAGCAGTGCAGCGACCAATTTGTAATCAAACACCGGTCCCAGGCCTGCCTGCCAGGGTAAAAAATCGGGCACGACGATGGCGGTCAGCGCAGCGACCGGCGCATAGCGCAAGGCGCGTCGCATGGAGGCCGGCAGCGGTATATAGTCACCGAACAGCATGAAACCCGAGCGCGTAATCACGCTGCACAACGCCAGCAGCAAGATAGCGCTATAGACATAAACGTCGTGGTCGTCCATCAGCGCGCCGACCGTTTCAAATAGCGCTCGGCCCAGATGCCGGCCACGATGCCGGCGATGACAGCCGCGGCCAGTCCCAGGCGCAGGGGCAGCACCTGCCCGACCCAGGCCACCAGGCCCGCAGCCAGGACCGAGACCACGATGGGTCGGGTCGTGACCAGGGGCACGGTGATCGCCATCAACGCCAACACCGCCGCAAAATCCAGCGACCAGGCTGCGGGCACCATGCTGCCCAGGTACACACCAATGATCGACGAGACCTGCCAGACCACCCAACCCGGGCTGATGGTGCCCAGAAAAAACCAGAGCTGCTCACGCGTGCCGCGCACACTGGCTTCGCCGAATCGCGGCATGAACAGCACGAAACCCATGTCCGTCGTGAAATATCCCAGCCCCAGCCGCTTGGGCCAGCTCAGGTGCCGAAAAAACGGATGCAGCGCGGCCCCGAAAATAAGAAATCTCAAATTGACGACAAACCCCGCGGCGAAGATCAACCAAAGGGGTGCCCCTGCGACGATCAGCGGCAACGAGGTCAACTGTGCCGAACCGGCATACAGCAGCAATGTCATGGTCACGGCCATGGACTCGGTCAATCCGGACTTGACCATGGCCACGCCGGTCACCAACCCCCAGGTCCCGGTCGCGATCAGAGCCGGCGCAATCGCGTGCACGCCCTGCCGAAAAGCGACTCGGCGCTCATGGCGGATCTGCTGGATATCTTCAAGCGTACTGTCGGAAGAATCAGAGGCCACTGTCTGGCCTCTGGCGGAACAACGACATGGGGCTCACAGAAATAGGGAAAGGCAGGGCCCGCGGCCCCGATCGGCTGCGTAACACTGTACAACGCTGCAACGTCTCGGAGCCAGAAGGCAAGAATTGACCCCTATTGTAACCTTCCTGCTTGATACAATACGGCGCACGGAAAGGAAGAAGGCATGCCAATGGCGCATCGCAATGGTTTCATCTCGACGGCCGCAGTCGCCGGGCGAGCCGCCGGCCTGTCTGCCCCTTTCGCTGCGATGCCACGCCGCCGGCCACGCCCCGGCAGCACTGAACCTTTCCCACCACTGATCGTCTTACGTTTTTTTAGGAACGTCCCATGACCGCCGCTGCCCAAGCCGCGCAAACTGCCATCGAAGTCGGTGCCGAAGATCTGCCGGTGTACTGCCCTGGCCCCAAGGCCCCTTGTGGAGCATGCATCCGCGCGTGTTTCTCGACGTCGCCCACACCGGTAGCGCCCGCTGCCCCTACTGTGGCACCGAGTACCGGCTCAAACCCGGCACCGTCGTCCACGGTCACTAAACGCGCGTCGAGCGCTTGCCCCTGCCGCCATGTTCGCCACTCCCGACGAAGCCGAGCACGCTTTCTACGAAGCCCTAGAGCAGGCCGATGCAGACCGGCTCATGCAGATATGGGCCGACGATGAAGAAGTCGTCTGCATACACCCTGGCGGCTTGCGCATCGTGGGCCACTCCGCCGTGCATGAGTCCTGGCAGCAGGTGCTGACCAATGGGCCGTTGCGCATCCGTCCGCTGCGCCCGGTTGTGGTGCAGAGCATGATGTGCGCGGTCCATGTTTTGGTCGAGCAGGTCACCGTACAGACCCGCGAAGGCACGCAGTTCGCCAACTGCTACGCCACGAATATCTATCACAAGGGTCCGACCGGCTGGCGCATGGTCATGCATCATGCTTCGCAGGCACCGGCCGAAGCCGGCGTGCTGGACCTGCATGATGTCCCCGACCGCTTGCACTAGGTACGTTCTCCTTGGCTGCAACCCGGATCGACCTCACCGCCTGCCCCGTTCCGTCATGGCTGCCCGACGGGCATAGCCAGACGCTGTACGCGGCTTCGCTGGCCCAGTATCACCGCATAGCCTTTGTACGTGAGCGGGTGGACACGCCGGACACCGATTTCGTCGACTTCGACTGGACCGGACCCGGCCTGTTCCCACACAAGATGGCCGATGGGCGCGCCTTCACGGGGATGCTCCCGTCAATGGCAAGACCGCCGCCGCGCGCTGGATGTCTGCCGAGGATTGGAACTCACTTCCGCGCAGCGCCGATACGCCCGCGCTGGTGCTGTTTCACGGCCTCGAGGGTGGCAGCAATAGCCGCTACGCTCAGTCCATTGCCCACCACTTCCGCGCGCGCGGCTGGATCGTGGCCATCGCGCATTTCCGCGGCTGCTCCGGGGTGCCCAACCGCCTTGCACGGGCCTACTATTCGGGCGACTCCGAAGAAGTCGGTTTCATGCTCGATACGGTGCGCCAGCGCATTCCTCAGGCTCGCTGGCACGCCGTTGGGGTGTCGCTGGGTGGCAATGCGCTGCTCAAGTATCTCGGCGAGCACCCTGACAGCACCCAGTGGCTGGCGGGCGCGGCCGGCGTCTCGGTCCCCCTGGATCTCATGGCCAGCGGCAAGGCCCTGTGCCAGGGCTTCTTTGCCCGACGCATCTATACACCCTACTTCCTGCGCACCATGAAACATAAGGTGCTCGAGAAAGCCAAGCGATTCCCCGGCGCCATTGACGTCATGCGCATCGCCAACGCCCGCGACCTGCGAGACTTCGACGATGCCTACACGGCACCCATGCATGGTTTTCGCAACGCGCTGGATTACTGGGCGCGTGCATCGAGCAAGCCGTGGTTGGCCAAAATAGGCATCCCGACGCTGGTGCTCAATGCACGCAACGACCCTTTTCTACCCGAGAGCGCGTTGCCCGTGCCGGCGGAGTGCGCCGATCAGGTGCTGCTGCACCAGCCGGCCGCAGGAGGACACGCCGGTTTTCCGGCAGGCCCCTTCCCGGCTCATTTGAACTGGTTGCCCCAACGCCTGGGCCGATTCTTCGAGACGGGCAAGTAGACCGCCTCCGGGTCAGCCCGAGCGGAAGCGCTCCAACAGCGCTCGCTCGTCGGCCAGCTTCTGCTTGACCTCACGAATCTGCACGTCTATCTGCGACTGCTCGTAAAAATCCGTGGACATACTGCGGGCTTGCTGCAACTGCGATTCGGCCGCGGCGTAGGCGCCTGTTGCCACGTAAAACCTCGCCATATCGCGCCGCGCCTCGACGGGGTGGCCCGTGCGTTCCTGGCTTTGCGCCAGCAACTGGTAAAGCCCGGGCTCGTCGCTGCCCCATTGCTCGATGCGTTTGCGCAGATAGGCCTGCGCCTCGGCATTACGTCCGCTATCCTGCAGCGCTTGCGCATAGGCCATGCCGAGGGCTCGGCGGTCGGGCCATTGCTTGATCGCGGCCTGCGCCAGCGCGAGCTCACGCGCCGTATCTTTACGCGCGGCAGCCAAATCGATAGCAAGCTTAGCCATCTGCGGCGAGGTTCTGCCACCCGCGCCAGCCAGATCCAGGTAATGCTGCGCCTGAACCAGATCGTTGCGCAGGAAGTTGTAGTACGCCAACCCATACTCGGCCGCCGCGCGCCGCACGCCTGACAGGGCACGGCTTTCATCGAGCAACTGTTGCTGAGCCGTGCGCAGGCTGGCCGCATCGCGCCCCTGCGCCACCCGCATTTTGGCGCGGATGAACCAGAAATCATCGCTATCGATGTACCGCGACGAGGGCTGCTCCCGAATGCGGTTCTGTACGTCAGACATCCGTTCTATCGAAAGTGGGTGGGTGCTTGCCCAGGCACCACCGCCCAGGCCTTCGTTCAAGCGCGAGGCATTCATCAGCCGCTCGAACATGCGCGACATGCCGGCCGGGTCATAGCCGGCGCGCGTGAGCATCTGCAAGCCGGTCCGATCCGCCTCACGTTCGGCGTCCCGCGAAAAACCCAATTGCCGATTGATCGCAGCGGCCTGTCCGAATGCCGCCACCCCCATGGCCAGGTTCCCCCGCCGCCTGCCAGCGCCGCCAGCAACGCCGCGGCCAGGCTGGCCATCATGACGACGCTGCTCTGATTCTGTTGCGTCATCCCACGCGCGATGTGGCGTTGTGTGACGTGACCGATTTCATGAGCGAGCACGGCGGCCAGCTCGGACTCGCTCGACGACGACACGATCAACCCTGTGTTCACGCCAATGAAGCCGCCTGGCATGGCAAATGCGTTGATTTCCGGATCACGCACCCCGAACATTTCCACCTCGGGAATGCCCCCGGGCGAATGCGAGGCCAATTTGCGCCCCATGGTGGTGAGGTACTGCGCCAACTCCGGGTCATTGACGTAAGTCGGGTCCCGCCGGCCCTGGGCCATGATGGCCTCGCCCAACTGCCGCTCCAGGGCGGGAGACAGGTCCGCCGAGGACGCCGCTCCCATTGAGGGCAGCCCAACGGGTTGAGCGATGGCAGGAGCTACCGGCACCAGAAGTGCCAGGCAAAGGAAGGCGGCCAATGAACGATTCCCAGCCTTGAGCGAAAATAAGCAGGTGTGGCGGATCATGGCACTATGATAGCTAGAGCCAGAAAAAGTTTTCGCCCCAATCTACTTACCGATCAAATTTGTTGGAGTCTCGATGAAAACCGTGCGAAAGGCCGTCTTTCCCGTAGCAGGCATGGGAACGAGGTTTTTGCCCGCCACCAAGGCCATGCCGAAGGAAATGCTGCCGGTGGTCGACAAGCCCTTGATCCAATATGCCGTGGAGGAAGCCGTTGCGGCAGGGATTACCGACCTGATTTTCGTCACGGGCCGCAACAAACGGGCTATCGAAGACCATTTCGACGCCGCGCCCGAACTCGAGACCGATCTCGAGAAAAAGGGCAAGACCGAGTTACTGGCCTTGGTGCGCGACATACTGCCCCCCAACGTCAACTGCATCTATATCCGCCAGTCTGCGCCGCTCGGCTTAGGCCATACCGTGCTGACGGCCGCGCCCATCGTGGGTGACGAACCGTTTGCCGTGGTGTTGGCCGATGACCTCATCGATGCCGATACACCGGTGCTCTCGCAGCTCATTTCCTGCGCGGCAGAGCATCAAGGCAGCGTCCTCGGTGTCCAGGAAGTCCGCCGCGAAGATACCCGTAAATACGGCATCGTCGCCGCATCGGCAGTGGCCCCGCGTACCGAGCGCGTCTCGCACATGGTAGAAAAACCTGCCCCTGAAGACGCGCCCTCGACCTTGGCCGTGGTGGGGCGTTACATCCTCGAGCCGCAGATCTTTGACCATCTGCGCGCCACCAAAATGGACAAGAGCAATGAGATCCAGCTCACCGACGGCATTGCTGCCATGATGCGCGAACGCGCGGTATTCGCCTACCGCTACGAGGGCAGGCGCTATGACTGCGGCAGCAAAACGGGGATGTTTCAGGCCACGGTGGCCATCGGCCGCAAATACCACGGCCTGACTCCAGAATAAACGTCTGCGCTCAGCGGCGCATCATCGACTGCGAAGCTGGCCCGGCACCTGCCGGGCCAGGCGGTCCACCCGCCGCAAGCGACCCTTGCCCGACAGGCGCATCAGTGTGCCCAGGGCCACCAGCAGCCCGATGACCTCGACCAGCGCTGCCGGTATCCACATCGTAAGGCCACCAATGGTCTGGTCCGTCTGGGCCGATATGGCCATTGCGCGTCCGCACAGCTCGAACAGCGGATAGATATCGGTTTCGGTGAAGGCGATGACCGCGCCCGCTACCATTTGCGGCACCATGGTCAGGATGGGAGACAACACCCTTGCGCCCGGCGACATGGCCGCTGGCGGACAGGGCCGCCGATCGAGAATGAGGTTCCAGTACATCAAGCCACTGATCACCACTGACCAATTCATCAAGCGGTACAGCCGCCAATCCAGCATGGAGTAGAACTGGACCGTCGGCAGCAGCCAGACCAGCACCAGAAAAACAAACAGAAATGGCACGAAGAATGGCTGCGTGAGCACGGCCACCCACATTCGCCCGGGCCCGGTGGCCAGGGCTTGGCGCAAGCTGTGGCGCCACGCCAATGGCAAGCCTGCGCGCATGACCGACCCGGGATAACTGGCCATTACCAGCAAAGGCCCTAAATGATGCAAGACCAAATGCTGGGCGCGGTGAATGAAAAACAGCCGCTCGGCGTAATAATCCAGGCGTGTATGCAAGGACAGATAGAGCAGGACGAGGCCGCTCCAGAAAAACAGCTGCCGCGCGAGCGTGACGTGATGGACCTTGCGTCCACGCACAAAGAGCACGGTGCTTGCGACAAAGGCCAGCACCAGCGTGGGCGAGAATTCCCAGGGAATGAACCAAGCGAGGACATCCATGCCGCGACCGAACCTCCAGGAAACCTGAACGCTGCGCAGGGCCGCCACGCAGCGGCTTCGATCCGATTGTAGCTAGAACTGCTGCGTCAGTCCCACGGCGACGCGCGTCGTATGAGTGGCCTCTGGGGTGAAACCCTCGTCCAGGCTGCCATGACGCATCCGACCGACAAAGGCATAGATGCTGGTGCGCGACGAGAGGTCCTGACGCCAACCGACGGTGTAGAGCTGTATGGCACGAGCTCGTTGCCCGTTGTCCCAATGCCAATTCGGGCGCGACCACGAGGCCTGCAATAGCAATGCCGACGATGCGCCCAACGGCATTTCGGTACCGACTAGCCAGGCATCGGCCCGCCCGCCCTGAACAAAGCCCAAGGGACCCAGGCCCTCGATGCCGCCGGCGTCCTGCCCAACATAACCATCGCGTTGCCTGGACCACGCGATCGACATCTTCCAACCGTCGGCCCGATAGGACATACCCGCCTGCCATGCCATGGGCTGACGCCCGGACGCCGCACTGCCCAACCCGGGATGCAAACGATCCCAGGTCAGAACGGCCAACCAGGGCTCGCTGTCGTACTTCAGCCCGGCGCTCCAGGCATGCCCGCGTCCTTGCGGCGAGGGACCATCCGGACCCGCCGCATCAAAGGCATAGCTCAAGCCAGCCTGCCAGGGGCCCCACTGTGGTGTATAGACATTGACCAGATTATCGCGCTGGTAGTTATCGGAAGCCTTGAACAAGGCCCCCATCCCCATGTCGCGCCACGGAGCAACCTCGAGCTCACTGCCAAAGCTGGCGCCAACGGTTGCCTGGCGCCCCAGACGTAGCTCGCCCAGGCTGTCGTTAGCCAAGCCTACCCAACTGCCATAGTCGAATAGCTGGCCACTCGTGTTGGACGAGCCATTGACCAGGTCAAAGCCGCTTTCCAGGCCGGCATTGGCGCGCCAGCCGTCACCCAGAGACTCCGACACCCGCAGCCCCCAGAGGCTGTCGCTCTGCCCGCCCGAAAGCAAGCCGCTGCGCGTGCCGGAGGTGGTGCCTGCACTGACATGCATGCTGGCAATACCGGCATCCACCAAACCGTAGAGTTGCAGGACGGTGTCTTCGGCGTGGGTGCTGCCACCCCACGCTGCGGTCGACAGAAAAAGCGCCAACACCCGGCGCCGGCCACGAATCAACTTATTGCCAGCCATAGCGACGTACCCAAGCATTTTTTAGCAGTTGGGTAAGCCAGGCATAACCCAACAATATGACCAGGAGGAAGGGGAAGTAAGACCAGGATAGAGGCTGCATGTCGAAATAGACCGCGAGCGGCGAAAAAGGTAATAGCAGACCGGCCAACATCACCAGCGCCGTCATGATGAGTAAGGCAGGCGCTGCACGGCTTTGCACAAAAGGAATGTTGCGCGTACGGATCAGGTGCACGACCAACGCTTGTGACAGCAGGCCTTCAACAAACCAGCCCGATTGAAACAATGACTGATGCTCGGGCGAGTTGGCGCCAAACACGTACCACATCAACACGAAGGTCAGTATGTCGAAAATTGAGCTGATGGGCCCGAAGAACAACATAAAGCGGCCCAATCCTGCAGGGTCCCAACGCTGCGGCGTTTGCAGTTGTTCCGGATCGACGCGATCGAAGGGGATAGAGGTCTGCGAGAAGTCGTGCAGCAGATTCTGCAGCAGCAACTGGATGGGCAGCATGGGCAGAAACGGCAGAAACGCGCTGGCGACAAGTACCGAAAACACATTGCCGAAATTGGAGCTGGCCGTCATCTTCAAGTACTTGAGCATGTTGCAGAAAATATGACCTGCCCCCAGATTTAGTACGGCACCGACATAGAGCCCAGGGGTAAAAGACCTTCTTTCTGATGAGCCTGCACGAATTGCGCCGGCGTTAAATATCCGAGCGCGCTGTGAGGCCGATCGGTGTTGTACTCGACTCGCCAGTTTTCGATCAAGCTTTTAGCCTGTCGCAGGGACAAGAACCAGTGCTCGTTAAGGCATTCGTCGCGGAACTTGCCGTTGAAACTTTCGATATAAGCGTTCTCCACCGGCTTACCCGGCCGAATAAACGACAGCTTTACGCCTGCTTGGTAGGCCCAGGCGTCCAAGGCTCTTCCGGCGAACTCTGGCCCGTTGTCCACGGTAATAGATCGCGGCAGGCCACGCATCTCCGCCAGCCGTTGCAGCACCATGGCAACACGCAGTCCCGGCAACGACGTATCGACCTCGATGGCCAGGCATTCGTGAGTGTAGTCATCGACGATAGTCAAACAGCGGAATCGGCGGCCATAGGCTAGGCCGTCGGCCACAAAGTCCATTGACCAACTCTGATTCGGCGCGATTGCCGCTGGGCGAACCACGCGCTCGGTCGCCGCGATTCGCTTACGCTTTCGTTTTCGCACGCTTAACCCTGCCAGACTGTACAGCCGCCAGATTCGCTTGTGATTTGCTTGCCAGCCTTCGCGACGTAAGAGCACATGGATCCTCCGATAGCCGTAGCGTCGTTTCGCCACTGCCATCTCTTTCATGCGCTCGGTCAGCGCAGCATCGCCTGAGCGTGTGCTCTCGTAGGCAAACAGCGACCGCGAAATTCCTACCAGCCCACAGGCCCGGGTAACACCCATGCTGCGCTCGGTCATTAATGTCCTGACCGCCTCGCGTTTGGCCTGCGGGCTGACTACTTTCGGCTTAGCAGATCCTGAAGCGCCGCCTTGTCCAGCATCGACTCGGCCAACAGCTTCTTGAGCTTGTTGTTCTCCTGCTCCAGCTCCTTGAGCCTCTGAGCGTCCGACACCGTCATGCCACCGAACTTCGCCTTCCAGTTGTAGTACGTTGCCTCGGAGATTCCGTGCTTGCGGCACAACTCTGCGGGCTTGGCACCTGCATCGGCTTCCTTGAGCACGCCGATGATTTGCTCTTCCGTAAATCGTTTCTTCATTGCCATTCCTTTGGGAACGGACTCTACATCGATTTCGTACTAATCACGGGGAGCAGGTCAAAAGACCATAGACGGCAAGAAAGAACAGGCCCAGCCAAGGCTTCCAGGCAAAGGCCAACAGCCCCAGGCCGACTTTGAACACAAAAATGCCCATGAACCAGGCTTGATCGCGCGCCAGGCGAGGCTGGTCGGCATTGATGACCAGTGACTGACCGGCGCGCCTGGCACGCAATAGCGCCAGCCCCACCACCGCATAGGCCAGCGTGGCCAGCACCAGCGGCCCGCCCATGGCAGCGCCCACGCCTATATCTTTTTGCTCGGGGGTCTGCCCGAACACCACGGCCATGAAGGTCACGGCGCTCTCAGGCAGCGCGGTACCAAAGGCGGCCAACACGGTACCGGTGGCGGTAGCCCCCAGACGGAAATGATGACCGACCCATTCGACGCCATTGACGAAAAACTCGCAGGCGAGATAAATGATCGCTGCGGCCAGCAGAAACAGAAATATCGAGAGAAACATGATGGGCAGCCGAGCGAGCAGACAACTTTGGCGCGACAACGCGGCTCGCCCGGCTGGGGTGAACGCGATGTGGCCAAAGGTCTCGCCGGGCCCTGTACGCACACCGCTCAACGGTGCCGTAAGGCTGCCAGCGCCATGGGGATGATCCACCAAGTTTGTTGACGCTGACTCCTTTGGGGAAACAAAGGATGGCTACTCCCCAATGACAGTGGCGCGATTGTAGCAGCGCGGCATTAAATGACCAGCGCGCCTCGCGCGCGCCTGTGGGGTACAGTACACAAATTGCCGTCCGTTACCTCCGCCCGCGATCATGAGCCTGCCCGCCGACGATATTTCTGCCTTCGTGGCGCGCCGCCGCCGCGTCCTCGATTGGATGCAAGCGCAGGGCGGCGGTGTGGCCATCCTCGCGACCGCGCCGCAGGCATTGCGCAATCGCGATGCTGACTATCCCTATCGGCACGACAGCGATTTCTACTATCTGACGGGTTTCATCGAACCCGAAGTGTGGCTTATCCTCATCGCGGGCGCCGATACGCGCGCCATCCTGTTTTGCCGCGCCCGCAACGAGGCGCATGAAATCTGGGAAGGCGTGCGCATAGGCCCGCAAGCCGCGGCCGCGCGGTTCGGCATGGATGACGCCCACCCCGTGGACAGCCTGGACGAACTGATGCCGCAATGGTTGCTGGATCAGCCCAACCTCTGGCTGTCGCAGACAGCAAACGCTGCCGTCGGTAATCGCGTGCAGTCCTGGATGCAGGCAGCGCGCGACCAGGCCCGTTTCGGGGCACGGCCGCCATCGGCCCAGCGCGACATCAACCCCCAGCTGGCCGAGATGCGTCTGATCAAAGATGCGACCGAGATCGCTGCCATGCGGCGTGCCGCCCGTATTTCGGCAGGCGCGCATGCGCGCGCCATGCGGGCGGTCAGACCCGGCATGCACGAGTACGAACTCGAGGCGGAGCTGCTCTACGAGTTTCGCCGCCATGGCGCGCAAGGCGTGGCCTACAACAGCATCGTGGCCGCGGGCGCCAATGCCTGCATCCTGCACTATCAGGCTGGCGACGCCGTGCTGCGCGACGGAGATCTGGTGCTTATCGATGCGGGCTGCGAATACGACAGCTACGCCTCGGACATCACCCGCACCTTTCCGGTCAATGGGCGTTACAGCGGTGCGCAACGCGCCCTCTACGACCTGACCGCAGCCGCGCAGCAGGCGGCGGTGGCCGCGACCTTGCCGGGCAATAACTGGGACGACGGACACCAAGCCGCCTTGCGGATACTGGCGCAGGGCATGCTAGACGAGAGACTGCTGCGTGGCAGCTTGGACGGCGTGCTCGAATCCGGCGCGTACAACCGGTTTTACATGCATCGTACAGGTCATTGGCTAGGGCTGGATGTCCATGATGTGGGCGACTACCGCGACCCCTGCAACTGCGCCGGCACGCCCGGCCCCTGGCGCCGCTTGCGACCCGGCATGATGCTCACCATCGAGCCCGGCATTTATGTGCGCCGCGCCGATGATGTACCCGCCAAATTCTGGGACATCGGCATCCGCATCGAAGACGATGCCCTGGTCACGGAAACCGGGTGTGAGCTCCTTACCCGAGGCGTACCTGTGGATGCCCGGGAAATCGAAGCCCTGATGCGGGAATGACGCGCCGGCTAGAACACATAGCCATCCAACCAGCCCATGGCCGTCCAGACATGCACCACCACCATGGCCACGGCCAGCATTGAGACGATCCCGCCCGCCAGGCAAGCCAGCAGGGCAACCAGCACCGCCGGCCACCCGGTGCGTGACACCGCACCCAGACCGGGGTTGTAACGCTGGTCAAACTTGTGATCGGCCATCAAGGCGTAGACGGCCGCCTCGATGAATCCCGCGATCATCGGGATGAACAGCAGGAAGAAGGCGGGATTGTCCCACCACGAAGGGAAGGCCGACGTCGCGGCCAGACACACGGCGGCGTACAGAGTCACCAGCCACGCATACCGCCGGCCAAGATACCAGCCCTGGGCGCCGATCACCCCGAGCAGGCAGGCCACAACCCCGCGATGACTTTGCTGCGCGGCGCGTGCGGCCGTGCTGTCAGTGTCTGGCCCTGTGTCATGGTGCGCCTCCGCAGCGGATGGAAGGCACCCGCGAATCGAGCCACATTCTAGGTCGGCCACGCGACAAACTGAAGCCCCGGTAAAATCTCGATCATGAATCAAACGGTCTACGACATTGCGATCCTCGGAGCGGGCCCGGTGGGCCAGGCACTGGCCCTGCTGCTGGCGCGTGCCAGCGCCCACCCTGAGCGCATCGTTCTGCTGGCCGGCCAGCCCGCGCCGGCCCGATCGCAGCCGGCAGCCGATCCGCGCGTGTTGGCCATGAACCATGGCAGCCGCGTCCTGCTCGACAGCCTGGGGGCCTGGCCGTCCCGGTTTGCCGACATCCGCCACGTTCACATCTCGCAGCGCGGGCGTCTGGGCCGCACGATCATCGGGCATGAGGATTTCGGCGTGGAGCAGTTGGGCAGCGTCGTACCCTATGCCGCCCTGCATGACCGCCTGGCCGAACGCGTATCGCAAAGCGGCGTGACGGTGCTCAGCGGATCAGCAGCCACCATGACCTCCCAGTCCCTGGACAGCGTGCACCTGGCTCACGGCAGGCAGGTAATCTCCTGTCGGGTCGCCGTGCAGTGCGATGGGACGGGCGGGACGGACCTCAAGCGTGATTATGGCCAGCATGCCGTCATCACCAGCGCCCGGGCCAGCCTGCCGCGCCCCGGCTGGGCCTGGGAGCGCTTCACCGCCGAGGGGCCGCTGGCACTGCTGCCACATCCGCAGCAGGCCGGCAGCTATTCCGTTGTCTGGTGCGTGGCGCCGGAGCGTGCGCAAGCGCTGGCCACATTGGATGATGCGCAGTTTTCCGCCCAGCTCAGCGCCGCCTTCGGCGAACGGCTCGGCCGATTGAGCAGCCAGGCGGCGCGGCATATTTTTCCCCTCGAACTCAAGGCCCGGCATGCTCAGGTACACGGCCGCGTCGCCACGATAGGCAATGCGGCACAAACACTGCATCCCGTAGCAGGCCAAGGGCTGAATCTGGGGCTGCGGGATGCCGCCCAACTGGCCCAGGCCCTGTCGGGCTGGCACGCTGCCGACGATCCGCGCCAGCGGCTCGGTGACTTTGCCCGCATCCGTAGCGCCGACCGTTGGCTCACCGCCGGTCTGACTGACCTCATGCCGCGCGTGTTCGCCACCGGGCTGGCGCCCGTCGAGCATGCCTGCGGGCTGGCCTTGCTCGCGCTCGATCTGGCCGCGCCTGCACGTGCGCCCCTGGCGCGCCACCTTTTGCAGGGGTTGCGCGCCTAGCTGTGAAGATTCAATAGGTTGTATGCATGGTTCATCCGAACCGGATTTGAGAAACTGGAAATCGCCAACCCCCAGTTCACTCAAGGAGCCCGGCCGGATGAACACCCATAAGCATGCCCGATTGACCTTCCTACGTCGACTCGAAATGGTCCAGCAATTGATCGCCCATCAAGTTTGTGTGCCTGAAGCGGCCCGCGCCTATGGGGTCACCGCGCCGACTGTGCGCAAATGGCTGGGCCGCTTCCTGGCTCAGGGCCAGGCGGGCTTGGCCGATGCGTCCTCGCGCCCGACGGTCTCGCCCCGAGCGATTGCGCCGACCAAGGCGCTGGCTATCGTGGAGCTGCGCCGCAAGCGGCTGACCCAAGCGCGCATCGCCCAGGCGCTGGGCGTGTCAGCCAGCACCGTCAGCCGCGTCCTGGCCCGCGCCGGTCTGTCGCACCTGGCCGACCTGGAGCCGGCCGAGCCGGTGGTGCGCTACGAGCATCAGGCCCCCGGCGATCTGCTGCACATCGACATCAAGAAGCTGGGACGTATCCAGCGCCCTGGCCACCGGGTCACGGGCAACCGACGCGATACCGTTGAGGGGGCCGGCTGGGACTTCGTCTTCGTGGCCATCGATGACCACGCCCGCGTGGCCTTCACCGACATCCACCCCGACGAGCGCTTCCCCAGCGCCGTCCAGTTCCTCAAGGACGCAGTGGCCTACTACCAGCGCCTGGGCGTGACCATCCAGCGCTTGCTCACCGACAATGGCTCGGCCTTTCGCAGCCGCGCCTTCGCCGCGCTGTGCCATGAGCTGGGCATCAAGCACCGCTTTACCCGACCTTACCGCCCACAGACCAATGGCAAGGCCGAACGCTTCATCCAGTCGGCCTTGCGTGAGTGGGCTTACGCTCACACCTACCAGAACTCCCAACACCGAGCCGATGCCATGAAATCCTGGCTACACCACTACAACTGGCATCGACCCCACCACGGCATCGGGCGCGCTGTACCCATCTCCAGACTCAACCTGGACGAATACAACCTATTGACAGTTCACACCTAGCGGTCCCTTTTCAGGGGCGGCGGTCTCCAACGCCCTTCGCAATCGGCCTCTGAAGGGGGGTCTGGCGTCGCCATTGCGCACCGAATCTGGATTCGGCGAGACGGCGGAAATGGGGCCAGGCCCAAGACGGTTAAAATGTGAGCATGCGCATCGGCCCCTGGTCTCTTTCCAATAATGTTTTCGTCGCCCCTATGGCCGGGGTGACGGATCGCCCTTTCCGTCAATTATGCAAACGGCTGGGGGCGGGTTATGCCGTGTCCGAAATGGCCGCCAGCAATCCGCGGCTGTGGGACAGCGTCAAAACGTCCAGACGCTTGAATCATGAAGGCGAAATAGCACCGATTTCGGTGCAAATCGCAGGCGCAGACCCGGAAATGATGGCAGAAGCGGCCATTTTCAACATCAACAAGGGCGCGCGCATCATTGATATCAACATGGGTTGCCCGGCCAAAAAGGTTTGCAACCTGGCTTCGGGCTCGGCGCTGTTGCGCCATGAGGATCTCATTGCCCGTATTCTGGATGCCGTCGTCGCCGCCTGCGCCCCCAAAGGCGTGCCCGTCACACTCAAAACCCGTACCGGGTGGGATCGCGAAAGCCGAAACGCTTTACGCGTGGCCCGGTTGGCCGAGCAAAGCGGCATCGCCGCCCTCACGCTGCACGGCCGCACGCGTTGCGACCTGTACACCGGGCATGCCGAGTACGACACCATACGCGCCGTCAAGGCCGAGATCGGTATTCCCGTGGTGGCCAATGGCGATATCGACAGCCCCGAGAAAGCCCGTCACGTCCTGGCGTATACGGGAGCCGACGCGGTGATGATAGGCCGAGCGGCCCAGGGCCGGCCCTGGATTTTCCGCGAAGTCGATCACTTTCTGCGCACCGGCCAGACGCTTGCTGCGCCCAGCTACGCCGAAATGCGCGACCTGCTGCTCGAGCACCTGGACGACCATTACCGTTTCTACGGCGAGCATACCGGCGTGCGTACGGCACGCAAGCACATTGGCTGGTATATCGACTCCCTGCCCGGGGCGGAAGCTTTCCGCACCCAAATGAACCTCATCGACACTACCGCCGAGCAATTCCGTGCGGTAGCCGACTGGTTCGATCACTCGCTTATGGGTGGCGGCAATCCAAGCCATGCCGTCACCTCGAACTTGCTGGCGGTATAAGCGCCAGCCTCACCATAAAAATATCTGTACTCAAAACCAAATGAACAAAAAAGATGTCCTGGAAGAATGCGTGCGCGCCAGTCTGGAGCGCTATTTCGAAGACCTGGGTGATTCCGAACCCCACGATATGTGGGATATGGTGATGCGCTGCGTCGAGCGCCCGGTACTCGAAGTGGCCCTGGAACGCGCTGGCGGCAATCAGTCGCGCGCTTCCGAGATGCTGGGCATCACACGTAATACGCTGCGCAAAAAGCTGTTGGCCCACAACATCCAGCCCTGATTGCCCGATCGACGGATTTCCCTGTATCCGCATCCCCGAGGGGATGCCCCTGACCCACCACCATCATGAAAATCGAAACTGCTCTGCTTTCGGTGTCCGATAAGACCGGCATCGTGGAATTTGCCCGCGCGCTGGCCGCTCGCGGCGTACGCCTGCTCTCGACCGGCGGCACCGCCCGCCTGTTGGCCGAGTCAGGTCTGACCGTCACCGAAGTGGCCCAGCACACCGGCTCGCCGGAAATCCTCGATGGTCGCGTCAAGACGCTGCACCCGAAGATCCATGGCGGCTTGCTTGCGCGGCGCGACAGCCAGGAGCACATGGAGACGATTGCCGCCTCTGGCATCGACCGTATCGACATGCTGGTGGTCAACCTCTATCCCTTCCGTGAAACCGTCGCCAAACCCGATTGCACCTTCGCCGACGCGGTCGAAAACATCGACATCGGCGGCCCGGCCATGCTGCGCGCCGCGGCCAAGAACCATGGCACCGAAGCCGGTGGCGTGACCGTCGTCATCGATCCGGTCGACTACAGCCGAGTGCTGACGGAGATCGACCAGAACGGCAGCACCTCGTACGCCCTGCGCCTCGAGTTGGCCACCAAGGTCTACGCCCATACGGCGTCGTACGATGGCGCCATCGCCGCCTACCTGACCAGCCTGGCCGATGCGGCCCCGGCCCAGGACGCCGTGCCGGCCCGCAACGAGTGGCCCCGCACCCTGACCCTGCAAGTGCAGCAGCAACAGGCCCTGCGGTATGGCGAGAACCCGCATCAGACTGCGGCGTTCTACGTCGACCCGCAGCGTCCCTCAGGCTTGCTGGGCAACTACCGCCAGCTCCAGGGTAAGGAACTCTCGTACAACAATATCGCTGATGCCGACGCGGCCTGGGAGTGCGTGCGCAGCTTCGACACTCCTGCCTGCGTGATCGTCAAACACGCCAACCCCTGCGGCGTGGCCGTGGCCGGCAGCAACCTCGAGGCCTATCAAAAGGCCTTCAAGACCGACCCCACGTCGGCATTCGGCGGCATCATCGCTTTCAACCGACCTGTTGATGCCGCCACGGCCGAAGCCGTGAGCGGTCAGTTCCTGGAAGTGCTGCTCGCGCCCGCCTATGACGGCGCGGCGCTGGCCATCCTGGCAGCCAAGAAGAATGTGCGCGTGCTGGAAGTCCCGGCCGGCACAGGCCAGAATGCTTTCGACGTCAAACGCGTTGGCGGCGGCTGGCTGGTACAGACGCCCGATGCCTTCCAGGTACCGCGCGATGCCCTGAAAGTCGTGAGCAAGCGCCAACCCACCGAGGCCGAGCTGAACGATCTCGCCTTCGCCTGGAAAGTCGCCAAGTACGTCAAGTCCAATGCCATCGTGTTTGTCGGAGGCGGCATGACACTGGGTGTGGGCGCCGGCCAGATGAGCCGCATCGACTCGGCCCGCATCGCCTCGATCAAGGCCGAGAATGCTGGCCTGACCCTGCAGGGTTCGGCGGTGGCCTCGGATGCCTTCTTCCCTTTCCGCGATGGCCTCGACGTGGTGGTGGCAGCAGGCGCGACCTGCGTGATTCAGCTCGGCGGCAGCGTGCGCGATGACGAGGTTATCGCAGCTGCCGACGAACATGGCATCGCCATGGTCCTGACCGGTACGCGTCACTTCCGTCACTGATGCGTGTCCTCGGCATCGACCCCGGCCTGCGCCGCACCGGTTTCGGTGTGATCGATGCCGAAGGCTCGCGCCTGCGTTATGTCGCCAGCGGCACCATTGTCGTGCCGCCCGACCTGGCGCTGGCGCAACGCCTGAAAGTCATCCTCGACAATCTGCGCGAGGTGGCCCGCGAGACGCGGCCCGATGTGGCCGCGCTCGAAATCGTCTTTCTGAATGCCAACCCCTCATCCACGCTGCTGCTGGGCCAGGCCCGCGGCGCGGCGTTGTGTGCGTTGGCCGAAAGCGGGCTCGACGTGCACGAGTACACCGCACTGCAAATCAAGAAATCAACGGTCGGCACCGGCCGTGCAGCCAAAGAACAGGTACAGATGATGGTGCAGCACCTGCTGTCGCTCAATGGCACGCCCGCCCCTGATTCGGCGGATGCGCTGGCCTGCGCCATCTGCCATGCCCATACCGGACCGCTGCAGGAACGGCTGTCGCCAATGGCAAAGGCATCGCGCTCAGGTAAAAGCCGGATACGCAACGGACGCCTGCTCGGCTGAACGTATAGAATCCCGCCATCGCCTGCCGGCCTGGCGCGACGCAATGTCTTTTCATTCCTACAGACTCTTGGCGAGACTTCCTCATGATTGGCCGCATCACCGGAACCCTGATCGAAAAGACCCCGCCCGTGGTCTGCGTGGATGTCAACGGCATCGGCTATGACATCGATGTGCCCATGAGCACGCTGTACGCGCTGCCCGACACCGGCGCGCGCGTCACGCTGTTTACACATCTAGTGGTGCGCGAAGATGCGCACCTGCTGTATGGCTTTGGCACGGCCGGCGAACGCGCAGCCTTCCGGGAGCTGGTCAAGGTCAGCGGCATCGGCGCGCGCACCGCGCTTGCGGTGCTTTCCGGCATGTCGGTGGCGGAGCTTGCCCAGGCTATCACGTTGCAGGAAAGCGGCCGTTTGACCCGTGTGCCAGGCATCGGCAAGAAAACGGCCGAGCGCCTCTTACTGGAGATGCGCGGCAAACTGGGCGCAGATATCGGCGCGGCGCCCCATGCCGTGCCCGACAGCCAGAGCGACATTCTCAATGCGCTGCTGGCCCTGGGTTACTCCGAGAAAGAATCGCTGGCCACCCTCAAGACGTTGCCGGAAGGCCTCAGCGTGTCGGACGGCATACGCCAGGCGCTCAAGGCCCTGGCGCGCTAGGGCTTATTTATCGATTTTCACGCCCTGGTACTCGTACTTGAAAGAAGACCGCGTCGTCCTCACCGCGCGGACCAGCGGCAGCCCCAGATCCGACACCCAGGCATACTTCACTTCCCGCAGCGTCACACCATTCTGATTACTGTCGGTGCAGACCATCTCAATGGCCTTGCCCGGCAGCTCGGCCAACACCTGGCTGGCGTCATAAGCCTTGCCGGTCACGCAGACGCGACGCCAGGGTGTGCCCATGTCGAAGGGATCTTTCGTACCCTCACGCGCCTCGAAACGATACTCGCCATTCTCGGTGACCTGCGCCAGGCTGCTCCAGGATTTGGGTGCACGCGCGAAGGTCGGAGGATAGGCGAGGCTGCGTGCCGGATCGGCGTTCTGGCTGGCCAGCGACGCCAGACCGTGATACTGAAGTTCAAAAGTCTGGCTGGCAGTCAGGCCGTTGAGCGAGGTGCGGCGGATCTGACGCAATGTGCCGTCATTGTCGTCATTGATATAAGCGGTCTCCTGCCCCGCCTTCAACTCGGGCTTATCCTCGCTCCAGCCCACCGCCTTGAACTCGATGCGCTTGAAGGGGAAGGGTTCCGATCCGGCCGGTTTGAGCATGGCCTGCGTACCCATAGGCAAGGCCGCACGCGTAAACGTGGCGACCGAATACGCCTGCGGATCCGATACCATCGGCTGGACTTTCATATTACCCATGCAGCCGGTCAACGCCACAGCGGACGCGAGCGCGGCCAGGGTCAGCTTGTTAGGAAACACCAAGCACCTCGGAAGGAAATCAAAGAAGGGGCGCTCAGGACAAGAACTGCCTGAGATCAAGACAGAACCACACCGTGATACGGAAGTGGTCAAAACGTAAGGGGATGCAATAGTACTGCCAAATCCAGAATCTGGACGCAACAGACGAACAGAAATGCGGGGAGTCCGCCGGGATCTGGCCCGCCGGCACAGGCGCCTGACACCGGCTTGCCAAGCCCCCGTGCACCCAGGCTAGAGTCTGCACGGCGGGCATGCGAGAATGCTGGACAAACAACCAGTTTTCGTACTCCGCCATGGCTATCCAGTCCGACTCGCTCTCCTCGCGCCCTGACGCACCCCGCCTGGTGGCCCCTGCGCCCGCCTCCCCCAACGAAGAATCCATCGAGCGCGCGCTGCGGCCCAAAGCGCTGCAGGAGTATGTCGGTCAGCGGCGTGCCCGCGAACAACTGGAAATTTTCATCGCCGCAGCGCGCAAACGCGGCGAAGCCCTGGATCATGTGTTGCTGTTCGGCCCGCCCGGCCTCGGAAAAACCACGCTGGCGCACATCATCGCCCATGAAATGGGCGTGCAAATGCGGCAAACCTCCGGCCCCGTGCTGGAGCGTCCTGGCGATCTGGCGGCTCTGCTCACCAATCTCGAACGCAACGACGTGCTCTTCATCGACGAAATCCACCGGCTGTCGCCGGTCGTCGAAGAAATTCTCTACCCCGCGCTCGAAGACTTCCAGATAGACATCCTGATCGGCGAAGGCCCCGCAGCGCGCAGCGTCAAGCTGGATCTGCAACCCTTTACGCTGGTCGGCGCGACGACCCGCGCCGGCATGCTGACCAATCCGCTGCGCGACCGCTTCGGCATCGTGTCCCGACTGGAGTTCTACAACACCGACGATCTGGCGCATATCGTCACGCGCAGCGCCGGGCTGCTCAACGCCGACATCACCCCCGAGGGCGCGCGCGAAGTAGCCCGCCGCGCGCGCGGCACTCCACGCATCGCCAACCGGCTGCTGCGTCGCGTACGAGACTACGCCGAAGTCAAAGCCAATGGCCGCATCGACACCGAGGCCGCCGGCCAGGCACTGGCCATGCTTGAGGTCGACCCCCAGGGGCTGGACCTCATGGACCGCAAACTGCTGGAAGCCATCGTGCACAAATTCGATGGCGGCCCGGTTGGCGTGGACAGCCTGGCCGCGGCCATCGGCGAAGAGCGCGACACCATCGAAGACGTGATCGAGCCCTATCTCATTCAGCATGGGTACTTGCAACGCACACCGCGCGGACGCATGGCAACCCAAACGACCTGGCGCCACCTCGGCCTGCAGCCGCCTGCGGGCAGCCAATTCTCCAGCGGCGATCTGTTCTAGCGCGGCCGAGCGACGCAGCGCAGGACTTCCTCGCCGTAGGCTTCGAGCTTGCGCGCGCCAACACCGCTGACATGTCCGAGGTCTTCCTGCGTATCCGGCATGGCAAGCGCTATCTCGCGCAATGTCGCATCATGGAAGATCACATACGCCGGCACGCCGTGGTTGCGAGCCACTTCGGCCCGCCAACTGCGCAGCGCCTCAAACACCGGCATGCGGTCGGTCGGCAGGTCAATGACCGGCGCCTTGGCCCGTGTGCTGGTGCGCGTGCGAGGTTTTTTCTCTGACTCGCGGCGCAACATCAGTTGCACCTCGCCGCGCAGTACGGCCCGGCTGTCTTCGGTAAGGGCCAAGGTGCCATAGCCTTCGTGATCGACCATCAGCAAGCCCTTGGCCAGTAATTGACGCAACACACCGCGCCAGGCGGTTTCCGACAGGTCAGCTCCCACCCCGAAGACACTGAGAGACTCATGGTCATGCTGGCGCGTGCGATCACTGCTTTTACCACGCAGGATATCGACGATGTGTCCTGCGCCATAACGTTGCCCGCGTTCCTTGCCCAGGCGGTAGATGGCCGACAGCGCCTTCTGGGCAGCGACCGTGCCGTCCCAGGCTTCGGGCGGCTCCAGACAGACATCGCAGTTGCCGCAGGCGCTGATGCTCTGGCCGAAATAAGCCAGCAAGCGCACCCGTCGGCACTCCACGGTCTCGCACAAGCCAAGCATGGCGTCGAGCTGTTGACCCAGCCGGCGGCGGTAGCTCTCGTCGCCAGGCGACTCATCGATCATGCGCCGTTGCTGCACCACATCCTGCAAACCATAGGCCAGCCATGCCGTGGCCGGCAAGCCGTCGCGGCCGGCGCGGCCGGTTTCCTGGTAATAGCCCTCGACGGATTTGGGCAAATCGATATGTGCGACGAAACGGACATCGGGCTTGTCGATGCCCATGCCAAAGGCAATGGTGGCCACCATGACCACGCCGTCCTCGCGCAGAAAACGCGACTGATTGGTGGCGCGCACCTGCGCGCTCAGGCCGGCGTGGTAGGGCAAGGCATGCACGCCCTGGTTACAGAGAAACTCCGCAGTCTCTTCCACGCGTGCACGCGACAGGCAGTACACGACGCCGGAGTCGCCCTCGTGCTCGCTGCGGATGAGGTCGAGCAACTGCTTGCGGACTTCATTTTTTTCAACGATGCGATAGCGAATGTTGGGGCGGTCGAAACTGGCCACATAATGGCGTGCCTGATCCAGAGCCAGACGCTGCGCGATCTCGGTTCGTGTAGCGGCCGTGGCCGTGGCCGTCAGGGCAATACGCGGCACCTCGGGCCAGCGCTCATGCAGCATCGACAGCCCGAGGTATTCCGGGCGGAAGTCATGGCCCCATTGCGACACGCAATGGGCTTCGTCGATGGCGAATAAGGCAATGCGGCCACGTTCGAGCAATTGCAGGCAGCGGTCCGTCAAGAGCCTTTCAGGAGCCACATACAGCAGATCCAGTTCGCCGGCCACAAAGGCGCGCTCGACCTCGCGCACCTGTTGCCATTCCTGGGTCGAATTCAGGAATGCCGCGCGCACGCCCAACTCGGTCAGGGCGTCGACCTGATCCTGCATCAGCGCAATGAGCGGCGACACGACAATGCCGGTGCCTTCCCGCACCAACGCAGGCACTTGATAACAAAGCGATTTACCGCCACCGGTAGGCATCAGAACCAGGGCGTCGCCACCTTGGATCACATGATCGACGATGGCCTGCTGATCGCCACGAAAGGACTCGTATCCGAAGACGCGCTGCAACACGCCAAGCGCGCGGGGATCAGACATAGGGGACGGGAAAGAATGCGTGCATCATGGATGGGCATTTTACGGCCCATCGCGAAAACCGTGCGCGCCGGCAGGACGCCCTTGCGCGCTCGTGCCTCAACAAGGCCGCAAAACGCTAAAAACCCAGCCAATGACCGCGCATGAATGTCTCGACCGGCATCGACAGCCTGGCCTTCCACTCATAGTCGCCCGAGAGCAGGTCGCGGTCCGCTCCCAGCGCGAACTGGACATTGCGCGCGAGTTCCATACTATGCTCCAGCCCCACCCGCCGGTCGTTGGGATCGCCCCGCCCGAACACATCGGATGTGTACGTGCCGCTCAGCGTCCCCATGCCGCGCAATGGCACGCCAGCCGACAATTTGCTGCGCATCAGCCGAGTCGATGCCGCGCCGCTGGTGTAGGAACTCAAGTCGCTAAAGCCTGCCCCGATGTCCTCGCCCGTCAGGCCTACCTTGACCGTGTCCGCCATGGTGACGTTGTAGCCGAAGCGATAACGCCAGGCATTGACCGAGTCGAAGCTGCTCTGCGTGACGCCAGCCTCGAAGGTGCCGATATCCCCCGCGTTGTAGCGCGTGCCCATGCCCCGGGTAGTCAGGCCGTGGGTGGTCTGTAACTGGCCCTCCAGCGTGAGGGAGTTGCTCACCCCATAGCGCACGGTGCCGCTGCCAGCCGAAGCGCCATAATCCACCGCCCCAGCGGTGGCCGATGGATCCATGAGGTTGAGCCGCCCTACCGACGAGGAGTAACCGAATTTCGCCTCACCGATATTGCTGCTGCTGTCGAACTGATCCGATATCTGTAGCTCTCCCAGCGCCGCAGTCGCGCCCCAGGCCGGCGAGTTGGCGGTCAGATTGCCAACCCCTACCGCCGGACCGCCCGAGGATCGATACAACCAGTTACGATCACCATAACTCAGCGCAGGCCGCGCATTGATGGCCGAGAACCAGCGTGGTTGAGGCAGGATCACCCCCTGGCTCAACACCGGACGCGAGCCAGCCAACTCGCGGCGTTCCAGATCCAGGGCATAGGAAGGGCTTACCTGCGGCACCTCGTATTGCGGGAAGGCTCGCTGACAGTCAGAAGGCGCCTGTTGCCCCGGGGTTGGCGCCAGATCCGCCGGCGCGGGCGGACCCGCCCAATCAGCGCAAGGATCGGGTTCAGGGCTCAGCGCATAGCCCTCGACAGGACCGGGGAGCTGGACCGTTTGCGGCATGGCCGGCGCGAGCACACCGATGCCGTAACGCGCCGCTTGCCGCGTGGCGCTTGGCGCCTGGGCCGCAACGGGTGCAGCGGCAACGGGCGTTGTGGCCGCTTCGTCGGACACGGAGGGATCCGCCCCCCCCCGACATGGCGCAGGCGCCAAGCGCCATGTTGCCCGCCAATGCAATAGCCACCACCGAGCGCGACATCTGTAAACGAAGTTAATAAAACGGCACGGGATTTCCCGCGACCGCCCAGTGGCGGTTCGCTATTCTAGGACTAAATCTGGCGGGGCTTATTTCAGATCGTTTCTTTCCTCTTGTCGGACCTGCCCAAGCCCGGGCACTATCTCATCATGGATAGCCCCCACACCAAACTGCTGGTCGTAGACGACGATCCGGCGCTGCGCCAACTGCTGGCCGACTACCTCAACCGGCATGGCTACGATACCCTCCTGGCTCCCGATGCCAATGATCTGCCGGCACGCATCACCCGCTACGCGCCCGACCTGCTGGTACTGGATCGCATGTTGCCCGGTGGCGACGGCGCGGACGCCTGCCGCCGCCTGCGCGAACAAGGCGAAGACATCCCCGTCATTCTGCTGACGGCGCGCGACGAGGCTGTCGACCGCATCATCGGTCTGGAGGCCGGCGCCGACGACTATCTTGGAAAACCCTTCGATCCGCGTGAACTGCTGGCTCGCATCGAGGCCGTCCTGCGTCGCAAACGCGGGCCCTCGGCGCTGATCAAGGACCAACCGGTCACTTTCGGCCCCTTTCTTTTCGATCCCACGACCCGCCAGTTGCTGCGCGACGGCACGATGGTCAAACTGACAGGTGGCGAGATCAATCTGCTCGAAGCGCTGGTCAGAAATGCCGGCAAACCGCTGTCACGCGAGCGGCTGCTGGCGCTGGCGCGCGATGACGACAGCGGCGAGCGCAATGACCGCGCCATCGATATCGCCATCCTGCGCCTGCGCCGTGCCATCGAAGATGATCCCAAACAGCCACGCTGGATTCAGACCGTCTGGGGTATCGGCTATCGATTCTCGCCCTGAGCGGCGCTCGCGATGACATTCAAGCTGTCCCACGCCCTGCCGCGTTCGCTGCGCACCCGGCTCATCCTGCTTGTCCTCGGCTCGGTGCTGCTGGCCCAGGCCGCGACCTTGGGTACGATTTCGTATTACCGGCACAAATTCATTGAGGATGTGGCGATCGGCTATATCGCCACCACCATTCGCACGCTGCGAGCTGCGCTGGCCCAGGTTCCCAGCGAAGACCGCGCCGAGTTCGTGCGCGCAGCCTCCCAGAACCAATGGCGTTGGTGGGCCAGGGGCCTGCCGGCGGAGGCCCGCCTGCAACGCTTGAACCGCCCGCCGCCTGACCGCATGGGGCCGGACGGCATGATGCCGCCGCCCGACGGCCCTCCTGGCATGATGCACCGGCGCTTCGACGACGATGACAGTGATAGACGCCACCGCCCTCCTCCTCCGCCGCACGACGATGTCAGGCGCGATTTGCGGCAATTGGTGCAGGAGCTCAACCTGCGCCTGAACGACGGCACGCGCGTGGCGCTGTCACGCGGGCCCCGCCCGGAAATCTTCATTTCGCTCGCCCCGAATACGGCCAGCGAAGATGTCCCCGCGCTGCGCGAATGGCTGGTCATCCCGCTGGACCGGCTGGATCCGCCCGTGGCAACGCCCATGGTCGCGTTCTGGCTGGGCGGGCTGGGCCTGGTGCTGTTGCTCGCGGCATGGTTCTCCTGGCATATCACCCGCCCGCTTACGCGGCTGGCCGACGCCGCCGACCGGCTGGCCGCAGGCCAGCCACAGCGCGTCGAGCCCTCCGGGCCGCACGAGACGCGCGTGCTCGGCGAACGCTTCAATGCCATGCTCGATGCACTGGCCGAATCCGATTCGGTGCGCCGCACCCTGCTGTCGGGCCTGCCTCACGATTTGAAAGGCCCTCTGTCGCGCATGTGGCTGCGCATCGAGATGACGGACGACCCGACTCTCAAGGATGGGTTGCGCAAGGACTTGCAGGATATGCAGCACATGGTGGATCAGTTCATCGGCTTTGTACGCGGCACGGATCCGGCTGCCTACCGCTACGCGCCCCTGAATCTCAACGAGTGGATCAGCGAACGCGTGCAGAGCTGGAAAGGCGCAGGCACGGATATCTCCCTTACCGCAGCCGACGACGATAGCCTGACCATCCAGGGCGATGCCGTCGCCTTGGGGCGGCTGCTGGACAACCTGATCGGCAACGCCTTGCACCACGGCGCGCCGCCCATCGACGTCCGGCTGCTAAACGATGCGCACTCCGCCATCATCGAGGTGGCCGACCACGGCGAGGGCATAGCGCCTCAACGGCGGGCCGAAGCGCTACGTCCTTTTGCCCGCCTGGACGGGGCCCGCACCCGCACGGGCAATGTGGGCCTCGGGCTGGCGCTGGCCGAAGCCATTGCGCGCGCGCACGGTGGCGACCTCGAACTCGACAGCGGCAGCAGCGGCGGCCTGCTGGTTCGCATCCGCCTGCCGCGCGCCTGATCGGATCGGACTCGCTCAGCCCGGCGGTGGCAACAGCGCCGCGGCGCGGCGCTCCCGGCCAAAAACCGAGCGGTAAGCCAGAATATTGAACACCAGAACCACTGGCACTCCGATGACCACCCCGGCCAGCACCAGGCGCATGGAGTCCAACGCCCCGCTACCGTCCCATATCGTCATGTCGTCCAGAATGAGATACGGGAAAAAGCTGTAGGCCAGTCCGGCCAGCATCAGCAGGTACAGCGCCACACACAACACAAAGGGCATCCAGGCGACGCGGTCCGCTTTGCCTGGCAGGCGGGCGAGCAACATTTCCGCCACCACGAACCCCAGCAGCATCAAGACCCATACGCCCGCGGCAGCCCCAAGGTGCGCGGCATTGCTCCATTTATAGAATATCCCCGCGTTGGCCAGCCCCAGCGTCACGGCAATCGCCACCATGCCGGCCGCCGTCCAGCGGATGCCGTGACGCGCCCACGACACCGCACGGCGCTGCAACTCGCCGTCAATGCGCATGACCAGCCAGCAGGCCCCCAAAAGCGCGTAAGCCGCTACTGCGCACAGCCCGACGAACAATGAGAACCAACCATAGCCCGAGTCGCTCTGATAGTCGGTGGCGATACGGCCCAGAACCATACCCTGGCCCATGGCCGCCAGAAGCGAGCCCACCCAGAACGCGAAAATCCAGCGCGGCTTGACCTCGGTGCTGGCGCGGATGCGAAACTCGAACGCGACACTGCGCAACACGATGCCCAAGACCATGACCACCAAGGGCCCGTAGAGCTTGCCCATGATCACGCCCCAGGCAAAGGGAAAGGCTGCGCCCAGCAAGCCTATGCCCAGCAAAGGCCAGAATTCGTTGGCATCGCGCCATGGGCTGAGCAGTCCCATCATGCGGCCACGCTCCTCGGCCGGCGCGAACTGCAGCAGAATGCCTACGCCGATGTCGAAACCATCGAGCACGATGCCGGCCGCAATAAGCAGCAAGAGCAGGCCCATGAACACCATCGGCATCCAGAAGGTCGGATCTTCCGGACTCAGGCCCAGCGATGCGGCCAAGGTGGCGATCATGATTTGCCTCCGATCTTGCGCACCGGCACCACTCCGTAGCGCGCGGCGTGAAACAACATCCCGATGAAGGCGCTCAGCAGCAAGGCGTATAACGCACCGTAACCGGCCAACCCCCACCAGAGCGTCGATGCAGACACGGCGCTGAGCACCTCGGATTGGGTGATCGTACGATTGACGATGTAAGGCTGCAGCCCGATCTGGGCCACCCACACCCCCAGCACGACCGATACGCCGCCGGCAAACATCATGCCGGTGAGCATACGCAACCACCAGCGCGGCATTGCCGCCGGATCGTAACCTCGGCGAAAACTCAGGCAAAAAGAGAATAGCGCGGCCACAAACATCATCGCCCCCAGCAGCCACAAGGCGCGCAGGGCCAGAAACACCATGGCGACCGGCGGTGACATGCCGGAAAACTTATCCAGCCCGATGTACTCCGCATCGGCATCCTGGGCCAGCCAGCGCCCCCCCGAATTGCTCAGGGTCAGGGCGCTCTGATTGCGCTGCGCCGCCGTGTCGGGCACGCCGAGAATGACCAGCTCGGGCGTGGTGCCACTGTGCCAATAGCCTGCCAGCGCGGCGGCTTTGGCCGGCTGCAACCGGGCCACCACCTCCCCCAGTCCCCAGGCCGCGGGCGCCTGCAACAAGGCGGCGGCCAGGGCGATCACCAGCGCGGTTTTGTAGGCATGGCGTTCGCCGCCCACCAGTGGCCGGCGCAGTGCCTGCAAGGCCGTCACGCCCATGATGAGAAAGGCGGCCGCCAGCATGGCCCCCAGCACCGTCAAACCCATGCGCCAGCCGAACGAGGGGTTGAAAATTACCCGGACCCAGTCATAGACCTGATAGCGCCCATCAACGATGGCTGCGCCATCCGGCGTCTGCAGCCAGGACTGCAGGGAAACCGCCCAACCCACCGCGACCACCTGGCCGATCGCCACCATGAGCACGGCCAGCGTGTGCGCCAGATCGGAGACCTGACGCTGCCCAAAGAGCATCACCCCCAGAAAACAAGATTTCAGGATAAAGACCGACAACACGCCAAATCCCAGCAGCGGACCGGCCACATTGCCGATCTTGTCCATCAGGCCGGGCCACAGGCTGGCCAACTGCACGAGCACAGGCATGGCGCTGACCAGCGCCAGCACGAAAGACAAGGCGAAGATACGGACCCAGAACCGGTAGGCGGCAAGCCAACCCGGTTGGCCGCTACGGGCTCGCAGCTTGAAAAACAACAGGATCCAGGCCAACGCCATGGAAAAGGCCAGGAACAAGGCCAGGAAGCTCAGGCTTGCCGTGAACTGGGTCCGGGCCAGCTGAAGAGGGGCGATATTCATGATGGGCGGTAGTGTAGAGCCACTTCCACGGGCATGGGAGGCGGGTTTGCAACGGAAGTCCTTCCCGAACGTGGCAAAATGGGTCTTTTGTGGCCGCATTTTTCGACTTCGCCCCAGAATGACCCAAACCCCCACGCCTCACGCAGCCAGCAATTACCTGCGCAATATCATCGAAGAAGACCTGGCGGCAGACCGCTTCCAGGGTAAGCGTTGGGCCGGCAAGCCCGGCCCGGCTTCCGTGCAGGCGGGCGGCGCTCCCGATCCGGCACGCATCCGCACGCGCTTTCCGCCCGAACCCAATGGTTATCTGCATATCGGGCATGCCAAAAGCATCTGCGTGAATTTCGGCATGGCCCAGGAATTCGGCGGCGTCTGCCACCTGCGCTTTGACGACACCAACCCTGAGAAAGAAGATCAGGAATACGTCGACGCCATCATGGAGGCCGTCCAGTGGTTGGGTTTTGACTGGAAGGCAGACGGCAACGACAACCTGTTCTTCGCCAGCGATTACTTCGAGTTCATGTATGAATTCGCCGAAGCGCTGATCGAAGCCGGCCATGCGTTCGTCGATGAGCAAAGCGCCGACCAGATCCGCGCCCAGCGCGGTATCTTGACCGAACCGGGCACCAACTCGCCTTTCCGTGACCGGCCGGCCGCCGAATCCCTGGTCCGGCTGCGCGAGATGCGCGATGGGGTGCATCCGGACGGCAGCCTGGTGCTGCGCGCCAAGATCGACATGGCCTCGCCCAATATCAACCTGCGCGATCCGGTCATGTATCGCGTGCGTCATACCACCCACCATCGCACCGGCGACAAATGGTGCATCTACCCGATGTACAGCTGGGCGCATCCGGTCGAGGATGCGCTGGAAGGCATCACCCACAGCATCTGCACGTTGGAATTCGAAGACCAACGGCCGTTCTACGACTGGATCCTGGCCCGGCTGGCGGAGCTGGGCAAGCTGGCACGGCCGTTGCCGCATCAGTACGAGTTTTCGCGCCTGAACCTGAGCTATATCGTCACCAGTAAACGCAAGTTGCTGCAACTGGTGCGAGACGGCCATGTGGACGGCTGGGACGATCCGCGCATGCCGACGCTGTTTGGCATGCGCCGCCGCGGCTATACGGCGTCGGCCATACGGCTGTTCTGCGACCGCACGGCCGTCTCCAAATCGGATTCGCGTATCGACTACAGCCTGCTCGAGCAGGCCGTGCGCGACGACCTCGACCCGACGACGCCCCGCTCGGTGGCTGTGCTCGACCCGATCAAGCTGGTCATCACCAACTACCCCGAAGGCCAGAGCGAAAACTGCAAAGCGCCCATCAACCCGCACGACCCCGAGGCCGGCCACCGCGAATTTCCCTTCTCGCGCGAGCTCTGGATCGAGCGTGACGATTTCCGCGAAGAACCTCCCAAAAAGTACTTCCGCCTCTTCCCCGGCAATCAGGTCCGCCTGAAGTACGGTTACGTCGTGCGCTGCACGGGCTTTACCAAGGATGAGGCCGGCAACGTGGTCGAAGTCCAGGCCGAGTATCTGCCCGACACCAAGAGCGGCACCCCGGGCGCGGACAGCGTCAAGGTCAAAGGCAATATCACTTGGGTAAGTGCCGCGCACGCGGTGCCCGCCGAGGTGCGACTCTATGACCGCCTGTTCGCCGATCCGCACCCGGACGGTGGCGATAAAGACTTTCTGACCTGCCTGAATCCGAACTCCATTCACACCGTTCGCGGCTGGCTGGAGCCGGGCACCCGGACCGAGCCGGGTGCCACCTGGCAGTTCGAGCGGCTGGGTTACTTCACGGTCGACAGTCAGGACTCGCGTCCCGAGGCGCCGGTGCTCAACCGCATCGTCACGCTCAAGGATTCGTGGGGCACGTAAACGCCCTTGCCGCCCCTTCGCGCAGCGCCCCCGCCCTGGGGCGTTGTCGCATCCGGACGCCAAGCGTCACAAAGGCCGGACAAACCCATTTCACCAGCGACTCAACAGGGTCAGCCGGGTTATCATGCCCGACACTCCTGACCGGTCTGCACCTGCTTGCAGGCCGACCGCAAGACACCCCCTCATGACTACCGAACCTCTCGCCCTGGATTTCAAAAGCGCCACGCTCTATGCCATCCGCGTGGTGCTGCATAGCGCCGACCTCGAACCGCTGCAAGAAGCTCTGGCTAGACGCATGGCAGACGCTGGCAGCTTCTTCGAGAACGAACCCGTGGTGATAGACGCCAGCCGTCTGACCGAGACAGTGGACTGGCCCGCGTTGGTGCAGGCGTTGGCCGCGCACAATCTGCCGCCGATCGGAGTGGTCGCCGAGGGCGCCAATCTGCACGCCGCACGCAAGGCCGGCCTGACGCCGGTAGAACTGTCGACTACCGCAGCGCGCGCCCCCCAGGTTGTTGACCCTGCCCCCCCCAACCACGTATCAACGCCGGTGCCCGCTGCACCGGAAGCCAGCCCGGCGGCCAAGCAACAGATCAGTGTCGCGCTCAGTGGCGACGCCCAAGCCGTGCCGACCCGGGCAGCGCGAGAGACCACCGCGGCGGCCAATCACACGCCGGCGGCACCGCAGTCGTCAACGGCCCTGGTCATTACCAAACCACTGCGCTCCGGTCAGCGCGTCTACGCCCGCCACACGGACCTCGTGGTCATCGGCATGGTCAGCCAGGGTGCCGAGGTCATTGCCGACGGCAATATTCATGTTTACGGGCCCTTGCGCGGCAAAGCTATGGCCGGCGCACGGGGCGACACGTCGGCGCGGATTTTCACCACGCATCTGGACGCAGAACTGCTGGCCGTAGCAGGCGTTTACCGCGTCGTAGAAGACCGCCTGGACCGCAACCTGCATAATCAACCTGCGCTCGTGCGGCTCAACGGCGATACTTTGCATATCGAGGCGCTCAAAGGTTAAGACCTGAGTGGCTCCCACACACTTGTAAGAAGCCATTAAGGGCTTTTTGCTTTACGATAACGCGATTTATACGAACATAAGGGTTTGATCGTCATGACACGTATTGTTGTGGTGACTTCCGGCAAAGGCGGGGTGGGCAAGACCACCACCAGCGCCAGCTTTTCATCGGGCCTCGCCATGCGCGGCCACAAGACCGCGGTCATCGACTTCGACGTCGGCCTGCGCAATCTCGACCTCATCATGGGATGCGAGCGGCGCGTCGTGTACGACTTCGTCAACGTGATTCAAGGCGAGGCCAGCCTCAAGCAAGCCCTCATCAAAGACAAGCACCTCGAAAACTTATTCGTCCTGCCCGCCTCGCAGACGCGCGACAAAGACGCGCTGACGCAGGAAGGCGTGGGTAAGGTCATCGAAGACCTCAAGGAAATGGGCTTCGACTACATCATCTGCGATTCACCTGCCGGCATCGAAACCGGTGCGCTGCTGGCGGCCTATTACGCCGACGACGCGCTCGTGGTGACCAACCCCGAAGTCTCGTCAGTGCGTGATTCCGACCGCATCCTCGGCATTCTGGCAGCCAAGTCGCGCCGCGCCGTCGAGGGCGACGAGCCAGTCAAGGAATACCTGCTGCTCACGCGCTACAACCCCAAGCGCGTCATCGACGGCGAAATGCTGTCCTTGGGCGATATCGAAGACATTCTGCGCATCAAGATGATCGGGGTGGTACCCGAATCGGAAGCGGTGCTGCAGGCGTCCAACCAGGGTCTGCCCGCCATCCACCTCAAGGACACCGATGTGTCCGAGGCGTACAAAGATGTGGTGGCCCGCTATCTGGGCGAAGAACGCTCGCTGCGCTTTACTGAGTATGAGAAGCCCGGCTTCCTGAAGCGCCTGTTCGGAGGAAAGTAAGCAATGTCCTTCCTGTCGTTTCTGCTCGGCCAGAAGAAAGCTTCGGCCAGCGTCGCCAAAGAACGGCTCCAGATCATCCTGGCGCATGAGCGCTCAGGCCGGGGCGACTCCCCGACTACCTGCCGCAATTGCAGCAGGAACTGGTGGCCGTGATTTCCAAGTACGTCAAGATCAATCCCGACGATATCAAGGTCAACCTTGAGCGCCAGGACACCCTGGAAGTGCTCGAAGTCAAGATCGAAATGCCGCAGAGCGAAACACAGGCATCCGCCTGATCAAGAAACACCCGGGCTTGACCCGGGTGCACAAAAAAAGGTTCATCGCGGAATAGCGTGGAGCCGTGCTTGATTGCCGTTACGCTTGATCCTTGATTTTTCAAGGATCAAGGCCGGGATCATGCTGGACCGCAAGACGATCGAGAGGTTGGGTGGGTGGGAAGGTTATCGGGTGGAGCGGGTCGTGTGGCCTGAAGGTGAGAGCCGGACGGTCACGATTTACCTGAAGCCTTCAGCGCGAACGATGCACTGCGAGCACTGCGGCAACCGATGTCGGCAGGTGCATGAGACGACCACGCGCCGGGTGCGGGATCTGCCGCTAATGGCGCTGCGAGTGACGCTGGTAGTGCCGCGTCGGCGGGTCTGGTGCGAGCAGTGCGGTGGACCGCATCTGGAGAGGCTGAGCTGGCTGGGCCGTTACCAGCGAGTGACCGACCGGCTGGCCGAGGCGGTCAGCCAGTTGCTTGAGTCCAGCAACATTCTGGCCGTGGCGCGCTTCTTCCAACTGGGTTGGCACACGGTCAAGGCGCTGGACAAGGCCCTGCTGCGACGGGCGATCCAAGAGCCGGACTGGAGCCAGATCCACTACCTAGCGATGGACGAGTTCGCTCTACACAAGGGCCATCGTTATGCCACGGTCGTTGTCGATCCGATCCGCCGTCAGGTGCTATGGATCGGTGATGGCCGCTCGCGCGAGACGGCCAGAGCCTTCTTCGAACAACTGCCAACTGGGGTTGCCCAGCAGATCCGGGCCGTAGCGATCGACATGACGACGGCCTATGAGCTGGAGATCCAGGCCAACTGCCCCAACGCCGAGATCGTCTACGACCTGTTCCACGTCGTGGCCAAGTACGGCCGTGAAGTGATAGACCGGGTGCGTGTAGACCAAGCGAACCAGTTGCGGCACGACAAGCCGGCCCGCCGGGTGATCAAGTCCAGTCGCTGGCTACTGCTGCGCAATCGCAAAAACCTCGATCCGTGCCAATCGGTAAAGTTGGACGAGTTGCTCCAGGCCAACCAGCCCTTGCTCACCGCTTATCTGATGCGCGATGAGCTCAAACAGCTGTGGTTCTACCAACACCCCGGCTACGCCCGCCAGGCATGGGATCACTGGCTGCAACAGGCTCGGGGCAGCGGCATCGCCGCCTTGGCTCACTTCGCGCTCAAGCTAAAAGCCTATCTGCACGGGATTCTGTCTCGCTGTCGCCACCGGCTCAACACCAGCATCGTCGAGGGCATCAACAACACCATCAAAGTCATCAAGCGCCGCTCCTACGGCTACCGCGATCAGGAGTACTTCTTCCTCAAGATCCGGTCTGCATTCCCCGGTATTCCTCGATGAACCCAAAAAAAGCCCTGCGCATGCCGCGCAGGGCTTTTTTTGTATGGGGGTTTATTTGCCGACCTGATCCCCGATCACGCCGCCAATTGCCGCGCCGCCCACCGTGCCGAGAATCCCGCCATTGGTGATCACCGCGCCGGCTACACCACCCAGGGCAGCACCACCAACCGTGCTCTTTTGACGATGACTCATGCCGTCCCAGGACGAGCAGCCGGCCATCGAGGCCGCCAACGCAACGGCCAGACATGCTTTGGAAATCGTTTTCGTCTTCATAGGGTTCTCCTGTTCTTGTGCCCGGGGTCGCACACCAGCAGCAGGTCTGACTACCTACGCGCTCCGTGCGCGCTCCTGAAAATTACCTGATCAGGATGACAAAAAACGGGCCTGAATGCTGTGAGGTTTACCCATTTTGCGTATCAAGAAATTAAAATTTCTTGCAAGTTGGGCAAAATATAACGGCCCATCCCTCTATTTGACCAGCCGTAACACGTCCCGAAAGCGAGGGTGTTCACACGTCTGCATCCACTCGAAGATAGCCATCTCGCTGGTGACGATGTCTGCCCCGGCCGCCCGCGCGCGCCGCAGCGCGGCATGATGGTCGGAGGCTTTGCGCGACCCGACGGCATCGGCCACGACAACGGCGCGCCAGCCTTGGGCAAGCAGGCCCAGCGCCGTCTGCAGCACACAAATATGCGCTTCGCAACCGGTCAGCAGGACCGTTTTTCGGGCTGGCGGCAGCCAGGCTTCGAAGCCTGGCTCACGCATGGCGGAAAAATGCATTTTCTGGAAGGTCGATTGCACCTGCTCGTTCAGGGGTGCCAGCGTACCTCCCAGCATGGGGCGGTGATGCTCGGTCGCCACGACAGGCACGTCAAGCAAGCGCGCCGCGCGCGCCAGTTTATCGGCCGTGCCCACCACATCCTGGCCCCGGTCGATGACCGGCATGAGGCGCTCCTGCATGTCGACGACTAGCAGGATCGATTGATCGGCGCTCAAGAGCATGACAAGTCTCCGCAAGGAGGAAGGCCCGCAGGCCTTCCCTTCAGGCTTATTTATTTCAACGCTTTATAGCGCAGGCGCTTGGGCTTGGCGCCCTCATCGCCCAGACGGCGTTTTTTGTCGGCTTCATACTCTTGGTAGTTGCCGTCAAAGAAGACCACTTGCGAATCGCCCTCGAAGGCAAGGATATGCGTCGCGATGCGATCCAGGAACCAGCGGTCATGGCTGATGACCATCACACTACCGGGAAACTCCAGCAAAGCATCTTCGAGCGCGCGCAAGGTTTCCACGTCCAGGTCATTGGACGGTTCGTCCAGCAGCAACACGTTGCCGCCCGCGATCAGGGTTTTGGCCAGATGCAGTCGTCCGCGCTCACCGCCCGACAACTGACCGACGATCTTATTCTGGTCACCGCCCTTGAAATTGAAACGTCCAAGATAGGCGCGCGACGGCATTTCGAACTTGCCCACGGTGAGGATGTCTGCGCCATCAGCCACCGCATCGAACACCGTCTTGACCGCATCCAGCGAATCGCGCGACTGGTCGACGTAGGCCAGCTTGACCGTCTGGCCACGTTTGATTTCGCCCGAATCAGGCTGTTCACGGCCGGCAAGCATGCGAAACAGCGTCGACTTACCCGCCCCGTTGGGGCCAATGATGCCGACAATCGCGCCGGGCGGCACCTTGAAACTCAAGTCGTCGAACAGCAGCCGATCACCATAGGCTTTGCTGACGTGATCGAACTCGATGGCCTCATTGCCCAGACGATCGCCCACAGGAATGAAGATTTCCTGGGTTTCGTTGCGCTTCTGGTACTCGTAAGAGGACAGCTCCTCGAAACGGGCAATACGGGCCTTGGCTTTCGCCTGACGGCCCTTGGGATTCTGGCGTACCCATTCCAGTTCTTTCTTGATGGTCTTCTGGCGGGCGGACTCGCTGGCCTCTTCCTGCTTCAAGCGCGCTTCTTTCTGCTCGAGCCAGGAGCTGTAGTTGCCCTTCCAGGGAATACCGTGCCCGCGGTCCAGCTCGAGTATCCACTCTGCGGCGTTATCCAGGAAGTAACGATCGTGGGTAACGGCCACCACGGTGCCTGGGAATTTATGCAGGAACTGCTCCAGCCACTCGACACTCTCTGCGTCCAGGTGATTGGTCGGCTCATCGAGCAGCAACATATCGGGCTTGGACAGCAGCAACCGGCACAGCGCCACGCGCCGCTTTTCACCGCCCGACAGATTGCCTACGGTGGCATCCCAGGGCGGCAGGCGCAGCGCATCGGCGGCAATCTCCATCTGGTGCTCGATGTCGTCGGCGCCATTGGAGGCAGCCGCCGCGATTACGGCCTCGAGTTCGGCCTGTTCGGCTGCCAGGGCGTCGAAATCGGCGTCAGGTTCGGCGTAGGCGCTATACACCTCGTCGAGTCGCTTTTTGGCGTTGAAGACGGCGCCCAGCCCTTCTTCCACCGATTCGCGCACCGTATGCTCGGGGTTGAGTTGCGGCTCTTGCGGCAAGTAGCCGATATTCAAGCCCGGCATGGGAATGGCTTCGCCTTCGATCTCCTTGTCCACGCCGGCCATGATTTTCAGCAGCGTCGATTTGCCCGAGCCATTCAGGCCCAGTACCCCGATCTTGGCGCCGGGGAAAAATGACAGGGAAATGTCGCGCAGGATCTGTCGCTTGGGCGGCACGATCTTGCCAACGCGATTCATGGTGTAGACGTATTGGGCCATGGACTCGGTAAGAAGGATGCGAATGAATACCGGATTGTAGGCGGTAACTGCCCAAGCCGGCACGATGGCCCTGCTGGTGCGACGGTAACGCCCGGTTTCTCAGGACGACACCGCAGTGGCGGGCCGACGGCGCAAACGCACCTGGGCCAGGCTCACGCCGATCAGGGCCAGCAGGCCTCCGACGATGTGGTAGCTGTGCGGCCGCTCTCCCAGGACAAGCGCGGCGATTGCCACGGTAGCAACCGGCATGAGGTTGAGAAAAATGCTTGCCCGATTGGGCCCCAGATAGCGCACGCCCTGCATCCAAAGAAACGGCGCGAACAGGGACGGGAAAATCGCCGCATACAGCACCAGAGGCAGGTTCTGTCCATTGAGTGGCGAGGGCGACGCCAGCAGGAAAAAAGGCAGTTGAAAGACCACGACGAAGGCAGCCTGCATGAATAGCGACTGCCATACGCCAATCTGCAAATGCCAACGCCGCAGCAGCACGCCGTAGAGGGCATATGACAGGGCGGCCAAGGCCATCAAGCCGTCGCCGAGGCTGCCACCGATCGCCAGAAGCCGGGTCGGATGGCCTTCGCCCATCAGGATGCCCAGGCCAAACAGCGCCACCAGCGCCCCGACCACGGCCATGAGGCTTGGCGCTTCACGCAGCAGCAGCGCGCCGACCACGATGGTCATCAGCGGTACGGTCGAGGTGATGATGCCCATATTGGTGGCCGTGGTGCTGGCTGCCGCCACGTACGACAGCCCCTGAAAGACGGCCATGCCCAGCGCCCCTAACACGGCCAGGCGCCACAGCACCGCCCGTATCTGCGCCCATTGCCGCACAACGCCGGGCAAGGCGAAAGGAGCCAACAGCACGAGTGCAATGAGCCAGCGGTAAAAACTGATGGCGGCCGGTGAAATGACACTGACCGCCATTTTGGTTACCACCATATTGACGGACCAGATGAGCGCGGCCAGCAAGGGCAACACCATATAACGGGCTGAAGCGGACGACATAAACGACGAAGACAGGGGAAACCCCAGGATAGTAGCGCGCAGCGGTCGTCGTCGTTGCCACACCCCTGTCAAGCGCGCGGGAAAGCGCGACAATACGGTTTTCGCAACTCACTGTCAGGTATCTCATGTCCGCCTCCGCCAAACCGCCCGCCGCGCTTGCACGATTCAGCGAGCCCGAACTCGAGATGCTGGCCAAAACCGCTGACGCCTTGAGCGCCTATCTCGGCCAGCCGGTACTGGCCGAGGTCGCCGAAAGCGAGGAAGGCACCGAATGGGCTGCCTTCGGCGTAGCACTGGACGCCCAGGCCACGCAAGAGGATGACCGTCCTCACATGCAAATGGGTGGCCCCGGCGCCCGGATTCTGGGCGGACGCGGAGGCCTGCCCGATACGGCTGCGCAAACCTACGATTGCCTCTATTTATGGGCCATCCAGATCTCGATGACCGAAGGCGAACGCTTCATCAAACTGGATCAGGAAGGGGAAGAGTGCGCGTGGTCTGACGTCTTGTCCGACGTGCTGCCTTTCGACCTCAGCGAAAACGCCGAAGACATCCTGGACGAAGACGAGGCCGACGACGACGAGGATGATGATCACGCCCATCGAGATCACGGCAGGCACGACCATCGGCATTGACTGCCCGCGCACCCGCGCTAGTCCAACCGCCCCTCCTGGACGGCATGGCAGGCCACGATGACGCCGGCGCCAGCCGGCAAGGCCTGCGGCGCCTCGCTTTTGCAACGCGCATCGGCATGAGGGCAACGAGGATGAAACGTGCAGCCTGGTGGCGGATTCAGCGGGTTGGGCACCTCGCCTGCGACGGCGGTGCGCGGTTCTCCTGTACCGTCGAGGTCCGGAATCGCTTCCAGCAACATCCGCGTATAGGGATGCCGTGGCTTCTGAAACAGCGCATCGCGACTGGCCACTTCGACGATACGCCCCAGATACATCACCCCCACCCGGTCTGCCACATGATGGACTACCGCCAGGTTATGTGAAATAAACAGATAGGTCAGGCCCAGTTCCCGTTGCAGGTCTTTCATCAGATTGAGCACCTGCGCCTGAACCGACACATCCAACGCAGAGGTTGGCTCGTCACAAACCAGAAACTCAGGCCGCACGGCCAACGCTCGCGCAATCGAGATGCGCTGGCGCTGACCACCGGAGAATTGATGGGGATAACGGCTGCCATCGGCCGGATCCAGACCGACCTGGTCGAGCAGCTCGGCCACGCGCTGCTCGCGCTCGGCAGGCGTCATCGTCGTGTGAGTCAGCAAGGGCTCGGCGATGATCCGGCCCACGCGCCAGCGCGGGTTGAGGCTGGCATAGGGGTCCTGGAAGATCATCTGCAGCCGGCTGCGCAACCTCCGGCCGCCGCGCCCCTGCATGCTGGAAAGCGGCTGGCCGTCAAAGGTGATGCTGCCGCGGGTGAGTTCATACAAGCCGACCAGCATGCGCGCCACCGTGGACTTTCCGCACCCTGACTCGCCCACCAAGGCCAAGGTCTCGCCACGCGCAATTTCGAACGACACCCCATCGACCGCTCGCAGCATGAGGCGGGGCTTGCGTGCCAGCTTGCGCTCCAACCAGGGTGCCGATACATCGAACCAGCGCGCGGCATCGTTGACTTTCACCAAAGCGCCACTCATGCCCGGCCCTCCTGCTCCAACAGCCAACAGGCTGCGCGCGAGGCCCCTGCGGCCACCAGTTCCGGCCGGTCGCGGCCACAGCGCTCGACACGCCGAGCGCAGCGCGGATTGAACGCACAGCCAGGCGGGATGGCGTTGAGGCGAGGCATGCTGCCATCGATCTGAACCAGGCGCCCCGCCCCGCCATGCAGTTTGGGGATGGAACCCATCAGGCCAGCGGTATAGGGATGTTGAGGCCGATGGATGACATCGGCCACAGGCCCGATCTCGGCCAGCCGTCCCGCGTACATCACGGCCACGCGATCCGCGGTCTCCGCGATCACGCCCATATCATGGGTGATCAACATGACGGCAGTGCCCTGTTCGCGGCAAAGCTTCTTCAAGAGCTCGATGATCTGCGCCTGAATCGAGACATCCAACGCGGTGGTGGGTTCATCGGCCACCACCAACTTGGGCTCGGCGGCCAGCGCCAGTGCAATCACGACCCGTTGACGCATGCCCCCGGAAAACTGGTGCGGATAGTGGTCGATGCGCTCGCGGGCGGCAGGAATGCCCGTGGCCGCCAGCAACTCGACAGCTCGCTCGCGCGCCTGCCGTGCCGTCAGCGGCAGATGCGTGACGATGGTCTCGACCAACTGCCGGCCTACGGTATAGAGAGGGTTCAACGACGTCAGCGGATCCTGGAACACCGCCCCGATCTCTCTGCCTCGCACGCGGCGCATCTGCTCGTCGGGCAAGTTGTCGATACGTCTGCCTTCGAGCAGGATCTCGCCCGCGCTGATGCGCCCGGGCGGTTCGAGCAAGCCGATGATGGCCGCGCCCGTCAAGGACTTGCCCGCGCCCGACTCTCCTACCACGCCCAAGACCTCGCCCGCAGCGATGGAAAACGAAACGTCGTCCAGCGCCTTGAGTACCCCGCGCCGGTTGGGAAACTCCACCGACAGATGCTGGACTCGCAACAATGCACTCATGATTGCCTCAGTTGAGCCGCGGATTGAGCGCATCGCGCAGCCAATCGCCCACCAGGTTTACAGACAGCACCAGCAACACCAACGCGGCACCTGGAAAGATGGTGATCCACCACTCTCCCGAGAAGAGAAAATCGTTGCCTATGCGTATCAGCGTGCCCAGGGAAGGAGCGGTCGGTGGCACGCCAACGCCGAGAAACGACAGCGTGGCCTCGGTGATGATGGCCGTAGCCAGATGCACGGTGGCCAGCACCAGAACTGGCCCGGTGACATTGGGCAGGACGTGGCGGAACATGATCACCAGCGAGGGCACGCCAATGACTCTTGCCGCCTGTACGTACTCACGGTTCTTCTCCACCAAAGTGGAGCCCCGCACCGTGCGAGCATACTGAGGCCAGCCCGCCAATGCGATGGCGCCGACCAACACCGGAAAGGCGATGATCTCGTGCATGTCGCGCGGTACCACCGCGCGCGCCACCCCATCTATCAGGAGCGCGATAAGAATGGCCGGAAACGACAGTTGCACATCCGCTACCCGCATGATGAACGCATCGATTCGCCCGCCCGCATAACCCGAAATCAGGCCCAGCACCACGCCTATCAGCATGGACAGCGCCACCGATGCCACACCGATGAGCAGCGACACCCGGGTGCCGTACAGAATGGCCGAGTACAGATCGCGGCCCTGGCTGTCCGTGCCCAGCAGGTACTTGCCCTGTCCATTACCGTCCCAGGCCGGCGGCAACAGTGCGTCGAGCAACTCCACGGAAACCAGATCGAAAGGGTTGTGAGGCGCGACCCAACCCGCCCCAAAAGCCCCACCAGCATCAATACCAGCACGAGCGTGGCGCACATGGCCACGGGGGCATGGCGCCACGACCAGCACAAGTCGCTGTCCCACCAGCGCTTTAACGTCGTCCGCATCAATGCCCCCCCGCCTGGCGCGACAATCCGGCGCGCAGCCGCGGATCCACCACGAAGTACAACAGATCCACAACCAGATTGATGAGAACGAAGATCAACACGATAAGGCAGAGGTAGGCTGCCATGACGGGAATGTCAGCAAATTGCACCGCCTGAATGAAAAGCAAACCCATTCCCGGCCACTGGAAGACCGTTTCGGTCACGATCGCAAACGCGATGATGCCCCCCAGTTGCAGACCCGTGATGGTAATGACCGGCACCATGGTGTTCTTCAGCGCATGCCCGAAGTGGATAGCCCGGCGCGTCAAGCCCCTGGCCCGCGCGAACTTAATGTAATCGGCGCGCAACACCTCCAGCATCTCGGAGCGCACCAGCCGCAGCACCAGCGTCATCTGAAACAGCGACAGCGTAATCGCCGGCAGAATCAGGTGCTTCCAGCCACTGGCGGTCAGCAGGCCCGTCGACCACCATCCCAGTTTGACGGTATCTCCTCGCCCATAACTGGGTAACCAGCCCAGGTGCACGGAGAACACGAGTATCAGCAGAATGCCGATCAGGAAGGTGGGCAGCGACACGCCAAGCAGGGAGCCGGCCAGCACAAGCTGGGCCAGCCAGCCCTTGCGACGCAACGCGGTATAAACACCCAGCGGCAGGCCGATCACCAAGGCCAGACAAGCGGCGACAATGGACAACTCCAACGTGGCCGGAAGGCGGCTTTTGATCAAGCTGGAGACGGGCTCGCTTTGCCGCAAGGAAATACCAAAGTCGCCTTGCACGGCATTGCCGATGAAACGCGCAAACTGCAAAGGGGCAGGATCATCCAGACCCAACCTGTGGCGCAGCTCGCTGCGCTCGGCCGCCGTGGCGTCCTGGCCCAACATGATGGTCACCGGATCGCCCACGTACTGAAACAGTAGGAAGGCCAGCAAGGCAACGGCAACCATCACCACGGCTGCCTGCACGAGCCGTCGAAGTATGAATGCAAACATGGCAGCTCACTGCAAGGCGCGGCAGCTCGCAGGCAAGCCGCCGCGCATCAATCGATGCCGATCAGTCGACCTTTACCCAGTCGGCTACCAGACGATTGTCGGCGCGATGGATCACGCTGACATTCTTGCGCATCGCCCAGGGAATGACCTGGTCATGCAGCGGGATATGGCCAAACTCTTTGGCGTGTATTTCCAGCGCCTTATGAATATACGCATCCCGTTTGGCCGCATCGGTTTCGGTCTTGACGCGGTCAATGATCGCGTCGACATCTTTGTTGCTGTAGTTGCCGATGTTGTACATCCCGTCGGCACCCTCTCCTTTACTGTGGATGAGGTTTTGCAAGGTATACATGGCATCGAACGTGGGCACCCCCAGCCAAACAGATAGACGCTGGTGTCGTTGCTCTGAACCTTGGGGAAATAGGTCGCGCGCGGCATGGCGTTTAACGCGGCTTTCACGCCCACCTTGGCCCACATCCCCACGATCGCTTGGCAAATGGCCTCATCGTTGATGTAGCGGTTGTTCGGACAGTCCAGCGTGAAGTTCAAGGTGCCGTCGTAGCCCGCCTCCTTGAGCAGAGCGCGGGCCTTCTCCGGGTCGTAGGGCACGCGCTTGTGCAGGTCCTCGGTCCAGCCATGCACCTGCGGCGCGATCATGGTACCGGTGGGTGCTGACAGGCCACGCATCACTGCCCGCTTGATGGCGTCGGCATCGATGGCGCGGTAAAGCGCCTCGCGCACCCGCGCGTCCTGGAAGGGATTCTTGCCCTTGATGCTGGAGTACAGCAGCTCTGGCCGCTTCTGGTCATAGCCGATGTAGATGGTGCGATATTCGTTGCCCTCGACCACCTTGGCCTGCTGACGCAGGCGGTCCAGATCCTGCGCGGCCGGGTCGAGCACAAAGTCGATCTCACCGGAAAGCAGCGCCGCGGTGCGTGTGGCGTTCTGCTTGATGGGAGTGAACACCACTTCCGTCACATTGCCGACCTTGTCTTTCTTGTTCCACCAGTCCGGATTCTCCTCGAAGGTGGTGCGTACATCGACTTCGCGCGATTTCAGCTTGTAGGGACCTGTGCCGTTGGTATTGCGCGCGGCGAAGGTCTCTTCCTTGTTGACGAAATCCTGAGGCTTGGCGACGTTGTGCTTCTCCGACCAGGCCCGATTCATGATGAAGACGTTGGGCAACTGCCGCAACAGCACCGGATTCGGTGCGGTCGTCTCGATCTCGATGGTGTGATCATCGACCTTGCGTGCTTCCTTGATGCCGGTCGTATAGGCCTTGTAATTGGATGTGGGAGCCATGGCGCGATGGATCGAGAATACGGCATCATCGGCCGTAAACGGCGCACCATCATGGAACTTGACGCCCTCGCGCAGTTTGAAGCGATACAACGTCGGAGAGACTTGCTCCCACGAAGTCGCCAGGCGCGGCACGACCTTGAAATCCTTGTCGTAATCCACCAGCGGCTCATAGACATAGCTATTGGCAGCGATGGTCATGCCTTCGTTCTGGGAGTGAGGATCGAAGGTAAGGATGTCGCCTTGAGCGGCCCAGCGCAAGGTTTTCGCTTGCGAGGCAAAAGGCATGGCAACAGCGGCGGCGATGGCCAACGCGATCAGGGTGCGGCGCATAAGAACTCCTGACATTATTCTGAATGATCGGCGGATATTGCCGTAGCGCCGAATGCCGCGTCAATTAAGGGTTTGCGCGCCTAGGCAATGCAGTATCCCCGAACAACCCGGCAGGCATCACCATAAGCATATGGAGCAGGGAAATATCGTGTCAGACCGGACCACGCTCGGTGTCAGGAGCGTGCACGATCACGCAGGTACAACAGATATCCCAGCGGCCACATGAGCCAGGCAAGCAGGCGGCCCACCGGATGGGTGAGACGGTAGGTGCCGGCAGCGGTCTGCCGGGCAGCGTGTTTCAGCAGCAACCGAAACCGCGTATAGCGCGCCGCAGCCATCAAAAATCCCTTGGGCCGAAAGCGAAACTGCGCGGTGTGGTGCTGCAACATGTCCCAGGCCAGAAGGTAAAGACCCTGCGCATTGCCCCCTGCAGAAACCTGTCCCTGACTCAGGCTATCGGCCGAGTCGTGATAAATGCGCACCACGCGATTGATGAAGCGGCTGCGATAACCGGCCCTGGCGATGGCCCACCAGACAAGGCTTTCCGGGACAAAACCGGGGACGTCTTGCGGAAACGGGAATTGCCTCAGGACGTCCGTGCGCATGCAGCCGAACTTCTCGCCCTGGACGCGGTATCGAAAATACATCTCGACGGCATTGCTATCCAAGACATCCGAAGGGAAACGATCTCCGACGATGCGGCCATCGGGGCGCGCACACAAGCCCGTGACGGCCACGAAACCAGCACGCTCGCCGGCCGGGATATCGCGCCATGCCTGGTCGAGTATGGCCAGCGCATCGGGCGTCATTTCGTCATCGCTATCCAACGCCACGATGAGTTCACCGTGCGCCTGCTTTACGCCCTGATTGAAAGCGGTTTTCTTGTGCTGGTTGTTTTGCCATACATAACGAATCGGAAACGCGCTGCGTGCCTGCCACTGGCCGACGATCTCCTCGGTATTGTCGGTAGAACCGTCGTCGACGATGAGCCACTCGAAGTCGCGCAAGGTTTGGCCGACCAGAGACTGGTAGACACGATGCAGCATGGCCGCCCTGTTGTAGGTCGGCGTCAGGACGGTGAAGCGGTAAGCAGGTTTATCCATGCGTTTGCGGGCTGTTGCTCAACTAAGCCGCGATCTGTCTGCAATGCCTTCAATGTGGCAGTTTAGGAAAGAAAACACGGCAAATTTGTGCCAATACAAGCCCAATTGAAATTCAATATATCAACATATTGCTGTGGACCACGGATTCTGCGCGGTACACTTTGCCCTCGCGGACACCTGCAAGCGCCCACTCTATGGAACCGAATACCGTCCAGCTCAACGACATCGCGCTATTCGTCGAAGTCGCCAAGCGCAAAAGCTTCAGCCTGGCGGCCCGGGCACTGCACATACCGACGTCGACGCTGTCGCGCCGCATCGGCCAGCTCGAGCGCGCCATCGGGCTACGACTGATCAACCGCAATACGCGGAGGTTGGAACTCACCGACTCCGGGTCCACATATCTGCGCCGTTGCCAAGGCCTCATCGACGAGGCCCGCCTGGCACAGGAACAGTTGCTGTCGCTGTCGAGCAAGCCCAAGGGTCGATTGAGTATCTCGATGCCGTACAGCCTGGCGATCTGGCTGCTGCCGACTTCGCTGCGCGCCTTCATGGACGCCTATCCCGATCTGGAGTGCGAGTTCGATCTCAGCATGAAATCCACCGCAGACTCGCAAGGCGAGCCTTTCGACATCGTGCTGCGCTTTGGCCGTGCGGGCAGTGACTTTCAGGACGACAACGCGGTCGTCGTCGATGAGATCATCCGTCTGGACAACTATCTCTACGCCTCGGACGAGTATCTCGAGCAGCACGGCGAGCCGCAATCACCGGCCGACCTGATCCATCACCAGTGCCTGCGTACCGCCATCGACGACGCTCATTCGTTCTGGCTGCTGACTCATGGAAAGCAGACCGAACGCATCGAAATCAGCGGCCATCTCGCAGGTAACAACATCAGTGTCATGGGCACGTTTGCCGGACTGGGCCTGGGCATTACCCGGCTTCCCTCCTGCCAGGCATTGGACCCCATTATCGAACGGCACTCGCTGCGCCGCATTCTGCCGCAATGGCAGGTCCAGCCCATCTCCATATACGGCCATTTTCCGCAGCAGATTCTGCCCGCAAAGACACGGGCGTTCATGGACTTCATCCAGCCGCAACTGGGGCCCGCGGACACCCTGCCGGTGCAAACGCAACAGAAACCTCCCGCCGATGAGATGGACATCGACGGCTCCGCGCAGGCTGGTGTGATGCCCTCAGGCTCTAAGCGTCGCAACCGCGCCCACACGCCCGACTCCTCCTCCCACTGAGGCGGGCAGGCCCGCGCACGGCCGCCTCAACGCTTTTTCCGCAGATGCGGCAGCGTGTAGGCCTGATCACGGTAAACGCGTTGTGGCCACAGTGCATGAGCGAGCGTTTTGCGCAGCGCGCCCGCATCGGCAGGCACGATGGGCAAATAATCATCGCCGCCTTGATAGAGGTACTGGGAGCCCGGTTTGCCAGGTTCGAGAATGGTCAACGTCTGCTCCTGCAGCAACCCATAAACATCTCCGTACTGCATCACGGCGCGCCCACCGGCGGCCGGGTCGGTGAGATCGGCACCTATCATGGGGTGTTCGCCCTCGATGCCCAGCAGCGACAGCAGCGTAACCGGAAAGTCGATCTGGCTGACCACGCGCTCATCGATACGTGGGTGCACGGGACCGCCCAGGATCAGCGCCGGGATATGGAAATGCCGCAAGGGAATGCGCTGCTTGCCGCCGACGCGCACGTCGTGGTCGGCGGTCACGAGAAACACCGTGTCGTCCCAGTAGGCCGACTGTCTGGCCCGATCGAAAAATTGCCCGATGGCCCAATCGGCATACCGCACCGTGTTGCCCACGGTTGCCGGCTCGCCCACGGGGGTGATACGGCCGGCGGGGTACTCCCAAGGCGAATGATTGCTGACGCTAAACGCCAGAATGAAGCAAGGCTCATCGCCCGCCTGCTCCAGCACGTCATGCACGCGGTTGAACATATCCTCATCACTGGCGCCCCAAGTACCGACGAAAGCCGGATTATTGAAGGTCTTCAGGTCATAGAGTTCGGTGAATCCATTGCCCAGAAAAAACGCCTTCATGTTGTCGAAGTGGGCTTCGCCCCATAGACAAAACAATTGCGATAACCCTGCTGCCCCAACAACTGGGCCAGGGTAAAGAACCGAGATTGCGCGCCCGGCAGACGCAAGGCGGCTTGTGACAAAGATGGCGGAAAGCCCGCCGACAGCGCCTCCAGCCCGCGCACCGAGCGGGTTCCGGTGGCGTAGGCATGCTTGAACATCCAGGCCAGTGGCGCAAGCCGATCCAGCTCGGGCGTGCAACCACTGCCGCCCAGATGGCCGACAAACAGCGCCCCCAGGCCCTCTTCAACAATTAAGACGAGATGACGCTTGCGGCCAGGCCGTTGGGCAGGCACCTGCCGGTGCAATGTAGGAATGGCCGGATCCGAGGGCGCACCTTCGATACGCGAAGCCGCGCGCACGATGGCCTGGATGTCGGCATCATCCATGTCGCCATAGGCGCGGCTGGCTGACGCCTCATTCTTGAGCGAATAGACGCTGAACATCACGTTATAGAGTGAGTTCAGCGCCAGGGCATTGACCAGCCCGTCGCCACAAAAGGCAACGGTGGATGGATTGATGGGCCGATGCTTGAGGGTGCCGCGAATCGCCAGAACGCAAAGCGCGATGCCGGCCAGGGTCAGCAACGGCCGCAGCCACCAGGCCAGTACGGGGTCGGTAAACAGCCACGGTTGACTGAAAAGCCGCCAGCCCAGCCCAGCCAAAGCCGCCAGCAGCGCCACCCCCAGAAACAGCGCCAACCGGTACTCTTTGAAGAGCATCGAGAAGACCTCACGGGGATACTTCAGATAGATGACGTAGAGCTGATTCGGGCGCGTGTCATATTCGATGACGTACTGCGGCGTAGAGCACTCCAGCAGACATATCAGCGACCATGCCGTGACCAGCCAGACGCCATTGACGGCGATGGCAGCGGACCATTGCCCCAGCCATGGCGCCAACGCCAGCGGCAATGCAACCATGATGCCTATCAAATGGGCATCGATGCGCAGCCCGCCCAGCAGGATGCGCATCGGGTGGCCGGCCTCGGCCACGCGCTTACGCTGCCAGAGCATGAGAGCGAGCCGACTCAGCGTCAGCAAGATGAAGGCCGAGACGATAAAGACCAAAATCTGTGAGTACATTCGCTGCTACCTGGATCCCGGGCGCGGGCTCGCGCCAAACCCGGAACATAGAAGAAAAGCCGTCAAGTTTCCATGAGCGGCATGACTATCGGTTGGCGGCCGCCAACCACCATCGCGCAACATTATCGCCAGTGACTCACTCGACCGCCGCGCGCGTGCGATATCTGAGCGCACCGAATTGTTTCACGGGTCCGGCATGGGCTCAACGACTGCGGGCTGGTCAGCCACCCGCGGCCGGACCGATGTTCAGCGTCTGGCCTACCCAGAGCGTGGCCGCGTCCATCATACGACCTGCATAGGAGGCCGGCGCGACCTCTTCGCTGGCCAACAAGGGCGCCTGTCCCACCACCTGCCCGTCAAGCAGCCAGCGTACCTCGCCAATCTGCTGACCGGCCTGCACCGGCGCGCGAAGCGGCGTATTAAGAACCACCTGACGCTCTGGCGTGCGCCCCGTGGGTACCGCAAGGTAGGGTGCATGCCGCGGAGCATAGCTGACCTCATCGCTTGCCCCCATCCACACGCGAGCGCTCGCGGGGGAACCCCAGGCCGGGGCCAGATCGTAGGCCTGATAGCCCCAATCGAGCAACGTCTGCCCAGCCTGAGTACGGCTTTTATCCGAATCGGTACCCGTGACGACCGCGATCAGGCGCCGCGTCACGCCCTGCTCGGAACGGCTGGCGGTCGCAATGAGGCAATAGCCGGCTGCGCCCGTATGGCCCGTCTTGATGCCGTCCACACTGCTGTCCTGCCAAAGAAGGCGGTTGCGATTGCGCTGACGGATCCCCCCGTACTCGAACTCGCGCTGAGCATCGAACCTCGTCGCCCACTGGGGAAAATCGGCCACGTAACGCTGAGCCAGCCTGCCCAGATCACGCGCAGTGGAGTAGGTCTGGGGATCGGGCAGCCCGGCCGGACTGGCAAAACGCGTATGGGCCAGGCCGAGTTCGGCTGCCCGCCGGTTCATGCGGGCCACAAAGGCCTCCACCGACCCCGCGCTGGCTTCGGCCAGAGCGACTGCCGCGTCGTTGCCGGACTGCACCATCAGCCCGGTCAGCAGCGCTTGCACACTCACCTGCTGGCCGGGCTCCAGAAACATGCGTGAGCTGCCCGCAGGCACGCGCCAGGCGCGCGTCGAAATGCGCACTTTCTGATCCAGAGACAGACGTGCGGCCGCCAGATCCTCGTATATCAGGTACGCCGTCATGATCTTGGTCAGCGAGGCCGGCTCTATACGCATGTCGGCCTGGCTCGAGGCCAGCTCCTGCCCGGTGGTGACGTCCAGCAGCAGCCAGGCGCGAGCATCGACAGCGGGCGCCGTGGCGGCCTGAGCGTCAACGATCAGAGCAAACAAGGCAATGCCAAGGAGGTGGTTAGGTTTCATACAGCTTAGTTGCGCCATGAGTGCGCGTTGAGTTTCGACGCTGAAAAGCGAATCGTGGGAAACAAGGCCTGCGGTTCGATACCTTGCAGCCGGCCGGAGTTCCCGTACCGATCGACTCGGGAAAGGCGTCAAGCCCGTTGACGACCCGCAGCGACTCTGACATAGACCAGCTCGGCGGCCAGCTCGACCAAGGTCTGGGTAAGGATGAAGGCCGGCACTAAAGGCTGCGCCCCGGGGATCGCCAACCCGATGGGTAAAACCACCAGTGAGTTGCGGGTGGCCGCGCTGAATGCGACGGCCCGACGCTGAGGGCGAGGCAGATGATAAGCCACCATCCACCCCAATGCAGGCGCCAACACGGCGAAAGCCAGGTAAACAGGGGCCGCGGCCCGGATGACGTCCAGCCCCACCCCGGGCGAGATGGCAGCAACCACGACAGCCAGCGCCACCGCCGTCGCCGGCACCGGCAAAACCCCCAGCGCACGGCGCACCTTCGGATGCGAGCCGGCGCGCGCCATCCATGCCTGACACAATGCGGCCAGAACCAGAGGAGCGACGATCAACCGAAAAAAGGCCGATAAAAATGGCTCCCAAGGCAGCAACGGCGCCGCCTGCGCACCGATGAACACGCTCAGGTAAACCGGCAACAGCACCATTTGCGCCCCCAAAAGCAGCGGAGTAGCCGCCAGGAGTGCCCGTGCATCAGCCCGGCCGAGATGGGCAAAGGTCACGACATAATCGATGCAGGGAGCCAGCAAAACCATCAGCATGGCCGACCGAATCAGCGGATCTGCCGGCATCCACGGCACCAGCCCGGCCACCAGCAACGGCACCGCGACGAAGTTCGCCAGCCCCAGCACCCCCAGAAAACGCAGATCCCGCAACGCGTGGCGTAGCTCGACCATGGGCACTTGCAAGAAGGTGGCAAACAGCATCAGGGCCACGATCGGATCTATCGCCCCGGACAGCCGGCTCGTCCCCGGTAGCGCCCATGCTGCCAGCAAGGCCAGCACAACCGCGCCAAAGTAGATGGGAACCTGCTTTGCCTCCAACCGTTCGCGAGATATCACGGTGCTATACGCCTGAGCGCTAACAAACCCGTCCCAAAACAGACAAAAATCCCGCCCATCAACCTGTCCACCCAACGCACCACGCGCGGCCGGCTGAGCGCCGTGCGGGCCTGCCGCGCCACCGCGGCGTAGATATGCAAGGAGCAAAGAGACATCACCATGAAGATGCCTGTGAGCATGCAGAACTGTGGCGCCAGCGGTTCACCGGGCACGACAAACTGCGGAAACAGCGCAGCGAAGAACAGAATGGGCTTGGGATTGGTCAATGCCAGGCCACGGCCTCCAGGAAGTACGAGCGGCTCGCGCGTGATGCCTGGCACTGGCCGGCGACAATCACAATAGGCGATCGGCCCCGCAATTGCTTAAAGCCCAGATAAAAGAGATAGCACGCCCCCAGGATCTTGACCGCCATGAACATGGCCGCCGACGTTCTGAGCAGCACCCCCAGTCCCAGCATCGAGGCCGCAGACAGGCAGAACAGCCCCAAGACGTTACCCAGGGCCCCAAAAAACACCGCCCGCATGCCCGGCCCCAGCGAATTGCGTATGGCCAGAACCGTCGCCGGGCCAGGGCTGACCACCGAGATGGCGGCAAGGGCACAGTAGGCCCACAGGGCTTCGGTCTGCATGATGCCTCCCAGGCAAGAGCGAAGAATCTTAACGCATCCTGCTCTACACTCAGGCTGAAAATGGGAGCCTGAGTGTGTCCGGACCACCTGCGACTGGATGGAAACGCTATGCATGGGCCAGCCTCGGCTGGGTCATGGTCACGCTCGGTTTCATAGGCGCCTTTTTGCCCGTGATGCCGACGACCATCTTTCTGATTATGGCGGTGGGGTGCTTTGCCCGTTCCTCACCGGCCCTGGAAGCCTGGCTGCTGCAGCACCCGAAATTCGGTACTCCGCTGCGGCAATGGCGCGAGCAAGGCGCCGTCAGCCGCAAAGGAAAACGCTTTGCGGCCGCCGGCATGGCCCTGGGCTATCTGGTGTTTCTCTGGGGTGCCAGGCCCGGTTGGCCGCTGGCCTGCGCCGTGGGCGCAGGCATGGCCGCCTGCGCGGCGTGGGTAGTATCCCGCCCGACGCCACGGCCCTGAAGGATGGCTCAGTCGGCCAGCGTGGCGTTGTCGATCACGAAGCGATACTTCACATCGCCCTTGAGCATGCGCTCATAAGAAGCATTGATCTGATCGGCACGCACCATCTCGATGTCGGCGACGATGCCGTGTTCAGCGCAAAAATCCAGCATCTCCTGGGTCTCGGGAATTCCGCCTATCAGCGAACCCGACAACGAACGACGCTTCATGATGAGGCTAAAGACATCGGGCGCATCGTGCGGCGTGGGTGGCGCGCCGACCAGGGTGAGATTGCCGTCGCGCTTGAGCAGCATCAGCAGGCTGTCCAGATCGTGCGGCGCAGCCACTGTATCGACGATAAGATCGAAACTCTTGGCATGAGCGGCCATTTCCTCGGCCTGGCGCGAATTCACGACCTCGTCCGCGCCGAGCGCCAGCGCGGCCTGACGCTTGGACTCGGAGGTCGTAAAGGCCACCACCTGCGCGCCCATCGCATGCGCGAGCTTGATACCCATATGACCCAGGCCGCCAATGCCGACAATACCCACCTTCTTGCCGGGACCGGCCTGCCAGTGCCGCAAGGGGGAATACGTCGTGATCCCCGCGCACAGCAGTGGCGCCACCGCAGTCAGATCTTTCTCCGGGTGGCGAATATGCAATCCGTAGCGTTCGTGCACCACGATCTGCTGTGAGTACCCGCCCAGCGTCCAGCCTGGCGCGTCCGCCGTCGGCGAGTTGTATGTCCCCACCATATCATCGCAGTAGTTCTCCAGGCCCAGCTTGCATTCCTGGCAATGCTGGCAACTGTCCACGATACAACCCACTCCGGCCAGGTCGCCGGGCTTGAAGCCCGTTACCTGCTCGCCGACGGCCGTCACGCGGCCGACGATCTCATGGCCAGGTACGCAAGGGAACTGAGTGCCTGCCCACTCCGAGCGCACCTGATGCAGGTCGGAATGACAAATCCCGCAATAAGCGATATCGATACGGATATCGTGCGGCCCCACGTCGCGGCGACGGATATCCAGGGGCCCGAGGGGTTGATCGCCCGCGCGGGCACCGTAAGCCTTGATACTCATATCATGCTCCTTGTAGAAAAACACCCACCGGACGGCGGCAACGCCCGTTTGACCTTGCAATTTATTCCCCTGCCGCCGTTAGGGCCAGCCCTTTGACGCGGCCCCTCTCCGTAGCGCTACGGAGAGCCGAGATGCCACTGCCCTGTAATAATGGGGCCATCGTGACCACACCCACATTCCTTCGGCGAGGCATCGTCGCCTGGCTGCTGCTCAGCCTGGCGGGCATCGTGCTGCTGGGCCGCTACGAGTACCAATCGCAGCGCGACCATTTCCTTCAGGGCGCGAGCATCGCGCATCGCATGCTCAGCCAAAAGGCCGTGCAGCACGAGGCCGTGCTCGAGACACTGGGGGCTTTGTCGCATCCGCCAACGCCCGAGCGCCTGCTACCCAGCTTGCGCCCGGCGCTGGCCGAACTGCTGGGACTGGGCTGGCCCTCCCCGCAAGGCTGGCAAGGTAGCCAACCCGCTCCGGCCGGACTGGAGCACGCCGTCGAACGGGCCAGAACCAGCGGCCACGCCGTGGTTCTGCCTCTGGATGCCAGCCATTACTGGCTCGTGGCGCCCTCGTCCTGGAGCATGCTGATTGATGCCAAACGCTTGCTGGCACCCGCCGATATCGCTGACGATGTCGGTACGCTCACCCTGAACGTGAGCAGCAATGCCCTGGCATTGCGCGAGCAACCTGCCAGCAGTGGTCCATTACTCTCCGTGGCCAAGATCCTGGGCTCCGTCAGCCAGCCTTTCCCCATGCTGGCCTCGCGCCGCGTGGCACCCGCAGACTGGCCCTGGCTGGCCTGGGTAGGCTGGATGCTGGTCAGCGCGTTGCTGGTGGGTGCAGGACGCTATTGGCAAAACAGCCGGCGCCAGGCCCGACGGCAGACCGAGCAGGCCAGGCTGGCCGCTCTCTCGCGCCTGAACACGCTGGGCGAGATGGCTGCCGGCATCGCTCATGAGCTCAACCAGCCTCTTACCGCCATTCTTGCCCAGACTCGCGCGGCACAGCGCTTGATGGACGATCCCGACGAAGCCTCCACGGTACGCCAGGCGCTCGAGGCCAGCGCACAACAGGCCCGCCGGGCCGCGGACATCATTGAACGCTTGCGTGCCCTGGTCGGCTCGGGTGCAGCCGCCGTGCGCAAACCCCTGGTGCCTGACAGCCTGGCAGGCAATCTTGGCTTTCTGTGCGAACCGGAGCTGGCCAGGCACCAGATCAGCCTGGAATGGACCAACACCGCGCCTGCCACGCGCGCCTTGGGCGACCCAATCGCCGTGGAACAAATCCTGCACAACCTGGTGCAAAACGCCATCGCCGTACTTCAGACCCGATCGGCACCGCGCCGCATCCGCTTGCGCGGCGACGTGCGTGACGGACACTACCAATTCAGCGTCAGCGACAACGGGCCCGGCATCGCCGCGGCCGACTTCCCTCACATCTTCGAACCCTTCTACACCACGCGTGCCGACGGAATGGGGCTGGGCCTGGCCTTGTGTGAAACCCTCGCCGGCTCCATGGATGCTCGCCTCACAGCGGCCAACCTGCCTGACGGTGGCGCCTGCTTTACTCTCAGCCTGCCTCTGGAGCCCGCGGCATGAATGCCTCTCACACCCCCTTGGTTTACCTCGTCGACGACGACGACGCCGTGCGTGACGCCCTGGCCTTGCTGCTGCGCAGTGTGGGTCTGCGCAGCGAAGGCTATGCCGATCCTTTGCAGTTTCTGCAACAGCCACTGGGCCAGATCGTGGGCTGTGTCGTGCTCGATATCCGCATGCCCGGCATCAGCGGCCTGGACGTATTGAGCAAACTTGCCGAACACAGCGACATGCCCGTGCTCATGCTCACCGGCCATGCCAACGTCGACCTGTGCCGTCGGGCCTTCAAAGGCGGCGCCATCGAGTTCCTGCAAAAACCGGTCGACGACGATCTCTTCCTGGATACGGTGCAGGCAGCCGTACGTAGCCATAGTGCCAGCCGCGAGCGTGCGGCAGTGACCGAAGCCGCGCTCATGCGCCTGCAACGCCTATCGGCTCGCGAGCAAGACGTGGCTCAACGCGTGGTTCAAGGTCTGGCCAACAAGGAGATAGCCCGCGAATTCGATCTCTCGCCGCGCACGGTCGAGACCTATCGGGCAAATGTTTTTGCCAAACTGGAAGTCAGTTCGCTGGCGCAACTGATCCGGCAATACGCCCTGCTCCTGGAAGCGCCCGCTCCGTAGCACTACGGAGGCCGATGCGTAGCCGGGCGGCTACCGCCAAATCGAGCAACAGCCTATGCTGGAGTCTCTTATCCAAAGGACGACCACCATGCAAAAAACTGCGCTTCTGCTCGCCTCTTTCGCCCTGTGCGGCGCCTCCCAGGCCGCCGTTCTCACCGAAAAGAACATCTCGCTCGAAGATGCCCGCCACCTGGCAGACGCGACAGTGGCGGCCTGCCAGGCCAAAGGCTACAACGTCACGGCGTCCGTGGTCGATCGCGCCGGCGTGCTCAAGGTTCTTGCCCGCGCCGACAACGCCGGCCCGCACACCATCGAAGGCAGCCGCCTGAAGGCCTACACCTCGGTCTCGGCCAAGTCACCAACCCTGGCGATGATGGAAAACGCCCAGAAGAACCCGGGCGCGGCCAACCTGACCGATATCCCCGGATTCCTGCTCCTGGGCGGCGGCGTGCCCGTGAAGTCCGGTGATACGGTGATCGGTGCCATCGGGGTAGCCGGGGCGCCTGGCGGTCATCTGGATGCGCAATGCGCAGACACCGCGCTGCAGGACAACGCGGCGCGTTTCAAGTAAAGAGCGCGTCCTCGTCATACCTTGCAGACGACGGGCCCCCTCCAAGAGCATGAGCAGGAGCCGCGACGGCAGCTCCTGCTCGTGCTCCATCGAGCGGATTCTGGCCTGCCGGCAAGCGCGGCTGTCTCCCCAAAAGAGTTGACACTTAAAAGCCGTCCCTCTACCGTTACGGCCATGAAAGACAGGCCTATTACAACCATCGATAAGGACGGCATCGATGCACCGCTTACTGACGTGGTGTACCAACGCATGCTGGACAGTATTTACGCTGGCGCGCTCGCGCCTGGCAGTGTGATCAACGAGGTCGAACTCGCCCGTGAATTCGGCGTGAGCCGCGGGCCGGTGCGTGAAGCCGTGCGCCGGTTGCAGGGTATCCAGATCGTCACGCGCGAGCCCTATACCAAAGCACGCGTGGTCACCATGACGGCCGCCTCGGCACTGGAACTGTTCCAGGTCCGCATGGGCCTGGAGGGCGTGGCCTGTTTTCTGGCTACCCAGCGCATGAGTGATGCCGAGATCGAGCATCTGCAACGCGATCTGGAGTCCCATCAGCGCGGCCGGACGGGACACGAGCAGCCGGATCGGCACTTCGACCTTCACGAGCGTATCGTGCGCGCCAGTGGCAACCAACGCATCATCACTGCGCTGTGCGACGATCTCTATCATCTGCTGCGTATTTATCGCCGCCACTCCGGATCGGTGCTCGAGCGCAAGGATGATGCGCTGGAAGAACATTGGCAGATCGTGCGCGCCATCTCCCGGCGCGATGCACGGCTTGCCGAATCCCTTATGCGCTCCCACATCGAGCGCGCCGCCAACCACGTCGCCAATCAGCTCAGCGGCTCTCAGTAAAACAGGAATCACTCCCATGTCATCTTCGTTCGCCACCGGTCTGGCGGAAGTATGCCGATTCGTCTCTGCTCTGAGCTGGGACGCCATTCCGGCTCCAGTGCGGCAACGCGCCGTCGAGGTGGTCTGCGACGATCTGGCCGCCATGGCGGCCGGCTCGCGCGAACCGGAGTTACGCCGTTACGCCTCGCTGCTTCTGGCTCTGGGCAACGCCGCCGACGCCGCCCTGATCAGTCCTGCCCTGCCCCGTGTCGGGCGCCTGGAAGCGGCGTCATGGAACGCCCTGGCGGGCAATTGGTGCGAACTGGACGAAGGTTTCCGGCTGGCCATCTGCCATGCCGGCATCTATACGTTGCCGGCTCTGCTGGCCGAGGCCTGCGCAACGCGCGCCAGCTTGCGCCAAGTACTCACCGCGCTGACCGGCGCTTACGAGCTGGTGACACGCTGCGCCATGAGTTTCCATGTCATGCCGCCTCCGGTGCATGGGCATGCGTTATGGAGTGCGGTCGGCGCAGCGGCCGCGGTGTCGCTGTTGCGCGGCCACGATGCGGCCACGCTGCAAAGCGCCGTATCTGGCGCCATCACGACCGCCAGCATGGGCCCGCGCTCACATTTGATGTCGGGCATCCTGATTCGCAACGGCTGGGCCGCAGCCGGCTCGGTCAATGGCATGCAATGCGCTGATTGGGCCGAATGCGGTTTTGGCGGCGGCACCGAGAGCATGGAAGCGGTCTGCGTAGAAATCCTTGGCGCCGAGCTGCGCGAAGGCGAAATTACGCGTGATCTCGGCAGCCGCTGGTCCCTGACGCACGGCTACCAAAAGCTTTACTCCTGCTGCCAACACGGACACTCCGCCGTCCAGGCCTGCATCGCACTGCGCGAGACTCACGGCCTCGATCCCCAACGCATCCGCAGCATCCATCTGGCCACACACCCTCTTGCCTTGACGCTAGACAGCGTCCATCCGCAGACGACGCTGGGCGCGCGCTTCTCGATGCCGCACATGGTTGCCGCATCGCTCGCCCTGGGCAATGCGAGCGCGCAGGCGTTCAGCCTGTCGACCCTCGACGATCCGCTGATCTCCCGGTTGCGCGAAAAGGTGCAGATGCGCCTGGCAGATCATCCGATGAAGCCGCCCCATGACCGCCCGGCATGGGTCGACGTCGAAATGGACGATGGCCAACGTTACAGCGCCGATTGCCAAAGCGCGATCGGCAGCCCGGACAATCCCGTGAGCAAGGAGCAGTTCCAGGCCAAACTCGCCGACCTGGCCGCCGGCATTCTGCCTGGCCTGCCGCAAGCGGTGCAGCCCGATGTCTGGCAGATGGCGCTGGATATGGAAACCAGCGCCTGGCTGTCAAGCATGGCGGCCTGACACCAGCCTCAGACTCAGTTCAGCCGGATTCCTGCGTTCTTGATGACCTTGGCCCATTTGCGGGTGTCGGCTTCGATGAGCGCCTGGAATTGAGCCCGGCTGGCTGGCTGAAAGTATGTCCCCAGAGGCTGCAGGCGTTGATCGATGGCCGGTGCCTGCATGGTCTGGTTGACTGCGGTATTGATTTTATCCAGCACGGCCTGGGGCGTGCCCGCCGGCGCAAACACGCCGAACCAGGTCGTGGCCTCATAGTCGGCCAGACCGGTCTGCGCAATCGTCGGCGTATCCGGCAATTGCGGGCTTCGAGCGGGGCCCGTGGCACCCAGCGCCTTCAGATCGCCGCGACGGATATAGGGCATGGCCGAGGGCAGGTTGTCGAACATCAGTTGAACCCGCCCGGCCAAGAGATCCACCATGGCCGGGCCGCTGCCCTGATACGGAACGTGGGTGATATGTGTGCCTGCCATCGCATTGAACAGCTCGCCTGCCAAGTGCGTCGTCCCTCCGTTGCCCGACGAGCCGAAGTTCACCTCGCTGGGGTGCGCCTTGGCGTACTGCACCAGTTCTGCGACGGAGTTCACCGGCAAGGCTGCGGGCACGACCAGCACATTCATCGACTGACTCACAAGCGCAGCCGGCGCCAGATCTCGCGCGACGTCGAAAGGCATATTGGAGAACAGCGAGGGGTTGATGGCGATGTTTCCCGCCGCCCCGAACAACAGCGTATAGCCATCGGGTGCCGCCTTGGCAACGTAGTTCGAGCCGATGTTGCCACCGGCACCGGGTTTGTTCTCGACCACGACATTCTGCCCCAGCACATCGGTCAACTGCGCCGCCACCAGACGACCCAAGGTGTCGACCGCGCCACCCGGGGCAAACGGCACAACCAGACGTATCGGTTGGGAGGGTCAGGGCGTAGCCGCCATGGCGACAGGACCCGAGGCCAACATGCTGCATAAACCCGTGATGCGCAGAAGCTTACTGATTCGTCCAGTCATGATATTTCCGACAGTAGCAGGGAGAAAATCGAAACGGCAGCTCGCGCCAGCCGTCAACGTAAATCAACCAGGGGCCAAGGCTGCACGTCGCGCAGCATACGTATCAGTTCGGCCGGGCGGCCGCTCGCGAATGACAGCGCAAAGGCTTGCGCGGCCTTGGTGTCGAGCGCCTCATCGGAAATAGGTAAGTCGGCCGAGCCCAAGGGATCGGCCACCCATTTCGAAAACTGCCGTCCCGAGCGCAGCCTTAACGTGACACGCGCCGGGCCATAAGCCGGATACAGCGTGTCGCACTCCTCGTCCTGCCGCACCGTTACCTTCGCGGCCAGCGCATTGACATCAGCGCGCGCACGAGCCTGCTGCGAGAATCCGGCCAGCGTGACCTCGCCATCCAGACAGGCAAGCGCCATCACCCACGGGAAAGACAACTGCGCGATCTCCAGCGTGTTCCAGGGCAGCTGTGCGTGCGGCATGGCAGCCCCAAACATGCACACCTCGATCGACTCCACGTCTGCCGCGTTCCAGCCAGCCTCAGCCTTAAGTGCCAGGATGGCATCGATGGCCGGATGAATATGGCGGCAGCACGGATAGGGTTTGAGATAAGAACGCATGATCGCCGGAGCATTGCGTGCACGGGCCTGATTGCCATCCCACCCTTGTATGCCGCCAAATGCCTCCAGTATCCCTGACGGGCCTTCGATCGAGCCGACCGGCCCCACCGCTGCGCCTTGCTGCGCCATGAGCGCCGCACGCAGCCCCTCACGTGCCGCATGTGCAGGGTGGAATTTCTTGACGTTTCCGCCCCCTTCCAGATAGGCGAACAGACCTCCCGCCGCGCTGGCCGGCAGACCCATCGCGCTTTCGATCTGCTCGGCCTCCAGACCGAGCAGCGTGGCGCAGGCGGCGGCCGTGCCGACCACGCCCGCTACCGGTGTAGTCTGAAATCCACGGCGGCTGGCATGCGGATGCAGTGTCTCGGCGATGCTGATGGCCACTTCATAGCCTGCGGTCACCGCTGTCAGAAACTGCAGGTAATCGGCCCACGTGTGCCAAGCCAGGGCAAGTACCGCCGGCACGATCGTCGTGCCAGGATGAATGGATCCCTCGCGGTTGCCATCATCCATCTCAAGGGCATGGCAGGCCATGGCCATCAGACCTGCGGCCTCGATAACCGTCCACCTCTGCGGGCCACCAAAAAGGGGCACCGTACCCTGCGTGGGATTGATGCGGCGCTCCAGTTCTATCGCGGCGCGCACGAGAGGTTGCTGCATGCCCGCGGCGCAGGCCGCCAGCGTATCCAGTGCATGCCGGGAGCTTTCCTGCAGGCAATCCGCAGGCAAATGCGCGCGCCGCAGGCCGGCACACCATTGCGCCAAGGCCCGCGTCGGCTTCGCATTGCTCATCAACGTGATGTGCTCACTCATGGTGTCGCCTCATTTAACTCGGCGGCCAACACCTGCCCGATACGCCATCCCAGGCCCAGCGCGGCCAGCAGGCCATTGCCCGACATGTAGCCCAGGCTGCCTTTGTTTCCACTGATTCCGCTGGCTGCGCCGCCGCCCGCCCATAGCCCCGCAATACGGCTTCCGTCGCGTCGCAGCACCCCGCCATCGGCATCGACCGTCAAGCCACCCTGGGTGTGGAAAATGGCAGGGCTGATCCGCGTGGCGGTCAGCACTGGCCCCAGGGCCCCAGGCCCCATTGATCGCGGCCAAATGGATCTGGCGCGCCTGCAGCACTGGCCCGCGCCGCAGCCAATGTCGCCTTAAACCCGCTTGCCTCGATGCCACACCGTGCACATAGCTCCTGAGCGGAGCCGGAAAGTACTCCCCCATGCGACACCAGTTCGGCATACTCTTGCTGCCCGGCGGCCGTCACGTCGCGCACGTGTGTATCGGCGATGACCCAAAAAGGCCCGGCGCGCTGTAGCTCGACGGCAGCAAACGCCGAGTAACCCATGCTTTCATCCCCGAATCGACGGCCGGACGCATCCACGATGAAGCCCCCTTTCTCGATCGCGGTCCAGGTCACTAATGATCCGTGCGGGTCGGCCAGGCTGGCGTGGCCTTGGTAGGCTTTCATATTGGCCAGCCCCGCTCCGAGCGCTTCCCCCAGGCGAGAGCCTCGCCCTCGCTGCCCATGCCACCGCCATAAGGCGCAGCAGCCACTTCGGGCACGAAGCGCGCGAGCAACTGCCGGTTGGCGGCATAGCCATTGCAGGCCAACACGACATGGCGCGCGCCGATATGCGTGACCGCGCCATCGGGGGTCGCGCATTCGACAGAGAAGCCCTCCTCCAGATTACGGCTGACGTTGGACACGCCATTTCTCCAGGCCACCGGAATCTCGCGCCGCTCGCACTCGACCAAGAGATCATCGACCAGATCTGCTCCGCGCCGAGATGGAGGAGAATGCAAGCGATGCACACGATGGCCGATATGCTTGTAGGTTTCTACCAATGTCAGGCGGACGTGGGCCTGGTCAACCAGCCATTCGACCAGCGATGCGGAGCTCTCGGTGAGGGCCTGAGTAAGATGCATGGCCTCGTGCTCTCCCGCGATGCGACTCAGATCCTGCTGAAACATCTGCGGCGTGTCGTACACACCCGCTGCACGCTGAAAGCGCGTCCCGGCGGCGGGGATAGACCCGCTGGACAGGACCGTATTGCCGCAGGCCCGTTCGGCCTTGTCCAACACGGCGATACTCGCCCCGGGCATGCCTCGTGCAGCGCAATGGCCGCGGTCAGACCACAACCGCCGGCGCCGACGATCACCACATCGAATTCCACGTCGAAAGCCATGACTTACTGCACCTTCGCGCCTGACACCTTGACTGCGGTTTCCCAGGTCGCGCGCTCTCGGTCCAGCTCTTCCTCGAACGCCTTCAACGTCACCGGCATGTCCGTCAGGCCCTGGTTTTTCATCTTTGCGGCGACATCCGGCGAGGCCATGACAGTCTTGATGTCGGCCGCAATTTTCTGCACCACGGCAGGAGGCGTTCCCTTGGGTGCAAAGATTCCCGACCAGGGAGCCGCTGAAAACCCCGGAAAGCCCTGCTCGGCGATCGTTGGATAGTGGTTGCCGCTGTAATCTTTATCCGTGGTCAGTGCCAGGAGCTTGAGCTTACCGGCCTTGACGTGCTCCTCGGCCGATGGGAAGCCCGTAATGCCTACAGGCACATGGCCGGCGATGATGTCATTGATAAGAGGACTGGCGCCTTTGTACTGCACCGCCTGCATAGGGAAACCGCCGCGCTCACGCAGCATTTCCATCGTCAAGTGTGACGCCGTCCCATTGCCATCGGTGCCATAGACCTGATACTTGCCGTCCTTCTTGGCCAGCGCGATCAATTCTTGCAGATTCTTCGCCGGCACATCCACATTGGCGACAATGGCGTTGGGATACTGAACGATCTTGGAAATCGCCTCGAAATCCGTCTTGGGATTATAGGGCAGGCTGGGATACAACGCCCCGGCGATGCTATGCGAACCCGTCACCCCCAGCAGCAAGGTGTATCCGTCGGGTGCAGCTTTGGCGGCAAAGCCCGCTCCCACCGTTCCGCCTGCGCCAGCACGGTTCTCGATGACCTCGGTCTGCTTCCAGAGTTTGCCCAACGCCTCGCCCAACACGCGGCCAGTAACATCGGTCGGCCCGCCAGGAGCGAAAGGCACGATCAGCGTGACCGGCCGGTTTGGCCACGAAGCCGTTTGCGCCAAGGCACCAGGCGCTGCAATCACGGCCATCAAGGCCAACAGGCCAGCGGTAACGCGACGACGGCCAAACGAGCTTCCTGCTGGGGAAGTCACCTCAGGGACATTCATTTCCAACTCTCCGATGTCAACAACTGCGCTAGGCAATAAGCAGGGCACTCGGAAGGAAGACCCTCACAGTGTTGACATGCTATCAAGAGGCAAACAAAAGTGTCAACTCTTTGATAGCGACCGGCGAATCGTTAAAATGGGGAAAACCTCATAAATCCAAAGAGATAGACCAAAATGATCGGCATTATTCGGGGGAAAACCCTAGTAATGCGTCAAGCATGGCTAGAATCGCCCTTAGCGCCAGGCCCGTTTAAACGTAGACTTTTTGCCCGCAAAACAAGGGATAACACCAATAGTGTTGACACTAAAGCGACGCCAAGAAATGACAGGCGTGGCCGAACAAGGCGGCCGCCAGTGCTCGCAGCGCCGCTCATCCCCATGAAAAACGCCCCGTGAAGGGGCGTCGAGAGCGTCAGACGTGCGGTCAGAATTCCTCGAGAAACCGCATTCGAAAGCGACGGCCTTTGATATTGCTGTTGGACAGACGTGCGAAGGCCTGTTTGGCGATCTGCCGGTCCAGCGCTACATAGGAAGTGAACTCGGTGATGTTGATTTTGCCGACCTGCTCGAACGTCAAGCCACCTTCGCCAGTCAAAGCGCCAAGCAGATCGCCTGGACGTAATTTATCTTTCTTGCCGCCCTGAATACTGAGCGTGATCATGGGCGCGCGCAGAGGACGATCCGCCTTGGCCCGCAGCGCCTTGATATCCGCCCACTTCAGAGGCGCTCCTTGGTACTGCTCGATCAGATTGGCCCAGCGCATCTCCTCAGCCGAGCACAGGCTCAATGCCAGGCCCTTCTGCTCACCCCGGCCGCTGCGGCCGATGCGGTGCACATGGACCTCCGTGTCCTTGGTCACGTCGACATTGATCACGGCACCGAGATTCTGGATATCCAGGCCTCGCGCGGCCACATCGGTGGCCACCAGCACCGCACAACTCTGATTGGCAAACTGGATCAGGATTTCATCGCGATCGCGTTGCTCGAGATCGCCATTGAGCGCCTGCGCGCTGATGCCGGCGGCTTGCAAGCGCTCGACCAGATCATGGCTGCGGATCTTGGTGTTGCAAAAGGCCAAAGTGGAGACCGAACGGAAATGGGCCAGCAGCGTGACCACGGCATCGAGCCGCTCGTCCTCGCCGATTTCGTAGAAAATCTGCTCGATGCGGTTGGCATCATGTTGCGCCTGCACCTTGACCTCGGCGGGGTTGCGCAGGAAACGGGCGCTCAGTTTGCGGATATTTTCTGGATAAGTCGCCGAAAACAGGAGCGTCTGGCGCTTGAGCGGGCAATGCGCAGCGATGGCAACGATGTCGTCATAAAAACCCATGTCCACCATGCGGTCTGCCTCATCGAGCACCAGCGTCTTCAGACCTGACAGATCCAGACTGCCGCGCGCCAGATGGTCCTGGATACGGCCCGGCGTACCCACCACCAGATGCGCGCCACGCGCCAGGGACTCGGCCTGGGGCCTGGCGGCCGCGCCGCCACACAGCGTCAGGATCTTGACGTTGGGAATGAGCCGGGCCAGCCGACGCAGTTCCTGGGCGACCTGATCGGCCAATTCGCGCGTGGGGCACACCACGAGCCCCTGCGGCAGCAGACGACCAACATCCAACGTCTGCAGCACGCCCAGCCCAAAAGCCGCCGTCTTGCCACTGCCGGTCATGGCCTGGGCAATCAGGTCGCGCCCGTCAAGAATGAGCGGCAGACTCTCGGCCTGAATAGGTGTCATCTGCTCAAAACCCAACCCCTGTAGATTGTCCAGAAGGGCGGGAAGCAGTGGCAACGAAGAAAAAGACGTGTCGGTCACGATACGGGCGGATGGCGACATCCGCAAAAAACAGGGTTGACCGACAGTGTATGCGGTCGGCGCCCTCTGCGTCCCGCCAAGTCAGCTCCCCCCCGGCGGCCTCCCACGGGCCAGACGCGCCAACCCTGCGGATTGCAACGACGTGCACGCCGTGTCGCGCCATCTCAGGCGTTCTTCGCACACCCGGCGCATTCACATGTCACCGCGGCAGGCCTTATCATGGGGCAGGCCGCAAGCGCGGTCCCTGCCGAGAAAGGAGAGTCATTAGTGGTTCGATACGCAACGACAGCATCACACTTATCCCCGTTATATGCCGAGCACCGCAGGCGTCAGCAACGCCAGGTGCCCTGGTTGCTGGCGTTGCTGTTGGCGTTGATGCTTACTTGCTTATCGGCCTTCTGGTTGCCTGCCGCACATGCGCAGCTTGCCCCTGAACCGGCCGCACAGTCCGCGACAACGACACCAGAGGCGTTGACTCCGGCCGCACTGGCCGACCTGCTGGACAATCCCGCCACCCGCGAGGCGCTCGTAAAGACCTTGCGGCAGCAGTCGGCAGGACAAGCGCCTGCCACCGCCACGCAGAAAGCTCCCCTGGCCGCTGCGGAGCCGGGGCTGCAAGAGCGCATGACCGACAACCTGCAGCGCTTCCTGACAGGCCTGGCCGCCGATACAGGTCAGGGGGTGGAAGATTTGCGCAAGCTCGCCTACGGGCAGAGCCTGCGCATGGACGGACAAACCGCCACTCACGTGTTCCTGCCGCTAGGCCTGACTGCACTTGCCACGATTATCGCTTTCATTCTGTTGCGCCTGATTGCGCTGCGAATCTATACGCGCATCGATCACTGGGTGGCCGACTGCGCCCCCGAGACCACTGCTCGCCCCCTGCCCCTGCGGGTGTTGTACCAGCGCGCAGGAGCCATCCTGGGTGCGGTGGCCATCGATGCCGGCATCGTGCTGCTTGCCGCTGCAGCAGGCGGCGCAGCAGGGCTGTGGGGCACGCCCGCCACGGGAAAACTGGACGCGCTGGCGATTTTGTTTCTGCGCGCGTTCGTCTCCGTCGAGCTTGTCAAAGTCGTAATACGCACGATCTTCGCCGTACGCCATCCCCACCTTCGCCTGCTGCCAATGGCCGACGAACATGCCAGGTACTGGAACGCGTGGCTCATACGCGTGGTGGCGATCGCCGGCTACGGCACGTTGCTGGTCGCGCCGGTCATCGCAATCGCCCTTTCGCCAGCGCTCGGCCACCTGGCCAGCCTGATCATCATGCTTGCGGTCTATATCTACGCGGTCAGGGTGATCTGGCACAACCGCCAAGCGGTGCGCTCCCACCTGGAGCACCGAGCGGCTCATGCGGCTACCTTCATGGGTACGCGACTGCGATTCCTGTCGCGCATCTGGCACATTCTTGGCATCGGCTACTTCACCATTTTGCTGGTGCTCAGCCAGATCGACCCGACCAATGCGCTGCCCTTCATGGCCCGGGCCACGCTGCAAACGCTGTTGTCCATCGGCGCGGGCAGTCTCATCATCCTCATGCTGAACACGGTGCTGGCAAAACGCATCCATCTGCCCGATGACCTGCGCCGTCGGCTTCCTCTGCTCGAGACTCGCGTCAACGCCTATGTGCCGGCCACCCTGAAGTTCATCGGCTGGATCGTACGGATCGTCATCCTCTTGCTCATACTGGATGCGTGGCATGCGTTCGATCTGTCGAGCTGGTTGGCGTCTGACCGCGGGGCAGCGGCCATCCGCATGGTGATCAACATCGCCATTGTGCTGCTCATCGCCACCCTGGCCTGGACCGTGATCGCCAGCGTCATCGAACACCGCCTCAGCCAAAGCGAAGGCTGCGGCATGCCCAGCGCGCGCGAACGCACGCTGCTGGCGCTGTTTCGCAATGCTGCTCTGATCGTCATCGTCACCATGACGCTGATGGTGCTCTTGTCGCAAATCGGCATCGACGTGGGCCCGCTTATCGCCGGCGCTGGCGTGGTGGGCCTGGCCATTGGCTTTGGCGCCCAGAAGCTGGTGCAGGACATCATCACCGGGGTTTTCATTCAGCTGGAGAACGGCATGAATGAAAACGACGTCGTGGAGGTCGCCGGCGTCTTCGGCACCGTAGAAAAAATGACGATCCGCTCGGTCGGCATACGGACGCTGGACGGGGGCTACCATCTGGTTCCCTTCTCATCGGTGGATGTTGTGGCCAATCACATGCGTGATTTCTCCTATCACCTGGGCGAATACACGATCGCGCATCGCGAAAGCGTTGACGACGCCATCGAACATATGCGCGCGGCGTTTGCCGAATTGTTGACCGACTCGGTCCTGGGTCCTGAGATCATCGAGGACATGACGGTTGCCGGTGTCACCGCCGTCAACGACAAGGGCGTCACCATCCGCATTCTCATCAAGACCACGCCCGGGATGCAGTGGGCCGTGCAACGCGGCTACAACCGCCTGCTGAAGAAACACTTCGACGCGGCCAACATCGAGCTGCCCTATCCTCATACGGTGGTGTACTTCGGCCAGGACAAGCGCGGGTATGCGCCTGCGACCAACGTCGTCATGCAACCCGAACGCCTCGATCAAGGAGAGAACGCCGCCGCGCCCGGACAAACCCGCCGGGCGCTGGAGCCGACGGATCGCGCCGACGATACCTCCGAGGTGCTTGGCAATGAGCTCGAGCTTCGTGACGAGCCGCCTCGCCAGGGCTAGGCCGACCCGCCGGGCCGGTCGTTTGCCTCGGCATGGCCGGTGTCTCTGCATCACTGCCTAGATACCGGCCCAGGTGCGCCGGCCAGGCTCGGCTAGCAAGGGCTCAGTTACCGTTGATCCAGTTTTCGGTGTCCTGGATGAACCAGGGCAGATTCAGACGTTCGCCTTCGCCCGATTGGATCGTCAGGCGGCGATTGGACGGCGGCTGCCCCCGCCCCGGTTCGGAGCCCGCGTCTGGCGCACGCGAACGATAGTCGATGCCATCCTGTCCGCGAGCGGCTTGCCTGGCGCAGCCGGTGATCGACGCGCACGTCGCGAACACACACAACGCGACAAGCGCACGCGCACCGAAAACCAAGGCGTTATTCATGACAAGTCTCCTGCCGACGGTTGTAGCGCAAGGTCTGCTGGCCGGGCGTACCGTCTCACGCGCTGCCGGCCAACGCACGATACATGGCAGGATACGCGCGCAGGGCCCACTTCTCGATTTCGATCGCCAGAAACACCACCACCGCGCCGCCCACAAGCGCGGGCCAGGCCATGGCTGGCAACGGCTCTGTCTGGAATATGGCCTGCATCCACGGGGCATACGTAAAGAGCAGTTGCAACACCAGCACCGCTGCGATCCCCAGCCACACATAGGGGTTGGACCGATGCGCGCGCCATGATAATGAAGAGTCGACCAGATAGCGGATATTGAACAGATAGAAAACCTGGCCCAGCGTAATGGCGTTGACGGCAGCCGTGCGCGCCATATCGTCGCTCACTCCTTGCGAGCGCATGACAAAAAAAGCGGCCAGCGTGTAGAGAATCAGCAACCCTCCCACGAAAAGTATGCGCCAGATGCCGAAGCGCGTGACGATGGGTCGATCCACCGATCTCGGAGGCTGACGCATGACTCCCGGCTCGTGGGGTTCAAACGAGACTGCCAGCCCCAAGGCCACCGACGTCACCATATTCACCCACAACACCTGCGGCGCAGTCAGGGGCAAGGCCAGGCCCATAATGATCGCAATGGCAATCACCGCCCCCTGCGCCACATTGGTCGGCAACATGAACAACATCGCTTTCTCGATGTTGTTGTAGACCGTGCGGCCCTCTTTCACGGCAGCGGCGATCGACGCGAAGTTATCGTCGGCCAGAATCATGCCTGCGGCCTCCTTGGTTACCTCGGTACCCTTGATGCCCATGGCGATGCCGATATCCGCTTTTTTCAAGGCCGGCGCATCATTGACGCCGTCGCCCGTCATTGCGACGATCTGCCGGTTGGCCTGCATCGCCTTGACCAACCTGAGCTTGTGCTCCGGACTGGTGCGCGCAAACACATCCACGTCGCGCACACACTCCTGGAGCGCGGCGTCATTCATGGCTTCGATCTCGGCCCCGGTGACAGCCGTCTTACCATCTCCGATGCCCAGCATCCCGGCAATGGCTGCCGCGGTGACTTTGTGGTCTCCCGTGATCATCGTCACGCGAATACCGCCGGCATGGCATTCGCGCACGGCCTGCATGGCCTCTTTGCGCGGCGGGTCCATCAAACCGACCAGTCCCAGCAAAATCAGGTTATGCGGTAAGTCTGCCGGCCCCAGGTTGCCTGCCGCCAGGCTGGGGTGCGGCAGCCAGGCCAGCGCCAGCACACGTTCGCCCCGCGCGGCGAGGTCTTGGCCCTGTGCTTCAAAACGCTCGCGATCCAGGGGCATTGCACCATCACCCATCTGCTGCCGATCGCAGTGGGCCATGATGATTTCGGGAGCGCCCTTGACCAAAAGTATGTGTCCGTCTGCGCCACGGTTGAGCGTCGCCATGAACTTGTGATCGGACTCGAACGGAATTGCATCCACCCGGGGCCAGGCGGCAGTCTCTGGCCCAAGCTCCATGCCCAACTTTGCCGCAAACGGATAAAGCGCGCCTTCGGTCGGATCGCCCTGCACTTTCCATTGCTCATCCACCCGGACCAACGATGCATCGTTGCACAGCAGGCTGACCCGCCCAAGCAAGCTCAGCGACACGGTATCTGCGGGCTGCCCCTGCATCGTCACCCGGCCCTCAGGCGCATAGCCATTGCCGCTGACGTCGTAAACGCCCTCGGCGGTCACGACCGAGGTAACCATCATTTCCATCAGCGTGAGAGTGCCCGTCTTATCCGAGCAGATACGCGATACCGCCCCCAGCGTCTCCACTGCCGGCAAACGACGGATGATGGCATTGCGCCGTGCCATGCGGGTCACGCCGATGGCCAGCGTGATGGTGATCAGCGCTGGCAGGCCCTCGGGGATGACGGACACGGTGATGCCGACAATGGCCTGGAACAACTCGACAAAACTCAGGTGACCCAGCCAATGCCCCCAGGCAAACAGCACTACCGCCAGGATCATGATCACTGCGGTGATCACATAGCCAAAGCGCGCGATCTGACGCAGCAGTGGCGTATCGAGGACGGCCACATCGGTCAACATCTGATTGATCCGCCCCAACTCGCTGCGGCTGCCGGTGGCCACGACGACCCCGGTTGCTCGGCCGGAGACGACCATCGTGCCGGAAAATGCCAGGTTATGGCGATCGCCGATGGTCGCCTTGGCGGCCACGACCGCCACGGTTTTCTCCACCGGTACGGACTCCCCTGTCAGGGCCGACTCGTCAGTCAGCAGATTTTTCACGTCGACCAGGCGCAAATCCGCCGGTACGCGATCGCCTGACTCGAGCAACACCACATCGCCCGGCACGACATCGGCCGCGGAAATGAGGCGGCTGTGCCCCTCGCGCACGACCCGTGCCTCGGAGGAAAGCATATGCCGAATGGCGTCCAAGGCCTTTTCAGCGCGCCCTTCCTGGAAAAAACCGAGCAGGGCGTTGAGCACCACCACCGCCAGGATGATGGACGCGTCCAGCCACAGTCCCAGCATCATCTTGATGAAACTGGCCACCAGCAGCACGTAGTTCAGGACATTATTGAATTGGGCCAACAACCTCATCAAAGGGTGTTTTTTCTCGCCCTGAGGCAACACATTGGGCCCGGACCGCGCCAGCCGGGCCTGCGCTTGGTCGTTGGACAGCCCATCGCGCACATCCACCGTCAGTGCCTGAGCCACCTCATCGGCCGTCCGAGCATGCCAGTTGGCCTGGCTGTCTTCGCCGGCAGGGATGGCCGTCGCATTGGGCGTTGCCGCCCGGCCGGTCAGGGATTCCATCTACGACTCCATGCACGTATGGGGACGATTCAATATATCGGATGCTGGCAAGACCGTCGAGCCGCCGGGGAGCCGGCCAAGTCATCGCCCGCGGACACGCAGTTCTTGCCTGCGTCTTATCTGTTCTTTACAATAAATAATAGTTATCATTTGCAAGTATTTTGCGATGTCCTCCCCCAAGCACGCCCAAGTCGAGACGCTCTATGCGGACCATCACGGATGGCTGCAGGGATGGATGCGCCGCCAATTGGGTAACTCCTTCGAAGCCGCCGACCTCGCTCACGACGTATTCGTCCGGTTGCTGGGCCGCCCCACCATAGAAACCCGCGAGCCACGTGCCTACCTGAGCACGATTGCCCGGGGCCTGCTCGTGGACCACTGGCGCCGCCGCGAGCTGGAGCGCGCCTGGCTCGAGGTCCTGGCTAACACGCCGCAGGAATTGGCTCCTTCGCCCGAGAGCCGCATGCTGGTGCTGGAGGCGCTCATCAAAATCGACCAGATGCTTGACTCCCTCAAACCCAAGGTACGCCAGGCCTTTTTGTGGGCCCAGCTCGACGGCATGCGCTGTCCGCAGATCGCCGAACGGCTTGGCGTATCCCTGGCCACCGCCGAGCGCTACGTGGCGGCGGGTCTGCGGCAGTGCTATACCCACCGGTTTGGTGCGCCGTGAGCGAGGCCGGCATCATCCCTTCGGCTGTGGTCGACGAGGCCATCGCCTGGTCGGTAAAACTCAATTTCGGCTCGCCCGACCCCGATACCTGTGCGGCCTTTGAGCGCTGGTTTCGTGCGGCGCCCGCGCACGAGAGCGCCTGGGCGCGGATGCAGGCGCTGAACGCGGACTTCCACGCCGTTCCCCAGGGGCTGGCGCTCGATACACTCTCTGCCATGGGCGCCGCTCACAGCCAACGGCAACTGCGCCGTCGCGCGATTCTCAAGGGCATGCTGGTGGCCGGCGGCGTGGCAGGCACAGGCTGGGCCGTACACGACCACACCCCCTGGCAAAGCGTACTGGCCGACGTCCGCACCTCCGTCGGGGGCACCGACCGATTGCGCCTGGCGGACGGCACCCTGCTGATCCTGAACACCGACAGTGCGGTGGACGTGCAGATGCAGGCCGCAGAACGCGTGGTCGTGCTCTACCGGGGGGAAATTTCCGTCGATACGGGGCGGGACCCCGCTTCGCCATCCAAGCGGCCCTTTTTTGTACGCACGCCTTTTGGCGCCATACAGGCGCTCGGAACCCGGTTCGTCGTGCGTCTGGGCGATGACTACGCCCAGGTCAGCGTCCAGCAGGACGCCGTCGCGTTGCGCCCGACCGATAACACATCGACCGTTGTCGCTCAGGCCGGGCAGACGTGGCAATTGCGCCGCCAGACGGCTCAGCAGATGAGTGACCCGGCCATGGCTGCCGACGCCTGGGTGGCCGGCGCGATCGAAGGCAAGGACATGCGGCTGGCGGATCTGTTGGCCGAGCTGGCACGCTACCGCCACGGCCGCATCACCTGCTCAGCCGACATCGCCGATATAAAGGTATCAGGCACCTACCATGTCAATGACACGGATCGCGCGCTGAGTTTCCTGGCCCAGACCCTGCCGGTGCGGGTGCGTTACTGGACGCGCTATTGGGTTGTAGTTCAGCCGGCCTGACAAAAAATAAAAATTTTTGAGGGGATTTGCGTTCTGGATCGGCCTACAGGGAAAGACACCTTTCAATCCGGCTCCTCAAGACTACGCAATGAACCGCAATCGCACTTGCAAGACCGCGCGCCTAGCGCCTCTGCCCGCCCTGATATCCACGGTCTTTTCCGGCCTGCTCTGCAGCGCGGCATTGGCCTGGGTACCCCCCACGGCCCAGGCGCAAAGCGCTCCATCGGCGCAGGATACCGACGTTGCCTTCGCGATCGAGGCAGGCCCCCTGGACCAGGCACTGAACCAGTTCGCGCGCACCGCAGGCGTGAATGTTTCCTTTGACGCCAGTCAACTGGCCGGCCTGCAGAGCCGCGGCCTGCAAGGCCGCTACGGCGCATCCAGCGGCCTGCGGGCGCTTCTGGCAGGCAGCGGTTTTGAAGGTGTGCGCCTGCCCAGTGGCGGTTATGCGGTGCGGCGCCTGCCGGCCGGCGCCGCCACCATGCTGGAGCCCGTCTCCGTCACGGGCCAGGAGTACCGTCTGCGTTCGGAAGGCACCGGATCCTATACGACGCCGGCAGTCACGATCGGCAGAGGTGAACAACGGCTGCGCGACATCCCGCAGTCTGTCAGCGTGGTCACCCGCCAGCGCCTCGATGAGCAGAATCTGACCTCCGTATATGACGCGCTGGAAAACACCACCGGTGTCACCTTGCAGCAAAGTCCCCAAGGCGGCAAATATATCTACTCGCGCGGCTTTGACAACAGCATCATCCAGTATGACGGCGTGCCATTGGAACGCAATATGTATGGCCGTGCCAGCAACTATTCGGGTGGCACGGCGTTCTATGACCGCCTGGAAGTACTACGTGGCGCGGCAGGACTGCTGCAAGGGTCGGGCTCGCCAGGCGGCGCGGTAAATCTGGTACGCAAACGCCCCCTGGAAGAGGACCGGCTCGCGATCGAGACCAAAGCCGGAAGCTGGGACCGCTATGGCCTGCAGCTGGATGGCAGCAAGATCCTGAACGAAGACGGCAGCCTGCGCGGCCGCGCTGTCATCGACCGGCAGGACAACCACTCCTTCGTCGATCGCGTCGATCTGCTCAACACCACCGTCTACGGTACGCTCGAGTACGACATAACCCCCCGCACGCAGGTCAACGTGGGCTATAGCCACGAAGAGCTCAGCGGCCGCCCCTCGATTTCTGGCCTGCCGCGCTACAGCACCGGCGAAGAGGTGGATTTCAAGCGATCCACCAGCTATGCCGCTGACTGGAACCATCAGAAAACCACCAATCAAGGTTTTTACGCCGACCTCACCCACGCCTTCAACGATGACTGGCGTGCGAAGATCACCGGCGCCTATGTCCAGGAAAACCAGCGCCTCAAGTACACCGCCTCCAGCCGTGCCGTGAACCCCACCACGCAGATGGGCACCGTCTCGGCGGCACGAACGGTAGCGGATATCGACACTTCAGGCCTGGATGCGAACCTCACAGGCAAGTTCCGCGCCTTCGGGCGCACGCACGAAGTGGTGTTGGGCACCAACTATGGCCACAGCAAGATCGATACGTCTTACGCCTACCTGGTCAACTACGCCACTTTCAACGCCTTCCGGTTTGACCCGGACCTGCCAGAGCCCAGCACGGCCGCCCTGCGCGCCGGCACGGACGAAGTTCGCGATGGGTCCAACCGCCAACTTGGCTTTTACGGCACCACGCGCCTGCAACTGGCCGACCCCCTCAAACTTGTCTTGGGCACGCGCTACAGCCGCTCCAAACGGATCTGGACCACCGACACCACGACCGCAGGGAAGTTGACCAACGGCCAGAAACGGCAGGCCAACGACCACGTCACGCCGTATGCCGGCCTGATCCTGGATCTGACTCCGCAATGGACGACCTACGTCAGCTACACGGATATTTTCCAGCCGCAAAGCGAAGTCAATGCGTCGGGCCAGTCGCTCAAGCCCATCGTCGGCGACAGCTATGAACTCGGCCTCAAGGGCGAACTGCTGGACGGCCGGCTGAATACCGCATTCGCGATCTTCCGCATCGATCAGAACCACCGCGCCCAGGTCGACTACAACACCAGCCCGACCTGCTCTGCGGACTACTATTGCTACACCGACGCCGGGAAGGTGCGCAGCCAAGGCTTTGACGCAGAGGTCAACGGCGAACTGCTGCCCGGGTGGAATCTGTATGCCGGCTATACCTTCAATACGACCAAGTACCTGAAGGATCAGGACAGCGAGGGCAAGGCCTTCGCCTGGTACACCCCCAAGCATATCTTCCGCCTCTGGACCACGTATCAGTTGCCGGGCGACTGGAGCGCTCTCACCGTCGGTGGCGGCGTCAACGTGCAAAGCTCGCAGTCGCGCCAGATTGGAGCCACCACGGTTCAGGCCAGCGGACGTGCGGTCTGGAATGCATACAGCAAGTACCAGATCAACCGCAACTGGTCCGCTGCGCTCAATATCAACAACATCTTTAACAAGACCTATTACAGCGCCGTGGGCAACCTGGTCAACGGTATCCACTACGGCGAACCCCGCAATGTCATGTTGACGCTGCGAGGCACGTACTAAACATGAAACCGGGCCTGCGCCAGCGCATGAGCTGGCTGCATACCTGGTGCGGGCTGGTGGGCGCCTGGCTGCTGTGCCTGATTTTCCTGGCTGGCAGCCTGAGCGTATTTCGCGCCCCCATCTCCCGCTGGATGGGGGCGGAGCCGCCCTTGCCCTCCAAGCCGGTTCAGGTGCCGCAGGCGGATGTCCTCGCCCACGCCGCACGCTTTCTCTCCGGGCAGGACGCGCATGCCCGGTTCTGGCGCATCGAGCTGCCGGGTGAAACCTCGCAGACCCTGCGTCTGGTGTGGCGCAGCGCCAGCGGCGCCACGCATGAAGCGACCATGGATCCGCGCGATGGTGCGCTGCTGCCTCAGCCCTGGGGCCGCAAGACCGAGGGCGGGCGTCATTTCATGACGCTGCACTACTCGTTGCATGCCAGCACCGCTGGCTTCTGGCTCGTGGGTGCGTTGACGGTCGCTATGCTGGTGGCACTGTTGTCCGGCATCATTGTCCATAAGCGCATCTTCAAGGATTTCTTCACCCTCCGGCGCGGCCCCGGGCAGCGTGCCTGGCTGGACGGCCACAATGCTTGCGCCGTACTCACCCTGCCCTTTCAACTCATGATCGCCTACACCGGGCTGGCGATTTTCTATACCAGCTACATGCCCGGTCCGTTGCAATCGGTCTATGGCGAGCAAGGCTACGCGCGCTGGCAAGCCGACCTCTCGCGGCAGGAGACGCCCGGCAGCGCCGTTGCCCTGCCTGCTGCTCCTGCGCTGCAGGCGGATCGTCCCGTACGCGAGCAAACCGGGGCCTTGCTGCGGGTCGCTGAAGCGGCCTTGGGCAACCCCGCGCGCATGATAATGATCGAACGTCCCGGCCAGCCTCGTGAGCGCATCACCATCTACGCGCATCCGGATAGTGACTCGACACAACGCCACTTGATCAGTCCGGCCGGCCGGCTGGCCTTCGATGGCGTCAGTGGCCGGCCCGTCGCGCTCATGGCGGGCCAACCCGCTGCGGACTCGGCCCACGAAGTCATGGAACGGCTGCACGTCGCCAGCTATGGCGGCTGGATCGTCAAATGGCTTTACTTCGTCTGCGGCCTGGCGGGCACGCTGATGATGGCCTGCGGTGCGGTTCTGTTCATCATCAAACGGCGCAATAGGCCGGAGGGCGAGTTCGGCCGGCTCACGCCGGGCTTTTACCGTCTGGCCGAGTCTTTCAATGTCGCGGCCATCGCCGGCGCGGCCGTGGCCTGTATTGCCTACCTCCATGCCAACCGGCTGATTCCAGCGCATCTGCCAGGCCGCGATGCCTGGGAGATCAAGGCATTCCTGCTGATCTGGCTTTTGAGCCTGGCGCATGCCTGTGTGCGTCCACCCCTACGCGCCTGGGCCGAGCAGTTTGCCTGCGCCGCGCTGCTTTGCCTGCTTTTGCCCTTCGTCAACGCCCTGTCCACCGGAGAACACATCTTCACGTATGTGCGGGCAGGCGATTGGTAGGCCGCACTGGTGGAAGGCACCATTCTGGCCTTCGGTGGTCTCTTTGCAGCGCTGGCCTGGCGCCTGCGCCGCACCATGCGCTGGACGCCCAAGGCTGGCCGGGCAGTCGCCCTGCCGCGCGGCTATCGCTGGCAAGTGCTGGCAAGAGTTCTGTCGGCCATCGTTGGGGGATACGCGTTCAGCAGTGTGGGCGCTACCCTGCTGGCGCGAACCCTTGCCTTTAGCGGCATGACAAGCCCCGCGTTTGGCGTGGCCACCGCCAGTATGTTGAGTTTTCTGATCTTTACGCTGACCGCGCTGTGGGTGTTTGCGGCCCCGCGCGCCTGGCTATGGCTGCTGCTGGCATCGGGATCGCTGGCGCTGCTGGTCTGGTTGCTGGAGCGGGCATGACGCCGTCGATCGCTGCGACAACTGCGCTCGCCTTGACCTTCGCCGCCTTCGCCTGTCTGGCTCTGGCCATGGACCGGCATCATGAACAGGTCACCGGTCTGGATACCCCGGCCACACGCCGGTGGATGCTGCGCCTCAATGGCGTGGCGCTCGCGCTGGCGGGCCTGACCTGCTGCCTTCAGGCGTGGGGCAGCGCCGTGGCAGCGTTGGTATGGCTGGGTCTGCTGTCCTGCGGGGCCATCCTCGTCACCCTGATGCTCAGCTACGCCCCGCGCCGACTGCCGGCCACCGCCCTCGCGGCAGCCCTGGCCGCGTTGGCTCTGCTATGCCTATGAGCGGCGGCACTCAGTCCGGGCGCTTGCCTTCATAGGCGTTCTGCAAGAGTACACGCAGCGCCTCGGACTCGAGCGGACGCGGATTCGGATAGGGCGTGCTCAGTGCGATCTGGCAGGCCCGATCCAGATCCGCCTCGAGCATACCGATATCCCGCAATGCGGTCGGCGCCCCGAGACTGCGCGCAAGATCGAACACGCCCTGAGCGGCGTGCGCGACCTGAAGCGCCGAGGCGATCCGCGCCATGGCCGCGGGTGCTGCGGCGGCGTTATACGCCAGCGCATGGGGCAGAATCACCGTGTGAACCTCGGCATGCGGCAAATTGAAACTACCTCCCAAGGTGTGACAGAGCTTGTGATGCAACGCCATGCCCACGTTACCCAACACCGTGCCGCATAGCCAGGCACCGTACAGCGCGTCGGCGCGCGCGGCCGCCGCCTGGTCCGTGTGGGCCAGGCGCGGCAAGGCGAGCGCCAGCGCACGAATGCCCTCCTGCGCCATCAGATCCATGATGGGATTGCGATCCTGGGCATACAGGCCTTCGGCCGCGTGAGCAATGGCATTGATCCCGCTTGTCAGGCTGATGCCGGGCGGCAAGTCATAGCTGAGTTCAGGGTCATAGATCACCGTGCGCGGCAAGACCCTGACATCACGACCGGTTCTCTTCAAGCCCGCCTCGGTCACGCCGTAAATGGGTGTCATCTCCGATCCGGCGTAGGTCGTCGGTACCGCTATTACAGGCAAGCCGGTCTCTAGCGCAATCGCTTTGCCCAGCCCGATGGTAGATCCGCCGCCTACGGCCACCGCACAGTCAGCCTGCTGTTGACGCGCCTGCGCACGCGCCCTATGCACCACTTCCATAGGCACGTGCATGACGGCCTCGTCAAACACGCCTGCCACGCGCTCAGGACCGAGCAGCGCGGCAACCTGCTCGGCCTGCCCGCGCTGGGCAGGCGTGCAAAGCATCAGCGCGCGACGCAGGGTCAACGCATCCAGTTCGGCAGGCAATCGCGCCAGGCTGCCCGGGCCGAAGACGACGCGCTGCGCCTGGCTGGTATAGGTAAAAGAATCCATCGTCGCCGGTGTATCCGTCATTGAGCCACAATCCCCTGTGCCTTGATAAGCTTGCCCCAACGGTCGGACTCCGACTTGACCAGGGCATTCATTTCTTCACGGCCGCCGGCCACGACATCGAACCCGGACTCATTGATTCGTTGCGCCACCGCAGGGTCGCGTAATGCTTCGATCGTAATCTGGGACAATTTGTCCAGCCTATCGGCAGGCGTTGCGGCCGGCGCCACCATGCCCACCCACGAGTAGATTTCAAACCCTGGATAGCTTTCCGCGACAGCAGGCGTTTGCGGCAGAGCCGGCACACGCGACGGCGCGGTCACCGCCAGCGCCCGCAACTTGCCAGCCTGGATATGCGGCAACACCAGGGGCAGGCTGGCGATCATGGACTCCACGTGTCCGCCCAACAGATCCGTGATGGCCGGACCGCCCCCGCGATACGGCGTATGCAGACCGCTGCTGCCGGCCGTTTGATGGAACAGCTCGGCAGCCAGATGGTTGGAGCTACCCGGGCCGACCGACGCATACGAGACGTTGCCGTGTTTGGCTGCGGCGACATAGTCGGCCAGGCTACGGTAAGGCGTGCCCGGAGCGACGACGAGCACCATGGGGGAGCGCACCATGTACGACACGCCGGTGAGGTCCTTCTCCGTGGAGTACGGCAGCCTCGGATAGATATGCTGCTCGGTCGCGTAAGAGTCGAACACCATCTCCACCGTGTAGCCGTCCGCCGGGGCCTTGGCCACCAGGGCCGTGCCTATCGTGCCGCCCGCGCCGCCTCGATTGTCTATCACCACCGTCTGACCCAGCTTGTCCTGCAAGGATTGCTGCAACTGCCTGGCAACTTTATCGACGGTTCCTCCAGCCGCAAAGGGAACGACGACGGTCAGCGGTTTGCTCGGATAGGATTCTGCGGCAGCGGGCGTCAAACTGGCGCCCCAGCCCAGCAGGCTCAAGGCGCTTGCGGCCAACCCGGCGCGGGTACGGCGATTGATGATAAGGGCGTGCATGAAGTCTCCTGTGGACGTCGCCATGATGTCGCGATCTATGTGAAATTTGCAGAAATACCGCTGCTGCCGCTATCGTACGTGCCAAATCTCCACACGCCCGCGCAGTCGGCGCCAAACCCCTTTGCACCACACGCACAAATGAAGGCAGCCAAATTCGCGGAAACCCTGTCGATCTTCGTCGATGTGGCCCAGGCGCAGAGTTTTTCCGAGGTCGCCCGCCGGGGCGGACTGGTCGTGTCCTCCGTGGCACGCCAGATCGACGCGTTGGAGTCCGAGTTGCAGGTGCCACTTTTCGTGCGCTCGACCCGTGCGCTTGTCCCCACCGAAGCTGGCGAAGTGCTGTACGAGCGCGCGGTCAAGATCCTGCACGACATGACCGAAGCCCGATCCGAAGTCATTTCGCTGGAGCAAAACGTGCAAGGCCTGTTGCGGGTAAGCTGCCTGCCCGCTTTTGCCCGGCGATACGTGGTGCCCATTCTGGGTCGGCTTGGCGAGCGGCATCCGCAGTTGCAGGTCGAACTCGCCCTGACGGAACGCATCGTGGATCCGGTCGTCGAGCGTATGGATGTCGTCGTGCGTGTGGGGCAGCAGCCGGACAGCAGCCTCATCGGGCAACGTATCGGCAGCCACCGGTACCTCATGTGTGCAGCACCCAGCTATCTTGAACGCTACGGCACGCCGCGCCGGCTGAGCGAATTGGCACGGCATCGCCTGATCGACCGGCGCCATAGCACAAGCGTACGCGGATGGCGCGAAATCGGCGACGGCGCCTGGGCCCGGCAGGCCCGCTTTGTCCTCGAATGCGACGACTGCGATGCCCGGCGCCAGGCGGCACTGGACGGACTCGGCATCGCCCTTATGCCCAATTGGTCGGCGGGACCGGAAATTGGCCGAGGCAATCTGGTGCAGATCGGGCTACAGGACTGCACGCCCCCCAAGACAGCGGCATCTATCTGCTGCGCGCCATGCCCCGGGCGAGCGCCCGGATAAGGGCCTTCACCGAGGCCTTGCGACGGCATATAGGCTCGCCCTCGATCTGGGATGTCACCATCGACGCCGCCGCGGCCACCACGCCGCCCTCGGCTGCTTAAGCGCTGCCTTCCCGCCTGACGAAAGACGGCAGAGGCTGCCGCGAAGCCCCCTGCGTTTGCCACAAACAAACCGCCCTTTGCCGCTCGACAAATTAGCGCCGGCGATTTCATCAAACAGAAGCTGAAAACAAAAATTTCCGCAGACGCGCAGCATTAATCGCTGGAAATTCAAACGGTTAAGCGCAAAAAAATTCCGCCCCTCTTGATGCGGCACCGCGCGTCGGAACCACAATTTGTCACGTTTATACAAAATATTAGCGACTTTTTGGTGTTGTTTAAAAAATATACGAAACCGTATGCATCTGATATCAACATTCTGGTATCTTTGACGCGTTCAACAGACCTAAGCCCTGTGTAAGGAACCTGCATAACTGCTCGTGCCTTGACACCGCCACGTCTGATCCATTTGCCGCCCGTGCCTCCACGCGCAGGCAATGGGTCGCCAAACCAGCGCGATGTGCCGCCAACCACGGCGCGCTCCGTTTCAAATGCACGTTTCAGCAGCCTATGAGAACCTATGAGCAGCACTAAGCCCATCGACCAGAAACTCGGCCTTGTGGCGCTTGTGGCGATTGTCGTGAGCTCAATGATAGGCAGCGGTGTCGACAGCCTGCCTCAAAACATGGCTGAGACATCAGCCCTTGGCCCGGTCGTCATCGCCTGGTTGATCAGCGGTTTCGGCATGTTTTTCATTGCCCGAACCTTCATGGTGCTTTCGGACCTCAGGCCCGACCTGCAATCCGGCATTTACATGTATGCCAGGGAGGGCTTCGGGCCGTTGAGTGCCTTTGTCGTGGCCTGGGGTTATTGGCTCATGACCATTTTCAGCAACGTAGCGTTTGCTGTGATGGTGATGGACACGCTCAACTATTTCATGCCGGGCGATTTCACCGGCGGCAATAATCTGGCATCCATCGTCGGAGCTTCCATCCTTATCTGGGGCTTTCACGTCCTGGTGCTGGCCGGCACCAAAATGGCCGGCATGATCAATACCGTCGGCACGTTCGTCAAACTGATCCCGCTGGTGGTTTTCGTCGGCGTAGTCACTTATTTCCTTAACTACGCTCAACTCACGACCGATATCTGGGGCCACCATCCCGTCGGCGACGCCAAGCCCCTGGGTTCGATTCTGTCGCAGACGCTGTCACCGATGTATGTCGCGCTCTGGTGCTTTATCGGCGTCGAAGGTGCGGTAGCGCTGTCGGGCAGAGCGCGCAACAAGAAAGATGTGGCGCGCGCGACCATGATTGGTTGCATACTGGGGCTGCTCATTTGCCTGATCGTTTCAGTGCTGCCTTTTGGCGTCATGTCACAACAGGTGTTGAGCCATATTCCCAATCCGTCGACCGCGGGCGTCATGAAAAAGCTCACGGGCGACTGGGGTGAGTGGCTGATCAATATAGGCGTACTGATTTCGATTTTGACCAGTTGGCTGGCCTGGACGATGATTTGCGCCGAAATACCTCAGGTTGCCGGGCGTAATGGCACGTTCCCCAAGATTTTTGCCATAGAGAATAAGAACGGCGCCGCTTCCACGGCCCTCTGGGTCAGCAGCGGAATCATGCAGTGCGTCATGCTGATGGTGTATTTCTCCCAGCATGCATGGCTCACGCTGCTTGGCATCTCGGCGATCTGCGTGTTGCCGGCGTACTTTTCCTCTGCCTCGTATCTGATCAAAACCTGCTTTAACGGCGAGTATACGCAACGCCAGTCCACGGGGCGAATGCTGGCGTTGTTCAGCAGCCTCGTCGGAGCTGGTTTCTGTCTGTTCATGCTCTACGCCAGCAATATTCAGTACGTCGCGATGAGCCCGTTGCTGCTCAGTCTGGGGCTGCCCTTGTTTTTCTGGGCCCGCCGCCAGCAAGGCAGCGATGCGGGAGCGCTGAATCGCGGTGAAAAGACCGCACTCGCGCTGTTGCTGGCCATCGATATTCTTGTAATCGCCCTGTATTTCATGGGCCACATCAAGCTGTAGCAGGTTGTTTTTCGCTGTTTTTTACTGATCAGTATCAGAGTCCGGATGCGCCGCTCGACCTCAACCGAGAGTCATGCTATGAAGTTCAATCACAATGCATTGCTAGTGCTTTCCGACAGTCTGGAAGCCGGCCGTCCCGCCTCCCAGGCCGTGCAAGCCCTGGCGCAAGCCATCGCCGAAAGAGGGTTTATCGTCCAGCAGGCCGCCAACCTGCAAGCAGGTCAGACTTACATTCAGCAAAGCCCTCACTACAGCTTCATCGCGATTCTCTGGGACAGCGCCAACACGGCCATCGTCAAAGAGTGCGAAGCACTGGTGCAGAAGATCCGTGAGCGTAACGCCACGGTGCCGGTGTTTCTGCTCTCCGAAGCCGAAGCCGTCAATGGCATCCCCGTCGCGGTACTGAAGGAAGTCACCGAGTACGTCTATCTGTACTCCGAGACCCCGGAGTTCACCGCCAACCGTGTCTACACTGCGGTGCACCGTTACGCAGAAACCCTGCTGCCGCCTTACTTCGGCACCCTGAAAAACTTCACCGAGGACGGCGATTACTACTGGGACTGCCCCGGGCACATGGGTGGCATGGCCTACCTCAAGCACCCGGTCGGCGTGGAATTCATCAATTTCTTTGGTGAAAACATGATGCGCGCCGACATCGGCGTGGCGACCGCCGAAATGGGCGACTATCTGGTTCACGCCGGCCCGCCCAAGCAATCCGAGGAAATTGCCGCCGAACTCTTCGGTGCCAAGTGGACGTTCTACGGTGTGGCCGGGTCGTCGGGTTCGAACCGCATCGTGGCGCAGGGTGCCGTGGGCGCCAATGAAATCGCCGTGGTGGACCGCAACTGCCACAAATCCCTCAATCACGGCCTGACGTTGTCGCAAGCTCGTCCGGTGTATCTGACGCCCAGCCGCAACGGCTACGGTCTGATCGGCCCCATTCCGGCAGAGCGCCTGAGCAAAGACAGCGTCCGAAAACTCATCGACGACAGCGCGCTGACCAAGGATGCGGTCAGCCGCGACCCCAGCTACGCCGTGGTCACGAACTGCACCTACGACGGCTTCATCTACAACGTGAATCAAGTCGTCGGCCAGCTTAGCGAAAGCGTGCCGCGCATCCATTTTGACGAGGCATGGTATGCCTACGCCAAATTCCACCCGCTCTACCGTGGCCGCTTTGCCATGGACGTGGCCGATGACCCGCCCAATCGTCCGACCCTGTTCGCGGTGCAATCCACGCACAAGATGTTGCCGGCGTTGTCCATGACATCGATGACCCACATCAAACCGAGCGACCGCGCACCGCTGGACTTTGACGATTTCAACGATTCGTTCATGATGCACGGCACCACCTCGCCGTTCTATCCCATCATCGCCTCGATCGACGTGGCCGTTGCCATGATGCAGGGAGAAGCCGGCTACTCGCTCGTGCAAGAATCCATCGAAGAAGCAATTGCCTTCCGCCAGGCGGTGGTCAATGTCAAAGAAGAACTCGCCGAAGTCGATGGCGAGTCCTCATGGTTCTTCGACGTCCTGCAACCCACCCAGGTCAAGGATCCGGCCAGTGGCAAGGTGCAAGCTTTCCATAAGGCCTCCATCGAACTGCTGAGCCAGACCCCCGATTTGTGGACGCTCAAACCAGGCGACGCGTGGCACGGTTTTTCCGATGCGGACATTGGCCAGGCCGATTGCATGCTCGACCCGGTCAAGGTCAGCATCACCTGCCCGGGGATCACCCCCGACGGCAAACACCTGCCTCAGGGTATTCCGGGCAGCATCGTCAGCAAGTTCCTGGACGACCGCCGCATCGAGGTTGCCCGCACCGGCGACTACACGCTCCTCATTCTCTTCTCGGTGGGTATCACCAAGGGCAAGTGGGGCACGCTGATCGAAAGCCTGCTGACCTTCAAGAAGCTCTATGACACGGGCGCCAAGGCGATCGATGCCATTCCTTCGCTGGCCCACGCGTCGCCCAAGTACGCCGCGATGACGCTCAAAGAGTTGTGCCAGCACATGCACGACAGCATGCAGGAGCTGGACCTGATGAAGCACAGCAGCGATGCGGTCAGCTCCATCCCCGAGCCTGTGCTCACCCCGGCCGAGGCCTATCAGAAGGTTGTGCGCTACCAGACCGAACGCGTCAAGGTAGCGGATTTCGCCAATCGTATCGCCGCCAGCATGCTGGTGCCCTACCCTCCGGGTATTCCGGTTCTGATGCCGGGAGAACGTCTGCCCGCCGATGACACGGGTATCACCGGCTATCTCGAAGCGCTGCAGGAATTCGACAAGCGCTTCCCGGGCTTCGAACACGAAATCCAGGGCGTGAGCATCGATCAGAACGGCGACTACTGGGTTCGCGCCGTCGTGGAAGAGGCGCGCAAGCCGCAGCCCGTGCCCAAGCACATCAGCTTCAAGAGCCACCGCGTCTCTTCCATCAAGAAGGGACGGCAATAGAGCGGGGTGCCGCCCGGGCCTGACCCGGGCGGCATGGTCTCCTCCATCGCAAGGCAACGAAAATGACTGATAAAACTCAAGCAAGTACAAGTACCGACGCCAGCTCCGGCTCGGCCGGCGCGAAACTCGGCATGTTGGCGCTCATCGCCATCGTGGTGGGGTCGATGCTGGGTGGCGGCGTCTACAGCCTGCCGCAAAATACCGCCGCCACCTCGGCCGTCGGTCCGGTCGTCATCGCGTGGATCATCGCGGGCATCGGCGTTTACTTTATTGCCAATGCATTCCGCATGCTCTCCGACCTGCGCCCAGACCTGCATGCCGGGGTCTATATGTACGCGCAGGAAGGTTTCGGGTCTTTCATAGGTTTTAACGTGGCCTGGGGCTACTGGTTGATGACCTGCTTTGGCAACGTCGCCTTCGCGGTCATCCTCATGGACGCTTTCGACCAGATCTTCCCTGGCGTGTTCACCAACGGCAACAACCTGAACTCGATCATCTGCGGCTCCATCCTCATCTGGGGCTACAACTATCTGGTGCTGTCCGGGACCAAGGTGGCCGGCTTCGTCAACACGGTGGGCACGATCGCCAAGCTGGTTCCCCTGGTGGCATTCGTCCTCCTGCTGGGTCTGCTGATCGACTATTCCCAACTGCTCGACAACGTCTGGGGCAATGCACCGCAGATCATGAGCGGCACGGGCGCAGCCGCCACGCCGGTCTCGTTCACGGCGCAAATCATGGCTCCCATGACGGTGACACTGTGGGCGTTCATCGGCGTAGAAGGCGCGGTGGTCCTGTCGGGCCGCGCCCGCAATCGCAGCGACGTGGGCAAAGCCACGCTGCTGGGTTTTCTGGCGGCCTTGATCATCTACATCCTGCTGTCCGTTCTGCCGTTTGGCGCCATGACGCAGCCCGAACTTGCTCAGGTCGCCAATCCGTCGACCTCGGGTGTGCTCGAGCACGTCGTCGGCGCGCAATGGGGCAGTTGGCTGATGGATCTGGGGCTGATCATCTCGGTGCTGGCCGGCTGGCTGGCATGGACCATGCTTTGCGCAGAAATCCCGATGGCTGCAGGCCAGAACGGCGCCTTTCCCAAGGCGTTTGCCCGTACGAACAAGAACGAGGCAGCAACCGTGTCGCTGTGGATAAGCAGCGGCGTGATGCAGGCAGCCATGCTGTTGGTTTATTTCTCCAACAATGCCTGGAACACGATGTACAACATCAGCGCGCTGATGGTGGTGCCTGCCTACATCACCACCACGCTCTACATGACCAAGCTGTGCCTGACGCATGAATACAAGAAGTATTCCAACAAGGGCATGACACTCGGTCTGACAAGCGGCGTGATGGGCGTGCTGTTCTGCCTGTTCATCCTCTATGCCAGCGCGCTCAACTACCTGGCTCTGGTGCCCGTGCTGCTGACTTGCGGTCTTCCGGTCTTCATCTGGTCGCGCAAGGAAAAGAAGGACGGCAAGCCCATGTTCGTGGGTCTGGAAAAACTCTACGTGGCCATCCTGTTGGTCGCCGACGTTATCGTGTTCTGGCTGCTTTACACCGGCAAGATCACGCTCTAGGCGCATCGAAAAGCATTGAGCGGACGAAGGCCCGGTTTTGTACAAAGACCGGGCCTTCTCGCTGACGGGCGCCTGGCCCTCTTCCCCACGTATACCACGCGGCGCGCTGTCTGCCATGACGCCCCGCGGCTCCTTCCTGCATCACGCACATGACACGCTACTGCACATTGTTTGGTCTTTTTCTGCTGGGCGCCTCCGCCACGCAGGCCGCGGAGTTCACACCCAATGGCAGCCTGAGCCTGACGCAGACCTTTTATGGCGACTCCGGCAACTATCAGACCACCAACTCCCACCCTTCTGCGGTGCTGAACTACCAGTTCTCTCCGAAATGGAGCATCGACCTGGAGTGGGATCGTTCCTGGAACCGCTACTGACCTGCTCCCCGTGATTAGTACGAAATCGATGTAGAGTCCGTTCCCAAAGGAATGGCAATGAAGAAACGATTTACGGAAGAGCAAATCATCGGCGTGCTCAAGGAAGCCGATGCAGGTGCCAAGCCCGCAGAGTTGTGCCGCAAGCACGGAATCTCCGAGGCAACGTACTACAACTGGAAGGCGAAGTTCGGTGGCATGACGGTGTCGGACGCTCAGAGGCTCAAGGAGCTGGAGCAGGAGAACAACAAGCTCAAGAAGCTGTTGGCCGAGTCGATGCTGGACAAGGCGGCGCTTCAGGATCTGCTAAGCCGAAAGTAGTCAGCCCGCAGGCCAAACGCGAGGCGGTCAGGACATTAATGACCGAGCGCGTGGTTCGCCCAGCGGCAATCGCGCCGAATCAGAGTTGGTCAATGGACTTTGTGGCCGACGGCCTAGCCTATGGCCGCCGATTCCGCTGTTTGACTATCGTCGATGACTACACTCGCGAATGCCTGGCCATCGAGGTCGATACGTCGTTGCCGGGACTGCGTGTTGCCATGGTGCTGCAACGGCTGGCGGAGATGCGTGGCCTGCCGCGATCTATTACCGTGGACAACGGGCCAGAGTTCGCCGGAAGAGCCTTGGACGCCTGGGCCTACCAAGCAGGCGTAAAGCTGTCGTTTATTCGGCCGGGTAAGCCGGTGGAGAACGCTTATATCGAAAGTTTCAACGGCAAGTTCCGCGACGAATGCCTTAACGAGCACTGGTTCTTGTCCCTGCGACAGGCTAAAAGCTTGATCGAAAACTGGCGAGTCGAGTACAACACCGATCGGCCTCACAGCGCGCTCGGATATTTAACGCCGGCGCAATTCGTGCAGGCTCATCAGAAAGAAGGTCTTTTACCCCTGGGCTCTATGTCGGTGCCGTACTAAATCTGGGGGCAGGTCAAATTCCGACATCAATGAAATTCGACATCAGCTGAATGCCACATCGAGTCAATATCACCCAGCCAATATGTAACAATCCAGCCCTCCCCCTTGAAGCCTGCCGAGTCATCCCTATAATTAGCACTCGTCGCTGGCGAGTGCTAACAGCCCTCCCGCGCCAACTACCGATCAATCTTCTAGTTATCCAACAGGAGTTCCTCATGGCCCTGCGTCCCCTGCACGATCGCGTGATCGTCAAACGCCTGGACAACGAGCGCAAGACCGCTTCCGGCATCGTCATTCCCGACAGCGCCGCTGAAAAGCCCGATCAAGGCGAAGTGCTGGCCGTCGGCCCCGGCAAGAAGACGGAAGACGGCAAGATTCTGCCCGTCGACCTGAAGGTCGGCGACAAGGTCCTGTTCGGCAAGTATGCCGGCCAAAGCGTCAAGGTCGATGGCGACGAACTGCTCGTCATCCGCGAGGAAGAAATCCTCGCCGTGATCCAGTAATAGCGTTCATCCCTATTTTCAAAGGAAGCTGAAAATGGCTGCCAAGCAAGTTCTGTTTGCCGATGATGCCCGCGTGCGCATCGTTCGCGGCGTGAATGTTCTCGCCAACGCTGTGAAGACCACCCTGGGCCCGAAGGGTCGCAACGTCGTGCTGGAGCGCTCGTTCGGCGCCCCGACCGTGACCAAGGACGGTGTGTCTGTCGCCAAGGAAATCGAACTGAAGGACAAGTTCGAGAACATCGGCGCCCAGCTGGTCAAGGACGTTGCGTCCAAGACCTCCGACAACGCCGGTGACGGCACCACGACCGCCACCGTGCTGGCCCAGGCCATCGTTCAGGAAGGCCTGAAGTACGTTGCCGCCGGTTTCAACCCGATCGACCTCAAGCGCGGTATCGACAAGGCTGTGGCCGCTGCCGTCGCCGAGCTGAAGAAGGCTTCCAAGCCGGTTACCACCAGCAAGGAAATCGCCCAGGTTGGCTCGATTTCGGCCAACAGCGACAGCTCCATCGGCCAGATCATCGCTGACGCGATGGACAAGGTCGGCAAGGAAGGCGTCATCACCGTCGAAGACGGCAAGTCGCTGGAAAACGAACTGGATGTCGTCGAAGGCATGCAGTTTGACCGTGGCTACCTGTCGCCCTACTTCATCAACAACCCCGACAAGCAAGTCGCCGCTCTGGACGATCCTTTCGTCCTGATCTACGACAAGAAGATCAGCAACATCCGTGATCTGCTGCCGGTGCTGGAACAAGTCGCCAAGTCGAGCCGTCCGCTGCTGATCATCGCCGAGGACGTCGAGGGCGAAGCCCTGGCCACCCTGGTTGTGAACAACATCCGTGGCATTCTGAAGACCACCGCCGTCAAGGCTCCGGGCTTCGGCGATCGCCGCAAGGCCATGCTGGAAGACATCGCCATCCTGACCGGCGGCACCGTGATCTCGGAAGAGACCGGCATGTCCCTGGAAAAGGCCTCGCTGCAAGAACTGGGCCAAGCCAAGCGCATCGAAGTCGCCAAGGAAAACACCACCATCATCGACGGCGCCGGCGACGGCAAGTCGATCGAGGCGCGCGTCAAGCAGATCCGCACCCTGATCGAAGAAGCCACTTCGGACTACGACCGTGAAAAGCTGCAAGAGCGCGTGGCCAAGCTGGCCGGCGGTGTTGCCGTGATCCGCGTCGGTGCTGCCACCGAAGTCGAAATGAAAGAAAAGAAGGCCCGCGTTGAAGACGCCCTGCACGCTACCCGCGCTGCTGTGGAAGAAGGCGTGGTTGCTGGCGGCGGCGTTGCGCTGCTGCGTGCCAAGCAAGCCATCACCGGCCTGCAAGGCGACACTCCCGACCAGAACGCCGGTATCAAGCTGATCCTGCGTGCTGTCGAAGAGCCGCTGCGCACCATCGTGGCCAATGCCGGCGAAGAAGCCAGCGTCGTGGTCAACACCGTTCTGGCTGGCAAGGGTAACTACGGTTACAACGCCGCCACCGGCGAGTACACCGACCTGGTCGAGCAAGGCGTTCTGGATCCCACCAAGGTGACCCGCACTGCCCTGCAAAACGCCGCTTCGGTGGCCAGCCTGCTGCTGACGGCTGAAGCCGCCGTGGTCGAGCTGGCAGAAGACAAGCCCGCTGCCCCGGCCATGCCGGGTGGCATGGGCGGCATGGACTTCTAAGTCCCGCCTCTCTGTCCTGGAGCGCCGCGTACCTTCGCCACGCGGTTCTCCGGTTGCTATCAGAACCCCCGGTTCATCGCCGGGGTTTTGTTTTGTGGGCGGCTTGCATGCGGCCCCACTTTGATGCCTACAATGGGTCTGACACTTCCGGAGGGGCCAGATGCGTTTTCCCACATTGCTGCGAATTTGCCATCCGAGAGAATTGGCCGGGCTGTTGATGGATTCGGCCAGGCAATGGTCGCGCCACCGCGCCGCCAGCAAGGGGGCTGCGCTGGCGCTGTATATGGTGTTTTCGCTGGCGCCGATGCTGATTCTGGTCATTGCCGTGGCAGGCGCGTTTTTTGGTGAAGAAGCGGTGCGCTCGGAGTTGTTCGATCAGGTGCGCGACCTGACGGGCGAACGCGGGGCCGAGGTGATTCAGACCGTTTTGGCCAGCGCACATCAGTCGGGCAAGGGTTGGGTTGCGGCGTTGCTGTCGGTCGGGGTGTTGATTTTCAGTGCGACGACGGCTTTTTCGGAGCTTAAAGCCAGCCTGGATGAACTCTGGGAAGTCGAACCCGACACCTCGGGTGGTATTCAGGGATTGGTGCGCAGCCGTGTGCTGTCGTTTGGACTCGTGCTGGTGCTGGCCTGCTTTCTGTTGTTCTCGCTGATGGTCAATGCAGCGATGGGCGTGGCCCGAGGCTATTACGGCGAGATCTGGAGTAATTCGCTGGTGGCGATGGTGGGCGACTGGCTGGCCAATCTGTTTTCGTTCGCGGTAGTAACAGCGCTGTTTGCCGTGATTTTCAAGCTGCTGCCCTCGGTGTCGGTGCTTTGGCGCCATGTGATCCCGGGCGCGGTGGTGACCGCCGCACTGTTTCTGCTGGGCAAGTGGGGGATCGGCCTTTATTTGGGCCGCGGCGGCGTGGCTTCGGCCTATGGCGCGGCGGGTTCGCTCATCGCGCTTTTGATCTGGATTTACTATTCGGCGCAGATTTTTTTCTTTGGCGCGGTGGTGACCCGGCAATACGCGGTGCGCGCCCAGCGCCTGGAGGCCGGTGAGCCGTTGACGCCGTCCGCGCAGCCCGGACACTGATTCCTGCACCGGGAAAGCCTTCCGCACTTGCGCGGCCACGATACGGGCGACACCTGAATCTGTTAAAAAGCGGCAGACCCGATTCCCCGTATCGCTTTATGACTCCACATCCTTCGCCTTACAAGAGCACCGGCGGCCTGCGCCGCATCCTCAACGCCTTGCGCTACTCGTGGCAGGGCCTGAAGGCGGCCGTCAAGTACGAGGCGGCGTTTCGCCAGGAGCTTGCCCTGGCGGTGCTGCTCATTCCAGCCGCGTTTTTTCTGGGGCGCACCACCGACGAAGTCTTCATGCTTATTGCTTCGGTCGTGCTGGTGCTGGTGGTGGAGCTGATCAATTCGGCCATCGAAGCCTTGGCCGATGCACTGTCGGTCGAGACGCATCCACTTCTGGGGCGCGCCAAGGATCTGGGCAGCGCCGCCGTGATGCTGATGCTGATTTTTACGGGCGCCGTCTGGGTCGCGGTGGCGATCAGCCGTTTTATCTTGAATTAAGGCAGGCGTTTGCAGGTGGCAGGCATGCTTCTATACTGAAGCTCCATGCCCTCTTCCGATACCTGCATGATGCCTGCTCTCTCTGCCCCGGAACGTATCGTGATTGTCGGTGGCGGCGCTGGCGGCCTGGAGCTGGCGGCCCAACTGGGCCGCGCCTATGGCCCCGAGCGCGTTCTGCTGGTCGACAGCCGCCCTTTTCATATCTGGAAGCCGTCGCTGCATGAAGTGGCCGCCGGCACGCTGGATATCCACCAGGAAGGGCTTTCTTATCTGATGCTGGCGCGGCTGGCGGGCTTTAGTTTCGCCCAGGGCGAGCTCACCTCGGTCGACCGGGCTGCGCGGCGTATCCGGATCGGCGCGGTCCGCGACCCGCGCGGCCAGGAAATCCTCGGGCCGCGCGAGTTGAGTTATGGCAACCTGGTGCTGGCGGTGGGCAGCGCGTCAAATTTTTTCAACACGCCTGGTGCGGCTCAGTATGCCGTCACGCTGGATAACACCGAAAACGCCGAAGCCTTTCGGCTGACGATCCTCAAGGCCATGGCTCAGGTGGATCAGGACAAGCTGCGCAATCCTTCGGCTCGCCTGGACCTGGTCATCGTGGGCGGCGGCGCCACCGGCGTCGAGTTGGCCGTTGAGCTGACCGAGGCCAGCCATGTCGTCAGCACCTACGGCCTGCCGAATTTTCGAGTCGAGCGCGACATGGCCATCACCCTGGTCGAGGGTGCGCCTCGCATCCTTTCTGCCTTGCCCGAGAAGATTTCGCGCGCGGCCACCGCTCGCCTGACCGAGCTTGGTATCCGTGTGGAAACCCATTGCCGGGTGGCCGAAGTGAGCCCGGATAGTGTCAAGACGGCCGATGGCCGCAGTTTTGCGGCCTCGCTTTGCCTGTGGGCCGCCGGCATTCGCGGCCCGGACCTGCTCGCCCAATTGGGTTTGCCCTTGAACAAGGCAGGCCAATTGATCGTCAATGAGCGCCTGGAAACCGAAGATCCTTATGTGCTGGCGCTGGGCGACTGCTGCGCGGCTCCCTGGCATGGTGAGCGTATCGTGCCGGCGCGCGCGCAAACCGCGCACCAGGAAGCCAGCTATCTGGCCCGCAAACTCGGCGCCCGCCTGGCAGGCAAGGATGAACCCCAGCAGGCGTATGTGTACCGCGACTATGGTTCGCTGGTGTCGTTGGGCCAAGGGGCAGGAGTCGGCAGCCTGATGGGCAAGCTGGCCGGACGCGGACTCTTCGTAAGCGGTACACTGGCGCGCCTGATGTACATGAGCCTGCACCTGATGCACCACCGAGCGGTGCTGGGTGTCTCGCGTACCGCCACAATGGCCTTGGCGCGCCTGTTGATGCGGCGCACCCACCCCAGGGTCAAACTGCACTGATCCCCATGAATTTCCTCCAAAAACTCGAACACGCCTGGGCGACCCGAAACTCTCTGCTGCAAGTCGGGCTGGACCCGGATCCGCTGCGCTTTCCGCACGAGCTGCAGGGCAAGCCCGACGCCATTCTGGAGTTCTGCCGGGGCATCGTCGACGCGACCGCGCCTTACGCCAGCAGCTTCAAGCCGCAAATCGCTTATTTCGCCGCGCATCGCGCCGAAGATCAGCTCGAAGCCTTGTGTGCGCATATCCGTAGCGAACATCCCGATCTGCCCATCGTGCTGGACGCCAAGCGTGGCGACATTGGTTCGACCGCGGAAAACTATGCGCGCGAAGCCTTCGAGCGCTATCAGGCGCATGCCGTGACGGTCAGCCCCTACATGGGCCTGGATTCTGTCGAGCCCTACCTGGCCTGGCGTGACCGGGGCGTGATCGTGCTGTGCCGCACCTCCAACCCGAGGGGCTCGGATCTGCAATTTTTGCAGATGGCCGACGGCAAGCCGCTGTATCTGCACGTGGCCGGACTGGTCGCAGAGAAGTGGAACCGCGACGGCCAATGCGGCCTGGTGGTGGGCGCGACGTTCCCCAACGAACTTGCCGCCGTGCGCCAGCGCATCGGCGACAGCATGCCGTTGCTGGTGCCCGGCATCGGCGCGCAGGGCGGTGATATCAATGCCACCGTGCAGGCCGGCGCCAATCAGGCTCGCACGGGCATGATGATCAACTCGTCGCGTGCCATCATCTATGCCAGCAATGGTGACGACTGGCGCGAAGCGGCCGCCAAGGCGGCGGCCGGCCTGCGTGAGGCGATCAACGCCGTCCGTTGACGGCCGACGGCGCGTCGCCTAGCACCGGTTGGCCGGCGCGCCCAGAAACTCGAGCAGGCCACGCAAGGCGAACTCTACGGCAGCCTGGCGCACCTGGCTGCGGTCGCCGGCGAAGACGTGCGTGACGGCGCGCGAATGAATGCCTTCCTGAGCCCGCGTGGCAAAGCCAAAACACACCATGCCCACCGGCTTGCCGGTCGTCGCGCCGCCCGGGCCGGCGATGCCGGTCGTGAAGATGGAGACATGGCAGGCAGGCGCGGCCAACAGCACGCCCTGGGCCATTTCCAGTGCGACTTCTTCGCTGACCGCACCGAAATGATTCAGCGTGTCGGCCGACACGCGTAGCGCATCGACCTTGGCTGCGTTGCTGTAGGTGACAAAGCCGCGCTCGAACCAGCCGCTCGATCCCGCCACCGAGGTAATCGCAGCCGACAACAGCCCGCCCGTGCAGGATTCTGCCGTGCCCAGGTACCAGCCCTGCTCTTGCAGCACCGGTCCCAGTTGTTCGGCCAGCCCCATGGCCGTTGCGGCGCTCAAGGCGGCAGGTGCCAGCCCCATGTTGTTCTGCAAACTCATGCCAACACTCCTAATCGAACGACGAACGCCATGACCAGCAAGGCATAGACGGCCGCCAGGATGTCATCCCACATTACGCCAAACCCGCCCGATAAGCGGGCATCAAACGTTTTGATGGGGGGCGGCTTGACGATGTCGAAGAATCTGAAAAGCACAAAAGCCAGTAATTGGGCCATCCAACCACCCGGCACCAGCCACAGCACCAGCCAGAAGGCCACCATTTCGTCCCACACCATTCCGACGTGGTCATGGACGCGGAGTTCCTTGCCGGCATAACCGCAAGCCCAGCAACCATAAGCAAACGCCAGCGCAAGCAGGATGCCCATGGCGAGATTGGGGATCGGCGGCAAGAGCAGCCAGATGACCCATGCAGCAAGCGTGCCCCAGGTGCCGGAGGCCGGCCGGATCAGGCCGCTGCCCAGGCCGAACGCCAGAAATCGCCCGGGACGGGCGCAAATCCAAGCCAGGCTGGGGTAATCCACGCGCGAGCGCTCGCGCATCGAAGAAGAATGAGGTTCGGTCATGGTCCGGCGATTCAAGCTCAAAGCGGGCATGCCCGGGATGGTATCAGGCCACGTCGCCGAAATGATCGAATCCGCCAGGGATGTGAGGCAATGGCTGGCCCTGGGCGTCGAGCACCTGCAAGCCGGTGCCGGGCATGATACGGCCCACGCGGCTTACTGGCGTCTGGCAGGCCAGCGCGGCGTGCTCGATGGCAGCGCGCCGCTCGGGCGGCGCAGTAAAACACAGTTCGTACACATCGCCACCGCCCAAGAGCGCCCGTTGCAGCGTGGAGTCGTCCAGGCCGGCCAGACCTGCAGCGCGTGGCAGATCCGCGTAACGCAACTCCGCCGCCACGCCGCTTGCGGCCAGAATATGGCGCAGATCCTGTGCAAGACCATCCGAGATATCGATGGCGGCATGAGCCAGGCCCCTTAGCGCCGCGCCCAATGCCAGACGTGGCTGGGGCCACTCCAGTGCGCGACGGGTCTGGGCCAGGCGCGCTGCGTCGGCGGGTAATTGCCCGTCGAGGAGGCGATAGGCAATATCGGCGGCGCCCAATTCGCCCGAGACCCATATATCGTCGCCCGTACGTGCCGCATCGCGACGCAACGCCGCCTGAGCCGGCACGGCGCCGAATACGGTGACGCTGAGCGTCAGATCATGCAGGCTGCGCGTGGTGTCGCCGCCAATAAGCGGGCACCCGCTGGCTTGCGCCAGCGCATGAAAGCCGCGCGCATAAGCCGCCAGCCACGGCTCGTCCATGGAGGGCAGGGCCAGACCCAGCAAGCAGCCAAGCGGCTGCGCGCCCATGGCGGCCAGATCGGAAAGATTGACCGCCAGGGATTTGTGGCCCACCGACTCGGGGTCGGCGTCGGGGTAAAAATGCCGGCCCGCGATCAGCAAGTCTTTGCTCACCGCCACCCGCATGCCTTGCGGCACCGGAAACAGCGCGCAATCATCGCCCACGCCCAGGATATCCCCGGGCGCGGCGCGAGTGAAATGGCGCGCGATAAGATCGAACTCGGAGGCCACGGCCGGCCGATGCCTCAGCGGCGCTGCTGGGCCGCGGCCTTGACCTCGGCGGTACGCACGTCCGCGGCCAGCTTGTCGAGCACACCGTTGACGAACTTGAAGCCATCGGTGCCACCGAAGGACTTGGCCAGCTCAACCGCCTCGTTGATGGCGACCTTGTAAGGCACTTCGACGTGATGCACCAGCTCGTAGCTGCCGATCAACAAAATGCCGTGCTCCACGGGAGACAGCTCGCCGAGCGGACGGTCGATGTACGGCGTGAACCGTTCGCGCAGGCTGGGCGCCTCGCGCAGCACGCCATGCAACAGCGTTTTGAACCATTGCGCATCGGCTTCGGAGAAATCTTCGGCATCACGCAAGTGGGCGTCGATTTCGCCGGCATCCTGGGTACCCTGGCCACCGCGCAGCAGCCAGGCGTACACGCCCTGCAGCGCGAACTCGCGGGCACGCCGGCGCGCGCTACGCGCGTTGGCGCGCGCCGCCCCGGCGCTGGCGGCCCCCAACTGGGCCGCCTCGGGGCTATCAGCGCTCGTCTTCTTCGTCGTCAAAATCTTCGTCCTCGTCGTCTTCGTCGTCTTCCTCGGGTTCCAGCGCGGCAACCAGGTTGGCCATTTCGACGGCAACCTGGGCGCAATCGCGGCCCTTGCCTTCGGCGCGGGCTGCGGCCTGCTCGTCGGTGTCGACCGTCAGCACGCCGTTGGCAACCGGAATGCCGGTTTCCAGAGAAATACAGGTGATAGCAGTGGCCATTTCATTGCTGACCACTTCAAAGTGATAGGTTTCGCCACGGATCACGGCGCCCAGTGCAATCAGGGCGTCGAATTCGAACGATTCGGCCATGCGGGCCAGGACCACGCCAAGCTCCAGGGCGCCCGGCACGGACACCACCATGACATCGCGCTCGTCCACGCCCAGCTTGCCCAGTTCTTCCAGGCAGGCAGTCAATTCGGTCTGGCCGATCTCTTCATTGAAGCGGGCGCGCACGATACCGATGTGCAGCCCTTCGCCGTTGAGGTCGGGGGTAAGGATGTAGGGGTTCATTCGTCGGCCTTATTCGTCAGTGTTGCGGGGCGGGGGGCAATCGTAACCCGTAATGGTCAGGGAAAACCCGGCCATGCTGGGCATCTTGCGCGGCCGCGCAAGCAGCCGCATCTGGCCGACGTGCAGATCGCGCAAAATCTGCGCGCCAATACCGTAGGTGCGCAAACCGAAACGGTCGCCATCCTGGGCCGGGGCCTGCTCCGCAGACCGGCCCCAATGGGCAATCTGGCCAAACAGGTGCTCGGTCGAGGACTGGCAGTTCATCAGCACCATGACGCCGGCCGGAGCCGCCGCAATGGCCGTCAGAGCCTGGCCCAGCCCCCAGCTGTGCGGGCTGGCGCCGGTATCCAGCGCGTCAAGCAGTGAGGCCGGCTCATGCACGCGCACCAGGGTTTCCTGACTCGGGTCGATCTTACCGTGTACGAGGGCCAAGTGGGGCGCTCCCGTGGCGTCGTCCCGATAGGCAATGGCGCGGAACTCGCCCCAGGGGGTCTGCATCTGGCGCTCGCCGACCCGCTGGATGATGGACTCGTGCTCGCTGCGGTACTGGATCAGGTCGGCGATGGTGCCTATCTTGAGGTCATGCTCATGGGCAAACTGCACCAGATCGGGCAGACGAGCCATGGTGCCGTCGGGCTTGAGGATCTCGCAGATGACCGCGGCCGGCGTCAGGCCGCCCATGGCGGTCAGATCGCAGCCGGCTTCGGTATGGCCGGCGCGCACCAGCACGCCCCCTGGCACCGCACGCACCGGGAAAATGTGACCCGGCTGCACGAGATCGCTGGGCTTGGCGTCGCGGGCGACGGCCACCTGGATGGTGCGGGCGCGGTCCGCGGCAGAGATGCCGGTCTCGACGCCCTCTGCCGCTTCGATGGACTGGGTAAAATTCGTGCCGTACCGGGTGCCGTTGCGGCTGGCCATCAGCGGCAGATCCAGTTGGCGGCAGCGGTCTTCGGTCAGTGTCAGACAGACCAGACCACGGCCGTGGGTGACCATGAAATTGATGGCCTCGGGCGTGACGAACTCCGCTGCCATGACGAGGTCACCCTCGTTTTCGCGGTCGTCTTCGTCAACCAGAATGACGATGCGGCCGGCGCGCAGCTCGGCAATGATCTCGGGTACAGAGGCAATGCCGAAGTCCGAAACGGCGTCGTCGGCAACGGAAGATATCTGGGCAGACATGAGAAAAGGAGCCAGCGAGCGGGAAAGTCCGAATTTTACCGCCCTTGGCCGCTTCGCGCCCCCGAGAGCAAAATGCGGGCCGCCGGTACACTCTTCGGCCTGCCGCCAGACAACCACTCGACAAAGGAAAGACATGCAACCCCTCGCCGCCCTGCCCGCCCCGGTTGCGGCCTCGGTACGCACGGTACTGACGGATATCGACGATACCGTCACCACCGATGGGCGGCTGACGGCAGCGGCCTATATGGCGCTGGAGCGTCTGGAGCGGGCCGGCATCTGCGTCATCCCGATCACCGGCCGGCCAGCAGGCTGGTGCGATCACATCGTTCGTATGTGGCCGGTGCGCGCCGTGGTCGGTGAAAACGGCGCTTTCTACTATGCCTATGATCGCAGCGCGCATCGGATGAAGACCCATTACTGGGCCGATGCGGCAAGCCGCCGCGCCGACCGCGCGCGGCTCGATGCCATCCGTGACCGCGTGCTTCGCGAGGTGCCCGGCACGGCACTGGCCAGCGATCAGGCTTATCGCGCCGCCGATCTGGCCATCGATTTTTGCGAGGATGTCCCTGCCTTGCCGCAGGATGCCGTCAATCGGATCCTCGAGATCTTTACCGAGGCCGGCGCACAAGCCAAAGTCAGCTCGATTCATGTCAATGGATGGTTTGGCGACTACGACAAGCTCAGCATGACGCGCCGCCTCTTCGAGCGCGAACTGGGGCAAAGCATCATGCAGGCGCTATCTCATACGCTGTTCATTGGCGATTCGCCCAATGATGAACCCATGTTCGAGTTCTTCCCGCTCTCGGTGGGTGTGGCCAACATCGGTGCGCAGTTGCACCGCATCCAGCACACGCCCGCCTTTGTCACCCCTTCGCGCGGCGGCGAAGGCTTTGTCGAAATGGCCGACCGCCTGCTTGCGGCACGGCACGGTCACGGAGGTTGAGAACCATGGCGACAGCCAATGACGGACGCCGCAGCATTCAGTCGGTCGAGGTGGGGTTTCCGCTGTTGTCGGCCCTGGTCGACGCGGCCCGGCCGCTGACCTTGCGCGACGTGGCCGCCGCAGCCGGCATGACGTCTGCCAAGGCCCACCCCTATCTGGTGAGCTTTATCCGCGTCGGCCTGGTGCAGCAGGACAGCGTCAGCGGTCATTATGAGCTGGGCCCCTTCGCGCTGCAGATGGGTCTGGTGAGCCTGCAGCGCCTGGACCCGGTGCGCATGGCATTGCCCGAAGTCGCGCAGTTTCAGGCAGACATCGGCCACACCGTGGGGCTGGCCGTGCTCGGTTCGCACGGCCCGACCATGGTTCATATCACCGAGGCCAGTTATCCGGTGCACGTGAACATGCGCCAGGGCACGGTGATGTCCATGCTCAACACCGCAACCGGTCTGGTCTTCGCGACCTGGCTGCCCCCAAAAGTGGCCGAGCATTACATCGCCCGCGAAGCGAACGACACGGCCGTGACATCGACGCTGGCCACGCCCCTGAAGGCTGCACGCCCGGAGCATCTGCAAGCCATGCTGGCCGATATCCGCGTGCATGGCATGGCGCGGGCCGTGGGCAATCCGCTGCCGGGCGTGGACGCGCTGTCCGTGCCGGTCTTCGATCATGCGGGCAAACTGGTGCTGGCCATCACGACCATTGGCCCGAGCGGTCTCTTCGATGTCACGTGGAATGGCAGCATCGCCCAACCGCTGCAGCGCTGCGCCCAGGAGATTTCGCGCAAACTGGGCTGGCGCGCCTGACCGGAAAAGGGGAGTTCCCCTTTTCCGCCTGCTGCGCTTAGAACGTGCCGCGCAAGGTCAGCGTCGCGTTACGCGGATCGCCGTAGAAGCTTCCCCAACCCGGCGCACCAATGGTCTGGTAGTAGGTTTTGTCGAACACGTTGTTGACGTTCAACGCCGCCGTCCAGTTCTTGTTGATCTTGTAGCTCACACGCGCGTTCCAGACGGCATACGGCGACTGCGACACACGCACCCCACGCGTTTCCGTATAACTGCCTGACTGGTAGTTCACGCCCGCGCCCAGGGTCCACGCCGACAATTCGCCGGGCAAACGATAGTCCGACCACAGACGCAACATGTGTTTGGGCGTGAACGTGCGGCCGAAGTTGGTGTTGGACACCGAGGTGTCGTCGAGGAACTTCAGGCTGTTGAAGGTGTAGCCCGCGAACACCTGCCAGCCTGGCAGCACCTCGCCACTGATTTCGGCCTCGACGCCCTGGCTGCGGACCTTGCCGCTGGAGATGTAGCACACATCGCCCACAGAGCAGATACCTGCCAGATCTTGCTGCGCACGGTTTTTCTGATCGATACGGAAGACTGCGATCGAGGTGTTCACCCTGCCGCCCATCAACTCGCCCTTGACGCCGAGCTCATAGTTCTTGCCCACCATGGGATCGAGCAACTTGCCGGTGGCATCGAGCGCATTCTGCGGCTCGAAGATCTCCGCATAGCTGACATACCCGGACCATTGCGGATTGAAGGCGTAGATCAGGCCGCCATAAGGCGTGACCACACCGTTTTCCTTGTACGGATCGGTGTAGCGATCGCCGCTGTCACGATAGCGCGCAGTGTTCTCGTACCAGCTCACGCGGGCCCCGGCCACCAGGGTCAGCGGATCGGCCAGGCTGAATCGGCCCACACCGTAAACGCCGGTCTGCTTCATCTTGATGATGGTCGCATCACCTCGGTAGGCATTTTCGCGCAGCCAGGCATCGGTGGGTTCGGGCACATCATGGTCAGGATTCCAGATGTCCAAGCCGCGCCCAAGACGCGCCGTCGCGAAGTCGTTCTTGCTGGTCAGATGATTGACGCTGGCACCGAAACTTACCGAGTGCTTGCGCCCGAGGGCGTCGAAAACACCATCGATGTCCAGATTAAGTGCTTTGTTGTGCGTGGAAAAATCAAAAATCCCCGCATACATTGTCGGGCCCGACCCGGTCAGCGGATTGACCGCCCCTTCGGTGAAGGCGTATTTGCTGTCGTTGGACTCTTGCGTGCTGTTACCCGTGAGCTTGACCGACCAGTCCTGATTGAAGCGGTGCGCCAACTCGACAAAGGCCGAGGTCTGCTTGCCGTTCCAGCGGTTCCAGTGCTGCGCGAACGACGTAGAGCGCTTGAGCCCGATGTCATCGCCATTGGTGTAATGGGGCAGACCGTGGAAAAACGGCGTCGACCGCAGGTCTTCGTGGCTTACCCCACCCGTGATCGTGGTTGACGGGGCGATGTCATAGCTCAGTACGCCATACAGCACCGTGTTGCGGCTCTTGGCCACGTCGTAGAAATAGTCACGGTCGTTATAGCTGGCCACGGCGCGGCCGCGCAACGTGCCCGACTCATTCAGCGGCCCGGTGGCATCGATGTCGGCGCGGTAGTTGTCCCAGGATCCGGCGCTGGTGGTCAACTGCAGTTGGTTTTCTGCCAGCGGACGCTTGCGCACGAGGTTCACGGACGCACTGGGCGAGCCGGCGCCTTGCAGCAGGCCGTTGGCGCCGCGCACGATCTCGACGCGGTCGAGGATGACCGTGCTGCTGGTGAAGCTGTTGGCTTGCGGATAGTAAAACTCGCGATTGACGCCATCGAACTGATAGGTGTCGACGCGGAAACCACGAGAGAACACGTAATTGCCGCCCATCGGGCTTTTGTAAAGCGTCATGCCCGTGCTGTTGGCCAGCACGTCATCGAGACTGGTGGCGTTCTGATCATCCATGCGCTGACGGGTCACGACAGTGACCGACTGCGGGATATCCTTGACCGACTGTTTCCCTTTGCCGATGGTGACAACGCCACTGGTGTAGCTGCCGCTGCCTTCGGTGGCCGCCATATCGTAGGCTCCGGTCACGGCCACCGGCGCCAACGTCGATACACCGGCGCCATCCTGCGGCGCACGGCGCAACTGGTAGCCTTCGCCGTTGGGATTGGCCACGGCCTGCAAGCCGGTGCCAGCCAGCAACTGGGCCAAGCCCTGTTCAGGCGTGTAACGGCCCGACAGCCCCTGGGTCATGACACCACGCGTCAGAGTCGGCGATGCAGCCACGGTGAGTTTGGCAGCGCTGCCAAACTGGCCCAGGGCCTGGTCCAGCGTAGTGGGCGCAATGGCGAAAACGATATCCGTGGCCGACGCAGCCTGGGCCCAGACTGCGGCCGGGGCGGCCAGCGCAAGTTGAACGGCAAGACACAAACGCGCGGGGCGCGCACGCAGCAGGGTGACTAAAAAGGTTGAAGACTGGCGTGATGCCATGACGGGATTCCTGGTTCGTCCGATGAGAGGCCAGACTTCGGGCGCCTCGAAGTCTGCTTTCCTGTCTAACGAACGAGAATCAATAACCTTCGCCGCCGTTACAAATTTTTTGCTCAGGCCACGCGCGGGCCGACGCTGACCCAGTAGCGGGTGCGATATCTGAGCTGCAGGCCCAGCACGCTTGCCAGCACTTCCAGCGCCCGATCGGTATCGTCGATGCGAAATGCGCCGGTCACCTCGCGGCTGGCTACCGCGGCATCGCAGCGCACGATGCCGGGCCGATAGCGTGCCAATTCGTCCAAAAAGCGGTCCAGCCGCATCCGGTTGGCCACCAGCATGCCATTGGCCCAGGCGGGCTGGTCCTCCTGGATAGCCGCAGCAAACAACAGCGTGCGATCGTCGAGCTCCGCCATTTCGCCGGCATGCACCACCCGGGCGGCTTGCCGGCGCGCGGCCGGCTCGGCGCGAACGGAACCCTCGAACACCGTCAGCCGGGTAATGCGGCGCCCCTGGTCCAGTTCGCGCACGGCAAAACGGGTTCCCAGCGGCGTCAGTACGGCATTTGAGGTTTTGACACGGAACGGGCGGCCGCCAGAATCGGCAGCAGTGGCGATCATGATTTCGCCCTCGCGTAAATCGAGTTGGCGGCGGGCGGCGTCAAAATCCAGGCTGACGACGGATCCGGTATTCATGGTCAGCACGGTGCCGTCGGGCAATGTCACGGTGCGCTGCTCGCCGGTGGCCGTGCGATAGACGTCGCCGCCGTCCCACACGCCCTGCCGGGCGGACATCCATCCTGCAGTGCCAAGAGCGAAGCCACCTACCGCCCACTTGAGCGCATTGCGGCGGGACCGCTTTTCGCAATACCGCAGAATCGTCTGCCCCGCCGTCGTGCCGGATACCGGCACGACGCAGACGGCGCCCATATCCTGACGGATACCCTGCATGCGCTGCCAGGCCAACTCGTGGCGAGCATCCGCCTGACGCCAGGCCGTACAGGCCGCCTCGGTATCCGTTCCGGGCGCGCCGAGCGTGCGCATCATCCATTGCGCCGCCTGCTCGACGATGGCCGGATGCAGGCGGTCGGTTTCGGAGGCGTTCATGCGTACAGCACCCCATAGCAATGCTGCCAGGCCTTGACCATATCGCGCTGCACGGCCTGCACCGACACGCCCAGGCGCTCGCTGACTTCCGGGTATGTCAGCCCTTCCACTTGGGCCAGGACGAACACTTGCCGCGCCCGCGCGGGCAACTGCTCCATCATGCGGCAGACCGCTTCCAGCGCCTCGACCACCAGCACATGCATTTCGGGACTCGCGACGACATCGTCGGCGCGGGCCGCAAGGGTTTCCAGATAGGCCTGCTCGATCGCCTTGCGGCGGGACTGGTCGATCAGCAACCGCTTGGCCACCGTGGTCAAGAACCCGCGGGGCTCGGCAAAGGCCAGGCGAGAACGGCTGCGCATGACCCGCTCGAACGTATCGTGCGCCAGATCCGCCGCTGCATCAGCGCCGCCGAGCCTGCGGTGCAGCATTTGCACCAGCCACCCGTGATGTTCTCGGTACAGGCTGACAAATTCGTCAGAGGTGGCGTAGTCGACAGGTTGCACGGGCCTTTCCATAAACGCTAATGGGAATTATTGCTAATTTTAAATGATGACGCTTCGGTGCGCTCGAAGGATCGCACCGATCCCCTTGTGTCTGCGCGTTTGGAAAACAAAACGAACAAAACGAACAAAAGACACCAGAAAAGATCGGGAACCCCCCAAGTTTGTGGCGCGTTTTTTTGTGTTTGAATCTGAGGACAAGAATGAATACCCGAAAAAATTCCCGAGGAGACAAACCATGCAAGCCAAGCGCATCGTACAAACCGCTTTTGTCCTGGCCGTGGCCGCAGGCAGTCATACCGCTTTTGCCGCCGACACCTGCTCGAACCGGGGCGATCTGGATGTAATGTACTGCGATGCCAACAAGGATCTGGTGGCCGATACGCCCACCGAGGCGTCCAAGCTGAAGACACCTTCGACCCTGGTCTTTACCTACACCCCGGTGGAAGACCCCGCGGTGTATGAAGACATCTTCAAGCCCTTCACCAACCACCTGGCGCAGTGCACCGGCAAACGCGTCGTGTTCTATCAGGTGCAGAGCAACGCGGCGGAAATCGAGGCCATGCGCTCGGGCCGCCTGCACGTCGGCGGCTTTTCCACCGGCCCGACGGCCTACGCGGTGAATATTGCGGGTGCCGTGCCGTTCGCGGTCAAGGGGTATGCCGATGGTTTTCAGGGTTACAACCTGATCGTGATCGTCAAGAAAGACAGCCCCTATCAAAAGCTCACGGACCTCAAGGGCAAGAAACTGGCGCACACCGCCCCCTCGTCCAACTCCGGCCATATGGCGCCGGTCGCGCTTTTCCCCAAAGAAGGGCTCACCCCCGACAAGGACTACAAGGTGGTCTTCTCGGGCAAGCACGACCAGTCGGTCATGGGCGTGAATTCGGGGGACTATGACGCCGCCGCCGTGGCCTCGGATGTGTTCAAGCGCATGGCCGAGCGCGGGCAAATCAAGGAAGAGGATTTCCGGGTGATTTACCGCAGCGAGAAATTTCCCACCTCGTCGTTTTCGTATGCGCACGACCTGGAGCCCAAGTTCCGCGACCAGATGCTCAAGTGCTTCTATGACTATCGCTTCCCCGATGAGATGAAAAAAGCCTTTGACGGCGCCGATCGTTTCTACCCGGTGACGTACAAGAAAGACTGGGCCATCGTTCGCGAAGTGGCTGAATCCGGCGGAGAGAGCTTCAATCGCGCGGCCTACGACCGCGAATCCGCCAAGAACAAAGGCAAGCAATAAGCATGACGACGTCTTTGCGCATTTCCGGCCTGGTCAAGGAGTACCGGGCCGGGCAGCCCGTCCTCAAGGGGATCGACCTGCACGTGGCCGGGCAGGGGTTGACCGCCATCATCGGTCCTTCGGGCACTGGCAAAAGCACGCTCTTGCGTTGCGTCAACCGGTTGATCGAGCCCACGCAGGGGCAAATCGTGCTGCAGGCCGATGGTGCCACCGTGGATCTGGCCCGCGTGCGCGGCCAGGCGTTGCGGCATGCCCGCAGGCGTATCGGCATGGTGTTCCAGGAGTACAACCTGGTCGAGCGCCTGACCGTCATGGAAAACCTGCTGACAGGCCGATTGGGCTATACCTCGGCGCTCAAGGCCTGGTTGCGCCGCTTCGAGCAGGAAGACATCGACCGCGCCTTCGGCCTGCTGGAGACAGTAGGCTTGGCAGGTTTTGCGGACCAGCGCGCCGATGCGCTGTCCGGCGGCCAGCGCCAACGAGTGGGTATCGCTCGCGCCCTGATGCAACGCCCGCAATTGCTGCTGGCCGACGAGCCGACCTCGTCGCTTGACCCCAAGACGTCGGTCGAGATCATGGAGCTGTTGACCGAACAAGGCAGCGCCAGTGGCATCCCCGTGCTGGTCAATATACATGACGTCGAACTCGCGCGCCGCTACGCCTCGCGCATTGTCGGCATGTCGGGCGGCCAGGTGGTCTACGACGGCGATGGACAAGGCCTGGACACCGCCACGCTCAAGGCTATCTACGGAGGCGAGTCGTGGTTGCAGTAGCCAAGGGACATCGCAGTGCCAGACGACCTTTTGCCCTGCCGTGGCAGGCACGGTTGCTGGCGGTGGCGTTGGTGGTTTATGCCGTCTACGCGGCCACACAATTGGACTTCAACTGGACGCGCATCAAGCACGGCATGGACCACGCGTCGACCTTTCTGGCGCGCATGGTGCCGCCCAACTTCGAAAAGCCCGCCACACTATGGAAAGGCATCGCCGAAAGCCTGGAAATCGCCGTACTGGCCTCGCTTCTGGGAATCGTGCTGTCGTTGCCCGTCGGCCTGCTGGGCGCGCGCAATATGATGCCGGCCTGGGTATCGTGGCCGGCGCGCGCGCTGGTGGCCTTGTGCCGCTCGCTGCATCCGGTCATCGTGGCGATTCTGTTCGTCAAGGCGGTGGGCTTTGGCGCATTAGCCGGCATTCTGGCGCTGACGCTGGCCTCGATCGGCTTTATCGGCAAGCTGTTTACGGAGGCCATCGAAGAGATCTCACTCAAGCAGGTCGAGGCCGTACGGGCCACCGGGGCCGCCTTTCCCAACCTCATCATCTTCGGCGTACTGCCTCAGGTATTCGCGCGGTTTGTCGGCTTTTCCACCTACCAGTTCGACTCCAACCTGCGCAACTCCACCATGGTGGGCATCGTCGGAGCGGGCGGCGTAGGCGGGACCTTGTTTTCGGCGTTCCAACGGTTCGACTATGACTTTGTGTCGGCCATTCTGATCACCCTCATCGCCATCATCATGCTGGGAGAAATGCTGGCAGGCATGGTGCGAGCGGTGTTCCTTGAAGGGTGGAGCTTTGACCGTCTCCTGGTCAAACGCTTTAATGGCGCACGGGGCCTGAGCAAACCGGAGGGCCGGCCATGACGAGCGCACTGCTCACTCAACCTGAAGACGGCCACCGCACCTGGCAACGCTACAGCGCAGGCCAGCGTCTGCTGCGCTTCATGCTCTATCTGCTGGTGGTGGCGGCGGTCGTGCAGGCCATGCGCGGCGTGGAGATCATCCCCGAATTTCTCTACGACGCACCGCAACAGATGGGAGATCTGTTTACACGGATGTGGCCCATCGACTGGGCGTTCTATGCCGAAGGCGTGCACGGCCCGCTGATAGAAACCCTGCACATCGCCACGCTGGGCACGCTGATATCGGTGCTGCTGGCCGTGCCCGTGGGCCTGCTGGCGGCCAACAATCTCACCCCCAGCCGTATCCTCAATCAATTGGCCCGGCTGATCCTGGTTTCCAGCCGTTCGGTCAATTCGCTGGTGTGGGCGTTGCTGTTCATCGCCATCTTCGGACCGGGCGCGCTGGCGGGCATCTTGGCCATCGCCTTCCGGTCCATAGGCTTTGTCGGCAAGCTCGTGGGCGAGGCCATCGAACAGGCGCACCGCGGCCCCATCGAAGCGTTGACGGCGTCTGGCGCCAGCCGCAGCGCGGTCCTTTGGTACGGCTATTGGCCGCAGATCCGGCCGGCATTCTGGTCCATCGTGCTGTTGCGTTGGGACATTAATGTGCGCGAATCCGCCGTGCTAGGCCTGGTCGGCGCGGGCGGCATCGGCATGGTCCTGGACACCGCGCTCAATCTCTTTCAGTGGGATCGCGTCGCACTGGTGCTGGTATCCATCTTCGCCATTGTCGTGGTGGCCGAGATCGTCATCACCCAGGCCCGCAAGCACATCCTCTGATCCTCGCGCCCGCCTGATGGATATATGCCGCCCCCAGGGGCGGCATTTTTCATCACCAAGCAATCCTTTCTCGTTAAATTGACGATAAAGGTCCGTATGGGTTGAATTTTCTTGATTTATTTCTGATATATGACAGGTCATCAAGAACGGGCTATGCCATGATTACTATCCCGACTTTTGCGTGGGCAAGGACGACATGTCAGAACAAGAGTTGAAACTGCACGTCCCCGCCAGGGCGGTCGAGGGCATCAAACAGGACATCGCCGAACGCCAGGCGACACGCCTGCCGCTGCGCGCCATGTATTTCGATACACCCGAGCGCGAACTCGTCCGGGCGCGCATCGCCCTGCGCCTGCGCCAGGAGGGCGACACCTGGGTGCAAACCGTCAAGATGCCCGGCGCCAACGCCATCAGCCGCATCGAACTCAACCACCTTCGTCCTGGCCCCGTGCTGGACTTGTCGGTCTATGCGGGCACCGAGGTCGGCGACGCACTGGCCCGCATACATGGCCAGTTAGGGGTTTGCTATGAAACCGATGTGCAGCGCCTGCTCTGTAAGCTGCACGCCCGCGAGGGCACGGTCGAAGCCGCCCTGGATCTGGGTGTGCTGCGCGCAGGCGGCCTGGAGCTGCCTATTTGCGAAATCGAGTTCGAGTTGCTTTCGGGCCGCCCGGAGGCGATTTTTACTATGGCGCGGGACTGGCAGCAACGCCACGGCCTGATACTGGATTCGCGCAGCAAATCCGAGCGCGGTGACGCGCTGGCGCAATTGGCGGCGGCCCTCGCCCTGGCTGGCGACGAAGCCACCGCACAGCAGATCGTGGCGCGTTTCTGGGCGCCGCGCGGAGCCACCAGCGTCAAGCTCAGCGCGGATATGAGTCCCGTGCAGGCCATGAGCCGTGTCGGCGACGAGTGCCTGGAGCAGATCATCCGCAACGCGGCGATGCTGGCCGAAGTCGATACGGCCGGCATCTATGCCGCCGGCGGACCCGAGCATGTGCATCAACTGCGCGTGGGCATGCGCCGACTGCGTTCGGCCTGGAGCCTGTTCGAAGGTGCTATCGCGCCCGCGCCGGCTGCGCTGCAATCGGGCCTGCGCGAGTATTTCGCAGCCCTGGGCACCAGCCGAGACCAGGATGTGTTGGCTGACACCATCATCCCGGCCCTTACCCAGGCTGGCATGCCGGACATCCCGGTCGAACCGGTGGCGCGCGGAGCAGATGCGCAAGCGCTGTGCAGCGGGATAGCCTTTCAAGGCTGGCTGTTGGACTTGTACGAATGGAGCATGAACGTGCGCGCCGTGCCCGGCGAGCAAGGGGTGCCCGAACCGGTGATTACCGAGGGTATGCCCATCGAGCCCGCCATCATCCCGCTCGATGCCGCGCCACCCAAGCCGACGTTGCAGCCCTTTCTGACGTGGCGACTACGCAAGTGGCATAAACAGGTTGTCTCGCAGGGCCGGCAGTTCGCAGACCTGGAGCTGGAGGCGCGCCATGAGCTTCGCAAACGTGGCAAACGGCTGCGCTACGCGCTGACCTTTGCGGAGTCCCTGCTGCCTGGCGCCCGCTTGCGCGCCTATCGCAAGCAACTGGCACGCGTGCAGGATCTGCTGGGTGAAATCAATGACCTGGCCGTCGCTGCCGAGCACTATCGGGCGCAAACCCTGCACCATCCCCAGGCCTGGTTTGCGCTGGGGTGGATCGCGGCAAGGCTGGAGGTGCTTGCCACCGAGGCTCAGCCCACATTCGTGAAGCTGGCCGACGGCAAGGCGTTCTGGAAAAGCTAGGCACGGCGTGGCGACTCAGGTGCGCGGGCCCGTGATGCCCGAACACCTGGCGCGAGGGGCTGCCGCCTCAGTCTGCCAGCAAGGCGGAGGCGAACTCTTCGGCCACGAAGGGCTGCAAGTCTTCCAGGCCCTCGCCCACGCCTATCCAGTAGACGGGCACCGGCCGCACGCCCTGGCTGCCGGCGGCCACGGCGGCCAGGGTGCCGCCCTTGGCGGTACCGTCCAGTTTTGTCACGACCAGACCCGTGAGCTGAATGGCCGCGTCAAAGGCCCGGATCTGGGCCAGCGCGTTCTGGCCGGTGTTGCCATCGACCACCAGTAAAACCTCATGCGGCGCGGCCGCATCGGCCTTGCTGATGACGCGACGGATCTTCTTGAGTTCTTCCATCAGGTGCAACTGCGTGGGCAGGCGCCCTGCGGTGTCTATCATGACCACGCCGACGCCACGCGCCCGGCCCGCATTGACCGCGTCAAAGGCCACGGCGGCGGGGTCGCCCCCTTCCTGCGCGATGACGGTGACGTTGTTGCGGGTGCCCCATTCGACCAGTTGCTCACGCGCTGCCGCGCGGAACGTGTCGCCGGCAGCCAGCAGCACACTGGCGCCCTGCCGTTGAAAGGTATGGGCCAGCTTGCCAATGGAGGTCGTTTTGCCGGCGCCGTTGACGCCGGCGATCATCACCACCAGAGGCTGGGTGCGCGTGAGGTCAAAGCTGCGCTCGAGCGGCTTGAGGTGTTGCGTCAACAGTTGACGCAGCGCCGTCTTGACCTGAGCCGCATCTTCGATGCGGTCTTTTTTGACGCGCGCACGCAACTCCGTGAGGAGTTTTTCGGTGGCTTCGATACCGGCATCGGCCATGATGAGGGCGGATTCCAGCTCTTCGAACAGATTTTCGTCGACTTTTACGCCGACGAAAATGCCGCCGATGCTCTGCCCGGTACGCGCCAGGCCCTGTTTGAGACGATTGAGCCAGGAGGCCTTTTTGGGTGCGGCGGCCGGTTCGGCGGCAGCGGCCGGCGCGATGGCCGAAGGCGAAGGCGCCGGCGGCACAACGGGCGCGGCGACGGGTTCCGGCACGGCGGGCACAGGCGAGGCGGCCGGTTCGGGCTGAACGGGCGGCGCCGCCGGATGCACCGCAGGCGGCGGGACAGGCACAGCAGGCGCTGCGGCGGGTGGAGGGGACGGAACAGCGGGCGGCGAGACGGGCGCGGCCGGCTGGACGACAGGCTCCGGCGGCGGCGCGGGCGAAGCCTGCGCGGCGGGCGGAGGGGTCTTTTTCTTGAAGAAGCTGAACATGTGCAAAAGTATATTCGGGATCCGCATCACCACGCTGCGACCGGCTACTATTCGCGCCAGGAGGTTCCGTTCTTGAAGCAATCTGCTAGCGGCGCACGCGCCATTCGCATCGTCGGCGGCCAGTTCCGCCGCACCCCGATCACCGTGCCGGATGTCCCGGGCCTGCGGCCCACTCCCGACCGTGTGCGGGAGACCCTGTTCAACTGGCTCAACCATCTCTGGCACGCCGACTTCCACGATAAGCGCGTGCTGGACCTGTTTGCCGGCAGCGGCGCGCTGGGCCTGGAAGCCGCCTCGCGCGGCGTGGCCCAGGTCCAGATGGTCGAGCGCGATCGCGCCGCGGTGTCCGCGCTGCGGACGCTGCGCGACAAGTTGAAAGCCGAGCAAATCCGCATCCACGCGGGCGACGCGATGGAGGTTCTGTCGCGCATGGATGCCTCGCGTTTCGATCTCGTGTTGCTGGACCCGCCCTTCGGACAGGGGTGGCTGGAGCGGATCTGGCCCTTGCTGCCCGCCGTGCTGGACGACGCCGCCCTCATCTATGTGGAATCCGAGGCTCCCATCGCCGCCCCCCGGATTTTGAGCTTTTACGCAACGGTAAAGCCGGAGCTGTCCATTACGGTTTGCTCCAGTTTGCTGCATTGCGGAAAACGGAGAATAATCCGGGTTCGGAGGATGGTGTTACACCATAAACAAACAAGGTTTGGGAGCCTGCATGATCACTGCCGTATACCCCGGCACGTTCGACCCGCTGACGCGCGGTCACGAAGACTTGGTGCGCCGCGCCGCTGCCCTGTTCGACAAAGTGGTCGTGGGGGTGGCGTTCAGCCGCAATAAAAAGCCCTTCTTCAGCATCGACGAGCGGGTTGAAATCGCCCGCGAAGTGCTGGGCCATTACCCCAATGTCGAAGTCCGCAGCTTCGGCGGTCTGCTCAAGGACTTCGTGCGCGAGCAGAATGGCCGTGTCATCGTGCGCGGGCTGCGCGCCGTCTCGGACTTCGAATACGAATTTCAGATGGCCGGCATGAACCGCCACCTGCTGCCCGACGTCGAGACGCTGTTCATGACGCCTTCGGATCAGTACCAATTTATCTCGGGCACCATCGTGCGCGAAATCGCGCAACTGGGCGGCGACGTAAGCAAGTTCGTCTTCCCCTCGGTGGAGCGTTGGCTGCAAGCCAAGGCCAAGGAACGCCGCGAGCAATCCTGGCCCAACAACGCCGGCTAAGCATTCACCAACCGGGCGCTACAATGCGAGGGACTCCAGTCCCTCGCCCGCCCTGCCATGGCCTTACTCATCACCGACGAATGCATCAACTGCGACGTCTGCGAACCGCAGTGTCCCAACGAAGCCATTTCGATGGGCGAGGATTATTACGTCATTGACCCAGATCGCTGCACCGAATGCGTGGGCCATTACGATGAGCCGCAATGCCAGGTGGTCTGCCCGGTCGAGTGCATCGAACTGCACCCGCAATGGAAAGAAGGCCAGGAAAGCCTGATGGCCAAGTATCGCCGCCTGACGGGTGCGCCCGCATGAGCGAGGGCCCGCCGCCCTCCACGCTCGCCTCCCCCGCCTGAACGCTGCACGGGATGTCTCCGTCTCGGCCCTGGTGGCTGGGCTCGTGGCCGTCATCGTCAGTTTCAGCGGTACCGCCGTCCTGATGGTGCAGGCCGGCCATGCCGGCGGACTGAGCACCGCCCAGATCGGCTCCTGGCTTGGGTCGATCTGCCTGGCGCTGGGCGTGGGTGGCGCGGTCATCAGCCTGCGTACCGGACTGCCCGTGGTGTTTGCCTGGTCTACGCCCGGCGCCGCGCTCCTGGTCACAGGGCTGGTCGGCGTGCCGTTTGACCAGGCGGTCGGCGCTTTTGTACTGGCAGCTCTACTCACCTTCGTCTGTGGTGTCTTCGGCTGGATAGACCCCATCGTGCGCCGCATCCCCGGCGAACTTGCCGGCGCCATGTTGGCCGGGGTGCTCTTGAATTTCGGTATGGGCATTTTTCGCCATATGGCGGGGGCTCCGGCGCTGGTGCTACTGATGTGCGCGGCCTACCTGGTGTGCAAGCGCTGGTTGCCACGCTTTGCCGTCATGGCCGTACTGGTGCTGGGCCTGGCGGTGGCCGCCAGCCAAGGCCTGCTGCATCTGGAGGCCGTGCGCTGGGAGTGGACGACCTTTGTCTGGACCACCCCGCACTTTACGCTGCAGGCCGCCATCAGCCTGGGGATACCCTTGTTTGTCGTGGCCATGGCTTCTCAGAACCTGCCCGGCCTAGCCATTCTGCAGGCTGCCGGCTATCGCCCGCCCGCGTCTCGCCTGGTTGCCGTCACCGGTCTGGCCGGTCTGGCCGCCGCACCGTTTGGCGCGCACAGCGTCACGCTGGGCGCCATCATCGCGGCGATCTGCACCGGACCGGAAGCGCATCCTGATCCGGCCCGGCGGTATATCGCCGCGGCGACCTATGGCCTGAGCTATGTGCTGCTGAGTGTGGCGGCCGGCACCGTTGCCGTGTTTTTCCAGGCGTTGCCTGCGGCGCTCATCGCCGCCCTGACGGGACTGGCGCTCTTGGGCGCCATCATGGGAGGGATGGCCAATGCCATGGGCAATGCACAGCGCCGGGAGGCGGCATTGATCACCTTGCTGGCCACGGCTTCGGGCGTCAGCTTCTGGGGTATTGGTTCGGCTTTCTGGGGTCTGGCCGCGGGCCTGCTCGCCCACATGGTATTGAGCCTGCGCGCGAAGGCTTAGACAGGCCAGCGCACCGCTGCCATATCGGGATGCACTTTGAGCAGGCGCGCCGGGATACCCAGATAGTTGGACATCCAGGCCGACGCCAGCTCGCCCTCGTCAACGACGTCGACCGTCTGCCCGCCGATCAGGATCTGGTAGCGCACACTGTCATCATCTTCGATAACATCCAGCGGAATATCCAGACGCAGCATGCCTGGCGCACGCAGGACCAAGTATCCCAATCTCACATCGACGTTGATCTCGGCCAGCCTAGGGGCGAGCTCGCGTGACAGCCATTGGCCGGCGTCGTTGCTGACCAGCCAGCGCCGATGGTAGGGCTGCGCCTCGGCCTGAGCAGTCGAGCCGCAATCGGCGATGGGTTGATAGGTGACGCTCATTTGCCAAGAATGCCCTTGAGTGCCTTGCCCACTTCATTTTTGCCGGACTTGCCGCCCAGCGCATCCTTGATCTTGCTCTCGACACCGCGCTTGAGCAGCGAGCCGGCGATCTCACGCCACTGCACGGTGTAGACGGGCTTGTCGAACGTACCGCTGATGAGCACAGGGACGGGCAAATTGCGCAGGTCGGCAAGATCCTTGCCTTCGTTGCTGGTGTTGACCACGCGTGCAATCGCCACGACATTAATGGTGCTATTGACGAAGTCGATCGTCGCGGGGCTGCCTTGCGTCACGCGCAGATAATCCGTGGCGATATCCAACCGCTTGACCGTGCCGACGCCTTTGGCCAAGGTCATGTCGCCGTCCATGGCGCCAAACGTCGTCTGGCGCGAATTGTCCGCGCCGAAGGACATCTCCTGCGATTGGCTGACCACGGCCTTGAGATCACGCAGCGTCTGAGACAGGTTGATACCCTTGACCGCGCCATTGCGCAGCCGCGCCTGCACCGTGCCAGCCAGATTGTTGGTCAGGGCATAGGTGTTGGCCCCGGCGGTGCTCAGGTCCAGCGCGAGGCTGCCCGTGCCGGACAGGACGTCCTGTTTGGCCACATCCACCAGCAGCGGCTCAATGGCGATGCCGGTAAGGTTGAGCTTGGCCGCCATCTGGTTGCCTTCGGCGGCATTGACCGACAGGCTACCCACCAATTTGCCGTTGTACAGATCCGCCGCCAGCGAGGAGATATCCAGCTTGCCTTTCTCGAGCTTGACGTTGGCGCCTACCTGAGCGGCCTTGAGGCCGCGCATGACCAACTGGCCGACCTTGATCGATCCGTTGGCAGTCGGCCCGACCAGGCCGGACAGATTGAGGCTGTCATCCGCCGGCTTGGCCGCCACGGCAGGTTTGGCGGCAGGCTTGGATTCATCCTGTTTGCCATCGTTGGGCGTCTTGGCCGGCGCGGCCCCCACGGGAGGGACGAGCTTGTCCAGATCCAGCGTGTCGACGGCCAGTGCAAACTTCAGTTGCGGCTGCGTCGACAACTGGGTGACATCGGCGGTGAGGTCGAACTTGCCGCCTTCGAGTACGGCGTTGATCTTGGCACTGGCCAGATCCTTGAGCAGATCCGCCGATACGCTGCCGATCAGCGGAATCTGCAGGCTGCCTTTGGGCAGTGCCGGATCGGTGATGTTGACGTCGCCCTTGAGCGCAGCCAGGCCGATGACCCGCGGCAACAATTGCAGGGACACCGGCGAGGCCAAGGTGGTCTTGACCACGCGCTCGCCCTGCTTGAAGCTGCCGTTGACTTTGGCCTCTTTGATATCGAGCTCGGAGGCATTGCCGCTGATTCCGGTCAAACCAAAGCTGGCATCGACCGTCTGGGTGCGCACGCGGCCAGTCAGCGCGTCGCCTCCGGCTGAGGTCGGCGAGACATGCAGGCTGGGGGTGTCGAGCGCGAACTCGAACGGGCCGTCGGCTGCCGCGCCCTTGGCCCGCATGGCGAGCTTTTCAACCTGCAATTGCGTTTTGTGCGGGTCCAGCGAAAGCTTGGGGACAGCGAGACTGGCCTCGACACCGGTCAATTTGGTGGAGGCATGGGCGACATCACCCTGGAACAGCAGTTCCAGGCCGGCCACATCCAATGACGAGGTCGCACCATTGAAAGCCAGGTTGCCACGCATGACCAGGCTTTTGGCCTGCGCACTCGGAATTTTGCCATCCATGCGCAAATCCAGCCGTTGGGCGGAATAGCGCTTGGCGGCCGGGTCCAGGCGCAACAAAGCCTGGCCGGTAAGGTTGGCATCGAAACGCGGATCTCCGCCTTCGACGCGCGCAGTGAGGCTGACGTCGAAAGGCTGATTGAACGTCACCCGCCCGGTGTTGGCGTTGAGCTGCGTGACGGACACCGCCATACCGCTCATGGCGTCGAGCATCTGCAACTCGCCATCCTTGAGGCCCAGACCGGCGATGTCGATCTGCATGCTGCGCGGCGCCTTGACGGTGCCGCTGGTCAGGGCTTGGGTCGCGCCGGCGATGACCCCGGCCGTCGCCTCGGCGGCGTTGGCCGGCACGACCGTGCTTTGCACCGAGTCGCCAACCAGGTTCTCGAAATTGAAGTGGCCTTCCTTGTCGCGCATGATGCGCGCCTTGAAGCCGTTGATGGTGACGTGATCCACCACCAGATTGTCCGACAGCAACGGCCACACGGCCACGGCCAGACGCATGCTGTCTATCGACGCAAAGGTCTCGGGGCTGTTGGTTTCGGACAGGGACACCCCTTGCACCGACAGGCCGATGCGCGGGAAGAGCGACAGCTCGATCTCGCCGTCGATCGTCAGGGTGCGCTGATAGCGCTCCTGGACCAACTCCTCAAGCTTGTACTTGTAGGCATTGGGATCGAAGGTCAGCAGGAAGATGGCCGCACCAACGACCGCCACCAGGACCACCACCACCAAGCCTATCAAAATGCGCTTGAACCACGTCTTCATTGCCGCCCCGTCGATAACTCGACTTGGAATATTCCCAAAAGAGCCGGCCCTGTGGACCGGCACGTTTGCCGTAGCTACCTCCGCCAACCCGGGCTGCCTGTTAGGGAGGCAAGCCACATCGGCCTGGTCGAAGCGACAGGGCGCAGGTCTGGGAAAAAGGGAGCGTCAACGGCTAGATCCGCGCGCTGCCGCGCCGAATGTCGCTATCGTAACAAATCAGGGGCGTCTAAAAGAGAATGCCGTGCATTCGACAAGACAAACCCCCCTGCTTTGCGCAAGCATAAGGGAAAATCCCAGGTTCCACCGGCGCCCTCCCCCGGAATCGCGCGCTCGCCTGGTGCTGCCCTGGAGACGGCGCGAGGTTTTGTTGCGCAATGCCGAGTTTTGCAACGTGAACCCGTCGTGCGCGCGCGGCCACGCAAGTCGTCTAGAATCCCCAACCATCATGTCTGCCCCGATCCGCCTTCTGCCGCGATACCGCGCCGCCGTTTTCTGGCTGGCGCTGGTTCTGTTCGCGCTCAAGGCACTGGTGCCGCAGGGGTTCATGCCCGGCTCGCCCCATGGTGGCACGCTGATCCAACTGTGTTCGGCCGCGGGTCCCATATGGGTGCAAGGCCCCTCCAAGGCCGACCATGCTCCCGATGAGCGCCATGCCGCCCAGGCGGCTGCCTGCTCCATCGGAGCGGCGGTCGCGGCAGCCGCGTTGCTTGGCGCGGCGCCCGGCCCGGTGCCGGTGGCCGAACGGATCTTTCCTGTGGCGGCCCGCGCACCGCCCGTGCGGCGCGCCTATCCCATCCTGAGCGCGCCACTTGGCGCGCGAGCCCCACCCTTGTCTCTCGCCTGATCGACGCCGGCCTGCCGCCGGCGCGCGTCCTGCCGTGCGCACCGCACGGCCGTCACCGATCCGAACGAGAAACATCATGCCTATCCCATCTGCCAGGATGCTCCTGGCGGCGATGTGCTGCACGCCAGGCGTGCCCTGGGCGGCGTCCGTCGCGACTCTGCCCCGCATCGTCGTCCATAGCGATGCGCCAGACAGTCCGCTACTCGAATCCACCGTCACCGGCACGCTGTTGGAATTAACGCCCCTGCAAACGCCGGCCAGCATCGACATCATTGACAGCGTCCAGTTACGCGAGCGGGCCGCTCCCACCGCCATCGACGCCATCACGCAAGCCACAGGTATCAGCGCCATGCGTCACCCGGGCAACGGCGCCTCGTCGCTGTCGTCGCGCGGTTTCAGCGACAGCAACTCGGTGGCTCTGCTTTACGACGGCGTGCGCCAGTTCGGCGGCGTCGGCCAGACCTTTGTCTACGACCCCTGGGCAGTCGAGCGCATCGAGGTCCTGCGCGGCCCCGCCTCCGTGCTGTATGGAGAGGGCGCCATCGGCGGGGTCGTCAACGTCATCCCGCGCAAACCGGCGCCCGGCCCCATCGAAAACGAAATCCAGCTCACGGCCGGCACGCATGACACACAGCGGCCGGGTTTTGGCAGCGGCGGCTCCTTGGATGACCGCTGGTCGTATCGCTTGGATATCAGCGGCAATCATACCGACGCCGGCCTGAGCCTGGGCGACAGCCGCAATGCCGCCGCAACGGGCGCGCTGCGCCTGGACGTCTCGCCCGAGCTCAGGCTTACCCTGACTCAGGCGTTTTCCTGGCAGGAGCCCACGCGGTACTTCGGCACGCCCCTGGTCGATGGCGAGCTGGACGATGGCCTTCGACGTCAGAACTACAACGTGACCGACAGCAAAATCATCTATCGGGATCATCGCAGCGAACTCCGGGCAGACTGGCAACCCAACACCACCACGCAGGTCCGCGCCCGCATTTTCTACATCGGCAGCGACCGCGATTATCGCAACGCCGAGAACTACCGTTGGCTGCCGTCGGGCCTGATCGAGCGCAGCGCGTACACGGACATCCAGCATGACCAGTCGCAGGCAGGCGCCATGGCCGATGCCAGCTTCACAGGGCAGTTGCTGGGCTTGGACAACCGGGTCGCTGTTGGACTGGAGACAAACCGCGCCACACTCAGGCACACGAACAATTCGCCCTACGGCGGCAGTTCCGTCGTCGACCCTTACGATGTGACACACGGGCAGTTCATCAATCTGGCGGGCACCACGCCACGCTATCGCAATACGGCCGAGCAATACGCGCTGTTTGCCGAAGACCGGCTGCAACTCACGCCCCAATGGTCGCTATTGGCAGGAATACGCTACGACCATATCGACCTCAAGCGCCGCGATCTGATTGCCGACCGCACCGCCTACCGCACGCAGTTCGACAATGTGGGTTGGCGGCTGGGTTCGGTGTACGCCTTCACGAGCCAACTCTCGGTCTATGCCCAGTACTCCGAAGCGGCCGATCCGGTCGGCAGCCTGCTGCTGCTGTCGCCCGCCAACAAGGGTTTCGACCTGTCGACCGGCCGCCAGGTAGAGGTCGGCGTCAAGCAGGTCTTCTGGGACGAGCGCGGGCAATGGACGCTGGCGGCCTACCAGTTGCGCAAGGATCACTTGCTCAGCCGCGATCCTGCCAACCCTGGGCTCAGTGTGCAGGTCGGCAAGCAGTCCAGCCGAGGTCTCGAGGCCACGCTGGGCCTGCAACTGAGCGCGGATCTGCGGCTCGATCTGAACGCGGCTGTTCTACGCGCGCGTTACGACGACTTCAACGAGGCTCAGGCGGGACAGACCGTGTCCCGCGCCGGCAACGTCCCGACCGACGTGCCCGAGAGAGTCGCCAACGCCTGGCTCAGTTGGCGCGTCGCCCCGCAATGGACGGCTGCGGCAGGTCTGCGCTACGTGGGCCGCCGCTATGCCGACGCGGCCAATACGCTCGAGATGGCCGGCTACACCACCACCGATCTGGCCATCATCTGGCAGGCGCGCCGCGACCTGACCCTGGCCCTGCGTGGCTACAACGTATTCGACCGCCACTACGCGGAAACTGCCTACTACAACCAGACCCAATGGCTGATAGGTGAAGGAAGGCGCGTGGAACTGAGCGCCAACTATCGCTTCTGAGGAGACCTCATGTCCTTGACCCCCCAAAAAACGCTGCCGATCGGGCGCCGGCAGGCGACCTCTATCGTGCGGTCTGGCGCTGGCATTTTTACGCCGGCATGCTGGTGTTGCCCTTCATGATCCTGCTGGCCGTCACCGGCGCGCTGTACTTGTTCCACAACGAGATCGAGGACGCCTGGTATCACGATCTGCGGCACGTCCCGCAGGCTGGCGGCACGCCCCACACGGCGGCCCAGATTGCCGCTACCGCGCTCGCCGCGCAGCCAGGCAGCACCCTGCTCAAATACCTGCCGCCGTCCGGCCCGCACGCTTCCGCGCAAGCCGTGGTACGCACCGCAGGCGGCACGCGACTGGCCGTGTACGTCGACCCCTACACCCAGCACGTTTTGGGTAGCCTGCCCGAACGCGACACGTTGATGTGGACCATCCGGCGGCTGCATAGCCTGGATTACTTCGGCCCGGTGGCCAACGCGCTCATCGAGGTCGCCGCGGGATGGTCGTTGCTGCTGGTGGCCAGCGGCATTTATCTTTGGTGGCCCAGAGGCCGCCGCCAGGGGGTGGTAACCGTGCGGGGGGCTCCCAGGCAGCGGGTGTTCTGGCGCGACCTGCACGCTGTCACGGGAGTGTTTACGGCGTTTTTCATTGCCTTTCTGGCCCTGACCGGCATGCCCTGGTCGCAGGTATGGGGAGGGAAGATCAACCAATGGGCCAATGGCAGCAATTTTGGCTATCCGGCAGGCGTACGCGTACAGATCCCGATGTCCGACCTCAGGCTGGCCGATCAGGGCAAAACCCCCTGGTCGCTGGAGCAGGCCCGCGTGCCGCAATCGCCGCCGGCAGCCGCAAGCGGGCATGAAGGCCACGCGGGCCACGGCGAACACGCCGGCCACGGTGCGCCGCTTCATGCCGAGCACGCCGGCACCTCGGCACGCCCGCCCATCGGGCTGGATCACGCCGTCGAGGCCGTCGAGGCGCTGAATATGGCGCCCGGCTATGCCATCAATCTGCCCGTTGGCCCGCAAGGGGTGTACACCGCCTCGCGGTCTATCCCAACGACCTGCAAAAGCAGCGTGTGGTGCACCTGGATCAATACACCGGCAAGCCGCTACTGGACATGAGTTACGGCGATTACGGGCCGATGGGCAAGACGCTGGAATGGGGCATCAACGTCCACATGGGCCAGGAGTTCGGCCTGACCAATCAGATCGTCCTGAGCCTGGCCTGCCTGGGCATCGTGCTGCTGTCGGTGTCCGGGGCCATCATGTGGTGGAAGCGGCGCCCGGCAGGGGGCTGGGCATTCCGCCCGCCCCGAAGCAGGCACGCGCCATGCGTGGCGTCATGCTCATCATGGTGGCTGGCGGTCTGATTTTTGGTTCATCGCGGAATAGCGTGGAGCCGTGCTTGATTGCCGTTACGCTTGATCCTTGATTTTTCAAGGATCAAGGCCGGGATCATGCTGGACCGCAAGACGATCGAGAGGTTGGGTGGGTGGGAAGGTTATCGGGTGGAGCGGGTCGTGTGGCCTGAAGGTGAGAGCCGGACGGTCACGATTTACCTGAAGCCTTCAGCGCGAACGATGCACTGCGAGCACTGCGGCAACCGATGTCGGCAGGTGCATGAGACGACCACGCGCCGGGTGCGGGATCTGCCGCTAATGGCGCTGCGAGTGACGCTGGTAGTGCCGCGTCGGCGGGTCTGGTGCGAGCAGTGCGGTGGACCGCATCTGGAGAGGCTGAGCTGGCTGGGCCGTTACCAGCGAGTGACCGACCGGCTGGCCGAGGCGGTCAGCCAGTTGCTTGAGTCCAGCAACATTCTGGCCGTGGCGCGCTTCTTCCAACTGGGTTGGCACACGGTCAAGGCGCTGGACAAGGCCCTGCTGCGACGGGCGATCCAAGAGCCGGACTGGAGCCAGATCCACTACCTAGCGATGGACGAGTTCGCTCTACACAAGGGCCATCGTTATGCCACGGTCGTTGTCGATCCGATCCGCCGTCAGGTGCTATGGATCGGTGATGGCCGCTCGCGCGAGACGGCCAGAGCCTTCTTCGAACAACTGCCAACTGGGGTTGCCCAGCAGATCCGGGCCGTAGCGATCGACATGACGACGGCCTATGAGCTGGAGATCCAGGCCAACTGCCCCAACGCCGAGATCGTCTACGACCTGTTCCACGTCGTGGCCAAGTACGGCCGTGAAGTGATAGACCGGGTGCGTGTAGACCAAGCGAACCAGTTGCGGCACGACAAGCCGGCCCGCCGGGTGATTAAGTCCAGTCGCTGGCTACTGCTGCGCAATCGCAAAAACCTCGATCCGTGCCAATCGGTAAAGTTGGACGAGTTGCTCCAGGCCAACCAGCCCTTGCTCACCGCTTATCTGATGCGCGATGAGCTCAAACAGCTGTGGTTCTACCAACACCCCGGCTACGCCCGCCAGGCATGGGATCACTGGCTGCAACAGGCTCAGGGCAGCGGCATCGCCGCCTTGGCTCACTTCGCGTTCAAGCTAAAAGCCTATCTGCACGGGATTCTGTCTCGCTGTCGCCACCGGCTCAACACCAGCATCGTCGAGGGCATCAACAACACCATCAAAGTCATCAAGCGCCGCGCCTACGGCTACCGCGATCAGGAGTACTTCTTCCTCAAGATCCGGTCTGCATTCCCCGGTATTCCTCGATGAACCTGATTTTTCCGCTGGTAGGCCTGTCGCTCATCCTGATGTGGCTGGCCGACAGGCTGATGCTGCGCCTGTCGGCCCGTTCCGGCTGAGCGCCTGGCCACCGGCGCTAGCGCGCGAAGCCCACCACGCGCTGGCGCTGGCTGCCCAGGCCCTGCACGCCCAGGGTCATCACGTCGCCTTCGCGCAGAAAAACGGGCGGCGTCATCCCCAGGCCCACGCCAGGCGGGGTGCCCGTGATGATGACATCACCTGGCAGCAGCGTCATGAAGCGGCTGACGTAGCTGACGATGGTCTTGACGCTGAAAATCATCGTGCGCGTGTTGCCGGTCTGCATGCGCTGGCCGTTGAGGTCCAGCCACAGATCCAGCGCCTGCGGGTCGGGTACCTCGTCTGGCGTGACGAGCCAGGGGCCAATGGGGCCGAAGGTGTCGCAACCCTTGCCCTTGTCCCAGGTGCCGCCGCGATCCATCTGGAACTCGCGCTCACTGACGTCGTTGACCACGCAGTACCCGGCCACGTAATCCAGCGCGGCATCCTCTTGAACGTAGCGTGCGCGCTGGCCGATGACGACGCCCAGTTCCACCTCCCAATCGCCCTTGAGCGAGCCTTCCGGCAACATGACAGGGTCGTCCGGCCCCTGGATGCAGGAAGTCGCCTTCATGAAGATGATGGGTTCCTTGGGGATGGGCGCGCCCACTTCGGCAGCATGATCAAAGTAGTTCAGGCCGATGGCGATTCCGCGCGCGCCTGGGGCCCGCCCTTCCAGGAAGGCGCCGCGACGCTGTTTCAGGCGCTCAACCGCAACAAGCAATCCGTCGTCTGCGACTTGCGTGACCCGGAGCAGGCCGACACCCTGCGGCGCTTCATCGCCGAGCGCGCCGACGTCGTGCTGCAGAATCTGCGGCCCGGTCAGGTCGACGCGTTGGGCCTGGGTGGCGCGGCGCTGCTGGCACTCCAGCCTGCCCTGGTCTATTGCAATATGGGTGCGTTCGGAGGTGCCGGGCCGCTGCGGCAGCATCCGGGCTACGACCCGCTGATGCAAGCATTCGGCGGCATCATGAGCACCACCGGCGAAGCCGGCCGACCCTCGGTGCGCGTGGGTGCATCCATCGTTGACATGGGCACGGGCATGTGGGCGGTCATCGGTGTGCTGGCCGCGCTGCTGCAGCGCCAGGCAAGCGGGTGCGGCCGGATCGTAGATGTGTCCTTGTTCGAGACGGCGACGACCTGGGTGTCCCTGATCGCCGCGCAAGTACTGGCTTGCGGCCAGACACCGGCTCGGCACGGTTCGGGCACCGCCAGCATCGTGCCTTACAAAGGCTATGCCACCGCGGACGGCGAAATCGTCGTCGCGGCCGGCAACGACGGCCTGTTTCGCAGTCTGGCGCAGGTCGTCGGTCACCCGGAATGGCCAGGCGACCCGCGTTATGCCGACAACCCGAGCCGCGTGGCCAATCAGGCCAGCCTGTATGCCGCGCTCGATGCCCTCTTCGCGCGGCACCCAACCGCCTATTGGCTCGAGCGGCTGGAGGCAGCCGGCCTTCCCTGCTCGCCCGTCAACGACATGAACCAGATGCTGTCGCATCCGCAAACCCAGGCGCTCGACCTCATCCAGCTCGTACCCGGCACGGAAATGGATGTCATCGGCCTGCCACTGAGTTTCGACGGCCAACGGCCCCGCCCCACTCAGGCCCGCCCTCGCTGGGCGAGCATACGCATGTCCTGCTGGGACGAACCCCGGCAGCCCAGGAGACAGGTCTATGAATCCGCAGGCACTGGAACTTCCCGCTTACGAGACCGTGAGCACCCGCATGCACGGCCCGCACACCTTACTGGTCACGCTCGATCGTGCGCAAAACGGCAATGCGATCAACACCCAGATGGGGCGCGATCTGCTCGATCTCTGGAGCCGCCTGACCGAAGACGCCGGCGCGGTTCGCTGTGTCGTGCTCACCGGCTCGGGCGAGCGAATTTTCTGCGCCGGCGGCGACCTCAAAGAACGCAACGGTATGAGCCGAGAAACCTGGCAGCGTCAGCATGAGCTGTTCGAGCGCATGTACTGGACGCTGGTGGACCTACCGCTGCCAGTCATCGCGGCCGTCAATGGCCACGCCTATGCTGGCGGGCTGGAAATGGCGCTGTCCTGCGACTTTGTTTATGCCAGCCGGCAGGCTCGCTTTGCCTTGACCGAGGTCACCCTGGGCATCATGCCTGGCGCCGGCGGCACACAGAATCTGCCACGCGCCGTCGGAGACCGTCGCGCCAAAGAGATCCTCATGACCGGTCGGCCTTTTGATGCCGGGCAGGCGCTGGACTGGGGCCTGGCCAATGCGCTGTACGACCCTGCCCAGGTGCTGCCGGCTGCGCTTGCCACGGCCGAGGTCATTGCCGGCAACGCGCCGCTGTCGGTGAGGCAGATCAAGAAATCCGTGCGCTATGGCGGCCAGATGGAACTGCGCACAGCCTTTCGATTCGAGATCGAAGCCTACAACCATCTGATCGACACCGACGATCGCCGAGAAGGCGTGCTGGCCTTCAATGAAAAACGCAAGCCGGTCTTCACGGGCCGTTAGGGAGAGCAGCATGACAAGAGACGTATGCCTGCGCGAAGTGGGCCTGCGAGACGGCTTGCAAAGTGTCAGCGCCTTCGTGGCCACGCAGGACAAGCTGGAATGGATACGCCAGGAAGCCGCGGCGGGGGTAGCGGAAATCGAGGTCACCTCGTATGTGCCGCCCAAACTTCTGCCCCAGTTTGCGGATGCCGAGCAAGTCACTCTCGGCGCCTTGCAGATCCCGGATCTGACGGTGGCCGCGCTGGTGCCAAACACGCGCGGGGCAGAGCGCGGCCTGGCGCTGGGCGTGCACAAAATCAATTTCGTGATGTCGGTCAGCGAAACCCACAACATGAAAAACGTACGCCGCAGCCGCGAGGAATCCCTGGCCGATTTCCGCGCCATGGCGCAGCAGGTGCGCGAGCAGCCAGTCCGGCCCATCCTTTGCGGGGGACTGGCCACCGCGCTGGGCTGCTCCTACGAGGGACGCGCGCCGGTCGATGATGTGGTCCGGTATGCGGTGGCCCTGGCCGAAGCCGGCGCCGATGAGCTCATCGTGCCCGACACCGTCGGCTATGCCCACCCGGCACTGGTGCGCCGCGTCTTCAAGGCGGTGCTGGCCGAAGTCGGGACGCTGCCCGTGGCCGCGCATTTCCATGATACGCGTGGCACGGGGCTGGCCAACCTGCTGGCGGCGCTGGACTGCGGCGTGCGCGCGTTCGATGCGTCCCTGGGTGGCTTGGGCGGCTGCCCCTTTGCCCCTGGCGCCACAGGCAACATCGTCATGGAGGACGCCGCCTACATGCTCGAGTCGATGGGCATCGATACCGGCATAGACCTGGAGGCGTTGCTTGGCGTGCGCCAACGGCTGCAAGCCACGCTGCCCGACGCCACGCTGTACGGCGGACTGGCCCGCGCAGGACTGCCACGAGGCTTTATCCCGGCACGCGAATCGCTGGCCGCCTGACACCTGCTGCGAGGCATCATGGATACCTATTCCAATCCGCTTTCCATGCCATTGGGCGATGATTTCCCCGACATCCGCGACAGTGTGCGCCGCATCTGCGACTCGTTCCCCGGTGAGGACTGGCGCGCCCTGGAGCAGGATGAACGCTACCCCGACGAGTTCGTCGCGGCGCTGACGGCGTCCGGCTTTCTGGCCGCGCTGATACCGGAAGAATATGAAGGCAGCGGCATGCCGCTGCGCGCGGCTGCCGTCATCCTCGAAGAGATACATGCCGCTGGCTGCAATGCCGGGGCCTGCCACGCCCAGATTTACACCATGGGCACCTTGCTGCGCCATGGCAGTCCGGAGCAGAAGGCGCGCTATCTGCCCGCGATCGCGCGAGGCGAACTGCGCCTTCAGGCTTTTGGTGTTACCGAACCCACGAGCGGAACCGACACCACGCGGCTGAAGACCCGCGCCGTGAAAGACGGCGACAGCTATATCGTCAATGGGCAAAAAGTCTGGACCTCCCGCGCCCTGCAGTCGGATCTGATGCTATTGCTGGCGCGCACTACCCCGTACGACGACGTCCAGAAGAAAAGCGACGGCCTGTCGGTTTTTTTGGTCGATATCCGCGCGGCGCTGGGCAACGGCATGGACATCCGCCCCCTCAAGGCCATGGTCAATCACAACACGACGGAAGTGTTCTTCGACAATCTGCGCATTCCTGCCAGCAGCCTGATCGGCCAGGAAGGCAAAGGCTTTCGCTACATTCTGGACGGCATGAACGCCGAACGCATTCTGGTGGCCTCGGAAGCCATCGGCGATGCGCGGTGGTTCATCCGTACCGCCGTGGCGTATGCCAACGATCGGCGCGTCTTTGACCGGCCCATCGGCCAAAACCAGGGCATACAGTTTCCGATTGCACGCGCGCACGCCGAGACCCAGGCCGCCGACCTGATGCTGCGCAAAGCCGCCACGCTTTTCGAGGCAGGGCTGCCATGCGGCGACGAGGCCAACATGGGCAAGATGCTCGCCTCCGAAGCGTCATGGCACGCTGCCGAAGCCTGCCTGCAGACGCATGGCGGTTTCGGGTTTGCGCGCGAATATGACGTCGAACGCAAATGGCGCGAAACGCGTCTGCTGCAGATTGCCCCCATCTCGACCAACCTCATCCTCTCGTATATCGGCCAGCATATGCTGGGCATGCCACGCTCGTTTTGAGCCCCGCCCCGGAGACCCTCATGACAGGACTGACCCAGGCGCTGGGCGCCTATATCGCCAATCCCGAGTTCGGTCCGCGCCAGGCGCAGGCCGAGGCCATTGCCCGCCAGGGCATGACCGACACCATCGCCGTGGCGCTGGCGGCCAGCGACGAGGACGTCACCCGCATCGCGCTGGAGCACGCCCGCAGCATAGGGGGCAAGGGGCAGGCCCCCCTATGGTTTGGGTCCGAGTCGCTGCCGCCGGCGCAAGCCGCCTTTGTCAACGCCGTAGCCGGCCACGCGCTGGACTATGACGACGTGGCATTGTCGGGCCATCCCAGCACCGTGCTCACGCCTGCCATTCTGGCTCAGGCGCACGTGCAAGGCGCATCGGGCCGCGACTGCCTGCGCGCCTACATCGTGGGCTACGAAGTCTGGGCCGAATTGACCTCACGCGAGCCGGATCCGTATCACATCAAGGGCTGGCACCCCACCGCCGTATTCGGCACCGTGGCCGCTACGGCCGCCCTGGCCTTTCTGCGCGGTCTTAAGGCCGCCGACGCCGCTCGGGCGCTGGCCATCGCCGCCAGTCTGGCCAGCGGCCTGGTCGCCAATTTCGGCACCATGGCCAAGCCTCTGCACGCCGGCCGATCCGCAGCGCTGGCCTTCGAGGCCATCAGCCTGACCGGTCTGGGGCTGACAGCCGCCTTCGATGCGCTGGAGCATCATGCGGGATTTCTTGCCGCCCTGTCGCCACACGGGCGGGCCGACCGTGAGCGCCCCTACGTCCGATCCGAGCCCCGCATTCTCAAGACCGGCCTGTCCATCAAGAAATATCCCGTTTGCTACTCCGGCCATCGTGTCATCGACGCGGTGATCGACTTGTCGCGCGAGCATTCGGTCAACGCGTCGCAGGTGCAGCGGGTGGAGATCGGCATTGGCCGGCCTCAGGCCTCGATGCTGCGCAACACCGCCCCCGTGACGGCGTTGGAAGCCAAGTTCAGTGCTCAGTTCGCAGTAGCCGCCGCGCTGGCCCGCGGCAAGGTCGGACTGTCTGAACTTGACGACGGTTTTGTCAATGAACCGGCACTGCGGGCACTCTACGGCGTGGTGGATATCGGGCTGATCGATGAGGCCGACCCCGAGGACGGCGCCTTTTCACGCCACGACACGGTCACGATTACCTTGCACGACGGACGGGTTCTGCAATCGGGCGAGATCCGGTATCCACGCGGCCATGCTCATCGGCCCCTATCCGAGACGGAGCTGCGCGCCAAGTTCGACGACTGCCTGGCCATCTGGCGCAGACAGCCTCAACCTGCCGATATGCCGGCAGAAGGCATTTTGTACGATCGGCTGGCCAGCCTTGCCCAGGTCGACGATGTCCGCACGCTGTTTCGGAGTTGAGCATGACCGACACCATCGCCTGGTCGCGAGAACTGCACACCCTGGCCCAACGCTTCGGGCAAGCGATCGCCGTCGATGATGGCCATGCCCAACTGAGCTTCGCGGACCTCAACGGCCGCGCTCATGCGCTGGCCTGCGCCTTGCAGGCCCAAGGCGTGGGCGCCGGCGACTATGTCGGCATCTATCTGCCCAACGGCGGCGCGGCAGTGTGGGCCGACTATGGCGTGACGATCAGCGGCGCCTGCCTGGTGCACCTGAACGCCGCCTACACCCGTGACGAGATCATGTGGGCCCAGCAGCTCACCCCCATGCGCCATATCATCACCGACCGCGCCCTGGCTCCGACCGTCGCCGACCTCGGGGCAGCGCTTGTACTTTGCGAAGACATCGCGCCCCTGGACACGCCGCCGGTGCTGCCCGCCGTCAATGCTGCGGACCCCGGCCGCGTGATCTTCTCGTCGGGCACCACGGGCAAGCCCAAAGCCCTGCTCTACGACCAGGGCCGCCGCTGGCTGGCCGCCGTGATACTGCGGGCCGTCCTGCCCTTCACGCCGGGGCCTGGCTCCAGGGTGCTGCTGATGACGCCTTACGTCCACGGCGCATCCATGCAGGCGCGAGCCTGGTTGGATCACGGTGGCACAGCGGTGTTGCTCAAAGGGGTGGAACGGGAGGCAGTCGGCCGCGAATTGCGCAGCGGCACGCTGGACGCGGTCTTCGCTCCGCCGACGATGCTGGCCAAACTGGCCGCGTCATTCGACGGTGAACGATTCCCCAGTGTGCGGTGTGTCTTCACCGGCACGCAGACCCTCACCCCAGGCCTGTATGCCAAGGCCCGCGCCATGTTCGGCCCGACCGTACGCATCACCTACGGCAAGAGCGAGAACGTCAACCCCATCACCGTGCTGGATCCCCAAGCCACGCAAGCCTGCTTTGACGCCAATCCGGCCGAGGGTGCCTGCCTGGGATGGCCCGCGCCCGGTGTGCAGTTGCGTATCAACGACCACGACGAAATCGAACTGCGCTCGCGGCATATGTATATCGGGCACATCGACCAGGAAGGCTTCCACGCCCCGCCTGCCGATGGCTGGCATCGCACCGGCGACCTGGGCCGCATCGACGAGCACGGCAGGCTCTGGCTTCTGGGGCGGATGGCAGACGTCATCAAAAGCGGCGGCTACAAGATATACCCCGACGAAATCGAGGCCGCGCTGGCCGGCATGCCGGATTGCGGCGATATCTGCGTGGTGGCGCTGCCCTCCGATTATTGGGGCGAGGTCATCATCGCCGTGGCCGAACACGCGGCCCCGGCCTGGCATGAGGCCGCGCGACAGCGCGTAGCGCAGCTGGCCCGCTACAAGCATCCACGCGCCCACATCGCGGTCGCTGCACTGCCGCGCAATCCACAAGGCAAGATCAGCCGCCGTGCGGTGCGCGACCTGGTGCTGTCGACCCACACGCTGATCGACGGTTCTTATCCGAGCGTCGAGGCGCGCGGATCAATCCACCCGAGCGTTGGAACTTTTGACGGCCTGCCCCCAGACCGATAGTTCGCGCGCAATGAATTCGCGCGTCTGCTCGGGGCTGGCCGACACGGTCTCGGCGCCCAGGCCCGCGAGCTTGTCCTGCAGATCCGCGCGGCCCAGCGCTTTGCGCGTTGCCGCATTGAGCATGTCGACGACCGGCCGAGGCGTACCCGCCGGCGCCAGCAGCACGATCCAGGCCTGCGCCTCGTAGCCTGGCACGCCTGCCTCGGACACGGGCGCGGCCTTGGGGAAGGCGCGCGCCGGCTCCTTGCCGCCGACGGCCAACACCTTCAAGGTGCCGGCCTGCACGTGCGGCATGATGGCCGGCCCGGCCTCGAACATCACGGCGACATCGCCACTGATCAGCCCGGTCAGCGCGGCGGCGGCTCCCCGGTAGGGCACATGCGTCAGGTTCAGGCCCGCCTGGCTCTTGAACATCTCCATCGCCAGATGATTGGTCAGCCCACTGCCGCCCGAGCCATAGTTCAACTGCCCCGGATGCTGCTTCACGTGGTCGAGCAGTTCGCGCACATTGTTGGCGGGGAAGTCCGATCGCACCACCAGAAACAGCGGCACCATGGCCACCAGCGCGACGAGCTCGTAGTCTTTCTCGACGTTGTAGGGCAGCTTGCTATAGAGCCCCGGATTGATCGCCACCGGGCCGCTGGCCGTCATCAGCAGCGTGTAGCCATCGGCCTCCGAGCGCTTGGCAGCCTCCATCCCGATGATGCCACCGGCGCCCCCACGGTTATCCACGAAAAAGGACTGGCCCAGGGCTTGGCCGAGTTCCTGCCCGATGGCGCGAGCAATCACATCCGTGGTCTGCCCGGCCGGATACGGCACGATGATCTTGACCCCCCGCTCGGGGTAGGCCGCCTGCGCCGCCGCAACCGCGCCCGCAGCGCCCAGCAGAACACCCGCAATCCAATTGCGCATCCTCACTCTCCTTTGGTGGCCCGGCATAGCTCTTCGTCTACATCCGTACATAGAATACTTTGCTGTTATTCATTATGTACGTACATTGATGATGGGCCAACCAAAATCGTCGGCGAGGCACGCTAGTCGTCTTTCACGCCTGCGTCGCAGAGAAATACCCGGGCCACAAGCCCGCCGCCGAGGCTGCGTGCACAGGGGCAGCATGCTCGCCGTCCAGGCCAAAACGCATCACCGCCGGGCGGGCGGGATCAAACCCGGACCAGCCTGGCGATTGGTCGACAATGAAATCACGCCAACGCCCCATCATGGCCTGCGACACGGCCAACGCTTCGGCGGGCCGCCCTATTTTCTGGCTCACGTGCGCCTGGCCGGTATTGCCGAACACGAAAGGAACATCCGCCGCATGCGGTGAACTGTCGGCGCTGCCGGCGACCGGAAACCCGAATTCGTACGCCCAGGCCGGCATCCCGGCGCGAGCATGGCGCGCCAGCATATGCAGCATCGGCGCTCGGAATACCAGGTCGGTATAGAGCGCTCGCCAGATGGCTGGCGCCGTGTCGTGCCCCTGGGCGTAGAGGTCGATGACCTCGCGCACGTCGGGCGCCTGGGCGAAAGCATAGTGGGCCGCGACCAGGGCGGCCGCACGCGGCTGCAGTTCGGCCAGCGTGGCCGGCGCCTGCATGGGAGACAGGCGCTGCCCCTGGCCGTCGGTCAGATCAAACCAGAAGTCCGCTTCGGTGGCCGTCCACCCCGCCAGCAGCGGCACCCGGGCGGCCGGAGCATCGTATGGCCACTGCCGTATCAGTTGGCCGTCACGCACCGGCGCCGTAGCCGGCCGCTTGAAAGCCGCCGAGACCGCAAATGCCTGCTCCTGCTGTTGCAGCACGGCACCATCGATCTGACGCAGGCCCGCGACGTCCACGCCCAACGACGCGCTCAGCGCCTCGGTATAGGCGCTGGCGGCCTCCATCTCCGCGAACATGGGCGGGCGAAACAAGGGCGGGCTCTGCGTGATGATGCCGCGATACAGTCCGGCCTCCAGCCCATGCTGGGCGATGAGGGCGACATTGGCCGCCCCCGACGACTGCCCAGCCAGCGTGACCCGGGCCGGATCGCCCCCGAAGGCCGCGATACTGTCGCGCACCCAGCGCAAGGCGGCCAGCTTGTCCTGCAGCCCCCAGTTGGCGCACAAGCCGGTGTCAGGGTCGGCGAGCAACGGATGCGCCAACCCGCCCAGCGCGCCCAACCGATAGTTGATCGTCACCACCACCACGCCATGCGCGGCCAGCGCCGCACCATCGATGGCACCGGCCGCGCCACTGCCATTGCGGGTAGCGCCGCCATGCACCCACAACAGAACCGGCTGACGGCCCGAGGTCGAGGGTGTCCACACATTGAGAAACAGGCAATCCTCCGACTGGGCGGCCGGCGGTTCGTTGAGCCAGCTCTGATTGCCCAGCGGCGTCTGCAAACTCGCCGGCCCGGGCCGCAAGGCATCCCGCGCACCGCTCCAGGACTGGCAAGGCCGGGGCGAGCGCAGGCGCAGCGCGCCCACTGGCGGCTCGGCGTAAGGAACGCCAAGAAAGGCGCTCACGCCCCCTTGCGTTGTCCCCGCAGGCGGCCTTGCGGCACAGTTGCGATGTCGTAATCCGTCATTCATCCTCCGTGATAGGGTCGCCATCAGGCTCGCCGTCTACAAACAATATTGAGAATTGATTGCATTATGAACGACTCTCAACCCCCAGTCCTCCGGGGCGCAACGGAAACCTTCTGCCCGCTCCGCATGCAGGATCAGCGAAGCGTGCGCTTTCCATGCCGGCGCTGTGCGTGATCGACTAGGCGGCCGCGTGACGCGTTGAAAAGACATACCCTCGTAGCACCCAGCTTGAGCGGCTAACATCCGATGGGCCACCCTGAAAGCACGGCAGCCCGCCGATAGTCGAGGCATGCCGTATCCGCATCCGCGCCTCTCCTTGACTCAGGCTTTGTGATTTGAAACACCACCTCCTTATCCAATGACTCCTCGACAGCTGCGATACTTTCTCGAAATTGCACAGTGCGGCAGTTTCTCGGTCGCGGCGGCGGCGTTACGCGTGGCGCAGCCGGCACTGAGCCAGCATGTCGCCGCGCTGGAATCCGAACTGGGGATCACGTTGTTCGAGCGACGTGCAAAGGGGGTGACATTGACGCCGGCAGGCGAGCGCCTCCGGCAACGCGCCTCCTCCATACTGGCGCAATTGGATGCGCTCAAAATCGATGTGCCGGGCCCGCCCGGCAAGCCGCGCGGGCCGGTCAGGGTCTGCCTGTCGCGCTCCTTGGCGCGGGTGCTGGTCGCCCCGCTGCTGCGCCATGTCGAACGCGAGCTGCCTGACGTGCGCTTGCTGCTGTCGTCGGCGCTGTCCAGCGAAATGCGCACGGCGCTGGAAACCCGCCAACTGGATGTCGCCTTGATGCCCAACGCGTTCGAGTTGCCTGGGCTGGATTGCACCCCCATCTACGAAGAAGGGTTCTCGCTGTTTGGCCGCGCTTCGCTCTTCGAACGCGCAGGCAAGACCATCGCGTTTTCCGCCATCGGCTCGCGCCCGCTGGTCGCCCCGGACAGAGATCACGATTTACGCCGTCTCATCGAGCGCACGGCGATCGACCTGAACTGCCCGTTGAACGTCAAATACGAAATCAACGATCCCGATCTCAACTATGCATTGGTACGCGAAGGGCTGGCCTTTGCCGTCCTTCCGGCCAGCGCCGGCCTGGATCTCGGCAAGCACGACCGGCACATCGAAGAGCGCAAAGTCGTCCGGCCTGCCATCACGCGCGTGCAGTCCATCGTCCGCATGCCGGGCGACGCCCAGGCGGCAGCCTCTCAGGCCGTCGGGCAGGCGCTCATTGTGGTCATGAAGGATCTGGTCAAGAGCAAGCTGCTCACCGGACGCATCATCGCCCAGCCTTAGCACCTGGCGACACGGTCTTGCCGGTGCGCCGCGTCGCCCCGGCCGGACGAGCCACGCACAAGGACCCGACGCCGCAGCGCACTCGCGAACGACAAACACACCCGGCCTTCAGGTGTTAAGCAAATTACCGCTGCGCGGATATTCATATGTTTTCTTATGATTAGACCGCTGCGGCGATGAAATATAGGATTCCCAGTCTCTGGAATTCGCTCCGCTCACTGCGGAAAACATCATGCTTTTTACTCGCAGGCGGTTCAATCTTTTCCTCGGCCTGGCCATCGCTGCCCAAGGCGCCGTTCCGGCCCTGGTGTTCGGAAAATCCGCCGGCACGGTGACCGAGTATGCCAACGAGCCCGCGGTGCTGACGCAGATCGATCGCAACGGGCCCGAGGCCATCGGCGCCAAGATCCTCGAAGGTCTGGTCGACCACGATGCGGACCTCAAGCTCGTGCCAGCCCTGGCCGTTTCGTGGGAGCAAAGCCCCGACGCGCTGCGCCATACCTTCCATCTGCGCACAGGCGTAAAGTGGCATGACGGAAAACCCTTCAGCTCCGCAGATGTCGCGTACTCCATCCTGACGCTGAAGAAAGTCCATCCACGCCGCAAATCCACCTTCGCCAATCTGGTCGATGTGGAAACACCCGACGCATGACGTCAAGGATCTCGGCGGGCCGCACATCCAGTTCTTCTACAACATGGACAAGCCGTTGCTGCAGGATATCCGGGTCCGCAAAGCCATCGCGCATGCCATCAGTATCCCGGAAGTGATCTCGACTGGAGGCCGAAGCCACGGACGGTTTTGCCCTGATCCAGCCGCGCCTGATCGACGGCTTGCGCGATGTGGTCGCCCACGTTTTGCCGGAATTGAAACGGCGCGGCATCTTCCGTGGCGCCTATCCAGGCAAGACGCTGCGTGAAAACCTGGGCCTGCAACGGCCGCCGAACATCCATCTGCGCGGCAACCTCCGCTGAGCCCGCGCGCGTCAACGCGTCGGCCAGACCGGTCTGGGATCGTTGGGCCATCAAGGCATAAGAAAAAAACTATATTGTGGCACGAAAAATAATATTTGTCCTCTCGCTTGGCCCAGCCTTACGCTGTCGGCCAAGCAGGCACGTCCACAAGTGCCGATACGGAGACAATGATGAATATTCCCCGCAGACACCTGCTGCGCGCCCTGGGCGCGGCCGTTTGCTGTAGTGCGCTGCCGATCGCGCAGCCCAAAGCCAGCTCCCCTATCCGCCTTTTGGTCGGGTTCGCCCCTGGCGGGGCGATAGACCTGGTCGCTCGGGCGCTGGCCGAGGGCATGCGCGCCGCCGGCTACAGCATGATCGTGGAGAACAAGGCGGGCGCAGGCGGCCGTATCGCCGTCGACGCATTGCTCAACGCGGCCAACGACGGCAATACGCTGTTGTTCACACCGTCGACCAATCTGACGTTGTATCCCTACCTGTACAAATCCATCCACTATCAGCCCACCGACTTCACTGCGTTGGGCACCGCCTGCAAGTTTGACTTCGGCTTTGCGGTGGGCGCCGACAGCCCCGCCAAGACCTTGGCCGAGTTTCTGGCGCTGGCCCGCCAGGATCCTAAATTCGCCGTGTATGGCACGCCGGGCGCCGGTACGGTGATGCAGTTTCTGGGCATGATGCTCGCGAGCGCAAGCAAGGTGCCGCTCACGCCCATCCCCTACAAAGGCGGGTCGCTCGCGCTGACCGACACCATGGGCGGAGTCCTGCCGGCGCTGATCACCACCCTGCCCAACCTGATCCCCATGCACAAGGCGGGCAAAATCCGCATCCTGGCGACCACCGGTTCGGCGCCGTCACCCGCCCTGCATGACGTGCCGACCTTCGCCGCCGCAGGCTACCCCACGCTCACGCAATCGGAATACTTCATGCTGCTGGGCCGCAAGGACTTGCCCCCAGCCGCGGGGCAGGCGCTGACCAAGGCCATGGCCGGCGCAGTGCAGTCGCAAGGCTTTGAAGCCATCATGCGCCAGCAGTTCTTCGAACCCCTGGTCACCGCTCCTGAGCGCTTGCAACAGCAGCTACAGCAGGAAAGCCAGTTCTGGTCCGCCGTGGTCAAGGAAAGCGGCTACGTGCCCGAAGCGTGAGGCTGGCACGAACGCCCCAGCGATCTTTAGGAAATGCAATGAAAGGCAGAAACATCGTTGTCATCATGTCGGATGAGCACAACCCCGCGTTCATGGGCTGCTCCGGACATCCTTTTATCAAGACCCCTCATCTCGATGCCCTGGCCGCCCGCGGCGTGCGCTTTCCCAACGCCTATACGCCCAGCCCCATCTGCGTACCGGCCCGGGCGGCGTTTGCGACCGGGCAGCGTGTGCACCAGACCCGGCATTGGGATAACGCGATGCCCTACATCGGCGATCCCTCCGGCTGGGGACATGCCCTGCAGGAGCACGGCGTGCGGGTCGAAAGCATAGGCAAGCTGCACTATCGCAACGAAGAAGATCCGGTCGGCTTCGATGCCGAGCATATCCCCATGCACGTGCTGGGTGGCCACGGCATGGTCTGGGCATCGATACGAGACCCGTATCTGCCCTCGCAAGGCCGCAAGCGCATGCTGGGCGAGCGCATCGGCATCGGCGAGTCCCCCTACACCGCCTACGATCGTTCGGTGACCGAGCGCACCCTGGACTGGCTGCGCAATGCCGCCGCCAAGGATAGACCCTTTGCCCTGTATGTCGGCCTGGTCGCGCCGCACTTCCCGCTCATCGCGCCGCAGGCCTTCTATGCGCTGTATGACGCCCGCCAGATCCCCCAAGCCAAACTGCACCCCAAGCAAGGCTACGAGCGCCATCCCTGGGTGCAGGCCTACGCCGAGTTCGAACGCAGCGAAGAGACATTTGCCGATGAGAACGAGCGCGTCAGTGCGTTCCTGGCCTATTACGCGCTGTGCAGCTTTCTGGACAGCAATGTCGGACGCATTTTGAGCGAACTGGAGACCCTGGGGCTGAAGGACTCCACCCATGTGGTCTACACCTCCGACCACGGCGACAATGTCGGCGCCCGAGGCCTGTGGGGCAAATCCACGCTCTACCAGGAAAGCGTGGGGATCCCCATGCTGCTGGCTGGCCCCGATGTCTCCCCCGGGGTGTGCGAGACGCCCGTGGACTTGCTCGATCTGTATCCCACCATACTGCAGGCCGTGGGCCTGGATGCCGGGCCCTATATGGATCAGCGCCCAGGCAAATCCCTGTTTGCGCTCACCGACAGCCATTCGATCCGCAGCGCGCCATTCTGAGCGAGTACCACGCCGCCGGCAGCAACACCGCAGGCTTCATGCTCCGGAAAGGCCCGTGGAAGTATCACCACTATGTCCGTTTCGAGCCGGAGCTCTTCAACCTCGAGCAGGACCCCGAAGAGCTCCATGACCTGGCCGCCGACCCCGCCTATGCCACGGTACTGGCCGACATGAAGGCCGCGCTGTATGCGATCTGCAATCCCGAGGACGTGGATCGGCAGGCCAAGGCGGATCAGGCCGCGCTGATCGAGCGCCTGGGCGGCGTGCAGATCGCCTCGACCATGGGCTCGAGCAGCGCCACCCCTGCTCCGGTCGTGGAGAAGAAGGCATGAGCGTCGATGAGCGCTATCTGCGCGACTGGAGCGGCCTGACGCGCGGGGTGCCGCGCGCCGTGCACCAGCCTGCCAGCACGGACGACGTCGCCGCCCTGGTACGCCAGGCGCGCCACGAGGGACACCGCATTACCGTGCAGGGCGGCTTGACCGGCCTGGCGGGCGGCGCCGTGCCCGCCGATGGCGATGTCGTCATCAACATGGGCCGCATGAACCGCATCGAGTACGTGGACGACGTCGAGGGCATCATGCAGGTGCAGGCCGGCGCGACGCTGCAACAGGTGCAAGAGGCCGCGGCTGCCGCAGGCTGGTTCTTCCCGGTGGATTTCGCGGCTCGCGGCAGTTGCCAGATCGGCGGCAATGCGGCCACCAATGCCGGCGGGACTCAGGTGCTGCGCTATGGCACCTTGCGCGACTCGGTGCTTGGCATCGAAGCCGTGCTCGCCGATGGCGAGGTCGTCACCTCGCTGACCCGATTGGTCAAAAACAGCTCGGGCCTGGACCTGCGCTTTCTGTTTATCGGTTCGGAAGGCACGCTGGGCATCATCACGCGTCTGACGCTGCGGCTGCAGCCCCCGCCCGGCGCGTCGGCCACGGCCCTGGCCCAGATCCCCGACATCGCCTCGCTGGCCGCCCTGCTGCGTCACCTGCGGGTCACGCTCGGCCCGCAGCTGACCGCTTATGAGTTCATGTCAACGCAGTTCCTGCAACAGGCCAGCGAACTGACCGGCGTGGCCTCTCCGCTGGGTCCGGGCAGCGCATGGAGCGTCCTCATCCAGGCCAGCGGCGGCACCGAGTCGCACGCGAACCTGGAGGCCGCGCTCACCCGCGCCTATGACGATGGCCTGGTGACCGACTGCGCCGTAGCCGCGAGCCTGGCCGATGCCGACAAATTCTGGCGCCTGCGCGAAAGCATCCCGGAACTGATGTCTGCGCTCAAACCCACAGTCAATTTCGACTGTGGCTTGCCGATGGCCCAGATGCCCGACTTCGTGGATCAGGTCCAACGCGCCTTGCAGCAGCGTTACCCGCAAGCCCGGCATCTGTTCATGGGCCACCTGGGCGACAACAATATCCATATCCTCACCGGCCCCCATCCGGAGAGCGAATGGTTCAACGTCGAAGAGATCGTCTATAGCGCGTTGCGGGGCCGCCAGGGCACCATCAGCGCCGAACACGGTATCGGCTTTCTGAAAAAGCCCTTTCTCGGCTACACGCGCAGCGCCGGGGAACTGCAACTGCTGCAGCGCATCAAGCGGGCGCTGGATCCGGACAATACGCTCAACCCCGGGCGCATCCTCGATTGATCGTCTGCGTGCCCTCTTGCCGGCGCACGGCAGCGGGGCGGCGCGCGCGCCGCCCCGGCCGGATCAATAGTCCAGCACCAGCCTGGCGCTTCGCGCCCGCGAGCAGCAGACCGTCAGGCAATGCTCTTTCTCTTCGTCGCTTAATACGAAGTCGCGGTGATCCACCTCTCCTTCGAGGTAGTCCACCTTGCAGGCCCCGCACAAGCCGGATAGGCAGGAGGTCGGAACACGCAAGCCCGCCAGCTCCATCGCCCGCACGATCGTCTGATCCGGCTGCACCGTCACGGTCACTCCGCTGCGAGACAGCTCGACGTCGAAACTGCCGTCGCCCGCGCCCTCGGGACGCACCACTTCGGGCGCCTTGAAGTGTTCGCTGTGCACTGCAGCGCCGGGCCAGTGGCTGCTGGCCTGGGCGCAAGCGGCCATGAACCCGGCGGGTCCGCAGTAGTAGACGTGGCGGCCAGCCTCGTAATCGGCCAGCAAGGCGGCAATGTCCAGACCCTTGCTGCTGTCACCGTCATCGAAGTGCAGATGCAACCGCCCTTCGGGCAGCAGCGCCCGCAACTCGTCGACGAACGCCGCATGGCCCGCAGTGCGTGCACAGTAATGCAGTTCGAACGAGCGCTCTTGTGCGGCGAGCGCATGGGCCATGGCCTTGAGCGGCGTAATACCGATGCCGCCAGCCAGCAGCACGGCGTGCTCACCTTCCGGCGCCAGCCCGAAGGCATTGCGCGGCAGGCCCACCTTGACGATGTCGCCCACGCGCAAGCTCTCATGCATGGCGCGCGAACCGCCACGGCTCTTGGGTTCGCGCAGGACTCCCAGTATCCAGCGCGAGCGGTCCGCGGGGTCGCCCGCCAGCGAATAGGAGCGCACCTGCCCGCCGGGCAGATGCACGTCGATATGTGCGCCCGCCTGCGCGGCGGGCAATTCCGCGCCGCCCGGATGGGTGAGCTCGAATGCAAGAATGCCCTGCGCCTGCAGGCGTATGGCCCTCAGTTGGACCTCGATGATGTCCAAGCCGGCCATGGCCTGCAGCGCGGGCGACGAGGCCGGCGCGTTCAAGCCATCCTCCGCGCCAACACTTCCTGCTGCAGGGCTTCCATTTTGTCGGTCACAAAGGCGTGCCGCTGCGCGCCGCGCAGACCGTCGGCCTCAGTGATGATCTGCACCACCTGGCGGGCAAGGTGGCGGCGCAAGGTGATTTCCTCCTCGGTGGTGCGGCCCACTGGCAGCTCGAACACATTGCCCGAGCAGTAGCTATTGGGGTTGCCGGAACAATCGCGCAGCCATTGCGCGAACTGCTCCGGGCTGGCGTTGGGGTTCTTGCCCCGCACGGCATCGCGCAGCAACTTGCGAAACACATACAAGCCCGCGTCGAACTTTGTCGGGTTCTCCAGCGCATGCACCGCGATGGGCCGCTGGCTGATGATGGCCTCATAGTCGCCCGGCGCGTACTGGCAATCCTTGTAGTTGGCCCGGGCGCGGTGATCGGGCGGGATGGGCGGAAGATCCTCGAGCGCATATTGGCCGAAGCGCTCCGGCCGGCGCATGGCGACCTGGCCCTCGAGAAAATCGATGGTCTCATAGCCCACCATGCTCTTGTCGCCGATGCCGCGCGTGTCCACGCCCGGGCCCATGACGCGCCAGCCGATCATCTTACTGTTGTGATCGTCGACCGGCACCGTCCAGCGGATCATATGAAAACGACTAAAGAGCTTCTTCTTTTTGCCATCTTCGGATGTGTAAGCATGCAGGCTGAAGTTGGGCAGCACCTGGTGCTGAACACGGATGTGCATACGCTCATCATCCGAGCGGCGCGCCCCCGCGCAAGCCAGGCTGCGGCCTCCGTGCACGGGGACGAACTGCATGTCGGGGGGCACCTCCATCGACGCGGCACCCACCTCGTCAAAGGTCGTGCCCTGGTAGTGCTCGCCGGTCACCTGGCGTTTGGCGTGCAATGCCATGGTGTGATAGTTGTCGGCCGCGTTGTCCTGCACCTGCAGCCAGTTGCAGTGCTGGAAGTTGCTGTAAGGCACCAGCTCGTCCGTCTCCGCGACCGTGAAGTCTCCCTCCCACTCCGGGAAAGGCGGCTCCTCGTCGGGCGGCCCCATGTAGGCGAAGACCAGACCGTTGCGCTCGAACGCCTTGTACGCCCCCTGCCGGATCGAGCAACGATAGCGCTCGCCCTCTTCCTCTTCGCCTTCGGGAAACGGCACCCGCAGGCAGGTGCCGTCCACATCGAACACCATGCCGTGATAGCAGCATGAGATGCCGTGCTGCTCGATCTTGCCGTATTCCAGGGATGCGCCGCGGTGCACGCAGTGGGCATGCAGCAGACCGATGCTGCCACTGCCATCGCGAAACGCCACGAGTTCCTCACCCATGATTTTGAGAAAACGCGGCGTGTCGGTCAGCTCCATCGACATACAGACCGGATGCCAGAAGCGGCGCAGATATTCGCCGGCCGGCGTGCCGGGGCCGACCTCGGTCAATTCGGGATCGTGCCCGGGCACGCTGTTGGTGAAGTAACCGCCGTAAGGGATCAGTTTTTTCACCGTCGTGCCGCCGGTGCTGACCGCGCGCTCGTGCTGATCCTGAATCTTCGAACTCATCTCGTCTCTCTCCAAAAATTGGCCAGATATTGAACTCTGAACTCTGTATACAAAGAATAGCGAAAATCTGGCCCGCCGAATCAAGGGGTTATCCCTAGCCATGTGTTTCTGAATATGAACCGGATGTCCGTCAGCCCGCACCCGACCCGCGCCCCAGCCCGCCGCACAGCGCGGAACAGGCGCCAAGCACAAACCAGTCATACCAGTGCATGGAAGGCCCGGCCGGCAAAGGCTCGCCCTGCACCATGAACATCAGGCAGGCCGTGCCCACCAGCAGGAACAACGCCCGCGCCAGCCACTGCCACCTGCCTGCCACACGGCTCGACACCCAGCACAAGCCGCCGTAGGCCGCCGCCATGCCGTACCACGGCCCGGCCTGCGCCACCGGCGCAGGCGCCGCGCTATACGCCCGGATGAGCACCTGGCCGGCATTGACGCAAACCGCCGCGATCACAAGCAGATCGACCAGCGGCCATCGACGTTCCGAACGCGTGCGATCGATATCCATGTATTCCGAGCTCTGTATCCAAGCTAGAATTTTCTTATGCAACTGCATCCTGAAAAGCTCCCTGTCCGTACCGACTTCGTCGACACCGTCTACCGCGTATTGCTGGACGCGATCACCGATGGCTCCCTCGCGCCTGGCGAACGCATCACCCAGGAAGAGATTGCCGAGCAATTGCACGTCTCGCGCTCACCGGTACTACAGGCACTGCGCCTGCTGAAAAAAGATGGCTTCATCGAAGATGCGCCGGGCCGCGGCGTGCAGGTCACCCAGCTCGACCCCGCCTGGGTCGCGCATCTGTATGAAGTCCGCGGCGCGCTCGACGCGCTGGCCGCGCGCCTGGCGGCCCAGGCCCGCGCCGTCATCGACCCCACCCTCATCGAGCGCGGTCGCATCGCCGCCCGAAGCGCCGATCTCAAGACCAACATCGAATCCGATCTGGCCTTTCACAACGCCATTTACGACGCCTCCGGCAACCCCTTGATCGGCGAAAGCGCGCGCCATTACTGGGTGCATCTGCGACGCGTGATGGGAGCGGTCCATCGCAGCGCGGCGCATCGCAGCACCCTCTGGGATGAGCACGCCGCCATCGCCCAAGCCATCGCCAGCGGCGACGCCAGACTCGCCGTGCGCCTGAGCGATCAACATATCGAGCATGCCCGTTCGAATCTGGTCGGGCAGTTGCAGGACATCCTCGATCGCTAGGTGTGAAGATTCAATAGGTTGTATGCATGGTTCATCCGAACCGGATTTGAGAAACTGGAAATCGCCAACCCCCCAGTTCACTCAAGGAGCCCGGCCGGATGAACACCCATAAGCATGCCCGATTGACCTTCCTACGTCGCCTCGAAATGGTCCAGCAATTGATCGCCCATCAAGTTTGTGTGCCTGAAGCGGCCCGCGCCTATGGGGTCACCGCGCCGACTGTGCGCAAATGGCTGGGCCGCTTTCTGGCTCAGGGCCAGGCGGGCTTGGCCGATGCGTCCTCGCGCCCGACGGTCTCGCCCCGAGCGATTGCGCCGGCCAAGGCGCTGGCTATCGTGGAGCTGCGCCGCAAGCGGCTGACCCAAGCGCGCATCGCCCAGGCGCTGGGCGTGTCAGCCAGCACCGTCAGCCGCGTCCTGGCCCGCGCCGGTCTGTCGCACCTGGCCGACCTGGAGCCGGCCGAGCCGGTGGTGCGCTACGAGCATCAGGCCCCGGCGATCTGCTGCACATCGACATCAAGAAGCTGGGACGTATCCAGCGCCCTGGCCACCGGGTCACGGGCAACCGACGCGATACCGTTGAGGGGGCCGGCTGGGACTTCGTCTTCGTGGCCATCGATGACCACGCCCGCGTGGCCTTCACCGACATCCACCCCGACGAGCGCTTCCCCAGCGCCGTCCAGTTCCTCAAGGACGCAGTGGCCTACTACCAGCGCCTGGGCGTGACCATCCAGCGCTTGCTCACCGACAATGGCTCGGCCTTTCGCAGCCGCGCCTTCGCCGCGCTGTGCCATGAGCTGGGCATCAAGCACCGCTTTACCCGACCTTACCGCCCACAGACCAATGGCAAGGCCGAACGCTTCATCCAGTCGGCCTTGCGTGAGTGGGCTTACGCTCACACCTACCAGAACTCCCAACACCGAGCCGATGCCATGAAATCCTGGCTACACCACTACAACTGGCATCGACCCCACCACGGCATCGGGCGCGCTGTACCCATCTCCAGACTCAACCTGGACGAATACAACCTATTGACAGTTCACAGCTAGGCGGCCCATCGGCGTCTCCTTATCGGCGTGCGGCGTCCTGCCGCTGCACATTGACCAGCCTGGCCGGCACGGTAAACACCAGAATGCTGCCGATGACCAGACAGCACACCAGTGCGATCACGCCCGCCCCGGTGCTGTTGTGCGCCGTCTGCGCCCAACCGATGGCATAGGGGCTGACCACGCCCGAGATACTGCCCACGGAATTGATCAGCGCGATACCGGCAGCGGCCGCGCCGCCGCTCAGAATCGCCGGCGGCAGCACCCAGAATTGCGAGATCGTAGCCATGACGCCGACCGTTCCTATGGTCAGCGCGATCAACGCGAACGTCGTGTCCTTGGCGTAGATGACGCTGGCGGCCAGGCCCACGGCGCCCAGCAGACCGGCGATGCTCAAATGCCAGCGGCGCTCGCCCGTCGCATCCGAACTGCGGCTAAACACAATCATGCCCAGGACCGCGACCAGATAAGGCACCGCCGACAGCAGGCCGATGTTCAAGGTATCCGTCACCCCGCTGGCTTTGACCAGACTGGGCAACCAGAAACTGATGCCATACAGGCCCATGGTGAAGAAGAAGTAGATCCCGCTCAGCAGCAACACGCGCGGATTGGTCAACCCATCGCGAATGGAGTGCAGATGGTTGCCTTGTTGCTCGGCCGCCAGATCGCGCTGGATGCGTGCCTTCTCGGCGTCGGTCAACCACTTGGCGTCCGCCACGCGATCGTCCAGATAGAAGAAGGCGATCACGCCGATCAGCACCGTCGGCAGGCCTTCGAGCAGAAACAGCCACTGCCAGCCCGACCAGCCGTGCGCGCCATGCATGGAATGCATGATCCAGCCCGATATGGGTCCGCCCACCACGCCTGACATGGGTATCCCCGTCAGAAACAACGCGGTCGCCTTGCTGCGGCGTTTGTTCGGAAACCAGTAGGTCAGATACAGCAGAATCGCCGGGATGAAACCTGCCTCGGCCACGCCGAGCAAGAACCGCAGCACATAGAAACTGACCGGCCCCGATACAAACATCATGCACGCCGATATCAATCCCCAGGTCACCATGATGCGCGCAATCCAGCGCCGCGCGCCCACCTTCATCAGGATCAAATTGCTCGGCACTTCGAACATCAGATAACCGATGAAGAACACCCCGGCGCCAAGTCCGTAGACCGCATCGCTCAGCGCCAGTTCGCTTGCCATCTGCAGCTTGGCGAAACTGACATTGATGCGATCCAGATACGCACAGAGATAACAGAGAAACAAGAAGGGAAGTAAACGCCAGGCCACCTTGGCGTAAGTGGCAGATTCCTCATCGGTATTGACGAATGGCTGCGCAGCGATGTCGCCGTTCATGGGTTGTCTCCAGATATTATGAGTGTTGGAATGCCCCGGTCCGCTGGACGGCCGGGGCCGCACTACTGGTGCTCGACTACTCGAACATGTCGGGCTGCGTGGCAGCCAGATGCTCGTATATCGGCTGGAAATGCAGCCAGCCGATGTACTCCGAACCCACATGCTCGCGGCTGTAGCGCGACTTGTCCGGCGGCACGAGCGCAGGCTTGTGACCAGAGGCCTCCACCATCAGTTGCTGCCGGCAGCAACGCTCCAGCGCGATGAACCAGAACGCCGCCGACTCGATGCTGAAGCGGCTCGCCGTCAGCAGCCCGTGGTTCTGATGAATCGCCGCGCGCACCCCCTTGAACCAGTCACACACTGCCAGGCCGGCGCGCTCCTCGACCGCCACCTGCCCGGCTTCGCTCTTGATGACCACATGGTCCTCGAAGAAGGCGGCCGCATCCTGAGAGATGGGCGCCAGGGGAATACCCAGCGCCGAGAAAGCCGTGCCATATACCGTATGCGCATGACACATGGCCACGATGTCCGGATGGGCCTCATGCACGGCCGCGTGCAGCACGAAACCCGCGCGATTGAGCGCGTGGCGCCCCTCGACCACGCGCCCCTTGTGGTCGGCCAGAATCAGATTCGAAACGTTGACATCATTGAAATGCACGCACATCGGGTTGGTCCAGTACAGATCGGGATGCTCCGGGTCACGTACCGTCAAATGTCCCGCAAACCCATAATCAAAACCCTCCTTGCCAAAGGCGCGGCAGGCGGCCACCAGGCGCTGCTTCAAATGCAGCCGCTCTTCGGTCACATTGGCAAACTCCGGCAACTGCGGATAGATCAACCCGGGCTGCTGCGGCTCATAGATCGACACGCGTCCATCAGGCAATTTTGGCAGCACGGTCGAATGACTGCGTGGGCGATCCAGTACGGCGGACATAACGTCTCCTTGTGTAAGCGATGAGGCCCAACGCTCGGTTGAGCCTAGCGTTGGCTGGCACTATCATCAACGCCACAAGGACCGCAGGACAAACGATAGATGTTCATGTTCAGATGAATCACATTCATCTGAAATCCCCGGACCCGACACCAGGCGCACCCAGACACGACTTAACCGATGAGAAAAATCCCCAACTTCGTGCTGTTGCGCGCCTTCGAGGCCGCCGCCCGCCTACAGAGTTTCACGCTCGCCGCACAGGAACTGCACCTGACGCCCTCGGCGATCAGCCATCAGGTTCGCGAGCTCGAAGAGCTCTTCGGCAAACCCCTGTTCTGGCGCAGCCACCGTCAGGTCGAGCCCACGCCCGAGGGACGCCGCCTGCTCGAGAGCCTGACGCGCATCCTCAACGCGCTCGAAGCCTGCTGTGCCGAGGTCGAGCTCGCCCCGGCCGGCCAGGTGCGAGCGGTGTATTGCGCGCCCAGCCTTGCCGTGAAATGGTTGGGCCCGCGCCTGCCGGGCTTCATGACCAAAAACCCGGACATCACCATCCGCTTGTCCAGCGGGTCCGAACCCATGGACCTCACCCAGGCGCGCGAAGTCGACGTCGCCATCTCCTACGGCCTGGCCCTGCGGCTCTCGGGCGTGGACGTCACCGCGCTGGGCAAAGAAGACATCATCCCCATGTGTGCGCCTGCCCTGAAAACACGCAGGCATACCTGGAAGCAGATCATGGAGTCCGCGCCGCTCATCGATTCGGCGCTCAGCCAGGTGCGCTGGAACGACTGGTTCGTGCTCAATGGACTGAGCCTGCCCTCGCGGCCGCGGACGTCCTTTGACCGTGGTACGCTGTCCATCTCGGCTGCCGTCGACGGCATGGGTGTCGCGCTGGAGACCACGCGATTTGCCGAGCGCGAACTGGCGCGCGGCGAGCTCGTCGAGGCCGGAAAATTCGCTTTTGCCCGCATCACCCGCGAGAACCACTTCTTCTCGCAACGCAGCACCGAACGTCGCGTCGACAAAATCCGCCGCTTCAAGGACTGGCTGCTGGAAGAAATCCAGGCGTCGGACTACGCAGGCAGGGCTGCCGGGAGTGGGGCGCGGTAAACGCCGTCTGGCACTTCTTATTTTTCGGATACCTATCGGCACGACGCGGCCTCAGCGCGCATGCGTATCGCGGCCGCGTTGTGCTCCTGCCTACGTTTTCAGGCCCCGCTTACCAGCGATAGGAGACCGAGCCGATAATGCGGCGAGGCTCTCCGTAGAAGCAGGCCGACTGGCATACCGCAACATAACGCTTGTCCGTCAGGTTGCTGGCATTGAGCGCAAACCGCCAAGGGCCGGTGCTATAGCTCACCATGGCGTCAACCAGGGTGTAGGCGGGCACCTTCCCTGTGCCGTACAGGAAATGCGTGCTGTCGACAAAGCGCATTCCGGCACCCACGGTCAGCCCCGCCAGACCGAAGTCACCGAAACTGTAGTCCGTCCACAGCGAAAACTGGTGATAGGGCACCTGCCCGATCCGCATGCCTTCGTCTTCCGGCGCAAGCGGGCTGGCCTTGGTCGTGCGCGCGTCGGTGTAAGCATAGGCGGCAATCACATGGGTGTTGCGTCCCACCCGGCCGCGCGCCTCCAGTTCGAAACCGCGCGATCGCACCTCTCCGACCTGGATGTTGTAGCTCGGATCCAGGGGATCACTGACGGACATATTCTTACGCTTGAGCTGATAGACCGCCGCCGACAGCATCAGATCCGACCCTGGTGGCTGATAGCGTACACCCAGTTCATACTGTTCGCCGGTTACCGGCTTGAAGCGGCTGCCGTTGCGATCTGCGCCGCTTTCCGGTTCGAACGATTCGCTGTAGCTAAAGAATGGAGCCACACCGTTGTCAAACAGATAGACCAGACCGGCGCGGCCCGTCAGCGCATGGCTTTTCTCGTCATCGACCTCTTGCGAAGGGTAGATGCTGTTGTGGCTCCTGTAGACCACATCATCGTAGCGCCCACCGAGCAACACGACGAGCTTCTCGGCGATCTTTATCTGATCCTGCGCATACAAGCCCAGGCGGTGGGTACGGTCTGTCGACTTGCCTTGCGAGCGATATACATCGCCCACCGGGATACCGTAATCGGGATCGAAGTAATCGAAAGGCTGAGCGCGCCGCTGCTCGCGTGTCGTCTGATGCCGCATGCGCGTGTAATCCACGCCCACGAGGGCAGTATGTTGCAACGCCCCTTGCCCGAACTTGAACTGCAAAGCGGTATCGGCCACCACGGCCTGCGAGTTGTCGCTTCTATCCAAGGCGTAACGCGTCGTCGATGTGCGCTCATCGGCGGCAAGGTTATAGGTCAGCGTCTCCGGAAACGTGCTGCGAAAGTCGTAGTAGCGCACGTTGTTGCGCAAAGTGACCGTATCGTTGAAGGCGTGCTCGAACAACCAGCCGGCGGTGTAGCGTTCGGCATCATAGCCGTCATACCCTGCCGTACCCGTAAAACGATTGGTCGGGATCCGGTCGTAACGGGTGCTGTAGACCGATCCTTTGGCTGGCAGCCCTAGATTCTCGGCCGCCTTGTCTTTCTGATAGTCGGCCAACAGCGTCAATGAGGTGCGGGCGCTGGGCCGCCAAGTCAGGCCGCCGGCGAGAAAGCGCCGATCATCATCGATGTAATCCGTCGCGGTCTTGCTGTCGCGAGCCAGGAACGTGGTTCGATACGACCAGACGCCGTCATCGCTCAACGCCCCCCCGAAGTCGCCGGAGAGCTGCTTGCGATCAAACGATCCGGACTCCAGGTTCAGCTCACGCAAGGTCTCAGTGGTTGGCCGCTTAGTCACCGTGTTGATGATGCCACCAGGCCCGCTGGCTCCGTAAAGCACGGATGAGGCGCCCTTGAGCAGTTCCACCCGCTCCAGGCCATAGGGTTCCTGCTGGCCGTTGTAGACGTTGACCGAATACTTGCCGCCATCGCGATACAAGCCACCGGTATAGGCGCTGATCTCAAAGCCGCGCACCACCACCTCATCGCTAAACCGCGTCTACCCGGACTTGCGTCCCACGCCGGCCACATAGCCCAGCGCTTCGTTCAAATCCTGCGCCTTAATGGTTTCAATTTCCTGTGCGCCCACAATGGCGATGGACTGTGGCGTCTCCATCAGCGGCGTATCGGTTTTGGTTGCCGTGGCGCTGACCGTAGCGACATAGTCTTGCAACGGTCCTGAACCCGTCTGCAGATAGCCCGACACCGCCACGGGAGCCAGCATCCCTGCGTCAGCGGCCAACGGCTTGACCACGATGGCCCCGCCCTGCGGCACCGCCTGCAAACCGCTGCCTTTGAGCAACCGTTCGGCGGCCTGGCTTGGCGTCAGGCTGCCGGCGATGGCGGGTGCGGTTTTATTGGCCACCAAGGCCGGTGCAAACAGCAACTGCAAACCCGCCTGACGGGCCAGTTCATTGAGTGCCTGGCCCAGCGGCTGGGCGGCAATCGAGAATGGGATGACGCGATTGACATAGGCGTCACTGGCCTGCGCCGCGACCCGGGTCGGGGCGCCAATGGCCAGTGCGAAGGCCAACGCCAAAGGCGCCAGATCTAGATAGGAATGCCGCATGAAATGCCATCTCCGAACGGTAGCAACAAGAATCATTACTAATGGAGTCGCATCAACGGCCCAAACCCTCACCCCGGTTCAAAAGAAAATTCACCTGCCGGCTCAGCGCTTGCTGCCGATCACGATGCCATGCGCCGTTTTCTGCACGCGCACGGGCAACAAATGGGGTAACGCTTGCGCAAATCTCTGCGCGGCGTGCAGATCGAAGGTGCCCCCCAACCGGAGTTGGCCCACGGCGGGATCGCCTAACGCCAGGCCCGTCGGCCCGTAGCGCTCGAACTCGGCCAACGCCTGAGATAGCGGCGTGTCATTGAAACTGACCCTGCCCTGGCGCCACACGGCCACGCTCTGGGCCCCCACCTGAACGACTTCGTCGAGCCGGCCCTGCGCATCGGCGCTCACGCGCTCTCCAGCCCCGAGAAAGGTCGCCTCACCCGCAAATCCCCGTTGCAGAGGCTCGACGCGCACCCGGCCGGACTCGACGGCGACCACCGTGCGGCCTGCGTCCAACCCGGTTTCGGTCTGCCGCACGGCAAAACGTGTACCCACCACGGTCACCCGCAATGCGCCAGCCAGCACGTCAAAAGGCCGCCCGGCATCCGGCGAGACGGCAAACATGACCTGGCCGTGTTGCACCGTCACCTCGCGCCTGCCCTGATAAAGCGCCACCCAGATCGAGGTGCCGGCATCCAACGTCAGCGTGCTGCCATCATCGAGCATCACCTCACGCAGCTCCCCGCGCGAGGTGGTGTAGCGACGCGTGTGGATCAAACGCCCCGCCGGCCCGTCCCAGTCCAGCCAATGCCCGCCAACGACGGCAGCCGCGATGCCTGCGGCAGCCGCGCCACATTGAATAGCCAGGCCCGTCGCCCGGGCAAAGCAGGCTGGTGGGCCGCCCCACCGGCTCGCGGCGTGTCGGCCCGCATCGGCGGCGCAGCGGCCGTTGATGACGCTATCGCCGGCAAGCGCGCGCGGGCCGCCGCCGCAAGTGCGCGCAGGCCCTCCAGGCCTGGCTCCAGATCGGCGTAGGCACGCGCATTGGCGCTGTCGGCCGCCAGCCACTGTTCGAAACACTGTTGCTCCGCAGCGCTCAGCCCGCCCTGCTGACGGGTCAACCACAGCGCCGCCTCGAAAGCGACCGGGTCAGTCGTTCGCAAGAAGTCCTCGAGCTCGCGCTCATCCGCGTCCGGCCCCGCGCAGGGCGCGCCCTTGAGATGACTCGGAACGTGCAGCGTCATGGCTGCTATCCGGGAGGGATCTGCCCCTGCAACTGCCGCTCGCACGCGCGGCACGCCAGCCGGCCTCGGGCGATGTGCTTTTCTATCATGCTGACCGACGTGCCCATACGCGCTGCGATCTGCGCATAGGGCAGATCATCGAAAACATGAAGCATAAACGCTTCGCGGCAACGCGGCGGCAAGGCCTCGATGGTCGACAGGTAGGCCGCCACGGCCTGCGCCGAAGCCACGGCAGACTCTGGCGCATCCACGGCGGCAGCCACGGGCATCTGCGCCTCGTCGAGCAACTCCAGGCTTTCGTTGCCGCGCACTTGCGCTCGACGGTATTGATCCACCATCACATTGCGCGCGGTCTGAAACAAGAGCGCGCGCGGCTCGGCCACCGCCTGGCTTTGCTCCACGGCAAGAAACCGCGCATAACTTTCCTGCACCACATCGGCGGCCGCCTCGCGATCACGCAACGCGCGCAGGCAAAAGCTCAGCAGTTCTCGATAGTAGCGGGCGACCACAGCGACTCGGGCATGGGTGGCCCACAAATTAAATGCAATTAAGAATTATTACTTATCAGGTAGGGGAATGCAAAACCCTGGATGCGATGCGAACCGCCGCGCTCCGACTCACCTCTTAAAACCCGCACCCCGAGCCGCATACCAGCCGTGACGTGAGGAGCTCCGAGGCTGCGCCCGCCCGTTTCCTAGCCGATCACGTCGCTGGCCATACGCACTGCCCCTCGCCAAACCCGCCAAAAGAAAAAGGCCGCATCGATATGCGGCCTTTGTGCAGCGCGGGCAGTGCTGCGGCGTTCAGGATGACCCTGGAGGCACCACGCGCCCGATCAGACGTTGAACAAGAAATTCATCACGTCGCCGTCTTGCACGATGTACTCCTTGCCTTCGGCGCGCATTTTGCCGGCTTCCTTGGCGCCTTGTTCGCCCTTGCACGCGATGTAGTCGTCGTAGGCGATGGTCTGCGCGCGAATGAAGCCGCGTTCGAAGTCGGTGTGGATGACGCCGGCGGCTTGCGGGGCGGTCGCGCCGATCGGTACGGTCCAGGCGCGGACTTCCTTCACGCCGGCAGTGAAGTAGGTTTGCAGGCCCAGCAGTTTGAAGGCGGCGCGGATGAGGCGGTTCAGGCCGGGCTCGTCCATGCCCATGTCGGACAGGAAGGCTTGGCGGTCTTCGTCGGCCAGGTCGACGATCTCGGATTCGATGGCGGCGCAGATGGCGACGACGGGTGCGTTGCGCTTGGTGGCGAATTCGGTGAGGCGGTCCAGCAGCGGGTTGTCGGTGAAACCGTCATCGCTGACGTTGCCCACGTACATGGCGCGCTTGGCGGTGATAAAGCACAGGGGCTTGATCAAGGCCAGGTCATCATCGGACAGGCCCATGGAGCGCACGGGTTTGGCTTCGTTCAGATGGGCGATGCATTTTTCCAGCACGCTGACCAGGCGCTGGGCTTCCTTGTCGCCGGAGCGCGCGGTCTTGGAGTGACGGTGCAGGGCTTTTTCAGCGGTCTGCAGGTCGGCCAGCCCGAGTTCGGTTTCGATGACTTCGATGTCGGCGATGGGATCGACCTTGCCGGCAACGTGGATGACGTTGGGGTCTTCGAAGCAGCGCACGACGTTGACGATGGCGTCGGTTTCGCGGATATGCGAGAGGAACTGGTTGCCCAGGCCTTCGCCCTGGCTGGCGCCCGCCACCAGGCCTGCGATGTCGACGAACTCGACGGTGGCCGGCAGGACTCGCTCGGGGTTGACGATGTCAGCCAGCTTGCCCAGGCGGGGATCGGGCACTTCCACCACGCCCACGTTGGGTTCGATGGTGCAGAAGGGGTAGTTCTCGGCCGCGATACCGGCACGGGTCAGGGCGTTAAAGAGCGTCGATTTGCCGACGTTGGGCAGGCCAACGATGCCACATTGCAGAGCCATGGAAATCCTTGAGTGACGATGTCCCGGCGCTGCCGGGTGCGCGGCCGATTGCGCCTGCGCCTGTGTTTGCTCATCCGGGCAAGCCGCGCCGCTCTGGCGCGCTGCCCATGATCAATCCGCGAAAACGGTGATTTTACCCGGTTGCCCAGCCCGAGGCCGAGTCTGCCTCGTTCAGAGCGCCATGTCGGGCACCAGCTTGAGCAGCAGCCAGATCATGACCATGGGCCCGGCGTTGAATACCGCGTGCAGGGCCATGGACGCGGCGATGCCGCGCCGCACCCGCATCCATCCCAGCACCAGCCCGGTGAGCCACTGCGGCAGCACCAGCAAAGGTAAGAGCCACCAGGCCGTGCTGCCAAACGAGAAATTACCCAGATGCACGGCGGCGAAGGTTAGCGCGGCCAGATGAAACACGAGGCCGAAATGCCGCTGATAAAAGCGCCGCGGGCCGCGTTTGAAGCGCCCCATGTGCCGCGTGCCGGATATGGCTAGCAGGATCACGGCCGCAACCAGGCAGCCCGTCCAGAATTTGGGCCCCCAGATCAAGGCCGGCAAGACGACCGGAATGACCCACAGCGCCTGCAAGGGCCGGCGCAAGCCATAGCGAAACAGGAGCTCTTCGACCAGCGGGGCCCAGATGACCGCTGCCAGCCATGGAATGTTGTCCGGGTCCATGCGGTGCTGCGCGCCGCCCAGGGTGGCAGCCCCCACGGCGATAGGGCCCAGCACGACCAGGTTGAACAACCACAGCAGGCTCGCCCAGGCCAGCAAACGCGAGGCACGGATATTGAGGCACCAGTCGGCCATGGCGCCACCGTGGCGCGGCCCCAGCCGGGCCGCCAGCGTGGGCCGGCGGATAAAGCGCCACCAGTCGCCGACCTCCTGGCGTAGCGTCAGGCGTGGCATCAGGCGGTATGCAACTGGCGGGTGGCCTGCGCGAAATCACCGCGCAGCAACACGGGCACGATAGCGCGGCAGCGGTCGATGACTTTCTCGATGTCGAGCTGCTCGTCGCGGCGCGGCGGATGCAGCACGAAGTCGGCCACCTGCTGGGCCAGATTCAGGGTGCGGGGATGGCCGATGCCGATGCGCAGGCGCCAGAAGTTCGGTGTGCCCAACGCGGCCTGGATGTCTTTCAAGCCATTGTGGCCGGCATGGCCGCCACCCTGCTTCATTTTGACCTGGCCGGGCAACAGATCGAGCTCGTCGTGAAGAACCAGCACCTGTTCGGGCGCGAGTTTGTAGAAGCGCGCCAGTGCGCCCACGGCCTGGCCGGAGCGGTTCATGTAGGTAATGGGCTTGAGCAGCAGTACGTTCTCGCCCTCGAAGCGGGCTTTGGCGACCTGACCCATGAAGGCTTTCTCGAGCGTGAATGACGCGCGCAAGTCATCGGCCAGATGGTCGGCTAGCCAGAAGCCGGCGTTGTGCCGGGTGGTTTCGTAGTCGGGGCCGGGATTGCCCAGCCCGACGATCAAGCGGATCGGTTCGGACATGATGGCGTGTTTAGAACATAAAAAACCCTGCGCTTGCAACTCGCAGGCGCAGGGTTGGAGGCAGCAGCGGGCACACGCCCGACTGGCCTATCAGGCAGCCGGAGCTTCGTCAGCGTCGGCAGCACCGCCCTTGACGACGGCAGCGGCAATCACCTGCTCATCGTTGGGGTGCGTGAAGGTCACGCCCTTGGGCAGGACGATGTCCTTCTGGTGCACCGAACCGCCACCCAGCAGATTGCCGAGGTCGACTTCGATGAACTGCGGCAGAGCCTTGGGCAGGCAGGTCACTTCCACTTCGGTGACGACGTGGGAGATGATGGCGCCGCTGAGCTTGACGGCCGGCGAGGTCTCGGCATTGATGAAGTGCAGGGGCACCTTGGTATGCAGAGCCTGGTTGGCGTCGACGCGCTGGAAGTCAACGTGCATGACTTGCTGCTTGTACGGGTGCCATTGGACCGAGCGCAGCAGAACCTGCTCGCTCTTGCCGCCTTCCAGAGCCATCGTCAGGATGGAGGCGTGGAATTGTTCCTTGCGCAGGGCATGGAAAATTTCGTTGTGGTCCATCTCGATGTTCAGCGGGGTAGCCGTGCCGCCATAAACGATGGCGGGAACGCGACCCGCGCGGCGCAGGCGGCGGCTCGCACTCGAACCCTGGACGCTACGCGCAGTGGCATTGAATTTCATGGAAAACTCCAAACAATCTGGCGGAACAGCCCGCCTGTGTAAAACACGCCAAGCGACATGCCGGCGTGGCATTGGCCCATCGCCGCGACCAGCGACGGGCAAAGTCTTGAATCAGGATCAGTCGGCAAACAGCGAGCTGACCGACTCGGCGTTGGAAATACGCAGAATGGTCTCGCCCAGCAGTGCGGCGCAGGACAACTGGCGGATCTTGCCGCAGCCCTGAGCCTCTTCAGACAGCGGAATGGTATCCGTGACGACGAGCTCGTCCAGCGAGGACGCCGCGATGCGCTCGACCGCACCGCCAGACAGCACGGGGTGCGTGCAATAGGCGTAGACCGCGCCAGCGCCACGATCCTTGAGGGCTTGAGCGGCCTTGCACAGCGTGCCGGCGGTATCGACCATGTCGTCCATGATGATACAGGTCCGTCCGTCCACCTCACCGATGATGTTCATCACTTCGGAGACGTTGGCGCGCGGGCGGCGCTTGTCGATGATGGCCAGGTCGGCTTCGAGCTGCTTGGCCAGCGCACGAGCGCGCACGACGCCGCCGATATCCGGCGACACCACGACCAGGTTGGACAGATTGCGGCGCCACAGGTCGCCCAGCAGGATCGGACCCGCGTAGATGTTGTCCACGGGGATGTCGAAAAAGCCTTGAATCTGATCGGCGTGCAAGTCCATGGTCAGGACGCGGTCAACACCGGCGACTTGCAGCATGTTGGCCACGACCTTGGCCGAGATCGCAACACGCGCCGAGCGCGGGCGGCGGTCCTGGCGGGCATAGCCGAAATACGGGATGGCGGCGGTGATGCGGCCGGCCGAGGCGCGGCGCAAGGCATCGACCATCACCATGATTTCCATCAGGTTGTCGTTGGTCGGCGCGCAGGTCGGCTGAAGCACGAAAACATCCTTGCCGCGGACGTTCTCATTGATTTCGACCATCACCTCGCCATCCGAAAAGCGACCCACGGTCATTTTGCCGAGGGACATGTCCAGGTGGTTGACTACGTCCACGGCCAGGCGGGTGTTTGCCGTGCCCGTGAAAATCATGAAGCTGTCGTTTGCCATGATGCAGATGATGGTCGTTTAACACTGAACGGGGGGCGGAAAAACCGCCAAGCCCGCAAAACAAAAAAGCTGCTGAACCTGAGCCAGTCTGAAGGCGGAGTTCAACAGCTTTTTTATGTATTGGTTTGGCTGGGGAGGAAGGATTCGAACCTTCGCATGCCGGAATCAAAATCCGGTGCCTTAACCAGCTTGGCGACTCCCCAACTAGCTTGCAATCCAACTTCGCAGCGGATGCTCGTTTAACCCGGCGCATGCCTTGATCAAGCGAAAACCCAACTGAAATTCGGGCTGCGTTTCGCTGACTATTTTGCCAGCGCCGCGCATTGTAGCGGTATTTTCAAACTTTGCCAAAACGTCTTGAGCTTGACTGGCTGCGGACAATGTAGGGTACTCGGCAAATAAACATGCACCAGACCCGGACATGCGAACCCGTATACCGAGCTCGCCTAGCCTCCGAACGCTTGCCTCAATCTGAGGATACCGCCGGAAAACCACCGCTTCCATGTCATTTCGACCAAAGCCGAAATTAGGCAAAGCAAGAAAGTCCGTAATTCTGACGTGTTTTGAATTGCGTGTCAAATCAGGGGCAGAAAAAATCTCTGCCGTGGGCACGCTCGCCTCGGGCTGCACGAGCAGATACGCGGCTTCGGGCAGGCTCACCGCCTGCAAGTCCTCGCCCACCCCTTCGGCAAAGGCCGGTTGACCGAATACGAATACCGGCACATCGGCGCCCAGCGGCAGGGCCAGCGCCATGAGGTCGCGGCGCGACAGTCCGCAGCCCCACAGGCGGTTCAAGGCGATCAGCGTGGTGGCCGCATCGCTGGATCCGCCCCCCAGCCCGCCGCCTTGCGGAATGCGTTTGACCAGACCGATGCGCGCGCCCTGCGCCACGCCGCATGCGGCCTGCAAGGCACGCGCCGCGCGCACGATGAGATCCTGCTCGGGCGCGACGCCGGGCAGATCATAGGCGCGCTCGATCAGGCCGTCCGAGCGCGCCTCGAACGACAGCGTGTCGCACAGATCGACAAAGCGGAAGACGCTTTGCAGCAGATGGTAGCCATCGGGGCGCCGGCCTACGATGTGCAAAAAGAGGTTGAGCTTGGCCGGCGCGGGTACGTCGTAGAGCGTCATGATGGCGGCACTTACGCCGGGTTGATGACCAGACGCACCACGATGCGGCGCCCGGCCTCCTGACGCTCCAGCATGAGCAATTGGGGCCCGGCGCTGTCATAGCGCGAAAGCTGCACGGACCAGCCGCCCTGATCGAAGCGAGCAAGGTGCCCGGCCTCGTCGCGCCGCACGGATTGCGCGGCCGGCTCGCTGGCCAGCCGCCCACGCAACCAGTCGCGCAGGCCCGAGACCGGCACCGGGCTGCCCAGAGCATCTTCGGCCAGGGTATCGGGATCGTTGGCCTGCAGGCGGGAACCGTTGGCCCGCGTCAGTTGCGCCGCGCCCGGGCGACCCTGCACCCGGGCCTCGGTCGAGCCGAGCGGGTTGGTCAGGTCCAGCACGAACTCCTGGCCGTTGTCCTGCCATTGGAACCCGCCTTGCACCGCCTGCTGGCGGCCATCGGCTTCGGTGGCGGTAATGGCAAAGCGACCGGCCCTCGCGAAGCTATCGCCTGCCACGCCCTGCGATTTGGGCAGACTGGAACAAGCGGCAACGACACCCAGCGACAGGGTCAGCCCCAGGCGCGCGGCGCGCACCAGCCAGTCGCGGCGCGTGCTCACGGCTGCACCCCGAGACGCTTCATGGTGTCGAGCACGGTGCCGTTTTTGGGATCCTTGCGATAGGCCTCACGCAACAGGTTCTCGGCCTCCTGACGCTGGCCTTGGGCCAGGAGCACTTCGGCCAGGTGCGCGGCGATATCCGGCTCAGGACGTTTGGCATAAGAACGCTTGAGATACTCGGCGGCCGCCGGCAGATCCCCCATGCGGAATTTGACCCAGCCCATGCTGTCCAGGATGAAGGGATCATCCGGCGAGAGCTCCAGGGCCTGCGTGATCAAGTCCAGCGCTTCAGGCAGCCGCTGCTTGCGGTCAGCCAGCGTATAGCCCAGCGCGTTATAGGCGTGCGCATGCTCGGGGTCGAGCGCGATCACCTGGCGCAGCAGTTTCTCGAGCTGGTCGATATGGCCGCGGCGCTCCTGCAGCATGGCCAGCTCGTATTTGATCTCAACGGTATCGGGCAGCGCCTGATCAGCCTTGGAAAGCACCGCGATGGCCTGATCGACGCGGTCGGCGTCGCGCAGAATCTGCGCTTTGGTGAGCGCACCCAGCGTGCGCTCTTCGTCGTCCTGGGCGCCAGCGGTGTCGACCAGCGCCAACGCCTCGTCGATGCGGCCCTGGCAGGCGCGCAACGTCGCCTGCCGCATATGGGCGCCATAACGCATGGAGGGATCGTCGATGCGGCCAAGCTCGGCGATGGCATCGTCGTATCGGCCCTGATCCTCGGCGATGCGCGAAAGCAGGACATGGGCATCGGCGGCGGCCGCGCCGGCATCGGAGGCCCCGGGCACGGTGGCCTGCTTGCGCTGATCCTGGACATCCAGATATTGGTTCAGCAGAGCACGGGCCTGATCGAGATGATTGGCCTTGTAGGCCAACTGGGCCTGCATGAACAGAAGGTCGAAGTCCTCGGGCGAGCGGCGCGCCATGGCCGACAGCTCTGCCTGGGCACCATCATAATCGACACGCTCGGCCATCAGACCGGCCAGCATCAACTGCAGTTTGCGCGCATTGGGGTTGCGCGCGATGAACGCGCGCGCGGCCTCTTCGGCGCGCGCTGGATCGACGCGGGCGCCGTATTCGAGCACGCGCTGCGCGGCCGCTTCCGAGCGCGGGTCGGCCGCCAGGGCGGCGCGCGCCTCGCTGTCGGCACGCGGGAAATCCCCCGCGGCCTGCGCCACATCGGCCAGAGCCAGATGCGCAGCAGGTAACTTGCGTACGTTGTCCGAGAGCGCCTCATCGAGGATGCGCAGCGCAAGACGGCGATCATTCAGCCGGCTGAGCACGCCCATGGCCTGGGTGATACCCGCGACCTTGTCGGGCGTCGCATCTATACGCTGGCGCAACGCCTGGGCCAGGCCCTTGGTCTGTCCATTGGCCGCGGCCAGGGCCAGCTCGGTGGAGCTGGCTTCGATATCGCCCGGCGACAGGCGGGCCCACACGCGCGAGGCATCCAGCGCGCCGGGCAGGTTGCCACCGGCCAATTGAAATTCGAACGCGCGCCGCGCCAGGCGCGGGTCGCTGGTCTCGCGAGACAGATTGAGCAAAGTGGTGGCCGCAGGGCCATACAGCCCGCGCTGGGCCGCGATTTCGGCGGCCAGGATGCGATAGAAGATGTCGCCGGTCAGGCTGACATCGGGTAAACGGCCAGGATGCAGGCGGATAACCTGGGTTTCCGGTTGCCGCGGCGCCTCGATCAGCCGGGGCCGGTAGCGTCCCGCGCGGGGCGCGTCTCGGCGGCATGGGCAGTGACCGCCTGCACACTCGTCAGCGCCAATGCCAACGAGGCCAATCCGAAATTAATTTGTTTGAGCGACAACTTCACGCGGCCCGTCCGGTTGATGGCACAATCTTTGTACACGTAATTGTCCATCTTACACTGGCTCATGCCGGAACTGCCTGAAGTCGAAACCACGCGCCGAGGAATCGACGCCATCATCAAAGGCCAGGCCTTGCGCCGCCTGGTGGTCCGGGAGCCGCGCATGCGCTGGCCCATTCCCGCCGACCTTCCCGCGCTGCTGGCCGACCGCCCGGTGCTGGCCACCGATCGACGTGGCAAGTATTTGCTGTTGCGTTTCGAGCATGGCGTGCAGATCATCCATTTAGGCATGTCCGGCTCGCTGCGCCGCGTGGCGATAGACGAAGCCCCCCGCAAACACGATCACGTCGACTGGGTGTTCGACCACGCGATTTTCCGGCTGCACGATCCGCGCCGCTTCGGCGCGGTCCTTTGGCATCCGGCCGAAACCGGCCCCGTCGAAACACACCCTCTGCTCATCGGGCTGGGGATAGAACCCTTTGACCTGCGCTTCAACGGCAAATGGCTGCACGATCAATTCCGTGGCAAGCGCGTGGCCATCAAACAGGCACTGTTGGCCGGGCATGCCGTGGTCGGCGTGGGCAACATCTATGCCTCGGAAAGCCTGTTTCGCGCCGGCATCGATCCCAGGCTGCCGGCAGGCAAGCTCTCCGGCCCACGCTGCGAGCGGCTGGCCCACGCCGTGCGGGCCACACTGACCGACGCGCTGGCCTCAGGCGGGAGCACGTTGCGCGACTATGTCGGCGCAAGCGGCGAGCCGGGCGCGTATTTTGCGATCCACGCCGCCGTCTACGAGCGCGCCGGCCAGCCCTGCCGGGTCTGCGGCACCCCCATCCGCCGCATCGTCCAAGGGCAGCGGGCCACCTATTTCTGCCCTCACTGCCAGAAACGCTGACCCCTATAAATTCGTCTATAACAAACGTATTGCATAAAAACTAACGCGTCGCTATAGTCTCCGCCAGACGCGCCCGCCATGCACAGCGCGCGCACCGAATCAAAACCGGAGACAACCATGAGCAAGCAATTCGCATCTCACGCCGATCTCGAGGACAAAGTGGTGTCCTTCGAGAAGCTTTCCGACAACGCCTACGCCTATACCGCCGAAGGCGATCCGAACACCGGTGTGATCATCGGCGACGAGGCGGTCATGGTGATCGACACTCAGGCCACGCCCGTCATGGCCCAGGACGTGATCCGCCGCATCCGCGAAGTCACCGACAAGCCGATCAAGTACGTCCTGCTGTCGCACTATCACGCCGTGCGCGTGTTTGGCGCCTCGGCCTATCAGGCACAGGAGATCCTGGCCAGCCGCGACACCTGGGATCTGATCGCCGAGCACGGCGAACAGGACAAAGCCAGCGAGATCAGGCGTTTCCCGCGCCTGTTCCGCAATGCCGAATCGATTCCGCCCGGTCTGGTGTGGCCCACGATGACGTTCCAGGGCGAGATGACGGTCAACCTTGGCAATCTGGAGGTCAAGCTGCTGCAAGTCGACCGTGGCCACACGAAAGGCGACACCATTGCCTGGCTGCCCGAGCAGAAAATTCTGTTTGCGGGTGATCTGGTCGAGTACCAGTCCACGCCTTATTGCGGCGATGCCTATTTCCGCGACTGGCCCACGACGCTGGATACGCTGGCCGGCTTTGCCGCCGAGAAAATGGTCCCCGGGCGCGGCCCGGCGCTCAAGGACGCCGAAGAGGTGCGCCGCGGGCTGGCGGGCACGCGCGCCTTTTTGACCGACCTGTACGGCGCGGTCAATCGTGGCGTCGCCGAAGGCAAAGACCTCAAGACCATCTACCGCGAGGTCTATGACTTCATGAAGCCGCGCTACAGCGACTGGGTGATCTTCGACCACTGCATGCCGTTCGATGTCTCGCGCGCGTATGACGAAGCTCAGGGCATCGTCGATCCGCGCATCTGGACCGACAAGCGCGACATCGAGATGTGGAAGCAGCTCGAAGGCTGAGTCCGGCTTGATTTCCCCGGCGCCGGCCCCCAGAGAGCGGGCCGCGCCACGTTACGCCCAACACAAGAAAAACCACGCAGGAGACCGTCGTGGGAGACATCGATTATCAGGCGCTGGAGTTCGCCTACCAGGCCTGCGCCGACCAGCAGGCCGGCGCCGCCGCCGCGCACCGCGTCGTGATCGTGGGCGCCGGGCCCGTGGGCCTTTCCACGGCGCTGGACCTGGCCCGGCGCGGCATCCGCGTCATCGTGCTGGACGACGATTGCAAGCTGTCCAGCGGCTCGCGCGCCATCTGTTTTTCCAAACGCACGCTGGAGATCTGGGATCGTCTCGGCGTCGGCCAACGCATGGTCGACAAGGGCGTATCCTGGAATGTCGGCAAAGTGTTTTTTCGCGAAGGCGAAGTCTGGCGTTTTGATCTGCTGCCCGAAAGCGGTCATCAGCGGCCGCCTTTCGCTGCCCGCGCGCTACGCGGACTCGCCGCTCAATACCCCCGACGTGGATCCCTTCGCCGCCGCCATGTCGCCCGGTAGCGTGGCAGCCGACGCCCCCATCACGGATGACCTGTCCCGCCAATGGTGGCTGCAAGTGCTCGACGGCGGTTTTACCCTGGCCTGGTTTGGCGGCGAGCAGGCACCGGACGGGCAGACACTGGCCAATCTGAGTGCTCTGGCGGACCACCCCCTGGCGCCCCGGATCGTCCTGATACGCCCGGCTGGCGCGCGCTGGCAGGCCGAGCCCGGTGCCTGCTGCGTGACGGATACCGCCGGCATGCTCGCGGCTCGCTATGACGCGCAGCCAGGAACCTGCTACCTGATCCGCCCCGACCAGCACATTGCCGCGCGACGCCGGGACACGGATACCGTCGCATTGAGCGCAGCGCTTCGCCGCGCAGCCGGTCACCCGTAAAGGAGGCCTTCCATGCCTTTGAATCTGAATGCCAATATCAACGCCCCGGACACGTTCTACCAGGCCCTGATCGACGCCCATCAGGACCTGAGCGACGAGCAGAGCCGCGAAATGAACGCGGCTCTCATTCTTGTTCTGGCCAACCACATCGGCGAGACGGACGTACTGAACGAGGCGCTGGCCGTGGCGCGCCAGTCCGTGCAGCCCATCAACTAGAGCCGATCGGCGAAGACCTCGATGATGAGGGTACGCAACCATTGATTGGCGCCGTCGCGTTGAAAGCGGCGGTGCCAGTAAAGGTTGGTTTGCAGCGATGCCACCTTGAGCGGTGGCGTCATCATTTGCAGGCCAAAGTGCGACGCCGCGCTGGCAGCCAGCTTTTGCGGCACGGTGGCCAGCAGATCCGTCGTGCTGACGATATAGGGCACGGCGGCAAAGTGCGGCACACTGAACTGATCGGCCAGCGACACGCCGGCACGCTCGAGCGCCTGGTTCACCTGCCCTTCGGGCGCGGCACGCGAGACGATCAAATGCCGCTCGGCCCGGAAGGCCCGCGCCGCCATGCCCGCATGCGCTCTTGGATGGGCGCGGCGAAACAGCGTCGCATACCCCTGGCGAAACAGCATGCGCTGCACGATGCCACCACCCAGTCCGTCGAATGCCCCCAGGGCGAGATCCACCCGGCCCGCCTCCAGTTCGCGCTACAGGTCGGCGCCTGACAAACGTACGGAGTCAATCCTGACGCCCGGGGCGTGCCGCGCACAGGCATCCATCAGGCCAGGCATGAAGTGGATCTCGCCGACATCCGACATGGCGATGCGTAGCCGCCGCTGACTGCCAGCGGGATCAAACGGCTGGGCAGCATCCGTCAAATGCGCAAGCAAGGACAAGGCCTCGCCGACCGGCCCGCCCATGCCCTGGGCCAAGGGGGTGGGCAACATGCCTTGTGCAGTGCGCACGAAGAGCTCGTCGCCAAAGGCGGCGCGCAAGCGCCGCAGCGCGTTGCTGACCGCTGGCTGGGACAAATCCAGGCGGCGCGCCACCGCGGAGATATTGCGCTCCTGCAGCAGGTGCTGAAACACCACCAGCAGATTGAGGTCGAGCTGCCGCAACGGATCCATATCGGGGATGACTATTCATAAAATTTATAGTGTGTATTTATACATTCCCATTTCCAACATTGGCAATTTTGCGCAGAATCGCCTCACTTGCCCGGCCTGCGCCAGGCATCCATAACAAACGGGCCCCTGAACGGCCCACCGGAGACAAATCATGTCCCTGCAATACCAATCGGGCTTTGGCAACGCCTGCGCCACCGAAGCGCTGCCCGGTGCCCTGCCCGTCGGCCGCAATTCGCCCCAGCAATGCCCATATGGCCTGTATGCCGAGCAACTCTCCGGCACGGCCTTCACCGCGCCGCGCGGCGAGAATCGCCGCTCGTGGCTCTATCGCATCCGGCCCGGCGTCGTGCACCGGCCTTTTCTGCCTTACGAAGGCGCGCGCACTTGGCTGGGCGACTTCGGCCACGGACCGGTCACGCCCAATCAGCTGCGCTGGAGCCCCCTGCCCCTGCCCGCCGAGCCGACCGACTTCATCGATGGCGTGCACACGTGGGGTGGCAATGGCAGCCCTGACGAGCAAAACGGCGTTGGCATTCATCTGTACGCCGCCAACCAGAGCATGCAAGGCCGCTTTTTCTACAACGCCGACGCCGAGCTGCTGTTGGTGCCCCAGGAGGGCCGCCTGCATCTGGCTACCGAGATGGGCCTGATCGAACTGGCGCCGCTGGAAATCGCCGTCATCCCACGGGGAGTGCGCTTTCGCGTCGAGCTTCCCGATGGGCAGGCGCGCGGTTACCTGCTGGAGAATTTCGGCACCGCCTTGCGGCTGCCCGAGCTCGGCCCCATCGGCTCCAACTGCCTGGCCAACGCGCGCGACTTCCTCGCGCCTGTAGCCTGGTATGAGGACGTCGAGGGCGACGTCGAACTCATCGCCAAGTTCAGCGGCGGGTTCTGGCGTGCCCCGTGGACCCACTCGCCGCTGGACGTCGTGGCCTGGCATGGCACGCACACTCCTTACAAATACGACCTGCGCAACTTCAATACCGTGGGGTCCATCAGTTTCGACCATCCGGACCCGTCGATCTTCACCGTGCTGACGTCGCCGTCTGACACCCCGGGCACGGCCAACCTGGATTTCGCCATCTTCCCGCCGCGCATCCTGACGATGGAAAACACGTTCCGTCCGCCGTGGTTTCATCGCAATATCGCCAGCGAGTTCATGGGCCTGATCCAGGGTGTTTACGACGCCAAGGCCGAAGGCTTTGCCCCGGGCGGCGCAAGCCTGCACAACTGCATGAGCGGCCATGGCCCGGACGCCGACACCTTCGAGAAGGCCAGTGCCGCCGACACCCGCCAGCCGCACTACATCCGAGACACCATGGCCTTTATGTTCGAGACGCGCCGCGTCATCCGGCCGACCCAGCAAGCCCTGCAATCGCCCCAATTGCAAGGCGATTACTATCAGTGCTGGCAGGGCCTGAAGAAGCACTTCAACCCCGAGCGCGCCTGAGCCGCTCCAGAACAACTACGCCGCCGCGTCAAGCGGCGGACAACCGAGACCGACGCGAAATGACTTTGAACGAAACCCATGACCCGGCCATCAAGAGCTGGGTAGCCAGCGCCAACACCGCCGACACCGACTTTCCTATCCAGAATCTGCCCTTCGCGTCGTTTCGGCGCCGCGGTTCGCAGCAGGCCTATCGTCCGGGAGTGGCCATTGGCCAGTACATCGTCGATCTGGACGCGCTGCGCGCAGCAGAGCCTTTTGACGGCGCGGCCGCCCAAGCCCTGCAAGCCTGCGCCGATACGCACTTGAATACGCTGATGGATTTGGGCCCGGCGGCCTGGAGCGCCTTGCGTCTGGCGCTGTCGCGCGCATTGCGTGAAGGCGCGGCCCTGCGCACGGTCATCGAACCCTTGCTGGTCGCCCAGGCCGACGCCGAGTTCACCACGCCCGCGCGCATTGGCGACTACACCGACTTCTATATCTCGCTGCATCACGCCACCGCCATTGGCAAGCAGTTCCGTCCGGACAACCCCCTGCTGCCCAACTACAAATGGGTGCCCATCGGTTATCACGGCCGGGCATCGTCCATTGGCGTGGAACAGCGTTTTGCGCGCCCGGTCGGCCAGCAACGCCCGGCAACCGAAGGCGACACGCCGCTGTTCGGCCCCTGCAAGCGGCTGGACTACGAACTCGAACTGAGCATCTTCGTCGGCCAGGGCAATCCACAAGGCGAACGCATCCCGCTGGATTCGGCCGAGAGCCATGTCTTTGGCCTGGGCATTCTGAATGACTGGTCCGCCCGCGACATCCAGGCCTGGGAGTACCAGCCCCTCGGGCCGTTTCTGTCGAAGAACTTCGCCTCGACCATTTCGCCCTGGGTCGTGACCCTCGAGGCGCTGGCGCCTTTCCGCACGCCGTGGCGGCGCACGGAAGGCGAGCCCCAGCCTCTGCCTTATCTGGCGTCGCCGTCGAACCGCGCAGAAGGCGCCTTTGACGTCCAGATGGAAGTGCTGATGACCACCGAGGCGTCGCGTGCTCAGCAGGCCCAACCGGCGCGGCTATCGAGCAGCAACTTCCGCGACGCCTACTGGAATGTGGCCCAGCTCATCGCTCACCACACTGTCAATGGGTGCAATCTGCAGGCCGGCGACATGTTGGGCACGGGCACGCTGTCGGGTCCCGGTGCCAGCGAAGCCGGCTCCCTGCTCGAACTCAGTCAGGGCGGCAAGACCCCGATCGAACTGCCCTGGGGCGAGACGCGCACCTTCCTGGAAGATGGCGACCAGATCATCATCCGCGCCGAGTGCGTCAAACCGGGTTATCCGCGCATCGGTTTTGGCCAGTGCATCGGCACGGTGACCCCTGCTCGCCTGTAAAGCACGCCAGGCGCCGAGGTCTTGCACGCCTGCCGTGCAAGACCTTTTTTATTTCTCGCCGCGATTATTGGGCGGGTGTGCGGTAGCGTTCCTCGCGATACGCCCAACTGGGCCATAAGGCATATGCCAGGGCCTCTTCGGTCAGGGCAGGATCGCCCGCTATCGGCTCGAAGCGATCTTGCTGATCCCGTGGCAGCCTGACATACCGGAATGACTCTGGCGTCTTGCGCGGTTCAATGACCACCAGCGAGTCGCCGCGCAGATAGCCATAGTTGTCGCCATACTGCATGATGGCGCGATCAGGATCGCGCTGCATCAAATCACTGCCCAGCATGGGATTGACGTTGTCCACGCCCATGAGCGAGAGCAGCGCGGGCGCCATGTCGATCTGGCTGACCAGGCGATCGTCCTGCCGCGGAGCGATGCTGCCGCCCAGAATCAGCGCAGGAATCTGGAAATGCCGCACCGGCACCAGATTGGCCCCGAAAACCCGCGAATCGTGGTCAGCAATGACCAGAAAAACCGTATCGTCCCAGTACGGTGCCTGGCGCGCCTTCTCGAAAAACTGACCCAGCGCCCAATCGGCATAGCGTACCGTGTTCTCGACCGATGCGGGTTCGCCCTGCAGCGTGATGCGCCCTGCCGGGTACTCCCAGGGAGAATGGTTGCTCACCGAAAACGCCAGTGTGAACACGGGCTGGTCGCCGCCCTGCCGCAGCAGCCTATCCACCTGCGTGAACATGTCCTCGTCGGACGCTCCCCAGGAGCCGACGAAAACGGGATCGACGAAATCCTTGCGGTCTACGATCTGATCGAAGCCATTGCCCAGGAAAAATCCGCGCATATTGTCAAAGTGCGATTCGCCTCCGTAGACAAAGCGCGAATGGTAGCCATGCGCTTTGAGCACAGACGCCAGCGTGAAGAAGTTGGTCTGCGAGCGAGGCAGCTTCACCACGGCCTCGGCCACCGTAGGCAGGTAGCCGGCGGTCACGGCTTCGATGCCGCGCACCGAACGCGTGCCCGTGGCGTACGCGCGGTGGAACATCCACCCCTGCTTGCCCAGCTTGTCGAGTTCAGGCGTCAGGTTGGCGCCACCCAGGCTGCCGACATACTGCGCGCCCAGGCTCTCTTGCAGAATGATGACCAGATTCAGGGGCTTCTGACGCCGCACCGTGGCCGTTTGCGCATGCACGCTGGGATATCCGGGATCAAGCTCAGGCCCCTCGATGCCTGAGGCCTGACGCACCACGGCGTTCATGCGGTCTACCGGCATCGGCGGATAAAGCGCGGCGGAAGAGCGTTCATCGCGCAGGCGATACGCGGCATCGAGCACGTTGTAGAGCGAATTCAAGGGCAAGGTGTTGACCATCGCATCGCTGCTGAACGCGACCACCGACGGATTGATGGGCCGATGCTCCAGCGTGCCGCGTATGGCCAGCACCACGACCGCCAGCGTAACCAGCGAGGCAATGGGGCGTTTCCACCAGGCCATACGTCTGTCGGTGCGGCCGACCGGAAAGAGACGCCGCGCCGCCCAAGCCGCCAGCACCAGCACAAGGAAGGCCGCCAGCAATACCAGTTTGTAGCCTTCCCAGAGCATGCCGGCCACCTCGCGCAGATGCACCAGATACTCGAAGTAGAGCCGGTTGGGCCGGGTGTCGTACTCGGCAATGAACTGCGGCGTGGAGACCTCCAGCAGCACCAGCAGCATCCACCAGATACGGAACCACCAGGCAGTCAGTCTCACGCCCCACGGACGGTGACCAAACCAATAGGAGAAAACCGCCGGGATGGCGACCACCATGCCCACCATCACCAGGTCGATGCGCCAGCCACCGAACACAACGGGCCAGAGGCCACCTGCCGTCTCCACTCGCCCCATTGCCAGCAGGCCAGACCCAGACGGCTTGCAGTCAGCAACAACAAGGCCGCAATCACGAATCGTAACGTCAATCTGCGCAAAATCCGCTCCGTAAACGAGCCGCTTCCGACCCAGTCCACATGATGTCGGCGGACACAGTCCGCCGGCCATGAAAATACTCAGCGCGACGCATCCATACCGCGCAGACGCTCGCGGCTGTTACTCAGATGCGTGCGCATGGCCGCGCGCGCGGCCTCGGCATCCTGGCGGCGAATCGCGCCGTAGATGGTTTCGTGCTCGAAATTGACGCGCACCAGATAGGGCTCGTCATCCTCGGAGGCGAGTCGGGCCGAGTTGATGCGGGTATGCGGAATGACCGCCGACCCCAAGTGCGACATCAAATCGGCGAAATAACGATTGCCCGTTGCCTGGGCCACGAGCAGATGAAACTCGAAATCCGGCGTGATCGTATCGCCCTGCTCGCGCATCCGGCTCTGAAAGGTGTCCAGCGTGCGCCGCATCGCAGCCAATTGCTCGGGCGTGCGCCTCAACGCCGCCAGACCCGCAGCCTCGGTTTCCACACAGACGCGCAGCTCAAGCAGCACCAGGACACCGCGCACCGCGCCCAGATCGGCCGGATCGACGCGAAAATCCGTCCCGCCGGCCGGTTGCAGGGCGTATGTCCCTACGCCATGATGGGTGACGACCAGGCCGCTGGCCTGCAGGCGCGAAAGGGCTTCACGCACGACCGTGCGGCTCACCCCGAACTGCCGCATGATTTCAGATTCGGTCGGCAGTTTCTGGCCGGGTGCGATGGCGCCGGCCCGTATACGCTCGGTAAAGCTCTCGACCAGCCCTTGGGCCAGATTGCGCGGGCGCCGTAGCACGGCCTGCGAGTCGTAGAGAACAGTCATCGAGAGAGTCCCGGCAGCCAACAGCCGGGTGGAGAAAAAAAACCGGCCTCATTATACCGGCGGGTCTCCTCCGACAACGCCTCTGAAACAGGTGAAAATTCGGGTCCCACGTAGTCCTGCGCGAGGCTTATCCGGCCCTGGCTCAAACGCGCCGACCATTCGTCAAGCGCGGCACGCTCGGCCGCACTCACCTCAGGGCCCAGCACGAGCCGCAACGCCTGAGCGTGCTCCAGCCCGAAGGTCGTCAACCGCCCCGTGGCCAGCCGCGCGGCGGCATGGTCTGCGGCTGCCCGTTGGACACATAGCCCAGAGTCGGCCAGCGCCGAGGCCAGAAAAACCTGCGGATCGCGTGCCACCCAATCGACAACATTGCCTATCTGCCAGACGCCAGCCTGCCTGCACGCGGCGCTCAACCCTGGCCTGCCGGCATCCAGCATGGCGAAGATGACGCGCGCGCCTTGCGCCATCATGGCCTGTCCCCACCTGCCGGCCAGCTCCGGGTCATGCTGGTTGCCGCAAAATCCCGTCAAGGGATCGCGGCCACTGATGCGCTGGACACCGTCTGCGTAGGCGGCGCGCCCTTTGAGCCCAGGCCGCACACGCTCACCCGACAGATGCGCTGCCGCGCCGTCTCCCGCGCGCAAGGCGGCGAGGATGCCGGCCAGAAAAGCGGTGTGTTCCTGCAGGATTTCATAGCTGGCCACGTTGCCTGCCACATGGCTGCCCTGGGTAATGGCGAACTGCGTGCCGGGAAAGTCTTTCGCCACCGCCGACACCGGCACATCACCCTGCCCGCCGTGCACGATCACTAAGTCCGGCGAGCTGGCGCACAACGCCCGCAAGGCGTGCTCCCGCGCCTGGGCATCGGCGATCCAATGCACCTCCAGACGCTGCCCGGCCTGCTCTGCCCGCGCGGCCCCGGTCAGGGCCGCTTCATTGAAACCGCCTCGTTGTCCAAATAACACCAGCAAACGGCGCGCACTCATAGCCCCGCTCCGCTTTGACGAACGACTGGCTCCCACGCCAAGGCCTGGCGACTGACAAAAGCGGAGAACTCGGCTGGCGACTTGCGATCCAGCACGAAGCCCTGCGCCTGTAACCGGCTCCGGATCTCGGCGTCGGCCAGGACATGCGTGGTGGCCTGGTCCAGCCGCTGCACGACCTCTTCCGGCACCCCGGCAGGCGCCGAAATACCCACGAAGTTCTCGGCGATCAATTCGGGCAGTCCCAGCTCACCGACAGACGGGATGTCGGGCGCCTGCGGCACGCGCCCGGCGGTTGTCACCGCCAGCAGGCGCAATTGACCGGAGCGCAAAAAGGGCAGATTCTGCGGCAACGCATCCACTGCCACGCGTATCTGGCCACCCAGCAAATCGTTGCGCATCGCGCCCGACCCTTTATAGGGAATATGCTGCAGGCGCAGCCTTGCCTGCTGCGCATAGAGTTCGCCCACGATCTGGCCAACCGAGGCCAGCCCGCCGCTGCCGTACTGCACCGCTTGCGGCTGCTCGCGTATCCAGGCGGTGAGTTCGGCCAAGGTGCTCACCGGCACGTCGGGACGCACCACGAACGCGGTAGGAACCGCACCGACATAGGCAATATGCCGAAAGCTCTTGATCGGATCGTAGGCGCGCGCCGGCATCAACGCCGGCGAGATCGAAAGAGGAGCCGAATTGGACATCAGCAAGGTGTACCCGTCGGCAGGCGCCTGCGCGACAAGGGATGCACCCAGCGTGGACCCGGCCCCCGGTTTGTTCTCGATTACCACGCTCTGGCCCAGATGCTCGGCCAACGCCGGCGCGATCAAACGGGCGGCAATATCGCTGGCCCCTCCGGGCGGAAAAGTCACGATCAGCCGCAATGGACGCTGTGGCCACGGCGAGGCGGCGCGTGCGACACGAACCAGGGGCAGCGCGGCGCTGGCCAGAAGGAGTTGGCGACGGGAAAGCATCATGAGGGCTCGGCGAAAAGCCCTCACTCTAGAAAAACCCGGTTACCGCCACAAAGACTTTATAGCCGTTTGTTTATGGGCGTTTGCTTATGCCTTCAACCCAGGGCAAGCGTGAAGCGGGTGCCGCGCTGCGGGCCTTCGCGCGTGGAGTCAACCGCCAGCGTCCAGTCCTGCATGTCGCAAACCTGCTTGGCGATGGCCAGACCCAGGCCATGCGGCAGCTCGTTGTCATTGAGCGCACTCCCGGTGTCGCGCAGGCGGCGGCTGTAATAGCGCTGAAAGACAAAAGGCAGTTCGTCGGGCGCGATACCCCGGCCGTTGTCGGCCAGCACCAGGTTACCCGCGGCGTTCAGGCTGGCGCGCAATTGCGCCGGGGCGGCATGCTCGATGGCATTACGCACCAGATTCCGCAACACCGTCAGCAAGGCATAGCGGTCGATGAGGCGGGACACGTTCTCATCGATGTCGTTGGCAAAACTCAAGCCCGCCAGTTCGGCACTGCCGGCAAACCCCTGCCAGGCCGCCTGCATGCAGTCAGCCAGCTTGACGCTCTCGGCTGCCCGCGGTTCTTCGCGCGCCATGGCGCGCGCGCTCTCGAGCGAGGAGGAAATGCTGTCGACGTCATCGACGATGCGCGCCAGCCGGCGCTGCGTGTCGTCCGGCAAACGCCGGTCCATCTGCATCATCTCGCTATCGGAACGTATGCTCGCCAGTGGCGTTCGGATTTCGTGGCTCAAATTGGCGGCGAACTCGCGCTGGCGCGCGATGGACCTGTCCACCTGGTTCTGTACCCGATTGAAGGCTTCGACCAGACGTCCGGCCTCATCATCACGCGTGACAGCCATGTCGGGTGCGCCGGGCGCCCAGTTGGCAAGGTGGTCGGTGACATCGATCAGCGGGCCCACCACATAGCCGGCCAGGCGGCGGGCCAGGCCATACGCCACCACAATACACACCGCCCCCACGCCCAACACGAACAGCCCAAAATTCTGTACCCGCTCTTCGTTGTCCGTGGCGTCATACATGACGTAGACCTTCCCCCTGCCCTGGCTGGCATCGGCGACCATCACATGCCAGGTATCAGCGCCGGGTTCGAGCAAATGCAAACCATTGTCCAGGCCGCGCAACGGCTCCGGCATATCGTCATCGACCTCGCCGGGCACATGAAGCCAGGCGTGCATGGCGCCGCCCAGCTCGCGTGAGCCGCGGTCGGGCACATAGGCCGGCTCGACGGCCAGGTGCTGAATGACCCGCTCGGTTTCGGTGGTGAGGATGTCGTTGACCAGATCATCTTCCATCTGATCAAACGTGAGATAGGTCAACAACGCCAACACCGTGACGAAGACCGACACGATGCCGGTCAGCGCCCAGACCACGCGCTGGGTCAGTGTCCCGTTGCCGCTCACGAGGCGTCTGGCGCCACGAGGCGCCAACCCATACCATGCACGGTTTCGATACCGTCAAAACCTGCTTCGCTCAGAGCCCGGCGCAACAAATGCACCTGGCTGCGCAGGGCATCGGAGGCCGGGGGCTCGTCGCCCCACAGCGCATTTTCCAGTGTCTCGCGCGAGACGACATTGCCCGGGTCGCGCAACAGCATCTCGACGATGATCACGGACTTGTGCGCCAGATGCACCGGCCGGCCCTGCACGCTGACTTCACGACTACGGCTATCCAACGCCAGCGGCCCGCAACGGTAGATTGCATCGACCACCGAACGGCGCGAGCGTTGGACCAGCGCCAGCAATCGCGCCTTGACCTCGGCCAGTGCGAAAGGTTTGGTGAGATAGTCGTCCGCGCCATGCGAAAAACCGGCCAGCTTATCCTCCAGGCCATCGTGCGCCGTGAGCACCAGCACGGGGACCGGCTTGCGCATTTCCTGGCGCAGCGCATGCAGCACGGCATAGCCTTCCTTGCCGGGCAAGCCGATATCCAGAATCACGGCATCGAACTCCTGACGCTGCAGCATACTCAACGCGGCATGCCCATCGTACGCAACATCGGGCAGAAACCCATGGATCTGCAGGTAATCGTACAGATTGCCCGCAATGGTGAGATTGTCCTCGACGATGAGTACTCGCGCGACCGTCATGCTCAATCCGCCTGCAGCACTTTGCCTGGGTTCATCATCCCCTCGGGATCCAGGGCGGTCTTGATGCGTTTCATCAGCGTCAGCTCCACCGCGCTTTTGTAGCGGGGCAATTCGTCACGTTTGAGCTGCCCCACGCCATGCTCGGCACTGATGGACCCGCCGTGAGCCTGTACGCTGCGATGCACGACCTCGTAGACGGCGGGCTGCAGCGCCAGAAGGTCTGCCTCGGTCTGGCCCGGGCCGCGCGCCACGTTGTAGTGCAGATTACCATCGCCAAGATGCCCGAAAATCACATTACGCACCCCGGCAAACCGGGCCTGCAGCTGCGCATTGGTGACTTGCACGAAATGCGCAATGGCAGAGATTGGCAGCGAGACGTCATGCTTGATCGCCTTGCCCAACTCCGCTTCGGCCAGAGGAATGCTTTCGCGCAGGTGCCAGAGTGCCTGGCTCTGCGCCAGGTTTTCCGCGATGGCGGCATCGCCCACCAGGCCGTCCTCGATAGCCGCGCCCAGCACGGCCTCGAACCGTTCGCGGGCGTGGGCTTCGCTTTCGCTATCGGAGAGCTCAAGCAACGCAAACCAGGGTGCCTGCAGCGATGCGCCCTCAAAGGGCAGACGCTGCTGCGGAAACAACCGCACGACGGCGTGCAGGCAGTCTGCCGCCATGAGTTCGAAGCCCGTCAACGCGGCGCCAAACCCGGTGCGGGCGCGAGCCAGCAGCTCGACCGCCTCTTGCACACTGCCGACCGTCAGCAATGCCGTACAACGGGCCACCGGCAGCGGGTAAAGCTTGAGGGTCGCCGCGGTGATCACACCCAGCGTGCCTTCGCTGCCGATATATAAATCGCGCAGATCGTAGCCGGTGTTGTCTTTGCGCAAGCCACGCAGCCCGTTCCAGATGTCGCCCTCGGCGGTAACGACCTCCAGACCCAGAGCCAGTTCACGCGCATTGCCGTAGCGCAGCACCTGCGTGCCGCCGGCGTTGGTGGCGAGGTTGCCGCCTATGGTGCAACTGCCCTCGGCCGCCAGACTCAGCGGGAAAAGCCGGCCAGCCTGTTCGGCTGCGTCCTGCACGGCCCGCAGCACGCAGCCGGCTTCGACGGTGATCGTGTCATTGGCGGTGTCGATGGCCCGTATGCGATTCAAGCGCGCGGTCGACAGAATCACGGCCGTGCCGCTGTCATCTGGGGTGGCACCGCCACAAAGGCCGGTGTTGCCTCCCTGCGGCACCACCGGCGCGCCATGCTGGCGGCACAGGCGCAGTGCGGCGGCAACCTCTTCGGTGGATCCTGGCCGCGCAACGGCCAGCGCGCGGCCGCGGTAGCGGCGCCGCCAATCCAGAACATAGGGTTCGGCATCGTCGCCGACCAGCACATGGGCCGGGCCCAGCAAGGACTGGAGATCTTGCAGCAGAGTCATGTCAGGCGCGCTCGCAGTGGCGTCCGGGGCAGCCCGGTCGATAGATAGCGTCCTATTGTAGGAGCTTCCGACTCAACTGGCGGCGCGGTGGTCACTCCAATCGGCGATCCGGGCCAGCCGCATTCCGGTCAGGCCCGAGCAGAAGGCAGGAGAGGCGATGCGGTTGAGCAGAAAGGCGCGTTCCGGCACGGCCAGGCCGGGCATATCGCCGATGGCCTGATAGGCGCGGCGCAACGCCTCGCCGCGCGTGCTGCCCCACACCAGCAGGCTGGTCCCGGGGCGGCCCGAGGCCGCGCAAGCCCCTATCCCGACCTCCAGGGCATGCGCTGCCATCGGCTCCATCAATGCCGCCTTGCCTCGGCGGCCCTGCAGCGTTGCCTCGATCAGGCGGAACTGCCCGCTCTGGTCATCGAGCGCGAACACCGCCGTGCCCAAGCCCAACCAGCCGCGATCGACCGCAATGCACGAAGCGACATCGCGCAACGTGGCTTCCATGCGCGCCGACAGCCGGGGCGCCGGGCACTCGGCAATCAAGACGCGCTGGTCGCGCCAAACACTGCGCTCCCACGCGCGTCCGGTCTCGACATGCCCGTCCTCCTGGCCCAGCACGTGAATATCCAGCCTGCGCTCGGCGCCGCCAACCGGCCCGCCTGGCGGCAGGCGGCGTTTATCGACGACACCGGCCGAGGGGGTGACGAACGAAACCTTGGCACCCATGAGCCACCTCCCGTTCAAGTTCATACAGCGAAGCGTAGCACTTCTGCGAAGACGCATTATTCGTGCCGTCCGGACTTGCCTGGCGGCGACGCACCACCGCCAAGAATGACGCGTGCGCCACGACCGCCACCGGACAGAAATAGGGGATAATTCCTGCTTGGCTGCCGCTGGCAGCTCCGTTCGCCCGCGCTTGAAGGAAGCCTAGTGAAAAACACGTACCCTGCCTCGGTATTCAAAGCTTACGACATTCGTGGCACCGTCCCAGATCTCATCGACGCGCCGTTTGCGCGCTCCCTGGGCTTTGCCCTGGCAAAACGGGCCAGGTCCTGCGGCAATACCGAGCTTGTCGTCGGCTATGACGGCCGCCTGAGCAGCCCAGACCTCGCGGTCGCCCTGCAGGAAGGCATTTTGGAAGGCGGGGTGAACACCTTCGACATCGGGTGCGTGCCCACACCGCTGGTGTACTTTGCTGCCTACAGCGGCCAGCTCGGAGCGGGCGTGGCCATCACGGGCAGCCACAACCCTCCCAAGTACAACGGCTTCAAGATGATGCTGGGCGGGCGCGCGCTGTACGGCGACGATGTGCAAGCGCTGCGCGCGGACATGCAAGCCCCGAAGGCCTGTCGGCTGACCGCGCCGGCACGCGCCGCACGGCCAACATCGTGCCGGAGTACATCAAGCGCGTCGTCTCGGACATCACACTTGCGCGCCCCATGAAAATCGCCATCGATTGCGGCAATGGCGTGGCCGGGCGGTCGCGCCGCAGCTATTTCGCGCGCTGGGCTGCGACGTCACCGAGCTGTTTTGCGAAGTCGACGGCAATTTTCCCAACCATCATCCGGATTCTGCCGACCCGCATAATCTGCAGGATCTCATCGACTGCCTGGCCACGACCGACTGCGAGATCGGACTGGCCTTCGACGGAGACGGCGACCGCCTGGGCGTGGTCACCAAATCCGGGCAGATCATCTGGCCGGACCGCCAACTCATCCTGTTTGCGCGCGATGTGCTGCAACGCTGCCCCGGCCAGACCATCATCTATGACGTGAAATGCAGCCGTCACGTGGGCCTGGCCGTCGAGCAGGCCGGCGGCAAACCCCTGATGTGGCAGACCGGCCACTCGTTGGTCAAGGCCAAACTGGCCGAAACAGGCGCGCCGCTCGCCGGAGAGATGAGCGGCCATATTTTCTTCAAGGAACGCTGGTACGGCTTTGACGACGGCCTCTACACCGGCGCGCGCTTGCTGGAAATCATCTCGCGCGAATCCGACCCCTCGGCGCTGCTCGAAGCACTGCCCACGGCGGAGTCCACCCCCGAACTCAAGCTCGAGATGGAAGAAGGCCAGCCGCACGCGCTGATACGCGAACTGCAGGCACATGGCCGGTTTGACGACGCCACGCAACTCATCACCATCGATGGGGTGAGGGCGGAGTTCACCGACGGCTTTGGCCTGGCCCGCGCATCCAACACCACACCGGTGGTCGTGCTGCGCTTCGAGGCCGAGAACGCCGCCGCCTTAGCCCGCATCCAGACCCTCTTCAAACGCGAGCTTCTGCGTCTGGCACCTCAGGCCCGACTGCCCTTCTGAGCGCCACCATGACCGCGTCTCTTTCTTCGAGCCCTGCCTGGCGATCTTATGCGCAAGCCGTGCACGAGGCGTCGCACCGCGGCGACCATCTGCGGGTGCTCGAGGCCGCCGGCCTGTCCGTCGACCTCACCGCCCAGGCCTACTCTGCCTCACTCGACGCCGCCGCGCTGGCGCTATGCGAGCAGCAAGGCCTGACACGGGCCATCCAGCAGCTCTTCGACGGGGGCGAGGCGAACTGGACCGAGCATCGTCCGGCCTGGCATACGGCACTGCGCGCGGCGCAACCTCCGGCCAGCGTGGCTCAGGCCATCCTGACCGAACGTCAACGGGTGCGCGACTTCGTCGCGGCAGCCAACGCCAATGGCGACTACAAGTACGTGCTGCACCTGGGCATCGGCGGCAGCGACTGGGGCCGCGCATGATTCTGCGTGCCCTGCGTCACCAAGGCATAGACCGCGAAGTCCGCTTCGCATCGAATGTGGATTCGCATGCCGTGGCGGATTCGATGCATCAGCTCGATCCCCACAGCACGTTGATCATCATTGCATCGAAGTCCTTCACGACGACCGAACCGCTGGCCAATGCACAGGTCGCGATCCATTGGCTCGAAGACGCCGGCGTGGCCGATCCGCTCAAGCAGGTCGTGGCCATCACCGCCAATGTCCAGGCTGCGCGCGACTTCGGCATTGCACCCGAACACATCTTCCAGTTCTGGGACTGGGTAGGCGGACGTTATTCCTTGTGGTCAGCCATCGGCGCGTTGCCCATCTCGCTGGCGCTGGGTTGCGACACCTTCGATCAGCTTCTGGCCGGCGCGGCCGACATGGACGAGCACTTTCTGCGCACGCCTCTGGCGGTAAATGCACCGGTACAGATGGCGCTGGCCGGCATGGCCAACCGCAGTGTGATGGGTTTTGAAACCCTGGCCATGGCGCCGTACGACTCGCGCCTGACGCACCTGGTGCCCTGGGCCCAGCAGCTCGAGATGGAGTCGCTGGGCAAAGTGGCCACTCGCGACGGCAGCCCGGCTGGCGTGCCCACGGGCCCCGTAGTCTGGGGGATGACGGGCACCGATTGCCAGCACACCTTCTTCCAGTGGCTACATCAGGACACGGCCGGCGCACCGGTGGACTTCATCTTCTGTGAGCGCCCGGACCACCGCTACGAAGAGCATCATCGTCTGCTCATCGCCAACTGTCTGGCGCAACGTGCGGCGCTGTTGCGCGGCAAATCCTTTGATGAAGCGCTGGTCGAATGCAGCGCTTTGACCAATGATCCGCAAGAGGCACGCGTACTGGCGCAGCATCGCATTCATCCGGGCCGCCGCCCGTCCACGCTCATCGTGCTGCCGCGCCTGACCGCACGCACCATGGGAGCCCTGCTGGCGCTCTATGAGCACAAAGTCTTCACGCAAGGCGTCCTCTGGGGGATCAACCCTTTTGACCAGTGGGGGGTGGAGTTCGGCAAAGCCCTTGCACGCCGCATCATCGACGAACTCGGCCAGCCCGGGCACGCACCCAAACTGGAAGACCCCTCGACGCGGCACTGGATCGAAGTGCTGTCTCGCACCCACTCCGGCGCTTAACGACGCGCGGCCACCAACAGACTGGCATAAATGGCCAGATGCCGATTGCAGACGTCTTCGATCGAGAACTCTCTCTCGGCCAAGGCCCTGCCGGCGCGGCCCAACTGCTGGCGTTGGGCCGCATCCATGACCAGACGCGCCAACGCTGCGGCCAATGCGGTCGCATCCCGCGCCGGCACCAGCAGGCCGGTTTCATCCGGATCGATCGCGTCGCGGCAGCCTGGCACGTCCGTGGTCACCACGGCGCGCCCGCAAGCTGCCGCTTCAATCAATGATTTGGACAGCCCCTCGCGATAAGAAGGCAAAACGGCGATATGGGCGGCTGCGTAGAGCTCGGCCACGTCCTTCCGTTCACCCAGGAGTTCGACCAAACCGCCGCGGCTCCAGGCCTGCACCTCTTCGGCGCTGATGGACGCCGGGTTGCCCGGATCGATATCGCCCGCCAGGCGCATGCGCACATTCAATCCCTGTTGCCGCAGCAAGGCGGCCGCCTCGACAAACTCGCGCACGCCTTTGTCGCGCAGCAACCGCGCCACCATCAACACCACGACGGGCGGCTCGGGCGGCTCGGGCTGGAAGCGGTATTGCGCCAGGTCCACACCCGAACCGCGGATCAACTCCATCTGAGCCGGACGGACCACGCCCAAGTTGCGCAAGACATCACGGTCATTGGTGTTCTGGAAAATCACGCGGCTGTCGGGATGGCCCAACGCCAGCCGGTAAAACCCACGTACGACGCTGCGCACCAGACGGGCGCGCGCGCCCTCGGCCACGAAGACATACCCCAGGCCTGAAATCGCGGCCACCATGGCTGGCACCCTGGCCAGGCGCGCGGCGATGCCGCCATACAGCACCGGTTTGATCGTCACCAGATGCACCAGGTCCGGACGCGCCGCCTTGAACAGGCGGTACAAGGCCCACAGCGTCTTGAGCTCCTGCACAGGGTTCTTGCCGCTGCGGCTCATGGGAATGACGTGATGGGTGATACCCATGGCCTGAATCCGCGGCACGGAGGGGTCATCCATGGTGGCCACATGGACCTCGTACCCCGCAGCCAGTGCCGCCTCGGCCAGCGTGGCGCGATGCGAGAGGAAGAAGGCCGGATTGTTCACTACGAACATCAGACGTCGGGAGAGAACCGCCATCAGCGTTCTCCAGCGATGCGTCGCCACACCGTTTCATAGGCCTGCACCATGCGGCCGAGGTCAAACAGCGCCAATACCCGCTCACGCGCCGCGCCGCCCACCACCGTACGCCCGCGCCGGGCCACATCCTCCAGCGCTTGAGCGATACCGCGGGCCAGCGCTTCGGGCTGCTCCGCAGGCACGACCACCCCGGTGTCGCCAACGATGTGGGCCGCATCGCCCACATCGGTCAGCACGCAAGGGGTGCCGCAGGCCATGGCTTCGGCCACGACATTGGGGAATCCTTCGGCGCAACTGGACAACACATGAAGGTCGAGACTGTTCATGACAGTGGCGACATCATCGCTGGGTCCGGTCAACAGCACACGGCCTTCGAGGCCCTGGGCTTCGATCATGGCCACCAGGGCGCTGTTGCCCGGGGTCATTCCACGCCCGACCAACACGCATTTGAGGTCTTGCCCCTGGTGCACGAGTCCACTCAGCGCCGCGAGCAGATTACGGTGGTCCTTCAGGGGGTCCCACCGCGCCACGCAGCCGATCAGCGGCGTCTGAGCGCTCAATCCCCAAAGGGTACGCAGGCGAGCGCCGGCGTCAGGATCCGGGGCATAACGCGACAAGTCATAGCCGTTGGGGATGACCACCATGTTCTGGGCGCGGTAACCCAGCGCCTGATGACGCTGCGCCGCATCCTGCGCCGCGCATACGATGGCACGCGGGATCCAGCCCGACAATGCCGCGCAAGCACGCAACACCAGTCGCGCCGAGCGGCTGCTGCGATCGAGATGATTGCCCGAGTTGCGTATCCCCCAGGCCACGGCCTTGATACCCGACAGCCGAGCGGCCAGGCCGCCGATGAGGTCGGCGTGGTACATCCAGGTCTGCACCGCGTCCGGGGCCTCGGCAAGCAAGAGGCGGCGCAAGGCCAGCACGCCGGACAGCGTCACGCGGCCGCGTGGCATACCCAGGGCGTGCACGGTGATGCCGGCTGCGCGCAGGCGCGCCCCGTACACCCCCTCGTCGGTGAGCGAAATGACGACATGCCGGGTGCTGGTATCGGTGTAGCTTGCCAGACGGTAGAGCACCGATTCGGCCCCGCCCTGCCCCAGGCCCGTAATGATGTGAGCGATACGCATGCTGGCCTCACTTGCGCGCAAGCGCGAAGAGTTCATCCCATTGCGCCAGCACGACCGGCAACGCGTAGCGCTCGCGCACCGAGTCTGCGGCGCGCTGCCCCAGTTCAGCGCGCAACACGGCGTCGCTCATGAGCCGGACCAGCGCATCGCGCATAACGGCCGGCTCTCGCACCAGCAAGGCATCCGCCCCGTCGCGGGTCATCTCGCGCGGCCCGCTCGGGCAATCGAACGCCGCGCACGGCAGGCCTTTGGCCATGGCTTCGAGCAAGACATTGGGAAACCCCTCCACGGCAGAGCTGAGCACGAAAGCGCTGGATTGGTCCAAGGCCTGCCAGGGCTGATTGGTCCGCCCGGGCAGTTGGATTCGACTCTGCATGCCAAGGCCCGCGACCTGGGCTTCGAGTCGCTCACGTAGCGGGCCATCCCCCCAGATCCAGAGATCCCAGTCGGGGTGCGCCTCCGCGAGCCCCGCAAACAGGTCGATCAGCATGCCAAACTGTTTGTCCGGCACCAGGCGGCCCATGGCCATGAGGCGGCGGCGTCCTTGCGCATCCGCCTCGAGCCTGGCGAGTGGCACCTGCAGCAGTTCAGCGGGTAGCGGGTTCGGAATGACTGCCATATGGCGTATGCCAGGCACCTGGGCAGCAAACGGCGCAACCGTGTCTTCCGCCTGGACGGTGACAACATCGGCGCGTGGATACAGCCAGCGCCGCAGGCGGCGCCAGGTCTTGCCCGTCGTGGTATCGACCACGGGGTTAGTGCGCTCGCAGACGATAAGCGGCTGGCGCAACCCTCGCGTGGCCAGGATGGCGCCCACATTCACGTTGGTCAGGAAAGAGACGACGACATCGGGGCGGCGCTCGCGGATCAGGCGCCGCAAACCGAGCAGTCGCTTGAGCGGCGCCAGCGCGCCGCGGGCGGGCACGGCCTTAGCCAGCCATACCAGTTCGACGTCGGAGGCCAGCGGATAAAAGCAATCACCGCCCCCCGAATAAGTCGGCAGCAAGGTAACCGCGTCGCCGCGCTGCGCCCAGGCGTTGGCCAGCGTCGCTGCCACGCGCTCGGCGCCGCCGGCATTCATGGAGCTGACCGCCAGCACAATCTTCATCGCTCGCCGTCCGACCCATTACGGTGGTAACGATCGAGCCAGGCTTGCATCATCAGCACGCCCCATAGATGGCTGTCCCATTTGCGATGGCCGCTCAGATGCTCGCGCCATTTGCGCAGAATCGGCTCAGGTTCAAACCAGCCTTCCTGGCGCAGGCGTACAGGGTCGAGCAGGGATTCGGCCCAATCGCGCAAGGGCCCGCGCAGCCAGGCGGCCAACGGCACGGCAAAGCCGCGTTTGGGCCGCTCGACCAGACTTTGTGGCACATGGCGGTGCAACACCTGCCGCAGCAGCCACTTCCCCGTGCCGCCGCGCACCTTGTAATCGAATGGCAGGCTCCAGGCAAACTCGTAGACACGATGGTCGATAAGCGGCACCCGGGTCTCCAGGCTCACGGCCATGGCAGCGCGGTCCACCTTGACCAGGATGTCGTCGGGCAGATACGTGATGGTATCCAGCTTCATCATGGCCTCGTACAAGGGGCCGGCCAACGGCGCCTCGAACGGCGACGCCGGCTCGGTGGCACCTTTGACCACTCGCGCAGGATCGGACCAATACGAAACGAACAGGCGATAGAACTCGCCTTCAGAGTCGGCGCGCAGCAGATCGCCCATCTTGCCAACTTTGCCGCGCCATGCGCCCCCTCCCGGCAGGCCGGCCGACGCGCGCATCAAGCCCCCTACCATATGGCGCAAGGGCGCCGGCATGCGCGCGCATTTTTCCCACCAGTTGGCCACGCGCGGATAACGCGAATAGCCGCCAAAGAGCTCGTCGCCGCCGTCGCCCGAGAGCGCCACAGTGACGTGCTGGCGCGCCATGCGCGTGACCAGTGCCGTGGGGATCTGCGAGGAGTCGGCAAAGGGCTCGTCATAGATGTCGGCCAGGCCTGGCACCACATCGAGCGCGTCCTGGGCACTGACATAAAGCTCGGAATGATCAGTGCCCAGATGGGTGGCCACGGCTTTGGCGTAGGGAGCCTCGTCGTATTCTTTTTCGTGAAAGCCAATGGCAAATGTGCGCACGGGCACGTTGCTCTGGCTCTGCATGAGCGCGGCAATCGTCGACGAATCGATGCCTCCCGACAAGAATGCACCCAGGCTCACGTCCGAGAGCATCTGGCCGCGCACGGCCTGCATGAGCACATCCTGCAACGCGTCGGTGGCTTCGTTATCGTTGGCGAACAGGCGCGGCAGACGCTGTCCGGCATCGGCCACCGCCATGGCGGACCAATAAGTCTGCGGGGCGGGCATCTCGCGCCTGCCCATCTGCGCCTCGGTGATTTCAACCAGGCTGGCCGCGGGCAACTTGCGGATGCCTTCGTAGATGGACTGGGGCGCCGGCACATAGTTGTGCCGCATGAACGAGGCCAGCGCATTGCGGTCTATCTGGCGTCCAAAGCCCGGCACCGGCGACAGGCCCTTGAGCTGAGAGGAAAACACCAGGGTCGCGCCGACGTAGCCGTAATAGAGGGGTTTTTCCCCCATGCGATCTCGCGCGAGGGTCAGCGTGCGCGTCTCGCGGTCCCACAGTGCTATCGCCCACATGCCCACGGCGGCGCGCAACATATCCTGTACGCCAAACGTGGCCGCGTACGCCAGAATCGTTTCGGTATCGGAGTGCCCGCGCCAGGCGGGCGCATGGCCGGCTCGCTCCAGCTCTGCGCGCATCTCCATGTGGTTGTAGACCTCGCCATTGAAGGTGAGGACATACCGCCCGCAGGCCGAGACCATGGGCTGGTGGCCCGCCTCGGTCAGGTCCTGGATGACCAGGCGCACATGGCCGAACGCCACGCCCGCCTGGGGATCTCCCCAGAAACCCTTGCTGTCAGGGCCACGCTCGCGGATGCGATGGCAGCTTTCCGCCAGGATCTGCGCCTTGCCTTCAAGAGGTCCCCAAAGACCGACGATTCCGCACATGTTTTCTCTGTTCTCTAGGTCGAAGAACGCCCGAGGGCGTCGTCAAAAAGTTTTTGCCACAGGCTCAGTACGTGGCGCGCCGAGAAACGCTCGCGAACGGAAACGGCTTCGGCGCCAAGACGGGCGCGCAAAGGAGGATCGCTCATTACGGCAGCCAGCGCTTGGGCCAACGCCGCCGCCTGGCCGGCGGGCCGCACGAGCACCCCATCGACGCCTTCGCGAATGATTTCCCGGGGCCAGTATCGCAATCAAAGCTCACCGGCGCCAGCCCGCTGGCCATGGCCTCGAGCAGGGTGTTCGACAGGCCCTCGAATCGCGAGCTCAACACATAGAGGTCGGCGGCCTCATACCAGTCAGCGACGTTGCCGCCACGCCCGGGCATGTGGACCCGCCCGTCCAGGCCAGCGGCCTGGACCTGCTGGGTCAAGCTGGCGCGCTCATCGCCCTCGCCCAGAATAAGCAGATCCCAGTCGGTGAAGCGGCCGGCAAGACTGGCGAAGGCCTCGACCAGCACATCGAATCCCTTATCCGGATGCAACCGGCCGACGGCCAACAGATAATGCCGGCCAGGGGCTGCGGGAGGTGCCAGGCGAGGCTCGCTGCGCGGCAGCGGCCAGTGCACCGGGTTGGGAATGACCGCCAACCGGGAGCCCGGCACGTGGCGATCGATCCACTGGGCCGTTCCGCCCGTCAGCGCCACCACGCGCGCCGCCCGCGGGTAGGTCAGCCGGCGCAAGCGCTGCCACATTCCCGAGAGCTGCTGAGACGGCGGATGGGTGTGCTCGGTGGCGATGACCTTGACCGGCAGCCCCCAAGCGGCCAGCACAGCCAGAATGGAAGACGTCGTCATCATGCCCAGCACGATGTCGGGCTTGAACTCGCGGATGACGGCGCGTAGCGCGCGCACACGGCGCAGATTGTCCAGAATGCCGCGCAGCCCGTCGCCGCCTTGCCCGTCGGTGCCCAGCACACGGCGGTGCACGCCAGCCGGCACCGGATAGGCATCGCCTTCGGCCTGCGTCAGTATCATCACCTCGCGCCCGGCAGCAGCCCAATGTCCGGCCAGGTCTACCGCCACGCGCTCGGCGCCGCCGCCGTGCAGAGAGTGGATGAAGATCAGCGTACGGGGGCCGGGCATCTAGGCGCTCTCCTCGGGGTCTTCGGCCGGCCGCATGGCCGCGACCGTATAACAGACAAAGGACAGAAAATACATCAGGCTGGTTGCCAGCATGATGCCCTCGGTCCCCATGCGCGGCGCGAGCACCGCATTGAGCACTGCCTTGAGCAGGAAGTTGGCCACCGCGATCAACGACATGATCCGATAGCGGTTCTGGCTGGCCAACAACTGCACGAGAATCAGCACGCCAAAATAAAATGGCAGTTGCAGCAGGCCCCAGCGCAGCACGCTGGCCACAGCCTCCGTATTCTGAGCGGTGAATGCCCCCCGCTCGAACAGCACAGCGACCCCCCAGGGCGCCAGCGTCCAGCCGACAGCCACCGCGGCGATACCCGCGCCCACCATCATCCAAGACCATTTCAGCGCCATACTGCGCGCGCGCTGCACATCGCCGCGATGCTGCACGTCGGCCAGTACGGGTAAAGCCGCACGGCCCACCGAGACCGCGCCGATGCCCAGCACCAGCGACAAGAGTCGGCTGGCGTAGCCCAGCGTGGCGTTGGCATTGCCGCCCAGATTGGCAGCGGCGTATTGATCCAGTGGATTGACGAAGCTCATGGCCACCTGGCCGATGAGCATCACGCCGGCCGCGCTCATGAGTTCAGGCCAGTGCGGCGACTGCAGGCTCAGCCGCGGCGCCCCCAGAAACCCTGGTCGGCACGCGCGGCCAGCCAGGCCAACCACACCGCCTGGATCACATAGCCGACCAGCGTACCCCACAGCAAAGGCCCGATCTGATCGCCGCCGGCGCCAGCCAGCATGACCCAGCCCAGGGTAGTGACGGCCGGGACGCTGTCGAGCAAGGTGTTGACATGGCGCTCGTGCGAACGCAGGCGCGCCGCGCTGATGCCGGCAATAAGCAAAATGGCGCTGACGGGTACAAACGCCCACAGCAACGCGTGCGTCATTGCAGAAACGGCGGCGGGCAGCCCCGGCCCCAGCCAGGCAAGCACGTACGGCCAGGCCGCCCAGGTCAATCCGGCCAGCGCCAGCCCGGCCAGCAAGGTCCAGCCCTGCAGCTCACTGACAAAGACATTACGCTCGTCGCCGCCTTCGCGCCGCAGGCGCACCAGTACGGGGATCAGCACCACGGACAGCACGCCCACGATGGTGACTGGCAGCCACGTCGCCATCGTCATCGTGAACTGGTAGGCGTCCACGGCGTCGCTGATGCCGTAACGATAAGCCACCGCCATCTCCTTGATGGCGCCGGCAGCCTTGCCAAGGATAAGAAAGACGGCTACCCGGAACGCGCCTCTGAAGATGCGCTGCTGGTCCGGGTGGATGTTGCCGAGTTTGCTCAGTAGGGCTTTCAAATCAACGCAGAAATTGCGTGTACCAGGGCATGGCCGCATCCAGGCCACGCAGGATATCGAAGGCGGGCTGATAACCCAGCAGTTCGCCTGCCTTGGAGATATCCGCTTGGGAGTGCCGCACGTCGCCGGCACGGAATTCCGCATGGTCGGCCGACTTTCCGTAACGCACACCCTGCCGGCCCAGCGACTCCTTCAGGAAGTCGAAGAGCTGATTCAGGGTGGTTCGTCCGCCAAAGGCCACGTTATAGACCTGATTGCGGCCCTGCGCGGGCGCCATCGCGGCCAGAATGTTGGCCTGCACCGCATTGTCGACATAGCAGAAGTCGCGGCTGGTCTGGCCGTCACCGTTGATCACGACGGTCTGGCCCTGGATCATCGCCGCCGTCCACTTGGGAATCACGGCGGCATAAGCGCCATTGGGATCCTGGCGGCGACCGAAAACGTTGAAGTAGCGCAGACCCACGGTCTCGAACCCATACGAACGGGCGAACACATCGGCGTAGAGTTCGTTGACGAACTTGGTCACGGCATAAGGCGACAAGGGCCGACCGATGTTCGGTTCCATCTTAGGCAACGCCGGATGGTCGCCATAGGTGGAACTGGACGCGGCATACACAAACGCGCCCACTCCCGCATCGCGCGCGGCCACGAGCATGTTCAGGAAGCCGTCGATATTGACAGCGTTACTGGTGATCGGATCCTTCAGCGACCGGGGCACCGAGCCCAGCGCCGCCTGGTGCAGCACGTTGTCCACACCTTCGACAGCACGGCGGCAGGTGTCCAGGTCGCGGATATCGCCTTCGATGAAGGTCAAGCGCGCCCATTGCTGCGGCGTCACCAGGCCTCGCACCTCGTCGAGGTTGCGCTGGTGGCCGGTTGCAAAGTTGTCCAAACCCACCACAGTCTGGTCCAGTTTCAGCAAGGCTTCCAACAGGTTGGAGCCGATGAATCCGGCGCAACCGGTCACCAGCCACTTGCGTGGCTGGGCTTGCAATTCGGCACGGACGACTTCGTAGCGGTTGGTCATTATGGCGGTTCCTCCAGCGATAAAACTTACAGACGCAGATCCGACTCTTCGGCCGACAGCACGTATTTCAGGTCATAGAGCACATGCTCGGGCTTGCCCAGCCTGCGGATGGCCTCGGCGCCCATGTCCACGAACTGCTGGTGCGACACCGCCAGGATGATGGCGTCATAGCTGCCTTCGGCCGGCTGGGCCACCGGCGTGATGCCGTACTCATGCCGCGCCTCGTCGGCGTCGACCCACGGATCGTAGACATCCACGTCCACGCTGTACTCGCCCAGTTCCTTGACGATGTCGACCACGCGGGTATTGCGCAGATCCGGGCAGTTTTCCTTGAAGGTCAGGCCCATCACCAGCACGCGCGCGCCCTGCACGTGCAAGCGCTTTTTCGTCATGCACTTGACCAGCTGCGACACCACGTAGCCGCCCATCGAGTCGTTCAGGCGCCGGCCGGCCAGAATGATTTCCGGGTGGTAGCCGATGGATTGCGCCTTGTGCGTCAGGTAGTAGGGATCCACGCCAATGCAATGCCCCCCCACCAGGCCCGGGCGAAACGGCAGGAAGTTCCACTTCGTGCCCGCCGCCTGCAGCACGGCCTCGGTGTCGATGCCCATCTTGTTGAAGATCAGCGCCAGCTCATTGATCAGCGCAATGTTGACGTCGCGCTGCGTGTTCTCGATGACCTTGGCGGCTTCGGCCACCCGGATGCTCGAGGCCTTGTGCGTGCCGGCGACGATAATTTCCTTGTAGAGCTGGTCGACCAGCTCGGCCACTTCGTCCGTCGAGCCGGAAGTCACCTTCTTGATCGTCGAGACACGATGCGCCTTGTCGCCCGGGTTGATGCGCTCGGGGCTGTAGCCGGCAAAGAAATCCTCATTGAATTTCAAGCCCGAGACGCGCTCGAGCACCGGCACGCAGTCTTCCTCGGTCGCGCCAGGGTAGACGGTGGATTCGTAAATCACAATGTCGCCGCGCTTGAGCACCGCACCGATGGTTTCGCTTGCCTTGACCAGCGGCGTCAGGTCCGGCTGTTTGTACTCATCGATGGGCGTGGGCACGGTCACGATGAAGACATTGGCCTGGCCCAGCTCGGCGCGGTCGGTCGTATAGCTCAGGTGCTTGGCTTCGGCCAGCTCCTTGTCATCCACTTCCAGCGTGTGGTCATGGCCGCGGCGCAACTCGTCGATGCGGCGCGCGTTGATGTCAAACCCGACGACGGAGCGCTTCTTGCCGAACTCCACCGCCAGCGGCAGACCGACATAGCCCAGGCCCACGATGGCCAGTTTCACATCTTGAATACGCAAGATAAATCTCCCAGTTACCGTACAACGGCTACGGCATCGATAAAAGTTTCAGGAAGTCGTTTGGACGTGCCCGCCGCGGTTGCGGCGGGCGCAAGATTTTCAGTCGGTGCGCAACACCGAGGGCAGCAACAGCCAGCCCGGGCGGCGCCAGGACACCAGGCGCATATAGAACCAGGTATAGACCAGGGCGAAAACGACCAGGCTGGCGCACAACGCCCATGCGTTGTCCCACCAAATGGTGGCGGGCACCAGGCCGATCAGCGCCAGCACCCACATATAGGGCGAGGCCAGGGCATTGCACAACGCGGGCACGGCATGCCAGCTGCGGCGACTGAAGGTCACACGCACCAGGCGGCGGAACACCAGCTGATGCAGGTGCAAGGCGTCCGGTTGATCCACGGGCACGCCGCGCTTGAAGCGGCGCCGCCAGATGGAAAAGCCGGTTTCGAACACCGGGTAAAACAACACGGCCAGCGCATAAAAAGGCGAAACCGACGGATTGCGCACCACCAGCAGCACCGCCAGTTCAGCCAGCATGAAGCCGAGAAAGTACGCGCCGCCGTCGCCCAGAAAGACCCGCCCGAAGGGGAAGTTCCACACTAAAAACCCCAGCGTGGCCGAGGCCAGCGCCGCCGAAATCATGAAGATGGGCATATCGCCGACCTGCAGCGCGACCAGACTGATGGACACCGCCATCAACGTGGCGATCATCCCGGCCAGCCCATTCATGCCGTCGACGATATTGAGCGCGTGCGTGCAGCCGCCAACAGCGAACACGGTAAAGAGCAGCGACACAGGCCAGAACGAGAGCACCCAGTCCACCGGAGCGATGCCCACGCGCGAGACGCCGCCGAGCAGCCACCACGCGATGGCCGCCGAGGCAAACGCCGCAAACAGGCGCTTGCTCGCGCCGATGTCCTTGGTGATGTCTTCCAGCAGGCCGGCCACGAACACAGGCATCGCCGCCACAAACAGCGCAGGCCACAGCCAGGTCAAGGTCATATTGCTGGGGCCAAGCACCAGCAAGCCCGCCAGCGTGCCGGCCAGCACGGCCAGACCGCCTACGCGGGGTGTGGCGCGCGTATGGGATGCCTGGGGTTTATTGAGGTCGCTGTCGCCAGTGAAGGCGCCATGCCAACGCTCCGACGCGACGATGAGTCCCCCCACCATGAACGCGACCACGCAGATATACAGCCAGGTCACATGATCACCTTTGGTTGGTCTATCGAAACAGGTCCGCCATTATGTGCGGCAGGTGTAACGCCCATATATGGGAGAGATATTCAAGTGCAAGTCGCAAGTACAGAAAGTAACGCCTGGGTCACAGGGCACCACCCTATCGGCCGAAGATATGTCCGATACAAAACGATTGTAGAGCTTTCCTGAGGGGTGCGCCGAGAAATTCCAGGGAAAACACCTAGATGATTGTCCCATTTTTTAACAAACCCGCGGCGCGAAGGTTACATGCGCTGCCGCCGATTTCGGACAAAAAAAAGGTTCATCGCGGAATAGCGTGGAGCCGTGCTTGATTGCCGTTACGCTTGATCCTTGATTTTTCAAGGATCAAGGCCGGGATCATGCTGGACCGCAAGACGATCGAGAGGTTGGGTGGGTGGGAAGGTTATCGGGTGGAGCGGGTCGTGTGGCCTGAAGGTGAGAGCCGGACGGTCACGATTTACCTGAAGCCTTCAGCGCGAACGATGCACTGCGAGCACTGCGGCAACCGATGTCGGCAGGTGCATGAGACGACCACGCGCCGGGTGCGGGATCTGCCGCTAATGGCGCTGCGAGTGACGCTGGTAGTGCCGCGTCGGCGGGTCTGGTGCGAGCAGTGCGGTGGACCGCATCTGGAGAGGCTGAGCTGGCTGGGCCGTTACCAGCGAGTGACCGACCGGCTGGCCGAGGCGGTCAGCCAGTTGCTTGAGTCCAGCAACATTCTGGCCGTGGCGCGCTTCTTCCAACTGGGTTGGCACACGGTCAAGGCGCTGGACAAGGCCCTGCTGCGACGGGCGATCCAAGAGCCGGACTGGAGCCAGATCCACTACCTAGCGATGGACGAGTTCGCTCTACACAAGGGCCATCGTTATGCCACGGTCGTTGTCGATCCGATCCGCCGTCAGGTGCTATGGATCGGTGATGGCCGCTCGCGCGAGACGGCCAGAGCCTTCTTCGAACAACTGCCAACTGGGGTTGCCCAGCAGATCCGGGCCGTAGCGATCGACATGACGACGGCCTATGAGCTGGAGATCCAGGCCAACTGCCCCAACGCCGAGATCGTCTACGACCTGTTCCACGTCGTGGCCAAGTACGGCCGTGAAGTGATAGACCGGGTGCGTGTAGACCAAGCGAACCAGTTGCGGCACGACAAGCCGGCCCGCCGGGTGATCAAGTCCAGTCGCTGGCTACTGCTGCGCAATCGCAAAAACCTCGATCCGTGCCAATCGGTAAAGTTGGACGAGTTGCTCCAGGCCAACCAGCCCTTGCTCACCGCTTATCTGATGCGCGATGAGCTCAAACAGCTGTGGTTCTACCAACACCCCGGCTACGCCCGCCAGGCATGGGATCACTGGCTGCAACAGGCTCAGGGCAGCGGCATCGCCGCCTTGGCTCACTTCGCGCTCAAGCTAAAAGCCTATCTGCACGGGATTCTGTCTCGCTGTCGCCACCGGCTCAACACCAGCATCGTCGAGGGCATCAACAACACCATCAAAGTCATCAAGCGCCGCGCCTACGGCTACCGCGATCAGGAGTACTTCTTCCTCAAGATCCGGTCTGCATTCCCCGGTATTCCTCGATGAACCAAAAAAAAGCCCGAGATCTAACGATCTCGGGCTAAATCCACCAAAGGAGGAGGGTGGAGGAGACAACCGTGGCATGCCTGGGTAACCCAGACGATCCAGGGAGCGCGGGAGGGGAAAAACCACTGCCTCTTTGCTCTACCTAGGACCGCTTCGCTTGGTGCTTGCACCGTTGCGTTTCGGCATCCGTTAAATGAATAGTAGAGGATTCTTTTGTGCGTTGCAAGATTTTTTTCGGAATCTGCTTTCACGACGTGCAATTGTCGGATTCTCGCCGCAACACACCGGAAAGCTGAGGCCTGACAAGGGTTTGCAACCACACGCCGTGGTACGACCCCATTTTTACGGCCTGCCGTGGAAGGGGGAAACCCTTGGGGACTAACCCCTAGAAATCCATCCCTCGCGAGCGCCTCGCCAGTCCGGGGCGGCAGCGAATGCGGCAGCGCACCATAAGCATATTCCGCAAATCAGAGATGGTAGGCCGTGGTGGTCATCACCTTGGACATCGCGCGCATGATGCCGCGCACGGGCGCCGGTAAGGGCACGCCGCCGGCGCGCTCGGCGCTTTCGCGGTGGCCCGCCTCATCCTCTTTCATTTGGCGCACGATCTCGCGCGAACGCTCATCCGTCGCCGGCAGCGTATGCAGGTGCTCTTCCAAATGGGCCTCGACCTGCCGCTCCGTCTCGGCCATGAAGCCCAGATTGCGCGGCACACCCGCCACACTGGCGGCCACCCCCAAGGCGAACGACCCGGCATACCACAGCGGGTTGAGCAAACTCGGACGGCTGCCCAGCTCCTTGAGCCGCGCATCGCACCATACCAAGTGATCCACCTCTTCGGCGGCGGCCTCGCGCAGCAACTCCCGGGTGTTCGCGTCGCGGCAGACCGCGGCCTGCCCCCGGTACAGCGCCTGAGCGCAGACTTCGCCGACGTGGTTGACCCGCATCAAGCCGGCGGCATGGCGCTTTTCGGTCTCGGAAAGCGTCTGCCCCGACTCGGCGGCGCGGGCGGGATAGGCTCGCCCGGCCACAGCCGAGCGCGACAGGACCTGCAGCGCGCGGTCCACCTCGACCAGCAGGGCGTCAAGGGGGCCCTCGCGGCGCGAAAGCGGAATGGCGGAAATCATAGACGGCTCCTTCAATGTGCCCCCATATCAACGCGGCCGGGCACCCGAGTCCGTATTCTAGCTAAAGGGTATGATCGCCCTTTGACCGGGCGCAAAGCGCCCTTTCCCGCACAAGGATTTTCGCGATGGAATGCACGATCGACTGGGGCGGCCCCTCGGGCATGCTCTTCATGGCCAGCACGGGCAGCGGCCATATCACCGCCATGGACGGCGCCGTCGAAGGTGGCGGACACAACCTGGCGCCACGCCCGATGGAAATGCTGCTGGCCGGCACCGGCGGCTGCACGGCCTATGATGTCGTACTCATTCTCAAGCGCGGCCGTCACGATGTCACCGGCTGCAGCGTCAAGCTGCAGGCCGATCGCGCCGACACCGACCCGAAAGTCTTCACGCGGATCCATTTCGCGTTTACCGTGACCGGCAACAAACTGCCGCAGGCCGCCGTCGAGCGGGCGGTCCAGCTCTCGCACGAAAAGTATTGCTCGGCCTCGGCCATGCTGGAAAAAACCGCCGAAATGACCTTCTCGGTCACGATCGTCGATACGGCCGCTGCCTGATCCCTCTCCGACTTGCCCCGGGTGCCTGGCGCCCGCCCCCGCGATGAAACAGTACCTCGACCTCGTTCAGTCCATCCTCGATCAGGGCGCCTGGCAGGAAAACCGCACCGGTGTGCGCACCCTGTCCATACCGGGCGCCATGTTGCGCTTTGACCTGCAAGAGGGATTTCCGGCGGTCACCACCAAAAAGCTCGCCTTCAAGTCTGCCATTGGCGAACTCGTGGGCTTCATGCGTGGCGCACGCAACGCCGCCGAATTCCGCGCCTTGGGTTGCAAGGTCTGGGACCAAAACGCCAACGAGAACAGCCAATGGCTGGCCAATCCGTATCGCGAGGGTCCCGACGATCTCGGCCCGGTCTACGGCGTGCAATGGCGCCGGTGGCCGGCCTACAAGCTCCTGCCCACCACACGGCAGGCGCAAATCGACGATGCACTCGGACGCGGCTATGCGCGCGTGGCCGACGTCGACGAGGGCGGTGTGCCGCACGTGCTGCTCTACAAGGCAGTCGATCAATTGCGCCAGTGCCTGGACACCATCCAGCGCAACCCCTCGGACCGGCGCATCCTCTTTCATGGCTGGAACTGGGCGCAGATCGAAGAAATGGCGCTGCCGCCCTGCCATCTGCTTTATCAGTTCCTGCCCAACGCCAGCACGGGAGAAATCTCGCTGTGCCTGTACATCCGCTCCAACGATGTCGGGCTAGGCACGCCGTTCAACCTCACCGAAGGGGCGGCCCTGCTGCATCTGGTGGGCCGCCTGACCGGTTACACGCCGCGGTGGTTCACGTATTTCATTGGCGACGCGCACATCTACGAGAGCCATCTCGATATGCTGCGCGAGCAGCTCACGCGCGCCCCCTTCGAATCGCCCCGACTCGTGCTGTCTGACCGGATTCCCGACTTCAACCAGACCGGGCGCTATGAGCCCGAATGGCTGGAGCGCGTGGAACCCGGCGACTTCACGCTCGAGGGCTATCACCACCACGCGCCGCTGACCGCGCCCATGGCGGTATGAGCATGGCCAAATTGATCCTCGTCGTCGCCTACGCCCGCAACCGCGTCATCGGGCGCGACAACGCCCTGCCCTGGCGGCTGCCCGGCGATCTGGCGCACTTCAAGCGCACGACGCTGGGCCATCCCATCGTGATGGGGCGCAATACCTGGGAATCGCTGGGCCGCCCGCTGCCTGGCCGCCAGAACATCGTCATCAGCCGCAATCCGGCCTACCGCGCCGAAGGCGCGGTGGTCGTGCCCGATCTGCAGGCCGCGCTGGACGCCGCCCAGGCCGAGGACGTCTATGTCATAGGCGGCGCGCAGATCTACGCGCAGGCCATCCCTCTGGCCAGCCGCATCATCGCCACCGAGATCCAGGCCGATGTGCCTGGCGATGCCTGGTTTCCGCTGCTGCCTGGACATGCCTGGAAAGAAACCTCGCGCGCGGCGCAGCCCGAAGAAAACGGCTACCGCTACGACTTCGTGGTCTACGACCGAAGCGCCTGAAACCGGAGCCTAGGCGCAAGCGCGGCGCATGAAGCGCCACAAGACGGGCTGCCCGGCGTACGCGACGTTAAAGCGCAGCCATGGGGTATCGGCCTGCCCCGCGTCGAAATAACAACCCGGCGCCAGCCAGATGCCATCACGCAGCGCCGCCTCGGCAACGGCCAACGCCCCCTGACCATGCCCGGGCAGCCGCGCCCACAAGAACAGGCCGGCCTGCGGGCGCGCGGCAACCTCCAGGCCGCAATCGTCCATCTGCCGCATGACCTGCGCATGCGCCTGGGCCAGGCGCTCGCGCGTACGCAGAATATGGGCGCGCAAGCGTCCTTCGCGCACGACCTGATGCACCACGCGCTCCATGATCTCGGGAGAAGTCAGGCCCACGGCCATCTTGGTGCGGGCCAGATCCCGCGCCAGATCGTGATGCGCGATCAAATAGCCCACCCGAACCGACGGGCTGATGATTTTGGAATAGCCCCCAAGGTAAACAACACGCTCGGCGCCATCCAGCGCGGCCAGCAACGGGGCCAACTGAGGCTGCAGCTCGCGCGAGATATCGTCCTCGACGATCCAGTAATCGTGGCGGTTGGCCGACTGCAGCAGGCGAAACGCATTGGCCATGGACAGCGACATACCGCAGGGGTTCTGCAGCACCGTATTGACGAATAGCGCGCGCGGCTGATGGTCGCGCACAGCAGCCTCCAGTACCTCGAGATCCAGACCGCTTTCGCCGCGCGGCACCGCCACCGTCCGCATGCCTGCCAGGCGCAGCAACTGCAGCAGATTGGCATAACACGGCTGCTCGACCATCACCGTGTCGCCCGGGCGCAGCAGCGTGCGGATGACCACGTCCAGTCCGTGCGTGACGCCTTGGGTCAAGACGACCTGATCCGGGTCCGCCTGCAAACCATGCTGAGCCATTGCCGCGGCCACGCTCTCGCGCAGCGGGGCGTAGCCCTGCGGATGGCCGTAACCGGAAATGCGCAAGGCGGGCACCCGTCCCATGTGGCGCAACGCCAGGTGCAGGCCTTCCTCGTTGAGCCATTCGCCCGGCAGCCAGCCGCAGCCAGCCTTGATGGGAATGGAGTGATCCGCATAGATGTCCGACAGCAGCCAATCGGTATTGAGCCGCGGCGGCGCCCACGCCGCAGGCCGGGGCGCCGCCGGACGGGCCGCCGCCAGCACGCGGTACCCCGAGCCGGGCCTGGCGGCGAGCCAGCCCTGCGCGACCAACCGGTTATAGGCGCTGGCCACCGTGAAGGTACTCAGGCCATGCTCGCGGGCAAACTCACGCACCGAGGCTACGGGCATACCCGGACGCAACACCTGCTGCTCGATGGCCCGGGCAAATGCCTGCACGACCTGCTCCACCAGTGTGAGGCCGTGTTTACGCGAGCGGACGGGCTGGAATTCCATGAGTTTTCTGTACGGTTGATGCCATATCGCCACTACGGTTTTGGACTTTTGACCTGATTGTATATTTTCAATCGTCTGGCCACGGCAGAGAATCGCTGACATTCCCTATACTCACGGCGCAGCCAGCGCCGTGCAGTTTTGTCCCCTGGAGTTCTGTCATGAATGCGCCCGCCGGCCTGCCCGATCTGTCCCACCTTTGGATGCCGTTTACGGCCAACCGCCAGTTCAAGGCCGAGCCCCGCCTGCTGGCCAGCGCCAAAGGCATGTACTACACCGCTGTCGATGGCCGCCAGATTCTGGACGGCACCGCTGGGCTGTGGTGCGTCAATGCCGGTCACGGCCGCGAGGAGATCATCACCGCCATCGCCCGGCAGGCTGGCGAGCTCGACTACGCACCAGGCTTTCAGCTCGGGCACCCGGGCGCCTTCGAGGCGGCCAACGCCGTGGCTCGCTTCATGCCCGAAGGCCTGGACCGGATTTTTTTCACCAACTCCGGATCGGAGTCGATCGACACCGCGCTGAAGATTGCACTGGCCTACCACCGGGCGCGTGGCGAAGGACAGCGCACACGCCTGATTGGCCGCGAGCGCGGCTACCACGGAGTGGGCTTTGGCGGGATTTCGGTCGGTGGCATCGGGAGCAATCGCAAAGCGTTTTCCGGGGCGCTGCTGCCGGCAGTCGATCATCTGCCGCACACGCATAACCTGGAGAAAAACGCCTTCACGCAAGGCCAGCCGGCATGGGGCGCCCATCTGGCCGACGATCTTGAGCGCCTGATCGCCCTGCACGACGCGTCGACCATCGCCTCGGTCGTGGTCGAACCCATGGCCGGATCGACCGGCGTGCTGGTGCCGCCCAAAGGATATCTGCAACGCCTGCGTGAGATTACGGCCCGCCACGGCATTCTGCTGATCTTCGACGAGGTCATCACCGCCTATGGGCGGCTGGGCTCGGCCACCGCAGCGGAGTTCTTTGGCGTGACGCCCGACCTCATCACCATGGCCAAGGGCGTGAGCAATGCCGCGGTGCCCGCCGGTGCAGTCGCCGTCCGCCGGCAGGTGCACGACGCTGTCATCGAAGGTGTGCAAGGCGGCATCGAGTTTTTCCACGGCTACACCTATTCGGCCCACCCGCTGGCCACCGCGGCCATCCTGGCCACGCTGGACATCTACCGGCGCGAAAAGCTCTTCGAGCGTGCGCGTGAGCTCGCGCCTGCCTTCGAGCGCGCTGCCCACCGTCTGCGCGACGCCCATCATGTCATCGACGTGCGCAACATCGGGCTGGTGGCCGGCATCGAGCTGGCGCCTCGCGACGGCGCGGCAGGCGCCCGCGCCGCGCAGGCCTTCCAGAAATGCTTTGATCGCGGCCTGCTGGTCCGTTACACCGGGGATATCCTCGCCATCTCGCCACCGCTCATCATCAACGAAGCGCAGATCGAAGAAATCTTCGATACGATCGGGCAAGTCCTCAAGGAAATCGCCTGAGTCCGCGCGGCTCCAACACGCACACCGTCACCATGAACACGATCACTCACTACATCAACGGCCAGCCATACGCAGGCCGCTCCGGTCGCTACACCGAGGGCTACAACCCGGCCACCGGCGACATCATCAACTCCATTGCACTGGCGTCGGCCGATGATGTGGGCACGGCCGTGGAGGCGGCCAAGGCCGCCTATCCCGCCTGGGCCGAAACGCCCGCGCTCAAACGTGCCCGCATTCTGTTTAACTTCAAGGCACTGCTGGACAAACACCAGGACGAACTGGCCGCGCTCATCACCCGCGAACACGGCAAAGTCTTCTCCGACGCCAAAGGTGAGGTGACTCGCGGCATCGAGGTGGTCGAATTCGCCTGCGGTATCCCGCAGTTGCTCAAAGGGCAGTACAGCGACCAGATCGGTGGCGGCATCGACAACTGGAGCATGCGCCAGCCCCTGGGCGTCGTGGCCGGTATCACGCCCTTCAATTTCCCGATGATGGTGCCTTGCTGGATGTTCCCGGTGGCTCTGGCTTGCGGCAACACCTTTATCCTCAAACCCTCCGAGCGCGACCCTTCGGTACCCTTGCGCCTGGCTGAGCTGCTCAAGGAAGCCGGGCTGCCCGACGGCGTCTTCAACGTGGTGCAGGGTGACAAGATCGCCGTCGATGCACTCATTGCCCATCCCGATGTCGAAGCCCTGTCCTTTGTCGGCTCCACACCCATTGCCGAATACATCTACGCCGAAGGCACTCGGCGCGGCAAACGCGTGCAGGCCTTAGGCGGCGCGAAGAACCATCTGGTGGTCATGCCCGACGCCGATCTGGACCAGGTCACCGACGCCCTCATGGGCGCGGCATACGGCTCGGCCGGCGAACGCTGCATGGCCATATCGGTCGCCGTGGCCGTCGGCGACGTGGCCGACAAGGTCATCGAGCGGCTCAAACCTCGCGTCGCGGCACTCATCGTCAAAGACGGCATGCAGGCCGATGCTGAGATGGGGCCATTGGTCACCGCGCAACACCGTAAGAAAGTGCTGGGCTACATCGAAGACGGCATCGCCGCGGGCGCCACGCTGGTGGCCGATGGCCGCGACCTCAAGGTCACCGGCAACGAGCAGGGATTCTTCCTCGGCGGCACGCTGTTTGACCATGTCACGCCGCAGATGAACGTCTACCGCGAAGAGATATTCGGGCCGGTGTTATGCGTCGTCCGGGTGCCCGACTTTGCGTCTGCGGTCGAACTGATCAACGGACACGAGTTCGGCAATGGCGTGTCGTGCTTCACATCGGATGGCGGCATCGCGCGCGCGTTCGCGCGCCAGATAAAGGTCGGCATGGTGGGCATCAACGTACCCATCCCCGTGCCCATGGCCTGGCACTCCTTCGGTGGCTGGAAACGCTCGCTGTTCGGTGATCATCATGCCTACGGCGAAGAGGGCGTGCGTTTTTACTCGCGCTACAAGAGCGTGATGCAGCGCTGGCCCGACAGCATTGCAAAGGGCGCGGAGTTCACCATGCCCGTGGCGAAGTAAACCGGTTGTCACAGGCGGGCGATGCCCGCCATGCTTTTTTGAGGGGCCCCTGGCCAGAACGCATCTGCCCAGTCAGGCCGGCCGCGTAGCGGTTTCACGAAGGGGTCTGGCAATGCGCATTGGCATAGGCGGTTTTCAACACGAAACCAATACCTTCGCGCCTTCCCTTGCAACCTGGGAGGACTTCGCTGACAAAGGTGGCGGCTGGCCGAAACTGGTCAGCGGCCCTGCCCTGTTCGATGCGGTGGCGGGGGCCAACATACCGATAGCGGGCTTTATCGAAGCCATGGCAGAGCACACCCTGCTGCCCACGACCTGGACGGCCGCCAGTCCCTCCGGGCCGTCACCCGCGACGCCTACGAGCGAATCTGCGCCCTGCTTCTCGATGGGCTGCGTCAATCCATGCCTTTGGATGGCGTCTACCTGGACCTGCATGGGGCCATGGTCGCCGAGCATCTGGACGACGGCGAAGGCGAGCTTCTGCGTCGCGTGCGCGAATTGATCGGCCCCGATCTGCCGCTGGTGGCCAGCCTCGACCTGCATGCCAACGTCACTCGCGACATGGTGCGCCACGCCGACGGGCTCGTCTGTTACCGCACCTATCCGCATGTGGACATGGCTCAAACCGGTGCGCGCGCAGCCGCTTTGCTGCAAAAACGACTGCAAGGATTACCTCGCCCCTATGTGGCGTGGCGCTGTCTGCCGTATCTGATTTCGCTTTGCTGGCAGTCGACCGACATCGAACCGGCACGCAGTCTGTACCGCCAGCTCGGCGAACTTGAAGGCCGCACAGCCTTTAGCCTGTCGTTTGCCACGGGCTTTCCGGCGGCCGATTTTCCCGGCTGCGCGCCCTCCGTATGGGCGTATGCGCATAGCCAAAGCGATGCCGATGCCTGCGCCGACGAGATGACCCGAGCGGTGTTGAATGCCGAAGCGGATTTTGGCGGACGCCTCTATGACCCTGATGAAGCGGTGCAGGAAGCGATGCGGCGGGCTGCCACGGCCAGCAAGCCGGTGGTGATCGCCGATGTCCAGGACAATCCGGGCGCCGGCGGCAGTTCGGACACCACGGGCCTTCTGCGCGCACTGATCCGTCACCGTGCGCGTCGGGCCGCCATCGGCCTGATCGTCGACCCCCGGCAGCGCTTGCCGCGCACCGCGCGGGAGAAGGCAAGACGCTGCGAGTTGCACTGGGTGGACACTCGGGTATTCCCGATGACGAACCCCTGACAGCCGACTTCATCGTCGAGAAAATCTCCGACGGCCGCTTCGATACGCACGGCGACTTTTATCGCGGCTTTCATATGGACCTCGGCCCCTGCGCCTGCCTTCGCATTGACGACGTGCGCATTGTGGTGGCGTCGGTCAAGGTGCAGATGGCCGATCAGGAGATGTTTCGCTTTGCTGGCGTCGAACCGCAACGCGCGTCGATTCTGGTACTCAAGAGCACGGCGCATTTTCGCGCCGACTTCACCGCAATTGCGGATCGCATTCTCGTGTGCGCGGCACCCGGCTCGATGCTCATGGATGCGGCCAAACAACCGTAGACACGGCTTCGACACGGCATCAGAATGGCACCTTGCGGTCCGGAATTCACGCATCCCACCGCGTGAAAACCCTCATCGCCGCCACAGGCGGCTCGTTCACAACAAGGGCGGCCACCAGGCGCCTGCTTGCAGAATCAGGGGAATATCCATGCTGAAGTTCGTTCGAGCGGCATTCGTTGCAGGCACAACATTGATGGTGGCGCACGGCGCTTACGCCGACACCACCATCAAGGCAGTCATGCACTCGCCCTTGCGGCTGACCGACCCGCATGCCACCACGGCGTACATCACGACCTGGCATGGCTACATGATCTACGACACGCTGCTGGCCACCGATGCGGACAACAAGATCCAACCGCAGATGCTCGAACAATGGGAAGTCTCGCCCGACGGCAAGACCTACACCATGACCCTGCGCGACGGCCTCAAATGGCACGACGGCACGCCGGTCACCTCGGACGATTGTGTGGCATCGATCAAACGCTGGGCTGCCGGCGATGGCATGGGCCGCACCCTGCTCAAGTTCACGGACAAGATCGAAAAGGTGGATGACAAGCGGTTTCGTGTCGTCATGAAGGAACCCACCGATCTGGTGCTGCGCGCGCTGTCCAAGCCCACAGGCACGGCCGCGTTCATGATGCCCAAACGCGTCGCTGAACTGCCCATCGGGCAACCCATTACCGACATGACGGGTTCGGGTCCGTTCAAGGTGGCGGAATTCAAACCCGGCGTCAAAACCGTGTACGTCAAGAACGCCGACTATGTGCCTCGCAAAGAGCCGGCCAGCGGCCTGGCCGGAGGCAAAGTCGTCAATGTGGACCGGGTCGAATGGGAGGTCATGCCCGACGCGCTGACCGCAGCGAATTCGCTGCTGAGCTGTGAGATCGACTTCGTGGAGCAGTTCCCTTATGACCTGCTGCCCATGGTTGAAGGCCACCAGGAGCTCAAGGAGGAGACCCTGAGCCCGGTGGGCTACTTCAACATGTACCGCTTCAACTTCAAGCACCCGCCCTTTGACAACAAGAAGATCCGACAGGCCGCCATGTACGCCATCGGCCAGGAAGACGTCATGCGGGCCCTGGTGGGCAATCCCAAGTACTGGCAGACCTGCGCCTCCCTGTGGGGTTGCGGCACGCCGCTGCAAAGCGATATTGGCAAGGAAATGACCGTGCCTTCCGATATCAGCAAGGCCAAGACCCTGCTCAAAGAGGCAGGCTACGACAATACGCCCATCCTGATCATGCATGCCACCGACGTCGGCACGCTCAGTGCCCAGCCTGTCGTCATGGCGCAGGCGCTGCGCAAGGCGGGTTTTAACGTCAACCTTCAGGCCATGGACTGGCAGAGTGTGGCCACGCGCCGCGCGTCCAAGGCCGCGCCGGCCGAGGGTGGCTGGAGCATTCTTAACACCAACTGGTACGCCACCGACATCATGGATCCGGTGCGCTCGGCGCCTGCGGCGGCCAATGGCGACAATGCATGGTTTGGATGGCCCGATCTGCCGCAGATCGAAGAACTGCGCACCAAGTTCGCGCTCAGCTCCGATCCGGAGCAACAGAAGAAGATCGCCGACGAAACGCAGAGGATAGGCGTCGAGGAGGGACTTTATGTGCCTCTGGGTCAGATGTCCGTGCCGACGGTGTACTCCACCAAGCTCAGCGGCCTGGTGCACGCGCCGGCCTTCGCGTTCTGGAACGTCAAGAAAGCCCCCTGATTCCGGCTCGATCCGGCCTATGTGCGGCGATACGCGGGCAGGCCGGCCGACACGGCAGCTCAACCATGGGGAAAAAATATGCTGGGTTTTGTCTTGCGCCGGCTGCTGGCCACCATTGCGGTCCTCATCATGGTGGCGGTAGTCGTCTTTTCCATCTTGCGCTTTAGCCCGGGCGACCCGGCCATCATCATGGCTGGCGATGGCGCCACACCAGAGCGCATCGAGCAGATCCGGCAGACCATGGGCCTGGATCAGCCGCTGCTCAAACAGTTCTTCATCTGGGGCGGCAATCTCCTGCAGGGTGACATGGGCACATCGCTGATGTCAGGTGTCCCTGTAAGGGAACTCATCGGCCAGCGTCTGGAGCCGTCGCTCAGCCTGGCGGTGATCACGCTCATCTTTACCCTAATCATTGCCATCCCGCTGGGCGTGCTGGCCGCATGGCGGCGCGGCAAACTGCTAGACCGTGCCGTGATGGGATTTTCCGTGCTGGGGTTCTCGGTGCCGGTATTCGTGACCGGTTATCTGCTCATCTGGGCCTTCGCCATCAAGCTGGGCTGGTTCAACGTGCAGGGATACACGCCTCTGGCGCAAGGATTTGGCCCTACCTGCACCGTCTGATTCTGCCATCACTGGCCTTGTCGACCGTCTACATCGCCCTTATCGCACGGATCACCCGTACCAGCGTGATCGAGGTCATGGGTGAGGACTATATCCGTACCGCGCGTGCCAAGGGTCTCGGAGAGACGGCGGTGCTGCTGGGTCACGCGTTACGCAACGCCGCCGTACCCATCGCCACGGTGGTCGGCGTGGGTGTGGCCATGCTGATCAGTGGCGTGGTCGTCACCGAGTCTGTGTTCAATATCCCCTGCCTCGGCCGCCTGGTGGTCGAAGCGGTACTGGCGCGCGACTACCCGGTCATTCAGGGACTGACGCTGTTCTTCGCCTTCGTTTATGTATTCATCAATCTGCTTGTCGACTTCGCCTACACGGTGTTCGACCCGCGCATCCGGTACTGAACATGCAGACAGACGCCTTGAACGACACCGCTCTGCCAGGCAGTGGCAGCCCCAACGCAGGTGCCTGGCAACGCCTGCGCATGGAGCTGCGCAGCTGGCCGGTGCTGATCTCTCTGGTCATCCTCTTGCTGGTGGTCGTCGCTGCCGTGTTTGCGCCGTGGATGGGCACCGTTGATCCCACCGCCATCCATCCCGCAGCGCGCCTGAAGCCACCCTTCGGAGAATATCTCTTCGGCACCGACGCTTTCGGCCGCGATGTCTGGTCGCGCGTGGTGTATGGCGCACGTATCTCGCTGGTCGCGGGCCTGGGCGCGGCCCTGATCAGCGTGGGCCTGGGCCTGGTGATAGGCGTGCTGGCGGGATGGTTTCGCAGCCTTGACGGCATCATCATGCGTACCATGGATGCCATAATGGCCATCCCCGGCATTCTGCTGGCCATCGCACTGGTCTCAGTCAGTGGCGCCAGCCTGACCACGGTACTGGTGGCGATCACCATCCCTGAGATACCCCGTGTGGTCCGTCTGGTGCGAGGCCAGATTCTGAGCGTGCGGGAGGAGCCTTATGTCGAAGCCGCGCTGGCGCTGGGCACTCCTTTGCCCTCGCTGCTGTGGCGTCATATGGTCCCCAGCACCATCGCGCCGCTGACCGTGCAAGGCACCTACGTTTTCGCCTCGGCCATGCTCACGGAAGCCATTCTGAGTTTTCTGGGCGCGGGCATACCGCCCGAGATCCCGTCCTGGGGGAACATCATGTCCGAAGGCCGCATGTACTTCCGCATGCTGCCGGGCTTGATTCTTTTCCCAGGCCTTTTCCTGTCGCTGACCGTGCTGTCGGTCAATATGCTGGGCGATGCGCTGCGCGACGCGCTGGACCCCAAGATGGTCCGTCGGAGCTGATCATGCAGACGCCTCTGAGCGATGTTGTCCTTTCCATCCAGAACCTCACGGTCCATGTCCACGGCTCCCGCCATCGGGTGGTCAACGACTTAGGCCTGCAGGTGCGCGCAGGCCAAACGGTGTGCGTGGTCGGGGAGTCGGGCTCGGGCAAGTCCGTGACCTCGCTTGCCACGATGGGACTGCTGCCGCCGGGCATGCTCAACGTGCAAAGCGGCTCCATCCTGGTGGACGGCGAGGACGTATTGCGGGCCACGCCACACCGTCTGCGTCAAATGCGCGCCACACACATGGCCATGGTGTTCCAGGAGCCTATGACCGCGCTCAACCCGGTACATACGGTAGGCCGTCAGGTCGATGAGGTACTGCGGCTGCACCGCAAGAAACTGTCGGCAAGGCAGCGCCGCGAGCACGTGCTGGAGATGTTCCGCTCGGTTCACCTTCCCGATGTCGAACGGGTCTATGACTCCTACCCCCATCAGTTATCGGGAGGCCAACGCCAGCGCATCGTCATCGCCATGGCGCTTATTCTCGAGCCTCGCCTTCTGATTGCCGACGAACCGACCACCGCGCTGGACGTCACCACCCAGAAGCAAATCCTCGCACTGATCAAAGAACTGCAGGACAAGCATGGCACGGCCGTGCTTTTCATCACCCATGACTTTGGTGTCGTTGCCGAGATCGCCGATCACATCGTCGTGATGAACCGGGGCGATCTGATCGAGTCCGGCACGCGCGACGATATCCTGGCGCGCCCGCGACAGGCGTACACAAGACGCCTCGTATCTTCCGTACCGAGCCTGGTGCCCCCGGAACGCCCGACCCCGACGGACAGACGGTGCTGCACGTGCAAAAGCTCGGTCGTACCCATGTCGGCAAGCGTGGGCTGTTGGGCACGCCGGGGCGCAGCGTCGTGGCGGCTGCCGATGTCCATCTCACGCTGCGTCGCGGAGAGATCCTCGGCATCGTCGGCGAGTCCGGATCGGGGAAATCCACCGTGGCGCGGTGCATCATGCGCCTGATAGAGCCAACCGAAGGCTCTCTCTGCCTGGGAGGCAAGGATGTCGCGCGTGTGCAGGGCTCGGCGCTGCGGCCCCTGCGCCGGCGCATCCAGATCGTCTTCCAGGATCCCTACCGCTCGCTCAACCCCCGGCGACCGGTGGGCGAATCCATCATTGAGGGGCTGCTTAACTTCGGCACGCCTCGTGCCCAGGCCCAGGCCGCGCCGCCGACATGCTGCGCGTGGTGGGGTTGAGCCCGGACGTCATGCAGCGCTACCCCCACCAGTTCTCCGGCGGGCAACGGCAACGCATCTGTATCGCGCGTGCACTGGTCATGGAACCGGAGGTTTTGGTCGCCGATGAGGCGGTATCTGCACTGGACGTCTCGGTGCAGGCACAAGTACTGGAACTTCTCGAGGATGTGCGTCGGCGCACAGGCGTCGGCGTGCTCTTCATCACGCACGACCTGCGCGTGGCGGCCCAGATCTGCGACACCATCATGGTGATGCAACGCGGCCAGGTGGTGGAAACCGGCAGCGCCACCACCGTATTGACCCGGCCTCAACACGCCTACACCCGCACGCTGATCGACGCCGCACCAGGACGCGATTGGGATTTCCGCAATTTCCGCCCTTTGCAGACGGCCGCCTGAGCCGCCACACCGTATGGCCGGACCACAGGCCGGCCCCCATCTGAAGGAGCAGTACATGCGTTGGCTGTTGGCAATGATCAAGCACGAGACCAATACATTCTCTCCCGTGCCCACGCCGCTTGCGCGTTTTTTTCGCGGCAACCCGGAAATCCTGTGGGGCGAGCGCGCCATCCGCGCGTACGAGAACACCGATAGCGGCCTGGGGGGTATATCGAAGTGGCGCGGCGAGAAGGCACACAGATCGTGGTGCCGGTTGCCGCCGAGTCCTGGCCGAGCTCGCCCACGGATGCCACCACCTACGAGACCCTGTGCAACCTCATCCTGGACGAGGTACGCAAAGGGGGCTATGACGCGATCTTGCTGGATCTGCACGGCGCCATGGTCGCCAAGGGCATGGAAGACGCCGAGGGAGCCTTGCTGCACCGGCTGCGTGAAATCGATCCCGCCACGCCGATCGGCGTGACGCTGGACATGCACGCGAACATCTACGACGACATCGTGCGCAATGCCAACGTCGTCACCGGTTTCCACACCTATCCCCACGTCGATATCCGCGAAAGCGGCGTGCGCGCCGCCAACATCATCGCTCGCACGCTAAAGGGTGAAGTCAAGCCCGTCATGCGGTGGGGCAACGTTCCCATGCTGCCACACATCATGTGCCAGGGCACGCACGCCGATCCGAACAAGTCGCTGCAGGCCCGCTGTATCGAACTCGAGCAAGGCGCCGTGCTGGCCGCGTCGGTCTTTGTTGGCTTCCCTCATGCCGACATCAACCAGGCTGGTCTGTCCGCCGTGGTGTGCACGGACGACAATGCCCCCGCGGCCACCCGCTACTGCGATGAGTTGCTCGACGCGGCCTGGCAGCGCCGCGAACAGTGGGTATTCCACCCGCAGCCTCTGGAGCCGACTGTCGCTCATGCCAAGACGTTGACCGAAGGACCGGTCGTTCTGCTGGATCACTTCGACAACACCGGCTCGGGCGGCACCATGGACACGACAGCCATGCTGGCCGAGATCCTGCGGCAGGAACTGGAGAATTTGGCGTTCTACGCCATTTGCGATCCGCAGGCCGCCGAGGAAGCGGCCGCCGCCGGCGTGGGCAGGACCATCACCGTCGAGCTGGGCGGCAAAGTGCCCATGCCGGCCCTCAAGGTTCAAAGCGCACCACTTACGGTGACCGCACGCGTCAAATTGGTCTTCGACGGGGTTTACCTGAACCGCGGGCCCATGTACCGAAGCGTACGCAACGATACCGGGTTCACCGTGGTGCTGGATACCGGCAAGGTGGAAATCGTCGTCGTGTCGCGCCACCAGGAGCCATTCGACATCAACTGCCTGCTGTCGGCGGGAATCGATCCTCTGCAAAAACGCTATGTGGTGCTGAAGTCGCGCGTGCACTGGCGCGCAGGGTTCTCCGAGATGGCCACCGACATCATTGAATGCACCGGTGTTGGCGTCACCACTTCGGATTACAGCCAGATCGAATTCAAGCACGTCAGGCGCCCCATCTATCCCCTCGACGCGATGTAAGCCGCATACCCCCGCGCTATACTTTCTCGGGTTTACCCTTGCCGCAGCGCGGCAAGGGGCCGGCGCGGCAGGCGTCAACAACACTAACGAGGAAGAATATGAAAAAAGGCATAGCGATAGGCGCTGGCGTGATCGTAGTGGTGGTGGGAGCCTGGCTGGGGGGCACCTGGTATACCGGCGAACGCCTGGCCGACGAAAGCCAGGCACGGCTCGATGAAGTCAATGCCTATCTGGCCGCGACCTACCCGGGCACCGGCCTGAAGGTCGAGCAGCTTGCCTTTACCCGCGGGTTTTTCTCCACCGAGGCACGCTACGGCCTGGTGGCCGCCGCTCTGCCCGGCAGCCCACTCAAACCCGGCGAACGACTGGAATTCGACGCCCGCATCGATCATGGTCCGTTGCCGGCAGGCGCGTTGGCCGAGGGGCACCTGATGCCCTCCATGGCTTTCGTGCACACTGCCATGGCCGACACGGAGGCCGCCCGCCCCTTCTTTACCGTCGCCAAGGACAAGAACCCTCTGGTCACGGATGTCGTACTGAACTACGGCGGCAGCGCCTCGGTAAAGGCCGAAGCCGCTGCGCTGCAGTGGAGCAATCCCCAGGTGGATTTCGGTGGCGCCCGTTTTGACGGCGACATCGGCAAACACCTCGGCAGCATCAAAGGCCACATCCAGGCGGAACCCACCGCGATTTTTCTGCCGCGCGACCAACAGCAGCCGGCCACGCAGATCATGTTAGGCCACAGCCGTATGGATATCGACGGCAAGACCGGCAAGTATGGCTACCAGATCGGCACCAGCAGCGTGCATATCGATCGCGTCGAGCTGCGCTCCCAGAGCGAGGCAGGCTCCTGGCTAAGCGAGAACGTCGACTACAAAGGCGTGCTCAAGGAAGACGACCGGTTCCTGAATGGCCAAGTGGATTTTTCCGCCGAGAAACTCATCTTCAATGGCGCGGCCCTCGGCAGCCAGCAGCTCACCATGACGTTCTCGCGGGTGGATGGCGAAAAGCTCAAAGCCGTCAACGAGGTCTATCTGCGCCTGGCCAACGAGGCCGCCGAGCAGGGCCGCGCGCGCGGTGAGTTCAACAGCGAGCAGGCCCAACAGCTCGCCCTGGCCGCCGGCCCCCTGCTGGCCGATAACCCAACGCTGACGCTTGAACCCTTTTCCTGGAAGAACGACAAAGGCGAAAGCCGCCTGAATCTGGCCGTTACGCTGGCCCAACCCGCCGACCCGCAGGCTCAGGGCAGCGAATTCATGCGCGAGCTCATCAAAAAGCTCGACGCCCGCCTGGTGCTGAACAAGCCAATGATGACGGCAGTGGGCACCGCCGTGCTTAAGCTGCAAGGCAAAAGCGACGAAGAAGCGGCCAGGCAGGCGGCACGCCAGGTCAACAACATTGCGGGTATGGCGCTGATGCTCAACCTGGGCAAGCCCGAGGGCGAGGACATCGTGAGCACCTTGCAGTACGGCGATGGCAAGCTCAACCTGAATGGCCGTGAAATGCCCACCGATGCCGTGCTCGGCGCCCTGCCTCACTGAACCGCCTGTGCCCGACGCCGCGCGGACGCCGTCCGGCGGCATCGGCCTGGCGCGCCGTACCTTGCAATTAGAAATGGCTGGTAACCGGGCACGCTACTGCCGCCGCGCGGCCCTGGCTATACTCGCCGCGGGTCGCGCCCGGGCCACCTGCTCGCGCGCCGCGTCATTACTCAGGAACACAGAAAATGAAGAAAAGCGTTGCGATCACCTCCGGCGTGATCATCGTGGGAGTGGGAGTCTGGCTCGGCGCCACGTGGTATACGGGCAAGCGCATTGAGGAGCAGACGCAGCAGTATCTGGTCCAGGCCAATGACAAACTGGCCGCTGCCGTGCCGGGGGTAGGCATCCGCATTGAGCAAGATCACTATGCGCGCGGCTTCTTCAGCAGCCACGCGCAATACACGATCACGTTCACGACCGAGAAAACCGAAGAGGACAACAAACCGCTGATCGTGGCCGTAACCAGCGAGATCGAACATGGCCCCTTCCCGGCCGGCGCCCTCGCGCGCGGCAAATGGCTGCCCCAGTTGGCGTTCATCCACTCCGAGCTGGCCAATAACGAGGTGGTCAAACCCTTCTTTGATATGGCGCAGGGCAAGCCGCCGCTGTGGAGCGACTCGGTGCTCAGCTACAACGGCCAGGCTGACGGCACAGGCGGCATCGCTGCCTTGAGCTTCAAGGACGACAAGGGCACTTTCCGTTTCAGTGGCGCCACGGTGCATTCGCTCTACGACAACCGCGACCAGAGCATCAAGGGCCGCATCGAATCCGACGACCTGTTGCTCGACGTCATCGAAGACGGCGAGCCGCTGCACGCACATGTCAGCGGCATGGGTATGGACATCGATAGCCGCATGGGCAAGTTCGGCCTATCCATCGGCACGTCGGCTCTGCTGATCAAATCACTGGAAATCGGTTCTGCCGGCCTGGACTCCCCCGTGGCGATCAACGATCTGGGCTACGCGCTGGATGTCAGCGAAGACGACGCCTACGTAGCCGGCAAGGCGGTCTACAAGATCGGCAAGATCAGCGTGGCCAAAGAGGACTTCGGAGGCGGAGAACTGGCGCTGTCGGTCGCCCACCTGGACGGCCCGACCATGAAGATCTTCTCGGATACCTACAAACAGATGGCGCGGGGCCTGATGGCCGGCCGTGGTACCGACGAAGGCCTGCGCGACGAGCAGATCGGCTCGCTCATCGAAAACGGCGGCAAACTGCTCGCCGCCAAGCCCAGTCTCGCTGTCGATCAATTCGTCTGGCGCAATGCCGCTGGTGAAAGCCGTTTCAGCCTGAAGCTGGATCTGACCAAACCGCAGAGTGACGCCGGCACCGGCGAGGACTTCATTCAAAGCGGTGCGGAATTCCTGCAAAAAGCCATCAAACGCATTGATGCGAGCCTGCAGATCTCCAAGCCCATGGCTGTCGCCCTGGGGGCACAGATTCTGCAATTGCGCGGCGCCGATGCGGCCGAAGCCCGGAATGAGGCAGAAGAAAACATCCAGGCTGTCGCGGGCATGGCCGAGATGATGAACCTGGGCCGCAATGACGGCGACAATATCGTCAGCACGTTCAGCTATGCCGATGGCCGCGGTGAACTCAATGGCAAGGAGGTTCCCGTCAAAGAGTGGCTGGCCGAGCTTGCCAACGCCGGCGGGGCCGCCATGGACGAGGACGAGTCGGAATCCCCCATCGTTGACGAACTCGACGCCGAGACGGTCGCCGACATCATCGATGCGGCCGGCTACGAGTACGGCTATGACGAGGGCAAGAAGGTCTTCACCGTACTGGCCGAAGAGCTGTCACCGACGGACATCACCGTGGCGCTGCTCTGCGAGCCCGACTGCGACAAGCTCCGGATGACGGCCGTCTACGGCGACCAGACGCCTCCCACGGCTGCCGTGATCAAACACTGGAATGCCGAGTACGCCGAGTTCGGCCAGGCCTCGTTGAACAAACAGGGCAAGGCGGTGTTGCAGTATGACGTCGACGTCTCCGAAGGCCTGTCGCTGGACATGATCCAGATGTTCCTGGAGGGCTTCCTGGCGGTGGCCGACGATTTCCCTGAGCCGCCCGACGAACACTGACTCCAGTAGCCGCGCGCCTTCGGGCGCGTTTTTTTGGTGCTGCCGCGCATGAAAAAGGCCCCTGCTCTTGCGAGCAGGGGCCTGGCTCAGACCGTCGGGCGTAAACGGATCAGAGATACGCTTCGATCGGCAGGCAGGCGCATACCAGGTTGCGATCACCGTAGGCGTTATCCACGCGCGCGACGGGCGGCCAATACTTTGCCTCACGCAGCGTCGCGACCGGATAGGCCGCCTGCTGGCGCGGATAGTCGTGATGCCATTCATCGGCCAGCAGCATCTGTGCCGTATGCGGGGCGTTCTTCAGGACGTTGTCCTCGCGGTCCCGCTCACCACGCTCGATCTGGGCGATCTCGGTGCGGATGGCGACCATGGCGTCGATAAAACGCTCCAGCTCGGCCAGGCCTTCGGATTCCGTCGGCTCCACCATCAGGGTACCGGCCACCGGGAAACTCATGGTCGGTGCGTGGAAGCCATAGTCCATCAACCGCTTGGCAATGTCCTCGGCGCTCACGCCACTGCTGTCCTTGAGCGGGCGAACGTCCAGGATGCACTCGTGCGCCACCCGGCCGTGCCGGCCGGCATAAAGCACCGGATAGTGCTCACGCAAGCGTGTCGCAACATAGTTGGCGTTGAGGATGGCCACTTCAGTTGCACGGCGCAGGCTTTCGGCGCCCATGAGGGCGATATAGACGTATGGAATGGCCAGAATGCCGGCCGAGCCATAAGGCGCCGCCGACACCGGGCCCACCTTGGCCTGGGCATCCAGCTTGCCCTGTTCGTTGAGCACACCGGGCAGATACGGCGCCAGATGCGCGCGCACGGCTACCGGCCCGACACCCGGGCCGCCGCCGCCGTGCGGAATGCAGAACGTCTTGTGCAGGTTCAGGTGCGAGACGTCGGAGCCGAACTTGCCCGGCTTGGCCACGCCCACCATGGCATTCATGTTGGCGCCATCGAGATAGACCTGACCGCCTGCGGCGTGCACCAATTCGCAAATCTCGGTGACGGCCTCCTCGAACACGCCGTGCGTGGACGGATAGGTGATCATGAGCGCGGCCAGGCGATCCCCGACCTGTTCGATCTTGGCGCGCAAGTCGCCCAGGTCGACGTTGCCCTGCGCGTCCGAAGCCACAACGACGACATCCATGCCGGCCAATTGGGCCGAGGCAGGATTGGTGCCATGAGCCGAGGACGGGATCAGGCAGACATTGCGCTGATGCTCGCCGCGTGCCTGATGATAGCCACGGATGGCCAGCAGACCCGCGTACTCGCCCTGAGCGCCAGAGTTCGGCTGCAAACTGATGTTGTCATAGCCGGTAATCTCGCACAGCGCCGCCGACAGGCGGTCGATGAGCTCGAGGTAGCCCACGGTCTGTGCAGCCGGGGCAAACGGATGGATCAACGCAAACTCGGGCCAGGTGATGGGGATCATCTCGGCGGTGGCGTTGAGCTTCATGGTGCAAGAGCCCAGCGGGATCATGCTGCGATCCAGCGCCAGATCCTTGTCCGCCAGCTTGCGCAGATAACGCAACATGTCGGTTTCAGACTGCACGCTGGAGAAGATCGGATGTGACAGTATGGGCGTGGTGCGCACGGTCCCAGGCGGCAATCCGGCGCCGGCTTGCGCCGTCAGCGCTTGCACATCGATCTGGCCGGCGGGCTTACCCAAGGCAGCGGCAAACACATTGACCAGCGCTTGCACATCCTCGGGCGTCACCGTTTCGTCCAGCGACACCGCCACGCGCGCCTCATCGACACGGCGCAGATTGATCTGGGCGTCCTCGGCAGCCGCCACGATGGCCGTTGCCGCAGCACCGGCGTCGATCAACAGCGTGTCGAAATAGCTTTCGTTTTCGACCGTCAGTCCCAAGGCCTGAAGTTGCGCGCGCAACACACCGGTAAAGCTATGCACACGGGTGGCAATGCGGCGGATCCCAGCCGGACCGTGCCAGACGGCGTACAACCCGGCCATCACAGCCAGGAGCACTTGAGCCGTGCAGATATTGGAGGTGGCCTTCTCGCGGCGGATATGCTGCTCGCGCGTCTGCAAGGCCAGGCGCAGTGCCGGGTTGCCCTGGGCATCCTTGGAGACTCCGACCAGACGACCGGCCATGTTGCGCTTGAAGGCGTCGCGGCAGGCCATGAAGCCGGCATGCGGGCCGCCGAATCCAAACGGCACGCCAAAACGTTGCGCGGTGCCGATGGCGATGTCGGCGCCCCACTCGCCCGGAGGTGTGAGCAATGCCAGCGCCAGCAGATCGGTCGCGCAGGCCACCACGGTGCCCTGGGCATGGGCGGCCTCGGCAAGCGATGCGTAATTGACCACACCGCCCAGACTGTGCGGATACTGCAGCAGAACGCCAAAACACTCCGGCAGGCCGTCTGCCTCATCGCCGATCAGGATGTCGATCCCCAGACCTTCGGCGCGCGTGCGCACGACCTCGATGGTCTGCGGATGGCAGTGCTGCGAAATGAAAAAGACCTGGCTCTTGGATTTGGCGCCTCGGCGGGCCAGCGTCATGGCTTCGGCAGCCGCCGTACCTTCATCCAATAGCGACGCGTTGGAGATGTCCAGACCCGTCAGGTCGGCCACCATGGTCTGGTAATTAAGCAATGCCTCCAGCCGGCCTTGCGAAATCTCGGGCTGATAGGGGGTGTATGCGGTGTACCAGGCGGGATTCTCCAGCACATTGCGCAGTACCACGTTGGGCGTGTGCGTGCCGTAATAGCCCTGCCCGATGTAGTTGCGGAACACCTTGTTGCGTGCGGCCACCTGTTTGAGTTCGGCCAGCACATCGGGCTCGCTGCGCGAGGACGGCAGCGCCAGCGGTGCCTGATTGCGGATGCGAGGCGGAACGACTTCCTCGATGAGGGCATCGAGGCTGGAGCAGCCGACGACGGCCAGCATTTTTGCCTGGTCGGCATCGGACGGCCCGATGTGGCGGGGGATGAAGTCGGAGTGGGTGTCTAAGGCGCGCGACATGGTGTTCTCGAAAATTCGGGGGAGGCGCGGGCCGCGGCCCGCGCGGCCGGTCAGCCGTTGGCGACGGCCTCGTAGCCGGCCGCATCCAGCAACTTGCCGGCGTCGGCGGCATTGGCCGGCTTGATCTTGAAAATCCAGGCCGTGAAGGCCGATTCATTGATCAGGTTCGGGTTGGCTTCGAGTTCGTCATTGAAAGCAACGATCTCGCCGTCGACCGGGGCGTAAATGTCGGAGGCCGCTTTGACGGACTCGACCACACCAACCGTTTCGCCGGCTTTGAGCGTGGCACCGACGTTGACGTCGCCCACGAAAACCAGGTCACCCAGTTGATCCTGGGCGTTATCGGTGATGCCGACGACAAAGACGTCGCCTTCAGCCTTGACCCACTCGTGGGAGGAAGTGTATTTGCGATCGGTAGGCAGACTCATGGGAGCTTCTGGAGAAATCGGGGTGAATGGGGTATGGAAAAGATGTGCGCGCCTTGCGCGCGGGATGGCCGCGCGCAAGGCTGCAGTTTACGAGTGTTCGACGGCTTTGCCGTTACGTACGAAAGGCAGTTTGACCACGGTGGCGGGCACCCATTTGCCGCGGATGTCCACCTCGACCGCATCGCCCGGCTTGACGGCCTGGGGCAGGCGGGCAAAGGCGATCGACACGCCCAGGGTCGGCGACATGGTGCCACTGGTGATCTCGCCCAGCCCCTGCGGCGTGCGCACCGGCATATGCGCCCGCATTACGCCGCGCTCGCCGAGCTTCAGGCCCAGAAAGGCGCAGGGCGTGGCAAATTGCTCCAACGCATCGCGGCCGATGAAGCGGCGCGACGTGTCCTTGAGCGACACCGTCCAGGTCAAGCCGGCCTGGTTGGGATGGATGAGTTCATCCATATCCTGTCCGTACAGATTCATGCCGGCCTCAAGGCGCAGCGTATCGCGCGCGCCCAGGCCGCAGGGACGCACCCCCTGAGCGGTGAGGTCTTGCCACAACGCCACCGCGGCGCTGGCCGGCAGTACGATTTCAAAGCCGTCCTCACCGGTATAGCCGGTCCGCGCCACCAACGTGTCTTCGGGCAGACGCGCGGCGCAAAAAGGCGTCAGACCTTCCGTCTGGGCCTGCCAGCCCGGGCGTGCCGCCCAGACCTTGGCGCGCGCGTTGGGGCCTTGCACCGCGATCATGGCCAGATCGCGGCGCGGGGTGATGCGGACGGTAAAGTTGCCGACCGCGGCCACGCGTGCCATCCAGGCGATGTCTTTTTCTGCCGTGCCGGCATTGACCACCACGCGCCAGCTGTCCGGCGCGAAGAAATAAATGATCAGATCGTCGATCACACCGCCTTGCGGGTTGAGCATGCACGAGTACAACGCCTTGCCCGGGTGGTCAGGCGTGCGACATCGTTGGCCACCAGGTGGCGCAGAAAAGCCGTGGCATCCGCACCGGCGACATCGACGTTGAGCATGTGCGAGACGTCGAACATGCCGGCATCCTGGCGCACCGCGTGATGCTCCTCGAGCTGCGAGCCATAGGCCAGCGGCATTTCCCAGCCGCCGAAATCGACCATGCGGGCGCCAGCGGCCAGATGGGTTTCGGCCAGGGGAGTACGTTTCAAAGAGGCGGACATGCGGGGGCGCTCCAATGGCATAAAGAATGCCGGCCCCAGGGATGCGGAAAACGCCCGGTAGCCGGTCGGGTTTCCGCCCCTCTGTCCTTTTGCCTGAGAGTTGCCCCGCGCAGCATGGCGGGTTTGCACCTTCGGCGCCTGGGCTGACCGCCAGGCGGCGCCAGGTCTCTCCAGAGTGCTGTTACATCCAACCGCCAGGCGGCCGGACGTGCAATGCGCGGTATGGGTTACCTGAGCGATTCCGGGCGAATTGCGCCTTCGGCGGCGGGCTCGACGGCCCGCTCTCTCCCGCGACATGCATGACAGCGTGCGAAGCATACAACGAAAGCGCGGGGCGACAAAACCCGGGATCTCCCCGGCGCGGCGCCAGGCGGTTCACCACCCGGCCAGACACGCGGCGCCCTGCCCACCGGCAGGTGGCAGGTGGGATCAAAGCGCGCGGCCACACGCCACGGCGGAGGCCCAGGCCCACTGGAAGTTATATCCGCCCAACCAGCCCGTCACGTCGACCGTCTCGCCAATGAAATACAGGCCCGGCACCTCCCGCGCCTGCATGGATCGCTGATCCAGCGCGCGGGTATCGACGCCGCCGCGCATGACTTCGGCCTTTTTGTAGCCGGCGGTTCCTGTAGGCGCGAGCGGCCAATGGTGAATCCGGGAGGCCAGATCCAGCAACTTGCGGTCGGGCACATCGGCCAGGCGCGCCTGCGCCAGGCCGGGGTCGTCGGATTGGGCCAGCCACGCATCGGCCAGGCGTTTGGGCCACAGACCCGCCAGCACGGTATGCATCTGCTGGCGCGCACCGGATTTGGCCTGCCGCAATTCGCCGGCAAGGTCCCTCCCTGGCGCCAGGTCGATGTCGATGATCGTCCCGGGTTTCCAGTAACTGGAAATCTGCAAGATGGCCGGCCCCGACAGGCCGCGATGGGTAAAGAGCAGATCCTCCAGGAACTCGCCGCGCGCCTTGCCTTGCCCGGTGCCGAGACTGACCTCCAGCGCCACGCCCGAGAGTTCGGCAAAGGGCTGCCACTGCTTCGCATCGAAGGTCAACGGCACCAGCGCCGGCCGGGGCTCGACCACTTTGAGCCCGAACTGGCGCGCCACTTTCAATCCGAAATTCGTCGCGCCCAACTGCGGGATGGCCATGCCGCCGGAGGCAACGACCAACCGCGCCGCGCGCAACGCGCCGGCATCGGTGGCCAGCGCCCAGCCCTGGCCGTCGCGGGTGATCGCCTGCACCGCGCACGGCATGCGCCAGGCGACCCGGCCGCGATCGCACTCGCGGCGCAGCATCTCGATGATGTCCTCGCTGCTGTGGTCACAGAACAGCTGACCACGATGCTTCTCGTGCCAGGCAATGCCGTGCTCACGGATGAGTCCGAGAAAATCCTGCGGCGTATGGCCCGCCAGCGCCGAACGGCAAAAGTGCGGATTTTCGGACAGGAACTGGGCCGCGGTGGCGCCCAGATTGGTGAAGTTGCAGCGCCCGCCGCCGGAGATGCGGATCTTCTCGGCCAGGCGACTGGCGTGGTCGATCAGCACGACCGACAATCCGCGCTGACCGGCAACGGCCGCGCACATCATGCCGGCCGCCCCGGCGCCTATTATCGCAACGTCAAACATGCAGGCGGACGACCTCAGGCAGCGTCGCTCTCTTTGAGGCAATCCACGTAATAGCGTTTGGCGCCATCCGGACCGACGTCCTGGGCCAGACCGTGGATATAGGTTTCGAAACCCGGGAAGCGCTCATTGAACTCACGCGCGAACTGCAGGTATTGCACAATCGTGCGATTGAACCGTTCGCCCGGAATCAGCAGCGGGATGCCCGGCGGATACGGCGTGAGCAGCACGCCGGTGACCCGGCCTTCGAGCTGATCGATCTCGACACGCTCGACCTGGCGATGCGCCATGCGCGCAAAGGCATCCGAGGGCTTGAGCGCCGGGACCATATCGCTCAGGTACATCTCAGTGGTCAGACGCGCCACATCGCGCGCACGATAGGCCTCATGGATGACCTGGCACAGATCGCGCAGGCCCAGGCGTTCGTACTGCCGGTGTTCACGGCAGAAATCCGGCAGGATGCGCCACAAGGGCTGGTTGCGGTCGTAGTCGTCCTTGAACTGCTGCAAGGCGGTCAGCAGCGTGTTCCAACGACCCTTGGTGATGCCGATGGTAAAGAGGATGAAGAAGGAATACAGACCCGTCTTCTCGACCACCACACCGTGCTCGGTCAAGTACTTGGACACCAGCGCGGCCGGTATACCGGTCTCGCCGAAGCTGCCTGACATGTCCAGCCCCGGCGTGATGATGGTGGCCTTGATCGGATCGAGCATGTTGAAGTCTTCGGCCAAATCGCCAAAGCCATGCCAGTGATCGTTGGCTTCCAGAATCCACTCGTTGCGATTGCCGATGCCTTCGGATACCAGGCGATTCGGGCCCCAGACCTTGAACCACCAATCGTTCTTGCCGTACTCGGATTCGACCTTGCGCATGGCACGGCGAAAGTCCAGCGCCTCGCGGATGCTTTCTTCGACCAGCGCCGTGCCCCCGGGGGCTCCATCATGGCCGCGGCCACGTCACACGACGCAATGATGGCGTACTGCGGCGACGTCGAGGTATGCATCAGATACGCTTCGTTAAACACATTCCGGTCCAGTTTGCGCGACTCCGACTCCTGCACGATGATCTGCGAGGCCTGCGAAATGCCGGCCAACAGCTTGTGCGTGGAGTGGGTGGCAAAGACCATCGCGTCCTGGTTGCGCGGACGATCCTGGCCAATGGCGTGCATATCCTGGTAGCACTCGTGGAAGGCCGCATGCGGCAGCCAGGCTTCGTCAAAATGCAACGTGTCCACGTAGCTGCCCAGCTTTTCCTTGATCATCTCGACGTTGTAGATCACGCCGTCATACGTGCTCTGCGTGAGCGTCAGGATGCGCGGATTCTTGTTGACGGCCTCGCGCGCAAAGGGATTGGCCTCGATCTTCTTGCGGATGTTCTCGGGGTCGAACTCAGCCAGCGGAATCGGCCCGATGATGCCCAGGTGATTGCGCGTGGGGCGCAGAAACACCGGGATCGCGCCCGTCATGGTGATCGCGTGCAGGATGGACTTGTGACAATTGCGGTCCACCACGACGACGTCGCCGGCGGCCACGTTGGCGTGCCAGACGATCTTGTTGGACGTCGAGGTGCCGTTGGTCACGAAAAAGCAATGGTCGGCATGGAAGATGCGCGCCGCATTGACTTCCGACTCGGCCACCGGGCCGGTGTGGTCCAGCAACTGGCCCAGTTCGTCCACGGCGTTGCAGACGTCGGCGCGCAGCATGTTTTCGCCGAAAAACTGGTGGAACATCTGCCCCACCGGACTTTTCAGAAAGGCCACGCCGCCGGAGTGACCCGGGCAGTGCCATGAGTACGAGCCATCCTGCGCGTACTTGACCAGCTCGCGAAAAAACGGCGGCGGCAGGCTGTCCACATAGCTGCGCGCTTCGCGGATGATGTGGCGCGCCACGAACTCGGGCGTGTCCTCGAACATGTGAATGAAACCATGCAGCTCGCGCAGGATGTCATTCGGGATGTGCTCGGACGTCCGAGTCTCGCCGTACAGATAAATAGGGATGTCGGCGTTGCGAAACCGCAGCTCACCGATGAAGGTGCGCAGATTCTTGATCGCGCTAGCCACATCCTCGGGAGAATCCACATCGAACTCTTCATCGTCGATCGACAGAATGAAAGCGCTCGCGCGGCTTTGCTGCTGAGCAAAGGAGCTCAGGTCGCAATAACTGGTCACGCCGATGACTTCCACGCCCTCGGCCTCGATGGCCGACGCCAGGGCACGTACCCCCAACCCCGAGGCGTTCTCGGAGCGGTAGTCTTCGTCGATGATGAATATGGGGAAGCGAAATTTCATGCGGGCGCTCCTGGGGCGGGCAAGGCAAAACGGACGCGAGTGTACTTCGGGACACCCGCCTGAAATAGTCAGACGGGCGCGAGGCCGGCGATTCGGGAGGGATTGTAGGACGGATTCCTAGCAGCACGGATGACAGATCCGAAATTGCATGGCCCTCGCCGCCGAACTGGAGCCCCACAGGGGGCCCGTGTCGGCCGACATGCGAGGTCCGCGTCAACGCAGGGTCGCCGGAGCAGCCGCTGACACAGCAGCCTCGTAGCGGCGGTAAAACGCCAACAGCGGCTCGTCCTCCTTGCCGCTTAACGTTCGCTCAACGCGCGAAATGCCACATAGGCAGACGTCAAAGTCGGGCTGGCCCGTAACCAGCACGACGAGGTCGTCGTTGTCGCAGACCTCATACTGCCCGCCGTGGCTGCGCCGGGCAACTTCGTACAGATAGGCCGCCATGCCCACGCGCTGCATGGGCGTGAGGCTGAATTCACCGGCGCGCACCTGAGCGGCAACACTGTCGAGCAGCGCAACGCTGGCCGGCAGGTAATCGAAACGGGAGGCATCCGGCAGCGCTGCCAGAAAATCGGCGGCGGCGGCGTTGACGCGCTCGCCGAACTCGGCTTGAACTTCCGGATTAGGTTCGGGCGCTTGCTTCTTGAAGAAACCAAACATCGGGCGACTCCTGCATTCGGGTATCTTCCATTATAGGAAGCCGCAGGGCGGCGCAGCGCTGCCCTCTCGCAAAGGATGATCGATGCAAACGTTCACGATACGCCAGCTCACGCCGCAGGATGCTTCAGAATTCAAGTCGCTGCGACTGGCCGCCCTATGCGAGGCGCCCGAGGCGTTTGAATCAAGTTACGAAGAAGAGCAGCTTGTCACGGTGCCCGACTGGGCGCGCAAGCTCGAGCCCAGCGCCGCGCGGACCGTCTTTGGCGCCTGGGACGGCAGCCGGCTGGTGGGCTGTGCGGGGTTGATGCGCATGGGCACGCTGAAACAAATGCACAAGGCCGTGATATGGGGCATATACGTTGCGCCCGCGCAACGCAACCATGGGCTGGGACGCCGTCTGCTGGGCGCCGCGCTGCAGCAGGCGGCCGGCTGGACGGATGTCCGTCAAGTGTTGCTGACGGTAGCCCAGGGCAATCCGGCTGCGCTGCGGCTGTACGAATCCCTGGGTTTTACCGCCTACGGATGCGAACCGGCCGCGCTGCGGGTAGGCGGCCGCTATCTCGATGAGACGCTGATGATCAAGCGCTTGTGATCAGGTCCGCGGCAGGGTGACGCCGCGCTGGCCCTGATACTTGCCGCCCCGGTCACGATAAGAGGTTTCGCAGACCTCGTCGCTTTCCAGAAAGAGCATCTGGGCGCACCCCTCGCCGGCATAGATCTTGGCAGGCAGCGGCGTGGTGTTGGAAAACTCCAGCGTCACGTGTCCTTCCCATTCCGGCTCCAGAGGGGTGACATTGACGATGATGCCGCAACGCGCGTAGGTGCTCTTGCCCAGGCAGATGGTCAGGATGCTGCGCGGGATACGGAAATACTCCACCGTGCGCGCCAGGGCGAACGAGTTGGGCGGGATGATGCACACATCGCCCTTGAAGTCCACGAAGGAGCCCTCGTCGAAATTCTTGGGATCGACGATGGTGGAATTGATGTTGGTGAAGATCTTGAACTCGTCGGCGCAACGCACGTCGTAGCCGTAGCTGCTCGTGCCATAGCTGACGATGCGGCCGCCGTTCGCGGTGCGCACCTGGCCAGCCTCGAACGGTTCTATCATGCCGCCCTCGGCCGCGCGGCGGATCCAGCGGTCGCTTTTGATGCTCATGAACGGGTACCCCTATGCAATGAGCGGTATTTTATCGCGTCGCCGCCAGGACCTGGGAGCAGGCCCTGGCTTACTCACCCACCACCCACCGGTAGATGAGTTCGATGCCGTTGACCGAGCCGCCCTTCAGATCCAAAGACAGTCCTTGCGCCAACCGGTAACTCGCTCGGCCCACGGTCTCGCTGCCGGCCATGGCCTGCTCCACGCTCAACGTGATGCCGTTGGCGAAATTCTTGCTCGCCACCAGGAATTGCGTGGCCAGGTCCGCATCGGCGTCGCGGTTGACGGAGCTGGCCACCGTGCGATCCGGCAGCAGGCTGCCCGAGCTGCCGATGGCGCCGGTGCGCATGCTGACGTCGTCCAGACCGAACTGCTTATACAAAGGCTCACCGCCCCCCAGCAAGGCCGTGCCGATAGACAACAGCAGCGCGGTATCGCCGCCGCCGGCATCAGGACCACGCCCGAGCACCAACCAGGAAAGCTTTTCGACGTCACTGACGTCCGGATAAGAGACCAGATCGATGCGCGGCCGCTGGGCGGTACCGGTGACCCGCACGCCCGCCTCTACCGCCTCGCCCGTGCGCAAGGCCACGATGTCCAGGATGGGGTTGTCCAGCCGGCCCTGGAAGGTCAGCGTCCCCCGCCGCAGGCGCAACCTCTGCCCGTACGCCTCGATGCCACCGGCGCGCGTGTGCAACGCCCCCAGGCCGGTGAGGCGGCCGCCCTGCATGAGGATCTGCATATTGCCGACCAGCCCCGCTTCCAGCCCCATACCGGTGATGTAAAACCGCGGCCCCATATCGACCTTCAGGTCCATCTGCACCTGGATGGGCGTGCCGGCCTTCTGGTCCTGGCCGGGACGGACCACGCGCACGTCATCGTCCAGGGAGGGTACCCCCTGAAGAATTTCCAGGCTGACCCAGCCCGCATCTGCCGTAATGTCGCCGTCGATGGTAATGCGCGGCAGGGCGATATCGATGTCCACCCGCCCGCTGACCATGGCGTAGCGATCCGAACGCTGCAACGCGGGGAAGCGATACAACGTGACGCCGATACGCCCTGCCATACTGGTCAGGTTCCACTCGCCCTTGGCCTCGGCATATCCGCCTTTGGCTTGGGGGTTGGTGGTGATCCACTCCTTGGTCCGCCACTCGTCGGGCATCACGCGCAGCACGGCAGGAAAACGCAGCGAATCCAACACCAGGCGATCGCCCACCAAGCGGGCACGCAACGTGCCATCGACCAGGCGCACGCCGTCGTCAATGCGCACCACCCGCAGCTTGTCGCCGTCGATCGTGCCGTTGGCATTCCAGCCGCCGGCCAGGCTGCCGTCGACGCGAGCCTGGGCCCGCAATGCGCCGCCAACCTCCAGCGTATCGCCCACGAACAGGCTTAACCAGGTCAGGTCGGCGATATCGGCGCTCAGATCGGCGCGGATGGGCTGTCGAGGCTCCAGCGCCAAGCCCTTGAGCTGGGTCGTGGCGGTGGCCGTCAGATGGCCCATTTTTTCGGTGTTCAGGTCCAGCGTCGCATCGATCCGGCTGGCATCCCCCTGAGCCGCCGTAGCGGTGACATCGAGCTGCAGCGTCTTCAAGCCCAACGGCACGGGAGGGTCGCCCGGGATGCGCAGATCGCCGCTGCGCCGCGCCAGTCGGGCCCGCCCGACAGCGCCCCGGCATATTTCAGATCCCAGGAAAAATCCAGCGCGATCCGCCGCTGCTCATCGGAAATCACGGCGTTGACCCGGTTGGCCTGGGCGTTTTTGTTCTCCTGACCCAAGGCGGTCATGAGCTGGCGCAGCATGGTGGCGCGTAGCTCGAAATTGTCGGCTCGTCCTGCTGTCTCCCAGCGACCTGCCCCCCCGCGCGAGCCCGCGTGCGACAGCGACAGGCGCTGCTTGTCCGGAAAGGTGGCCTGCAGGTCGGCTGCCCCGACCTGCCATTGCCATGCCGGGGCAGCGGCTTCAGGCTGATATGCCAGTGAGAGCATGCCGGGCACGGCCAGCGTAAAGCCCGCCGTCTGCGCCGACAGACCAGAGATCCGGCCGCGCCAGCCGGCCAGCCCATCCTGTTCAGCCCAGCCGCCCTCGAACTCCAGCTTGGCCTGAACCGGTGCGTCGCCCAGCCGGCGTGGCTGCGGTTTGGGCGGCGTGTAGCGCGCGTCCACCTTCCCTTTATGGCGGCTTAATTCGCCATCCACGTCGGCCTTGAGTACCACACCGCCTCCTGGCAGATCTGGCCAGAAGGCGGCCAGATCAGGCGCCTGGACGTCGAGCGACAGCGTGGCGCGGACGTCCTGCAAGGCGCCGTGCGCATGCAGGCGGTTTTTACCCAGCGTGAGATCCATCTCCAGTTGGGGCACGCTCAACCCCGGCGGCAGGCCCGGCGCGAAAACGGCCGAGCCCTCCTGGCTGCGCACCTGCGCCGCCAGCGTCCCAGCCAAGGGCTGTTTGTTCCAGCGGCTATCGGGCGCGATCCGCAGTTGCAGATCGGCCGAGCGCAAGTCGCTCAGATCCTGCACCTGAACCTGAATATCGGCCTGCGCGCTCAACACGGCCGCAGGAAGCCAGTCTCCCAGCAGCCGCTTGAGATCCAGCCGGTCGGAGACCACATGCGCCTGGATGTGATCGGGCGCGCCTGGCTCGCTGGCCGACTCCCAATCCAGCACCGCGCGCAGGCCCGAACCATCGTCACGTTTGAGCTCCAGCCGCGCATCGCGCAGCGGAAAGCTCGCCATGGGTTCAAGCGCTGCCTGCGCGTCGATCACCAGGCCCGCGCCGCTGCCTTGCAACGTCACCGCCAATTGTTCCAGCGTACCTTCTGCCTGTAGCGACAGCGAGATCGGGCAAAGCTGCCGCACCGCCTCCCGCCAGCGCTCGCGCCGCAAGTCGGCCTCGAGCGCATCGAGCTCCTTGCCCCCAGCGCGCTGGCCGCCCCCTGTACCACCTCGGGACGGGTGACCAGGTAAGCCCCTTGCTGAGCTGCGCGCGCGGCGTCGTCCTGCGTCTTCTGGCTGGCTTTCAGGTCGCCAATTTCCATGCAGAACGTGGCGTCCGGGCGAGCGGCGGCAATGCGCGCCTCCAGGCGCGCGGCCAACGGCCAGGGCGCGGCCAGTTTCTGCACATCGAGCAAACCCGTGAGCCGCACCCGGCCCTCGGGGTGATCCACCCGTAAACTTTGAATATCCAGCCGCGCGGCCGCTTCACGCTGCACATGCAGCGCCAAGGCGATATCGTGCAGGCTGACTGGCAGGGGCTGGCCTGCGCGGGTCAGCGCGAACTCGCCCACGGCCAGCCGGTCGACGTCGATGGACACGGGCAGGGATAGCGCGTCGGGCATGCCGCCCGAAGCAGCCTGGGTGCTGCTCTGCGGGGCGGTTGGCGGCAAACCGACAGCCAGACGGTCCGCGGTCAACGCCCGCACATAAGCGCGGCGGTGACCCAGTTCGCTCCAATCGATATCGAGCCAGAGATTGCTGGCCTCGATACGGGTGTCAGCCACCGTCACGTCGAGCCGGCCCACGCGCAGGCCCTTGAGCACCGACCCCTCGATGTGCTGGACCTCGCCACCGGCCATCTGCACGGCGGCGTTCAGCAACACGCGGCTGCCGGTCTGCGACGCCACCAGCCAGAATACGAAAGAGGCCACGACAGCGGCCAGAATGGCCAGGCCCGGCAACCACCAGATAAGCAGATGCCGCAAAACGGCGCGCAGCTTCGTCAAAACGCGATCCCCAGCGAAAAATGCAGGCGCAGGTCATGTTCGCGCTGCCCGTAGGCCACGTCCAGAAACAAGGGGCCCGCCGGTGTGCGCACGCGCGCTCCCACCCCATAGCCGACCGCGATGTCCATGCCGCCGAACGACTCTGCCGCATCGCCGGCATCGACGAAAAAGCCCACGCCCCAGCGCTCATTGAAATAATGGTCGTACTCCACGCTGGCCACGGCCAACGTGGGTGCGCCGACCGTGGCGTCATCCTGTTTGAGGCCGATGCTCTGGTAACGATATCCACGAATGGAGCGCGCCCCCCCAGTGCGGAAACCGAAGTCATCCGGCACCCGGGTCTTGGCGTTGGACCAGACCCGGCCCACCTCGCCACGCAGGGTCAGCACGTCACGCTCGCCGACAGGCCACCACTTCTGGCCTCGCAGGCGCAATCGCAGAAACGGGTCGCCACTATCGAGCACCGTGCCGACGCCGCCACCCACGGCGACCAGATTCCCTTCGCGCGGGTCGTATTTGCTGTCAACGTCACGCCGCAACCAGTCGGCCGTCACGGTGGCGGTGGGCAGGTCATACGTGTCGCCCCCGTCGATCTGCACATGATCGTGCGCCAGCAGGGCCCCCCAACGGGTCTCGTACTCGACGCGGCTGTCGCCGGCGCCTTTGCGCTCCTGAGTGCGCGTAAAGCCTAGCGCGTAACGCGTGACTTCCAGACCCTGGATGTCCGATCGCTGCGCCAACACCCCGACGGCGTCGCGCCGGCCCCGGCTGTCGGGCGGCAGGTTGAAATCCAGAAACGCGCGCTGGCGCAAACGGTCGACGCCGAAGCCGGTCTCCATCGTCACCGGCTGCCCGAAGACGACGTTCTGCCGATAGAGCGTCTCGAAGCGCGCGCCGGCCGTATCGTCGAACCCCACCGCCACGGCGGCGCGTTTGGCCGGTGCCTCGACCACGCGAACGTCCACGGGCAGTGTCACCTCGCCATCCGGGTCGTAGACCGCCGCAGGCGCGGCGCCGGGCGCGCCCGAGACCTTGGCATCACCCGAGGGCTGGACGGCGGCCAGGCCGCTCGAGCCCGGCGCGCGCGCCTTGACGTCACCATCAGGCGTGTTGCCGACCGGCGCATCGGAAAGCTGGCCGCCCGAGCGGCGCAGCGACACGAACGCCCCCGGAAAAACGCCGTCGACTGCAATTCCTGCTGCCAGTCGTCGAGCTGGTCCTGGTTGTATGGCTCGCCCTCGCTATAACGGACATACCGCGTGATGAGGCTTTCCGGCACCCGCTTCAGGCCCTGGGTCTGCAACTGGCCCAGCCGTACCAGCGGGCCGCTATCGATCGTCACCGACAGCGCCACTTCGGCCGTATCCGCCTGGACTTCCGCCTGCGATTCGGTCATCGTGGCCAGCAGGAAATCCCGCGAAGACACGCTATCGAGCAGATGCGCCTTGGCTTTGTTCCAGTCCCCATTGATGAAGGGTTGGCCGGGCTTCAGACTCCAGGCCTGGCGCCATTGCTCGACGCGCGCGGCGTACTCGGGTCGCAGCACCCTGCCCGTGAAATTCAGGTCGACCGAGCGGATGACCGCGCGCGGGCCGGCCTGGATGGAGATATCCCAGGTGTCGCCGCCCACATCGGTGCCCGGCGCCAACGTGACCTGGGCCGTGAAATAGCCTTGCGTGGCCAGTGCCGCGACAGTCGCGTCGCGCGCGCGGCGCCGCAGGCGGGTGATTTCGCCGCCATCCTGATCTTCTGCCAGACGAGCGATGGCATCGACAGCCTCGGTGATCACCGTCAGCGCCTGCGGCGTGACACCGCCCGGATCGATGATGATCTCCGGACGGCTGGCATATGCCTGCACAGACCACGCCAGGACTGCCAGGGCAAGGGCGGCGCGATACTTCTGCATGCCTTAAGAAGGCCGCTGCGGCTGGACCACGACGCCGGGCATCTTGCCCGCCATATCCTTGGGCAAGGCGGCCACCTGGGCGGCCACCTTGCGGGCGATCGCGCGATACAGGCCGGCCGCCTCGCCTTGCGGGTCGGCCACGACGGTGGGCGTGCCCGAGTCGGTCTGTTCACGGATGGCCAGCGTCAGGGGCAGGCTACCCAGCCAGGGCACCTCGTACTGCGCCGCCATACGCTGCCCGCCGCCTTCGCCAAAAATAGGCTCGGCATGGCCACATTGCGTGCAGATGTGGATCGCCATGTTCTCGACCACCCCCAGGATCGGCACCTCGACCTTCTGGAACATGCGCAAACCCTTGCGCGCATCCAGCAGAGCGACGTCCTGCGGTGTCGTGACGATGACCGCCCCGACCACCGGCACTTTCTGCGCCAGGGTCAGCGCGACGTCGCCGGTGCCCGGCGGCATGTCGACGATGAGATAGTCCAGGTCGCGCCAATTGGTCTGGCGCAGCAACTGCTCCAGCGCCTGCGTGACCATTGGCCCGCGCCAGATGGCCGGCGAGTCGGCGTCGATCAGAAAACCGATGGAATTGGCCTGGATGCCATGGCCGACGAGCGGCTCCATGGATTTGTTGTCCAGACTTTCAGGCCGCCCCGAAATGCCCAGCATGGTGGGGATGCTGGGGCCGTAAATGTCGGCATCGAGCACGCCGACGCTGGCGCCTTCGGCAGCCAGCGACAGGGCCAGGTTCACCGACGTGGTGCTTTTGCCCACGCCGCCTTTGCCCGACGCCACGGCAATGATGTTGCGCACGTTGGGCAGGGGCTTGAGCCCGCGCTGCACCGCGTGCGGCTGCACACGCACCGCCACGGCGATCTCGGCCTGGGTCACACCCGCGCCAGCCAGCGCCGAACGGGCCAGTTCTGCCAATTGCGCCTGTGCTTCACGCCCCGGATAGCCTTGCTCGATCAGGACGCGGACCAGACCGCCTTCGATCTGAATATCACGATCTTTTACAGAAGATCCCAGGGGCAGGCCGGTGTTGGGGTCGGAAACAGTGCGCAGGACGCCGCGGATTTGGTCTATCGTTATACTCATGTCACTATGATTTCAGAGGCGCTGCGGGAAATACGTCAGCCGTTACCCACAAGGATAGCGGATGCGGCGGAACCTTTTGCCCTGTTTTTACATCCTAATTTCATGACCAACGCTCTCATCCGCTTTCTTCGCGCCATTCCCGTCATCGTGCTGGGCTTGATCGGCATGCTGATGGCGCTGGTCTTCATGGCCTCCACGGCGATCGCCCTGGGCATTCTGTACATGGTGGCCAAGGTGCGCGGCAAACCTTTCGGGGTGCGCGCCTACTGGAGCCAGCGCCAGGCCGGCCGACCCTTTCAGGCCCAGCCGCCCTTTGCCGCGGCACCGGCTCGCGGCGGCGACGTCATCGACGTCGAGGCCCGCGAGATCCGTTAACCACCGCCTCGGCCCAGGTCCGCCGCGCAGGCGCTGCCCGGCGCCGCGCCTGCGCCTGGCGCGTACCGTTTACTATGTCCCTTTTGGCGGCAGACCCTTGCCGGTCTGGCCGCCCGCCCGCGCCTGCGGCGCCTGGCTCTAAAATAGCCAGCTTCTGCCCTGCAGACCAACCGCCCTCATCCCACCGTCAAATCCGTCATGTCACGCACGCTATTTGTCACTACTGCACTTCCCTACGCCAACGGTTCCTTTCACATCGGCCACATCATGGAGTACATCCAGGCCGACATCTGGGTCCGTTCGATGCGTATGGCGGGCAATACCGTGCATTTCGTGGGTGCTGACGATGCGCACGGCGCGCCCATCATGCTCAAGGCCGAGAAAGAAGGCATCAGCCCTCAGCAACTCGTCGCCCGCTACGCCGCCGAGCGGCCCCGCTACCTGGACGGCTTCCATGTGCGCTTTGACCATTGGCACACGACCGACTCGGCCGAAAACGTCGCCCTCTCGCATGAGATCTATGGCGCGCTCAAGGCCGCCGGCTTGATCGAGACGCGCTCGATCGAACAGTTTTTCGATCCGGTCAAGGGCATGTTCCTGGCGGACCGCTACATCAAGGGCGAATGCCCGCGCTGCCATGCCAAGGATCAGTACGGCGACTCCTGCGAGGTCTGCGGCGCGGTCTACGCTCCGACCGAACTGATTCAGCCCTACTCTGCCCTGACCGGTGCCACGCCGGTACTCAAGACCTCGGATCACTTCTTTTTCAAGCTGTCCGACCCGCGCTGCGTGGAGTTTCTGCAGCAGTGGACCACGGGCAGCAACCGCAACGGCACCAAGCACCTGCAAAGCGAAGTCCAGGCCAAGACGCGCGAATGGCTGGGCACCGACGATGGCCAGGCCAAGCTGGGCGATTGGGACATCTCGCGCGATGCCCCCTATTTCGGCATCGAGATCCCCGACGCGCCAGGCAAGTATTTCTATGTGTGGCTGGACGCGCCGGTGGGCTACCTCGCCTCGCTGAAATCGTATTGCACCAAGACGGGTCTGGACTTCGATGCGCTGCTCGACCCGGCCGGGCCGACCGAGCAAGTGCACTTCATCGGCAAGGACATCATTTACTTCCATGCGCTGTTCTGGCCCGCCATGCTGAAGTTCGCCGGCCGCAAGACGCCCGACGCGCTGAATGTGCATGGTTTCATCACCGTAAGCGGTGAAAAAATGTCCAAAAGCCGTGGCACGGGTATTTCGCCGCTGCGCTACCTGGAAGTGGGCATGGATGCCGAATGGCTGCGCTATTACATGGCCGCCAAGCTCAACGCCCGCGTCGAGGACATGGACTTCAATCCGGAAGACTTCATCGCCCGCGTCAACAGCGACCTGGTCGGTAAATACGTCAACATTGCCAGCCGCGCAGCCAATTTCATCACACGCCATTTCGACGGCAAGCTTGCCTACGTGGGCGATACCGCGGCGCTGTCGGCCGAATTTGCGCAGCAGGCCGAGTCCATCCGCGCTGCGCTGGAAGGCCGCGAGTACAACCGCGCGATCCGCGAAATCATGGCCTATGCCGACGGCATCAACCAGGCCTTCGACGCCGCCCAGCCCTGGGTTCTGGCCAAGAATTACGCCGACGCCGATGCATCGCGCCGCGCTCAGTTGCAGGATGTGTGTTCGCGCGCGTTGGCCGGTTTCAAGGCCTTGTCGGTCATGCTGGCGCCGGTGCTGCCGGCATTGGCCGCACGGGTGGCGCGCGAGCTGTTTGGCGCACCACGCGACTTCGTGTGGACCGACGCGGCCGAACTGCCCTCGCAGGTCGCGCCTTTTAAGCACTTGATGCAACGCGTCGATCCAAAGATGCTCGATGCGCTATTCGAAGCGCCTGCCGCACCACCCGAACCGGCCGCCACGCCGGGAGGCGAAGCGCTAGCCGAAACCATTTCCATCGACGACTTCGCCAAGGTCGATCTGCGCATCGCCAAGATCATCAACTGCGAAGAAGTCGAAGGCTCGACCAAGCTGCTGCGCCTGACACTGGATGCCGGCGAGGGGCGTCACCGCAACGTGTTCTCGGGGATCAAGTCCGCCTACACGCCGGCAGACCTCATTGGCAAACTGACGGTGCTGGTGGCCAATCTGGCCCCGCGCAAGATGAAGTTCGGCGTCTCGGAGGGCATGGTGCTGGCCGCCAGCCATGCCGACGAGAAGGTCGATGCCGGCATTTATGTGCTGGAGCCCTGGCCCGGTGCGCAACCGGGCATGCGCATCCACTGATGCCGACAAGCGCCGTAGCTCGCGGCGCTTTTTTTCAGGCCAGCGGCTTGAGCGCCGGATCCAGCGCTACCCGCTCATCGAAGACGAAGCAGGCCCGTCATAACCGGGCCCCCCGGTTTCTTCAAAGTACTTCAGGATGCCGCCTTCGAGCTGATAGACATGCTCGATGCCGATCTCGCCCATGAAGATGGCGGCCTTCTCGCAGCGGATGCCACCGGTACAGAAACTGACGACGGTCTTGCCTTCTAACTCGGCACGATGCTCACGCACCGCATCAGGAAACTGCGTGAAGCGCTCGATACGCCAGTCAATGGCGTTGCGAAACGTGCCGACATCGACCTCGAACGCATTACGGGTGTCGAGCATGACGACTTCGCGGCCGGCATCGTCACGCCCCTGTTCCAGCCAGCGCGCCAGCGTTGGCGCATCCACGCTGGGCGCGCGGCCGGCCTCGGGCCGGATGGTCGGGTGATCCATACGGATGATCTCGCGCTTGAGCTTGACCAGCATGCGGCCAAACGGCACGGTCTGCGAGAGGCTGAACTTGACTTCAAGGTCGGCAAAGCGCGCATCCTGGCGCAGACTGTCCAGAAAGCTGTCGATCGCCGCCTGCGTGCCGGCCAGGAAAAGATTAATGCCTTCCGGCGCCAACAGAATCGTGCCCTTGAGGGCCAGAGCCTGCGTCTGCGCCAGCAGCGACTCACGCAACTCGGCGGCGTCAGTCAGGCTGACGAATTTATAGGCGGCAATATCAACGATGGACATGGTTACAGCAGAAGGGACGCGGACGATCGGAAGGCAACGGTGATTAACGGCGGGCAAAGTCCAGCACATCCCCTGTCGACAGGGTCAGGCTCATGCGCGCGGGGTTGCCCACATTGTCGAACTGCGTTTTTGTGACGCGCGTCAGGCCAGCCAGATACTCCTGTTCCAGTTCCATATTGGCTGCCGGGCAAGCCATGCGGGTCGACACCGGAGTGTCTTGCAGCAACAGCGAACCGTTGGCGACGACGTATTGCGCAGAGTAGTTGTTGCAACCGCAAAAACCCGTCGCCTGCCCTCTGTCGGCCTGGCGGGTAAACGTCAGCGTGATGGGGCGCTCGTTGCTGTGCGCGTGCGGAACCGGGCGCAAGGCGCCGCCAGGCAGGGTCCAGCGCGCCAGCTCCCAGGTGGTCTGCGCCAGGACATCGGATTGCTGCCCGGGCTGCTGACCCACGATAGGCGGCGCGACGGGGCGCGACGCGCAGGCGGCAAGACTGAGAGCGAGCATCAACGGCCCCAGCGGGCGCAAGGAAACGGGCATGACTGCCTCCAACGAGTGCTGACCGGAAAAACCGGCTAAAGCGCTATTTTAGGCCTGCCCAGCCTCGTCTGCCTCAGGGCGTCGGAGGATCTTTACGCCGCGTGAAATCGAGCACATCGCCCGATGCCACATTGAACGTCAGATGCCGCGGCGCCCCGCTGGCGTCCAGCGTAAACGACCGGATATCGGCCAAGGCGCGCAGGTAGTCGGCCTCGAGCTGGGCCCGGCGCGGGTCGGGGCAGGCCATGCGCGTGGAGGCCGGCGCGGTGATGGTCAGTTTGCCGGCTTCCAGCTTGTACGTCGCGCTGTAGCGATTGCACCCTGCAAACCCTTGCGCCACGTAACGTTTGCCATCGGCCAGGAAGGTCAGCGAGATGGGTTCGCCGTTGTCACCGTGCGCAAGGTTACGCGGGTTGCCCAGGGCATCGACCCAACTGGTGAGCTCCCAGCGGGTTTGCGCCAGCGAATCCGCGCTGGTCGTGGCATTGGCTGCGGCGGCCCCTTCCGGGCGCGCCTGACCCGTGTGCGTGGCGCAACCCGCCGCCGCCACCAGCACCCCCGCGCACACCATGGCTCGAGGGATGGAAATCACAGACATCGCACGTTCTCCGTCAAAGGCTCATCGGTCTACTGTAACCGGCAGGCCGCATTCCGGCCACCGTCCGTAGCGGAGCCAATTTCTCTCAGGCGAGATACATTCAGAAAATAATGTATCTAGATTAAACACAAACCAGGATAAATCGAGACAAACAGCGCTCAAAACGGTGCGGAAATCCGGTTTCACTTCCATGAGGAAACTTATATTCACAAATAAACACATTTATGTTTAAATTGGAAGCAGGCATCCCTGGCCGATGAGGCCTGCCCCCGCTCCCACTGCGGAGCCGGATCCGCCAACGGCGTGAGACACGCCGCGAGCCGCCGCCCCAGCACTCGGAAAAACGAATGAACAGAACGCTGGATGTCATCTTTCTGATCAAAGACGATGCCACGCACGAAGAACAACTGGACAGCCTGAGCCGCCTCGGCTTCCGCGTGCGCGTCTGTCATGATCTGGCCGGGCTTTATGAGCATTACGGCAGACAGCCCTGTCCTTTGGTGGCGTTGTGCGCACCCCTGGCCGATCTGCACATTGCGGCCGTGCGCCTGCGTGCCACGGATCGGTCCGTCGGCATCATCGCCCTGGCCCGCTTTGCCGACAGCGAAGCCCGGGTACGCACCCTGCTGTGCGGGGCCGACGCCTGTTTAGACCGCGACGCCAGCGGACTGGAACTGGCCGCTGTTCTGCAGTCTTTATTGCGCCGTATCGCGGGCCTGGCCGCTTTGCCCATGCCGCTCGAAGAGCGTGCCGAAACCGCCGTCGACGCCGAGCCCGAGGTAGCCTCCTTGGCGGGCTGGCCTGGCACGGTGGCCAAGTGGCGGCTGGCCAATCAAGGCTGGACACTGGTGAATCCCGCCGGCCGTGGCATCGGCCTGACCACGGGCGAACGCGCCTTCATGACGCGGCTGATGACGGCTCCGGAACGCAAGCTCAGCCGCGATGCCCTGCAGCCGGAAGATGTGGGCGCCGAGTCGCCTACGCAACGCAGCCGTTTTGTAGACGTGATGGTCAGTCGCCTGCGCCGCAAGGCGGCGCTGCAACAGATGGCGCTGCCCATCCGGGCCGTCCACGGCTGGGGCTATATGTTCGCCGGCGAGGTCGACGCGACAGCGGCGGATCCGAACTGAACTCGCCCTCACCGCACTAGGTGTTGGTCTGATTCCGATCCGCCGTAATTACTATAGTAACAATCAAAACAGGCGGATTTCGGGCATGTCTGATGAAGCAGCCTCGGCATACTGAGGGCTCTTTAGCAAGACGCGTACAGCCATGAAAGACCGCAATTCTTCAACCGGGATTGAGTGTGTAAAGGCCGCGACGGCCACGTTGATGGTGGCCGGCATGATGACCACACCACCGGCCTATGCCGTAGATGGCACGATTACCATTTCGGGCGAGATCACCGATCAGACGTGCAAGATCAACGGCAACCAGCCGCCTTACAACCTGGTGGTCACCTTGCCCAAGATCGGCACCAAGGCCATCCCCAACGTCAACGACACCGCCGGCGCCACCCCCTTCGAAATCAAGCTCAGCGAATGCCCTGATTCGCTCAACACCAAGGCAATCAAGGCCTATTTCGAGCCCGGCCTGACCACCGACTATGGCACCGGCAACCTGAAGGCCTACTCGACGACGGCCGCCGCCACCGTCCAATCGTCGATCCCCTCCGCACCCGGCACCATCTTCAAGAGCGTGCAGATCCAGTTGGCCAATCCCAATGGCGCGACGCTCAAGGTGGGTGTGGACACGACCGCGCAAGCCGCGCAAAGCACCACGGTGACCAACAAGGCCGCCACGCTGCGCTATCTGGCGCGCTACATCAGGACCAGCTCGGAGGCCATCACCGCAGGCAAGCTTGTCAGTTATGTGCAGTACTCCATCGTCTACCCCTGAGGCCGGATCAGCGTCGATTTGCCGAACAGGCTCTCGACCAATTCGGCGGCGACGATGGCCGTTTTATTGCGCACATCCAGCGCGGGGTTGAGTTCGACAATGTCCAGCGATGCCATGCGCCCGGTATCGGCGATCATCTCCATGCATAGCTGGGCCTCACGATAGGTCGCGCCGCCAGGCACCGTGGTGCCGACACCCGGCGCGACGTCCGGATCCAGAAAATCCACGTCGAAACTAACATGCAAATGCATGTCGTCATCCAGGCCTGCCAGCGCCGCCTGCATGGTGGCGCGCATCCCTGCCTCGTCGATATGACGCATGTCATAAACCTGCAGCCCCGCCTGCCGGACCAGGCAGCGCTCGCCCTCGTCCACGCTGCGTATTCCTACCTGCCTGATCCAGGCGGGTTGCAGAGCAGGGCTGGCGCCAGACAACTGGGTCAGGGGCCGGGGGCCGGCCCCGCACAGACAGGCCACGGGCATGCCGTGCAGGTTGCCCGTCGGTGTCAGAACCTGGGTGTTGAAATCAGTGTGCGCATCGAGCCAGAGCACGCGCAGGCCTTGCCCGGCGGTGCGGCAGTGGCGCGCCACGGCGCTGATCGAGCCAATCGCCAGACAATGGTCCCCGCCCAGCATGACCGGAACGTGCCCGCACTGCAGCGCGTCATAGACGGCGTCATGCACGAGCCGGTTCCAGGCGATGACTTCGTCCACGTGACGCAGGCCCTCTACGGGCGGTTGCCATGGATTCGGCGGCCCGGCGAGGTTGCCGCTGTCGTGAACGCGGTGACCGCGGCGCTGCAGCCTTTCCGTCAGGCCGGCCACGCGCAGGGCCTCGGGCCCCATGGAGGCGCCCCGAGCGCTGGCCCCCACATCGGTGGGCGCGCCGATCAAGCGGATATCCCTGGGCAGCATGCTGTCTCCTGACGCGATTTGGCCCATCTTGATTCAATATCCTGCCCAAGCGCAAGCATGTCCGACCCAACGGCGGCACTGCGTCCGGACGGATCAGGACGACGGCGATAGCCAGATATGAAACCGGCAGCCGTGCCCAGGCGAACCATCCAGTTCGATACGCCAGCCCTGATGCTGGCAGATACGCTGCACCAACGACAGGCCCAGACCCATGTTCTCGCGAGTGCTCTCCGGGCCGCTGACAAAGGGCGTAAACAGCTCGGCCTGCGTCTGCGCGGCGATGCCCTGCCCATCGTCCTCGACCGTGATGCGGTCATCGTCGGCGCTCACGTGTATCCATGTCGCGCCCTTCGCATGTTGCAAGGCATTGCGGATCAGGTTGGAGACCACGACATGCAACAACGCCGCAGGCCATTGCATGGTCTGCCCCGGACTGCGGCGGCATTGCAACCGTAGTCCCAGGGCCTCGGCCCGGGCAACCAGCGCTGGCATTCTTCCTCAACGACCTCTTGAGCGCTGGCTTGCGCAAACCCCTTGGCCGACGAGGCGCCGCGCGCCAGCATCAAATGCGTCTGCAGATGCTGCTGCATCTCTGTGGCCGCCTTGCGGATGCGCACGGTCTGAACGCGCACCGCGCGCGGCAGATCGGGGGTATCGTCGAGCACCTCGGCGCTGCTGGATATCACCATGAGCGGTGTGCGCAACTCATGGCTGACGTCGGCGGTGAACAGACGCTCGCGCTCCAGGGCCTGCTCGAGCTGGTTGTAGGTTTCATCGAACGCCTGGGCCAGCTGGCCGATCTCGTTGGGCGGGTAGGCCTGGGCCAGCCGGGTGCGGGGCGGCAACTCCGGCCGCAGGCCCACCTGCTCGGCCAAGGTCAGCAGCGGCCTGACGAAGCGCCGGCTGGCCAACGCGCCCAGTCCGAACGCGGCCAGCAGGCTGGCCGCCAGCGCGGCAACGGTCACCCAGTGCGAACGCACCTGGCTGTGTTCATACTCGGTGTAGTCGCGCAGCAGAACATACCGCGTGCCGCCGTGGTCGTCGGCCATGGCATGCCAGATACGTCCGGCCTGCTGCAGCTTGTGAAAACCGGCCGGGATGCCGCGCAACCATTCGGGAAATGCGGCGCTGCCCGGCTCGCCATGAAAAAACCGGTCGGCGCGGCCGATCTCCTTGCCCGCAAGAAAATCCCCGCGCACGCGCTCGACGGCCATGCCCATATCGATACGCTGCAGGTGTTCCTCGAGCTTGACCACCGTCCACCATGACAGGACCGAGAGCACGGCACCGATGGCGACACTCAGGCACAGATAGGTCAGCACCAGATGACGCGAGAGACGCGAGTCAGTTGCCATCTTCGTCCGCCAGGCGATAGCCGATGCCATGCACCGTGTGCAGCAAGGCCTTGGGATAGGGCTTGTCGATCGTGTGCCGAATCTGGTGAATGTGGGTGCGCAGGCTGTCGCTATCGGGCGGCGAATCGCGCCAGAGCGCCTCTTCCAACCTAGCGCGCGGCACCACGGCGGGACTGGCGCGCATGAGCATGAGCAGCAACTGCAGCGGCGCCGGGGCAGGCGCAAGGCCTGTCCGGCACGCGACAGCTGCAGCGTATCGGTCTGCAGCCGCAGGTCACCCACGTGCAGTACCCGCGCCATGGCGGCAGGATGCGCACGCTGCAGAATCGCCTTGACGCGCGCGGCCAGTTCACTCAAGGCAAACGGTTTGACCAGGTAATCATCGGCGCCGGCGTCAAACCCCTGCAGGCGCTCGTCCAGCGTGTCGCGGGCGGTGACCATGATGATGGGCGTGACGCGGCCGTCCTCGCCACGCAGGCGGCGGCATAGCTGCAGGCCATCGACGCGGGGCAACATCACATCCAGCACGATCAGGTCGAAGTCGTGGGCCGCCGCCAGGGCGTAGCCCTGCTGCCCGTCGCAGGCGCAATCCACGATATACCCGCGCGCTCCGAGGTGATGGGCGACGTTGGCGAGAATATCCGGGTCGTCTTCGATGACGAGAATGCGCATGGCGGAGCCGGTCTCAAAACGGTTGAGGCGCTCATTGTAGGGCTGCCCTAGCGTCTTAACGAATTCTTGAGACTCCCCCCGCATACTGCCCGCCGATCAGGAATACGTTTCATTCAGAACGTTTCTGCGATGGCCATTCCTGAATGGAGACTACCCGTGAAGAGCCTGCGTATCGCAGTGGTTGCTCTGGCCGCCCTTCTGTTGCCCGCGGCGGCGCAGGCGCGCGAAGTGACTGACCTGGCTGGCCGTCAGGTGCACGTGCCTGACCACCCCACACGCATCCTGCTGGGCGAAGGCCGTTTTGTGTTCGCCATGGCATTGCTGGACCGCGCCAACCCGGTGCAGCGCGTCGTAGGCTGGCAAGGCGAGCTCAAAGCCCAGGATCCGCAGGCCTGGAAGCAATTGCTGGACCGCTATCCCCAAGCAGCCGCCATCCCCTTCATCGGCAAAAACTCCGAGGCCAGCGTCAGCCCCGAGCGCATTGTTTCCCTGCATCCAGACCTGGCCATCTTCGGCCTCAGTGGCCATGGCCCCGGCCCGGCCAATCCCATGATCGCCGCCCTCCAACACGCCGGCATTCCGATCCTGTTCATCGACTTCCGCGCCAAACCGCTGCAGAACACGATTCCCAGTCTGCGTGTGCTGGGGCAGGCACTGGGCCGCGAACACGAAGCCGAGCGCTACATCGACTTCGCCCAGCAGCGCCGCGCCGCCGTGCAGGCCGTCGTCGATGGCGTGCCCGCGGAGCAACGCCCTCGGGTCTTCGTCGAGTTGCTGGCCGGTGTCTGGCCCGCCTGCTGCCACACCACGGGCGCAGGCGGCCTGGGCGATATGGAGAGCGCGGCCGGTGGACGCAATATCGCCAGCGAACGCGTGCCTGGCGCCATCGGCGATGTGAGTCTGGAATATCTGATTCAGCAGCAACCCGACGTTTACATCGCCACTGGCAGCCGCAACGAGCCCGGTCGGCCAAGCATCGTTGCCGGACCCGGCGTGGCACCGGGCGTGGTCAACGGCAGCTTGCAGGCCGTCCTGTCCCGCGATGGCATCAAGGACCTCAACGCCGTGCGCGAGCAACGCGCTCACGGTCTGTGGCACGCCTTCTACAACTCGCCCTACAACATCATCGCCATCGAGGCGCTGGCCAAATGGTTCTATCCGGCAAGCGATCTGAATCCCCAGGCGTCCATGGATAGGCTGTATCGCGATTTCGTATCGCTCGACGGCCAGGGCAGCTACTGGACACGCTGAGACTTCGATGCACGCCACCATCGCCCACTATCAGCGCACCCAGACACGCCGACTTGCCTTGACTCTGGCGCTGGCGCTGGCCATCCTGGGCGCACTCGTGCTGGACATGGCTACCGGCCCGTCCGGCTTGACCTGGGACACCCTGATACGCACGCTGCTGCACCCCGGGCAAGCCGGCACCGCGGCGCGGGTCATCGTCTGGGACTTCCGGCTGCCCTATGCCCTGACGGCCGCGCTAGTTGTGAACTGTCAATAGGTTGTATTCGTCCAGGTTGAGTCTGGAGATGGGTACAGCGCGCCCGATGCCTTGGTGGGGTCGATGCCAGTTGTAGTGGTGTAGCCAGGATTTCATGGCATCGGCTCGGTGTTGGGAGTTCTGGTAGGTGTGAGCGTAAGCCCACTCACGCAAGGCCGACTGGATGAAGCGTTCGGCCTTGCCATTGGTCTGTGGGCGGTAAGGTCGGGTAAAGCGGTGCTTGATGCCCAGCTCATGGCACAGCGCGGCGAAGGCGCGGCTGCGAAAGGCCGAGCCATTGTCGGTGAGCAAGCGCTGGATGGTCACGCCCAGGCGCTGGTAGTAGGCCACTGCGTCCTTGAGGAACTGGACGGCGCTGGGGAAGCGCTCGTCGGGGTGGATGTCGGTGAAGGCCACGCGGGCGTGGTCATCGATGGCCACGAAGACGAAGTCCCAGCCGGCCCCCTCAACGGTATCGCGTCGGTTGCCCGTGACCCGGTGGCCAGGGCGCTGGATACGTCCCAGCTTCTTGATGTCGATGTGCAGCAGATCGCCGGGGGCCTGATGCTCGTAGCGCACCACCGGCTCGGCCGGCTCCAGGTCGGCCAGGTGCGACAGACCGGCGCGGGCCAGGACGCGGCTGACGGTGCTGGCTGACACGCCCAGCGCCTGGGCGATGCGCGCTTGGGTCAGCCGCTTGCGGCGCAGCTCCACGATAGCCAGCGCCTTGGCCGGCGCAATCGCTCGGGGCGAGACCGTCGGGCGCGAGGACGCATCGGCCAAGCCCGCCTGGCCCTGAGCCAGGAAGCGGCCCAGCCATTTGCGCACAGTCGGCGCGGTGACCCCATAGGCGCGGGCCGCTTCAGGCACACAAACTTGATGGGCGATCAATTGCTGGACCATTTCGAGTCGACGTAGGAAGGTCAATCGGGCATGCTTATGGGTGTTCATCCGGCCGGGCTCCTTGAGTGAACTGGGGGGTTGGCGATTTCCAGTTTCTCAAATCCGGTTCGGATGAACCATGCATACAACCTATTGAATCTTCACAGCTAGTCGGCCTGTGCCTGGGCGTGTCGGCGGCCGCCGCATTCGGCGCCGCCCTGGCCATCACGCTGGACTGGCAGTTGCCCGTTCTGCCTGCGGCGCTGACCGTCTCGGTGTGCGCCTTCGCGGCGGCGCTGGCCGTCTCCTTTGTGGGCACAGTGGGCTTTGTCGGGCTGGTGGCGCCGCACATCGCGCGTGTTCTGGCCGGGGAGGACCATCGCTTCTATCTGCCGGCCAGCGCGATGGCCGGCGCGCTAATCATGTCCCTGGCCTCGGTGGCCTCCAAAACGCTTCTACCCGGCGTGCTGGTGCCGGTCGGCATCGTGACCGCGCTGGTCGGCATCCCCTTTTTTCTCACCATCGTCGTGCGCGCCATGCGGCGTGGTTGACGGCGAGTCCTCTGGAGCACACATGAAAGCACTGATTCTCGGCCTAACGGCCATTTGCGTAAGCGGCGCCGCGCATGCCGGTGATGCGTGCAGCATCGACGTCGAAGGCCGCCCGGGCAAGAAGTTCTCGCCCGACCACATCGTCGTGCCCGCGCAGTGCGAGTTTTTCTCGGTGCGCCTGGTTCACGTGGGCCACAATAGCAAGGAGAAAGCCGGGCACAACTGGGTGCTCACGCGCAGCGAAGATACCGACAGCGTCATGCTCGACGGCATGCGTGCCGGAGCCTCGACCGATTGGCTGGCCCCCGGGGATGCTCGTGTCGTGGCCAAGACGCCCATGCTGGGCGGCCAGGAAACCGCCACGGTGACCTTCCCGGTCAAGCGCCTGGCCGCAGGCCAGTCCTATACCTATTACTGCTCGTTCCCGGCTCACGCCGAGAAAATGCGCGGCACGCTGGTGCTGGGCCACTGAGGCGCACATGCTGTGCATCCAGGGCTTGAGCGCGCGCTATGGTGCGACAACGGTGCTGCGTGACATCAGCGCCGCGGAACTGAAACCGGGTAGCCTGAACGCCCTGCTTGGCCCCAATGGCAGCGGCAAATCCACGCTGTTGCGCGCCCTTGCCGGCTTGCTTGCCGCTCAGGGTCGGCTGACCCTGGACGGGCAGAGCCTGGCAGCGATGCCGCCGGCCCGGCGCCGACAATGCCTGGCCTACATGCCTCAGGCCCTGCCTCGGGCGGTGCGGCTATCGGTCTTCGAAGCGGTGCTCATCGCCTGCGGGCAACGACGGCCAGCCGACGCACCGCAGCGCGTGGCAGCGCTGCTGGACCGCCTGGGCATCGCCTCGCTGGCAGACCGGTCGCTGGACGCGCTGTCGGGCGGCCAGTTGCAATTGGTGGCCCTGGCCCAGGCGCTGCTGCGCCGGCCCCGCGTGCTGTTGCTCGATGAGCCACTCTCCGCGCTGGACCTGAATTTCCAGTTTCATGTGATGGACCTGCTCAAGCGCGAGACCCGCGCCCATGGGCTCATCACTCTGGTCGTGCTGCACGATCTGAACATCGCATTGCGGCACGCCGATCACGCCTTGATGCTGTGCGCCGGCGAGGTGATTGCCGAAGGCAGGTGCGAGGAGGTCATCCGGCCCGAGGTGCTCGAGCGCGCCTACGGCGTGCGCACCACGGTCCAGGGACAAGCCAAGCCGTATCTCTACATCGAAGGCCTGGCTCGCGTGCCGCTCTGACGCGCTTAGTTGACCGTGACGTTGGCCACGCGGATAAACTCCTCGTAGCGCGGCACGTCGCGCGCAATCAGCGCCTGAAAGGCGGCTGCCCCCTCCTGCTCTTTGGTGGGTGCGGCCGCGGCGAGTTTCTGCAGCGACTCGCGCACCGCAGGGTCCTTCAATGCGGCGGCCAATGCCGACTCCAGCCGCTTGACCACCTCCGGCGGCGTTCCGGCGGGCGCGGCAATGCCGTTCCAGACGCTCATATCGAACGCCGGCACACCCGCTTCGGCAAACGTCGGCACATCGGGCATCTGCGGCAGACGGGCAGGACTGGCCACGGCCAATGCGCGAACCCGTCCACCTTCGTGCAAGGGAATCATCGTCACCGTCTGATCGATCACCGCATCCACCGTGCCTGCCATCAGGTCCGAAATCGCGGACCCTGCGCCGCGATAAGGAATCTGCACGCCTTCGCTTTTCGTGACATGCAGGAAGTTGGCGGCGGCGATGTGGCTGGTCGAACCCGAGCCCGCGTTGCCCACATTTACCGTATTGGGCTTTTCGTGCAGGCGGGCCACGAACTCAGGCAGCGTCTTGACACCGCTGGCCTTGCTCACCGACAGCACCATGGGCACGGTGGCCACCAGGCCTACGCCCACCATGTCCCGGCGCGGGTCGAAATTCGACTTCGGATAGAGCGACGGCGCAATCGCCAGCGAGCCCATATTCCCGAAGGTGATGGTGTAGCCGTCGGGTGCCGCACGCGTGACCTTCTGATTGCCGATCATCGTGCCGCCACCGCCGAGGTTTTCCACCACGACGGTTTGTCCCAGGTTTTTGCCCATGGCATTGGCCACGATACGCGCCAGGCCATCCGTAGAGCCGCCAGGAGCATAGGGCACGACCATGGAGATCGCGCGCGTGGGATAGTCCTGGGCGCTGGCGCCCGTCGATGCGAAGGCCATGCAGGCCGCTGCCAACCAGATTGCTTTCATCATTGTCTCCAGGGCGCAAGACGCCCTCCATCCTGAGGACGGATATCGTTTTAGGGAAACACCACGGGGCGGGGGTTGCGCCCCGCCTGCCGTCAGGCTTTTGGCTTGAGCTCGATGCCGGCCAGGCTCTCGGACAACCGCGCCACCGCGGTGTGATCCTGCCCCTGGCCCAGCGACTTGCCCGCCGAGGCCCACATCTGGCGGCACAAGGCCGCAAAAGGCGTGGGCGTGCCGGTGTCATCGGCCATGCCCAGGGCAATGCCGAGGTCTTTGACCATGAGATCCAGACCAAAGCCGGAATTAAAGGCGCGCGAAAGGACGAATTGCTTGAACTTCTTCTGCGTCGAGTTGTTCATGCCCGTAGACGCATTGAGTACATCCACGATGACGTCCGGATCCAGGCCGAACTGCTGTCCGATCAGCATGGCTTCGACACCGATCAGAAACCCGCCCGCCGAGACGAGATTGTTCAGCGCCTTCATCGCGTGGGCACTGCCGACCGTACCCGTGTGCACGACGGAGCTACCCATCGTCTGCAACAGCGTGCGCACGCGCTCGAGGGTAGCGGCCTCGCCACCGAACATGATGGCCAACTCACCCGTGCGGGCGCGCGGCACGCCCCCGGAGACAGGCGCATCGACCAGCTCCCCGCCGGCGGCGCCCACCAGGGCGGCCAGCCTCTGCGTATGCGCCGGCACGCCGGAGCTCATCTCCACGATGATCGTGCCTGGCTGCAGGCCGGCCAGCACCCCATCGGCGCCGCTCAAGACCTGCTCGACGATGGCGCTGGTCGGCAGCATGGTGACGATGATGTCGCTCTGGCGAGCCAATGTCTGGCAGTCGGCCGCCGCCTGCCCACCGACTTCAGCCGCGAAGCGCCCCGCCTGCCCGGGCGCGGCGTCGAACACCGTCAGCGGAAAGCCGGCCTGGTGCAATTGATGCGCCATGGGCCAGCCCATGCTGCCCACCCCGATGAAACCTACGCGGGGCGCGCTCATGCTTGTTGCGCCTTGAAAGCGCCCTCTTCTTCGAGCACTTGATTGGCCACCTTGAAGGCGTCCAATCCTGCCGGAATACCGCAATACACCGTGGCGTGCAGGAGGATTTCTTTGATCTCTTCGGCGCTGACGCCGTTGTTGAGCGCGCCCTTGACGTGCAGTTTGATCTCGGCGGGGCGGTTCAGTGCCGTCAGCATGGCCAGGTTCAGCATGCTGCGCGTCTTCTTCTCCAGGCCGGGACGGCCCCAGGCATAGCCCCAGCACCATTCGGTGGTGATGCGCTGGAATGCCATCATGAAATCATTGGCGCGCGCCAGCGAACCGTCAACGTACTCCGTGCCCAGCACCTCGCGGCGCAGCTCCAGGCCTTGATCAAAAAGTTCCTGTACGGGGTTTTGCTTGTCTGCCATGGAAATGTCTCCTCGGGGGGGTGGCGGCCGGCCGGCGAACGGCGTCTTCGGCCTCGGGGTTTTGGAACATACGTCATATTGTCAGACAACCTTATTGACAGTCAATACCCAGAAATTCCATAATTCGTAACGGGCGCAGCCACCGTGGAGGTGCGCGCCGCGCCCACGCCGCCGATGAGCGGCGGGCCCCGGTCTCCCTCCCGGTTGCGGTTGACCCGGGTGCGACAAGATATAGTTCGGCCTTATCCGCGCGCGGCCGCAGCCCCGGCCCGCCATGACATGTATGCCGAGGAATCCATGGCCCGCTCGTCCGATACCGTTTTCGAAAAGCCAAGCACGTTGCGCTCGCGCGTCGAGGAATATCTGCGCACGGCCATCATGCAGGGGCGGCTCAAAGGCGGCGACAAGCTGCGTGAGCATGAACTGTGCGAGCAACTAAACATCAGCCGCCCTACCTTGCGCGAGGCCTTGCGCACCTTGGAAGCCGAGCGGCTGATCACCATCGAGCCACACCGCGGCCCGACCGTGGTGCGCATTACCGCCAAGGCCGCGCGCGACCTGTATGCCTTGCGCGCCCTGCTGGAGGGCTATGCCGCGCATGAGTTCGCACGCCTGGCCAGCGACGACGATCTGGAGCGTTTACGCCTGTCGGTAGCCGCGTTGCGCGAGCAAGCGGACAAGGGCGATCGGGTCGGCCTGCTGGCTGCCAAACGCGAGTTCTATGACGTTTTGCTGGCCGGCTGTGACAACGATCTGGTCAGCGATATGTTGCCGGGGCTGCTGTCACGCATCAATCTGCTGCGCGCCAGCTCGTTTGGCAGCCCCCAACGCCTGCCTCAGAGCCTGACGGAAATCGACCGCATCTTCGCCTGCATCCAGGCGCGCGACCCCGCAGGGGCACAGGCGGCGGCACACGACCACATCGTCAATGCCGAGCGCACCGCACTGGAAGTGCTGCAGCGGCAGGACCAGGACGCCGGAGACGGCGCGGCGGACCTTCGCGCGACGACACCGCGCGGCCATGCAAGCGCCGCCAGATAGCTGCGCGGCGCGGTGCGCCGCTAGTCAGCGCGCGCCTTGCTATCGGCACAGGCCTGCATCCGCTGGCCCAGTCCAGGGGAGCCGCGCTCGATCAGGGCCTGCGCCGCGCCCTCGATATCGCGTACCTCTTTGTTCTGGCTCAGTTTGAACTTGCCTTCGAGCGCGGTGATCTCGATCTGAATACCCACCATGGCGCGCAGCATGCCTTCGGCGAAGTCCGGGGCGCTGTCGGTCATTTTCCAGGGGCGGGGCTCGCCGGCCTCGTGCCTGCGCGTCAATCGTGCGATGACGCCGCGCACGAAGCGCTCGTCATCCATGATCGTAATGCGCCCGCGCGCATGCACCACGCGGTAGTTCCACGTGGGGACCTGTTGATGCGCTTCATGTTTGCTGGGGTACCAGCTCGGCGAGATATAGCCCTGCTCGGCCCGGAACACTACCAGCACCTCGTCGCCGTCGGCCACGTCCTGCCACACCGGATTGGCGCGCGCCACATGGGCGGTCAGCACCCCCGAAGCGCCGGCCGTCTCATCCAGTTCGAAAGGGATGTGGTTGGCGTCGAGCCCCGAGCGGCCTCCGGTGATCAACACGCCGAGCGGAAACTCCCGCATCAGGGCGTTGAGTGCGGCGCGATCCTCATGGTTGAAATGGGCAGGGATATACATGGTGGCGATCCTCAAAAGCACTGCCCGTATTGTGCGCGGCGAGCCGTGCACACGATAGGGCCAGTCCAGGTCTTTTGGCAGGAGCCAGACCAGGGCTGGCGCCCCCACTCAGCGAGTGTCGCCCCGGGCCTGCAGGCGCAGGCCGGCCAGCATCAGTGTCAGGCTGATGAGGACGGCCACGCAGGCCATGGCCATGCCGGCCCCCACCGACCCTTGCTCGAACTGCCGCCAGACATAGACCGAGACGGTCGACATCCCCGCTGGCGCCAGCAGCAACGAGGTGACCAGTTCACGCGAAGCCACCGCGAACACCATCATCATCGCCGCGATGACGCTCGGCGCGGTCAGTGGCAGCGTGATGCGCCAGAGCGCGCGCAACACGCTGGCGCCGTGCACACGCGCGGCGGCCTCCAGGCTGGGGCCAAGCTGAGTGAGCGCCGCGCCGGCATAGCGCATGGGATAGGGCAAGAGCAGGCAGGAATACGACAGCAACAGAATGGCCCAGGTGCCATAGGGCGTGAGCGGCCAGAAGGGCTGATTCCAGGCCAGAATCAAACCCACTCCCACCACCACCCCGGGTAGCGCCGCCGGCAACAGTGCCAGCGCATCGATCCAGGCTGCGCCGCGAACGTGTTTGCCGGCCACCAGCCAGGCCGCCACGAAGCCCAGCGAGCCCGTCAACAAGGCCGCACTGGCAGCCAACAGCAGGCTGGTCAGCAAGGACTCGTATCCCTGCGCGTCACCGACGATTTCCGCGAAGTTGGCCAAGGTCAGGTTATGCGGGCTGAGCCCACCCGAGATCGTACGTTGCAACGCGCTGGCGGCCATGCTGGCCAGGGGCACGACCGCCGCAAGCACCGCCACGGCCGCGAACACCGCGACAACCGGTCCACGCCATGGTCCCAACTCGGCGTGGGCAAGCGGCACCGGCTTGCCGCTGGTGGTGTCAAAACCGCGTCCACGCAGCACGGCACGCTGCACGCAATAAGCGGTCAGCGCCAACGCCACCAGCACCAACGACAACAATGCGGCTCCTGACAGGTCGATGGGCCAATCCGCCAGCCGCCGCTCGATGGCCGTGGTCAACACGGACACCCCGGCCTGGCCGCCGAGCGCGGCCGGCACGCCATACTCTTCGATCGCCAAGGTGAACGACAGCAACAGGCTGGCGGCGATGGCCGGCAAGGCCAGCGGTAACGACACGCGCAAAAAGGCGCGATAAGGACCCGCGCCGCATACGCGCGCGACTTGGGCCAGGCGCCCGCCACTGGCAGCCATGCTGCGCGAGACGGCAAAGTACACCACGGGGAAGATGCTCAGACCCATGATGAGAATGACGCCGGCGCGCTAGTGCAGCAGGCCACTGAGATCGACGCCGCTCAACTGAACCAGATACCCGCGCTGCTGTAGCGCCATGGTCCAGGACAGGGCCGCGATATACGGGGGCAGCAGAAAGGGCAACAGGAACATCAGGTCCCAGAAGCGTGCCGCCGGCACGCGGCACAGGCCACGCAAGGTGCCCAGCGGATACCGAGCAAGGCAGCGACGGCGGCCACCCCCACGCCCAACGACACGGTCTGGCCCAGCAGGGATAAGGTGCCTGGCTGGGTCAAAACCTGCCGCCAGGTCGAAAATGGCGCGGCAAACGACCCCTCGCCAAGATGCGGGAACACGGCCTGTAATACGACAAAGCTCACCGGCAAAGCGACGAGCACCAATAGAGCGACCAGGGTAGTGGTCGCCAGCAGAGCTAGGCTTTTCATGAGTGCGCAGCGCGCGCCGCGGCGCGCGCTCCTTTTTCGGTCAGTGCTGGCCGAAAATCTTGGCAAAGCGGGCAAGGGCCGCCTCTCGCCCCCTGCCGTCTGCCCGCTCTCGCTTTGCAGGACATGCAGGTCCCGTAGCAAGGGGTGACGGGCCGCCACGTCTTCACGCGCAGGGATCAGCCAGGCATGGGCCACCGCGGCTTGTCCCTCTTCGGACAGCACATAATCCAGGAAGGCTCGCGCTTGGTCGGGCGACTTGCTGGATCTCATGACCATCATGGGACGCGGCGCGAGCACGGTACCGCTGGTCGGGAAGATCACCTTGATATGCTCGCCCTTCTGCACGCTGGCGTAGGCCACGTAGTCAACGCCACCGAACACGGCCGCCCGCGCGCCCTGCAGAACCGGCGTCAGCGCTTGCGCATTGGGACCGGACACGGCCATGCCGTTGGCGCGCAGCTTCTCCAGCAACGTCCAGACGCCCGCACCCTGTGCGCTTTGCAGCCCCAGCAGCAGGTCCAGCGTGGCGCCGGACAGCGCCGGGTCGGGCATGGTCACGGCATCCTTATAGGCCGGGTTGGCAAGATCGGCCCAGTCTTTGGGCTCGGGCGTGTTGGACGTGCTGTTCCAGACAATGCCCAACGCCGAAATGCCTTGAGCCACGTAGGTCTTGCCCCGATAGGCTGCAGGGACCCGGGCCGCATTGGGGCCGTCGTAGGGCAGCAGCATGCCGCGCGCATCCATGTCCAACGCCGTATCCCAGGAGGCCGAGATCAGCACGTCGACGCGCGGATTGGCGGCCTCGGCTTCTAGCCGGGCCATCACTTTGCCGGTCGTGGCCTGAAAAACATCCACGCGCACGCCAGTCTGTTTGGTAAAGCCGTCGGCCAGTTGCTTGATGAGCGTTCCGGGGCCCGCGGTATAGACGGTGAGCGCTCGGCCATCAGCAAAACTGGCGTCAGCGGCAACGCCCAGGGTCAATGCCATAAGAAGACCAAGCAATTTCTTGTATGAAAACGGAGCGATCATTTTATGAAGATTCCGTTAAAGATTTACGACAGCGGCGATGCGGCCAGCATCCATGCGGACGACCCGGTGAGCCAAGGCGTGGGCCTCATCATGGTCATGCGTCACATAGACGGCGGTCGTGCCCAGGCGGCGCAGCAGGCGGCCGATCTCGCCGCACAGGGATTCGCGCAAAGCGCGATCCAGGTTCGACAGCGGCTCGTCAAACAACAGCAGGCTGGGTTGGGCCACGATGGCCCGAGCCAATGCCACACGCTGCTGCTGCCCGCCGGAGAGCTGCGACGGGCGGCGCGTCTGCATGCCGGCCAGGCCCACAAGCTCCAGGGCCTGGGCCACTTGCGCGGCGCGTTGGCCACGCGGCACTCGCCGCATCTGCAGGGGAAAGCCCACGTTCTGGGCCACGCTCATGTGGGGCCACAAGGCATAGTCCTGAAACACCATGCCCAGGTCGCGCGCTTCGGGCGGCGCAAAACCGGCTGGGCCGGCGACTTCGCGCCCACCCAGCAGGATGCGTCCTTCGGAAGGTCGCAACAGGCCGGCCAGCGACTTGAGCAAGGTGCTCTTGCCGCAGCCGGACGGGCCGAGCAACGCCAGGACGGTGCCTGCCGGCACCTCCAGGTCGATCCCTGCCAGAACGGGCACACCATGATAGGTATGGCGCACCCCTTCGAGCACGACGTCGATGCCGGCCACCATCAGAAGCGATGGCGCATGCCTAGCGCCACGCCCAGCTGATTGCTGCCGGGTTGCACGTTTACACCGTATTTGCCCCCAATGACGCTGACCGACGATCCGTTGTCGTTGAGTGCATAGGAGCTCAGCGCATACACCGTGGTGCGCTTGGACAGGTCATATTCCGCGCCCAGCACCAAGAGCGTCGGCTTCTGATCCGAACCCGCGCCCTGGGCGGTGGGGCAGCTCGCCACGTTCATGTTGTCGCACGTCGTGCCCTGCATGTGATAGATCGCCAGCGAAAGATTCGTCGCGGGCGCTGCCTGATACCGGGCGCCGGCCCAGTAGAGGCGGCTGACGTAGTCACGTTGCACCAGCTTCTGCTCCAGCCAGCGATAGCCGCCATAGAGCTTGATGAGCCCAAAATCGTAAGAGAGCGCACCGAGGATGCGGTCTTCGCGGTTACTACTGTCGGCTCCCGCCTTGGGCGCGTCTGCCCGCTTGGTGTGATAGAGCACCGCCGCATCCAGGCCGCCGGTTTGATAGCGCAGACCTGCACCTATCATTCGGCCAGTATTGGTATCAGTCCAGCTCTGGTCGTTATTCCAACCGAAGCTGTAATAAGCGCCTACGCTCAGCCCGCCGAACGTGTTGATGTACTTGATGGAGTTGTCCATCCGGTCGGAGAACGCCGCATCGATACGCTTGCCACCGTAGTTGGCGTTCTCGAAAGGGTTGTACTTGCTCATCCAATCGATCATGAGCGTGTTGTGGCGCCCCAATGTCAACGTGCCCAGACTGCGATCGGACAAGCCAACATAGGCTTGACGTCCAAACAGACGGGATCCCTGCAGGGATTGGCCATTGGCCGGATCGAAACCGGATTCCAGCGTAAAGACTGCCTTGGTGCCGCCGCCCAGGTCTTCGCTGCCGCGCATGCCCCAGCGGGAACCATTCAGGTTGCCCGAGGACATGCCGGTCTTGCTTGCGCCATTGGGGCCGTGAGTCAGGGGCTGGACGCCGACGTCGATAAGCCCATAGAGCTGCACCGACGTGGCAGAGACGGACTGAGCCACGTGCATCAGGCTCATGAGAGGCAGGCAGGAGAGTGCCGCCGCGTTGCGGATAGTGAACTTCATCAGGTTGTGTCCTCTTTGGGATTCAATCGGAGCGCACAGTCTAGGTAGCGACTGCTACAGCGACATGACGAACCCTCAAAGACGGGCAGCCCCCACACAGGGGCTGTCCACAAGCAACAACGTCCTGTTGACGAACCGACCGGCCGGACCGAATCGGCTCAGAGGCCGAGAACTGCCTTGGCGACGATATTGCGTTGGATCTCGTTGGAACCACCGTAGATCGTTGTCACCAGCGATTGAAGAAACGGCGCGGCCGGAATCAACGGCGTACCATCGGTCATGGGTACACCGCTCCAGGTGCCACCAGTTTCATCCGCCCAACGCACGATCTCTCTCGCAATGCCGACATAGGTTTCGGTGGCCAGGACTTTCAGTCCCGACACCGACGCCGGCAAAAGCTCACCCCTTCGCACGACATCGGCAAACAAGCAATACAGGGCCTCGAGCTCCGCAACCTGGGCCAGCAGCGCCGAGTAAGCCTGGCTGAACTCGGGCAACTCAAACAGAGACTGGCTATGCGCCAATTGCTCTAGATTATGCAACGCCTGGCGCGATTGCTGTGGGCTGCCCGCGAAGACGCGCTCGTAACCCAACAAGTCTTTGGCGATTGCCCAGCCCTGATTCAATCCACCCACGAGATTCTCGGCCGGCACACGAACGTTCTCGAAGAACACTTCGCAGAACTCCTGCTCGCCGACGATATTGGTAATGGGCCGGATGGTGACTCCCGGCGTGGCCAGATCGATCAACAGAAAACTGATGCCGGCCTGAGGCTTGCCACTGGTGTCGGTGCGCACGAGGGCAAAAATATGGTTGGCATCATGAGCCAGAGTCGTCCAGATTTTCTGACCATTGACCACAAAATGATTGCCATCACGCCGCGCCTCTGTACGCAGAGACGCCAGATCGGATCCGGCGTTAGGTTCCGAGTACCCCTGGCACCAGATATCCTGCCCGGAAAGGATACGGGGCAGATAACGCGCTTTCTGTTCGGCGCTACCGTGTTGAATCAGCACCGGCCCCAGGTTGATGATGCCTTGATCGGGCAAACGCACCACCCCCCAGCCCTCCATCTCTTCGAAAAAGATAAGCAGTTTGGCCGGCGATAACGCCATGCCGTCGAACTCCCGCGGCCAGGCAGGCGCCAGCCACCCATGCCGCGACAGCGTCATATACCACTCGCGCACCTCGGCCAATCGCAGGCGGCGAGGCACATGACGCAAAGCCTGAGGATAGTGCTCTCGCAGAAAACCGCGCACCCGCTGGCGGAAGGCCTCGTCGCTCATGGCGTTGTAATCCTTGCCCTCGGCCAGCGGCTCGTCCTGCACTGCATCGCGTTGCGGCCGTAAGGTGTAATACCGTGCCAACAGGGTGCGCGGGCTGCCAAGCCAACTGGCCGTCTGCAGCGCGCGCTTGAGATAGAGGCCGATGTCATATTCGTCGGTATATCCAATCGCGCCGTGCAGTTGCACCGCCTCTCGACACAACGCGATCACCCGGTCGGCGATCCTGGTTTTGGCCAGGGCGGCCTGGCGACCGAGAGACTGCGGAAACTGCTGCGCCTGATGATAGCTCTCAGCCAATAGCGCACCGCAAACTTGCACACTCACGTAGGCATCTACCATGCGATGCTGAAGAGCCTGATTGGCTCCTATGGGGCGTCCAAACTGTACGCGCGTCTTCAGATAATCCAACGTCAGCGTGTATACGCGCCGCGCGATGCCGTACAGTTCGCTGCACTGCAACAGGCGGGCAGTCTCCAGCGCCGTAATGCATATGTCATCGACCCGCGCTCCTTGGCCAATCATGCGCGACTCGGGGATGATCGTATCAAGATGAAGCGTACACAACATGCTGCCGTCGACGCGCAGTTCATTGTCGACACGTACGCCCGGATCGTCGGGCCGCACCCACACCAAAGTCGGTGACTCGCCCAGTCGAGAGTGCACCAGCCAACCCGTCGCGCCCACCGGAGCTACCCAACGCTTGACGCCGATGAGATGAATACGATCGCCCTCGCGCGCCACGGAAGTAGACACGGAACTGGGCAACAGTTCCCCGGCTTCCTCCTGCCACACCAGCCCGAGTACGGCCTGGCCGCTGACGACGCTTTGCAGAAGGTCTGCAGCCAGTGGATGGTCGGCAAACGGAGGCAACACAAGCGCGGGCAAAACGCCCGCACCTAAGTAGGGTTCGGGCAGGGGTGCCTCACCCACCGCCGTAGCCATGGCGCCCAAAACGTCGATACCCAGACCGAGCCCGCCCAACGCCTCGGGCACCGTGACCGAGGTCCATCCGGCTTCGGCAAGTTGGCGCCAAATGTCGGCTTCCCAGCCCGGAGAATTACCGCGCAGACCGCGCAATCGCTTCAGGGGTGAGACCCGGGCCAAGATGCCAGCGGCGGCTTCCATGAACTCTGCCTGCCGCGGCAGCGGCCCGAACAGCGAATAAGCGTCGTAAACCTTCATTGTGATCCTTGGTCATGAGGCCATGCCTGCAATGGGGAAAATTCTAGGTTTGAGACGGCGGCTGATTCATAACGCAACGCTGAGAACAGCTATTAGCGAATTCCTGTGATGCGGGCCAAGTTTCCTTCCTAGAATGCAGCTACACCAAGAAGCGCCCGTAAAGGCGAGGAGACACAAATGCAGCTTATGAAGTGCTGGCTGGCCGCCGCTGCCCTGGCCGCCGCGTCCCTGACGCATGCCGCCGATCCCGAACGTATCGTGGTGCCTTACGCCGTCGGTGGCATCACGGATCTGTACGGACGAGTACTGGCAGAGAAGCTGCAGGCCGGGCAATCCCATCCCATCCTGGTGGACAACCGCCCCGGCGGAGGGGGGGCCATCGGCACCGCCTTCGTAGCGAAAGGCGCAGGCGACGGAAGGATGCTGCTGCTGGGCAGCGTTGGTACCGCCACCAACCCGGCCATGATCCGAGCGCTGCCCTATGACCCCAACGATCTGGTGCCTGTGGCGCAGGTCGCCATCAGCCCGTTGGTGCTCTATGTGCGGGCAAGTTTGCCCAACCAGTTACCCGAACTGATCGATTACGCGCGTCAATCCCCGGGCCGCCTGTCGTTTGCCAACTCCGGAGTGGGCTCCAGCCCCAACCTGGCCGCGGCACTGTTTGCTCGCGAACTGGGGCTTAAGGTCACCCATGTGAGTTATCGCGGCACCTCGGCAGCCATCAATGACCTGCTCGGCGGTCAAGTGGATGCCTACTTCGATACCCCACAAGCCATGAACCACGTGGCCAGCGGTCGCATCCGCGCACTTGCCGTGGCCGGCCCGCAGCGGCTGCCACAAGCCCCTGACGTGCCCACCCTTGACGAGCTTGGCATCCCCAACGTCCATGCGTCGAGCTGGTGGGGCATTTTTGTGTCGGCCAAAACGCCGCCCGCCGAGGTTCAGGCATTGCAGCAGCGCTTGGCCAAGGTCGTTGCCGACCCGGCGGTTCAACAGCGGGCCAATGAGATGGGCGCCATCGCCGTCTACCGCGACCAGGCAGCTTTTCAAGCTTTTTTCGATAGCGAAGTCCGGCGTTGGGGCGCCATCATCGCGGCCGAGCACCTCTCGGCGCAACCATGAGCGCAAGCCAAGACAGCACCGGCTGGGACCTGCGCGCGCTGCGTATCTTTTCCTTGGTGGCGCGGCACGGCAGCATCACCAAGGTGGCCATCGACCTGGGGGTTAGCCAGCCGGCAGTCAGCCGCTACCTGTCCATGCTGGAAAAGCAGTGCGGTGGCTACCTCTTTACCCGCAACGGCCGGGGAGTCAGCATGACCGAGTTGGGCAAGCAAGTCTTGCCCATGGCCGAGCAGGTTCTGGCCAGTGCCGACGACCTCAACGATGTGGTGGCCGCCGCGCAAGGCCGCGTAAGTGGGCTCGTGCGTATCGGCACCCTGCCCTCGCTGAGCGAGCAGTTGGTAATTCCGCTCATTCTGCGCGTGCAGCGCGAGCACCCCGGCATCCAGCTGCAGATCGTCGAAAGCGCGGCAGGCCAGATCGAAAGTTGGCTGCACCGCCGGGAAATCGACATCGGGCTGCCCTATCGCAGCCACGACGCTCTGGGCAATGACGAGGACGTGTTGCTGCGCCTGCCCTCCTACCTCATCGGTCCGCCCGGCGACCGCGTCACTGCGACGGCACAGGTGCCTTTCGCACGCCTTCATGGCCTGCCCTTGGTGTTATCGCGCAAGCCATCGTCGGTGCGCATGATGCTCGATGAAATGGGGCGCCGCCACAACATCGACATCCGAGTGCTGGTGGAGGCCGACTCGGGCTTCATCCAGAAACAGATGACCATCAAACGGGCGGGCTACACCGTTCTGCCCTGGCACGTGGTGAGCGCTGAAGTCAGCCGAGGCGAACTGCAAGCCGCCGAGATCGTAGAGCCCTCGGTCCTGCGCATTGTTTCGCTGATGTTGACCGATCGCCCTACCCAGGCCGTCAAAGTAGTTGCCGCGCTGTTGCGGGACCTCGCGCTCGAAGCCACTCCAAGACTTGCTGTTCGACCGGGACAACAAAACGCCCTCTCAGCGGGCTGGTACACAAGGAGACACTCATGAAACGCATTTTCCCGGCCGCGTTACTGGCCCTGACGGCGTGGATCACCCCTGTCGAGGCCGCCTACCCTGAAAAGCCCATCAGAATGGTGGTGCCCTTTGCCCCTGGAGGCGGCGCGGACCTGACTGCGCGCGTGGTGGCCGACAGCTTGAGCAAGCGTCTCGGCCAGCCCGTGATCGTCGAGAACAAGGCCGGTGCCGGTGGCGTCATCGGTGCGGGAGCAGTGGCTCGCTCGGATCCCGATGGCTATACCCTGCTCTACACGACGCCGGGGCAGCAAATGACATTGCCCTATCTCATGAAGAATATGCCTTACGATCCGGCGGACTTGCGCCCCGTCTCGCAGGTATCGCTTGCGCCAAGTGTGCTCGTGGTCAACGACAAGCTGGGCGTCAAGACACTGGACGAACTCATCGCCCTGGCAAAGAAACGGCCCGGTGAGTTGAATTTCGTCTCCGCCGGCATTGGCGCGTCAAGCCATCTCAACGGCGAGCTCCTGCAGATCCTGGCGGGCATCAAGCTGCAACATGTGCCCTACAAAGGCACGGGCGAGGCAGTCAAGGATCTGGTGGCCGGCAATGGCGATCTGGCCATCGATACGGTAGGTATCTATACCTCCTTCATCAAGGACAAGGGGCTCATTCCCTTGGGCGTGACCACGACCACCGAGATTCCGCTGCTGCCAGGTGTTCCGCCTATGTCGCGATCACTGCCCGGTTATGACGCCTCTCCGGTCAATTACATCTCGGTGCCAAAAGCCACACCTGAGCCCATCGTTCGGAAACTGGCCAGAGCCATCCAAGCCAGCATCGCCGAAAAGTAGCCCAGGAGTCTCTATGCCTCATCCGCTGTCTCACATCCGTGTCCTCGACCTGAGCCGCGTATTGGCCGGCCCTTGGGCGAGCCAGACCCTGGCCGACCTGGGTGCCACCGTCACCAAAATTGAACAACCCGAGGTGGGCGATGACACCCGCGCCTGGGGACCTCCCTTCCTGAAGCGCGAAGATGGCTCTCGCACCGGCGAATCGGGTTACTACCTCATTTGCAATCGCGGCAAGCGCTCGGTGACAGTCAATCTCAAGTCGTCGCAGGGCCAGGCGCTCATCCGCCGCATGGCGCGCGATGCCGACGTTGTACTGGAGAACTTCAAGGTCGGCACCCTGGATCGGCTGGGTCTGGGTTATGAAGACCTCAGGCGAGAAAACCCGCGCCTGATCTACTGCTCGGTAACAGGCTTCGGACAGACGGGACCGCGCGCGCAACAGCCTGCCTACGATTTCATGATTCAGGCCATGAGCGGCTTGATGAGCATTACCGGCGAGTCGGACGATCGCGCAGGCGGCGGCCCAATGAAGATAGGCGTGCCCATGGTGGACCTCATCACCGGACTGTACGCGGCCACCGGCATTCTGGCCGCGCTGGCGCGGCGCGACGTCACCGGCGAAGGCGAGCATGTCGACATGGCCATGCTCGATGTCGGCGTCACGTTGCTGACAAACCAGGCCATGAACTACATGCTCTCGGATCAGGTTCCGCAACGGCGCGGCAACCGCCATCCCAATATCCAGCCGCAACGGGTCTACCAATGCCGCGACGGTCGCATCATTCTGGCCATCGGGTCCGACACCCAGTTCGCCAAATTGTGTCGGGTGCTTGGGCACCCCGACATGGCTCAGGATGAGCGGTTCCGCAATAACGCCGGCCGCGTTACCCATTTGGCCGAACTCGATCCCTGGCTGGATGAACAGCTGCTCCAGCACGACAAGGCGCCGCTTCTGGCCGCCCTCGAAGCCGAGGGCCTGCCGTCGGCACCCATCAACACTATCGCGGACGTTTTGCAGGACCCGCAAGTGCGACACCGCGAAATGCGCTTTGACGTATCTCACCCTGACGGCATGCCCATGCCCCAAGTGCGAAGCCCCATCCGCTTTCGCAATAGCAGCCTGCGTCTGGATCAAGGCCCACCGACGCTGGGCCAGCACACGGACGAGGTGCTGGCAGAAATGGGCTTATCGAACGCGGAGATCGTGCAGTTACGGTCCGAAAAAGCCATCTGAATCCGGGAAGGACTTCATGCCTGTTTATGAATTTTCCACATTGCGCGTCGAGCAAAAAGGCTCCGTCGCAACCGTCTGGCTGGCGCACCCGCCCGTCAATGCCGTCAACACCACCCTCATCCAGGAGCTCACGCTGGCGCTGGACATGTTTGGAGAAGATCCCGAGGTGCGCTGTGTCATCCTGACTGGCGAGGGCAGGATTTTCTGCGCCGGCGCAGATCTGAAAGGCCGCTCGAAAATGCTCGCCGAACCTGGCGGCCTGCCTCAGCATTCACGCCGCACACGTGAGCTTTTTCATGCCATTCGTGAATGTCCCAAGCCGGTGATCGCCGCGCTCAATGGACCGGCGCTGGGAGCTGGGCTGGGTATCGCGGCCAGCTGCGACATCCTGATCGCCGCCGACACGGCCTGCTTGGCGCTGCCGGAGGTCGACGTCGGCTTGCTGGGCGGCGTCAAGCATGCGCAGCGCCTGTTCGGCCACTCGCGCCTACGCCGCATGATGCTCACGGGACTGCGCGTATCCGCCCAAGAACTTTACCGGCTGGGTATCGTCGAGGCCTGCGTGCCGGGCGCCGAACTGTTGGCTGCAGCCGGTGACATGGCGCAGCAGATCGCCAGCAAGAGCCCAACGTCGGTGCAACTGATGATCCAGACCGCCAATGCAATCGAAGACATGAGCCTTCGGGACGGCTACCGCTACGAGCAGGACATGACAGCCCAGGTCGCCAAAACCGAGGACGCCCAGGAAGCCCGGCGGGCCTTCCTTGAAAAGCGCCCCCCGGTGTTCACCGACCGCTGATAGCCGACCGACAGGAGATGATCTCACTGCAGGCGTGGGCAGATCTTCACCCGCAGATGACCCGCCGTGAGGGAGACAGGCGCATCCATTAGCCATGCTTATGATTGCGCCTGTAATCCTAATTTGAATCTGCCGCCCAAGGTCTTTAAGGTGAACGCCTGTTTCCGTTGACTTTGCAGGAGCGGCTCATGCAGCACCGCCATCCGGCGGCCGAAGAAATCCGCGCCACCATCGCCCAGATAAGGACCGACCTCCAAGCCCAGGGCGAGAACCGCGCCACGCTGGCGTCCACGCTGGCCAAGCTCATCGATCTGGCCGCGCACAAAACGTGATGGGACGCGGCCCGTTACCCGGCGCCGGAGGAAGGCGAGTTGCAGGCGCGCTACCTGATCCATGCCGACGACGACCAGAGCTATGCGCTTTATCTGAACGTCATGCGCCCGGGCAAGAAAATCGTGCCCCACAACCACACCACCTGGGCCTGCATCGCGGCTGTCGATGGCGTCGAGCTCAACTACACCTACGATCGCCTGGACGATGGCAGCCAGCCGGGACGGGCCCGCTTGGCCCGCAGCGGCACCGTGGTGGTCGGCCCCGGCGGCGGCATCGCACTGATGCCCGACGATATCCATGCCGTCCATATCGAAGGACAGGATGTGATCAGGCATCTGCACATGTATGGCCGCGCCCTCGAGACGCTGGATCAACGGCTGGCTTTCGATCTGGAAAACGGGACCTGCCAGCAGATGGCCATCGGCGTCAGCACCCGTCGATGATCCCGCCTCTGAGCGCCTCCTCAACGCCGGCCTCCCCGTTACGTATCCATGCCTGCGCGCTCAAGGCCTGTTTGCACGATGGCGCGGAGATCGCGTTGCTCGATATCCGCGAGCACGGCCAGTATGGTCAGGCGCATCTGTTCTACGCCGTCAATGCTCCGTACAGCTTGCTGGAGTTCGACGTCCGCAGGCTGGTGCCGCGGCGATCCACCCGCCTCGTGCTCTATGACAATGACGACGGGCTGGCCGAACGGGCTGCGGCGGTATTGCAGGCACTGGGCTACCCGCAGGTCGCCATTCTGGATGGCGGGCTGCCCGCCTGGCAGAGCCAGGGATATGCCGTCTTCGCTGGCGTCAACCTTCCGAGCAAAACATTTGGTGAGCTGGTCGAGCAGACCCTGCACACCCCGACCATGAGCGCCGACGAACTGCATCGGCGGCAGACTCGGGGCGATAACCTCGTCGTGCTGGATGGCCGGCCTTATGGCGAGTACGGGAAAATGAGCATCCCTGGCGCCATCTGCTGTCCCAATGGCGAACTGGCGCTGCGTATCGACGCGCTCGTGCCCGACGCCGATACCACCATCGTGATCAACTGCGCCGGTCGCACCCGCAGCATCATTGGCGCGCAGACACTCATCAACCTCGGTGTCCGCAACCCTGTCTATGCACTGGAGAACGGCACCCAGGGGTGGTTTCTGCACGACTACACACTGGAGCACGGCCAGACACGGCGTCACGGTATGGAGTGTTCTGCTGGACAGCTAGGCCGGGCCCGGCAGCGCGCCGGGCACTGGCCGAGCGCCACGGCGTGTCGGTCATTACCCCCGAGGCGTTGGCTGCCCTGCAGGCCGACACGGCGCGCACAACCTATGTTTTCGATATCCGCACGCAGCAGGAGTACGCCGCGGCGACGCAGCCCGGCGCCGCACACGCGGCAGGCGGACAATTGCTGCAGGCCACCGATCAGTTCGTGGGTACGCGCGGCGCGCGCCTGGTGCTGGTCGACGGCGAGGAAATCCGCGCACCGGTCGTGGCCAGCTGGCTAGGCCAGTTAGGCTGGGAAGTCTATGTTCTGCAGGCCGGATCACTTGCCTGGACCCCACATCCGCCTACCGAGCCCGACAACGGGCTGCGGCTCATCGATAGCGCTCAGGCCCGCAAGCGGTTCGACCAGGGCCGCTGCTTCGTCGACCTGCGCCCCAGCATGGCCTATCGTCAGAGCCATATCGCCACGGCACAGTGGCGAACTCGCAGCCGCGGCGAGGCGTTGCCCGCGGGCGCGGTCATCATCGCCGCCGACGCCCGCGTGGCCGAGCTGTATGCCCGCGACTACGCCGGCCACGCGGACGCGGAACTGCTCATGGACACGCCTGGTCAATGGGAGGCAGCGGGTCTGCCGCTGGCGCGCACGCCCGACCTGCCCGCCGACGAAGCCTGCATCGACTTTCTTTTCTTCGTGCATGACCGCCACCAGGGGAACCGCCAGGCCGCCATTCAGTATTTGCAATGGGAAACAAGCCTGACCGCGCAGATCGACGAGCGCGAGCGCGCTGCGTTCCGGTTCATGACCTGACACGCGCAGGGCCTGGTATGCGGCGCAAACGGCGAAATTACGCTACTGTCGACGCAGCTAGTCATCCACACCGAGAACCCGCCATGCGCACCCTGGACCTCGACCTGCTGCGCACGCTGGTCGCCATCGTTGAACACGACTCGTTTTCTGCGGCCGCCGACAACCTGCACAAGACGCAATCGGCCATCACGCAGCAGATGCAACGGCTGGAACAGCTTATCGAACTGCCCTTGTTCGAAAAACGCGGCCGCCACAAACGGCTCTCGGCCCACGGCGAGAAACTCGTCATCTATGCCAGGCATATGCTGGCCCTCAATGATGAAGCCCTACGCGCCTTGCAGGACAGCCTGCTGGAAGGTGCATTGCGGCTGGGCTCGCCGCACGATGTGGCCGACAGCATTCTGCCCAGCCTGCTGACCCATGTGGCGCGAACCTTCCCGCGCGTCAAACTCGAAATCCGCGTCGATCGCAGCCCGAACCTGATGACGGCACTGCGCCACGGCGAACTGGACCTGACGGTCTCGACCCGCTTCGACCCTGCGCTCGAAGGCGTCGTGTTGCGTACGTCGCCGACCGTGTGGTTGTGCTCGGCCGACTACGTCCACGACCACCACGCCCCCGTTCCCCTCGTGTTGGCCGACGAACCCAGCATTTTCCGCCGCCTCGCGCTCAATGCGCTGGAGCAATCCCAAGTGCGATGGCAGACCAACTATGTCGCCCCCAATCTGGTAGGGATAAAGGCCGCACTGCGCGCAGGCCTGGGCGTGACGGCACGCAGCGTTGAACTGCTGGGCCCGGACATGCGCGTGCTGGGCGAGAAAGAAGGCCTGCCGCCGCTTCCCGACGTGAACTATTTTCTTTGGATACGCCGGGACCTCATCAACCCGCTTACCCGTCATGTCTACGACATGCTCAAAACTCAGCTGCGCCTGTCGGCCGAGGAGACAACGGATTAAGGCGCAGCCCGCAACGTCATGACGGTGATCTCGGAGGGCCGCCCCAGACGCAACGGAAAGCCCGGCCACAGGCCGGCGCCGTTGCTCACATAGAGCTGACCGCCGTCCACGTCATAGCGTCCCGAAACAAAACCGCCATTGAATCGCGCCACGATCCTATCCATGCCGAGGATATGGCCACCATGAGTATGGCCGGAGAGCTGCAGGTCCGCTCCCGCAGCACGATTGGCCCGGGCGGCACCCGGTCTGTGGTCGAGCAGCACCACGGCAGCGCCCCGAGGCCGTCCGGCCAGCGCCTGAGCAACGTCCGGCCCTGCGGCGTCGCGCGTGGGTGCGATCTGATCAGTCACCCCAGCGAGCACCAGTTCGCCCTGCCCGCGCCGCAGAACGACGTGGGTATTCATCAGCATGTGGATACCCTGCTGGCCAAAGACGTCCAGCCATTGCGGATAGCCCTGGTAGTAGTCGTGGTTACCCGTCACCCCAAATACGCCGTCAGCCGCGCGCAAGTGCCCAAAAGCCGGGTAATCCTGCGCTCGCGCCTGGGGCGTGCCATCGACCAGATCGCCCGAAATGACGATGAGATCCGGCTGCGCCGCATTGGTACGCGCGACCACTTCCGCCAACCACGGGCCTCGCAGCAGACTGCTGGTGTGCAGATCCGTCAGGTGGGCGATACGATAGCCCTCAAACTCCGGAGCCAGTCCCGCAATGGCGACGTCCATCTGTCGTAACGCTGGCTGCCGCGTTCCCTGCCAGACACCTATGCCGGCGAGCACCAGGCAAACCAGTGCCAGGGCGTGGGTCCATGCCCGGGAGGGCGGCGCCATATGCCCGCCTGACGGGTCAACAGCCACTGCCCCAGGCCGATGACATCCTTGATGAGCAGCGCGGCGGCCAACAGCATCAGCGCGCCGAACACCGTGCCCAGGCCCATGATGGCCAGGCGGGGAATCTCCGGCGATGCAATCGTGCCGAAGAATCGGCTCACCAACCAATGGTGCTCGATCAGACCCATGAGCAACAAGGACAACAGGCAGCGGATAGGCAGACCCAAGGGAAGTCGGCTGACATAGCGCCAGACGAGATAAAGGCCAACCAGGCCTGGGACGAGCGGAAACACCTTCGACTTCTCCAGCAAATTCGGCCCACGCCAGCCAGAACCACGGGTGCGTGTTTGCCGACCACTCTTGCGACGCTGCCGCCAGAGTGGCCGCTTGGTGGGTTACGCCGCCGGGATGAGCAAGCCGCGCTGGACGGCCGCACGATCGACAAAGGCCTCCAGCACGCGTTTGACGTTGGCGAAACGCTCGAACTGCACCAACTCGCCAGCGCCATAAAAGCCGACCAGATTGCGCACCCACGGGAAAATGGCAATATCGGCGATGGTGTACTGCTCACCCATGACCCATTGACGGTCCTGCAGCCGCCCGTCCAACACGCTCAGCAGGCGGCTGGATTCGGCGACATAACGGTCGAGCGGTCGTTTGTCTTCGTACGCTTTGCCGGCAAACTTATGGAAAAAGCCCAACTGGCCGAACATCGGCCCGATGCCCCCCATCTGAAACATCAGCCACTGCAAGGTCTCGAAGCGGCCTACCGCCTCGGCAGGCAAGAAGCGGCCGGTCTTGCTGGCCAGATACACCAGGATCGCGCCGAACTCGAACAAGGCCAGCGGCTTGCCGTCCGGGCCGTGCGGATCCAGAATGGCCGGGATCTTGTTATTAGGGCTCAGCGACAAGAACTCTGGCGAGAACTGATCCTGCGCATAAAAGCTCACCCGGTGCGCCTCATAAGGCAAGCCGGTTTCCTCGAGCATGATGGAGACCTTCACGCCGTTGGGCGTCGGCAGCGAATAGAGCTGAATACGGTCCGGGTGCAGGGCCGGCCATTTGCGGGTAACGGGAAAAACGTCCAAGGCGCTCATGCGTCATCTCCAGACAAGGAATGGTCGACATGCTAGCGCATGCGACCCGCGCGGCCGACACGGCCTCAAGGCGGGGTGCTGCGCGCGGCCCGATATCGCTTCAGGGCGGCCAGGGATGACGCGGTCCAGTCGCTCGGCCCGGTCAGGCTGGCCCAGGCATCCAGATAATGGTCAAAGGCGTAGACATGGCCATGCCCCTTGGGGGGTTCGACGGCGAGTACGAGGTCAAACGCCAATTGCAGAAAACTCACCACGGGAATCCACCGCATATCGGGCGAGACATCCGGTCCCAGAGGCGCCTCCATCCAGCCGGGCCGGCGCCACAGCGCATGCGGGTCAAAGAACGTCACCGCATCGCTGGCATACTGCAGAAACACGATCCGATACTTGCCCCACGGTACCGCGGCATCGTCCAGGTGGTTGCGCTGGCTGGTAAAGCGCACGACGGACCCATCGCCAAAAACAGGCAGCCAGGCCGGCGAGCCGGCGTTGCGGCCCTGCGTGACCGCGCGCCAGGTCGGCGTGTCAAACGGCGGCCCCGACCACAGCGCACCATCATAAGGCGCGTCGATGACCTGAAACAGGTCGTGGCTCAAGTCTGCGTTGAGTGCGCCCAGGCTCAAGCCCTGCAGGTAGAGCCGTGGCCGCTTGTCTTGCGGTAGCGTGCGCCAGTAACCATAGACGGTTGCGAACACGGCCCGTGCCGTCTCCACGCCATACTCAGGATCCGCCAGCAACGCCAGCCAGCTCAGCAGATAGGAGTACTGCACCGACACGGTTGCCACATCGCCATGCAATACATACTCAAGCGCTTCCTGGCTTTCGGGATCGACCCAGCCGGTGCCTGTGGGCGTGGCGATGACCAGATTGGCGCGTTCGAACGCCCCGATGCGCTTGAGTTCCGCCAAGGCGAGATGGGCGCAGGCCTGCGGCGTATCCGCAGAATTCAGGCCCACGTAGACACGCAAGGGTTCCAGCGCAGCCTTCCCGGTCGCCTGCGCAATGGCGGCGGCGTCGGGCCCGGCGGCGATCATCCGTCTGCCCTGCCGCCCCAGTCGCTCCCAATCGAGCAAAGAGCCCGCCCCCCCCGTCTTGCCTGCCGACTGCGGCTGGGCAATGTCGGGCTCGACCAACGCATCCAGCCCGGCATAGAGCCGATCTGCCGACCGCATGAGGCCATGCACCAGCACGCCATTGCCCAACATCCAGAAAAACACCGCCGTCAGCACCAGGGCCGCCAAACCGGCCAAGGGCCCGGAGACGTAGCGCGACAGCTTGGCGGTCAGCCGGCGGCGCACCCAACCGAGCAGACGTGCGATCAGCAACAAGACGCCAAACGTCAGCAGCGCCAGCCCGGCCACGGTCCAAGGTCCGCCGCTATCCAGGGCGGGCATATCCATGAGCGCGCGCAGACGGTTTTGCCACTCCAACGCCCAGCGTAAGGTCAAGACCGCCAGCAACAGGCATCCGGCCCAGGTCACGGCCAACGCTCGCCTGTGCCAACATGGACTCAGCCGGGGCAGGGCCATCATCTGCCAGGCTCGTCGCATCAACACACCCAGCCCATACCCTGCCGCCAGGCAAAACCCGCCAAGCAGCCCCTGGACCATGGGTGAACGCGGCACCAGCGAAGGCGTCAATGAGGCAGCGAACAGCAACGTGCCCAGCACCATGCCGATACCGCAAAGAGAAGAACCGTGGTTTGTCGAGTCGGAAGTCATGAGCGCTGCACCTGGCACACTAGCGTACCGCCATTGCGCGCCTCGGAAAAGCGGCCGCCTTAGCGCTCGGGCCAGTAGAACGCGTCAGGCGTGTCGCGGGCGCCAAAAATGGCCTGGCCGACACGCACGACCGTAGCCCCTTCTTCGATGGCGATCTCATAGTCGCCGGACATCCCCATCGAGAGTTCCTCGACGTAAGGCATGCCCTGGCGCAATCGATCGCGCAACACACGCAGCCCGGTAAAACATTGCCGCACGCGCTCTGCCTCGGTCGACAGCAGGGCAAGCGTCATGAGCCCACGCACCCGCAACGCAGAAAACGGCGCGAGATCGCGCAAGAACTACTCGACCTGGTCTGGAGCAAATCCGTACTTGCTGTCTTCACCCGAAGTATTGACCTGCACGAACACATCCAATGCGCGGCCTTCGTCCTGCAAGCGCCGCTCCAGCGCCTGCGCGACCCTCAAACTATCCAACGCCTGGAACTCCTGCGCGTAACGCGCCACGAGCCTGGCCTTGTTGGTCTGCAAATGACCGATCACCGACCAGCGCAAATCCGGCAAGTCGGCCAACGCCTCCCACTTGCGCGAGACTTCTTGCAGCTTGTTCTCGCCAAGGAACCGGCATCCGGCGGCATAGGCCAGCCGGATGCGTGCCTCATCGACCGTTTTACTCACGGGCAACAGCCTCACACTGCCAGCAGCGCGGCCGGCGCGGTCACATGCCGCATCGATACGCGCCTGTACGGCCGCCAGATTGACCCGAAAGTCGTCCACGGTCCTGGCCTGCGGCCAACGGCCATGCAATTCATGTTGTGTCGGCGTGGCGCACATATCACTCTACCCAAAGGATCGGCTTTTCTGGCCCGGCTAACTTTGTCATAGGACAATATAGCACGCGGCAATGCCGCCACGCGGCCACGACTTTCGGCCAATCACTCTGCGGCAACCGTGCCGGCAAGACAGTCCCGCAGGTCGCGCGCCAGACGGTGGCATTGCGCGGCATCGAGCGTGGAGATGGTCAACCGCAGGCCATGGATGGCGCGTTCCACGCCAAAACCCTCCCCGGCCCGAACGGCCCACCCTCGGCGCGCCATGGCTGCAGCCTGCGCGCTATCGTCGGCGACAGGTAGCCACACATTGAGTCCGTCAGCGCCGCAGGCGCCGACCAGGCCGAACTCCAGCAACGCCTGCATCAGATTCCGTCGGCGGCGCGCATACTCCTTGCTCGCACGGGCAATCAACTGCCGTGCGCGGTCGTCAAGCAATGCCGCTTGCACCATGTCCTGCAGAAGATGACTCACCCAGTTCGTCCCTGGCGCCAGTCGCAGCCGCAGCCGTTGCGCCGTCGCAGAATCGCTGGCCACGCCCGCCACCCTGAGGTCCGGCCCCAATGCTTGGGACACCGAACGCACCAGCGCCCAGCGTGCCCGCTGGCGCCCCAACACCGAATAAAACGGCGCTTCGGCCAGCAAAGCAAAATGGTCATCGACAATCACCATGACCTGCGGATACCGCGCCAACACCCGCGACAACGCCGTGGCTCGTCTGCGGCTCAGATTGCACCCGGTGGGGTTATGCGCTCGCGGCGTCATGATGACTGCCCGCGCACCGCCGGCCAGCGCCGCCTCCAGGCCGGCAACCTGCATACCCTCCTGATCGACGGGCACCCCAACTGCCCGAAAACCGCCCAGGCGCAAAAGGTTGATGCTGCTCAGAAAGCAGGGATCCTCGACCGCCACGCCGTCGCCTGCCACCAGGCAGGCACCCAGCAGACGTTCCATGGCATCAACCGCTCCGTGGGTAACATCCACCTCAAAATCGCCGGGGCAATCCGGCCCGAACCAGGCTCGCAAGTAGGCCTGCAGCGCCACATTGACCGTCTGCTCACCATACAAGCGGGCAGGCTGCACGGACAAACGCGGCGCGGGCAGCCAGGCGGGGTTGGGATTGCCGCTGGCAACATCCACGAGCGTGCCGCCAACCGGGGCGCCCTCCTGTTGACCGGGCCCGTCCGGCGGGCGGATCATCGTACCCAAGCGCCCCTGGGCATGAGCAATGCCGGCTGCCACCAGGCGCTTGTAGGCAACCGCCACGGTATTGCGATTGACCCCCAACGCGGCAGCCAACTCGCGCACGGGCGGCAAAACACTGCCCGGCGCGTACGCACCGGCCTCTACCTGCGCGCGTACGCTGTCAAAAATCTCGGCGGCCGAGCTTCTTTCTATCGACATGAGTTCCCCGTTGAGTCGGGGAATTGTAGTTGTCATAGGTCAAACCGTGCCACCGAAACCCGTACACGCACGACATAAAAAAGGCGTGAGCCCGATGTCGACTCACGCCACGGCCTCAAGAGGCGGTCACGCACCCGCGTTGGGCCTGGCTCAGAGTTGCTCGAACGCCTGGCTCACCAGCCGCTCTACCAGCGCGCCCACGCGGGCTGCCGCATCCTCGGCCCAGGCATAGGGATAGTGCTCCTCCATGTAGGTGGATTGGCACATTTCCAGCTGCACCGCATGCACGTTGCCAGCGGGATTTCCGTAGTGGCGAGTGATGTAGCCCCCTTGAAGCGGCCGTTGACTGCCCAACTGTAGTCCGTCTGCGTGGCCAGTTGACGCTCGATAATCTCCTGAATTCCGGGCGCGGCGCTGGCGCCCGCCGCCGTGCCGATATTCAGATCGGGCAGCTTGCCGTCAAACAGGCGTGGGATCACGCTGGCGATGGAATGCCCCTCCCACAGCAAGACCTTGCCGTGCTGTGCGCGCAGCCGATCGATCTCGGTGCGCAATTGGTCGTGATACGGCTGCCAGTACTGGATGCGGCGCGCCTCGCGCTCGTCGTCTGCAATGCTGTCACGGCCATCCAGATAAAGCGGCTGACCGTCAAAGGTCTGCGTCGGGCACAGGCCCGTCTTGGCTTGGCCGGGATAAAGGCTCTCGTCATTGGGCGGCCGGTTCAAATCGACCACATAGCGCGAATAACGCGCCCACAGAAACGAGGCACCCAGCTTCTTACCGAAGGCATAGAGGCAATCCAGATGCCAATCCGTGTCCCCTGAACGCAACCCCAGCGGCGTCATGAGCGGCTTTTGCGTCTCGGGAATCAGGCTACCCAGATGAGGAATAGAGATCAGCAGCGGCGCGGTGCCGGCCTCGAAATGAAAGATGTCGCTCATGGATACTCTTGAAGCGGCCTGCAGGCAGGGCTTACGCAAAAAATAGTGCGTCCATGATACTAAAACGAGTCGCGGCGACGTTGTCTCTCAATAAGTGAGAAAGACAACGAGGTTTCGGCATGACCGTCATACGTGTCGGAAACCAAGGTCCGGCAAGCCCTAGCGGACGGGGCTAAATCCAGCCACGACGTATAGGCCGCCGGATCCACGCGGTCGGGTCGGAAGGTGTTGACCGGCGCCTGCTCGTCGGCATAGCCCAAGGCCAGCGCGCACACCAGCCGCTCCTTCTGCGCGCCCAGATGCGGCAGGACAATAGAGGCGAAAGGGTTCCATGCTGCCTGAATGCAGGTGTGCAAGCCTTCGGCGCGCGCGGCGATCATGACGTTCTGCACGAACATCGCGGTATCGACCAGCGCCCCTTCCGCCATCAGACTCTCGTTGGTAAAGAATATGCCCACGGGCGCGCCGAAGAATTCGTAGTTGCACTGCATCTGCGCATGCATGCGCAGCCTGTCGCCTTTGGCGATATTCAGCACACCATACAACCCGAGTCCGCAGGCGCGCCGACGCTCCAGGTATGGCGACACCCAGGGATCGGGGTAATACTGATACTCCTCGCGGTACTGGCTGGCCAGCGCCGGATCGGCCGCCAGCGCATCGTTGGCCTCGCACACCTTGCGCGACAGCGCATCGCGGCTGGCCCCCTGCACGACATAGACCTTCCACGGCTGGATATTTGACCCCGATGGAGCCCAACTGGCCAGGCGCAGAATGCGCTCGATGGTCGCGCGCGCCACGGGCGTGCCGAGAAATTCACGGCAACAGAAACGGCTTGCTATCGCGGCTTGCACACTGGCCGGATCGGCCACGACAGTGCTTACGGCTGGCGCCTGCAAGGCAGCGCGCATAAGTGCGGTGTCAACGGTCATCGTCTTCTCTGCGTAGGGTCGCAGGCGGCTTGCCGCCCATCGGAACAACGACGCACTCTCGCACATCACTCGGCAGGCGTCGACCCCGACCCGGCGCCGGATCCGACCGTCCATGCTACGGACGAACTCCGGCGATTTGCGCATAACTGTTCTGCATCAGAAAGGGGTAATCTCCCCTTCCGATAGAACTTACCATTGTGTAGACAACAAACACGGACGGCCGGATGGCGCCGATTCACCCAGAGACGCCAGCCTGACTTACAAGGCCGGCCCGCAAGCGGAGGCGGGCAGACGAGGCGCCGGGGTCAGGAGACAGAACGATGTATATGCCCACGCGCCGCGGTTTCATCGCGGCAGGCACCCTCATGGCGCTCACCCGGCCCTTGCGCGCGGCCGCCAAGCCCGTCACGCTGATCGTTCCCTATGCCGCAGGCGGCCCCAACGACAATTTTGCACGGCTGCTGGCCGAGGGCATGGGAGCCCGCACCGGACGCCCATTCATTGTCGAGAACAAACCTGGCGCCAACGGCATCATCGGCGCCAGCCAGGTCGCGCGCGCCGCTCCTGATGGATCCACCCTGCTGATGGGCGGCTCCGGACCTATCTCGCTGAACATCCTGTTGCGTCCTGGCCTGCAGTATGGATTCGAGAGTTTCGACTCCGTCGCCATGCTGTTTGATGGCCCGCTGACGATCAGCGTGCCGCCGCAATTGGGAGTCAGTTCGCTGCCTGATCTCGTGGCCTATGCCAGGCGGCAAGGGCGGGCGCTGACGTATGGATCGCTCGGGCCGGGCAGCGTCACGGACCTCTATGGGCTGATCCTGTCAAAGGCGCTGGACATCCCGCTGACAGCCGTTCCGTACAAAAGCACTCCCACCAGCCTGATCGACTTGATCATGGGCCGCAACGACCTGTCGTTCATGACGCCGATTGCCTTGGCCGATCATCAAAAGGCCGGAGCGGTGAAGATTCTCACCCTCACCACGGACCGCCGTGATCCGGCGCTGCCAGACGTGCCGTGCGTCACCGAGTTGGGGTATCCCCAGCTCAAAGCCAGCTACTGGACAGCGCTGCATGCCCCCAGAGGCACCCCTGCGGCGTTAATTCACGCCTACGCCGAAGCCGCCGTCAACACCGTGCAGACCGCGTCCTTCCGGCAAATGCTGCTGACCAACGGCCAAACAGAAAAGGCCGGCGGGCCGTCAGCGTTGCAGGCCCAACTGCAGGCCGATCGCCAGTATTGGGGCAAGGTCATCAAGGACAACCATATCGTCCTCGACTGAGCCGTGACCGGCAAGCCCCGGGCACGTCCGCTCGGCATTCCGATTATTGCAAGCGCGAGAGCCGGTGCGTGGCCGAATTGAAGTTGATGACCGGCTGCGCCGGGCGACACGTCGTCTTGCGAATCTTGCCGACGATGAGATCGTGCGTGCCCAGCACTTCCGTGCAGACGATGTCGCACTCGATGCTGGCCAAGGCATCACCCAGCACGGGCAGGCCTTGCTCGGTCATCGCCCAGCCGCCGCTGGCAAAGCGCGCCTCGCCCTGCGGCTGGCGCAAAAAGGCCTGGATGACATCATCATGGTCCTCGCCCAGCACATTCGCTACGAAGCGGCCATTGCGCACAAGCGCATCGCGCGCCGACGAGGTCTGCTGCACGAAGAACCCGACCATGGGCGGCTCGGCGGAGATCGACGTCAAACTCGAGACGATCATCCCCGCGACCTGCTGACCGTCCCCGGTGCTGATCGCACTGATGCCCGCCGGCAAAGCCCGCATGGCGGCTTTGAAATCGTCGATGGACACCACTTCGTCGCGTTCGTTGACGATCATGTGCGCGCGAATGTCGCCGCGCTCGTTCACCCAGCCATGCTGGGCCGCGTAGTCGACCATGGCCGAGAAGTCGGCCTCCCATTGCGGATCGCCGGCATGCTGCGACAGAAAACGCAGCACCGACGGCGCCAGTCGAAGATGGCGTTCGTCCTCGCGCCGCCCACCCGGGCGATGGCTTGCTCCAGCCGCTCACGAGGCTGAGGATCGGCCAGCACGTCCAGGCGCCGGAAGTCTTTCGGGTTGCGCAGGGTGATGGACCCCGCGTTGCTCAGATAGATCTGCATGGCTCCCTCCTCAGGCGAGCGCTGCCGTGCTGCCGATTTCCTTGCGGATGGCCGGAATGATTTTGTCGCCCCAGAGTTCGATCTGCCGCAGCATGGTCTTCTGATCGAAGTCGCCGAGCTGGGTTTGCAGCGCGATGTGTTTGGGACGCAGGATGCTGATCTCTTCCAGCATCTTGTCGATGACCTCGTTGACCGATCCGACGGGCAGATTCTTGCGCAACTGTTCGAATGTGGGGTCGGTCTCGGAGGGCACTTCCTTGACCATGTAACCATCGTCGCTTTGCGCGCGGCGATACTTCAGGCTCTCGGAGATACGGCGTTGGAAACGGGCACAATCGAGATAGGCATCGATCTCGGCATTGTTGTCCGACGCATAGCCGCAACGCAGAAAACCAAACTTGACGTCCCGATCGAGATCCTTGCCGTTGTCGCTGGCCACTTTCTCCAAGCGCCCACGCAGACCCGCGATGGCCTCGTTGCCATTGAGCAGTGCAGTGACGAACAGGTTGTGGCTCTCGCGCACGCCGCGGCCCAGCGTTACCGGATTGCCCGAGGTGATCCAGATCGGCGGCATGGGATCCTGCAGACAGCGCACGGCGATCGAACTCGGAGGGATGTTCAGGTACTGCCCCTGATGCTCGAAGATCTTCTGCGTCAGGCCCTTTGGAATCACGTCCAGGAACTCATTGAAGATCGCACCGGACTCGGCGATCTGCACCCCGAAACGCTCGAACTCGAACTCCTGGTAGCCCGACCCTACACCCAGCTCCAGACGGCCGTTGGAGACGGTATCGACAAATCCGACTTCGGCCAGAAAACGCGCCGGATGATAGAGCGGGAGGATGCAGACGGCCGTACCCAGGCGAATGCGCTGCGTCTTGGCCGCGGCGTGCGCGACCGTCATCAGCGGCGAGGGCGACAACGAGTAGTTGTTGAAATGGTGCTCGGCATACCAGGCCGTGTCAAAGCCTGCCTGCTCGGCCACAACGGTCTGCTCGATGGAGTTGTTAATGACTTGCTTGGAGGACTGGTGGTAACCTCGTTGCTGCGCCAGAATGAATACGCCGAATTCCATAATGTCCCCTCAATAGCGGATTTTGAGGAAATTCTAGAGGCTGGTACCCCTGGCCGGAATACAAGAAAACGGCGTTCTGTGCTGCGAAAAGTGGAGGAATGATGGACAAGCTGCGCGCGATGGAGCTTTTTCTGTCGATATCTAAAACGGAAAGCTTCTCCGAAACCGCGCGGCAGTTCGGAGTATCGGCCACTTCGGTATCTCGCATGATCACCGAATTCGAGAGCGAGCTGAACGTCAAGCTTTTGCTGCGTTCCACACGCCAGGTCGTGCTGACCGAAGCCGGCCAGGAATACGCCAGTCAGCTCGACGGCATACTCTGGAGTATCAACGAGGCGCATCGCAATATCACGGAGATACGCTCGGCGCCCAAAGGCATCCTGCGCGTGCATTCGCGCATGATGTTTGGCCTGGGTGTATTGCCGCCGCTGGTGGCGGAGTTTCGGCAACAGTATCCGGACATCCATATCGAACTGGTGCTCTCCGAGGCCAAGACCGACCTGCGGCGCAACAACTTCGATATTGATTTCCGTATTTCTCCGCCCGTCGAAGCCGGCCTCAAGCGACGCATTCTGTTTAAAAGCGAGCGCTATCTGGTGGCCTCGCCCGCCTATCTGGCCCGCCGCAGCATGCCTGCCCAGCCCGCCGACATCGCCACACACGCCTGCCTGGCCTATCTGCTGCCGGGCGAACAGTACCGTTGGCGCTTCAAGCGCGATGACCTCATCGACGACATACCGATCCAGCCGCGGCATGTCAGCAACAACGGCGTGGCCCTGCTGGAGCTGGCGCGGTTAGGCGAAGGGATCGCCCTGCTGAATGACTACACCGTGCAGAGCGACATCGCGCGCGGCACGCTGGCGCGCGTCTTCCCGGATTATCGCGTGACGAACACGACGTTCGAGGAGGGGATGTACGCAACCATCCTGGACACGGCGATGATCCCGGCCAAGATACGTCTCTTTCTGGATTTCGTGGCCGACCACGTCTCCGGGCCGGCGCTGCGCTTTAGCGCCTACAAAGCCAGCGCCGCCGGCAGCGACTGAGCCGGATCAAAGGCAGATACGGCTGCGCGACCGTGGCGCGCCGCGCGCGCCACTGCCACGAACCCGCAGCAAGGCGCCATCCATCGGCCCATCCGCGGCCAGACGCCCGCTGTCGCTGATCGACGTCACGTAAATGTCGGTCAGATCGGCGCCACCAAAACACAGGGATGCCGGGTGACGTACCGGCAGATCGATACGGACATCGAGCCGGCCCTGCTGGTCGAATCGTGCGATGGCGCCCGCGTGCACCAACGCCGTCCAGAGACCACCTTCGGCATCGAAGCAACAGCCATCCGGCGCGGAGCCCAGCGCATCGGTGTCGACGAAGACCTCGCGCGCGGCCAGTGTGCCGTCGGCCGCCATGCGAAAGCGAAACACCGTGCGTTGCGCACTGTCGCAGACGTAGAAGTGTCGACCCAGCGGATCCGGCCCGGGTCCGTTGACCACCCCAAGTTCGCCGGCCAGCAGCGTCAGCCGCCCTCGAGTATCCAGACGATAGAGGCCTCCCAATGGAGGCTCGTCTTCCTTGCGATAGATATGCATGGTGCCGGCGACAAAGCTGCCGTCGGGCATGGCAACGCCATCGTTGAGCCGCAGATTGGGATGGCTCACGCCCAGGCGGGCCACGATCTGCAGGTGTTCGTCGCGCAGGTCGAACAACGCAAACGCGTCCTTGAGGGCCACCACGAGCTGATCGTCGCCGTTGAGGGCAAACGAACCGATGGGTGCGGGCAGTTGCCATTGACGTGACGCCCCGCTGGCCGGATCGATGCACAGAACACGACCGGCGCGGCAGTCTGCCATCCAGATCCGCTGCCCTGCCTCATCCCATACCGGACACTCTCCCAATGCGGCGCGCGTCGTGCCGATTCTGTCGATCTGCATCTGTCGATAGTCTCCTGACCACTCGCATGGTAGCGGCTCGCCGGCGGGCGGAATAGGCCGATTTCCTGCAGAACACAACCAACATTTATGGGGTAAATCCTGCGCATAACGCGTCCATATAATCCAAAAAAAACCGGCGGCCGGAATCTCAAGGCTTGGCCTGGCCGGTCAATACGACTCGAGGAGACTCACCATGCAGCACGCCCATGGCGCAACCGGCGCCCCCGTTTCTTTGTTGTTGCCCGAGGTGCAGGCATGAGCGACGACGCCGTCAAGTTCGAAGTCGATGCAGGCGTGGCATTGGTCACCCTCAACCGTCCTCCGATCAATGCGCTGAATCGCGAAACCCGCCGCCGTCTGGTGGCCATATTCGATGAGATCTCCGAGCGAGAAGACATTCGCTGCGCGGTCCTGACCGGCAGCGGCACTGTGTTTTGCGCTGGCACCGACCTCAAAGACCGCCCCGCCGCGGACGTCGCCGGCGACTTCCTCGAACACAACCGCATTACTCGCGAAACCGGCAACGCCATCCGCGAATGCAGCAAACCCGTCATCGCTGCCGTCAATGGCGCCGCACTGGGTGCGGGCCTGGGTCTAATGGCGGCCTGCGACATCATGTATGCCTCGGAGAACGCCACCTTCGGCATGCCCGAGATCAACGTCGGGCTGGCTGGCGGCGCCTCCATGCTGCGCACGCTGTTTGGCCGCTCGACGCTGCGCCGTATGTTTTTCACCGGCCAGCGTTTGACGGCTCAGGATCTGCTGCGCCGCAACGTGCTCGAAGATGTCCTGCCCGCCGAGGAACTCTTGCCAGCCGCGTTGGCGCTGGCGCAGGAAATCGCTTCGAAAGCTCCCCTGGCCGTGGTCTACGCCAAGCGCGCCGCCAATCTGGTGGATCTCATGCCGCAGCGGGACGCCTACCGCTTCGAGCAGGACTTCACCATGGCGCTTGCCAAGACCGACGACGCGCGCGAAGCCCGCATGGCCTTTCTGGAAAAGCGCCAACCCAACTTCAAGGGGCGCTGAGCATGACCGCAGTGACGCAACGCCCCGGCGCCGGGCTTGAGTATTTTTTCGACGCACAAGGCATCGCCGTGATCGGTGCCTCGGATGACATCACCAAAATTGGCGGCCGGCCGGTGCACATGCTGATCAAGTATGGCTATGCCGGCCCGGTCTACCCCATCAACCCCAAGGGCGGTACCGTACAGGGTTTGCCCGCTTACGCGAACGTGCGCGACACCCCGACGGTGCCGCAACTGGCCATCCTGGCTGTGCCGGCATCGGCCACTGCAGCCGCATTGCGAGACTGCGCCACGCGTGGCGTCAAAGCCGCCATTGTGCTGTCTTCCGGTTTCGTCGAAGCCGGCCCGCAGGGTGCGGCATTGCAGGCCGAACTCGTGCAGATAGGCCGCGACCATGACATGCGGATACTGGGGCCGAACTGCCTGGGCGCTGTCAACGTGGCCGACCGCCTGATCGGATCGTTCTCGATCGCACTCGAAGAGAACATGCCTGCCGCCGGCCACGTTGGCATCGTTTCGCAATCGGGCAATGTGGGTAGCCACACCATGCAAAGCGTCGCGCGGCGTGGCATGGGCGTGAGCCGCTTCATCGCCACCGGAAATGAAGCCGATGTTGACGTAGCCGATGGTATCGCCGCTCTGGCGCAGGACCCCTCCACTCGCATCATTCTGTGCTGCATGGAAACGTGCCGCCACGCCGGCAAACTCATCGACGCCTTGCGCATGGCGCGGGATCTCGGAAAACCCGTCATCGTGCTCAAGATAGGCTCCACGGAAAAGGGGCAGGCTGCCGCAGCGTCGCACACGGGTGCCCTGACAGGCTCGGATGCCGTGATCGACGCTATTTTTCGCCGCCATGGCGTGCTGCGCGTGCGTTCGGTCGAGGCGCTGATCGACATCGGCCATGCCGCCTCACTGCTGATGCCGAACCGCCTGCCACGTACCGACGCGGTAACCCTTGTGGCCGCATCGGGAGGGTTTGGCATCATGATGGCCGACGCCATGAGCGAGGCGGGCATGGTTCTGCCCGCGCTGGCCGAGCACACCCAGCAGCGTATTCGCGAGGCAGTTCCCACCGCCAGCACAGGCAACCCTGTCGATGCGTCGGCACAAATGTCCAGCCGGCCCGACATCCTGCTCAAGATGCTGACCGCGTTGCTGGACGATCCCGCCGAGGGTGCGCTGGTGCTGTTCATGTCGCTGTCGCTCTACAACACGCGCTTGCGCGGCATCTACCTGCAGGCGCTGGCCGAGGTCAGGGCCAGCCATCCCGACCGCCTGCTCATGATCATCAGCCAGGGCCCGGCCGATGCGGTCGAACAGATTACGGCGCTGGGCATTCCCGTGTTCGCCAGCATCGATTCTGCGGCCACCGGGCTGGCCGGCCTCTTGCAGCTGGGCCGCTTGCAGGCGGGCGCGCCTGCGCCTGCCTCGATGGCGCCCGCCGAACCCGTCGACACGACGGTCTTTCGCAATGAGTTCGAAGCCAAACGGGCATTGGCGCGGGCGGGCATCGATGTGCCGCAGGAAATCATCGCTCACAACGCCGACGATGCGGCTCGCGCCGCCGACGCGATCGGCTACCCCGTCGTCGTGAAGGTCGTCTCCGAGGACATCGCGCACAAGACCGAAGCCGGTGGCGTGGCGCTCAACCTGACGGACGCGGTCTCTCTGCGCCAAGCCTACGCCCAGGTTCTGAGCAACGCGGCCCGCCACGCGCCCCAGGCACGTATCGATGGCGTGCTGGTCGCACCGATGCTGCGTGGTGGCACGGAACTGATCGCCGGCATTTCGCAGGACCCGGTCTTTGGCCCCATCGTCATGGTGGGCATGGGCGGCATCTACGCCGAAGTGCTCAAGGACGTCGCCGTGCAGGCCGTCCCCGTTAGCGAGCACGAGGCCCTGGAGATGATCCGTTCGCTCAAAATGTTTGCGATTCTCGATGGCGCGCGGGGTCAAGCCAAGGCCGATATCGAGACGGCCGCACGCACGGTCGCCCGGCTGTCGGCATTTGCCTACCGGCACCGGGATGACATCGCCGAGATCGACATGAACCCCATTCTGGTCCGGCCGCAAGGCCAGGGCGTGGTCGTACTCGACGCCCTGATGGTCCCGCGCACCCACCCCGTACCTTGAGGATACGCATGCACTTCGATCACCACGTCGCGGTTCCGGACCCGGCAACCGGCCCCGCGGTTTACCGTCAGCACGCGCGCACCTGGCTGCGCGCCAACCTGCCCGAGTTCATGCGTAGCGACAGCCCGGAGTGGCGCACGCCCACGCTGGCCGAAAGCAGCGCCTGGGAGGCCGCCATGTATCAAGCCGGCCTGGCCGGCATGACCTGGCCCAAGACCTATGGCGGCCATGGCCTGACCCTGCGCGAGCACCTTGCCGTCAACAAGGAAATCGGGCCCTGCCCATGCCGGAAAGCGTCAGCTCCATTGGCAAGGAGCTTGCCGGCCCCATCATCATGGCCGTCGGTACCGAAGCCCAGAAGCAGGCCTTTCTGCCCAACATCCTGGCTATGAAACAGTACTGGTGCCAGGGCTTCTCCGAACCCGACGCCGGGTCGGATTTGGCAAGGCTGCGCACCAAGGCGGTCCAAGAGGGCGACCATTGGCGCATCAACGGTCAGAAAATCTGGACCAGCGGCGCGGCCAAGGCGCACGACTGCCTGCTGCTCGCTCGTACCGGAACCGTCGCCGACAAGCACCGAGGCCTGGTGATGTTTGCCGTGCCCATGGACACGCCGGGCATACGCGTGGCGCCCATCAAATCCATCGACGGGAAATCCTCGTTTGCCGAGGTGTTCTTCGATGACGTGGTCGTACCCGACAGCGCGCGCCTTGGCGCGCCCGATGAGGGCTGGAACGCCGCCATTCGCGTGCTGTCCATCGAACGCGCCACAAACCGCATGTACCGCCCATGGCGTTTCGAATGCGAATTGCGCCAGCTCATCGCCGCCTGCAAATCGGACCGCCAACTGGCTGTCACGCTGGACGACGGCTATTTTCAGCGCCGGGTCGGCGATCTCGTCGGCCAGATCGATGGCCTGAAAGGACTGGTGGAACTGACCGTCGAGCGCATGATGCGCGGCGAGACCATCGGCGCCCGTGGCTCGTTGACCAAGCTTTACTGGTCGGAATGCCATCAGGCCTTTGCGGATCTGGCGCTGTCCGGCACGCCGCACGCCACGACGTTGGTCCGCGCCGAACGGCTCGCCGGCATCGCCTGGCAAGGCAGTGTGCAGTCCGGACATGCTCGCGTGGACCAAGGGCCCGTCGATTGGCTTCTGGTTGCCGACGGCGACGGAGCGAGCCTGCTCGACCTGTCGGCCGCCGTCGGGCAGGACCAGGCATGCCTGGATCCTAAGCAGCCGCAGACGTGGTTCGAGCTGCAAGGCACGCCCGTGCTGGCGCGTCTGGATGCCGCGGCCTGGGTGGCGCTTCAACATCGCGCACGTATCCTGCTCGCCGAATTCGCCAATGGCGCGGCCGAAGGCGCCTTGCAGGCGGCAGCGACCTACATGGCCACCCGCGTGCAATTTGGCCGCCCGCTGTCGACCAAGCAGGCGGTACGCCATCTTCTGGCGCGCATGCGCTTGCTCCAGGATGTCTCCAGCGCGGCCATCCGCCGTGCCACGCTGTGCGACGAGTATGGCGCGCAGCGCGATGACCGTCCCGCTCTGGTCGGCGCGCTGGGCAATGCCGCCTATGTCATCGAGAAAGCCATCCATCTGCACGGCGGCATGGGGTTTACCTGGGAGCTGCCGCTGCACCGCGCGCTGCGCGCCGTGCGCAAGCTGGATGCGGCCTTCGGCGGCCTGTCGCGCGACACCGGTCGCGCCTATATTCAATCGGTATAACACCATGACACAGCAACAAGACCTCACTGAACGCGTCGCCCTGGTTACCGGTGCCGGCATAGGCCGTGCAACCGCGCATCTGCTGGCCGCGCGAGGCGCCATCGTCGGCGTCAATGACCTCAAGCAGGACCTGGTCGAGGCCACCGTCGCGAGCATCACCGCCGCGGGCGGCCGCGCCTTTGCCGTCACGCAGAACGTGTCCACGCGCGAGGGCATCACCCAGGCCGTGCAGAGCGCCGCCGGCCATGGCGGCCGGTTCGACATTCTGATCAACAACGCGGCCTGGGTACGCTACCAAAGCGTGCCGGAGATTCAGCCCGAGACCATGGACCGCATGCTGGATATCGGCTTCAAGGCCGTGGTCTGGGGCATCCAGGCCGCGGCCGCCGCGATGGACGGCGCGCGCGGTGGCGCGATCGTCAACGTCGCCTCCACGGCAGCGCTGAAATCCGCGCCCAACTCCATCGTCTATTCCGGCATCAAGGCCGGCATCCTGGGCATCACCCGGGCCGCGGCCGCTGAGTTGGGCGCACAGAACATTCGCGTCAACGCGGTCTGCCCGTCAGCCGTACCGACCGAAGGCACCCAGCGCAATCGCAATGCCGAGCGCGACGCCCGACGCGTGGCCAGCACGCCCATGGGCCGTCTGGGAACCGTGGAGGACATCGCCAGCGGCATCGCGTTTCTGGCCAGCGACGAGGCGCGCTTCATCACCGCGCAAGGCCTGGTCGTCGACGGCGGCATTACCTTCACCACGCTGTGATGGAGACGGTTCTACTGACTGGAGCGGCCAGCGGCATCGGACGGGCCACGGCACGGCAACTGGCCCGCAGCGGCCAACGCTGTGTGCTGGTCGACCGCAATGCACAGGCCTTGCAAACCCTGGCCGATGAGCTCGGTGGCCCGCATTTGCACCGTGTGGCCGATCTGACCGATGCGCAGCAGATCGCGGCACTGGCACACGACATGCCGGCGCTGGATGCGCTCATCAACAATGCCGGCATGACCGATGACAGCAACCTGCCCGTCATCGAGCAGAACCCTACCGGCTGGCAGCGTCTGCTCGACCTGAACCTGCACGCACCCGCACGGCTCGTGCAAGCGCTGGACGGCCGCCTGCTCGCCGGCGCGCGCATCATCAACGTGGCCTCGGGCGCCGGGCTGCGCGCCATCCCCTGGCGCGGCGCCTACAGCCCCAGCAAGGCAGGTCTGATCGCGCAGACGCGCGCCATGGCTGCCGCCCTGCCCGCCTACCGTTTCACCGTGCTTTGCCCAGGCTTCGTGCGCACGGAGCTAGTGGCCAACCTGATCGATGCAGGCCGACTCGACCCCGCCAGAGCGGTAGCCAAGATTCCTCTGGGCCGCCTGGGCGACCCCCAGGACCTGGCGTGCGCCCTGAGTTTTCTGGCCAGCGCCGAGGCCGCCGTGCTGCCCGCCGACATGCTTTGCGTCGACGGCGGATCGTCCATCTTTGGTGGCAGCCAGGCCTACCTCCCCACTCCGCATCTGCCCGTGGCCTGTGATACGCCGCTTGCCCTGCGCGTGCACGGCCCTTGGCAAGGCCCCAGGGAGTACGGCACACAGGGCTACCCCGCGGTGCTGGATACCCGGGTGCTGAGCGCGGCTCCCGGTCAACGGCTGGCCGCCATTGTTCAAGCCGCAAGCCAGGCCGGCCTTCAAGGTGCGGCAAGCCTGACGCTGCTGCTGCCGCGCGATCCGCATACCTGCTGGCAGACAGCCGGCGAGCGTGGTGCCGCTCGCATGCTGGTCTCCACTCTCGCCTGCGAGTGGGGCCCTCACGCCACACGCGTCAACGCGCTCGAGATTGCGCCTGACAGCGATGTGCAGGCCTATTTACCGCTCGTGCGCTTCATGGCCGGAGCGCAAGCGCAGTACCTCACCGGCCAGACACTGGGCAGCCCATGAAGCCATCTGACGTCGACACCATCAAAGCGAATTTCATTGCGGCACGCGGCTACTGGCGCCCCTGGAACGAAGCCCTATTGCGCGGCAATCCTGCCTTCATCGAACGCTATGCGGCCTATGCGGGCCATCCCGCACGCACCGGCCCGCTCTCGGCACGCATGGTGGAGTTGATCTATATCGCCCTGGATGCCTCTGCCACTCATCTGTATGAACCCGGCCTGACCACGCACCTGCGTCTGGCCCGCCAGGCGGGGGCCTCCGAAGCCGACCTGTTCGACGTCTTGCACCGAGTCACGCTGCAAGGTCTGAGCGCGGTGTTTCACGCCGCCGACCTCCTGCACGAGGCCCTGCCCCTGCCGCCCCTGGCCCCTGGCCACGCCCTGCGCGCGCGTATCGACGCGGCGTGGCCCGAGCATGCAGACAGCCTGGTGCGCCTTGCCGCGGCGGACCCCGACTACGTGACGGTGCTGCTGGATTTTCTCGAACTGGGCCGCCCGCAAGACGGACTGGACGCCGGAGAGTGTTTGTTGGTTGATCTGGCCTTGCGCGCCTGTTTCACGCATGCGGATACGGACGCCACGCGCAAGCTCATTCAACGAGGCGTGACCACGGGTGTGGGCCGGGCGGCCATGCTGCAAACCATGCAGTTGGGCGCGCATCTCGCCGTCCATGGCGCGGCACTGGGCGCCACCGTGCACGCCCGGGAATCGACCGAAACGTAGGTTCACCGGCCGGCGGGACCTTGCCGCAAGCGCTCAGGGCGGCGTTCTATCCTGCTTGCGCGCCGACGCCTCGAACTCGCGCGCCAGCTCCAGCAGCTCGCGCTTGTAGTCGTCCAGACTGCCTTCATAGGATTCCAGAAACAGATCCTGCCGCGCTTTATTCATCGCTTCCGAGGCCACCGCCTGCCGAACCGCCGCGGCCAGCTTCTCCCGTATGGCGGCGTCGACACCCGTGCGCACGGCCACGCTATAGCTGCTGTGAGACACCATGTCGGGAATGCCCAGCTCGGCAAATGTCTTCACGCCGGGGAGGTGGCTGACGCCGCCCGGGCGGCCAGCGTGGAGTAGGTTCCCACCCCCAGATCAGCGGTACCGATGTCGAGTTCGCGCGTTAAGCCTTTGAGGTCGCTGAGCTGTGTCCATCCGCGATCGGCCGGGACGATGAAGGCATAGCTATTCTGGCCCAGCGGAGCGAGAATCTCAAAATCCGAAAACTCGTAGCCCGCGCCTGGAGTCATGATCTTGGCGCTGTAGAAACCCTCGGCGTGGACCAGTAAGGTATAGCCGTCCGCCGGACGGCTCTTGACGGCCTGTATGCCGATGGCCGAACCGGCTCCGGGCCGGTTTTCCACCACCACCGACTGGCCCAGGATTTTGCCCAGTTCCTGCGCAAAGGCGCGCGAAATCCCGTCCGTGGCCGCTCCAGGCGGATACGGCACAACCAGCCGCAAAGGCTTGTCCGGATAATCGGTGGGCGCCGCGCCGGCGGCGACGGCAAAAAAGGTGCAGAAGGCCGCGCTGCCCAGCAGCAGACGGCGACGAATAGCCAGAGTCATGGATCGCTCTTTTCGGTTGTCCCCTTCTGAAGTGTATCGATCGCTGCACCTGCGATTCCCCCTCCTGCGCGCAGTTGTGAACTGCGGTTTGAGCTATAGGAAATTCAGCCGGGCTACCTAGAATTTAGGGGTTTCACATAACTCAAAGATTCGGGAGACAACGCAATGCCCCATACCCTTCTGACGCGGCGCGCCTTGCTGCTGGCCACCCTGTTGACGAGCCTGGGCAGCCAGGCCTTTGCCGCCGAGCAAACCTGGCCCCAGCGGCCCATACGCATGGTCGTGGCCGGCTCTCCCGGCGCTGGCGGCGACATCTTCGCCCGCCTCATTTCCACACCCCTGGCCCAGGCGCTCAAGCAGCCCGTCGTAGTCGAAACCAAGCCCGGCGCCAACGGCATGATCGCCGCCGACAACGTGGTCCGGTCGGCCAACGATGGCTACACGCTGCTGTTTGCCCCCTCCTCCACCATTTTGCTCAACCCGGTCGTCCTTCCTTCGCTGCCTTACGACACCGAAAAAGATCTCATCCCCGTGGCGCAAGTGGGTGCTGCCGGCATCCTGCTGGTGGCCAATCCCAGCACCGGTTTCAAGAACCTGGCTGACATGGTGGCCTACGCCAAGGCCAATCCCGGCAAACTCGCCTACGGGTCGTGGGGTACCGGCTCCTCGGGTCATCTGGCCATGGAAGGCATCAAAGCCCGGTATGGCCTGGACATGCCCCATGTGCCGTACAAGCAGCTCGTCACCGAAAGCACCGACCTCATTGCCAACAACATCAGCGTCGGCTTCATGGATATCGCCTCGCCCATCCCCCACATGCGCGCCGGCAAACTCGTCGCGCTGGGCCAGACAGGGTCGCGCCGCTGGCCCGCCTCGATGGATGTCCCCACCTTGGCCGAACAAGGCTATACCTTCGAGGCCGATGGCTGGTATGGTGTCTTCGCACCGGCGGGCACACCGCCCGAGATCATCGAGCGACTGAACGCCGAGATCTATCGCGCGCAGCACAATCCGGAAGTCCAGGAGAAGATCGAAGGACAGAACATGATCGTGCCGGCCGATGCGACCGCCCAGGAGTTCTCGGCGTCGATCAAGCGCGACGCCACGATCTGGCAGGACCTGGCCAAGCTGTCTGACCTGAAGAACAAGTAAACGCGCACCCTTGCGCTGCCAGATCGGGCGATGCGCCGCCGGCGCATGCCCTGCCAGAAGGGCCTCCTCGTATGCATACTGCTTTCTCTTCTACCTCATTGCAGGGCCGTGTCGCCGTCGTGACCGGCGCGACGGGCGGCATCGGCCAAGCCATCTGCCAGCAATTGCACGCCATGGGCGCGGCCGTCGCCCAGGTGGATATCCATGCCGACCCGAGCGCTGCCGCCCCGGCAGGCGGTATCCACCTTCGCTGCGACATTGCCGATCCGGCTTCGGTAGCCGAAATGGCTCGGCAAGTCCGCGAACAATTGGGGCGCTGCGATATCCTGGTCAACAACGCCGCCGTCAGCGCCCCGCCTACCGCCCTGGAGGATTTCCCCATCGAACGTTGGGACCACATCCTGCGCGTGAACCTGCGCGGTGCGCTGCTGTACGCGCAATCCATCTTTGCGCTCATGCGCCAGCAACCCACCGGCAGCATCATCAATGTGGCCTCGATTTCGGCCCAGTCGCCCACCCGGGTCGGCGCCTACGGCACGGCCAAAGCCGCATTGCAGGCGCTCACCCGCCAGATGGCGGTCGAATGGGGGCCGCTGGGTATACGTGCCAATGCGATCAGCCCGGGCATGATCCGCACACCATTGTCGGAGGTGCATTATCGCGACGAAGGCGTTCTGCAAAAACGCAATGCCAGCATTCCGGCACGCCGGGTGGGTGTGCCCGCCGACATCGCCGGCGCGGTGGCCTTCCTGGCCAGCGATGCATCGCTTTATGTCAACGGCGAAGACATCGTGGTCGATGGTGGCTTTCTCAAGGCCTCGCTAAGCAATCTGTATCGCGATTGAAAATCCCGCGCGCCCCGGCGCAACCCTGCAAAAAAAACCGGCCAGCTCAACAGTGAGCGGCCGGTCTTTCACAGCGGTGAGCAGGCGGCGTGCCGTACCCTAGGCACGGCTGCTGGAGAAAAATTTCTCCAGCTTGGCTTTGACCGCGTCCCAGGTCTTCTCGCGCTCGGCCTTGCGCTCGGCCTTCTTTCCGGCGCGAATCGCAGCGCCTGCCGCATCGGCAGCGGCTTCTGCGGCGGTCACCGCGCTGGCCACCTCGTCGAACAGTTCGTCGTAGCGCACGCGCAGGATCTGGCCACCAGCGGTCTTGGCATATGCATCGAGCAACGTCGCATCGATCTCCTCGACATCGGCGATCAGCGCGGTCGTGCCGGGCTTGATATTCGAACTCAGCGACGCCAGGAGCAGGTCATTGCTGGCAGCCGCATCGGCGTCGACCAGCGACCCGAACAGTGCGCCGCCGGAAAACCCCAGCAGCAAGCCGACCGGCCCCGCAAGGATACCGACGGCCGCGCCGAGGACAGAGCCCGCCGCCGCCGCGCCAAAGATGCTGTTGGCGCCTTCGCGAACCGCGATATGGCCGGACAAGTCGCGTTGCACGACCGCCATCTGGTTGATCGTAACGGGCGGGGATGAAGATAACTCGGTAAAAGCCTTGTACGCACGCGATTCATCTTCCCACGTAACCGCAATCACATTTCTTGTCATGCAAAGCCCCCTATTGAGAACACCCAGACAGAAACAAAAGCCTCTCGACGAAACCCTGCACTGATCATAGTGCCAATCGCCACCTGGTGATCATCCAGGCGCAATCGCCAGGGATCTTCCCGCAAACCGGATGCACGCCCTGCGGCAGTACCCACGCCCTACCGAACCTGCTCGGCGGCGTGCCAACGGTTGGCACCGCTCGGGCGTGCGTGGCACGCCCCGGCCCTGGGGTATGCTTGAACGAGCCAAAACTCATGCCTGCCAAGAATGAACTTCTCCCCGGCGCGGCAATCCCCAACCAACTGCTGATGTCCATGGGGTAACCCACCTCCGTCATCGTGGGCACGTCAGGCAATAGCGTCGAACGCTTGGCCGTCGTCACCGCCAACGGACTCACCTTATCGGATTTCACATAGGGCGCTGAGACCACCACCGTGTCAAAGGTCATGGGTATCTGACCGCCCAGCAGGTCGGTCATCGCCGGCGAACTGCCTTTATAGGCTACCGAGGTAAGCTTGACGTCGGCCGAAGCATTGAGCGTCTCTCCGGCGAAGTGCATGATCGACCTGGGCCCGAACGATCCATAGAACATACGCCCCGGCTCACGCTTGGCCTGCTCGACCATGGACTTAACGTCCTTGAACGGCGCCTTCGGGTGGGCCAGAAGAATGACGGGCATGGTCCCCGTCAGTCCAAGATAGTCAAAGCTTTTCAAGGGATCGTAGGGGCTTTGCGTGTTGACAGCCGGGTTGGCGGTGAACGTGGACGGCCCGGTCAACAGCAAGGTGTAGCCATCGGCCGGTGAACGCGCTACCTCCATGGCCCCGATCTGTGTGGCCGCGCCTGCGCGATTCTCCACGATGACGGACTGCCCCAGTCGCTCGGCCAGGCGAGGCGCCAGCAAGCGACCCAGCGTATCCGTGGTCCCGCCCGGAGGAAAGGGCACGACCAGCCGGATGGGGTGATCCGGATAGGGAGCCTTGGCCTGCGCGGCCAAAGGGCCCAAAGCCAGGGCGGCCAATGCTGCGGCCAAACACATCGAACGTCGGGTGGCGGAATAAGTGTGCACTGCTGTCTCCATGACCAGGGCGCCGGCTTCGCACCGGCTGTCTTTCTTGGTGTAAATGCGCGGACAAACGCGCCGCTGTTTTGCCTCGATGCCCGCGGGAGGCCTCAGCCAGCCCGCGCGGCGATCTCCGCCTTGACCTTCAATAACTCCACCAGCAGACGATCCCGGCGCGTTTCGAGCGCCTGCATGGACACGCCCTGTTGCGCTTCGCACGCTCCCTCATGCAACTGCTGCCGCTCATCCGCACCCAGGCTGATACGTTTGCTGCGATCCGTGCTCAAGGCATCGCGCGCGGCAAACTTGGCGAACGCGCCCGCCATGCCCGCCTCGCCGCCCGCCATGTGAAAGGTCATGAACGGGCCCACGAAAGGCCAGCGCATGCCGGGCCCGCAGGTGATGGCGCGATCGACGTCTTCCACCGTCGCCACACCGTCGAGAACCAGGCGTGCCGCCTCATTGAACAGCACGTACTGCAGGCGATTGGCCACATGCCCATAGATTTCGCGGCGCAGACGGATGGGCTCGCGGCCGATGGCACGGTAAAAATCAAAGGCAATATCCAAGGTGCGAGCCGCCGTGGCCTTGCCTCCCACCAACTCGACCAACGGCACCAGGTGCGGCGGGTTGAATGGGTGCGCCATCAGGCAGCGCTGCGGATGTACACACTTGGACTGCATCACCGACATCGCCAGAGCCGAGGTACTCGAAGCAATGATGGCCTGTGCATCCGCGGCGGCATCGATCTGCGCCAGGAGGTCGATCTTCAACGACTCGATCTCTGGCGCGTTCTCCTGTATCCACCCGCAGCCAGTGACCGTCTCGGCCACCGTCGCGTGAAAACTGATCCGCCCCGGGCTGGCGTCTGCCACGACCAGGCCCACGTCGGCCAATACAGGCCATACCTTGTGCACATAGGCGCGCGTACGCTCGACCGCGTCGGCAGCCGGGTCCGTGGCGCGCACGGCAAAGCCTTGTGCCGCGAAATAAACCGCCCAACTCATGCCGATCTGGCCCAGGCCGATGACAGCCACCGGGCGTTGTTGTAGTTCTGTAAGCGTAAAAATCTGGTCTCCTGCAGCCGCATTCTTCATCGGAACAAAGATAATATGTTTCCTCAATCAATTCCCATTCGGAATATCTTCCCGTTATGCGCATCGAGGATGCAGAAGTCTTTCTCAAGCTGGCCGAACATCAGAACGTGCGGCGCACCGCGGAGCGCGTAGGCCTGACTCAGTCGGCCGTGACCAAAGTTCTGCAGCGGCTTGAAGCCGAGTTCGGCTTGCCGTTGATGGAACGCCGCGCCTCAGGCGTCGTACCCACCCGCGCCGGACAGTTGCTGCAGGAAAAGGCCCTGGCGCTCATTGGCTCCTATGACAGCCTGCGCCATGAAATGGCCGCGGCTCAATCGGCCCAACAAAGCGTCGTGCGCGTAGGCATCATCCCCGCGCTGCTGGATGCCAAACTCCTGCCGGTACTGGCCATCTGGCGCAAGCAACACCCCGGCCAATTCCTGCAGATCAGCGTCAAGGTCTCGGATGAACTGACAGAAATGGTTTGCCAGGGAGACCTTGATCTGGCGATCGGCTTTGCGCCGACGCCACGCTCGGATCTGCAAACGCTGGCATTGGGACCTCAGCGCTATCACGTCGTCGTACGCGCCGGCCACCCGCTGAGCTTGCCGGGTCGATCGACCATGCAGGCGTTGGCGCAGGCGGAATGGCTCTTGCCGGCCCCTTCGGTCGGCATGCGGCTGTGGGTAGAGCGCGCGTTTATCGACCTGGGCCTGCCCATCCCGGTCACCGCCGTACAGACCGACACCTCCACCGCCCAATTCGCCGGCCTCATCCGCGCCAGTAATCTCGTCACGGCGCTGATGACACCCATGTTCATGTCGCCGGCCGGCAAGGGCCTCGTCGAACTGCCTTTCGACGCCGAGTCCAGCATGCAGCCATTGGTGCTGCTCACCCGGCGGGCCGCCTATCTGTCGCCGACCACACGAGCCTTGCGGGATGCCCTGCATCGGGCATTCATAGCGTCGACTTAAGGCGGCCGACGTTCTGGCGCAGCGACATCGCGCGAGCCGCCGGCATTGCCGACAGCCGGCCTCAGGCACCTTGATAAGCGAATCCCCGGCTGGGATCTCATTTCGAAAATGGGGCGCAACAGCTCCATGTCGTGCCTGATTCAACCGTAGAGAAGGCGCGTGCACGGCCCGGGATTTTCTCGGCTTCACGCCACCTGACCTGCAGCATGCGTGACCCCAACCCGCTTGCCGTCGCGTCGAATCCTCGTGGTTTGAATCCGTGACTACTTCCTGTGCATCGACGGCCGCGGCGCCGGACCGGTCGACTCACGTACGACGATCTCGTCATGAGGCAACACCAGAGGGGTAAGTGAGCAGGGCTTGCACGCCGCCAGGAAGGGCTCAACCTCATAGCGGCGAGGAGGGCCCCACACCGTGTGGAGGGGCCTGGAAAATGACCGCCTACGCATCCTGGTTACAAGCAACTGAACGATACGATCAACAGACCTTGGCGTATGCCCGCTTCCCACGGACGATAGCGCCTTGCGACACTGGATGGCCTTCCTGGTGCGCCCTGGAAAGTCAAATGTGGAGCCGGTGAACGGAACAATTTAAATCATCTAACTTATTGATTTATAAATTGTTATTTCCATTCGGAGCGCTAGAATGTACCGCAATCTGTACCAGTTGCGCGCACACTGGCAAGCTGCTGCTCCAACAAGCTACGTGCGGTTTCCGCTCCATGGAGCCCAGTCTTTGTTCCTTTCGTCTACAGGCAATTTCACTCTATTTAATAGCTTCAGCAGATGTTGAAATTATCCTTATAAATGAAATTTTGGTGATGTGCTTCAGAAAAAATGGTACTTTCAACGAATGCTGAAAGAGGCCAATTTAATGAAAGATCCTGAAGCTCGAGCTGGTAAGGCACTGCGCCGTTTGCTTGAAAAGATCCCGATCCTTCAGGTCGAAGGGATCGAAGCCGAGGCTATGTCCGACGATTGGGAGCCGGACCTTATCGCCCGGCTGCTCGTGGACGGGCTGCAGCATCTGCTCATCTGCGAGTACAAGTCGAACGGGCAACCGCGGTACGCCCGGTCCGCGCTGCTGGAACTGCGGAACTACGTTGCGCAGCGAACTCCCGAGGCTACGCCCGTCTTCATCGCCCCCTATATCTCACCTGCGGTAAGGCAACTGTGCGAAGAGAAGGGTGTCAGCTATCTCGACCTGGAAGGAAACGCCCGGATCGCCTTCCGCGGCGTGTTCATCGAACGCATGGTGACGGACAAGCCTGCGGCTGAGCAACGCGAACTCAAGTCGTTGTTCAGGCCGAAGTCGGCCCAGGTTTTGCGCACCATGCTGCGCGAGCCAGGCCGTGCCTGGCGTGTCACCGAGCTATCAAAAATCTCCGGAGTCAGCCTAGGGCACGTCAGTAATGTGCGCACCGGGTTGATCGATCGAGAATGGGCACGCGCCTCAGATGACGGCCTCGTTCTCTCAGATCCCGACGCACTGGTGGACGCATGGCGGGACAGCTACACAGCACCGCCAGGTGAGCGGCTGCGGTTCTACACGCCTTTGCATGGCAGCGCGTTCGAAGAAGCTGCCCGTAGCGCATTGCGCGCCAAAGACGGTCTCGGACATGCTGCCTTCGCATCGTTCTCGGCAGCGCAGTGGCTTTCACCATACGGTCGTACCGGCACGCACTATTTCTTCGCCGACGAAGATGGTCTGCGTGAGCTTCAGGCAACGTTGAAACTCACGCCTGCCGCGAAGGGCGAGAACGTGGTCATCACCGTGCCGAAAGACACGGGATTGTTTGCCGACACCATTGAACCTGCGCCGGGCGCAGTCTGCACAAGCTTGGTTCAAACCTACCTTGACCTCTCCATTGCCGGCGAACGCGGCGCCGAGGCCGCCGACCACCTGCGCAAGGAAAAGCTTACATGGCCCAAATGACCCCCCCCAGGAACCACAATCGGCCGCCGAATATGACGACCGCACGACTGCGGCCGTGAAATCCGTGCTGATCGAGATCGGCCAGATACTTGGTAGCTTCAAAGGCAAGTTCGCCATCGTAGGTGGTGCAGTCCCCTGGCTGTTACTGGCCAACGAGGAGATGCCCCACGTCGGCACACTCGATGTAGACATTGGCCTGGATGCAGAAGCTCTCGGCGAAGGTGAATACGCAACCTTGATCGGTGCGCTTCAGGGTCATGGATATGCCCAGCGCGACGGGCTTCGACGGTTCCAACTTGTTCGTCAGGTTCCCGTGAAGGACGGTGGAGAGGGGATCGACATCGTGGTCGATTTCTTGATGCCGCGCGATGCAGAGATCGTCAAGAACAATCCTCCCCTGATCAGCGACTTTGCCGTACAGCGTGCTGACGGCACTGACTTGGCGATGCGGTTCTATCAACTGGTGGCGGTGGCGGGCCCAATGCCGAACGGAGGGAGCAACCGCGTGGAGATTGCGGTGTGCTCTATCCCTGCACTACTGGCAATGAAAGGCCATGCGTTGGCGGGCCGCTACAAGCAGAAGGATGCCTACGACATCTACTACTGTGTGCGGAACTATCCTGATGGCATTGAGGCTCTGGCGCAGCAATGCCTTCCCCTCCTGGGACACGCAAGTGGCGAACGAGGGTTCCAGCACATCGCCGACAAGTTTGACGCCTTCGAAGGACATGGTCCCACCTGCGTGAGGCGTTTCGTCGAAGACACGCATGCGCTGGGTGATCGCACACCCGAACAGTGGCAACGAGATGCGTTTGGGCAGATCGATGCTCTCCTACGTGCGATGGCGCTGCGAGGTTGAGTTACGGCCCCATGGACTACGCTCAACTTCGCAACTTGTTGGAGCCCCTGGTAACCGGTCGGAAGGATGCTGGCACGCACACTATGCTGCCAACACTCTGCGAAGAGTTGGGCCTGCCCGTGCCTCCCGATGATGGCTCCAAGCGGGAACGAATGACAGCCAGCTTCAATGCGCTTGCGGACACCGAGTTGCCTGCGGTGGCCCGCAAACTGCTGATCCGCCAACCGCCCAATGCCACTACGCGCAACCAGATTCAAGACATCCTCTGGAGCGACAGTGCATGCCCGCCCATTCCGCGGCGGTATCGGCGCGAGATCGCGCGCAGGCTTAATAGCGAAGACTTGTATGGGGATGCTCGGAGGTTCGACGAGTTGCTGGAATGCCTGTGGATCTTGAACGCCGATGACTGGATGCACCTCAAAGGCGGCAACCCCACAGGCCTGCGCGCTGAAATCCAGCAGCACGTTGATCGGCACCCAGAGGATTGGCCGGCCGAAACGCTGTTCGACCAGTTAGGCGCTTATGACGCTTCCGACCGGCGCTTCGCGCTGTTCCCGGAGGGGATGGCTTCCGCCGACGTGCGTCCCGACGAGGCAGCGCAACGCCACTTCGTCGCTTGCGTCAACGAGCCACTGCGCGGTTGCAACGTCGAACTACGCGAGACCGACTTGGAAGGCGGTTACCCGGTCTTCTCATTGCTTTCACTGCACGCGGCGACTAGGAGCCGGCCGAAGAATCTCATCTTCGCCTCACCCGACAAGCCCGACCTGCGCTTCCGCGACGCGCTGGACAACGACTAGATGGGATAGGAGCCGCGTCGGCTTCAGAGCCGACCTTCAGGTCGCGTCAATGCGGCGAGCCGGATACCGCATTGTTGGTCCGAAAAATCTACTTGACTGGGTAAGCTGTGGGCAGACTTCACTGATCGCCAGCGAGGTTCAGCCGAAAACTTTTATGCCATTTCAACAACTTAGGAAACTTCTCAGAGTTTCACGGCAGGTGTGATTCGCAAAATGAGCGGGTGAAGGGAATCGAACCCTCGTATGCAGCTTGGGAAGCTGCCGTTCTACCATTGAACTACACCCGCATCGGGAGGCTGGCGCTGCAACCGGCTCAAAGGCCGTTTCAACGCAGGCGAGGATTATAGCCTGCCTTGCGGCAGTCGTGTGCCCTGCCCACCTTTATTCGGCGCGTTCGGAAATCTCGATCAGGTTCAGGTCGGGGTCGCGCAGATAAATCGAGCGCAGCGGATGCTCGGCCCCGGTACGGCGCACCGGGCCTTCGATGATGTGAGCGCCCTTGGCATTGATCTGGGCGATGACCTCATCGAGCGGAATGGAAGCGATAAAGCACAAGTCCAGCGCCCCCGGCACCGGCAAATGGGCCTTGGGTTCGAACTCGCGGCCTTTGATGTGCAGATTGATCTTCTGGTTGCCAAATCGAAACGCCTTGCGGCCCTGACCAAAACTCTCCAGGCGCATGCCCAGCAGGCCGACATAGAAATCCACGCACGCGGCTTCATTGGTGGTGGTCAGAACGAGGTGGTCGAGATGGTCGATCATGCATAGGGCCCCAGAGTGGTTCGTCACGATGGTACCGCCCCAGCGGTTCTGCGGCCACTGCCTAAGCCATTCCCCCGAAATGCTCACGCACGATGGCCAGCGTGCGCTCGGCCAGGGGAGAGCTGTGGCGCGCCGGCCAGATCAACTGGCTGCGCGAACGCGCCTCATGGTCGAAATTGAGAAACCGCGTGCCCGCCAGCCGGCTGCGCGCCATGCAGGCCGGGACGATGGACACGCCCAGGCCCTGGGAGACCAGCGAACACACGCTAAGCCAATGCCTGACCTCGTGACGCACGGCCGGATGAAACCCCGCGGCGACGCACAGCGACAGCACGGTTTCGTGATAACTGGGCGAGGCTTCGCGCGCGAAGAAAATGAAGTCATCGTTGACCAGTTCGCGCAGCTCCAGTTTGCGTCGCGCGGCCAGCGGGTGGCCCTGCGACAGGCAGACCACGAAGGGTTCGGCCATGAGGTCCAGGCTGCGCACTTCGGGTGGCAGCGGATTGGCGTGGACGAACCCCAGGTCGAGCTCACCGCGCTGGATGGCTTCGATCTGGTCATGCGAGTTGCGCTCTTGCAAGACCTGCTCCACGCCGGGCAGTTGCAGGCGCAACTGCGCAAGGACGTCTGGCAGGCCGCGGTACAGCATGGAGCCGACGAATCCGATGCGGCACCGCCCCTGCAAACCGGCGTCGACGCGCTGCACCAGAAGACTGATCTCTTCGGATTGGCGCAGCAGAGCCAGCGCCTGCCCATAAAGCACCTGGCCCGCCGGCGTCAGATCGACGTGGCGGCTGTTTCGCTCGAGCAGTGTCACACCCAGTTGCGCTTCGAGCTGCCGGATGGCGTAGGAAAGGGGCGGCTGCGAAATATGCAGACGCCGCGCGGCGCGGCCGAAGTGGCGCTCCTCGGCCACGGCGATGAAATAACGCAGCAGGCGCAGCTCCATACGTCTCCATTGATAGTTTTTTTGTATTGCTCAACATTAAAACAGTATTTGTATGGATAGATAAGCCGGCGCAGCATCGAGCCAACCGACCATTGGAATCGTCATGCCCGAACAGACCGCCGTCCCGGACTCCCGGGGACAGAACCTCTTCGACGTGGATCCTTACGCAGCGCCCATGGCAGCCTGCTACCTGCCCGAGGATCTCTATACCCATCTGCTGCCGCACCTGCGCCGGCTTGGGGAACTGGCTGGCGGGCAAATGGACGAGCTGGCCATGACGGCCGACCATCAAGCGCCAACTTTGTCGGTGCGGCATCGCAGCGGCGCCGATGAGTCCCGCGTCGAAAAACACCCCGCGTACGTCGAGCTGGAGCGTCTGGCCTATAGCGAATTCGGCCTGGCGGCCTTGTCGCACCGCTCTGGCGTGCTGGGTTGGCCCAAGCCCATGCCGGCGGCGGCCAAGTATGCGCTGAGCCACCTTTTCGTGCAGGCCGAGTTCGGCCTGTGCTGCCCCGTGAGCATGACCGATTCGCTGGCGCGCACGCTGCGCCGCTACGGAGATCCGGCGCTCGTCGAGCAGGTCGTGCCGCAAGTCACCAGCCTGGACTTCGACACCCTGCGCCAGGGCGCGATGTTCATGACCGAACAGGGCGCGGGCTCCGACGTCAGCGCCACGACCACGCAGGCCCTGTTGGATGACGACGGTACCTGGCGCCTGAGCGGCGACAAGTGGTTCTGCTCCAACCCCGACGCCGGCTTTGCCATGGTGCTGGCGCGCAGCGAAGCCGATCCCGGCCTCAAAGGCGTATCGCTGTTTCTGCTGCCACGCGACCTGCCCGATGGCCGCCACAACAGCTATCGCATTCTGCGCCTGAAAGACAAGCTTGGCACCCGCTCGATGGCCAGCGGCGAGATCCGCCTGGAAGGCGCGCGCGCCTGGCTGGTGGGCGAGCGCGGCCGCGGCTTCAAGCAGATGGCCGACATGATCAACAACTCGCGGCTGTCCAATGGCATGCGCGCTGCCGGCCTGATGCGCCGGGCAGTGAGTGAAGCCATGTTCGTCGCGCGCGAGCGCCAGGCCTTTGGCCGCTCGCTGGTCGACATGCCCCTGATGCGGCGCCAGCTGGCCAAGATGATGCTCTGGACCGAACAGGCCCGCAGCGTCATGTACCAGACCGCGCAGGCGCTGGCGCAGGCCGAAGCCGGCCAGGCCAGTCCGGCGCTGGCGCGTATCATGACGCCGCTCATCAAGTTTCGGGCATGCCGTGACGCACGCAAGGTCACGGGCGACGCCATGGAAGTGCGCGGGGGCTGCGGCTACATCGAAGAGTGGGTCGAACCGCGCCTGATGCGTGATGCCCATCTGGGTTCGATCTGGGAAGGCACGAGCAATATCGTGGCGCTGGACGTGCTGCGCGCCATCCGCCGCGAAGAGGCCTTGCCCGCTCTGCGCGCCCACGTGGACGCCCTGTTGCAGGCCGGCCGACCCTGCGACCCAGCCCTGGCCGACAGCCAGAGCCAGGCCGTCGATGGCGCGTTTGCGCTGGCCGCGCACGCCGCGCAAGAACAGCGTGATGACCTGGCCCGTCAGGCGGCCTCGGCCTTGTATCACGCGCTGTCGGTGGCGGCGCTGCGTTGGGAAGCCCGGCTGCCGGCGCTGGCGGGACGCGGCTTGCTGGCCGACCAGGTCCTGCGCCATCGCCTACTGCCGCGCAATCCCTGCCAGGCGCAAGAAAACGAAGATGCGCTGAATCAGCGCGTATTGCAGGCACAAGCCTGATCCCGCGGGGCGGCTCGATCCGCCCCATGTCCATAACGACAGGAGACACCCCATGCCTACTACGATTTTTCGCCGCCTGGGCGCGGCGCTCGCTCTGGGAGCCTGCCTGGTGGGCGGCGCCCAGGCAGCCTATCCCGACCATCCCATCACGCTCGTCGTGCCCTTTCCGCCGGGCGGACCGACCGACGCGCTGGCGCGCCGTCTGGCCGAAGGCCTCAAGGATCAGCTCGGTCAAACCGTCGTGGTGGAAAACCGCGGCGGCGCCGGCGGCAATATCGGCTCCGAGTATGTCGCCCGCGCCAAACCGGACGGCTACACGCTGCTGTTCGGCACCTCGGGCCCGCTGGCCATCAACGTCAGCCTCTACAAAAACCAGAACTACGATCCGCGCACCAGCTTCACCCCCATCGCCCGCATCGGCCACCTGCCCAATATCCTGGTCGTCCACCCCTCGGTGCCCGCCAAGAACGAGCAGGAGCTCATCGCTTATGCCCGCAGCCATCCGGACAAGCTGAGCTATGCGTCGTCCGGCAACGGCGCGTCCTCGCACCTGGCGGGCGTCCTGTTCAACAACATGGCGCAGACCCGCATTCTGCACGTGCCCTACAAAGGCACCGGCCCGGCGCTCAACGATCTGGTCGGTGGCCAGGTGTCGATGTCGTTTACCGACATCCTGACGGCCTTGCCTTTCGTGCAATCGGGCAAGCTGCGTCCCATCGGACTGGCCAGCGCGGATCGCTCCGCCTCGCTGCCCGATCTGCCCACTCTGGCCGAACAGGGCCTGCCCGGCTACGACGTCAGCGTCTTCTTCGGCATCGTCGCGCCCAAAGGCACACCGCCCGAGATCGTGGACAAGCTCAACAATGCTTTCGTCAATACGCTGGAGTCCCCCGCCGTCAACGAGACGCTGACACGCCAAGGCATCGTGCCCGCCAAAGATCGCAGCCCCCAGGCTTTGCAGACGTTCATCAATGACGAGGTGGACAAATGGGGCAAGGTCATTCATCAAGCCAATATTTCCATCGACTGACATGAACGCATCCGCTTTGCCCCAAGGCGCCCTGGCCGGCTGCCGAGTCATTGATCTGTCACGCGTCCTGGGTGGCCCTTATTGCACCCAGATGCTGGCCGACCATGGCGCCGACGTCCTCAAGATAGAACCGCCCGACGGCGATGAGACCCGAGGGTGGGGCCCGCCCTTTGCCGAAGGTGTGGCGGGCGGCTCGGCCTCGTATTTTGCGGGTGTCAACCGCAACAAACGCGGCATCACGCTGAACCTGGCGCGGCCTGAAGGGCGAGAGTTCCTGCTGACGCTGCTGGCCGATGCCGACGTCGTGGTGGAAAACTTCAAACCCGGCACCATGGAGAAATGGGGCTTGGGCTATGAGCGCCTGAAAACGGACTTCCCGCGCCTGATCCATTGCCGGGTCAGCGGTTTTGGCGGCGATGGCCCCTTGGGGGGCTGCCGGGCTACGACGCCTGCGCCCAGGCCATGTGCGGCCTGATGAGCGTCAACGGCGAGCGCGACGGCCCGCCTACCCGGGTCGGCCTGCCCGTGGTCGACATGGTGACCGGCCTGAATGCGACCTCGGCCATTCTGCTGGCGCTTTATGAGCGCGAGCGCAGCGGCCTGGGACAGTTCCTGGACATCACGCTGTACGACTGCGCGATATCGCTGCTGCATCCGCATGCGGCCAATTACTTCTACGGCGGCAAGGTTCCACAGCGCAGTGGCAACGCCCACCCCAACATCGCGCCCTACGAGACCTTCACCACCGCCGCCGGCGAAATCTTTCTGGCCGTCGGCAACAATCGCCAGTTCGCGGGCTTGTGCGAGATTCTGGACGCCCCGGATCTGGCCGCCGATGCCCGCTTTGCGGACAACGCCGCGCGGCTGACCAACCGGCCGGCATTGCGCGAGGCCTTGAGCGCCCGGCTCATCGATCACCGTGCTACCGAGCTGGCCGAGCGCCTGCTCAAGCATGGCGTGCCTGCCGCGGCCGTGCAGGACGTGGCCGAGGTTCTCGATCATCCGCATACGCATCACCGTGGCATGGTGCTCGAAAACGAGGCCTACCGAGGCCTGGCCAGCCCGATCAAGCTGTCGCGCACGCCGGCCAGCCTGCGCCGCGCGCCGCCCGCCAAGGGCGAGGCCAATGCCGAACTGGGCGTGCCTCCCGAGGCATCCTGACGCCCCGGATCCGCCCCCCGATTTTCCGGGGCGGCGGCTCCCACTACAATCCGGGTTATGAACGCGAATACCCCGACGACTACCCCCCTGCCCCGGCGGATGCCGAGCCCCTGACGCCGGCGACCCAGGCCGCCCTGGAACCGGCCAACCACGCGCCGCCCAGCCCTGGCGCCACGCATATCCGCAGCTTCGTGCATCGACGCGGGCACATCACGCAGCGTCAGCGCGATGCCCTCGAACAACTGATGGACAAGTGGGCCATCGCCTACGCGGCGCGCCCCTGGACCCGGCCGCCGCCTTCGGGCGCGAGGCGCCGACCATCCTGGAAATTGGCTTTGGCATGGGCGAGACCACCGAGAAGATCGCGCTGGCCCGCCCCGACGACAACTTTCTCGGTGTAGAGGTCTTCAACGCTGGCGTGGGCTCGATGCTCCACCGGATCGAGACCTCCCAGATCCCGAACGTACGCATCATCCAGCACGATGCGGTCGAAGTGGTGCGCGACATGATCGCGCCCGACTCGCTGGCCGGGTACACGTCTACTTTCCTGATCCCTGGTCCAAAAAACGTCACCACAAGCGCCGCCTGCTGCAACCGGCCTTCGTGCACCTGTTGGCCAGCCGCATCCGCCCCGGCGGCTACCTGCATTGCGCCACCGACTGGCAGGACTACGCCGTGCAGATGCTGGAAGTCCTCGGCGGTGAAACCCTGCTGGAGAACACCGCGCACGATTACGCCGAGCGTCCCAGCTACCGCCCGCAGACCAAATTCGAGACGCGCGGCCTGCGGCTTGGCCATGGCGTCTGGGACCTGATCTTCAAGCGCAAGGCCTGAGCCCACCAAGGAGAGTCCTCCAATGCTCTATCCCGCGATCGAGCCCTACCGCCATGGCATGCTGGACACCGGCGATGGTCATCAGGTGTATTGGGAGCTTTGCGGCAATCCGCAGGGCAAACCCGCCGTGTTTCTGCATGGTGGCCCTGGCAGCGGCTGCTCGCCCGTGCACCGGCAACTGTTCGACCCGCAACGCTACAACGTGCTGCTGTTCGATCAGCGCGGCTGCGGGCGCTCCACGCCTCACGCCAGCCTGCAGAACAACACCACCTGGGACCTGGTGGCCGATATGGAGCGCCTGCGCCGGGAAGTCATGGGTGCCGAGCGCTGGCTGGTGTTCGGCGGCTCCTGGGGCTCGACACTGGCGCTGGCTTATGCCGAAACGCATCCTGAGCACGTCAGCGAACTGATCGTGCGCGGCATCTTCACGTTGCGCCGGGCCGAGCTGCTCTGGTTCTATCAAGAAGGCGCCTCCTGGCTGTTCCCCGATCGCTGGGAAGGCTACCTCGAGCCCATCCCGCAAGCCGAGCGCGGCGACATGATCGCGGCCTATCGCAAGCGACTCACCGGCGACGACGCCGTCGAGCAGTTGCGCGCCGCCAAGGCCTGGAGCCAATGGGAAGACCACACCATCACGCTCATGCCCAGCCCGCGCCACCAGCAAAGCCATGCTGCCGATCGTGCCGCGCTGGCCTTTGCCCGCATCGAGAACCACTATTTCGTGCATGCCGGCTTCATGGAAGAAGGCCAACTGCTGCGCGATGCGCACCGGCTGCATGACATCCCCGGCACCATCGTGCAGGGCCGCTACGACGTCTGCACCCCCGCACGCACCGCCTGGGATCTGCATCGCGCCTGGCCGCAGGCGGACTTCCACCTCGTGCCCGATGCGGGTCACGCCTTCGACGAGCCCGGCATCCTGGCCCGCCTCATCGAGGCCACCAACCGATATGCCAGCACTAAGGATTGATATGCAGATCACGCTCAATGGCCAGACTCGCGAGCTGCCCGCCGCCACCACGGTCCTTGGCCTGCTCGACACCCTGGGCTATACCGGCAAACGCGTCGCCGTCGAACGCAACGGCGAAATCGTGCCCAAAAGCAAGCACGCCGACACGCCGCTGACCCCGGGCGATCAGCTCGAAATCGTCGTGGCCGTCGGCGGCGGCTGAGCCGCCCGCTCGCAAGCAGTTACAACCCCGCCATGTCGCCGGCACGCCCGTTTGCCGATAATCGGGGTTGGTGTCTGGATCCCCGGGTCCTGGCCCTCGTAGTCATCAACGCCCGGAGGGTGCCGCGCATCGCGCCCCTGCCGTCGACCGCATGAAGATCAGGCTGGCCAACCCCGCACGTTGACCAGCGTGTGCCGACACGGGCTATCCCCGTCCGTGCCGGCTGATTCGGCCAAACGCCATGTTTGGCCGTTTTTTTGCTTCAGGATGGCTCTGACCTGCTCCCCGTGATTAGTACGAAATCGATGTAGAGTCCGTTCCCAAAGGAATGGCAATGAAGAAACGATTTACGGAAGAGCAAATCATCGGCGTGCTCAAGGAAGCCGATGCAGGTGCCAAGCCCGCAGAGTTGTGCCGCAAGCACGGAATCTCCGAGGCAACGTACTACAACTGGAAGGCGAAGTTCGGTGGCATGACGGTGTCGGACGCTCAGAGGCTCAAGGAGCTGGAGCAGGAGAACAACAAGCTCAAGAAGCTGTTGGCCGAGTCGATGCTGGACAAGGCGGCGCTTCAGGATCTGCTAAGCCGAAAGTAGTCAGCCCGCAGGCCAAACGCGAGGCGGTCAGGACATTAATGACCGAGCGCAGCATGGGTGTTACCCGGGCCTGTGGGCTGGTAGGAATTTCGCGGTCGCTGTTTGCCTACGAGAGCACACGCTCAGGCGATGCTGCGCTGACCGAGCGCATGAAAGAGATGGCAGTGGCGAAACGACGCTACGGCTATCGGAGGATCCATGTGCTCTTACGTCGCGAAGGCTGGCAAGCAAATCACAAGCGAATCTGGCGGCTGTACAGTCTGGCAGGGTTAAGCGTGCGAAAACGAAAGCGTAAGCGAATCGCGGCGACCGAGCGCGTGGTTCGCCCAGCGGCAATCGCGCCGAATCAGAGTTGGTCAATGGACTTTGTGGCCGACGGCCTAGCCTATGGCCGCCGATTCCGCTGTTTGACTATCGTCGATGACTACACTCGCGAATGCCTGGCCATCGAGGTCGATACGTCGTTGCCGGGACTGCGTGTTGCCATGGTGCTGCAACGGCTGGCGGAGATGCGTGGCCTGCCGCGATCTATTACCGTGGACAACGGGCCAGAGTTCGCCGGAAGAGCCTTGGACGCCTGGGCCTACCAAGCAGGCGTAAAGCTGTCGTTTATTCGGCCGGGTAAGCCGGTGGAGAACGCTTATATCGAAAGTTTCAACGGCAAGTTCCGCGACGAATGCCTTAACGAGCACTGGTTCTTGTCCCTGCGACAGGCTAAAAGCTTGATCGAAAACTGGCGAGTCGAGTACAACACCGATCGGCCTCACAGCGCGCTCGGATATTTAACGCCGGCGCAATTCGTGCAGGCTCATCAGAAAGAAGGTCTTTTACCCCTGGGCTCTATGTCGGTGCCGTACTAAATCTGGGGGCAGGTCAGCTCCAGTACCGCACGAACGCTGGCCAGCGCCGCAAGTCCGCCCTGGGGCAATACGGCAACTGACGCTCGCTCAGGCACGCACAATGGCACAGGAGAGACTGGAGACTACGTCATCCCGCTCGCAATCCGCCTGCAATTCGCATTCGAGATCGTGGCGATGCACCGCCGGCGCGGCGGTATTTCGACCCGCCATCGTTGGGTAACTGCGTGAACTTGCTCGAGGCTTGCCAAGCTTTCCCTGTTTGAAGCAGGTTTGAAGCAGTCGGTGGTTTGTGTATTGCGCGCAGTTGCGCGTTGCGCCTGCTACACCGCCTCGAACACCTCCAGCAGCCTGTCCAGCCCGCCCTGATCAATGACCACCCGCGCCTGTTGCCGTACCGTGGGCTTCGCGTGATAAGCCACGCTTAATCCGACAACACTCATCATGGCCAGATCATTGGCACCATCGCCCACCGCGATCGCCTGTCCGGCGGCGATGCCCATGGCCTCGCACGTCTGCAACACCTTGCGGCGCTTTTCCTCGCCATCGCAGATATCGCCCCACGACTGAGGCAATAAGCGCCCGGTGATGCGGCCTTGAACGATTTCGAGCTCGTTGGCCCGCACATCATCCAACTCCAACTGGCGGACCAGGCGGTCGGTAAAGCAGGTAAAGCCCCCGGTCACGAGAATGCAGCGCAGGCCGGCGGACTTACATGCGGCAATCAACGCCTGCACGCCTGGGTTCAGACGCACGCGTTCTCGCCACACCACGTCAAGCGCACTTTCCGGCAAACCGGCCAGCAACGCAACGCGTTGGCGCAAACTGGCCTTGTAATCGGGATTCTCTCCCCGCATCGCCGCCTCGGTCAGCCCGGCGACCTGCGCCTTGCAACCCGCAAGATCCGCCAGCTCATCCAGAGTCTCCACTGCCAGCAACGTCGAATCCATATCGAAGGCAATGAGCTTGAAGTCACGCAACCTGGGCCGAGGATACGGATCACGCAGGCTCAAACCGGGGCCCAGCGTCAATACTGTCATGCGTACTCCTTGTTGGGCCGGGCGAACCAGTCCAGAAACAGCCGCGCCAACGGCGCGGCTGGCGAATCCGGGCGAAACAACGCGTGCACGCCGGCGTTGGGAAGACGAAGCGCTTCGAAGATGGGCTGCAATCGGCCGACCTGAATATCTTCAGCCAGCAAACACCACGGGGCCAGGGCCAGACCAAGATCATTGCTGGCCGCCTGCATGGACAGAAAATCATGGTCGAAAACCGGCCCGGGCAACATGGACGGTACATCGACCCCGGCCAGTCCGAACCACTGCGTCCAGATATCCAGACATCCGCGCACTTTCAACAACGGATGACCCACAAAATCCGCCGGGCGGCGCAGACGATGGCTCGCAATAAAGCGGGGGGATGCGACCGGCACGTAGCTGTCTTCCAGGCACGGCTGACACACGAAGTCGGGTTTATGCATGGCGCCATGGCGAATGATCAGATCCTGGGATCCGTCGGCGCGGTCGATGAACTGCCTGCCCAGCGTCGTGACCTCTACATCGATTTCGGGATACAGGCGTTGGAAATCGGCCAGCCCCGGGATCAAGAGTTTCATGGCCAACGAGGGCGTGGCGTACAGACGTAACTGCCGCAACTCGCGCGGCTGCTTCATGGTGGCCGTTGCCTGAGCGATACGCTCAAGGCTGGCCTGGACGTCGGCAAAATACGCCTGGGCGTCGGGCAGCAGCGTCACACCACGCGCGGCGCGCGCAAACAAAGGCTGCCCGATGAAGTCTTCCAGTGCACGGATCTGCTGACTGACCGCGCTGTGCGTGATGTTCAGCTCCTGGGCGGCAGCGGTAAAGCTGCTCAGCCGCGCAGCGGCTTCGAACACCCTCAGGGCTTTCAGAGGAGGCAGACTCCGGGCCATGGTCAGCGCCCCGCCCGCCTGCGTTTGCGATTCTTTCCCACTTGTCCGTTGATTCTCTGCGGCCGTCGATACTTTGCCGGCGGTGCTGTCCCAGATGCGGCCATTCTAGGTGATGTCTGAAAATTCAGCCCCAAGAAAAACTTACAGCTGGCTTTAAAAAGGTTCATCGAGGAATACCGGGGAATGCAGACCGGATCTTGAGGAAGAAGTACTCCTGATCGCGGTAGCCGTAGGCGCGGCGCTTGATGACTTTGATGGTGTTGTTGATGCCCTCGACGATGCTGGTGTTGAGCCGGTGGCGACAGCGAGACAGAATCCCGTGCAGATAGGCTTTTAGCTTGAGCGCGAAGTGAGCCAAGGCGGCGATGCCGCTGCCCTGAGCCTGTTGCAGCCAGTGATCCCATGCCTGGCGGGCGTAGCCGGGGTGTTGGTAGAACCACAGCTGTTTGAGCTCATCGCGCATCAGATAAGCGGTGAGCAAGGGCTGGTTGGCCTGGAGCAACTCGTCCAACTTTACCGATTGGCACGGATCGAGGTTTTTGCGATTGCGCAGCAGTAGCCAGCGACTGGACTTGATCACCCGGCGGGCCGGCTTGTCGTGCCGCAACTGGTTCGCTTGGTCTACACGCACCCGGTCTATCACTTCACGGCCGTACTTGGCCACGACGTGGAACAGGTCGTAGACGATCTCGGCGTTGGGGCAGTTGGCCTGGATCTCCAGCTCATAGGCCGTCGTCATGTCGATCGCTACGGCCCGGATCTGCTGGGCAACCCCAGTTGGCAGTTGTTCGAAGAAGGCTCTGGCCGTCTCGCGCGAGCGGCCATCACCGATCCATAGCACCTGACGGCGGATCGGATCGACAACGACCGTGGCATAACGATGGCCCTTGTGTAGAGCGAACTCGTCCATCGCTAGGTAGTGGATCTGGCTCCAGTCCGGCTCTTGGATCGCCCGTCGCAGCAGGGCCTTGTCCAGCGCCTTGACCGTGTGCCAACCCAGTTGGAAGAAGCGCGCCACGGCCAGAATGTTGCTGGACTCAAGCAACTGGCTGACCGCCTCGGCCAGCCGGTCGGTCACTCGCTGGTAACGGCCCAGCCAGCTCAGCCTCTCCAGATGCGGTCCACCGCACTGCTCGCACCAGACCCGCCGACGCGGCACTACCAGCGTCACTCGCAGCGCCATTAGCGGCAGATCCCGCACCCGGCGCGTGGTCGTCTCATGCACCTGCCGACATCGGTTGCCGCAGTGCTCGCAGTGCATCGTTCGCGCTGAAGGCTTCAGGTAAATCGTGACCGTCCGGCTCTCACCTTCAGGCCACACGACCCGCTCCACCCGATAACCCTCCCACCCACCCAACCTCTCGATCGTCTTGCGGTCCAGCATGATCCCGGCCTTGATCCTTGAAAAATCAAGGATCAAGCGTAACGGCAATCAAGCACGGCTCCACGCTATTCCGCGATGAACCTTAAAAAAGCCTGCTGGTGGACTGTCGCGGGCATTTCTATGATGGCTGGCAGCAAGCAGCGGACTCACTCATGGCATCCATCACTATCGACCGAATCGTCAAGGTTTTCGACGGACAAAGCGTCCTGCGAGAACTGTCCTTGCACATCCCGGACGGGGCCTTCTATACCCTGCTGGGTCCCAGCGGCTGCGGCAAAACCACGTTGCTGCGATGCATCGCGGGCTTTTATGAGCCCGATGGGGGCCGTTTGCTGTTCGACCAGGATGACATGACCCATGTTTCGGCGCACCGCCGCGACATCGGCATGGTGTTTCAGGACTACGCGCTTTTCCCCGACAAAACGGCATTTGACAACGTTGCCTACGGATTGAAGGCCCGCGGCGTCGGCCGCGCGGACATCAAGGTGCGCGCCATCGAAGCGCTGGAGAAAGTCGGGCTGGCCGCATTGGCTCAGCGCTACCCGGCGCAGATGAGTGGCGGGCAGCGCCAGCGCGTCGCCCTGGCCCGTGCCCTGGTCATCCGTCCTCGCGTGCTGCTGATGGACGAACCGCTGTCCAATCTGGACGCCAAAATGCGGGTGCAGATGCGCGACGTCATTCTCGATCTCGTGCGCGAAGCTCGCATCACGACGGTTTTTGTCACGCACGACCAGGAAGAAGCGCTGGCGATGTCCGACCAGATCGCCATCATGGATCGTGGCAGCATTGCTCAACTCGGCTCTCCGGAGGCCCTGTACGGCAACCCGGTCAATGCCTACGTGGCCGACTTCATCGGCTCGGCCAACGTCATCGCCGTGCCGGCCGAAGTCATCGGCGGCAGCGATAACGGCGGCCTGCCCCATGTGCGCTATCGCATCGGCCCACATCCTTTCGATGGCGTTCAAGGCAGCGCAACGCTTGGCGAGCGCGGCATCCTGATTGCGCGCCCCGAGGAGCTGAGCCTCATCGCCCCGGCGCCCCGCATTCCCAACGCGCTGCCCGGCCGCGTGCTGCGCCGGCAGTATCTCGGATTCAAGACGGCGTATCGCATCGCCCTGGAAGACGGCGGCGAAATCCGCGTGGAATTGCACTCGGGCAACATGGTAGGTGACTTTCAGCCTGGAGGCACCGTGCAGGTTCTGGTTCCGGCGCACAGTCGCGTGGTCAGCGAGTAAGAGGCCGCAGATGCGTATCAAATGGTGGCCCTGGGGCCTGCTGACAGTGGCGTGTCTGGTGCTGCTGCTGTTCTTCGTGATCTACCCGCTGGCCGTTCTCTTCGGCAATAGCGTCACGGGGGCGTCCGGCGGATTCTCGCTCGAAGGGTTTACCGCCTTGGCCCAGGACGGAGAGTATCTCCAGGCCCTGCGCAACACCCTGGTGCTGGGGGCGGTGGTGACCGGCTGCACCGTGCTGGTGGGAGTGCCCTTCGCCTACATGGTGGCGCGCTACGACTTTCCGCTCAAGAACCTCGTGGCCATCCTGCCTATCCTGACCATTGTCATCCCCGAGATCATCGTGGGGCAATCATGGCTATTGGTGCTGGGCAACAACGGATTGCTCACCAATGCGCTACGTGAGATCGGCATCGACTTGCCCTCCTTCTATGGCTGGAGCGGCATGATTTTCTCGATGACACTGGTCTACTACACCTACATCTATCTCGGCGTGCTGGCCGCATTGCGCGGCTTCGACGGCCAACTCGAAGAGGCCGGATTGAGCCTGGCCCCCCCCGTGGCTTACCCGCATCCGCGTCATGGTCCCAGTCATCGCTCCGGCCGTTCTGGTCAATGCACTGGTGGTATTCACGCTGGTCGTTGGTAATTTCGCCTTGTCCATCATGCTGGGCAGCCGAGTGCCGTTGCTGTCCGTGATGACCTACAACACCTTCGTCAACGAAATGGGCGGCAGCCCCACCTTGCAAAGCGCCATGTCGGTCGTGTCCATCGGCATTGTGGCCGCCGTGCTCTTCGTGCAAAAGCGCATGGTCGAACGCAAGGTCTACACCATGACACAGGGCCGAGCGCCCGCCCCCCGGCGCGTGCGCTCCTGGGCCGCTGCGGGTTATGCCGGTGGCGTCACCCTCGTGGTGCTGCTGTCGATGCTGCCGCTGGTGGTAGTGTTCATCGCAGCGTTCACGCACACCAGCGGCCCGGTCATGCACTGGGGTTCATGGTCACTGACAAGCATGCAACGCGCGCTGCAAGGCGCTCCGGAGCCGATTCTCAACTCCATAACGTTTTCGTCGCTGGCAACGCTTATCGGGGTGGCCTTTGCTCTGCTGGCGAGCTATCTCACCGTCAAAAAACGCAGTCGCGCCACACAGTTTCTGGATTACATCCTGGTGCTGCCGCTGACGATATCCGGCACCGTCCTGGGCATTGCGCTGGTGCAGACTTTCAATACGGGATGGCTTGTCCTGGCGGGTACCTCGGCCATCATGGTGCTGTGCTACACCGTGCGCCGGCTGCCGTTTGCCGTGCGCAACGCCTCGTCCACCCTGTTCAACATTCCCGACTCCATCGAGGAGGCGTCGATCAGCCTGGGCGTATCGCCCCTGAAGACGTTTTTTAAAGTGATGTTGCCGGCCATGAAAGCTTCCATCATCTCTTCGGCCATTCTCATGTGGTTGACCACGATATCGGAGCTATCGGCTTCGATCGTGGCCTATAGCGGCGGGTTGGAAACCATGCCCATCGCCATTTTTCGTCAGGTTGACGGCGGGCGCCTGGGCATGGCCTCTGCCTACGGCGCGGCCCTGGTCACCGTGATCCTCGTGCCGGTCGTCGTGTCGATCAAGGCGTTCAAAGTCAACCTGTTCTCCGGCAAGTAGCAACTTCAGACAAAGGCTCTTCCATGCGCTTCTCTCACCTGCTGCAATCCAGCGTTCTGGCTGCTGCGTTGGCCTCCGGCGCCGCCCAGGCTCAGACGGTCATCCTCTACTCATCGAACAACACCGACACCATCGATACCGCGGTGGATGCCGTCAAAAAGACCATGCCCAAGCTGGACGTCAGGCCGCTCACCGGTGGCACCGGCACGCTGATGAAACGCATCGAGGCGGAAGCGCAAAACCCGCGCGGCGACCTCTTCTGGAGCGGCGGCTTCGGCACGCTGGGTGCCTATCGTGCCCAGCTGGAACCCTACACCCCCAAAGACATTGCGGCGATCCCGGCCGAGTTCCGCGGCCCGGACAATTTGTGGATGGGCACCAACGTTCATGTCATGGCGATGATGGTCAACGAACGCCAGCTAAAGGGAAGCGCCGCGCCGCTGACCTGGTCAGACCTGATGCAGCCCCAGTGGAAGGGTAAATTCGCCATTACGGACCCCTCCAAGAGTGGCACGGCCTATATGCTGGTCTACGGTTTGTACAAACAATTCGGCACTGAAGGCCTGGACAAGATCGCCGCCAATGCCGTGATCACCGGGTCATCAGGCACGACATACAAGGGCGTGGCGGCGGGCGAATACCCGGTCGGCCTGACCTTGGAATACGCGGCTCAGGAATACGTCGCCGGGGGCCAGAAAGAAATCAAACTGGTCTACCCGTCCGAAGGCAGCTACCTGGCGCCCGAAGGCATGTTCATCATAAAAGGCGCCAAAAACGCCGAGGCCGCGCGCCAGCTCTACGAGGGCCTGCTCAGCAAAGAAGCGCAAACCGCGCAGCTCGTGAAGAACTTCCGCCGTCCCTCGCGCAGCGACATCGAAGTCTCCAAGCTGACCACGCTGCCCGAGTTGGCCGCGATCAAGATCTTCCCCGTGGATCAACTGGAAGCAGCCGCGGACTACGAAAAAGTGATCGCCGCCTGGAACGCCGCCGTGGCCAAGGCCCGGTAAAACACGGCTCTTGGCCATGAAAGAAGGGGCTTGCGCCCCTTTTTTCATGGCGCAGGTGCGTTTTACCGGCCGAACCCGCCAAAACGGCCCATGCCCTTCAGGCCTCGCATGGCGCGCATCATCTTGGCCATGCCGCCTTTTTTCATCTGCTTCATCATGCCCTGCATCTGCTCGAACTGATTGAGCAGGCGGTTGACTTCCTGCACCGGCACGCCCGCGCCCGCGGCGATGCGGCGCTTGCGCGAGGCCTTGATGAGCTCGGGCTTGGCGCGCTCGCCTGCGGTCATGGAGTTCAGAATGCCTTCGGTGCGGCGCAACTGCTTCTCGGCCTGCCCGCCCTGCAACTGGCCGGCAGCCTGTTGAAACTGCGATGGCAGCTTCTCCAGCAGCGAATTCATGTCGCCCAGCTTTTTGACCGGGCCCAGTTGCTCGCGGAAGTCATTGAGGTCGAACTTGTCGCCCGACTTGATCTTCTTGGCGAGCTTCTCGGCCTCGGCGATGTCGATGTTTTTCTGCGCCTGCTCGACCAACGAGACGATGTCGCCCATGCCCAGCACCCGTTGCGCCATGCGCTCCGGGTGAAAGGCCTGCAGACCATCGAGCTTTTCCGATACGCCGACGAACTTCAATGGCTTGCCGGTGATGTGACGCACCGACAGCGCCGCGCCGCCGCGCGCGTCGCCGTCCAACTTGGTCAGCACCACACCGGTCAGCGGCAGCGCCTCGGCAAACGCCCGCGCGGTATTGACCGCATCCTGGCCCTGCATGGCGTCGACCACGAACAGCGTTTCCACCGGCTTGACCAGCGCATGCAACGCGGCAATCTCGCGCATCATGGCCTCGTCGATGCCCAGACGGCCGGCCGTGTCGACGATCAGCACGTCGTAATGATGGCGACGGGCATGCTCGACCGCATTGCGGGCGATGTCCTCGGGCTTCTGGCTCGGATCCGACGGCAGAAAATCCACGCCGACCTGAGCGGCCACGCTCTTGAGCTGGTCGATGGCCGCGGGACGATAGACGTCGGCCGAGACCACCAGCACCTTCTTTTTGCCCGTCTTGCGGCCGCCCTGGGTGTGTTCGCCCTCGGACAGCCAGCGAGCCAGCTTGCCGGTCGTGGTCGTCTTGCCGGCGCCTTGCAGGCCGGCCATGAGGATGACCGCCGGCGGCTGCACGGCCAGCGACAGCTCGCCGCTGCCCGGGCCCAGATCGCCCCCCATGAGGGAAGTCAGTTCTTTATGCACCACGCCGACCAGGGCCTGGCCCGGCGTCAGGCTGGAGGAGACGTCCTCGCCCAGGGCCTTTTCTTTGACGCGCGCCACGAAATCGCGCACCACGGGCAGGGCCACGTCGGCCTCCAGCAGCGCCATGCGCACCTCGCGCAGCATCTCCTGGGTGTTGGCCTCGGTCAGGCGGGCTTCGCCGCGCAGCGTCTTGACGACGCGCGACAGGCGTTGAGTAAGGTTATCGAGCATGAGAGGCGTTTCCGCTTAAACTAATTGATTGAACGGGACCGCGCTGGCCATAAAGGCCGGCAGCGGGCGATGTCAGCGGGTGACATTTGCCCTGCTCCCACCCAGACAACGGTTTTTATGTCATCAGGCATTGTATTTCACGCCGTGGCCGCACTGGTCTACGCCGTGCTGGGCGCCTCGATGTGGCGCCGCCTGCAGAAGGCCGGCAGCGTCGAACAGACCGGCAAGATTGCCCGGTTCTGCCTGCTTGGCGCCTTGGTCGTGCATGGCTATGCCCTGCGCGAGGCCATTTTGGGGACAGATCATATCTTCATCGGTTGGGCCCTCGCCCTGTCGGCGGCCATGTGGCTGGGTCTGATCATGTACTGGCTCGAGAGTTTCTTCATCCGTATCGATGGAGTGCAGTTGCTGCTGTTGCCCGCCGCCACGCTGGCAACCCTGCTGGCGGCCCTCTTTCCGCAGGGCGTGGCCGTACCGCACGTGGGCACGCCCTGGCTGCGCATACACCTTATCATTGCTTTGGCCGCCTATGGGTTAATCACCATCGCGGCCCTGCATGCGATGCTCATGGCCCTGCTGGACCGCCATCTGCACCGCCCGCTGGATGCGCCGGCCTCGCGCAGCATCATCGGCCGGGTGCTCGACGCCCAACCGCCGCTGCTCGTGCAAGAGCAACTCCTGTTTCGCATCATCTTCATCGGTTTTCTGGTGCTCAGTGCGGCGGTGGCGACCGGCTCGGTGGCGTCCATCCTCCTGACCGGGCGCATCCTGCCCTTCGATCACAAAACGATTTTTACCCTGCTGTCCTGGTTGACCTTCGGCGGGCTGTTGGTGGGCCGCCAGGTGCGCGGCTGGCGTGGCCGCGTGGCCCTGCGCTGGACGGTAGCGGGGTTCTGCTTTCTGATCCTTGCCTATACGGGCAGCCGTTTTGTGCTGGAAATGATTCTGCATCGGAGTTGACCCAGGTGGGCAAGATACTTTTCTGGTTCATCGCCATCCTGGTCATCCTGACCGGCTGGCGCATGCTCAATGCGCGCAATAGCCGCCGCGCGGCGCCCCCCCGGCGCCGCGCCACGCCGCCTGTGGCCAAACCCCCTGAAACCATGGTGCGGTGCGCCCATTGCGGCATCCATATACCGCGCTCGGAGGCCGTGCTGCAAAACGGCCAGACCTGGTGCAGCGTCGAGCACGCCCGGCTGGGCCCGCCGCGATAGGCAAGCTGCAAACGAGCCTGCATAATGCGGCTTGACCCTGAATCGCCCTTTGCCATGTCTTTGCAATTGGATCGCCACGGCTGGCTGCGTCCCGCCCCTGCCGTCACCCGCCTGCCCTCGCCCAACGTCGACGCCCGCCCGCCTGGTGCGCAGGTCAGTCTGCTGGTGGTGCACAACATCACGCTGCCGCCGGGCGAGTTCGGCGGGCCGTATGTCGCCGACCTTTTTCTCAACCGGCTCGATCTTGACGCTCACCCCTGGTTCGCGCGCCTGGCGGGTTTGCGCGTGAGCGCGCATTTTTTCATCCGCCGTGACGGCAGCATCGTGCAGTTCGCCTCCATCTACGATCGCGCCTGGCATGCCGGCGTGTCGCGCTTTGAAGGGCGCGAACGCTGCAATGATTTCTCGGTGGGGGTCGAACTCGAAGGCACTGACAGGCTGCCCTATACCGACACGCAATACGCCACCCTGAGCGAACTTGCACAACGCCTGCGCGCCCGCCTGCCTCTGCGCGCGGCCCGTGGCCATGAGCACATCGCTGCCGGCCGCAAGACCGACCCCGGGCCCAGCTTCGATTGGCCACGCTTTGCGCGTGGCGCAGGTTTCTTGCGGCGCGCACTGCCGCCGCGTTAACTCCAAGGACAGACCATGCTGAAGATCTGGGGACGGCTAAGCTCCGTCAACGTACAGAAAGTCGTCTGGGCCGTGCGCGAACTGGCGCTGCCCCACACCCTGACCGAAGCCGGTGGCGCTTTCGGCGGACTGGATACGCCTGAGTACGGGCGCATGAATCCCAACCGCCGAGTGCCTGTCATCGACGACGGCGGTTTTGTGCTGTGGGAGTCCAACGCCATCGTGCGCTATCTGGCCGCGCGCTACGGCGCCGGCAGTTTGTGGCCGGCCGACCCGTGTGTGCGCGCTGACGCCGACCGCTGGATGGACTGGCAGACGACCGAGTGGCAGCCTGCGCAGGGGCCGGCCTTTCTGGGCCTGATCCGCACCCCCGACGACAAGCGCGATGCGGCGGCCATCGAAGCCTCCATCAAGCGCTCGACGGCTTGCGCGCTGCTGTTGGATCAGGCCCTGCAAGGCAGGGACTTCATTGCCGGCCCGCAGTTCACCATGGGCGATATCACGCTGGGCTGCGCCACTCACCGTTGGTTCGGCCTGCCCATCGAGCGCCCCGACACGCCCCATCTGGCGGCATGGTACCGCCGCCTGATGATGCGCCCGGCGGTACAGGGTGTGCTGACGCTGCCCTTGAGCTGACCGCCCCGGTGTGCCGGCTGCCCTCCGCCGGCACACCCCCTGCTGCCGGATCTGCGCGCAGCGCCTACATTCCCAGATACGCCTGCCGCACCTCATCGGAGGCGGCCAGCTCTTCGGCTCCGCCTTGCAGGGCGACGCGGCCGCTTTGCATGACGTACGCCCGGCTGGCGACTTCCAGCGCCTGGTTCATGTTCTGCTCGACCAGCAGCACCGACAGGCCATCGTCACGGTTCAGTGCGGCCAACGCATCGAAAACCTGCTCGACCAATAGCGGCGACAGGCCCAGACTGGGCTCGTCGATCAGCAAAAGACGCGGACCACTCATGAGGGCGCGGCCGATGGCCAGCATCTGGCGCTCGCCGCCCGACATTGTGCCGGCCAACTGCTCCTGACGCTCTTTCAGGCGCGGAAACAGGTCATAGACCCGCTGCAGGCGTTCGGCGAACACCGCCTCATCGCGCACCGTATGCGCACCTAGCCGCAGATTCTGCGCCACCGACTGGCGCGCAAAGACCCGCGCGCCTTCCGGAATCAGGGCAATGCCCTGGGCGACGAGATGCTGAGGCGGCGTACCCGTGATGTCACGCCCCTCGAAACTCACCCGCCCGCTTTTCGGCCGCACCGCGCCCACGATGGCCATCAACGTGCTGGACTTGCCCGCGCCATTGGCGCCCAAGAGCGCGGTGATTTCGCCGGCTCGTACCTGCAATGACAGATCGCGCACGGCCTGGACGCCACCATAGGCCACGCTCAGGTTTTCCACTTCGAGCATCATGTCAGACACGGTGCTTTCTCCCCAGATAGGCTTCGATCACGGCGGGGTGACGCACAATGTCCTGCGGCGGTCCTTCGGCGATCATCTGCCCGAAATTGAGTACCAGCACCCGTTGCGCCAGCCGCATCACGACCTCCAGCACGTGCTCGACGATGATCAACGTCACCCCTGCGGCGTGGATTCCCCGCAAAATCTCGGCCAGCGCAATGGCTTCGGAAGGATTCAGGCCACCCGCCACTTCATCGAGCAGCAGCATGCGCGGCTCGGTGGCAAGCGCCCGTGCGAGCTCCACGCGTTTTTGTCCGGCCACGTTAAGCCCCGAGGCCTTGACGTCGTGCCGCTCGGCCAGACCCACGAGCTCCAGCACGCGCATGGCCTCTCGGCGCGCATCGGCCAGACGAGGGTGGCGCAGCAGCGCCCCCACCATGGCGTTTTCCAACACGGTCATCTGGCCGAAGCTGCGCGGGATCTGGTACGTGCGCACCAACCCCAGGGCTGCGACCTGTTCGGGCTGCTTGCCGGCCAGCGGCTCGCCATGGAAAGTCACTGACCCCGAGGTCGGCTCATGCTGCCCGACCAGGCCGTTGAACAGCGTGCTCTTACCCGCGCCGTTGGGCCCGATGATGGCAACGATCTCGCCCTGCTCGACCGACAGCGATATATCCTTGTTGGCGACCAGGCCGCCAAAGCGCTTGGTCAGGTCCTTGACTTCAAGTAGTGCCACGACGCCTCCTCAGGGTCACCAGGCCGCCCGGCAGAAAAAGCGTGACCAGCAAGATGGCCAGGCCAAAGATCAGCAGATCCAGCCCCAGGCCCGAGCTGCCCCAGGCAACGCGCGTGCCTTCGGACAGCGGCAGCAGCAGTGCCGCGCCCAGCCAGGGCCCGACCAAGGTCCCCACCCCGCCCAAAATGGTGACCAGCACCACCTGCACCGACATGGTCAGACTGAACATGGACTCCGGGTCGATGAACCCCACGTACATGGCAAAAAAACGGTTCATCGCGGAATAGCGTGGAGCCGTGCTTGATTGCCGTTACGCTTGATCCTTGATTTTTCAAGGATCAAGGCCGGGATCATGCTGGACCGCAAGACGATCGAGAGGTTGGGTGGGTGGGAAGGTTATCGGGTGGAGCGGGTCGTGTGGCCTGAAGGTGAGAGCCGGACGGTCACGATTTACCTGAAGCCTTCAGCGCGAACGATGCACTGCGAGCACTGCGGCAACCGATGTCGGCAGGTGCATGAGACGACCACGCGCCGGGTGCGGGATCTGCCGCTAATGGCGCTGCGAGTGACGCTGGTAGTGCCGCGTCGGCGGGTCTGGTGCGAGCAGTGCGGTGGACCGCATCTGGAGAGGCTGAGCTGGCTGGGCCGTTACCAGCGAGTGACCGACCGGCTGGCCGAGGCGGTCAGCCAGTTGCTTGAGTCCAGCAACATTCTGGCCGTGGCGCGCTTCTTCCAACTGGGTTGGCACACGGTCAAGGCGCTGGACAAGGCCCTGCTGCGACGGGCGATCCAAGAGCCGGACTGGAGCCAGATCCACTACCTAGCGATGGACGAGTTCGCTCTACACAAGGGCCATCGTTATGCCACGGTCGTTGTCGATCCGATCCGCCGTCAGGTGCTATGGATCGGTGATGGCCGCTCGCGCGAGACGGCCAGAGCCTTCTTCGAACAACTGCCAACAGGAGTTGCCCAGCAGATCCGGGCCGTAGCGATCGACATGACGACGGCCTATGAGCTGGAGATCCAGGCCAACTGCCCCAACGCCGAGATCGTCTACGACCTGTTCCACGTCGTGGCCAAGTACGGCCGTGAAGTGATAGACCGGGTGCGTGTAGACCAAGCGAACCAGTTGCGGCACGACAAGCCGGCCCGCCGGGTGATCAAGTCCAGTCGCTGGCTACTGCTGCGCAATCGCAAAAACCTCGATCCGTGCCAATCGGTAAAGTTGGACGAGTTGCTCCAGGCCAACCAGCCCTTGCTCACCGCTTATCTGATGCGCGATGAGCTCAAACAGCTGTGGTTCTACCAACACCCCGGCTACGCCCGCCAGGCATGGGATCACTGGCTGCAACAGGCTCAGGGCAGCGGCATCGCCGCCTTGGCTCACTTCGCGCTCAAGCTAAAAGCCTATCTGCACGGGATTCTGTCTCGCTGTCGCCACCGGCTCAACACCAGCATCGTCGAGGGCATCAACAACACCATCAAAATCATCAAGCGCCGCGCCTACGGCTACCGCGATCAGGAGTACTTCTTCCTCAAGATCCGGTCTGCATTCCCCGGTATTCCTCGATGAACCAAAAAAACCGCCCCACACGCCCGTCATCCCGGCCGACAACACAAAGGCCAGCATCTTGTAGCGATCCGCGGGCACGCCCAGACTGCGTGCCGCGGCCTCATCACCGTTGATGGCGCGCCAATAGAAACCGGTGCGCGAATGCACCAGCAGATAGGTGCACAGAAAGGTCAGAAAGGCCAGGCCAAGGGCAATCCAGTAATAGGGCACTTTGGTACGAAACAGCAGCATCCACGGCGCATCGGCAATGGGTGCCTCCAGGCCGACCGCACCGCCCGCCCAGTCCCAGTTGACCATCAGCAACAGGCCGATCTGCAGCAGGGCGATCGTGGCCATCGCGAAATAGTGGCCCGACAGCCGCAAGGTGGGCCCGCCCACCAGCCAGGCCAGCGCGGCGTTGATCACGCCGCCCAACGGAATACCCACCAATGGCGTGAGCTTCAGATGCTGCAGCAGCAGCAAGGTCGTATAGGCCCCCACGCCGATGAACACACCATGCCCGAACGAAATGCGGCCCAGAAAGCCACCCACCAGGTTCCAGCAGGCACCCAGCGCGCCGAACATGATGGCCAGCAGCAAGACCTGTAACGTAAACGCATCGCTGACGACCAAAGGCAGAAGCGCCAGCAACAACGCGATCACCAATGCCACGGCCATGGGCCACTTGGTCAGGCCCGCTTCACCGGGAGCCAGGGTTTGTTTGTCTGTTTGCGTCATCGACATCTCACCACCGCCCGAACAGCCCACGCGGGCGATACCACAGCACCAGGATAAAGAGGATGAACACGCTCACGGTCTTGAGCACCGGCGCCACGAAGTAGCCCGTCATCGCCTCGATGATTCCGATCAGAATGCCGGCGATAAAAGCGCCTGGCAGCGAACCGAAGCCGCCCATGCAGACCGCGACGAAGGCCAGAAGACCGAACACCGTGCCCACCGACGGAAACACATAAAAGAAGGTCGTGAGCAACGCGCCTGCCAGGCCAACGGCGGCACTGCCCAGCATCCAGACCTGCGCATTGACGCGGTCGGGCGAAATCCCCACCAGCGCCGCCACGTCCCGGTCCTCGGCCACGGCCTGCAGGGCATGCCCCCAACATGTGCGATACACCAGGAAAAACAGCGCCACCACCATGGCCAGCGCCACCAGGCCCGTGACCACTTGCGGACGACCCAGCGATACGCCGGCCAGGCTCACGCTGCCGGAGATCAGCGTATCGGGCAGGCTGCGGTAGTCCGGCGAAAACGCAATGAAGGCCAGTTGACGCAGCACCAGACCCAGGCCGAACGTGGCCAGAATCACCGCCATGGCCGGCCCTTTCTGCAGGCGCTTGATGATCAGGGCATACGTCAGAAAACCGACGAAAGCCAGCACGATGGCCACCAGCGGCGCCGACAGCGTCGGATCCAGATGGCCCAGGGTATACATCCAATAGGCCGAGTACATGCCCAACATCAAAAACTCGCCATGGGCGAAGTTGATGACGTCGGTGATGCCCCAGATCAAGGCCAGACCAACGGCGACGGCCGCATAGATCAGCCCGTTGAACAGGCCGGCCGAAAGCGCTTCAAACATGTCGAACTCCCCGAGGCGGCCCCGCGCGGCCGCCTCCGTCACGCAAGAGGTTTACTTCCAGCTAAAGGGCAGCGTGGGCAGATTCTTGTCGGTGCGATACTTCTCGGGCCAGACAGTCTGGTAGCTGCTGCCCTTGAGTTCGAGAATGAGGCCGGCACCCTTGGTGTTCTGCCCCTTGTCGTCGAACTTCACGCCAGCCCAGGGCATGGCAACCTGCGACTCGCCCAGATCGGTGGCGATCAAGGCCCGGCGAATGGCCTCGGGTTCGGTCGAGCCGGCACGATTGATGGCATCGGCCAGCACCAGCACCCCCTGCATGGAGCGCGCATTGTTGCCATTGAGCTCCTTGCCGGTCTTGGCCTTGTACATATCGTTGATCTTCTTCAGGCCCGCCTTGGCCGCGGCCACATCGCTGCCCCACACATCGCGCGACAGCACGCCCTGCACCTGCGGGCCGACTTCCTGCACAAACCGCGAATCGATGAAACCCGCGTCATTGGCCAGGAAAACCGGCGGCGCATACTTGCTCTCGCGCATGGTGCGCACGAACAGCATGGCGTCGGAGGTATAGCTCGCAAAGATCGCCACATCGGGCTTGGCAGCAGCCAGCTTCTGCACCTCGGCCGTCACCGAGGCCGAACCGGCGCTGTAGGCGATATTGGCCACCAGTTGGCGGTTGTACTGCTTGGCGAACTTCTCGACCGCCTTGAAGGTATTCACACCGAAGTCGGTGTTCTCGTACACCACGGCGATCTTGGCCGTGGGCACGGCCTTGATACCATCGAGAAACTGCATCATGTTCTCGACAAAGGTGTCGTCGTTGGGCGAGGTACGGAAAAACCACTTGTAGCCGCGCTCGGTCAGGTCCGGGCTGCTGGACTCGCCATTGAGGTAGGGAATGCCGCGCTGCTCGGCAATGCGGCTGGCGGTCTTGGTCACGGCGGACTGATAGGCGCCGGTCAAGGCCACCACTTTTTCCTGATCCAGCAGCCGCTGCGCATCGGCCATGCCGACCTCGGGCTTGCCTTGCGAGTCACCGAAAATCACCTCCAGCTTGGCGCCGCCCAACCCGGGCAGGCCACTGCCGGCGGCCAGAGGAATGCCCTCGAGCTCTGGATGCGGGTTGTTGATGATATCGACGGCCAGCTCGACGGCAGCCTTGATCTCCGCGCCCGTCGACGCCAGCGCCCCGCTCAACGGATAGATGGCGCCGATGCGCACGGTCTTGTCCGCCGCCTGCGCGCCCAAGGCCGCGCAGGCCAGCGCCACAGCCGCGGCTGCACTTGCGTAGCGTTTCATCTTCATCACTCGACTCCTGAAAAATACTTCTGTGTAGAAAGCAGATCGGGAGCGCCGCGCCGGACAGCGGCTCGGCACCTGGCCGCAGAGACGTCGCGGCTCAAAGCCTTGTCGCATCGCGTCCTTTGAAGGATCGTTGGTTCACTAAAACGGATGAAACAGATACCGTAGGTCGGTGTCGCTCAAAGGATGGCCACGCGGCTATTCAGCAAATCGGTAACCAGCATGTGGTCGGGCGCGTGCGTGATGCAGAACTCCGGCCTGACGGCCGCCACCACGGACTGCGGCGTCACCCCGCACGCCCAGAACACCGGTACCTCGCCCTCGCGGATCTCGACCGCATCACCATAGTCGGGTCGATTGATATCGGCAATCCCGATAAACGAGGGGTCGCCAAAATGCACGGGTGCCCCATGCACCGACGGAAAACGCGACGTCACCTGAATCGCGCGAATGGCGTCGGCCGCCTTGAGCGGGCGCATCGACACCACCAGCGGCCCGCCAAACACCCCCGCCTGGCGCGTGGGCACATTGGTGCGGTACATCGGCACATTGCAGCCCTGTTCGATGTGGCGCACCGGCAGCCCGTTGTCCAGCATGGCTTCCTCGAACGAGAACGAGCAGCCAATCAGAAACGACACCAGATCATCGCGCCAGACATCGCGCACATCCGTGGGCTCGGCCACCAGCTCGCCGTTTTTCCAGATGCGATAGCGTGCGATATCGGTACGGATATCGATGTCCTCGCCCAACAGCGGCAGGCTGGGGTTGCCCGGCTCGGACATGGCAAGCAGCGGGCAGGGCTTGGGGTTGAGCTGACAGAAGTGCAGAAAATCGGCCGCCAACGCCGCCGGCAAAATGGCGAGATTGGCCTGGACATGGCCGGGCGCGACATTGGCCGTGGGGCCGGTGTGTTTGCCGCTGCGCGCATCCAGACGCGCCTGATACGCGAGCTTGGCCGACGGTGCCATGAAATTCCCTTGTGATGTTTTTTGGCTTATTGGTAGGCATTGCACCTGAAGCTTTCACAAGCGTCTAATCACATCTTGCGATACGGGCCGATCACGTTTTCTTATCAGGGTTAAACCCTTAAGGGAAAACACTAGCGCGGCGCTGGCTGTCGGCGTGCGCGATCTCCTGTGCCATGCGCGCGAGCACCTCGGGCACATGGCTGTCGGGCCCGCGCATCCAGCTGGCGGTGTGATGCAAGGGCGGCAGATCGCGCGCCTTGACCTGCAGCAGGCGCAGCTCGCCCTGGTTGAGCGCTTCGCGCAGAAAAATCGGAGCGATCACCGCCGTGCCGATGCCATCCATGGCCATGCGCACAATCACGCTAAGCGCCGAACTTCCATACATGCGCGGCGCTTTGACGCCTGCTTCCTGCAACGCGTGGCGCACGGCACGGTGCGGCTCGGTGGTCGCGCTATACGTGATGATGGGCCACTGCGCCAGATGCTTGAGTGCCACCGGCTGACGGCCAACCTTCAGCTTCGGGCTGGCCAGCCACGACAACGGGTAGTCGCACAGAAACAGATTGTCGGCGCGTTCATCCTTGAGCGGCCCCAGCAGAAACGCCAGGTCGATCTGGTGCGAGACCAGTTGCGCCTCCAGCGCCGTGGTGGTGTCGACCTGGATCTCGACCATGAGCGCCGGATAGACATCGTGCAGACCCTCCATGAAGCGCGGCAGCCAGGTATGCACCAGGGTCTCCGACACTCCCAGACGCAAGGTGCCGCTCATCACGTTCTTGGCCACCGCGGCGGCCTGCATGTCATGGCGCATCTGCAGCATGCGCTCGGCATGCGACAGCAGCTCCTGCCCCTTGGCCGTCAGCCGGATGCCGCGCGTATCGCGCTCGAACAGACGTACCTTGAGGTCGGCCTCCAGGCTGGCGATGCGCTGCGAGATGGCTGGTTGCGTGGCGTTGAGCTTCTCGGCCGCCGCCCGAAAGCCGCCCAGCGTGGCCACCCAGAAAAAGGTCTCGATATTGCGCAGATCTATCATCGCGGCAGCTACCCGATCCGGAAACCTGCATTCTAGAACGGTGCGGCGATCCCGCGCCTGTGCGCGCCAATGCAAAGCGGACCCCGCAGGGTCCGCTTCCCGGGCCGGCCGCGCGTGCGGCCTGGCGGCCCCTTACACCTTGAGCAGCAGGGCGTTCAGCCGCTTGACGAAGGCCGCCGGATCGGCGATTTGCGCGCCTTCGGCCAAAAGCGCCTGATCCAGCAGCAACTGCGCCCACGCCGCAAAGTCCGCCTCCGGCACATCCCGGATACGGGCAATGAGTGCGTGCTCGGGGTTGATCTCCAGCACAGGCTTGACCTCGGGGGCCTCCTGGCCGGCAGCCTTGAGCATGCGCAGCAGATGCGGGCTCAGGTCATTCTGCCCCACCACAACGCACGCCGGCGAATCCACCAGGCGCAGCGTCACGCGCACCTCCTTGACATGCTCGCCCAACGCAGCCTGCAAACGCTCGACCAGCGGCTTGAACGACTCAGCCACCTCGGTCTGCTTCTTCTTTTCTTCCTCGTCGGCGAGCTCGGCCAGATCCAGACCGCCCTTGGCCACCGACACCAGCGACTTGCCATCGAACTCGCGCAGATGCGAGAGCATCCACTCGTCCACGCGGTCCCACAACAACAGCACCTCGATACCCTTTTTGCGGAAAATCTCCAGGTGCGGGCTGTTACTGGCGGCCGAGAAACTATCGGCGGTGACGTAGTAGATCTTGTCCTGACCTTCCTTCATGCGGCCCAAGTACTCGTCCAACGACACGGTCTGCGCCGCATCGCCGGACTGCGTCGACGCAAAACGCAGCAGCTTGGCAATGCGTTCCTGGTTGGACGGATCTTCGCCCACCCCCTCCTTGAGCACCTGGCCAAACTCGTTCCAGAACGCGGCGTAATCGTCCTTGCGGTTCTCGGCCAGATCCTCCAGCAACGACAGAATGCGCTTGGCCGACCCCTCGCGGATGGCGCGCACGTCACGGCTTTCCTGCAGAATCTCGCGCGAGACGTTCAACGGCAGATCGGCCGAATCGATCACCCCGCGCACAAAGCGCAGATAGGCCGGCAGCAGTTGCTCGGCGTCGTCCATGATGAACACGCGCTTGACGTACAACTTGACCCCGCGGCGCGCGTCCCGGTCCCACAGATCGAACGGCGCCTGGCGCGGCACATACAGCAGCTGGGTATATTCACTGCGGCCCTCGACGCGATTGTGCGTCCAGGCCAGCGGGTCCTCGAAATCATGCGAGACCGTCTTGTAGAACTCGCGATACTGCTCGTCGCTGATCTCGCCCTTGCTGCGCGTCCACAGCGCATTGGCCTGGTTGACCGTCTCCCACTCATCGCGCACGACCTGCTCGCCCTTGTCCGCGTCCCACTCCTCTTTCTTCATCTGGATGGGCAGCGAAATATGGTCGGAATAGCGGCGCAGAATCTCGCGCAGCTTCCAGCCATTGAGAAACTCATCCTCGTCGGCACGCAGATGCAGCACCACGTCCGTGCCGCGGCTGGCCTTTTGCGCCGGTGCAATCGAAAACTCGCCCTGGCCGTCCGACTCCCACAGAATCGCGTCGTCCGCGCCTGCGCGGCGGCTCAACACACTGACCTTGTCGGCCACGATGAACGACGAATAAAACCCCACGCCAAACTGGCCGATGAGCTGCGCGTCCTTTTGCTTGTCGCCCGTCAGTTGCGAGAAAAACTCGCGCGTGCCCGAGCGGGCGATCGTGCCCAGATTGGCGATGGCCTCCTCGCGCGACAGGCCGATGCCGTTGTCCGCAATGGTGATCGTGCGCGCTGCCTTGTCGTAGCTGACGCGGATGGCCAGCTCGCCGTCGCCGGCCAGCAGGTCGGGCTGGTCGATGGCTTCAAAGCGCAGCTTGTCGCAGGCATCCGAAGCGTTCGACACCAGCTCGCGCAGAAAGATCTCCTTGTTGCTGTACAAGGAATGGATCATCAGGTGCAGCAACTGCTTGACCTCGGCCTGGAATCCCAGGGTTTCGGACGTGGCGTTTTGAGTCATGGTGGTGATCGTTGGCTAAATGGATAGTGAAAAGGCGGCGGCCCGCCAGGCCCTCTCGACATGGGGATGGCTCGGACCGATTTCAAGAGTCTAGCCGCAGCCCCAGTTGCGCCCCTGCCGGGGCGCCGCCCCGGAAATCGGTAAAATCCCGCACTTTCTTCGGCCCATCCAACGCTCTTTACACCATGAGCTCCGCTCCTCTACCTGCCTCCCCGCCTGCCCAGGCCGCCCCTGACCTCGTCTTCGGCCCCAACGATCGCCCCTCGGCGCCCGTGACCTTCATCGCCGCCTTGCAGCATCTGCTGGCCATCCTGGTGCCCATCGTCACCTCCGGCCTGCTCATCTGCCAGGCCCTGGGCGTCCCCAGCCGCGACACCACCCTCATCGTCTCGATGTCGCTGGTCATCTCGGGCATCGCCACCTACGTCCAATGCCACCGCTTCGGCCCCTTTGGCGCCGGCCTGCTCATCGTGCAAGGCACCAGCTTCAACTTCGTCGGGCCCCTGATCGCCGGCGGCAGCCTCATGGTCAAACAAGGCAGCCCCGTCGAAGCCGTCATGGCCGCCATCTTTGGCGTGGTAATCGCCGGCTCCTTCGTCGAAATGGGCATCTCGCGCATCCTGCCCTTCGTCAAACGCCTCATCACTCCCCTGGTCACCGGCATCGTCGTGCTGCTCATCGGGCTGACGCTCATCAAAGTCGGCCTCATCAGCATGGGCGGCGGCTTTGCCGCCATGCAAAACGGCACCTTCGCCAACGCCGAGAACCTCCTGCTCTCCGGCCTCGTCCTGGGCACCATCATCGTGCTCAACCGCGTGCCCGTCACCTGGGTGCGCAGCGCCGCCCTGGTCATCGCCCTGGCCATCGGCTACCTGGCCGCCGCCTACCTCGGCCGGCTCGACCTGAGCAGCGCGCGCGACGCCGCCCTCTTCCAGGTACCCGTCCCCCTGCACTTCGGCCTGGCCTTCTCCTGGCCGCTTTTCGTGCCCATGCTCATCATCTACCTGGTCACCTCGCTCGAAGCCATCGGCGACATCACCGCCACCAGCCAGGTCTCACGCCAACCCGTCCAGGGCCCGCAATGGATGCAGCGCATCAAAGGCGGCGTGCTGGTCAATGGCGCCAACTCGCTGCTGGCAGGCGTCTTCAACACCTTCCCCAGCTCCGTCTTCGCCCAAAACAACGGCGTCATCCAGCTCACCGGCATCGCCAGCCGCCGCGTCGGCATCTGGATCGCCGCCATGCTCATCATCCTTGGCCTCTTCCCCAGCGTAGCGGGCATCCTCCAAGCCGTGCCCGAACCCGTTCTGGGCGGCGCCGCCATGGTCATGTTCGGCGCCGTCGCCGCCTCGGGCATCAACATCCTGGCCGGCATCCGCCTGGACCGCCGCGCCCTGCTCATCATCGCCGTCTCTCTGGCCCTCGGCTTGGGCGTATCCCAAGTGCCGGAATTCCTCGCCCACATGCCCCACGCCCTCAAAAGCGTCCTCGAATCCGGCGTGGCCACCGGCGGCATCTGCGCCCTGCTGATGAACTGGTTCCTCCCCGAACCCCGTCAGGAATAAGCCTCACGGGGGCTCCGAAAACAACGTTTCTCGCAGCCCCCTGGCAAACTCGCCAGGATCACGTATAATGGCGGACTTTCTTGCCAGCCTGACCTGAATCATCAGGACAGCGCATCCCCCGCCCGGGTGGTGAAATTGGTAGACGCAGGGGACTCAAAATCCCCCGCCGCAAGGCGTGCCGGTTCGATTCCGGCCCCGGGCACCACTTAAAAATTCCTAGTGTTTACAAACATCTAGCGCGATTTTTAGTCTTTCCCTAGCACTAGGGGATTTTCCAAGTTTGTGAGCCAGGTACAGTGGCGAAGCACCGAGCGTACTTTCGGAGCGCCTGCTGGCAGCCGTCGATGCCACTCCAACCCCATGTTCAGTTGGATCGTACGCATCGCGCTGGAAACCGGCATGCGGCTCTTCAAGATCGGCGGCCTACGCATGAGCTAAGTAGATCTGCAAAAACGCGTCGTGCGCCTGGACATCACCAAGAACTCATCGCCACGCACCGTGCCCCTCACCAAAGCGGCGACGGCGGCGTTTCAGACGGCCACGGATAACCCCACCCGACCGCCCGAAACCGATCTGGTGTTCTTTGGTGACCCGGGGCGCGATGGCGTGCGACAGCCGTATCTATTCGATAAGGCGAGGACGGATGCGAAGAAAGAAGTGGGACTGACGGATTTCCGGTTTCATGACCTCAGGCACGAGGCGGTGAGCCGACTGGTGGAAGCGGTGATCTGCTCCCCGTGATTAGTACGAAATCGATGTAGAGTCCGTTCCCAAAGGAATGGCAATGAAGAAACGATTTACGGAAGAGCAAATCATCGGCGTGCTCAAGGAAGCCGATGCAGGTGCCAAGCCCGCAGAGTTGTGCCGCAAGCATGGAATCTCCGAGGCAACGTACTACAACTGGAAGGCGAAGTTCGGTGGCATGACGGTGTCGGACGCTCAGAGGCTCAAGGAGCTGGAGCAGGAGAACAACAAGCTCAAGAAGCTGTTGGCCGAGTCGATGCTGGACAAGGCGGCGCTTCAGGATCTGCTAAGCCGAAAGTAGTCAGCCCGCAGGCCAAACGCGAGGCGGTCAGGACATTAATGACCGAGCGCGTGGTTCGCCCAGCGGCAATCGCGCCGAATCAGAGTTGGTCAATGGACTTTGTGGCCGACGGCCTAGCCTATGGCCGCCGATTCCGCTGTTTGACTATCGTCGATGACTACACTCGCGAATGCCTGGCCATCGAGGTCGATACGTCGTTGCCGGGACTGCGTGTTGCCATGGTGCTGCAACGGCTGGCGGAGATGCGTGGCCTGCCGCGATCTATTACCGTGGACAACGGGCCAGAGTTCGCCGGAAGAGCCTTGGACGTCTGGGCCTACCAAGCAGGCGTAAAGCTGTCGTTTATTCGGCCGGGTAAGCCGGTGGAGAACGCTTATATCGAAAGTTTCAACGGCAAGTTCCGCGACGAATGCCTTAACGAGCACTGGTTCTTGTCCCTGCGACAGGCTAAAAGCTTGATCGAAAACTGGCGAGTCGAGTACAACACCGATCGGCCTCACAGCGCGCTCGGATATTTAACGCCGGCGCAATTCGTGCAGGCTCATCAGAAAGAAGGTCTTTTACCCCTGTGCTCTATGTCGGTGCCGTACTAAATCTGGGGGCAGGTCACCTCTCCTCGACATACATCTTGCGAAGCCGGGCGTTCTCAGCCTCCAGCTCCTTCATCCGCGACATCATTGACACATCCATGCCGCCGAACTTGGACCGCCATTTGTAGAACGTTGCTGAACTGATTCCCAGCTCGCGGCACAACTCGGGCACTGCCAAGCCTGCCTCGGCCCGCTTAATCGCTTCGATGATCTGGCTGTCCGTAAATCTCGACTTCTTCACGCGGTAGAACTCCTCAACGAGAAAATTCTACTTCTGACCGTCTGAATCCACATCATCGCTTTTGCGGGGGGATTACCGTCACTGCCAGAGTCCGCCAAAACACCGGAGTGCGTTAGAAGTGCGGTCAAAATTCCCAGAAAGCAAAAAGCCCACCGCAATCGGTGGGCTAAGTGCTTGATACTACTAGAGAATTCTGGTGGGCTGTGAGTGGCTCGAACACTCGACCTACGGATTAAGAGTCCGCTGCTCTACCAACTGAGCTAACAGCCCGGCGCATGCAGTGTTATCACCGAGGAAATGTGCAAGCAATTCATGGCCCCGAGGGGTTTGATACGCTTGCCTTATTTCGCTGTAGAACCGCTGCAATTGCGAGAGGCCGAATTATACATAGATTTTCCGGCTTGTCCAACCGGGGTCCAAAAAGGCTCCAAAACATGGGTTGCGCTCGCCCACTCATTTCTTGGCGGGCGGCTGCTTTAAGCGCTGAAAGAGCTCGCTGCATTGGTTGTCCTGAGGCGAGCTGGGGACGATGAGGGCCAGCAGGCCGGCTGCCGGGGTCAGGAGCACGCCCAAGGCGACGGCGCCTGCGCCGCGGGCGGCCAGGGGCAGGACGTGCACGCCGGTGTCGGGATGCTTGAAGGTGCCGCGCACGTACAGCGGCGAGCGCAGCGAGAACAGGCGAAAGCCTTTGCTCTCCGGCGAGATGTCCAGGTCCATGGCTTCGGTGCGGAAGTTGATGCTGCCGTCGATGGTGATGATGGCGTTTTCGGTATCGAACACAAACAGGCGCGTGTCCATGACGCCGGATTTCATCTGCAGGTCGGCGGCGCCGCAATTGATCTTGACCTCGTCGTCGCCAAACAATTTGCTGACCACATAGTTGCCCACGTTAAGGCCGGCAATCTCCATGAGCGCGCGGCTGATGACGCCTTCGTTGACCAGCAACTGGGTGTCGCCAGTGGCGGTGCCCAGCAAGGCGGCCACGGAGTTGCCGCTCCCCGAGAGCGTAGCGTCGCCGTTGAGTTCGCCCAGCGTGCGCTCCATGGACTGCATTTTGGGGAACAGCTCTTTGAGCTGCAGATTGCGGGCTGCCATGTTGATGCGCCCCGCCATCGGCGATTTGGATCCGTCCAGGCTGAGCTTGCCGTTGAGCCGCCCGCCGGCCATGTTAAAGCGCAGCGGGTCCAGCGTCAGTTGGCCATCCTGCATGAGCACGCCCACGTTCAGGTTGCTCAACGGCAGGGAGTCGCCGTGGATGATGCGTGCGGCCGATAGTTTGACGTCGGCGTCCATGTCGTGCCAGCGATCGGTGCGGAACTCCTGCACCGGCAAGACCTTGTCGGCCGGCTGGGCCACGGTTTTTTCTCCCTCGGCCTTCAGGCTTTTGGCGGTAGTGCCCGCCCCCGATTTCACGCCTGCCAGGGGCCCGAGGTCAGCCATGCGCAACAAATTGGAGGATAGCTGACCTGTCAGTTTGGGACGTGGCGCTTGCATGGCGAAGCTGATGTCGCCATGCAGATCGCTGTTGCCCACCTTGCCGTTGAAGTCGCGGTAATGAAACACCGGGCCGGCGGCCTCGTGCAGGCGGGCTTGCAGGTGGCCATCGGTAGAGTAAGGCGGGGTGTCGGGCAATGTCACGCCAGTCAGGGCGTGCAGATTGGCCATCGAGGCGCCGGAGAGTTTCAAACGCAGATCCAGCGCGCCCAGTTGCATCGGATCGGTCAACGTACCCACGATCGACGCCTTGGTCGACCCCGTGCTCACCTCGGCCTGAATCGGGAAAGGCTGCGAGGCATCGCGCAAGGCCAGCATGCCCCCTACCTTGCCCTCGCCCTGCACGGGCAAGTCTTTGTATTTGCCCTTGACCTTCCAGCCAAAGACATAGTCGGGCGGCTGTGGTTCGGCGGCCTTGTCCGCCGCTGCCGGGGCATCCTTCTTGGCCAAGGCGTTGCCGGCCAATTCGGCAAAGGGCACGGGCTTGCCCAGCGGGTCGATCAGCACCTCGAGGTCGGCTTTCAGGAGCGCATCCTGATACCCGACTCTGCCCTGATCAAAGCCGATTTCGTTGATGTCGATGGTCCAGGGCGAGGGCTTGCCGGTATCCGGCATCACAAAGACCCAGTTGGCCTGCCCGTCGGCCTGGCGTTCGAGATTGGCGCTGGGGTGGGTGAGTTGCACCTGGCGGATGACCACATGGCGCGCCAACAATGGCAATGGCGACAGGGTAAAGCTGGCGCGCTCGAGGGTGGCCAGGGCCGGGGCCTTGCCCCACGGCGCATTGGCGATGGTGATGTCAGAGGCGGAAATGCGCGGCCACGGCAGCCAGGAACGCCATCCGGTTTCTTCGGCCTAGCGCTCCCATTTCACGCTTAAGTCACCCTGGATGGCAAAGGGCCGGCCGATGGCCGCCGACACCTTTTCGTTGACGGTGGGTTTGAAGCGGTTCCAGTCCAGATTGCTGATCACGACTGCGGCGACCACGGGCAGGGCCAGCAGTACGACGAGGATTGCAACAAGGATCTTGCGCCGGGTTGTCATTGTTTATGCGCCTTGGATCGCGCCCCGGCAAGCACCGCGCCCCCGGAAGCCTCCCTGTCAGGGTATCGCAGTCGCCGCGCGGGATAAACCCCGACGCAGCGTCAGGATACAAAGCGCAATCAGTGGTCACGCACTCGGGCGCTTGAAGTGGCTGCGCGCATGCGCGCACGCTTGTTGCGCAAAGCATTCGGCATGATGGTCGTTGACCATGCCGATCGATTGCATGAAGGCATAGACCGTGGTCGGCCCGACGAAAGACCAGCCCAGGTTCTTCAGGGCTTTGGACAACGCGATGGCTTCGGCCGTCGGCGCGCCGTCGGTCAACGGCCGGTCCGGCCCTTCGAAGCGCCAGAAAAAAGCCGCCAGCGAACCTTCACGCTCGCGCATCTCGCGTGCACGCCGCGCATTGTTGATGATGGCTTCTATCTTGCCTCGGTGCCTGACGATGCCGGCGTCTTGCACCAGCCGCTCGACGTCCTCCCGGCCAAACCGGGCGATTGCGTCGATGTCAAAGCCAGCAAAGGCCTGCCGGTAGCCGTCGCGCTTGTTCAGGATGGTGCGCCAGCTCAAACCCGATTGCATGCCTTCAAGGCAGATCTGCTCGAACAGGTGCCGGTCATCGGCACTGGGGCGCCCCCACTCCTGATCGTGATAGTCGCAGTAGATGACGGATTGATCGACCCAACCGCAGCGCGGATGGCCATCGGGAAAGTCCTTGCGAGCGTCCATGGCGAAATTATCAGATTGACGAAAGGGTCATTCTGACGGGCTTGGCCAGCCCCGGCAATCGGGCCCCGGCCGCCCTGCTACTATTGCGCGTCGGCGAGCCAGCGGCGCGGCGCCGACCTGTACGGATCTCGCCATGACGCGACTCACCCCTGACCCCACCACCATTGTTTCCCTGGCTGATCTGAGCGGACAGCCCCTGGCCAATCCCTGCCTGAGCTGCGGCGCCTGCTGCGCCCACTTCCGCGTGTCTTTCTACTTCGGTGAGGTGGATGTGCATGGCGGCCTGGTGCCCGAGGCGCTGGTCACCCAGATCAGCCCGTCGCGCGTCTGCATGAAGGGTACGGAGCAAGGCTCCGGCCGCTGCATATCGCTGCGCGGCGAACTGGGTCAACCCGGCATTCATTGTGCCATTTACGAAAACCGCTCCACACCCTGTCGCGAGTTCGATATGTGGCAAGCCGATGGCAGCGCCAACCCGGACTGTCAGCGGCTGCGCGCGCAGTTGGGCCTGGCGCCACTGGGCGCGCGGCCCGACGCGGAAAATGACCCGCAGGGCCGTCCACGCCCTCGGATCAGCCGCGAGCCGCCTGAGTCAGTTTCCCGCGCCTATGCTGGCCGGGTCGATCGGGCGGACCTCATGGCGCACTTTCTTCAGGTCTACGTCCACGGCCTGGCCCGCGGACAACTCGACGAACTCACGCGGCCCGGCAGATTGGGTGCGCACCTTGACCTCGCCCTGCTTGACGCGCACGATCAGGTGCCCGGCGTCGAGCTTGACGTCGAAAATCGTGTCGGGAGTCGCCATGGCCGACGCCAACACGTTGACTTCATTGACCCCCATGCGCACATTCAGGTTGGTGCGGAACTTGTACACCACGCGGAAGTAGACCTGCCCGTGGTCCAGGATGACATCCCGGCGCCGCGGATAAACCGCCACACCCAGTTCGGTGCCGCCCGCCGCGACGATTTCCGTGCCGTCTTCGAGGGTGATGGTCCGCGATTGGCCGGCGGGCGTATCCACCTGCACGCTGAACTGCGGGCTGCTCTCGCGCAGCACCCAGTTGGCGGTAAAGGCCAGCGCCAACAACAGCGCAAGCACCAGAAACACGACAGCCAGCAGGTGTTTGCGCCAGAAAGGACGAGAATCGATGCGGGACTCGGACATGGCAGAGGACTCAAACGGAAGAAACAATGCGCGGATTATAGAAAGCCTGCCTCGGGGTGGCCCGCGACAAACGGACGCGCACCACGCACCAACGACGATGGCGGACGGCCCAGCACGCGGCGCACCATGGTGGAAAAGGCCGCCGGACTCTCGTAGCCCAGATCCAGCGCCACCGTCGTCACCCCACCCCGCGCGCCAACTCAGCCAGGGCCTGCCCCAGGCAGGCGCGCTGGCGCCATTGCGCAAACGACATGCCGGTGGCGCGGCGAAAACGCCTCAACAGGGTCCGCTCGCTCAATGCCAGCCGCCGCGCCCAATCGGCAGGACGCTCATCGATGCGCGGGGCGCGCATGAAAGCCAGGCAGGCGTCGTTAAACTGCGGATCATCCTGGGGCAAGGGGATATGCAGCGGCAGGCTTGGAGCACGTGCCACCTCATGCAGCAGCAGCGCCACCAACGCCCCGTCGCGCCCGCGTTCGTCATAGCGCAGCGGCATGTCCACCGCCTCGAGCAGAAGCTGCCGCAGCAGCGGGCTGACTTCGAGCACTTCGCATGCGTGCGTCGGGCGCGGCGCCCGCTCCGGCTCTATATAGACACTGCGCGTGCTCACGCCCAGCATGCGCACCCGATGTTCCACCCCGCCGGGATCCACAAGGCCTGGCCGCTGGGCACGACCCATGCTCCCTTGCCTGCCGCTACCTGCATCAGTCCGGTGGCGCCGTAGAGCAATTGGGCGCGCCGGTGACAATGCCAATCCAGCAGCAGGCCGTCCGGGTAGTAGGTCCCGATGGCCAGCACGGCCCTGTCCGTGGCCTCGATGGGGGCGATGCCGATATTACGCATGGCGAAAACTCGAATATGGATGGCAGAAATTCGAATGTACGCCAAAGCGGCGTGGCGTATCGTCACCCTCAATACGGGAGCAGGCATGACTTTTTACGTAATTCTGGCGGTTTTTGGTGTCCTGGCAGGCGTGACCACCCTGCTGTTCGGCTTCGGCGGCGGCTTTGTGGTGGTGCCGCTGCTCTATCAGGGCTTGCTGGCCACCCATGCGCCGGGCACTCCCGAGGCAGCCTCGGCCATGCACATCGCCATTGCGACCTCGACGTGCGTGATGATGGTCTCGGCTGGCCTGGCCACCCGGCGGCGCATTCATCTGCTGCAATGGTCCTGGATTTGGCCGCTGGCCGGCTACATCGCGCTGGGCGCGCTATTGGGTGCGTCGTTGGCGGTCCTGGCAAGTGGTAGCCTGTTGCGGTGGGCGTTTCTGATTTATCTGGGGATCACGATTGCCGATTGCCTGCTGCGCAAGGGTTTTCTGGAGGGCGCACCCGCGCGCTCCCTGGGACCTGCCGCCACGGCGGGCACGGGCATCGGCATCGGGGCGATCGCGAGTTTTCTCGGCGTGGGCGGCAGCGTCATGACGGTGCCCCTCATGCGCCGGCGCGGCCTGGACATGGCCTCGTCCAGCGCCATGGCCAACCCGCTGAGCCTGCCGGTGGTGGTCGTGGGCACGCTGGCCTATGTGCTTCTGGCGTGGCGGCACGCCGGCTCGATCGGCCCCTGGCATGCCGGTTATGTCGATCTGCGCGCCTTTGCCGTGCTCACGCTCAGCGCCTACGCCGGCATTCGGCTGTCGGCACCACTGGCTGGCCGCATACCCGACCGCCTGCACGCCCGCATCTATATTGGCCTGCTGGTGCTCGTCTTTGTCGTAATGGCGCTACGCTGAACGCCTCCGGCTTTCCCGAAAACTGGGAACAACGCACCCAGGCTTCCCAAACGCGGCCAGAGGCGGCCCGGCTCTGCCTATCATGGAAGCAGTCATCTCTCTTTCATGACAGCCTCAGCATGATGCTCCACTTTTTCGACACGGCCACCGTCGCCGCCACCCCGTGGCGCAATGGCGGCGGCACCACGCGCGAACTCGCCTGCTTCCCGGCCGGCGCCGCCATGGACAGCTTTGCCTGGCGCATCAGCATCGCCGACATCGACGCCGACGGCCCCTTCTCCGCCTTTGCGGGCATTGACCGCGTCATCACCTTGCTCGATGGCGACGGAGTGCGCCTCTATACCGAGGACGGCCGCATCGATCACCGGCTCGACGCGCCGCTGGCCCCGTTTTCCTTTGCCGGCGAAGAGCCCATCCTGTCCTCGCTGCTGGGCGGGCGCACACGCGACTTCAATGTCATGACGCGCCGCCAAGGGTGGCAGGCCGAGGTGCAGATCTTGCGGGCGAATGCAACCCTCGCCCCTGCCGGCGGCAGCCTGGTCTATGCCTGCAGCGGCCGTTGGACCGTGGCCGGTTCGCACGCGCTTGGGCCCGGACAGGGCGGCTTCTGGACCACGGACGCAGGCGCCCTACCCTTGGCGGCCGACAGCGAGGGCGCGGCACTGATTGCCGTGCGCCTGACCCCGTTGGCCGGAGCCCGGGCATGAACGCCCTCCATGCCCAACACGCACTGCTGCCCGACGGCTGGGCCCGCGATGTGCTGCTGCAGTGGGATGACGATGGCCGCCTGACCTCGGTGCAGCCGGGCATACCCGCCGGGACGTGGCCGCAGGCCGACGGGCCGCTGCTGCCGGCCATGCCCAATCTGCATTCGCATGCCTTTCAGCGCGCCCTGGCCGGCCTGACCGAATACCGCGGGCAGGCCCGTGACAGCTTCTGGAGCTGGCGCACCCTGATGTATCAGTTCGCCAACCGCCTGGATCCGCAGGCCCTGGAGGACATCGCAACCTGGCTCTACATCGAGATGCTGCAAGCGGGATATGGCAGCACCTGCGAGTTCCATTACGTGCACCATGACGCCGACGGCCGCCCCTACGCCGATGACGCGACGCTCAGCCTGGCCTTGCTGGCGGCGGCCCGCCGCAGCGGCATGCGCTTGACGCTACTGCCGGTGCTTTATCAAACCGCAGGCTTTGGCGGCCAGCCGCCCAACGATGGCCAGCGCCGCTTTATCCGCAGCACCGACGACATGCTGCGCTTGCTCGAGCGCCTCAACCCGCATTGTCAGGCGCAGGACGCCGTGCTGGGCCTGGCGCCGCACTCGCTGCGCGCCGTCCCACCGGACAGCCTCGGCCCGGCCCTGGCCGGACTGGACGCCATCGCGCCGGGCGCCCCGGTGCACATCCACATCGCCGAGCAGATCAAAGAGGTGGAGGACTGCCTGGCCTGGAGCGGGCAGCGCCCCGTGCGCTGGCTGCTCGACCACGCGCGCGTCGATGATCGCTGGTGCCTGGTCCATGCCACACACCTGGACGAAGAAGAGATCCGCCTGGCTGCGGCCAGTGGCGCGGTCGCGGGTCTGTGCCCCACCACCGAAGCCAATCTCGGCGACGGTATTTTTCCGTTCAGCGCCTGGCGCGAGGCCGGCGGCGCATGGGGCCTGGGCTCGGACAGCCATATCTGCGTGGATGCCGCTGAAGAAATTCTCATGCTGGAGTATAGCCAGCGTCTGGCCAGCCGCCAGCGCAATGTCGGCGCCCTGCCCCATTGCCCACAGGTGGCACAAGCCCTGATGCAGCAAGCGCTCGATGGCGGGGCGCGAGCATCAGGCCGGCCCGGCAGCGCGCAGTTGCGCGCGGGCGGACTGGCTGACTTCTTCACCCTGGACACCCGTCTGGCCGCACTGGCGGATTTCTCGCCCGAGCAGATGTTGGCTTCGCATGTGTTTGCTGCCAGCCGCAGCAACACCCGGCGCTCGGCCTGGATAGGCGGGCGCCAATACGTCGAGTCGGGCCGGCATCACCTGGCCGACAAAGCCGCCCAGGCCTTTATCGCCGCGCGCCGCACACTGCTGGCAGCCTGACTCAGGCTGTCCGACCCCTCGCGGCCGGACAGCCGAAATTATAAAAAAAGGCGCGTGGAGTGGCAGAAGCAAATTGTGGTCTCTTATCACCGGGAGTAGCCTGAGCAAGTCCAGCTGAGGATACTCTTGCGCCGCGACCGGAAAATGCAAGGCGAGCCGGCATTTGGTACCCATATTTATCCGGCATGGTCTCCCCCGTTTTGGGTAACCAAGAGAGAAACATCAATCCAAGGCAATCTTGCCGAGCAACATCTTGCGTGATCCAAATTCAAACGGAATAAACCCTGGCAACGTTTGACGCAGGCTGGGCCGAATCAGTGCGCATAATGCAGGCAACTCCTGCGAATGTGACGAATCATGCTGAAACTCAATATTGGTGCAATACCAGTGACGGGTCAGCCGCAAACCAGATCGATGGGGCTTCAGCCTACACACTATGAATCTACCAACTGCGTCTGGCACAGCGGCAATGGCCGGCTGCGCCAGACGCCTTGCCGTTTGCTCTCAACGGCAGGATTGCACCGACGGCATGCCGATCTCTCGAACGACCAGACTCGGGCAGTGACGCTGCAACGCACGCCGCGCTGCCGCTCGCAGTCTCTGAGCGACCTCCTGTTGTCGGTAGGCCAGGCTGCGCACGTTCTCTCTCAAGCGGGCCTCAGGTCCGCAGATGGCTCGCGCCTGCCTCAGGCAGGCCGGCAATGCCCGAGCGGAAAAGACCTTACATGACTAAACGCGTAGCGATCATCGGCCTGGCCTTCCGTTTTCCGGGGACCAGCACCGAACACTATTGGTCCGACCTGCTCGATGGCAAAAACCTGATCACCCAGGTCGACGCAACACGCTGGTCCGAGGATGCCTATCTGCATCCTGACAAGAACCACCCAGGCTCCGCCTATACGCGTGCAGCAGGTTCTCTGGGGGATGTATCCCAGTTCGACGCCAATTTTTTTGGTATTTCGCCACGCGAAGCCTCGCTCATGGATCCGCAACAACGGCTGTTGCTGGAGATGAGCTGGGAGGCGCTGGAGGACGCCGGCGTCAAACCCACCCACCTGCGCGGCTCCAACTGCGGCGTGTACATCGGCATTTCCAGCGCCGACTATGCCTATCGGATGTCGGAAGACCTGGGGGCCATCGACGCGTCCACGGCCACCGGCAACACCGCCAGCATCGCCGCCAATCGCCTGTCGTATTTTTTTGATCTGCGCGGCCCCAGCATTGCGCTGGACACGGCCTGCTCCTCGTCGATGGTGGCGCTTCACCAGGCCTGCCGCGCCATTCAAAGCGGAGAGTGCACCTACGCGTTGACCGGTGGCATCAGCCTGCATTTGCACCCCTACGGTTTCATTACCTTCTCGAAAGCGTCCATGCTCTCGCCCAGCGGCCAGTGCAATGTGTTCGACGCCTCCGGCGATGGATACGTGCGCTCGGAAGGCGGCGGCATCTTCGTCCTCAAAGACTATGACCAGGCCCTCGCCGACGGCGACCGCATCCTGGCCGTCGTGGCGGCCACCGCGATCAACACCGATGGCCGCAAAGCCGGCCTGACCGTGCCCAGCGCCGAAGCGCAGGCCGACTTGCTGCGCCACGTCTACGCGCAAGCCGGCATTTCGCCGGCCGAACTCGACTATCTCGAAGCCCATGGCACGGGCACCTCGGTCGGCGACCCGATCGAAACCCGCGCTATCGGCGCGGCACTAGGCAAGCGCCGCCCGGTCACGCAACCCCTGCCCATCGGGTCCGTCAAGAGCAACCTCGGCCACCTGGAGCCCGCCTCGGGCGTGGCCGGGCTGGTCAAGGCCATTTACGCGTTGAATCACCGTGTGGTGCCAGCGACCATCGGCGTGCGCACGCTCAACCCCAACATTGCGTTTGACGACTGGAACATCGAGGTCGCCACGCAGAACCGCCCCCTCAAGCCGCAAGGCAAGCTCACCATCGGCGTGAACTCCTTCGGCTTTGGCGGCGCCAACGCGCACGTCATCCTCGAAAGCCCGCCCTGCGTGGCCGAACCCTCGGCCACCAAGCTGGTCAAGAACGCACCCGTTCCGTTGATCGTCAGTGGCAAGACACAACAAGCCTTGCGGGACGCCGCCGCCGCCATGGCCCAGCGCCTGCGGCAGGACACCGTCCGCCCGCTCTACGACGTGGCGTATCACGCCGCGTTACGGCGCGACTGGCAGCCGCATCGCGCCCTGGTGTTTGCCAGCGACAGGCTGCGCGCCGCCGATGACCTGCAGTTGCTGGCCGAGGACCGCGCGCCCAAATACCGGGTCGCCACCGAAACCGTGCAGGCTGACGCGCGCGGCCCGGTGTTTGTCTACTCGGGCAATGGCTCGCAATGGGCGGGCATGGGCAAGCGCCTCATGGCCGACCCGGTGTTTGCGTCGGCCGTGCACGAAGTCGATGCGCTGTTTTCCGAACATGCCGACTTCTCGCCTGCCGCCGAGCTGAGCAGCCTCAGCGCCAATGAGCGCTATGACTTCACCGAAATCGCACAGCCGACCTTGTTTGCGCTGCAGGTCGGCATCACCCGCATGCTGGCGCAACGCGGCGTGGTTCCGGCCGCGACGATGGGGCATAGCGTGGGCGAAGTCGCCGCTGTCTGGGCCTGCGGCGCCCTGTCGCTGCCCGATGCCGTGCGTGTCATCTACCACCGCAGCCGGCTGCAAGGGCTGACCAAGGGCAAGGGCCGCATGACGGCCGTGGGCATCAGCGCCGCGGAAACCGAGGCCCTGATTGCCGAACTGAAACTGGGCCGTGGCCTGTCCATAGCCGGAGCCAACAGTTACCGCGGCGCGACCGTGGCAGGCGATCCGGCCTTGCTCGACGTCTTGGAGGCCGCGCTTGGCGAGCGCAGCATCTTCCATCGCCGTCTGAGCCTGGACTATGCCTTCCATAGCGCGGCGATGGACCCCATCGAAGGTGGCATCCAACAGTCGCTGGCCGACATCAAGCCGCGCGACGTGAATATCCCTTTTTACTCTTCCGTCAGCGGCCAGGCCTAACCCGGGCGGGCGCTCAATGCCGCCTACTGGTGGCGCAACGTGCGCCTGCCCGTGCTGTTTGAGCCCGCCTGCGCATCGGCCATCGCCGACGGGTTCAATAGCTTCGTGGAAATCGGCCCTCACCCCGTCCTGCGAGGTTATCTCAAGGATGCCCTGCATACCGCCGGGGCGACGGGCCGCATCCTGATCACGGCGTCGCGCGGCAGCGATGACCCCGAAAAAATCCACGACGTGGCCGCGCAACTGATCCTCAGCGGCGCCGATGTCGATTGGGGCACGCTCTTTCCCTGGCAAGGCGAGCACGCCAACCTGCCCGCCTACCCCTGGCAGCGCGAGCGTCACTGGCATGCCATCACAGCCGAGTCGCCCTTGCTGCTCACGCGCAAGCGCGCCCATCCGCTGCTGGGCTATCGCCATGCGCAGCACCCCGGGCTGTGGGAGAACGTGCTCGACACCCAGTTGCAGCCATCGCTGGCCGACCACGTCGTGGGCGAGGCCGTCGTCTTTCCCGGCACAGGTTTTGCCGAGCTGGCCCTGGCCGCTGCCCTGCAATCCCATCCCGGCGACTACGCCGATATCGAAGAGCTGGAAATCCGGGCGCCGCTCTTGCTGGCGGCCTCGCCCAGCAAGCGTCTGCGTTTTGAACTGGACGAGGCCGATGGCCGGTTTCGTATCCTGGCGCGCGAGCAAGGCAGCCAAGAGCCCTGGACACCCCACGCCAGCGGCCGCATCCGCCAAGAGGCCGGCGCGATCGGCTTAGGCCAGATCCCTGCGCTGAACATCCCGACGCGCCCGCCCGACTTCGACCGGCATGACCACGAGCGCCTCACGCGCGCGGTCGGCCTGGACTATGGCACGGCTTTCCGCGCCGTCGCGCATGGCTGGAACGAATCCGCCGACAGCGTACTCGCCGTCCTGCAACCCGACGCCAGCCTGGCCGCCGAACTGGCCAGCACGCATCTGCATCCGGCGCTTCTGGATTGCAGCTTCCAACTCATTATTCAGTTGCTCAAGGATGATCCGGCCATCGGGCAGGGCATCGCTTTCGTGCCGGCCAAGATTGGCCGCCTGAGCCTGCATGCCGGGCAAGGCCAACCCAGCTATGCACGCGCACGCCTGCGGCGGCGTGCTCCGCACTCCCTGACAGCGGACTTCGTTCTGTTCGATGCCCAGGGCCGGCCCCTGGCCAGTGTGCGCGACGCGCGCTTTCGCAGCATCCGGCTGAGCAAAGGCGCAGGCGAGCACCTGGACGTCATCGACTGCGTGCTCACGCCCCGCCCCCATCCGCTGGCGCCGGCGGCGGACAACCCGCTGCAGACGAGCGCTCTGCTGCGCGACATCGAGCGCATGCTCGAGACGACCGCGCAACGCGCCAACGACCGGTATGCGCAAGAGGTCGACCCTTGCTCGAGAGCCTGTGCGACCGGCTGTCGCTGGAAGCCTTGCGCGCCCAGGCCTCGGGCGGGCTGACACTGTCGGCGGCGCTCATCGAGCGGCGTCTGCGTCGCGCCCCGCAGACGGTGGCGCTGTTCGAGCACGTGTTGCAGCGTTGCGTGGCCGCCGGTGTAGCGCAGCCCGCGCCCACCGGCTGGACCTTGCCCCCTGACGAGGAAGGCCAGCCAACCGCAGCCGACATCTGGAACAGCCTGCTGCGCGAGTACCCCGATTACTTCCCGGCCATCTACGCCGCCGGCCGCGTCGGCCAGCATTTGACTGCCCTTTTGCAAGGCAAGGCCGAGGTCGACGACATCATCCCGCTTGCGGTGACACCGACTGCCGTCAGCCGCCTGCTGCTGGGCGCGGAAACCGGACAGCAACTCGCCGCCGTTCTGGAGATCGCGCAAGGCGCGCCGTTGATCGGGCCGGCCTGCTGCGCGTCGATGGACTTTGGCGTGGCCGACTATAGCTATGCCTGCCCAGACAGCCAGGCCATCGATGACGCCCGCCACGCGCTGATGGACAGCTTCCCCGATGCCAGCGCGATACTGCTGAACGACGAGACCCTTGCCTCGCCCGCAGCGCGCTATGACCTGATCATTGTCCACTGCGAATTCGACACCCTGCATGCCTGCCAGCAGGCCTTGAACTACGCGCGCGCCAGCCTCAAACCGGACGGCAAACTGCTGTTGCGAGGCACCCATCCTTCGCCCTGGCTGGACTTCGTCTTTGGCGGCCGCCCGCAATGGTGGCAAGGCGCCGACAACGTCACGGCCTTGCCGCCGGCCAGCCGCTGGCAGCAATGGCTGCATGACCAGGGCCTGGCTTGCGAACCCGTCATCGAACTGACCGCCAGCCCCTATACGGGTGCCTATCTGCTGCTTGCCAGTCTGCCTGCGGCGCAGCCCCTTGTCCCGGCGGCCGATATCCGCCGCCAACTGATCTTGGCCAGCGCAGCCGGGCCTGACCAGGCCCTGGCCCAGGCCCTGCACACCGAGCTGCAGGCGCAGGGCCAACTCAGCCAGCTCGCTTCGGGCAACACAGCCGATCAACTGGATGCCCTCATTCAGGACACACAGAACCGGCATGGCCCGTTGCACGACATCCTGCTGCTGGACGGCTGGGGAGCGGATAGCGCCGACGATGCCGCCCGCCTGCACGCGCAGGTCCAGCGTTGCGCGTTGGCCGCCGCGCTCACGCAGGCCTGCGAACGCACCGCGACAGCCGCCACGATCTGGATCGTCACCCGCAACGCCGGGGTCTCCATGGGCGGCGGCACCCCTCAAGACCCGGCCATCGGCGACGCGGCCCTCTGGGGCTACGGGCGCACGCTGGCCAACGAAGCCTCCAATTACCGCATCCGGCTGGCGGATCTGCCGCAAGGCACCGCCGCCATTGCCGCGCTTGCCCGCGAGGTGCGCTACCCCGACGCCGAAGACGAGGTGCTGTTTGGCGCGCTGGGCGAGCGTTTTGCCCCGCGCCTGCGGGTGGTGCCCCCCCCAAGGCCGCTAAGCCCCAGCCCCGCCACTCCCAATGCCAGCCGCCTGGGGTTTTCCTTTCCCGGCCAGTTGCGCAATCTGCGCTGGGAAAGCTACACCGCGGCCGCCCCCAGGATGATCAGATCGAGGTCCAGATCCACGCCACCGGGCTGAACTTCCGCGACGTGATGTATTCGCTTGGGCTGCTGTCCGACGAAGCCATCGAAAACGGCTTTGCCGGCCCCAGCCTTGGCCTGGAGTTCGCCGGCGTGGTGAGCCGGATCGGCCCGGCCGTGACGCAATACCGCGTGGGCGAAGCGGTCGTGGGCTTCGGCCCGGCCAGCTTTGGTGACCGCGTGCTCACGCGCGCGGCCGCCATCTCGCGGATTCCGGCCAACTTCTCTTTTGAAGCGGCGGCCACCATCCCCAGCACCTTCTTCACGGTCTACTACGCCTTGCATCACCTGGCGCACCTGCAGGAAGGCGAAAAAATCCTCATCCACGGTGCCGCGGGCGGCGTGGGCATTGCAGCCATCCAATTGGCCCAATGGCTGGGTGCCGATATCTATGCGACGGCCGGCTCCGAAGAAAAACGGGATTTCCTGCGCATGATGGGCGTGGCCCACGTCTACGACTCGCGTTCGCTGGCCTACGCCGACGAGATCCTGGCCGAGACCGGCGGCCAAGGCGTGGACGTCGTGCTCAACTCCCTGGCTGGCGAAGCCATCAACCGCAATCTCCAGGTCCTGCGGCCCTTTGGCCGCTTCCTGGAACTGGGCAAGCGCGACTTCTACGAAAACACCCGCATCGGTCTGCGCCCGTTCCGCAACAACATCAGTTATTTCGGTATCGACGCCGATCAGCTGATGAACGAACGCCCCGACCTGACGCAGCGCCTGTTCGGCGAGATGATGCAATTGTTCGCCGACGGCGCACTGCACCCCCTGCCCTACACCGTGTTTGACGCCAACGACGTGGTAGACGCCTTCCGCTACATGCAGCAGGCGCGCCAGATCGGCAAGATCGTTGTGACGTACCGCCATGGCATCCGGCGCCTGCACCGGCCGGCCGACCCGCCCGCCGAGCCGCTGGTCCTGGCCGCCGATGCCAGCTATCTGGTCACGGGAGGCCTGGGCGGTTTCGGGCTGCGCACCGCGCAATGGCTGGTCGAAAAAGGCGCCCGGCACCTCATCCTCATCAGCCGCAGCGGCCCCCAGAGCGACCAGGCCAAGGAAGCCCTTGCTGCCTTCAAGGCTGCGGGCGTGTCGGTACATGCGGCGGCCTGCGACGTCACCGACCGCGATGCCTTGCAGAAACTGCTGGCCCACACCGGCCGCAGCATGCCGCCCCTGCGCGGGCTGGTGCATGCCGCCGTGGTGATCGACGACGGCCTGGCGCGCAATACCTGCGCCGCGCAGATCGAACGTACCATGGCCGCCAAAGTGCTGGGGGCCTATCACCTGCATGCGCTCACCCGCGACGCGGCACTCGATTTCTGCGTCTACTACTCGTCGGCCACCACCCTGTTCGGCAACCCTGGGCAGAGCAACTACGTCGCCGCCAATATGTGGCTGGAAGCCCTGGCCATGCACCGCCGCGCCAGCGGCCTGCCCGCGACCTGCGTGCGCTGGGGCGCCATCGACGATGTCGGCTTTCTGGCGCGCAATGAAGCCATCCGCGACGCCCTGCAAAGCCGCATGGGCGGCTCGGCCATTCCTTCAGGCGAGGCGCTGGCCGCGCTGGAGGTCATGCTGCAGACTCGCAGCAACGGCCTGGCCGTTCTGGAGTTGGACTGGCACGCCCTGAACCGCTTCCTGCCCACGGCCAGCGCCCCCAAGTTCAGCAGCCTGGCTCGCCGCGCAGGAGACAGCGACCACGATGCTGGCGACGCCAATGACATCGCTCATCTGCTGGCCACGCTGGACGACACGGCGCTGCAGGCCGCCTTTGGCGACATGCTCAAGACCGAAATCGGCGAGATCCTGCGCGTTTCCGCCGACAAGATCGACCCGGAGCGGTCGATCTACGACATGGGCCTGGATTCGCTGATCGGGGTGGAACTCATCGTCGCGCTGGAAAACCGCTTCGGCATCCGGTTACCCGTCATGGCCTTGTCCGAAAGCCCGACCGTCAACAAACTGGCCGGCCGTCTCATTTTGCTGTTGCGCGGAGAGCCCGCCGCCACGCCAGGCGACCACGTCGCCTCGACCGTCGAGAAGTTGGTGGCGGATCACGCCGCAGATGTTTCGGCCACTGCCATCGACGCGTTCGTCGCGGACCTCAAAAGCGGCGAGGCCGACGGCCCGCAGCGTATGATTCAGTAAACCCTTTCCGGCCAGGCCCGGGTCAACAGACCCGGGCCTGGCCGATTTGCCCTGTACCTATCCGCATCGTGAGCAAACCCAAACTACCCGGCCTGGCGGCGGGGCTGAAAGACAAGTTGATACAGCAGGCCCTGGAGCGCAAGCTGCGCCAGGCCGCGCCTGCTGTGGACGCCGCGGCCGCGCCTCGCCCGAGCAGCCACCGGCATGCCATTGCGGAAGAGTTCTATAAATTTCATCTGCATCCCAGCTACAAGCAATTGCGCATCCTCAACGATGGCGCCGCCCGGCTCGGCCTGCAGAATCCGTTCTTCAAGCTGCATGAAGGCACCGCCAGCGACCAGACACGCATCGGCGGCCAGACCTACATCAACTACTCCAGCTACAACTACCTGGGCTTGTCCGGCGACCCCATCGTCAACGACGCGGCCAAGCAAGCCATCGATCGTTATGGCACGTCGGTCTCGGCCAGCCGCCTGGTCTCGGGCGAGCGCCCGATTCACCGCGAACTGGAGCTCGAGATCGCGCGCCTGTATGGCGTGGACGACGCCGTCACCTTCGTCAGCGGCCACGCCACCAACGTATCGACCATCGGCCACTTGTTCGGCCCGCGCGACCTCATCCTGCATGACGAGCTGATCCACAACAGCATCCTGCAAGGCATCCAACTGTCTGGTGCCCGGCGCCTGCCCTTTCCGCACAATGACTGGAGCACGCTGGACAACCTGCTCGACGAACAGCGCCACCAGTTCGAGCGCGTCCTCATCGTGCTCGAAGGCATCTACAGCATGGACGGCGACTACCCCGACCTGCCGCGCTTCATCGAGCTCAAGCGTCGCCATCGCTGCTTCCTCATGGTCGACGAAGCGCACTCCCTGGGCGTCATGGGCCCGCGCGGCCTGGGCATTCGCGAGCACTTCAACCTGGATGGCGGCGACGTCGACATCTGGATGGGTACCCTCAGCAAAACCCTGGCCGCCTGCGGCGGCTATATCGCCGGCGAAAGCGCCCTGGTCGAACACCTGAAATTCCTGGCACCGGGGTTTCTGTACAGCGTCGGCATGCCGCCGCCGGTGGCCGCCGCCGCGCTCGCGGCGCTCAAGCGCATGCATGACGTGCCCGAACGGGCCCGGGTCCTGCAGACCCGCGGCAGGCAGTTTCTGACACAGGCGCGTGCCGCCGGGCTGGACACCGGCACCAGCGAAGGCCTGGCCGTCGTGCCTGTCATCGTCGGCAGCTCGCTCAAGGCAACCCGCCTGTCGGCCCAGTTGTTCGAACAGGGCATCAACGTCCAACCCATTCTTTACCCGGCCGTGCCCGAGAAAGTCGCTCGTCTGCGCTTTTTCATATCATTCATGCACACCGAAGAACAAATTCAGCAAACCATCCGCAAATTGAAAGCCCTGCTCTGAACCGAGAATCCAAATGACGCTCAGCATTCACATCACGGACACCATCCGCTGCGCCAACGAATCGCCCCTTGTGCTCTTTGGCGGCATCAATGTCCTGGAATCCGAAGACCTGGCCCTCAACGCCTGCGCCGAATATGTGCGTGTCACCCAGAAACTGGGCATCCCCTACGTCTTCAAGGCCAGCTTCGACAAAGCCAACCGCTCCTCCATCCACTCGTACCGCGGCCCGGGCCTGGAAGCCGGCATGCGCATCTTCGAGAAGGTCAAAGCGGAGTTCGGTGTGCCTGTCATCACCGATGTGCATGAACCCTGGCAAGCCCCCGTCGTCGCCGAAGTCGCCGACGTCCTGCAACTGCCGGCCTTTCTGGCGCGCCAGACCGACCTGGTCGTCGCCCTGGCCCGGACCGGCAAAGTCATCAACATCAAAAAACCGCAGTTTCTCAGCCCTTCGCAAATGGTCCACATCACGGAAAAATTCCGTGAAGCCGGCAACGAGACACTCATTCTCTGCGACCGCGGCACCTGCTTCGGCTACGACAACCTGGTCGTCGACATGCTCGGGTTTGACGTCATGAAAAAAACCACAGGCGGCCTGCCGGTCATCTTCGACGTCACCCACGCCCTGCAACAGCGTGACCCGGGTGGAGCCGCCTCAGGCGGCCGGCGCCAGCAAAGCGCCCAACTCGCACGCTCGGCCATGGCCCTGGGCCTGGCCGGCCTCTTCCTGGAAGCCCATCCTGATCCGGCCAACGCACTGTGCGACGGCCCAAGCGCGCTGCCGCTCGCCCAATTGGAGCCCTATCTGGCGCAGATCAAGGCCATCGACGACCTCGTCAAGAACCTGCCGCCGCTGTGCATCGAATAAGCCAGGCCAGATCAGGAACTGGCCAGCTCCGACTGGCGCTCCAACGCTCCTAGAACTGGATCCAGCCTTGCCCACGGCTGCGACAGTCGGGGCAGAGCGTTTTCCACTGCCATATCGATGCCTCGCTGGCAGTAGAACCCTCCGTTGATCTGGGTAGCGTGGATGACCACATTACGGAAAGCATGGAAAAGCGCGTCCTCGGGCACGGAGTATTCAGTCCAGAAGCAGTCTAGCCCATGCTGGAACGTGAGCCCTGGCAAGGAATAGATGGCGGGTGCCAACGCAATCGTCGGACATCCGTGAGCCAACGAGGAGCCGCCTACGGTGCTATTGATCGTCACCACCCCGGTTGCATGCGACAGCAGGGTGGGCAGATGCCCACTCTCCAGATAGTGCACCCGGTCTTGCAAGCCGTACTCGACGGCAAGACGCCGAGTGTACGCTCGATAGTCAACGAAGCCAGGATCCAAGGGATGGTTCTTGATTACCAGCGCAGTGCGCACCGGCGCGTGCCGCACGAAAGAGCGCATCACATGGCCCAAGGCATGGCGCATGTCCTCGAACGGGGAGTGCCACCGAATTTGGGCGTCGGAGCCCAGTTGCAGAGGAAAGAGGAAGAACGGCTGCCGTTCGCTGACCGCCACGACACTGGCGATGGTCCGCGCATCGGCGCCCCGACGTCGATAAACACGCCAGCCGCGCCTCGCATAGCTGAGATACTCCGCCAGCGGATTGTGAGGGACATGGCTGCAGTAACCCGGGTACAGCAGCGGATTCAGGCCGGCCCAGACGTTATATCCCACGTCATGAGCCGCGCGTTGCCAGAAGGGAGATGCAAACGGCAGGCCATTGCCATATCTGGGCACTTTGCGGGCGGCATCGCAATACCACTGGGGATCGCGCGGCAACGATGAATGCGCATTCACCCCGCCCTGCTCCATCGTCACCCAATAAGGCCGAAAATATCCTTCATCAAACACATGGACGCGCACGCCCTTGCTGCGCGCCAGCAAAACAGCAGGCCGATGTACCGGGCGGCAATCACCGAACAGCATGACATCGGTGATGCTCCGGCTAGCGAATAGCTCGGAATAGAAAGCCGACAAGGCCGGCATTCCCGAACGATAGGCCACCGCCCCGTCCTTTTGCCAATACACTGTGTCGCCCACGGTGAAGTTCACCTTGACGACCTCATGTCCCAGGGCCCGCAACCGCATCCCCATACGCGCAAAAAACGGCGAACACACGCCCTGCAGAAATAAAAATGAACGCTTCATCGACTGCTCTGCTTCGCGCACCTTCCTTCAGTGCGAACTCCCTTTTTTGTGTGGCGACGGCTTAACCCTGCAGCCGGAATTCGCCCTTGACGTACATACAAATTTTTCTGAGTAGCCGCCCTGCCAGCCGAGGTGTCGTCGGCGCGCGCTCGCGGGCCCGGGCGAGCTGACCGATGGCGGACTCGCAGCGCGTGTAGCCCTGGAACTTCCGATCCCAATACAGCGGGTAATGCAAGAGCGCGCCGGCAACTAGCTCATCGAGCTGCAGGTCGCGTTTGCGGCGCGGCAACGGGTGATGGTCCCGAGTCAACCCCCAGCCTGCGTAGAACGGCGCGCCATATACCGTGACGCTCTTGCCACGTAAGAGGGCGTCGAAGCCGGACAGCGAAGTCATGGTGTGTACCGCGTCCGCCGCTTCGATGCAGCTCACGACCGAACAGCACGTCTCCACTCGGTCCGCCCATTGCGCCGCCTCCTCCAGGCAGACCCAGCCGGCGCGGTTCTTCACCATGACATCGGGATGCGGTTTGTAGACGATGTAGGCTTGCGGCTCGGCAATCCTGGCTTCGCGCAACAAGGCTAGATTCGTGGCAACAGCCGTGCATCCCGAGAGGATGGATGCATCGTCTTCGACCTGACCCGGCACCAGAACCACCTTGCGCCCGCCGGCATCCCAGTCCGGCATCCGACGCGGCTCAACGTTGTACTTGGTTAGCCCCTGCTCGACAATGGTCTGGCGCACTGCACGGGCACGCGCGAGATCGTCTTCACTGAAGGCGCGAGTGTTCAGCAGAGTTTCCAAAGCCGAAGGCTGGCGCGGATCGAAATACAGCCCCTGCTCGTCCAGCACCAGCGACAATGGCGGCACGAAATCCGAACCCAGTCCCACCGACCGCAAAAAACCATCTTCCATACGCACCAGGCGTGCCGCGCTGCTGCGGGCCAACAAAGCCAGCTCCGGCGCGGGGTCCGCCCCCCATATAATCAGTCGATCCTGCGGACCCGGCTTCAGGGCAACGGCCTCGCCGACATTGCGTACAAAACGCACCCGAGACGCATCCAGACCCAGCAAGGGCCGCACGTTTGATGCCTTCAAGCGCCGGAAACCCACGGCGATGCTGCGGCCCCGCTCGCGAGCGGTCTGCTCGCGCTGCCGCACCAGCCACTCGATCACGTCGAAGATCGTGCCTCGCTCATGCGTGTGCGGGTTGAGATAGCGCGTATAGTCGAAGTAAGCTGCGGCAAACAGCTCTTCCATGCTGCGCGAACGTCCCCGCAGCAGCGCGCGCCGCCTATCATCGGTCAGCCCCCATCCTGAATACCAAGGCGTGCCAAAACAAGTCACCGGTTTGCCGGCCATTAACGCTTCGAAACCCATGTGCGAAGACACCACGTACACACGGTCGACCATAGGCATCAGGCTAAGCGGGTTGAGATCTTCGTGCAGTATGCTGACATCGGCATCGATCGTGCCCAGATAGCCCGCCTTACGACCGCCATTGACTTCGGGATGTGTCTTGACGTAGATCCGGGAGCCAGGATTCTCCCGGATCGCCGCGCGCAACATCGTCTCGAACACCTCGGGCGATCCCCCTGCCTGCCGCACACTCATATCGCCACGCGTCTGATCCACTACCAGCACAGCAAGTCGCACGTCCCCCAGTCTCCCGGCCGGCGCGTCTGGCGCATGGTTGTACTTGCTGAGTCGATGCGCCAGTATCAGCTCCCGCGCACAGCGCACTTCGTGCACGCGACCCACCAGCAGATCTTTGTCGGACTCCAGCATCATGGCCAGCGTCCCGGGGCGCGACGCGTCGTAGTAAATACCCTCCACGTCCATCACCATCGACAACGGAGGCGTCGTCGGCCCCGGCGCATAAGAACGCAGAAAGCCGTCTTCCAGAGCAAAAAAAGGCAGGCCGTGGCGCAGCGCGTAGTTGCGCGCGTGGTGCGTGCTCGGCCGCATCCCCCACCCAACAATGGCGCTCAGGCCTGTGACTGGTGTGCGTCGGTTACAGGCTTGCACGGGCTGGCCCAAAAAGACATCCAGATACGGGATGCGCAATATGCCTTTTGAGAAAACACCAATCATTGGCCAAAACGGCGCAGGCGGCACTGTGGTCACGGAGGAGACTCCAATCATTTAGTGGAGGCATGTCCGCCGGCGCAGCCGCCTAGCTGTGAACTGTCAATAGGTTGTATTCGTCCAGGTTGAGTCTGGAGATGGGTACAGCGCGCCCGATGCCTTGGTGGGGTCGATGCCAGTTGTAGTGGTGTAGCCAGGATTTCATGGCATCGGCTCGGTGTTGGGAGTTCTGGTAGGTGTGAGCGTAAGCCCACTCACGCAAGGCCGACTGGATGAAGCGTTCGGCCTTGCCATTGGTCTGTGGGCGGTAAGGTCGGGTAAAGCGGTGCTTGATGCCCAGCTCATGGCACAGCGCGGCGAAGGCGCGGCTGCGAAAGGCCGAGCCATTGTCGGTGAGCAAGCGCTGGATGGTCACGCCCAGGCGCTGGTAGTAGGCCACTGCGTCCTTGAGGAACTGGACGGCGCTGGGGAAGCGCTCGTCGGGGTGGATGTCGGTGAAGGCCACGCGGGCGTGGTCATCGATGGCCACGAAGACGAAGTCCCAGCCGGCCCCCTCAACGGTATCGCGTCGGTTGCCCGTGACCCGGTGGCCAGGGCGCTGGATACGTCCCAGCTTCTTGATGTCGATGTGCAGCAGATCGCCGGGGGCCTGATGCTCGTAGCGCACCACCGGCTCGGCCGGCTCCAGGTCGGCCAGGTGCGACAGACCGGCGCGGGCCAGGACGCGGCTGACGGTGCTGGCTGACACGCCCAGCGCCTGGGCGATGCGCGCTTGGGTCAGCCGCTTGCGGCGCAGCTCCACGATAGCCAGCGCCTTGGCCGGCGCAATCGCTCGGGGCGAGACCGTCGGGCGCGAGGACGCATCGGCCAAGCCCGCCTGGCCCTGAGCCAGGAAGCGGCCCAGCCATTTGCGCACAGTCGGCGCGGTGACCCCATAGGCGCGGGTGACCTGCTCCCCGTGATTAGTACGAAATCGATGTAGAGTCCGTTCCCAAAGGAATGGCAATGAAGAAACGATTTACGGAAGAGCAAATCATCGGCGTGCTCAAGGAAGCCGATGCAGGTGCCAAGCCCGCAGAGTTGTGCCGCAAGCACGGAATCTCCGAGGCAACGTACTACAACTGGAAGGCGAAGTTCGGTGGCATGACGGTGTCGGACGCTCAGAGGCTCAAGGAGCTGGAGCAGGAGAACAACAAGCTCAAGAAGCTGTTGGCCGAGTCGATGCTGGACAAGGCGGCGCTTCAGGATCTGCTAAGCCGAAAGTAGTCAGCCCGCAGGCCAAACGCGAGGCGGTCAGGACATTAATGACCGAGCGCGTGGTTCGCCCAGCGGCAATCGCGCCGAATCAGAGTTGGTCAATGGACTTTGTGGCCGACGGCCTAGCCTATGGCCGCCGATTCCGCTGTTTGACTATCGTCGATGACTACACTCGCGAATGCCTGGCCATCGAGGTCGATACGTCGTTGCCGGGACTGCGTGTTGCCATGGTGCTGCAACGGCTGGCGGAGATGCGTGGCCTGCCGCGATCTATTACCGTGGACAACGGGCCAGAGTTCGCCGGAAGAGCCTTGGACGCCTGGGCCTACCAAGCAGGCGTAAAGCTGTCGTTTATTCGGCCGGGTAAGCCGGTGGAGAACGCTTATATCGAAAGTTTCAACGGCAAGTTCCGCGACGAATGCCTTAACGAGCACTGGTTCTTGTCCCTGCGACAGGCTAAAAGCTTGATCGAAAACTGGCGAGTCGAGTACAACACCGATCGGCCTCACAGCGCGCTCGGATATTTAACGCCGGCGCAATTCGTGCAGGCTCATCAGAAAGAAGGTCTTTTACCCCTGGGCTCTATGTCGGTGCCGTACTAAATCTGGGGGCAGGTCAGCCTCGCCGCGACCTCCAACTGCCCATACGCAACAGACTCAGCGCAGAGTTGGTCAAAATTAGAGAGCACGTCCTTTTTGACGATCGGGAAGGCGCGCCGCACATCGAAGAACGATTCACTCTGAATGCACACGAGATCAGGCAACTCAGTCAGCGGAACGCCCACTGCCTTAGCTGCGAATGGCGCCTGCTCCTGCAAGAAAGCGATGGGCTCACGCTCTGCTTTCGCATAAGCCCACAGGGCAGCGATCAACCCCAGGCGCCGCAAATCGTTGTCCGCATCGAAATCCACGACCACCCGCCGGCCAGCCCATTTGGCGCTCAATACGCCCACTACGCACAGACCGATGACCAGCAGGGTCAAGGGCAACGGCGCCACGCCTGGCGCCGCTGGTGACCCGTCGGCGCCACTGAGGATCGATGGCTCCAACGCCAGTCCCGCCCACAGCGCCACGCCATAGCCCGCGGCAGCGGCCAGCGCATTCCACACGCCAAAAAACGGTACGTACAAACGGGGATGTTTTATCGCGTCCGTGAAGTACTCGAAATCGGGGTAAACGAACGGTTCCTGCAAAGCCTGGTACTTCGCGCGGCTGACCAGAACGATCACGAGTTGAATCGCCAGGACGTTGACCACCGCGAAGTAAGGCCTGCGAAACAGGGCCAGCTCCAGCCCAAACGCGACGAGCCAAACCGCGACATGTATCAGGTTGGCGGCTGCCGGACGCCGCCAGGGCGCGGCCGGTCGGGGCAGCAGCAGGGATTCCATCAGCCAGCCAAGCAGCAGGCCGATTGCAACGGGCGGCAGCAGAGGCAGCCAGAGCGACTCAAGCACCGTAGCCCATCCTGCGCAGAATCCAGCCTGACACGGCGGGATGAATGACAGCCAGCAAAAAGCAGCCGAGATTCAGCGGGAAAGGGAAACTGATGCGCGACCGATTGGCGCGCAGCCCCAGGCGTATGACACGCGCTGCCTTGGGCGCGCCCCACAAGAAGGGTTTGGGGCCTGGCATGTCAAAACACATTTGCGATTCGACGTAGCCGGGCATCACGACATTGATGCGCACCCCCTCGCCGGCCAGGTTATCGCGCAATGCCTCGCCATAGACTTTTACCGCCGCCTTGCTGGCGCTGTAGCTGGGCGTCTCGGGCAGGCCGCGCCAGGCGGCCAGCGAACTGATCAAGGCAATCTGGCCGGTGCGACGCGCGCGCATGCTCGGCAATACGCCATGCACAGTCGCGAAGACGGCCCGCACGTTGACATCCAGCAAACGCAGTACGTCCGGCCAGTTTTCGCCGGCGTTGGCCGGGCCGACATCGATGTTGACGCCAGCGTTGGCCACGACCAGATCAAGGTCGTTGCGCGCGCACACATCTTGCAGCCATCGGGTCAGTGCCTCATGGTCTCGAAGGTCCAGTACCCGGGTCTCGACGTGCACGCCCATGGCCGAAAATTCTGTCGCCAGCTCCTGTAGCCGCGCTTCGTTGCGGCCTTGCAGGATCAGGGTACGAGCGCCGGACTGTGCGTACTCGCGGGCAAGGGCGGCTCCGATGCCACCGGTCGCCCCCGTGATCAGCACGGTAGCGGGATCTCTTTGCCGGATACCGTTTGGATTCGTCATGCGCCCATTCCGTTTATGGTTGCTTAAATCCAATCAGGAGGACGGCAATACAGCAAAAAAACCGCATGAATTGCGCTGCATACAACGGCAATGCCCGCGCCGCTTCTAACGCGAAGGCAAGAACATCCAAATACGAATGGTATTTCTCTGAAATATTGCACGATGAGCGCCGGGCGGCTAAGGGCCTGATTTCCCTGGTTAGCTGAAGATCCCCGCTAGATGTGAACTGTCAATAGGTTGTATTCGTCCAGGTTGAGTCTGGAGATGGGTACAGCGCGCCCGATGCCTTGGTGGGGTCGATGCCAGTTGTAGTGGTGTAGCCAGGATTTCATGGCATCGGCTCGGTGTTGGGAGTTCTGGTAGGTGTGAGCGTAAGCCCACTCACGCAAGGCCGACTGGATGAAGCGTTCGGCCTTGCCATTGGTCTGTGGGCGGTAAGGTCGGGTAAAGCGGTGCTTGATGCCCAGCTCATGGCACAGCGCGGCGAAGGCGCGGCTGCGAAAGGCCGAGCCATTGTCGGTGAGCAAGCGCTGGATGGTCACGCCCAGGCGCTGGTAGTAGGCCACTGCGTCCTTGAGGAACTGGACGGCGCTGGGGAAGCGCTCGTCGGGGTGGATGTCGGTGAAGGCCACGCGGGCGTGGTCATCGATGGCCACGAAGACGAAGTCCCAGCCGGCCCCCTCAACGGTATCGCGTCGGTTGCCCGTGACCCGGTGGCCAGGGCGCTGGATACGTCCCAGCTTCTTGATGTCGATGTGCAGCAGATCGCCGGGGGCCTGATGCTCGTAGCGCACCACCGGCTCGGCCGGCTCCAGGTCGGCCAGGTGCGACAGACCGGCGCGGGCCAGGACGCGGCTGACGGTGCTGGCTGACACGCCCAGCGCCTGGGCGATGCGCGCTTGGGTCAGCCGCTTGCGGCGCAGCTCCACGATAGCCAGCGCCTTGGCCGGCGCAATCGCTCGGGGCGAGACCGTCGGGCGCGAGGACGCATCGGCCAAACCCGCCTGGCCCTGAGCCAGGAAGCGGCCCAGCCATTTGCGCACAGTCGGCGCGGTGACCCCATAGGCGCGGGCCGCTTCAGGCACACAAACTTGATGGGCGATCAATTGCTGGACCATTTCGAGGCGACGTAGGAAGGTCAATCGGGCATGCTTATGGGTGTTCATCCGGCCGGGCTCCTTGAGTGAACTGGGGGGTTGGCGATTTCCAGTTTCTCAAATCCGGTTCGGATGAACCATGCATACAACCTATTGAATCTTCACAGCTAGATGTGAACTGTCAATAGGTTGTATTCGTCCAGGTTGAGTCTGGAGATGGGTACAGCGCGCCCGATGCCGTGGTGGGGTCGATGCCAGTTGTAGTGGTGTAGCCAGGATTTCATGGCATCGGCTCGGTGTTGGGAGTTCTGGTAGGTGTGAGCGTAAGCCCACTCACGCAAGGCCGACTGGATGAAGCGTTCGGCCTTGCCATTGGTCTGTGGGCGGTAAGGTCGGGTAAAGCGGTGCTTGATGCCCAGCTCATGGCACAGCGCGGCGAAGGCGCGGCTGCGAAAGGCCGAGCCATTGTCGGTGAGCAAGCGCTGGATGGTCACGCCCAGGCGCTGGTAGTAGGCCACTGCGTCCTTGAGGAACTGGACGGCGCTGGGGAAGCGCTCGTCGGGGTGGATGTCGGTGAAGGCCACGCGGGCGTGGTCATCGATGGCCACGAAGACGAAGTCCCAGCCGGCCCCCTCAACGGTATCGCGTCGGTTGCCCGTGACCCGGTGGCCAGGGCGCTGGATACGTCCCAGCTTCTTGATGTCGATGTGCAGCAGATCGCCGGGGGCCTGATGCTCGTAGCGCACCACCGGCTCGGCCGGCTCCAGGTCGGCCAGGTGCGACAGACCGGCGCGGGCCAGGACGCGGCTGACGGTGCTGGCTGACACGCCCAGCGCCTGGGCGATGCGCGCTTGGGTCAGCCGCTTGCGGCGCAGCTCCACGATAGCCAGCGCCTTGGCCGGCGCAATCGCTCGGGGCGAGACCGTCGGGCGCGAGGACGCATCGGCCAAGCCCGCCTGGCCCTGAGCCAGAAAGCGGCCCAGCCATTTGCGCACAGTCGGCGCGGTGACCCCATAGGCGCGGGCCGCTTCAGGCACACAAACTTGATGGGCGATCAATTGCTGGACCATTTCGAGGCGACGTAGGAAGGTCAATCGGGCATGCTTATGGGTGTTCATCCGGCCGGGCTCCTTGAGTGAACTGGGGGGTTGGCGATTTCCAGTTTCTCAAATCCGGTTCGGATGAACCATGCATACAACCTATTGAATCTTCACAGCTAGATAGGCTGCACTAGGACGCGAGGAAGGCGCATTGTAATGCAGGCTTCGCAAGATTTCTTTTTCTTTATAATCAATTGCAACTTAATATTTAATGGCAAAGCGAACTTGCCAATATTCGTGCGGTAATCACGGCGCATTGCAAAACCGCATGACACTAAAAAAATCTGCCCGGTAAGCGCCGCATAGGCTGCGGCAGCGAGTCATGATTCCCGCCTGTTCCGGGGCTATCCGCGCCGCCTCCCTCGCGCCACGCGGCCCGGCCACGCCGCTTTTGGCCGCCCCAAAGCAAAAGCGCCACGCATTTGCATGTGTGGCGCTTTGCAAGCCCCTGAAAAACCCAGAGGCTGTATTTGGTGGTGGGTCGTGCGCGACTCGAACGCGCGACCAACGGATTAAAAGTCCGCTGCTCTACCGACTGAGCTAACGACCCGACCGAAGCCAGAAATTATGGCTTAACTTGCCAGCTTTGTCAAAAAATCTTGCTGGCCGGGCTGTGTGCTTACCAGGCCGGGATGACAGCGCCCTTGTACTTCTTCAGGATGAACTGCTTGGTGGCGTCGCTTTGGTAGACACTAACCAGCTTTTTGATCTCGGGGCGATCCTTGTCCGCGCCACGCACGACCAGCACGTTGGCATACGGAGAATCGGGGGCTTCCTGGGCGATGGCGTCCTTGGCGGGGTCCAGTCCGGCTTCCAGCGCGAAGTTGGTATTCACGGCGGAGGCGTCGGTGTCGTCGAGCGAGCGCGGCAGCTGGGCCGCGTCCAGTTCGATGAAACGCAGCTTCTTGGGGTTTTCAATGACGTCGATGGGGGTGGCCTTCAGGCCGGCCTCGGGACGCAGTTTGATCAGGCCCTTGGATTGAAGCAGCAGCAAGGCGCGGCCACCGTTGGTCGGATCATTGGGGATGCCGATGCGTGCGCCATTGGGCAGTTGATCGAGGGACTTGATTTTCTTGCTGTAGATCCCGATGGGGAAGATCACCGTCTTGGCGACGCTAGCCAGGCCGTATTTGCGGTCGGCGTTGGCGTTATCCAGGTAGGGCTGGTGCTGATAGCTGTTGGCATCCAGATCCCCGGTAGCCAGGGCCACGTTGGGCTGGACGTAGTCGGTGAATTCGATGACCTGCAGTTGCAGGCCCTGCTTGGCGGCTTCTTCTTTGACGACTTCAAAGATTTGCGCGTGCGGGCCGGCGGTCACACCGATTTTCAGGGGTTTGTTCTGTGCCAGGGCCGGTTGGGCCAGCACGGCCGCACCCAGGGCAAGGGTGGCCAGCGACTTTAGAAACGTGTTGCTCATGTTGCGGTGGGTTCCGGTAATTGAAGGGGAAAACCGTGATCAGCGGTGCGACAGACGCCGCACCAGCCAATCACCAAAACTCTGTACGGCCTGCACAAGAACGATCAATACCAGCACGACAGCCAGCATGACCTCGGGCAAAAAGCGTTGATAGCCATAACGGATGCCCAGATCACCCAGCCCGCCGCCGCCGATGGCGCCGGCCATGGCCGAGTAACCGATGAGGCTGACGATGGTGACGATGGTCGCGGCGATCAGCCCGGGCAGGGCTTCGGGCAGCAGGACTTTGCAGATGATCTGCATGGGGCTTGCGCCCATGGCGCGCGCGGCCGTGATGAGGCCGGGATCGACCTCACGCATGGCGTTCTCAGCGATGCGCGCCATAAACGGGATGGCCGCCACCGACAACGGCACGATGGCTGCCGTCGTACCGATGGAGGTCTGCGCCACCCAGCGCGTAAACGGAATGATCGCCACCATCAGGATGACAAACGGCACCGAGCGCGTGGCATTGATGATGATGCCCAGGACGTGATTGACGGGCTGATTCTGCAGGAGCGCGCCCCGGCCGGTGACGATCAGCGTCACACCCAGCGGGATGCCGACGATCACGGCGATGCCGCCCGCCACGCCGACCATAAGCAGGGTCTCAAGCAGCGACGTGATTAACAGATCAATCAGTTGCGGACTCATGTGCGATTTCTTCTATGGTGATGTCATGGGCGGCCAGTGCTGCCAGGGCGCCCTCGATAGCTTGCGCAGCGCCTAGCGCCAATACGAACAAGGTGCCCACGGCCACGCCCTGGATATCGTCGACGCGGGCCTGAATCAGGCTGATGTCCAGCGCATGGTCGCGCGCCAGATCGGAGACAAGCGCACCGCCTGCGTCCTTGCCCGTGAGCGACAAGCGCCACAGACGCGCGGCGCGCCCGGGTTGGGCGCTGGTGTGCGTGGCGATGCGCTCACGCACGGCAGCCAGCGTGCCTTCGCTCAGCTCGGAAGCCGTCGCGGCCGAGACCATGGCGCGCGTGACGTCATGCTTGGGCGAGGCAAACACGTCCTGGGTACGGCCCATTTCGACGACCTGCCCGTGCGACAGCACGGCGACGCGATCGCAGATCTCGCGCACGACTTCCATCTGATGGGTAATCATGACGACGGTCACGCCAGTCTTGCGATTGATGTCGCGCAGCAGCGCCAGGATGTTGTGCGTGGTCTCCGGGTCCAGCGCCGAGGTCGCCTCGTCACTGAGCAATACATCCGGATCATTGGCCAGGGCTCGCGCAATCCCCACACGCTGTTTCTGCCCCCCCGAAATCTGGCTGGGGTAGCGGTCGCGCAGATGCTGCAGGCCGACCAGCGCCAGCAGCCGCTCGACCTTGGCCGGGATCTCCTGGCGCGGCACGCCTGCGATCTCCAGCGGCAAGGCCACGTTGCCGTAGACCGTGCGGCGCGACAACAGGTTGAAACCCTGAAACACCATACCGATACGGCGGCGTTGGGCCCGCAAGCGCGACTCGCTCAGGCCGGTCAACTCCTGGCCGCCTATGCTGATGCTGCCTTGGTCGGGGCGCTCGAGCAGATTGATGCACTGGACCAGCGTGCTTTTGCCCGCCCCGCTTGGCCCAATGATGCCGAAGACCTCGCCCTGCTCGATGAGCAGCTCGATGCCACGCAAGGCCTCGAAGCGGCCATGCGGCGTGGCATAGGTCTTGGATAGGTTTTGAATATGAATCATGGCATGTGATTTTGTCTTGCCGCCCTTGTGAAGAGAACGACTGTTTATTCCTCTTTTAATAACTGTTAGTTATATAAAAGGACACAACCCGAACCACGCACAGGCGCGGAACGGGTCGGGAGGAAACCTAAGGAATCGTGCCGGCCGGCAGGCCGGCACGTTATCAGCGAGCCCGGGAGATGCGCACTTCTGCGCCGCGCCGCTTCACTTCCAGGCCTTCGGAGGGAAGAATGCGCAAGCCCTCCAGCCCCTTGATGTAGCTCGAACCCTGCATCTGCATCACGCGGATTTTATTCCGCATGACAACCGGGTTGTGGACCGGCATGCCGAACATCCATACCTCGTCCAGGATGCGGGCCGAGTTGAACTCGCCCGTGTGCTGGGCTTGCGGACCCAGGCAGAGCATATGGCCTTCGCGGCCAAAGACCGGGAACTGGTCCAGGTCACAGTCCAGCGTCCAGGTCGTGCCGCCTTCGTAGCGATGCCCGGTGTTCAGGTCCCACCAGGCCTCGCCCTTGGGCAGATACACGCGCGCCTGCCGCCCCGGCTCCAGGATGGGAGCCACCAGCAGGGCAGGACCGAGCAGGTACTGCAGATCCCAGGCATGCGCGTCGGGGTCGTTGGGAAAGGACATCGCCATCGAACGCTGCACCGGCAGGCCCGTGCGTGCCGCGTCCTCGATCGCACCCAACACATAGGGGATGAGGCGATAGCGCCATTGCATCCAGGTCTGGACGTGCGCCAGGGTCTGGGGCCCGAAGGCCCAGGGCAATAACCCCGGCAGCCCCTGGAAACTGAAGTTGGCCGAAAACACGTTGGCCGCCAGCCAGCGCACATACAACTCCGGCGTCATGCCGTCGAGGCTGGCCGTGGCCGAACCCAGGTTGTGCACCTGGACGGGCAGGCCGCTCGCGCCAATGGACAGCGCCGTGCGCAGCGTGTGCTGCAGCCCGGCCCAGTCGTTGCTGACCTGCGGGCCGCTCTGCCAGGGCAGGCGCTGCGCGGCGGGAAAGAGATCCGTGCTCGGCACTACGCCTTCAGGCGGCACTTTGTGCCCGGCCACGGCGTCGAACAGCGCGCGGCGCGCCAGCAGCGGGTAAATCGTGCGCAGCGCCGGACCCGTCTCGCCGTTGCGGGCCGAGACCCCGTCAGGGATGGCGATCTGCGCGTTGCAAGCCGGCGAGTCCAGGCCGTCGTCGACCAACTGACGATGACGCTCGACCCACAAGGCGTAGGCGTCGCGGTAGGTCAGGTCCAGCAAGCCATACGGCTGGCCCGCCGTGGCCTCGTTGCCATCGAACACCTGGGCGCTGCCATCGTCGCGAGTCAGCAGCCAGCCGCGGTCTTCGAGTTCTTCGAACAGCGGCGTGTGCCTGAGCACGGCCGGAAAGCCATGTCCGGCCACGTGCACGTGCAGTTTATGAAACAGCGCCAGCGTCTGGCGGGCATCCGGAAAGCGCTGGGCATCCCATTCGATGGCCGACTTGTCGGCCTGGAAAGTCCAGGCGGCAGGCAGAGCCAGCGTCACGGCGTCCAGCGCGATCTGCTGCTCGCGGAACTCTTCGACCAAGGCGGCGGTTTCGGTGGGCATCTGACCGGCAACCTGCTGCAGCCAGGCACCCATGGCCCACAGCACCGGTTGGCCGGCGCGGCCGGTCAAGGCCGAATACTGGTTGAGAATCTCGGCAGGATCACCGGCAAACAGAAATACGTCGAGCACCGGATCATCCAGCGTCAACACATAGCTGCTGTCATCCGGCGCCACGCCTACGGTGTGCTCGACACGGCTTGCGGTATTGACGTAGATACCCCAGCCACGCGGGCTCCAGGCCAGCGGCAAGGCGCGGTGCTCGGGATCATCCGACACGACGGATTCTTCGCGGCGATTGAGGTCGCCCGGGGTCTCGCCCAGGCCATAGACAGGCTCGCCTTCGCGCAGCGCGAACGCGGCCGTCCAGACAGCCTCATCCGGCTCGTCCAGCGCGTTGTGCCCGAAGGGCGGATTGTGCGGCGACAAGGACGACGTAAGTACGTCGGCCTCGCCGCGATACAAGGTCAGTTGCAGCGGATCCGTACGCAGCTCCAGCGCGACGTCCCCCTGCGTGATGCGCCAGCCCTGGGCATCGTCGCGCGGGGCGATGGTGGCCTCGCCGACCGCCTCCTGACGGGCGAGCAGCATCTCGGCCACGGCGCGTGCGCGCGCACTCGGCCTTTCGTCCGTCAACAGGCCGGCCGCACCACAGCGCAGGCGAAACACGCCCGGTGCATGAGCCTCGACCACCATATGCAGCCCGCCACCGGCGTCAAAGTCGATGCGGCTGGGGCGGGATGTCAGCAACTCGATGGAATCGAGTTGGTTAGTATGAGCAAAGTCGTACTTCGGCGGCACAGAGCATCCCCCGGCTTTAGCCAAAAACCAATAAAAGTCGTTATTTTGACGGATTTGGCCCCCGAAATAAACTCGGTCCCTGATTTACCTTTGAAGCCGTCCTCAAAGCAGGTGCCACCATCCGCTGGCAAGCGGTGCTGCAAGTGCGTATTTACTCTACGCCCGGCAGCCCGCTCCCGGATAAAAATTCGAATAAAAACACCCTAACGGCCATCAATTTTCCCTAAATAACGACATATTCACCGTCAACGTGGCGCGATCGCGGCCAGCAGATCGCGCTCCAGGGGCGCAGGCTCTGCGCACAAACGGGCCGCAATAATATCGCCGGCCAACGCCGACCAGCTCAATCCGCGCGAGGCATAACCGGTGGCCAGCATCACGCCCGGGGCCTGGAGCAACCCGCCGATGGTCGGCGAGCGGCCCGGCAACACCGCGCGCCAGCCCGCCCAGCCAGGCAGCGATCCGCCCTGCACGGGTAGATCCGAGCCCAGCAAACCCGCGGCCTTGGCGAGATTGGCGCGTTGGCCGGCGGCACTGATCACGCTCGTTTGCACCTCGAGAGCGTAGGTGCTGCCAGCCACGCACCAACCCTCGACGGCCGGCAGCAGATAGCCTTCACCGGCGATGACGCAGCGTGGCCCGCCGTCGAGCGCGACAGCGGGCACGTGCGTGACCTCGCCGGCCAGCGCCTGCATCTGCGCCAGGCGCGGCAGGTCATCCAGCAAGCCGCTGGCCTGCAACACCGCCTGCGCGCCAAGGCCGTTGGCCAGCACGATATGTTCGCCCTCGGCCAATACGCCCCCGCCTCATCCAACGCCTGCCAGCCATGAGGGCCCGTGCGAGCCAGCCGTGCAACGGTCCCGTCTATCCGTGCAATGGCCGGCTGCGCGAGCAAGCCGTCGATGAGCCGCTGCGGCTGCACCAGCATCCCGTCGCCAAAGTACAGCCCGCCGCGGGCTACCGGCAGCCCGGCCAGCGCGCAGGCCTCGTCACGCCCCACCTCGCGCACCCAGTCAGCAGGCAGCCCCAGAATTCGCAAGGTCTCGCCCAAGGCGGCCGTGCGCCCCGCATCGCGCTCGAGTTGCAGCGCGCCCACCCGGCGCACGGCCGGCATGTCTTCCCAGCGGCGCAGGGCCCGCTGGCTGCCGGCCCGCGCCAATCGGGCCCGTGCATTGTCATCGCGGGCCACGATAGGCGTCATGGCGGCCGCCAGATGACCGCCGTGAGCCAGTGGCGCGGCGGCGATCACCTCGACGGCGACCCCGCGCAAGGCCAGCGCATGCGCCACACCGGCGCCGGCCAGCCCCGCGCCCACCACGATCACAGGCGCGCGAGGCCTGAGCGCGTGCGTGGGCGCGTGCTTGTGCGCCCACGCCGAGCGGCGCCCGACCGTTATGTGGTGCTTGCCGCCAACGCCTGGCATCCGCTCGACGTCGAAACCGCCCGCCTGCAAAGCGCGTCGCACGAAACCCGCGCTGCACCAGGTCGCCAGGGTCGCGTCCGCGCTGCCCAGGCGCAACAGACGGCGCAACAGGCCAGGCTCCCACATGGCCGGATTGACTCTGGGCGCAAAGCCGTCCAGAAAAAACGCATCCACGCAGGCCGACAAGCGCGGCACCATGCGGTCGATGCTGCCAAACGCCAGCGTCAGGGTAACCGCGCCGCCTTCGAACTCCAGACGATGCATGCCGGGCAGCAGCGCGGGCCATTGGGCGGCGAGCTCGCGCGCCAGGCCTCGCAGCGGTTCGGGAACATGGCTATTGCACAGATCGCGATAGACCTCGCGCGTAAACGGATGCCCCTCGATGGACACCATGTGCAGATGCGCGCAGCGCGCCGGGTCTTCCCGCCAGGCCTGCCAAAGCGCCAGAAAATTCGTTCCCAAACCGAACCCTGTCTCGCAGACCGTAAACCCCTGCCGCCCGCGCCATCGGTGCGGCAGATCATTGCCGCCCAGAAACACGGAGCGCGCCTGGCCCAGCGCGTCCGTCAGGCCGTTGTAGACGTCACCATAGCTGCGGCTGACCAGGCGGCCGGCCCCATCCAGATCGGGCTGTGCGGGTATCAGAGGGGTATAAGCGGAAGACATGGAATTGACGGGCGTAGCGGCCCGCTTATCAGGGATGCGTTGGCCTCAAGCCACGGCAAAAGATTAAATTGTCGTTAAAAAACAGTGTCCGAGTTGCCTGGGCTTACACTCGAAACATGCAAAGCTCAGAGATTCTCTCCCCCAAGGCGGTGCTTGATCTCGGCGCCGCCATCGATGTCGCGGTAAGCGCAGCCCACGCTGGCGCGGCCATCTTGCAGTCATATGCGCATCATCGCAGCGATCTCATCATCGATCACAAGGCGCGCAATGACCTCGTCTCGCAAGCCGACCGGGAGGCTGAAGCCGCCATCCTGGACGTCCTGCGCGAGCGCAGCCCGGCGTTTGGCATTGTCGCCGAGGAAACCGGCGGCCAGGCGCAGGGCCCGGCGACCTGGTACATCGACCCGCTGGACGGCACGACCAATTTCCTGAGCGGCATTCCCCATTACGCGGTGTCCATCGCCTTGGTCGCCCACGCAGGCACCCAGGCGTCGCCCGGCGTGCCGCTGCAAGAAGACACGCCGGTGGTCGGCGTGGTCTATGACCCCAACCGCGAAGAACTCTTTGCCGGCGTCTATGGTATCGGCTCCTGGCTCAATGGACGGCGCATCGCCTGCTCGCGTACGCCACGCCTGGAAGACTCGGTGCTGGCCACCGGGTTTCCGTTTCGCGACTTCTCCTTTGCTCCCGAATACATGCCCATGCTCAGCGATGCGATCAGCCGCAGCCGCGGCGTGCGCCGCATGGGCGCGGCGGCGCTCGATCTGGCCTGGGTGGCTTGCGGTCGCTACGACGGCTATTGGGAAATGGGCTTGGCCCCATGGGACGTGGCTGCCGGCACCCTGCTCGTGCGCGAAGCTGGCGGCATTTGCCACGACATGAGCCGCGAAGCATCCTGGCCCATTACGGGCCGGCTGGTGTCGGGCAACCCGGCCGTCTACGACGCTCTGCACGACATGGTCACGCCCCACCTGAAACGCCCTGCCTGAACCGGCCCGCGCCGCCGCTCCAGCGGCGGCGCCTGGCCGGGCGCGCTTACGTGCGGCTGGCCACCGCCTCGTCACGCAGCTCGCGCCGCAATATCTTGCCCACATTGCTTTTGGGCAGCTCATCACGAAACAGTATCGCCCGCGGCCGCTTGTAGCCCGTAAGCTTGCCTTCGCACCACTTAAGAATGTCGGCTTCGGTCACCGAGGCATCGCGCCTGACAACGTAGGCGCGCACGGCCTCGCCCGAATGCCCGTCAGGCACGCCGATCACGGCGCATTCGCGCACGCCCGGATAGGCGGCAATGACGGCTTCGACTTCGTTGGGGTAGACCTTGAAGCCGGACACGGCAATCATGTCTTTCTTGCGGTCCACGATACGCGTGTAGCCGCGCTCGTCCATGATGCCAATATCACCGCTGCGAAAGAAACCGTCCGCGGTCATGACCAGGGCGGTTTCCTGGGGTTTCTGCCAATAGCCGGCCATGACCTGCGGGCCACGGATCGCGACTTCGCCACGTTCGCCCAACGGCACCTCATTACCCAGATCATCCAGAATGGCGACGTCAGTCGACGGCAAAGGCAAACCAATCGCGCCCGAATAGGCCGCCGAATCGGTCGGGTTGACGGTCGCCACCGGCGATGTCTCCGACAAGCCATAACCCTCGATGAGCGGATGGCCGGTAATCTGCAACCAACGCTCGGCCACGGAGGGTTGCACCGCCATGCCGCCGCCCAAGGTCAGCCTCAGGCCCGAAAAATCCAGCCCGGCAAAGCCCGGGTTATCCACCAGCGCATTGAAAAGCGTATTGACACCCGGAAACACGTTGACCGGTACGCGCTTCCAGGCGGCAATCAACGAGGCCTGATCGCGGGGATTGATGATGAGCAGGTTGCGCATGCCGGCGTGCAGGCCGAACAATCCGCAGACCGTCAGCGCAAACACGTGGTAGAGCGGCAAAGCGCTGAGCATGGTCAACGGTGGGCCGTTCAGGTCGCCCAGCACCGGCCGCGCAACGGCGCCCACCTGCAGGATATTGGCCACCAGGTTGCCATGCGTGAGCATAGCCCCCTTGGGCACCCCCGTAGTGCCGCCCGTGTACTGCAGCACGGCCAGGTCGTTCATGCTCAGTTCGGGCGGGGTGAAACCCGCGCGCGCGCCCTCTTGCAGAACCCGCGACAACGGCCAGGCCCCCTCCAGATGCCAGGACGGCACCAGCTTTTTGATGTGACGCGCCGCGAAGTTGACCAGCGGCGCCTTCAGGCCGCCCAGCAGATCCCCCGGCCCCACCACGACCACGTGTTTGAGATCGCTGCGATCGCCCACGGCCTGTAGGGTCGCCGCGAAGTTCTCCAGAATGACGATGGTTTCGGCGCCGCTGTCGAGCAGTTGACGCTGCAATTCATCGGGTTTGTAGAGCGGATTGACATTGACCACCACCATGCCTGCGCGCAGGCTGCCCAGCAATGCCACCAGATAAGCGGGTACGTTGGGCATCATCAGCGCCACCCGGCTGCCACGCGCCAGACCGCGCGCCTGCAACCAAGCTGCGAAACTGCGCGCCCACTGATCCAATTGGGCAAACCGGATGTCGCTGCCCATGGCCGTGCAGGCGATGCGATCGGCGTGACGCTTGCAGGCTTGATCCAGCAAGTCCGTCAACGAGGCGTAGGGCGCGATGGAAATCTCGGCGGGCACGCCTTGCGGATAGTGCGCGAGCCAGGGTCTCTGCATGGTGTTTGCCTCCATTAGTTTATTTTTTATTTGATGATACCCTTCAACCGTCACTGCTCAAACATAGAGATTTCCGCATGAAAATCCTCGAACCCTTCCTTGCCTGGCGCGACGAGATCGCCGCGCTGCGGCGCGATATCCATGCGCACCCCGAACTCGCGTTTGAGGAGTTTCGCACGGCCGATCTGGTCGCCGAGCGCCTTCAGCGATGGGGCATCGAGGTTGACCGCGGTCTGGGCGGCACCGGTGTCGTGGGGATCATCAAGGGCAAGCAGGACGGCCCGCGTGCCGTGGGGCTGCGCGCCGATCTCGACGCGCTGCCCATGCAGGAAGTCAATACGTTCGCGCACGCCAGCCAGCACGCAGGCAAGATGCACGCCTGCGGCCACGACGGCCATACCGCCATGCTGCTTGGCGCGGCCCGCTATCTGGCCGAACACCGGGATTTTGCAGGCACCGTCTATGTGATCTTCCAGCCGGCCGAAGAAGGCGGCGGCGGCGCCAAGCGCATGGTCGACGACGGGCTGTTCACGCGGTTTCCGATGGATGCAGTCTTCGGCATGCACAACTGGCCTGGCATGCGCGCCGGCCAGTTCGGTGTCACCCCGGGCCCCATCATGGCCTCGTCCAATGAGTTTCTCATCCGTATCATCGGCAAGGGCACGCATGCCGGGATGCCACACCTGGGCGTCGATCCCGTCATGACGGCCGTGCAATTGGCGCAAAGCCTGCAAACCATCATCACCCGCAACCGCGCGCCGCTGGAGGCGGCGGTGTTGTCCATCACCCAGATCCACACCGGCAGCGCCGACAACGTGGTGCCCAATGACGCCATCATGCGCGGCACCGTGCGCACCTTCACCCACGAAACGCTCGATCTGATCGAGCGGCGCATGGAAGAAATCGCCCGCCACACCTGCGCGGCGATGGACTGCGATCTGGAGTTCGAGTTCACCCGCAACTATCCGCCCACCATCAACCACGTCGCCGAAACCGTCTTCGCGGTCAACGTGATGCGCGACATCGTCGGTGCCGAGAACGTGTTCGACCAAGTCACCCCGACCATGGGCGCGGAAGACTTCGCCTTCATGCTGCAGGCCAAACCCGGCTGCTATGTCTGGATAGGCAATGGCAGCGGCGACCATCGCGACGCCGGCCACGGGGCGGGCCCCTGCATGCTGCATAACGGCAGCTATGACTTCAACGACGAGCTGATCCCCCTGGGCGCGACCTACTGGAGCCAGCTCGCGCTCAAGTGGCTGGCCCAGCCCGCCTGAGGCGGCTGGCTCAAACCGCCGCCTGACAGGCGGCCAGAAAGCGGCGTGCCGCACGTGAGCATCCCGGCGCGTGCGGCACGAGGATACTGAGTGTCCGGGTAAGGGCCTTTGGTGCCAGGCGCAAGGCCGCCAGGGTGCCGTCCTCGTGCCGCATGGACATCACCGACACGAAACCCGCGCCCAGCCCTGCGCGCACCGCCTGCTTGACGCCTTCCACACCGGCCAGCTCCAGCCCGGCCACCACCGGCAGCGCAGCCTGCTCGAACGCCTGCTCCACCAACCGACGCACGCCCGAGCCCGGTTCGCGCATGACCAGCGGCAAAGCCGCCAGTTCGGCCAGCGTCACGCTGTCTCGCCGCGCCAGTGCATGATCGGCCCGCACAATGGCCACCACCTCGTCGCGGCGCCAGGCATGGACTTCCGTATCGGCGGGCAGACCTGCGGGCACTTCCCCCTCGATGAAGGCCAGATCCAGGCTGGCAAGCCGCTCGACGATCTGGCGCGTATTGCCATCCGAAAGGTGCAGGCTGATCGTAGGAAACTCCGCCCGGAATTGCGCCACCAGGGCGGGCAAGAGATAGCTGGCGGGTGTCGTGCTGCCCCCCAGCCACAGCGAGCCTGTCTCCAGCCCGCGCCAGGCATCCCGCATCGCCCGCGCCTGCCCATAGACCTGGCGCAACTGCCGCGCGTGCACCGCCAGGCGCTCGCCGGCTTCGGTCAGCGCAATGCCGTGGCCGCTACGCCGGTATAACGGTTCGCCAAACCAGTCCTGAAGCAGGCGTAACTGGCCCGACAACGCTGGCTGGGACAAATGCAATTGCTGCGCGGCGCGGCTGATGTTGCCGGCATCGGCCACACAGGCAAAGCTCAGAAGCTGCTCGGGGGTCATGAATATCTATCGGAAATTCTTATATTACACATAGACAATAAAGATTTTTCAGATAGCTGGCAAGCGCTTAATATTTCTTCCAGTTATTTAGTTATCCCTCCATCCCATGACTACCGCAGCCCTTCCCGCACCCACTCCCTGGCGTGACAAGCTCAACGGCGTTCTGTTCGTCGCCCTGATGGCCGGCGCCGTCGTTCAATTGGCGGACATCCCTGCCATCAAACAGTTGGGTTTCTCGCCCCTGGTGGTCGGGATCGTCTGTGGGATGCTTTACGGCAACTTCCTGCGCGGCACCATGCCCGCCGATTGGGGCGTGGGCGTCAACTTCACCGCCCGGCGACTGCTGCGCATTGCCGTGGCCTTTTATGGCCTGAACATCAGCATCCAGCAGATCATGGCCGTTGGCCTGCCCGGCCTGGCGGTATCGGTGTCGGTGGTGGTGGGTACGCTGGTGATCGGCACCGTGGTCGGTCAGCGCCTGCTGGGCCTGGATCGTGACACGGCCATGCTGACCTCGGCTGGCAGCGCCATTTGCGGGGCGGCCGCCGTGCTGGCTTTCGAGCCCACCCTGCGGGCCGCGCCGCACAAGAGCGCCGTGGCCGTGGCCACCGTCGTGCTCTTCGGTACGCTATCCATGTTTCTGTACCCGGTGGCCTATCACGCGGGTTGGATCGACCTCGATACCCAGGCCCTGGGCATCTACATCGGCGGCACCATCCATGAAGTCGCACAGGTCGTGGGCGCGGCCAGCAATATCGACCCGGCCACCACTGAAGTCGCCACCATCGTCAAAATGACGCGGGTGGCCCTGTTGGTGCCGGTACTACTGGTGCTGGGCATGTGGCTACGCAGCTCGCGCAGCCACGACGCCGCCCAAGGCGGCAATCGCCTGCCCGTGCCCTGGTTTGCCGTCGGTTTTCTGGTGCTGGCCATCATCAATTCGCTCAACATCCTGCCCGCCGACGCCATCACCGCGATTCGCCGCCTGGACATCTTCGTGCTCACAATGGCCATGACCGCCCTGGGTATCGAAACGCGCTTTGCGCAAATCCGCAAGGCGGGTCCGCGAGTCATGGCCCTGGGCCTGGTCTTGTACGTCTGGTTGATCTTCGGCGGCTACGCCATCGTCAAACTGGCCGTCTGATGACGCACCCGGTCGGCCGCGAGCACGACCGGGTCACGTTTTTCCTGCATAATCGGTCGGTTCGCCATCAGGAGCCGGCCATGACGACCAAAGCCCATTTCACCACCCTGCCCGCCGGCCGAGAGCCCGTATTGCGCGTCATGCCGATGCCGGCCGACGCCAACATCCACGGAGATGTCTTTGGCGGCTGGATCATGTCCCAAGTCGATATCGCGGGTTCCATCCCGGCCGCGCGCCGCGCCGCCGGGCGTGTGGCCACCGTGGCGGTCAATGCATTTCAGTTCAAAAAACCCGTCTTCGTCGGCGATCTGCTCAGTTTTTACGCTGAAGTCGTCAAAACGGGCAGCACCTCGGTCACCGTCGAGGTCGAGGTCTATGCCCAACGCCAGAGGCTGGACGCCGAGATCGTCAAAGTCACCGACGCCACGCTGACCTACGTCGCCACCGACGAAGCGCGCCGTAGCCGCCCGCTGCCCTCTCTCTGAGCCAGAACCGCATGACGCAGTCCGCCGCGCAAAAGCCTCCCACGACGCCACGCCGCCTGGATCCTGAAGACGCCCAGCACGCCCTGGAAGAAGTCCAGGAATGCCTGCGGCGGCAACAGCTCGTCTCCGATCTGGTGCACCGCCAGGAGCAGGGCGACCTGGTCGAAGACCTCGTTCACCGCCAGCAGCAAGCCGAGCTGCAGACGCTGATCAACCGCCTGCATCCGGCCGACATCGCCTTCATTCTCGAGTCGCTGCCCAAGGACGAGCGCCAGCAGGTCTGGCATCTGGTCAGCCCCGAGCACGACGCCGACGTGCTGCTGGAAGTCGAAGACTGGGTCCGCGAATCGCTGATCGAGGCGATGGACCGCCAGGATCTGGTTGCCGCCACCGGCAACATGGATGCCGACGAGCTGGCCGATCTGGCGCCCGATCTGCCTCCGGACGTGGTGGCCGAAGTGCAGAAAGGCCTCACCGAAGAAGAGCGCGCGCAGCTGCTCGAGGCCATGGGCTATCCCGAAGATAGCGTCGGCGCCATCATGGACTTCGAAATGGTCCGGGTGCGCGAGGACGTCTCGCTCGAGGTGGTGTTGCGCTATCTGCGCCGCCTGCACGAACTGCCCGACCACACCGATCAGATCTTCGTGGTCGACCGCCAGGACAAGCTGCAGGGCGTCCTGCCCATCGCCGTGCTGCTGGTCAGCGAACCCGAGACCGAAGTGCGTTCGGTCATGAACACCGACTACCTCACGCTGGGCCCGCTGGACTCCGACGCCGACGCGGCCGGCGCGTTCGAGCGCTACGATCTGGTGTCCGCCCCCGTCACCGATGACCAGGGCCGCCTCATCGGACGCGTCACCATCGCCGACGTGGTGGATGTGATGCGAGAAGACTCACAAGAACAAGCCCTGTCGCGCGCAGGTCTGCAAGAAGAAGACATCTTCGCCCCGGTATCGATGGCCTTGCGCAACCGTGCGCCCTGGCTGCTGTTTAACCTCTGTACGGCTGCCACGGCGTCTTTCGTGGCATCGCGCTTCGAGGGCACGGTCAGCCATATCGTGATCCTGGCCTTCCTGATGTCCATTGTTGCCGGCATCGGCGGCAACTCGGGCAACCAGACCATGACGATGATCATCCGCGCGCTGGCCGTCGGTCGCATCACCGGTCGCAACATCTGGCAGCTCGTCAAACGCGAGATGCTGGTGACACTGCTGGTCGGCCTGTGCGGCAGCCTGGTTGCCGCCGCGTTCGCCTGGGCCATCTCAGGGTCGCTCTCCATCGCGCTGGTCATGATGGCGGCCATGATCTGCAACATGCTGGTCGGCGCCGGCGTCGGCGTGCTCGTGCCTATGGTGCGCGCACGCTTTGGCAAAGACCCTGCCATCGGCTCCTCGGTCTTGCTGACCTTCGCGACCGACTCGCTGGGGTTCTTCATTTTTCTGGGCTTAGCCACCATCTTTCTGCTGTAAAAACGCGACAGGAGAAAAGACGTAATCGGTGTACATTTACAGCAGTAATTTTGTCATCTGTTTGGTGTATTGCTGCCGTGCCAACCGTGTTTCGTCGTTTCTTCATCGGGCTTATTCTTTGCCTGCCCGCCCTTTCCCACGCCTGTGACAGCTTGCCCTCCTGGGCGCAATCCGCCTGTCAGCGGCTGGACCAGATCTGGACTGAAGGCGGCGACGATCTGTATGTGTCGGGCTACGCCTGGCATAACCGTTCGATGTACAGCGCCTCCAAGATCCGCTCCTTCAACGAAAAAGCCTGGGGTGGCGGCTGGGGGCGCAGTCTGTACGACGAAGACGGCGATTGGCAGGGCCTGTACGCCATGGCGTTTCTGGATTCGCATCGCAAGGTCGAGCCCATCGCGGGCTATGGCTTTCTGAAAATCGGCAAGGTCAGCGAAAACTTCCGCCTGGGCACGGGCTACACGGTTTTCATGACGGCACGCCACGACATCATGAGCTACGTGCCCTTCCCGGGGATTCTTCCTCTGGTGGGCGCCGGCTACAAAGATGCCATGCTCTACGCCACCTACATCCCCGGCGGCAAGGGCAATGGCAACGTCTTGTTCGTTTTCGGACGCTGGCACTTCTGAGCCCCGGCTGGCTCAGCCTGCCGCCTGCACCAGCCGGCGCACCAGCGCGCCCAGCCGCCCATCGTCGATGCCGCTTTCGCGCAACGCCTGCTCCGTCTGCACCACATAATCCAGGCAACGCCCGGATTGCCCCACGGCGCGCCGTACCGAGTCCAGCAAGAGGTCTTCGGAGATGCCACGCGCATAATCGCCGCAACGGCGGTTGAGCAGAAACACCAGTCCGCGCACGGCGTGCGCGTCGGTTTCGCAACTCAGCCAGCGCGGGACATAGGCGCCGCGCGGCATCTCGCGCGCCCACAACATCTCGAACGTATCGGCCACGTCGGCCGCGGCGATCCGATAGGCCACGCCGCGGCAACAGCCTCCACGATCCAGACCGAAAACCAGCCCGGGCAGGTCCGGCGAGCCGCGATGATCATGCGACCATAAACAAAGCGAGCGGTGGTAGCCCCGGACCGTAGCCAGACGCCGCTCAACCCAGTTAAAGCTCGGTCGCCATATGAGCGATCCGTAGGCAAAGACCCAGAGATCTTCGGAGCGATTCCAGCCGCGCAGCAGATCGTCGACGGAAGCAGGTTCGGCGCAGAAGGCCGAGGGCGGGAACATCATGGCGGGAAGTGCGTAGCGGCGGCAACCGGGTCAGAATGGGAGATATGCTAAGCCGGCACTGGCGCAAATGGATTGCCACCTGGGCACTGCGCAAACCATTGAAATAAAAATCTCATCCGCGCGAGCCTTCCTGGCTGAAAAAAAATTCTCAAGCGCCCCTTCAGATGCCGGGCAGCGGCAGTTCGGTCGTGCTTTTTATGACTTCCATCGAGAAACTGGCGCTGACGTCGAGCAGATCCACGGCGTCGATCAGCCGGAGGTAAAAGCGGTCATAGGCGGCCATGTCTTCGACGACGACTTTGAGCAGATAGTCGATATCGCCCGCCATGCGATGAAACTCCACCACATTGGGCAGCGCCATCACCGCGCCGATCAAGGCCTGTGTCCATTTTGCGTTGTGCTGGCTGGTCTTGATGGTGACGAACACGGTGAGATTCAAACCCAGCGCGGCCGGATCCAGAAGAATGGCGTTGCGGGCGATGACGCCGTCGTCCTTGAGCTTCTGGATGCGCCGCCAGCAAGGGGTAACCGACAGATTCACCTGATCGGCGATCTCCGCCACCGAACGGGTGGCATCCTGTTGTAGCAAGCTCAGAATCTTGATGTCGGTCTGGTCCACTGCACCCTTTCCCAAATACTTTGCCGCCTGACCGGGCTATCAGCGCGCCCCGCGCACCGCACCCATCTTGCACGTTCCCCGCCGCCGAGTCCATCGGCACAAGCGCTCACCGGTCGCGCAGCGGGAAAAAATTTCTAAAAAAGTCGCTGCCCGGCCTGCAATTGGCAAAACCATACTCGGCCAGCCTGCCTAGGATAGAGGCCATGCTGTCGTCCCCGTCCTATCCCATGCCTCAGACCCGCACCGCTTCGCCTCTAGGCGAACGCTGTCGTCTCGTCGACCTTGCCGCGCAAAAGGCCGCTGCCAGCCTGCTGGCCGAACTGGCCGAGGGCGTCGCGACAACCGATGGCATGTTGGCTCATCTGCCCATCGATTTGCGCCAGGGCCGGCCCGACAGCTATACCCGCCATATCGCCTATGCGGATCCGCATGGCCGCTACACCATCGCCTATCTCATCTGACGGCAAGGGCAGTTCAGCCCCGTACACGGCCACAAGACATGGTGTACCTACCGCGTGCTGCAAGGCCAGCTCAACGAACGGCACTTCCGTTGGGACGCCCGCAGCGGCCTGGCACAGCCTGCCGGCGGCAAACGCCGCCGCCCCGGCGAGATTGTCACGGCCATGCCTGGCCTGCAGCAGATCCATCAGTTGGGCAACGCCGACCCGCAGACCGCCATCTCGCTTCATATCTATGGCGTGCCGCAAGCGGACATCGCCACCGGCGTCAACATCACGGTGCCGCCGGCCGCGACTCAGCCCGACACCGAAGCGGCGATCAGTTCTCCAGACTGATCTTGCTGTCCTTGATAAATGCATCCCAGCGCTCAAACTCACCCTTGACGTAGGCATCCAGGGCCGGCCCATCCGATCCCACCACCTCAAAGCCGGCTTCCTCCAGCTTGTGGCGGACCTCGCTGTCCTTGAGCACGGTCTGAAACGCCGTGGTCAGCGTCTTGATGACCGGCTCGGGCGTGCCGGCCGGTGCAAACATGCCACTCCACGAGTAAGCCACCAGGCCCGGAAAACCCGATTCGCCCAGCGTGGGGACGTCAGGTAAATCGGGCAGGCGCTTTTCACCGGCCACGGCCAGCGGCTTGATCTTGCCCGCCTGGATCTGTCCGCGCAGGGCAGCAAAGCTCAGCCAGGTCATATCGGCCTGCCCGCCCACCACGGCCTGCACCGCCGGACCGGCGCCGCTATAGGGCACATGCAGCAAATCGACCTTGGAGCGCTGTTTGAGCTCCTCGGGCGCGAGGTGATTCAACGAACCCACGCCCGTGGAGGCGTAGTTGTATTTATTGGCGGGCTCTTTGCCGGCGACAGCCAGAAACTCCGCCAGGTTTTTCCCCGGCACCTTGGGGTTGGCACCGATGACCAGCGGAAACCGCACCGTTTGACTGATGCCTTTGAAATCCTTGAAGGTGTCATAAGGCAGATTGTTGCGGACGGCGGGGTTGATGGCGTGATTATCAAAACTGACCAACAGCGTGTTGCCGTCTGGCTCGGACCGCGCCACGAACGCCGAAGCGATCTGGCTGGCCGCACCCACGCGGTTTTCCACCACGACGGGGCGCCCGCCGAGTTCCTGCGACAGACGCGGCTGCATGATGCGCGCCAGAATATCCGTGCTGCCTCCCGGCGGGTAAGGTACGACGAGCACCAAAGGTCGCTCTGTGGCGGCCTGTGCGGCACCGAGCGCGAGCGCTGCAGCGGCGCATAGGCCCCGCATTATCTGCTTGAGCTTCATTCTTCTTCCTTCAATCTGATCACGAGGCCTGCGCCCCGCCGCTTGCCCGCGGCGGCCACATCGTTGCCGGGGCTAGGACTAGAGCTAAGATGGTATAGCCAACAGGGGTCCAGGAGACTATATGCCCATTTCGATTTATCAAGCTTCGGTGCCCGTTTTCGTGCGCGGCCTCAACACGCTGGTTGCGCTTCTGGACAAGGCCGAAGCCCATGCCCAGGCTGCCGGGCTGGATGCGGCCGCCCTCGTACAAGCCGGACTGGCCGACGATATGTACCCGCTGGCCGGGCAGATACAGCGGGCAAGCGACACCTCCAAATTCGCCGTCCAGCGACTGAGCGGCGTGGCCGCCCCCAGCTTTGCTGACACCGAAACCACATTGGACGCGCTGCGCACACGCATTGCCGACACCATCCGCTACATCAAGAGCGTCGCGCCAGAGAAGTTCGATGGCGCCGAAGGCCGGACCATCACCATCAAACTAGGCGCATTGCAGCCCAGCTTCAATGGCACGTCTTATCTGTTTACCTTTGCGCTACCCTGACCTGCCCCCAGATTTAGTACGGCACCGACATAGAGCCCAGGGGTAAAAGACCTTCTTTCTGATGAGCCTGCACGAATTGCGCCGGCGTTAAATATCCGAGCGCGCTGTGAGGCCGATCGGTGTTGTACTCGACTCGCCAGTTTTCGATCAAGCTTTTAGCCTGTCGCAGGGACAAGAACCAGTGCTCGTTAAGGCATTCGTCGCGGAACTTGCCGTTGAAACTTTCGATATAAGCGTTCTCCACCGGCTTACCCGGCCGAATAAACGACAGCTTTACGCCTGCTTGGTAGGCCCCCAGGCGTCCAAGGCTCTTCCGGCGAACTCTGGCCCGTTGTCCACGGTAATAGATCGCGGCAGGCCACGCATCTCCGCCAGCCGTTGCAGCACCATGGCAACACGCAGTCCCGGCAACGACGTATCGACCTCGATGGCCAGGCATTCGTGAGTGTAGTCATCGACGATAGTCAAACAGCGGAATCGGCGGCCATAGGCTAGGCCGTCGGCCACAAAGTCCATTGACCAACTCTGATTCGGCGCGATTGCCGCTGGGCGAACCACGCGCTCGGTCGCCGCGATTCGCTTACGCTTTCGTTTTCGCACGCTTAACCCTGCCAGACTGTACAGCCGCCAGATTCGCTTGTGATTTGCTTGCCAGCCTTCGCGACGTAAGAGCACATGGATCCTCCGATAGCCGTAGCGTCGTTTCGCCACTGCCATCTCTTTCATGCGCTCGGTCAGCGCAGCATCGCCTGAGCGTGTGCTCTCGTAGGCAAACAGCGACCGCGAAATTCCTACCAGCCCACAGGCCCGGGTAACACCCATGCTGCGCTCGGTCATTAATGTCCTGACCGCCTCGCGTTTGGCCTGCGGGCTGACTACTTTCGGCTTAGCAGATCCTGAAGCGCCGCCTTGTCCAGCATCGACTCGGCCAACAGCTTCTTGAGCTTGTTGTTCTCCTGCTCCAGCTCCTTGAGCCTCTGAGCGTCCGACACCGTCATGCCACCGAACTTCGCCTTCCAGTTGTAGTACGTTGCCTCGGAGATTCCGTGCTTGCGGCACAACTCTGCGGGCTTGGCACCTGCATCGGCTTCCTTGAGCACGCCGATGATTTGCTCTTCCGTAAATCGTTTCTTCATTGCCATTCCTTTGGGAACGGACTCTACATCGATTTCGTACTAATCACGGGGAGCAGGTCAACCCAATTTTTATGGTTCATCGCGGAATAGCGTGGAGCCGTGCTTGATTGCCGTTACGCTTGATCCTTGATTTTTCAAGGATCAAGGCCGGGATCATGCTGGACCGCAAGACGATCGAGAGGTTGGGTGGGTGGGAAGGTTATCGGGTGGAGCGGGTCGTGTGGCCTGAAGGTGAGAGCCGGACGGTCACGATTTACCTGAAGCCTTCAGCGCGAACGATGCACTGCGAGCACTGCGGCAACCGATGTCGGCAGGTGCATGAGACGACCACGCGCCGGGTGCGGGATCTGCCGCTAATGGCGCTGCGAGTGACGCTGGTAGTGCCGCGTCGGCGGGTCTGGTGCGAGCAGTGCGGTGGACCGCATCTGGAGAGGCTGAGCTGGCTGGGCCGTTACCAGCGAGTGACCGACCGGCTGGCCGAGGCGGTCAGCCAGTTGCTTGAGTCCAGCAACATTCTGGCCGTGGCGCGCTTCTTCCAACTGGGTTGGCACACGGTCAAGGCGCTGGACAAGGCCCTGCTGCGACGGGCGATCCAAGAGCCGGACTGGAGCCAGATCCACTACCTAGCGATGGACGAGTTCGCTCTACACAAGGGCCATCGTTATGCCACGGTCGTTGTCGATCCGATCCGCCGTCAGGTGCTATGGATCGGTGATGGCCGCTCGCGCGAGACGGCCAGAGCCTTCTTCGAACAACTGCCAACAGGAGTTGCCCAGCAGATCCGGGCCGTAGCGATCGACATGACGACGGCCTATGAGCTGGAGATCCAGGCCAACTGCCCCAACGCCGAGATCGTCTACGACCTGTTCCACGTCGTGGCCAAGTACGGCCGTGAAGTGATAGACCGGGTGCGTGTAGACCAAGCGAACCAGTTGCGGCACGACAAGCCGGCCCGCCGGGTGATCAAGTCCAGTCGCTGGCTACTGCTGCGCAATCGCAAAAACCTCGATCCGTGCCAATCGGTAAAGTTGGACGAGTTGCTCCAGGCCAACCAGCCCTTGCTCACCGCTTATCTGATGCGCGATGAGCTCAAACAGCTGTGGTTCTACCAACACCCCGGCTACGCCCGCCAGGCATGGGATCACTGGCTGCAACAGGCTCAGGGCAGCGGCATCGCCGCCTTGGCTCACTTCGCGCTCAAGCTAAAAGCCTATCTGCACGGGATTCTGTCTCGCTGTCGCCACCGGCTCAACACCAGCATCGTCGAGGGCATCAACAACACCATCAAAGTCATCAAGCGCCGCGCCTACGGCTACCGCGATCAGGAGTACTTCTTCCTCAAGATCCGGTCTGCATTCCCCGGTATTCCTCGATGAACCATTTTTTGATGGGCGGAAACCACATCGGCGCCCGAGGGCGCCGATGTGGTTTTCACGATTACTTGGCCGTTGCGGGCTGGCCTTGCGGCCCTTTCAAGAAACGGAAGAAGTCCGAAGAGGGGTCTACCAGCAACACATCGCTTGGCTTGGAGAACGCCGCGCGATAGCCTTCAAGGCTCTTGTAGTACTGATAGAAATCGGGGTTCTTGCTGTAGGCGTCGCTATAGATCGCGCTGGCCTGAGCATCTCCCTGCCCCATGACACCCTGGGCCTTGGCATACGCCTCAGCCACGATGACTTCGCGCTGACGATCCGCCTCGGCGCGGATGCGCTCGCTTTCCGCTGCACCGATGGAGCGCAGTTCGTTGGCTACCCGGGTCCGCTCGGCTTCCATGCGGCGATATACCGACTCGGAAATCTCGGGTGCGAACTCGATACGGCGCAGGCGCACGTCGACGATGTGCACACCCAGCGGCTCGGCGCGCTTGGCCACGTTAGCCAGGATCTCGGACATGATTTTATCGCGCTCAGTCGAGACCACATCCTTGACCGTGCGCACGTTGACCGAGGCGTTGAGCGCATCACGGATTTGCGCCTGCAGACGCTCCTGAGCGGCGCGCTCATTGCCTCCGAAGGTCACGTAGAACAGACGCGGATCAGCAATACGCCATTTGACGTAGGAGTCGATCAGCAGGTTCTTCTTTTCGGAAGTCTGGATGCGCTCGGCATCGCTCGACTCAATCGTCAGGATGCGCTTGTCCAAGGTGACGATATTCTGAAACGGCGGGGGGGCCTTGAAATACAGACCCGGCTCGCTGATGACCTTGCGGACCTCACCCAAGGTGAACTGCAAGGCGTAATCGCGTTCGCGTACGACGAAAACGCAAGATGACAAGACGGCCAGAATGATGAGAAGGCCGACCAGGTAGGGCATGAAACGTTGCATGATCTGGACTCCTCCGGTTAGCGCGACATGCGGTCGCGAGGCAGCGTATTGCTCGTTGCGCTGCCGCTACTGCCGGATGAGCTAGCGGGCGTGCTGGCGCGGGTGGGGGCCGACGGCACCGCGGGCTGAGCAGCCCCCGGGACACTCAGCGCATTACCCGGACAGCCTGCGTCCTGCGCGGCTTGCTGCATGATCTTGTCCAAGGGCAAATACAACATATTGTTGGACTTGCCGGCATCGACCATGACCTTGCTCGAGCGCGCGAAGATCTCTTGCATCGTCTCGAGATACATGCGATCGCGCATGATTTGCGGCGCCTTCTGATACTCCCCCAGGATGAAGGAAAAGCGCGCGGTATTACCTTGCGCATCGCCCACTACCTTGGCCCTGTAGCCCTCGGCCTGCTCGAGCATGCGCGAGGCCTGACCACTGGCCAATGGCACAACCTGGTTGGCATAAGCCTGACCCTCGTTGATCTGGCGTTCGCGGTCCTGACCGGCCTTGACGGCGTCATCGAAGGCGGCCTGAACCTGCTCGGGCGGCTGCACGTTCTGGATGGCCACCGTGCTGATCTGAATGCCGGCACTGTAACGATCAAGAATCTGCTGCATCAGCGCTTGCACTTCGCCGGCGACCTCGGTGCGGCCTTCGTACAGCACGAAATCCATGGGCTTTCTGCCGACGATTTCGCGCATGGCGGTTTCGGCGGCCTGACGCACGGCTTCGTCCGGATCCCGCATCTTGAACAGATAGTCCGGTGCTCCGTCGGCGCGCAGACGATACTGCACCACAAACTGCATATCGACGATGTTCTCGTCGGTGGTGAGCATCAGCGCCTCTGGCAGCACCTTATTGCGTGAGCCGCCGCGAAAGCCCACCTCGAAGGTGCGCAACTGCGAGATATTGACGAGCTCCTGGCTCTGAATGGGATAAGGCAGGCGCCACTGAAAACCAGCAGGCGCAGTACTCTTGTACTTGCCGAACTGGGTCACGACGGCAACCTGGCCTTCCTGCACGATGAAAAAGCCGCTGGCCAACCAAAGCGCAACCAGCACCAGGGCGATGACCCCTAAGCCGATGCGAGCTCCCTTGGGAGATGGCCCGGAGAAACCACCGCCACGCGGCGGATTCGGACGATTGCCGCCCCCGCCCTTGCGCCCGAACAATGAACCCAGGCGATTATTGAAATCGCGCCAGACCTCGTCCAGATCCGGCGGACCGTCTCCGTTGCCCTGCGGCCGCTTCGGCGGCTCGGAGCCATTGTTGTTTCCACGACCCCAACCGGGGTCATTCAGATTGAAGAGTTTGGTGATTCGAGGCATTGTTTCCCGCAATCTGACTGATCTCTGCAATTGCCCCGCGCAACGCATCCAGACCAGCGCGCTCGGTCGCGCTTACAAATACTCGCGCAATCGTACCATGTGCATCTCGCTCGACCCGAGGTTCGAGGCCGGCGCGATCAATCTTGTTGTATACCAGAATTGTCGGGACCTCTGCTGCACCAATCTCCGCAAGGACTTTGTTGACCTCGAAAACCTGTTCGTCGCGCTGCGGGCTCGCAGCATCGACGACATGCAATAGCAGATCGGCATGCACGGTTTCTTCAAGAGTGGCCCGAAACGCCGCGATGAGATTGGGCGGCAGATCACGAATGAACCCCACCGTGTCCGAGAGCACTACCGAACCCGCCCCCTCGATCCAGATGCGCCGTGTGGTCGTATCGAGCGTGGCAAAAAGCTGATCGGCAGCATAGGCGCCGGCACGCGTCAGGGAGTTGAACAGCGTCGACTTGCCGGCGTTGGTATAGCCGACCAACGACACGGACAATGCACCACCGCGGGCTCGGGCGCGTCGCTGGGTGACGCGCTGGCGTTCGACACGATCCAGGCGCTCGCGCAGCATTTTGACCTTGGCCCCGATCATGCGGCGATCCATTTCCAGCTGGGACTCGCCCGGGCCACGCATACCTATGCCGCCGCGCTGCCTCTCCAGGTGACTCCACATCCGGGTCAAGCGGGTAGACAGATGCTGCAACTGGGCCAGCTCGACCTGCAACTTGCCTTCGTGGCTCTTGGCTCTGAGCGCAAAGATATCGAGAATGAGCGCGACCCGATCGACCACGCGCAGATTGAACTCGCGTTCGAGGTTGCGCTGCTGCGCAGGGGAAAGCGGTTGATCGAAAAGAACGATGTCGGCCAGAGCGGCCCCCGCCAGCGCCACGCCCTCCTCCACCTTGCCGGAACCGATGAAGTATTTGGCGTCAGGCCTGTCGCGACGCGCATTCAGCGTCCCGACGATCTCGGCGCCGGCGCCTTCGGCCAGCATGAGAAACTCATCGGCGTGCGCCTGATGATCAGGATCTCCGAGGTCAACACTGATGATCAATGCGCGCATGGATGCTCCATTTTGGAACCACAGCGAAAATGCCCGCCTGCACGTGACGTGCGGCGGGCAGCAAGAGGTAAAGCTGGAGCGAGACGTTTATTCAGCGGGAACTTCCACCTGAAAGTTGACGGCACGGGCCGGCACAACCGTGGAGATGGCATGCTTGTATACCATCTGCGTGACAGTGTTGCGCAAGAGCACAACGTATTGATCAAAAGATTCGATCTGCCCCTGAAGCTTGATGCCGTTTACCAGATAGATCGACACCGGCACGTGTTCCTTGCGCAGTGTGTTCAAAAACGGATCTTGCAAAGTTTGCCCTTTATTGCTCATTGGCCAGGCTCCATTTGTTTGTTTTGAGTGGTGGCAAACGCCGAAATGTGTACTCTACAGGGTTTTCCCGGCCCGTGCCACTTGGCCAAAAATGGAATTGCCACGAGAGATTTCAACTCCCCGGACCGATGGAAATCTTTAAAAAACAAAGATCACCACGGGCGGCGCGATTCCGGGGCAGTGTCAATTCAATAGGGTCTTCAACGCTGCGATCAAACTGGAGCAGTCAGCGTCCGTCCCCACCGTAATACGTAGAAACTGGTCTATGCGCGGCCGTTTGAAGTGCCGCACGATGATGTTGCGCTCGCGCAGTTGCGCGGCCAGTTGGCCCCCATCGTGCGCGGGATGCCGCGCAAACACGAAATTGGCTGCGGACGGCAGCACGTCAAAACCCAACTCTTCCAACCCGGCAACCAGACGCTGCCGGCTGGCCATCACCGCCTGGCGAGTGCGCTCGAAGTAAGCCTTGTCATCCATGGCGGCGGTCGCGCCCACGGCAGCAATTCGGTCTATCGGGTAGGAATTAAAGCTGTCCTTGACGCGTTTGAGGCCATCGATGAGTGCCGGATGACCGATAGCGAAACCCACCCGCAAGCCGGCCAGGGAGCGCGATTTGGACAGCGTCTGCACGACCAGCAGATTGGGGTGCCGGCCCACCAGCGCGACAGCAGAGTCGGCACCGAAATCGACATAGGCCTCATCGATCAACACTACGCACTGCGGATTGCCCGTAACCAGCCTCTCAATGTCGGTCAAAGACAACGCGCGGCCGGTAGGCGCATTGGGATTGGGCAGGATTACTCCGCCTGCCTGGCAGCCCGCGCGCGGCAAGTAGTCGTCAACCACCACACCATATGACTCATCCAGCGGGATCGTCTGATGCTCGATCTGGTAGAGCCCGCAATAAACGGGGTAGAAGCTGTAGCTTATGTCCGGAAACAGCAGCGGACGGCCATCATGCTTGAAGAAAGCCTGGAAGGCGTGAGCCAGAATTTCGTCGGATCCGTTTCCCACAAATACCTGATCCGGCTCCACGGCCAGTGCCCGGGCTACGGCCTGACACAACCCTTCGGACGTAGGGTACGGATAGAGTCGAAGCGCATCGCTAGCGGCAGCCCGGATGGCTTGCAGCACTTTCGGTGAGGGAGGATAGGGATTTTCGTTGGTGTTGAGCTTGACCAGGTTCTGCAACTTGGGCTGCTCGCCGGGTACGTAGGGGCTCAGCGTGGCGACCACGGGACTCCAGTACTGGCTCATTCCTTATCCTGGGCATAAGGGTTGCGCGAAGCCTTGAACTCAATGCGCAATGGCGTGCCGGCCAAATCGAAGGCGTTACGGAAACGCGTCTCCAGATAGCGGCGATAAGAATCGGGAATGGCATCCAGCGCGCTGCCGTGCACGACGATAAGCGGCGGGTTTTGGCCACCCTGGTGCGCGTAGCGCATCTTGGGGCGGAAAATTCCCTTGCGCGGCGGCTGCTGCTGCTCGACCGCCGCCTGCAGCTCGCGCGTAAGCTTGGGCGTGGACAGCTTGGCAAAGGCCGCGGCGTGCGCCGCATTGACCGACTTGAGCAAAGGACGAATGCCCTGGCCCTTGAGCGCGGAAATCGTGTGCATGCGCGCAAACGACAGAAAGCGCAGCTTGCGCTGGAACTCGCGTTCGATGCGTTCGCGCTGCTCGTCGTCCAGGCCATCCCATTTATTGATGGCCACGACGACCGCGCGCCCGGTCTCCAGCACGAAGCCGGCGATGTGGGCATCCTGCTCGGAAATCTCGGATTGGGCGTCCAGCATCAACAGCACCACATTGCTAGCCTCGATGGCTTGCAGTGTCTTGATGACCGAAAACTTCTCGACCGCCTCGAACACCTTGCCGCGCTTGCGCAAGCCGGCGGTATCGATGAGGGTGTACTTGCGCCCATCGCGCTCGAAATCGATCTCGATGGCATCCCTGGTGGTACCCGGCAGGTCAAAGGCAATGACCCGCTCTTCGCCCATCAAGGTATTGATCAATGTGGATTTGCCCACATTGGGACGACCGACGATGGCCAGCTTGATACGGTGTTCGACTCCGTCCTGCTCGCTCGGTTCGACCTCTTCCTCGGGTGCAGCCAAGTCTTGCAGCGCAACCTCGATCAAGTCGCCGATGCCGTCGCCATGCGCAGCCGAGATGGGATGTGGCTCGCCCAGGCCCAGCTCGTAGAACTCGGAGATGGCCTTGCCTTCATTCATGCCCTCGGCCTTGTTGACCGCCAACAGCACACGCTGCTGACCGGACTTACGCAGCAAACGGGCGATTTCATGATCATGGGCATTAAGACCGGCACGGGCGTCGACCAGAAAGACCACGACGTCGGCTTCGGCAATCGCCTGACGGGTCTGACGTGCCATTTCGGCCAGAATCCCATCCTTGGCAACCGGTTCGAAACCGCCCGTATCGATCACGATGAACGGAATGTCGCCCACCCTGCCCTCACCATAATGCCGATCGCGGGTGAGGCCGGAATAGTCGGCCACTAACGCCGCGCGGGAGCGCGTCAGGCGATTAAAGAGGGTGGACTTGCCCACATTGGGTCGGCCCACCAGGGCAACAACAGGCTTGAAGGACACGGTGTAAGGCTTGCTCTAAGAGGTTCAGTTAGTGCCGATGAGGACCAGATTGCCGTTGCCGGTCTGGACCAGGACACCCTGGGGCGTCGATTGCGGCGGCGATAGGACGGCTCCGCCACCCACGGACAAACGGGCAAGCAGATGGCCGTCGCTGCGCGACAGGAAGTGCACGTAACCTTCATTGTCACCCACGGCCATGCCTTCACCGAGGAAGGCCGGCGCAGTCAGTCCGCGATTCTTCAGGGCGGACTGTTTCCAGGCATTGTTGCCGTTGGTCAGATCGAAAGCGTGCACGACGCTGTACTGATCGGACGCAAAGGCAAAGCGCTGGTCGATGCTCATGCCAGTGGAGCTGGAGAAATCCTTGGCCCATACCGGCCGGCCGCCTTGCGTCACATCAAAGCAGACGATACGCCCCTGATAGGCAACGGCGCACAGCAACGGGCCCGCGATACGGGGCGAGCCAACCACATCGGTCAGGCGCTCCAGGTCGCTGGCACCCTTGGGTGTAGCAACGGTGCCTTCCCATTGGACATTGCCCGACGCGGCATTGATGGCCAAAAGTTTGCCGCCCGGCAAACCGGTGATGACCATGCCTTCGGCCATTATCATCTCGGAGACGCTACGCAAGGCGAGCGCCGGACCGGGTCGTTGCAGGCTCCAGAGGCGTTCGCCGCTATTGGCATCAAACGCCTGGATACGGTAGTCGCCGCTACGCACGACAACGACGCCATACCCGACCACCGGAGGAATCGCCACATCGCTGGTTGCCTGAGCGCGCCACTTGACCTTGCCCGTCTCATCAAAGGCGATGATCATGCCGCCCGGGGAGGCAACGGCGGTCGTGGTGCCATCACTGCCGGCGCCGGCCGACAACGAAGATCCGGCGGCGGCCTTCCAGAGGATGCGGCCGCTAAGCAGATCCAGTTTGGCTACGGAACCATCGGGCGATGCGGCGTACGCCGCATCGCCCAGAACCGTTGGCGCAAAGCCCAGGCCCGAACCGCTGCCGATCGACTGCGACCAGACGGTGCGCACCGACATGCCGGCGACGTACTCCGTCAGCGGGGCAGGATCATAGCGGGTGTCCGAGCTGGAAAAAAGTGAGCACCCGGAAAGGGCCAACAGTCCGCAGACCACCACTGCACCGCGTCGGGCGCGGCCGGAAAGGGAAATGCGCATCGCGTTCAAGCTCCGGTCAAAGCATCGAGTTTCAGTTGCACGACCTGGGTCAACGGGTTGTTGGTACCCAGGCCGTCAATAGCCTGTTGCCAAGCAGCGCGAGCCTGCTCGCGCTTGCCTTGCGCTGCAAGAATATCGCCACGGCGGTCTGCGAACAACGCCGCGAAGGCCGCCGGAGGATTGTTCAACTGCCCCAGCGCCGCGTCGTACTGCTTCTGCTCCAGCAGCAGGCCAGCCAGACGCAGACGCGCCACCGGCTGCAAAGCGGGCTGCTTGTCCTGGGCGGCCAGCCATTCCAGCTGCTGACGCGCGCCATCGACATCCTTTTGCTCGGCCAGCGCATTGGCCGCGATCAGCACCCCACGCCCAGCATATCCGGTGTGAGGGTAATCGGTACGCAGCGTGTTGACCGCAGCCTTGATGCGCGCCGCAGAATCGGTACCGCCCAGCCGGGCAGCATCCTCGAGCGCCTCAAAATAGCCCATGGCCTGATTGGCACGATAGGTCTGATAGGCCTTCCAGCCGCTCCAGCCGCCCCAGACCACCACGACAACGGTCGCCACCGACAGCAGCAGCGTGCCGTAGCGCGACCACCATGCCTTGAGAGCGTCCAGTTTTTCCTGTTCTTCGAGATCGTATGCCATGCGTTAACCCTTGGATTCCAACACGCCAGCCAGCATCGCCAGCGAGACTTTTTCCTGAGCGCCTTCACCACCGGCATCGGCGCGCAAATATTTGACACTTGCGGTCTGGGTGGCCACTTCGTCGTCGCCAAGAATAACCGCAACGCGGGCACCGCTGGCATCAGCACGTTTGAACTGGGACTTGAAACTGCCCGTTCCGGCATGCACGACGACCGACAGCCCTGCATCGCGCAAGTCTTCGCCCACCTTCGCGGCCAGACGCTGAGCTTGCTCGCCCTGATGCACGATGTAGACCTCGCATTCGGCGCGCACCTGCACACCTGCGCTTTGCTCCCACAAATCCAGCAGACGCTCCATGCCGATGGCGAACCCGACGGCAGCCGCCGCCTTGCCACCCAACAACTCGATCAACCCGTCGTAGCGTCCGCCGCCGCACACCGTGCCCTGGGCACCGAGACGGTCGGTCACCCACTCGAACACCGTGAGATTGTAGTAATCCAGACCGCGCACCAGACGCGGATTCAGGCGAAAGGCGATGCCGGCTTCGTCCAGACGCTGGCAGACGCCGTCAAAATGCGCGCGCGACTCCTCACCCAGGAAATCGAACAGTCGCGGCGCGCCATTAGCCATATCCTGCAGCGCCGGATTCTTGGTGTCCAGCACTCGCAGCGGATTGGTGTAGAGGCGCCGCTTGCCATCCTCATCCAGGATGTCGGCGTGCTTTTCCAGGTATTCGATCAACGCGGCGCGATGGGCGGCGCGTTCGGCGGGCTGGCCCAGTGAATTGAGTTCAAGGCGGATGTCCGTCAGGCCCAGTTTTTTCCACAAGCGCGCCAACATGACGATAAGTTCGGCGTCGATATCCGGGCCGGCGAAACCCAGCGCCTCGACATCGATCTGATGAAACTGGCGATAACGGCCACGCTGAGGACGCTCATGGCGAAAGACCGGACCGATCGAGTAGACGCGCTGCGGGCGATCATAGAGCAAGTTGTGCTCGATGGCGGCGCGCACCACGCCAGCCGTCATCTCCGGACGCATCGTCAACGACTCGCCATTGAGCGCATCGGTGAAGGTGTACATCTCTTTTTCGACGATGTCCGTCACTTCGCCGATACCACGCGTAAACAACCGGGTCTGCTCGAGAATGGGTGTTCGCACGTTGCGGTAGCCGTAGCCCTGCAACCAATCGCGCACGATCTCCTCGAAACGCTCCCATTGGGCGCTCGTGTCAGGCAATACATCATTCATCCCGCGAATCGCGGAGACTTTCTGAAAAGCTTGCGTCATTTCTGTCATGCCGGCGGCGAACCACCCGCCTGTCCTTGTACTTAATGGGAAACAGCGGCGCCATAACGGCGCGCGACGTAGTCTTCGACAATGGCCTGGAACTCTTCGGCGATATGGTCGCCCTTGAGCGTAACCGTGCGCTCACCGTCGATGAAAACGGGCGCCGCGGGCACTTCACCGGTGCCGGGCAAGCTGATGCCGATATCGGCATGACGGCTTTCTCCGGGACCGTTGACCACACAGCCCATGACAGCGACGTTCATGCTTTCCACACCGGGATAGCGGCTACGCCAGATTGGCATCTGGCGGCGCAAGAAAGTCTGGATGCTGTCGGCCAACTCTTGGAAGAACGTGCTGCTGGTGCGGCCACAACCGGGGCAGGCCACGACCATGGGCGTGAACGCACGCAAGCCCATGGTCTGCAGGATTTCCTGCGCCACGATGGATTCACGCCCCCGATCTCCGCCCGGCTCAGGGGTGAGCGATATGCGAATGGTATCTCCGATACCTTCCTGCAACAGCACGGCCAGGGCGGCAGTGGAGGCCACGATGCCCTTGCTGCCCATGCCCGCCTCAGTCAAGCCCAGATGCAGCGGATAGTCACATCGCGAGGACAGATCACGGTAGACCGCGATGAGGTCCTGCACGTGACTGACCTTGCACGACAGAATAATGGCGTCGCCGCGCAGACCCAGCTCCTGGGCGCGTTGCGCATTGGTGATAGCTGAAATCACCAACGCATCGCGCATCACCGCCTGCGCCTCCCAAGGACGGGCGCGCCGGCTGTTCTCGTCCATCTTGCGGGCCATGAGTTCGTGGTCCAGGCTACCCCAGTTCACGCCGATGCGTACCGGCTTGTCGTGACGGCAGGCCACGTCAATCATTTGCGCGAAGTTATCGTCGCGCCGCTTGCCCCCGCCCATGTTGCCGGGGTTGATGCGGTACTTGGACAAAGCCTGAGCGCAGTCGGGAAACTGCGTCAACAACTTGTGCCCGTTATAGTGAAAATCGCCCACCAGCGGCACCGACACATTCATGCGGTCGAGCTGCTCGCGGATGGCGATGACTTCGCGTGCCGCTTCGGGTGTATTGACCGTGATGCGCACGATCTCGGAGCCGGCTTGCACCAGCTCCTTGACCTGGATCGCGGTGGCAATGGGGTCGGCGGTATCGGTATTCGTCATGGATTGCACGACGACCGGATTGCCGCCACCGACGGTGACGACCCGTTCACCCCATTTGACTTGGACCGCACGCGTGGCGCGACGCGGCAAAGAACCCGCGGCCGGTGGCGGCGTGTCCTCGCAGGGATTGGGCAAATCTTGCATGTTGGTCCGGAGTTACTGGCTCAACTTGGAAAACCACTGGGATGGCAGCCAGTGCTGCGGCAGCCAGCCTTGCCAGAATGCGTAAGCAACCCCCACGGCCAGCAAAGCGATGATGACGACTATCCAGCCCCATGAGCTGGCGGTCCGTTCTTCATCCACCGCCAGGCCATTGCCATGCAGGGAGCGGCTGGCACCTAGTCTGGCGGGAGCCGTGGCACGCACCTGACCGTCGAGCGAACCGACGATGGCCGTCGGGTCGGCACCCAGCAGACGGGCATAATTACGAATCAGACCACGCAAGGACACGCCCGTAGGCAGCTCATCCCAACGTTCGGCCTCAAGGGCCTCGAGCTGACGCGTGGAGAACTTGATCCGACTGGAAACCTCTTCGAGCGACCAGCCCTTGGCTTGCCTCAGACTTTGCAGGGCCGCCCCGACGCTGCCGCCTTGCGCGGGCGTTGCCGCTGAGGGTTGAACAGCCGAAGCGAGATCCTGCGTCATGCATGCACCTGTCTGATGGGAATGGAACGGGCGGCGGCGTTACGTTCAGTGATGCGGGTGCGATCTTTGACTTCACCGGCCAATTGACCACAGGCGGCGTCGATGTCGTCTCCCCGCGTCTTGCGCACGGTGGTGATGATGCCCGCGTCCATCAGGCGCTGGGCGAAAACCCTTACTCTCGGCGCCGGCGAACGTTTCAGACCGGAAGCGGGAAAGGGATTAAAGGGAATGAGATTCAGCTTGCAGCGCACCTGGCGGGCCAACTGGATCAGCTCCCGCGCATGCTGGTCGGTATCGTTGATGCCGTCCAACATGCAGTATTCGAAAGTGATGAAATCGCGCGGTGCATGGGCAAGATAACGCTCGCAGGCGGCCAGCAGCTCTTTCAGCGGGTACTTCTTGTTCAGCGGCACCAGGTCGTCGCGCAGCGCATCATTCGGCGCATGCAGCGAGACGGCCAACGCCACGGGGCAGTCCTGCGACAGGCGGTCCATCATGGGCACGACGCCCGAGGTGGAGACGGTGACCCGGCGGCGCGACAGGCCGTAGCCATTGTCGTCGAGCATCATGCGCAGCGCCGGCAGAACCTGATCATAATTGAGCAGGGGCTCACCCATGCCCATCATGACCACGTTACTGATGACGCGCGTATCTTCGCCACTGGCCTGTGCCAGCCGCGCGCTGCCGACGTCGGCCTCGAGCACACGCTTGGCCCACCAGAGCTGCCCGATGATCTCGCTGGTTTTGAGATTACGGTTAAAGCCCTGGTGTCCAGTCGAACAGAAACGACAATTGACCACACAACCTGCCTGGCTGGAAATGCACAGCGTGCCGCGATCATCCTCGGGGATGAACACGGTCTCGATGGCATTGCCCTGCCCGACGTCGAACAGCCACTTGCGCGTACCGTCGGCCGAGCGCTGCTCGATGTTTACCGGCAGCGCCTCGATGACGCATCGCTCTGTCAATTGCGCGCGAAAATCGCGCGCAAGGTCGCTCATGGCGTCGAACGAATCCACGCCGCGCTGGTGTATCCAGCGCTGCAACTGCCGGGCGCGAAAAGGCTTGCCACCCCACTGGCCAACCAGGTCGGCCAGTGCCTTGGCATCCATGCCCAGCAGATTGATTGATTCGGCGTTGTCCATGACTTACAGAGTAAAGCAGCTATCGAATATCAACGGCTGTGGATGTTGATCTCGGGGAAGAAGAACGCGACTTCCACGGCGGCGGTTTCCGGAGCATCCGAACCGTGCACGGCGTTGGCATCGATGCTGTCGGCGAAGTCGGCGCGGATGGTGCCCGGGGCGGCCTTCTTGGGATCGGTGGCACCCATCAGGTCACGGTTGGTCTGGATGGCGTTTTCGCCTTCGAGAACCTGGATGAACACGGGACCGGAGACCATGAAGTCGACCAGGTCCTTGAAGAAGGGGCGTTCTTTGTGCACGGCGTAGAAGCGCTCGGCATCGGCGCGCGACAGTTGCTGCAAGCGGGCGGCGATGACCTTCAGGCCGGCCTGCTCGAAGCGGGCAACGATCTGACCGATGACGTTCTTGGCGACGGCATCAGGCTTGATGATCGAGAGGGTACGTTGAATCGACATGGAAACTCCAAAGTCTGCTGAGACAGTTTTATGCTGAGGGAATTTGACGCGAGTCCGGACAAAGCGTTCCGCGAATGGCTTCGCTGCATCTCTTGCGCCTGGCCGTTTTGCGCAGGCAAGGACGCAATCACGCGCCCGAACTCGTCAAAACCCGGATTCGGCACTGCCAACCAGTCAGATTTCTCCAATAAAAACAGGGACTTCTAAAAGGTTTACAGTAACCCAACATTCTAGCACGGCGACAAAAACCTATTACATCTTAAAATCAGTGGTTTGCCTGGCCGGCTTTTGCTGGCCCCCTGTCTGCCGGAACCCCGTAATGACTCAAGCTGCCGACCCCAAAAACGACACTGCGGAGCTCTCAAAGAGCTTCGAGCCCACCGATATCGAATCACGCTGGTATGACGAATGGAACCTTCGCGGCTACTTCCAGGCAGGCCGCCACGTAGAAACAGGGACCGACCCTCAGCCCTATTGCATCCAGTTCCCGCCGCCGAACGTGACGGGCACGCTGCATATGGGCCATGCCTTCAATCAGACCATCATGGATGGCCTGATCCGCTACCACCGCATGACGGGCGATGACACCGTTTTCATCCCTGGCACCGATCACGCCGGCATCGCCACGCAGATCGTGGTCGAACGCCAACTGGACGCGCAGAAACTCTCGCGCCACGACTTGGGGCGCGAGCGCTTCGTCGAGAAAGTGTGGGAATGGAAAGAACAGTCCGGCAACACCATCACCAGCCAAGTGCGCCGCCTGGGCGCCTCGGCGGACTGGCCACGCGAGTACTTCACGATGGACGACCGCATGTCGCGCGGCGTCGTCCAGACGTTCGTTGAGCTCTACCGCCAGGGCCTTATCTACCGCGGCAAGCGGCTGGTGAATTGGGATCCCAAGCTGCTGACCGCCGTCTCCGACCTCGAGGTGCAATCCGAGGAGACCGATGGCCACATGTGGCACATCCTCTACCCCTTCGTCGACGGCCCGCAAACCATCATCGACGAGGAAGGCAATCCGGTCACCCTGCGCGGCATGACCATCGCGACCACCCGCCCCGAGACCATGCTCGCCGATGGGGCCCTGTGCGTGCATCCCGACGACCCGCGCTACAAGCACCTGGTGGGCAAGCTGGTCGAACTGCCCCTGTGCGACCGCAACATCCCCATCATCGCAGACGACTTCGTCGATCCGAAATTCGGCACCGGCTGCGTGAAGATCACCGGGGCGCATGATTTCAACGACTACGCCTGCGCGTTGCGCCACAAACTGCCGTTGATCGTCATCTTTACGCTCGACGCTCACATCAACGAAAACGGCCCCACGCAATTCCAGGGTCTGGAGCGCTACGAAGCCCGCAAGGCCGTCGTCGCCGAGCTTGAGCAAAAAGGATACCTGGTCAAGGTCGAGCCGCACAAGATGATGCAGCCCAAGGGCGATCGCACTGGTGTGGTGCTCGAACCCATGCTGACCGATCAGTGGTTCGTCGCCATGAGCGAACCGGCCCCGGAGGGCACGTTCAATCCCGGCAAGAGCATCACCGAGGTGGCATTGCAGGCCGTGGCCGACGGTAGTATTCAGTTCTATCCCGAGAACTGGACCACTATCTATAACCAGTGGCTCAACAATATCCAGGATTGGTGCATCTCCCGCCAGTTGTGGTGGGGCCACCAGATTCCTGCGTGGTATGCCGAGGACGGCCGTTGCTTTGTGGCCCACTCCGAAGAAGAGGCACTGGAGTTGGCCCGCGCCGCTGGCGTGACCGGTCCGCTGACACGTGACCCGGATGTATTGGACACCTGGTTTTCCTCCGGCCTCGTACCGTTTACGACGCTTGGCTGGCCCGAGAAGACCGAAGACCTGGCCCGCTATCTGCCGTCCAGCGTGCTGGTCACGGGCTTTGACATCATTTTCTTCTGGGTCGCGCGCATGGTGATGCTCACCATGCACATGACCGGCAACATTCCGTTCAAGCACGTTTACGTGCATGGACTGATCCGCGATGCCGACGGCCATAAGATGAGCAAATCCAAAGGCAACACGCTGGATCCCGTCGACCTCATCGACGGCATCGACCTGGAACAGCTCGTAGCCAAGCGCACCTATGGCTTGATGAACCCAAAGCAGGCCGGCTCGATTGAAAAGGCCACGCGCCGCCAGTTCCCCGATGGCATTCCGGCTTTCGGTACGGACGCACTGCGCTTTACCATGGCGGCCTACGCCACGCTGGGCCGCAATATCAATTTCGACCTCAAGTGCTGCGAGGGTTACCGCAACTTCTGCAACAAGCTCTGGAACGCTACCCGCTTCGTGCTGATGAACACGGAAGGCCACGCTCTGCATGGCACCGAGCAAGGCGAGCTGTCCTTTGCGGATCGTTGGATCGTCAGCCAATTGCAAGCGTTGGAAGCAGACATTGCGCGCGGCTTTGACGACTACCGCTTCGACAATATCGCCAATGCGTTGTATCGCTACGTCTGGGATGAGTACTGCGACTGGTATCTCGAACTGGCCAAGGTTCAGATCCAGACCGGCACCCCTGCCCAGCAACTGGGCACTCGCCGCACGCTCATCCGCGTGCTGGAAGTCGTCCTGCGCCTGGCTCACCCCATCATCCCATTCATTACGGAAGAGCTCTGGCAGAAAGTTTCGGTCGTCGCCGGCAAACGCATCGCCGGCCACGCCGACAGCGTCAGCGTGCAGCCCTACCCGCGCGCCAATCCCGCCGCGATCGACCTCGAGGCGGAAGCCGAAGTCGCTGAACTCAAGGCCCAGATCGAAGCCGTGCGCGCGCTGCGCGGCGAGATGGGCCTGTCGCCGGCGCAGCGCGTCCCGCTGATCGCGCAGGGTGACGCCGCCCTGCTGCGCCGCAATGCGCCGTATCTCGCGGCGCTTGCCAAACTCAGCCAGGTCGATGTTGCCGACACGCTGCCCGACGCCGGAGCCCCTGTGCAGGTGGTGGGAAAGGCCAGGCTCATGCTGCATGTCGAAGTCGACGTCGTGGCCGAGCGCGCGCGCCTGGACAAGGAGATCGCCCGCCTGGAGGGCGAGATCGGCAAAGCTGCCGGCAAACTGAGCAACCCCAGTTTTGTCGAACGGGCGCCAGCCGCCGTGGTTGAACAAGAAAAGGCCCGCGTGGCCCAGTTCAACGAAACGCTGGCCAAGGTGCGCGACCAGCGCGGCAAGCTGGGTAATTAAGCGCTCCAATGAAAAATCCCCCGCTGGCAATCAGACGGGGGATTTTTTTTGGTTCATCGAGGAATACCGGGGAATGCAGACCGGATCTTGAGGAAGAAGTACTCCTGATCGCGGTAGCCGTAGGCGCGGCGCTTGATGACTTTGATGGTGTTGTTGATGCCCTCGACGATGCTGGTGTTGAGCCGGTGGCGACAGCGAGACAGAATCCCGTGCAGATAGGCTTTTAGCTTGAGCGCGAAGTGAGCCAAGGCGGCGATGCCGCTGCCCTGAGCCTGTTGCAGCCAGTGATCCCATGCCTGGCGGGCGTAGCCGGGGTGTTGGTAGAACCACAGCTGTTTGAGCTCATCGCGCATCAGATAAGCGGTGAGCAAGGGCTGGTTGGCCTGGAGCAACTCGTCCAACTTTACCGATTGGCACGGATCGAGGTTTTTGCGATTGCGCAGCAGTAGCCAGCGACTGGACTTGATCACCCGGCGGGCCGGCTTGTCGTGCCGCAACTGGTTCGCTTGGTCTACACGCACCCGGTCTATCACTTCACGGCCGTACTTGGCCACGACGTGGAACAGGTCGTAGACGATCTCGGCGTTGGGGCAGTTGGCCTGGATCTCCAGCTCATAGGCCGTCGTCATGTCGATCGCTACGGCCCGGATCTGCTGGGCAACCCCAGTTGGCAGTTGTTCGAAGAAGGCTCTGGCCGTCTCGCGCGAGCGGCCATCACCGATCCATAGCACCTGACGGCGGATCGGATCGACAACGACCGTGGCATAACGATGGCCCTTGTGTAGAGCGAACTCGTCCATCGCTAGGTAGTGGATCTGGCTCCAGTCCGGCTCTTGGATCGCCCGTCGCAGCAGGGCCTTGTCCAGCGCCTTGACCGTGTGCCAACCCAGTTGGAAGAAGCGCGCCACGGCCAGAATGTTGCTGGACTCAAGCAACTGGCTGACCGCCTCGGCCAGCCGGTCGGTCACTCGCTGGTAACGGCCCAGCCAGCTCAGCCTCTCCAGATGCGGTCCACCGCACTGCTCGCACCAGACCCGCCGACGCGGCACTACCAGCGTCACTCGCAGCGCCATTAGCGGCAGATCCCGCACCCGGCGCGTGGTCGTCTCATGCACCTGCCGACATCGGTTGCCGCAGTGCTCGCAGTGCATCGTTCGCGCTGAAGGCTTCAGGTAAATCGTGACCGTCCGGCTCTCACCTTCAGGCCACACGACCCGCTCCACCCGATAACCTTCCCACCCATCCAACCTCTCGATCGTCTTGCGGTCCAGCATGATCCCGGCCTTGATCCTTGAAAAATCAAGGATCAAGCGTAACGGCAATCAAGCACGGCTCCACGCTATTCCGCGATGAACCTTTTTTTTCGCATGGATCATGCCTGTGGGCTTGCGGCGCCGGCGCTTGCGCGGATCGACTGGCGGCTCCAGCCCCTGCAGTAGCGCGAGCTGGCACTCATCGGCGTGATCCAGCCAACCGTTGGCACGAGCCTGCCCAATGAGCTCTGGGCGCCGGGCCAACGTAAGCCGCAAGGACTGATCACGCCGCCAGCGTGCAATGCGCGCATGGTGGCCACTGAGCAGTTCGGCCGGCACGGCCTGACCCTCATACGCTTCGGGGCGGGTGTAGTGCGGACTATCCAGCAAGCCGGATAAGCTGTCGTTGAACGAATCCTGCAATGCGGAGTCGCTATCACCCAGCGCGCCCGGCAACAACCGCACGGCGGCGTCGATGACGGCCAAGGCGGCGATCTCGCCGCCGGACAGCACAAAATCGCCTAGGGAGATTTCGAGGGTGACACAACGATCGATGAAGCGCTGATCCAGCCCCTCGTAGCGGCCGCAGACAAGGATAAGCCCGCTGCTGGCCGCGATTCCTTGAGCCGCAGCCTGATCATAGCGCCGGCCAACCGGGGCCAGCAGCGCCACCGGCGCCTTGTCCAGACCCTGTTCCTGGCGCTGCGCCTGTGCGGCACACACTGCTGCCTCAAGCGGCGGCGCCATCATCACCATGCCCGGACCACCGCCATAAGGGCGATCGTCCACCGTGCGGTGCACATCCGTCGTGAAATCGCGCGGGTTCCAGGTATGCAATGACCAGAGACCTTGACCATGCGCGCGCCCCGTCACGCCGAGATCACGCACCACCCCGAACATTTCGGGAAACAGGGTGATGACGTCGATACGCATCAGTCCTCCAGCGGCCAGTCGCTATCGATACGGCGCGCCTGCAGATCCACCGCATGAACGTGGGCCCGCACGAAAGGCACTAGCATTTCGCGCGCCCGACCCTTGAGGTCGAGCAACGGTTGACCATCCTCGGTCTGGCAAGCCACCCGCAAAATCGCGTGGGCCGCATTCTCCAGCACATCTTCGACCACACCCACGCGGCGCGCCTGACCCTCGGCTTTGCTGAAGAAAGCGCAACCGATCAGATCAACCCAGTAATACTCGTCGTCGGCAGCCTTCGGAAAGGCCGAGCGCGACACCCACACCGAGCAGCCCTTGAGCGCTTCGGCCTGGTCACGGTCTGCTATCCCTTCGATCTGAGCAACGGCGCTGGCACCATGCACCCGGCACTGCTGCACCGAAAAAGCGCGCGCGGCGGCACTGGGGCGCCCCGCAGGCCCGGGAGCAACCAGCCACCAACGAGCGACGGCTCGCAGCACATCGGCCTGAGCGGAGTGCGGCTGGACTTTGACCCAACCCTTGACGCCATAAGCCGACACCACACGGCCGAGCTCGACCAGGTCGTCAGGCAGCGCGTCCGCGTGTTTGGACATGAGCAGATCCTAGAAATCAATATTCGCGCCCAAGCGCCCTGCCCGATGGCAAGGCGCGGCGCATGTACGCAAACGGCGCAGAAGACAAAGCCACGCACAAGGCGTGGCCGAGTCCACAGCACGGAAACCATGCGGCCTCAGAGAGGCCAGACAAGCGAAGACGCGACAAAGAACTGGCCTTCGACCGGCGTCCTGGCAATATCCGTGCTTTAAGCTTTATAGGATCGGCAACAATGCCAACCCTGGATCAGGGCTTGACCCAGCTCATGGAGCAGGCAAGCCAAATCCGGTTTAGGCAGCAGCCGAAACCTTGGCCGAGTAACCTTTGACCAGACGCTCGACAGCAGGCGAGAGCTGGGCGCCGTTGTCGGTCCAGTATTTGACGCGGTCCAGCGCAATGCGCAGGTTTTCCGAGCCATCAGCGCCGACGGGGTTGTAAAAACCCACACGCTCGACGAAACGGCCGTCGCGGCGATTGCGCGAGTCAGTTGCCACCAGATTGTAAAACGGACGCTTCTTCGAGCCTCCACGGGCCAGACGAATCACCACCATAGGTAATCCCTTGAATTAGATGTGAAAAACGGGAAATTCTAGCATCCATACGCGGCCCCTGGCAAATAGCCTGCCGTTTTTTAGCGACATACAAGGTGCTGGCGCGGCGCATTGCCTCCCGCAGGGGCATTTCGGCTCATGTTCCACCATAGGCACCGCAATCGCTTCACGGGGCAAATGCCACGCGGATGGATCGCAAGACCGGTACCGGCCCATGCGATGCTGGCCGGATGTATGACGAGTGGGTGCATGACACCTGCTCGGCTAGGCGCAAGCATACACCGTCTGGCTTTTTCAAGGCAGCCGGCCAGCGCACCCCGATCCGGAAACCCCCGCGAGCCATCTACCCCTACCCCGGCTAAGACATCGGCGAACCGCGGGGCTTTCCCCCAGTTCTGCAGGTTCTGCACAGCACGCGAACCCGCATTACCCGAGACCGACGTAAACAGGGCAGCCTGACGGCTGCCCTGTTTGCTAGGCCGAGCCCGATCGATCGAACTCAGCGCCGCCGCACATAGTGGGCGATGCTATCGCCCTGCACGTCCTGACCGAGCAAAAGATTCCCGCTTTGCTGGCAGAACGCCTGGAAATCGCGCTCAGCCTTGGGATCGGTCGTGATGACCCGCAGGGTCTGGCCGCTTTCCAACTGCGTCAAGGCCTTCTTGGCACGCAGAATCGGCAACGGGCACGTCAGCCCGCTGACATCGAGCTCCGACGCAACGGGCAGCGCGGCGAAATCAGAGTCGCTCATTGACCCAACCCTGCACGCTGGCGATAGCCGCTGGCAATGCCGAAGCGTCTGTACCTCCGCCCATGGCCATATCGGGACGGCCACCACCCTTGCCACCGACCTGAGCGGCAACGAAGCCAACCAGATCTCCGGCCTTGACCTTGCTGGTCAGGTCGGCGGTCACACCACCGGCCAGGCTGATCTTGCCGTCGGCACTGGCCGCCAGCAACACGACAGCGGGCTTGAGCTTATCCTTGAGACTATCGACCATGCCACGCAACGCCTTCGGATCGACGTCGGCAATGGCCGCGGCCAAGACCTTGACACCCTTGATCTCGACCGTGCCCTTATCGACCAGATCATTGCCTGCGCTGGCTGCCAGTTTGGAACGCGCCTGCTCCAGTTCTTTTTCCAGTGCTTTGACCTGTTCCTGGACCTGGGCGATACGTTCGGGCAGCTCGGCTGACGGAGCACGCAACACGCCAGCAGCGCGCTGCAGCAACGCGTTCTGCTCCTGCACCCACACGAGCGCGTTGTCGCCGGTGATGGCTTCGACGCGGCGCACACCCGCAGCAACGCCCCCTTCGGACACAATCTTGAACAGGCCAATGTCACCGGTGCGGCTGACGTGGGTGCCGCCGCAGAGCTCGCGCGAAAAGCCGATATCCAGCACGCGGACCGTATCGCCATACTTCTCGCCGAACAAGGCCATCGCACCGCCCTTGACCGCGTCGTCATACGCCATGACACGGGCCTGAGCCGGCTGGTTGGCCAGCACTTCGGCGTTGACGATACCCTCCACACGGGCGATCTGCTCGGCGGTCATGGGCGCATCGTGCGCGAAGTCGAACCGGGTCTTATCGGGGTCGACGAGAGAGCCGCGCTGCTGAACGTGGGAGCCCAGCACTTCACGCAGCGCTTTGTGCATCAGGTGAGTGGCCGAATGGTTGCGTACCGTACGGCCGCGGCGCACCGGGTCGACGCGAGCCAATAGCGTCGCACCGACCTTGAGCGTTCCCTCTTCGAGTACGCCGTGATGACCGAACACACCGGCTTGGATCTTCAGCGTGTCACCCACGGCGAAACGCAGGCCATCGGCCTGCAGCAAGCCCGTGTCTCCGACCTGGCCTCCCGACTCCGCGTAGAAGGGTGTCGCATCAAGCACGACCACCGCCTGCTGACCTGCCTGCACCGCATCAACTTGCGTGCCGCCAACATACAGCGCCGTCACATGAACGCCGCTGAGTTCGAGTTGTTCATAGCCTTCGAAGCGCGTCTGCGCGCCTTCGTAGCTCAAGCCCTCGGCCATCTTGAACTTGCCCGCCGCGCGTGCCTGGTCGCGCTGACGCTCCATGGCCGCCTCGAATCCGGGCATGTCGATCTCGACCTCGCGTTCGCGACAGATGTCAGCCGTCAGATCAACCGGAAAACCGTAGGTGTCATAGAGCGTGAAAAGCGTCGTGCCATCGAGCTGGCCACCTTTGGGAACCTGAGCCAGCGCAACGTCCAGGATCTTCATGCCGTGCTCGAGCGTTTCACCGAAGCGCTCTTCTTCCTGCTTGAGTACCTGGGCCACGCGCTGTGCCGTGGTGGCCAGTTCGGGATAGGCCTCACCCATCTCGGCCACCAGATCCGGCACCAGACGATAGAAGAAAGGCTTGGTCTGTCCAAGCTTGTAACCATGGCGCAACGCGCGGCGCACAATGCGCCGCAACACGTAACCACGCCCCTCATTGCTGGGGATCACGCCATCGACGATGAGGAAGGAGCAGGCGCGGATATGGTCGGCGATGACCTTGAGCGAATTGTCCTCGAGATCGTTGATACCGGTTTCGCGGGCCGCCGCGGCGATCAGCTTCTGGAAGAGGTCGATCTCGTAGTTGGAATGCACGCCCTGCAACACAGCGGCAATACGCTCCAGACCCATGCCCGTATCCACGCAAGGCTTGGGCAGACGCGTCATGGTCCCGGCCGCATCACGCTCGAACTGCATGAATACGAGGTTCCAGATCTCGATATAGCGATCGCCATCCTCTTCGGCAGAGCCGGGAGGCCCCCCCAGATATCTGCGCCGTGATCGTAGAAAATCTCTGTACACGGGCCGCAAGGGCCGGTATCGCCCATCTGCCAGAAATTATCCGAAGCGTAGCGCGCGCCTTTGTTATCACCGATGCGGATGATCCGTTCGGCCGGCACGCCGACTTCCTTGGCCCAGATGTCGTAGGCTTCGTCGTCTTCCTGGTATACCGTCACCCAGAGCTTCTCGACCGGCAGTTTGTAGACCGTGGTCAACAGCTCCCAGGCATAGCGGATGGCATCCTGCTTGAAATAATCGCCGAAGCTGAAATTACCCAGCATCTCGAAAAAGGTATGGTGCCGCGCCGTATAGCCGACATTTTCCAGGTCGTTATGCTTTCCTCCGGCGCGCACGCTGCGCTGCGACGAAGTGGCTCGGGAATAGGGGCGCTTTTCCTTGCCGGTAAAGACGTCCTTGAACTGCACCATCCCCGAGTTGGTGAAGAGCAGTGTAGGGTCATTACCCGGGACCAGCGACGAGGACGGCACTATGGTGTGGCCCTTGGACTGGAAGAATTGCAGGAACTTCTGGCGAATCTCGGAGGATTTCATCGTGGATGAATCGGGATTTGGGCGAATCTTTGATTATAGAGGGTAGGCGAGCCCTTGCCAGAAAAGCCCAGGGAAAGCGGGCATCACGGCCCGCTGTCGACGGGACGCACGCAAACAAAACCCGTCGTCCAACCCTCGGTTTCAGTCCATTTCCCGCCGTACGACACGGGCACGGCCTTGAAGCCGGTCGGGCAGTGGCAGCCACCGGACACAGGATTAAGCATGGACTGTCCCGTATGCAGGGCGCACCGGGTACGGTTGTTATAGCCGTAAGTGCCCCCGAAACTGCCCTCGCCGGGGCGCCATCGGCCGCGATGGCACTGCAGCAGCTCGCCCTGATCCCCTGGGCGAGTGCGCCCGTCTCGTGAGTGCCGCAAGCACGACCCAAGACCCTCCTGGCACCTGCCTGCAAATATCCGCCCGCGCTCAAACGATCGCCAGCCACTATCGAGCCTGCGACCGTCAACCCAGCCTGCAGGCGCGGATCGCGATCATCGCCCACTCTGACATAACGCGGATCCAGCCCGCCATGCGAGCCGGCCCACCCCAAGGGCGTGCCCAACGGTACGACTGGCAGATCCGCGCGGGGTGGGTTGGGGTAGCTGAACTGCGCTCCCTGCAAGGCTGGCCGGGCGTACCCCCGGCCGCCCCCAAAGGCTGCAACAGCGCACCGAGGCGCATCAGGTCTGCCTGCCCGGAACGCGTACGCAAGGCGCGGTCTGCCACGACCAGACCGTCCACCCTGCAATGCTCAGAGGGACACTGCTCGCTGGACAACACGAGCATCCGCACCCCAAAACCCAAAGGCGACAGAACCGGGAAGCCTACGGGTAACAGTCCGTGTTTTTTTAGCTCATCAAGGGTTGGCGTACGCGGATCAGCGAATAAGGCTGTCGTCGACGTACCGCCCGCCCAGCCTCCAAGGTCGCGCGCTAACGCCTGCTCCAGGGCCAACCTCACCTGCTCCATCCACTGCCCGCTGGCCCGCGCAGCGGCTTCTTCGGCTTGCCGCGCCCACTGCCCGGCCGCATATACGGCCACCAACAGCCCGATACTCAGCGCCACGACGAGTTCGAGCAGCGCAAACCCCTGCTGCCTGCGGCTCATGGAAAGGTAAAGACAAAAGTATTGGATGCCGTGCATTGCGCCGCCGCCCGCAAACCATCGTAGGCTTGCGCGGGACTGGCGTCGGCATTTTTGACCAGCACCGCGGCTCCCCTGCCCTGCACACTTACCCGTGAAGCCAGCAACTGCATGGCCGCAGCCAGGCCAGGGCAAGCAGCTGCATGCACGCGATCAAGCGTAAGAGTGAAGGCCGAACCCGCCGCCTGGCCCGGCCGCGCCGCGGCGGCCAGACTGATCGTGCCGTCGTTCAATCCATGGAGAACCTGCGCGCCAGCTCCCTGCCCTGTCACCGTCACTACCCCGGACTCGCGTAGCGCCTCGGCCAGTATGGGTGTTTCCATCCCTGCATACGGCGCCGGTGCTCCCGTGCCAGCGATTCTGGCGCGTACCACGAAGCGCTGCAGAGCCTCAGCCAATTTGGGTACCCGGCTCTCGACCACATACCCCTGAATGGCGGGCACGCCTATTACGGCCACGATAAGCAGAATCGCTGCAACGACGGATATCTCGATCAACGAAAAACCTTGCTGGCACGACCACCTGGGTCGCAGAAAATCAGACATAGATCACCTCCCGTAAAAACGCGTCAGTACGCGGAATAAAAATGTGTCAGGCCATGCCTGAGCTCATCGATCACCCCGTAATGCCACAGCACCAGCCCCAACATGGCAGCCACGGTCGACAACAACAACACCCAACGCCAGAACAAGGCCTGTGCGGCCAGGCGCGGCAACCAAGCCTGCTCGATCCGCTCCCGCGCGCGCGACATGCCAGCCTCGATACCGTGGGCGGCAATCATGTCGCTCATGAACCACCACAGTTGCCGATCGAACAGCCCCGTATCGAACGTGGAGGCATCCACCTGCCCGGCTTCGACACGCTCGAGCATGTGCGTGATGTGCCCGGCCAGCCACGGCGTGGCGTATTGCCGCAAGGCGGTCAGCGCCATCCGTAGCCGGGTATCCATGCTGGCCCCATCGCGAATGAGCACCTCCAGCAGGCTCAAGAACCGTATGGCCTGAGCATCCCGATAAAGACGCCACGGGCCGATCGCATAACAGTGCCGCCGCCATCGTCCTCGCCAGTTCGCCAGCGACCAGACCCACAAAGTCAACCCCGTTGACGCCCCCACGGCAGCCAACGGTCCCCACCAGACGACATGAGCGGCAAACCAGAACAGCAGACGCGTCTGCGGGCCGTGATACTCGTAGGGCAAATCACCAAACACCTGCGCCAGATGCGGCACGGTGAACAGCGGCACCGCCCACACCGTGCCTACCAGTACCGCCAGTGCCACGACCACCGCTCGCAGGCTGGCGCTCAATTGCTTGCGGGCGGCCTCGGCAAGCTGGCAAGCCTGGGCCAGATCCTGCAGACCCTGCGCCAGCGCAGCGCTGCCAGCGGCCTGAGCGGTAGCCAGCATGAGGCAGTCCTGGGCGGGCGCCACCCCGGCCCATAGCGCAGCCAGATTCCCGCCATAGACCCCGCTGGCCTTTGCCCAACGCAACGCCAACCGTCCGCGCCAGTGGCCCCGTCCATAGCGCGCGGCGTCATTGGCAAAGACTTCACGCAACGCCAGGCGGCCGTCGCTGGCCCGCAGCAGTGCACTCAGGTAGGCGTAGTAGTCGGCGCGAGACCGCTGAAACCGCCAGGCATCCAGTCGCAGCAACCACCAGGACTCACGCACGCGCAGCCTCCAGTGCCGCTGCCAGCGCCCGGACTCCTCCTGCCTGGACCGCCCAATGCCGGGGATCGAGGTCGCCGCGCAACACCTTGGCCATGAGCACATCGGTCCAAGGCATACCATCGCCCCCCGGCCCCTGAATCAGTTCAGCAGCCACGCTGCGCCCGCTATAGCCGTGCAGCAGCCGAGGCCCGCAGGCGCAATGGCGGCAGCCATGGGCGCGGCGGCCCCGCACGCCGGCGGTCGGCAATGCCTCGAATATCCGTGCCCAATCTGCGGCCCGTGGGCCGCGCAACAAGACCTCGACCCCCGTGCGCAGAGAGGACAGGGGCGAGGCAACAACTCCTAATAGACCAGCAGTTTCAGCACCCCGCGCATCTGAAGGAAATCTGCGGGTATGCCGATGAAGTCCGACGACAGCCGGGCCGGTATGCCTTGCGCGGATCCGGCATGTACGGTGGTATAGACACTCACTCCCGAGCCCGCGAGATCCATGAAGGCTCGTCCGGTTTCTCGATCACGCACTTCACCGAGATAGACATCATTCATTGCGCTGCGCTTGATGGTCTTGAGCTTGGCGTCGAAGACACCATCATGATCGGCGTCCAGCCCGCGGCCCACGGTGTTCTGCAGCGCATCCGTGATGCGTATCTCGACGGGATCCTCCAGGGTGATGATTTTTCGGGTGCGGGACAGGCCGCGTAACAGGGTGGCCAGCGTGGTGGCCCGTGTCAGGGCACGCACCTCCGGCAGGCTCACATAGCGTCCGTCTATGCTGTAGCGCACTTCGGCGCGATCCTGCCCCAACACATTGAGGTGAATATCGCTTGCTCCGGCGCCTAGCCCCGCACGGACGATGTCTTCGAACAGCAGCGCCAGCGTTGGCCTTCCTCCTGGTGGCACCGACTCGCGCGGCGCCAACGGCAGAGCACTTGGGGCGCGGAAGGGACGCAGCAGATCCAGCAACAAGGCGGCGTCCACTTGGTAGCAGACCGGACGGGCAAGCGAATAACCCTTGTCATCAAGTTGACGGAGGATTTCATTCATCCACGCGCCGCGGACATAGCGAGCCTGGGCCAGCACGGCGACCTGGCCATTAGCCAGCAGAACAGGGCAAATATGCCCCCTGAGCCCGCCCAGTTCGAGCTCGGCATCCAGAACCCGCTTCAGGGGCGGCTGCAACTGCGCCACTGCATGCAGAGAGACGACAGCCTCATTCATGACTTGCTTCCCGCGGCAGGATGCAGGCCTGGATCAGGGCGCCTGAAGCCTGTTTCAACTTGGCGCAGGGGCCGCGCACGCCAAGCAGCGCCACTGACGTTTCATCCATTGTGGTGGAGCCTTGCAGGCGCGGCGCATCAGAACGCGCGACAAAAACCTGGCCCGATGCGAAGAACTCTGCGGTCAACCTGGACCCCACACCGTAGACGGCCCGCAACTCCAGGGGAGCACTCGACTTCACGGCGTCCGAGCCTGCCTCCGGCTCGGCTTCTGCGCCCGCGTGGGTCTGGATTTCCTGCTGCAACCATTGCTGCACGCTCTGACTCAAGGCATCGGCATGGGCGCCGGAAGCGGGCGACATGATCAGGCAAGCCAACAGCGCGCACCCTGTGCGGAAAAGCACCACGCGTGACCAACCGTCAAGGCAGGGATGTGTCGGCATGAATTTCTCCTTCGAGATGCAGAGTCAGAGGGCTGCGCCGGGCATCGACCCTCTGCGAAAGATCGACCTGCAAGCGCAGCCCTTGCCAATGCGCGGGCAGAATCTCCCAGACGGGTAAGGAATAAGAGCGCAGCGGGCCGGCCAGGCGCAAAAGCCGCAGCCGCCCATCAGGGGTGTCGGCCCATGGGCCGATGCGCATTTCGGAGAACGCGCCGCGCCAAGGTTGCAAAGCCTGCATCCAGCGTCGCTCCAGGGGCTGCGGATCCGCGCGACAGACACTGCCGGCCGTCCAATGCAGAACCGCCTCGTCCAGACCCGGAAAATCCACCTGCCATTGGTCACTCACCCGATTTTGAAAGTCCACGCTCAATGCTTGGGCCGACTCTGGCTGATAGCGGGCCTGGCACTGCCACTGCTGCTGTGGCGAGCACTGCGCTCCGGAAAGCCGCCAACCGGCCGTACGCATAGGCAAGCGGTATAAGCTACCCAGCACCGGCCCGAGACACAGCGCTGGCCGGAACGGACGTTCGGCAGAAACGCTTGCCACCTGCCGCGCTGGCTTGACTGGCTCCCCCATGAAGGCCGACCACGCCACCGCGCAGCCGAGCGCTACGAGCAGCCCTCCCAACCAGCGCGAAGGCCGTGGTGGCAACGCCCGCAACCGCGCAGCCGGCAATGGCGCAATCTGCAAGGCCAGGGAGATCGCATCAGGCGAAGCGATCTCTGGCAGATCAAATGCCTCCAACGCCGCAAGCGCCTGTGTTTTATCGGAGAACATCTGATCGCCTCCGACCAGTACGGCGCCATCCTGGACGGCGACCAGCCAATGCCCCTGATCCAGCGTCACGATAGCCGCAAAGGTTTCTGAACCGTAGCGGGACGCCACTTGCTGTGCTGCGGAATAGCGCGGCCCACGTCCTGGCACCCTTGCGCAACCCGCCGTCATGGCGCGATCTCCGCCAAGCAGATAATGGCTGGCCCGCATCTGCCTGGCGCGCAGACGGGCCAGCGCACGTGCATGGCTGCCCACTACGGCAAACCAGGACAAGCCGTGCACCCACTGGCCGTGAGCACCGACCTGCCGCAGGCAGAGGTCAGCCATCGGCTTCCTCCAGCTGGGCGCTGAGCACGATCACGGTGAGCAGGCGCTCCTGGCGCGCCTGATCTTTGCCGCCAACCACCAAGGGAGCATCGGGCGTCAACCGCTGTCGATCGTAGCTGTCTACACTGCGGTCGAAGCCCGACAGCAGCACGGCTTGTCCTGGCCGCACGCGCACCTGTTGTACGCTGCCATTGCCGTCGAGATTGAGCTGCTGCAATTGCAAAGGCAGGTCGTCATCGCCGAAGGCCAGTGTTTTGAGCGGTTGAGCCGAAGTATTGTCATACCCGATGGACAGCAGGATGCTGCCGTCGTCCTGAGCATCGGGCAGCAGCGTCAGGAAGGTTCCCACCGTGACGCGCTTTTGGTTGATGGACACGGCAGGCAGCTCGGATTTGCCTGGCCCGGCCTGCAAACTCTGCACCTGATCAATGTAGGAAAACGTGCTGTGCACCGCGTACGTCACAGGCCGACGGTTGAGGGTGAGCAACGGAATCGAGCGATGGTGACGAACGGCGCCAAACTGGGCCAACGCGCTAAGCAGTGCTTTCGAGCCGCCCCATGGTCCTTGCGGCAAGCCCGCGCTCAGGCCGGGCGAGATCGTGCGGGCCACGGAGGGGAACACCCCTTCGAGCGCCGCGCGTGCACTGGCATGCAAGACACGCCAATCGATGGCCCCTTCCGCGCTGTTGTGCATAAGAAGCGTGATTTCTTCGAAGAGCAGACGCACGCGGCGCCCTGCCCGCGCATTCTGTTGCGCGATGAAGGCCTCGATACGCGCCAGGACGGCCGGAGTGTCCGTGACAACCAGCGTAGCCTCTGTCCCGGCCAGTGAGGCCACCCCGGAGCGCGAGAGAAAGGGCTCGATCTGGGCACGCAACATCTGAGTTGGCGAAGGAAGCTTGACCTCGACGCTGGCCTGGATGGCGTTGTCGAATCCTTCGGCCTCGGCCACGCGCCGCCCCAGCTGGGCCTGGGATTGCACCGACAAAGGCAACATACGCAAGTCGAAAGCCTGAGTCTGGCTGCGATAGAACTCGATGGCGCCATCGCGGTATCGCCACCAGACAAGCAATCGTGCTGCCAGAGCATCCAGAATGTCGGCCAACGGCTTTGGCCCCTCATGCAGCTCAACCTGCGGTTGGGCGGGTATCACCAGCGCGGCATTGTCGGCCAGGCGAGGCAGAAAGAGTTCAGGCGGCAGCAAGGCCTCTGGCAGAACGCGCACGGCAATGCCGGTAGCCCTATGCAGCCGCTCGGCAATTACGGCCAACCCTGCCCGCTCGGCAAAAATGAGCGTCGTATCGACCCGGGCGCGCAGTGGCGCGGGCAGGGCCACCTCACGGGCCAGCGCCTGGGCCGGACCGGCAAGCCAGGGTTTGCCCACGTCTTGCGCGGCTTCGCGCAGGCTCCGAGCGGCCTCGGCATTCGTCGCTCGGGCCTGCGCCTCGTGCAGCGCCTGCACCTCATCACGCGACCGCCCGAGCATCTCGCGCAGGCTTTGCCACTGGGCCTGCAGAGCGCATCCGCTCAGACTCAGGCAGCAAGCTAACACCGGCAAACGAAAAAACACCGCCCTCATGCGGAAGCTCCGCGGCTGCGGTCGCAACTCTGTGCCAAAGGCACCACCCGCAGTACCTGATTGGCATAGAAGCAGGGTTGAGCCGGCCGATCTGCGAGCTCGATGGAACGTAAGAGCTCGCGCACTGCGGTCTTGAAATCGCCCTCGAATCGGGCCTGGCCTTGCAAAGGAATATCGACGCTGAGCACCCAGTGCTCGGCCGCGAACGTCCATCCGGCCTGAGCTGCCCAACGAGCCAGCACCGCACGCAAGGTGCCGTCGGGTGGGCCGGCAAAGAACACGGGGCTAGCGGTTGCCGACGGGGCAGGTACCGGAATCTCGGGCTCGACGGGCGGGACGGGCTGCGGTGATGCACTTGTCACAGCGACGGCGGCGGGTTCATCCTGAGAAACCTTGCGCGCATAAGCGACGTGATGGCCTCCGCGCATGATCAGGGTTTGCCACTGCCCCGCCACGACGGCATAGGGCTCGCGGCGCGAGTACGGCAACGGCTGCTCGCCAGAGGGACCTAACCCGAAGATGGCAGGCCAGGCCTGCCCCGAAGCGAATTGCAGCCAGACCTCGTGGCTGCCTGCAAACACCTGCAGCGGCGCGACCTCGGCGTCACCGCTCAGGTGCCAGCGGAAATCAAAGTGCTGCGCGGCGGCTTGCCAGGTCGGAGGCGTCGAGGACTGGTGACCTGCCCCCAGATTTAGTACGGCACCGACATAGAGCCCAGGGGTAAAAGACCTTCTTTCTGATGAGCCTGCACGAATTGCGCCGGCGTTAAATATCCGAGCGCGCTGTGAGGCCGATCGGTGTTGTACTCGACTCGCCAGTTTTCGATCAAGCTTTTAGCCTGTCGCAGGGACAAGAACCAGTGCTCGTTAAGGCATTCGTCGCGGAACTTGCCGTTGAAACTTTCGATATAAGCGTTCTCCACCGGCTTACCCGGCCGAATAAACGACAGCTTTACGCCTGCTTGGTAGGCCCAGGCGTCCAAGGCTCTTCCGGCGAACTCTGGCCCGTTGTCCACGGTAATAGATCGCGGCAGGCCACGCATCTCCGCCAGCCGTTGCAGCACCATGGCAACACGCAGTCCCGGCAACGACGTATCGACCTCGATGGCCAGGCATTCGCGAGTGTAGTCATCGACGATAGTCAAACAGCGGAATCGGCGGCCATAGGCTAGGCCGTCGGCCACAAAGTCCATTGACCAACTCTGATTCGGCGCGATTGCCGCTGGGCGAACCACGCGCTCGGTCGCCGCGATTCGCTTACGCTTTCGTTTTCGCACGCTTAACCCTGCCAGACTGTACAGCCGCCAGATTCGCTTGTGATTTGCTTGCCAGCCTTCGCGACGTAAGAGCACATGGATCCTCCGATAGCCGTAGCGTCGTTTCGCCACTGCCATCTCTTTCATGCGCTCGGTCAGCGCAGCATCGCCTGAGCGTGTGCTCTCGTAGGCAAACAGCGACCGCGAAATTCCTACCAGCCCACAGGCCCGGGTAACACCCATGCTGCGCTCGGTCATTAATGTCCTGACCGCCTCGCGTTTGGCCTGCGGGCTGACTACTTTCGGCTTAGCAGATCCTGAAGCGCCGCCTTGTCCAGCATCGACTCGGCCAACAGCTTCTTGAGCTTGTTGTTCTCCTGCTCCAGCTCCTTGAGCCTCTGAGCGTCCGACACCGTCATGCCACCGAACTTCGCCTTCCAGTTGTAGTACGTTGCCTCGGAGATTCCGTGCTTGCGGCACAACTCTGCGGGCTTGGCACCTGCATCGGCTTCCTTGAGCACGCCGATGATTTGCTCTTCCGTAAATCGTTTCTTCATTGCCATTCCTTTGGGAACGGACTCTACATCGATTTCGTACTAATCACGGGGAGCAGGTCACTGGCAGCCCCCTATCAACAGAAGAAAAATCCAGGGAAGGAGACGACACATCGCGTTGACTCTGTAGGGCAGAACAGAGTCATGATCGATAAACATACGATGCGCCGCCAGACCGGCATGTACGCAAGGACAAAGCCACGCCTCGCCCTCAACGTCACCTTGCCCTGCACGAAGTGCACCGCGAATAACTCTCAGTGCCAGTCAGGCACTCCCGCAACCACCTTTAACTTGGTCTGCTCGTGGTACGGAACCAAGTAAAAACCCCTGAAAGCTGGATCCATATCCAACTTTCAGGGGTCTGCTCAGCCAGGGCGGCTTTGCTTGCCCGCAACCGGGATTTAACGCTGCGCGGCGAGGTTGCGCGCCTGGTCCACGGCATTGTTCAGCGCGGAGACGGGCGGTGTTTTGCCGTCGAGTGCATCAGTCAACTGCGTGTTGAGCACGTTCTCGATGCGATCGTAATTGGCGATGCGGAAGCCGCGCGCCTGCGGCGCTACCTGCTGCGCGCGCAACGATGCCACGAGCTGCTGGGCGCCCGGAATCTTGTTGTAGAACGAGACGTCGGAGGCCCGGAAAGCGGCCTCGGTCAACGGCAGATAACCCGTGCGCTGATGCCATTCGGCGGCCACGACAGGCTTGGACAGCCAGGCCAGGAACTGCGCGGTGGCCTTTTCCTGCGAAGCCGGATTGCCCTCGAGCGTCCAGAGGGCGGAGCCGCTGACGAAAGGACGCCCCGGGGTTTGCGTGACCTGGTCGTAGTACGGCAGGGGTGCCACACCGAAAGACAAGCCACGGGTGTTGTTCAGCGCGCCGAAGGCTGAGGAGCCTGCGGTCAACACACCGCACTCACCCTTGGCAAACTGAGAGTCGGGTTTGTTGTCATTGGCGTACGCGGTCAACAGCAACGAACGCTTCCAGCTCACCATCAACGAGATGTGGCGCATATACAGCGTGTCGAACTGCATGGCAGGGCCTGCTTGGCTGCTGCCAGACCATTGCTGTTGCTGGCATAGAGCTGGTTGTTCATCGGAGCCAGGTTCTCCAGGTGCACCAATACCTGGTTGCTGGAAGCGTACGGGCAATCGATGTCCGCCACGTCACGCAACTTGAGCAGCTCGCCCTGCAGGGCTGTCCAGGTGCGCGCCGGCTGATCGGGGTTCAAACCCGCCTTTTTGTAGAGGGCGGTGTTGAAGAACATTACCGGAACCTCGGCCATCCAGGGGAAGGCCAGCAGGCGGCCCTTGCCGTCGCGCGTGAAGCTGGAGGTATTGGGCAGGAACCAGTTGAGGTCCTTGACCGGATACTTCGCCAACAACTGGTACATCGGCAGGATGGCCTTGTGTTCGGCCACGACTTCGGGCGAATGATTGTCGGCCAACTGAATAAGATTCGGGCCCTTCTTGGCCTTGAGCGCCGCAGCGGTCTCCTGTTGCAGGGCCGCTTGCGTGGGGAAGTCGCGCAGTTTGACCTCCACTTCGTTCTGTTCTTTGTTGTATTGCTTGGCCAGTTTCTCGAACTCGGCCTTGTTTGCGCCAACCAACGTATGCCAGACCTGAATCTGGGTGACGTCAGCATGCGCCACGCCGGCGGCCGCCATGGCCAAGCCAAACACCCACGCGCGCCGGCTGGCGGTCATGGCACGGGCTACGCCCGTAAATTGCAGTTTCTTCATAGGTTCATAGACCAAGAAAAGGAAATTCCGGCTCCGGCCGGCGTCCACTCAACAGATCAGCCAGGGCCCGGCCCGAACCCACCCCCATCGTCCATCCCAGCGTGCCGTGCCCGGTATTCAAATACAGGTTGGCGATGCGAGTACGGCCGATGAGTGGCACATTCGATGGAGTCGACGGACGAAGACCCGACCAATAACTGACGCCCTGGAAATCAAGCGCGTCAGGGAAAAGCTCACGCGCCAAGTTGGTCAGCGCCACGCACCGGTTAGAGTTGAGCTCGCGGGAGTACCCCGAAAGCTCAGCCGTTCCAGCCATGCGCAGCCGATTGCCCAGGCGCGAAAAAACGACTTTGTGGCTGCTGTCAGTAAGACTGGCCGTCGGAGCAGCCGCCGGGTTCAGTATAGGACAAGTCGCCGAATACCCTTTGGCAGGATACACATTGCAAGGAACCCCTAAAGGCCGTACCAATTGGGGGCTGTAACTGCCCATGGCCACGACGTAGGCATCGGCCTGCACACGGCCATAGCGGCCGTCAGGCTGGATGATTTCCACACCCAGCACCTGCCCACCTTCGCTCAGCAAACGCGTAACCCGTGTGCTGTAGAGGAACTCCACACCGGCGGCTTCGCATCGCTGCGCCAGCCCCACGGCGAACAGGTGCACGTCGCCACTTTCGTCTTCAGGTGTGTAATCCCCCCCTACGATATTGGCCCGTTGAGGGGCCAGCGCCGGCTCAATGGCGATGACCTCATCGGCATTGACCACGCGGCGCTCGACGCCAAAGTCACGCATAAGGCCCGCGGCGCGTTGGGAGGTTTCGAATTCGTGGGGATCGCGATAAAAATTCAGGATGCCGCGCTCGAGGTGGTCATACTGAATGCCAAGCTCGGCGCGCATGCCTTGCAGCGTCGATCGGCTGTACTCGGCCATCCGGACCATGGCCCGGATATTGGGTGCCAGGCGCGAAGGCAGGCACTCCCGCAGAAAGGCCAGCCCCACATCCACTGCCGCCAATCCAATTGCGGGCGGAACAACAGCGGAGCATTGTCCTGGAACATCCACCTGAGCAGCTTCAAGGGTGCCTGCGGATTGGCCCAAGGCTCGGCGTAGGAAACCGATATCTGCGAACCGTTGGCCAGGCTGGTTTCCTGGGCCGGCCCGGTGGAGCGGTCAATGACCACGACGTCATGGCCTGCCTGCCTGAGCCACCAGGCGCTTGAGATTCCTATGATGCCGCTGCCCAAAACCGCTACTTTCATGCGCCAATCACTCCGTGTGTCCCGGCCAAACGCCAACATCGTGCTCGCGGCCAGGTTCCCGCTTAAACACTGGTCGGGCAGTTTACTCTTGCCGCCGCGACGCGCCTATATTTCGAAAAAAAGGGTTGCATCCCGGTCGCGTGCGACCCGGATAGCCCCCCTGTTTCCCGTACCTATATTAACGCTCAGCCCTTAGCCAGGTCGGCCTCCGAGGTAAAGGCATCGGCATAGAACTCTTCGGCAGGCAAACCGCACTGCAAGCTGAACTCGCGCCGGGCAGCATCGACCATGGGCGGGGCGCCGCAGGCGTAGACCTGATAGCCCGACATATCGGGGATATCCTGCATCACAGCCTCGTGAACGAAACCCTCCCGACCCGCCCAGGCATCCTCTTGCAACGCGTTGGAGATGACCGGGACAAAGCGGAAATCGGGCAGGCTAGCCGCCCATGCCTGGGCCAACTCACACATATAGAGATCACGTGGACGCCGCCCGCCCCAATATAAGGTCACCGGCCTGCGTATGTCGTTATGCGCCATGTGCTCGACCATGGCCTTGACCGGCGCAAAGCCCGTGCCGCTGGCCAGCAACACGATGGGCTTGCCGGAGTCCTCACGCAAGAAGAAAGAGCCGAAAGGCCCCTCCATGCGCAGAATCTCGCGCTCCTTCATCTGCGTGGCGGCAGCGCCAAAAACATGATCGGTAAACACGCCTCCAGGCATGTGGCGGATGTGCAGCTCAAGCGGGCTGCCCTTGTGGGGGGCTGTGGCCATCGAGTAACTGCGCCGTCTGCCATCCTTGAGGATGAGTTCGATGTACTGTCCCGCGTAATAACGAAACTGCTCGGAAGCCGGCAGTTGCAGCTTGATTTCCATCACATCCGGCGCCAGCAGCGTGAGACTCTGGACGCGGGTGGGTATTTTTCGGATCTGAATGTCACTGGCCAGGCGCACCTCGGCGGACTCGATCACCAGGTCAGTTTGCGGCCGGGCCTGACAGAACAGCGTGTACCCTTCGGCCAATTGCTCGGGCGACAAAACTTGCGCTGGCGTATTGCCCGCATCGAACTCGCCTGTCACCACCTTGCCCTTGCAGGTCGAACAAGCGCCGGTGCGGCAGCTATAGGGCAGCACGATGCCGGCGGCCAGTGCCGCATCGAGCACCGTCTGGCCCGGCTCGACCGGAAACTGATGCTGGCTGGGTTCAATGGTGACCTGGAAGCTCATAGAGAATACGAATCGGTGGAGAAATGAAACAGGCGCCCTTTCGGGCGCCCGCGATATCAGTCAGGAAACTTGCGGATTTCTTTGACGCGGTTGCCGTCGCCGACCAGCACGACCGTCGGCTTGTGACGAGCCGAATCCTCTTCGGACATCGGACCATAGGTGCAGATGATCATCAGGTCGCCGACCTGGGCACGGCGGGCTGCCGCACCATTGAGGGAAATAGCGCCGCTGCCACGGGCAGCTTTGATGATGTAGGTATCGAAGCGCTCGCCATTAGTGACGTTATAGAGTTCGATGCGTTCGAACTCACGCATGCCGGCAGCATCGAGAAGATCTTCATCGATGCCACAAGATCCCTCGTAATGGAGGTCGGCTTCGGTGACCGTGACGCGGTGCAGCTTTGCACGCAGCATGATGCGTTGCATAAAAAATGTTCCTGGGTATGCGGGCCGGACCGCGAGTGTTGCCATGTCGTCCAAAGGGACAACCGCGGCCGTGGGGAGTTCCGGCTGGTTCCCTACCGGGGGTATTTTATAATCTTTGCGCTTGGGGACGACCCTGAGCCTGAGTTACATCCGGGGACGGCCCCCTGGGCGGCCTGCCTGCCCAGTCTTCGCGAGCATCATCATGACCTGGATCATTCTGGTCTTTGCGGGCCTCTTTGAGGTCGTCTGGGCGGTCGGTCTCAAATACACGCACGGTTTCACGCGCCTGGTGCCGTCGCTCATCACCGTGGGCGGCATGCTGGTGAGCTTCTGGCTTCTGTCGACGGCCATGAAAAGCCTGCCGCTTGGCACCGCGTACGCGGTCTGGGTTGGCATAGGCACTATCGGCGCGTTTGTTGCCGGCATCGTGTTGTTCGGGGAAGCCCTCAACGGACTGCGTGTCATTAGCGTGCTGCTCATTGTCGCGGGCCTGATCGGCCTGAAGCTGGCCAGCGGCTGAGCGCTCAGAAGTTCAACTCGATTTCAGCGCTGTCGCCCACTCGCAAGGTCGTCTCGGCCCGGACATCCACGATGCCGTTTTGCCCAAATACCACGCCGATGTCCAGATTGCGATAGGCGGCCAAGGTCTGGCCCGGCTCCGGGTTGGCCACGGCGGTGGCCTGATCGACATCCGGAATGCTGCAGCGCGTGCATGGTTTGACCAGCGCCACCCGCAGGTGGCCAAAATCGATCGTGACAGTCAGGTCTTCGTCGAAAGCCGCCCAGTCGTCCCCCTCGAGCACGATATTCGGCCGGAAACGGTCCATGGGCACCGGAGCGTGCCCCTTGGCAGCCAAACGCTGATTCAAGTCGTCCAGCGATGCCTGGTTGGTCACCAGCAGCGGGAAACCATCGGCGAAGCCAAAAAAATGGTCTCCCTCGAATACGTCCGCCGCCTGCGGATGACGCTCGCGCCAACCCTTGACCCACTCATCGCGGGCTGGTCGGCAGGCTTGCTGATCGACCCTCATGAGGCGGCAAGGCTCCCCCAAAAAGCGGCTCATCCAACCTGCCAGCGCCGCACTTTCGGCCCGCGCGGGTATGCTGTCGCGCCAGACCGTTACCAGTTCGACCTCCGAGGCCAACTGGCTGCCATCAAGAGCCACCTCGATGTCGTCCATGCCGGGTGCGCTCAAGTACAAGGCGGAGCCAGTCAATGCCGTGTGTATCAACGTCATCCGGGGCCATTGCCGCTGCGTCATGAATTGACCCGCTGCGGTCACGATCAGCCAGCGACGATCATGGGCCAGGCCGGCGCGCCCGATCTGGCTTTGCGCCAGATCGATGCCATGACATGACTTGATGGGATAGATATGCAGGCTGCGGACGGTAAGCGACATGATGGCTGGCGGACAGTCGAATGGACCGCGCAAGCATAGCAGAGGGCCATGGAGCCAGAACACGCCGATACGTGGTGCCACGCCCCCGGAAATGGTCGCAGTTGGCCCGTAGAAAAAAATCCCCGACGCCAAGCGCCGGGGTCAAATGCGACCGCGAGCCCTCACACCCGCGGTGCCTAGCTCAACGCTCGACCAGTTTGAGCGCGTCCAGCGGCGTGACGGCCTTGAAGGCCTTACGCGTGGCGATATGCTCCGGTCGCGGGTCGAGCCCGTACCGGGGGCCGTGAGCGTGTTTTCCATGCTGTTGTAGACCATGAACACATTCGAACGTGGCCACGGCGAGATATTGCTGTTGGAGCCATGCATCGTGTTGCAGTCGAAAAACACCACCGAGCCGGCGGGCGCCATCATGGTCTGCACGCCGCCCTGCTCGGCCAGCAATTGCAGGCTGACCGGATCTGGCACGCCATACTCCTGCTTCTTGAGCGAGTGTTTATAGTGCTCGCGCGGCGTCTGGCCAACGCATGAAATGAATTGGCGGTGCGAGCCTGGCACCAACATCAGCGGCCCATTGGTCTCGTTGTTATCCGACAGCAGCACCGAGCAACTCAACGCGCGCATGGCGGGCATGCCATCCTCGACATGCCAAATCTCGAAATCGGAGTGCCAGTAAAACTCCTTACCCTTGAAGCCGGGCTTCATGTTGGCGCGCGACTGGTGGATATAGACTTCCGATCCCAGAATCTGGCGGGCCACATTGGCCACGCGCGGGTCGCGCGACAGACGAGCCAGAATGGGACTGAGCACGTGCACCATGAACACTGAGCGCACGGCATTGCTGCCGGGCTCGGTGATGGCCTCTTCGCGACGCACAATGGCCGGATCGCGAGTCATGCGCTCGACTTCGGCCAATAAGGCAGCGACTTCCTCAGATGAGAAAAGGTTCTCGAGCAGCAGAAAACCATTGTTCTCGTACGACTGAACCTGCTCCGAGCTCAACGCATCGGCATACGAGCCGTCTCCGTAGACCACCGGATCCTGGCGCGCAATGATGGCTGCGGCACGGTCGGTCCGCGACGCGTATGGGTCCTGCGCAGTTGAAATCATCATCAGCCTCCTATATATAGTCAGGCCGCCTCGGCTTGCGGCAACGCGTAAACGCCATCGGCGTCATGCACTTCCTGGCCGGTCAACGGCGGGTTGAACACGCAGATCACTCGCAACGGCTCCTTGCCGCCGCACAGCCAATGCTCGTCGTGCTCGTTCAGGGCATAGACCACGCCGGGCCCAAGGTCATAACGTTTGCCGTCAGCGATGGTCTCGATCGAACCATCCCCTTCGATGCACCACACCGCTTCAAGATGGTTCTTGTAGTGGATGTGCGTACGAGTGCCCGGAAAGATCGTGGTCTCGTGAAACGAGAAGCCCATATTGTCTTTCTTGAGCAGCACTCGGCGGCTCATCCAGGTATCGGTGCGTACTTCATCGGGGGTTCCGATCACGTCTTTTACGTTACGAACGATCATTAGCGTTTACCTCCAAATTTGAGAACACGGGCCGAGGACTGTTTCTGCCCCAGGGCTTCGGCGACACTGGCTTCGATGACGTCCAGGCCGCGGGCGAGGAGGTCGTCCTCGATGGTTAGCGCCGGCAACACCTTGAGTACCTCGTCGTGCGCACCCGAGGTTTCGATGACCACGCCGCGCTCAAATGCCTTACGCGCGATTTCGTTGGCCAACTCCGGCGTGGTGGTGGCCACCAACCCCTGAATCAGACCCGGCCGCGCACCGCCAAACCGGCGTTGGGATAGCTGTGAGCCAGATTCTCCAGCCAGTCGCGAACGACGCGCTCCTTGCGCTGAACCTCGGTGGAGAAGGCGTCACTGGCCCAGTAGCTGTCCAGCGCCTGCGCCGCCGTGACGAACGCCAGGTCGTTGCCTCGGAAGGTGCCGCTATGCGCCCCCGGCTTCCAGATGTCGAGCTCAGGCTTCATGAGTACCAGTGACATGGGCAAGCCGAACCCGGACAAAGACTTCGACAGTGTGATGATGTCGGGACGAATGCCCGCCGACTCAAAACTGAAGAAGCTGCCTGTGCGCCCGCAACCGACTTGAATGTCATCGACTATGAGCAGCATGTCGTGACGGCGGCAGAGTTTTTCCAGCTCTTTGAGCCAGCGCAGGGTGGCCACGTTGACACCGCCCTCTCCCTGCACCGTCTCGACAATCACACCGGCCGGCTTGTCCAGGCCGCTGCTGGGATCGTCCAGCATCCGCTCCAGATAGGCGATGGTGTCGACGTCGGGTCCGAAGTAACCGTCATAAGGCATGAAGGTCGTATTGCCCAACGCGTAACCCGCCGCGTCGCGAAACTTCATGTTGGCCGTGACGGACAGCGAGCCGCCGCTGACACCGTGAAAGCCATGGGTAAAGGAAATGATGTTCGAGCGTCCCTTGACCTGGCGCGCGATCTTCAACGCCGCCTCGACGGCGTTAGTGCCGGTCGGACCAGTGAATTGCAGCGTGTACTTCCAGTTGCGGGGTTTGAGCAGCACTCGCTCGAAAGTCTCCAGGAAGCGCTTTTTGGCGCTGGTGGCCATATCCAGCCCATGCACCACGCCGTCGGCAGCGAGGTAGTCGAGCAATTTTTCCTTGAAGACGGGATTGTTGTGGCCGTAGTTCAGCGTACCCGCGCCACTGAAGAAGTCGATGTACTCGCGGCCTTCTTCATCTATCAGCACCGACCCGCGGGCCTGGCTGAATATCACCGGAAAGGACCGAATGTAGCCACGCACTTCAGACTCCATCCGATCAAAAATCTTCAAATCCATGTGATCCTCCCTATCTGTAGTTGAGAGACGACAAATCCCGCGCCGCTCCCTTACGGGACCAGCGGGATCGACATCCTGAGGGTGTTGCAGGACCGTGCGGCCCCTGCCCGGCTAAGGGCTAGTTGGACACTGGTGCAAACGGGCCAATCTTCAACAACATCTCGTCATCATGGTCCGCGCCGCCGAACGTCTGCCGGTCGAAATACGGCTGTTCGGCGATGTGGGCGCCCAATTCGGCGGCCAGGCCGGCGAACGTACGGCGCGAGGCGTGGTTATCCGGCCCCACTGTGGTTTCGAGATGGCGAACCTGGCTGAGCGCATCGCGACGCAGCAATGCATTCAGCATCGCGCGGGCCAGTTTCTGGCCTCGCGCTCTTTCGTGAACCGCGACCTGCCAGACGAACAGAACGTCCTGCCGGGTCGGCGGCTGATAAGCAGAAATAAACCCATCAATGCTCCCGCCGGCGCTTTCTGCGAGTACGCAGGTCGCGCCGTGATGCTCACACAGGAGCAGATAGGCATAGAGAGAATTGAGATCCAGCGGCGGGCAGTCGGCAACCAACCGGTGGATGGCAGCGCCATCATTCAGGCGGGGGCCCGCAGCAGATGGCTCTCGGTTTGACGGGCCGCGCCGGGCGCGGCCGATTGAGGTGAAGAGGTAGTGCGTGTCTCTGTGTCTATAGTTCTCATACAACCAACCCCGATTCCGGCGGCGCTCCCCCCGTCGGAACCTCGAGAATGGGTGAGGCAGGATCACCATGGGCTTCGGCCACATGTCCCTCCTCTTCCATCAGGGCCACGATGCGTTCGAGTGAAAGCGTGATCGTGGCCTGCTCCAGTTCGGGCAGCGCGTTAAGGGCATCCGCCAGATGCTTCTGCAACGGCGAAGGCGCCTGGGACGCCAGCTCTCGGCCGGCGTCGGTGGCAGTGACAAACACAATACGGCGATCCTCACGACCGCGCTCCCGGCGAATGGAGCCCTTGTCTTCCAGGCGATCCAGAATGCCAACCACCGTGCTGGGGCTGACGTGGATCTCGCGGCTGATGGCCGTGGCCGTCAAGGGGCCATTGGCAATCACCGTGCGCAGGCACATGAGCTGGGGCGCGGTGATATGGCTGACCGCGGCCAACTGGCGCGAATGCAATGCGATCGAGCGGGTAATCCGGCGCAAGGCGCGCAGGATGCGCAAGTCGTACTGCTGCGAGGGATCCGTCGTGTTGACGCTGTTCATATTCATGATTCGAAAATTAATTTCTATACTAATGATATGGGTCGATGTTATTCAAGTCAAACCAAAATTCCGTGCACGATGTAATTAAATGGACACCGATGCCATGAAGATCGCAAAAAATACCGTTATCTCAGTAGCTTGGGCATTTCAGAAAAATAATTAGGGACGTGTTTATTGGCGATTTCCCCTAGTCAGATAAAACGTATGTTTTTTCTATGGCGGGGTTTTATCATTTGTTTTCTGTTTCGTGAGGAACCACGCTTGCCCGCCGAACTGCCCATGACGCCGCGCGCCCGCCTCGATCATCTACCGCCGGAGTTGCAACGAGCCGCACGTTGGGTTTTCCTGGGCACGAGGTCCGCTTTTGGCATCGCCTACCAGATGCGCTATGCCTTTCAGATGCTGCGCAGCAACGGTCTGCTGCTCGACGGACTGGGCGGCATGACAGCCGAGGAGGCAGACCTCTTGCAGGAAGGCGACGCACTTGTGGTCATCTCCCAAGCGCCCTACCCCACGGCCTGCGTTCGCCTGGCCCGCCAGGCATCCTCCGAGGTGTGACGGTGGTGGCACTGACCGACAGCCCGCTATCGCCGGTGGCCACCGGTGCCCTTCACACCTTGTGCTTCACGGCGGCGAAACAGGCCGACAACGCGGCGACGCACTCAGGACAGGGGTCTTTCTTTCACACTACGGCAGGGCTGCTGGGCCTGGCCGAGCATGTCATCGCGCGCGTTGCCACGCTGGGCGGGCCTCAGGCACTTCAACGTTTGAGCGACGTCGAGGCCCGGCTGGCCGAAGAGCACGTGTATTGGGCGCCGACCAGACGCACGGCGGCAGGCTGAGCATGTCAGTTCATAAACGTTCCTGGGGCATCCCATCATGAGCAACACCCATATACTGCACCGGTCCTTGCGCCAGACGCCTTCCGTGGCGATACGGGGGTCGGGCGTCTGGATCCACGACAACGCAGGCCGCTCCTATCTCGACGGCTCGGGCGGCGCGGCGGTTTCCTGCCTGGGCCACAACCACCCTGATGTGCAGGCCGCCATGCATGCGCAGATCGACGCCATCTCGTATGCCCATACGAGTTTTTTCACGACGGACGTCGCAGAAAGACTGGCCGACCGACTGGTGGCCGATGCGCCCGCGGGCACCAGCCATGCCTATTTCGTCTCCGGCGGCTCCGAAGCCATCGAGGCAGCGTTAAAAATGGCCCGACAGTATTTTGTGGAGATCGGCCAGCCCGAGCGGCGTCACATCGTCGCACGCCGCCAGAGTTATCACGGCAATACGCTAAGCGCTTTGGCCGTGGGCGGCAATGCGTGGCGCAGAGCCCAGTTTGCACCGCTGTTGATCGAGGTCAGCCACGTCTCGCCTTGCTATGCCTATCGGGACCAACTGCCGGGAGAAACTGACGACCATTACACCGATCGCTTGGCCGCCGAATTGGAGGAGGCTTTCCAGGCACTGGGACCTGCATCCGTCATGGCCTTCGTGGCCGAACCGGTGGTCGGTGCCACGGCAGGCGCCGTACCTCCCGTTCCAGGCTACTTCCGCAAGGTGCGCGAGGTATGCAACCGTCACGGCGTGTTGCTCATCGCTGACGAGGTCATGTGCGGCATGGGCCGCACCGGCAGCCTGTATGCCGTTGAACAAGAGTCAATCACGCCCGACCTGATCACCATTGCCAAAGGACTCGGAGGGGGCTTCCAACCGATAGGCGCGGTCATGGTGCAGCATCACATTGTCGAGGCGATGCGCACTGGAAGCGGGTTCTTCCAGCACGGCCACACTTATCTGGGCCATGCCGTGGCTTGCGCAGCGGCGCTCGCCGTGCAGGACGTCATCCGCCGCGATCAATTGCTGGCTCGCGTGCGCCTGCAGGGCGAAGGCCTGATGCAACGCCTGCACGCCGCTTTGGGCGAGCATCCTCATGTGGGCGACATCCGGGGACGGGGCCTCTTCGTCGGCGTAGAACTGGTCGCCGAGCGCGACGACAAAACCGCATTCGATCCAGCGCTGAATCTGCACGCGCGCGTCAAGCGCGAAGCCATGGCCCGCGGGCTGATGGTCTACCCCATGGGGGGTACCATCGACGGCCGGCAGGGAGACCACATTCTCATCGCCCCGCCGTTCATCATCAGCGACGATGAGCTCGATCAGCTCACTGAGCGGTTGCATGGCGCCATCGATGCGGCCATCGCCGGATGACACTCGGCCGACAAAGCGCCTGGAGACAATCCCGGGACCTGCCAGCCGGCTAAGAGGCCCGCAGCCAAGCGGGCCAGCGCCGAGGGTAACCGCCCGTAGCATCCACTCCGCCGGTCCGTAAACATGCCGATGCAGCCACCAGGCGGACAACGGCAGTTGCACGGCAAATACCGCCAGCGCTTGGGCCACCACCACACCCGGCGAGACATGTCCGATCAACGCCAGCCCCCACGCCGAGTACAGCCAGGCCCCCACCAACGACTGCAGCAGATAGTTGGACAGCGCCATACGGCCTGCCGGAGCGAATGTTTCTTGAAGGGCCGGCCATTTACGGCATGCCAGTAGAAAGAGCGCGCCATACCCCAGCGCAAGCAAGGGCGCAGTGAAAAGTCCAAGACCCAGCCCCGCCAGGCTCCAGGCCGGCGCCCAGGGCGGCTGAGTGCCCAGCGCGTAAAGCGCGGCACCTGCCAAGCCCAGAGGCAATCCCAGCCAAACCAGCCCCGCAGCAAAGCGGCAGGCGCATGGGTCAGGGCCTGGCGTTTGCACAGAGCCATACCTGCCAGAAACATCGCCAGTACATTCGGGCCCTGGACATAAAAAATCGTCCGCCAAACGTCCCCCGTCAGGTCGCGCCAATGCTGGGCGATGAGTTGTTGCACGCCGCTGCGATAAGCCGCCGCAGCGGCCTCGATGCCGGCGATTTGCGCCAGAAGCGCATCGCGCGGCCATGGCTGATCGAGCGCCAGCAGGCCGACAGCCAGCCACAACGCAGAACCCGTGGCGACGAGCCCCAGCGCCACCCTCCATGCACGCCGCGCCGGCCAATCGCGACAACTCAGCAATACGAGGCCAAACACGCCATAAGCCAGCAGAATGTCACCCTGGTAGAGCAGGACTGCGTGCAACAGCCCTACGACCATGAGCGCAAGGCAACGGCGCCGCAGGCGCACGACCGGATCCGCACCCTCGATGCGTGCGCGGTCGATCTGCAGCACAAAGCTGTAACCAAACAGGAATGAAAAAAGCAGATAGAACTTGGTTTCGAAAAACAGGGCGACCAGCCCCTGGACCAGCCAGTCCACGGGACGGTCAAATCCGGGAGCCATCAGGCCTGACCCCAGATATGGCAAGGCAAAAACTTGGTAATTCACCACCACAATGCCCAGCAGCGCGAATCCGCGCAGGGCATCGAGCGACGGCAGGCGAGAAGACGTCATGAGAGCAAAAGATGGCGGGGGCGGCGCGCCCCCGCCGGTTTACAACACAGGCGAGAGCAATGGCTGTTTGGGGCGCACGTCCAGCGCGCGTCCCTTGCGGGCACGCTTGCCCAGATAAGGAGCAAGCGTGGCGCCCACCAGAATGTCTTCGGTGGCCTTGTTGCGATAAATGCCGGCTGCCCGCAGGCCACCCGCGCCGATCGGCACGGCCTGATCCAAGGGATCGTTAGCCTCCAGTCCCATCAAAATGGTGCCCCGTCCGCCTCCGGACAAGCTCTTTAGCTCATCCAGACCAAACACCAGCAACTTGCCCTTGGAAGAAAGCAAAGCCAACTGACGAGCGCCCTCGAACAGCGGCACCGGCCGCAACAGCGCATCGCCCTTGTCCAGCGTCACGAACTGTTTGCCACCGCGCTGACGGCTGCTCATATCCGACAGCTTCGTGGCAAAGCCATAGCCGCTGCGCGTGGCCAGCAACCAGCGGCTATCCGTGGCGGCGGCGATGGTATGCATGATGCGCGTGCCGGCCTCGAGGTCGATCATGGTCGTCACGGGCTGGCCATCGCCACGCGCCGAGGGCAAGGCCGAAACGGCGACCGAGTAAACCCGTCCATTGTCGCCAACGGCAATCAGCGTATCGGTGGTGCGGCATTCAAAAGCGCCGTACAGATCATCGCCCTGTTTGAAACTGAATTGGCCGGCATCGTGCCCATGCCCCTGCCGGGCCCGCAGCCAGCCATTGCACGAGACGATGACCGTCACCGGCTCGTCGACCACCTTGGTTTCCAGCACGGCACGTTCGGCGCTTTCGATGAGCGTGCGGCGTTCGTCCCCGAACTGCTTGGCATCGCTTTCGATTTCCTTGATGAGCGTACGCTTGAGCGAGCTGGGATTCTCCAGCAAGTCCTGCAGACGGACTTGCTCTTCGCGCTTGTCGGCAAGCTCCTGCTCGATTTTGAAGCCTTCCAGCCGCGCCAATTGGCGCAGGCGCATCTCCAGGATGTCCTCCGCCTGACGCTCGGTCAGGTTGAAACGCGTCATGAGTGCCTGACGCGGCTCATCGGACTCGCGTATGGTCTGAATGACCTCGTCGACATTGAGGTAGACCACCATGCGGCCTTCCAGCACATGGATACGGTCCAGCACTTTATCGAGCCGGTAGCGCGTGCGGCGCAAAACGGTATCTGTGCGGAAAGCCACCCACTCTTCGAGGATGTCGCGCAGCCCTTTCTGGCGCGGCCGGCTGTCGGTGCCGATGCACACGAGATTGATCGGCACGTTGCTTTCCATGCTGGTCTGAGCCAGCAGGGTGTTGACGAACTCGTCGCGATCCACCCTCGATGTCTTGGGCTCGAACACCAAACGCACCGCCGCGTCCTTGCCCGACTCGTCCCGCACGGCATCCAGCAGCGCCAACATCATGGCCTTGCTCTGTTGCTGCTCCGGCGTCAGGGCTTTCTTGCCCGTCTTGACCTTGGGATTGGTCAATTCTTCGATTTCTTCGAGCACTTTCTGGCAGGAGGTGCCGGGCGGCAACTCATGCACGACCAGTTGCCACTGGCCGCGAGCCATTTCTTCGAACTGCCATCGAGCCCGAGCCTTGAGTGAGCCACGCCCATTGGCATAAATCTGAGCGATGTCGGTCGCCGGCGTGATGATCTGCCCGCCACCTGCGAAGTCCGGCCCCGGGATGATCTGCAGAATCTCCGCATCGGGCAGCTTGGGATTACGGATCAAGGCCACGCATGCCTGCGCCACCTCGCGCAAATTGTGCGAGGGAATCTCAGTCGCCATGCCCACCGCAATGCCCGAAGCCCCGTTGAGCAACATGACAGGCAGACGAGCGGGCAACATCTGCGGCTCTTGCTGGCTGCCGTCGTAGTTGGGAACGAAGTCGACCGTACCCTCATCGAGCTCGTCGAGCAGCAGCCGGGCGATCGGGGTCAGCCGCGCTTCGGTATAGCGCATGGCCGCCGCGTTGTCGCCGTCGCGCGACCCGAAGTTGCCCTGCCCGTCGATCAAGGGATATCGCAAGGAGAAGTCCTGGGCCATGCGCACCATAGCGTCATAGGCGGCTTGATCGCCATGCGGATGGTACTTGCCCAACACATCGCCGACCACCCGGGCGGACTTCACGGGCTTGGAGCCACTTTGCAGGCCCATGGCCTGCATGGCGTACAGAATCCGGCGCTGCACAGGCTTCTGACCGTCGCCGACATCGGGCAGCGCACGACCGCGCACCACCGAGACGGCATAGTCGAGATAGGCCTGCTCGGCATACAGGCCCAGCGTGATGGCGGCATCATCGCCGCCGGACGGAGCATCGAACAGCCCCGCTTGATTGCTGTCAGTCATGGTGTGTGTCGTATCAATAACTCAAGACGGCGCGTGGCACATGGGCGCGCAGCACGTCGCGCACGGCTCGCAAGTCTTGCTCGCTCTGACCGCGCTTGGGGACGATGACGCCCTGCGTGGGAGCAATGAAAAGAAAAAGGTAGTCGGAGGTTTCCTCGACCTCGCGCACCAGATCCCACGGCAGGCTGCCGCTGGCTCGCTCACCGGCGTCGGTCACGCCCTCCGGCCTGAAATCCAGGCGATGCTCGCCCAGAAAAGGATTTTCCGGGTCGCGTTTGAACGCGCGGCGCACGTTCTTTCGCGCCAGCGCCGGAATGAGCCGTTCGAAAACAAGGCTGAGCAAAACGAGCGCCACCGCGGCCACGACGGCAGCCTGGAAAAAGGCGGGCATGGCCGCCCCCAATCCATATGACCTTCGGCATCACGGGTGCGCGAAACCATCAGCAGCAACAAGCCGACGATCATCAGCCCGGCGAACCGCAAATGGCTGCGCAGCCGTTTGCGTTTGAGCTCCCGGCGCGTGTGGGCGTGGGTAATGAAAGCCTCGTAGTCTTCGACCTTCAGGTCCACGGACAGGCCAGCCTTGTCGACCTCACTCATCAGATGTCCAGCTCCGCCAGATTGCCTTTCTCTTCGATCCAGGTGCGCCGTTGTGCCGACTCGCCTTTGCCCATAAGCATGTCAAACATGCGTGTCGTATCCGATGGCGACAGATTCCCATAGCCCACCGGCAGCAGCCGTCGGGTGTCCGGATTCATCGTGGTTTCCCAGAGTTGCGCGGGGTTCATTTCGCCCAGGCCCTTGAAGCGGCTCACGCTCCAGGCCGCCTCGCGCACGCCCTCTTTGCGCAACTTGTCCTGCGCCGCCTCGAGCTCGCCGTCGTCCAGACAATAGATCTTGCGCGCCGGCCGCTTGCCCTGCGCGGGAACATCCAGACGAAAGAGCGGCGGCCTGGCCACGTAGACGTGCCCGGCTTCGACCAGGCGTGGGAAGTGTTTGAAGAACAGCGTCAGCAGCAACACCTGAATGTGCGAACCGTCGACGTCGGCATCAGACAGAATACAGATGCGGCCATAGCGCAGACCGGACAGATCCGGATGGTCATTCGGGCCGTGCGGGTCCACGCCGATCGCCACGGAAATATCGTGGATTTCATTGTTGGCGAACAGGCGGTCGCGATCGACCTCCCAGGAATTGAGCACCTTGCCGCGCAGGGGCAAAATGGCCTGGAATTCTTTGTCGCGCCCCATCTTGGCCGAGCCGCCTGCGGAGTCGCCCTCGACGAGAAACACTTCGGTGCGGCTGGCGTCACTGGCCTCGCAGTCTGTCAGCTTGCCCGGCAGCACGGCCACGCCCGAACTCTTGCGTTTTTCCACCTTCTGAGCCGAGCGTACGCGCGCCTGCGCCTGGCGAATGGCCAGCTCCGCCAATTTCTTGCCGTACTCGACGTTACTGTGCAGCCAGAGGTCCAGCGCGCCCTTGGCGAAACCGCCCACAAGACGCACCGCGTCACGGCTGTTCAGGCGTTCCTTGATCTGGCCTTGGAATTGCGGATCCAGGACCTTGGCCGAGAGCACGAAGCTGGCACGTGCAAAAACATCCTCGGGCAGAAGCTTCACACCCTTGGGAAGCAGGCTGTGCAGCTCGGCAAAACTCTTGACCGCACCAAACAGGCCCTCGCGCAGGCCGGACTCGTGCGTGCCGCCTGCGGGGGTCGGAATCAGGTTGACATAGGACTCGCGCACGACATTGCCGTCCTCTGACCAGGCCACGACCCATTGGGCCCCCTCGCCTTCGGCAAAGCTCTCATGGTCGGAACCGGCGTACTGCTCGCCCTCGAAAAACGGCACCATGAGCTCGGCCCCAGCCAAGGCTTCGGACAGGTAGCCCCGCAGCCCATCCTGGTAGTGCCAGGTTTTGCTGTCGCCGCTTTTTTCGTTGACGAGCACCACCTTCACGCCAGACAGCAGCACAGCCTTGCTACGCAGCAGATGGGTGAGCTCTCCCATGGGAATATTGGGGCTGTCGAAATACTTTGGGTCGGGCCATACCCGTACGCGGGTGCCAGACTTTTTGCGGCCACCTTCGGGATAAGGGGCGATGGCTTCGACGACATCACCGCCGGCAAACACCAGACGATGCACACCGCCCTCGCGCCAGACCACGACCTCCAGGCGTTTTGCCAAGGCATTGGTCACGGACACGCCTACGCCGTGCAGGCCGCCGGAAAAGGCATAGGCGCCGCCGCCCTGCTTGTCGAACTTGCCGCCTGCGTGCAGGCGTGTGAAAACCAGCTCCACGACGGGCGCATTTTCTTCGGGATGCATACCGACCGGGATGCCCCGGCCGTCATCCTCGACGGAAATGCTGCCGTCGGCGTGCAGCGTGACCTGAATTTGCTTGCCGTGGCCGGCCAATGCTTCGTCGGCCGCGTTGTCGATGACCTCCTGCACGATATGCAGGGGGTTCTCGGTACGGGTGTACATGCCCGGGCGCTGGCGCACAGGCTCCAACCCCTTCAGAACGCGGATCGACGCTTCGGTGTAACGTGGTGTGGCCAAGTTATCCCCAACATCTGTGGAAAAAAACCTACATTTTACGTACAAGCCCATATTTGGCGCGGCTTTTGGTGGGATGCGCACGCCCTGAGCAGGCCAGTATTCGGTAGGATGGACAAGACAGCGAGCCGCCCTGGCTGCTCGCGCCGCATCATCCTACACAAAACCGGCAAACCCTGTTGTTATTGACAGTGGTATGCTTTAATCCTTCCATCAAACAAGTAACAAAGGCCCGGCCCCCTCTTGGCCCGAGGCCTCCGTCGGATATCCCCATCATGAGCGAGCAAATCAAGAACGTCAGCGACGCCAGCTTTGAAGGCGATGTGCTGAAGTCCAGCCAACCTGTGCTGGTCGACTACTGGGCAGCCTGGTGCGGCCCTTGCAAAATGATCGCCCCCATTCTGGAAGAAGTCGCCAGCGAATATGCCGGCCGTCTGACTGTGGCCAAGCTCAACGTCGACGAAAACCAGGACACTGCCGCCAAGTACGGTATCCGCGGTATCCCGACCCTCATGCTCTTTAAGGACGGCCAGGCTGCCGCGACCAAGGTCGGCGCCCTGTCCAAGTCCCAGCTAACCGCATTTCTGGACAGCGCGTTGTAAACTACGCGCAGCGGACGGCGCGCCGCCCACGGTGGTGCGCCAAGAGTACCGCGCGAGCCCGTCCGTGGCTCGCCGCCAGATCCCATCTCATATATCTCCCCCACATTCACCGCGATGCACCTCAATGAACTGAAGGCGCTGCACGTGTCGCAGCTGCTGGAAATGGCCGCTGGCCTGGAAATCGAGAACGCCAACCGTCTGCGCAAGCAGGAGTTGATGTTCGCCATCATGAAGCGACGCGCCAAGCAAGGCGAACAGATCTTCGGCGACGGCGTGCTGGAAGTCCTGCCTGACGGGTTCGGCTTCCTGCGCTCGCCCGAGACGTCGTATCTGGCCAGCACCGACGATATCTACATCTCGCCGTCGCAGATCCGCCGCTTCAACCTGCACACAGGTGACTCGATCGAAGGCGAAGTGCGTACGCCCAAGGATGGCGAGCGCTATTTCGCGTTGGTCAAGGTCGACAAGGTCAACAGCGTCACGCCCGAGACCATCAAGCACCGCATCATGTTCGAGAATCTGACGCCGCTGCACCCTAACCAGGTAATGCGCCTCGAACGCGACATCAAAAGCGAAGAAAACCTCACCGGCCGGATCCTGGACATCTTTGCCCCCATCGGCAAAGGCCAGCGCGGCCTGATCGTCGCTCCACCCAAGTCGGGCAAAACGGTGATGATGCAGCACATCGCGCATGCCATCACCACCAACTACCCCGATGCCGTGCTGATCGTCCTGCTGGTCGACGAACGCCCTGAAGAAGTGACCGAAATGCAGCGCACCGTGCGCGGCGAAGTGGTCGCCTCCACGTTCGATGAGCCCGCAACGCGCCACGTCCAGGTCGCCGAAATGGTGATCGAGAAGGCCAAGCGCCTGGTCGAAATGAAGAAGGATGTGATCATCCTGCTGGACTCGATCACCCGACTGGCTCGCGCCTACAACACCGTGGTCCCTGCTTCCGGCAAAGTGCTCACAGGTGGCGTGGACGCCAATGCTCTGCAGCGGCCCAAGCGATTCTTCGGCGCGGCACGCAATCTCGAAGAAGGCGGTTCGCTCACCATCCTGGGCACCGCGCTGATCGAAACCGGCAGCCGCATGGATGAAGTCATCTATGAAGAATTCAAGGGCACTGGCAACTCCGAAGTGCACCTGGAGCGCCGCCTGGCAGAAAAACGTGTGTATCCGGCCATCAACCTGAACAAGTCAGGCACCCGCCGCGAAGAGTTGCTCATCAAGCCCGAACTGCTGCAAAAGGTCTGGGTGTTGCGCAAGTTCATCCACGACATGGACGAAATCCAATCCATGGAATTCATTGTCGACAAGATGCGGGCCACCAAGACCAACGCTGAATTCTTCGACATGATGAAGAAATAAGCGCAGCGAAAGCTACGCCCCGGAAAACACCCCACAGCCTGGACTGTCATCCAGACTGTGGGGTGTTTTTACGAGAACCCGCTCAATGGCCTGTGTCGAAATTCGGCAACCCCTGACGGCGTACAGGCGCGCTCGACGTGACGGGCTCGACCTTGGGATCTTCCCAGGAGCCGGTGACCTTGTAGTCCTGCGTCATGGCTCGCTCGAGCGGCTTTTTGAGCAGCCATTGGGTGACAAAAGCGCCAAGGCCAACCAAGGGATTGACCAACGCCGTCGCCACGGCGGCGCCGCTGGCATCCAGATTGGGCACCACGACGGCCTTCAAGTCCCAGCGCTCGCTGATGATGTTGGTGTTGCCCGACAGTGCGATATCTGCCACCGGACCCGTGACGCGATAACCCTCGGTCTTGAGCACACCGCCGTTGAGCGCCATATCCCCACGCAGGGTATCGAAGGGAAAACCGTCGCGCACCAGGCTGGAGGGGTTGAACTCCAGCTTGGCAAGCCGTTGCAGCGACTGCAGGGACAAAAGCTCCAACAGACGCGCAGTGCGCGAATTCACACTTAGAAAACGCCCCTTGTCGATGCTCACTTTGCCTTGGCCTCTGATGTTGATGAGGTTATGCGTCCAGGGCAGATTGCCCCAGGTGAAGTCTGCTTCGACACTGCCCACCCCGGCTGCCATCACCTCTTTGACGCCGATGCGGTCGAGAAATTTGCCCACGTCCTTGAAATCAACCCGCGCCTGCACGGTCAAACCACGCTCGGCGCTATCCAGCTTCCAGCTGCCCGTCGCATGGAGAGTGGCGTCCGTGTTCTGAATCTGCAGCTTCTCCAGTTGCCAAAGCCGGCCCCGGGCAGTATTGGTGCCACGCAATTGCAGACTGCCCAACGGTTTGTCATAAAGCGAGAAGTCTTGCACCTGCAGATCGATACCGGGGATATCCGACAGATCGCTGCCCGTCGAAACGCGTTCTTTGACCTTGTTGCTGTCTCCCGCAGCAGCCAGCGACAGGGATTTCAACCGAGCCACGACATGCCCGGCGATTGCCCCGAGCCTTCGGTCCACTCCAGCCGGCCCGTGGCCTGACGCGATTCGAGATCGACACGCCATTGCGCGGGCGCGGGCCGTTGCGCGAACAACTTCAGGTCAGTCAGATCCATGCTGGAACTGCGCAGCAGCGGCGTAGCGAGATTGACCTGATTGAGCGGCGGCAGCGTGGGCTGCGCGGTTTTGCGGGCCGTGGCGCGGTGGGCCGGCTCATCAAACTCATCGATGACCGCTTCCCAGCCCGCCACATCGATCTCGGGCAACGACGCGGCCAGCGTCAGCCCCTGACGCGGCAAGGATGCCGCCCGGTTCATGCCCAGCGCTCCGCGCGCAAAATATGTCCCGGACCTGTCACGTTCGTCGCGCTCGAGCAGCACGTTGATGTTTTCGCCCAGGCTGCCTGTGAGCCAACGGCGATTGCGACTACCGGCGTCGGTCGCAGCCGTCCATTGCATCTTCAACGGCAAGGCCGCGCCGGCCTTCTTGCCAACGGGAGCTGGCATGTCTATGGCCAGCTCCATGAGGTCCGAACGCGCGGACACATCGACCGCACCACCGCGCTGGTAATTAAGCTGGCCCTGGTAAGCCGTCTTGCCTGAAAACCGCTTCATGGCGCGTGCGTTAATGACCTGTGTCAACGCGTGCCCCGCCAGCGTGCCTTCGAACCGCAGTGGCTCGCTGCCTTTTTCCATCTTGCCCCAGATACGCACGGGCCCGCCGAGGAACTGCGCCTGGATGTCCTTGACCTCGATACCCCGATCAGAAAAATCCAGCGTGCCGTATACCTGCTCGAGTACGGGGATCTCGGGCATGAAGCGGAAGTTATTGCCGGAAAAAATCACCTGCCCCTGCACGGCCGTCTCTTCAGCGTTCAATAACGGCACGTCCAGCGTCAACGGCACCCGCCAGTCGCCGGTTCCGGACGACTCGCTCAAGGCGTCGTCCAGCAGCCCGCCCAATGGCGAATTGGCCGCCAGCGCCAGGTAGGCGGCCACCGGACCCGAGCTTGCGCCATCCAGATGAAGGCGCGCGTTGTTCTCCATGTCGGGGATACGCGCACTGACCGCGCCCAGCGTCAAGAACTGCGAGGCTCCCACAGGCAGGCGCCCGCCGCCCGGCGAATCCAGCGTCAGGCTGGCCTTGTCCACCGCAAAACTGCCGCCCAATTGCTCCAGCCTGGGCCAGGCCTTGCGGCCTGCACTAGCCGGCGCATAGTCGACCGTTGCATGGCTGAAATGGCCCGCGATGCGAAATGCCCCGCCACACCTGGCGCGGCATAAGGAAAGTCCGCCAAGTCCCCTTGAATGGTCACGGCGGCATCCCGGATTTCGCCCGCTGGCAAACCCACGGCCAACCATTGCCGCGCATCCGCATTGACCTCCAGCGGCAAGTACTTATGGATCGCGTTCATGTGCGCACGCATCATGCTGCCACGCAGATCCGCGGTGCCCGCAGCCGTTTTCCCCTCGGCCCGCCAGGTGCCATAGAGTTTGAGTTCCTCGTCCTCATTGGCTACCCGCAACTGGCTCAGCTCCATACGCCAGGGCTGATCCTTTGGGCGCACGAAAGTCGTGTCCAGGTCCAGTTCGCTGGCCTGGATGTCGGGAAACTCGAACCACTCGGGCAGATAAGCGCTAGCCTGCTCGGCATGCGCCTTCAGATGCATCCCTGCTCCGTTATGGCTGCGGGCCAGCGGCAGATCGTCGAATTCCAGCACATCACCCGGCATGCCCTGCAAGCGCCAACGCAAGCGGTTCGCGGCCAGAGCGGCGGACGCTTTGGCCGGGCCGCCGATCTGCCAGGATAGCCCTCGGGTCACGGCATCCATCGTGAAGTCGGCCAGCTTTCCATGATCGATCTGCAGCCAAGCGCGCGTGGACATGCGGCCCTGCACGTCGGGGACGTCGATCCAGGGACGCCAGGCCAGGGGCTCGGCGTCGCGTAGCTCGGCGTAAATCTGTCCGCTCCAGCTCGACAAGGCATTAGGGTCAGACGCAAACAGGCCGCGATTGAACTCGCCACGCAGGGTGACACCGGAGGCGAGCTCACCGGAAGCCCGAGCTCGCAAGGAAAACCGATGCGACAGGCGACCATTGCGCACCAGAAGGTCGAGGTCCGTCAGCGCGATCTCCGGCACCTGGCGGCTTTCATCCAGCCAGCGCACCGTCGTGTCATAGAGTGTCAGTTCGCCGAGCCGGCCCAGCCAGTTCAGCCAAGGACTGTCATCGTGGGTGCTCTGCTGGGACAGATCGAAGGACTGGCCTGCCACCCAAAGCTGTCCCTGCTTGTCGCGTTGCAATGCGATATCCGCACCGTCAACCCGCAATGTCAGCAGGGAAGGCGACATCCGCAACATACTGCGCCAGCTCAACACCGCACCGACGGACGGAATGTTCAACACCGCGTCCGTCCGGTGACGGGTCTGGATACGTACCCCTTTCAGCGTCAGGCGGGGATTGAGCCCCGTCCAATCCGCGCTCAGATGGTCGATGGTCACGCGTGCGTCCAAGGCCTGACTCGCGTACTGTTCTATCCTCGGACGCCATTCGTCGGCGCGCGGCAATACCCAGTAACGCAGCCCCAGCAGACCGATGGCCGCCACGACATAAAGGGTCATCAGGCCCAAAAGAGCCAGCGAAAGACTTGGGTGGGTACACGCACGGGACTATCGGCAATTGACGCATCTTGGGGTATCGTCCCCTTATAACCCAAACCGGCCGCGCCGTCTCTCTCTATTACGCCATGTCGTCATCCACCTCTTCTTTCGATCAGGCACTTGCCTGGTCCGGCCACCTGCGGCGCCGTCTGGACGCCCATCCCGATCTGCTCGACTGGCTCGATGAGGCGGCCCCGATGCCGGTGGATGCCGCGCGCCTGCAGGCCTGGATGTGCGAACTGGCCGGCGCAGAAGACATGTTGCGTATCGATACGACGCGCACCGTGCTGCGCAAGCTGCGTGAACGGGTTTTCCTGGCGTTGATCACGCGCGATCTGGGCGGGCAGGCTGATCTCGAAGAAGTCGTCGGCGCCATGACCGAGCTGGCCGACCTTGCCGTTTCAGCCGCCTATCGCTGCGTCGCCGCAGATCTGGCTCAGGCGCATGGCGTGCCACGTGACATCCACGGCGCCCCTCAGGAAATGCTCATCGTTGGTATGGGCAAGCTGGGCGGACGTGAGTTGAATGTGTCCTCCGATATTGATCTGGTCATGCTCTATGGCGACGAGGGCGATACGGATGGCCCGCGCCGCATCAGCAATCATGAGTTCTACGGCCGCCTGACCCGCCGCATGATGCCGGCGCTCTCGGAAGTCGACGCCAACGGACAAGTGTTTCGCACCGACCTGCGCCTGCGCCCCGATGGCGACGCCGGACCTCTGGCCTGGAGCCTGGATGCCTTTGAACACTATCTGATCGGCCAGGGGCGCGAATGGGAACGCTACGCCTGGCTCAAGGCGAGGCTGATGCCCGCCGAGGCGTTCGCGGGCAGTGACAGCCGGCTGCAGGCCCAACAGCTCGAAAGCCTGCGCGTGCCGTTCGTCTATCGCAAGTATTTCGATTTTGATGCGTTGGCCGCGCTGCGCGCCCTGCGTGAACGCATCCGTCAGGACTGGCAGCGCCGAGCACTGGCACGCAGCGGCGTGGATAGCGCCAACAACATCAAGTTGGGCGACGGAGGTATCCGTGAAATCGAATTCGTGGTGCAACTGTCGCAACTGATCCGTGGAGGACGCATGCCCGCGCTGCAGAAGCGCGGCTTGATTGAAGCCTTGCACGCGGAGCGGGACGCCGGGCTGCTGTCCGAACAAGACGCGACCCGACTGGAGGCGGCCTATCGTTTTCTACGCCGCACCGAACACGCGCTGCAATACCGCGAGGACGAGCAAACACATTTGCTGCCTGGCACTGGCGCGCAACGCGACACCCTGGCGCGCGCCTTGGGCTACACGCCCACCGAATTCGAAGATACCCTGGCCGGGCATCGCGAGTTTGTGTCGCAGACATTTCGCAATGCCTTCCGCCTGGCCGGCCTGGGCGAGGAAGACGAGCCGCCGCGACGCGGCCCGGCCAATGCCGAAGAGCGCCTGGGTCAGCAGATTCAGGAAGTGTTTGGCGAACAGGCCGACGACCTTCTGCACCGCACCGAATCCCTGCTGTCGAGTCATCGCATCCGCAGCCTGCCGGAGAGCAGCCGCCGCCGCCTCGAGGCGTTGCTGCCCGCCGCCCTGCAAGCAGCCGCGCAAACCAGTGCGCCCCTGGATGCTGCCAAACGGCTGCTCGATCTCATTGAAGCCATTGCACAACGCAGCGCCTACCTCGCACTGCTGGCCGAGTATCCGGACACCTTGGCGCGCGTGGCGCGCATGGTGGCCGCCAGTCCATGGGCAGCGCAGTACCTCACCCAGCACCCCCTGCTGCTCGACAGCCTGATCGATTGGCGCACCCTCTTCGAACCGCTGGACTTCTCGCAGATTGCCCGTCAGCTCGGCGCCGATCTGGATGCCTGCCTGCTGCCGGATGGCAGCCCCGATGTTGAGCGTCAGATGAATCTCATGCGTGATGTGCAACGCCAGGCCAGCTTCCAGTTGCTGGCACAGGACCTGGAGGGCCGCCTGAGCGTCGAGGCACTGGGCGATCAACTCTCCGCGCTGGCCGACCTGCTGCTGGCCGAAACCATCCGTCGTGTCTGGCCACTGGTCAACCGTCTGCCTGGAGCGCAGCCGCAGTTCGCCGTCATTGCCTATGGCAAGCTGGGGGGAAAGGAGCTGGGATACGCCTCGGACCTTGATCTCGTCTATCTCTTTCAGGATGAGCGCGAAGACGCCGCCGAGATCTACGCCAAACTTGGTCGGCGCATGACATCCTGGCTGTCGACCATGACGTCCTCGGGCAGACTGTACGAGGTGGATCTGCGATTGCGCCCGGATGGCGACGCCGGACTGCTGGCCGTGTCGCTGGAGGCCTTCGAGCAATACCAACGCAAGCATGCCTGGCCCTGGGAACATCAGGCCATCACGCGCGCGCGCTATGCGGCAGGCGACACCGAAGTCGGCGCGGCGTTTGAGCGCATTCGCGGAGAAATCCTCGTCATGCCGCGCGACACCGCCGTACTGCGCAGCGAAGTGCTGGCCATGCGCGACAAGATCAATGCGGGCCACCCGAATCACAGCGAACTGTTCGACCTCAAGCATGACCGTGGCGGCATGGTCGATGTGGAGTTCGTCACCCAATATCTGGTGCTATGCCATGCAGGCGAGCACAGGGTGCTGGTCAACAACCTCGGCAATATCGCGTTGCTGCGCCTGGCAGGCCAGGCGGGCCTCATCCCCTCCAATCTGGGCCTGGCCGCCGGCAACGCCTACCGCACCTTGCGACGGGTCCAGCATCAAATGCGTCTCAAGGGCATAGACCGTGCGCGCGTGCCGCCGGCGGAGTTGGCCGACGAACGCGACGCGGTGCGTGGCCTCTGGCGTACCGTATTCGGGGACGCAAGCATGCCCGGCGCGGCATCGTAAAATACCGCCTTACGTTGGACCTTCCTGCCGAATCTTGCCATGTCTGAACTTCTGCGCCCCAAACTTGAACTGCCTGCCGGTCACGGCAAAGTGCTGCTGCATTCCTGCTGCGCGCCCTGCTCCGGCGAGGTGATGGAGGCCATCACGGCATCGGGCATAGACTACGACATCTTCTTCTACAACCCGAATATTCATCCGGTGAAGGAGTACGAAATCCGCAAACAGGAAAATATCCGGTTTGCGGAAAAGCACGGCATCAAGTTCATCGACGCCGACTATGACATGGACAATTGGTTTGACCGCGTCAAGGGGCTGGAAAACTCACCCGAACGCGGCGAACGCTGCACGGTCTGCTTCGACATGCGCTTCGAGCGCACCGCGCTGTACGCCCATGAGCATGGTTACGACACGATCAGCAGCTCACTGGGCATCTCGCGCTGGAAGGACATGAACCAGATCAACGGCTGTGGCGAGCGTGCCGCAGCACGCTATGACGGCATGCTGTACTGGACCTACAACTGGCGTAAAGGTGGCGGTTCGCAGCGCATGATCGAGATCAGCAAGCGCGAAAATTTCTATCAGCAAGAGTATTGCGGCTGCGTCTACTCGCTGCGCGACACCAATCGCCATCGGCGAGAACAGGGCCGCGAGCGCATCCACATCGGCGTGAAGTTCTACGGCAAGGAAGAACTCCTCAATGAAGAAACCCTCTGAAGCCGCTTAACACTCGACGATATTGACGGCCAGACCGCCGCGCGCGGTCTCTTTATACTTGGTCTTCATGTCGGCGCCAGTCTCACGCATGGTCTTGATGACGGAGTCCAGCGAGACATAGTGGTGGCCGTCCCCGCGAAGCGCCATACGGGCGGCATTGACCACCTTGACGGACGCCATCGCATTGCGCTCGATGCAAGGAATCTGCACTAAACCACCGACTGGATCGCAGGTCAGCCCAAGATTGTGCTCCATGCCGATCTCGGCGGCGTTTTCCACCTGAGCCACCGATCCGCCTAACACCGCGGCCAGCGCACCCGCGGCCATCGAACAGGCCACGCCAACCTCCCCCTGACAACCGACTTCGGCCCCAGAAATGGAGGCGTTGTACTTGTACAGCAGGCCGATAGCCGCGGCAGTAAGCAGAAAATCATGTATGCCCTGGCGGCTGGCGGACGCCACAAACCGGTCGTAATAGTGCATCACGGCGGGAATGATGCCGGCGGCTCCATTGGTAGGCGCGGTCACCACCCGACCGCCAGCGGCGTTTTCCTCATTGACGGCCATGGCATAGAGATTGACCCAGTCCATTACCGACAAGGGGTCGGACAGCGATCGTTCGGCGCGTTGCGTAAGGCTGCGATACAACTCGGGGGCGCGCCGGCGCACCCTGAGCGGACCCGGCAATTCGGCGTCAGCTTCAGGGTGGCCTATGCCGCAGCCGCGCGCGACACAATCCTGCATGACCTGCCAGACATGGTCCAGGCCCTGCTCGACGGACTCGCGATCACGCCACGTAAGCTCGTTACGCATCATCAGGCCGGCTATGGACAGACCGCTGTCCCGGCACATCTGCACTAGGTCACGCCCGGTGCGAAAGGGAAACGGTAGCTGGTCATGCGCGGCGATGACCTGACTGTTGGACGCCCCTGGTGTCACGACAAATCCGCCGCCCACCGACAGGTAACGCGATTCGCGCAGACAGGACCCGGCGGCATCAAAGGCATGGAACTTCATGCCGTTGGGATGTTCGGCCAGCGCCTCCCGGCGATAGAACAGAACGTGTTCCTTCTCAACGAAGGACACGGGGTGACGGCCCAGCAGAGGCAGGCTGCGGCTGGCGCGTACCGCCTGCAACATGCCAGCAATGGCGCTGGGATCGACGCTATCGGGTGCTTCCCCCATCAGGCCCAGCATGACGCCCTTGTCGGTGCCGTGGCCTTTGCCGGTCGCGCCCAGTGAACCGTACAGCTCGCAACGCACGCTGGCCACCTGGGGCAACAGACCGTCGCGCTCAAGGCCCTGCACATAGAGCAACGCCGCACGCATGGGTCCTACGGTGTGCGAGCTGGACGGACCAATACCGATCTTGAAGAGATCGAAGACGGAAACTGCCACCTGAAACCTCCTGGCGAACCTGCCGGCGCATAATGGGCCCATGATACGCGGCGCTTGGCGGCTCGCGCGTCCGAACATGAGGGCGGTATTTCCTGGTCCGTCCCAGACATGCCATTATTGCAAACATATTTCTTGTCACATTCAAATTTGAGTTAGGCCGCGCGCCTGAGGAGTCCTATGTCGGGATTGCTGACCATGCTGGATTTTGCCGGGTATGTCGCCCTGCTCCTATGGGGCGTGCATATGGTGCAGACCGGTGTGCAACGCCCCTTTGGTGCCGCGCTGAGCGCCGCGTTGGGCCGAGCCCTGGGAACACGCGTGCGAGCCTTCGTCGCGGGGCTGGTGATCACCCCCGCCCTGCAAAGCAGCACGGCAACGGGCCTGATGATCACTGGCTTTGCCGCGGCCGGCGTGGTCGGACTCGTGCCTGCTCTGGCCGCCATGCTGGGGGCGAATGTCGGCACGACATTGATCGTGCAACTGCTGTCTTTCGACCTGACATCGCTGGCTCCTATCCTCACGCTGATCGGGGTGTGGATGTTTCGCCGCTACCCGCCGGGTCGCACCCGCGACCTCGGACGGGTGTTCATCGGACTGGGCTTGTTGCTGTTGGCCCTGCACGCGCTGGTGGAGCTGTTCCATCCTCTGGAGCAGGCCCCGTTGTTGTCGACCATCCTGCAATCGCTGGCCTCCCAGCCGGTGCTGGCCGTCTTGCGGGCGGCAGCGATTACCTGGGCGGCGCACTCCAGCGTGGCGGTTGTAGTCCTGATCATGTCGCTGGTCAGCCATCAGATCGTCAGCATCGATGTGGCCATGGCCCTGGTGCTCGGCGCCAATCTGGGTACCGCCGTCAATCCCATGATCGAAGGCGTCACGGGCGATGATCCGGCCGCCCGCCGCCTGCCACTTGGCAACTTGCTGACCCGCGTGGCCGGCGTGATCATCGGTCTTATCCTCTTGCCGTACGTCGCTCCGCTCATGGCCACGCTGGAGGCCGACCCCAGCCGCATGGTGGCCAACTTTCACACCGTGTTCAACGTCGTGGTCGCGGCAGCCTTTCTACCTCTGCTCACGCCGTACGGCGCACTGCTGACTCGCTGGCTGCCCAAGCGTAGCGATCCCAATGATCCGGCGCGGCCGCAGTATCTGGATGAGTGGGCCCACGACGTCCCCGCGGCGGCCCTGGGCAATGCGCGGCGCGAAGCCTTGCGCATGACGGATATGCTGCAGACGCTGTTGCTATATGCCCGCGCCGGCTTCAAGCGCGACAACCGGCACCGCATGGTGCAGGCCCGCCAACTCGACAGCGCGCTGGACAAACTGGAAACCGCAATCACCACCTATATCGCCACGCTGGATCAGGATGACCTCACGCAAGAAGACCGCCAGCAGATCGACAGCATTCTGGCGTTCATCAGCAATGTGGGACATGCCTCCGACATTGCCTTTCATGGCCTCCTGGGCCATATCGCACGGCTGCGCAAACAGGGGCTGCAACTGTCGGCCGAACAGCGCGCGCAGATTGACGATACGCTGGCGGCACTGGTGGCCAATCAGCGCCAGGCCGCCGCGCTATTCGTCAACGACGATCTGCGCCAGGCCCGCGTGCTGGCGGGCGAGAAGTCGCGTTTTCGGGCTATGGAAGCCGAAGCGGCTGAAGTTCATCTGCAGAAAATCAAGAACGGAGAAGTCGACGCAGCCGAAGCCGGAGCGCTCTATCTGGACATATTGCGCGACCTGAAAGGTATCAATTCGCACCTGGTTGGCGCGGCGGCCTATCCGCTGCTGGCCCGCCATGGCGAACTGCTGCCCAGCCGTTTGCGCGACGCCAGCGCCGATTGACGTGCCGCTCGCGCGGCTGCACCATAGCCGGGCCGGGAACACGCCCGGCCCTCTACAGGCGGAGCACCATGAACCGGGCCACCACTGAGCTTGTCATTTTTGATTGTGACGGGGTCTTGATCGACAGCGAGATCATCGCCGCCCGAGCCCAATCCCAGGCGCTCGCAGCACATGGCATCGACATTTCCCCCCAGGACGCGGCCCGGCGGTTTGCCGGCATCCCCGATCACGATATGTGGCTGACGCTGCAGTCCGAATCGAGCATCCGGTTGCCGGCTGATTTCGAGAGCGACTATGCCGCGCACCTGGCAAAGGTCTTCGAGAGCGAACTGCGCGCCCTGCCCCATGCCCAGGATCTGATCACTACGCTGCGAGCGCGCGGCGTGCCTTATTGCGTAGCCTCGAGCAGCACGCCGGAAAAGCTGCGTAAAGCATTGGGCCTGACGGGCCTGTGGCCCCTGTTCGAACCTCATGTATTCAGCGTCAGCCAGGTGCGTCGCGGAAAACCGGCACCCGATATCTTCCTGTTTGCTGCCAAACAGATGGGCGTGGCGCCGGAGTGCTGCCTGGTCATCGAGGACAGCGTACCGGGCGTGACCGCGGCTCGCGCGGCCGGGATGCCCGTACTCGGTTACACCGGCGCCTCGCATATCGCCGCCGGCCATGATGCGCGGCTGCGCCATGCGGGCGCGCTCGGGACGGTCGGCGACCTGGCCGACGTTAACGCCTACGTGCTCTGACTTGCCCGAGATCCCGCCTCAGGCAGGTATTCACGTCGTCAGATAGCGGTCGAACCACGACAGCATGCGCGCCCAGCCGTCCTTGGCATCGGCGGCGTTGTAGCTGGGCCGGTAATCGGCCAGAAAGGCATGACCAGAATCGGGGTAGACCACAAAGTGCGATGCCTTGGAGGCCGCGTTGCCCTCGGCAAGCTTGGCCTGCATGGTGCGCACATCCTCGAGCGGGATGCTGTGGTCTTGCGCGCCGTACAGGCCCAGAACCGGGCCGTGCAATCGATCGGCGATGTCGAACGCCACCGACGTAATGAGCGGACCATGGCCGGAAGCCAGCTTGCCATACCAAGCCACGCCTGCCTTGACCTTGGGATTCTGGGCCGCGTACATCCAGGTGATCCGACCGCCCCAGCAAAACCCGGTGATCCCCAGGCGCAAGACATCCGCGCCCTGCGTGGCCGCCCAGGCGACCGCGGCGTCCAGATCTGCGTAGACCTGTTCATCAGGAACTTTGGCGACGATCTCGGCCACCAGCTTTGCGATGTCCGTATAGGCTGACGCATCGCCCTGACGCTGGTAGAGATTGCTGGAGACGGCGAAGTGACCCGCCTTGGCCAGCCGGCGGCAGACGTCCTTGATGTGCTCATGGACGCCGAAGATTTCCTGCACCACGAGCACCAACGGTGCTCCCTTTACGTCGGCGGGCGCGGCGTAATAGGCTTGTTGCGTACCACCGGCGACGGGCAGTTCGAAGTCACCCTGGGACAGACCCTGGGTATCGGTGTGGATGGTGGTTGCAGCAGGGGTGCCGGCGGCGGGGGCGAAACTCATGGGCGGACTCCGTTGGTCAGGGGGCCGCCTTTCAGTGCGTCAATGGCGATGCGGGCCCGCTTCGAGCACTGCCGCGGCATGATCGTGATCATGAGCATGGCCATGCTCATGGCCATGGTGCATGAGGGAGGTCACGCCATAGATAATGGCTACGCCCACACCTACGAGCAAGAGTTGCGGAACAGCGTCAGAGAGGGTCACGCGCTCGTGCATTTGCGGCATGAGATCGGCGACCGAGATATAGAGGAAGCTGCTGGCCGCAACCACCAGCACGTAAGGCACCAGGTTTTGGGCTTCCTGCAGCACGAAGTATCCTACACCGCCCCCAATGGCCGTGCATAGACTGGTAAAGAGGATGAGCCCGAAGGCGCGCTGGCGCTGCAAGCCGGCATTGATCAGCACGACAAAGTCGCCCAACTTATGAGGGACTTCGTGGACGATGATGGACGCGGCGGTCAGGACGCCGAGCAGCGGATCCGTGAGAAATGCCGCAGCGACCAACACGCCATCGCACAGGTTGTGCAAAGAGCTGCCGATGAGAATGAGCACTCCGCCGCGGCCTGCTTCATGCCGATCGTGACCCTTGTGATGATGATGGCCATCATGTTCATGGTGATGGCTGTGCCGCAACAGGGCGATTTTCTCGAGGACGAAAAAACCGATCAGGCTGGCCAGCATGAGCCCGAAAAGGGTGTGCGCCCCGACCCCGGCTTGCTCGAACGCCTCCGGCAACAAATGCAGCAACGCCACCGATAGCAGCACGCCGACCGACAGGCTCACCATGTGATGCAGATATTGCGCGAAGACGCGATAGGCCAGCCAATGGGCGATGGCGACCGCGATCAGGCCGCCTGTGATCGTGGCCAGGATGATCCAAAGGAGCAACATGGAGGTGGGAGGATGGTGGCGGAAAGCGCAATATTATATTGTTTCAAACAACAAGGTAAAAACCCGGCGCCTGGCTGGCCATGCGCACGTCCTCACTCACGCACCGCAAGCGCCCGGTTGATTCCCAGGGCCAGCAAAGTGCAGGCCGATCCGGACAAGAGATAAATACTGACGGCCACCAAGCCGAAACGCGCCGACAGCGCCAGCGCGACCAATGGGGCGAACGCCGCCCCGATCAACCACGCCATGTCCGACGTCAACGCTGCTCCGGTGTAGCGAAAACGCCGGGAGAAATTGGCTGTCACGGTGCCCGATGCCTGCCCATAGGACAGCCCCAACAAGAAAAAGCCGATCAGGATAAAGGCGTTCTGTGCCTTCGGGCCGCCTCCCAGAAGCCAGGGCGTGAACAAGGCGAATACGCCGATCAGCAAGGCCAGCAGCCCCAGCGTGGTGCGTCTTCCAATTCGATCGGCCAGCATGCCGGAGGCGATGGTGCCCAATATCCCCAGAACGCCCCCGATGAGCTGGGCAACAAGCACGTCGGCTATCTGTTGGGTGCCACTCACGGCGATCCATGACAGCGGAAAGACCGTGACCATATGAAACAGCGCATAACTGGCCAAGGCGGCGAACGCACCGATGAAAAGGTTATAGCCCTGGACGCGCACGATTTCGCTGACGCTGATGGGCTCGAGTTCGCCCTCTTCGAGCAGGCGCGTGTATTCCTCGGTGACCACCAGACGCAGACGAGCAAACAGCGCTACGACATTAATGGCAAACGCCACGAAAAACGGGTAGCGCCAACCCCAGGCGAGGAAATCCGCCTCGCTCAGGGTCAGCAATAGAAAGAGAAACAGCGCGCTGGCGACCAGAAAGCCGACCGGAGCCCCTAACTGGCCCATCATGGCGTACCAGCCTCTCCTCCCCGGCGGTGCGCAGTGCCAGCAGAGACGGCAGCCCGTCCCATGACCCGCCGAAAGCCAGGCCCTGCAGGCAGCGAAACAATGCCAGCAGCGTAATCGCGTGTATCCCAATGTCGTTATAGCTGGGCAGAAAAGCCATGCCGACCGTGGCGGTGCCCAGTACGAAGAGCGCCAGGGTCAACTTGGTCGCCCGCCCCCAGCGTCGCTGCACGGCCATGGACAACGCCGTCCCGACAGGGCGCACGATGAAAGCGAAAGAAAAAATGACGAACGACCAGAGGGTGCCCTCCAGCCGCGCTTCGAACGGGAAGAAAACCTGCGGAAACACCAGCACACAGGCAATACCGAAGACAAAAAAGTCAAAGTACTCCGAGGCGCGTCCGATCACGACGCCGACGGCGATCTCGCCCGGTGCGACCTTGGCGTGACCATCATGCCCATCTGCCTCGAGCAGTTGGCTGGGGTAATGCGTGGAGGTTGACATAGGCTCGCTCGCGAAAGGAGGTTCCAGCTACACCTTGCCCACATACAGCGGTTTCTAGGGTACGCCCAGGTCTGCCTGCCCTGCAAGCACTCATCCAGCAATCCGGCCTCTCATGACTTCGTCGAACCGGCCGATGCAGAAATACGCTGGATTTTCTGCGCGGTCGGGCGTAGTGTTGCTGCTTATGTCCCACGGGTTCGTCACGGGGTATGGTCAATGCCGTCCTTGCCAAGGTTCCGCGGAATACTGCTGATCGGTCTCCTGCCCCTGCTGACAGGATGCAATGCCGTGCTGCTATCTCCCTCCGGAGATATCGCCGTACAGCAACGCAATCTGATCCTCATTTCAACCGGCCTGATGCTCATCGTCATCGTGCCGGTCATCGTATTGACCCTCTGGTTCGCCTGGCGCTATCGGGCAAACAATACCTCTGCGGCCTATACCCCCGAGTGGAACCATTCCACCGTGCTCGAACTGCTGATCTGGGCCGGACCGCTGCTCATCATCATCGCGCTCGGCGCCCTAACGTGGGTGAGCACGCATCAACTGGACCCCTACCGACCGCTTTCACGGCTGTCCGAAGGCCACGACATTCCACCGGATACCAAGCCTCTGGTCGTCGAGGTCGTTGCGCTGGATTGGAAATGGCTTTTCGTCTATCCGGAACAAGGCGTAGCGGCGGTCAATGAACTGGCCGCGCCGGTCAATCGCCCCATACAGTTCCGCATCACCTCATCGACGGTGATGAACTCTTTCTTCATTCCGGCCATGGCGGGTCAGATCTATGCCATGCCGGGCATGCAGACCACACTGCATGCCGTCATCAATCACCCAGGCGAGTATGCAGGACTGTCGGCCAACTACAGTGGCGCCGGCTTTTCAGGCATGCACTTTGCATTTCACGGGGTCGACGAAGCGGGCTTTCAGCAATGGATATCCCGCGTGCGCGACCAGGGACATACGCTCGACCGCCAGACCTATCTCCAGCTTGAACGGCCCAGCGAGCGCAACCCTGTGCAGTACTTCGGCAGCGTAACGCCCGGCCTGTTCGACGCCATTGTCGAGCAGTGTGTCGACCCGGCACGTCCCTGCCGCATGAACCATGCCCGCGCCAAAGGCGCCCTGAATCTGAATACCGCCGGGCAGAGCTACCTGGGGGCCATTTGCCGCTCCGAGCAGGACCTCGCACTGTAGGCGTCAGCCTCGCTTTTCATCTGGAGTCGGGATGATTGACCAGCCAGAACACAGCAGTCTCATCTTTGGCCGCCTGACCTGGGAGGCCATTCCCTATCACGAGCCCATCCTGCTGGCGACGTTCGCCGCGGTGGCGCTGGGCGGACTGGTGCTCGTGGGCGGTCTTACCTACTTCGGCAAATGGAACTATCTCTGGCGCGAATGGTTCACGAGCATCGACCATAAGAAGATCGGCATCATGTACATGATCCTTGGGCTGATCATGCTGCTGCGCGGTTTTGCCGATGCCATCATGATGCGCCTGCAACAGGCCATCGCATTTGGCGATTCGGCCGGTTATCTGCCGCCACATCACTACGACCAGATCTTCACGGCCCATGGCGTGATCATGATTTTCTTCGTCGCCATGCCGCTGGTGACGGGTCTGATGAACTATATCGTGCCGCTGCAGATCGGCGTGCGCGACGTGGCTTTTCCGTTTTTGAACAATTTCAGCTTCTGGATGACTGCGGGCGGCGCCGTACTGGTGATGATGTCGCTTTTCGTCGGCGAGTTTGCCCGCACAGGATGGCTGGCCTACCCCCCGCTGTCGGGCATCGCCCAGAGCCCGGATGTGGGGGTGGACTACTACATATGGGCACTTCAGATAGCGGGCGTAGGGACACTTCTGTCGGGGGTCAACCTGCTGGTGACCATCGTCAAAATGCGCGCCCCCGGTATGCCGATGATGCGCATGCCCATCTTCACCTGGACGGCGCTGTGCACCAATGTGCTGATCGTGGCCGCCTTCCCGGTTCTGACGGCCGTTCTGGGCATGCTCACCATGGACCGGTATGTCGGCACCAATTGCTTCACGACGGAACTTGGCGGCAACGCCATGATGTACGTGAACCTGATCTGGATCTGGGGACACCCCGAGGTCTATATCCTCATTCTTCCGGCGTTCGGTATTTTCTCGGAGGTGGTCGCGACCTTTTGCCGTAAACGGCTTTTTGGCTACGCCTCCATGGTGTATGCCACCGTGGTGATCACCGTGCTGTCCTATCTGGTGTGGTTGCATCACTTTTTCACCATGGGATCGGGTGCCAGTGTGAATTCCTTCTTCGGAATCACCACCATGATCATTTCCATCCCGACGGGTGCGAAAATCTTCAACTGGCTGTTCACCATGTATCGGGGTCGTATTCAGTTCGAAGTGCCGATGCTCTGGACCCTGGGTTTCATGGTGACGTTCGTGATCGGTGGCATGACCGGCGTGCTGCTGGCGGTGCCCCCCGCAGACTTCGCGCTGCACAACAGCCTTTTCCTCATCGCGCACTTTCACAACGTCATCATCGGCGGCGTGCTCTTCGGGCTGATGGCGGGCATCACTTTCTGGTTTCCGAAGGCCTTTGGCTACCGGCTCGATCCATTCTGGGGAAAATGCTCGTTCTGGTTCTGGCTGGTGGGTTTTTACGTGGCTTTCATGCCCCTTTATATGCTGGGACTGATGGGTGTGACCCGCCGTATCAATCACTTCCAGGACATGTCGCTGCAGATCTGGTTTCAGGTCGCGGCGCTGGGCGCGGTATTGATTGCGCTGGGCATCGCCAGCTTCATCATCCAACTGATCGTGAGCTATCGCAGGCGCGACGCGCTGCGGGACTTCACAGGCGACCCCTGGGACGGACGCACGCTGGAGTGGTCAACCTCGTCGCCGCCACCAGTCTACAACTTCGCTTTCACCCCCCGTGTGCATGACCTCGATGCCTGGTGGCAGATGAAGCAATACGGCTACCGGCGGCCGCAAGGCGAGTTCATCCCCATCCATATGCCCAAGAATACCTGGGCCGGCATCGTGCTGGCGGCCATCAGTGTGTTTCTGGGCTTTTGCCTGATCTGGCACATGTGGCCGCTAGCCGTGCTGGCATTTGCCGCCCTCATCGTGGTCTGCATTGTCCACACCTTCGATTACCGGCGCGACTACTACGTGCCAGCCGAAGAGGTCCTGAGCACCGAAACGGCGCGCACCCGCCTATTGGAGAGCCATGTCTGACACGCTGGCCACCGCGGATCCCGGCCGCTCGCCCCAGGCGCCCGGCCCAGTCTTTCACATCACGGACGAACATCACCCGCAAAACGATACGTTGCTGGAGTTCTGGGTCTACCTGATGAGCGACTGTCTCATCTTCGCCTGCCTGTTTGCGACCTATGGAGTCCTGGGCCGCAACTACGCAGGCGGGCCCACGGGCGCAGAGCTATTTGATCTGCCGTTGGTCGCCGCCAATACTTCACTGTTGCTTCTGTCATCCATTACGTATGGATTTGCCATGCTGGAGATGCAGCGGCGGCGCCTGGGCGGCGTGCAGGCCTGGCTGGCCGTGACCGGGCTGCTGGGGCTGGGCTTTCTCTCGTTGGAAATCTATGAATTCGCACACATGATTGCCGAGGGCGCGGGGCCGGGGCGCAGCGCGTTTCTGTCGTCATTTTTCACGCTGGTGGGTACCCACGGCCTGCATGTGACCTTCGGCATCGTGTGGCTGATCACGCTGATGGTGCAACTGCGCCTGCACGGCCTGATTCCTGCAAATCGCCGGCGCCTGATGTGCCTGTCCATGTTCTGGCACTTCCTGGATCTCATCTGCGTAGGCGTGTTCACCTTCGTTTACCTCATGGGAGTCCTGCCATGACCACGCGCACCACTCATCGCGGACATGACGACGATGACGACCATCATGAGCAAACCGCGCACGGCACGCTCAAAAGCTATGCCACCGGATTTATCCTGGCGTCCATACTCACGGTTATCCCGTTCTGGATCGTCATGGCGCGAGTATTCGAAAGCTCGCGCAATACGGCGTTGGTTATCCTGGCTCTGGCGGCCGTGCAGATCGTGGTGCACATTGTTTACTTCCTGCATCTGGACGCGCGCTCCGAAAGCGGCTGGAACATGCTGGCATTGATTTTCACCCTGGTGCTGGTGGTGATCACGCTGAGCGGATCGATCTGGATCATGTATCACCTGGACGCCAACATGATGCCTATGACCACGCATGATTGGCGCAACGTCCCTTGACGAGACGACTTCGCCGAGAGCGCCGCGCCGTGTGCGCACGCTCGTCGTCCTGTCCATTGCTGCCGTCCTGACGTTCACAGCGCTGTGCGCGCTAGGGACCTGGCAGCTTCAGCACCGGACGAGCAAGCATGCCCTCATCGCCCAAGTACACGCCCACCTGCAGGCGCCGCGGGTTCCTGCTCCCCGCGCGTCGCTCTGGCCCACACTGAGTTCGGCCAAGGATGAGTACCGGCGCGTCCACGCGTTGGGCCGCTACGACTTCGGCCGGCAAACCCTCGTCAAGGCAGTGACCGAAATGGGGGACGGCTACTGGGTGATGACACCGCTGCTGCGCGATGACGGCAGTACGATACTGGTCAACCGCGGGTTCGTGCTGCCAGCATGGCGCCAGCCGCCGCAGGAAAGCGAGGACATCGTGGTCACAGGCCTGCTGCGCATGGGAGAACCTCCATGGGGCTTTCTGCGCCGCAACGATGCCGCGGCCGGCCGGTGGTACTCCCGCGATGTGCGGGGCATCGCCCAGGCACGCGGCCTGGGCGCGGTAGCACCGTATTTCATCGACAGCGACGCAACGCCGGGCGCCGTGAATCCGTCACGCCAGCCCGCGGACGGGCTGACCGTGCTGCGTTTTGCCGACCATCATCTCGTCTACGCTATCACCTGGTATGCCCTCGCCGGCCTGGTGATGGCCGGCGGGATCATGATCGCACGCGACGAAAAACGTCTCCGCGCCAGACTGGCCGTCAGTGGGCCTGCTCCCAGTTACGACCCACCCCTACCTCGGCGATAAGTGGCACGCGCAACGTCGCGACGTCGCTCATCAAGCGCGGCACGGCCACGCGCAGTGTCTCCACCTCGGCCTCGGGGGCCTCCAGCACCAGCTCATCGTGCACCTGCATGATCAAGCGCGCTTGCATATTTTCGGCGACCAGCCAATCCTGAACCGCCACCATGGCCAGTTTGATGAGATCCGCCGCCGTGCCCTGCATGGGCGCATTGATGGCAGCGCGCTCGGCTCCCTGCCGCCGTGGCCCCGATGCGGCGCGGATATCGGGCAACTGCAAACGCCGCCCGAACACCGTCTCGACGTAGCCCTGTTCGCGTGCCAGTCGGCGCGTATCTTCCATGTAACGCGCCACGCCAGGATAGCGGGCGAAATAACGATCGATGTAAGCCTGGGCGGCATCACGGGTGATGCCCAGATTGGACGCCAGCCCAAAGACGCCCATGCCATATATCAGGCCGAAATTGATGGCTTTGGCGGCGCGGCGCTGCTCACTCGTGACCTCGTCCACCGCTACCCCGAAGACCTCGGCTGCGGTGGCGCGGTGGATATCTTCCCCCGCGGCAAAGGCGCGCTGCAGATTGGCGTCATCGGAGACATGTGCCATGATGCGCAGCTCGATCTGCGAGTAATCCGCCGACAGCAGAAAACCGGCGTGTTCGGCCACGAACGCCTCGCGCACGCGCCGGCCGGCCTCCGTGCGAACCGGGATGTTCTGTAGATTGGGATCGGAAGACGCCAGGCGCCCGGTGATGACCGCCGCTTGCGAATAATGCGTGTGCACCCGACCGGTTGCCGAATTGATCATGCGCGGCAACTTGTCGGTATAGGTGGACTTCAACTTCGACAGGCCGCGATAGTCCAGCAGAACCTGCGGCAAGGGATAGTCCTGTGCCAGCTTGGAGAGCACCTCCTCATCCGTGGAAGGCGCGCCGCCCGCGGTCTTGCGCACCACGGGCAAACCCATGCGGCCGAACAGAATCTCTCCCAATTGCTTGGGCGAGTTGAGGTTAAAGGGCTGGCCGGCCAGGTCGTAGGCTTTTTGCTCCAGGCTCAGCATCTCACGGCCCAGTTCGTGGCTCTGGCGGCCCAGCTCGGCCGCGTCGACCTTCACACCATTGCGTTCGATGACGACCAGCACACGGGAAACCTCAAGCTCCAGCGCATAGATCCGCTCCAGGCCGGCATCGGCTGCCACACGCGGGCGCAGGACCTGATGCAGCTGCAAGGTGAAGTCGGCGTCCTCAGCGGAGTAATAACCCGCTTTGTCGACGGCCACTTCGTCAAAGCCGATCTGCTTGGCACCCTTGCCGCAGAGATCCTCGTAACTGACACCGCTGCGGCCCAGAAAACGCTGCGCCAGATCGGTCAGCCCCACGCCGCGATGCGATTCGAGCACGTAGGCCTCAAGCATGGTGTCTTCCGTCACGCCGCGCAGCGTCACACCCTCATTAGCGAAGACATGCGTGTCGTACTTGGCGTGATGCAAGAGCTTGGGTCGCGCGGGATCTTCCAGCCAGGCACGCAAACGCTCGATCACTTCCTGACGCGGCAGTTGCGTGCCAGCTTCAGGTCCTCGGTGAGCCACCGGTATATAGCAGGCCACGCCAGGCTCGATGGCCATGGAAATGCCCACCAGCCGCGCCTGCATTTCATCCAGGGACGTCGTCTCGGTGTCCAGACCGACCAGGCCAGCCTTATCCACACGCGCCATCCAGGCATCCAGATCGTGCCACTCTGTAATGATCTGATAGTGCTGCTCGGCAGGCGCCTGGTAAGCCACCTCAGCGGCACGCGCATCGCCGGACGGTAGACGCTCTGCATCGCCCGAGAGTTCGCGCAGCCAGGTACGGAAGCCATACCGGTCAAAAAGCGCACTCAGCGTCGCCTGATCGGGCGCCTTGGGTTTGAGATCCTCGGCGGACGTAATGAGGCCCTCAAGATCGCAGTCCTCTTTGACGGTCAGCAGCTTACGGGTCAGCGGGAAGTGAACCATCGCTTCGCGCAGATTGCTGCCCGCCACGCCCTTGATGTCGTCGGCGTGCTGGATCAGATTGTCGATGGAGCCGAATTCGCTGAGCCATTTGACGGCTGTTTTGGGGCCGACCTTGGTCACGCCCGGCACATTGTCTACGGCATCGCCCACCAGCATCAGATAATCCACGATACGATTGGCAGGCACCCCGAACTTGTTGACGACGCCCGCCTCATCGAGCACCTCGCCGGTCATGGTGTTGACAAGGGTGACCTGGGGATTGACCAACTGAGCCAGGTCCTTGTCGCCCGTCGATACGACGGTGTGCAGGCCCTCTTCGGTGGCGCGCCGCGCCAGCGTGGCGATGATATCGTCCGCCTCGACGCCCTCGACGGCCATCACCGGCCAGCCCAAGGCGCGCACGGCGGCGTGAATCGGCTCGATCTGGGCGGCAAGGTCAGGCGGTATCGGCGGGCGATGCGATTTATATTCCGGATAGAGATCATCGCGAAACGTTTTGCCGCGCGCATCGAAAATACATGCGGCATACTCTGCCTTATGGTCCAGGACCAACTTGCGCAGCATGTTGATCACGCCATAGAGCGCCCCGGTCGGTTCCCCCTGGGCATTGCGCAAATCCGGCATGGCATGGAAGGCACGGTACAAGTAGCTCGAACCGTCTACCAGCAACAAGGTTTTTTTCATGGTTACAAAGGCAGAGATGGACACACCCGCCGGCAAACAAATTCCGGTGATTATGTCAGAGATAGGGATCGCAGCCGAAAAGCTGGCGGACATCGGCCCGGCCGTGAGTGTGTTCGGCAGCGCCCGGATAAGCCGTAATTCCCCCTATTATGAGACTGCGGTCGCCATCGCGGCTGCCTTGGCGCGCGAAGGATTCGCCGTCATTGCCGGCGGCGGCCCGGGCATCATGGAGGCCGCCAACAAAGGCGCATTTGAAGCCGATGGCACCAGCGTCGGGCTGAATATCAGCCTGCCGCACGAAGCTCACAACAATGCGTATCAAAGCATCAGCCTGTCGTTCGAGTATTTTTACTCGCGCAAGGCGACGTTTTTCATGCACAGCATGGCTTATGTCTCCATGCCGGGCGGTTTCGGCACGCTGGACGAATTGTTCGAGGCCCTCACGCTCATCCAGACTGGCAAAGTGCCACCCGCGCCTATCGTCCTGGTGGGCAGTGAGTTCTGGCATGGCATGATCGACTGGATGGGCGCACAGTTGCTGGGCAACGGCATGATCGGGGCCCACGACCTGGATCTGTTCATTATCGAGGACGATCCGGAGAAAGCCGTGCGCCATATCGTGGAGTTCCACCGCAAAAAGCAGTCGCCTGAAGAACAGTACGCCCCTTCGCTGCCGGCCTGACAGACTGGCCTGATTCTCCAGCACGGCGCCCTGGCGCCGTGCTGCCGCTGGGTATGTTCGATCCTTTCGTTGCAGGATCGATGAAATGCGCCTCGCTTCTTTCAGACTCGCGCCATGCAAGGCGGCGCTGGCTCTGGCCTTGGCCTATGCAGCGCCGGCTCTAGCCTATTCCTTCGGACCATCGCATCCCTCAGCCAGCCAGCCTCCCCAATGGGCCCAGGATATTCTGCAGGGCATGCAGCAGGAGATAGACCGTGGGCTGGGCAGGCCGATGGCCCGCAACGCGGGCGCTCAGGAGCGCAAACTGGATGCCAACGGCATAGGCTGGTATTCGGACGTCCGGGTCGTCGCCCTGGAGCGCAGGGCAGATCTCATCTGCGCGCTGTTTGGCCGCGGCCCTGAGTGGGTCGTGGCGGGCTGCGCTCCGGTGTCTGCGGCCTACCGCCTCGCTGACAGCCTCATGACCAATCGTTCGCTGCGGGTCTACCTGGATCACACCAGACGCTATCCGCCGGTGCACAGGCAGGAGACCTTCCGCATCACGCACATCCAGCCATAGGCCGACTATGCTTGCCTGCATTCTGCAAAAACGGCTGTGCCTGCTGGCGAGCCTGCTGAGCGTGTCCGCCTGGGCGCACCCGTGGCCGCCGCACCTGCTCGTGGGCCAGGGCTATGGCCATTGCCCCGATGGTTATCACGGGCTGCCCATGGAGCACGCGCGCCTGCCAACCCTGCTGCCCCAATTGCAAGCCTTGCCGCCCGGCACCTATGGCCTGTCCGACGGCAAATACCTGAGCCAGCCACAAGGTGGCACGCTGGTGACGGCAACGGCTGACGAGGCCGCCAGCCTGCCCCGCAATCTTTGCCTCGCTTGGGGCCCCATACGACCGACCATAGATTCGGCCACGCCGCAGGCGCCGCATGACCACGGCCGGCTACGTTACGTCGACGTGCAGGTCAGCGCGCTCGAACGCCCGCACGGCAAGATGTGCGCCCGCTTTAGCCGCCACGGTCAGCCCGTGGCTGCAGGTTGCTTGGATGCACCGCTTTCCAGCCCGGCCACCGATGATTTGCTGCGGATGTTCCGTTTAGGCAGCACGCTGCGCCTGACGCTCGATGCCAGGCAGCCGCGCGGCAGGCTGAGCACGGGCCAGGCGGCCTACCGCATCGAGACTTTGAGCTACTGAACCCGCCGCACCTCAAACGCGCTCGAAGATCGCAGCGATACCCTGGCCGCCCCCAATACACATCGTCACCAAGGCATATCGACCCTGGATGCGCTGCAGTTCATACAGCGCCTTGACGGTGATGATAGCCCCCGTCGCACCGATGGGGTGCCCCAGGCTGATACCACTGCCGTTCGGATTGACCTTCTCTGGGTCGAGCGCAAGCTCACGCGTGACCGCGCAGGCTTGTGCGGCGAACGCCTCGTTGGCTTCGATGACATCGAGCTGATCTACCGTCAGGCCGGCGCGCTTGAGCGCGGCCTGGGTCGCCGGTACAGGGCCGATACCCATGATGTCCGGATCCACGCCAGAATGCGCGTAAGCGACCAGACGGGCCAGGGGCTTGACCCCACGGCGCGCCGCCACACCGCCGTCCATCAACACCAGTGCGCCGGCGCCGTCGTTCAAGCCTGATGCATTGCCGGCCGTCACCGTGCCGTTTTCTTTCTGAAATACCGGTTTGAGTTTGGACAGGCCGGCCACGTCGACATCCGCACGCACGTGCTCATCGACGTCGAACACCACCTCCCCTTTTCGGGTTTTTAGGGTAATGGGCACGATCTGATCCTTGAAGCGGCCCGCCTCAATAGCCGCGCTGGCGCGCCGGTGCGACTCCGCGGCCAGGGCATCCTGATCGGCCCGGCTGACGCCAAAACGTGCCGCCACATTCTCTGCCGTCACGCCCATGTGCATACGGCCAAAGGGGTCCGACAATGCTCCTGTCATCATGTCGACCATGACACTGTCGCCCATGCGCGCGCCCCAGCGCTGTCCCTGTGCAATATAGGGGGCCCGGCTCATGCTTTCGGCGCCCGCAGCCACGGCGACCTCGGCATCCCCGATGCAGGATGCACTGGGCTGCGGACACCACGACCTGTAGACCCGAACCGCACAAGCGATTGACGTTGAAGGCCGGGGTCTGCTTGCTGATTCCGGCGTTGATGGCGGCCACGCGCGACAGATACATGTCGCGCGGTTCAGTGCAGATGACGTTGCCCACGGCGACATGACCGACCTCATCGCCGTTGACGCCAGCGCGATTGAGCGCCTCACGGATGACGGTGGCAGCCAGATCGCAGGGGGGCACATCCTTGAGCGCGCCGCCAAAATCCCCTATGGCGCTGCGCGCGCCGGCGATGACCAGCACTTCCTTCATGATGTTCCTCCTGGATTAAACGTCTCGGAGGATCATCATACCCGCGGCTTAGCGACCGGCGGCGGCGGCGCTCAAACCATTAGCCACGCCCATGTCGGTTTTGGGCACGTCGTGCAACACGACTCTGACATCCTGACCACTGATGCCCAGGCTCTCGCAGGCGGCCTGATTCAAGGCCGAGATGAGTGCGCTCTTTAGCTCGGGGGTACGACCTGCGATCAGGTCCACGATGATAAGGGCCATGTCCTTGCCCAACTCACCCGCCACGATGACATGCCCTGCGTCAACTTCGGCCAAGGTAATGCGCACGCTGGCCACGGGCGCGCCGATGCTGTCGACCACCGCCTGGCTGAGGGACTTGAGCAGAGCAGTCTTGGCCGAGGGCGCGTAGCCCTGCATGATCTGGACGTTCAGGATGGGCATGGCGTTTTTCCAATGAAAATGAGGCCCCTGTCACTGACGGGGGGCCTCATCATAGCCTCACAGGCAAGCCGTGCCCAGGCAGGCCAGCTCAGTTCGGGAGCTTTTCCGGATCGGCCGGGTCAAGCGGCGCGGCAGGCTCGGCCGACACAGCGGCTTCGTTGCTCTCGGCCACGACGGGAGCAACAAGCTCGACGACCTTCTTGCGCGATAGCATGCCCAAAAACTCGTCATCCTCACCGGTGACAGCCAAGGGCTGATCGCTGTGCACCAATTGGGACAGTACCTGATCCAGACCTGCTGTGGCAGGGACGGACGCCAGGTCTTCGACATAGCGCGACACGTCGCGCGCCCCTTCCTGCTGCGCCAACATGGCGGCTTGCCCGGTCAGTATGCCTGCCAGACGCTTGCCGCCGAGCACCGGAGCGTACTCGTAATTGAGTGCCTGCATCCGTTCGAGCGAGTGCGCAGGGCGGGAGCGCATCGTCAGCGTCAGGCGCGACGGATTGACAGCGTGGGCCGCGTTGAGGACCTTGGTGCGATTGACGTCCTGCAGGAAAGCCTGCACATAATCGTTCGCCGGGCTCAGCAGAATGTCTTCCGGAGTTCCTTCCTGCACCAACTCGCCGCCCTTGAGAATGGCGATGCGGTTTCCCAGGCGCAGAGCTTCGTCCAGATCGTGCGTGATGAAGACGATGGTCTTGTTCAGCTTGGCCTGCAATTGCAACAGATGATCCTGCATCTCGCGACGGATCAACGGGTCAAGCGCGGAGAACGCTTCGTCCATCAACAGAATCTCGGCATCCGTGGCCAGGGCACGGGCCAAGCCGACGCGCTGCTGCATGCCGCCGGACAACTGGTGAGGATACTGCGACTCGAAACCGTTGAGTCCCACCTGATCCAGCCAGTGCCGCGCACGTTCTTCGCGCTTGGCGCGGGACACACCCTGCACTGCCAGCCCATAGGCCGCGTTGTCCAGCACCGTGCGGTGCGGAAATAGCCCGAAGCGCTGGAAGACCATGCTCATTTTCTTCTGGCGGAAAGCCTCCAGGTCGCGCTTGTTCAAGCTCACCACGTCGACCCCATCGACCAGAATCTGGCCCGCGCTGGGCTCGATCAGACGATTGAAATGACGGATCAACGTTGACTTGCCAGATCCGGACAGCCCCATGATGACAAAGATGCTGCCTTCGTCAATCGAAAGGCTGATGTTGCGCAAGCCCAGGGTATGACCCGTTTCCGCCAGCAGCGCTTCCTTGCTGATACCGTCCTGCGCGGCCTTGAGGCATTTCTGCGGATGGGGTCCGAAGATCTTGTAGATATTCTTGACTTCAATCTTGCTCATCGGTGGCCTCCTGCGCGCACACGCTGCCCATAGGACTGCGTAATACGATCAAACAATACCGCCAGCACCACAATGCCCAGACCCGCCAGCAGGCCGCGGCCCACCTCCAGGCGGTTGATACCCAGCAGCACTTCATAGCCCAGGCCGCGCGCGCCGATCATGGAGGCGATCACCACCATGGACAGCGCCATCATCGTTGTCTGGTTCACGCCAGCCATGATGTTGGGCAGCGCCAGGGGAAGCTGCACGCCGAACAGTTGCTGGCGCGAATTGGCACCAAAGGCACGCGAGGCTTCCAGGACTTCGTGATCGACCAGGCGAATACCCAGGTCGGTCAGGCGGATCAACGGGGGCACGGCGTAGATAACCGTTGCGATCAGCGCCGGAATCTTGCCCAGCCCGAACAGCATGACCACGGGGATCAAATAGACGAAGCTGGGCATCGTCTGCATCACATCCAGCACGGGCAGCATGACCGAGCGCAACCACTGCACTCGTGCCATGAGTATGCCCAAGGGGATACCGATGATCACCGACAGGCCGGCGGCCATGATCATGAGGGCCAGCGTCTGCATGCCGGCATCCCACAGGCCGAGAAAGCCGATCACGCACAGCAAGGCGCCCATGGCCACGCTCAGACCGATACGGCGGCTGACCAGCCAGGCAATGGCCACCGTGGCCAGCACGACAGCCCACCAAGGCGAGGTGCGCAGCAATTGCTCGAGCCACACCAGCACTTTGAGAACGGGGCTGGCCAGGGCTTCAAGCGTATCGGCGTAATTGGTCACAAGATGATCGACGAACTCGTCGATCACCCCACGAACGGATTTCGCGGGTATCCATTCAGGAAACATCAGAGAACTCCTCTTTCGGGAGATTGCATGGCCCGGCCATTACGGCTGGGGCAGCATGCTCGGGAATCTTCACGGCCATTGCGACCGGATCGGGACGGAGGTCGTCCCCGGCCCGGGGAGGGGCCGGCTTGCCTGAACTCAGAGCGAGGCCTCGACGCGAGTGGCCACATCAGCCGGCACCCACTTCTTCCAGATATCCGCCTTGTTCTTCAGGAACCATTGCGCCACTTCGGCGGAATCGTCACCCGAGGACTCCATGTGAGCCAGCGTCTCGTCCATCTGCGCGCGCGGCACATTGACCTTGGACAAAAAGCCCGTCAACTCCGGCGCCTCTTTCGAGAAAGCCGTGTTCACTGCGGTGAAGACCGGATTCTCGGGATAGGCGCTGGCCTGCGGCTTGTCACATTTGGGCGAGGTCAGGCACTTATGCTTCTCAGCGTCATAAGGGGGCATTTCCAGCTTGACCAGATCCATGGCGCCAACCAGCGGCGTCGGGAACCAGTAGTAGAACACCACGTCCTGCTTGCGCTTATAGGCCGACATCAGGGCAGCCTTCTGGGCCGCGCCGGTGCCAGGCGAATACAGCGTGAAGCTGTCGTCGAGCTTGAGCGCATGAAACAGATTGGTACTCGTGACCTCGCATCCCCAACCGGCCGGGCAACCGTAGAAACGGCCTTTACCAGGTTCTTCCGGGTCCTTGAATTTATCCTTGAACTTGGGCAGGTCGGCCGCCGACTTCAACTCGGGGTAGCGCTCGGCCGTGTAGCGGGGAATGAACCAGGCTTCGCCGCCCATGTAGATATCACCGACGCGCTTGACCTTGCCGGTCTTCTGGGCGCGCTCCCAGGGATCAGCCACGCTGTTTAGCCAAATCTCGGAATTGATATCCAGGTCACCACGCTCCAGCGCGGCCAGGGCAGGCAAGGTTTCGGTGGGCAGGGTTTCGGTCTTGCAGCCGTAGCCCTTTTCCATGATGAAACGTTCTACGTCTACCAGGACCAGGTTGGATTCCCAGTTCATTGCGCCAAACTTCACGGGACGTTTGAGTTCGCATTGCGGGGCGGCATGAGCGGCTCCGGCGAACACTGAAAAAATGGCCGTAGCGGCCAAGGCCTTGAGGGGGGTGAAACGCATGGCTTTTGCCTCCATAGGTTCAAGGACACAGCGGCTGCGCGAATCGCAGGCCGTGCCGTAGAGCTAAGGGGGTTGTGCGGAAGACGGGCAAAACCACCAATACAAACCGACACTCACAGCAGAAAATCCAGCCGGGCGGCCGGTTTTCCAAATGACAGCGCGTTGTTTGCGGCGCATGCCGCCAATCAAAACGCAGAAAATTGAAAGAAACTCAATGAAGAAGACTGCATGTTAGACGATTTTGACGACTCAACCAAGCTCAGGCCATTACATTAAGTAGCATTTGGGCCATAAACAGCCTAGGGAAACTCCCAGGGATACGCATGACAGCCGGGGGGTTCCCCCTGCCATTGGAGTGCAACAAAAAAACCACCCCGACAGTTTCATTACGTTACTAATTTAGAGAATTTTGCTAGGAGAAAGACGGTCTGAAACACCCGTTCACGGCCGCCATGGACAGAAAAAAAGGTTCATCGCGGAATAGCGTGGAGCCGTGCTTGATTGCCGTTACGCTTGATCCTTGATTTTTCAAGGATCAAGGCCGGGATCATGCTGGACCGCAAGACGATCGAGAGGTTGGGTGGGTGGGAAGGTTATCGGGTGGAGCGGGTCGTGTGGCCTGAAGGTGAGAGCCGGACGGTCACGATTTACCTGAAGCCTTCAGCGCGAACGATGCACTGCGAGCACTGCGGCAACCGATGTCGGCAGGTGCATGAGACGACCACGCGCCGGGTGCGGGATCTGCCGCTAATGGCGCTGCGAGTGACGCTGGTAGTGCCGCGTCGGCGGGTCTGGTGCGAGCAGTGCGGTGGACCGCATCTGGAGAGGCTGAGCTGGCTGGGCCGTTACCAGCGAGTGACCGACCGGCTGGCCGAGGCGGTCAGCCAGTTGCTTGAGTCCAGCAACATTCTGGCCGTGGCGCGCTTCTTCCAACTGGGTTGGCACACGGTCAAGGCGCTGGACAAGGCCCTGCTGCGACGGGCGATCCAAGAGCCGGACTGGAGCCAGATCCACTACCTAGCGATGGACGAGTTCGCTCTACACAAGGGCCATCGTTATGCCACGGTCGTTGTCGATCCGATCCGCCGTCAGGTGCTATGGATCGGTGATGGCCGCTCGCGCGAGACGGCCAGAGCCTTCTTCGAACAACTGCCAACAGGAGTTGCCCAGCAGATCCGGGCCGTAGCGATCGACATGACGACGGCCTATGAGCTGGAGATCCAGGCCAACTGCCCCAACGCCGAGATCGTCTACGACCTGTTCCACGTCGTGGCCAAGTACGGCCGTGAAGTGATAGACCGGGTGCGTGTAGACCAAGCGAACCAGTTGCGGCACGACAAGCCGGCCCGCCGGGTGATCAAGTCCAGTCGCTGGCTACTGCTGCGCAATCGCAAAAACCTCGATCCGTGCCAATCGGTAAAGTTGGACGAGTTGCTCCAGGCCAACCAGCCCTTGCTCACCGCTTATCTGATGCGCGATGAGCTCAAACAGCTGTGGTTCTACCAACACCCCGGCTACGCCCGCCAGGCATGGGATCACTGGCTGCAACAGGCTCAGGGCAGCGGCATCGCCGCCTTGGCTCACTTCGCGCTCAAGCTAAAAGCCTATCTGCACGGGATTCTGTCTCGCTGTCGCCACCGGCTCAACACCAGCATCGTCGAGGGCATCAACAACACCATCAAAGTCATCAAGCGCCGCGCCTACGGTTACCGCGATCAGGAGTACTTCTTCCTCAAGATCCGGTCTGCATTCCCCGGTATTCCTCGATGAACCAAAAAAATGCCCCTTTCGGGGCTGCCCTCGCGGACCGATCAGGCCTTGATATCCTGATACATGTACTCGCGTCGCCAAGGATACTGCCGATCCGGCGGGTAATTGAGCTCCTGGTCATCCCCCTTGGCCGGCGTGCTGACCAGGATCTGATGCAAGGCAATCCAGCCGTGCTCGAAGGCCATCGCGCACCCGGCAAGATAAAGCCGGTAGGCGCGCAGCGACCGGGCGCCCTGCTCGCCCGACAAAATGCGGGAAGCGTCTTCCAACTTGGTTTCGAGTTCGTCACTCCAGGCCCATAGCGTGCGGGCATAGTGCGGACGCAGGTTTTCGACGTCGCCCGCCTCCAGGCCACCGGCGGTAACGGCTTCGAGCACGCTGCTGATATGAGTAAGCTCGCCGCCGGGGAAAATATACTTCTCGATGAACTCACCCATGCCGCTGCCCAACTCGGAGTTGTACAGGCCTGCAGCCGTGATACCGTGGTTCATGATGAGACCGCCCGGCTTGATGAGGTTGCGCAACTTGGCAAAGTAACCCGGCAACTGCGCGCGGCCCACGTGCTCGAACATGCCGACAGATGCTATTTTGTCGTACGGCTGGGTCTCATCGAGTTTGCGGTAATCCAGCAACTCCATGCGCACCCGCCCGGATAACCCCTTGCTCTCGATCAGCCTGTTGACGTGGGCATGCTGGTTACGCGAAAGCGTGATGCCAGTGGCATCCACGCCGTAATTTTCAGCCGCCCAAAGCAGCAACCCGCCCCAGCCGGCGCCCACGTCCAGAAAGCGCTCACCCTGACGCAGCTTCAATTTGCGGCAGATGAGGTCGAGCTTGGCCTCCTGGGCCTGCGCCAGCGTCATGCCGGGTTCGCGATAATAGGCGCAAGAATAGACGCGCCGCGGGTCGAGCCACAAGGCGTAAAACTCATCCGACAAGTCATAATGAAATTCGATCTGCTTGGCATCGCGTTCGACGGAATGCCGCCATACGGACGTCACTTTGCGTATCAGCTCGGTCAACCATCCGCCACGAGCAGCATCGACCGGCGACCCGGGCAGAAGCGCGGCCGCCGCGGCCATTACATCGCGCATGCTGCCTTGGATGTCAATCCGGCCCTCGACGTAATCCTGACCCAAGACCCCCACGGAGCCCTCGGCCAGGTGAGCCAGGGCCCCCTTGTCGCGAGCGGCAAAGCGCACCTTGGCCTGAGGCGGCCCCAATACGGTCCCGTCAGGCAGTTGAAGTTGTACCGACACCGGCAGGGCGGCAAGCTTACGTTCGACAACAGACAGCAAAGGATTAACCAATTCCCTCTCCACTGGAACATGACCGACACAGCGACTTTATCGGAAAACAGTTGAAATTTGTACGTAAGGGCGTGCGTGCTACAGTCATTGGCTCGGCCAATCCTGGGGAACCTCCCGCTGCATGCCGAGCCGCCCGCTGTTTTCCGCCCCCCAGATGCCACCTTCTTCCCCCCGCCTGCCTCCCGTTCCGAATCCTTAGGCCGCAGCCTGCCAGGCTGGCTCATCCTGATGGGCGCACTCACCGCCATCGGACCTTTCTCCATTGATATGTATCTGCCGGCGTTTCCGACGATCGCGCAGAACCTTGGGGTGGCGCGCGGGGACGTCGAGCGCACGCTGGCGGCCTATCTGGTCGGGCTGGCCATGGCACAGGTGGTCTATGGCCCTCTGGCTGACCGCTACGGACGCAAGCTGCCCGTCATGGCGGGGCTGGTGCTCTACATCGTGGCCTCGCTGGGCTGTGCGCTGGCTGGCAACATCGAGTCGCTGACCTGGTGGCGGGTGATTCAGGCGCTGGGGGGCGCGGCCGGCGTGGTCATCCCGCGCGCGGTCATCCGCGATCACTATGAGACGCAGGATGCCGCCCGAGCCATGTCGCTGCTCATGCTCATCATGGGGCTCGCCCCGATTCTGGCACCGCTGGCTGGCGGACAACTGCTCAGTATCGTCGGTTGGCGCAGCCTGTTCTGGCTCATGGCCCTAGCGGCGGCCGCCATGTTGACCAGCGTCATTTTCATCATGAAGGAATCCCTCGCTCCCGAACGAGTCGTCCCCCTGCGCTGGCATACCATTTTCGGCAACTACGGTGCCCTGCTGACGCACCGCTCGTTTCTGGCCCACAGCCTGGCAGGCGGCCTGGGACAGGCGGGGATGTTTGCTTACATCGTGGGTTCACCACGCATCTTTATCGAGTACTACGGGGTGGCGCCGCAATACTATGGTTTGCTGTTTGGCGCCAATGCCGCAGCGCTCATCGTGGGCTCGCAGGTCAGCGCCCGACTGCTGCGCCGCCTGCAGCCAGCGACCTTGCAGCGCCGAGCCCAGAACGCGCTGGCCATCGCCAGCCTTACCGCGGTGGTATTGACCATTACCGGCATGATGAGCCTGCCGCTCTTGATGCTTTGCCTGATCGGCTATATGTTCAGCCAGGGTTTCGTGAATCCGAACTCGGCCGCGCTGGCCCTGGCCGAGCAGGGCCGACGACTGGGTGCCGCCTCGGCCATGCTGGGCACCTTGCAGTTATCCTGCGGAGCATTGGCCGGTCTGATCATCAGCCTCTGGCAGACGCAAAGCGCCCTGCCGCTGACCACGGTGCTGGCAGGGTGTGCCTGCCTGTCTTGGGCGGCCGGGCGCATCGCAAGACGCGGGGCTTGACCTCGAATTGCAATTCGTCGTATAGTCGAAGACTGAGCATTAATTCCATATCCCGTGCGTGACTACTATGCTTTGTAGTTGCCACATTACTTACTTCTGCCTGGGTTTTTTTCTAGTCAGCGGCTAAGCGGGTATAAGCACGGGCCAGCTTGCGGGTCATCAGCACTACGATGACCGCTACACGCAGCGGCCCTCATCCAGGTTTTTGGGTGGCTAGCAGGAGATTTCCAATCCCTGCTTGTGCGAATATCCCCCTTAGCCTCGGCCTTGCGAGACTCCCGGCGAATAAACACAAGAGGTGCATCCATGGCACGTGTTTGCCAAGTAACCGGCAAAGGCCCGATGGTGGGCAACAATGTTTCGCACGCCAACAACAAAACCAAGCGCCGCTTCCTGCCCAACCTGCAGTCGCGCCGCTTCTGGGTTGAGAGCGAAAACCGCTGGGTCCGTCTGCGCGTGACGGCCAAGGCCATCCGCACGATCGACAAGAACGGCATCGACGCCGTGCTGGCCGACCTGCGCGCACGCGGCGAAGTGGCCTAAGCCCGGCGCAGCCCCATCACGCCTCATTCCGTGCGCGCCACATAGCGCCACGAACTGCAAATTCATACTAGGAGCCCGACATGGCCAAAGGTATCCGCGAAAAGATCAAGCTCGAGTCGACCGCCGGCACGGGCCATTTCTACACGACCACCAAGAACAAGCGCAACATGCCCGAAAAGATGCTGATCAAGAAGTTTGATCCGGTCGCTCGCAAGCACGTTGACTACAAGGAAACCAAGCTGAAGTAATTCAGCCGTTTCGGTCGCAAAAGCCCTGCCCTCGCAGGGCTTTTTGTTTTTGCACCCGGAAACAAGCAGAAAGCGGCAAAAACAGGCGCGAATTCGTACGGTAACGCCGCCGCCGGCACCCTTACACTCGACCAAAAGACCACTGCCCCAGCCTCATGCGCTCTTGCAACGCTTTCCTGCTAGGTTTGGCCCTCATGGCGGCGGGCTCCGTTGCCCGGGCGCAAGACTCCCCCCCATCAGGCTGGGCGAAGTCCAATCCATGGTCGCCGACAAAGAGTTTGCGCAGGGCTGGCGCATGGCCCTGGAGGACATCAACCAGGCCGGCGGCGTCCTGGGCCGTCCAGTGCAAGTCGTGCCGATCAAGATTGCCCCCGGCGCACCAGTGCCGAACGTCATTGCGCTCTTCGACCCAGAACCTGACAGCGCGCAAGCCTTGCTGACATCCCGGCAGGCCGCCGCGTGGCAGCTGCCCTACCTGGTCGTACGCGCCCCCAGCGACCGTCTGGTCTGGCAGGAAGGCAATCGCTATACCTTCCGCCTGGCACCCTCGAGCCGGATGCGCATCGCCGCGCTCGCCCCCGGGCACTGGCCCTGCGACAGACACGCTGGGCCCTTGTTCATGCCGCTTCCCAGGATGGGCAGGAGCAGGCCGCGTCGTTTGCTGCCACATTGGCGGCCTTCCAAGCCAGGCACGACATCGTCAGCCGCCAGGCCGTCACCGCCGGTCAAGTCAATGCAGACCTGATGCGGGCCTTGCAAGCCAGCCATACGCAGGCGCTACTGGTGGCCCTGCGCGGTCAGGATCTGATTACCTTCAGCAAACTGGTCCTGCAGTTGCCCACCCTGCAACAGTTGCCGGCAATCATCCTGCATGGCGAAGACCTGCCCGACAGGGCGCCGGCTGGCTGGATCGTCGCCACACACGGCGCCCTGAATGAGCAAGATGGCTTTGCCATTGAGTACGGCGCACGCATGGGGCACCCGCCCAATCTGGCGGCCTTGCAAGGCTATGTGGCGCTGCACAGCCTCGTCGCGGCGCTGCGCACGGCGCAATCTGCCGACCCCGAGAAACTGACAGATGCATTCGAGGGGCTGCGTGTAGACAGCGCAGTAGGGCCCATCCTGTACCGTAAGGCAGACCATCAATCCACCATGGGCCTGTCGCTAGGCGTATGGGAAGAAAAAGGTTCATCGCGGAATAGCGTGGAGCCGTGCTTGATTGCCGTTACGCTTGATCCTTGATTTTTCAAGGATCAAGGCCGGGATCATGCTGGACCGCAAGACGATCGAGAGGTTGGGTGGGTGGGAAGGTTATCGGGTGGAGCGGGTCGTGTGGCCTGAAGGTGAGAGCCGGACGGTCACGATTTACCTGAAGCCTTCAGCGCGAACGATGCACTGCGAGCACTGCGGCAACCGATGTCGGCAGGTGCATGAGACGACCACGCGCCGGGTGCGGGATCTGCCGCTAATGGCGCTGCGAGTGACGCTGGTAGTGCCGCGTCGGCGGGTCTGGTGCGAGCAGTGCAGTGGACCGCATCTGGAGAGGCTGAGCTGGCTGGGCCGTTACCAGCGAGTGACCGACCGGCTGGCCGAGGCGGTCAGCCAGTTGCTTGAGTCCAGCAACATTCTGGCCGTGGCGCGCTTCTTCCAACTGGGTTGGCACACGGTCAAGGCGCTGGACAAGGCCCTGCTGCGACGGGCGATCCAAGAGCCGGACTGGAGTCAGATCCACTACCTAGCGATGGACGAGTTCGCTCTACACAAGGGCCATCGTTATGCCACGGTCGTTGTCGATCCGATCCGCCGTCAGGTGCTATGGATCGGTGATGGCCGCTCGCGCGAGACGGCCAGAGCCTTCTTCGAACAACTGCCAACTGGGGTTGCCCAGCAGATCCGGGCCGTAGCGATCGACATGACGACGGCCTATGAGCTGGAGATCCAGGCCAACTGCCCCAACGCCGAGATCGTCTACGACCTGTTCCACGTCGTGGCCAAGTACGGCCGTGAAGTGATAGACCGGGTGCGTGTAGACCAAGCGAACCAGTTGCGGCACGACAAGCCGGCCCGCCGGGTGATCAAGTCCAGTCGCTGGCTACTGCTGCGCAATCGCAAAAACCTCGATCCGTGCCAATCGGTAAAGTTGGACGAGTTGCTCCAGGCCAACCAGCCCTTGCTCACCGCTTATCTGATGCGCGATGAGCTCAAACAGCTGTGGTTCTACCAACACCCCGGCTACGCCCGCCAGGCATGGGATCACTGGCTGCAACAGGCTCAGGGCAGCGGCATCGCCGCCTTGGCTCACTTCGCGCTCAAGCTAAAAGCCTATCTGCACGGGATTCTGTCTCGCTGTCGCCACCGGCTCAACACCAGCATCGTCGAGGGCATCAACAACACCATCAAAGTCATCAAGCGCCGCGCCTACGGCTACCGCGATCAGGAGTACTTCTTCCTCAAGATCCGGTCTGCATTCCCCGGTATTCCTCGATGAACCAAGAAAAAGGGCTCGGCCCGCTCACCTATCTCGAGGGCAGCCGGCTGCAACTGCCTGACGCCGTGGCGCAACGGCTGCGCAAGCCCGTGAGAACGACGCCGCCTGCGCCGCCGCCAAGCGTCAGTTCTGCCGCCGTGCCTCACCTGCCCACGTTCGACGCATCTGGATTGCACCCCGGAGGAACCGCGCTTTCGGCCTGGCCCGACTGATGTGCCGTGCCGGGCGGCCCACACTCCAGGAAGCAGCGGGCCTGACAAGAACGGCATACGGCAGGATCCAGGCGCTGGTAGATGCTGCCAATGGCAGTGGCCTTGTCGGGAAAGATGTGATCCGGGCCCAGGCGCTCGACGAAGCCCGTGCGCTGCCACGTCGCCAGCACCTCGGGCCACGGACGATGAAAATAAATATCACCGCCCAGGGCCCTTCGGCGCTTGAGTTCGTCTTCCCAGACCTGCGCCCCCGCCTGATCAATGAAGTTCATGCTCTTGGTCATAACCAGCAAATGGGGCGCCCCCCCTGCCGCAAGGCGCCCAACCGCTCGTCCACATAAGCGGCGGCACCAAAGTAAACCGAACCTTCCATACGCAACAGACATAGCTGCGGACACGGCGGCAATACCGGGGCGCTGCTGTCTCGCACCACGAAATGACGTGCAGCATCCTGCGCATCGATCCCCATGATGCGCATCGCAGGCCGCGAGGTGCGATACAAGTAGGCCGACAACGACAGCAAGGCGCCCAGCATGATGGCCACTTCCATGCGGATGAACAAGGTCGCGGCCATCGTGGCCGCGGCGATCATGGCCTCGTTGCGATCGACTTTGGCCAACCAGTACCACCGCGAGACATCGAGCAGGGTCCAGGCCACCAGCAATAGCAAGGCGGCGATGGCCGCATAAGGGATGTGAGCGAGCAAGGGTACGCTCAGCAACACCAGCCCCACCAGTATCAGAGCCGAGAACACCGCAGCCATGGGGGTGCGTGCACCGGCTTCATAGTTGGGCAACGACCGGTTCAGCGATCCGCAGGACAAATAACAGGAAAACAAGCCGCCGACGGCATTGGACAGCCCCTGCCCGAAGAACTCCCGGTTCGGATCGATGACCTGGCCTGAACGCTGGGCCACCGCTTTGGCGATGGAGATGGACTGCGCCAGGGCCACGATGGTCAGCGGCACGGCCACACCCAGCATATCGGGCAGCCGGCGCCACTCCACGTCAGGAATATGCAGCGGCGGCAAAGGCTGCGCGATAGGCCCCAGCACAGCTAGCCCGGCGCCAAGCATATCCATCAGCCAGCCGGCGAGCGTGCCAGCCGCGAGCCCGACCAGCATATGCGGACGGCGCCGATCCCAGCGCCGCACCGCCAGTGCGCTGACCAACGTGACCACGGTCACGACGATGGCGCCTGCACTGATCCGCCCTGCAAACAGGGCTGAGAACGTTTCCGACAGGCCATGCGCGGCCTCGCGAGGCACGCCAAAAGCATCCTTCAAGGCATGCAGGGCAATCAGGATCGCTGCGCCACTGGTAAAGCCGAACAGTGCCGCCGGCGAAATGAAATTGGCCAGCACGCCCAGCCGCAACAAACTCACTGCCAGTTGCATCAGCCCCACCAGCACGGTGACGGCCAGCGCCAGCTCGATATAGCCGGGCGAACCCGGCACGGCCATGGGTGCGAGCACGGCCAGCAAGGCCAGCGAGTTGGCATTGGTAGGACCGGACAAGACATGCCGGCTAGAGCCGAAGAGTCCGGCAATGACGCAGGGCACCACTGCGCTGTAAAGCCCATATTGCGGCGGCAAGCCGGCCAGCAAGGCAAATGCCATGCCCTGCGGAAGCACGAGCAACGCGCCGAGCAGTCCAGCCATCGCATCGCTGCGCAGGACGGCGGGCGTAATGTCGAGAACCCAGCTTCCCATCCATCGAGCAGCGCGCAAGTATCTCCCCTTGTTTGTTGATTGCGCGACATCCGCGCCAAGGCGCCTAGCGTAATCTGCGCCACGCACTCACGCAACGAGTGCGTGGCATTGCAAACACCTTAAAACAAGACCTCGCACGCGGCCGTGCATCCTGTTTCTCGCGAAAACAACATCTCGTAAGTATTAAACCGCGTAAAAATTCATGCGCGCGCCGTAGTTTCCGCTATCATCGGGCGCGTGGTGCCGGACATCCGTCGCAAGCGCCGCTTTATTACCCAACATACGGATCTTGACCATGGCTACCAAAGCAAAAGCTCCCGCCAAGAAAGTCACCAAAACCGCCACCAAGGCTCCTGCCAAGAAGGCCGTCGCCACCAAGCCGGCCGTGAAGAAGACGGCCACCGCTGCCGTGCGCCCCATCAAGGAAGCACTGAACAAGTCGCAACTGATCGCTCACCTGGTTGAAAGCACCAGCGTCGAAGCCAAGTCGGTCAAGGCAGTTCTGGCTGGCCTCGAAGCCGCCGTGCTGGGTTCGGTTGACAAGAAGGGTGCTGGCGAATTCACGCTGGCTGGCCTGTTCAAGGTTGCCGTGCAAAAGGTTCCGGCCAAGGCCAAGCGCTTCGGCAAGGATCCGTTCACTGGCCAAGAGCGTTGGTTCCCGGCCAAGCCGGCTTCGGTGAAGGTCAAGGTTCGCCCGCTCAAGAAGCTCAAGGACGCAGCGCAGTAAGCCTCGTCGTCCGGTCAAACCGGAAAGAGCCCGCCTCAGAGACCTGAGGCGGGCTCTTTCTTTTGGGGGTTGATTGCAGCCCACTTATCTTGATATAAAGATACTCTACATAAAGATAAGTGCCTCATGAAAGACCACGTCGACCTTGTCCTAGCCCAATGGGCGCAACAACGCCCGGATCTGGACGTCTCTGCGATGGCGGTTTGCAGCCGCCTGTTTCGCATGAACATCGTCGCCGCGCGTAATGCCGACCGAGCTTTTCGCGCGCACGGCATGCATCAGGGTGAATTCGATGTACTGGCCACGTTGTTTCGGGCCGGCCTGCCCTACAGCATGAGCCCACAGCAACTGATCGGGGCTTTGCTGCTGTCTTCGGGCGCGATGACCAACCGGCTGGACCGGCTCGAGAGTGCCGGCCTGATCGCGCGCAGCCCGAATCCCGAGGACCGCCGCAGCGTGCTGGTTTCACTCACCCAGCAAGGTCAGCGCGCCTTGCGCCACGTGCTGGAGGCATATCTGGATGAAATGGAGCAGACCCTGGCTCCGCTGAACGCCAGCGAACGCCGTCAGCTCGCCGGCCTGCTCAAGCGCCTGCTGGCCCCGCACGATCAACATGCCCCTGGAGGCGTCGAATTTTGAACTCCCGTCTTACTCCCGCGATGGTTTTCCTGATGTCAGTGGCCACCGGCCTGGCGGTGGCCGGCAACTATTACGCCCAGCCTCTGCTGCATATCATCGGCGAACAATTCCAGGTCTCCAACGCCACCACGGGCAGCATCGTTACGATTGCCCAATTGAGCTACGCCGTTGGCCTGGTGCTGATCGTTCCGTTGGGCGACCTGGTGGAGCGGCGCCGACTCATCGTCTTCATGACGGCGCTGTCGGCCGTCGGGCTGTTGATATCGGCCAGCGCCCCTGGCATCAGCTGGTTGATGCTGGGCACCTTCCTGACCGGCATGCTGTCGGTCGTCGCCCAGGTGCTGGTGCCGTTTGCTGCGACGCTGGCCGACCCGGCGCAGCGCGGCCGCATCGTCGGCACGCTCATGAGCGGTTTGCTGCTTGGCATTCTGCTGGCGCGCACCGCCTCGGGGGTCCTGGCCGATCTGGGCGGTTGGCGCACGGTCTATTGGGTAGCCTCGGTGCTGCTGCTGGGGATGTCTGTCGTGCTGTGGCGTATCCTGCTCGATCACCGCGGCTCGGCCCAACTGAGCTACCCGCGCCTGCTGATGTCCATCGTCCATCTCTACCGTGAAGAGCCGCTACTGCGCGCGCGCTCTATCATCGGCGGGCTTATCTTCGCCTGCTTCAGCATGTTGTGGACGCCGCTGACCTTCCTGCTGTCGAGCCCGCCCTACGGCTACAGCACCACGACCATCGGGCTGTTCGGCCTGGCCGGTGCGCTCGGCGCCTACGCGGCCCGCGCCTTTGGACGCATGGCAGATCAGGGCCTGGGCAACCGCGCCACGGTTGCAGGCCTGGTCCTGCTGCTGGGATCCTGGGGACTGATCGCCTGGGGCGCCCACGCCGTCATCCCCCTGCTGATCGGCATCATCATCCAGGACATGGCTATCCAGGGCGTGCACGTGACCAATCAGAGCGCCGTCTACCGGCTGCGCCCGGAGGCGCGCAGCCGGCTCACGGCTGGCTATATGACGTCTTATTTCATTGGTGGAGCCGCCGGCTCGCTCGCGTCGGCCTGGATCTACGGCCATTATGGATGGTATGGGGTGACGGCCACGGGCGCTATCACCGCCCTGCTGGCGCTGCTCTACGGCTGCCTGGCCAAGGGGCCAGCATCCCCGCAACCCCGGCTTCCCCATCCTCGACCTAGCACCTCCTATAATCTAGGGTTTGAGCGTCCGTCCGCCGGCCGCACCCATCCCTATTTCTACGCACGAGTCCATGCAGGAACGCTATCAACCTACTCTCGTCGAAGCGGCCGCCCAAGAAGACTGGCAGGCCCGTGACGCCTATCTCGTCCATGAGCACGCAAAGAACGCTGACGGCTCCGAAAAGCCCAAGTTCTATGCCTGCTCCATGCTGCCCTACCCCAGCGGCAAGCTGCACATGGGCCACGTGCGCAACTACACGATCAACGACATGATGGCGCGCCAGTTGCGCATGCGCGGCTACAACGTGCTCATGCCCATGGGCTGGGATGCCTTCGGCATGCCTGCGGAGAACGCGGCCATCAAATCCAAGGTCCCGCCAGCCAAGTGGACCTATGACAACATCGCCTACATGAAAAAGCAGATGAAGGCGATGGGGCTGGCCATCGACTGGTCGCGCGAGATGTGCGCCTGCGATCCCGCATACTACAAATGGAACCAATGGTTGTTCCTGAAGATGCTGGAAAAAGGCATTGCCTATCGCAAGACCCAGGTAGTCAACTGGGATCCGGTCGATCAGACCGTGCTGGCCAACGAGCAGGTCATCGACGGCCGCGGCTGGCGCTCTGGCGCGCTGGTCGAGAAGCGGGAAATCCCCGGCTATTACCTGCGCATCACCGACTACGCCGACGAACTGCTCGACCAGGTCAAGAACCATCTGCCCGGCTGGCCCGAGCGAGTACGCATCATGCAGGAGAACTGGATCGGCAAGTCCGCCGGTGTCCGTCTGGCCTTCCCCCATGACATCAAGGACGAAGACGGCCAGCCCATCCAGGAGGGCAAGCTGTTTGTGTTCACCACGCGTGCCGACACGCTCATGGGCGTGACGTTCTGCGCCGTCGCACCAGAGCACCCGCTGGCCACGTATGCGGCGCGCAACAATCCGGCGCTGGCCAGTTTCATCGAGCAATGCAAGCTGGGTGGCACCACCGAAGCCGAGATCGCAACGCGCGAAAAGGAAGGCATGCGTACCGGCCTGACCGTCACGCACCCCTTGTCCGGTCAGCCGGTGGAGGTCTGGGTCGGCAACTATGTGCTGATGAGCTATGGCGACGGCGCCGTAATGGGTGTTCCTGCCCACGATGAGCGCGACTTCGCCTTCGCCCGCAAGTATGGCCTGACCATCCGCCAGGTCATCGCCCTCGAGGGCAAAACCTACTCTGAACAAGCGTGGCAGGAATGGTATGGCGACAAGCAGTCGGGCCGCGCGATCAACTCGGGCGCCTACGACGGCCTGAGCTCGGCCGAGGCCATCGATGCCATCGCCGGCGACCTGGCTGCCAAGGGCCTGGGCGAAAAACAAACCACCTATCGCCTGCGCGACTGGGGTATTTCGCGCCAGCGTTACTGGGGCACGCCCATTCCTATCATTCACTGCCCGGATTGCGGTCCCGTGCCCGTGCCCGAGCAAGACCTGCCCGTAGTGCTGCCCGATGACCTGATCCCGGATGGCTCGAGCAATCCGCTGGCCAAGAACGAGGCCTTTCTGTCGTGCTCATGCCCGTCCTGCGGCAAGCCGGCGCGGCGTGAAACCGACACCATGGACACCTTTGTGGACTCGTCCTGGTATTTCATGCGCTATACCTCGCCGGGCAACGACCAGGCCATGGTGGATGATCGCAACGATTACTGGATGCCCATGGACCAGTACATCGGCGGCATCGAGCACGCCGTATTGCACCTGCTCTATGCGCGGTTCTGGACCAAGGTCATGCGCGACCTCGGCATGCTCAAGTTCGACGAGCCCTTTACCCGCCTGCTCTGCCAGGGCATGGTGCTCAACCATATTTATTCGCGCCGCACCCCGCAAGGTGGCATCGAATACTTCTGGCCCGAAGAGGTCGAGAACATCTATGACGCCAAGGGCGCCATCACCGGTGCCCGCCTGAAATCCGACGGCTCTGAAATCACCTACGGCGGCGTGGGTACGATGTCCAAGTCCAAGAACAATGGCGTGGACCCGCAATCTCTCATCGATACGCTGGGTGCCGACACCGCGCGGCTGTTCGTCACGTTTGCGAGCCCGCCCGAGCAGACACTCGAGTGGTCGGATTCGGGGGTCGAAGGCGCCAACCGCTTCTTGCGCCGCCTCTGGTCGCTGGGTTACGAGCACCGCGAGGCCGTCGCCCGCGGTCTGGCCCAGGGCACCGATTGGCAAGATGCCCCCGCTGTCGTCAAGGATCTGCGCCGCGAAATGTACGGCCTGCTCAAGCAGGCCGAGTACGATTACCAGCGCATTCAATACAACACGGTGGTGTCGGCCTGCATGAAAATGCTCAACGCCCTGGATAACGCCAAGCTGCCCGAAGGCCACGCCAGCGACGCCGTGCGTGCCGAAGGTCTGGGCCTGCTGTTGCGAGTGCTCTATCCGGTGGTGCCGCATGTCACGTGGCAACTCTGGCGCGATCTGGGCTTCGCTCAGGAAATGGGCGATTTGCTTGACGCTGCCTGGCCGCACGTCGATGAGGGCGCCCTGGTGGCCGAAGAAATCGAGCTCATGCTTCAGGTCAACGGCAAGCTGCGTGGAGCCATCCGCGTGACCGCCAAGGCCGCCAAGGAAGACATCGAACAGATCGCCCTGGCTCAAGAGGAGGTGACGCGCTTCCTCGAAGGCCGCCCGCCCAAGCGGGTGATTGTGGTGCCGGGCAAATTGGTCAACGTTGTGGGCTGACAAGGATACGCATGAACCTCGCCGGGTTTTTCCTGCTGTTTTTCCCAAGGTCACGGGGCCTGAAGGCTACTGGCCTGGCCGTGGTCATGCTGCTGACTGCCTGCGGCTTCCAGATGCGGGGGAAACGCCCCTGCCCTTCAAAACCTTGTATGTCGGTATTCCCGACAACACGCGCTTCGGCGCGGACGTCAGGCGTTCGATCCGAGCGGTTTCTCCGGAAACGCGCATTGTCGCTGACCCGAAGGCCGCTGCGGCCAATCTGCAGCAGGTCAGCAGCACACGCAGTTTGCGCGACGTGGCGCTCAATGCCCAGGGCCGGGTCGAGGAGTACGAATTGGGGCTGGTGTTCACGTTCCGGCTGGTCGACTCCACCGGGCGCGCCATCATTCCCGACACTACCTTCACGGTCTATCGCGATCTGCCTTACGACGATGGCGTCGTGCAAGCCAAACAGTCGCAGATGGAGGCGCTGTACGAATCCATGCAGCAGACCCTGCTCAGCCGCCTGCTACGCCGCCTGACGGCGCCGGACGTGGCGGAATCGATGCACCGACTCGAGCAAACCAAGGATGACATCAGCGAAGATACTCCGCTGTTCGATCCGAACGTACGCACCGACCAACGACAGGGCCCGGCGCTCTGGAATACGCCCAATATCACCCCGGGGCGTGGCGCACAGCCTGAATAATGGCGCAGCATCTGGATGCCGACGGGCTGCTCGATCACCTGAGGCGCGGCCCGCTGGCCGCGCTCTACACCCTCTCGGGTGACGAACCGTTGCTGGTCACCGAAGCTGGCGATGCCTTGCGGGCCGCGGCGCGCAAGGCGGGGTTTACGGATCGCAGCTCTCTGGTCATGGATGCCCGCGGCGACTGGAGCGCAGTCCTCGCGGCCACGCAAAGCGTGTCGTTGTTCGGCGATCGTCGCCTGCTGGAAATCAAGATTCCCACCGGCAAACCCGGTAAGACCGGTGCCGATACCCTCACACGCCTGGCCGAGCAGGCCGAACGCCAACCGGACGCCGACACCTTGATCGTAGTGTCGCTGCCCCGCCTGGATCGCGCGACGCGCGAATCCAAATGGGCTCAGGCCCTGGCGCGCAGCGGGATCAGCGCCGATATCCCGACGATAGAGCGCACGCGCCTGCCCGCCTGGGTCGGCGCACGGCTGGCACGCCAGAATCAGCGCGTCGATGGCGCCACCCTGCAATGGATGGCCGACAAGGTGGAAGGCAATCTTCTGGCCGCACACCAGGAAATCCTCAAATTGGGGTTGCTGTATCCCGAAGGCGAGATCGCCGCCGAAGATGTCGAGCGCGCCGTCCTCAATGTCGCGCGATACGATGTCTTCGGTCTGCGCGACGCCATGCTGGCCGGTGATATCGCCCGTACGGTGCGCATGCTCGACGGCCTGCGGGCCGAGGGCGAAGCGCTGCCGCTGGTGCTCTGGGCCGTTGGTGAAGAAATCCGCCTGCTGGCCAGGATTGCCGAAGCCCGGCAGCACCGCCAGGACGTGGGCGCTCTCATGCGCCGCCTGCGGATCTTCGGCGCCCATGAACGCTTGGCCTTGCAGGCCCTGGGCCGCGTCCCTCCCCAGGCTTGGCCTGCCGCCGTGCAGCATGCCCATGAGGTTGACCGGCTGATCAAAGGCCTTACCGTCCCCGGGCGTCTGACCGACCCCTGGGAAGAAATGACACGTCTGACCCTGCGCGTGGCTGCGACCGGCGCACGCGCCTGATCCCCCATTTTTGGATGTCCCCCATGTCCTCAATCGAACAAACCATGCTCACGCTGGGCGTAAACGCCCGGCAAGCCGCGCGTGCCATGATGCGTGCCAGCGGCTCGGCCAAAAATCGGGCCCTGCTCACCATGGCCGAACTGCTGACCGACGGCAAGCAGGCCCTGCAACAGGCCAATGCGCGTGATGTCGACAGCGCGCGCGCAAACGGCCTGGAGGCGGCGCAGCTGGACCGGCTCACCTTATCGGATCGCAGTGTGCAACTGATGGCCGAAGGCCTGCGTCAGATCGCCGCGTTGCCCGACCCTGTCGGCAGTCTCGGCCCGACCACGGTACGCCCCAATGGCATGCGCGTGGCGCAAATGCGGGTGCCGTTGGGCGTGATCGGCATCATTTATGAGTCGCGCCCCAACGTCACCATCGATGCGGCGGCGCTCTGCCTGAAGTCGGGTAACGCCACCATCCTGCGTGGCGGCAGCGAAGCGCTCCACTCCAATGTCGCCCTGGGCGCCATCATCCAAGCGGGTCTGGCTGCCGCGGAACTTCCACCGGCGGCCGTTCAGGTGGTAGACACCACCGACAGGGCTGCGGTCGGCAAACTCATTACCATGACCGAGCACGTGGACGTCATCGTGCCCCGCGGAGGCAAAAACCTGATCGCACGCCTGGCTCAGAAAGCCCGCGTGCCGCTCATCAAACATCTGGACGGCAACTGCCATGTTTACCTGGATGCCGCCGCCGATGCGGATCGGGCATTCGAGATCACCTTCAACGCCAAGACCTACCGTTATGGCATTTGCGGGGCCATGGAAACATTGCTGGTGCATCAGGCTGTGGCCCCCACCCTGCTGCCTCGCATTGGCCAGGCTCTGCAGCAGCACGGCGTCGAATTGCGCGGCTGCGAGCGCAGCCGCGCAATCCTGCCGGCCATCAAACCGGCCGACGAGCAAGACTGGGGTACCGAGTACCTCGCCCCCATCCTGGCCGTCCGAGTGGTCGATACCCTGGATCAGGCGATTGAACATATCGCCCGCTGGGGTTCCGGGCACACCGACGCCATCGTCACGGAAGACCTGGCTGCCGCCCAACGTTTTCAACGCGAGGTCGACTCCAGTTCGGTCTACGCCAACCTGCCCACCTGCTTTGCCGATGGCTTTGAGTACGGCCTGGGAGCGGAGATCGGGATTTCCACCAACCGCCTGCACGCCCGGGGCCCGGTCGGCCTCGAAGGCCTGACCACGTACAAATGGGTACTCACTGGCGAAGGCCAGACCCGCGGATAGTCCACTATGACGGCCCTTTACTCTCAGACCTTTGTTTTCGTTTTCAGCCTGTTCGCGCTGTGCTTCATTACGTGCACGATCTGCGGCCTGGTGCTTTTTTTCTGGAAAAGCAAGCGTGTCAACAGCGTGCTCAAACACCCCCTCCTCGAACACCGTCCCTTCCGGCAGTATTCCTTCTCGATTCAGGCGGCGATTTTCCTGGATTACTTCCTGCGCCTGACCTTCCCGCGCGCCAAGCGCTGGGTGGCCGGCTACGCCAACTACCAGCTCAAGTATGTCGATCCCAAGAAAGTGCCGCTGGACGTCAAGTGGCCCATCATCGGATTCTGGGGTTCGTGCTGGGTAGGCCTAATCGCCATGATCGCCCTGTGGATCATGCTGATGCTCGGCCGCTGAGGATAGCAGCCCCTCCGATCACGAGCGCGTTGGTGACAGACCACGGCAAGGTGCGCCGGCGCGGCCAGGCGCCGGGCATGCAACAATGGAGCCAGGGCCTGCCAGGCAATGCCCTGCCCACTGCTTACCCCGACACCTCAGGGAGATCCGCATGAGCCAGACCACGCCGGAAGTCACGCATCTTGCCGATCAAGGCCGATTCGAAATCATTGTCGATGGCCTTGTCAGCGAACTGGAGTACCAACTGCACGATGGCGTCATGGTCATCCTGCACACGGGCGTGCCCGCAGCCGTCGGCGGACGCGGCATCGCAGCCCAACTGACAACGTCGGCCTTGAATACGGCGCGCGAACACGGCTGGAAGGTGCGCCCACTGTGCTCCTATGCCGTGGTCTATTTCAAGCGCCACCCCGAGTACAACGACCTGCTCGCATGAAACCCGGCTCGTTGATGTGCCCCTGCGGCAGCGGCGACGTTTACTCCGGTTGCTGCGGCCGCTGGCACCAGAACGAATCACCTGCGCCCGATGCGGCCAGCCTGATGCGCTCGCGCTACAGCGCCTTCGTCATGGACGAGTTGGACTATCTGATGACGACCTGGCACCCCTCGACGCGACCCGCCGAGCTTGCCCCCAATCCGCCCGATCTCAAATGGCTGGGCCTGCAGGTACGTCGTCACGAGCAGGACGGCGAGGCTCACGCCATCGTGGAGTTCGTGGCGCGCTACCGGCAGGCAGGACGCGCGACCCGACTGCACGAGATCAGCCGCTTCGAGTGTATCGATGGCCGTTGGTACTATGTGGATGGCGAGTTCCCAGCGTGAGCGCGTGCGGGCTCAGCGCTCCTGCAAGGACTCTCCCAGCGTTTTGGTGATCGGTTTGGTCAGATAGTCCCATACCGAATGCTTGCCCGTTTTGATTTCCACCGTGGCCGTCATGCCCGGCTGAGTCTGGATGGGCTGCCCGCTGGCAGCACCGAGATCCCGGGCATCGGTTTTTATCTGCACACGATAGTAGGGCTGCTGAGCACCCTCCTTGGATTCGTCATAGAGCGTGTCGGCACTGATATAACTGACCCGCCCCTGCAGAGATCCGTAGATGGCGTAATCATAGGCGTCGAGCTTGATGTTGCTGGGCAGTCCCGCCTTGATGAAGGCAACGTCGCGCGGCTTGACCTTGGCCTCGATCACCAGATCCTCATCGACAGGCACGATTTGCAGGATCTCATCGCCCGGACGAGCCACTCCGCCCTGCGCCGTCGTCAAGCGGACATTGCGCACGACGCCATCCATTGGTGCATAGACTTCCGTATGCTCGAGCTGATCCTGACGTTGCGCCAGCACTTGCCGTGCGCCTTCGAGGTCTTCCTGCGCCTTGGCCAGATCCGCCTGCGCATTCTGGTAGAACTTGTTCCGCTTATTGGTGATCTGCCCGGTCAGGTCGACCACTTGCCGCTGCAGTTTGAGTACTTCGGCCCGGCTGACGTCCCCGCGCGCCACCAGGGGTTGGTTGAGGTTCAACTCCTCCTGGGCCAGTTTACGCGCGCGTTCCAGGGCGCCGAGCTCTTCGCTCAACGCAGCCTGGCGTCGCCGCATCAAGGCCATCTGATTGTCGCGTAGCTCCGGAAAGGCGCTGGCATCGGCGTCGAACTGCAACGGCGTTTCAAAGACCTCGGCCTGCAACCGCGCCACCGCCACCTTCAGACCTGCAACCTTGGCGACACTTTCCTGCATCGCCGCACGGGCGCGCGTCTGCTGAAAGCGGAACAAGGTTTGGCCACGTCTGACCGTGTCTCCCTCGCGCACCAGCATCTCCTCCAGCACGCCGCCATCGGGCGCCTGAATCACCTGGTTGCGGGAGCTGACGATCACCTGTCCGCTGGCACGTGTAATTTTGTCGAGCTCAGCCCAATGGGCCCACGCGACAAAACTGCCTACCGCCGCGACGACGAGCCAAAGCAGCGCACGGCTGCCACTGCCCACCTTGGCGTCTGCCTCCATGCTGCCCTCCTGAGCCGGATCATGCGTCATGCGGGGACCACCTCGGCAGGTTTGTTGGCGGCGTTCAGTTTTGCAATGACTTCATTGCGCGGCCCATCGAGCAATATCCGCCCGCCGTGCATCACGATAAGGCGGGTAAAGAGTGGTAAAAGCGCGGTCTTGTGCGTCGCGATCAATGCTGTGCGTCTGCCGTCCTGCAACTCCTGCTGCAACAGCCGCACGACCAGCGCCTCATTGTCGGCATCCATGGCGCCGGTGGGCTCATCGAGCAGCCATAACGATGGGCCGGACAGCAGCAGCCGCGTCAGCCCCAACTGCTGCTTTTGCCCGCCGGAGATCCCGCGCCCTCCCTCGGCGATCGGTAAGGCCAGGCCCTTGGACTGCCCACAAATCAGGCGTGACAGCCCCGTACGCCCGGCGGCCTCGAGCACGACGGCATCGCCCGGATCAGGCAAGCCCAGCAGAATATTCTCGCGCAGGGTGCCGCTGAGCAGCCGCAAGTTCTGAGGCAGATAACCGACTGCAGCCCGCGCCACGACCGGATCGAGCTGACCTGCATCGAGGTTAGACAGCAGAATGCGGCCCTCCTGCGGACGATACAACGTGCTGGCCAACTTCAGCAGCGTGCTCTTGCCCGACCCTACGGCGCCCAGCACGCCGACGCGCTCACCTTGGCGGATGTCGAGCCGCTCGACATCCAATGCCGCCTGGTCTTCGCGCGTGTACGCGAAGCGGACGCGCTCAAACCGTACAGACGGCTCGATCACGCCCGGCTTCAGGGTCTGCTCGCGCTCATCCTCTTCATTGGGCAGGGCAAGCAAATGGTCCAGGGAGTCGAGCGCGACACGGGCATGGGCCCATTGCATCATCACGCCCGGCAGTTGGATGAGCGGTGCCAGCGCACGATTGCTCAGAATCGAGCACGCCAGCAAACCACCCATTGTGATCTTGTTGTCGGAGACCAGCCAGGCGCCGAAGGCGATCGTCGCGACGTATCCCAACTGTTGCAGAGTGACTGTCAATTGCTGCGCGAGGCTGCTGTGGTCCCGGGATTGCCGCTCGGAGATAGCGGCTTCGTCGACCAACGCGCTCCAACGCGCCTGCAGGACAGGCTCAGCACCATTGGCCTTGATGGACTCGGCACCATCGACGGCCTCCACCAGCAGACCGGCTTTACGGTTGGCGGCAGTCTGCTGTCGCCGGGCATGCTTGCGCACCAGCGACTGCAGCCCCAGGCCCGTCAAGAGGGCCAGCGGCGCGACCACCACTGGTACCAGCGCAACCCAACTTCCGACCATCGCAATCACCGCGATATACAGAAAGGCAAAAGGCACATCGGCCAGCACGAGCAGCGAGGCGGAGGTCAATACGCCCCGGACCAATTCAAACCCTTTGATCTGCGAGGCCAGCGTGCCGACCATGGGCGGGCGCGCTTCCATTCTGACCCGCAGCATTCGCTCGAACAAACGCCGCGACAGCGATTGATCCACCGAGCTGGCGACGCGCTCCTGCATACGGCTGCGCACAAGCCTGAGCAAGAACTCCAGAATGACGGCCAAACTGACGCCAACCGTGAGCACCCACAGGGTCTGATGACCGTCATTGGGAATCACCCGGTCATACACCTGCATGGAGAACATCGACGTGCCCAGTGCCAGTAGGTTGGCCACTGTCGTGGCCACCAAGGCCTCGACAAAGGGCGAGCGCCTGCGCCAAAGCGCGGCGCCCACCCAGCGCAAGGCCCGGGCCTGCGTGTCGGGAGCGTTTGCAGGCGGCAATGCGGTCATTGCAGGCTCCCGGACTGCAGCCGCAGGCGCAGCGCCGCCGCCTGCCCCTCATATCGCACATCCACGCTGGCCAGTTCGGCCTGCTCCACTTCACGAACCGAGTTCATCATGTCTAACCAACTTTTGCGTCCGGCCACATACTGTCGCGAATAAGAATCGGCCACTTCGGCGGCCGTCACCTCGACGCGCCGGGCGATGTCAAGCCGCAGTTTTGCATCCGTCCACTGCGCCCAGTCCGTCTCGAACTGCTGCGACACCTCACGCCTGGCCGCCTCGCGCAGCATGCGTACGGACTCCACCTGCGATCTGGCCTCGCTTACCGCCGAGACGGCGGACAGCCCGGCTCCGGTCTGCCATTGCATGACCACCAGCGCCCGATTCGTCGACCCCGTGCCGCTACCCACCAAGGCAGCGCCCTGTACGTTTTCCAGTCGCAGCAACACTGCAGGGCTGAGCACCGCGCGACGCTCGCGCACGACGGCTTCGGCCTGCCTGAGCTCGGACGGCAGCCGCTTCAATCGCGGCGAAAGCGCCAGCGTCCGCTCCAGCAGCGCGTCCCTGTCGCTGACCCCGGTCTCGTCCGCCGCGCTGCCGATGACACGCGCTACGGGCTCGCCCACCAACTGCTCCAACTGCACCAGCGCGATGCGCAGCGATTGCCTGGCCGTATTGACATCATTTACACTCGTGAGCATGCGGGACTGCGCCAGGTTCAGGTCGGCCGTGGCGCTGACCTCCTGAGCGACGCGTCTGCGTATCATCTCCAGCAGCCTGTCCAATTGGACAACGTGCCCTTGCGCTACCCGGATACGCTCCTGTTGCCGCATAGCCTCACTGGCGGCATTGGCGACCCTCAAGCGCAACTCGAGCTGTGTTTCGCTGATGGCCGATGCTGCCGCCTGCACACGCTCATCCGCCGCGTCGATACCTGCATCGATCCGCCCTCCGGTCCACAGCGGCTGGTCCAACCGTATGGCGCGCGTCGACCCATTGGCATTGCCCGAGTTGCCGTTAGACAGTGAACGCGATCCGATCTCCACGCTGGGGGTCGGAAAACGCTGCCAACCAGCTGCGTCGCGATTAGCCTGAGCGGCGGCCTCGTCGGCCCGCCGCCCCGCCACGGAGGGGTGCGTGGTTTCGGCCGCCAACAACAAGGCCGGCAGGGTCCAATCCCGGCTGGCCATGGAGATAGCCGGCGCCAGGCAGCACAGCCCCAGCACCAGCCCCCGACGGCCCAGTGTCACCCAGCCGCCACGCTCAGAGCGCGGCGGCATCTGCATGTGGCAACGGCCCTTCATGCGTGCGTGATCGCCCCGTTGCTGAACTGCAACTGGTCCAGTGTCACGTTGCTGAGCAATATCGCCGTCGCCGCTACGTTGCTGCCGCTGGCTCCGTCATAGATCACAAGCGTGCTGCTGCCCTCGGCACTGGCGGTGAACGTGCCTGCTGCGTAATCACCCTGAACGGCATGGTACTGACCTGCTCCCCGTGATTAGTACGAAATCGATGTAGAGTCCGTTCCCAAAGGAATGGCAATGAAGAAACGATTTACGGAAGAGCAAATCATCGGCGTGCTCAAGGAAGCCGATGCAGGTGCCAAGCCCGCAGAGTTGTGCCGCAAGCACGGAATCTCCGAGGCAACGTACTACAACTGGAAGGCGAAGTTCGGTGGCATGACGGTGTCGGACGCTCAGAGGCTCAAGGAGCTGGAGCAGGAGAACAACAAGCTCAAGAAGCTGTTGGCCGAGTCGATGCTGGACAAGGCGGCGCTTCAGGATCTGCTAAGCCGAAAGTAGTCAGCCCGCAGGCCAAACGCGAGGCGGTCAGGACATTAATGACCGAGCGCAGCATGGGTGTTACCCGGGCCTGTGGGCTGGTAGGAATTTCGCGGTCGCTGTTTGCCTACGAGAGCACACGCTCAGGCGATGCTGCGCTGACCGAGCGCATGAAAGAGATGGCAGTGGCGAAACGACGCTACGGCTATCGGAGGATCCATGTGCTCTTACGTCGCGAAGGCTGGCAAGCAAATCACAAGCGAATCTGGCGGCTGTACAGTCTGGCAGGGTTAAGCGTGCGAAAACGAAAGCGTAAGCGAATCGCGGCGACCGAGCGCGTGGTTCGCCCAGCGGCAATCGCGCCGAATCAGAGTTGGTCAATGGACTTTGTGGCCGACGGCCTAGCCTATGGCCGCCGATTCCGCTGTTTGACTATCGTCGATGACTACACTCGCGAATGCCTGGCCATCGAGGTCGATACGTCGTTGCCGGGACTGCGTGTTGCCATGGTGCTGCAACGGCTGGCGGAGATGCGTGGCCTGCCGCGATCTATTACCGTGGACAACGGGCCAGAGTTCGCCGGAAGAGCCTTGGACGCCTGGGCCTACCAAGCAGGCGTAAAGCTGTCGTTTATTCGGCCGGGTAAGCCGGTGGAGAACGCTTATATCGAAAGTTTCAACGGCAAGTTCCGCGACGAATGCCTTAACGAGCACTGGTTCTTGTCCCTGCGACAGGCTAAAAGCTTGATCGAAAACTGGCGAGTCGAGTACAACACCGATCGGCCTCACAGCGCGCTCGGATATTTAACGCCGGCGCAATTCGTGCAGGCTCATCAGAAAGAAGGTCTTTTACCCCTGGGCTCTATGTCGGTGCCGTACTAAATCTGGGGGCAGGTCACTGGGCCCGCGGCGTGGCGAAGGGGGGCGAGGCACGGAGAAGTGCGCTACGAGGCAACCGAGCCTGGCCGGGTTATGCCGGCGGACGGTGTAGGGGCGGTGTAAATGTTTTGCGCAAAACAAAACCCCGTAAGCGGATAGCTTACGGGGTTTTGAGGAATAAAAGCCTGACGATGACCTACTTTCACAGACGTACGTCCACTATCATCGGCGCGAAGGCGTTTCACTGTCCTGTTCGGGATGGGAAGGAGTGGGGCCACCTTGCTATGGTCGTCAGGCGTAACCGGCTAAGCGGTTGACGCGTTGTCAACGGCTTGAATTTGGAAGAAGCAGCAACTGAGGTTGCGTTGATGTATGTTCAGACGGCACTGGCGCGAACTGGCCAGCAATCGTATATGTAAGACTAAAGAGTTATAGGATCAAGCCGCACGGGCAATTAGTATCGGTTAGCTTAACGCATTACTGCGCTTCCACACCCGACCTATCAACGTCCTGGTCTTGAACGACCCTTTAGGGGGATCTAGTCCCCGGGATACCTAATCTTCAGACGAGTTTCCCGCTTAGATGCTTTCAGCGGTTATCTCTTCCGTACTTAGCTACCCGGCAATGCCATTGGCATGACAACCGGTACACCAGAGGTACGTCCACTCCGGTCCTCTCGTACTAGGAGCAGGCTCCGTCAAGTATCCAACGCCCACGGCAGATAGGGACCAAACTGTCTCACGACGTTTTAAACCCAGCTCACGTACCTCTTTAAATGGCGAACAGCCATACCCTTGGGACCGGCTACAGCCCCAGGATGAGATGAGCCGACATCGAGGTGCCAAACACCGCCGTCGATATGAACTCTTGGGCGGTATCAGCCTGTTATCCCCAGAGTACCTTTTATCCGTTGAGCGATGGCCCTTCCATTCAGAACCACCGGATCACTATGTCCTGCTTTCGCACCTGTTCGACTTGTCAGTCTCACAGTCAAGCACGCTTATGCCATTGCACTATCAGCACGATTTCCGACCGTACCTAGCGTACCTTCGAGCTCCTCCGTTACACTTTGGGAGGAGACCGCCCCAGTCAAACTGCCCACCATGCACTGTCCCCGATCCGGATAACGGACCAAGGTTAGAACCGCAAACAAACCAGGGTGGTATTTCAAGGTCGGCTCCCTCGAATCTAGCGACTCGAGCTCAGCGCCTCCCACCTATCCTACACAGGCCGGTTCACAGTCCAATGCAAAGCTACAGTAAAGGTTCATGGGGTCTTTCCGTCTAGCCGCGGGTAGATTGCATCATCACAAACACTTCAACTTCGCTGAGTCTCGGGAGGAGACAGTGTGGCCATCGTTACGCCATTCGTGCAGGTCGGAACTTACCCGACAAGGAATTTCGCTACCTTAGGACCGTTATAGTTACGGCCGCCGTTTACCGGGGCTTCGATCAAGAGCTTGCACCCCATCACTTAACCTTCCGGCACCGGGCAGGCGTCACACCCTATACGTCGACTTTCGTCTTTGCAGAGTGCTGTGTTTTTAATAAACAGTCGCAGCCACCGATTCTCTGCGACCCCATCATGCTCAGCGCGCAGGCGCCTCACACTACCGGGGCATACCTTCTCCCGAAGTTACGGTATTAATTTGCCGAGTTCCTTCTCCCGAGTTCTCTCAAGCGCCTTGGAATATTCATCCCGTCCACCTGTGTCGGTTTGCGGTACGGTCTCGTACAGCTGAAGCTTAGAGGCTTTTCTTGGAACCACTTCCAATCACTTCGCGAGACATGCTCGCTCGAGCCACACCCTTGATTTACGCGCCCGGATTTGCCTAAGCGCCATCTTCAATGCAGCAACAGGGACATCCAACACCCTGATGATCTTCCGCGATCCGTCCCCCATCGCACTGTACGACGGTGCTGGAATATTAACCAGCTTCCCATCAGCTACGCATCTCTGCCTCGCCTTAGGGGCCGACTCACCCTGCGCCGATGAACGTTGCGCAGGAAACCTTGGACTTACGGCGAGGGGGCTTTTCACCCCCTTTATCGCTACTCATGTCAGCATTCGCACTTCTGATACCTCCAGCAGCCTTCACAAGCCACCTTCGCAGGCTTACAGAACGCTCTCCTACCGCGTGTACATAGTACACACCCGCAGCTTCGGTTTATCGCTTAGCCCCGTTACATCTTCCGCGCAGGACGACTCGATCAGTGAGCTATTACGCTTTCTTTAAAGGGTGGCTGCTTCTAAGCCAACCTCCTGACTGTCTATGCCTTCCCACTTCGTTTCCCACTTAGCGATAATTCGGGACCTTAGCTGGCGGTCTGGGTTGTTTCCCTCTTGAGTCCGGACGTTAGCACCCGGTGCTCTGTCTCCCAAGCTGTACTTGCAGGTATTCGGAGTTTGCCATGGTTTGGTAAGTCGCCATGACCCCCTAGCCATAACAGTGCTCTACCCCCTGCAGTAATACTTGAGGCACTACCTAAATAGTTTTCGGAGAGAACCAGCTATTTCCAGATTTGTTTAGCCTTTCACCCCTATCCACAGCTCATCCCCTAGTTTTTCAACACTAGTGGGTTCGGTCCTCCAGCACGTGTTACCGTGCCTTCAACCTGGCCATGGGTAGATCATCTGGTTTCGGGTCTACACCCAGCGACTGGACGCCCTATTCGGACTCGCTTTCGCTACGCCTTCCCTATTCGGTTAAGCTCGCCACTGAATGTAAGTCGCTGACCCATTATACAAAAGGTACGCCGTCACCCCATAAAGAGGCTCCGACTGTTTGTATGCATACGGTTTCAGGATCTATTTCACTCCCCTTCCGGGGTTCTTTTCGCCTTTCCCTCACGGTACTGGTTCACTATCGGTCGATCACGAGTATTTAGCCTTGGAGGATGGTCCCCCCATCTTCAGACAGGATTTCACGTGTCCCGCCCTACTTCTCTTACGCCTAGTTCCACACTCTGCATTTCGTCTACAGGGCTATCACCTGCTACGGCCGGACTTTCCATTCCGTTCGACTATGCAAAATGCTAAATCGTAAAGGCTCTTCCGATTTCGCTCGCCACTACTTTCGGAATCTCGGTTGATTTCTTTTCCTCGAGCTACTGAGATGTTTCAGTTCACCCGGTTCGCCTCCACTGGCCTATGTATTCAGCCAGGGATACCGCTTGCGCGGTGGGTTTCCCCATTCGGATATCTGCGGATCAATGCTTGTTTGCCAGCTCCCCGCAGCTTTTCGCAGGCTACTACGTCCTTCATCGCCTGTGATCGCCAAGGCATCCACCATATGCACTTAGTCGCTTGATCCTATAACACTAAAGTCTTATAGGTGCTGTTCATTCGTGCTTGTGCCGTTCATAAGTTCAAAGCATCTGACCAAACGCTTGCGCGCCCAGCCAGTTCTTGAGACTTGGAACAAAATCATGCAATCACAACCCGTATCCGTCCTCATCGACTCGCGCCGACTACTAAACGAACACTTTACGTTGTGTTTCTTCCAAATTGTTAAAGAACATATATAGCTGTCGGGCCAAAACCCAACGCTTAACACTGACTCGCAGCACTAAGCGTTGCTCTCTCGCCTTCTGGTCTCGCCCCACACCCATCCTCTGGACAGGCTTTGGTGGAGGTGAACGGGATCGAACCGATGACATCCTGCTTGCAAAGCAGGCGCTCTCCCAGCTGAGCTACACCCCCATTTCCCTCTCAGGAAACCTTGGTGGGTCTGGTTGGATTCGAACCAACGACCCCCGCCTTATCAAGACGGTGCTCTAACCGACTGAGCTACAGACCCGCGAAACCTTTCTCTCTCGGATCAGCAGCCACCGATCCAGCAGCTATATAACAACAACCGATAAGCGTGGACACTTGACACGAGCACTCAAGCTCTTAAAGGAGGTGATCCAGCCGCACCTTCCGATACGGCTACCTTGTTACGACTTCACCCCAGTCATGAATCCTACCGTGGTAATCGCCCCCCTTGCGGTTAGGCTAACTACTTCTGGTAAAACCCACTCCCATGGTGTGACGGGCGGTGTGTACAAGACCCGGGAACGTATTCACCGCGACATGCTGATCCGCGATTACTAGCGATTCCGACTTCACGCAGTCGAGTTGCAGACTGCGATCCGGACTACGACCGGGTTTCTGGGATTGGCTCCCCCTCGCGGGTTGGCAACCCTCTGTCCCGACCATTGTATGACGTGTGAAGCCCTACCCATAAGGGCCATGAGGACTTGACGTCATCCCCACCTTCCTCCGGTTTGTCACCGGCAGTCTCATTAGAGTGCCCTTTCGTAGCAACTAATGACAAGGGTTGCGCTCGTTGCGGGACTTAACCCAACATCTCACGACACGAGCTGACGACAGCCATGCAGCACCTGTGTTCCGGTTCTCTTGCGAGCACTCCCAAATCTCTTCGGGATTCCAGACATGTCAAGGGTAGGTAAGGTTTTTCGCGTTGCATCGAATTAATCCACATCATCCACCGCTTGTGCGGGTCCCCGTCAATTCCTTTGAGTTTTAATCTTGCGACCGTACTCCCCAGGCGGTCAACTTCACGCGTTAGCTGCGCTACCAAGGCCCGAAGGCCCCAACAGCTAGTTGACATCGTTTAGGGCGTGGACTACCAGGGTATCTAATCCTGTTTGCTCCCCACACTTTCGTGCATGAGCGTCAGTGTTATCCCAGGAGGCTGCCTTCGCCATCGGTGTTCCTCCGCATATCTACGCATTTCACTGCTACACGCGGAATTCCACCTCCCTCTGACACACTCTAGCTCGGTAGTTAAAAATGCAGTTCCAAGGTTAAGCCCTGGGATTTCACATCTTTCTTTCCGAACCGCCTGCGCACGCTTTACGCCCAGTAATTCCGATTAACGCTTGCACCCTACGTATTACCGCGGCTGCTGGCACGTAGTTAGCCGGTGCTTATTCTGCAGGTACCGTCAGTTGCACAGGATATTAGCCCGTGCCGTTTCTTTCCTGCCAAAAGTGCTTTACAACCCGAAGGCCTTCATCGCACACGCGGGATGGCTGGATCAGGGTTGCCCCCATTGTCCAAAATTCCCCACTGCTGCCTCCCGTAGGAGTCTGGGCCGTGTCTCAGTCCCAGTGTGACTGGTCGTCCTCTCAAACCAGCTACGGATCGTCGCCTTGGTAGGCCGTTACCCCACCAACTAGCTAATCCGATATCGGCCGCTCCAATAGTGCGAGGCCCGAAGGTCCCCCGCTTTCCCCCGTAGGGCGTATGCGGTATTAGCCACGCTTTCGCGTAGTTATCCCCCGCTACCGGGCACGTTCCGATACATTACTCACCCGTTCGCCACTCGCCACCAGGCCGAAGCCCCGTGCTGCCGTCCGACTTGCATGTGTAAAGCATCCCGCCAGCGTTCAATCTGAGCCAGGATCAAACTCTTCAGTTTAATCTCTGTGTTGCGCCATCAGTGTTACCCAATGACGACTTTCGCTTGCTCAAAGGAAGTGAGGGATAGTTTCGAAAAACTATTCCTTACTTCATATATGAGCACTTGATAGTTTCGCTTCCCGACCAGGCTGAAACCCAGTCGTTGCGCACTCACATCAAGTGCCCACACTTATCGGTTGTTTAATTGTTAAAGAGCGGTACTGCCAAACTGCTTCGCTTGCCTGCCAACGTCGTGCAACTTACAGCGCCTTGCCTTGCTGTCGTCGCTGCATCGTTGTCAGCAGCAGAGAAACGAGATTATGAAGAAGTTTTTTAAGTTTGTCAACTCGGCTTCGCTTTTTTCGCGACGCTCGCAAAATTTCTTCTGCTCACGTTTGCCTTGCCAACTCACCACCTCCTCAGAGACTCGCGCCCCGGGATCACCCCTCGGCAACCCTGCTTAGCAACTAGCGAAGCGTCCTGCGCCTTTCAGTGCAGATCAGGATTAACCCTGACGTTTCGTTAACTGCCAAGCCCGAAACTATAACACAACTTTTGCAGATCATGCAACCGAAGCCGCTTTATTTCTACACCGTCGTGCAACACTGGAATCCCGGCCGGCTCTTCGCCTAATCCTCACTCCCCGTGTTCGAAATCACTTCCCGCTTCCTGCGCCCCGCTCATGCGGCAATCGCCTCGGAAACCGAAAAACCAATCTCGCTTCGGTCCTCACTACACCGACTGCGTTGCATCTGCGTTGCTGTCTGTGCTGCGAGGGGGCGAACTATAGCACGGTTTTTTATCTGTCAAAACCAGACCCGTAGTTGCCCTGACAGGGATAACCCCGTGACACCCCGTCCCCGCCAGGAACCCGGGAAGGGCGGCCCTCGTCAGAAGACGCTCCCTATATATAGAAGGCCGCCGCCGGCCGGCACAGATGAAAAAAGGGCCCTGGGCCCTTAAAGGGACGCCGCGCGCGCCGGAGACAAGGATCAAGCCGCACGCCGGTTGGCAGGCTCCGGCAGACGCATCGACTCGGATTCGTTGTAACGCTGGTGCCAGGAGAAAGCCTCTTCGAGCAGATGCGGCGTCTGCCCGCCCCGCTCACAGGCGCGGTCGTAGTAGTCCTGCAGCGCGGCACGGTATGTGGGATGAACGCAATTCGCGATGACTGCCTGAGCCCGCTCGCGGGGCGACAAGCCCCGCAGATCTGCCAGACCACACTCGGTCACCAGGATGTCGACGTCATGCTCGTTGTGATCCACATGAGGCACCATGGGCACCACACTGGAGACCTCGCCATCTTTGGCGACGGACTTGCTCACGAAGATTGCCAGATGAGCGTTACGGGCAAAATCCCCGGATCCACCAATGCCGTTCATCATATGGGTCCCCCCCACATGGGTGGAGTTCACGTTGCCGTAGATGTCGAACTCCAGGGCGGTATTGATGGCGATAAGGCCCAATCGCCGTACGATTTCCGGTGCATTGCTGATTTCCTGCGGGCGCAGCACCAGCCTGTCTCGGTAGTCGTCCAGGTTATTGAGCAGTTTTTCATAGACCGGCTGAGACACGGTGATGGACGACGCCGAGGCAAACGCCAGCTTGCCGCTGTCGAGCAGGGAAATGGCGCTGTCCTGGAGCACCTCCGAATACATTGTCAGGCCCTCAAAGTCCGCCTGCTCGAACCCCTGCAGTACGGCATTTGCAATCGTGCCGATGCCTGCCTGCAGAGGAAACAGCGACCGCGTCAGTAGGCCGGCAGCCACCTCGCCTTCGAGAAAGCGCACGATATGGCCCGCGATCAGGGCGGTTTCTTCGTCGGCGGGCAACGCGTTCGAGGGGCTGTCCGGCGCGTCGGTGAACACGATGGCCGCGATTTTGGCCGGATCGACGGCGATGGCGCTCTTGCCTATGCGCTGATCCGCCGCGATCAGCGGCAAAGGCTGGCGCTGCCCGTGGGCCGCCGGCACATAGATATCGTGCAGCCCTTCGATCTCCACCGGCACACTCTGGTTGATTTCGACGATGACGACGGCAGCCTGCTCGGCAAAGGAGGCCGAATTGCCCACGGACATGGTCGGAATGATGCTGCCATCTTCGGTGATGGCGGCCGCTTCGATGATGGCCACATCGATCGGACCGATATGGCCGCTGCGCAGTTGCTCGACGGTTTCCGACAGATGCTGGTCGATGAAGCGCACGTCGCCCTGATTGATTTTGCGACGCAACGTGCTGTCGACTTGGAATGGCAGGCGACGCGACAGCACACCGGCGTCGGCCAACCGTTTGTCGGTATCGTGACCCAGCGAAGCGCCGGTGATAAGCGTGATCTGCAGGGGGAACTGTCCGGCGCGCTCGGCCAGCGCGGCCGGCACGGCCTTGCAGTCGCCAGCGCGCGTGAAGCCGCTCATGCCAACGGTCATGCCATTCTGAATGAGTTCGACGGCTGCCTGGGCAGTCGTCACACGCGAGCGCAGGCCGGCGTGACGGATACGGTCGAGGTCCATGGTGTCTCCAGACTTCTGTGCCGACCAACGAGCGCCCACGGCACGTTGCTGACAGATCGGGTCTCCACATGCCTGGACACCGTCTATCGCGGCGTTTTCCAATTCGCCATCGCGGGCTGCTGCCGGCGTATGGCGTGATCTCTGGAGTATAGAAACGCCCGGAAGAATCTCGTAATGACTTAAAATCATCAAGTTAAGTCGTTTTTTTCATCATTTGACGCTTATGGATATCCGCGCGCTGCGTTACTTCGTCGAAACCGTCGGTTGCGCCAGCTTCACGCAGGCGGCCAGAAAGTTATTCGTGACGCAGTCGACCGTCAGTAAGATGATTCGGCAACTGGAAGATGAGGTCAGCACCCCACTGTTGATCCGCGATGGCCATACCGCCCGCCCCACCGATACGGGCCGCATCGTCTACGAGCGCGGCCTGCATATCCTGGGCGCAATGCGTCAGCTCAATGCCGAAGTGCGCCAGGCGGTCGAACTCGAACGCGGCGAACTCGAAGTGGGTATCCCGCCCATGATCAACCTGCTTTTTATCCCCGTGGTTCAATGCTTTCGGCAGCGCTATCCACAGATCCGCCTAAGTCTGCGCGAGGGCACCGGCTAGGCGGTCGAACGTCTGGTATCCGCCGGAGAAATCGAAGTGGGCGCCACCGTGTTGCCCGTGGCCGCCAACGGACCGCTACAGGCCCGGCGTTTCGGCAGTTATTCGCTGTGGGCGGTGGGGCCCGCTGATGCGGTGTGGGCGGGAAAACTCACCTTGCCGTTGACCGCGTTGCGCGAGGTGCCCTTGCTCATACCCACTGACGATTTCGCACTGACCCGCCGGTTACGACAGGCCTGCGAGGCTGCCGGCTTCGATCCGCAGATCGCCGCGCAAAGCGCGCATTGGGATTTTCTGGCCGCCATGGCCGGCTCAGGGCTGGGCACGGCGATTCTGCCCGAACCGCTGGTGCAGATGCTCAAAACGCGGGGCCTGACCATGGCGCGTCTGGCCCGCGCCGGCGTGCAGTGGGAAATCGGCCATATATGGGTGCGCGACCGTTATCTCTCCTATGCCGCCCGTGCCTGGCTCGAGGTCTGCGATGAAATTCTTGGTGCGGGAGCGCGGGCGCAAGCCGCGTCGTCCGAGCAGGCGTAAACTGCCTGCCGATATATCCTGTTGCATCGCTGCATGTCCCTGTTGCACATGGCGAAGCGCCGCTTGCTATTCTGGCTCAGTCCTTGAGCATTGACCATGAAACCGACTCTCTCTTTCTGGCGCATGGCCTGCATGCGCCTGTTTGTCGTCCTGTCCTTGGCGCTGGCGCTGGGCAACGCGGCCGGGGCACCGCCCGCAACGGCGGCCGCGGACGCCGAGACGACCCTGGCCGAGGCCCGCAAGACCATCGATGCGCTGCGCAAAGATCTGGACCAGCAGACCAATGACGATGTGTTGGTCCAGCGCCGCAGCGATGCCTTGCAGATACAGGCGCAGGCCGATGCCATCGCCGAGGCGCTGGCGCCTCAGCAAGCCAGCGTAACCGCGCGGCTGACCGAACTGGGCCCGATCGCCGACGGCGCCCGGGACACGCCAGATGTGGCCGCGCAACGCGCCCAACTGGAAAAGAACAATCGCAACCTCGATGCCCAGGTAAAACTTGCCCGCCTGCTTTCGGTCGAAGCCGCCCAGACGGCCGAGCAGATTTCGGCGCTGCGCCGCACCCAGTTTCAGGCCAAACTGGGTGAACGCCGTGGCTCGTTGCTGGCCTCGAGCTTCTGGTCGGAGCTGCGCGGCGAACTGCCCCGCGACCTTTCGCGGTTGAGTGATCTATTAGACGACCTCTACGCCACAGTGGCCGATACTCCGGGCTGGGTCTGGACGTCGATCGCCGTTCTGGTCGCGGTAGGGGTTGCCCTGCGCTATTGGGCCGGGCAGATGCTGTTGAGGCTGACCGCCACCCGCGTGCCACCCGGCAGACTGCGGCGTTCGGTGCTCGCCGTGGCGGTTGTGGCGCTGTCGACCCTCGCCCCGGCGCTGGTCGCTGAGCTGGTGGTCATCGGCCTGACCTGGCATGGCGAAATCGCCGACGATGTGCAAATACTGCTGACCAGTCTGGTGGAGATGGCGGCTTTCGGCGGTTTCGTGGCGGGACTCGGTTATGCGTTGCTGTCCATTCACCGTCCTTCCTGGCGCCTGCCGCCCCTGCCCGACGTGGCCGCCGACGGGCTGCGCCGTCTGCCTCTGACACTGGGCATACTCGTGGTGGCTGCCTGGTTGGCCGAACGCCTGCCCGTGCTCATCAACGCCAGCCTGACCGGCACGATCGCGTTGAACAGTCTGGTCGTCACGGTCATGACGCTGGTACTGATGGCGGCGCTGGCGCGCACCGAACGGTTACGCCGCCGGCTGGGCGAGACGCCCCCTCCCCGGCCGTTATGGCTGGCCGCACTCACCGTCATCGCCTGGATCGTGCTGGGATTGAGCCTGCTGGCGCTACTGACCGGTTATGCGGCGCTGGGCAGTTTTCTCGTCCGGCAGACCATCTGGACACTGATCGTCATGGCCACGGCCTATCTGGCCTCCGTGCTGATCGACGATGGCTTCACGACGCTTTTGGGCGGGCCGGCCAAAGAAGAGCCGCCGACCCTGCAGACGCGTCTGCGCGGGCAGGCGGGGGTTCTGCTGTCTGGGGTCGGCCGGCTGATGGTGATACTCATCGCCGTGGTTCTCTTGCTTGCGCCGTTCGGAGAAGCTCCCACCGACCTGCTTCACAGGCTGGATCAGCTATACAAAGGCCTGCAGATAGGCGAGGTCCAGATCCGTCCGGGAGCCGTTGCCCAGGCTCTGCTGGTGCTGGCCGCTGGCCTGCTATCGGTCAGATTGCTCAAACGCTGGCTGGCCACACGTTATTTGCTCACGACCGAGCTGGATCCCGGCATGCAGGTGTCGGCGGCCACGCTGTTTGGCTACGCTGGCGTGGTGGTTGCCGTCGCTCTTGCTTTATCTGCGCTGGGCATCGGCCTGGAACGCGTGGCGTGGATCGCCAGCGCGCTGTCAGTGGGTATCGGTTTCGGCTTGCAGGCGGTGGTTCAAAACTTTGTGTCCGGCCTCATCCTGCTGGCCGAGCGGCCGGTCAAGGTCGGCGACTGGGTGTCGTTAGGAGGCATCGAGGGCGACATTCAACGCATCAACGTGCGCGCCACCGAGATCCAGATGAGCGACCGTTCTACGGTCATCGTGCCGAACTCGGAGTTCATCACCAAGACCGTACGTAACGTCACGCACGCCAATCCCATCGGCCTGGTGCAGATCAAATTGCCCATGCCCTTGTCGACGGACGCTCAACAGGTGCGGCAGATCATGCTGGAGGCGTTTGCCGCCCATGAAAACATCCTGGAGAGTCCCGCCCCCAATGTCTATCTGGACGGCATCGACAACGGTCATTTGCTGTTCAACGCCAAGGCGTACGTCAGCTCTCCGCGCACGGCCTACGGGGTACGCAGCGCGCTACTGTTCGAGATGCTGCGCAGGCTGGACGAGGCGGGCCTGGAGATGTCTTCGCCCAACACCATGGTGTTGCGCGCCGACAATAGCCCGCCGCTGGAGCCGCCGCCCAGCTCGGCGGCCGCCCCGCTCTGACTCACAATATCATCTGGAGCAAGGTGCGCGAGGCGGGGACGAACAAACCCAGCCCCGCCGCGATGAGCAGTACGAAAACCATGCGTTTGACTGACCGGATGGCGTGCGCCGAGGCAAAGCGGCGCACCAGCATGGTCAGGATAACGACGACCGGCAAGGCTTCCAGACTCATCCACAGGGTGTTGACATGAATGCTGCCCTGCCATGTCACCAGGCTCAGGCGAACGACGGCATTGGCCGCGAAAAGGACGAGCAGCGAATTGTGGATGACGGCCAGGGGCAGCGGCTGCCGGTACAACTGATACACCATGGGTGGGCCCGCGCTGGAGAACAATCCCCCCAGCAGCCCGGATACCAGGCCAAACGACAGAAATACCCGCCGGGACGAGATCTGCGCCAGTTGACGGGCCTGCATTACCAGCATGAATGCGCACACCAGAATGGTCAGCCCCAGCAACCATTGCAGGATCACGGACAGCCTGCCATGGATGAGATCGAGGGCCGCTACGCCCAGCGCGACGCCGACAAGGCTGCTGATCAAGGCCGGCCGCAGCAAGGCCCAATTCACTTGCGGACGGTTGCGGCCTATGGCCACCAGCGCATTGATCAGTGTCAGGATGCTGACCGTATTGGACATATCGGGCAACGGCGCCAGGCCGGCGAGACTGGACAGGCCGAGCAGCACCAACCCGAAGGCGAAGCCCGTCATGGTCTGCGCGTAGGTCGCCAGCGCGACAGCCAGCAGAAAGAGCACGTGCTGACCGGGACTCATGCGCGACGGCCCCGGCCGGCATAGATATTCAGGGCCAGGCCGCACAGGACCAGGCACGTCGCGAGGATCTTCCAGCCCGGCAATGGTTCGGCCAGTAAAAGCGTGGACGACACCATGCCGAACACCGGCACCAGCAGCGCCAATGGCGTGACCAACGCGGCCGGATGCCGCACCAGCAACCAGTTCCAGATGCCGAAGCCCAGCACGGTATTGCCCACGGCCTGCCAGAACACAGTCGCCCAACCGAGCCAGCTGGCATGTGTGACGGCGTCAACGATACGGCCCGGGCCCTCCACGAGCAGGCTGATACCCAGCACGGGAATGATGGCAAAGATACTGCTCCAGACGATAAATGCGGCCATATTGACGCGGCCGACTCCACGCACCACGGTGTTGGCACAGGCCCAACACAATCCGGCAGCCAGCACCAGTCCCAGGCCTGCCAGCGTCACGGCGGCCATCGGGTCCGCCACGCTGTGCCAGGCCACCAGCAGATACCCGGCTGCGGCCAGACTCAATGCGGCATACTGGCCCAGGCGCGGCCGTTCGCCAGCGAGGATCATGGCAAGAATGATGGTGAAAAACACCTGCGACTGCACCACCAGCGAAGCCAGGCCGGGCGAAATGCTGCCCTGCATGGCCCAATAGAGCAGCCCGAACTGGCCTGCGCCCAGCAATACGCCCACCGCCGCCATCGCGGACCATGGAACGTTCGGCCGGCGGAAAAAAAACAGCCAGGGCACTACGCACAACACAAAGCGCAAGGCGGCGAACAAAAAGGGAGGAAAATCGGCCAGCCCCCATTTGATGACGACGAAGTTGGTGCCCCAGATGAAAACCACTAACAAGGCCAACAACAAATGGGTAAAGGGCATGGCAGCGCCGCCGGCGGATGGCAAAGAAGGCGAGTGTACCGAAGTGTCCACAGCCTCGCTGGCCACGCATTAAGGCGTCGGTAAGCATCCGCCGCAGGCCCGGCCCATGGGCAAGCGTGACAGCTTCACGCTAGGATGCTGCGATCCGCAGGCCGCAGGCCGCGCTCTTCAAGGAGAATCAACGTGATCCAGGAAATCGCCAGCATTCGTATCAAGGCCGGCCAGGAAGCCGCATTCGAGGCCGGCGTCAAAGCTGCCGTGCCATTGTTTCTGCGCGCCAAAGGCTGCCATGGCGTCGAATTGCATCGTTGGGAAGAGTCGGCGCAGGATTACACCCTGGTAGTCCAGTGGGAAACGGTAGACAACCACATGGTGGACTTCCGCAATTCGGCTGACTTTCAGGAGTGGCGCCGACTGGTAGGCGAGCATTTTGCCGCGCCGCCGCAAGTCCACCACGAAGCACGCGTGGTCTGATCGCGCCTGGCGCCCCTAAACGGGCGCAGGCGTCTGCCTGACCGCCAGGCGAGCTCGTGCGGCCAGGACCACGGCCACGGTCGTATGGACATCGGCCAGCGCCCGGTGGGTAGGGGTGGCCGCGCCCAGATGATGGGCCAGAATGCCCAGTTTGTGCGAGGCCAGCTCCGGCCAGGCCTGGCGGGCCAGCCGTAAGGTGCAATAGGTTTCGTTGTCGAATGGCAGGCCGCAACGCTGCGAGGCCGCCAGCAGGAATCGCGTATCGAAGGCCGCATTGTGAAAAAACACCGGCGCGGCTCCGACAAACGCACGAAAGTCGCCGAAGACCTGTTCGACGGGCTGTCCTTGCCGGGTGACTTCCTGCTGGGAAATGCCGGTCAGCCGTGCAATAAAACTCGGGACGGTGCCCTGGATACGCACCACCTGACTGAACTCGCGCGTGATCCACCCCTCGATATCCACCGCAACCGCTGCAAACTCAAGGATTTCGCAGGAGGCCGCCGACAACCCCGTGGTCTCCAGGTCGGCAACCACGAAATCGCCGCTCAGCGCCCGCAAGGCGCGCGAGGTAGCCGCGTCGGAGGTAGACGGGCGACGGCGCAAGGCAACAGAAGGTGGCAAGTCCAACCCCAGCAGACAGGAAAGCTGCCATTGTAGGTCCGCCCGTGGGCCGTGGCGCACAGGTCACAGGTCTTATATAAGATATAAGACATTTGCTTGCGAACGCCGGTTGGTTCTAAAATGCCCACACTTCCTACTAACCGACACTCGCAGGCCTCTCATGCTGGAAACGTACCGCCAACATGTGGCTGAACGCGCCGCGCTGGGCATCCCCCCGCTTCCGCTTTCCGCCCAACAAACCGCTGACCTGATCGAACTGCTGAAGAACCCGCCCGCGGGCGAAGAGCACTTCCTGCTGGACCTGTTGACGCATCGCGTCCCGGCCGGTGTGGATGACGCCGCCAAGGTCAAGGCGTCTTATCTTGCCGCCGTCGCGCTGGGCAAAGAATCGTGTGCGCTGATCAGCCGCGCCAAGGCAACCGAACTGCTGGGCACCATGCTCGGCGGCTACAACATCGGCCCGCTGATCGAACTGCTGGATGACGCCGAGGTAGGCACGGTTGCCGCCGAAGGCCTGAAGAAAACCCTGCTGATGTTCGACGCCTTCCATGATGTGAAGGAAAAAGCGGACAAGGGCAATGCCAATGCGCGCGGCGTGCTGCAGAGCTGGGCCGATGCCGAGTGGTTCACCAGCCGCCCCGAAGTGCCCCAGAGCCTGACCATCACGGTCTTCAAGGTGCCGGGCGAAACCAATACCGACGACCTGTCGCCCGCTCCCGACGCGACTACGCGCCCGGACATCCCCATGCACGCTCTGGCGATGCTGAAGAACAAGCGCGAAGGCGCCAACTTCCAGCCCGAAGAAGACGGCAAGCGCGGCCCGGTCAAGTTCATCGAATCGCTCAAGGACAAAGGCCATCTGGTCGCCTATGTGGGCGACGTGGTCGGTACCGGCTCTTCGCGCAAATCGGCAACCAACTCGGTGCTGTGGTTCACGGGCGAAGACATCCCCTTCGTGCCGAACAAGCGTTTCGGCGGCGTGTGCCTGGGCAGCAAGATCGCTCCCATTTTCTACAACACGATGGAAGATGCCGGCGCCCTGCCGATCGAGCTGGACGTCTCCAAGATGGAAATGGGCGATGTCGTCGAGCTGCGCCCCTATGACGGCAAGGCCCTGAAGAACGGTGAGGTCATTGCCGAATTCCAGGTCAAGTCGGATGTCCTGTTTGACGAAGTGCGCGCCGGCGGCCGTATTCCGCTCATCATCGGCCGCGGTCTTACTGCCAAGGCCCGTGAAGCGCTGGGTCTGCCGCCCTCGACGCTGTTTCGCCTGCCCATGGATCCGGCCGACAGCGGCCGAGGCTTCAGCCTGGCTCAGAAGATGGTCGGTCGCGCCTGCGGTCTGCCTGAAGGCCAGGGCGTGCGCCCGGGCACTTACTGCGAACCGAAGATGACCTCGGTGGGCAGCCAGGACACCACGGGCCCCATGACCCGTGACGAACTCAAGGATCTGGCTTGCCTGGGCTTCTCGGCCGATCTGGTGATGCAGTCGTTCTGCCACACCGCAGCCTATCCCAAGCCCGTGGACGTCAAGACGCACCACACGCTGCCGCAATTCATCAGCACGCGCGGTGGCATTTCCCTGCGTCCGGGCGATGGCGTGATTCACTCGTGGCTCAATCGCATGCTGCTGCCCGACACCGTCGGCACTGGCGGCGACTCGCACACGCGCTTTCCGATCGGGATTTCCTTCCCGGCCGGCTCGGGCCTGGTGGCCTTTGCCGCTGCCACCGGCGTCATGCCGCTGGACATGCCGGAGTCGGTGCTGGTGCGCTTCAAGGGCAAGATGCAGCCTGGCGTGACGCTGCGCGATCTGGTCAACGCCATTCCGCTGTATGCCATCAAGCAAGGCATGCTGACCGTCGCCAAGCAAGGCAAGAAGAACATCTTTTCCGGCCGCATTCTCGAGATCGAAGGCCTGCCTGATCTGAAGGTCGAACAGGCTTTCGAACTGTCGGACGCCTCGGCTGAACGTTCGGCCGCCGGTTGCTCGGTGCGCCTGAACAAAGAACCCATCATTGAGTACATCAACAGCAACATCGTGATGCTCAAGTGGATGATCGCCAATGGCTACGAAGACGAGCGTTCCATTGCTCGCCGTATCAAGGCCATGGAAGCCTGGCTGGCCGACCCCAAGCTGCTCGAGCCGGATGCCGATGCCGAGTACGCTGCCGTGATCGAAATCGATCTGGCCGATATTCACGAACCCATCGTCGCCTGCCCCAACGACCCTGACGACGTCAAGACGTTGTCGGATGTCGCCGGCGCCAAGATCGACGAAGTGTTCATCGGCAGCTGCATGACCAATATCGGCCACTTCCGTGCAGCGTCCAAGCTGCTCGAAGGCAAGCGCGATATCCCGGTCAAGCTGTGGGTGGCTCCGCCGACCAAGATGGATGCCCAGCAGTTGACCGAGGAAGGCCATTACGGTGTCTTCGGTACTGCTGGCGCCCGCACCGAAATGCCGGGCTGCTCGCTTTGCATGGGCAACCAGGCACAAGTCCGCGAGGGCGCGACCGTCATGTCGACCAGCACCCGCAACTTCCCCAACCGCCTGGGCAAGAACACCAATGTCTACCTGGGTTCGGCGGAACTGGCAGCCATCTGCTCGCGTCTGGGCCGCATCCCGACGAAGGAAGAGTACCTGTCCGATATGGGCGTCATCAACAAGAGTGGCGACCAGATCTACAAGTACCTGAACTTCGATCAGATCGCTGACTACAAAGACGTGGCCGATTCGGTCGCCGTCTAAGCTGGCAGCCCCTCCAGCCCCACCCCGGCCGGGCTGAAACGACAAACCCTCCCGTCAAACGGAGGGTTTGTCGTTTTTGGGCCGCTGCGCGGCGGCCCAATCGGCGGCCACAAAAAAACCCCCGGCAGCCACGAGGCTATCGGGGGTTTCGGGCCTTGGCAAACCGGCAATAGCGCCGGTTTGGCTCGCAGAAGGATCAGAATGCCATGCTGGCCGTGAACGTGAAGGTACGCGGCGCACCTTGCACCAGGTAGCCATAGCCGGGGTAGCCGCCCACCGATGCCCAATAGTCGCGATTGGCGAGGTTTTCGACGCGCGCGCGCCAGACCACCGTGTGGCCACTGATTTCGGTGGCGTAGCGCAGGCCGGCATCCAGACGGGTCCAAGCCCGGCGCCTTGAGCGTATTGGTCGCATTGACGTAGGACGAGCCGGTGTAGACCACGCGACCGTCGATAGACAGACCTTCGATGCCGGGGATATCCCACTCCACACCCAGGTTGGCCTGGTATTCCGGCACGCCGATCACGCGCTTGCCATCGGTGGTATTGGAGCCGGTGGAGCGCTGCTTGGCATCGAGTCAGGTCACGCCACCCAGCACGCGAACGCTGGGGCCACCTGGCCGTACCAGGTCAGCTCCAGGCCCTGGTGGCGATCCTTGCCGCTTTCCGTGAACTGCTGATTGGCATTGACGAAGGAACGGGGCTTGTCGGTGGAGAAAAAGGCCAGGCCGGCGCCAATGCCGTCACGCTGCAGCTTGACGCCCACTTCCTTTTGCTTGGAGACGTAAGGACGCAGCATGGCGCCCGCGTTCGTCACCGGAAGGCCGTTAGAGTTGGCCGGTGCAGTATCGCCTGCCGTCAGCGCCTCGATGTAATTGGCATACAGCGAGATTTCCGGCGTGACGCGCCAGACGATGCCGGCGGCCGGCGAATTGCGGCTTTCGTCATACGCCTTGGAACCCACGCCGGTGTTGTAGGCGAAGTCGCGGCTGTAGAGACGCTGATGCCGCAGTCCGAGCGTGAGCAGCACGCTGTCGTCGAGCACCGACATCGTGTCACCCAAGGCAACGCTGGTCATGCGCACGCGGCCGTTGAGCGCGGGGTCTCCCAGATCGTTGCCAAACAGCGTGGCCGCGCTGAAAGCGGGTTTGGGACTGTGCACCGGACTATAGATGTTGGTCGCCGTGGTGTTGGCATAGTCCATCGCATAGGCGTTTTTCTTCTCGAGCTCGAAGTAAGAGGCCGCCAGTACCGCTTCATGCTTGACCGGCCCGGTGTCCAGCTTGGCACGCAAGCCGATTTCACCGGTGTCGACCTTGTCTTTGCGGACGTTATCGAAACGGTAGAAGTTTCCGTTGCCGGAGGAATCGACGTTGTTGACGTTGGCCAACGAGTTGATTTCTTTGCTGTCGCGATGGCCGTAGGCCGCATAGGCCGTCAGGGTGTCGGTAAGGTCGTACTCGCCACGCAAAGTACCGAAAACATCGCGCTCGTTGGAGTAACTCCAGTCCTGTGCGTAGTTGGTGCTCGAATGCGGCGCATCCGGTACCGACGTGGCGGTGCCTGCCAACGAAACGTTGGGGCGACCGCGCTTGATACGGTTGTACTGATAACCGATGTCGGCCGAAATCCGTGCGCGGTCGTTGTGCCAATCCAGGCCGACCAACGCGGCAGTAGTCCGGCCGAACTCGCCGTCGACCTCGCTTTCGCCGCCACGCTGGCCGACGTTGATGCGGATGCCGGTGCTGTCATCCGGGCCGAAGCGGCGGGCGATGTCGGCCGAGAACTGCGCCGCGCCGCCAGAAGAAATACCCGTGGTGAATTCGGTCAGCGGCTCATTCGGGGCGCGCTTGGGCACCAGGTTGATGGCGCCCCCTACACCGCCGCCGGTCGGCGGCGTGCCGGTCAGGAAGTTGGATGCCCCACGCAGCACCTCGACGCGCTCGAAGAACTCCGAAGCAATGTACTGACGAGGCATCAGGCCATAGAGACCGTTATAGGCGATGTCTTCCGAGCTAAGCAGAAAACCACGCACGAAATATGATTCCTGGAAATTGCCAAAGCCACGCGCCACGCGCACGCCAGGATCGTTTTGCAGGACATCGGCCACACTGCGCGCCTGTCGGTCTTTGATCAACTCGCTGGTGTAGCTCGTCATGGAGAACGGCGTCTCCAGGTTGTCGCGCGTACCCAGAATCCCCGCACGGCTGCCCGTGGCGACCTGTCCACCGTCGAACGCCGGGGCCAGACCGGCAGCGGAGGCATCGGCACTGGCCTCGACCTTGATCGAACCGAGGGTGACGGAATTGTCGCTGGTGGCCGGCGCCGATTGAGCGTGGAGGACGCCCCAGGGCAGGACGGCCGCCAAATAAGCGAGACGGGGGAGATTTTTCATTGATCGTCCGGAGGGATAAGGTCTTGTCACGGGATACACCAGGCCACACTGCACAAACGGTATGTGGGCCGCCGATGCCGTCCCGGCTCGGGCTGAATAATAACCAACGAGGAGAATGATTCTCATTTGTAAGCTTATTTTCAGCATATTGCGTGGCGCGCATGCAACAACCATGCCGCATCTTCCCCCGCGCATCCCTAATCCGCCTTCGGGCATTCCGGCCGCCACCCCTTAGAATCGGCCTGACCATTGCCGCAGAACGCCGCCGATGCTTCCACGTTTGGCCCTTCTCACCACCTTGCTGATCTTGAGCGGCTGCGCCAGCACACGCCCGCCCGCCGATCCCGAGAATATCTGCGCCATCTTCCGCGAGAAGCCGCAATGGCATGACGCGGCGCTCAAGGCTCAGGAAAAGTGGGGCGCGCCGGTGCAGGTGCCGATCGCGATGATGTACCAGGAGTCGAGTTTCAAACACGATGCGCTGCCCCCACGCTATTACTTTCTGGGATTCATCCCCTGGGGACGCGTCAGTTCGGCCTATGGCTATGCACAAGCCAAGGACGAAACCTGGGAGGATTACAAGCGCGAGGCCGGCGGCTGGTTGGCAAACCGGGACGATTTCGCCGACTCGATCGACTTCATGGGCTGGTACATGGCCAAGACCCAACGCATCAACAGTATTTCCAAATGGGATGCCTATGGGCAGTACCTGAATTACCACGAAGGCTGGACGGGCTACCGCAACCGCAGCTTTGAGCGCAAAGCCTGGCTGCAACGGGTCGCGCGCCAGGTTCAAGCCCGTGCCGAGCGGTTCGGCGCGCAGTACCAGCAGTGCCAGCGCGAACTGAGCCGGGGCGGCTGGCTGTTTTAGCCCTGGCGTGGCGCGCAGCAAGGCGCGCGTCATGGAAACTTGGTAATAATAAAGATCCGGCGCGCGCCGGGCCTGACCGCCCTGCCCTGGCCGCTGCATCGAGCGCCTGAACTTTGACCGGACATCCCGGTCTTATATAAGATTGAAGGCACTGCACAATGCGGGCCGCGCCGCTCGCCGTATCATGACAAATGCGCACGACCGCCAGAAAATGGTGGTTCTACGCGGTCAAACAACCGGAGTCCATCATGCCGCAAAACACGCTCGACACCCTGAAGTCCTTCAAGATAGGGAAAAAAACCTGTCAGTACTATTCCTTGCCGGCGCTCGGCAAGTCGCTGGGCGTCGATATTTCGCGCCTGCCGGTGTCCATCCGTGTCGTGCTGGAGTCGGTGCTGCGCAACTGTGATGGCCAGAAGGTCACAGAAGAGCACATCCGCCAGTTGGCCAACTGGCAACCGAACGCCAAGCGTGAGGACGAGATTCCGTTCGTGGTCGCTCGCGTGGTTCTGCAGGACTTTACCGGAGTGCCGTTGCTGGCCGACATTGCCGCCATGCGCTCGGTCGCCGAGACGATGGGTAAGTCGCCCAAGAGCATCGAACCCCTCGTGCCCGTGGACCTGGTGGTCGACCACTCGGTGATGATCGATTATTTCGGCACCAAGAATGCCCTCGACCTGAATATGAAACTGGAGTTTCAGCGCAACCGCGAGCGCTACCAGTTCATGAAATGGGGCATGCAGGCCTTCGACACCTTCGGCGTCGTGCCCCCGGGCTTCGGTATCGTGCACCAGGTCAATCTGGAATACCTGGCGCGCGGTGTGCACCAGGACAAGAAAACGGGCGTCTACTACCCGGACTCGCTCGTGGGCACTGACAGCCATACCACCATGATCAATGGTATTGGCGTGGTGGGCTGGGGCGTGGGCGGCATCGAGGCCGAAGCCGGCATGCTGGGCCAACCCGTGTATTTTCTGACCCCCGATGTCGTGGGCGTCGAGCTCAAGGGTCAGTTGCGCGGCGGCGTCACCGCCACCGATCTGGTGCTGACCATCACGGAGATGCTGCGCCGCGAAAAGGTCGTGGGCAAGTTCGTCGAATTCTGTGGTGAAGGTACCGCCAGCCTGTCGGTCACCGACCGAGCCACCATCGGCAACATGGCGCCCGAGTATGGCGCGACCATGGGCTTTTTTCCGGTGGACGACCGCACCATCGATTACTTCAAGGGTACGGGCCGTACCGAGGAAGAAATCGCGGCGTTCCAAGCCTACTTCAAGGCGCAGAAGATGTACGGCGTGCCCAAGGCCAGCGAGATCAACTTCAGCAAGCTGCTCACGTTGGACCTGTCCACGGTCGCGCCCTCGCTGGCCGGCCCCAAACGCCCGCAGGATCGCATCGAGATCGGCAATGTGAAGAACACCTTCATCGATCTGTTCTCCAAGCCCATCGCCGAGAACGGCTTCAATCAGCCCGCGCAGAAGCTGTCGGAAGTCTTCACGACCAGCACCGGCACCAAATTGAAGAATGGCGACATCCTCATTGCTGCCATTACGTCGTGCACCAATACGTCCAATCCGAGCGTGCTGCTGGCCGCGGGCCTGCTGGCCAAGAAGGCCGTCGAAGCCGGTCTGAAAGTGCCCAAGCACATCAAGACCTCGCTGGCGCCCGGATCGCGCGTGGTCACGGAGTATCTGACCAAGACCGGACTGCTGCCTTATCTGGAGAAGCTCGGCTTTGATATTGCCGCCTACGGCTGCACGACCTGCATTGGCAACGCGGGCGACCTCACGCCGGATCTGAACGAAGCCATTACCAGCAACGATCTGATCTGCGCAGCCGTGCTGTCGGGCAACCGCAACTTCGAGGCGCGGATTCATCCGAACATCAAGGCCAACTTCCTGGCTTCGCCCCCGCTGGTGGTGGCCTATGCATTGGCCGGCACCATGACGCGCGACCTCATGACCGAGCCGGTCGGCCGCGGCAAGCATGGCGACGTATGGCTGGGCGATATCTGGCCGTCGACCGAAGAAATCGACGCATTGCTGAAATTCGCCATGAACCCGAAAGCCTTCCAGGCCAACTACAGCCAGGTCAAGAGCAATCCTGGCAAGCTCTGGGAGAACATCAAGGGCGTGTCGGGCGACACGTACAACTGGCCTGATTCGACCTATATCGCCGAACCGCCGTTCTTCCAGGACTTCAGCATGACGCCGGGCAGCATCCCGGTGATCAAGGGCGCGCCGCGCGCTGGGCGTTTTTGGTGATTCAGTCACCACCGACCATATCTCGCCGGCAGGCTCGATCAAGGAGACCTCGCCCGCCGGCAAATGGCTCAAGGATCATGGCGTGCTCAAAGCCGACTTCAACAGCTACGGCTCACGGCGGGGCAATCACGAGATCATGATGCGCGGCACCTTTGCCAACGTTCGCATCAAGAACCTCATGATTCCGGCGCGCGCCGATGGCAGCCGCTTCGAAGGCGGCGAAACGCTGCTGCAGCCCTCGGGCCAACAGATGTCCATCTATGACGCCGCCATGAGCTATGTGGCTCAGGGCACGCCCTCGGTGGTGTTCGGCGGCGAAGAGTACGGCACGGGCTCCTCGCGCGACTGGGCCGCAAAGGGCACGCAGTTGCTGGGTGTCAAGGCCGTGATCACGCGCAGCTTCGAACGCATCCACCGCAGCAACCTGGTCGGCATGGGCGTGCTTCCCTTGCAGTTCAAGGGCGACGACAGCGTGCAGTCGTTGGGCATCACCGGTGAGGAAACCTACGACATCTCGGGTCTGGAGCATGGCATCAAACCCATGCAGGATGTCACTCTGACCATTCATCGCAAGGATGGCAGCAAGCAGGACGTCACGTTGTTGCTGCGCATCGATACACCCATCGAGGTCGACTACTACCTGCACGGCGGCATTCTGCCCTTCGTGCTGCGCCAGTTACTGGCTGCCTGACCGGCGGCTTCGGTCCATCATGCATCACGCCCCGCTTGCGGGGCGTGATGCATTGGGCAGGCAGCTCAGGCATCGAGGCCGAACTGGTAGGCATCCATGGCCAACGCCGCGTAGCTGACCTCATCATTGAGGCGCCGTGCGGGCAACCCGCCAGCACCCAGCGCCACGTAAAGCGGCATGAGGTGGTCATCGTGCGGGTGCGCCTGGCCCGCGCCAGGCGCCAGCCTCTGCCAGTCAAACAGGGCGGGCAGATCGCCGGCGGCCAGCCGATCGGCATACCATTGCTGAAAACCGGGCACGTACGCACTGGGTGGCGCTGACTGCGGCATGCGTACGTCGCGCAGATTGTGCGTGAGCGAGCCCGAGCCGATGATGAGAATGCCCTCCTCGCGCAACGGCGCCAGTGCCTGACCCAGGTCGTATTGCCCGCGGGCATCGCGCCCGACATCCAGGGCCAGCTGGACCACCGGCACATCGGCCTGCGGGTACAGATAACGCAATGGCACCCAGGCGCCATGATCCAGAGGCCGGCGGACGTCGTCGGCCGCTTCGATGGACGAGGCCGCCAGCACGTCACGCACCCGGGCAGCCAGTGACGGGGATCCCTGCGGGCTGTACTGGAGTTGATACAGCTCGGGCGGGAAGCCGCCAAAGTCGTGCCAGGCGATCTGCCGGTCTCGGGTGGATACGGCCAAGCCATGCCCCATCCAGTGGGGCGAGACCACAAGTATGCCGCGCGGTTTGTCCGGCTGCGCTGCGCTCCACTGCTGCAGGACGGCGCCGGTGCGGCCCGGCTCGACAGCGAGCATGGGAGAACCGTGAGAAACAAAGAGAACAGGCCAGGTCATCGCATTACTTCCAAATGTTGATGGATCCATTGTGCGCGCGCGGCAACCGGCAATAAAGCCTCTAATCACTTATGGACCATTCCCGAATTGGCAACAATTGCGAAGCCGACACGCCGACAGCGGTAAACTATTCCGTTACGCACTTTTGACCCGACGAAGTCATGGCCCGTACCCGCAGCACCACCGCTCCCCGCTTGAACCGCGAGGCAACCCGCCTGGCCAGTCTTGCCCAGGCCCTGAATCGCTCGGGCAGCCACATCGAGGATCTGTACTGGGAAGCGCAATTGGCCGAATCCATCGGCAAACTGCTGCGCCCCGGCAGCGACGGCCCGCTGGAGGCCGCGCTGGACCATCTGGCGCAAAGCGACATCGGCGCCTACGAAGTGTTGATCGAACAGGCCGAAACGCTCTCCGAATCGATGAAAGCCGACAAAAACGGCGTCTGCCATGATGTGCTGTTGCTGGTCGCACCCGTGGTGGCGTGGACGCGCTATGCCATCCCGACCGGGCCGATTCCGGCGCCGGCTCAGCAAGCGCTGCTGGCCCAGTTGCATGGTCATGTGCTGGCCAGCAATACCCGTGTGGCGTTGATGCCGCATCTGGTCAGCATCGACCAGATGCCGCGCACCTTTTCGGAGACGGCGCAATGGATGCAGCGCCTGGCCAGCCAGGCGCTGGGCGCCACGCCGACGCGCACCATGATCGACAGCGCGGTCGAGACCGCCAACATGCTGGCCGATACGCGTTATCTGGTCGCCGCCGTGGCCGTGCCTGAGCATGCGCCGATTTTCCGCTGGCAGGAGCAGCCCGAAGACGCCGAATCCAGCCGCGACGCCTGCCTGGCGCGCTGGTCGGAGCAAGCCATGCCGACGCTATCCGGCTTGATGCCCGGTTGCGGGCTGGAGTGTCTGCTGCCCGATGCCTATTACGTCAGCAACCGTGAAGCCGATCGCCGGGTGCGGCCGCTGTCGCTGCGCGCCGCCGTCAGCTGGCTGGAAGGCGCCACCAGCCTGCCAGCGGATCAGTTGCGCGCGGTCATTGCCGCCTGCGGTCAGGAGCATATCGAGGAGTTCCGCATCGGCTTTACGCCGCGCAACAGCAACGATGTGTATTACGGTTGCGTCTGGCCGGTGTATGGCCGGGAAGAGGCTCTGCCCGGCGAAGATGAAAATGCGGCCGACCCCGCCGAACAGATCGCCGCGGTGCTGAAAGAATATGGCGTGACCGACATCCGCCGCATTCCTGGCCGTCTGCAGACCGAGTTCTGTGAGGATTGCGGCGCGCCGTACTTCCCCGACCCGCTGGGCGTGATGGTGCACGCCGAGCTGCCCGAGGACGCCGAGGCCGTACCGGCCAAGTTCCACTGAGCCAGTATGCGCGCCGATATTTTCTGCCGTGTGGTCGACAACTACGGCGATATCGGCGTGTGCTGGCGCCTGGCGCGACGGCTGCATGCCGGCCGTGGTTGGCAGATACGCCTGTGGGTGGATGACCTGCGGGCTTTCGCCCGGCTGCAACCCGAGGTCGATCCCACCGCCGCACGACAACAGGTGCAAGGCATCGACGTCATTCGCTGGGGCGAGCACCCGGACCTCCTGCCGGGCGACGTCGTGATCGAAGCCTTTGCGTGTGACCCACCGGCCGGCTTTGTGCAAGCGATGCGGCGCAGCCATCCCTTGCCCGCCTGGATAAATCTCGAGTACCTGAGCGCCGAAGACTGGGTGGAGAGTTGCCACGGCCTGCCATCGCAACGCCCGGATGGGCTGGTCAAACATTTTTTCTTCCCCGGATTCACCTCCGCCACGGGGGGCTGATCCGCGAACCGGGGTTAAGCGCAGAGCGCGATGCCTTGCAGAGCAGCCATGCCGCGCAGCAAGCGTTTCTGAGCACGTTGGGCGTGCCCCGCGCGGACCACGCCCGCCGCATTCTGACGCTGTTCTGTTATCCCGAGGCCCCCTATCGGGAGCTGGTGCAGGCATTGCGCCGCTGGCCTACGCTGGTGATCGTTCCTCAGGGTGTGGCGCCCGGCCTGGAAGACGCCGCCGGCGGCGAGGTGCAGATCGCCCGCATCGCCTTTGTCACGCAGCCGGATTTCGATCGCCTGCTCTGGTGTGCAGACCTGAATTTCGTGCGCGGGGAAGACTCTTTCGTGCGCGCGGCCTGGGCTGCGCGGCCCCTGGTGTGGCAGATCTATCCGCAGCAGGAAAATATCCATCTGGAAAAGCTGCAAGCCTGGCTGGCACGGTATCCGGCCCCGCCGGCCGCGCACCATTTGCTGCGCGCCTGGAATGCCCCGGCAACCGGCACAGACTGGGCCACCACCCTGGATGCCGCGCTGCAAGGCCAGGCCTGGGATGCATGGCGGCAATCCGCAAGCGATTGGGATGCGGGCTTTGCCGCCAGACAAGACTTAGGGGACGCATTGGCGGATTTCTGCGCGAGCCTGACCAAGACGCGCTAGAATAGAGAGTTTTCTGCAATATGCCGACACGGCCAGCCCGTGAGTCTGTGGCGCTTGCAAAGATCTTTTTTGTTGGCCTCCCGGGGCGCGCAGAATGGTTAACTCCGCTTACGCGCATGCACGGCGAGCGCGCACTTTATCCCCGGAGTTTTAATCGATGAAAACCGCTCAGGAATTGCGAGTCGGCAACGTGGTGATGGTCGGCAAGGACCCGCTCGTGGTCCAGAAGACCGAATACAACAAGTCCGGCCGTAACGCCGCCGTGGTCAAGCTGAAGTTCAAGAACCTGCTGACGGGTTCGGCCAGCGAATCGGTCTACAAGGCCGACGAAAAGTTCGATATCGTCTTGCTGGAACGCAAAGAGTGCACCTACTCTTACTTCGGCGACCCGATGTACGTCTTCATGGACACGGAATACAACCAGTACGAAATCGAGGCCGAGAGCATGGGCGATGCCCTGAACTACCTCGAAGAAGCCATGCCGGTTGAAGTGGTGTTCTACGATGGCCGCGCCATCTCCGTCGAACTGCCGACCATCCTCGTTCGTGAAATCACCTATACCGAGCCAGCCGTACGCGGCGACACCTCGGGCAAGGTGCTCAAGCCGGCCAAGATCAACACCGGCTACGAACTGAATGTTCCGCTGTTCTGCGCGATCGGCGACAAGATCGAGATCGACACGCGCACCAACGAGTACCGCAGCCGCGTCAACTAAGTCCGCAAGCTGCCCGCCAAAACAAACGCCCACCGCAAGATGGGCGTTTGTTTTGGGCCGTGATCCGCGCCGGGGGCTGGTCTACTGAAGCTGGTCTTCGTCCAGAAAGGCCGGCACGGACAAGATGTCGATGCCATCTTCAGCCAATTCGGCACGTTCGTCAGCCGTGGCGGTGCCGCGGATGGGACGCTCGACGGCTTCACCTTCGTGAATGCGGCGGGCCTCGGCGGCAAAACCCGCTCCGACGTTTTCGGTCTTGCGCAGGATCTCACGCACTTTGCGCATGACTTCGGCCTGCATGGCTGCAGGGGCGGCAGTTGGCGCGGGCGTCGGCTGGTGCAAATGGGCGACATTCAGGTGTGGCGCCGAAAGCCGCTTGGTAATACTGGCCGATGCGCAGACCGGACAGCTCAACAGGCCTCGCGCCTGTTGAGCGTCATAGTCGTCATGCGAGCCGAACCAGCCCTCGAAGACGTGGCCATGCTCGCACTGGAGATCAAAAACTTTTAATGCCATGGCGGATAGATGGAGAATCCAGCCGGGAAAACAAGGGCTCGGGGCGCAGAAAAAGCGCCCCCCATGCCGCCCCTCATTTGCGCCGGGTATTTATGCGCATCTGCTCAGCCTGCAGCGTGTCGATCTGGCGCTGCAAGGCGCGCAGTTGCTGATGCACGTCCTTGTTCTGGTCGGTAAGCGCGCGGGTTTCCTGGATCGACTGCTCCTGACGCGCCGCCACCTGCTGCTCTTGCTCCTGGCGCAAGGTCTGATCCGCCTGCAAGGACGCCAACTCGGCATTGCGGGCAGCGAGCTGTTGCTCGGCCTGGTTGTACTCGGCTTGCAACAGGATGCGCTTGATCTCTATGCCTGCCAGCTCGGAGGAGCGAGCGACGAAGGCACGATAGGTGGACTCGGCCTGCGCGGCGTTGCGGGTCTTGATGACACGCCAGAAATCCTTGTGCTGAAACAGGACGACGAAATACGTCTGGTCGTCGGGTTTGAACAACAGGCTGGCGCCGTAGCTGCCGTTATAAGCCGTGCGCAGTTCCGATACCTGGCGGGCCTGGATCAGGCCTTGCAACTCGGAGGCGGTGGAGCTGACGCGCGGCGTCGCAGGCGCTGCCTGGGGAGGCGGCGGGGGGGGGTGACGGCCGTGGTGGCCGCATCTTTGTCTTCGACCTGTTGCACTACCGGGCGCTCTTCTGGCGGCTGGGTAGTGGCGCAGGCGGCCAAAGCGGTCAGGATCGTGCCGGCCATGGCCAGGCGCGTGCCTTTCCCCAGGATATCGATCTTCAATTCCTTCCCCTATGCGGTGAGTACCGCACTATAGCAACTAATCGCGAATATTCGTATCAGCGTCCGCCCGGAAAACAGGGGCGAAACACCATTTCCGGCGGCTATAACTCGCCCATGCCTTCGACCGCCTCACTCTGGGCGTCGCCCAGACGGAGCTTGCGCATTTTTTCCCACAAGACCTTGCGGCTGATGCCCAGATGATGGGCCGTGTCCTGCCGCCGCCAGCCATTGCTGTCGAGCGCCGCCAGGATCCGCTCGCGCTCGGCCCGCTCGGCATCGGACAGCGCCGTGGCCGGCATCACCACAGGCGGTGCTTTCAGGGCGGCGCCGCAGCCGTCGAAGATACGTTGCAGCCGCTCGGCATCCCAGCCCTGCAGTTGCCGCCTTACGATGGCCACGCGCTCGGCAAGATTGGAGAGTTCGCGCACATTGCCGGGAAAGCGCAGGCTCTCGACCCGTTGCAGCACCCAGGCCGGCACGTCCTCATCGATGCCCTGCTGTTTCAGCATCGCCGTCATAAGCGCGCGCTTTTCAGCCGGGCCTCGCACCTCCAGATTGGGAATGTGCAGCTCGATGACGGCCAGGCGGTAATACAGATCGGCCCGGAATTCGCCCTGGGCGACCAGGGCGAGCAAGTCCTTATTCGTGGCGGCCACCAGGCGGAAGGCCACCGGCACCTCCGTGGTGGATCCCAGGCGCGTCACGGTGCTTTGCTCCAGCACCCGCAACAGCTTGACCTGTTGATACAGCGGCAGGTCGCCGATTTCATCGAGAAACAGCGTGCCGCCGTGCGCTTGTTCGAAATAGCCCTTGTGCGCGCCTACCGCGCCCGTGAAGGCGCCCTTGGCATGGCCGAAGAAATGCGCCTCGAACAGCCCCTCCGGAATGGCACCGCAATTGACTGCAACGAAAGGCCCATTCGCCCAGGATGCCGCCTCGTGCAGCAGGCGCGCAATGCGCTCTTTGTCCACGCCGGTTTCGCCATGGATCAACGCGTTGGAACGGCAATCGGCGAACATGGTGGCCTCGGCCAGCAGGCTGCGCATCGCGGGCGATTCGGCCACCAGCGCCGGCTGCACGCGCGCACCATCGGGCACGGCAGCCCGCTGGGCGATGCCCGCCACGCGAAACAGGAGCCGGCGCAGTTCGGCGCCGCTGAAGGCCAGCGGCAAGGTGTAGGAGTATTCGGGCGGATAGAAGCGGTGATCCTGGCTGCGCTCTTGGCCAGCCACCCACACCACGGGGATCCCCTGCGTGGCCAGCCAGTCACTGGAAAAGCGGCCATCGCCCATGATGGTCACGGAGACGCCCCCCACGGCCAGGCGCGCGGCATCGCGGTCATGCGGCAGCGAAGTCGCCGAGGCGTCCGCATGGATGACCGTGGCGTCATAGCCCGCCAGGGCGCGCTCGGTACGCAGGGCGATATCGGAACTGCCCTCCCATACGTACACGTCCAGGCCCTCAGTGAGCAGGCTCTCGCTCATACTCGCCTCTCAATAAACAAGCTGAACTCCTTTGCCGTCGCAATCGACGGACAACATGTGCACGTCGGTCAGGCCCAGTTTGAGCCCGATCGTATCGTTGATCAGCGGCTGCAGCACGGAGGCGCCCACGGCATCGAGGGCCGGCTGCAGCACCTTGAGCAACAGCCCCACCAGGGCAGTCACGGCATTGGACGCATTACCTACGCCAGGCGCATTGTTGGCTGTCGTGGTCAACGTGCTTTTGAACTGGTTCAGGCAGCCGGTTTCGCTGCCTGACAGGTAGCCGCTGCAAGTGTTCAACCCCAGGGCATCCAGCAAGCCGCCGAGTAAGCCGCCGACCAGACCCACCACACCATTGACGAGACTGCCCACACCTTGCAGCAGACCGGGGATATTCAGTGTCAGGAGGCTGCCCAGGATATCGAGCGTGGACCCGGTCAGCCCCCCAGAAAGCCACTCAATCTGACCTACCCCCAGATTTAGTACGGCACCGACATAGAGCCCAGGGGTAAAAGACCTTCTTTCTGATGAGCCTGCACGAATTGCGCCGGCGTTAAATATCCGAGCGCGCTGTGAGGCCGATCGGTGTTGTACTCGACTCGCCAGTTTTCGATCAAGCTTTTAGCCTGTCGCAGGGACAAGAACCAGTGCTCGTTAAGGCATTCGTCGCGGAACTTGCCGTTGAAACTTTCGATATAAGCGTTCTCCACCGGCTTACCCGGCCGAATAAACGACAGCTTTACGCCTGCTTGGTAGGCCCAGGCGTCCAAGGCTCTTCCGGCGAACTCTGGCCCGTTGTCCACGGTAATAGATCGCGGCAGGCCACGCATCTCCGCCAGCCGTTGCAGCACCATGGCAACACGCAGTCCCGGCAACGACGTATCGACCTCGATGGCCAGGCATTCGCGAGTGTAGTCATCGACGATAGTCAAACAGCGGAATCGGCGGCCATAGGCTAGGCCGTCGGCCACAAAGTCCATTGACCAACTCTGATTCGGCGCGATTGCCGCTGGGCGAACCACGCGCTCGGTCATTAATGTCCTGACCGCCTCGCGTTTGGCCTGCGGGCTGACTACTTTCGGCTTAGCAGATCCTGAAGCGCCGCCTTGTCCAGCATCGACTCGGCCAACAGCTTCTTGAGCTTGTTGTTCTCCTGCTCCAGCTCCTTGAGCCTCTGAGCGTCCGACACCGTCATGCCACCGAACTTCGCCTTCCAGTTGTAGTACGTTGCCTCGGAGATTCCGTGCTTGCGGCACAACTCTGCGGGCTTGGCACCTGCATCGGCTTCCTTGAGCACGCCGATGATTTGCTCTTCCGTAAATCGTTTCTTCATTGCCATTCCTTTGGGAACGGACTCTACATCGATTTCGTACTAATCACGGGGAGCAGGTCACCCACCCAGAAAGACGCCACCGGCTCGGCCGGGCGGGCCGCCACCGCTTCGGCCTGCAGCGTGCGGGACGACATGTAGGGAAAGAGCGCGGACACCGGAAGCGAGACCTCCACGCGCACGGCGTTGAGCCGCTCCCCCGCCGCCGGGCTCGCACGAAACGAGGGGCCAGCGAGGCATTATCCGGATCCCAGCGATAGCATTCGACGCCGGTAGGCAACAGCGCCTGCGCGTAACCGCTGAGATTCTCGCGCACGTTGACCCTGGCGGCCGAAGCAGCCCAGGTGCAACTGGTGCCGTCGAGCATCTGTGCCGCCGTCAGCGCACCCAGGTCGGCGGCCTTTTGCAGTTCGCGTTTGACGTAATAGAAATAGCCCAATTGGGCACCACCCAGCAGGATGATGCCAACCAGAATGATCAGTGCGGCCGACACCAGGATGGAGCCACGCTGACGGAAAGACCGGTTGCGCCCGACCATGGCGATCCTATTGGCCTGCGCCCAGGCCGCCGCCCGAGCCGCTCTTGCCGCTGGTCGAGCTGCTATCGAACCACTGCGGCAAGGGTTGATCGAAACTCTTTAGGTAGCGCCGCCCGTCGGCCTGTGCCTGCATCAGCGCGCGCGTCACGTCGCCAGGGTTCTCCTGAGCCAAGTCGGTGGACGTTGCGGCCGGGGCGGCCGGCGCGGAGGCCGAGACGCCCGGGGCCGCGACGTCTATCTGGCGTACCACGGGGGGCGCCGCGCCGTCGGAAGGAGGCGGTGCCACGGATGGCGCGCTGACGGGCGGCACGCCCGCTGCGGCCGGGCCGGTGAGCCGGCCTTGCGTCTGCGCCTGGGCGACGGTGCCAAACAACAAAGCCGTTAACAGGCAGTATTTCAGGGTACGGGTCACGTCGGCATCTCCACGGGCGTTATTGCACTAAAGGGGGGTTGCCCAAGCGATCCAACAAAGGACGCTGCACCATGGGCAGGACGCTGACAGGCTCGGCGGCCACGACCGTGGTCGGCTGACCGCTGGCGACCGCACGCACGACCGGCCCGCTCGTGGCCACCGCAGCCGGCGCGACGGCCGACACCGCGGCGGGCCGGCGGATCTCGGCGGCCAACTGATACACCCTGTCGCGCGCGGCGGGGCTGAGCTGGCCTCGCGTCATGATCTGCTGGGCGCCGCCCTCCTCGCCCTGCAACACCAGCAACAACGCCAGGTTGCCCAGAATGCGGGCATTGGAGGGATCGAGTTCGGCGGCCTGCCCCAGGGGCAAACGGGCGCCTTGCAGGTCGCCGGCGCGCAACCGCGCATAGCCCAGGTCCCCGAGGTATTGGGCATCCGTGGGCCGCAAGCTGGCCGCGCGCGCCAGATCCGTGGCGGCCTGCGCAAAGTCCGAACGGCCGGCCGCCAGCAAGCCCAGGCCATGCCAGGCCTGCGCAGCCTCTTCGCCGTTGAGCAGCGCACGGTAGAGCGCCTCGGCGCTGTCGGCCTGCCCGGTCATGCGCAGGGCATCGGTGCGCATGACCTGCACTTGCGGCGTCTCGCCATAAGTCTGCCGGTATGCGTCCAGATAGGCCAGCGACGCGAAATAACGCCCGCTCTGCTGGGCCTCGCGTATGACCGACAGCGCCATGGCGGGCCGCGAGGCCATCGCGCGTTGACGATCGGCCGCGTCGTTCTTGTGCTGCATCAGGGCCTGCTCCTGCTGCTGTTGCTGCATCAGTTGCCAGGCCCTGTCCACGTTATTGGTGGCGCAGGCGGCCAGCAGCGCGAGCCCCAAACCTGCCGCCGGTATTCTCCACATCCTCATGCCTAGCCTCCATTGATACGCGACAGGCCGCGAATCACCGCCAGAAACCCCGCGCCACCGGTCACAATCAGCAAGGCCGGCAACAGCGTCAACACCATGACACCCGTCATCTTGACGGTCAGCCGTGCTACATGGGCCTTGAGATCGAGCTTGCGCCGCTCGCGCACGCGGTCGCTGAAACGGGCCAGCGGCTCCTGCACCGCGCCCCCATGTTTGTCCACCTGCACGATGAGCCGGCAGATGGCGGTCAAATCATCGTTTTCGTAGTCCACGGCCAGCCGGCCAAGCGACTGCTCGCGGCTGCGCCCGCGCGTATGCAACTCCGCCGAATGGCGCATCTCGGCAGCAAGCACCGGCATCACGGTACGGAAGTCGGTCACCAGGACATGGATGCTCTGATCCACCGATAGGCCGACCCCTTGCAACAGACGGAGCAGGTCGATCAGCAGCGGCAACTCATTCTCGGCCTGCTTGCGCCGGGCGCGCCAGCGACGCATCAGCCACCATTTGGGCAACATCCAGCCCACGGCAAAGCCGAAAAACACGGCGATCATCCAGGCCAAGACGCCGCGACGATCGAGGAAGTCGTCCAGCAGCCACCACGCAAGCAAGGGAAAAAGCACCGCAAGAACGGCGCGGCTCATGATGAACAGGCCGCGCGCACGCTGGCTTTGATCCAGAAAATAGAGTTCGACCAGGCGGCGATCTTCGGCAGCGAGCAGCGACTCACCCAGTCTGCCCTGACCGATGCGCAAGCCCATGGAGCTGGCGGCATGCGTCATGGCGGCGGCGCGCTCGCGCGCGCCCTTGGGCGGACGTACGGCATCGAGCGCAACGCCCTCGCGCGCGGCCAGCGCGCGGTCGACCACCGCGCGGTTGCGATCCGCGCGGCCCACACGCACAAACACCGCCACGCTCACCACCAGGCAGGCGATCATCATGGCGATAACGGCGCTGATCAGGAACCAGCGGGCACTCGGGTCGTTGAGCATCGCTTGCATAGCACCCTCCTCACACGCCCCGGGCCATGCGGAACAGGCAATAGGTCCCGATGATCTGCAGCCCCAGCCCGCCGAGCAGCATGTTGAAACCCAGCGGATCACGCCACATATTCATGAACAGGTCGTTGTTGAAAATGATGATGAACAACGCCAGACCAATGGGTAGCAGCGACAGAATCCAGGCCGAAAGGCGCACTTCGGCGGACAACGCCACCAGCTCATCGCGCGCCTGCTCCAGATCGCGCATGAAGGCCGACATCCGTTCGAGCACCTGTTCGCTGCGCCCGCCAAACCGCAGGGCCAGCGAGATCACCGACGACACCAGGAAGAGTTCCTGCAACCCGTACTGCCGGGATACGATCAGCAGCGCGGCATCGAGCTCCTTGCCCGAGCGGGTCAACGCGTCGGTGCGCTCCAACACTTCGAGCAGCGGATCGTCGACCGCGAGCATCGCGCCCTGGAACGCCGCGTTGACGCTGTTGCCGATGGTGATCAAGCGCACCACGCCATCGAGAAAGCCCGGCAGTTGATGGATCACGCGCCGCCGGCGCTTGTCGGCCTTGCGCCACAGGCGAAACAAGCCAAGAAGCAAGAACAGCGCAAAGGCCGCGAAGGCCGATGCCGCCCCTCCGAACATCGCGCCCAGCGCGGCGGCCACCAGGGCGGGCAACAGCAATACGAGATAGAGTTTCCCGTCGGAACGCTCGCCGGCCAGCAACAACAAGCGTGCCCAGGCGTTGCCCCCTTTGCGTATCGGGCGCAACAGTTTCTCGGCCGTGCTCCGGGCGGCAGACGGGTCAAGGCGTGAGGCCAGAAAGGCCGACGTGGCCGAGCGCCGTTGCCCGGCGCTGGCGCGGCGCAGCAATAAAAATGCGCCTGCGGCTAGCAAGAGCGCCGCAGCCAGCAGAGCCAGGGCCGTCATCATCGACGCCGTCCCCAGAAGCCCGCGCCACCCGAACTGGGTTCGGGGTCTTCGGGCGCGAGCGACGCACGCATATCGGCCCATGCACGCGCCAACTTGGGCGTATGCGGATTGATGCCCAGGCCGACCCAGTTGTCCCTGTCTTCGCCATCTGGCGCGAGGACAGACTCATACCGATAGAGCTCCTGCGTGGCGATCACGTTATCGCCCATGCCGGTGACCTCGGTCACGGAAATGACGCGACGTTTGCCATTGGGCAGGCGGCCGATCTGGATGATGAAATCCAGCGCGCTGGCGATCTGCCGCCGCAGGCTGTCCTCACTGCCCTGAAAACCTGCGAAACCGGCCAGCATCTCGATGCGATAGAGGCATTCGCGCGGCGAATTGGCGTGAATGGTGGCCATCGAACCTTCGTGACCGGTATTCATGGCCTGCAACATATCCATGACCTCGGCGCCGCGCACTTCGCCCACCACCACGCGGTCGGGCCGCATGCGCAGGCTGTTGCGTATGAGATCGCGAATGCTGATGGCGCCCGCGCCGTCAAATCCCCCCTGACGCGACTCCAGCCGCACCACGTGCGGGTGGTTGAGCGACAGTTCGGCCGTGTCCTCCACCGTGACGACCCGCTCGCCTTCCGGGATGAAAAACGCCAAGGCATTGAGCAACGATGTCTTGCCGGAACTCGTTCCACCGGAGACCAGCACATTGCAGCGGTGTTTGACAGCCAAGCTGAGCAAGCGGTGAATCTCTTCGTTGAACGTCCCCAGCACGAGCAGGTCGGCAGGTTTGAGCGGATCCTGGCGGAATTTTCGAATGGACACCATGGGCCCGTCGACGGCCAGGGGTTCGATGACCACATTAAGCCGGCCGCCATCGGGCAGCCGCGCGTCCACCATGGGACTGGACTCATCCAGCCGCCGGCCTATCGGCGCCAGAATGCGGCGCACGATACGCAGCACATGCTGGTTGTCGGTGAATCGCAAGCTCTCGCGCGCCAGCACGCCGCGGCGCGAGACAAAGACATTGTTGTAGCCGTTGATCAGCACATCTTCGACAGCCGGATCGGCCAGCAGATCCTCCAGCGGGCCCAGCCCCGCCAGCTCCTTGGTCAATGCGCTGCTGATGTGGGACAGCTCGGCTTCGTTGAGCGCCAACCGCCGCATGCGGGCAAAGCCGGCCACCTCGATTTCAACGAACTCCTGAATGGCCGCGCGTGTCCAACGACCAAATTCCGCTCCCAACTCTTCGATGCGCGAGAGCAGGTGTTCATACGCCTGGCTTTTGACATCCTGGTAGCGTTGCGAACCGGCGAATTCGTCCGCCGCCTCGCCGTTACCAAACACCATCGATGCCGACATGATCATGGTGGTCGTTCCCTCAGTGCAGCATCATGCGTTTGTGAACGCCGGGCAGCCACGCTGCCAGCCAACCCTGGCGCGCCCCCGGGGCCATGCGTTCGGCCAGCATGCGGTCCACCAGCCCTTGCACAGCCCTTACGTAGATATCGCGCTCGGCCTGCTGATAAAGCAGACGGCCCTGGTTGGTGCACAGCATCAGCGGCATGGTGCGATCCGGCAGCGTGCCGGCCAGGGCCAGCCCGAAGCGCTCGGCAATCTGCATGGAGGTCATGCCATAGCGTTCGTCATAGCGATTGACCACGAGTTTCAGGGTGTCGCGCGGCACGTGCTGCTGCTCCAGCTCCTGCAGCACCCCCGCCAGCGACACGAGCGAACTCACGCTCTGATCGGTGACCAACCAGACTTCATGCGAGCTTCGCGCCAGTTTTGCGGTGAAATCGGGATTGGAAAAACCACCCGCGTCGGTCACCAGAACGCCATAGTGCTGCCGTAGACGCTCGAACAGCGAAAGCGAGTCCGCGGGTGACAACGTGCGCACCTGGGCCATGTCCCGCGGCAGCGTCATGGCGCTGATGCCGGCTGCCGTATGCGCCACGGTCGAGCTCAGCAACGTCCCGTCGAGCCGGCGCAGATTGCGCACCGCCTCGGCAAAATCGAAGTCACTGTTGATATTCAGGTAGAGCAGGCAATCGCCTATCGGCCAGCCAAGATCCAGGACACACACCCGTTCGTTCAGCGGCAATTGCGCGGCCAGGAGTTCACCTTTGCCATGCGCCTTGCCACCCTGGGCGTGCTGGCGCGACAGCGCGATCTGCGCCAGATGCTGCTGCGCCAGGCCGGCAGCGTGCACGGCCAGCGTGCTGGCCCCCACGCCGGGCCGCGCGCCGAGCACCAGCACGCTGCGATGCGAGCTGCCGTTGCCACCGGCTTGCCGGCAGTCCGCCAGCAGGCGTTGCACCACGGCCTGCACCTCGTCGGGAGAAACGGACGGGTCGACAAAATCGCTCACGCCCGCGCGCAAGGCGGCGATCGCGCCGTCGGGCTCAGAGAGGTAACCAACGGCCACCCGAGGCAAGGAAGGCGCCACACGCATGAGCACGCGCGCCATGTCGGAAGCCATCAACAACTTGCCCGGCTGCGCCTGCCCGCCGGTGAAATCCAGAAAAACGACCTGCGGATTGATTTCCGCCAGGCGCTGGGCAAGCACGTCCAGTGAGGGCGATTCCTGAGTCAGCATGCCGAGATCCCCGACCGCCTGTCCCAGTTGCTGCGCCACGCCGTTGTCACTCGAGCAAAACAGAAAGCAGTTGGCCTTGTCCAGGCCAACCCATTCTCGGGCGTGTGTTTTCATATCATTCACTGTGAAAAACCCGGCATTTGCTGGCCGCCCATGGGCCCCAGCAGGTAATACCCCCAGGCGTTGAAGCCGGAGTCGGTCACTTCCTGGCGCGCGCCCGGAAGCGGCAAGGTGACGCCGCGGGCGATAGGCCTGACCAGACGGGGGGTGACGACGATGACCAGTTCGTTGTCCTCTTGCGAGTACTGCACATTGCGGAAAAAAGAGCCAATGATGGGTAGATCGCCCAGCAAAGGGATCTTGCTCACGTTGGCCTTGGTCTGGCGCGAAACCAGGCCGCTGATAAGAAAGCTCTCGCCATCGCCAAGTTCGACCATGGTGTCGGCGCGACGCGTACGCAGCGCCGGAATGATGGTGGTCGTGTTGTTGGCGTTCACGATGGTCGTGCCATTGGTGTAGTCCAACTCGCTGGCCTCCGGCGCGACCTTCAGCGCGATGCGTTCGCGCGAGATGACGGTGGGCGAGACGGTCAGGCCTATCCCGAAGGGCTTGTAAGTCACGTTCTGCGTACCCAATCCGCCGGACTCGGGCACCGGGATCTCTCCACCGGCCAGAAAGCTCGCGCTCTGGCCCGACAAGGCCAGCAGCGTCGGCTCGGCCAGCACGCGCGCCAGACCATTGCTTTGCAACAACTGCAGCGTGGCGTTAAAGTCGCGGCTGCTATAAGTCAACGACCCCAGAACCCCCCGGCCAGATCCGGCAGCAGGCTCACCCCGCCGTTAAAGCGCGAGCCACCCGCGTTAAAGCTCACGCCGATGTCCTTCATGACGGTGCGCGAGACTTCCACCACCTTGACTTCCACCTGCACCACGCCGCTGGTGTTGATCTGCGACACATCCACCACCTGTTTGTCGCCGCCGGCCGCTTCGACCGCGCCGCGATGCGCTTCGGCCGAAGGCGCCACACGGTTGACCACCCCCCGGTCTCCGGCCCGGTCGACAAAGGCGCCCGGCTGCACGCCGCGGGCCGCCAGCGCCGCCTGTACATCGGAGGCCACGCGCACCACCCATACCTGGGGATCGCGCTGGCCGCGCGCCCAGATGCGCAGCTCGGTGGCGCCGGGCTTGCGGCCGATGATGATCACTTCGCCCGCCCGATTCGGTTCCGGGCCGAGCACTTTGACATCGGCGACCTCGGGATCCGCCACAGCGATACGAGCCGGCGTGGCGTTCAGGCGCAGAGGCTCCTGCCCTTTGACGGCCACGACGATTTCGCCGGGGGCGTTTGCGGCCGCCGCCACCGCCGGCGCGCTTTGCGCCTGGACAGGCAGGGCCGGCATCGTGGCCAGGATGGCCATGAGCAACGTCCACTTTCCTGCAGTGCGTACGGTAGTCATGCGCGTTTTCACGTCGAGGTCTGGGGAAACAATCATCAATACGCCACGTTCTGTACGGTTGAGCCACGCAGCACTTCAACGCTGCGGCCGGAGCCAATCGACGAGGCGCGCGCCGCGGGCTGGGCCACCGCAGCGGGGCCAGCCAACTGCGCGAGGCCATCGCCGCAAACGCCATGTTCACCCCGTCGTGAACGGTGGCGTTCTGGTCTGCGGTCAGGTTGGCGCGCGGCGCCAGGACCGGTGTGCGCGCCACGAAGAGGCTGGGATCGGGCACGGCGGTGTCCTCGGGCGAGCGCAGCGCCAGTTGCAACTTGCCGGCACGCGCTGCCAGCAAAGGCTCATTGACCTGGGCTACCGGCACGGCCAGCATGGCGTTGCGCGCCACAGGCGCCGGGTTGCCCGAGCCGCCACCTGCGGCGCGGTCCGGCTCGCCCGGCCCGTCGACCGAGTCCCGGCCATAGGCCAGCACCTTGACCCGCGACTGCAGCAGGCGCATCTGCGAACCCTGCACCTCGGGGCCGCGCTCCATCATCATGAAGACATCGATCAGATCACCGGGACGGATACGGTTCTGCGCGCCGACGATTTCATCGACCGGGATGGTGATGGCGCGCTCGCCCGGCGCCAGATGAGCCGCCAGGCCTTTGGCCAGGACATAGGGCCCCACGGGCTGCCCCTTGGCTACCGCCTGGCGCAGGATGTGGCCGCTCACCAGGCCGGGATCGGCCACGGCGATGTCGGGCGCCGCGTTCCATTGGGCGACCTCGAGCATGTCGTTGCTCAGCCGGGTGCCGGCTTCGAGGTCTTTTTTGGCCACCACCACGGCATGGGTTTTCTCGGCAGGCGCAGGCGCGCTTTGCGCCACCTGGGCTGGCGGCGGCGGCGGGGCCTCGCGCATGGCCAGACGAACCGCCAGATAGCCCAGCGCCAGGGCCACCAGAAGAAAGAACACGGCGGCGATTTTGGTCAGACTGTTCATGGCGTCACATCCTGCGGGATCTGCACAACGGCCCAGGCATTGAGCGTACTGGGGAACCAGGGGTTGGAAGAAAAGGCCGCCGCCAGCGAATTCATGGTCGCCAGAAGTGGCCAGGTATTGGCGTTATAGGAAACCGAGACACGCGCGCAACGTTGGGCCACACCGGCCGCATTGGTCCATGAGCACGGCTGCGATTGCGCCGCGCAGGTGATCGCCATCCAGGCGGCCTCCTGACGCGCCGCCGCGCAGGCGGCCGCCATGTTCGCCGACCCGGTATGAAAACCGGTCTGCAAAAGCGCCTGGGCACCCTCCCCGGCTGCCTTGGTGACCTTTTGCTGCGCCCAGAACCAGGCGCCGTAGCCGACGATGGCCACCACCAGCATGAGAAGGAGAATCAGGGTGATGCCGAACTCGATGGCGGCAGCACCGCGTTGACGCAGCGCAGGCAGATGCGGCATCTCAACTGCCTCCCAACGGCCCGCCCAGGCGCACCGAGGCGCGGGCCGCCAATTGCGTGGGCAGCCAGGGCAACACGCCCGGCAAGACCGGCACCAACGGACCCGAGGTATAGGGGTAACGCACCAGCACCTCGAGTTGATCGGCGTCCAGTGCCACGCCGCTGCACGCCCCCTCGCCCTGCACCAGTCCGGCAGCGCCGCACACAGCGATCGTGGCATCGGCGCGGCCCATCGCCTGCACCCAGGACAACTGGCGCACCGCCTCGGTGCGCGCCTGCTGGGCCCGCAGTGCCATGGCGTCGGCGCCCTGCCATTTCAGGGCCGTGCGCGCGCCCTCTTCGGCGGCGTAGTTGACGGACTGCTGAGCCACGAAGATCAGGCCCCAGGTCAGAATGCCGTAAACCACCAGGAAGAACACCAGGAACACCAGGGCCAACTCGACGGCATAACCGCCAGACTGAGCGCGACCAGGGCCAGGTAGGCCGCGTACGGAACGCCCCGGCGCGCGCGCCGGGGATGGCGCAGCACGCCCCAAGCCTGGCACAGCGCATGGATGCCCGCCGGCACGCTCGCCAGCACCAGGACCATCAGCCAGGGCATGAGCCCCAGCCACAGGCCGATGACGGCCAGATACTTGACGTCGCCCGCCCCCATGAGGCGCAGGCGTCACAACGCGACGAACAGCAATCCCAACACGAATGGCAGCCAGGCATCGAACCAGCCATGCGGACCGACCGGCGGCCAGGTTCCGCTCAAGCTATGCGCGGCCAGCCAGGCCAATTGCGCCAACGCGGCCAGAGACACCAGCCAGTCGGGTACGCACCGCCAGCCCAGGTCGTACACCACGACGGCAGCGTTGAAGGCCAGCCAAGCCATCCACCACGCATTCTCCTTCAACAAGGCACTACTCCCGTCGTTGATCAACGGCATCAAGGCGAGATACGCCCGTCGGGCTCCTGGGCATTACTACCGCGATGAGGGCCTCGCGGCCCTCATCGCTTCACCACACAAGTAGAAACTGGCCTACGGTGCGTCGGTCGCAGTGGTCAATGCCGTGCTGATTCGACCAAACAGCCCGTTCAGCCCATCACCCACTTCGATGACCGCAGTAATAATCGCCACTGCGATCAAACCAGCGATCAGGCCATATTCAATGGCGGTCGCGCCGTCCTCGTCACGCCAGAAAGAAGAGAGTTGCGCCAACATAGACACCTCCAAAAGCGAGAAAACAGGTACTGCACAGGTTGAATGAACGCGCCCGCTCTTCGGGCGCTGCCACTAACCCTGCCGGCGTCGCGGGCAGGGGTCCTTCTTGAACCGGTTTACCAACTGTCTCTGTCCTTCGCGCTCAGACCACGGGTCTGGCCGGGTGCGCCGCGCCCAGCAGGTCATCGACCCGGGCCGCCATGCGCAACTGATAGCGTCTATAACTGCGATGCATCTGCCAGCGCATCGCAATCAAAATCGTCACCGCACCAATAAATGCCACATACGGCAGGGCCGCGCCGCCGACCTGCCCGGCCTGCCCTGGCCCCAGCGGCGAGCTGCAGACCACCACGCCAGCCGCGGCCCCGGTGTAATGCATGCCGCCGATCGCCACGGCCATGACCACTGCGGCGGCCACTCGTTGTCCCTCGCGCTGGACATTGAAAGCCAGCCAGATCGCCACGGTCGCAGCGAGGATGGCGATCAGCACGGACAGCACGATCAGCGAACTGTTCCAGCGAAAAATAGCGGGCATGCGCATGGCGCTCATGCCGATGTAATGCATGGCGGCCACCGCCAGGCCGACGGCCACGCCGGCGACCAGGCAGCGCGGCAATGAAAAAGGTTTGCCGCCGACATAAAGAAAGGCCGCGCCGGAAAAGCCCATGGCGACCAGTGCGCTAAATATGGTCGGCCAGAGGCTGTAGGTCACGTTGAATGCAGATACTGCGCTTGCATGCCGATGAAATGCATGCCCCAGATGCCGATGCCGCCCATCGCCACCGCTCCCACCACAGCAAAACCCCGCCAGTTGTCGCCATATTGGACATTCAGGCGAATTCTGGCAGCCGCACTTAATGCGACATAGGCTCCCAGAAAGGCGATGACAAAAGACAGTGCCACCAGCGCCATCTGAAAAGAGAGCGGTATTACATCACCCGGATTCATCTACACTCCGCAGTCAATTCACACCGAGCATCAGCAAAAAATAAATCATTGCCGTGTCTCCTGATATATAGAACTACGGTCCCCGTGGCCAAAAATTACTGCAATTTTTGTCTTGAAATGTTTATCTAGTCTTATCTATTAACATTCTCCTTACATCCGGGTTTTCCCTTATATTCGAACTATTGCGACAACAGAATTGCTACAGATATTCGGATTTTTGGCAATAAACTGAATTTATATGCAATTTTGTGGGGCCACCCCTGGCAATTGAGCGCCATCGAGGGGGGTGCAATGCAACAATCGCAATCTAAGTTCATGGGGTTTGCACAGGATTGATACGCGCAATTGTTGCTGGCACTATGCAACAAAAATCGTGGCGATCACGAATCGAAAATAATCCCCAGCGCGCGCACGCGCCTTATTTCAAACAGCCCGCATCGATGAAGCATCCCGTCTTCGGCAGTTTGCTGATCCCCGTCAGCCTGGCACTGTTTACGTCCCATGCCTGGGCCGATGGTCCGCTGCGGGGCAACCCCGTGGATGCCCTGCCCACCATCGAGCGCCCGCCCGCGGCCGCTCCGCAAACACCGGTGGCACCCACGCCCGAGCAACAGGCGGTAGCCGCGAGGTTGGCGCAACATATTGTTCCGCGCCATTTCGACGTCTCAGGCGTCAAAACCCTCCCGTTTGAGGAGGTGTCCGCGTTTCTCACCCCGCTGGCGGGCAAGGACATCACCGTTGCCCAGCTGGTGACCGAAGTCGACAAAATCACCGCGCTCTATCGGGAACGTGGCTATCCACTGTCTTTCGCTCTCGTGCAGAACCAGGATTTTGCCGACGGCCTGGTGGTGGTGACGGTCGTCGAAGGCTACATCGACACTGTGCGCATCGATGGCGACCTCGGTAATGCTCAAGCCAGGCTGCAGGATCTGGCCCAGCCGCTGCTGCAGGACAGACCCCTCAAACAGGCGACGCTGGAACGCGTGCTCAATCTCATGCGCACGGTGCCTGGCGTGTCGTTCACGCCCGCGCTGGAATTGCCCAAGCGGGCCAATGGCGCGACTGAATTAAGTGTGAACGCCACCCGCAAGAAATTCACCGGCAACGGCGGCGTGGCGGACATGGGCACAGGCATGCAACCCATGGTCAACGTGGGTGCCAACAGCCTCACCCCATTGGGCGAACAGGTGCGCCTGACGGCCAGCGTGCCCCTGAATACCGACGACGTGCGGTATTTTTCCGCCGATGTCCGTGTACCCGTGGGCAATGACGGCTGGGCGATCAAGGTCGACGGCTACCATTACCAGGCCAAGCCGCGCGACGAAGCCATCCAGTATCTGGGCTTTGGCCGCAAGGTGACGACGGACCGCATTGGCGTAGGCGTGAGCTACCCGCTTCTGTTGAATAACCGCCGGTCCCTGACGGGGACGCTGGGCGTGTACGCCACCAACGCCAAAGACCGCTATGACCAGCACAACAGCGACAACTGGCTGCGGGAAGACTCGCGCGTGCGCGCGGCCACCGCCGAACTGCGTTACCTGGATGTTTTGCCAGAGCGCTCCACCGACGCGACGGTGAGCGTGTCCAAGGGCGTCGACAGCATGGGCGCCCGGGCCAAGATCACCAGCAATTACGGCTATCAGGCCACGCCGGCGACGGATCTGGATTTCACGCTCTGGAACCTGAGCGTGCGGCAGGCAGTGACGCTGCCGGCGCAATTCGGTTTGGTGCTCAGCGGCGCCGGGCAATACAGCAGCGACATTCTGCTCTCCTCGGAACAGGTGTCATATGGCAGCTGGCGCTTCGGCATGGGTTATCCGCAAGGCGAAATCAGCGGTGACAAGGGGCTGGGACTTTCGGCGGAGGTGAATCGCCGATTCAATATCGGCTATAAGTATCTGCAGGCTCTGCAGCCTTATGCCCTGGTCGATTACGCACGCAGTTGGTACAACAATCCGGCATTGAAGCCGGTCAATCCCAAGCATCTGTCGTCGGTGGCCCTGGGTTTTCGGGTTACCGACGACAAGTATTACCTGTTTGACTTCAATATTGCCAAGCCCGTCGGCTCAGTAACGGCGAACGACAGGGACCGCGACATACGTTTTAACGCCAATTATTCCCTGTTCTACGATGCGCTGTAACACGCCCCGCGTTACGTTACGTCGGACGTAACGTTCGACGTAACACCCGGCGAATATCGAGGAATAACCACATTCACATCAGGCCTGCTTTCGCAAAAAAGCAGGTTTTTTTATGCCGCAATACTTGCAATAATCAATGCAAGCCATTGATATGCATGGGTTTTAAAAATCAACAACTACGTTAACACCCAATATCAGGGATAATCCTCAAAAACTTGGCATGAATCCTGCGTATGGAAAGGCATCGGGCGGCAAACGGCCTGAATCACCTTCCAAAGGAGCACGTCATGCAAGAGAAGACCCAGACTCGCCGCGCACCGTCCCGGCTTGCACTTTCCCTGATGAGCGCGGTCGTACTGGCGGCCCTGACCGCTTGCGGCGGCGGCGGCGGTGGCGGACATACGGCCAGCGTCGGCCCCGGCCTGGGCGGTGATACCGGCGGCGGCACCAATAATGGCGGAGGTGGCAACAACGGTGGACAAGATCCCTCCAATCCTCCAGTCAATACGACTACGGCAGGTTTGCTGCAAACCGCGCTGGGAGGCACGGGCGGAGCCGTGGATAACGCCCTGCCCCTGAATACCGCAGCGGCACTGGGCGGCGTCGGCAAGGCGCTGGATCCCACGCTTCAGCCGGTCGTGGCCACCGTGGAAAACCTGACTCAGACGTTGGGCAGCACCACCGGCCTGGGCGAACCGGTGGCAGCGACACTTAACTCGGTCGGCGGCACGGTCAGCAATCTGGGTGACACGCTGTCGGGCAGCGGGCTGCCCGGCGGCCTGAGCAGCGGCCTGGGTGGTCTGGTCAGCGGCCTGGGCGAGACGGTGGCCAGCGCGGACGGACTTCTGGTGGCCGATGCCAACAATCCGAATCCGCTGACCAAAGTGGCCAAGAACGCCACCGGAGCGGTTGGCGCACTCACCGCCGGGCTGACCGGCGACGGTGGCCTGCTGCAACCTGTCACACAGGCCGTCGCCGGACTGACCGGCGGCCTGCTGGGACAGTCTCAGGGTGCCCTGCTGGAACCTGCCCTGAACAACACGGGCAAGGCGACGGACAATGTTCTGCCGCTCGGCCTGCAAACCGCACTGAGCGCCGTGGGTGAAGGGCTCGACCCCACCGTGGCGCCCGTCGGCGCGACGGTCACCAACCTGACGCAGACTGTCGGTGCCACGACGACCCTGGGCGCACCCGTCTCCAGCCTGCTGTCGAGCGTGGGCGGCACGATCGCTGGCGCCAGCGGGTCGCTCGGTGGTGGCCTGCCCGTCGGCGGCCTGGACGGCGTTCTGCAAGGCGTAGGCAACGCCGTGGCGCACGCAGGCGGTCTGGTCAAGGCTGACGCCAGCAACGCCAACCCCTTGGGTACGGTGCTGAAGGATGCCACTGGCGCCGTCGCCTCCTTGACCGGCGGCCTGGGCCTGAACGCCGGCACGGGTGGACTCCTGTCACCCATCACGGGCGGACTGCTTGGCGGGGTGACGGGCGGCGCAGCCAACGGTGGCCTGCTCTCGCCGGTGACCGGCCTGCTCAGTGGCGTCACCGGCGGCACGACGGGCGGCACCGGCAGCAACTCCGGTCTGCTGGGTGGCCTGCTGGGCGGGCTCACGGCCAGCGCATCGGGAAGCGGCACCGCCAACAATGGCGGGTTGCTGGGGGGTGTACTGGGCGGCGTGACGGGTGCCGCCAACACGGCCAACGGTGGCGCGCTGGGTGGTGTACTGGGTGGCGGCGCCGCAGGCGGACTGGTCGGCGGTGTGGTGAGCACGGTGACCACGACGGTTGCCACGGTCACCGGCGGCGTGGCCTCGGCCACTTCCTCGGCCGGCAACGCGGGCAACGGCGGGCTGCTCGGTGGACTGTTGGGCGGCCTGAACACCGGCAGCACCACCACCGGAACCTCCGCAACGACCAACGGCGGACTGCTCGGCGGACTGCTCGGCGGACTGCTGGGTGGCCTGGGCAGCAAGAAGTAACTCAACCGGACCGAGCCAATCTCCCGGAGCAACGCCATGTTCGAAGCAGACCGTATCGTTACCGAAGAACGTCACCGCGAGGTCGACCTTAGCAAATTCGGGGAACCGCCCGCTGCCCAAACGGGCGCGGCGGCCGACATTGCCGCCATCCTGAGCCAGCAACTGGCGGTATACGCCACCGCCAACCAGGCCGCGGTAGCGGAAAAACTTGGTCTGTCCGTCACGGAGATCAAGGCGCTGGAGCTGGTGCAGGAGCTGGAGTCGCTGCCCACCGGCCAACTGGGCCAGTTGCTGGGGATCAGTTGGGGCGGCGCCACGGCCCTGATCAATCGGCTCGAAGCGGCGGGCTTCGTGCAGCGCGGCCGCCATCCGCTGGACCGTCGGATCATCGTCATCCATCCGGTGGCGGAGCGCTGCAAGGAACTCGTTCAGGCCCGCCAGGCCGTCCTGGAGGAGGTGCACTTTTTAAGTCGGCAGTTCGACCCGCAGCAAATGCGCGCCGTGCAGGCTTTCCTGCTGCAGTATGTCCGCAGCCTGCGGCACGACACGCAGGTGTGGTTACAGACTCGCACCGGTCGCGACTTGATGGAAGTGTAAGCGTCAGCCGTCCCACGATCGTTCTGCATGCCGCCGCGGGGCGGCTTTTTCATTGCACCCTGGCGCTCGTGCCACGGGTCTCGGGACGCCGCGGCCCCGCTTACTGCCGGATCGGCCTGGCGCAGGCATATGGAAGAAAAACGCCCCTTTTTTCCATCGACCTGCAACCAGGGATCTCCCCCCGGCTCCGCGCGTCAGCGACCGATCGCGTAGGCCTGCATCAGACGCGGCGTGGCGGCGGCATGCAGCAGCCCGTCTGCGTCGCGTGCGGCCGCCGTCAGACGGCCCACGCTCCAGGCGGGCGCCTCTTCGATGGCGTGCCCGCGGCGGCGCAGGTCCTCGATCACGTCACGGCCGAAGCTGACCTCGACGGCCAGATGTCCGAGCTTGCGGTCGCGCGGGTAAAACGAGGTCGGGAAATGCTGGGTGTGCGACATCGGCATATCAATGGCCTCCTGCAGGTTCAGGCCATGATGGACGTGGCGCAGGAACAGTAGCAACTGCCACTGCTCCTGCTGGTCGCCACCGGGCGTGCCAAACACCATGTACGGCTTGCCTTCACGCAGAGCCAGTGTCGGTGTGAGCGTGGTGCGTGGCCGCTTGCCCGCAGCCAGCGAGCACGGCAGGCCAGGCTCCAGCCAGAACATCTGGGCGCGGGTATTGAGGCCGAAACCGAGTTCGGGGATGACCGGCGACGACTGGAACCAGCCACCCGAGGGCGTGGCCGAGACCATATTGCCCCAACGGTCGATGACATCCACATGGGTGGTATCGCCCCGCTTGACCGAGGCGCGCATGTCGGCAAGTGTTGGTTCGCTGCCCGGCGCCCCCACCGGCGTCACCTTGGACAGGCGCGACAGCGTATCCATGACGCGCGCCAGTTGCGCTTCGAACCCGGGGATCTGTCCCGGGCGCAGCTCCTGCGAGGCGGACCCGCCGATCAACGCACGGCGTGCGTCGTTGTAGGCGTCCGACAGCAGCGTATCGAGCGGCACATCGGTGAATGCCGGGTCACCGTAATAGACTTCGCGATCGGCGAAGGCAAGTTTCATCGCCTCCGTCAGATGATGGATGAAGTCCGCGCTGCTCGGTCCCATTGCCGCAAGATCGGTTCCCTTGAGCAGCGCCAGGGTCTGCAGGAACACCGGCCCCTGGCTCCAGGCGCCGGCCTTGGCCACGGTGTAGTCACCGTAATCGTAGGTCGCGGCAGCTTCGTAGGTGGCTGACCAACCGGCAAGATCCGAAGCCCGCAACACGCCGCAATGCGCGCGTCCGCTTTCATCCATGACCTCGTTGCGAACGAAGCTGTCTATCGCTTCGGCAATAAAGCCGCGATAGAAGGCATCGCGCGCCGCCTCGATCTGGCGTTCGCGATCCGCGCCGGCGGCCTCCGCGGCCGCCAGCACGCGGCGCCACGTGCGCGCCAGGGCAGGATTGCGAAAAAGCTTGCCCGCGCGCGGCACCTGCCCGCCAGGCAGATACACCTCGGCCGTGCTGGGCCAGTGCTGCAGGAAAAAATCCTTCAGGCCGGCGATGGTGTTGCTGATGCGCGGCATCAGCGCATGACCCGTGTCGGCGTAGAAGATGGCAGGTTCAAGGACATCGCGCACGCGCATCGACCCGTGATCACGCAGCAGCAGCATCCAGGCATCGAACGCCCCGGGGATGACTGCCGGCAACAGGCCGTTGCCGGGGATCAGATCCAGCCCCAGGCTGCGATAGTGCTCCAGCGTGGCGCCAGCCGGGGTGGGGCCCTGCCCGCAAAGCACTTCCGTCCTGCCCGTACGCGCCGAGTGAAACAGCACCGGCACCTCGCCGGCCGGGCCGACCAGATGCGGCTCGACGACCTGCAGCACGAAGCCTGCGGCCACGGCGGCATCGAACGCATTGCCGCCGCGCTCGAGCAGGCTCATGCCGCTGGCGCTGGCCAGCCAGTGCGTGGAGGTGACCACGCCGAAGCTGCCCAGGATCTCGGGGCGGGTCGTGAACATGCGCGTGTCCATGATCACTTCTTGGCTACCTTGACGTCTTTGAGGCGGATCAGGCCATCCGGATAGGCAACGAATCCCTCGAGCTTTTTCTGCGCGCCAAACACCCAGGGCAGGTAGAACAGATAGATCTGCGGACGCTCAGCCTGCATCGTCTGCAGCACCTGGCTGTACAGGGCGCGGCGCTTGCCTTCGTCGGACGTCACGCGCGCCTCGTTGAGCAGTTTGTCCACATCGGCGTTGCAGAAGCGGCCATCGTTCAGATTGCCTTTGCAACTGACGTACTGGTGGATATTGCCGCTCGGGTCGACACGGCCGGACCAGCCCGTCTGTCCGACCTGGAAGTCGCCACGCGCCAGCGCGGCCTGCACCGCGGCAAACTCCAGCGGCCGCAACGTGATGTCGAAACCGGCTTCTGCACCCATGGCCTGGATGATTTCCATCACCTGCTGCATGGTGGTGTTGTTGCCATAGGTGAGCTCGAACTTCACACGGTCATGGCCGGCGGCCTTGAGCAACTCTTTGGCCTTTTTGGGATCGCGCCCTGCGTGCTCGACGCTCTTGTCGTAGGCGAAGCTGGCGGGAAGGAAAGGTTGGTGCGCAGGCTGGAACATGCCCTGGCCCACGACCTGGTTGATCACATCGCGATCGATCGCCAGATCCAGGGCCTGACGCACGCGTGCGTCCTTGGACAGCGGCGTGTCGGCGCGCGCGCCATTGCCGATGTTCACGGCGATGGACTGAAAGCCCAGGCCGGTGACCGGCGCCAGCGTCAGCTTGGCGTCGTTTTTGACCGCATCCGCGTCGGAGGGCGCAATGCGCTCGACAATATCCAGGCCACCGGCGCGCAGGTTGTTCAGGCGCACGGTCGAATCAGGAATGGGCGTGAAGACCACCTGATCGAAATGGTAGTGGGGTGCATCCCAGTACTGCGGGAATTTCTCCAGCACGATGCGGTCGTTCTGCACGCGCTCCTTGAACCGGTACGGGCCGGAGCAAACGGGCTTGCTACCCGGATCCTTGTCGAAGGTGGCCGGCGAAATCATCATGCCGGCACGGTCCGACAGTTGCGACAGCAAGGACGCGTCGGGTTCTTTCAGGCGCAACACGACGGTCTGCGCATCGGGCGCTTCGACACTGGCCACCGAAGACAACTCGCTCTTGCGATTGCTGTCGGGCAGCGTCATGGCGCGATCGAGGTTGGCCTTTACCGAGGCGGCATCGATGGGTGCGCCGTCATGGTAGACCGCCCCTTTGCGCAGCGTGAAGGTCAGCGACTTGCCGTCTTCCGACGTGGACCAGGACTCGGCCAGTTGCGGCACGAACTTCAGATCGGGCGTGATGTCGACCAGACGGTCGCACAGCGAGGCGAACACAATGCGTCCGACGAAGGTGCGCGCGCGGACCGGATCCAGCACGTCAGGATCATCCTGCAGGCCGATACGCAAGGTGGTTTGCGCCGACACGGCAGCGCTGGCGACCAGGCCGGCAAGGGCCAGGGCGATACGAAGTTTGGACATAACGGACTTCCCCCATAAAGATGCGAGCCATTCTACTCTCGTGGCCGACACGAAAAACGCCGGGGCGGACCCCGGCGTTTTTCGCTGCGACAGACCGTTTTTCCGGCGCTCAGTCGCCGCGCATGTGGCCTTGCTTGACCACGTCGGTCAGGCGCGCACGCTCGCTGGTCGCAAAGTCGGTGAACTCGGCGCGGCTGCCACCGCCCGGCTCAATGCTGCTCAACTTGAGCGCGTCCTGCACATCTTGGGTTTTCAGGGCGCGGTTGACCGCGGCGTTCATCTTGTCCATGACGTCGGCCGGCGTACCCGTCGGCGCATACAAGCCAGCCCAATGGCCGATCTGAATCGTCGGGAAGCCGGCTTCCTTGGTGGTGGGGATATCCGGCGCGCTGGCCATGCGCTTGTCCAATGTGGTGGCCAGGGCCTTGAGTTTGCCCGACTTGACCAGGGGCAGCGTCACGATACTGGCCTCGGATGTCGCGTCGACCTGCTTGCCAACCACCGCGGTCACACCCTCCGAGCCGCTTTTATACGAGATCGGCTCGACCGGCAGGCCCGTGGCCTGCTTCATCATGACGGCCACGAAATGCGGCGTGCTGCCGTTGCCAGCCGTCGAGAAGGTGATGCGATCGGTCTTCTTGGCGCGGGCGTTGGCGACGAACTCCTTCAGATCCTTGGCCGGGTTGTCCGGGTTGGTGACAATGACCGAGGGGGTGATCGACAACAGGGCGACCGGAGTGAGTTCTTCGTCCTTGTAGGGCTGGTCGGAGCGAATCAGGCTGTTGGTGACCGTGCCGTTGCTGCCGACCAGATAGGTGTAGCCATCGGGCGCGCTGCGTGCCACATGGGCCGAGCCGACCACGCCTCCGGCGCCGGGACGGTTTTCGACAATGACGTTTGCCTTGAGCTCCGTGGCCACCGCCTTGGCGACGATGCGTGCCACCAGATCATTGGCGCCGCCGGCCGAAAACGGTGCGACGAAGGTGATCGGGTGATCGGGCCAGTCGGCGGCCTGAGCGCCGAAGGCCAATCCAGCCAGGGTCAGCGCCATGGCTGCCTTGAACGAAGGTTTCATAGGGTGTCTCCTCAGAAAAAACTCGGGCGCGCGAAATTACAGCGCGTCCAACGCCAGGTAACGGCGGGTTTGCACGATTTCTTCGCGTTCCTTGAAGCTGGTGAGCTCCTGGGCCAACGCGCTGGCATCGCCTGTGGCTCGGATTTGGGCGAGCGTCTTCTGCATGGCATGAATGGCCGCGCGCTGCAGATCCGAGGGAATGATGGCCAGTTGATACCCCATGGCCGACAGGTCTTCGACCGGCACCAGCGGGGTCTTGCCACCGTAAAACATATTGATGAGCTTGGGGCCGGGCAGGCGCCGGGCGATCTCGCGAATCTGCTCCAGGGTTTCGGGCGCCTCGACGAAGATCATGTCGGCGCCGGCCTGCACGTAGCGCTCGGCGCGCGCCAAGGCCGCCTCGAACCCTTCGACCGCGATCGCATCGGTACGGGCGATCACCAGGCAATCCGGATCGCTGAGCGTCTGGCGCGCGATGCGGATCTTCAGGCACATCTCATCGGCGTCGACCAGACTCTTGTCATCGAGGTGGCCGCAACGCTTGGGAAAGGACTGATCCTCAATATGAAACCCGGCCACGCCTGCCCGTTCGAACGCACGCACGGTGCGTTCGACATTGGCCGATCCGCCAAAGCCGGTATCGGCATCGGCCACAACGGGCAACCCGCTGGCTTCGACGATTTTCTCGATGCGGTCGAGCACCTCGGCAAAGCTCAGAATACCCAGATCGGGGTAGCCGGCAGCGCGCGCGATCGCGCCGCCGCTGGCGTAGACGGCGTCAAAGCCCGCATCGGCAACCAGGCGGGCCGACATGCCGTCGTACGCGCCAGGCGCCACCAGGGTCCGGCCGGCGGACAGCGCCAGACGCAGTTTTTGGGTGGGTTTCATGAGCAAACTCCTCGCAAAGGGGGCCGCGGCCCCTGGGGTCGCCATGATGGTCAGATTCAATCCAAATGTCTAATATATTAAAAATGACTTACCAGTACCTTTAACGTATGGATTTTGGGCGATGGAACTCAGGCATTTGCGCTACTTCGTGGTCACGGCCCAGACGCAGCATTTCACCCGGGCCGCGGAGCTGCTGGGCATGGCGCAACCCCCGCTGAGCCAGCAGATCCGCGAACTTGAGCGCGAAATCGGCACCCCGTTGTTTGACCGCGTGGGCCGCGGCGTGGTGTTGAGTGAAGCCGGACGCGCATTTCTGCCTTGCGCCCAGCACATCCTGGCGCGCGTGGCCGAGGCCGGCGACATTGCCCGCCGTGCCGCCCGCGGCGAAGTCGGCGTGCTGCGACTGGGGTTTACCGAATCGGCGTCGTTCAACGACACCGTCACAGGCGCCATCGGCGCCTATCAGCAGGCGCATCCCGATGTGGAGCTGCGCCTGGAAGAAAGCCAGAGCGAGAGCCTGGTGCAGAGCCTGGCGGCCGGTGATCTGAATGCGGCTTTCGTGCGCCCGCCGTTTGCCCTGTCCGGGGCGATCGATTATCTGCCGCTCGAGGAAGAAAGCCTGATTGCCGCCCTGCCCAGCGGCCATGCCCTGGCCGGGCGCACTCGCATCGCGTTGGCGGACCTGCGTGACGATCGGTTCATCGATTACTCGCGCAAATCGGGTTATGGGCTGTCGGCCGACATCATCGCCGCCTGCCGCCGTCAGGGATTCAACCCGGCCATTCGTCAGCGCGCCCCGCAACTGTCGTCGGCCGTGAACCTGGTGGCCGCCGGTCTCGGCGTGGTCATCGTACCGGCGTCCATGCGGCACATGCGCGCGCGCGGCATTCATTATCTGCCCCTGGAGCTTGACTGGCCGCGCGCCGTGCTCGGGCTGGCCGTGCGCCGCGGCGAGCGCGCGGCAGTCGTCAACAACCTCTTGCGCCTGCTCGATATCCCGGCAAAATAGCGTTTTGACTGGCGGATTACCGGTATGAATGCGCAAGACCTCGTGCGCCGCCTCAAGCTCATCCCCACCCCGAGGGCGGCTATTACCGCGAAACCTATCGCGCCGCGCAAACCGTACGCCGCGACGACGGCGCCAGCCGCCGCGCCGCGACGGCGATTTACTACCTGCTATGCGATGGGGCCTATTCGGCCTGGCACCGTATCCAGTCGGATGAAACCTGGCATTTTTACACCGGCACCGAACTGCGTGTTCATGAGTTGCAGGCTCACGGCGGGCTGCGTACGCACCGGCTGGGCGCCTCGTTGACCGACACGGAATTTCAGGTGACCGTCGCGGCGGGCAACTGGTTTGCCGCCGAACTGGCCGACCCCGGCGGGTTTGCGCTGGTCGGCTGCACGGTCGCGCCGGGGTTCGAGTTCAGCGAATTCGAGCTGGCCGATACGGCCGCGCTTTTACGCGCCTACTCCTCGCACGAGGCGCTTATCCGGAGGCTTGGGGCAAAAACCTAGGGTGCTTGCAAGCCCGTGCTCAGGCGCGCGGGGCAAGCGCCGCAGCCAGACTGTTGTCGGCCAGTTGGCGAGCCTGCTCGGGTGTGAGCGGCAAGTGTTGCTGCAGCGCCAGGAAATTCTCCAGCACATAGCCGCCAAAATAGGCGGGGTCGTCCGAATTGATGCTGACATTCAGGCCGCGGTCCAGCATGTCCAACACCGTGTGCTCACCCATATGCGAGAACACGTTAAGCCGCACATTCGACAGCGGGCACACCGTCAGCGGCATCTGGATATCGACCAGATGCTCGATCAGCCGTGCATCCTCCCAAGCGCGCACGCCATGGTCGATGCGCTTGACCTTCAGTAGATCCAGCGCCTCCCAGATGTAGGCCGGTGGGCCTTCCTCTCCGGCATGCGCCACGGCGGGTAGCCCCTCGGCCCGGGCGCGGGCGAACACGCGCTCGAACAGTCGCGGTGGAAATCCTGCCTCGCTGCTGTCCAAACCCACCGCGATGAAGGCATCGCGATAAGGCAGCGCCTGCTCGAGCGTGGCCATGGCCGCAGCCTCGGGCAAATGGCGCAGAAAACTCAGGATCAGGCCGCTCGATATACCCAACTGCCGGCGCCCGTCAGCCAAGGCGCCCTGTATACCCGACAGCACCGTCTCGAACGGTACGCCGCGATCGGTGTGCGTCTGGGGGTCAAAAAAAGGCTCGGTATGGGTGACGCCCTGCTCGGCGCATTTGTTCAGATACGCCCAGGTCAGGTCATAGAAGTCCTGCTCGGTTTGCAGCACCTGAGCCCCGAGGTAGTACAGGTCCAGAAATTCCTGCAAATTCTGATAGTGATAGGCCTGGCGCAAGGACTCGATATCGGCCCATGGCAAGCGTATGCCGTTGCGCTGCGCCAGCGCAAAAAGCAGCTCGGGCTCCAGCGCGCCCTCCAGGTGAATATGCAACTCGGCCTTGGGCAGACGGATCAACCAATCCCGCATGACGACTCCTCAAATAGACGGAAGATGATAGCGCCCTCACCATTTTGTTCTTTTTATATGAATAATTTTTTTAATTATTTCTTTTAAAAAGAATATTGCGCTATGCTCGCAGGCCACGCTCAGGACTCTGCAATGGAACTCTCCGATCTGCGCATTTTTCTGTCGGTTGCCCGCGAGCAAAGCGTCACCCGAGCGGCCAAGGCCCTCGATCGGGTGCCGTCGAACGTGAGCACCCGGATCCAGCAACTGGAGGACAGCCTCGGCGCGGCACTGTTTACCCGCGACAGCAAACGCATGCTGCTGTCCGATGCAGGCCAGACTCTGGCGGGCTACGCCTGCCGCCTGCTGGATCTGGCCGCCGAGGCCGAGCAGGCCGTGCGCGTGGCCGAGCCCGGCGGCTGCCTGCGCCTGGGCTCGATGGAGAGCACCGCGGCCAGCCGGCTCCCCCAGCCCCTGGCCCGCCTGCACGCCCGCCACCCTGGCATCGACCTCCAGTTGCGCACCGGCACGACGCGCGCGCTGGCCGATGCCGTGGCCAGCCACGCGCTGGACTGCGCCATCGTGGCTCACCCCTATCCGCAACGCAGCGACGATGTCGGCGCCCTGGGCGTTGGCCTGCAGGGCCACTATCTCTTTACCGAGGACCTGTTGCTGGTCTTGCCGCCAGGCGGCGGCCAGCCACAGGCGCTGGCCGCGTTCGCGCGCGGCTGCGTGTACCGCGAGCGCGCCGAGCAATGGTTGCGCGAGGCGGGCAGCGATCCAGGCCGGCTGCAAATAATGGAGCTGGCATCCTATCACGCCATGCTGGCCTGCGTCATGGCAGGCTCGGCCATGGCCGTACTGCCCCAATCGGTGCTGGCGCTGCACGCCTTTGCCTTGCCCACGCGCGCCATCGGGCCCGCCCATTGCTTTCTCATTCGCCGCCAGGGCCATGCCAGCGCCAACTACCAGGCGCTGCTGGCCGCACTGCGCGACTGATCACCAAGGAGCCTGATCATGAACGACTTCACTGCCCGTCTGGGCCTGTCCTTGCCCATCGTCCAGGCGCCCATGGCGGGCGTGAGCACGCCGGCCATGGCGGCGGCGGTCTCCAATGCCGGAGCCCTGGGCGCGCTGGGCCTGGGCGCGGGCAACGCGCAGGCCGCGCGCCAAGCCATCGATGCCACCCGCGCCCTGACCCAGCGCCCGTTCGCGGTCAACGTCTTCTGCCATCGTCCCGGGGTGGCCGACCCGGTCAGCCAGGCCGCCTGGCTGCGCGCGCTGGCGCCGCACTTTGCCGCGTTCGGCGCCGAGCCGCCCGATGAGCTGCGCGAGATCTATACCAGTTTCCAGACCGATGACGAGATGCTGCAGATGCTGCTCGATACACGGCCTGCGGTCGTCAGCCTGCACTTCGGCCTGCCCGACCGCAAGAAACTCCAGGCCTTGCAGGCGGCGGGCATTTACCTGATGGCCACGGCCACCCAGCCCGACGAGGCCCGCCGTGTCGCCGAGGCGGGCGTCGACGCCATCGTGGCGCAAGGCATCGAGGCGGGCGGCCACCGAGGCACGTTCGATGACACGGCACGTGACGAGCGCCTGGGCACGCTGGCCCTGACTCGACTGCTGTCCTCGCGCCTGCAGCGGCCTGTCATCGCCGCCGGCGGCATCATGGATGGGGCGGGCATTGCCGCGGCCTGGCCTTGGGCGCGCAGGCCGCGCAATTGGGCACCGCCTTCATCACCTGCCCGGAATCCGCCGCGGACGCGGCCTATCGCGCGGCCCTGCTGGGCCACGATCACGTAGCCACCACGTTCACCCGGGCGATCTCCGGGCGCCTGGCGCGCAGCGTCGTCAATCGTTTCACGGCCTTCGGCGAGCAGGCCGGCACGCCACCGGCGCCCGGCTACCCCATGACGTACGACGCCGGCAAAGCGCTCAACGCCGCTGCCAAGGCGCGAGGCGAACACGGGTACGCCGCCCAATGGGCCGGCCAGGCCGCCGCCTTGTCGCGGGGCCTGCCCGCCGCGCAATTGGTGGCTGCGCTGGCGCAGGAATGGCGGGATCAGGGCTCGGCGTAAGCGCTAAAACCCGGCCTGACAGCCAGCCGCGCACAATAAGCGGCGACAGCCGGCAGTGCAGGCTTGTCCCAAGGCGTTGCCTGCCAGCGCTGCACCGACAAGCCGATGACAATATCGGCCAAGCTGAACGCCGGACCCGCTACATAGGCGCCGGTGTCATGCAAGCGCGCCTCGAGCACGCCCATGGCCCGTGTCCATGCCAGGCACGACGCCTGGATCTGCGCGGCGTCCTGAAACGCAGGCGCCTGCCGCCGCAACGCCATAAAGGCATAGCGCCAGGACGAATTGAGGTCGCTGGCCTGCCAATCCATCCATTGGTCCACCCGCGCCCGCGGGCGCGGCGCGGCCGGGTAAAGCCAGTCCGCCCCATTCTGGTTGGCCAGGTAGCGCAGGATGCTATTGGACTCCCAGAGCACGAAATCTCCGTCGACCAGGACCGGAATCTGCGCATTGGGATTGAGCGCCAGAAAGCCCGGCTCATCGAGTTCGCGTTTGCCTGCTCCCCACTCCTCGCGACAAGGCCACAAGCGCAGTTCGTCGCACGTCCAGAGGACTTTGCGGACATTGATCGAGGACGCCTTACCGAGGATACGCATGCCTGGCCTGTACGATGGGGAACTATCGTATTGTGAACTCGCGGTGCCGCGCGCGACAGATACAGTTGCCCGGCAATCGGGCGTGACAGCCGCGCACGGACAGGGATGATGGCTGCGGTTACCATGGCCCCGGCAAGATCACCCTGCGTCCGAGGCTCGCTAGACCTGTCACACCGCTTACCTCGGCCGGGCGCGATAATCTCCCCCTTTGGCCCGCCCGTACCCCGACGACCTGTTCAATGGGCCAGGCGTACCTGCCTCCACCTCACACTCTTTACTGCTGACTCTAGGAAAACATAGATGGGAACGCTGGCCATTGTCGTGTCCTTGCTGCTGTTGATGTTCTTTGCCTACCGGGGCGTGACCGTGCTCATCCTCGCCCCCATCATGGCGGCGGTGGCGGTCATTCTATCGGGCGACGCGGCCGTGCTGCTGCCGGCGTATACGCAGACTTTCATGTCCGCGCTGGGTGGCTACGTCATCTCGTTTCTACCCATCTTTCTGCTGGGTGCGCTGTTCGGCCAGTTGATGGCCGACTCTGGCGCGGCCTACGCCCTGGCACGCTGGATCACCGACAAGCTGGGCTCGCGTCACGCCATCCTGACGGTGGTGCTGGCCTGCGCGGCGCTGACGTATGGCGGGGTCTCCCTGTTTGTCGTGGCGTTCGCCGTCTATCCCATTGCCACAGCGCTCTTTCGCCACGCCACCCTCCCCAAGCGACTGATACCGGCCTCGATCGCGCTGGGGTCGTTTACCCTCACCATGACCGCGCTGCCCGGCACGCCGTCGATCCAGAACGCCATCCCCATTCCTTATTTCGGCACCAATGTGTTTGCCGCGCCCGGGCTGGGCATCATCGCTGCGGTCATCATGCTGGGGCTGGGCATGGCCTGGCTGCTTGCCCGTGCCCGTCGCGCCCTGCTCGCAGGCGAGGGCTATGGCGAAGCGGAGGATGCCATCCAGGCGCCCGACCACGGCGACCACCCCGGCATGCCGCTGGCGCTGGCGGTGCTGCCCCTGCTGATGGTCGTCGGCGTCAACGCCCTCTTTACCTATGGGATTTTTCCGCACATGGATTTCAGCGCCATGGGCGAGCGCTATGCCGATATCGACCCCAAGCGCGTCAGCGGTCTGTGGTCGCTCATCATTGCCCTGGCGTCGGCCTGCATCATGCTGATCGTGATACGCCTGAAGCACTGGGCCGATCTGCGCGACACGGTCAACAAGGGCGTCTTCGGCTTCATGCTGCCGCTGTTCAATACCGCCTCCGAGGTCGGCTATGGCGCCGTGATCGCCAGCCTGGCCGGCTTTGCCATCATCCGCGACGCCGTGCTCGATGTCGCGCCCGACAACCCGCTGATCTCGGAAGCCATCGCCATGGGTACGCTGGCCGGCATCACCGGCTCGTCGTCGGGCGGCATGAGCATCGCGCTGGCCACGCTGGGCAGCGACTATCTCGCCATGGCCGAAAAAACCGGTATCAGCCCTGAACTGCTGCATCGGGTGGCGGTGCTGGCCTCGGGCAGCATGGACACCCTGCCGCACTCCGGCGCCATCATCACGCTGCTGTCCATCTGCCGCCTGACTCACCGCAAATCCTATGGCGACATCGCCGCCGTGACCATTCTCATGCCCGTCATCGCGCTGATCACCGTCATCGCCCTGGGAACGATGTTCGGCTCCTTCTGAGCCTCTGCCCGCCCCGCTGGCCCACCGGGACCAGCACGGGCGGATCCAGGCCGCCGTCAGCGGTTGTCCGTACAATCAGCGCCTTCGGTGGCCTGGCCACTCTCTTCCGGACCGTCCCATGTCCCCGGCCAGCTCCGCTGACTCGCCCCCTGCCGACACGCCGTTGTCGCGACCTGCTTTCAGACGTTTTCTCGCCGCCCGCTTCTGCTCCTCGCTGGCTTACCAGATCGTGTCGGTCGCGGTGGGCTGGCAGATCTTTGCCCTGACCGGCAATGCACTCGATCTGGGGCTGATCGGCCTGGCGCAGTTTCTGCCGATGATGTGCCTGACATTGGTCGTGGGCCACGTCGCCGATCGTTATGACCGCCGCCGCATCGTGGCCGTCTGCATGGCATTGGAAGGAGCGGCCACCCTGCTGCTGGCAGTGGCCGCGGTACAGGGCTTCGGCGGCAAAGCCCTCGTTTACCTGACAGTGATGGTGATCAGTTCGGCGCGGGCCTTCGAAGCGCCTACGCTACCCACGCTTATCCCGGCCATCGTGCCCCGCGCGTGGATCCCGCGCGCCACAGCCCTGTCGGCCTCGTCGAACCAGATCGCCCAGATTGCCGGCCCGGCGCTGGGCGGCATCGGCTACGGCATCGGAGCCGGTTGGATTTATGGCATTGCATCGCTGATGTATGTATTCGGCCTGGTGTCCATTCTGCGGGTGCGCACGGAGCGCGCGCCCCCGCACCGGGCGCCGACGACCTGGCACACGCTGTTCGCCGGCATCCGCTTCATTGCCAGCCGGCGCCTGCTGCTGGGCACACTGTCGCTGGATCTGTTTGCCGTGCTCCTGGGCGGCGCAACCGCCCTGCTGCCCGTCTTTGCCAAGGATATCCTGCATGCCGGCCCCTGGGCATTGGGTGCACTGCGCGCCGCGCCCGCCGTGGGTGCTGCGCTGATGTCGCTCATGCTGGCCCGCATGACCATGGAGCGCCATGTGGGCCGGCTGCTTTTCGGTGCTCTGTTTCTCTTTGGCCTGGCCACCATCGTCTTTGGTCTGTCGACCGCCATTCCCCTGTCGCTGGGCGCGCTCGTGGTGCTGGGCGCGGCCGATTCGATCAGCGTGGTCGTGCGCTCGTCCCTGGTGCAGCTCAACACGCCGGATGAGATGCTGGGCCGAGTAAGCGCGGTCAACACGCTGTTCATTGGCACCTCCAACCAATTGGGCGAGTTCGAGTCGGGTGTCACCGCGGCCATGTTCGGCACCGTTGCCGCGGTCGTGCTCGGTGGAGTGGGGACCATCGCCGTGGCGGGCATCTGGATGTGGAAATTCCCCGAGCTGCGCAAACTCACGTCGCTTAACGCGCCGGCCTGACCGCTGCCGGCCTGGCCGAGTGCCAGGCTCGGCGCATGCCCGCCTGTCAGGAGCGGTCCGTGCCGCAATGCCAGCAAGCGCTGAACTGCGGCTCGAGCCGCTCGCCGCACGCCGGACACCGCCAGGGCAAGGCAGGCCCGTCTCCCCCGGGCGCCAGACCGATGAGCCGCAAGGCCAGATCGCGGTCGGCCTCGCGTTCGATCCAGATTTCAGGGCCGCACTGGTCGGCCGGGATTTCGCCCAATGCACCTTGCAGATGCTGATTGTGCACGTCAGCGGCCACGCGGGCCTGCCGCAACAGATTCAGCCAATGCTGGGCCATCAACAGACTGGGAGCGCGTACAAGCCGGTGCATGCTCGATGCCTCTGCGCAAAAGAAAAGCCAATGTTAAGGCCGCCGTCTGCCGGCGGTATCGGTTAGCCTATTCTGTCCGCGCATCGATCCGGAGGCAACGTGGCACTGCGCAAGTCCTCATTTTTCATCCGTTTTCTCACCCTGGGCGCGCTGGCACATGTGTATGTCGGCATCCGCATCATCCCGGATCTGCCCATGGGCATGGCAGGCAAATCCATTGCCATCCTCGTGCTCATTGCCTCTTGCATCCTCATCCCTGTCGGGATGCTCAGCCGCTCATCGGGGCGGCCGCCGTGGGCCGACCGGATGGCCTGGATCGGCCTGCTGGCCATGGGGTTTTTCTCGTCGCTGTTTGTGCTGACCGTACTGCGCGACGTCGTGCTGGTCATGGCAGGGCTGCTGCGCCTGGCAAGCGGTGTGCCGGACATGGCGCGACTGCGGCCGGCCAGTGCCGCCGCCGTGCCGCTGCTGGCATTGGCCGGGAGTGTGTGGGGGTTTTTCAATGCGCGTCGCTTGGCGCGGGTCAAACACATCGACGTACCCATCGACGGATTGCCGGCCGAGCTCGAAGGCCTGTGCATCGCTCAGATCAGCGACATCCATGTGGGCCCGACGATCAAAGCGCCCTATGTGCAGGCCATCGTGGATGCGGTCAATGCCTTGCATCCCGACCTCATCGCCATCACGGGCGACGTCGTCGACGGCAGCGTGGCGCAATTGGCGGCCCATACCCGCCCGCTGGCCGATCTGCGCGCGCCGGGCGGCGTCTATCTGGTGACGGGCAACCACGAGTACTACTCGGGCGCGGCGTCCTGGGTCAACGAATTCCGGCGGCTGGGGCTGACCGTTCTGCTCAATGAGCACGCCGTGATCCGGGTCAGGAACCAACCGGTGGTGGTCGCCGGCGTGACGGATTTCGGGGCCGGTGCCTTCGATCCGGGTCAACGCAGCGATCCTGCAAAGGCGCTGCAAGGCGCACCGGCCGGCGCGCCGGTGAAAATTCTGCTGGCGCACCAGCCGCGCAGCGCGGCCGCCGCAGCCCCGTTGGGCTACACCTTGCAACTGTCGGGCCACACCCATGGCGGGCAGTTTTTCCCGTGGGGATTTTTCGTGCGTCTGCAGCAGCCGTTTACCGCCGGCCTGCACCGGCAGGGCGGGCTCTGGGTCTACACCAGCCGAGGCACTGGCTATTGGGGCCCGCCCATGCGGTTGGCGGCACCATCGGAAATCAGCTTGATTCGTCTGGTGGGCAGCCGTGGCCAATCCAACCCCGAGGCGGCCCAGACGCCGGGCCCCTGCGGCGGCGCGTGAGACAATGCCGGCCTGAACAGTCGGCATTCTTTCTCATGTCCCCTTCTTCCTCCCGCATCGCCGTAATCGGCGCAGGCCCAGCCGGTCTCATGGCCGCCGAGACCCTGGCCCAGGCGGGCGCCCAGGTCGATGTCTACGACGCCATGCCTTCGGTGGGTCGCAAATTCCTGCTCGCCGGCCGGGGCGGGCTGAACCTCACGCACAGCGAGCCCCTGCCACAGTTCGTGGACCGCTACGGCGCCCGAGCCGGGCAGGTCGCCACCTGGCTGACCCATATGGACCCGCAGGCGCTGCGCGAATGGACGTATGGGCTCGGCGTGGAAACCTTCGTGGGCAGCTCGGGCAGAGTCTTTCCAAAGGAAATGAAGGCCGCGCCCATGCTGCGGGCATGGCTGGCGCGGCTGCGCGCCCAGGGCGTGCGCTTTCACATGCGCCATCGTTGGCTGGGATGGCCGCCCGGCACACCGGCCGGCCCGCGCTGTCTGCGCTTCGACACTCCCCAGGGCGAGGAACAGCACGCGGCAGACGCGGTGCTGCTGGCGCTGGGCGGAGCCAGTTGGGCCCGCCTGGGTTCGGACGGTGCGTGGCTGGCCCCTTTGACGGCCAACGGCGTGGACACCACGCCGTTGCTGCCGGCCAATTGCGGCTTCGATGTGTCTTGGAGCGAACACTTCAAGACGCATTACGCCGGCCAGCCGCTGAAATCGGTACGCCTGTCGTTGGCCGAGGCGGCGCCTGGCCGGGCCGGCGAATGCATGATCAGCGCCCACGGCATCGAGGGTGGGCTGGTCTACGCCCTGTCGGCGCCGTTGCGCGACAGCCTCGCGGCCACGGGCCATGCGACCGCGTGGCTCGACCTGTTGCCCGGCTGGAGCGCGCAACGCGTTCTGCAGGCCGTGCACCATCCGCGCGGCGCGCGCTCCTGGTCGAGCCACATGCAAAGCCGCCTGGGCCTCAAAGGGGTAAAGACGGCGCTGCTGCGCGAATGCCTGCCCGACTTCAATGATCTCGACCTGCTGGCGCGCCGCATCAAAGCCCTGCCCATCCCGCTACTGCGGCCCCGCCCCATTGACGAGGCCATCAGTAGCGCCGGCGGCGTGCGCCTGGAGGCGCTCACACCCCATTTCATGCTGCATGCGCTGCCCGGCGTTTACTGCGCCGGCGAAATGCTGGATTGGGAGGCGCCGACCGGCGGCTACCTGTTGACCGCCTGCCTGGCCAGCGGCAAGGCCGCCGCGCAGGGCATCTGGGCCGACATGCAGACCGCCCTGCCCTGACGCGCCGGCCCCGTCGCCCGGCCGCTCAGCGGCTCGCCCCTGAATCCCCGATCCTGACCGGGTCAAACCGTCATCGTTGGCGCCACTGAGCTGACGTACACTCCCGCTCATTGATCTGTGACCCGCCCTATGCCGGACCCCTTCCCCCCTCTGGCCAGCGCCCCCAGCCTGCTGGCCTCATTGATGTCCCAGCAGTTCGAGTGCGAAGCAGCGTTCGTGGCGCTGCGCCTGCCTGCGGCGGATTGGCAGATCGCCGGCCTGCCCACGGCCGATGCTCTGGCCTTCGTCGGCAGGCATGAGGGCGGCGCGTTGCTGGTTTGGCCGGATCAGGACAAGGACGCGCCGCTGTTCTATGCCGGACAAGCCTGGCTGGACACCGACGGCAACGTGCAGGGGGTGGTCGGCCTGTTGCTGGCCTGCCCGCCCGCGCCCGAGATGCGGAACCGCCTGGCCCACTTTGCCGCCCTGGCCCAGGCGCAGGCGCAACTGCTGGCCGCCCTGCGCCAGACCGAAGTCGCGCTGCAGGCCCGGCACGCGGACCAGGAGCGCGTGCTGCTGGCGGTGACCGGCAGCGGCACGGGTCTGTGGGATCGCAATATCCAGACGGGCGAAATCCATTATTCCGCAGGGTGGAAGGCCCTGCTCGGCTATGCCGATCACGAGGTTGGCTCCCGTATCGAGGAAAGCTACGGACGTCTTCATCCCGATGATGCTCATTACGTCAAAGCCGCCATGCAGGCGCACTTCGATAGCACCACCGATGCCTACCACGTCGAACACCGCCTGCGGTGCCGCGACGGCAGCTATCGCTGGGTAGCCAGCCGAGGCCGCATCGTCGCGCATGACGAGCAGGGCCGCCCATTGCGCATGATGGGCACTACGGTCGACATCACCGACCGCAAATTGGCCGAAGCACGGTTGCATGAACTGGCCACCACCGACAGCCTGACCCGGCTGCCCAACCGCCGGCAGCTGCTGCACTATCTACAGACCCGGTGGCAGCAGTTGCAACATGCGCCAGACGAGCCGGCGGCCGTGCTGATGCTCGACCTGGACCACTTCAAGGACGTCAACGATCGGCATGGCCACGCCGCCGGTGATGACGCGCTGTCGCACTTCGCCGACATCCTGCGCGCGGCCTTGCTGCCCGGCGACTATGCCGGGCGGATGGGGGGCGAAGAGTTCGCGGTTATTCTGGGGCAGGCCGATGCCACCCGGGCCGACGCCTTCGCCTGTCGCATCCTGCGCGACACCCGCGCCACGCCCTTGCCTGGCGGCGCGCGCGCGCTCACCACCAGCGTGGGCCTGAGCATGATGCGTGCCGACGACGCCGGCCCGCAGACGGTGCTGGCGCGCGGCGATCTGGCGCTCTACCGTGCCAAGGCCTTGGGCCGCAACCGCCGCGAGTGGGGCTAGGCAGCGAGAGAATCCGGCCGCCGCGTGCGCATCACGCCCCGCGGCCAGCCGCGCCTTGCAGCATGAGATCCAGATTCTGCACCGCCGCGCCCGATGCGCCCTTGCCCAGATTGTCGAACACCGCAGCCAGCAGAATCTGGCCGTGCTCGGCGTTCTCATAGACATGCAGATAAAGATCGTTGCTGCCGTTGGCAACCCTCGGATCCAGACGCTCGGGCGACTGCCCGTCGGCCGACACCCGCAGGGATGGACTGGCGGCATAGTGGTGCGCCAGGCAAGCCCGTAGCGCCGCGCCATCGACACCGGCAGGCAACAGGCGGCGCTGCAACGCGATGGTCAGCACGATGCCTTGACGATAGGCCCCGTAAGCAGGCGTGAAGACCGGCCGCTCGGTCAGGCCAGCGTAGCGTTGAATCTCGGGCGTATGCTTGTGCGCCAACGTCAGGCCGTAGGCCGCGTAAGGCAACGCCTGGGCCGCGCCCGGGCCCTCATAGTCGTCCACGCCTGCCCGGCCCATGCCCGAGTAACCGGACACCGCATGCACGGTCAGCGGGTAATCCGCGGGCACCAGGCCGGCCGCGATCAAGGGGGCCAGCAAGCCGATGGCGCCCGTCGGATAGCAGCCCGGATTGCTCACGCGCGAGGCCTGCGCAATGCGCTCGGCCTGCCCCGGTTTCCATTCGGCGAAACCATACTCCCAGCCCTGACTGAGCCGGTGGGCCGAACTGGCGTCGAGCACGCGCACGGCAGGATTGCGGATCGCGCCGACCGCTTCGCGGGCCGCGGCATCGGGCAGGCAAAGAATGGCGATATCGCACTGGTTGATGGCCTCGGCACGCCGGACGCTGTCTTTGCGCTCGGCCGCCGGCAACGTGATGAGGTTCAGGTCCTCGCGGCCGCGCAGCCGCTCATGGATCTGCAGTCCGGTGGTGCCTTGATCTCCATCGATGAAAACAAGTGTCTGGGTCATGGAAGCTGCCTGGAAGAAGGATGCCGCTATCTTCGACCATCCACTAAACTACGAAAAGTTGAATTTCATAACGATCCAGTTCAGCTTTTCTGAATCATCCCCATGCGCGAAATCAGTCTGGACCGCTTACGTACGCTGGTGGCGATTGCCGATCTGGGCAGCTTCGCGCACGCCGCGCGCGCCCTGCATCTGGCAGCCCCCACGGTCAGCCTGCATATCGCCGACCTCGAGGCCCGCATCGGCGCGGCGCTGCTGAGCCGCCGGCGTGGTCAGGTGCGCCCCACCGCCATCGGTCAAACACTGCTCGAACGGGCCCGCCGCCTGCTGGCCGAGGCGGATCAGGCCCTGGAGGACGTCCAACGCCAGGTGCAAGGGTTGGTCGGCCGGGTTCGCCTGGGTGCCTCCACGGGTGCCATCGCCCATCTTTTGCCGCAGGCATTGGAGACGCTGGGACGCGACCACCCTCAGATCGACGTCGAGGTCGCGGTGCTCACTTCCCAGGAAAGCTTGACCAGACTGGCGCAGGGCACGCTGGATACCGCCTTGATCGCCCTGCCCCAGGCTCCGGTGGCCGGCCTGCCCGTCTTGCCCTGGCGGCGCGATCCGGTCATGGCCTTCCTGCCTGCATCCTGGCATCCGCCAGCCCGCGTCACGCCTCAGTGGCTGGCGCAGCGCCCGCTCATCCTCAACGACGCCAGCACCCGCCTTTCACGGCTTACCACCGAATGGTTTGGCGCAGCCGGACTGCCCGTGCGTGCGCGCATCCATCTGAACTTCAACGACGCCATCAAGAGTCTGGTGGCCGCCGGCTATGGCGCTGCGCTGCTGCCTCAGGAGGCAACGGCGCCCCCACCGGACGCGCGGATCGCCATGCGCGCCTTGCGCCCGGCCTTGTGGCGTCCGCTAGGCATCGAGCACCGCACCGGCTGCCTGGACCTGGCCACTCGTCACGTCCTCGACGCATTGACCGCGTTGCGCCAGCGTTAGACCCGCGCACCGGCGAAGTGTGGCGCCTGCGCATCAACGATGCGGGGCGATTGGCCGATATAGACCGCCATTGTCTGCTTTCTGGACGCCGCAATCATTCTTCAATTGCTAATCACTCCCATTCGCCACTAGCATCGCATTCCTCGAAAGTCGCCATCGGAGAACTGCTTTGCGCGCACCCCGCCTCATCCCAACCGCCCTGGCCCTGGCCCTGGCACTGAGCGCGGCCGCTCATGCCCAGACGTCCAGCCAGGTCACCCAGCTTCCTGCCGTGTCGGTCAAGGCCAATGACACCGCTGAAGATGACCTGGAGAACCTGCGTGTCCCCGTCAATAGCGGCGCGCTGGGCAATCGCAGCCAGCTCGAAACGCCTTTTGCCACCACGGTAGTGGGCAGTACCGAACTGCGGGATCGGCAGATCTCCAAACTCGGCGACGTCTTCGCGCTGGACGCCTCGGTCAATGACAACGGCTCCTCGTCGGGCGCCTGGGCCAGCTACTTGACCGTGCGCGGGCTGCAACTCGATTGGCAGAACTCCTTCCGTATCGACGGCAATCCCTTCCCCACCTATGTCACCGTGCTGCCGTACGAGCAGCTCGAGCAGATCGATCTGCTCAAGGGCGCCACGGGCTTCATGTACGGCTTCGGCTCACCGGGCGGCATGATCAACTACGTCACCAAAAAGCCCACGGATGACCCCTTGCGCGCCATCGATATCGGCGTGCAATCCAACAGCCTGATCCATGAACATATCGATCTGGGCGGACGGGGGGGCCGGACGACCGTTTTGGTTACCGCCTCAATGCCACGCACGAAGAGGGCAGCACCTACAACGACAGATCCCTCTACCGGACCTCCGCTTCGCTGGCGCTGGATGCCCGCCTGACCGAGAAGCTGACCTGGGATTTCCAGACCATCTACCAGGACCGCAAGACCATCGGCCAGGATCCGACCATCAACAGTTTCAGCCTGGTGGGAACGCGTCTGCCCTCGCCCGTGCGCCAGGATGACGATTCGCTCGTGGGCCAGGGCTCTTACGTCAAGAATCACTTCCGCTATTACAACACCGGCCTGAAGTACCAGATCAACAACGACTGGTCGGTCAGCACCAACTACAGCTATAGCACTACCGAGACGCGCCGCAACGAAGTCGTGCTGGCGCTGCTCGACAGCGCCGGCAACTATGACGACCAGCGCTCCGACTATGGCGAGGCCTACGGCTACAACCAGTGGCGCGGCATGATCGAAGGCAAGTTCGAAACCGGCGCGCTGAAACATCAGCTCGTCGCCGGTGCTTCCTGGCAAAAACAGAAAAACGACTACTCGTCGACGTACTTCTACGGTTCGGTCGGCACGGGCAATCTCTACCAGACCAACCACAATGCCTACTACAGCAACGGCAATATGTCGCTGTATCGCGCGGCTGAGATCACCCAGAAGGCTGTCTTCGCCAGCGACACCATCGATCTGACGCATGGCTGGTCCTTGCTGGGCGGCCTGCGCGTGACGGACTACAGCCAGAAGGGGTTTGGCGTGAACGGGGCGCGCAACTCCGAGTACGACAAGAACGGCGTGCTCACACCGACCGTGGCCCTGATGTACAACATCACGCCGCGCACGATGGCCTACGCCAGCTACATCGAGTCGCTGGAGGCCGGGTCGGTCGTGGGCAACAACCACACCAACGCCGGCACCCTGCTCGATCCGCTCAAGAGCAAACAATATGAACTTGGCCTGAAGACCGAGCAGGACGACTGGGCCGCCACAGCCGCGCTGTTTCGCATCGAGCGCAAGACTGAGAACCCGGTGGTCGATCCCAACACGGGCCGCGCGCGGCTCGAGCAAAACGGCCTGTCGCGCTATCAGGGCCTGGAGCTGGCGGCCTCGACCCGGCTGGCCAAACTCTGGACGCTGGGCGGCAGCCTGATGTTCCTGGACAGTGAATACCGCAAGGGCACCACCTACAACGGCAACCGCGTCGCCGGTGCTCCGCGTTTCGTGGCCGCCGCGCAACTGGCCTACAGCGTGCCGCAACTGCCCGGGCTGAAGCTGCGCGCGGATGTTCGCTTCACCGGCAGCAGCGAACTGCGCCAGGCCAACGACATCCAGCTCGACAACTACACGCTGGTCAACATCGGCGCGACCTACGACACGCGCATCGCCGGCTACGAAACCACTTTCCGCGCGGGCATCAACAACCTCGCCAACAAACGTTACTGGCTCTACCAGACGGCCGAATACATCAAGCCGGGTGACCCGCGTACGTACAGCCTGAGCGCGACGGTCAAGTTCTGACCGTCAAGCAGTGTTACCGGGCGCCGGCTGCCAGCAGCAGGCGCTCGGTCTCTTTCTGCCCGCGCTGGCGCGCATGCGCCAGCGGCGTGACGCCCTGGCCGTCGGGCAGATTGACATCGGCCCCGGCCTCGATCAGACGGCGCACGATGGCCTGATGACGGGGCCTCCATAGCTCAGAAGGATCGCCTCCAGCAAGCCGGTCCAGCTCAGACGATTGACGTGATCGGGGTCTACACCGGCCCGCAACAGGATATCCACCGTGTTGACGTGGCCGCGCTCGCAAGCGGGGATGAGCGCCGTGCCGCCATACCGGTTAGTGCTTTTGAGATCCGCGCCGCGCTCAAGCGTCAGGCGCAGAACATCGTCGTAGCCCCAGGCCCCTGCCAGCAGGTAGGCGCTATCCTGCATGCGGTTCTGCGCATTGACGTTGGCACCGGCCTCCATCAGCACGCGCGCAGCGGCCACATGATTGCCGTCGGTGGCGCGCAACAATGGGGTGTTGCCCTGCGCATCACGCGATTCGAGCGCAGCACCCTGGGCGATGAGGGTCCTTACACGATCGGCCTGCCCCTGGGCGGCGGCCTCCAGCAACGCCGACTCTGAGTTTGCCGCGCCTGCCGGCGCCACCATGCTGACACATGCGGCAATGAGCCATCCGGGATTTCGCATCTTCAACCTCCTTGTCCATGGATCGCGTGCCTGTCCCGCCCGCAAGCCGCACGCAGACAAGTCGAACCCGCCCGATGCGCAGGCACGCCTGCATCTATCGTATAACGCGAGTCCGCCAGCCCGGCAAGACAACGAGGAATGCTCTCGGCGGCCGGGGCCGGCATCAACCAGCCGCCCCTGTACTCATGCCAGCAGATCGCGCCAGCCGGGCAGCCCACCGCGAGCGTCCAGGTCTGTGAGCCAACCCCGGCCGCGTTGCGCGAAATCCTGCTGCACGTCGGCAATAGCGCTGGCCAAACCAGAGTCCAGCCCCAATTCGTCAAGCATGGCGGCGGCCTCGCGCATCTCCTCCGAGCGCCGTTGCCCATGCTCGGCGACGCGGCCAATCAGGTAGGCTTCATAGCCCTTGTCCCAACCCACCCCAGGAAAAGTGGCGGCCAGCGAGGCCAGCACCCGTTCGTCGACCCCGAAATGCAGAGCGGCCTGCATGGATTGCAGGCAAAGCGCCTCATGGCCCTTGATCATGATGCTGCGGCACAGCTTGATGGCCGAGGCCAAACCGACGTCATCCGCTACGGCCTGGGTGCGCATTCCCAGCGCATTGAGGGACTCGGCCATCTCGCGTGCCCGGCGCCCGCCCAGCAGCATCGGCACCTGTACACCTTGCGGTGGCACCGGAGCCATCACGGCCGACTCGATATACTCGCCGCCGGCCTGCTGAATGCGCGCGCAATTCTCCTGCTTGACGCGCGGCGACACCGAGTTCAGGTCGATGAAAATCTGACCGGCCTGCATGAAGGCGGCGGCATCGCGCGCGACGGCGCCAGCCTGGCTGGCAGTGACCGCCGAGAAAATCCAATCCGCCTGGTTCAGGCAATCCGACAGGCTGCCGGCCACGCGGGCGCCGCTGCGCGCCGCCTTGGCCCGGATCACGTCGGCGCTGGCCGGATCCTGCAATTTCAGGTCATAGGCGGCCACCTCGCAGCCACGCTCGTGCAAGGCCTGCGCAAAGATCGGACCAACCTCGCCAAATCCGATGATGGCGATACGGGGGAGGGAAGTGGGGGCAGACATGCATATCTCCGGAAGTACAGTGAGGGTGTGTTGACGGCCGGCGCGGCACCACGGCGGCGCGCGCAGGCATTGAGAATTTCAGGCGGGCGAAAAGGCTCAGCCATTTCGCGAACACCAGAACGGCCACGCTATTGCCGATGGCATGAGGGGTTGGTGTGACGCTAGCCATATGCGGTCGGTACCGAACAGCAGGCCCGCCGGACAAGGGCAACGCCGCGTCGGCAGCCTGCGCGATGAATCCTGCGCCGCAGGCCATGTGTAGGCATGGCGTCGTCGCTGGTGAGCCGGTAGCCGGCTGTCAGCACCTGCACATACGACGTCTTGAACGCTTTCACGTCAGAATCCCGGGAGGGGCCCACGGCCCCTCCCTGCCCTATCCCGGATTTACTCCGGCTTTATGCCCGCCTGCTCGGCAGCAGCCTTGGAGCGGGCATACTCGTCGCGCAGAAATGCGGAGAATCCCGCCGAGGTTTCCTGTTGCGCGGTGGCCGGCTCCACGCCAAAGTCTTTGAGCTTGGCGGCGATGGACGAGTCATGCACGCCGTCGGCCAATGCTTTTTGCAAGCGAGCCATCACGTCGGGAGGGGTGGCCGCCGGCGCCAGCAGGCCGATGTAGCTGGCGGCCACGAGATTGTCGTAGCCCTGATCGGCCAGGGTCGGCAGCTCCGGGGCCAGGGCCAGACGATGGTCGGAGGTGATGGCGATAATCCGGGCCTTGCCCGAGCGATGCAGAGGCAATGCCGTCGAAAACTCCGTGACCGTGGCTTCGATGTTGCCGCCCAGCAGATCGGGAATCAGTGCGCCGCCGCGGTAGGGTACATTGACGAGCTTGGCGCCGGTGGCCGCGTTGATGCGCAACAAGGTCAAATGCGTGGCGCTACCCACACCGGACGTTCCGGTATTGATGCCCTGCTTACTCGACAGGGCCACGAGTTCAGCCAGATTCTTGGCGGGAACATTAGGGTTGACCACCAGCACATGCGGTACGTAACCGACCATGCCCACGGGTGTGAAATCCTTCAACGGTTCATAAGGCAATTGCGCCTGAATGAAGGGATTGACCGTCAATGGGCCATTGGAGCCGACCAGCAAGGTATATCCGTCAGCGGGCGCGCGCGCGACCATGTCGGCTCCGATACTGCCTCCCGCTCCGGGCTTGTTTTCCACCACGGCCGGCACATCGAGCTTGGGCCCGATGGCCGCGCCGATGATGCGGCCGACCGCATCGATATTGCCGCCGGCCGCAAACGGCACGATCAGGCGCAATGGCCGTTCCGGATAGGCGGCCAGGGCCAGGCGCGGCAAGCCCTGCGCGGCCGCCAGGGTCAGGGCCGATTTCCACATAAACTCGCGTCGATTCATAGTCTCCTCCTTGTCGTTTTTAGGAGCGCAAAGCGCCCGATTCAATCGAGGTAACGCAGGCCGGCCTGCGCCAGCGGTTCCCTCATTGAATAGATGTCCAGCCCGAGTTCTCCGCCCGCCAGTCGGGCGCGCTTGCGTGCCTCGTTGGCCAGTCGCTCATCGGCCCGGTCTGCGACCTCTGCGGCCTGGGCGGCAGGGATAACGACCACGCCATCGGCATCGGCCAGCACCACATCGCCAGGGCGCACCAGCGCGCCGGCGCAAATGACCGGGATGTTCACCGAGCCCAGCGTGGCCTTGACAGTACCCTTGGCGCAAACCGCCTTGCTAAAGACCGGGAAATCCATCTCGCGCAACTCGCTGATATCGCGCGCGCCGCCGTCAATGACCAGGCCCTGCGCTCCCCGTGCCCGAAAACTCGTGGCCAGCAGCTCGCCAAAAAAGCCATCGTGGCTGTCGGTGGTGCATGCCGCCACCACGACATCGCCGGCCTGCAGTTGTTCGGCGGCGACATGCAGCATCCAGTTATCGCCCGGTTGCAGCAATACGGTCACCGCCGTGCCGCACAGACGCGCGCCGTCGTACACGGGCCGGATGCCGGGATCCATGAGCCCCACGCGTCCCAGCGCCTCGTGCACCGTCGCCACGCCATGGGCGGAAAGTCGGCGCACCAGCGCCGGATCGGGTCTGTCGAACTTGCGCTTGACCACACCCAGGGTGTTGAGCAGATCATTCATTTACAGTCCCTTGCGCTTGAGCGCGGCGTCCAGGCGCGGATAGACCCGCCTCGTATTACCCTCATAAATCTGAAACCGGTCTTCGGCGCTCAGGTCCGCAGCCTCGATGTAGCGCCGCGTATCGTCGTAGTGAAAACCCGTCTGCGGATCAATACCGCGCACCGCGCCTATCATTTCGCTGGCAAACAGCACGTTCTTCACCGGAATGACGCGTGCCAGCAGGTCGATGCCAGGCTGGTGATAGACGCAGGTGTCGAAGTAGACGTTATCCAGTAGCCAGTCCTCGAGCGGGGGTTTTTTCATCTCCTGAGCCAGGCCGCGAAAGCGGCCCCAGTGATAGGGCACGGCGCCGCCGCCATGTGGGATGACGAAGTTCAGCTGGGGAAACACCTTGAACAGATCTGACGTCAGACACTGCATGAACGCCGTGGTGTCCGCGTTCAAGTAATGCGCGCCGGTGGTATGAAAGCAGGCGTTGCAACTGGTGCTGACGTGGACCATGGCGGGAATGCCGTACTCGACCATGTGTTCGTACAGTGGATACCAGTAGGGCTCCGACAGGGGCGGTGAAGTCCAATGCCCCCTGAGGGATCGGGATTGAGGTTGAGTGCCACAAACCCGTACTCCTGCACGCAGCGGTCCAACTCGGCCAGACTGGTCTGGATGGGCTGGCCAGGGGACTGCGGCAGCATGGCCGCTCCCACGAATTGGTCCGGAAAGAGCTGAGCAACACGGTGGCACATCTCATTGCACAACGCCGCCCACGTCTGGCTGGTGGACAGGTCACCGATGTGATGAGCCATGAAGCTCGCGCGCGGTGAGAATATCGTCAGGTCGCAGGCGCGCTGGCGCATAAGACGTAACTGGTTGGCCTCGATAGACTCCCGTATCTCGTCGTCGCTGACATGCAGCTCACTGGCTCGAGGCGCGGCCGACGGATTGTTCAGCGCGTCGATCTGACGCTGGCGCCAGGCTTGCAGTGCAGGTGGGGCCGTCGTGTAATGGCCATGACAATCGATAATCAAGCGGACTCTCCGGAAGAAACCATGCGCGGCGCATAGGCCGTCCCGCGCATCAATAAACGGGCCGTGCGCAAGAGCGCCGCGCGACTCACCTGCCCCGACGCGTCAAGTTCCAACTCCACACTGAACTCACCAGAAGGATGCTCGACGGGCAGGCACTGCTTTGTTCCGCCAGGCAACCGCGCCAGGCCGTCGGCCACGGAACCGGGCAATACGCAAGCCGTTGCCACCGTCACCGCGGCCAGCACACCAATGGCGTCATGGCAGACATGCGGGATGAAGCAACGCGTCGCGATGCTGCCGCCCCGAAGGGGCGGCGATAACAAACACATTTTTGGATAAGGTTTATCGCGCACATCCCCCAGACCCATGCGCTCTGCGGCCGCCAAGCGCAAGGCCTCCAGGCGGACTTTGAGGGCTTCGTCTGCATTGAGTTCGGCCACACTTTCGTCGCCGCGACGCTGCAAGTCCGACGCGCGCATCAGAACCATGGGCATGCCGTTGTCGATGCATGTGACGTCGATGTCCGCTTGCCCCGGCACACGGAGCCGGTCCAGGGCATGGCCGGTCGGCAGCAGGCTGTCGCACACTGAGCCCGCGGTATCCAGAAAATTGATGGCGATAGGCGCGGCCGTGCCAGGCACGCCATCGATGCGGGCGGTGCCGTCATAGCGCAACTGCCCACCCGGGGTCTGCACCTCGATATCACAAAGCATGCCGGTATTGAGCGTGAGCACGCGATAACTGCTGCACTCGCCGCGCGCGGCGACCAGCCCCGTCTCAAGGGCAAACGGAACGACAGCGGCCAGCATATTGCCGCAATTGGGAGTGGTGTCGACACGGGCCTGGTCCACCGCAACTTGCGCGAACAGAAACTCCAGATCCACACCGGGCTCGCGGCCCGGACCGACGATGCCAACTTTGCTCGTCAACGGGTGAGCGCCGCCCAGACCGTCGATCTGCCGCGTATCCGGCGAACCCATGATCGCCAGCAGCAAGGCGTCTCGACTGATGAGGTCCGTCGGCAAATCCGCCGCGCGGAAAAACGGCCCGCGCGAGGTCCCACCGCGCATGAACAGGCAGTCCACCGCCTGCTGCGTTTGATTTTTATCCTGAGTATCCATGCCCGATATCCGGCTTCACATTTTGTGCAAAAGTATGTGGGCATATGCCGATATCGGGGTTGCCTTGTGCGCGAATGACCGTTCTAATAAATTTATGACCTCAGATTCCCTTGAAACATGGATCCGCATCCGCCCCTGAATCTTCACCATCTGCACGTCTTCAACGCGGTGGCGGTGGCGGCGGCGGGCGACACCGTACGCGTGCGCACGGCGCGCATCCAGGACGAGCTGGAGTCCGTCATGGACGAAGCCCGGCAGCGCGGCGCCCGGGCAGGAACCTCGGCGGCCCTGTATCACACGGGCCGGCTGGCCAGCGTCGTGCTGCTAGCCGACGTGCACCATATGTCCACCGTGGCCCATCAGCAAGGCCTGACGCAACCCGCCATCAGTGCCGCCGTCTCACGGCTGGAGCAATGCCTGGGACAAGCGATCTTTCAACGCACGCCGCGTGGCATGATCCCCACCCAAGCGGGCGAGCGCTGGGTCCGGAACTTCAAACGGGTGCTGGCCGAGCTGCGCAATATCGAGGCTGATGTCGCAGCACTGAACGGCGCCATCGAAGGCACCGTCACCGTCGGTTCGTTGCCATTGATACGTACACTGGTGCTACCCAGCGCCATCGCTGCGGTGCTGGCGCGGCACCCAGGGCTGAGGATCCGCACCCTCGAGAGCCCTTATGGCGACCTGTGCGCCGGCCTGCTAAGTGCCGACGTGGACTTCATTCTGGGCGCCTTGCGCCCACTGCATGACAAATCGCTCAGCACACGCGTGTTGATGCACGAGGACATCGTGCTGCTGGCGCGCGCCGGCCATCCTCTGGCCCGCCGCCGAACGATAGACTTTGACGATTTACGAAGCTATCCCTGGGTACTGTCGCGCGCCTCGTCTCCCTTGCGTTACCAATTGAACGACTTCTTCCGTGCCAAAGGGCAGCCACTGTTGGAGCCGTCGGTCGAGACGGCCGATCTGGCCACCCTGCGAGGCTTGCTGCTGCATTCGGATATGCTGACCGCGCTGTCGCGTCACCAGATGCACTATGAAGTGGCCAGCGGAGGCCTACAGGCGCTGAATTTTTCGCTCGACGGCATGCAGCGCGACATCGGCGTGACGGTGCGCGCCGGCGCGCAATTATCGCCCGGGGCCAACGCCCTGCTGCAGGAGGTCCAGGCCCAGGCCCGGCAGATCACCACGGCATAAGCCGATTCGATCGCCGCCCCGCCCCGAACGCAACCCTCGCGGCGGCGCCCCCTCATACTGGGCCCACAGCCCAAGAGGAGACTTCCATTGAAAACCGTCCCGCCGCCCCACCCCAACCCGCGTGCGCCCCGCTACAAACTGCCCCAGGGCAGCTGTGATTGCCACGTCCACGTCTATGGACCCGCCGAGCGCTTTCCGTATGCGCCTGAGCGGCGCTACGATCCGCCCGATGCCCCGATCGAGACACTGCAACCGCTGCATCGCCTGCTGGGCGTGGAGCGTGCCGTCCTGGTGCAGGCCACCGTGCACGGCACCGACAACCGCGCCATGCTGGACGCCATCGCGCGCGAGCCGCAGCGCTATCGCGGCGTGGCACTTGTCGATGACGACATCAGCGCGGCACAACTGCGCGCGCTGCACGAGCAGGGGGTGCGCGGCCTGCGCTACAACTTCATGCCGCATCTAGGCCCCTCGGCCGATCTCGGTGCCGTCACGCGCATGGCCCGACGCGTCGCCGATCTGGGCTGGCATATCCAGTTGCACGCCCATGCGGCCGAACTGGCGCAGATGCAATCCTTCCTGCACGCGCTGCCCGTGCCTTACGTCATCGATCACATGGCCCGGGTCATGGCCGATGCCATGCAGCCGGAGCTGGACCAGTTGCTGCGGGTGCTCGAACACCCGGGCGCCTGGATCAAGGTAAGCGGCCCCGAACGGCTGTCGGCCACGCTCAGCGCGAGCGAACCGCCTTATGCGGACGTCGTGCCCATCGCCCGCCGCATCCTTGGCGTGGCGGGCGAGCGCGCCGTCTGGGGGTTGGACTGGCCCCATCCGAACGTGCGGGAGGTCCCCGATGACGGCGACCTCATCGACATCCTGCCTCTGTACGGCGACGCCGGAGTATTGCAGCAACTGCTGGTGGACAACCCCCAGCGGCTCTACTTTCAGAACTGAAGGAGCTCAGTCAACCCGGATGTTCACGCTTTTGACCACACCGGCCCACTTGTCGAGCTCGGCCTGGATGAAGGTGCCCAGTTCGGCCGGTGTGCTGGTGGCCGGCGTGGCGCCCTCGCGCTTGAAGTGCTCTTTGAGTTTGTCCGACGTCATGGCTTGCTTGAGCGCGGCGTTCAAGGTGGCGACCGTTTGAGGAGGCGTTCCCTTGGGCGCGAGCAGCGCGTTCCAGGTATTGATCTCGAAGCCGTCAAAACCGGGCGCCTCGGCCAGCGTCGGCACATCGGGCAACTGGGAGGAACGTTCGCGGGTGGTCACCGCCAGCGCGCGCAAGTTGCCCGCCTTGACCTGAGGCATGGCGCCGGGCAAGGTGGCGAAACTGAGTTGGGCCTCGCCCGTCATGACGGCCGTGTTGGCCAGAGCGCCGCCGCGATACGGAACGTGCACCATGTCCAGCCCGGCCTGCTGGGCGAACATGGCGCCGGCCAGATGAACGGGCGAGCCATTGCCGCTGGAGGAGTAATTCAGCTCCCCAGGTTTGGCTTTGGCCAGCGCCACCAGCCCTGGCACATCGGTAGCCGGCAACTTGGGATTGGCCACCAGCACCAGCGGGATTGACGCCACCATCCCTACGGGCTCGAAGCCCTCTACCGCTTCGTAGCCCAGCGACTTCTTGTACAAGGCCGGGTTGATGCCGTGGCTGGATACCGTCGCCATGAAGAGCGTGTAGCCATCGGAATTGGCCTGCTGTACCGCTGTGGCGGCGATGTTGCCCGCTGCCCCCGGTTTGTTCTCGACAATGATGGATTGCTTGAGCGACTTGCTCAGTTGCTCGGCCAGCGCACGCGCCAGAATATCGGTGGTGCCGCCAGCCGCGTAGCCGATGACCAGACGTATCGGCTGCTCGGGATAGGCCACGTGCGCGGCGGGCAAGGCAAGGGTGAACAGCATGGCTGCCAAAGCTTTTCTCATGGGTGTCTCCGTCTTTTATATGGCCGCCACGCCCGGCCTGGCGTCCCGCGGTAGGCACGTGCGCCTCCTCCACGTGGCGGGCGCACGTGATCCTGCCAGGCAGGCTGGCATGTAACAAACGTCGGAGTCATGGCCGCTTCGGGCCCAGGCTCAGGTGCCGGTGAACACCGGCGAGCGTTTCTCGGCGAAGGCTCGTCGCCCCTCGCGATAATCATTGCTTTCGAAGCAGGCGAGCACCAGATCCGTCATGGCCTGCAGATCGATCTGCGGCCCCAGTTGCTGCATCTGACGAATCATCTTCTTGCCAGCCATGAGCGTCAGCGGCGCATTGGCACCTATCTGATCGATATACGTCTGCAGTTCGACATCCAGTTCGGCAGCCGGCACCACTTTGTGCAACAGCCCCAGATGCAACGCCTGCGGCGCCGGGTAGCGGGCGGCCGTCAGAAAGATTTCCAGCGCGCGCGCCGCGCCGGTAGCCGTCACGAGATTGCGAATGGCGGTCATGCGATAACCCAGCCCCAGCTTGCCAGCCGGGATGGCGAAACTGCTGTCTTCCGAGGCCAGGCGCAAGTCGCAGCACAACGCGATGTTTAATCCGCCACCAATGCAATAGCCCTTGATGCGCGCGATGGTGGGCTTTTCATAGTTGTAGAGCGCCAGTTGCGCCGCCTCGGCGACACGCTCGTAGGCCTGCACGGCCTGCTCGCCCGAACGCAGCGTGTCGAACTGCGAGATATTGGCGCCACTGACAAAGGCGCGCTCCCCCGCGCCGCTCAGAACAACCACGCGAATGGCCGGGTCGTCAGCCAGCGCCTGCAGCGCCAGCGGAATCCCTTCCCACATGGCAAAGGACACGGCGTTGTGTCGTTCCGGATCATTGAACGTGATCCAGCCGGCAGAGCCACGCTTTTCCACGATGAGGTGCTCGGTGACGCGATCCTGCAGAATACGCTGGCGTTGCATGGTGTTGTCTCGTTATCAGTCTTCGCTACGTGCGCGCAATTGCGCCTGACGGCGCAGCATGCCGTTGCGTAAATGCTCGCGCATCGCGGCGCGGGCGCCTTCGCTATCGCGCGCGGCGATAGCGTCAAAAATCCGGTGATGCTCTTGTTCGACCTCAGAAATGCGGTCGGTGCCCGTACTGCCATAACGCAGCGTGCGCACGGCGTCGCCGATGGCTCTGCCAAACAAAGACAGCAGGCGCACGAAATACGGGTTGTTGCTGGCCTGACAGACAGCCATGTGAAAGTCCAGCGCGCGATCGGCGCCTTGGCGCCAGTTGTCACCAGCAGCATCGACCTGGGCCAAGGCGCCGCGCAGGACCTCGAGCTGCTGCTCGCTGCGATGCTGCGCGGCCAGCGCGGCTGCCCCCGCCTCGATCTCCACGCGCAATTGATATATCTGCTCGAGCGCGTCGACGCGCAACAGATCCTCGGGCAGGATCTCGAAGCTGGTCTGCCCGCCCGCCGCGACGAAGCTACCCACCCCGCGGCGGGTTTCCACGTAACCCGACAGTTTCAGACGCGCGATGGCCTCGCGCACCACGTTGCGACTGACGCCAAACCGCTGCGCCAGGTCGAACTCCGTAGGCAGGCGCTGCCCAGGCTCGAACGCCTGGCTGAGTATCTTCTGGCGGATCTGCTGCGCGATCTCATCGGCCAGATTTTCGGGCCGGTTGAGATTGCCAAACAGCGTATCGTGCGCGGGCGTAGCCATGGGACTCCTGATGAGAGCAAAAGCTTCGATGGTGTCACACCGCCCCGACGGCGCGCAAACGCTCGCGGGCCGCTCCATCCAACCCCAGCCAGGTCCGAATGTCGTCGGAATGGGCCCCGGTCTCCGGCGCGGGCGTGACCGGTCCGGGCTCGCTATCGGCGAAGATCACGGGTTGGGCCAGAATCTCGACCTCGCCGCGCTGCGGATGCCTGACTTTGCGCGTCATGTTCAAGTGATGCACCTGCTCGTTGGCGAACGTGCCATCCATGGACAGGATGGGGCCGCACGGCGCGCCGGCGGCATTGAGGCGCTCGATCCACTCCGCGCTCGTGCGCTGACGGGTCCGCGAGACGATCTGCTCGTTGAGCGCGGGGCGGTTTTCCACCCGCAACCCGGCCGAGGCAAAGCGCGCATCGTCGATCAGGCCCGGCATTTCCAGCACGTCGCACAGGCGCGCGAACATGCTCGAACCCATGGCAGCGATATTGATGTAGCCGTCGGCCGTGGGGTAGACACCCGTGGGCGAACTGGTGGGATGGTCGTTGCCGGACTGCCCGGGCACCTCGCCGTCGATCAGCCAGCGCGTGGCCTGGAAATCCATCATCCACACCTGAGACTGCAACAGCGAGGTCTGCACCCAACGCCCCTTGCCCGTCTGTTCGCGGTCCAGCAACGCGATCAGGATGCCGATGGCTGCGAACAGACCGGCGCTGAGATCCGCGATGGGAATGCCGGCGCGCATGGGCCCGCGATCCGCCTCCCCGGTGACGGACATCAGCCCACCGAGGCGTTGCCCGGCACGGGCGGGCCGGTTTGTCCTGGCCGCCTGTTTTTCCTATAGTCTCGCCTTTGGCGTCGGTCGTTGCGGCCGCTGCCGCATCCACTGGCCACAGGAGCCGATCATGAGCGCATCCACCACCCCTCCCGCCGTCGACCCACAGGTCTTGGGCGATCTGGCCTTGAACGCCGCTCACATCGCGCTGTTTGCCATGCGCCAGCAAAAGCCGCAGGAAGCCCTGGGCGTGCTGGAAGACGTCGCCGATTCGCTGCTGCAATACCTGAGCAAAAGCCTGGAATTGCCCGCCGATCAGAAGGCCGCCGCCAAACGCCGCATCACCGAGACGCTGCATCTGGCCCTGGCCGTGACCAAGGGCAGCAAGATCTGAAAGCGGCGCGCAGAGCCGGTGCAGGTGCCGCCGTTCGGCCGGCGCCTGGCCAGTTGCGACTCATCATCCACAGATGCAGATGGCCTGGGTGGCCCATTTCCGGCACCCGCCACAGGGCGATGCGGAGATGGCGTTGACGATGGTGTCGCCGCGCGCCGGCAGGTCGGGCGGCACGAGCCGCTGCGCCAGGGGCTCGTGCCGCAGCCCGCCAACCCTCAGTATTCCCCGCGGCGGCGAATCGGAAACTCCATCTCGGCGTAGCGCACGAAGCGCGAACCGCGTGCCAGGCGGTACCCCGCCCAGATCAGGAAAAAGAGCGGGATGCCGACGTAGGTGGCGGCCGCGCCGGTCCAGTCGATGCGATCCTGAAGAAAGGCTTCGTAGTTCTGCCCTAGCGTGATGGCCAGGCACAGAGAAAAGGCGAACAACGGCCCGAAGGGGAAATAAGGCGAGACATACGGCAAATCCTGCAAGCGGCCACCTTGCGCCACATAGCCGCGCCGAAACCGGTAATGACTGATGGCGATACCCAGCCAGGCGATAAAGCCGGTCATGCCGGAGGTGTTGAGCAGCCAGATATACACCTGATTCGGGCTGAACAGAAAGGACAGAAAACACAGCGCGGCGATCGCCGCGGTTGCCAGCAGCGCCACCAGCGGCACTCCCTGCCGGGATACGCGGCCGAACAGGGCCGGCGCCTTGCCTTCGCGAGCCAGCGCATAAAGCATCCGCGTGGCGGCATACATGCCGGAATTGCCGGCCGAGAGCACCGAGGTCAGCACGACGGCATTCATGATGGAGGCCGCCGCCAGCAGACCGGCCCGCTCGAAAATGAGGGCGAAGGGGCTGACGGCGATGTCGCCGACCTCGTTGCGCAATAACTGCGGATCGGTATAGGGAATGAGCAGGCCGATGATGCCGATGGCCAGCACGTAGAACAGCAGAATGCGCCAGAACACCTGGCGCACCGCACGCGGCAGGTCGCGCGCGGGGTTTCTGGATTCGCCAGCGGCAATACCGATGAGCTCGGTGCCCTGGAACGAAAATCCCACCACCATGGCCACGCCGATCAAGGCGGCGAAGCCCCCGACAAAGGGGGCCTCGCCGACGGTCCAATTATGCAGGCCCGCCCCCTCACCGCCGCGGATGATGCCCAGCAGCATCAACACGCCCATCACGATAAAGGCGAGCACGGCGACCACCTTGATCAACGAGAACCAGAATTCTGCTTCCCCGAATCCGCGTGCCGACAACGCATTCAGGCCAAAGGTGAGCACCAGGAACAGGGCGCTCCAGTAGACCCCGGGCACGTCCGGGAACCAGTACGCCATCACCAGTTGCGCGGCTACGAGATCCACCGCCACGGTGACGGCCCAGTTGTACCAGTAGTTCCAGCCCAGCGCGAACCCGAAGCCGGGCTCGACATAACGCGCGCCATAGGTCGCAAACGAACCGGAAACCGGCATGCTGGCGGCCAGCTCGCCCAGGCTGGTCATGATGAAGTAGACCATCAGGCCGATCAGCCCGTAGGCCAGCAGGGCCCCGCCCGGCCCGGCCTGTGCAATGGTGTTGCCCGAGGCGACGAACAGCCCGGTACCGATGGAGCCGCCCACAGCGATCATGGAAAGGTGGCGCGCCGACAGCGTGCGCCTCAGGCCCGAGGGCGCCGAAACCGACTCGGCTGGCATACCCTGGGCCTGCGAGGAGTGGGGTTGGGTCAAATCATTCTCCAGGAGCGGCTGTCACGAGATCCGCAGCCCTGCCGAGCATAACCCGACCCCACACGCGCCTGCCCGCTCCCTATACGCCCAGGAAGACGAACTGGGATGCGAGCGGCGCGTCGTGTACGACTTCGTCAACGTGATTCAAGGCGAGGCCAGCCTCAAGCAAGCCCTCATCAAAGACAAGCACCTCGAAAACTTATTCGTCCTGCCCGCCTCGCAGACGCGCGACAAAGACGCGCTGACGCAGGAAGGCGTGGGTAAGGTCATCGAAGACCTCAAGGAAATGGGCTTCGACTACATCATCTGCGATTCACCTGCCGGCATCGAAACCGGTGCGCTGCTGGCGGCCTATTACGCCGACGACGCGCTCGCGGTGACCAACCCCGAAGTCTCGTCAGTGCGTGATTCCGACCGCATCCTCGGCATTCTGGCAGCCAAGTCGCGCCGCGCCGTCGAGGGCGACGAGCCAGTCAAGGAATACCTGCTGCTCACGCGCTACAACCCCAAGCGCGTCATCGACGGCGAAATGCTGTCCTTGGGCGATATCGAAGACATTCTGCGCATCAAGATGATCGGGGTGGTACCCGAATCGGAAGCGGTGCTGCAGGCGTCCAACCAGGGTCTGCCCGCCATCCACCTCAAGGACACCGATGTGTCCGAGGCGTACAAAGATGTGGTGGCCCGCTATCTGGGCGAAGAACGCTCGCTGCGCTTTACTGAGTATGAGAAGCCCGGCTTCCTGAAGCGCCTGTTCGGAGGAAAGTAAGCAATGTCCTTCCTGTCGTTTCTGCTCGGCCAGAAGAAAGCTTCGGCCAGCGTCGCCAAAGAACGGCTCCAGATCATCCTGGCGCATGAGCGCTCAGGCCGGGGCGACTCCCCCGACTACCTGCCGCAATTGCAGCAGGAACTGGTGGCCGTGATTTCCAAGTACGTCAAGATCAATCCCGACGATATCAAGGTCAACCTTGAGCGCCAGGACACCCTGGAAGTGCTCGAAGTCAAGATCGAAATGCCGCAGAGCGAAACACAGGCATCCGCCTGATCAAGAAACACCCGGGCTTGACCCGGGTGCACAAAAAAAGGTTCATCGCGGAATAGCGTGGAGCCGTGCTTGATTGCCGTTACGCTTGATCCTTGATTTTTCAAGGATCAAGGCCGGGATCATGCTGGACCGCAAGACGATCGAGAGGTTGGGTGGGTGGGAGGGTTATCGGGTGGAGCGGGTCGTGTGGCCTGAAGGTGAGAGCCGGACGGTCACGATTTACCTGAAGCCTTCAGCGCGAACGATGCACTGCGAGCACTGCGGCAACCGATGTCGGCAGGTGCATGAGACGACCACGCGCCGGGTGCGGGATCTGCCGCTAATGGCGCTGCGAGTGACGCTGGTAGTGCCGCGTCGGCGGGTCTGGTGCGAGCAGTGCGGTGGACCGCATCTGGAGAGGCTGAGCTGGCTGGGCCGTTACCAGCGAGTGACCGACCGGCTGGCCGAGGCGGTCAGCCAGTTGCTTGAGTCCAGCAACATTCTGGCCGTGGCGCGCTTCTTCCAACTGGGTTGGCACACGGTCAAGGCGCTGGACAAGGCCCTGCTGCGACGGGCGATCCAAGAGCCGGACTGGAGCCAGATCCACTACCTAGCGATGGACGAGTTCGCTCTACACAAGGGCCATCGTTATGCCACGGTCGTTGTCGATCCGATCCGCCGTCAGGTGCTATGGATCGGTGATGGCCGCTCGCGCGAGACGGCCAGAGCCTTCTTCGAACAACTGCCAACTGGGGTTGCCCAGCAGATCCGGGCCGTAGCGATCGACATGACGACGGCCTATGAGCTGGAGATCCAGGCCAACTGCCCCAACGCCGAGATCGTCTACGACCTGTTCCACGTCGTGGCCAAGTACGGCCGTGAAGTGATAGACCGGGTGCGTGTAGACCAAGCGAACCAGTTGCGGCACGACAAGCCGGCCCGCCGGGTGATCAAGTCCAGTCGCTGGCTACTGCTGCGCAATCGCAAAAACCTCGATCCGTGCCAATCGGTAAAGTTGGACGAGTTGCTCCAGGCCAACCAGCCCTTGCTCACCGCTTATCTGATGCGCGATGAGCTCAAACAGCTGTGGTTCTACCAACACCCCGGCTACGCCCGCCAGGCATGGGATCACTGGCTGCAACAGGCTCAGGGCAGCGGCATCGCCGCCTTGGCTCACTTCGCGCTCAAGCTAAAAGCCTATCTGCACGGGATTCTGTCTCGCTGTCGCCACCGGCTCAACACCAGCATCGTCGAGGGCATCAACAACACCATCAAAGTCATCAAGCGCCGCGCCTACGGCTACCGCGATCAGGAGTACTTCTTCCTCAAGATCCGGTCTGCATTCCCCGGTATTCCTCGATGAACCGAAAATATTGGGGCTGACCGCCGACTCGAAGAAATACAGCTTGCGCTTGTGATCCCCCACGGTACGCCAGCGGGTCGAGGAAATATTCGGCTGATCCGGCGTGGTGATACCGTAAGGCACCGATGCGTTGCGGATGACGCTAAAGACACTGGCCAGCGCCATGTCCGGGTTTTCGCTCTTCGGGATGGCGTTGATATAGAACATGGCGCGGGCAAAGCGATCGACCGACCGGTTGGTGCCGGGCAGAACCACCGTGCCACCGACTTCGCGCCAATAGGCCTCCTGAGCCAATTGCTTCTCGAAGATAGGCGAATTGGTCATCACCTGGTACTCACGCGAGTGATGGATCACCTGCTTGCCGTCGATGTACTCGACGATGGCGCTGTCACCCGTGCTGTCGGACAGCGACAAATGCAAGGTCGCCAGACGACTCTCGCCAGGCACCTTTTCGGTCACGATGGTGAAAGGTTCTTTCTCCAGCGCAGTCACCGCTTCGGCCACGGTGGCGTAATTGTCCAGCACGTATTGCGCCCAGGCCGACACGGCCAGCGGCGGTTTGTCGCCCGTCGGCTTCGGATAGTTGGACTCCACCAGCCAGAGCACGTTGGCGGACAGACCCGCCTCGTTCACGCCATCCGTGGTCGAGATATCGTACCCGCTGGCGATCACGCTGCCGTACTTGGACGTCCAGCGCAACCCGCCAGGGCCTCCCGCACCGTCGCGCGCCATGCCGCGCGGAAAAATCCATAGATTGGTGCCCACATCGACCTTCCAGTCCATGGAGCGAGCGGTAATGATGTTGCCTTGCGGCCCGAGGTAGACCACGCGCGTGCATGCTTGAGCGACAAGCGGCGCGCATAGCAGCGCGGCCGCAGCCAAGCGGCCGGCCCTGCCCAGGCGTTTACGGAGCGATCGTTGAACTTGCGTTGTCATGCCGGCTTCCTTCCAAAGGGCGACGCCCGCCCCGCCCTGACATTATCCCAACCCGCGAGCGGCGCGTAAAACAAAAATACGGCTGTCACTCCGCCGCCACACCCGCGAGCGCTTCTCTGGCTTGCGCGCCGCGATAGCAGGAGCGTCCCGCCCGCTTGGCCTCGTACAGCGCACGATCGGCCCGGTCGAGCAACACATCCAGCGTCGCACCATCCTGCGGAAAGAGCGCGATGCCGACCGATACGCCAATGGACGCGCTGACACCGGCAAAAGGATATGACAGCACGGCGATCAGCAGACTCGCCACCCGCTCGGCGGCCAGCGCATCCGCGCCCGGCAGCAGCACGACGAACTCGTCGCCACCCAGGCGCGCGACGACATCGCTGCCGCGCACGGTTTCGGTCATGCGCCGGGCCGCCTGCTTGAGCACACTGTCGCCTGCGGCATGGCCATGCTGGTCGTTGACGGCCTTGAAGCCATCCAGATCGAGCATCAACAGGGCCAAGGGGCGCTTCTCGCGTTGCGCGGTACGCATCGTCAACTGCGCCAACTCGCGAAACAGAAGCCGGTTGTTCAACCCGGTGAGCGGGTCGTGATAGGCCTGCTCGCGTGCGCGGGTCAAGGTCCGGGCCGCATGCACCAGCGCGGCTGCCAGCTCCTCGGTCTCGCGAAAGGAAGTCTCGGGCACCCAGACCGGCGCCCCCCGCCCCAAGGCTTCGGCCGGCGTGATCAGGGCCCTCACCGACCGGGTGATGGAACGGGCCAGCGCATAGGCCACCATCAGGGCCGCGACCAGCACCAGCAAGCCAGAGACCATGGCCAGCGACATGGAGCGGTACAGCCCCGAGCGCAGCGTGGCCGACGGCGCACCCACGGCCACCGATCCACCCGGTATGCGCGTAAAGGCCGTCAATACGTCCACGCCATCGCGCGTCATCGTATGCAGTATGCCTTCGGTTCCTTCGCTGACGGCTTGCATCAGGCTTGGTGTGGACGCACTGCCGACGTGATTGAGTTCATCGCGCGAGCGCGCAACGATATGTCCGCTATCGTCGAGCACGGCAACCACCCAGCCAGAGATCAACGGATAACGCCGCAAGGCCTGGCTCAGGCGGTCCGAGCGTACCTTGGCGTAGAGGGCGTGATCGGCGGATTCGCCCAGACGCACCGGCAGGCCCATGAGCAGACATGCCTGGCCTGCCCGAGCACCGGACTGCACACCGGAGACCGCCACGGCTTCCGGGCGCAAGCGTGCGGCCAGCAAGGTGTCAGGGATGCGCGTGGCGCAGTGAGCATCGCCCACGTTCAGCAGTATCCGCCCCGCCCCATCGGCCAGCACAAAACCATCGACGCCCTGCAGACTCATGATCTGCACCATACGGCCGCTCAGACCGGCAAGGTCGACATGGCGCAACTCCTCGGAGGCGGCCAGCACGCGCAGTCCGCCTTCGACGGTGTTGCGGTCATGCTCTAGCCCCGCGCCGACGGCGCGAGCCGTCTCCACCACGGATTGATACACCCGCTGTTCGCGCAGGGTGTAATCCTCGTAAGCGACGGCAGCCGCAATCAGGCAGGCGGGCAACGCACATACCGCCCCCAGGGCCAGCAAGGCCTGCTTGAGAGTCATGCGCCGCCGCGTCGTCCACAGCGAGAGAGAGCCTTCATCCATGAGCCACGCCTTCCAGGGCAGGTGCCCACGACGGGCACCTGCCCAGTGTAGGCAGCACAACGGGCGAAAGGATGGATGCTTACATTAATTTCGCCGGCAGCCGCTTTCTTGTCCTTGCATGTCGGTTTATTTCTCCTGGCAGGTCACCCTCGGGGCAGCGCCTCGTCAAGCCCCTCGGTCAGCGCCAGCGCCTGCCGCTCGAAAAGACGCCGGTAAATGCCCCCCTCGCGGCGGATGAGTGCCTCGTGGCTGCCCGCTTCGACGACCTTGCCGTGATCCATCACCAGCAACCGGTCCAGGGCGCGCACGGTCGATAACCGATGCGCGACGACCAATGTCGTGCGGCCCTGCATCAGCCGTGTCATGACGGCCTGGATCAGGACCTCGCTTTCGCTGTCCAGACTGGAGGTCGCCTCATCCAGGATGAGGATGGGCGCATCGGCCAGGAAAGCGCGTGCAATCGCCACCCGCTGGCGCTCGCCGCCGGAAAGTTTGACGCCGCGCTCGCCCACCAGCGTCTCATATCCCTTGGGCAAGGCCATGATGAAATCGTGCGCGCTGGCCTGGCGGGCGGCCTCCTCGACCTCCGCCCGCGACGCATCGGGACGGGCATAGGCGATGTTCTCGGCTAGCGTGCGATGAAACAGAATCGGCTCCTGCTGCACGATGGCGATCTGCCGCCTGAGCGAGGCCTGGCGCACCAGAGCAATGTCCTGCCCATCGATGGTGATGCGGCCGCTGTCGAGGTCGTGCAGGCGCTGGATGAGTTTGATGAAGGTCGTCTTGCCCGACCCCGAATGCCCCACCAGGCCGATACGCTCGCCCGGCGCGATGCGAATCGAGAAGTCTTCATACAACGGCTTTTGCTGCGCCCCATAGCGGAAGGTGACGTGTTCAAACCGGATCTCGCCGTCGGCCACCTTGATGGCCCGCGTGCCCTGCCGGTCTTCCACACCCAGCGGCTGCGTATCGAGCATGACCAACTCTTCCATGTCATTGATCGAACGCTGCAGGTTGCGCAGGTTCATGCCGACTTCGCGAAGATAGCCCTTGAGGACGAAGAACATCGTCATCGCAAAGGTGATATCTCCCACGCTGGCTTTCTCGTTGATCCAAAGGTAGAGCGACACCCCGAGCATGGCGGCCTGCATGGCCGTCATCATCACGCCCTGCAGCCCGCCGTTGAGCGTGACTCGCAACCAGGAGCGGCGCGTACGCGCACGCCACTTGGCCAGCACACCTTCGAAGCGGGTTTCTTCACGCGACTCGGCGCCAAAGGCCTTGACCACGGCATTGCAGCTGACCGCATCGGCCAGTGCCCCGCCCATGCGCGTATCCCAGGCGTTGGACAGCCGGGCAGCCGGAGCGACGTAGCGCAGCGCCATGACGACCGCCACCCCGATGTAGAGCAGCGCACCCAGACCCACCACCAACCCCATCAGCGGCCAGCTCACCCCGAGCAGCACGGTCGCCCCCACCAGCATGACCACTGACGGCAGCAGTGCCGTCAGCAGGGTGTCATTGAGCAGGTCGACAGCCCAGATGCCCCGTGTGATCTTGCGTACCGTCGAACCGGCAAAGCTGTTGGCATGCCAGTCCGACGACAGGCGTTGGACTCGGTGAAAGGCGTCGCACGCCATGCCGTGCATCAAGGTCAGCGTAAACGGAATGATGTTGCGAAACGCGATCTGGCGCAGCAAGGTGCCGCCCCCCCCAGCGCCACCAGCATCCAGAAGGCCGTCAGCGCGGCATGCCAGACCGCTTGCTCACCCGGCGAGCCGGACACCAGCGCATCCACCAGCCGCCCGGCGTACATCGGCGTGAGCACATCGGCCCCCGCCGAGAGCAACGCCATTGCGGCCACCACGCTCAGGCGCCAGGACTGTTTGACCCAGCGGCGCAGCGTGAAAACCAGCACATTGCGGAAAGTCTGCCCGCGGCGTTCTTGGTGGGATCTAGCCATAGTAAATAGGCCGGCACGAGGGCCGGCACGCAAGGAGAGCAACAGCGCCTACCGCAGACGCGGTAAAGGCAGCGTAGGGTCAGGCCGGAGAAGGCGCGGCGACCCGCCAGGTCTCGCCCGGCATTGGTGCCGCACGCGCGACCGCTCAAGTGCGTCGCGCAGGCAGGCGCAGGTGGGCATGCAGAGGCATCGTCGCTCGCCCCCTGCATGTGAAATGGTCAACCGTACCGCCCGGGCACAGAGAAGCGTCAGTTTAGCGCGGGTGCCGGCCGCCCGCGCAGAGCCCCCCGTCGGCCAAGGGGTATGCCTGGCCGATATACATAGAATTATAATATATAGAATACTAAGCAATAAACGGAAGTCATCCATGTCATCTCCTCCCCCCCGCCTCCATCGGCCGGCTGCTCGTCAACAGCGGCCGCCAATGGCGCAAGCGCATCGACCAGGCCCTGGCCTGCGAGGGCCTGTCGCAGGCCACCGCCTGGCCCCTGCTGGTGCTGCGCGTGCACGGCGTGCCGCTGCGCCAGGGTGTTCTGGCCGACGAGATAGGCGTCGAGGGCGCGTCATTGGTCCGGGTGATCGACGCGCTGGAGACGGCCGGCCTGATCGAGCGGTTGGCCGATCCCGAAGACCGGCGCGCCCGCTGCGTCACCTTGTCGGCTGCCGGCCAGGCCAAGGCGGCGGACATCGCCCACATCGTCGACCGGGTGCGCGCCGACGTCGTCAACGGGATCGATCCGGCCGAACTGCGCATCGCCGAACGCGTGTTGCGGGCCATACAGCAGCGGCTCGAAACCCTCAACACCTCAGACTCCCAGGCATGATCGCGAAGATCTTCACCTACCGCCCCACCCTGAGCGATGCCATCTTCTCGAGCAAGAATTTCATTGCGTCCATGCTGGCGCTCTACCTGTCGCTGTGCCTGGACTTTCAGCGTCCCGGCTGGGCCATGGCCACGGCCTACATCATTGCTCATCCGTTGTCCGGCGCGCTGACGTCCAAGGCCATCTACCGTGTCATCGGCACATGGTTGGGCGCAGCCGTTGCGGTACTGCTCGTGCCGAGGCTGGTCAATGCGCCGGCGCTCATGTCCGGCACCCTGGCGTTGTGGGTGGGTCTGTGCCTGTATGTCTCCATGCTGGACAGGCGCCCGCGCAGCTACATCTTCATGCTGGCCGGCTACACGGCAGCCATTGTCGGTTTTTCGAGCGCGACCGAACCCCTCGCGGTCTTTGATACGGCACTGGCGCGCTGCGAAGAAATCACCCTGGGGATTCTGTGCGCGACGCTGGTCAGCCATCTGATTCTGCCGCGCCATGTCGGCGGGCTGATCGCAGCGCGCATCGAAGGCTGGTTGCGTGACTCGGCCACCTTGCTGATCGACAGCCTGCATGGCCCTCAAGGCCACAAGCGCATGCCGCACGACATGCAGAACCTGGCCGCCGGGGTGGCGGAGCTGCGTACCTTCTTCGTTCACCTGGCCTATGAGAAACCTCAGTTGCGCGGGGGCGAAGGCGCGTTGCGCATCCTGCATGACCGCATGTCATTGATGCTGCCGGTCATCGGCGCCATCTCCGACCGCGTCACCGCGCTCACCACGCTAGCCGCAGGGACCTGCCCCGATGACATTGCCCGCCTGACCGGCCTACTGCAGCGGTGGCTGCGTCCGCCGACGCACGACGATGATGCGGCCAATCTGCACCGCTTGCGCGTGGCCATCGGCCAACTGCGCAGCAGTGCACAGATGACCCGCTCGCCGCCCGGCACGCAGGCCTGGGAGGCCATTCTTCGTACCAGCCTGGCCATGCGCCTGGACCGGCTCATCGAACTGCGCCAGGACGCGCATGATCTCTGGCGTCATATCGAGCGCGGCGACGTGCCGCGGCGCCGCGTCGCTCGCCGCCTGCCAACCGCGGAACTGCGCGACCATGGCGTGGCCTTGCGCTGCGGCGTGGCGAAGGCGCGGCTGCGAAAGGCCGAGCCATTGTCGGTGAGCAAGCGCTGGATGGTCACGCCCAGGCGCTGGTAGTAGGCCACTGCGTCCTTGAGGAACTGGACGGCGCTGGGGAAGCGCTCGTCGGGGTGGATGTCGGTGAAGGCCACGCGGGCGTGGTCATCGATGGCCACGAAGACGAAGTCCCAGCCGGCCCCCTCAACGGTATCGCGTCGGTTGCCCGTGACCCGGTGGCCAGGGCGCTGGATACGTCCCAGCTTCTTGATGTCGATGTGCAGCAGATCGCCGGGGGCCTGATGCTCGTAGCGCACCACCGGCTCGGCCGGCTCCAGGTCGGCCAGGTGCGACAGACCGGCGCGGGCCAGGACGCGGCTGACGGTGCTGGCTGACACGCCCAGCGCCTGGGCGATGCGCACTTGGGTCAGCCGCTTGCGGCGCAGCTCCACGATAGCCAGCGCCTTGGCCGGCGCAATCGCTCGGGGCGAGACCGTCGGGCGCGAGGACGCATCGGCCAAGCCCGCCTGGCCCTGAGCCAGGAAGCGGCCCAGCCATTTGCGCACAGTCGGCGCGGTGACCCCATAGGCGCGGGCCGCTTCAGGCACACAAACTTGATGGGCGATCAATTGCTGGACCATTTCGAGGCGACGTAGGAAGGTCAATCGGGCATGCTTATGGGTGTTCATCCGGCCGGGCTCCTTGAGTGAACTGGGGGGTTGGCGATTTCCAGTTTCTCAAATCCGGTTCGGATGAACCATGCATACAACCTATTGAATCTTCACAGCTAGCCGCCCTTCGCGCCCGCTAATCAGGCCCTCATGACTCGCATCCTCCATCTCATCGTCTTTCTCGTCGGCCTGGCCGCCATCGGCTGGATCGGCGTCGGCTATCTCGGCAGCAATCCGTTGGCGCTGTCCGTCACCGCCCTGATCGGTGTTTGCTACCTGGCCGGCGCGCTGGAGCTGCTGCGCTATCAGCAAGCCACGCGCAGCCTCACGCATGCCCTGGAGCGTTTGTCCGAAGCCCCCGCGCAACTTGGCCCCTGGCTCGACGTGCTGCCCCAGGGGTTGCGCAATACGGTCAGATTGCGCATCGAAGGCGAACGTGCCGGCTTGCCGGGTCCGGCCCTGACGCCCTACCTGGTTGGGCTGCTGGTCCTGCTGGGCATGCTGGGGACCTTTCTCGGTATGGTCGCCACGTTGCGCGGGACCGGACTGGCCCTGGAAAGCGCCACCGACCTGGCCGCCATGCGGGCGTCGCTGGCCGCGCCGGTCAAAGGCCTGGGGTTTGCCTTTGGCACCTCGGTCGCGGGCGTGGCTGCCTCGGCCATGCTGGGACTGCTTTCGGCCCTGTGCCGGCGCGCGCGCCTGCAGGCCGGCGAATTGCTCGACACCAAGGCCGCCACGACGCTGCGCGGCTATTCACTGGCCCATCAGCGGGGAGAGAGTTTCCGGTTGCTGCGCAGCCAGGCAGACACCCTGCCGCTGCTGGCAGACCGCCTGGCGGCCATGATGGCCTCGATGGAAAACCAGAGCCAGGCGCTGAACCAGCGGCTGCTCGACGGACAGCAGGCCTTCTACGGCAACACCGAGGCGGTCTACGGCCGTCTGGCCAGCTCGGTGCAAACCGCGCTCACGCACAGCGTGGCCGAAAGCGCCCAGGCCGCCGGGGCTGCCATCCAGCCAGCGGTGCAGACCACCATGCAGACCCTGGCGCGTGAGACCAGCGCCTGGCGCGACACCGTCACCCAGGCGCTGCAGCAGCAGATGGACGAGCTGTCCCGGCGGCTGGAGCAGACCAGTTCGACGTTGGCCGACCATTGGAGCCAGGCCTTGGCCGAACAGCAGCAGGCCAATCTGGCGCTGAACCAGGATCTGCGCGCCACGCTGGAGCAGTTCGGCGCCAGTTTCGACGGCCGCGCATCGGCGTTGCTGACCGATGTCTCGGCCCGGCTGGACACGACCGCCGCCACCTTGGCCGTCAGCACCGAACAGACCGCCAGCGGCTGGTCCGCCGCGCTGGCCGACCAACTCGACACGGCGCTGAACCGGTTCGCGGCGACTTTCGAAAGCCGCTCCAGCCGCCTGCTCGACGACGTCGCCGCCCGCTTGTCCAGCACCACGGACAGCGTCGCGCAGACCACGGCGGGCGTGGCCGCTATCTGGAAAGCGGCGCTGGCCGAACAGCACGCCGCGCAGGCCACGCTGGCGCAGGATCTGCGCGTGGCGCTGGAGCAATTCAGCACGGGCTTTGACGGCCGCGCCACCGATCTGGTTGCGCGCATGGATGCGCGCCTGGACGGCGCGGCCAGCGGCATCGCGGCCCATGTGCAGGCTGCGCTGGGCGCCTGGCAGGCCGCGCTGGGCGAGCAACGCCGCGGCCAGCAGGACGCCGCCCAGGGCTTGCACGACGCCCTGCAGCAGTTCTCCGCCTCCTTCGAGACGCGTTCGGCCGCCCTCATCGACGGCATCGCTACGCGACTGGAAGGCACGGCCCGGACCGTCACCCAGGGTACGTCCGACACGTTGCAACACTGGCAGGCCGCACTGGCCGAACAGGCGCAAGACCAGGCCCGCCTGTCCGACGCGTTGCGCGCCACGCTGCAGGATTTTTGCTCGGCGTTTGACCAGCGTTCCATCGGCCTGGTCGACAACGTCGCCAGCCGCATGGACCTCACCACCGAGCAATTGGCTCAGGCCTGGCGCGAGGCGCTGGGGCGCCACGAGGCAGCCAGCGCCTCGCTGGCCGATGCGCACCACGTCGCCCTGGACGCAGCGGCCGAACGATTCGAGGCCCATTCCGCCGCGCTGCTGGCAACGGTCGACCAGGCCCATGGCCGCCTGCATGGCGAACTGGCCACCCGCGACGAAGCGCGCCTGGCCACCTGGACCGAATCCCTGGCCGATGTCGCCGCCGCGTTGCGCGCGGAATGGGAGACCACCGGCAACCGCACCCTGGCGCGCCAACAAGAGATCTGCGATAGCTTTTCGGCTGCGGTCGGCGCCATCACCGCCCTGGCCGATGCGCAGTCGCAGCGCATGATCGGCGAGATCGAGCACTTGCTCGAAGCCGCCTCGCAAGCCCCCAAGGCCGCCGCGGCCATGGTGAGCGAGCTGCGCGAAAAACTCTCCGACAGCATGGCGCGCGACAACGCCATGCTGCAAGAGCGCGGCCATCTCCTCGAAACCGTGGACACCCTGCTGCAGGCCATCAACCACGCCAGTCATGAACAGCGCGGGGCGGTCGACGCCCTGGTGGCGTCTTCGGCCGAACTGCTCGAGCGTGTGGGACAGCGCTTTACCGACCACCTCGAAGGGGAGACAGGCAAGCTGGGCGCAGTCGCAGAACAGGTCACGGGCAGCGCCGTCGAAGTCGCCAGCCTGGGCGAGGCGCTCGGCGCGGCGGTGCAGACATTCGACCAGGCCAACGCCAGGCTCATCGGCCAGCTCGAGCGCATCGAGGCGGCGCTGGCCAAATCGCTCACGCGCAGCGACGAACAACTGGCCTACTACGTGGCACAGGCCCGGGAGGTCGTCGACCTGTCGCTGCTGTCGCAGAAGCAAATCATGCAGCAGTTGCAGCAACGCGACCGTGACGGGGCTCAGGCCACATGAACGACGAGCTCGATGCCGGCCTGGACGCCCCGGCGCCTGCCTGGGCGGTCTTCGGCGACCTGATGTCGGTGCTGCTGGGCGCCTTCGTACTCATTCTGGTGGGGATCATCGGGTTCCAGTTGCAGTTGACAACCAAACTCGATGAAGAGGTTAAAGAAAGGCAGGCTGAAACCCAGCGCCGCGAGACCCTCGAGCAGGCCTTGGCCGGCCCTCTGGCCGCCGGACGCGTCACGCTGGTCGACGGCCGCATCGGCATCAGTGGCAGCGTGCTGTTCGCGCTGAACTCCGACCATCTGGTACACCGGGCCCTGTCGCACTTGCGCTCGCTCTCGCCCGACTACCTGCATCAGTTCATGGCCTATGTGGACACGCTCTGCGGCCTGGAGCGCTTGAATACGGCACTGCCCTCACCCGCCAAGACTAGTCCGGGCAAGCCGGCAAAGCGGCGTGCGGGCCGAGCTTCATCCAATCCCTGACGCCTAATTCGCGGCTGGGAGCCACGCTGAGCACCTCGCCGTCCTGCGACTGCACCACCGATGAGGAGGCCTCGACGTCTGCGTGACCGGCATAGCTGGCATGCGTGTGCGCCGCAGGTGTGAACAGCCAGGGCCGGCGGCCTTGCCACCCGCGCGCGATGGTCTGGACCTGCGTGCCGGGCGGATAACGCATCGGGCCCATGACATGAGGGCAGATAAGCGTCCCTGCGCTCAATGCAAAAAAAGTGCCATCGTCGTGCAGACGCAGACTCGCTTCGGCCAACCACATCCCCGCCAGACGCAGGCTCTGGCCTTCTTTCAGGCTGATGATCCAGCGATCCGGATCGATATGACCGTCGGTGTAGGCCGTACCCGCGCTGGCGCGCAGGCGCGCGCCAGCGATGGCCAGGGGGTGGGCGGCGCCGGCAGCCAACGTGCATTGCTCGAATACCGCACGGCCACCTTTGAACTCGAACTCGATCGGCAGCGCGGCGTCACACGACCAGCCATGCACACGTTGGGGGCCGTCGCCAAACACCGACATCGACAGCACGTCGCTACCGATCTCGGCATGACTCTGGGCGTCGTATCGGGTGGAGACGCGGCGTGCCAGACGACGCGCGGCGATCCCCTGCACCATGACGGGCTGGGCGAACTCCGCCTCGACGAAGCTCTCGGGGTGTCCGGCGCGCTGCAATTGCAGACGGCTGCCGGCGGGCATGGCGATCCCGTCGATCGTCTGCGCGTGCTCCAGCACCAGCGCACGCGCGGCCTCCTGCCGCGCCACGACTTGCTGGTAACGCCAGACCGAATGCGCAAATGCCACGCCATACGCCAGCAACGACGCCAGGGGCAGCAGCAGAACCAGGGCACGCCAGGGGTGCCGGCGTATCGCCGCGCGCCAACCCCGGCTCACCGCCAGCCCCAGCCCCACACCACCAGACACACCAGGGCCAGCAGGGACAACAAAGGCAGAAGATAGGACCAGATAGAGGGAATAGCGGCGGCAATCATGGCTCAATCATACCCAGACCAGGGATTGCCGCCCGCAGCCATGCGGCTTGGAGGGCTGTCACGAAATACCCTGCTACACTCGGCCCATCCTTTTGGGGAGTAGCCTCCTTTCCGTTGCGGAAAGGGCACGCGTCAACACTCTTGGCCCGACACGGCCATGGCGCGCGCAGCCTGCCGGCCTGGCGAGACCATGGACCTTTCCTGCTGCGCCGGGCGGCAGGCAGAGGTCTATGCGTACGTTGCCCGGCTGGAGCTGTTAATGAATCTGTTGTCCATTCTGGTGCTGGCCTTTGCCATGTCGACCGACGCTTTCGCGGCCGCCGTCAGCAAAGGCGCCGCCTTGCACAAACCCCGTTTCTCCGAAGCCTTGCGCACCGGCCTGATCTTCGGGGTGATCGACGCGATCACCCCCGTCATCGGGTGGGCGTTGGGCTCCATCGCCGCCACATTCATCGCCGACTGGGACCACTGGATTGCCTTCGGCATGCTCTGTGTGCTGGGGGTCATGATGATACGCAATGGGCTGTCAGGGCCGCAGGAAGAGGCCGCTCCCCCTTCCCGACACGGTTTCTGGCTTCTGGCGGCCACGGGCTTTGCCACGAGTATCGATGCCATGGCCGTGGGAGTGAGCCTGGCCTTCATCGACACCAATATCGTACTCACCGCCATCGCCATCGGCCTGGCCACGCGGACCATGGTGACCCTGGACGTCATGCTTGGCCGCGTCCTGGGCGCCATGGCGGGCAAGCGCGCCGAGATCCTGGGCGGTGTGGCTCTGATCGGTATCGGATCGACCATTCTCTACGAGCACCTGAGCGCCACGGCCGGCTGACGTCAGCGCGCCTGCGCCTGGATGGGGGTGCCGGCTATGGCGAAGGCGCCCCCACCGAGATGATGCAGCGTATGCAGATCGCGGTTGTCCTGACTGAAATTCCAATGCCCGCCGGCAAAAATGCGGCTGTCTGCCGCCGCGCTCACGACCTCGGCAAAGCAGGTGTCGTAAGCGTCTTCGGTATGCGTCTCGGGGATCCAGCGGCACTCCATCCAGGCGGCCATGCCGTCTTCCAGCAAGGGCAGGCCCAGCGCCGGACCGCTCAGGGGTTCGACACCGCAGCGCACGAATTTGTCACCGTCGCGGCCAGACACGCTCCCCACGGCATAGGTCAGATCGGCCGCCTTGGCGCCCGGGATCAGCAGTCCGAAATGGCCGCTGGCCTGCATCAGCTCACGCGTATAGGTGTGCTTGTCTATCACCACCGAAATGCGCGGCGGCGTGAATTCCACCGGCATGGACCAGGCCGCGGCCATGATATTGCGCACGGCGCCATGACGCGTGGTGATCAGCACCGTCGGACCATGATTGATGAGGCGGCTGGCATGCTCGAGCGCCACCACTTGAAAATGAGAGGGCATTCTGTGCTCCTGGCTGCGGCGCGCCGCAAGACCCGCCAACGGGGTCACACCTGCGGGCTGCGCCGCCCCAAGCTTAGCGCGGCAGCACCCTCGGCACGCGTGCTACAGTCTTTTCCCGCGTGATTGCTCGGTCACGAGGAGAACACATTGCCCGTCCGCTTTGCCCATTGGTTACGCGCCTTTGCCCCGGCTCCCGTCGGAGCCAGCCTGCGAGAAAAATGCTATGGCGCCCTGGGTGCGCTGCTTGGACTGTTATGCACCGCATGGATAGCCCGCCTGGCGCTGGGCCAGGCCAGCCCCTGGTTCATCCCGCCCATGGGCGCCTCGGCCGTATTGCTCTTTGCCGTGCCGGCCAGCCCGCTGGCGCAACCCTGGTCGATCCTGGGCGGCAACGTTGTCTCGGCCCTGATAGGCGTGGTCTGCGCCCGCTATATCCCTGATGTCGCGCTGGCCGCGGCCGCCGCGGGAGGGCTGGCCATTGCCGCCATGTTTGCCTTGCGTTGCCTGCACCCGCCCGGCGGCGCCGTGGCCCTGACAGCCGTGCTCGGCGGCCCTGCCGTGAGCCAACTGGGGTTTGGCTTTGCGATCTGGCCAGTCGGCATCAATTCGCTGGCGCTGCTGTGCGTGGCCGTGATGTTCAATGGCCTGCTCAAACGCCCTTACCCCAAACGAACGCACGATACCCCCTCGCCGCATGCGACCCGCAACCCACTGCCCAGTGAACGCCTGGGATTTTCGGCCGACGACCTGCGGCAGACGCTGGATTCGCACGAAGGCCTGCTGGATATCAGCCCCGACGATATCCAGGACATCATCCTGGCCGCCGAGGCCCGCGCCGCCGCACGCCGGCATGCCACGGTGCAATGCGCCGATATCATGTCGCGCGACATCGTGCGCCTGTCGCCGCAGGACACGCTGGACCATGCCCAGGCGTTGATGCGCCACCACCGCCTGCACACCCTGCCGGTGGTCGACCCGCCACCGGTGCCTACCTGGGCATGTTGCATGAGCATGCCGCCCAGGCGGGCCAGGCGGCAGGCCGCGCGCTGGTCGATTGCCTCAGTCGCGATGGCGCCTTCGCCACCGAAGACCTGCCGGCGGTCACCCTGGCGCGCCCCATGGCCGACGGGTTGCATGGCGTGCCGGTGCTGGACCACGATGGGCAGCTAAAGGGGGTGGTCACGCAATCCGACCTCATTGCCGCCTTGTATCAGATCACCCTGAACCAGGAAGAAATACGGCCGTCCGCAACCTAAATGCCACGGACGGCCGTCAGGTGCATGCCGGACGGTCAGGCGACTTTATGCAGCCAGCCGTGCTTGTCCTCGCTGCGGCCGCGCTGGATATCCTCGAGCGCGGCTTTTAGACGCACCGTGATCTCGCCCACCGCCCCGGAACCGATGGTAAAGCCGTGCTGGCGGCCCTTGACCTGGCCGATCGGGGTGACCACCGCCGCGGTCCCGCAGGCAAACGACTCGACCAGCTTGCCGCTCTTGGCATCGGCCTCCCACTGGTCGATGGCATACGGCTCTTCGCGCACTGTCATGCCCAGATCGCGCGCCAGGGTGATCAGCGAGTCACGGGTTATGCCGGGCAAGATGGTGCCGGTCAGCGGCGGGGTCTGCAGCGAACCGTCGGCAAAGACGAAAAAGACATTCATGCCACCCAGCTCCTCGACCCAGCGGCGCTCGACCGCATCGAGGAACACCACCTGGTCGCATCCTTGGCGCGCGCCTTCGGCCTGGGCCTGCAGGCTGGCGGCGTAATTGCCGCCGCACTTGGCCGCACCGGTGCCGCCGGGCGCGGCGCGCGTGTAGTTATCCGACACCCAGATCGTGACGGCCGAACCGCCCCCTTGAAATAGGCGCCCACCGGTGAGGCGATGACGGCGTACAGATAATCGGCGGACGGCTTGGTGCCCAGCGCGACTTCGGTGGCGATCATGAAAGGGCGCAGATAGAGCGAAGCCCCATCGGCCGACGGAATCCAGTCGCGCTCTAAGCGCACCAACTGTTCGACCGACTCGACGAAGACGGCTTCGGGCAGCTCGGCCATCGCCAGACGGGCCGCCGAGTTGCGGAAGCGCCGTGCATTGGCTTGGGGGCGAAACAGCGTGGCGCTGCCATCGGGCAGGCGATAGGCCTTGAGGCCTTCGAAAATCTCCTGCGCGTAGTGCAGCACCAGCGTCGACGGATTCAGGCGCAGATCGGCGCGCGCCTCGATCTTGGCATCATGCCAGCCGCGGTCCGCGTTATAGCGCACGGTGGCCATATGATCGGTGAAGATCCGGCCAAATCCCGGATCCTGGAGCAGGCGCTCACGTTCGGCGGGCGCCACCGGACTCGGGTGGCGCTCAAGCAGGAACTCGGGTTTGTCTTGACTCATGTGTGTCTCCAGCTAAACAGGAATAAGCGGCTCGCAAAAGCATACCGCCAATGCGTGCGCCATTGAAATCACTATCGCTCAGGACGCGGCGGGCGCGGGATCGCGAGACGACTGCGCCATACGCAACGCAAACTGCGACAGCACGCAGGCGACGGCGATCACCAGCACGGCCGCGCGCAACGGCGACGAACCCAGGCCAGCCAGGCTAGTGCAGATTGCCCCGATGGCCATCTGAGTGCAGCCGTAGAGCCCCGACGCCGAACCGATGACCTGCGGGTTGACGCTCATGGCAAGCGTCAGCGCTGCCGGCGAACAGGCTCCTGCGCCGACGCAAAACACAAACATCAGCCCCATGGTCAATGTGGTGTTCATCACGCCGCCCAGCACGCAGACCAGCAGGGGGAGCACACTGATGGCGCTCAGCAGATTGCCGCCCATCAGCAGGCGGTCGATCGGAACGGTGTTCAGCAAGCGCCCGCAGATCGCATTGCCCAGCCATACCCCGGAGACCAGAATCGCCAGGTAGACCCCGACCTCATGCTCGGGGCGATGCAACTGATCGATGAAGATGAACGGCGCGCTCGCCACGAAGGCGTACATGGAGGTCGTCGCGCAACCGCCGCCCAGGGTATAGCCCACGAAACGCGGTGAACGAAACAGCGCGCGGTAGTCACGCAGCAATCGGGATGGCGTCAGGGCCGCGGTCTGCGGCAGCGTCTCGGGCAATTTGCGCCAGGCCAGCAACAGATTGGCCACGCCCAGCAGGCACAGCACCACCAGAATGGAACGCCAACCCAGCGTGGCGGCCAGAAAGCTGCCCAGCAAGGGCGCCAGGGCGGGCGAGATCATGACCATCATGTTCATGAGCGCAAGCCGCTTGGCAGCCGAACTGTCGGCGGCCGTGTCGCGCACGATGGCGCGCGCCAGCACTAGGCCGGCGCAGCCTCCCAAGGCCTGGAACAGCCGCGCGGCGATCAGCGCATGGGCGTCCGGGGCCAGCGCCGCCGCCAGGCCCGCCAGCGTATAGATGAACAAGCCGCCCATCAGGACAGGGCGGCACCCAAACCGATCCGACAGCGGGCCGTAGACCAACTGCCCGCCGGCCAGGCCCAGGATGTAAAGACTGACCGTCATCTGCATGGACGCATTGCTCGCGCCCAGATCCTTACCCGCCATCGCCAACGCGGGCACGAAGATATGCATGGCCAGCGTGCCGCTGAACGTAAACACCGCCAGCATCCACAACTGCACCCGGGGGATGGCCTTGCTCACGCGCTTTCTCCCTCGCCATCGAGCCGCTGGCAGATGAGATCGAGCAGCGCGCAGGCGCGCAGCACCTCCTCATCGGGCAGGTCGGCCAGCGCGGCCTCGCGCACCTGCCGGGCGACGGCCTCCACCTGCTCGACCACCGCCTGCCCAGCGGGCGTGAGCACCAGCGCCTTGGCGCGCCGATCCTCGGGATCCGGCTGCCGCGCCAGCAGACCGCTGGCTTCGAGCGCATCCAGCACCCTGACGATGGAAGAGCCATCCAGCCCCAACGAGGCGGCCAAGTCTTTCTGGCGCATGGGATGGCCGGCGCGCGAGACGCGCAACAAGGGCAGCCAGGTGGCTTCGGTCAATCCGAACGGGACGAGACGGCGATCGGCGGCACGGCGCCAGCTGCGCGCGGCCTGGGCAAGCAGCGGCCCGAAACGGACGGCTGCCGAGGTGGAATCCGGCATGGACAATACAATTAGATGATATGCAAACTAATTGTATGCCATTAATTGAAGCCTATGCTTGCATGATCCACTCACCGATACGCTGGGCCAGCGCGTCGCTGTTGTCATCCATCATGAGCATGTGCGAGTTGCCGGCGATGCCCATATCGGCCAGCTTCCAGGTCTGAACCCGTGCGCCCTGCCCGCTCAGGCGGGCGGCATACGCCAGACCGCTGGCACTCAATTGCGCCCACAACGGCGTGGCGTCGAGGTAATCGCCATAGACGAACAGAAAGCGTTTGTCCGCCACGCAGTCGGCACGCACGTCGGCGGAAAACCCCGAGGGTTCGATGCCAATGAGCCCTCGCACCAGGTCGGCACGCTCGTGCAAGGCCCGATAGGCGACCTCACCGCCGTGGCTGTGGGCCAGGACCAGGCAGGGCCCCACCCGATCCAGTACGGCGCAAAAAGCCGCCAGCGCGGCGTCGTTATTGCCGAGCCAGCGCGGCACGGCGTGCCGGATGAAGGCGTCGAACGCCTGCACCGGAAACCGTTGGCCCGGGAACGGCCGCCGCTGGGCGTAATCGTCGGCGCGGCCGAAACGAAACAACGACCAGCTTTCTTCGGCCGTGCGCATGATGGGCGCGTCGGGCCAGACGTCCGTAAACGGTGCCCACCCGGCGCGGCCGCGTTCGACGTTGTCCACCACATAGACCGCGTGGCCTTGCTGCAGGAAGTGCCGCAGCCATCCGGGCCGGCCGTCCGGCGTCTGCTCCCACATGCTGCCGGTCATGCCGCCACCATGCAACAGCACCAGCGGCAAGGGCTGCACCCGCCGCTGGGGGATGAAATACTGCACATAGGCCTGGCCGAAGTGATACAGGCCGTTGGGGTCGTAGGAGTACGCCGCCGTGCGCGTGAACTGAATGTCGCGCACGGGCTGGCCCTGCAGCCGGACCTGCTCACCGCCGGCATAGAAACTGCCGACATCGGCCAGATGCAGACTCACGGTTTTTTCACCAGCGGGCATTGGCTTTCGGACAGCGGCCAAACCAGGGTGTCGCCGGGGATGGTGCGCACGATGTTGTAATAGTCCCAGGCGCCCTTGGACTGCTCGGGGGTTTTGACCTGCGCCAGCATCATGTCGCGCACCACCAGGCCATCCTCGCGGATGCGGGCGTTCTGGCTGAACGCGTCGTCGATGGGCAGCGCCTTCATCTTGGCCATTACGGCATCGCTGTCCGTGGTGCCGGCCGCCTGCACTGCGCGCAGATAATGGCGCACCGAACCATAGACACCGGCCTGCAGGAAGGTTGGCGGATGGCCCACGCGGGCCTGGAAGTCCTTGGAAAACTTGCGGGTGCCCTCATTCATGTCCCAATACGACGGCACGGTCAGATAGGTTTTCTGCGCGGCCTGCAGGCCCAGGCTGTGCACGTCGGTGAGCAGCAGCAGCATGGCTGCCAATTGCTGCCCGCCACCGGAGACGCCGAACTCGGCGGCCTGCTTGATCGTCGAGATGGTGTCTCCGCCCGCGTTCGCGATACCGATGATCTGCGCCTTGGACGCTTGCGCCTGCAGCAGGAAGGACGCGAAATCGGACGCGTTAAGCGGATGGTAGACCGTGCCCAGCACCTGGCCTCCATCGGCCTTGACCACGGCTTCGGTATCGGCGGCAAGCTGTTTGCCGAACGCATAATCGGAGGCCAGGATGAACCAGCGCTTATTGCCTTCCTTGACCACGGCGTTGGCCGTACCGCGCGACAGCGCGTAGGTGGTGTAGGTCCACTGCACGCCATATGGCGAGCATTGCGCCTGGCTCAACGCCGTCGTGCCGGCGCTGGAGACCAGAACGAGTTTTTTCTTTTCGCGGGCGATGCCTTGCACCGCCAACGCCACCGACGAATTCGGGACGTCGACCACCACATCCACGCCGTCGGCGTCGTACCACTTGCGCACCAGGCTGCTGCCGATGTCCGGCTTATGCTGATGATCGCCCACCACCAGGCTCACAGGCTTGTCCAGCACCCGGCCGCCCACTTCCTCGATCGCCATGCGCGCGGCCTCGACCGACCCCTTGCCGGTGGCATCGGCCGTGACGCCAGCCATGTCGGTCAGTACCCCAATCTTGACCCCGTTGGCATCATTGGCCTGCGCGCTACTGAACGCCAGGCCCAACGCCAGTGCAGCAATACTGCGATAGTGCATCATGGTCTCCCCCATTGTCTGCCACCTGGATGGTGGCTGAATTTATTGTGCGGCAGTGTATTCCTGCCGGCGCCGGCTGTCAGACAATCTTTGCCGCTTCTCGCCCGGCCCCGGCGGCTCCCACCGGGCGGCTACTCCGGAAACAGCAGACGCGTGAACACCGGTTCGACCGCCGCGCTGCGTTTGCCGTCACTGCCGAAATACCGATTCTCGCGGCACAGACGTTCGCGGGTGTCGCAAAACACCCCGTTTTCGTAGGTAAATGCCTGGTGATCGAACGCGCCCTGCTCGCGCAAGGCGCCAGCGGCCTGCGCGCCGAGATACTTCTGGGTGAGCGCGGTCGAGAGGCCGCGCGCATCGGCGCAGAAATGGCTGTCACACAGCACGCCGGCCTGAGGCGTGCGCAATGGTTTGGCAGGCGCGGCCTGCACCGCCGCAGCGGCCAGAGCCAACGCCATGATCGAAAGCCGCTTCTTCATCCGTGTCCCCTCGATGACGTGTGAATGACGGCGATCTTAGCCTGACCCGCCTCATCGGGCCGATCCCGATCAAACCAGTGGATGGAAACAGGCGGCCAGGCGCCGATCGCCCTGGCCGGCCAACGGCGGCACCGCACTCTTGCAGTCGGCCTGGGCACGGGCGCAGCGCGGATGAAAGGCACAACCGGGCGGCAGATGAGTGGGCGATGGGATCTCGCCCTCGATCTTCATGAGACGAATACGCGCCTGGGGATCGGGCACGGGGGACGAGTCACGCAGCACCCGGCTGTACGGATGACGCGGCGTATCCAGTACCTGCGCGGTAGGCCCCTGCTCGATGATGCGCCCCAGGTACATCACACACACCGAGTCGCAGAAGTGGCGCACCACCCCGAGATCATGCGAGACGAACACGAAAGACAGCCCCCGATCGCGCTTCAGCCGGTCCAGCAGTTGCAGGATCTGTGCCTGCACCGACACGTCCAGCGCCGACACGGGCTCATCGGCCACGATAAGCTCGGGATCCAGCACGAGCGCGCGCGCAATGCCGATGCGCTGCCGCTGCCCGCCCGAGAACTCATGCGGATAGCGGTCCAGCGTCGAAGCAGGCAGCCCCACCTCGTCGATGGCTTGCTCGACCTTGCGCGCGATCTCGTCTGGCGTGCCCATGCGATGCACATGCAGCGGTTCGGTCAGCGCCTGGCGCACGGTGCGCCGCGGGTTCAGTGACGCGTAGGGATCTTGAAACACGATCTGCACGCGCCGGCGCAAGGCCCGCATGGCCTGTCCGCCAGCACGCCGTATATCCTGCCCGTCGAACACGATGCTGCCCTCGTCCGGCTCGATCAGGCGCAACAGCGTGCGCGCCACCGTGGATTTCCCACAGCCGGACTCGCCCACCAATCCCAGCGACTGGCCTCGGTGCACGCTGAAGGAAACATCGTTGACCGCCCGCACGACCTGCTTCTGGCCTCCCAGCCAACCGCCGCCGCTCTCGAAGCGCTTGACCAGGTTCCTGACCTGAAGAATGTCGTCCATTTGATCTTCCTTGCCGCTGTTTTTCATGCTGCTTGCCCCTGCGCCGCCTCGGCCCTGACCAGACACCGCACCTCGTGTCCGGGCGCCACACCTGTCAGTGCCGGCGGCTGCGCGTCGCACCGTTGCTGGCGCAAGGGGCAACGCGGCGCGAAAGCGCACCCGGGCGGCATGGCCGTGATGGCCGGCACCCCGCCGGGGATGGACGCCAACGATTCGGCATCGGAATCGACGCGCGGCATGGCTTTGAGCAGTGCCTCGGTGTACGGATGCAAGGGGCGGGCGAACAGCGTCTGCACGTCGGCCGTTTCGACGACTTCGCCGGCATACATGACGGCAACGCGGTCGGCAATCTGCGCCACCACACCGAGGTTGTGCGTGATGAAAACGACGGCCATGCCGTGCGCCGACTTCAGCTCGGACAGCAAGGTCAGAATCTGCGCCTGGATGGTGACGTCCAAGGCCGTGGTCGGCTCGTCGGCCAGCAGCACGCGCGGCTTACAGGCCAGCGCCATGGCGATCATGACACGCTGGCGCATCCCCCCGAGAACTGATGCGGGTAAGCATCAAAGCGCTTCTCGGCGGCAGGAATCTTGACTTCCTGCAAGGCTTCCAGGGCCAGCTTGCGTGCCTCGGCCCAGGACAGCTTGCGATGCTGACGGATGGCCTCGGCGATCTGGCCCCCCACCGTCATGGTGGGGTTGAGCGAGGTCATGGGCTCCTGAAAGATCATGGCGATGGCGTCGCCGCGCAGCCGCATCATCTGCTTCTCGGGCAAGGACGCGATGTCCTGGCCTTCGAGGAGGATCTGCCCGCCTGCATGGCGCGCCCCCGAGGTTGGCAGCAGCCGCAACACCGACAACGCGGTGACGCTCTTGCCGCTGCCCGACTCTCCGACCACCGCCAAGGTTTCGTTGGGCGCGACCGTCAGCGACACATCGCGCACGGCGGCGTGCCAGGCGCCACCGATGCGGAACTCGGTGCGCAGTTGACGCAATTCCAGTACGGGAGTGCTCATGATCGCTCCGAACGCAGCTTGGGGTCGATGGCGTCGCGCAGGGCGTCGCCCAGAAGATTCAGCGCCAGGACCGTCAAAAGAATGGCTAGGCTGGGAAACACGGTCAGCCACCAGGCATCGAGGATGTTCTCGAATCCTTCGCGGATCATGCTGCCCCAGGTGGCCGCCGGCGGCGGCACACCCAGCCCGATGAAGCTCAACGACGCTTCCGTGCGAATGGCTGAGGCCATCCACAGCGAACCCAGCACCACGACATCGGAGATCATGTTGGGCAGGATATGCACCCCCATCAGGCGCAGCGGCCCATAACCCAGCGCCCTGCCTGCTTCGACGAAGTCGCGTTGCTTGAGCGCAATCGTCGGCGCACGCGCCACGCGCACGAAGGGCGCGATCTCGGTGATGGCGATGGCGATGATCAGGTTCTCCAGGCTGGCGCCCAGCATGGCCGCGATCATCAGGCCCAGCAACAGCGTCGAAAAGGACAGCAGCACATCGACCAGCCCCATGATGACCTGATCGATCACGCCGCCCACATAGCCGGCCAGAATGCCCAGCGCCGAGCCGATGCACATGGCGATCATGATGGCCACGAACCCCACCAGCAGCGACACCCGCGCCCCGTAGATCAGACGCGAGAGCACATCCCGGCCATAACTGTCGGTGCCCAGCCAGAACTGCGCCGAGGGCGGCTCCAGGCGGAACGCGATGTTCTGCTGCAGCGGATCGTGCGGCGCCAGCCATGGCGCCAGCACGGCGGCCAGGATAATGAACAACAGCAGCCCGATACCCACCCAGGACAGGCGGTTCTTGGCCAGCGCCTGCAACAGCGGATTGGGCCGGGCGGAGGACATGACGGCGCTCATTTGTATTTCACCCGGGGATCGACCAGCCCGTACACCAGGTCGGTCAGAAGATTGACGAGAATCACGCAGGAGGCGAACACGACCATCAGCCCCTGCAATAGCGTGTAGTCGCGCGTATTGAGCGCGCCGAGGATGAGCTTGCCCAGCCCGGGCCGGTTGAAGACGATTTCGGTGAGCACCGAGTTGCCGATCAACGTACCGAAGTACAGGCCCACCACCGTCACGATGGGGATGAGCGCATTGCGCAGGCCATGGCGCAGGATCAGCCGCAGCGGCCGCACGCCCTTGGCGCGGGCGGTGCGGACATAGTCCTCGCCCATCACACCGAGCATGGACGAGCGGGTCACGCGCATCACGTAAGCCATCATGATCAGACCGAGGTTGAACGCCGGCAGTGTCAGATTGCGCAACTGCGTGCTCCAATCCCCGCCCGTGGTGCTGCCGATCACCGGAAACCAGCGCAGCTCGATGGCAAAGACCAGCAGCATCAGGATCGCCGACACGAACGCGGGAAAAGACAGACCGGTCAGCGACAGCAGACGGCCCAGATAGTCGGGCCAGGCGTTACGGCGCAGTGCCGCCCAGATACCCAGCGGCAGGCCGAAGACCACTCCGATCAGGACCGCTGCGGCCGTCAATTGCAAGCTCCACGGCAGAACCAGCGCCACCTCCTGCAGTACCGTGCGGCCGCTGGCCATGGATACGCCAAAGTTGCCCGTCAGCATATCGCCCAGAAAGCGCAGGTATTGCTCGTACATGGGCATATCCAGGCCCAGGCGCAGCCGCAAGGCGGCCAGGGCCTCGGCGCTGGCCTGATCGCCCAGCATGACGGCTGCCGGATCGCCCGGCACCAGTCGCACCAGCACGAAAACTGCCGTCAGCATGGCCAGCAGGGTCGGAATCGCCAACAGCAGGCGCTTGATCGCATAACGGATCATGGCTGGGCTCCCATCAGGCGCGTGGCCTGCAATGCCTCGATGGGCCGCGAGGTTGTGCCGCGCAGCACCAGATCGGCCATGACCGCCCCGACCACGGGCACCAGTTCGAAACCGTGGCCCGAGAAACCGAACGCATGGAACAGACCCGGCGCATTGGGCGACGGACCGACGACGGGCAACAGATCCTCGGTCTTGGCCTCAAGCCCCGCCCAGACGCGCACGATGCGGATATCGCGCACCATCGGAAAGAGGTCGGTGGCCGCATGCGCGCCTTTGGCCAGCACGCGCATGCGCGCGGTCGAGGTTTCCCGCTCGAGATTGGGGGTGCCCTGCAGGCCGCCGCCAATGACCAGCGTGCCCTGATCGGATTGTTTGAACGACAACGACCGCCCGACGATGGCGACCACGGGCTTGATGAACGGCCGCAGGCGCTCGCTGACCATCATCATGGAGGACTTGGTGTCCAGCGGAATATCGTCGCCGGCCATCGTGGCAATGCGCGCCGACCAGGCGCCGGCGGCGTTGACCACGGCCGGCGCCACCCACTCGCCGCGCTCGGTGACCACGCACCAGTCCGAACCCTGGCGCCGCAGTCCGGTTACCGCGCAATGCTCGACCAGCGTGACGCCAGCCGCCTCGGCGCTGGCGCGAAACGCGCGCAGCGCCCGGTGCGGATCCGCCGCGCCGTCGCGCCGCACCATGGTCGCGCCCACGCAATGCGGGCTCAGCTCGGGCAACAGGCGGCGCAGCTCGGCCGCGTCGATGACCTCTTCATGCGTATAGCCCGCCGCACGCAACGTCGCCACGCGCGCGGCGAGCTTGGCCAGGCCCTGTTCGGTCTCGGCCACGCAGATCTGTCCGTGCGCATGAAAACCGCAATCATCGCCCACCAGCGCCGCCATGTTGTGCCACATATCCAGCGCTTCGAGCGACAGGTCCAGCTCGCGGCGGTCACGGTTGAGCGTGCGCACACCGGCCGCTGTGGCTCCCGACGCATGACGTTCGGTCCAATGGCGCTCCAGAACGACCACGCGCTTGCCCTGACGGGCGATGTGCAAGGCGGCCGACAGGCCGTGCAGCCCGCCACCGATGACGGCCACATCGAAAATTGGCGTACTCATGCTTGCTCGTCCTCGATGTCCAGCGAGGCCAGCTCGCCCAGCGTCAACGGCTTGAGCGGCGGGCGGATACGGTAGAAACCCACCTCGGCCACGGGCCGCTTTTCTTCGGCGGCCACGATGTGCGCGATGGTGTAGCCGCATTGACGCCCCTGACAGGGACCCATGCCGGCTCGCGTGTATGACTTCACCTGATTGGGACCCGGTTGACCGATACGTGCCGCGCGGCGGATGTCTGCCGCGGTGAGCTCTTCGCAACGGCAGACGATGGTGTCATCGGGCGGATTGAAAATGCTGGCACGCGGCGGATACATCTCATCGAGCATCGGTCGCATACGCAACAGGCCGTGCAACCTGGCGCGCAGCGGCGCGCCCGCCTGCTCGGCCGCCTGGGCGCTGAGCCGTCCTGCCTGCTGCGCCACCCCCAGGGCGACCAGTTCACCGCGTACGCAGGCTGCCAGCGCCCCGCCGATGCCGGCCGCATCCCCGGCGACGTAGACCCCTCGCGGCTGGTCTGGCCCCATGCCGAAAGCACCGGTGCCAGGCAGGCCTGGCGCGTATCCCAATGATGGTCGCACTCCAGCGCGCGCGTCATATGAATGGAGGGCACCACACCCTCGTGCGACAACAGCACGCTGGCCGGCTCGCGATGGCTGCTGCCATCCGCCAGGGTGTACTCGATCTCGCGCAGCGCGGACTCGCCCAGCGCGCGCAGGCCGGTAACCCCGCGCACGTGCCTGACCCCGGCCGCCTTCAACTCCCGCAGTCAGCCCAGTCCCTTACGGACATCGCCCCAGGACGCCAGCGCTGCCCCGGCCCAAGGCAGGGCTCGGCGCCAGGCCCCGGAGCGGTCGTGTCCAGCCAGCCGGCGATCTTGCCGCCGGCGCGCAGCAATTGCGCCATGTACAGCAGCGGCAACGGGCCACTGCCGGCCACCCAGACAGGCGCCGCAGGCACCTGTCTGGATGTCTTGAGCAAGATCTGCGCCGCCCCCACCGTCAGCACGCCCGGCAGCGTCCAGCCCGGAAACGGTGCCGGGCGCTCCTGCGCTCCGATGGCCAGCACGATGCGATCGGCCCGCACCACCTCGGCCCGGCCATTGCGGGTCATGTAGACATGCCAGCCGCTTTCGATTTGCCAGACCTGCGTCTGCGGCTCGTAAACCGCGCCGCACTGCCGGAAGCGCTCGGCCAGCGCGGCGCCTGCGCGGTACTCCTCGCCCAACAGCCTGCCCGTGTCGGTGGCGGCCATGGTTTCGACCGCGCGCCAGATCTGGCCCCGGGGGCAGGTTGCTCGTCGACGACCAGCACCCGCAGATTCTGTGCGCGCAGGCCCAGCGCCGCGCTCATGCCGGCCGGACCGGCGCCAATGACGACAACATCAAATTCGCGCTTCATGCTTGCACGCTCCGTTTGCCATGTTGACGCTCGACCCGCATGCCTTCGCGTACCGGCACCATACAGGATTGCGTGGACGCCACCCCGTCGATGATGGCCAGGCACTCGAAGCACACGCCCATCATGCAGTACGGGGCACGCGGGCTTTCGTTGACCGGCGTGCTACGACTGGCCGGCGTGGTCTGTCGCAACAACACCGCTGCCACGCTTTCTCCCGCCTCGGCCGTGACCGGCTCGCCATCGATGGTCAGCGTCAGCGAGGCCGCGCCGGATTCATGCAACTTTCTGAACATTGAAGCGCTCATGATGAAAGACATCCAGGAAAGAAGGGGGGGCGCCCGCGGCCAGGCTACGGGCGTACTCGCCCGCATGCACCGCCGCCAGGGTCACGCCCGAATGACATAGCGCGATGTAGGCGCCGGGAAAATGTTGCGACGATGCGTAGACCGGACAGCCGTCCGGGGTCATGACACGCAGACAGGACCACTGTCGCACCAGCCTGGCTTGCGCCAGCGCCGGCAACACCCGCAAGGCGTTGCGACTCATGCGCACGGCGGCATCCGTAGTGGTGGACAGATCAAAACCGACCTCCTCCTGCGTCAGCCCGACCATGACCGTGCCTTCGCCGGTCTGGCGGATGCCGTTTGCCGGCACGGGCAGGATCGGCGCCAAGCGCTCGGTCACGAGAATCTGGCCGCGCTGCGGCCGCAGGGGCACATCCAAGCCCACCATCGGGCCCAGGCGGATCGACCCCAGTCCGGCGGCAATGACCAGACGTGCAGCGCGCGCGCGGCGCGTGCCGGCCTCGACCTCAAATCCTCCGCCGCTCAAGGCACGGATGCCATGCACGGGAGAATTACCCCACAACTGGCCGCCGCGTCGTTGAAAGCCCGATTGCAGCGCTGCCAGCAATCGCAGCGGGTTGGCGTGACCATCCAGCTCGCCCACGCTGGCACCGCTGACCTCGGGCCCCAGAGCCAGTCCGGGATACCGCCGCAACAACGCATCACGCGGCAGGATGCTGACGCACTCGCCCACCTCCGGGGCTTGCCGCAGCCAGGCCTGCATGCGTGCCGCGCGGGCCTCCAGCTCCGCCTCGCCCAGACAGAAATGCAGTCCGCCCCGCCGTTCATAGTGCAGGTCCACGCCGCTTTCTTCCTGCAGCTCGCGCGCGAACGCCGGCCACTGCCGCACCGACCGGTACGACAGGCGTTGGTAGTGAGGGTGGTTCAGGCCTTTGCCTTGCAGCCATACCAGGCCGAAATTAGCCTTGGCCGCCCGATAGTCGGTGTCCGCGCCATCGATCAGCAGCACACGCTGGCCCAGGCCGGCCAGTCCATAGGCAATGGCCGCTCCCACCATGCCTGCCCCGGCCACAATGACATCGAGTTCTTCCCTTGCCTTGTCTGCTGCGGACCTATAACCTTTTTGACTACCCTCTGTATTCATGTCCGTTTCCGCTCATGTCATGAAAGACGTTCTCAATCTCCGCCAGATCGAAGCCTTCAAGGCGGTGATCGAGCACGGCACGGTTAGTCAGGCCGCAACGGTCCTGGGAGTGTCCCAGCCCGCCGTGAGCAAGTTGCTCACGCATCTCGAAGCCGACAGCGGCCTCAAGCTGTTCGACCGTGTCCGGGGAAAACTCGCGCCCACTACCCAGGGTATGCGCCTCTATCGCGAGATCGACCGCGTCTTCAACGGGTTGCGCCAGGTCGAACAGGCCGTCGAGTCCATCCGCCGCGCCGAACAGCGCACGCTCAATGTGGGCGTGCTGCCCGCACTGGCGGCCCCCTTCATCCGTCGCGTGACGATGCAGTTCCTCGCGCGCCATCCCGATGTGCGCGTCTCCATTCAGAGCCGGGGCTCGCTCTTTCTGGCTGACTGGCTGGCAACGCGCCACATCGATGTGGCCCTGCTCGGCGCCATGTCGACAACCCCTATATCGATCGCGAACCGCTGTTTCGCCAACCCCTGGTCTGTGCGATGCCCGTCAACCACGTCCTGACGCGCAAGCGCGTCATCCGTGCGCGCGATCTCGCCGGCCAGCCCTTTGTATCCTTTGGGGCGGACAGTCAAACCCACCAACTGGTGCAGCACGCCTTCGACACGGCCGGGCTGCCCCTTAACGTGGTGCTCGACACCAACACCGCGCCGACGGTCTGTGAGTTCGTCGCCGCCGGCCTGGGGGTATCGCTCATCCATCCCCTGTTTGCCGAAGGCATGCAAAGCCGCCTCGTGCTGCGGCGTTTCGATCCGGAGCTGCATTTCCATTTCCAACTGTGCCGGGCGCAGGCCTCGCGTAACGCGGCGCTGGTCGAAGACTTCGTGCAAGACGTACGCGACGTCGCCGCGCACGTCTCGCGCGAGGTGCTCAAGGGGCAGTGACGGTTGTCACTTCGGTGACGGGCGGCTGAAGATTGAGCGCTCCGTCCAGCTTGTAGCCGTACTTCACACGGTCACTGTGCACCCAGACCTGCTTGAGGCCGAACAGCGGCACCGCGCAGACATCGGCGCGTATCTTGGCCTGGGCATCCTTCCACAACGCCAGTTGCTTCTGGGCGTCGGGTTCGACCCGCGCCTGCCGGATGGGCTCATCGACGACCGCGCAGTGCGAGAAATTCGACATCGCACCCGGCGCACCAATGGCGGCGGCCGAGTCATAGAACTCGGTCAGGTAGGTGTCGGCATTCGGAAAGCGCGCCGCGCCATAGAACACCAGACCGCTCAGATCCTGACGGCTCTTGGCCTGATAGGTCGCGTGATCGACCACTTCCATGTCCAGCTTGATGCCAGCCTTGCCCAACTGGGCCTGCACGATCTCCATGATGGGTTGTTGCGCGGAGATGTTCGACACCACGGACTTGATCTGAATCCCATTGGGAAACCCGGCTTCGGCCAACAGCTTCTTGGCGCGCTCGACGTCGTAGGCATAGGCGCCCACGCCGTAATCCTGACCCAGATAGCCATTGGGCACGACCGAACAGCCCTTGTCGGCCACATCCTTGCCGGCGTAGCGCACGATCTCATCCACATTGATGGCCGCGGCAATGGCCTCGCGTACCTTGAGGTTGTCCAACGGCTTGATGTTGCGATTGACGTGCAGCGTGCGGAACTCGGCCGGCTCGAAAATATCGACCTGCATGCCCCGTTTACCCGAACGCTCCACCCAGCGCTGCTCACGCTTGCCCTGCATCACGTCGATCTCGTTGGACGTGAACGCCAGCTCGCGCGCGCTGTCCGAAGGGATCATGCGGTACATAATGCCGGCCAGTTTGGGCTTGCCGCGGAAGTACTCGTCATTGGCCACCAGTTTGACGTACTGCTGCGTGACGTGTTCGCCAAAGGCAAACGGCCCGGTACCCACGGGCGCCGCGCCAAACTTGTCGCCCAACTTTTCAGCGGCCTTCTTGCTGACGATGTTGCCGCCGTGATAGTTGGACACCCGCCCCATAAAAGCCGCATCCGGATACTTGAGCGTGAAACGCACGGTGTGGTCGTCCAGGGCCTCGACCTTGTCGATCAGGCCAAAGGCCGCAGCAAAGCTGGACCGGTTGGGGTCGGCGGCGCGCTGAATGGAGTAGACCACGTCGTCGGCCTTGAGCTCGCCGTAGCCGCCATGAAACTTCACCCCCTTGCGTAAGTGAAACGTCCAGGTCTTGCTGTCGGGCGACGACTCCCAACGTTCGGCCAGGTCGGGCTCCAGGGCCTTGGGGTCGGCGCTGCCAGGAGGAAAGCGCACCAGCGCGTTGAACATTTCGGCTGCCACCCCTTTGTCGGCGGTCGACGTTGCCCGGTGCGGATCCAGCGTGGCGTTATCGGCCGCGCCCGAACTCAAACGCAACATCTGCCGGTCTTCGGCCCAAGCCGAAGAGGACAGCCCACAGGCTGCAAGCGCCACCACCAGACCGCAACGCATCAAGACTTTCCGCTTCATGGATTTCCCCTGGGTATCGCCGCGCCTGAACGCAGCCATTGTTGGATGAAGCGCAGACTACGAGCCAGACGACCATGGCGTCAAAGTCCTCAACCTGAGCCTCCTATTCCGCAGGGTTATAACTTGCAGACATAAACGCCCGCCACCTGGGCAGCGCCGGCGCCCGCTAGTTGTGAACTGTCAATAGGTTGTATTCGTCCAGGTTGAGTCTGGAGATGGGTACAGCGCGCCCGATGCCTTGGTGGGGTCGATGCCAGTTGTAGTGGTGTAGCCAGGATTTCATGGCATCGGCTCGGTGTTGGGAGTTCTGGTAGGTGTGAGCGTAAGCCCACTCACGCAAGGCCGACTGGATGAAGCGTTCGGCCTTGCCATTGGTCTGTGGGCGGTAAGGTCGGGTAAAGCGGTGCTTGATGCCCAGCTCATGGCACAGCGCGGCGAAGGCGCGGCTGCGAAAGGCCGAGCCATTGTCGGTGAGCAAGCGCTGGATGGTCACGCCCAGGCGCTGGTAGTAGGCCACTGCGTCCTTGAGGAACTGGACGGCGCTGGGGAAGCGCTCGTCGGGGTGGATGTCGGTGAAGGCCACGCGGGCGTGGTCATCGATGGCCACGAAGACGAAGTCCCAGCCGGCCCCCTCAACGGTATCGCGTCGGTTGCCCGTGACCCGGTGGCCAGGGCGCTGGATACGTCCCAGCTTCTTGATGTCGATGTGCAGCAGATCGCCGGGGGCCTGATGCTCGTAGCGCACCACCGGCTCGGCCGGCTCCAGGTCGGCCAGGTGCGACAGACCGGCGCGGGCCAGGACGCGGCTGACGGTGCTGGCTGACACGCCCAGCGCCTGGGCGATGCGCACTTGGGTCAGCCGCTTGCGGCGCAGCTCCACGATAGCCAGCGCCTTGGCCGGCGCAATCGCTCGGGGCGAGACCGTCGGGCGCGAGGACGCATCGGCCAAGCCCGCCTGGCCCTGAGCCAGGAAGCGGCCCAGCCATTTGCGCACAGTCGGCGCGGTGACCCCATAGGCGCGGGCCGCTTCAGGCACACAAACTTGATGGGCGATCAATTGCTGGACCATTTCGAGGCGACGTAGGAAGGTCAATCGGGCATGCTTATGGGTGTTCATCCGGCCGGGCTCCTTGAGTGAACTGGGGGGTTGGCGATTTCCAGTTTCTCAAATCCGGTTCGGATGAACCATGCATACAACCTATTGAATCTTCACAGCTAGTGGTAACTACTTAGGACGGCGGCACGGCCATAACGAGGGTAAATCCTAGAGCCGTAACCGCAGCCTGGTCTGCGCGTGGCCGCCCGCTGACGGGCCCCAAGGCAAGCCCATTTGGCGCAGGCGCCGGGCTACCCTGTCGCCTGAATCCTTCCTGATGGAGCCATGCATGCCCGGGTCCCTGTTTGCCGTTGCCGGCAAAACCGAACATCACCTCTATGCCGGCCCGGCCGGCGACATCGACATCCTCATCGACGCCCCGGTGCAGACACCACGTGGCATCGCGCTCATCACCCATCCCCAGCCGCTTTTGGGCGGCAGCCCCCGTCACAAAATTCCCCACCGGCTGGCGCACGCGCTGCGCGATGACGGCTGGCTGGCCGTGCGCCCGGCGTTCCGCGGAGTGGGCCGCAGCGCGGGGCAATACGACCATGGCGATGGCGAAAGTGAAGACATGCTGGCTCTGGTGCACGCGTTGCGCGACGCCTCCCCCACCCTGCCGCTGGCGCTGGTGGGGTTTTCCTTCGGGGCCTTTGTTCAGGCACGCGTGGCCCGCGCGCTCATCGATGCCGGCTCCCCGGCGCAACGCGTCGCACTGGCCGGTCTGCCCGTGGGTGAAGTCCCCGCCGAGCGCTTCTACGACACCCCGGCGCTGCCCGAAGACGTCGCGCTCATTCATGGCGAACGCGACGAGCAGGCGCCGCTGGCGTTGCTGATGGAGTGGGCGCGGCCCACCGGACATCCGGTCACCGTGGTGCCGGGCGCGGATCACTTTTTTTCGGGGTCGCTGCCGCTGCTGCTGCATCTGGTGCGCGCGCACCTGGCGGCCTGAGGACAGCAGCGGACGTAAAACGGGCACGGCGGCAGGGATAATCCGAGCATTCGACCGAAAACGCGGGACAATCCTCCTCGTCATCCCCCAACCGGAATGCCCCATCATGACGACGGAATACACCCCTGAGAAGGTCTGGACCTGGAACAAGAACAGTGCCAGCACCGCCTCCAATGCTTCGAGCCTGAACCGCCCCATCTCCGGCGCCACGCATGACAAAGTCCTGCCCGTGGGACGCCACCCCTTGCAGCTTTACTCGCTGGGCACGCCCAACGGCCAGAAGGTCACCATTCTGCTCGAAGAGCTGCTGGCGCTCGGCCATGCGGGCGCCGAGTATGACGCCTGGTTGATTCGCATCGGCGATGGCGATCAGTTCGGCAGCGGGTTTGTCGACATCAACCCCAACTCCAAGATCCCGGCACTGGTGGACCGCTCCGGGCCTGAGCCGATACGCGTATTCGAGTCCGGCGCCATCCTGCTCTACCTGGCCGAGAAATTCGGCGAGTTTTTGCCGACCGAACCGGCGGCACGCGCCGAATGCCTGTCATGGCTGTTCTGGCAAATGGGCAGCGGCCCTTATGTCGGCGGCGGTTTCGGCCACTTTTATGCCTATGCGCCGGTGAAGATCGAGTACGCCATCGACCGCTTCACCATGGAGGTCAAGCGTCAGCTCGATGTCCTGGATCGGCGCCTGGCTGACCACGCCTATGTGGCGGGTGACCAATACACCATCGCCGACATGGCCATCTTTCCCTGGTATGGCGGGCTCATCAAGGGCTGGATCTATGACGCCACCGAGTTCCTGGCCGTGCATGAATACCGTCACGTACAACGCTGGGCAGACAGCCTGAAGGCCCGTCCTGCCGTCGAGCGCGGACGCATCGTCAATCGCCTGCGCGGCCCGGTGTCGGAGCAACTGCACGAGCGGCATGACGCGGCCGACTTCGACAAGGTTCCCAAGGCGTAAACGCGCGCCCGCCGCAATCCGGGCCAGAAAAAACACGGGGCCCGCAGGCCCCGTGTTTCATTGCCAAGCCAGTGACGCTCAGCCCACCACGATGAAGCGGTCGGCGTCGTTCATGAAGGCTTTTTCGGTTTGGCCGGATTCGTTCGAACCGAAGGGCATTTGTGCACGCAGCTTCCAGGAGGCCGGCACCTTCCATTCACGTGCCACCGCATCGTCGATCAGCGGGTTGTAGTGCTGCAGGCTGGCGCCCACGCCGGCGCTGGCCAGGGCCGACCAGACCGACAACTGCGCCATGCCGCTGGACTGTTCCGACCACACGGGAAAGTTGTCGGCGTAGAGCGCAAATTTTTCCTGCAGGCCGCGCACGACGTCCTGGTCTTCGAAAAACAGCACGGTGCCCACGCCGGCGGCGAAGCTTTTGAGCTTGGCTTCGGTTATCTCGAAACCATCGGCCGGGGCGACCTTGCGAACCTCATCGGCGGCCAGGGCCCAGAGTTTTTCGCTCTCGGCGCCAAACAGCACCACGGCGCGCGAGGTTTGCGAGTTGAAGGAAGACGGGCTGTGCTTGATGGCTTCCTGGATCAGATTGACCAGGGCTTCCTTGGACAGGGAAACATTGCGGCCCAGGGCGTATTGGGTGCGGCGCTGCTTGAGCGCGTCGATATAAGCGTTGCTCATGACCTTGATTGCCTTTGGCAGGGTTAAACAGAGAGGAACCTGGGGATTCTACCTAGCCAGATGGCCCCGGAGCCAGCCTTTATTGACGCGCGCGGGCCTGACCAGGCGAGACAGATTGTTCCACCGGCGACGACAGTCGGCCCGCCTCGGAGCCGTTGCGCTCAGGCATCTGTCCATGCCTGCAACTGCTGCAACAGATCATCCGCAGGCAGGCTGCGCCCCTCCAGGTGCATGTCCAGACTGCCTCGGGCAATCGTCAGCCTGACCAGGGGCCCCGCGCCCGGGTAGCGCCGCAGCGCCAGCACCAGGCAATCCTCGTCGTCGCCGCTGACCCCGTAGAGATCCCAATCGCTGTCTGTCAGATCGAAGAGCATCTGCCCGTCCAGCGACCGCCAGGCGCGGGGTGCATGTATCCAGTGGCTCATGCGCGCCTCACGAGGCTGCACGGCAATCACCAATTCGCCATCCCAATACGCGGTTTCCAGTTCCATCGCCGTTCCCTGAAGGCTCCTCAACCATGATAAGGTCTATCGTCCACGGTGGGACGGATGCGCTTGGCGCGCCCACTGCAGGATCCACGACCCAAGCAATACCCTGCTGCCCGCATGGCCTTTGCCGTTTTGACAGAAGATCGTCAGGCCGGCCCTTTAAGGTAACGCGAAACACTCAAGGAGCTGCGTTGGATCTCACTGCCCCCCCCACCGGAAGCGGCGTACGGCAGCCGTCACGACAGCGGCGTGCGCTGTTGCTCGGCATGGCCGGCCTCTGCGTGGCCGCCCCGTTGCCCGGCGTCGCGGCCATGATGAGCGCGCCAGCGGGCGGCACCGCATTTCTGGCGCTGTCGAGCATTCTCACGGACCGGCACCACCTCAATCCCCTGACTGCCTCGCGCATCGAAGCGGCCCTGGCCGGTTCAGGTGTGCGGCAGGCCGCGCGTCTTCCCGAACTGCTCGCGTTAGCGGCTTCGGCCAGCGACAGTGCGCAGTTGATGCACGCCGCCACCGAAGCCGGTCTGGGTGACCTGGCCATCGACATCGTCACCGCCTGGTACACCGGGACCGTCGGCCAGGGCCCCAAGGCCGTGGTCGTCGCCTACGAGGAAGCGCTGATGTACCAACCCGTGCGAGACGGGCTGACGGTGCCCACCTATTGCAACTACGGGCCGATGTGGTGGACGGGCATGCCTCCGGATGTGGCGGTGATGCCGCCTGAACCTGACCTCATTCCCGACGCAAGGGGGCTGTAATGACCCGGCAAGCAGAATTTCAGGCCAACGGCGATGCCCAGGCCGATATCGTCATCGTGGGCTCGGGGGTGCTGGGCGCCATGATCGCCGACCAACTGGCTGCTCGCGGCCACGCCGTGCTCATCCTCGAGGCCGGCCTGCGTATCGAACGCGGCCAGGCCGTCGAGAACTGGCGCAACATGCCTTTTGCCAATCGCGCGGGCTCCGACTTCCAGGGCTTGTACCCGCAGAGTCCCGATGCGCCGGCGCCGCTTTATTTCCCCGAGAACCATTACGTGCATCTGAGCGGCCCGAGCGCCGGCAGCTTCAAGCAAGGCTATCTGCGTACCGTGGGCGGGACGACATGGCATTGGGCCGCGTCCTGTTGGCGCCACCTGCCGGTGGATCTGCGCATGAAATCGACCTACGGCGTGGGCCGGAATTGGCCCATCTCCTACGAACAACTCGAGCCTTTTTATCTCCAGGCCGAAGATGAGATGGGCGTAGCGGGCCCGAACGACCCGGCGCAACAATCGCCCTCCGAGCGCAGCGGCCCCTACCCCATGGACATGGTGCCCTGGGCGTATGGCGACCAGCGCTTCGCCGACGTCGTCAATCCGCATGGATATCGTTCGGTGCCCATCCCGCAGGGCCGCAGCATCCATCCCTGGCGCGGCCGCCCCACCTGCTGTGGCAACAATAACTGCCAGCCCATCTGTCCCATCGGCGCAATGTACAACGGCATTCACCATGTACAGGCTGCGGAAGAAAAAGGTGCCAAGGTGCTGGCGCAGGCCGTCGTCTACAAGATAGACACCGACGAGAACAACCGCATCACGGCCGTGCATTGGTATGACGCGCAGCGCCAATCCCACAAGGCCACCGGCAAGCATTTCGTCCTGGCCTGCAATGCCATGGAGACGCCGCGCCTGCTGCTCATGGCCGCCGATGCACGCAATCCGAAAGGCATTGCCAATCGCTCCGATCAGGTCGGCCGCAACCTGATGGATCACTCGGGTTTTCATTGCTACTTCCAGTCAGCGGAGCCGCTTTGGCCGGGCCGAGGGCCGGCGCAAAGCAGTTGTCTGGTCGGCCCGCGCGATGGCGCCTTCCGGGCCCGCTATTCGGCCAACAAGATGATCCTGAACAACATCACCCAGGTCACGTTGGCAACCAAGACCGCCCTGGCCCGGGGCCTGAGCGGCAAGGCGCTCGATGCCGAAATACGCCGCCGCGCTGCCCACGGAGTGGATCTGTCCATCAATCTGGAGCCGCTGCCCGAACCCGGCAACCGCGTCACCCTGAGCAAGACACGCATGGATCCGCTCGGCCTGCCCTGCCCCGACGTGCACTATGACGTCGGAGAGTACGTGCGCAAAGGCGCCGAGGCCGCCCATACTCAACTGCGTCATATCGGCAGCCTGTTTGGCGCAACCGACTTTCTCATCACGACGGACCTCAACGCCAACAACCACATGATGGGAAGCGTCATCATGGGCTCGGATCCGCGCGACTCCGTGGTCGATGGCGATTGCCGCGCGCACGATCACGACAACCTCTGGCTGCCTGGCGGCGGCGCCATGCCATCGGCCAGCGTGGTCAACAGCACGCTCAGCATGGCGGCACTGGGACTGAAGGCCGCCGCGGCCATCGCCAGGCGCCTGGAGGCCACGTCATGAAGCGTCTGCTCCTGACCTTGGCGCTGGCGCTGGCCTCGACGGGCGCGCACGCCAATGACAATGCGCAACGGATCGAGCGCGGCCGTACCCTGGCCATCGCCGCGGACTGCATGGCCTGTCATACGCGGGCGCCTTCGGGCAAGCCCTTCGCTGGCGGCTACCCCATCCAGAGCCCGTTGGGCACGATTTACGCCAGCAACATCACCCCGTCCAAAAGTGCGGGTATCGGCGACTACAGCCTGGAAGATTTCACCCGCGCGGTGCGCCAAGGGATACGGCGTGACGGCAGCCGGCTTTATCCGGCCATGCCCTACACCTCCTACACGCTCATCACCGACGAGGATATCGGGGACCTGTACGCCTACTTCATGAACGGCGTGCAGGCCGTCGACGACAAACCGCCGTCGACCGACCTGCCCTTCCCCTTTGGTATCCGGGCTTCCATGCTCGTGTGGAATGCGCTCTTTTTCGACGACGAGCGCTTTACGCCCGACCCGACGAAAGACGCCGAGATCAACCGGGGAGCCTATCTGGCCCGCGCCCTGACGCATTGCAGCAGTTGCCACACACCGCGCAATGCGTTGATGGCCGAAGACGTGAAACGCCCGCTGGGCGGCGGCATGGTGGGGCCTTGGCATGCGCCCAACATCAGCAGCGACCCCGCCGCTGGCATCGGAGGCTGGAGCAACGAAGAGATCGTGCAATACCTGCGCACGGGCCGCGTGGCCGGCAAGGGGCAGGCCGCAGGCTCCATGGCCGAAGCCGTGGAACACAGTTTCCAACATATGTCCGAGACCGATCTGACGGCCATCGCGGCCTGGCTCAAACAGACGCCGCCCGTGCCCGCGGCCTCTGCGGCACCGGCCAGCTACGCGCGCGGAGCTGCCGCCAGCGCCGAAGCGCAACTGCGCGGCACCCATCCACAAACGGCCAACCACACCCTGAAAACCGGCGCGGCGCTCTACAGCGCCTATTGCGCCAGTTGCCACCAGGCCAGCGGCACCGGCAGCACCGGCCAGGCCTACCCTGCCCTGTTTCACAACACGGCAACCGGGGCGGACAATGCCAACAACCTGGTCGCCGCCATCCTCTACGGAGTCGAGCGCAATGCCGCCGGACAACACGTGCTGATGCCTCGCTTCGATCAGAAATCGTATGTCCAACCACTGACCAATAACGAAATCGCCCTCATCGCCAATTATGTGCTGGCCAACTACGGCAATCCCGTGCTGACCGTCACTGCCGAAGATGTCCAGGTCGCGCGCAGCGGCGGGGCCCCGCCGCTGCTGGCGCGCATGCAGCCTTACATACTGCCGGCCCTCATCGTGGCCGCCGTGCTTGTGCTGCTGGGGGTGTTTGTCCTGGTGCGGCGGCGGCGGCGCGGCTGATCCGGCCGGCCCGCGGCGGCGGGCCGCACCCGCCAAAAACAATAACGATTATTATTACCCGTTTGATCACGGGCCGCACGGGCAAGACAGCACGCCGGCCCTGTTACACGAACGGCGAGATTCTGTGTGCTGCCCACGACCCTAGAAACCCTCTACATCGACCACCACTCCTGGTTGCGAGGGTGGCTGCACCGCCGCCTGGGCAACCGGGAACAAGCCGCCGATCTGGCGCACGACACCTTCATCCGCCTGCTGTGCAGCGAGCGTGTGCCGGCCGTCCTGGACGAGCCCCGCGCCTTTCTGACCACGGTCGCACAGCGGCTGCTGTCGAATCATTGGCGCCGCGAGAAGCTCGAACGCGCCTACCTCGACGCTCTGGCGCTGGCACCACAGCCCCTGGCCCGCTCGCCGGAAGAGCGCGCGCTTTTGCTCGAGACGCTGTTCGAACTCGACCGGCAGCTCGACGGGCTGCCGACCCTCGTGCGGCGTGCCTTTCTACTGTCGCAACTGGAGGGCCAGACCCATGCGCAGGTTGCCCAGACCCTCGGCCTATCCGTGCCGACGGTAAAACGCCACATCGTCCGCGCGCTGACACGCTGCTGCTTCGCCGATCTCGGCGGTTCGCGATGAGCGGGCACTCCGCGTGGTACCGGCACACGCAGGATGCCGGGAAGGTCACGTCCGAGGTGGCCGAACGCGCGCTGCACTGGCTGCTCGACCTGCGTGAAGACCATTCGCCGCAGAACCGCATGGCCTGGCAACAATGGCATCAAGCGCATCCGGACCACGCTCGCGCCTGGGCGCGCATCGAGTCTGTCCTGGGCCAACTGCGTCCGCTGGCCGCGCCCGACAGCGCCGCGGCCAGCCGCACCGTCCTGCTGCCGGCGCGGCGTAACGGTATCAAGGCCCTGGCGGTGCTGGCCATGGCGGGCGGCTCTGCCTGGGCCTTGCGCGATACGCTGATCTGGCGCGAATGGTCTGCCGATGAGCGCACCCGCCCGGGTCAGCGGCGCGCGCTCACGCTGCCCGATGGCACGCACCTCATCCTCAATACGAACAGCGCCGTCGATGTTCGCTTCAGTCCGGCGCAACGGCTGCTCTCTCTGGTGGCCGGCGAGGTGCTCATCTCAACGGCCCCTGACCCGCAGAGCCCGCCCCGGCCTTTCCTGGTGCAGACCCGTCAGGGAGTGGCGCGGGCGCTGGGCACGCAATACAGCGTGCGGCAACATTCGCGCGCGACCTGCGTGACCGTGCTGCAAGGCCAGGTGCAGATAGAACCCCGCGACTATCCCGCACAGGGATTGCTGCTGGCAGCGGGACGCCGCGCGCGCTACACCGCCGCAGGCATCGCCGAGGCCTCCCCAGCCGATGAGCGCGACCTTGCCTGGAAAGACGGTTTCATTGTCGCGCGCAGCATGCGGCTGGCTGACTTTGTGACCGAACTCAGTCGCTACACCGCCGACGACCTGTCCTGCGCCCAGGCCGTGGCCGATCTTCAGGTCTCCGGAGCCTTTCCCACCGGCGATGTGCCGCGCGTGCTGGCCGCCGTGGCGATCACCCTGGGCCTGCACCTGGACACACAGGCGCCGCTGTGGCGGGCGCGCCGGCTACACCTGTCCTGACCGCGGTTACAACATTTCTGCCGAATACTGATCCGTTTTCGGATCTCGCGGGTCAAGGGGAGTGAACCTTCTCTCAAAACAGACCTGTCCATGAAACAACGCTCTCTGCTTTCCCTGCGCACCGTCACCCTGGCGACTCGCCTGGCCCTGGGCGCGCTGGGCGTGACCGCGTCGGCCGCCTGGCCGCTGGCGGCCCAGGCCCAGACCGCACGAAGCTTCGACATCCCCGCCGGCACGCTCGAAGAAGTGCTGGGCCGTTTTGGCCGCGATGCTGGCGTCTTGCTGTCCTTCCGCCCTGAGGTCACGCAGGGGTTGGACAGCGCCGGCCTGCGGGGCAGCTTTACCGTGCAAACCGGTCTCGAACGCCTGCTGGCCGGCACCGGTATTGAGGTCCGGCCCCAAGGCGCCGGCGGATATGTGCTCGAACGCCATGGCGGCGTGGCCCAATTGCAGGCCATCACCGTGGCGGCCCAGGCCTCAAGCGACGGACTGCCTGCGCCTTACGCCGGAGGGCAGGTCGCCCGCGGAGGCAGTCTGGGCATGCTGGGCAGCGCCGACGTCATGGACGTGCCCTTCAACACGACCAACTACACCGCCCAGACACTGGAAAACCAACAGGCGCGCACCCTGGCCGATGTCGTGGTCAACGAAGCCTCGGTGCGCACGCTGACCTCCAGCGGCGGCTTTGGCGAAGACTTCCAGATCCGGGGCTACACCGTCTCCAGTGGCGACGTGGGGCTCAACGGCCTGTTCGGCCTGACCTCTTCGAGCCGCATGCCGGCGGCCATCATGGAGCGGGTCGAAGTGCTCAAAGGGCCCGGCACGCTCATGAATGGCGTCGGCCCCAATGGAAGCATCGGCGGCGGCATCAATGTGGTGACCAAGCGAGCCGGCGACGAACCGCTCACCCGCCTGACCGCTACCTATCAGGACAAGTCCCAGTTGGGGGGCATGCTCGACATGGGACGCCGTTTCGGTGACAACGAGGAATGGGGCATCCGCGTCAACGGCGTCTATCACAACGGCCAGACCACGCTCGATGGCGGCAGTCAGCGCCAGGGGATGGGCGCGCTGGCGCTGGACTACCGCGGCGAGCGCCTGCGCTGGTCGCTCGATGCCTATACGCAACGCGAGCGCACCGACAACTTCCGCCCTCAGGTGGGCTTCCAATCCTCGGTGACCGAGTTGCCTTCGCCGCCGTCCGGCCACCGCAACTTCTACCCGGGCACGCAGCTCAAACTGGAGGACTCCACCGTCGCCTCGCGCCTGGAGTACGACATCAACGACGCGGTCACGGTCTATGCCGCCGGCGGCTATCGCTATGGCACGGCCGATCAGACGTTCCCGCCCGGTCCGGTCGATGCCAATGGCGACTTCACGGCCCGCAATGCCTTTTATGACTCTTACTCGCGCACCTCCACCGGCGAGGCCGGGCTGCGCGCACGCTTTGACACCTGGGGCGTCAAGCACAATCTGGCATTGGGTGCCACGCGCCTGGACCAGGAGCTCGGCAACTTCTACCTCACCTCGACGGCCACTACACCGTCGAACATCTACAACCCGTCCCCCCTGCCTGATGTCACCGGACATCGGGGCTCGCCCAACAAGGCGTCGAAAACCGCGCTCACCAGCTTCACGCTGGCCGATACGCTGTCGTTTGCCGACGACCGCCTGATGATCACCGGCGGCCTGCGGCAGCAACGCGTGGCGCTGGATAACTACTCGACATCCACGGGTGACCTCACCAGTTCCTACGACGAGAGCGCCGTCTCTCCGCTGGCGGGCGTGGTGTTCAAGCCCTGGTCCAACGTCTCGCTGTACGGCAATTTCACGTCCGGCCTGACGCGCGGTGGCGTAGCACCCGCTACCGCGGCCAATGCCGGGCAGGTCTTCTCCCCCTACAAATCCAAGCAATACGAAGCGGGCGTGAAGGTCGATTGGGGCCGTGTCATGACCAGCGCCTCGGTGTTCCAGATCAAGCGTCCCAACGCGTTGACGGACCCGACCACCAACGTCTACAGCTTTGACGGCGAGCAGCGCAACCGTGGCTTCGAACTTGCCGCTACCGGCGAAGTCGTCTCCGGCCTGCGCATGATGGCCAGCGCCACCTTCTACGATGCCAAGATCACCCGCAGCGCGGGCGGCGTCAACGACGGCAACGACGCCAATGGCGTACCCGACAGCACCTTCAATCTTGGCGTGGACTGGGACATGCCGTGGGTACAGGGCCTGAGCCTCAATGCCCGCGTGATCCACACCTCGTCGGCCTGGTTCAACGCCGCCAACACCATCCGCCTGCCCTCCTGGACCCGCTACGACGTGGGCGCGCGGTACAGCACGCGGATGATGGGCCATGCCATCGTGTTCCGCGCCAACATCGAAAACCTGTTCAACAAGAGCTATTGGCTGGCCAGCGGCACCTATGCCTCGGTGGCTGCGCCACGCGCGGTGCTGCTGTCGGCGCAGATCGACTTCTGAACGGAAACACGCCAGGCGTACTGGCCCCGAGGGTTGGAGATCCCTCCAACCCTCGGGGCTTACATGATGAAGAACAAGGGGGGCGTTCGCGCCGACGCCGTCAGGGACGATCCGCCGGGGCGGCCCGCGGTACGGTCTCCGACGCCGCGAACCCTCGCCGGGCTACGCAAGCGGCGCATTCGCCAAGGCGTGGCGCAGCACGCCGAAGCCCACCCGCTCAGAACGCGTAGACCATGCCCACGCTGCCGAACAGATTCGTGCGGCGTTCGTTCAGCGGGCTGTCGCGCGCGTCACCCAACACGGAGCTCACGCCCAGATTGGTCAGCAGGCTCCAGCGCGCATCGAAGAGGTAGGCCCAGCTGGCAAACACCGATGCCGATTTGAAGCCGGCCGAAGGCGAATACGTCGACAGGCCCTCACGACTGTTGGCCGCCTGCGAGGACGTCACACCAAACCACGTCTGCATATCGTCGCGGCTGCCCCATTGGGTCGCGGCTCCGACGCGAACGCTGTTGCGCTCGGTCTGCAACACGGCATAAGAGGTGCGCAGCTCCAGCGCACCGCCGTAACCGCTGTGTGCGGCCTGGCGGTAGGCTGCGCCCAGGGAGTAGCGGCCCGGAGCCCACTCGACATAGGCGCCGTAGGCCGCGTGAAACTTGATGTCGCCAATGCCGCGCGTGCGATCGGCGTCGCTGGCGTCCCGGCCGAGATTGGCTCCGATGAACACGCCGGCGCTCAGGTCCGGGGCCAGCGTGGTCTTCAAACCCATCGCCGGCAGACCGGCGCGCGGCGTGATGAAGAAATTGCCCGACTCGTAATTGATGAGCGGCAGCGGAACCGTGCGGTACTCGCTCGACCCGTCATACACCGGGACGACACCGACGCCCAGCCCGATGAAGTTCTGGCTTTGCGCTGCGGCTTGCGAGCATGCCGCCACCGCTACGGCTGCCAGCGCGCCTTTCGTAAACATTCCGACGTACATCAGGACTCCTTGCTTGCGTTGCGGCCAGGCTCGTGCCCGCCGTTGCCGGCGATATTATCCGGGTTTGTAGGGATTCGTTTCAGATCGATGGCGGCCATAGTTGGCTGCACGCCACAGTCGATCCGGCCGGGGCCGGCGAACCGGCGCGGGGGGACTACGCCAGCCACGCACCGATGACCGCCAGCACGGCCTCGGGTTGTTCACGGTGCGGCACATGTCCGCACTGGGCGAAGACCTTTTTTTGCCCGCCGGTCTGGCCGGCGATGCGCTCGGCATGGATCAGGGATCCATATTCATCGCTGTCGCCGTGCAGCGCGAGCACCGTGCAGCGGACCTCGGCCAGCGCCGTGTCGAGATTCCACTGCACGAAATCCGGCGACAGCCAGCTATCGACCCAGGCGCTCAGCACCCAGGCGGCTTTGTCGCCGTGATACTTTTTCAATCGGTCCAACTGACCGGGCAGAGCGAAATCCTCGCGCGCCTGCCGGATCCCGGACAGGGTGCGCGACTCGGCAAAGACCTGGGCCGACTCGGTGATCAAGCCCCAGCAATCGTGCGCATACCGGCCAGCAGCCACGATCGCCATGCCGCCGCCCACGCTGTGGCCCATGGCGACAAACGGCCCGATCTCCAGCTGTTCTCGCACGCAGCGCAAGCCCGACTCGGCTTCCTGGCTGACGAAGTCCAGGTCCAGCCGGCCAGGATGCGCATCCGAGCACCCGAAACCGAGGCGGTCATACGCGATCACGTCCCGGCCGGCCGCTTGAGCCAGCCGCGCAGGAAAATCACGCCACAACGCTACACAGCCCAGTGAATCATGCAGCAACACCACCGGCGGCAAGCCAGTCTCGCCAGCATGCCAGCGGCGGGCGAACAGACGGCCGTGATCCGTCTCGATGAAATGATCCTGCGTCGTCAACATAGTGCCCGCCAGACAAGAGAGAACACGATAGTAGCGTCCCCGCCGGGCTCGCGCTTGCCCGGGCATGCCAGCGCGGCCGCCGTCAGCCGGCCCGCAGAAGCGGCAGCAGGTCACGGCCCTGCCGCCCGATCTCGTTCAGATAAGGCGTATCGGAGAGCACGAACTGCGTGATGCCCAGATCCTGGTACTTCCGCAGCGCTGCGGCCACATCGCGGGCGGAACCCACCAGCCAGGTCGTCGCCGCCCCGCCGCCGCCGTGGCGGCCGGGTGCGGTGTAGAGGATGTCATCGAGCACCTCGCCGCGCTGCTGCAGGTCGAACAAGCGCGGCTGGCCCACAGCCACGGCGCGGCGATGATCCTGCCAGGCCCCGTTTTGCGCGTTCGCCATCGCAGCCACCCGTGCCTGGGCGTCGGCCCATGCCTGCTCCGTCGTCTCACGAACGACGGTGGTGATGCGCAAGCCGAACTCCAGCGGCGCGTGCACACGACCCAGCCGTGCCGACAGTGTTTTGAGCCGATGGATGCGCTCGGCCAGATCGGCCAGCGGCTCGCCCCAGAACAACTGCACGTCCGCCTCCGCGGCAGCCACCCGCTCGGCCGCTGCCGAGGCGCCACCGAAGTACAACTTGGGATGACGCCGCGCCCCCCGCGTCACCACCTGCGGCTGCAGCCGTGCCTGCCTGGCCTGAAAAAAGTCCCCGTCGTAGGTGACCGCCTCCTCTGTCCATAACCGGCGCGTCAGTTGCATGAACTCCCGCGTGCGCGCATAGCGTTCGTCCTGCCCGCCCTCGTGATCACCGTAAGCCTGCAGGTCATCCTTGCCCGAAACGATGTTCACCCGCACGCGGCCGCCGCTCAGGTGATCCAGCGTGGCCGCGGCGGCGGCAAACTGCACGGCACGCCAGTAACCCGGCCGCACGGCGATCAAGGGCTCGAAGCGGGTCGTGCGTGCGGCCAGCGCGGTAGCCACCGTGAAGGTATCGGGGCGTCCCCATCCGGCTCCGAGCAAGGCTCCGGTCCAGCCATGCGTTTCCAGGGCCAGCGCCTGGCGGGTGAGCGTGTCCAGGCTGTTGTGATCGTCGGCCGCGGTGTCGCCGCGATGACCGGCCTCGGTGTGATTGGGGATGTACCAGAGATATTCGGATGTCGTCATGCGAAATGCCGGCCAGGAGAAAACGCCAGCTTACCGCAAGGCGGCGCGTGGGTCGAAGACCGATCTCTTGGACACTAATAGCTCGCAGCAATAACCGCCCACGCGCGCGCTACCCGCGCGGATACAACTATGCATATAACCAAAATGAATGAAATTGTTAGGACAACTTCCTTAAAATTATTAAGACATAAGCTAAGCCCATAACGGGCACAGGACCACTGAATCATGTTGCGTAAGCTGTTTGCCACCGCTTTGCTGGCCGCCGGTCTGGGCAGCGCCGCTCAGGCCGCCCAACCCGCACTGGAAATCGGCTACCTGCCCATTCTTCCCGATGCCCAGCTCTTTGTCGCACTGGAAAGCGGCTCATTGGCCGCCGATGGCGTCACTCAGCCCAAGCTCGTGCAGTTCCAAAGCGGCCCGGCATTGACCCAGGCCTTGATCGCCGGACAGCTCGACGCTGCCTATGTGGGCATCGGCCCGGCCCTGGTGGCGCGCGCCAAGGGTGCCGACATCAAGGTGGTCGCCTCCAATATCGTCGAACAGGTGGGCGTCCTGGCCCTGGGCCCGCTGGCGCCGTATTTCGCCTCGGGCGACCCGTCTACCGCCTTTGCCCGCTTTGCCAAGGAAAAAGGCCGCAAGGCCGTCATTGCCAGCTATCCCAAAGGCGCGGTGCCCGAAGCCGCCCTCCAATATTGGCTGCGCAACGTCCTGAAAGCCGATCTGGCGGACATCGATTTCGTCTATCAGGGCGAAGCGCAGATCCAGCAATCGCTGATGACCGGTGCCATCGACGGTGCGGCCGTGCTCGAACCCACCACCACCTCGGTCCTGCGCCGCCAGCCCGACGCACGTGTGGTCGCTCGCGGCTCGCAGCTCTTTCCCAAGCAGCCCGGCGCCGTTCTTCTCGTGCGCGAAACGCTGATCAAGAACCACCCCGAGATCGTCCAGGCGCTCGTGCGTTCGCAGATTGCCGCCACGGCCATGCTGCGCGACGATCCCGCCAAGGCGGCCGGCTATGTGCAGAAATTCGTCGGCGGCGGTCGCCTGCCGCTGGACCTCGTCGAAGCAGCCATCCGCAACTCGCGAGACCAATTCGAAGCCGACCCCCGCGCCATCGAAGCGGCCACCGCGCAATTGCAGGACTTCCAGGCCCAGTTGGGCACGCAAGCCGAGCGCGTGGACATCGGCCAACTCTTTGATACTCGCTTCTACGTCAACGCCAAATGGACACCAGCGTAATCGCTCTGGCGCCGTCACTACCGCGCCGGCGGCTCTGGCCCCGGCGCATGTTCTATGGCGCGCGGGGAGTGCTGATCTTTCTGGCCATCTGGAAAGCCGCCCAGGTCTGGGAGTGGGCGCCGCGCGGCACGCTGCCCGACCCCTTCGCCCTACCGGGCGCGCTGATGCGCGAGTGGCGTGACGGCCGGCTGCTGCCGGCGGTGGGCTCCAGCCTGGTGCATTACTTCTGGGGCCTGGCGCTGGGCACCCTGTTCGGCTTCGGCGTCGGCCTGGCCGCCGCCACGACGCAGCGCTTCGACATGCTGCAAGCCTGGCTGGCACGCGTACTGCGCCCCATCCCGCCGCTGGCCTGGGTGGTGTTTGCCATTGCCTGGTTCAAGGTCAGCCACGCCGGCGCGGCCTTTGTCATCGCCATCGGCGTGTTCTGGGTCAACTACTTCGCCACCTATGCCGCGGTGCGCAACGTCGATCCGCGCCTGTACGAACTGGCGCGGGCTTTCGGACATGGCAGCTACCTGGCACGCGCCTGGAGCATCACGCTGCCGGCCATCTCGCCGGGCGCGCTGGCCGGTGTACGCGCCGGCATCGGCCAGGCCTGGATGACACTGATCGCGGCGGAATTGCTGGGCGTGCCCGGCATGGGCCAGGAGATGAACGCCGCCGCGGGCGTAGGCGCCTACGACGCGGTCGTCGTCTATATGCTGACCATCTCGCTGGTGTATACGCTGTGCGATTTCGCCTACGGCCAACTGGAAAAACGGGTACTGCAATGGCGGCCGTAATGCGTTTCGAGAACTTCAGCTACACCCATCCCGGCGCGACCGCGCCGGTGATCCGCGGCCTGACGCTGGACATCCAGGCCGGCAGCTTCGTGGCCATCGTCGGCGGCTCGGGCGTGGGTAAGTCCACCTTGCTGCGCGCCGCCGCCGGCCTGACCGAACCGGGTGGAGGCAGCGTGCGCTTCGAGGCTCGCCCCAAGCCCGGCTGCCGCGCCCGTGCGGTGGTGTTCCAGGACAGCCGGCTCCTGCCCTGGCGCCGAGTCGGCGCCAATGTGGCCTATGGGCTGGAGGGATTGGGTCTATCCGGCGAAGAGAAACGCCGCCGCGCGCGGCAGGCTCTGGCGCTGACCGGCATGGAGGGCCTGGACGACCGCTGGCCGCACCAACTCTCCGGCGGACAAGCCCAACGCGTGGGCATCGCCCGCGCAATCGCGCGCTGCCGGACTTTGCCCAGAACGTGGCGCAAATCTCCCATATCCTCGAACATGCCTGACCTCCTGCGCGTGCTCATTCACGCCCCCACCGCCGACGCCCTGCGCCGCGCTCGCAACAACGCCGCCAACCTGCTCAAGGCCGACCCACACGCCGCAGTCGAGATCGTGGTCAACGCCGCCGGCGTCGCGGCCGCGCTGGCCGACCCGCACGCCACCGATGCCCGTCTGCGCGTCTGCGCCAACACCTTGCTGGCCACGGGCACGCAGGCGCCACCCAATCTGACGATCGTGCCCGCCGCGATACTCTACCTGGCGCAGAAACAAGCCGAAGGCTGGGCCTATATCCGCGCCTGACGGCCACGTGCGGGGCTGCCCGCGGCCCGGCGCGAGGCCGCGCTGCTATACTTTTTTCACGCAACACCCTGACCCCACCCCCGCGTGAATCCCGCCCCGCTGCAAGGCCAGCTCTCCTTCCTGCGAGAGATAGACCAACTCAAGCGCGTCCTGCGCCAGACGACGCTCATCGATGCGTCGCGCCGCGAAAACAGCGCCGAGCATTCCTGGCATCTGGCGCTGTACGCGCTCACGCTGGCGGAGCACGCCGCCGCGCCCGTCGATGTGCTGCGCGTAGTCAAGATGCTGTTGATCCACGACATCGTCGAGATCGATGCCGGCGACACCCCCTTTCATGACGCAACGGCGCAAGCCGGCCAGGCCGAGCGTGAGCAAGCTGCCGCGCTGCGTATCTTTGCATTGTTGCCGCCCGATCAGGGCGAAGCCCTCTACGCGCTGTGGCAGGAGTTCGAAGCCGGCAGCAGCGACGACGCGCGCTTTGCCAAAGCGCTCGACAGACTGCAACCCCTGCTGCACAACACCGCCACCGATGGCGGCACGTGGAATGCGGCGCACCTGAACGAGGCCCAGGTCGTGGCGCGCTACGGCCCCGTCATCGAGCGCGGCGCGCCAGCGCTATGGGCCGAAGCCGCCAGGCAGGTCCGCGCGCACTTTCACTCCTCCTCTTTCCTGAAGGATGCCGGCCGCATGCTGCGTATCGAAAACCTGAGCAAACGCTACGCCGACCACCTCGTCTTCGAAGGGCTGACGCACGATTTTGGCCCGGGCTGCGTGGCCTTGTGCGAACAGGACAGCACCGGCAAAAGCACGCTGCTGAACATCATCGCCGGCGTCATGACGCCCGATACGGGCACGGTCTGGATCGGCGGGCACGATCTTGCGGGCGAGCCGCAAGCGGCCCGCCCGCGCCTGGCCTACGTCCCCGACGATTGACTGCTGTTTCCTGAGCAGACCGGGCTGGGCCTGCTCAGGCAGGCCGCCGCCGATAAGCAGGTCGCGCTTGATGACAGCGTCATGGACCTGGCCATGCGGCTGGGCCTCGAGCCGCATCTGGAAAAGCGCTTCGAGCAGATGTCGACCGGCACGCGGCGCAAGGTCTTTGTGGCCGCAGCGGCCATCGGCAACCCGGCCGTCGTCGTGGCGGACGGCCCGAGCCAGGGCCTGGACGCCCAGGCCCGCGACGTGCTGGCCGAGACGTTCCGTCTATGAGCGCGCGACCGGGTGGTGCTGTTTGCCAGCCATGACCCGGATCTGGTGCAGGCCTGCGGCGCCCGCACCGTCGATGTGGCCGCGCTGCGCGCGTCCTGAGCGCTTTACTGCGGCTCTATCTTGGCGTCGACCGCGCGCTGCGTCCAGATTTCGCGCTGCTTTTGAGCGAAAGCTTTGTGCTCGCCGACCGTATTTGGCGAGACCTGCATGCCCAGCGACTCGAAGCGCTGCACCACGTCTGGCTCGCGCAGGATCGTGGGCACCTTGGGGAAATCCTTGGCGCGTTCGTGCCCGGTGAAGGCCAGCCCGCGCAGCTTGCCGCTTTGCATGAAGGACGTCACGACCGACAGGTCCGCGAACAGATAATCGACATGGCCGCCCAGCAGATCCGTCACGGCCGGCGGCTGGCTCTTGTAGGGCACGGCATTGGCCGCCGCGCCGGCCACGGTATTGAACGTCGCGCCCGCGATCTGGCTGGTGGGCGAGCCATAGGCGTAATTCAGCGGCTTGCTCTGCGTGGCCTTGACCAGGGACTGCAGCGAGTCATAGGGTGCGTCCTCGCGCACCACCAGCATCATGGGAATGGTCGCGATGCGGATGACGTGGACGAAATCACCCGTGGGGTCGAACGGCAGTTTGCGAAACAGGGCTGGGGTGGCCGAGTGCGTCGAGCTGCTGGTCAGGATGAGCGTGTAGCCGTCGGGCTGCGCGCGTGCGGCGAAGGCCGCGCCGATGGTGCCGGACGCCCCGGGCTTGTTCTCGATGACGATGGGCACGTTCAGGCGCGGGCCAAGCTTTTCAGCGATGATGCGCGCGCTCGTGTCCGTCGCACTGCCCGGCGAAAACGGCACCACGATGGTGATCGGTTTGTCAGGATAGCCGGCCGGCGGCATGTCGGCGGCCAGCGCGCTCGCCAGCGTCAGACCGCTCATGGCCACAACACTGGCGGCGCGGCTCAGGAAGGTGCGCTTCATCATTTTTTTGTCTCCTGCGGACCGCTCAGGCCCGTTTGCGTGGAAACGTATGATGCGCGTCCATCGTTTATCCCAACAAGGGACTAATTTTCATAGACTTATTCCGGTTACGGATCAATCTTCCCTGGCCTCGCGCTGGCGCAGCGCCTGCTCGGTATCGTGCAGAAACGCCGACGCCGCCATCGACAGGCGGGCGTTGTGGCGCTGGATCAGCCACAGCTCGTGGCCATGGCGGCGCGCGCCATCGATGTCCAGCACCCTCAGGCCTAGTTCGCGGGCAAGGCCGCGCGCATAGCCCGGCACCACGGTGATGCCCAGCCCCGCGCCGACCAGCTTCAACACCGACGTCAACATACCGGCTTCGATACGGTAGTCGAAATCCAGCCGAAGGTCCGCCGCGACCCGATCGAGGCTGCGCCGCACGCTGTAGACGTTGCGCAGCATGATGAGCTCTTGCGCGGCCACTTCAGCCCACGTGACGGCCTCCTGGCCCGCCAATGGATGATGCGTCGCACACACCGCAAACATGGTGTCGCGGTAGATCACCCGCGTGCTGAGCTCCTGCGCCGGGGTCTCCAGCGACACGATGCCGAAATCGGCACGACCGTTGCGTACATGCTCTATCGTGTCGTCGGTGGAGAGCTCGAAGAGATCGAGCGCCACGCTGGGATGCGCGCGATGATAATCGACCACGACGTCGCCCAGCAGGCCCACCATCATGAGCGGCGAGGTCGCCACCCCTACCCGTCCGCGCTCCAGGCTGCGCAGCCCGGACATGCTGCGTTCGGCCGCACGCACGGTACCCAGAATTTCCTGCGCATACGCATAGAAATCCGCAGCGCCATCGCACGGCGTGATGCTGCGCGTGGAGCGTTCGAACAGCGGCTGGCCGACCTCGGCCTCGAGCTCGGCGCACAGTTTGCTGACGGCCGATTGCGTCACGAAGGCGGCGCGGGCGGCCGCGGTGAAACTGCGCAATTCATACAGCGCACAGAAGACGCGCAGTTGCTTGAGTGTGATGTTCATGGTCGCGGTCGCCGGCCTGGACCGCCGGGCAGTGAACTACAGAATATCGCGATCGGCATCCTGGCGCGGTGCCAGGCGTCGCAACCCGCCAGGCGTGCGCGAAAACCGTACGGGACCGCCGTGGTCACCAGGCGGCCTTCTGTCGGGTGCTCCACCTGCTCAAAGAAGCCCGTCGCGCGCAAGTGGGGGTCATCGAACAGCGCCTCGGGCGAATTGACGCGCGAATGCGGGATGTCGGCGTTGGCCAGCAACGCCAGCCACTGCGCCGTGTCGCGGCTGGCCACGATATCTGCCAGGTCCTGGTAGAGCGCATCAAAATGCCTGGCGCGTGTGGCGGCATCCGTATAACGCGGATCGGCCGCCAGATCCGGTCGCTGCGCCAACGCGAAGAAACGCCCCCATTGCGCATCGGTATAAGGCAGCAGCGCCAGATACCCATCGCGCGTGCGGTAAGGCCGGCGCTGCGGCGACAGCACGCGGCTGTAGCCCATGGGGCCACGCGCCGGCACAAAGGTGTGCCCGCTCATGTGTTCGACCAGGGTGAAGGACACCATGGTCTCGAACATGGGCACCTCGATGGCCTGGCCCTGCCCCGAGCGCTCGCGCTCATACAAGGCCATGGGGATGGCATAAGCCAGTGTCAGCCCAGCCACCTTGTCGGCCATGATGGTGTTCACATAGGCGGGCGCGCCGCTATTGCGACCCTGCAGATCCGCCATGCCGTTCATGGCCTGGATGATGTCATCGAAAGCGGGATGCGAAGCATAGGGGCCGTCCTGACCAAAGCCCACCGCCGAACAGTGAATCAGCCGGGGATGACGCGCACACTGCGTGGCCGCATCCAGGCCCAGACGGGCCAGCGCCGCCGTGCGCACATTGGAGACGAACACGTCCGCCTCGGCGATCAGGGCGAAGAGCCGATCACGATCAGCCGGCTGCTTGGCATCCAGCGTCACGCTGGCCTTGTTGCGATTGAGGTTGAGATACGCCGGCCCCATGCCGGCATGGGCGGCCGGAGCCGACGTCCGGAAGACATCGCCCTCAGGCGCTTCAACCTTGATGACCTCGGCCCCCATGTCACCCAGAATTTGCGTGGCATACGGGCCCATGGCCACCGACGTCATATCCACGACCCGAACGCCCTGCAGCGGCCCTGCCATCACCGGCTCTCCTTGTGCTGTCTGCGTGCGACAAAGGGCGCCATGTAACGGCGCGGCTCGTCCGTGGTGAAGGCCTCGCCGAACGCCGCAACGCTGCGGTCCAGCCCCGCCTGGACGGTCGATGTGCTCCAGTAGCGCAAAAGCGCTTTCTGCGAGCGCACGGCACGCGGGCCGCTGGCGGCAATGGGCGCGACCGTCTTCTCGACCAGGGCATCCAACTCGTCCCGCTCGCTGACGAACTCAACGTAACCCCATTGCAATGCCTGACCGGCGTCGATCGTCTCTCCGGTCAGCAGCAGCCAATCGGCGTGGATGACGGATGGGATGCCTACCCGGACCTCGGGCATGCCAAACACCGCATCCTCGCTGGCCAGACGGATGTCGCAGGCCGCGGCCAGCTCCATCCCCGCGCCCAGGCAAAACCCGGCAATACGCGCGATCGTGGGCACCGGAATGTCGGCCACGGCATCGCAGAGATCGCGCAGTCGGGTGATGAATTCGCGCGCGCCTTGCGGGTCGAGATCGGCCATTTCGTAAATATTGGCCCCGCCGACCAGCGCCCGCTCGCCGCTGCCGCGAAGGATGGCCCCCCGCGCATCCGGTTGCGCCGCCACCCAGCGCGCCGCTTCGGTGAGGCTGAGCGTCACGGCCGAGGCGAGGATATTCAGGCTCTTGGCGTCGTGGATGCACAGCGTGTAGACACCGCGCTCGTCGCGGCTGACGATGGCATGGGCAAAGACGGGAATGGTGGCAGGCGCGCTCATGAACAGACTCCAACTGTGATCATGCCGCCGATGCTAAGGGGCGGCGTTGATCACAACAAGCGAGTATTTTTCATGAAATAAGTCCCAACGAGAATAAATCATGACCTCGTGCGGATCCCGCCCCGCGCGGGCGGGATCCGCACACGGCAATGCCCTTACCAGCGGTGCTGATAAATCAGTTTGAGCACGGCCCCGGAAGCAGGCAGACGGCTGGTGTTGGTATTGCTGCGCATCAACTGGCTGTAGAGCGGGTAGTAGTCGCGGTTAAAGACGTTTTCCACGCCCAGCGTCAAGGTGTCCTTGGCCGTGAACTGATAACGCGCCATCAGGTCCACCGTGAAGTAACTGCTGACATCGCGCCGGCCGAAGCTCGCCACGCCATCGAGACGATAGTCGCGCGAGGCCTGGAAGTTGCCCTGCACCCGCGCCGACCAGCGTTCATTTGGCCGGTACTGCAGGTAGGCGCTGAGCTTCAACGGCGGAATGCGATATCCCGTCATGTCGCGCCAGGAGCCGTTGTCGGGCAGCTCGCGTCCCTGCATCCAGGTCAGCGTGCCGCCGGTGCCCCAACGCTCGTCGTCGGTGGAGGTATCCACGGTGGCCTCCACGCCGTAGATGCGCTCTTTGGTGCGCGTGAGGATGAGGCCGTTGTTGAAGCTTTGCACGTCACCGAGCTTGGAGGTCGTGTAGAAGACGGCCAGCGATGTCGAGGTGCGGCCGAAGGTGCCCCGCCAGCCCACCTCATAGTTGTTGATCTTTACCGGCTCGAGATCGGAAGACGCAATATCGAAGCCCGGGCGCGCGTTGCGCATCTGCACGCCGATGTCCGGCAACTGAAAGCCCTGGCTGAAGGTCGTGTAGAACTCGTGGTCCGGCACAGGCGCATAGGTCAGCCCGATGTTCGACAGCAGCGCATCGTAATTGACCGAACCGCCGGTGACGGTGGCCGGATTGGCGACCCGCAACTGCGACAGCGGCACGAAGTCACCGAAGCTGGCCTGCGCATACTCGTAACGCAGACCCCGTGAGCGGACCACTGTTCATTGAAACGATGCTCGAGCTGACCGAAGATGCCCGTGCTGCGCGTGGTCAGGGAAGGCATATACGTCAAGCGCCCGGTCTTGCGAAAAACTCTGCCCCCGCTGGCGTCGAAGGCGGCCGCATCGAAGATATCGATGGGCATGTCGCTGCGTTCCTGATTGAAGTCAGCGCCCCACAGCAACCGCGTGTGCTCGGCCAGCGGCGTGTCCAGCGTCAGGCGGCTGCCCCACACCTTGGAGTTTTGCATGACCTGATCGACATGGTTGCCGCGCGTGACGACGGCACGCGCATCAAAGGGCGTAAAGCGCGTGTAGAAATCGCGGTAATACACCTGCGCCGACAACTTGCTGCCCCAGACGTTCAGGTGCTCGTACTCCAGGTTGAGCATGGTGTTGCGAATCTGATTCTGATCCACCAGCTCGAGGCCGCCCAGCGGCAAGGCGTGCGCGGTGCCAGGGGGCAGGCTCGCGACCCGTGGGTCGGAACCATAATCGGAATCCTGATCCGCGTTGTAATAACTGGCCGATAGCTGCACGCGTTGCCGATCATCGATGCGCAGCCCCAACTTGCCGCCCAGGCTGTAGATGTTCGAGTCGAACAGATCGCCCTGGCTCGGCTCCGAGGCAATGCGTCGGCCGCGCGCATCATAGGACGCGCCGTTGTGGCGCGCGCCCAGATCCAGCGAGTAGTCCAGCATGCCCTGGCTGCCGGCGAAGTACTGCTGCAACTGGCCGCCCAGCCCGTCGGCCCGCAGCCGGCTAAGGGGCGAGATGGCCGTCACGGTCGTCTCGGCTACCGGCTCGCCGCCCGCCGGCCGTGTCGTGATCGACACGATCCCCCGGTGGCGCCGGCGCCGTAGATCGAGCTGCTGCCGCGCATGACCTCGATACGCTCGATGGTCGCAGGATCGACATTGACGAGATTGCGCGCCGAATCGCGATTGGTATTGAGCGGGATCCCATCGACCAGCACCAGCATGCCGCGCCCGCGCAGGGTCTGGCCATAGTCGGTGATCGTTCGGCTGGAGTCCGCCATCCCAGACACTTGTTTGGACAACAAGGTCGCCAGACTGTCCGAACCAGTACGCAGTTCCTGCAAGGCCTCGCGCTCGAGCACGATGGTTTGCTGCGTGGCAAACAGGCCGCTCGTACGCGAAGCGCTGATCTCGATGGGCGATAGGTCGATCGCAGCGGCCGCCGCCGGCGCCGGCTCCAGGATGTAGGCATCGCCATCCTCGCGCAAGCGCAACGGTTTGCCCGCGAGCAAGGCGTCAAGCGCCTGGCGCGCCGACATGCGCCCGGCCACCGCCGGCGCCTGCATGCCGCGCACCAGGTCAGACGAAAAGAAGATCTGCAGACCCTGGCTTTGCGCCAGTGTCCGGATCGCCTGGTCCAACGGCTGGGCCGGCAACGCCACGTTGATGTCATCGGCCCAGGCTGCAGCGCTTGCCATCCAGAGCATGACACCTGCGGTGGCCAGCCGCACTCGCGGGCGGTTCTTTTTTGTGTGATTCACGTCGGCTTCTCCCTGACTCTGACCGGGCATGTTCCCGGCAATGGCGAAGAAGACGCAGCGGCGCCCAAAAACCTGAACGACCTGAACAAGTATTTTGTAACAGCCTTGCTTTAGCGTGCCACGACCTCGACGCCGCCACCGGGCAACGTGCGCAGCTCGACCGGCAAGATACGCGGCAAGGCGCACAGGAAGGCGTCCGTATCGTCGGTGCGGAACACACTGCTCAGCCGCATGGATGCCAGCCGCGCATCGGCGGCCGGCACGATCGGCTGCTCGCGGTAGCGCGACACCTCACGCAGCGCGGCCCCAAGATCGGTATCGGTAAAGATGATTTGCCCCGAGCGCCAGGCCAGGGTGGTATCCAGAGCCGCGGGTTCGATCGCTCCGACCCGGCCTTGCGGATCGACGCGGATCGCCTGTCCCGGTCCCAGCGCGATACCGTGCGCATCGCGCGTGCCGGCTACATTCACCGAACCGGATTCGACGGCCACCCGCAGCGCCTCGCCGTCGCGGCGCACCACAAAGCGGGTTCCGGTCACAGTGGCCGTGCCCGCCCCGGCATCGACCGAGAACGATCGGCTGGCATCCTTGACCACGGAGAAAAGGGCTTCTCCGGCCAGGAGATCGACCCGTCGGCTGCTCGCGTCGACGGTCACGCGCAGATGGCTGCGGCTGTTAAGCAGGGCAAGCGAGCCATCGGGCAACCGGACCTCCCGGCGCTCGCCGGCGGCCGTGCGGTAGTCGACGACGTCCGCGCCCGGCAACACCCCCCAGACGACGGCTCCCAGGCCCAGAGCCAGCGCACAGGCGCCGGCCGTCAGCACTGCCCGGCGGGCGGAAACAGGGCGGCGAGCGGGCGGCTCGGCCAGCGCTCGCAGGCGGTCGGCTGGCACCTGAGTGGCCGCCTGCCAGATGGCGTGCAGCGCCTGGAATTCATAAGCGTGGCGCGGATCTTCGCGCAGCCAGGCATCGAGCTCGGCGCGGCACGCGGCGTCGAGTCCGTCGCGGCTGCGCGCAAACCAGCGCGCGGCCTGCTCGCGTACCGGATCAGCCTTGCGGTCAGTTGGGCGCATAAGCCCCCAAGCGCTGGCGCAGATGCAAGGCGGTGCGGATCATGTATTTCTCGACCATGTTTTTCGACAGACCCATGCGCTCGGCGATCTCGGCCTGGGTGAGGCCCTCCAGACGCTGCCAGATAAAAACCTGGCAGCATTTGAGCGGTAGTTCCGCCAGCGCGACTTCCAGCGCCTGGCCCAGTTGTTGGGCACGGGCCTGGGCCACGGGATCGCCCAGCGTGCCGGGCTCGCCGGCTATGGTATCAAGCGGAAGCCACTGGCGCTCGCCTTCACGGCGAAAGTTGTCGATCGCGGCGTTGCGCGCGGCCTGATGCAGATAGGCGCGCGGCTGCTCGATCTTGGAACTGTCGGCCTCGAGGCATTTGACGAAGGCGTCGTGCGCAAGATCCCGCGCCGCGTCGCGGCAGCCCAGCTTGCGGGTCCAGACCGCAAGCAGCTCTTCGTAAAAGACAAGGAAACCGAAAGGACGCATGGCACATGATCGATAAGGCCACACATGATAATAGTTTCAATTATCAATTACAAAACGGCCGGCCCACCATCCGGCCGGCCGGCGCGGGTTCAATCCACCTCGGCTCCGGAACGGCGCACCACTTCGCCCCATTTTCCGACTTCAGCGGCGACAAAATCGGCCGTCGCCTTGGGCGAAGACGGCATGGCCTGAGCCCCTCGATCCGTGAAGAACTTGCTCATCTCCGGGCTGGTGAGCACCTGTCCGATGTGCTTGCTCAGGCTGCCGGTGATGTCGTCGGGAGTGCCGGCCGGCGCCAGTACGGCGGCCCAGCCGATGGCCTCGAATCCTGGATAGCTCTCGGCCACCGTGGGCACATCCGGCAATTGCGCCAGGCGCTTGCTCGTCGTGACGGCCAGCGGCACGGCCTTGCCCGATTGGATATGCGGCAAGGCCGCGGTGACCGAATCCACCATGAGGGGAACCTGCGCCCCCAGGAAATCGGCCTGCGCCGGGCCGCTGCCCTTGTACGGGATGTGGCGGACATCGACGTTCGCGGCTGCCTTGAACATTTCCGCGGCCAGATGCTGCGTGCCACCAATGCCGGCACTGGCGTAGACCAGGTCGCCGGGTTGGGCGCGCGCGCGCTCGACCAGCGCCGCAATGCTGGTGATGCCTGAAGCCGGCGTGGCCAGGAAAACCAGCGGCACGGAGAACACGCCCGACACGGGAGCGAAGTCCTGGGTCAAGCTGAAATTGATGTTCTTGTACAGGGTCTGATTGACGGCCGCCGCGCTCCCGGCGATCACCAGCGTATAGCCGTCGGGCTTGGCGCGAGCGGCTTCGGCCATGCCGATGTTGCTGCCCGCGCCCGCGCGGTTTTCGACCACGATCGTCTGCTTGAGGTCGGTGCCCAATTTCTCGGCCAACGCGCGCGCGAAGATGTCGGTGGCCTGCCCGGGCGGGAAAGGCACGATCAGGCGGATGGGGCGGTCGGGATAAGCGGCGTGAGCGGCCGAGGCCAGCGCGACGCTGGTGCACAGGCCGGCAAGAATACGTTTCATGATGAGCTCGCAAAGAGGAATCGTCGCGGGCGCAGCCCGCACTGTCTCGGTACGCCTTTTGAGCCACCGTCGGGCGCCGACTCGTGTGGCGACTGCCATCCGGCCCCTGTCGGGCCAGGCCTTCATGATAAAGGCAAATACGGGCCGGCACCTCGCGCCGCCGTCTGCCAGCCGCGGACGCGACGCTGCGCCAGACCGCTTTCTCTACGGGGTATTTGCTCATAAGCACAAGAAAAGAACGAATCCTTCGTTGGGCTGCACGACGCACTGTCTTAGAGTTTTTCGTCAGCAGTGATACCGACGTTTTTCTTTTCTGGAGCCCGCCATGAACGACCGTCTCAGCCGCGTCCAAGCCTCGCGATCCGCCGCCGTCAAAGCCACGCTGGACTACCCGGTGATCGACACCGATGTCCACGTCAACGACTACGCGCCCATTCTGGAAGACTACGTGCAGCACTATGGCGGCGCCAAACTGGTGGACGCACTGCGCCGTGCGCTGGGCGCGCGCTTTGCGACAAAATCGCAAGGCCGAGACTGGTATGCGCAAACGGCCGAAGAGCGTCAGTACAACCGCACGCCGCGCGCGCCATGGTGGGCACGCGTCACGCGCAATACCCTGGATCTGGCGACCTACACGCTTCCCGAACTGCTCTACGAGCGCCTGGCGGAACAGGGCTCGGATTACTCCGTCCTGTTTCCCAATGATGTGCTGGCGCCCTTGGCCGCGCGTGACGATACGCGTCAGGCACTGCACCGCGCCATAAATCACTTTCACGCCGACCAGTACCGCAAGTACGCCGATCGCCTCACGCCGGTGGCGGGCATTCCGATGAGCACCCCGCAAGAGGCCATCGAGGAGCTGGAGTTCGCGGTCAAGACCCTGGGCCTGAAGGTCATCAATATCCCGGGTGGCGTCAAACGCCCCATCAAGGCCATTGCCGACAAATATCCCGCCAGCGATTACCCCGAGATTGCCAAACACGCCCACTACACCGACTTCTACGGCATCGACAGCGAGTATGACTACGACCCGTTCTGGGCCAAGGTCGTCGAGCTGGGTGTGCCGGTGACCACGCACTACGGCAGCCAGGGGTGGACGGGACGCCAGTCCATCAGCAACTACATGTTCAACCACATCGGGCATTTCGCCGATGGCTCGCAGGCCTTTGCCAAGGCGCTGTTCTTCGGCGGCGTCACGCGTCGTTTTCCCGGCCTGCGCGTCGGCCTGCTCGAAGGCGGCGCGGACTGGGGCTCGCATGTGTATACGCACCTGGTCGACCGCTGGGAAAAACGCAATCGGGTCGCCGTGCAGAACTACAACCCGGCCCATGCCGACCTGGCGCTGCTGAAAAACCTGTTCGAGCGCTACGGGGCCGATTTCATCAAGGGCCGCGACATCGATCCGGCCCAACTGCTGCGCGACAGCCTGGGTATCTCCGCACTGCCCCACAGCCGCGATCCCAACCCCGACGAACTCGACGACTTCGCACTGGCAGGCATTGAAAGCGTCGAGGACATCCGTGCGCGCTGGGTCGACAGTTTCTATTTTGGCTCAGAGGCCGACGATCGTACCGTGGCCGCCGCGTTCAACGACCGCGTCAATCCGCTGGGTACAAAAATCAACGCCATCTGGTCATCGGACGTCGGCCACTGGGATGTGCCGGATCTGACCGAACCGTTGGCAGAGAGCTGGGACCTGGTCGAACAAGGCGTCATCAGCGCCGCCGACTTCAAGGCCTTTGTCTTTGGCAACCCCTACCGCTTCTACACCGAAGCCAACCCCGCGTTCTTCGTGGGCACCGAAGTCGAACGCAAGCTCGCCTCGCAAGCAAAAGCCGCCTGATCCCTGGAGTCCATGCATGAATACGCTGTCCAAAACGGTGGCCCGCGCCGCCCTGCTCATTCTTCTTACCACGACCGCCGCCGCACAGGCTGCCGAGGTGGTCCGCATCGGCGTGGCCACGGCCGGCGGCGGAGATCCCATCACCTGGGGCGGCTCGCCCGGCGGCGTGGTTCGCGCCACCCAAGCACTGGAAGAAGCCTTCAAGGACGACGGCGTGAAGGTGGAGTGGCTGTTCTTCAAGGGCGCCGGCCCTGCTGTCAACGAAGCCTTGTCCAACAAGCAGATCGACTTTGCCTATCAAGGTGACCTGCCGCAGGTCGTGGGCCGGGCCAATGGTCTGAAGACCAAGTTGCTGCTGGTCAGCGGCGCGCGCAACAACCTGTACGTCGTCGCGCCGCCGGCCTCGACGCTCTCGCGCATCGAAGACCTGAAAGACCACAAGGTGTCGATCTTCCGCGGCACCAACGGTCATCTGGTCGCCATCAATGTACTGGCCGCGCACGGTCTGGCCGAACGCGATATCAAGAGCGTGAATCTGGACACCGGCAGCGCCCAGGCCGCGCTCGTTTCCAACGGCGTGGACGCCGCATTCGGCGGCTATGAGTGGTTCAAGGTCCGCGACAAAGGCCTGGCCAAGGTGATCTATTCCACGCAGGGCCAGGATCCCGCCTTCACGCGCCAGGCCTCGCTGCTGGTGCGCGAAGACTTCGAGCGCGAGAACCCGGCCCAGGTGCAGAAGGTGGTCGACGTCTTCGTACAGGCCGCCAAATGGGCCTCGGACGAGAAAAACCGCGATGCCTTGTTCAAGATCTGGGAGAAAAGCGGCGTTCCCTATGCCTCCTGGGCCGCCGAGTTCGACAAGCAAGACCTGGCGGTGCGCAACTCGCCGCTGGTCGATGACTTCATCATTGCCCGCTACAAAGCCGTGGCCGCCGACGCGCTGAAGGAAAAACTCATCTGCCGCCCGGTCGCCATCGATGGATGGTTCGACACCCGTTATATCGATCAGGCGCTCAAGACGCAGGGATTGACCGGCCACTGGACGCCGTTTGATGCCAGCGGCCTACCCGCCAGCCAGGCTCCCCAGGCCAGCACGCGCTGACGCCATCCATCAAGGAGTCATCATGAGCACGCTGAGCCTGCCCCGTTTACCGGCACTTGCCTTGGATGGCCGAGGCCTGGCCTGGCAATTGGCCCCTTGGCTGCTGCCTCTGTTGCTTTACCTGTTGTGGCATACCGGCGCCGCGCAAGGCTGGATCTCCTCCCAGGTGCTGCCGCCTCCCGCCTATGTGTGGGAGACGCTGCGCGAACTGGCCACCAGTGGCGACCTCTGGCTGCACCTAGGCGCGAGCATGGCACGTGTCCTGGTCGGCTTTGCCACCGGCGCCTTGCTGGGCCTGGTCCTGGGCGTGGCCATGGGCCTGTGGCGTCCGTTGCAGGCCTACCTGCTGCCCCTGTTCAACGCGCTGGTGCAGATTCCGGTGCTGGCCTGGCTGCCCTTCGTGCTCTTGCTGGTGGGCATCGGCGAGACACTCAAGTACATCCTCATCGCCAAGGCCGCCCTGGTGCCGGTCACGCTGGGCACGCTGCAAGGCTTCCGCCTGGCCAGCCCGGCACTGCGCGAAGTCGCCCGCGTCTATGGCTACAGCCGGCGCCAGGAGGTGCTGGAGGTCGTGCTGCCGCTGGCCACGCCCACGATTTTTACCGGACTGCGCCTGGGCTTTACCAAAGCCTGGTTGTCGCTGGTGGTGGTCGAACTGGTCGCCTCGAGCGAAGGCCTTGGTTACCTGATCGTCTACGGCCGGCAGTTGTTCCAGCTCGATCTGGTCATGGCCGCTGTCATCATCGTCGGCGCAGTGGGCTACGCCATCGACCGTCTGCTCGACTGGAGCGAGACGCTTCTGATCGGAGCGCATCGTGCCGGCAATCCGCAGGGAGAACGGCCATGATCGCGCAACCGATCACCGCAGTCGACGAAAACCAGCGGCGCTGGCGAGGTGCCGTGCTGCCGGCGGCCCTCATCCTGCTTTGGTGGGCGGCCTCTCAGGCCGGGGTCGTCAACTCGGCGCTGCTGGTCTCGCCCGCCAAGGTGCTGGAAACGGCCGCCGACCAGATATTCACCGGCAAGCTCTGGCGCGCCTTGGGAGCCAGCCTCGCGCGGGAACTGACCGGCTTTGTCATCGGCACCACCAGCGGGCTGGTGCTGGGCGCGCTGCTGGGTGTGTCGCGCGTGTTCAACCGGCTGGTCGGGCCGAGCTTCAATACGTTCAAGCAGATCTCGCTCTTTGCCTGGATTCCGCTGATTTCGGTGTGGTTCGGGCTGGGCGACATCGCCAAGGTCGTGTTTCTGTCGCTGGCCGCGCTGGTGCCCGTTGTGGTCAATACCTGCGACGGCATACGCAGCACGCCCCCGGCCTTGCTGGAAGTCGCGCGCGTCTACGGCTACACGCGGCGCCAGACCTTTCTGTATGTCGTGCTGCCGGCTGCCACGCCCGCGATCTTCACGGGCATCTATCTGGCGCTTATCTATTCCTGGCTGGCCACCATAGGCGCCGAATACCTGCTGGTGGCCGGCGTGGGAATCGGCAATCTGCTCATCGAGGGCAGCGAACACTTTCAGATGGATCTGGTCATTTTCGGCATGTTCGTCGTCGGCCTGGTCGGCTGGTTGTTGAACGCGCTGGCCCGCTCCATTGAACGCCGTCTCGCCTTTCTGCGTGGCGCGGCGCAATAACGACAGGATGCATCCGCATGACACACTCTACTTCCACGTTGGACCTGGATCTGCAGACGGTGAGCAAGCGCTACGCCAGCCATCAGGCCGAAGGCGGCGCGCTTCAGGTGCTCGACGGCATCGACCTGCATATCCCTTCGGGCGAGTTTCTCTCTATCGTGGGGACCAGCGGCTGCGGGAAATCCACCCTCTTGCGGCTGATCCTCGGTCTGGACAGCCACTACGAAGGACAGATCGCGCTAGGCGGGGCTCCCGTGCAGGGCACCGGCCCGGAGCGCGGGATCGTCTTTCAGGATCACCGGCTCTTCCCATGGCTGACCGTCGCACAGAACATCGCAGTCGGCCTGCGCAACGCCAGCATCAGCGAGGCCGACAAGCGCGACCGGGTAGCCGAACACGTCGCGCTGGTTGGCCTGGAGGGTTTTGAGCGCTCCTATCCACATCAGATCTCCGGCGGCATGGCCCAGCGCGTGGCGATCGCGCGCGGCCTGGTCAATCGGCCGCGCGTGCTGCTGCTCGACGAACCCTTCGGCGCGCTGGACGCGTTGACGCGAGCGCGCCTGCAAACCGAACTTCAGCGGATCTGGCAAAAAGAGCGCATCACCATGATTCTGGTCACGCACGACGTGGAAGAAGCCGTCTTCCTCGGCGACCGTGTCGTCGTGATGCAGCCACGGCCCGGGCGTATCCGGTGCATCGTCCCCGTGCCGCTGGCGCATCCCCGCAACCGCAGCGACCCCCGGTTCATTCAGATTCGCGACGACGTGCTGTCCGACTTTCTGGGCCCCGTAGCCACGCAAACACCGCTGCCCGAGCGTGCCCCGGCTCACCCCTCTCTCGCCTCCCTGCGCATGGCCTGGTAACAGGTCTGGAGATTCTCATGACGACAAGACAGATCAAACTCGGTGCCTTCCTGATGCAGACAGGGCACCATATCGCCGCCTGGCGCCACCCCGGCGCCCAAGCCGACGCCAGCATCAATATCCGCCACTATGTCGAACTCGCCAAGCGCGCGGAGGCGGCCTGCTTTGACGCCCTCTTTCTGGCAGACTCGGTGGGTGTGCGCAACAGCGAACTGGACTCTCTGGCTCGCACCGCGCGCAGCGATCAGTTCGAACCCCTGACGCTACTGTCGGCGCTGGCCATGGTGACAGAGCGAATCGGGCTGATTGCCACCGTCTCGACCACCTACAACGAGCCTTACCATGTCGCCCGCAAGTTCGCCTCGCTCGACCATATCAGTGGCGGACGTTCCGGCTGGAACCTGGTGACATCCAGCGGTCTGGGCGAAGCCCAGAACTTCAATCTCGACGAGCATCTCGAGCACGCCATCCGATACGCGCGTGCCGCAGAGTTCCACGATGTCGTGCTGGGCCTGTGGAACAGCTGGGAAGACGACGCCTTCGTGCGCGACACGGCCAGCGGGCAGTACTTCGCCCCGGAAAAAGTACACCCGCTCAATCATCGCGGCGAACACTTCCGGATGCGTGGCCCCCTGAACGTCGCACGCTCGCCCCAGGGCCGGCCGATCGTCGTCCAGGCGGGCGCGTCAGCGGCTGGCCGCGACCTCGCGGCGCGCACGGCCGAAGTCATTTTCGTGGCGCATCAGACCTTCGACGAAGCCCAGTCTTTCTATCGCGACATCAAACAACGGGCCGGTGTCTACGGACGGCATCCGGACGAGATCAAGATCATGCCCGGCATCTTTCCGGTCATCGGCAGGACACAACAAGAGGCCGAAGAAAAATTCGCCCAACTGCAAGAGCTGATCCACCCGGTGGTCGGCGTGCGGCTACTGTCCAACATGATAGGCGCGGACCTCAGCGGCTATCCGGTCGACGGTCCCCTTCCCGACCTGCCGCAGACCAACGGCGGCAAAAGCCGCCAACAATTGCTGGTGGATCTTGCGCGGCGAGACGGGCTGAGCATTCGCGACCTGTATCTGCGTATCGCCGGCGCGCGCGGCCACCAGCAGATCGTGGGCACGCCCGAACGGGTGGCAGACCAGTTGCAGCAATGGTTCGAGGAGGAAGGCGCCGACGGCTTCAACATCATGTCGCCCTGGCTGCCTGGCGGGCTGGATGACTTCATTGAGCTGGCGTTGCCCGAATTGCGCCGCCGCGGCCTGGTACGCACTCACTATCAGGGTCGCACCCTGCGCGACCATCTCGGCCTGCGACGGCCGGCGCATCCGGCAGCCGTCGCGCGCCAGGCGCGCGCGGCAGCCTGAGCGCGATCACAGCTTGGCGACCGAGACCTCGGTTGCCTTGACGAAGGCCAGCACCTCGGTGCCCACCTGCAGGTCCAGTTCCTTGATCGACCGCGTCGTGATCACCGAGGTCACGATGCCGGCCGGCGTCTCGACATCCACTTCGGATACCACCGAGCCCAGGACAATCTCCTTGATTTTGCCGCGAAACTGATTGCGCGCATTGATGATGGGAAGCGTCATGAATACTCTCCTGCATGAGTCGCCCGGTACACCCCGGGGAAAGGCTGGCCGGCGGGCACCGCGCCCGCAGCAGCGCATAGCCCAAGACGATCGGCTCTGCCTGCAAACGCACGATTGCGACTAAGGATATAAGCGCCCGGCCTCACACGCCGTAACGGCTTACCGCGCGCTCATCCCACTGCAGACCGACGCCTGGCGCCTGGCCGATGATGGCCTGGCCTTCCTCGAAACGCAGCGGCTGCTGCAGAACCGGAGCCGCCAGGTCCATGCGTTCGAGATAATGGGCGCCGGGCGTCACGGCCAGCACATGCGCGCTGAATTCCTGGAAAATATGGCTGGACATGGGTACCCCATGCGCGTGCGCCAGCGCCGCGGCCCGCAGCCAGGCCGTCACCCCGCCTATTTTCATGATGTCGGGCATGGCGTAATCGCATGCACCGGCCGTCAGCGCCTTCTGCATTTCTTCCACCCCGAACCAGTTCTCCCCCATCTGCACCGGCACCGCGCCGCGCAGGCGCGCATGGCCGAGGTAATCCTCCTGCAGAGTCGGCTCTTCGATCCAGCATAGCCCTTCGTCACGCAAGGCGCGCAGCCGCCGCGCGGCTTCGGGCACCGTCAGCCCCTGGTTGTAGTCGGCCATGATGGCGACCTCATCGCCCACCGCGTGGCGCAAGGCCCGCAACACGCGCAGATCCTCTTGCAGCGAGGGATAGCCGATCTTGGTCTTGATCGCGCGAAACCCCTGCTCGCAGGCCTGCGCCGCCCGCCGCACGCCCATGGCCTCGCCATCCATGGCATGACTGTCATACGCCGGCTGCTGGGCGGCACTCGCCGCCCAGCAGCCGCGCCAGCGGCAGGCCGTGGGCCACCGCCAGCGCATCCCAGGCTGCCATGTCCAGCCCCGCGCAGGCCATTCCCATCAGGCCGGTCCGGCCCAGCAGACGCAACCGGCAGGACAACAGGCGATCCAGCTCGACGGGCGCCAGGGGTTGCCCCTGAAGCACTCCGGCCAGTTGCCTGACCGCCAGGCAGGTCGGCGCCAGCGCCAGCGGCGTATACGTGAACAGATAGGCGCGCCCGACCACCTCCGGGCGGCTGGTGTACAGGTCGATCAACACCAGCGGGGCGGCATCGACCACACCGACACTGGTACGGATGGGATGCTCGAGCGGCACCTGTACGGCGCGCGCCTGAACCGATGTGATGACCAGATCTGAACCGGCGTCTTGCATGTCGCGCTCTCCTGTATGGCGGGTAGGCGCCATCACAAACCCAGATAGGCCTGCATAACGCGGGGGTCGCGCAGCAGTTCCTGGCCGGTTCCCGCCACCGTGATGCGGCCTACCTCGAGTACATAGGCCTGATCCGCCAACGCCAATGCGGCGCGGACGTTCTGCTCCACGAGCAATACGGGCATGTCCAGGTCTCGCAGACGCGCCACCACCTCCAGCACTTCGCGCACCAGCAACGGCGCCAACCCCATGGAAGGCTCGTCCAGCAGCAGAACCTTGGGGCGGCTCATGAGCGCCCGGGCAATGGCCAGCATCTGCTGCTGCCCGCCCGACAAGGTGCCCGCCGGCAAGCCCCGCTTCTGCTGCAACACGGGAAACAGCGCGAACATCTCGTCCATGCGCTCGCGAGCCTGGCGGCCCCGCACATAACCGCCCAGCAGCAGATTGTCTTCGACCGATAGCGGGCCGAAGACCTGCCGCCCCTCCAGAACCTGGGCCAGCCCGAGCCGGACCCGGGTGTCGGCACTGGTGCGGCCAATGTCGTTGCCTAGAAGCTCGATGCTTCCGGCACGCGCCGGCACCAGCCCGGAGAGCGTGCGCAGCAAAGTGGTTTTGCCCGCTCCATTGGCGCCCACGAGCGCCACCAGTTTGCCGCGCGGCAGATCCAGGTCGATGCCATGCAACACCTCGATGCGGCCGTAACCCGCCTTCAGGCCGCGCACGCGCAACGCCTGCGCGGCGCTTGCGGTTTCATTCGGCATGGCTGACATCTTCGGCTCCCAAATAGGCCTGGATCACTTTTTCGTCGGCGCGTATCTCCTGCGCGCTGCCTTCTGCCAGCCGCCTGCCGTGATCCAGCACCAGAATGCGATTGGACACCTCCATCACCAGCCGCATGTCGTGTTCGACCAGCAGGATGGTGATGCCGCTGTCGGCGATACGGCGGATCAGCCGGGTGAGCTCGGCGGTCTCGCTATCGTTGAGGCCGGCAGCCGGCTCATCGAGCAAGAGCAGACGGGGCTCGCTGGCCAATGCACGAGCGATCTCCAGACGCTTGAGTACACCGAAAGACAATTGCGAGGCGTGGTGGGCGGCGTAAGCCCCCACGCCGGCCATCTCCATCCATCCCAAGGCATCCTGTGCCAGACGCCGGTCAGCCGCCCGTGTCCAGCCGAACAGCCCGGCCAGCAAGCCGGCATGCTGGCGCAGATGTGCGCCCAGCATGACGTTTTCGCAGGCCGTCATATTCATGCAGACCTGCAGATTCTGGAACGTCCGACTCACCCCCGCCGCGCCAGCTGCTCGGGGCTAGTCCGCCGACCGGCTTGCGATCGAGCAGGATGGCGCCGGCGCTGGGCGCATAGACCCCGCTGATGAGGTTGAACAGCGTCGTTTTGCCCGCGCCATTCGGTCCGATGACCGCATGCACATCCCCCTCCCGCACGCTGAAGCTGACATCCTGGACGGCGGCCACACCGCCAAAATGGCGGCTCAATCCCTGGACTTCCAGCATCATGACCTCCGGCGCAAAAGATGTTGCAGCGTGGGCACGAGCCCTTTCGGCAGAAAAATCATCGTCAGCATGAGGATGAGGCCAAAACACATCATTTCGTACTCGTGCAGCCCGCCCAGCAATTGCGGCAGCAAGGTCAGCAGCGCCGCACCCAGCACCGCGCCGAAGGTCGACGCCATGCCACCGAGCACCACCATGGTCGCCAACTCCACCGAATAGGTAAAACCTGCCAGCGAGGGCGTGATGAACCCCAGGTAATGCGCGCTCAGGCAACCAGCCAGCGACGTGAACACCGCCGAGGCGACGAAAGCCCTCACCTTGTAACTGGCCACGTTCACGCCAGCCACGCGCGCCGCGACTTCCGACCCGTGCAGGCCTCGTAAGGCTCGGCCGGCCTGTGAGGCATACAGATTCAGCGACAGCGCCACGGCGCCGAAAAGCAGCACCGCCGCCAGGCCGTACCACATGCCCATCCCCTCGACGGCATGGCCCATGACCTCCAGCGGCCCGACCGGCATGCCGTCGGGGCCGCCCGTCCAGTCAACTTCGTTGATGAGGACGATATTGACGATGATCCCCAAGCCAAGTGTGGCCATGGTGAGCGAATGGCCGCGCAGGCGCAGAATCGGCCGGGCCACCACATACGCCACGCCGTCCGCGCCCAGCACGGCGGCGGCCATTGCCAGCAGTGGCGGCCAGTGCAGATGGGCCGTCAGAATGCCGCCGCCATAGGCGCCGATGGCCACGAATGCCGCATGGCCGATACTGACCTGCCCGGCAAAATCCATCAGCAGATTCAGCCCGACGGCGGCAATCCCCGCCAGACAGATGCGGATCGCCAGATCCATGAGAAAGTTGTTGTTCAGCGCCAGGGGCAGCACAGCCAGCGCCACAGCCAGCACACATAACGAAGGACGCAGGGCGAGCGCTCTCATACGCGCTCCGAACTGCGCTTGCCGAACAGGCCCTGAGGCATGACCAGCAGGATGACGATGATGAGCACGAAAGGTACGGCGTCTTTGTAGGCCGACGAGACATAACCGGCCATGAAAGCCTCCAGCAGCCCCACCAGCAGACCGCCTGCTACCGCGCCCACGCCACTGCCGAGTCCACCCAGCGTGGCGGCGACGAAACCCTTCATGCCCAACATCAGACCCAGATCGTAGACCGTGGTGGTGATGGGCGCGGCCGTCACGCCCGCCACCGCGCTCAGTCCGGCTGCCAGGCCGAACGACAGCATGAGAATGCGCGAGGTACTGATGCCCACTGCTTGGGCGGCCAGGCGGTTGGCCGCCACGGCCAACATGGCCTTGCCCGTCAGCGTGAAGCGGAAAAAGACCGCACAGCCTGCCACCAGCACCAGGGACACGCCCCAGATCCACAGACTCTGCGGCAGCACATAGGCGCCGGCCAGCGAGATGGCATCGTCGCCGCTGAAAGCCGGCAGCGTGCGCTGGTTCTTGCCCAGCACCCGCTGCACGACTCCCTGGATGAAGAGCGACGCGCCGATGGTGATGATGATGAGCGACAACACATTGGCCTCGCGGGCCGGTCGTATCGCCAGAAAATAGAGCAACAGCCCCACGACAATGCCCACCGCCACCGCGGCGGCCACCGCGGCAGGCAGCGGCACGTGCATGGCAACCAGTGTGGCAGCCACCATACCGCCCACCATCAGAAAATCGCCTTGTGCGAAATTGATGATGCCGCTGGCGTTGTAGATGACGGAGAACCCCAGTGCCGCCAGGGCGTATATGGCGCCCGTGGTCAGTCCGGCGAAAACGAATTGCGCGAAATCAGCCATGCGAGCCTCGACTGTCGAAATCCCGATTGCATAGATGGATAGCGCCGAACTCGCCGGGCCGCACCACCCCCATGAGGGTCATGGTGCGCGCCAGCTCGGCAGCCAGAAGATTCAATACCTGTTGCACGCCGGCCTGGCCTCCTACCGCCAGGCCATACGCCATGGGACGGCCCACGAAGACGCCATCGGCGCCGCTGGCCAGCGCCCGCGCGATATCCGCTCCGCGACGAAACCCGCCATCCACAAAAAGCGGCATGCCTTGCCCGGCGGCGGCGCGCAGGCGCGGCAGCATGCGGATCGCCGACGGCGCAGCGTCCAACTGCCGGCCGCCGTGGTTGGACACAATGACGCCATCCACACCCAGACCGGCCGCGCGGCGCGCATCCTCGGGATGCAGGACACCCTTGAGCAGCAGCGGCCCGCGCCACAGCGAACGCAGCCATGCCAGATCCTCCCAAACCAGCGAGCAATCCATGGACCGCGCCAGCAAGGCCGCCTGGGCTTGGGGCGAGGCCTGTTGCTCCGGGGGCGCCAGGTTGACGAAATCCGGCGCGCCCGCCGCAGCCATCCGGGCCAGCCAGCGCGGGTGGCGAACCATGTCCCACAGCATGGCGGGGCCTGGTCGAAACGGCAGTGAAAACCCATTGCGCGCGTCGCGCTCCCGATAGCCGCTGACTGGCACGTCGATGGTCAGCACCAGCGCATCAAAGCCAGCCCGTTGCGCCCGCTGCACGATCTGCTCGGCCACGGCGCGTGCCTGCATGACGTAGAGCTGCATCCAACAGGGCCCCGACGTGGCCGCTCGCACGGCCTCCAGGGGACTGTTCGACGCCGTCGACAGCACATAAGGCAGGCCTGCCGCGCCGGCGGCCGCCGCCGCCAGCACATCGCCTTGCGGGCGCAACAGACCCGCCAGCCCGACCGGCGCTACGCCAAACGGCGCCGACCACGTCTGGCCCAGGATCTCGACCGCCGTATCGACCCGGCGCGTATCGCGCAGGCCTTGCGGCAGCAGATCCAGTCGATCGAGGTCCGCCCGATTACGCGCCAGGCACCGTTCGTCCTCGGCGCCGCCCTCGACATAATCGAAGACGAAACGCGGCAGCACGCGGCGGGCCCGCTGACGGAAATCTGCGACATTCAAGCTCATATGGGCCTCGTCAGGGCAGCGCCTGGAAGGCCCCCTTGCGGACCTCCACCATCCGGAAGGCGGAGATGTCCAGGCCCATGTGGTCCTCGGGCGTCATGGTGTAGATACCGCTGACCCCGACAAAACCCTTGGTTTCCTCCAGCGCCTTGCGCAGCTTCTCCGGATCCGTGCCGCCGGCGCGCTTGATGGCGTCGGCCACCATCAACATGCCATCATGGGCGTAGCCGCCAAAGGTCGACACTTCCACCTTGTGCTTGTCTTCAAAGGCCTGTGCATAACTGACGCTGACCTCACGCTGCGGGTCGCTGGCAGGCAGGCTGCGCGCGACTTGCAGCGCGGGCGATGGCATGCGTATGCCCTCGGCGGCTTCGCCGGCCAGACGCACAAACTCCATCGATGCCTGACCGTGGCTGGTGTAGAGCGGTTGCTTCATCGCCAGTTGCCGGTAGTTGCGCGCGATGATGGCGGGCGCCTGCCCCGTACCGAACACGAAGACAGCCTGCGCATTGCTCGATTTGATGCGCGTGAGCTACGGCGTCATATCGGTATCGCGTTCGCCGTACTGTTGGTCGTCGACCACTTCCACGCCCAGGCTTTGCGCAAGCTTCAGCGTCTCGGCCCGTCCGGACTTGCCAAAGCCACCCGTATCCGAAAGCAGCGCCATGCGAGTGACGCCGTTTTTCTTCATGTCCTCGATCACTTTGACGGCAGCCATGCGGTCGGAGTGCGGCATCTTGAACACCCAGGGCTTGACCGGCTCGACGATGACACTGGCTGCGGCCAGCGACACGAACGGAATTTTGGCGCTTTGCACCTGCGGCACCATGGCCATGGTCGAACCGGTGGTCGAGCCGCCCACGATCACATCGACACCGTCCTGCATGATCAGGCGACGCACGAAGGCGTTGGCCTTGTTGGCGTCGCTGGCATCGTCATACGGCGTCAGCGCCAGCTTGCGCCCAAGAACGCCGCCCTCGGCATTGAGCTTGTCCACGTACAGCTGCAGAGTTTTCTGCTCCGGGTCGCCCAGAAAAGAGGCCGGGCCGGTGGCCGAGACCACGGCCCCCACCTTGATCGGGGCCGGTTCGGCGTGTACCGCGCCGGCCAATACCGCGGCCGCACAGACCAAGGCGGCGGGCAGCCGCCGGGTCAACATGCGCTTCATCGTTTGTCTCCTAGTCGTTTTTGGGACTACTGGGCTTGCCCGCCGTCTGACGCGGCGATGCGGGAACAGCGTGCGGCCGGCTGGCCGCCAATCAGGAACTGGCTGCCTTGCGCACAAAGCGCAATGGCTGCTCGATCATGGGCGGGTCCGGCAGGTCCAGGGCACGCGCCAACGCCTTGCCCTGCGGGTCGGCCAGCGCGGCACGGCGAGCCGCCGCGATGCGCTCGGTCAGGTCAGGCACCGAGCCGCAGCGTTGGGTGTCGTCCAGAATGGCGCCGAGATTGCGATGCCCGCGCTCGCTGGTCTCGCCATAGCCCTTGACCAGATTGCCGCATAGCGCCAGCTCCAGCGCGGCGGGCGGCGATATGGGCAAAAGCGCCTGGACGTGCTGCAGCCAACGTTCGATCAGCGCCTGCTCCTGGTGGTAGCGCTCAGTGCGCGGACGCCAGCGGCGCAGGCCGCGCAGCAGACACAGCAGTGCAAAGCCGCCGACCGTGCTGGTGCGCACGTGCAGCCCCATGCCCTGCTTGCCCAGGCGCCGCGTCAATCGGCGGCGCAGCCACCCAGCCAGACCAGGGGGCAGCACGGAGCAGACCTCGTCCAGACCGGGCTTGAGAAACTCCGTGACATGCAGCGGCTCTTGCTGGCCGGCCCCCACCTCGCGCCGCACGCGCGCCAGGCGTTCACGTCGTGTCTTGAGGTCCGCCACGCGTATCACGTCCTCGTAGCTCATCCACAGCGCCAGATAGCGCGCCGTCTCGCGGCTGACATCCAGCGCGCCGCCGCCGTGCGCCTGTTCGGCGCGCAGCATTCGCTCGACACGATCCAGATAAAGACCGGCATAACGCTGATCCTGATAATCCGCCACCAGCTCAACGCCATGGCTGGCCACCTCTCGCAGGGCCGGCGGCAGCGCCGCCACCCGCGCCGGGAATGCGGTCGCCGTGCCCGGCATGGGTGGCGCTTCGCTGGCTGCCACGCCACGCGCCCTGTCGTAGCCGGCCGCAAAACCGGCCAGACTGGCCTGCACCGCCTTGCCGGACTGCCGGATGGCCGCTTCACAAGCCTGACGATCAAACGGCAAGGCCCCGCTGCCGGCCATGGCGCCAAAGAGCACGGTGTTGATGACGGTGCGGTGCCGTGCCGCGAGCACCGCCATATCGAACAGAATTGCCTCATGCGCCAGAGTCGCGGCCGCGCTCATGACGCGCTCGCCGTCATACCGGCCATCTCCCATGGCCGATTTCTCCGACACCGCATACTCCCGGTGGGTCGAGGCCACCAGCACGGTTTTTTGCGGATGCACATAACCGCCTTGCAGCATGCGTCCGGCCTCGACCAGCTCCGAGGCGGCGACGATGGAGACATCACCGGGGTAGGGAACCAGCGAAAACACCGGCTCGCGCCCGCACAGTTCGGCGCGGGAAACCGGCAGTATCTCCAGGTAGTAGTTGGTCGCGCCGGTACGCTGCGCCACCCCGGCACGGAGGTGCTCTGCACCGGAAAACCCTGCGCGGTGGCCGCCGCGATGATCCAGTCGGCCAGTACGCCGCCGCCCTCGCCGCCCAAGGCGGCGATCAATATGGTCACTGGCGCCGTCATGCCGTCACCTCGCGCGGCAGACGCGCCCGCCCGGCCATGGCGTGGATCAGCCGTTCACGCCAGCGCGCCAGGCGCCGCTCCCATCTCCCGGGATTCTGAACGATCTCGGCCTTGAAAAACGACGGACACAACTGCGCGGCATGCGCGACCTCGCCGCACAGTCCGCAACCCACGCAGCCCTGATTGACCGTGGCCACCGGATCGCTGCGCAGCGGGCTGGGATTGGGCTTGACCGACAGCGACGGGCATCCTGAGAGCCGGATACAGGAGTGGTCGCCCGTACAGACATCCTCATCGATGCCAAAGCGCGTGCGCACCACCCGCAAGCCCTGCTTGAGTCGTTGGGCGTTCTGCGGCTTGATCCGGCGCTGGCGCTCCAGCTGGCATTCGCCGTCGGCGATGATGACCTTCAGGCCGCCCTCTTCGGTGGTCATGGCTTCATCCAGGGTGCGCTTCATATCCGCCACCTGATAGCTGGGCACTTTGCGCAGCCATTTCACGCCCACCCTACGCAAGGCCGTCTCGATATCCAGCGTCAGCGGTTTGGCGGCCGGCTGCGAGGGCGAGGACGGAATGGCCTGCGTGCCGGTGGCCGAGGTGTAGCCGTTCTTGAGAATGACCAGCACCGAGTCCTGGTTGTTATACATGGCATTGACCACGCCACTGGTAAAGCCGTTGTGCCAGAAACCGCCATCGCCCATGACGCTGACCACGCGCCGGCCCATCAATGGCGCGATGCCCGATGAGCTCGCCAGGCCCAGCCCGTAACCCAGCACGGTGCTGCCGATGTTGAACGGCGCCAGCGTGCCGAACGTGTGGCAACCGATGTCGGCGCTGACATGCAGGGGCCCGAGCTTCTGCTGCACCATTTTGATGGCCGAGAACACCGGCCGCTCCGGACAACCGACACAGAAGCCCGGTGGACGGTTGGGAACGGGCTCGCCCAGCGCCTGCACGGCCGCCTGCTTGTGACCGGGCAGCCCGCCGGCGGCCGCCGCGCGGCTGGCATCGGGCTGTGCACGATCCAGATACGCGGCAACACCACGCAGCATGACCTCGCCGTTGTACTCCCCGGCCAGCGGAAAGACATCCTTGCCATGCACGCGCGTGGGCAATCCCGCGCGCCGCAACATGGCGGTGAGCGCCTCTTCCAGATAATTCGGCTGCCCTTCCTCCACGATCAACACCGCATCCTTGCCGGCGCAGAATGCCTGCAACGCATCAGGCACCAGGGGATAGACCACATTCAACACATGAATCGGTACTTCACTGGCACCAAACACGTCGGCCAGTCCGAGTTGCTGCAACGCGCGGATCAGGCCGTTGTACAGCCCGCCCGGCACGATGAGACCCAGCTTTTCACGGGTACCCGGAAAGGTTTCGTTCAGGCCCGCGCGGCGGATGTGCTCCAGCGCGGCCGGCCAGCGCACCTGTACCTTCTGGCGCTCGTGCTCGTAGATGGAGGGCGGCAGATTGATGCGCGAGTAATCGAACTTGCCTTCACGCAGCGCCTGGCGCGTGGAGATGGCCGGGGCCACATTGTCCTTGCACACAAAGCTGCCGTGCACATGACAGGCGCGGATACGCAGTTGCATCATCACCGGCGTCTGGCTGGCTTCGGACAGCTGGAAATCCTGTTCGACCGCGTCGACGATGGAGGTCAGATTGGGCCGCGGGTCCATGAGCCAGATCTGTGACTTCATGGTAAACGCATGCGTGCGCTCCTGGATGATGCTCGAACCATCGCCGTAGTCTTCGCCCAGGATGATGAGCGCCCCGCCGGTCACCCCGGCCGAAGCGAGATTGGACAGTGCATCCGAGGCCACGTTGGTGCCCACCGTGGACTTCCAGGTTACGGCGCCGCGCACCGGATAGTGAATCGAAGCGCCCAGCATCGCCGCCGCCCCCGCCTCGGATGCGCTGTTCTCGAAGTAGATGCCAAGTTCGTCGAGCAGGTCGCGGGCGTCGCCCAACACATCGATCAGATGGGACACGGGCGCCCCCTGATACCCGCCGATGTAGCTCACGCCCGATTGCAGCAAGGCCTTGGTGACGGCCAGAATGCCTTCACCATGAAAGACCTCCCCCGCGCCGAGTGAAAGACTGCCCACTTCGCGTGCGAATGAACGCTCCATACCCCTTGTCTCCCGGGCGGCTTCGCACCGCCATCATCGATTTGAAGGCATAGTAGGAGTGGAACTACAATCTAAACAATCGATGTCCGATATGTTTCATATCGATGTGATCGATAGATAAAACAAGGCGCCAGACGCCACGGAGACAGCGCCATGGACACCCCAGCCGAGCCGCGGCTCGACCTCAATCTCGTCAGGCTCATGACCGCAGTATTCGAGACTCGGAGCGTCAGTCTCGCTGCCGAGCGGCTGGGCCTGACCCAGCCCACGGTCAGTTATGGGCTGGCCAAACTGCGCCAGGCCTACGGCGACGCGCTGTTCGTGCGCGACGGCCGCGGCATGGCGCCCACCCCGCGCGCCGAGCAGATCTACCTGGCCTTCCAGGAAGCCCTGGCCTGTATCGACAGCACCTATGAACTCGCCAGCCCGTTCGACCCGGGTAGCACCACGCGGCGCTTTCGCGTGGCCATGTCGGATATCGGCGGGCTGTGCTTTTTGCCGCCGCTGGTCGCGCATATGCGCAAGGTCGCGCCGCTGGCCGATCTCGAGGTCGTGCAGATGCCGGTCGACACCCTCATCGAACATCTGGCTGGCAGCAAGGTCGATGCCGCCATCGGCAATCTGCCCATGTTGCACGAAAAGCTGCACAGCCGCCTGCTGTTTCGAGAGCACTATGTCTGCCTGATGGCTCAGAGCCACCCTGCCTCGCACAGGGCCTTGACCCTGACCTCGTTCCTGGCGGCGCGCCACGTGCTCGTGACGTCGCCTTTTTTGCGCACCAGAATGTGGAAGACACATTGCGCGCCTTCGGCATACACCGAAAAATCGCCCTGCGTATCCCGCATTTCACCATCCTGCCCGGGCTGATCGCGCAAAGTGATCTGCTGGCGACGCTGCCTCTGCGCGTCGCGCGCGTGTTCGAATCCTACGGTCAACTGTGCAGCCGGGACCTGCCCGTAGACATCCCCGAGTTCGAAGTCCGTGTGCATGTCCACACTTACCATGCATCCCAGCCCGCCGTTCAATGGTTTGCGGAACAGATCGTGCTGGCTTTGCAGGACTTATGACGCCATGAGCACTCTGTCTCAACTTGATATCGCCGCGCTTCGCCTGCTGATCGCCATCGCCGACCAGGGCAGCATCAGCGCCGGTGCCACGCGCAGCCATCTGTCGGTGGCCGCGGCCAGCAAACGCATCAGCGATCTGGAGGCCCGCGTGGGCACGGCTTTGCTGCTGCGCCACAGACGCGGCGTCAAGCCGACGCCTGCCGGCGAAATTTTCATCGCCCACGCACGGCGCATGGCCACGCTGGCCGGGGCGATGGAAGAAGACCTGCGCGATTACGCCAACGGTGTCGAGGACCGGGTACGCATCGTGGCCAACTCCGCCGCCATCGTGCAGTTCTTGCCCGAAGACCTGCATGGTTACATGCAGGGCAATCCGCGCGTGCGCATCGAACTCGAAGAGCACACCAGCCGTTCTGCGGTCGAACAGTTGCAGACCGACCGCGCCGACCTGGGCCTGTTCGACGGCGGCTATGCCGCCGCCAACCTGCATTGCCATCCCTATCGCGCCGACACGCTGGTGTGCGTCACCCATCCGCATCACAGGCTGGCGCGCGTACGCGGGGCCCTGCGCTTTGAGCAGACGCTCGAGCATGACCACGTCGGGCTATACCGAGGCACCGCCATCCTGACGCAGATGGAGCGCGCCGCCGCCCAGGCCGGACGCAGCCTGCGGCTGCGCATTCAGGTCACCAGTTTTGATGCGGTCTGCCGCATGGCCGAAAGCGGCATTGGCATTGGCATCGTGCCGGCCCGGGTGGCGCAATCCTATGTAACGCTGCGGCGGCTGCGCCAGATCCGGCTCAGCGACAGCTGGGCACACCGGCAACTGATGTTGGGCTGGCCCCAGCAGCGCGAGCCCTCGCCGGGCGCGCAAGCCCTCATTGCGCATCTTCTGGCCGCACCTGCCTTAACCTAAGTCGAAAGCAGTTTGATAAAAACGCGATTGTCCACCGAGCCACGAACGTCCTATAACGCGGAAAGCCCATCACGGAGACAATCATGCAGCAGATCGGCGCGGACATAGACATCACCCGGGTGTCCGCCATCCCCCTTAATATCGACGTGGGCATGCCCGTGCCTGGCGGCGAGAAACGCAGCAACCTGTCCTGTGTGCTGGTACGCATCGACACGGCATGTGGCCTGAGCGGCTGCGGCTTCACCGCCATCACCGAAGAGGAAGTCGTCGCCGCCGCGATCGAACACGTCGCCGCCGATGCCCTGCTGGGCGAGTCGGCCATGGACAGCGAGAAGCTCTGGGAAAAGCTCTACTGGCTCCTCACCCCGCGCGGCCAGAGCGGCTATGCCAGCCACGCCATCGCGGCCATCGACATCGCCCTGTGGGACCTCAAGGCGCAGCGACTCGACCTGCCGCTGTGGCGGCTGCTGGGCGGGGCGCGCGCGCGCGTGCCGGTCTATGCGACCTTCGGCTTCAACTTCCTGGACCGGGAGCAACTGGCCGATGCCGCGGCGCAATGGGCCGCACGCGGCTTCTCACGCCTGAAAATGACGGTTGGCAACCACGGTCTGCAACGGCGCGACGAGCCGCGTCCTCTGGCCGATCTCATCCGCGAAGACGAGGCGCGGGTGCGCGCCGTGCGCGAGCGCGTCGGCCCCGATGTCGAGCTCTGCATCGACGCGAACTGCGGCCTGGACGCCTACCATGCGCGCCGGCTGGCTCAGCGTCTGACCGACTGCGATATCGCCTTCTTTGAAGAGCCATTGGCTCAGAACGACGTACACGCCCTGGCCGACTTGCGGCGGCGCGCGCCGATGCCGCTGGCCGCGGGCCAGAACGAAGGCCTGGCGTCTCGCTTTGCCGATTTCTTCCTCGCCGGCGCCCTTGATATCGCTCAGCCCAATGTCGCGATCACCGGCGGTTATACGCAATGCCTGCGCATCGCAGGCATTGCCCAGGCCTGCAACGTCGCTATCGCCAATGGCGGAGCCTGGCCGTTTCACAACATGCACCTGCATGCCGGCCTGGCGCATGGCGGATTCATCGAGTACCACACCGTCGCGGTCAAGGTCTGCGAACAGCTCTTTGACGGTCTGCCGCAACCACAGGCCGGCTGGCTGCCTCTGCCCGACACGCCCGGCCTGGGTTTCACCCCGAACTGGGAGCGCATCCAGGACATCGCCCGGCGCCCGCTATCGCGCGGCCACGGCAAGCACTGACCCATTCATCCACGATAAGCCGCGCCATGACGCGGCGGGAGACAACCATGCAATGCATTCGCCCCAAGGGGAACCGGGCACGCGGCTGGCTAGCCGCCTTCTTCGCGTTGGCCCTCACCTGTAGCGCGCAGGCTGCGCCGTGGCCTGCCCAGCAACCGATCAGGCTGATCGTGCCGGCCGCGCCCGGCGGCTCGCTCGACATCCTCTCCCGCCCCTTGGCCACGCAGCTGGGTGCCATCCTGGGTCAGACCGTCATTGTCGAGAACCGCGGCGGCGCCGGCGGCATGCTGGGGGCCGATTACGCCGCCAAGGCCACGCCGGATGGCTATACCTTCCTGATGGGTACCGTGCACCACGCCATCGGCGCGACGGTCAACCCGAATCTGATGTTCAAACCCGAGCGCGAACTCGTCGGGGTGGCTAGTATCGGCACGACGCCCAACGTCGTCATCATCAACAACAAGATTCCGGTCAACACGCCCCAGCAGCTCGTTGCCTGGATGAAGCGAAAGAGCGATAGCGCCAACTACGCCACGGGCGGACCGGGCACGTTGCAGCATCTGAGCATGGAATGGTTCAAGGCGATCACGGGCGTCAAGGCCGTCGCCGTGCACTATCGCGGCAGCGCCCCGGCCATGAGCGATCTGCTGGGTGGACAAGTGGACCTGATGTTCGAGACCATGCCGCTGGCCCTGGCGCAGACCCGCTCGGGCGCGGTGCGCGCCATCGCGGTGACCAGCCAGGCGCGGGCGCCGGCCTTGCCGGATCTGCCCACCCTGGACGAAACCGTGGCGCCCGGCTTTGCCGTCTCGAGCTGGTACGGCGTCATGGCGCCCACGGGCACGCCTCCTGCCCTCATGGATCGCATGCATGACGCCATTGAACAGGCCCTGCAGACCCCCGAGCTCAAGAAAGTCTGGGAGGGTGCCGGCGTGCAGCCGCAGCCGATGTCGCGCACGCAATTCCAGAATTTCTGGCTGGAGGACATCCAGCGATGGGGCAAGATCGCGCGAGAAAACGGTATTCGCCTCGAGTAACCCTCGTCTGTCGACAGCCGGGCTGGCGCGCTCAACCGTCGCGCGGCTCGACGGGCGTGGGCAAAAGGACTTGATAAAAGGCCGCATCCAGCCAGCGGCCGAACTTGAAGCCGACCTGCCGCAGGGTACCGCTATGCGTGAAGCCGAGCTTTTCATGCAAGGCGATGCTGCCGGCGTTGCTCGCGTCGATGCAACCCACCATCACATGCAGTTGTGCCTGCTGCGCGCGCGCCATGAGGGCTCTCAACAGCATCGCGCCCAGGCCCCTGCCGCGCTGCTCCCGCTGCACATAGACACTATGCTCGACGGTGTACTTGTTGGCCGGAAAGGCGCGAAACGCGCCCCAACTGGCGAAGGCCAGCAAATGGCCTTGTGCATCGACTGCGCCCAACACCGGGAAGCCGCCGGCGCGCTTGGCGGCAAACCACGCGGCCATCGCGGCGGGCGGACGCGGAACATAATCGTAGAGCGCGGTCGAATTGACGATGGCATCGTTGAGGATGTCCAGGATCGCGGCGGCGTGTTCAGCCTCCGTGCAATCGATCAGGTGCACGTCATCGTGCGGCATAGCGGCGCTCATCAGAGGCTCCGGCAAGTGAGGGAGGTCATGGGGCAAGCGGATCCAGGGTCGCCAGCAGATAGCGGGCGGGCTCTGGCCGCGGATTACTGAATACGATGGACTGGTCCAGCACCATGGCCAGGCAATCGCCGGCGTTGAGCGCAAAGCGGTCCTCGCCCAATGCAATGTCGATGCTGCCTGCCAGCATCCAGATCTGCTGCTGCAATGCGGGGCGGCGCAGCCCGGTTTCGTAGGCCACGCGTGCTCCTGGCGGGAAAACGACCTCGACCAATTGCAGCGGCGACGGCCAGCCCGGCGGCGACAGGGCACGACGCTCGTAACCGGAAGCCGGATCGCGCCAGACCGTCTGTTCGCCATGGCGGCGCAACGGACCGCGCGCCTGGCAACCGGCCTCGAACAGGCCGGCAAGCGGCACGCCCAAGCCCCGGCTAAGCGGTCCAGGACCACCGCAGTCGGGCTTGCCGCGCCGCGCTCGATCAAGGAGATCATCGAACGGCTCACGCCGCTGCGCTCGGCCAAGGCCTGCAGAGACAAGCCGCCGGCAGCGCGCAACGCGCGCACCCGCTGGGCAATGCGCGCGTTGACGTCTTGCGGGTCAGGGTCGGCAGCCATCGGAGTATCCATCATAATAGATGAATTATCCATTAAAAAAGACACCCCACCAAATGGGGCACGCCTCGCCCAAACAAAAACGCCCGGCGCTCAGGCGCCGGGCGTCATTCGCTACCTTCGCGCGGATTACTTGGCGCGTTCGAACGTCAGCGTGGTCACGAAACGCGTCTTGGTAAACGGCTTGCCATCATGCTGGCCGTTTTTCTCGACGGTATGGCCGGCTTCCAGCACGTACTGGCCCGCCCAGGGGGTTTCGATCGTGAACTTGCCGGCTTCATCCGTGTGGAATTGCTTCATCCACTTCGGCGGGCCGAATACCGTCACCTCGGTCTTGGCCAAGGGCTTGCCCTCGAAGGTCAGGACGAAGGTATTGCCACCCGCCGCCGTGGGGGCGATTTCCAGCGGCAACAGCGCCTTGGTGTCGGTGCGACCCAGGCGGGCGTTGTAGTCCACCAGTGTTTCCTTGAACAGCACGGGCTGGCCCAGACGCGTGTCGCCGCGCGCTTCAAATTCGAAATAGTCCGCGCCGGTGGCCGAAGGCTTGACCTTCTTGCCGTTGACCGAAGGTTCGACCACGACCTTGCCCAGGAAGCCCTCGGTCTTCTCGCGCTGATCGTCGGCCCATTCGCCGAAGTAAGCACGGACCTTGTTCTCGCCGGCCGGCTCCAGCCACACGAAGTGGGCCGATGCCATGGTGGTCCAGCCCAGCAGCGCGAGCGCCGCCACGGATTTGATGATGCGCATATTGCCTTCCTTTTTGCTGATGTTGTCGCGGCGCGTCCCCGACGCACGGCCGCTCGTGGGCACGATGGCCGACATAAGGCCCTTCGCGGATGAAAATTATAATCATTAATAATTGACCCACATGCGAAAGCCCCCGTGCGCCATGGCGGTATTCGCGCCTGGCGCCCGGGCAAGCGCAAACCGCCCCCGGCAGCGCCGCGACCATCAAAGATAGAGGCCGCCGTCGATCATCACTTCTGCCCCGGTGATGTACTTGGCTGCATCGGAAAGCAGAAAAATCACCGTCGGCGCCACGTCTTCGGCGTCCGCCAGCCGGCCCAGCGGCACCTCGGCGGCGCGCTGCCGGTTGGCCTGCTCGCCCCGGAAACCGATCATGGCCGTATTCACCGGACCCGGCGCAACGTAGTTGACGCGCACATTGTCAACACCGACATCGGCAGCCAGCGCCTTGGTCATGCCGCGCAAGGCCCATTTGGTGGCGCAATACGAAAAAGAATTGGGTGACCCGCGCATCCCCGCCGCCGACCCGATGTTCACGATGCAGCCGTGTCTCTGAGCGCGCATATGGCCGGCGAAAACCTTCATGCCCAGAAAGGCGCCGAGTTGATTGACCTGGAAATGGCGCTCGAAATTCTTCGCCGTGGTCGCGCCGATGGGATGAGGGTCATAGATACCGGCGTTGTTGATCAGCCCATGGACTCGCCCCATGTCTTGCGCGGCCGCCAGCGCCTGCTGCCAATCCTCCTCGCGGCTGACGTCCATCCGCAGAAATCGGGCGCGCTCGCCCAGTTCCCGCGCCGCCTGGGCGCCTTCTTGCTCCAACACATCACCGATGACGACGCTGGCGCCGCGTTCGATGAGCATGCGAGCCTCGAGCAGGCCCTGCCCACGCGCGCCACCGGTGATGACGATGACTTTCCCGGAAAATTCGTCCATGTGTTCTTTGCTCATGTTGTGGACCTGAATCGCTGTCGGCCCGTGGGCCGACAGCCCGATCAATCGGCGGAAATATTGCCTTGCTTGATGATGCCCTTCCACTTGGCGACCTCGCCGGCGATGTAGTCGTGCGACTGCGCCCGCGACAAAACCATAGGCTCGGCCGCGTTCTCGCGAAAGAGTTTCTGCAGCCTATCGGTTTTGATGACAGCCTGCGTGCTCGCGTGCAGTTTGTCCAGAACGCCGGGCGCCGTCCCCTTCGGCGTCATGAGCGCAACCCACGTCGTGGCGTTGAACCCTGGGTAGTACTTGGCCACGGTTTCCACCTCCGGATAGCCTGTCAATCCCTTGGCCGAGCCGGTGGCGATGACCTTGACTCGCCCAGAGTCGATGTGGGGCTTGGCTGCCGGCAGCGATTCCACCATCAAATCGACGTCGCCGCCGATCAGGCCCGTCAAGGCGGCGGTCGTCCCCTTGTACGGGATGTGCAGCACATCCACACCGGCTTCACGCTTGAACATCTCCATGGTCAGGTGATTGGTCAGCCCGATGCCGCCGGAGGCATAGTTGGTCCCCGGTTTTTTTCAGATAAGCCACCAGCTCGTCGACCCGGCTGGCCGGCATATCGGCGCGTGTGATGAGCACTTGGGCCATTTCGTAGAGGACGGCGACCTGGTCGAAATCGCTCAACGTGCGATAGGGGATGGCTTTGTAGAGGCTTTCATTGATGGAGGCCGGTCCGCCCGACGTGAACAACACCGTATAGCCGTCGTTGGGCGCGCGCTTGGCCGCCTCGGTGCCGATGATGCCCCCGGCGCCGGCGCGGTTTTCCACGATGATGGGCTGCTGCAGCTCTTTCTGCAGTTCTTCGGCGAACGCGCGCGCGATGATGTCTGTCGTCTGCCCGGGCGGAAAGGGCACGATCAGTTTGACCGGCCCCTCCGGATAGGCCGCGTGCGCGGACACGGTCAGACAGGCGCTGATCAGCAACCCCTTGATGATGGTTTTCATGTTGTCTCCTCTTTTTTTGATCTTGGCACTCAGCGTATGAAGTGCTTGACGAAGTCTCTGCCCAACCCCACTTTCTCGAAATGCGCCTCGGCCAGATTGGCGTAGTAAAAGGCGTCGACCACTTTCTCGATGCTGCCGTCCTCCCGGTAGTACGTGATGGCACCGTGGTTCTGAAACAGCGTGATCATTTCGTCCTGGTCCTCGTCCACCACCAGTGTGTGGATGTCGCCGGGCGTCTCGTACAGATACGACCCGGCGCGCGCGACCCAGTCTCTTTCCAGGTAACGCCAGGAGCCTTTGATGACGTAGGCATGCACCGGCGCCGGATGCCGGTGGCGCGACAGAAAGCCGCGCCCCTTGAAGCGGGTCAGATGCACCCAATATCCTTGCGAGAGGTTCAGGCACAGCGGCCTGGACCAACGGTTCTCGCCGTTGGGCACCCACAACCTGTCGTCGTCGGCCGCCAGCACGTCGGGGACGAACAGCTCCGGCAACATATGCCGCTCCTGCGGCCCGGTGTAAGGCTTGATTTGCTCCACGATTCCCTTCTCTGCTGCTCTGATGATCGGAGAGAAAAGTGTAGGGAGCGTCTGAAGGGCTATGTACCCCGCAGCGGGAATGGCGCCATCAGTTTTTGTGATGGATCAGGCGGGTCCCCTGCCAGACACCGTCGGCGATCAGTTGACGGATGCATTCGGCCATGACCGTGCGCGCGGTCAGCGCGGCCGGCGACAGGGTGTCTTCATTCAGACTGCACAACACATTGATCCTGAGCGCGTCCTCATCCTGGATCCGTGCCCACTCGAAGCGCTGTGCGGCGTCCTTGACACTACCCATGACCGCCCACGGTTGAATGACCGCGCCCAGTCCCGCTGCCAGCGCCGCCATGGTCATGGGTTGCGAATCGACATCCAGCGCAATCCGGGGCTGGATCTGCGCGCGTGCGAACGCCGCGTCGAGCACGGCGCGCAGGCCATGGCCCGCCGTCGGGAGGATCAGCGGCTCGCCGTCCAGATCCGTCAGCCGCACGTGCGCCGGCAGCGCAGGACCCTGGCGGCGCCTTGCCCGGATGAGAAACAGCTCCTCTTCGAACAGCGCGCGCACGCTCCAGTCGCGTCCCGAAAAAACACTCTGGCGCCCACGCTGGTCGAACAGAATGGCCATATCCAGGGCCCGCGCGTTGAGCATATCGGCCAACATGCCCGACATCCCGCCCACCATGTGCAGCCGCACGTCGGGCAGGCGGCTGCGCACCGCCGCGATCAACGGCAGGCCAAGCATGGATTCGGTGGTGGCTGGCAGGCCGATGCTGACCGTGCCCGTCAGGCGCGGCTGCTGCGCGCTGCGCTTGGCCTGCTCCGCATGGCGCAAGGTCAGTCTGGCCTCGCGGAAAAAGGCGGTTCCGGCTTCGGTCGGTTCCACACCGCGCGGGTTGCGCTTGAGCAAGCGAGCCCCCAGCTCGCCCTCGAGCCGGCTGATCTGCTGGCTGAGCGCGGACTGCACCATATCCAGCTCCAGCGCCGCGCGGCTCATCGAACCCAATTCGACGATACGGATGAAGTAGCGAAGCTGTCGGAGTTCCATCGGCGCGCACGGGCTTGGTCGGTAACGGAGAAACCCATTATCACCCACGCCTTAGCGCCGCCGCTGGCCCCGGTAGTCGTTCTCATGGCGCGCCGGCGCGGCCTCTGCTACCGTAACGCCCGTTCCAACGGCCGCCTGATTGCGATGCTCCTTGCTGCTACCTCTCTGCGCCGCAGCGGCCGCGGTCTGGCGCGCGCCGCCTGCCTGACCCTGCTGCTTGCCGCCGCCATGCCGGCCTGCGCGCAAGACGGCCAGGCCGCTGCCCTGGCGCTGATCGCGCAACGCCATCTGGGCGACAACCTGGCCGCGCTGGGTGCCCAGGTCGCCGTCCGTACCTCCACCTATGCGGTGCTGGTCAAACGCCTGGGGCAAGAGCAGGCCGGCGCACTGGTGCGCCAGCAACTCAAGCACGCGCTGCCCAACTATCAACCCCAATGGAATGCCAACCTTGCTGCGGCCTACGCCAGCGTATTCGACGCGTCCGAACTGGCGTCGCTGGCACGTGACGGCCAGGCTTCGCCGGTGGCCGCCAAGTTCGCCGAGCGCCAGCGAGACATCGGCGAAGACATGCGCGTGCGCTCCACCCCCGTGCTGCAGGCCTATGTCACCGAAGCCATGAACCAGGCTTTCAAGCTCTCGAAATAGGCACCCAGGCCTGCCCGCCGCTGCCTCACACCTGCGCCAGCGCCTGGTCCAGGTCGGCAATCAGGTCGTCGATATGCTCGATCCCGATGGACAGCCGCACCGTCTCTTCCCGCACCCCTGCCCGCGCCAGCTCTTCGGGATTGAGCTGGCGGTGGGTGGTCGAAGCGGGATGCGTGGCCAGTGACTTGGCATCGCCGATATTGACCAGCCGGGTAAAGAGCTGCAGCGCATCCTGAAAGCGCGCCCCGGCCTGGCGCCCGCCCTTGACCCCGAACGTGAACAGGCCCGGCGCCTTGCCACCCAGATATTTCTGCACCAGCGCGTGCTCGGGATGATCCGGCAGCCCGGCGTAGTTGACCCACTCCACCTTGGCGTGGCCGCGCAAAAACCCGGCGGCCTTGACGGCGTTCTCGACGATACGGTCGACCCGCAGCGCCAGCGTCTCGATGCCCTGCAAAATCTGGAAGGCATTGAAAGGCGAGATGGCCGCGCCCGTATTGCGCAGCGGCACGACCCGCGCGCGGCCGATATAGGCGGCCGCGCCAAAGGCTTCGGTATAGACCACACCGTGATAGCTGACGTCGGGTTCGTTCAGTCGCTTGAAGCGCGCCTTGTGCTGCGCCCACGGGAACGTGCCCGCATCGATGATGGCACCGCCCAGGCTGGTGCCATGGCCGCCCAGGTATTTGGTCAGCGACTGCACCACGATGTCGGCACCATGTTCGATGGGGCGCAGCAGATAGGGTGAGGGGACGGTGTTGTCGACGATCAGCGGCAGGCCGTGGCGATGAGCCAGTTCGGCCAGTGCGGCGATATCCGTGATATTGCCTAGCGGGTTGCCGACGGACTCGGCGAAGATCGCCTTGGTGCGATCATCGATCTGGCGCTCGAAACTGCTCAGGTCGCGGGGATCGGCAAACCGTGTCGTAATCCCATACTGCGGCAGGGTGTGCGCAAACAGGTTGTAGGTGCCGCCATAAAGCGTGCTCGACGACACAATGTTGTCGCCCGCCTCGGCAATCGTCAGCACGGCATAGGTGACCGCCGCCTGACCGGAGGCCAGCGCCAGCGCGGCGATGCCGCCTTCCAGGGCGGCGACCCGCTGCTCCAGCACATCCGTGGTGGGGTTCATGATGCGCGTGTAAATATTGCCCGGCACCTTCAGATCAAACAGATCCGCTCCGTGCTGCGTGTCGTCGAAAGCGTAGGCGACGGTCTGGTAGATGGGCACGGCTACCGCACGCGTGGTCGGATCGGGCCGATAGCCGCCGTGCACGGCAACGGTTTCCAGGCGCCATTTGGGGGATGCATTCATGTCTTTCTCCTCATTTTTCGTACGCTGATCAAGCCAGGTTTGCGCACGATTGTAGGCGCGATGAAGGACCCGGCAGCAGGCGGCGCGGGCATATCCATATACCGTGCCGCCGGGTCTGCGGCCCATGTAATGGCCCGGAAGGGAGCGACTGATTCAACACATGGCCCCGGGCTGCCTCGGCCGCCGACGCGGCCGATTATCGTGGCTCTGGCACGCCGTCCGATGGGCCGGCGCGTTACGGCCCGCACCGGTCAGGCACGTTTTGAAACCCGGCGCCTCCAGCCCAGGGGCGAGCCCGGCTTGCTCTGGAAGCCATTGGCACAATAATATTGCGGGTTTACCCTGGGTTTGCCGCTTTTTTTGCGAAAAACCCACATCTAACGGCAACTTTTCGTAGCGAGATTCCATAAACCCCGGGATCAAACAGGTATTCTTCGTGCTCTTGATCGAAAATCCGCGTCCGACGCGTCTTCGATCTCCAGGCTGGGCACGACTTGGCCGGATCCCTATTAGTTATTCGAGACAACGAGGGTGGTACCCAACATGCAATTCAAGCCCCAGAAACTGCTGATCGCCATCGCCGCTGCCGGCCTCATCCCGGCGGTCCACGCTGCTGACATCAAGCTCGGCGTGGCCGAGGCCCTGTCGGGTGGCGCTGCCCAGTACGGCAACTCGATCCGCAATGGTTTCCAATTGGCTGCCGACGAGATCAACGCCGCCGGCGGCATCAACGGCAACAAGCTGGTGCTGGTTGTCGAAGACGAGCAAGGCAAGAAAGAAGAAGCCATCAACGTCTTCAAGAAACTGATCTTCAAGGACAACGTCCTGATGGTCTTCGGCCCGACGCTGTCGAACTCCGCCCAGGCCGCCGACCCGATCGCCCAAGCCGCCAAGACCGTGGCTTTCGGCACGTCCAATACGGCTGACGGCATCACCTCCATCGGCAACTACGTGTTCCGCAACTCGGTCACCGAAGCCGACGTCCTGCCGGCGACCATCTCGACCGTCAAGGCCAAGACCGGCCTGAAGAACGTCGCCGTGCTCTACGGCAACGACGACGTCTTCACCAAGAGCGGCTACGACAACTTCAAGAAGGCCCTGGAAGACCAGAAGATTCCGGTCACCACCACTGAAACCTTCGCCAAGGGCGACGTGGACTTCAAGGCCCAACTGACCAAGATCAAAGGCACCAACCCCGACGCCATCGTGCTGTCGGCGCTGCTGGCCGAAGGTGCCCCCATCATGGTGCAGGCGCGCCAGCTGGGCCTGAACGTGCCGGTCATCGGCGGCAACGGCATGAACTCGGTCAAGATTTTCGAACTGGCCCCGGGCGGCGCGTCCAACAACCTCTGGATCGGCAGCCCCTGGTCGATCGAGAACAAGACGCCGCAGAACACCAAGTTCATCGAGGCCTACAAAGCCAAGTACGGCAATGCTCCGGATCAATTCTCGGCGCAATCGTACGACGCGATGTATATCGCGGCTCAGGCGTTGAAGAACACCAAGCTGACTGGCGACCTGCCCAAGGATCGCGCCGCACTGCGTGAAGCGCTGCCCGCGGTGCAATGGACCGGCGCGACCGGCCCGTTCAAGTTCCGTCAGGCCAACGACCGTGCAGGCAAGCCGGCCGGCTATGACGCCGACCAGGCGCCGATCATCAGCGTCACCAAGGACGGCAAGTACGTCATCGAGAAGTAAGCTGCCGCGTTACCGGTAAGCCGCCTCTCTATCGGGAAGCACAGCGCCTTGCGGAAGACACAATCCTCCGCAAGGCGCTTGATTTGGGAAGTCCCTTATGTTGGAACAACAATTCGTCAACGCGCTCTCTCTGGGTAGCGTTTACGCCCTCTTTGCGCTGGGATTCACACTGGTCTTCGGCGTTCTCGGCGTCATCAATCTGGCGCACGGAGCCGTCTTCATGGTGGGCGCCTACGCGGCCCTGACCGTGGTCCAGCTGTTCGCGCTGCCGCTGTGGCTGGCGCTCGTCGTCGCCTTCTTTGTCGCCGGCGTGACCGGTGTACTCATCGATTTCCTGGTGCTCAAGCCTTTGCGCAAGCGCAACGCTCCCCACCTGATTCCGATGATCGCCACCATCGGCGTGGGCATCATCCTGAATAACGCCGCACAAGGCATCTTCGGCGCTGGCAACATGCGCTTCCCGCACGGCACCGTGCCCGAGGAAGTCATCGAAATCGCCGGCCTGCACCTGACCGTCATCGAACTGGGCATCATTTTCCTGTCCTTTGCCCTGATGGCCGTGCTGATGTTCGTCATGCGCCGCACGCAGTTCGGCCGGGCGCTGCGCGCCATCGCCGAATCGCCCAAGGCCGCCTGGCTGCTAGGCATCAATGTCGAAAAGCTGTTCATCACTACCTCGTTCGCCGCGGCTGCCCTGGGCGGCGTGGCCGGCGTGCTGATCGGCCTGTACTCCAACGCGCTCTTTCCGCTCATGGGCCAGCCCATGCTGCACAAGGGCATCGCGGTCATCATTCTCGGCGGCATGGGTGACATACGCGGCGCCATGCTGGGCGGTCTCTTTCTGGGATTCGCGGAGGTGCTGTCGGTCGCCTATATCGGCTCGACCATGCGCGATGCGGTGGCATTCGGCCTGCTGTTCCTGATCCTGCTGGTGCGCCCGCAAGGTCTGTTCGGCAAAGTGGTTCAACGCAAGGCGTAAGTGATGAGCGGATTTGAGAACTTCTGGGCCATTTATGGCAACCTGGTGCTTACCTTGGGCACCAACGCGCTGTTGGCGCTGTCCATCTGGCTGACCCTGGCCTGCGGCATGCTGGCCATGGCCAATGCGGCCTTCATGGGTATCGGCGCCTATGCGGCGGCACTGCTGACGATGAACTACGACGCGTCCTTTCCGGGCGCGCTGGCCGGCGGGATGCTTGCGCCGGCCGTGGTGGCGGCCCTGATCGGCTTGCCGACACTGCGGCTGTCGGGCGTGTATCTGGCCATGGCGACGCTGGGCTTTGGCGAGGTGGTGCGGGTCACCATCCTCAACACCGAGTCGGTCACCGGCGGCGCGCTGGGCCTCAATGGCATCCCGCAACTGACCCAATGGTGGCATGTGGTGCTGTCGCTGGTCATCGTGCTGCTCGTGCTCTGGCGCATGCGGCGCTCGAAGATCGGTCGCGCGTTCGACGCCATTCGAGGCGACGAAACCGCCGCCGGCCTGATGGGCATCGACGTGCGCGCCAACAAGATGCTGGCCTTCGTCCTGGGCGCCATGATTGCCGGTCTGGCCGGCGGCCTCAATGCCCACCTGACCTTCTTCATCGGCCCCAATGAGTACGGCTTTGACCGTGGCGTCGAGATTCTGACCATGGCGATTCTGGGCGGTATCGGCAGTCTGGCCGGCCCCGTGCTGGGCAGCACCATCGTCACGGTTCTGCCCGAGCTGCTGCGCGGTTTCGCGGATTTCCGTCTGGTCATCAATGGAGTGATCCTGGTTGTGATCGTGTTGTTCCTGCCGCAAGGCATTTGGGATCCGGCGCGTTTCAAGCGCTGGTTGCGTCAAGGAGGCAAACGCCATGCTTGAGCTTTCCTCCGTTTCCAAGAGTTTTGGCGGCCTGCACGTGCTGCACGATGTGAACCTGACGGTGCCGCAAGGCAGTATCTACGGTCTGATCGGCCCCAATGGCGCCGGCAAGACCACGGTGTTCAATCTCATCACCGGTCTGCTGCCGCCCAGCGGCGGCAATATCCGCTTCAATGGCGAAAGCCTGCTCAAGCGCCCGCCGCACAAAATCACCCGTATGGGCATTGCGCGCACGTTCCAGAACATCCGCCTGTTCAAGGAGATGACGCTGCTGGAGAACGTGGTGGTGGGCGCCTACCGCCACATGAATTACGGCCTGCCCGGGCTCCTGCTCAGCCTGCCGGCTTTCCGCCAGGCCGAGCGGCGCGCCCGCGAGCGCGCCCATGAACTGCTGACCTGGATGCGCCTGGACCACAAGGCCAACGACATCGCGGACAATCTCTCCTACGGCGAACAGCGCCGGCTGGAGCTGGCGCGCGCGTTGGCCACCGAACCCAAGCTGCTGCTGCTCGATGAGCCGGTGGCGGGCATGAACACCGGCGAACGCGCCGAACTCATGCGCGAAATCCTCGCCATCCGCGACCGCGGCTACACCATCCTCATGATCGAACACGACATGCGCTTCGTGATGGGGCTGTGCGAGAACATCGCGGTGCTCAACTTCGGCAAGATCATTGCCTGCGGCGGTCCGGAAGAGATCCGCAACAATGAGCAGGTCATCGAAGCCTATCTGGGCCGCGAAGACGACGAAGACACCGAACAGGCGGAGGCCGTGCAATGAGCGCCATGCTGGAAGTCCGTGGGCTCGAAGTGAACTACGGCCATATCGAAGCGGTGCGCGGGATCAACCTGAGCCTGCACGCCGGAGACATCACCGCACTGGTCGGCGCCAACGGCGCAGGCAAGTCCACCACGCTGCTGGCGCTGTCAGGGCTGCTGCCCAAGGCCGCCGGCCAGATCCTTTTCGAAGGCGAAGACATCACCCATCTCGCGCCGCACCAATTGGTAGCGCGCGGCATCGTCCAGGTCCCGGAAGGCCGCGCCATCCTGACGACCATGACGGTGCTGGAGAACCTCGAGCTGGGCGCCTACCGGCGCGGTCTGAAGAACCTCGACAGCGATCTGGAATACGTGTTTAACCTGTTCCCGCGGCTCAAAGAGCGTATTCAGGGAATGGCCGGAAACCTCTCCGGCGGTGAACAGCAGATGCTGGCCATCGGCCGGGCGCTGATGGCCAAACCGAGACTGCTGCTGCTCGATGAGCCGTCCATGGGCCTGGCTCCCATCGTCGTGCAGGATATTTTCCGTTCGCTGCGCGCCATCAACGCCGACGGCCTGACGTTGTTCCTGGTCGAACAGAACGTGCGCCAGGCACTGAAGATCGCCCAGAAAGGCTATGTGCTGGAAAACGGCGCCATGGCGCTGGAAGGCAGCGGACGCGAACTGCTCGGTCACCCCCGCGTCCTGGAAGCTTATCTGGGCGCGTGACGCGCCCGCCGCTCCAACCTGAATGCCTGCGACTCGCAGGCATTTTTTCGCCTTGCGCAGCCCCGGAGGGACTCAAGCGGGCGCCGGCAGACGCTGGCGCAATGCCTCGATCAGCACCGGCCAGCCCTGCTGTGTGCTGCGCCACAGCTCGACCGAACCGTACCAGGGGGTATCGGCGCGCTGCAACTGCCAGCGCCAATCCGGCATGGCGGGCAACAGAATCCAGGTAGGCAACCCCATGGAGCCGGCCAGATGCGCGGCCGCGGTATCCACACTGATGACGCGATCGAGGTTGGCCATCAAGGCGGCCGTGTCGCTGACATCGTCCAGCGCCGGCACATACAGCCGTCCCGCGCTGCCCTGGCCGCGCCAGGCGTCGATGGCCTGCCGGTCCGACTCCCGCACGTCTTTCTGCACGCACACGAAGTCGCAGGCGACATCGAGCAGCGCGGCCAGCTGCGAGAACGGAATCGAGCGGTTGCGGTCATCCGGATGCGCTGCATTGCCGGACCACGACAGCCCGATACGCGGTCGCCTTGGGCCGTCGAACACGCCGTCCAGACGAGCCGCCCAGGCTGCCGTGCGCGACGATTCGGCCTGCATGGGGCGTGCCAGCGGCCAGGGCTCGGCACGCTGGGAAGCCAGCGCCAGCGGCAGACTCAACAGCGGCACGTGGTGGTCATGGGGCGGCAGGACATCGCCCACCGCCAGTACGGTCACCTCGGGAAGATTCGCCTGCAGCAATGCCTGCAAGGCGGGCTGCACCTGCAGCACGACGCGCGCGGCCTGCGCGGCCACGCTCGGCACATAGCGGCTGAACTGTAGCGTATCGCCCAAGCCCTGCTCGGCGTGCACCAGCAGCGTCTTGCCGGCCAGCGACGGCTCGCCCAGCCAGGGTGCGCCCTCGAAGGGCATGGTTTGCACACCATCGCGCCAGCGCCATTCGTAATCGCGCCAGCCGTGGGCATAGCGCCCTGCCAGCAGATTGGTCTGCGCGCGGTTGTTGCGCGCCCCGGCGTTGTCGGGGTCGATGGCCAGCGCCTGTTTGAAATGCCGCAGCGCATCCTGCAGACGCAATTCGTCACGGGCCAGCACGCCCAGATTGGTGTGGGCGTCTACCAGACGCGCATCGAACCGCAGCGCGGTTTCGTAGGCCTGTCGCTCTCCGGCACGGCGTCCGAGCGCGCTGAGCGCCACGCCACGCAGATAATGCAATGCGGCCGACTGCGGCGCCAAGGCCAACGTACCATCGATCAGCACAAGGGCTTGATCGGCCCGCCCCAGTTGCTGCATCACGGCGATGATCTGGCCCAGCAGGGCAACATCGTTGCCCAACAACCGGTACGCCGCCCGAAAATGGCCCAGTGCGGCCTCCAGGCGCGCGGCCTTGCGATTGACCGAGCCGGCATCGCGCAACAAGGCTACGTCGGCCGGACGCAGACGCACCGCGGCGTCGAAGCGATCCGCTGCCTCGGCCAGACGGCCCAGGCGGGCGAGTGCATAGCCGGCGGCACTGAGCAGGCTGGCGTCATCCGGCGCCCGTTGCAAGGCTGCCGACAGAAGGTCAGCGGCCTGCGCATAATCGCCGGAAGAAAACGCCTGCGAGGCGCGCTGGTGCAGATCGGAGGTCGAGTCAGTCATGCTTCGGTCAGAGTCCGGGCAGGGCCTGTCGCAGGCCGCAAGAGAAAGGGAGGCTGATTCTATCGCCCCTTAAGCCGGCCCGGTTGGCGCGATCAGCTCAGTTGCTGCTCGACCACCATATCCAACACGTAGACCGTGGCCGATGCATCGGCCGGCGGATTCTTGCGCTCATAGCGTTTGACGCGCAGCACCGTACGCACGCCGTCGTGGTGCTGATAGCCTTCGATGGTCTGATAGAGCGGGTGCCAGTCCTCTTGCGCAGGCAATGCGACACCGGATTCGCTGTAACGGCGCTCACGCACCTGCAGGCAGCGCTGGCCCGGCATCATGGGATGGTTGCAGGCAACGGTCGCGGCAGCCACTTCCAGAAACACCGTTTCACCCGGCCCGCCATAGCGCGTCTCGGCGGTCGGCTCGCCGGCAAAGCGGAGCACACTACCGTCAGGGGCGGTCAGCGTCAGCTCGGGCGCGGCGGCATCGCCGGACCGGCGCAGGCGCATGTCGCCCTTGAGCACGCCTGCAACGTCGGCATCCAGACGCATCAGGGCCGGCTCGCAGGCTTTCATGGTGCCTGCCAGATGCGCGACGCTGAGCACACCGGCGGCAAGCCGGTAGCCGCCGAACTGGGTATTGCAGCCGCCCTGGATGCTCAGCGCATCCTGCGTAAACGACAGTCGCAGCCCCCGCTCGACGCCCGTGCGCAGGATGGGCTGGCCCTTGGCATCGGTCGCGCCGTTCAGGCGCCAGGTGTAGGCGGTCAGGGGCAGCGAGGCCGTGTCAGCGGTCATGGACGTGGATCCTTCGCCAGGAGCGGAGGCGGGCGCGCATGCTGCCAGCACGGCGGCAAGCACGGGGGCCAGAAGCAGATGTTTCATCGACATACCTCTTGGATGAGAGCACCCATTCTACGGAGCGCCCCTGGCGCTGTCTGTCGGGAGCTTTACAGAATCTAAACCCGCCCCACCCGCCCCCGGGGCAGTTTTACACACGGACACGCTTGTCCGCGCTTGAGCCCCCAAAGCAAAAGCCCCCTTGCGGGGGCTTCTGACTGCGGGCTCCACCAAGGAAGCAGCAAGCGGCTTAGACGCGCTTGATCTTTTCCAGCATCTTGAAAACGCCCTTCGGAGCGTTGACGAAAAGACGCTTGAACGATTTGCCCAGGCAACGGCGTTCGAGGGTGTTGCGACGTACGCGCTTGCGTTCAGCCATGATGAATTACTCCGTTAAAGGATTCGTAGGGTTCGAGCCGCCCCGCAAGCTGCGCGTGGCGAAAATTCGGGTAACTCGGGATTCTAGCCCGAAACGGGGGCAAGCGACAAACCTGCGCTTGTCAATCCGCCCCTATTAACGCCCTTATCCCGCCGCAGCGGCAGATGTCGCCCGTGCCGGCGGTCGTCCTCGGCGTGTGCCGGATTTGCGATCCGGCCATAAATTTGTTGTACTGTTTATTCATCCAGTTTTGCCAGCGCCCCCGCACCGGCCCGCCCATAATGTGGGCAGACCCTTGTGCCCCAATTGTGCTGGCCAGTCCGGCGACCCGCGCTCGGACTGGCCCACCCTCACCGGCTACGATTACGCCTCATGAGCTCCCACATCCGCATCGTTGGCGCCCGCCAGAACAACCTCAAGAATCTTGATCTCACCATCGCCACCGGCGAGTTGGTCGTCGTGACCGGGGTTTCCGGCTCCGGCAAGAGCTCGCTGGCCTTCGACACCTTGTATGCCGAAGGCCAGCGCCGTTATGTGGAAACCTTCTCGCCTTACGCGCGCCAGTTTCTGGATCGCATGGACAAGCCGCAGGTCGACCGCATCGAAGGCATTCTGCCGGCCATCGCCATCGACCAGACCAACCCGGTGCGCAGCTCGCGCAGCACCGTCGGCACGATGACCGAGCTCAACGATCATCTCAAGCTCTTGTTTGCCCGCGGCGCGCAACTCTTCTGCCGTGGCTGTGGCAAGCGCGTGCGGCGCGACACACCCGAATCCATCTACCATTCCTTGGCCGAGCGCAGCGCGGCAGCGGCCGATCCGCGCCTGGTCATCACCTTCCCGATCACGGTCCCGGCCAACTTCACCGAGGAAGAGGTCAAAGGTTTTCTCGAGGGCCAGGGTTATACCCGCGTGCATCACGAAGATGCCGCGGTCGCGGCACCGGCCAAGAGCAAGACCCGCGGCAAGAAGACGGACGCGGCCCAAGCCCGCCGCACGCTGCATGTCGTCCAGGATCGCCTGCGGTTTGGCGGCGCTGAACGCGAGCGCGTCATGGAAGCGCTCGATACGGCCTTGCGCATGGGCGCCGGCCACCTGGCCGTCTATGCCATGGATGCCGACGGCGGCGACAGCGCCGTCTGGAAATACAGCGACCGCCTGCATTGCGCGGACTGCGACATCGAATACAGCGAAGTCCTGCCCAGCAGTTTCTCCTTCAATTCGCCGCTGGGCGCCTGCGAGACCTGCCGCGGCTTTGGCCGCGTGATCGGCATTGACCTGGGCCTGGTCATCCCGGATGAAAACAAGACGCTCAAAGAAGGCGCCATCAAACCCTGGCAAACCCCCTCGTTCAAGGAGTGCCAGGACGAGCTGATGAAGTACGCGCCGCGCGCCGGCGTGCCTGTCTCCGTCCCCTGGAAAGCCATGACCCAGGCCCAACGTGACTGGGTGCTCGATGGCGATCCGGACTTCAAAGGCGGCGCGTCGGCCTGGAAACATCAGTGGTATGGCCTGCACCGTTTCTTCGCCTGGCTGGAGAGCAAGGCCTACAAGATGCACGTACGGGTGCTGCTGTCCAAATATCGCAGCTACACCCCCTGCCCCACCTGCCACGGCGCCCGCCTCAAACCGGATGCGCTGCTCTGGCGCCTGGGCAGCAAAGCCGAAGCCGATGCCGTGCTGCCGCCAGGCGACGCACGTTATCAGCGCTTCATGCCGGCCGGCGTGAGTTGGACACGCGAATTGCTCGAACACCTCGACGGCCTGTCGGTGCACGATGTGATGCTGCTGCCGATCGAGCGCGTGCGGCGCTTCTTCGATGAGCTGCGTTTTCAAGGCGCCATGGATGCCGCCGCCGACCTGCTGCTGACCGAGGCGCGCGCGCGGCTGAAATTCCTGTGCGATGTCGGTCTGGGCTACCTGACTCTGGACCGCCAGAGCCGCACCCTGTCCGGCGGCGAGGTGCAGCGTATCAACCTCACGACGGCACTGGGGACCTCGCTGGTCAATACGCTTTTCGTGCTGGATGAACCCTCCATCGGTCTGCATCCGCGCGACATGCATCGCGTGGTCGAGGTCATGCACCGCCTGCGCGACGCCGGCAACACGCTGGTGGTGGTCGAGCACGACCCGCAAGTCATGGTCGCTGCCGACCGTATCATCGACGTAGGCCCCGGCCCCGGCGAGCGCGGCGGGCGCATTGTCTTTGACGGCACGCCCGATCAGTTGCGCACAGCCCCCACCCTGACCGGCGACTACCTCGGTGGCAGGCGCCATGTCGAGGCGCCCCGGCCCATGCCGGTGGCGCCCAACACGCCCCGCCTGCTGCTCGAAGGCGTGCGGGCGCACAATCTGAAGAATGTCTCGATCGAGTTGCCGCTGGGCCGCCTGGTCTGCGTGACAGGGGTCTCGGGGTCGGGCAAGTCCACGCTGGTGCAGGATGTCCTCTTTCCGGCTTTGCTCAAGCACCAAGGCAAACCGTCGGAAGCACCCGGTCCCTTCGACCGCCTGTTGGGCGCCGAGCAGATCGCCGACGTCGTCATGGTCGACCAGACACCGATAGGCAAGACGGCCCGCTCCAATCCGGCAAGCTATGTCGGCGCCTTCGATGCCATCCGCAAACTGTTCGCGCAAGCGCCCCTGGCCAAAGAGCGCGGCTACACGGCGGGCACCTTCAGCTTCAACAGCGGCGATGGACGTTGCCCCACGTGCGGCGGCACCGGCTTCGAACACGTCGAGATGCAATTCCTGTCCGACGTTTATCTGCGCTGCCCGGACTGCGATGGCAAACGCTTCCGCCCCGAGGTTCTCGAAGTCCGCGTCGAACATCTGGGTAAAAGCGCCTCGATCGACCAGGTGCTGGAGATGACCGTCAGCGAAGCGCTGGAGTTTTTCCGCGGTCTGCGCGACGTGCAGACCGGCCTGGCGCCCCTGGCCGACGTGGGCCTGGAGTATGTGCGCCTGGGACAACCCGTGCCCACGCTCTCCGGGGGCGAAGCCCAGCGCCTGAAGCTTGCCGGCCACCTGGCCGAAGCCGCGCGGTCGGGCATTTCCACCGCCAAGGTGGCCAAAAAAGGCAGCCTCTTCCTGTTTGACGAGCCCACCACGGGCCTGCATTTCGACGACGTGGCGCGGTTGATGCACGCTTTCCGCAAGCTGCTGGCCGCTGGCCATACCCTGCTGGTCATCGAGCACAACCTCGACGTCATCCGCGCCGCGGATTGGTTGATCGATCTCGGCCCCGATGGCGGCGACGCCGGAGGCGAACTCGTCGGCGTGGGCACGCCCCAGGACCTGATGGACAATCCACGCTCCTACACAGGCCGGGCGCTGCGCGATTACGCAACGAGCATTCTGCCGCCCGACGTCGTCGTGAGCACCGATGCCGACCGCCAGGAAGCCGAGCAGGCCGGGCTGACCGCCGTCATCGAAGAGCCCGCCACGCCTTATGAAAGCGGCACGCCACTGCAATCCCTCATGCGCCGGCGCCGCCAACAGGCCGGGTCCATCGAGATCCGCAACGCCCGCGAGCACAACCTCAAGAACATCAGCGTCGAGATCCCACGGGATACGTTCACCGTCATCACCGGGGTGTCAGGCTCCGGCAAGTCCACCCTGGCCTTCGACATCCTGTTCAATGAGGGTCAGCGCCGCTACCTCGAGTCGCTCAACGCTTATGCGCGCGCCATTGTGCAGCCGGCCGGCAAGCCCGATGTGGACGCCATCTTCGGCATCCCGCCGACGGTGGCCATCGAGCAGCGCACCAGCCGTGGCGGACGCAAGTCCACCGTGGCCACCATGACCGAAATCCATCACTTCCTGCGGCTGCTCTACGTCAAGCTGGGCACACAGTACTGCCCCGACTGCAACGTGCCGGTCGAGCCCCAGAACACCGAACAGATCGTCGCGCGCCTGATGCGCGAGCACAAGGGACGCCATCTGGGTCTGCTGGCGCTGCTGGTGACCGCGCGCAAAGGCTATTACACCGACCTGGCAAAATGGGCGGGCGGCAAGGGTTACACGCATCTGCGCGTCGATGGCGAGTTCATCCCCGTCAGCCCCTGGCCGCGGCTGGATCGCTACAAAGAGCACACCATCGAATTGCCCGTGGCCGACCTGGTGGTCGACCCGGACAACGAGACCGCCTTGCGCGAGGCCGTCAAACGCACGCTGGAACACGGCCAGGGCGTGATGAGCATCCTTTGGGATCTGACGCCCGGCGCCGAAGGCGACGCGCCGCTGCGCCGCGAGACTGGCCTGAGCGCGCACCTGCAGCAGCAGCATTTTTCGGTCAAGCGTGCCTGCCCCTCGTGCGGCATCAGCTTCCCGGAGCCCGATCCACGCCTGTTCTCCTATAACTCCAAACATGGCTGGTGCGAGGGATGCTTCGGTACCGGGCTGCAACTGCAGGGCTTTGACGCCGAACAGACGGGCGAGGAAACCGCCTGGAATGCCTGGTACGAAGGCGAGGCCAAGGCCTGCGGCGTCTGCCACGGCCAGCGCCTGAACCGCACGGCACTAGCCGTACGCTGGCGCGATCGCTCCATCGCCCAACTCGCTTGCCTGCCCGTGTCCGAAGCGCACAGCTTCTTCACCGGCCTGGTCCTGCGGGGCCGCGAAGCCGAGATCGCGCGCGACATCCTGGCCGAAATCCGCGGGCGGCTGGATTTCATGCAGGAGGTCGGCCTGAATTATCTGGCGCTGGATCGCGCCGCGCCCACGCTGTCCGGCGGCGAGGCCCAGCGCATCCGTCTGGCCGCGCAGCTGGGCTCCAACCTGCAAGGCGTCTGCTATGTGCTGGACGAACCCACGATCGGCCTGCACCCGCGCGACAACCGCATCCTGCTCGACGCCCTCGCGCGCCTGGAAGGCAACGGCAACACCCTGGTGGTGGTCGAACACGATGACGACACCATCCGGCGCGCCTCGCACATCATCGACATCGGCCCGGGCGCCGGCATCCGTGGCGGCCGCGTGGTTGCCCAAGGCACGGCCCAGGACCTGATGGATGCACCCGAATCCGTCACGGGCCGCTATCTCGCCCGGCCACTGGTGCATCCTCTGCAGGGCCGGCACGCCGTCGACCGCGACACCCCGATGTTGCGTATCAAGGCCGCGCACTTGCATAACCTGGGCAACGTCAATGCCAGCGTACCGGTCGGGCGGCTCACCGTCGTCACCGGCGTATCCGGCTCGGGCAAGTCCACCCTGGCGCGCGAAGTTCTGTTGGACAATCTGAGCCGCGTCGTGGCGGCAGGCAGCGCAGAGCACTGGGTGGGCTGCGCACGCATCGAAGGCTGGGAGGCCATCGATCGCGTCCTGGAGGTCGACCAGACCCCCATCGGCAAAACACCGCGCTCGTGCCCGGCCACCTACGTGGGGTTCTGGGACGATGTCCGCAAGCAGTTTGCCGACACCCGCGAAGCGCGCATGCGCGGCTGGAGCGCGGCACGCTTCTCCTTCAATACCGGCGATGGCCGCTGCCCGATCTGCGAAGGCCAGGGTATGCGCACCATCGAGATGAGCTTTCTGCCCGACGTCAAAGTGCCATGCGACGCCTGCAATGGCGCACGCTTTAACGCCGACACCCTGAGCGTGCAGATGCGCGGCAAGAACGCCGGCGAAGCACTGGCGCTCGAGGTCGACGATGCGCTGGACTACTTTGCTGCGCACCCCAAGATCCACCGCCCTCTGCAATTGATGCAGGACGTCGGCCTAGGCTATCTGACCCTGGGTCAGCCCTCGCCCACGCTGTCCGGCGGCGAGGCCCAGCGCATCAAGTTGGTCACCGAGCTGGCCAAGGCCCGTCTGACCGACGGCGTCATCAAAACGGGCCGGGCTTCGCGCATCCCGCACACGCTGTATGTCCTGGACGAACCCACCGTGGGCCTGTCGATGGCCGATGTCGAGAAACTCATCCACGTGCTGCACCGGCTGGTCGAGGCGGGCAACACGGTGGTCGTGATCGAGCATAATCTCGATGTCATCGCCGAAGCCGACTGGCTGCTGGACCTCGGTCCGGAGGGCGGGACGGGCGGCGGCCAATTGGTGGCCGAAGGCTCTCCGGAACACATCATGAGCCTGCGCAAACAGTCCCACACGGGGCAAGTACTCGCCGAGTTCCTCAACCAATAGAGAAATATGGATTGCTGGTTCGAAGACCGCCTGGCCGGGCGGTCGCGCCGCCTGTCGGGGCAGGTCGCGCGTATCCAGGCCGCACAGCCGCAAGAGCTGCCGGCTGCCTGGGCGGCCATCGAGGCCGCGCGCCGCGCCGGGCATTGGGTGGCGCTGCTGCTGGATTACGAATTAGGCGAGTGGCTGCTGCCGCAATCGCTGCGCGCTCCCGCTGACGGGCCCAACCCGCCTGCTCGCACCGACCTGCCACCCCGCCTGACCGCACTGGTGTTCGAGCACGCCGAGCTCACCGGACCATGGACGGGCGAGACCGGCGCGCGCGTGGCCGCCGTGCGGCCGCGGCAGTCGCGCGCCGACTATATCGACCGCATCGAACGCATTCGCGCCGGCATTGCGCAGGGCGAGTTCTATCAGGTCAATTACACCCAGCCCCTGGACGTTCGCATCGAGGGCGATCCGGCCGCGCTGTATCGCGACATCGCCCAGCGTCATCCCGTGGCCCACGCCGCGTACATCCGCGATGGCCGCCGCACGGTGCTGTCCTTCTCGCCCGAGCTTTTTGTCGCCCGCCAGGCAGAGCGCCTCGTCACGCGCCCCATGAAAGGCACGGCGCCACGCTCGGCCGACCCCGACGAAGATCGGCGCCTGGGCCAGCGCCTGCTTGCCAGCGAGAAGGACCGCGCCGAAAACCTGATGATCGTCGATCTGCTGCGCAATGACTTGGGCCGCCTGGCGCAAACCGGCTCGGTGAGCGTGGATGCCCTGTTCTCCCTCGAGCGCTACCCCACCGTCTGGACCCTGACCTCGACGGTCAGCGCCCATGTGCCGGATGCCAGCCTGGCCGAGGTCCTCTGCGCGCTGTTTCCCTGCGGCTCGATCACCGGCGCCCCGAAGATCTCGGCCATGCGCCGCATCCGCCAGTTGGAGGTCGCCCCGCGCGGGCTGTACTGCGGCAGCGTGGGCTGGCTGGCGCCGGACGGGGACTTTTCACTCAACGTCGCCATCCGCACATTGGTGCTCGATGACCAGGGGCAAGGGGTCTACAGCACGGGGGGCGGGATTGTGCATGACTCGGACCCCGAGTTAGAGTGGCAGGAATGCCAATGGAAGGCCCGCATCCTGGGCCGGCCTCACTAGGATAGCCATGGCCCCCGAGCTCATCGAAACCCTACTCGTGACCGCCGACCGCAGCCTGCCGCTGCTGGGCCGGCACCTGACCCGACTGGCCGCTGCCGCCCAGGCCCTGGGCTATCACTGCGACCAGGCCGCCATCGAACGCGACCTCCTGACGGCAGCGCATGCGCCGGCCGGCCTGGAACCCTACCGCATGCGTCTGCTGCTCGAACGTAGCGGCCATTACGACATCCAGACCGCGCCGCTGCCCCCCTTGCCGCTGGTCCAGGAGATCCTGCTGGCGCCCGAACCGCTGGACTCGCGCGAGCCGTTGCTGCGCTACAAAACCACCTTCCGCCCGTGGTATGCCAAGGCGGCCGACTGGCTGCCGGCGCACCCGCAGATCTTCGACATGGTGTTTCTCAACGAAAAAGGCCAGCTCTGCGAGGGCAGCCGCAGCAATCTCTATCTGCAGCTCCAGGGCCAGTGGTATACGCCGCCGGTCGAGTGCGGCCTGCTGCCCGGGGTGCAACGGGCCGAACTGCTCGAAACCGGCCAGGTTCGCGAACGCGTGCTCGACGTCGATGATCTGCGTCGCGCCGACGGGCTGCGTCTGTCCAACGCCCTGCGCGGCTGGATAGATGTCACCCTGCACGACTACTGAGCACCGCCAGCGCCTCAGCCGCCTGTAGCGGGCGCGGCCAAAATGGCCTGAACGGCCTCGTTGGCCGCCGCCATCCCCATGGCGGCCGTCACCATGACGACCGAGCCGTAACCCGCGCATGACAGCCCTTGCGGCGCACCGTCAGGAGCCGGCTCGGCGGTCTGCCAGGCTGACGGCAGAATGGCCGGCTGATCAAACCACAACGCGCGCACACCCATGCGCGGCACGCGCTTGAGGGCCCGCCCCTGCGCATCGCTGCCCCGCGGATACCCCTGCTCGCGCCGCAATGTATTGCGCAACTTGGACAGCAGCGCATCGTTGACGGCCTGGGACAAATCGCCAGCGCGCAAGGTGAGCGGGTCGGTTTTGCCCCCGGCGCCGCCGCACAACAGCATGGGCAGGCCGCGCGCCCGCGCATACAGCACCATGGCGATCTTGGCCGCTGCCTGATCGGTGCAATCGACGATCATCGCGTACTCGCCGGCCAGCACCTGTCCTACATTGCCCGGCTCGACAAAATCTTCCACCCGGGTCAGGCGGCACTCCGGGTTGATGGCCGCAATGCGTTCGGCCATCGCGTCCACCTTGGCCTGTCCCACGGTGGAACTCAAGGCATGGATCTGGCGATTGACGTTGGACTCGGTGATATTGTCCAGATCGATCAGCGTCAGGGCGCCGACCCCGCAGCGCGCCAGCGCCTCGGCGGTCCAGGAGCCCACGCCGCCCAAGCCCGCCACCGCCACATGCACGGCGCGCAGGCGGGCGGGCGCCTCGGGGCCATAAAGGCGGGCCAGGCCGCCGAACCGGCGCTCGGCGTCGATATCGCAGGAAACAGTGTCGGGCAGAATCATGGCCCGTATTGTCCCACGATGGCGTCGCCCCCCAGCGCCTGATAGACCTGGACCTGGTTACGCAACTGCTGCAGGCGGTTTTCGTCCACGGCGACTTCGGCGGCGCGGCGTTTTTCCTGCGCATCGAGCCAGATACGCAGCGCCACCGCACCGGCGCGCCAGCGGGTTTCGTACAGACGCTCCACCTCACGGGCGGCTTCCAGCGAGTCCTGCAGCAAGCGCGCCCGCTGCGCCAGTTGGCCGCGCGCCGACAAGGCATTCTCCACGTCGCTCATGGCCTGATAGAGCGCCTGACGGAACTGCGCCACCAGAATCTCATAGTCGGTTTCGGAGATTCGGATGTTCAGCCGCATCTGGTTCCAGTTCAGAAACGGCAAGGCCAGCCCGGCGCCCAGCGCGGCGACCGGATTGGCCAGCAGGTTGCCCAGCGAGTCGCTGGCCGAGCCCAGCGCGCCGGTCAACGTCAGCGGCGGGTAATAGCTGGCGCGCGTGGCATCCGTGGCCGCCACCGCGGCACGCAGGCGTGCCTCTGCCGCGCGCAGATCGGGCCGCCGGGCCAGCAATTGCGCGGGCAGGCCAGGATCCACACCGGGCAGCGGCCCCTGCGGCAGCCGCTGCGGGTCGGCGACGATGCGATCCGGTGGCCCGTCAAACAGAATGGTCAAGCCATTGATGGCCTCCACGCGCTGTTGCAGCAACTCGGTGTGCGTGGCTTGCTGACTGGCCAGCGTCTGCCTGGCTTCGGCGACTTCCAGGCCCGAGGTGCCGCCTGCGGCGTACTGTGCCTGCACCAGTTCCAGCGTGCGGCGTGCATACGCAATGCTTTCGCGGCTACTGGCCAGCCGCTGGTTCAGGTAGGCCGTCTGCCAATAGAGCTCGGCCGTGGTTCCGGCCAGCGCAAGTGCCGCCGCCTGCCTGTCTTCTTCCGTGGCCACGGCCTGCCATTGCGCCGCATCACGCGCACGCGCCAGACGGCCCCAGAGGTCCAGCTCCCAGCTGGCGGCAAGTTCGACATTGGTGGTCCGGACGCTGGCTCGCCCCCCATCCAGGTTGCGGCTGCGGTTGAAGCTGCCCGTGCCACTGACCGTGGGATAAAGATCGCTTTGCGCCAGCCCGGCCTGCAGACGCGCACGGCGCACCGTCAACGCGGCCACGGTCAGGTCGTTGTTGCGCGCCAGCGCCTGTTCGACCAATGTATCGAGCACCGGATCCTGGAAATTGCGCCACCATTGGCCGCCGGCAGGCGCCACAGCGGCGGCCCCCTGCCCCTGCTGCCAGTGTGCGGGCGTCTGCACCTGGGGACGCTCGTAGGGCGTGTGCAGGCATCCAGCCAGCAACAGGGACGTCAGAAGAAAGACTGGCTTCATTCTCGTGCCAACGATTCGATGGGATCCAGACGCGCCGCATTGCGCGCCGGCAGATAGCCGAAGGCCACGCCGATCAGCGTGGAGCAGACAAAGGCGGCCACCATGGACGCGCCCGAATAGACCATCTCGAAGGCGCCGCGCGTGGCCTGAGAGACCAGCATACCGATCGACAGCGACAGCAGGATGCCCAACAGCCCGCCGATCAGGCAGACCAGAATGGCCTCGATGAGGAACTGCTGCATGATGTCGCTGCGGCGTGCGCCCACCGCCATGCGCACCCCGATCTCGCGGGTCCGCTCGGTCACCGACACCAGCATGATGTTCATCACGCCGATGCCGCCGACCACCAGCGAGATCACGGCGATCAACGACACCAGCAACGTCAGGGTGGCCGTCGTGCGCTCGATCGTCTGACGAATCGTGTCGGTGTTGAAGACAAAGAAATCCTTCGTCCCGTGCCGCTGCTGCATGAGCGTCGTGATGGCGTCTTCGACGGCCTTGGTCGGCATGCTGTCGCTCACCCGCACGGTGATGCTGAGCAGATGCTGCTGGCCCAGGATGCGGCTGAGCGCGGTGGTGTAGGGGATCCAGACATGCAGGGTATCCGCATTGGCGAACAGCGTCTCCTGCGGCCGGGTCACGCCGATCACCCGCGCGGGCACCGAACCCAGGAAAATCACCTGCCCGATGGGATCGGTGTGATTGCCAAACAGCGTCTTGCTGGTATTGGTGTCGATCACCACGTCCTGGCTGCGGCGCGTCACGCCGGTCTCGTCGAAGAATTGTCCTTGCGCAATACTCACGCCGCGCACCCGGAAATACTGCGCGCCCACCCCCTGCACCGAGCCATTGACCGATACATTGCGATAACGCAGCGTGGTGGTCGTGGACACTTCGGGCGATACGCTATCGGCATAGGGCTGGCGCGCCAGGGCCTGGGCGTCGGCCGGCACCAGCGTGCGGATGGTGGCCGCTTTCTCGTCGCCAAAATCCTTGCCCGGGAAAATATCCACCGTGTTGGTACCCATGGCGCTGATGTCGCTCAGAATCTTCTGCCGCGACCCGGTGCCCAGCGCCACCACCGACACCACGGCGGCGATGCCGATGATGATACCCAGCATGGTCAGGCAGGTACGCAGCCGGTGGGCGTTCATGGCCAGCAGCGCCATGCCCAGGGCCTCGCGGCCCCGGTCCAACCAGGCTCGCCATGGCCGTTGCGGCGGTTTGTCTGCGTCCGGCCCGGCGTCGCCGGCCAGCGCGGCGCGCGCGGGCGCATCCGGATTGGCGCGGTCCGACACGATGCGGCCATCGCTGATCTCGATGATGCGTCGTGCATGGCGCGCCACGCTCATATCGTGCGTGACCAGCACGATGGTGTGTCCTGCCGCATTCAGCTCCTCGAGAATGCGCAACACATCCTGACCCGTCTGGCTGTCCAGCGCGCCGGTGGGCTCATCGGCCAGAATGACCCGCCCGCCATTCATGAGCGCGCGCGCAATGCTGACCCGTTGCTGCTGCCCGCCGGACAATTGCCCCGGCCGATAGTCCAGGCGCTCGGCCAGACCGAGCCGCCGCAGCAGCCCGGCGGCGCGCTGCTGGCGCGGCCCGCGCGCCAGCCCGGCATAAATCGCCGGCATCTCGACGTTGCCCTGCGCGGTCAGATCCGCCAGCAGGTGGTAGCGCTGAAAAATGAAACCGAAATGCTCACGCCGCAACTCGGCCAGTTCGTCCGGACCCATGCTGGAGGTTTCGCGCCCGTCGACGCAATACACGCCGCGCGACGGCCGGTCCAGGCAGCCGAGCAGATTCATCAGGGTGGACTTGCCCGACCCGGACGCGCCCACGATGGCCACCATCTCGCCAGCCTCGATCTCGAGATTGACCTCGCGCAAGACGGCGATGACCTGATCGCCGGCGGCAAACTCCCGCCAGACATCGCGTAACTGGATCAGCGCGCCGCTCACGGACGCCCCGCCGGCATGGGCGCCGAATCCGCCGACACCACGCTCTCGCCTTCACTGAGCCCGTCGAGCACTTCGGCCATGACGTTGTTGTTCATGCCCACGCGGATCTGACGTTCCTGCGGCTGCCCGTCCTTGCCCACCACTCGCACCCAGTAACGGCCGTCTTCGTCTTTCTTGCCCAAGGCCGACGACGGGATCTGCAGCACCTGGCTGGCCTCGCCCAGCACCACGAACACCTGCGCCGTCATCGAAATCCGCAACACCTCGTCCGGATTGGGCACGTCGAACAGCCCGTTGTAGTAGACCGCCGAAGAGGTCGACGTGCTGGAACTGCCGGTCAGTGCAGAAGTGCTTTCGTCGCGTTGAATGGAGTCCGGCGCCGGTTCGATGGCGCGCAGCACGCCGTAATGACGGGTATCCGGCTCGCCCAGAATGGTGAAGTACACCTTCTGGCCGGGATGCACCCGCGTGACGTCGGCCTCGGAGATCTGGGCTTTGACCGTCATGGTGCCCACTTGGGCGACCTTGATGATGGTCGGCGCGCTCTGGATGGAGTTGACCGTCTGGCCCTCTTTGGTCACCACCGCAACGACCTTGCCGTCCATCGGCGAGACGATGCGTGTATACCCGAGATTGACCTTGGCCTTGTCCACCTCGATTTCGGCCTGCGCGATCTGCGCCTGCAGGACCACGATGTCGGCACGGGTGACATGGAGCGTGGCCTCGGCCGACTCGTACGACTCGCGCGAACTCGCATCGGCAGCCAGCATCTTGCGCTGACGCGCATAGGCCTGTTCGGCCTGCTTGAGCGTGGCCTGCTTGGCGCGCAGCTCGGCCCGCCGGGTCTCCAGCGCCGCCTGCGCATTACGCAACTCGTTTTGCTGCGTCATGTCGTCGATCTCGGCGATCAACTGGCCCTGCTTGACCTCATCGCCCAGCTTCACCTTGAGCGACTTCAGTTGGCCGGAGACCTGGGCCCCCACGCTGACCTGGCGCACGGCTTCCAGCGTCCCGCTGGCCAGGACACTGTTCTCCAGATCACCGCGTTTGACGGTGGCCGTGGCAAAGGTGGGTGCCGCCGCGCCGGGAAACACCAGCCATTTGATCAACAAAGCGGCGGCCAACAGGCCGACGGCGATCCACACATAGCGCTTGAAGCGGCCGGAGTTGGCTTTCATCGACACCCTTGGGGCACTGCCCCTGAACAAGAAGAAGTTTTATCTGCGAGCTGTCCGCATTCTACGGGGCCGGTGACAAAGCCGGCATCAGGCGAGATAGCTGACACCCCAACGGTCTAAACCTAAAGCGTTGTATGCAGGACACACCCCCTGGCCCGTGACAACGCGGAGCTGCCGCCAGGCACCGCGCGTTCTGGCGCCAAATGCCTCTAACTTACTGCCAATCTCACGCTTGGTGCCGCGTACCGCACCGTGGCGGCCTTCTCGTGCCGGGCTTGCGCTTGAGGCGGATCCCCGGGCTTGCGCCTCGACACTCGCCGACGTTAGGCACAGAATCATTGCAATAGCCGTGTCCAAGCCCCCCGAAGCCCCTTCGCATTCATCGTCCGGCTCCGCATTCCGAGGAGCCAGTTGGCTGTGCCTGCTGGCCATGTTCAACCACGTGGCCCTGACCGGCGGCCGTATCACCGTCTCGCTGACTGCGCTGCAAATCGGTCTGTCCACCTTCAAGGTCGGCACGCTGGTCGCGGTGTTCGCCGTGCTACCCATGATTTTCTCGGTCCATGCCGGGCGCTGGGTGGACAAAGTCGGGGTTCGACGCCCGCTCATCATCGGCACCTCGCTGGTCACCCTGGGCACTGCCCTGCCCTTTCTGACGACCACCCAGAGCGCGCTGCTCATTGCCTCCTGCTGCATCGGCATCGGTTTTATGTTGCATCAGGTGGCGACCCAGGATCTGCTGGGCCACGCCGAACCCCGCGAGCGCCTGCGCAATTTCTCCTGGATGTCGCTGGCGCTGGCGGGTTCGGGCTTTTCCGGGCCACTGATCGCCGGCCTGGCCATCGATCACCTTGGCAACCGCATGGCCTTCGGTCTGTTGACGCTGGGGCCCCTGCTATCCATTGGCGGTCTCTACCTCCTGCGCCGGCGCCTCACGCGCGCCGATCAGGCGCTGGCCGGCGCCAGCACACAGCGCGCCGCGCAAAAGCGCCGGGTCACCGAACTGCTGGCCGTCCCTCCCCTGCGGCGCGTGCTCATGGTCAACACCATCCTGTCCGGCGCCTGGGACACGCATCTGTTCGTCGTGCCCATCTTCGGGGTTGCCTTCGGGCTGTCGGCCACCACCATCGGTCTCATACTCGCCGCCTTCGCGGCGGCAACATTCGTCATTCGTCTTCTTCTGCCCGTCATCCAGAAGCGCGTACGGTCGTGGACCCTGGTGCGTGTAGCCATGGCGACCGCGGCCGTCGACTTCATGCTTTACCCGTTTTTCACCGACGTCAGCACCCTGATCGTGCTGTCTTTCATTCTTGGCCTGGCCCTGGGTTGCTGCCAACCGAGTATGCTTTCAATGCTGCATCATTATTCGCCGCATGGGCGCGCAGCCGAAGCCGTCGGGGTCCGCATGGCCCTGATCAATGCGTCGCAGGTCACCCTGCCGCTGACTTTCGGCGCTCTGGGCGCAATCATAGGCGTGGCGCCGCTGTTCTGGGCCTATGCCCTGGCCCTGACGGCCGGGGGCTGGTTCAACCGCCATCCGCCGCAAGATACTGAAATGCCGTCGTGACCTCGCCGTTTTCTGCCTCCGCCGACGCGCCTGTTCTGTCTGGCGCCTCCACCCCCTTTCGCCTCTAGACCCCGAAGAGCGCCGTGCGTCGCTCGACCGCGCCCTGGCGCACTGGCGCAAGGATCAGGATCTCTGGGTCTATGGTTATGGCTCCCTGATATGGCGCCCGGATTTCGCCTTCGAAGAGCGCCGCCTGGCCATGCTGCGCGGACATCACCGCGCGCTGTGCCTGTGGTCGCGCGTCAACCGCGGCACCCCCGAGTGCCCGGGCCTGGTCTTTGGGCTGGACCGTGGCGGTTCCTGCCGCGGGGTGGTCTACCGCCTCGCCGGCGCCCAAGTACCGGAATATTTCCCCGCGCTTTGGGATCGGGAAATGTCCACCGGCGCCTACCTGCCGCGCTGGATCAACTGCCAGACCGAGACCGGCCCGGTTCAGGCGCTGGTCTTCATCATGAACCGCGCCAACCCGGCCTATATCCGCGCCCTGCCTGAAGACGAGGTGTTGGCCATCGTGCGCCGCGCGGCCGGGCGGTACGGCCCCTGCACGGACTACGTGGTCGAGACGGCCCGCGCCCTGCGCGCCGCAGGCATCCATGACGCGCGCCTGGAGGGCCTGGCCCGCCATCTCGAACGTGACCCGCGGCAAACGCCCGCGATCTGACGGCCGCCCCGGGGAAACCCGCGGCGGTTGGCGGTAAACTGACAACTTCCCCACGCCACCGCTGACCATCATGTCCGTTTCCGATCTGCGTCAAAGCTATGAAAGAGGCGTCCTGCTGGAAAACCAGGCCGCCATTGCTCCTCTGGACCAGTTTGCGCTGTGGTTCGACGAGGCCATCGCCGCCAAGGTCCCCGAACCCAACGCCATGACCCTGGCCACGGTCGATGCCAGCGGCCAGCCGTCGGCACGTATCGTCCTGATCAAGGGTTACGACGACCGGGGCTTTACCTTCTTCACCAATTACGACTCGCGCAAAGGCCAGGACTTGCTGGCCAACCCGCGCGCCGCGCTGCTGTTTTTCTGGCAGCCGCTCGAGCGCCAGGTGCGCATCGAGGGAGTCGTCGAGCGCGTCTCGCCCGAAGAGTCCGAAGCCTATTTCAAAAGCCGTCCGGTCGGCTCGCGCATCGGCGCCTGGGCATCGAACCAGAGCCAACCTGTCACGCGCGACGACCTGGAAGCGCGCGAACGCGACTTCCGCTCTCGCTATGGCGACGACCCGCCGCGGCCGCCGCACTGGGGCGGCTATCGCCTGGTGCCGACGTGCTTCGAATTCTGGCAAGGCCGCCCGTCGCGTCTGCACGACCGCCTGCGCTATCGCGCCGATGGCAAGCAGGGCTGGGTGATGGATCGCCTCTCGCCCTGACGCCTGCCGAATGTCCCCTCTTACCGAATTTGATGCCGCATTCTTCCGCACCGCACTGGGGCGATTTGCCACGGGCGTGACCGTGGTCAGCACCACCGGCCTGGCCGGCGAACGCATCGGCATGACCGTCAGTTCGTTCAACTCGGTTTCGTTGAATCCGCCGCTGGTACTCTGGAGCCTGTCGCGCACGTCCTCGTCGCTGCCGGCCTTCCTGCAGTGTCAGCATTACGTGGTCAACGTGCTGTCGGCCGAGCAGATCGCCCTGGCCCGCCATTTCGCCACCGGCACGACCAGCGAGCGTTTCAACGGCCTGCCCGAGATCAGCGCGCCTCACGGCACACCGCGCCTGGACGACCGCAACGCCGCCTGGTTCGAATGCCGCAACCGCAGCCAATACGAAGAAGGCGACCATGTCATCATGGTCGGCGAGGTACTGGCCTGCGGCTGCAGCACCGAAGACCCGCTGGTCTTTCATGCCGGCGGATTCGATCTCACTCCTGCCCGTCAGACCTGAACGCCATGAACACCGACATCGATTGCATTGTCATTGGGGCCGGCGTCGTCGGCCTGGCCATTGCCCGCGCACTGGCGCTGTCCGGCCGGGAGGTCCTGGTGGCCGAAGCCACCGAAGCCATCGGCACGGGCACCAGCTCGCGCAACTCCGAGGTCATCCATGCCGGCATCTACTACCCGGCAGGCAGCCTGAAGGCACGCCTGTGCGTGCGCGGCAAACACCTGCTCTACGAATACTGCGCCACGCGGGGCATCGGCCACCATCGTCTGGGCAAACTCATCGTCGCGACTTCCGAAACCGAGGCCGCCAGCCTGGCCGGCATCGCGCAGCGCGCCGCTGCCAATGGCGTGGACGATCTCCAGCCGCTGAGCGCACAGCAGGCCCAGGCGCTCGAACCCGCACTGCGTTGCACGGCCGCGCTGCTGTCGCCGTCGACAGGCATCGTCGACAGCCATGCCCTGATGCTGTCCTACCAGGGCGAGGCCGAAAACGCGGGCGCGCAGTTCGTGTTTCACACCCGTATGCTTGGCGCGCGCGTGCGCGCCCAAGGCGGCTTCGACGTGGACTTCGGCGGCCCCGAGCCCATGACACTGAGCTGCAACGTGCTCATCAACAGCGCCGGGCTGCATGCCCCGACGCTGTCGCGCCGCATCGAAGGCCTGCCGGCGGCCAGCATCCCGGCCGAATACCTCTGCAAGGGCAGCTACTTCACGCTGGCCGGTCGGACACCCTTTGGCCGTCTCATCTACCCGGTGCCGCAACACGCCGGCCTGGGCGTGCACCTGACGCTGGACATGGGTGGGCAGGCCAAGTTCGGTCCCGATACCGAATGGATTCCGGTCGAGGACTACACCTTGCACCCCGAGCGCGCGGACGTCTTTTACGAGGCTGTGCGCCGCTATTGGCCGCAATTGCCCGACCATGCGCTCGCACCCGGCTACACTGGCATCCGGCCTAAAATCTCGGGCCCTCACGAACCGGCCGCAGACTTCATGATTTCGGCGCCGGCCCAACATGGCATCGCCGGCTTCGTGGGCCTGTATGGCATCGAATCCCCCGGCTTGACCTCCAGCCTCGCGCTGGCCGAAGAAACCCTGGCCCTGCTGGTCGGCTGATCGTACCGCTTTTATTGATCCCAAGAACATGCAGCACAACGACTACATCCTGACCCTGTCTTGCCCTGACCGTACGGGCATCGTCTATCGCGTCAGCGGCCTGCTGTTCGAACTGGGTTGCAACATCCTCGACTCGCAGCAGTTCGGCGACGAAGAAACGGGGCGCTTTTTCCTGCGCGTGCATTTTGACCTGCCGGGCGAAGGCAACGCCGCGATGCTGCGCGAAACCTTCGCCACCGTGGCGACCGACTACGGCATGGACTGGCAGATTCATGATGCGCGCCAGAAGCCGCGCCTGCTCATCATGGTGAGCAAGCAGGGCCATTGCCTGAACGACCTGCTGTTCCGTGTGGGCAGCGGCCAGTTGCATGCCGAGATCGCCGCCATCGTGTCCAACCACGATGACTACGCCGGGCTGGCCGCGTCATACGGCATCCCGTTCCATCATCTGCCCGTGACGGCCGACACCAAGACGGCGCAGGAACACCAGGTGCTGGAGCTGGTCGAGCGCGAACGCATCGATCTGGTGGTATTGGCCCGCTACATGCAGATCCTGTCGGCCGACCTGTGCCACGCACTGGCCGGCCGCGCCATCAATATCCACCACAGCTTCCTGCCCAGTTTCAAGGGTGCACGCCCCTATCACCAGGCGCATGCCCGTGGCGTCAAGCTCATTGGCGCCACCGCCCATTACGTCACCTCCGACCTGGACGAAGGCCCCATCATCGAACAGGACATCGAGCGCGTAGACCACACCATGACGGCGCAGGATCTCACGCAAGTCGGTAGCGACATCGAGTCCATGGTGCTTTCCCGTGCCGTGCGCAGCCACGTCGAGCACCGTATTTTGCTCAATCGCAACAAGACCGTCGTCTTCCGCTAGGACGGGCCGTCAGCGCCCGAGCGCGACCCCTTCGCGGCGCGGATCGGCGCCGCCCGCCAGCCGCCCGGGCTCGATCATGATGCCCTGCACACCGCTGGTGAACTCCACCATCTCGACCTTGTGCCCCAGCGCGCGCAGGCCTGGCGCCAGGGCCTGCAACGCACTGCCCTGCTCCAGCTCGGTCGCCTGATTGCGGCTGCCCATGTTGGGCAGGGCAATCGCGGCCTGGATGTCCAGGCCCCCGTCGATCACCCCCACCAAGGTCTTGGCGACATAGTTGATGATGGCGCTGCCGCCCGGCGACCCCAGCGCCAGCCACGGCTTGCCCGAGCGGAATACGATCATCGGCGCCATCGAGCTGCGCGGCCGCTTGCCGCCCTCGATACGATTGGCCACTAACCGGCCCTGGGCATCGCGCCACGAGGACGAGAAATCCGTCATCTCGTTGTTGAGCAGAAAGCCGTGCACGAAGATCTTGCTGCCAAAGGCCGATTCAATCGTGGACGTCATGGACACAATATCGCCGTGGTCATCGACGGCCACCAGATGGCTGGTGGACGGCACCTCGAAGGCATCGTCTTGCGCACGCGCCTGACGCAATCCCTCCGGGTCGCCGGGCAGGGCGTGCCGCATGCTCCGATCCGCACGGATGAGCGCGGCACGCTGGCGCAAATACTCAGGATCGAGCATGGCCGCCGTGGGCACCGGCACGAACTGCGGGTCGGCCACATAAACATCGCGGTCGGCAAAAGCAAGCCTGCCGCTTTCGGCGAAATAATGCACCGTACGTAGCGATTGCGCACCCTGCAGTCGGTAGGGCTGCAACTGCCCCAGTATCTGCAGTACCGCCAACGGCCCGCTGCTCGGCGGCGGTGGACCGCACAGCCGGTAGCCCCGATACCGCCCACAGATCGGCTCGCGCCTGACGGCCTCATAGCCCGCGAGATCGGCCTCGCTCAAATCGCCCGGCTGGGGATGGGACCGCACGGCAGCCACGATATCGTGCGCCACCTCTCCCGTGTAGAAGGCATCCGGCCCTTCCGCAGCGATGCGCCGCAGCAGGCGGGCAAACGCAGGATTGCGCATCACATGGCCTTCTGGCCAGGCTTGGCCCTGCTCATCCAGAAAATACGCCGCCGCAGCGGGCTGCGCAGCCAATTGAGGGCTGCTTTGGATCAGCGTGTGCAAGCGTGGCGAGACCGCAAACCCTTGCTCTGCCAGGGCAATGGCTGGTGCAAACAGATCGGGCCAGGGCAAGCGCCCCTTGTCGGCGTGCGCCAGAGCCAGGCCGCGCAGCAGCCCCGGCGTGGCCACGGCGCGGCCATTATTGACGGCCTCGGCAAAAGGGATAGGCTTGCCTTCGCGCAGAAACCGATCCGCCTGCGCGGCCGCCGGCGCGGTCTCCCGGCTGTCGTAGGCGATCAGTTCATGCGTGGCAGCGTCGTAGTGCAGCATGAAAGCACCGCCCCCGATGCCGGAGGACTGCGGCTCGGTCAGGTTCAGCACCAGTTGCGCGGCAATCACGGCATCGACCGCGCTACCGCCGCGCGCCAACATCGCCTCGCCCGCCTGACTGGCCAGCGGGTTGGCCGTGGCGATCATGTATGTGTGCGCGATCGCCAGCGACTTGGCCTGATACCCGCTGGCACCCTCCGGATTCACGTCCCGCGCCCACGCCGGCCCACACGCCAGCAACGCCAGGACCAGGCTGGCAAATACGGTGTAACGGGCAGATAAACGCGGCATTGCAGCAGTCTCGACGGGATGGGCGTAAGCCCCCATCTTAAGCCGCCGGCTGAGCTTTCGGCCTTAAAATCGGTTTTTTTGGATTCTGCCGACCGCCATGCGCTTGCGCCATATCGAAGTGTTCGAAGCCATCCGACGCACGGGCTCGCTGACCGAGGCCGCCGCGGCGCTGCACATTTCGCAGCCAGCGGCCAGCAAACTGCTTGCCCATGCCGAAGCGCAGCTTGGCTTCAAACTGTTCGAGCGCGTCAAAGGCCGACTGGTCGCCACGCGTGAGGCCGATATCCTTACCCCGGAAATCGCCCGCCTCAACAAGGACCTCAACAGCGTGCGCAGGCTGGCGGCCTCGCTGCGCGAAAGCCCCTATGGCCACCTGCGGCTAGGCTGCGCCCCGGCGCTCGGCCTGGGTCTGCTGCCGGCAGTGGTGCGCGCTTGCCGCGACGATCATCCCGGCCTGACCTTCGACATTCATACCCACCACAGTGCCGAGCTCGTACAGGGCCTGCTGGCGCGCGAGCTGGACTTGGCCGTCACTTTCGACACCAACGCGCATCCCGGTCTGACACGCAGCGAGCTGGGATACACCTCGCTGGTACACCTGAGCCGCCAGGCAGGCCAGGGGCCCGCGCGGCTGGCCGATCTGGCCGAGGACACCCTGATCGTCCTCGATGCGCGCGACGCCTCCGGGTCGCTGCTACAGGCCGCGCTCGATACGCTGGGACTGGCGCCCACGGTGGCCATACAGGTGCAGACGCATTATGTCGCCTGCGCCCTGGCCGAAGCGGGCTGCGGCCACGCCATCGTCGACGCCATCACCGCGCGCGCCATGCTGCGCCCCGGCATGACGGTGCGGCCCCTGGAGCCTGCGCTGCGCGTGCCGATCGGCATTCTGACGCGCAGCCGCGACCCGTTGCCCACGCTCTACCAGGACTTCGTCGACCGTCTGCGCGCGCACTGCCGGGCCCTGGAGCGTGCCGGCCTGCCCCGCACCGACTAGAGCCGGGTGTGCGTCGGACTCCGGCAAATCGCAACACAGGTCCGCAGCAAATGAAAAAGCCGTGTAAATACACGGCTTTTTCGCCACGCTCAGGCCGGGATCAGTCCAGCTTGATGTTCTGCTTCTTCACCACATCAGCGGCCCAGTCGTACTGTTCCTTGATCTCCTTGGCGAATTCTTCCGGCGTATTGCCCGACGGCGCCGAACCCTGGTCATCCAGCGTCTTCAGGACCTTGGGATCCTTCAGAGCGACCACGGCCGCGTCACGCAGCTTGGTGACGATTTCCGGCGGGGTGCCCTTCGGTGCCAGCAAGCCATACCAGACCGGCTGGTTCAACGCTGGGAAACCCGCTTCGGCAAAGGTGGGGACATCCTTAATGGCGTCGATGCGCTTGGGCCACGCGATGGCCATGGCGCGCAGCTTGCCCGCCTGGATCTGCGCCATCGACGACGGCAGGTTGTCGAAGATCAGTTCGATCTGGCCGCCCACGGCATCGGCGACGGCCGGGCCCGAACCCTTGTAGGGAACGTGCACGATGTCCGTACCGGTGCCCATCTTGAAGGATTCACCCATCAGGTGCAGCACGCCGCAGGTGCCCGAGCTGCCATACGAATACTTGCCGGGGTTCTTCCTCAGTTCTTCGAGAAAGCCCTTGAAGTCCTTGGCGGGGAATTTCGGATTGACCGCCACCACGTTGGCCGTATTGGCGAAGTTGGTGACAGGCTGGAAGTCCTTGATCGGGTCATAAGGCAGATCGTTCGGGCGGCAGGCCGGGTTCACGGCCATGGTCGACACGGTCGCGATCGACAGCGTGTAGCCGTCCGGAGCTGCGCGCGCCGCTTCCGCCGCGCCAATGGCGCCACCTGCGCCGCCCTTGTTTTCGACCACCATGGGCTGACCCAGCTCTTGGGACATGCGCTGGGTAACGATACGGGCGATGATGTCGGTCGAACCGCCTGGTGCGAAAGGCACAATCACGCGTATCGGCTTGTCCGGGTAGTTGGCGGCCTGCGCGCCGGCGGCTGCGGCAACGCCCATGGCCACGGCCAACGCCTGAACGAGAGTACGTGTTTTGATCATCGGTGAGTTCCTCCTGATAAGCAGCGCCACGCGTGAGCAGCGCTGGTGTGCGGGATCGGCCATCTGTAGACGGCCTCTGTCTGTATGGTTATTTGCGAACGCGATCTGCGTCTGCCGCTGTCCGGGGGGCCGTACAGCGTGCGTTCGATGTCGCAGAATAGCAGCAAACGACGCACACGCGGTAGGATTCAGCCTTGCCAAACACCTCGCCCCGCGCTGAACCATGTCGGTTGCCCTCCTCGTTTTGCCCGATTTTCTACTGGTCGCCCTGGGCTGGGTATTGCGTCACAGGCTGGGTTTTACGCGCGAATTTTTCGCAGGCTGCGAGCGTCTGGTGTACTTCGTGCTCATTCCGGCGCTGCTGTTTCAGTCCATTCTGCGCACGCCCATCAGCGCGGGCAATGCCGTACTGCTGCTGCAGGCTGCCTTTGCCGTGATCGCTGCCGGCGTGGCGCTGTCCTAGCTGGCCGCCCCGGTGCTCAAACCGCAGCCCATGGCCCTGGCCTCGGCGGCACAGTGCGGCTATCGCTTCAATACCAACATCGGGCTGGCCCTGGCGGCCAGCCTCAACGGCGCTGCCGGCCAGACGGTCATGGCGCTCATCATCGGGTTTGCCGTCCCCATGGCCAATATCGCTGCCGTCTACGGCCTGGCCCGGCATAACGGCAACAGACTGCTGGGCGAACTGGCCCGCAATCCCCTCGTGGTCTCCACGCTGCTGGCCCTGGCCTGCAATCTCGCCGGCATGTCGCTGCCCGGCCCGGTGGACACCGTACTCGGGCGACTGGGCGCGGCCGCCATCGCCCTGGGCATCATGTGCGTGGGCGCCAGCCTTTCCTGGGAGGGCGGACGCGGGCATGGCCGTCTGATCACCTGGATGCTGGTCGTCAAACTGCTGGCGCTGCCGCTGGTGGCTCTGGGCGTGGCGCGGCTTTTGCAGATGCCCGCCCTGGAGGCCCGCATGTTGCTGTTGTTCACCACCCTGCCCACGGCCTCGGCCAGCTATGTTCTGGCCATGCGCATGGGCGGAGACGGCCGCATGGTGGCCGTTCTGCTGTCGCTGGGCACCCTGATCTCGGCGCTGACCATCCCACTCTGGCTGATGGCAGGCTGAAAAAAAAGTGCCGCCCGCCTTATAGGGCGGGCGGCACGTATGCCATGCCTGGAATCAGGTCTTGGCGTTGGTCATGTTGCCGGGCACCACCCACTCGGCAAACTGCTCTTGCGACACATGGCCCAGCGCCAGGGCGGCCTGCTTCAATGACAAGCCCTCCTTGTGCGCCTTCTTGGCAATCTGCGCGGCCTTGTCGTAGCCGATATGCGGATTCAGCGCCGTCACAAGCATCAATGAACGATCGACCAGCTCGGCGATACGCTCCAGATTCGGCTCGATCCCGCGCGCGCAATGCGCGTCGAAACTGGCCATCCCGTCCGTCAGCAGGCGCACCGACTGCAGGAAATTGTGGATAATCACAGGCTTGTAGACGTTGAGCTCGAAATTGCCGCTGGCCCCACCGATGTTGATGGCCACGTCATTGCCCAGCACCTGTGCCGACAGCATGGTCAGGGCTTCGCACTGCGTCGGGTTGACCTTGCCCGGCATGATGGAGCTGCCTGGCTCGTTTTCCGGGATGCTGATTTCGCCCAGACCCGAACGCGGGCCGCTGGACAGCCAGCGCACGTCGTTGGCGATCTTCATCGCGCCCGCAGCCAGTGCCTTGAGCGCGCCATGCGCAAACAGCAACGCTTCGTGCGAGGCCAACGCCTGGAACTTGTTCGGTGCCGACACGAAAGCCACACCCGTGTCGTGCGCCAGCGCGGCCGAGACCTTGGCGCTGAATTCCGGATGGGCATTGAGCCCGGTGCCGACCGCCGTGCCGCCGATGGCCAGTTGATGCAGCCCAGGCAGCGTGGCGCGGATCTGCGCTTCGGCCAGGTCGAGCTGGGCAACCCAGCCGGAAATTTCCTGGCCCAGCGTCAGCGGCGTGGCATCCTGCAAATGGGTGCGGCCGATCTTGACGATGTCATAGAAGGCAGCACTTTTTTCCGCCAGCGTCGCGCGCAGCGTCTTCAGCGAAGGCAGCAGGTGCTGCTCGACCTGCACGGCAGCGGCCACATGCATGGCCGTGGGGAACGTGTCGTTGGACGACTGGCCGCGATTGACGTGGTCATTGGGGTGCACCTTGCGCGCTTCGCCACGCACCCCGCCCAGAATCTCCGAGGCGCGGTTGGCCAGCACCTCGTTCATGTTCATATTGCTTTGCGTGCCCGAGCCGGTCTGCCAGACCGACAGCGGAAACTCGTTCGGCCATTTGCCGGCGATGACTTCGTCGGCGGCGGCGATGATGCCTTTGGCGATCGCGGGGTCGAGCTCACCGAGCTCGGCATTGACCTGGGCGGCGGCGCGCTTGAGCTGCGCCATGGCGGTGATCAGCGGCACCGGCATTTTTTCGGTGGAAATCGCAAAAAAATGCAGCGAACGCTGGGTCTGCGCGCCCCAAAGATGCTCGTCAGGGACTTCGATTGGGCCGAAAGTGTCTTTTTCGGTGCGGGTCTTCATGAATCACGGCTCCGTAACAACGAGACAATCCTGCCAGGTCGGATCCGGCAAGAACAATGAGAATCACTATCAACTCGAAAGCGTAGCAGAAAGATAGCTCTTCCTATAATCCGACTCACCAATTTGTTTTTACCACCTGGTCGCCGCCATGTCCGCTCCGCTTGCCCATCTCGAACTGCATCTGCCCGACGAACACGCCACCGACGCGCTGGCTGAGAAACTGGCGCCCCTGGTCAATGGCGCCAACGGCCCGGCAGGGGGACGGATACACCTGCGGGGCGACCTGGGCGCCGGCAAGACCGCGTTCACCCGGGCGCTGTTGCGCACAAGCGGCATCAAGGGCCGGATCAAAAGTCCGACCTATGCCCTGCTTGAATCCTATAAAGTTTCTAACTTATACTTCTATCACTTTGATTTTTATAGACTTAGTGATACGCGAGAATGGTTGGACGCAGGATTTCGCGATTTACTGCGTGACGACGCCGTCGTTTTGATCGAATGGCCCGAGCGGGCCGGTGCGTTTTTACCGGTGCCGGATCTGGAGATCGCCCTGCTTCATACCGAGCAGGGACGCGATGCCAACCTGACCGCCTACACGGCCCGAGGACAAACATGGTTGAACGCGATTGTCCCTCCGATAGCGGCGCACTCCAGCCACGCGCCGCCACGCGCCGACGCCTGATCAGCGTCGCGGCAACGCTGCTCGTATTGCCGGTCCTTCCACGGCTGGCACATGCGGCCACCATCCTGGCCGTTCGCACCTGGCCGGCCGAAGAGTACACACGCGTGACGCTGGAGCTCGACCGCGAGCTCAAGGCCGAGCAATTCACCCTCGAAAATCCGCACCGCCTGGTGGTCGACATCGAAGGCTTGACGACCAACGCCGCGCTGAACGATCTGGTGGCCAAGGTACGGCCGGGCGATCCCTACATCCAGGGCCTGCGCGTGGCGCAGAATCGCCCCAACGTCGTGCGCCTGGTATTCGATCTGAAGCAGGCCGTCGCGCCGCAGGTCTTCACGCTCAAGCCCGTGGGCGATTATCAATACCGCCTGGTGCTCGACCTCTATCCCAAGATTGCCCAGGATCCGCTGGTCGCCGTCCTGAACAAATCGGCCAGCCCGGATGTCGACGACCCGCTGGCCCGCGTGCTTGACGAGATTTCGCGCAATCAGCCCACGCCCGCTCCCGCCCCGCTGGCGCGCGGCCAGGAGCCCGCGGCGGCACTGCCAGTGCCCACGCCCAAACCGGCGACACCCGCACCGGGTCGGACGCGCCGTCGCATGCTCACCATCGCGCTGGATCCCGGCCACGGCGGCGAAGACCCGGGAGCCATCGGCGCCACGGGCTTGCGCGAAAAAGACGTGGTGCTGCGCATCGCACGCCGCCTCAAGACCCTGATCGATGCACAGCCTGCCATGCGGGCCTATCTGACACGCGACGACGACTACTTCGTGCCGCTGCATGTGCGGGTGCAAAAAGCGCGTCGTGTGCGTGCCGACCTGTTCATCTCCATTCATGCCGACGCCTGGGTCAAACCGTCGGCCAATGGTTCCTCGGTGTTTGCGCTGTCCGAGCGCGGCGCATCCAGCACGCAGGCGCGCTGGATGGCCGACAAAGAAAACGCGGCCGACCTGATCGGCGGCGTCAACCTCGGCAGCCACGACCGTCAGGTCGCCAAGGTGCTGTTGGATCTGTCGACCACCGCGCAGATCAATGATTCGCTCAAGGTAGGCACGGCCTTTCTCGATGAGATAAAAAAGATCAACCGCCTGCACAAGAACCATGTCGAACAGGCCGGTTTCGCGGTGCTCAAGGCGCCGGACATTCCATCCATCCTGGTCGAAACGGCCTTCATCAGCAACCCTGAAGAAGAATCCAAGCTGCGCAGCAATGCGCACCTGGACAAGCTGGCCCAGGCCATGCTGACCGGCATAGATCGCTACTTCACGGCCAACCCGCCGCTGGCCCGCATGGCGGATGTCAGCTGAGATCGGCAGGCAACAAAAAATCCATCCCTCGGGATGGATTTTTTTTCGCCGATGGCAGCGCTGTCGTGCCCGCGCTCAGCGGGCGTTGCCGTTGCGCCGTCTGCCTCGCACCACGCGCAGGGCCGCCGCCGCGGCGACGGGTACGACGGCCGCGGCCAGGCCGAGCAGGACGATGGTATTGAGGTGGTCCCTGACAATCGGAATGTTGCCGAAGAAATAACCGGCCGTCACCAATCCCACGACCCAGAGCAAGGCGCCGGTGATATTGAAAAACTGGAACCGCGCCTGCGGCATCTGCGCCACGCCGGCCACGAAAGGCGCGAACGTGCGCACCACGGGGATAAAGCGCGACATGACAATGGTTTTGCCGCCGTGCTTCTCGTAGAACACATGCGTTTTGAGTAGCGCGCCGCGATCCAGAAAGCGCACATTCATGGTGAAGGCCCGAGGCCCGACCGCACGGCCTATCCAGTAATTGAGCGTGTTGCCCGTGATGGCGGCAATGACCAGCAAAACACCCAGCAGCACCGGATCGATGGCCCCATTCACGCCGAAAGCGCCAGCGATGAACAGCAACGAATCACCCGGCAGAAAAGGCAGCACGGCCAATCCGGTCTCGGCGAAAACGATCAAAAACAATACCAGGTAGACCCATGCGCCATACTGCTCGATCCAGACACCAAACGTCTGATCGATGTGCAGGATCATAGAGAGAAAATCCATCGTCCGCGAGCGCCCCAGCCTTGCCTAGAAAAGAAGAGACACTATAGCCCAGCGGCAGGCAGGGGCTAAAATCAGCGCTCTTTCCTGCCTGTTCCCCGCCCGCCATGTCCGATCGCCGCTCCATTGCTCAACTTCCCGACCTGCTGATCAGCCAGATTGCGGCCGGTGAAGTCATCGAGCGGCCAGCGTCGGTGCTCAAGGAGATCCTGGAGAACGCCATCGACGCCGGCGCCCGCGCCATCGAGATCCGTCTGGAAGGTGGAGGCATTCGCCGCATTGCCGTCAGCGACGACGGCTTTGGCATCCCTCCCGACGAACTGCCGCTGGCCGTGGCACGGCATGCAACAAGCAAAATACGGTCGCTGTCGGAACTGGAGTCCGTCGCCTCCATGGGGTTTCGCGGAGAGGCGCTGGCCTCTATTGCGTCGGTGGCCCGCCTGAGCATCATTTCGCGCGTGCGCCAGGGCGAGCATGCCTGGCAGATCGACGCGGCCAGCGGCGAGATCAGCCCCGCCTCCGGGCCGGCCGGCACCACGGTGGATGTGCGGCAACTGTTCGACAACGTCCCCGCACGGCGCAAGTTTCTGCGTTCCGAGGCGACCGAATTCGGCCATTGCCTCGATGCCCTGGAACGCATTGCGCTGGCCAATCCGCACATCGCCTTCCGGCTGTTTCATCACGACAAGGCGCAACGCCAATGGCTGCCCGCCGATCCGGGCCAGCGTATCCGCGATGTGCTCGGCGCCGAGTTCGCCAGCCAGGCGCTGCCCGTCGACACGCGCTATGGCGCCATCGGCCTGATGGGCATGGTGACCCGCCCGACCGCGGCACGCGCGCGCGCCGACCGCCAGTACCTCTATGTCAACGGCCGTTATGTGCGTGACCGCACGGTCAGCCATGCCTTGCGCAGCGCCTACGCCGACGTGCTGCATGGCGACCGCCAGCCCGCCTACGTGCTCTATCTCGACGTGGACCCGGCCGCCGTGGACGTCAATGTCCATCCGGCCAAACATGAGGTGCGCTTTCGCGACAGTGGCGCCGTGCACCGATTCGTGGCGCAAGTGGTCGGCCAGGCGCTGGCGCAGACCGGCGGCTCGCAACTGCCCGAACCGACGCCCCAGGCGGCCGTCACGACAGACGCACCTGCCGAAGCGGCCCGCGCAGAACAGCCCCTGCCCCCGCCCATGCTGCCGCCCAGCTCCTATGCGCCCGCCACGCGCCCGCATACGCAGGTGCCTTTCCGTCTGCAGGAGCCTGAGGGTGTTGCCGCCCGCGACTGGCAATCCCTCTACCGCCCGCTGCCCGAGACGGCCGCCGCTACGCCCGGGCTGGCGGAAGCCGCCGCGGCGGCCAGCGCCTTGCCCGAGCATGAAGAACAGCCCTTGGGCATGGCGCTTGGTCAATTGCACGGCATCTACATCCTGGCGCAGAACACCCGCGGTCTCATCCTGGTGGACATGCACGCCGCGCACGAACGCGTGGTCTACGAGCAACTCAAGCGTGCGCTCGACACACGCAGCCTGCCTCGTCAGGACCTGCTGGTGCCCGTGGTCTTTCATGCGCAGGAAAAAGACGTCGCCCTGGTCGAAGAGTTTGCCGACCCGTTGGGTGAGCTCGGTTTCGAGATGCGCCCGGCCGGCCCGAACGCCATCGCCGTGCGCAGCGTCCCGGCCTTGCTGGCGCGCGGTGACATCGAAAGCCTGGCGCGCGCGGTGCTGCGCGACCTGGGGTCGGTGGGCGAGTCCCGGCTGCTGACCGAACAACGCAACGAACTGCTGTCCACCATGGCCTGCCATGGCTCGGTGCGTGCCAACCGTCGCCTGAGCCTCGAGGAAATGAATGCGCTGTTGCGCCAGATGGAGGCCACCGAACGCGCCGACCAGTGCAACCATGGCCGGCCCACCTGGATACAGTGGTCCGTGAGCGACCTGGACAAACTGTTTCTGCGCGGACAATGAGCATGACCTCGCCCCCCCTGATCTGCCTGGCCGGCCCCACCGCCGCGGGCAAAAGCGCCGCTACCCTCGCCCTGGCGCAGCGCTGGCCGCTGGAAATCATCAACGTCGACTCCGCGACCATCTATCGCGGCATGGACATTGGCACGGCCAAACCATCGCTGGCCGAGCAAGCCCAGGTGCCGCAGCATCTGCTGGATATCCGCGACCCGGCCCAGGCGTATTCCGCCGCCGAGTTCCGCGCCGACGCCTTGCGCCTGATCGCCGACATCCGGCAGCGCGGACGCATTCCGTTGCTGGCCGGCGGCACCATGCTCTATTACAAAGCGCTGCGCGAAGGCCTGGACGACCTGCCCCAGGCCGATCCGACCCTGCGCGCGCAGCTCGAGGCCCAGGCGGCCGCTCAAGGTTGGCCAGCCCTGCATGCCGAGCTGGCGCTGCGCGACCCGGTGACCGCGGCCCGGCTCTCGCCCAATGACAGCCAGCGTATTCAACGTGCGCTGGAGATCTGCCTGCTCTCTGGCCAGCCCATGTCATCGCTGCTGACCGGCGCCGCGCGCCAGCCGGCCGGCGATCATCAGTTCCTGACCATCAGCCTGGAGCCCGCCGACCGGGCCGGTTTGCATGCCCGTATCGAGCAGCGCTTTGACGCCATGCTCGGCGACGGGCTGGTCGATGAAGTGCGCACACTGCATGCGCGCGCGGACCTCAATCCCGGCCTGCCTTCGGTGCGCTGCGTCGGGTACCGCCAGATCTGGGCTTATCTGGATGGCGAGCTCGCCCTGGACGACGCGCGCGAGCAAGGCGTCGCCGCCACGCGTCAACTGGCCAAACGGCAACTGACCTGGCTGCGTGCCCAGCCCGAGCGCCGGGTCATCAACTGCCTGGCGCCGGGCACCGCTGCGCGCGTGGTCGACCTGGCTGCGCCCTACCTCGACGCCGCCATCCACACGTGAAAGCATGAAAAAACCCGCTGAGAGCGGTTTTTTTTCCGTACAAAGCGCGGGTTCAGACCACGAAGGTCCGGGCCATGCCGTCTTCCTGGGCCACGATCTCGCCGATACGGTTGACCACTTCGCCCTGGCCACGCAGGGTCGTCGCAATGGCGTCGGCCTGATCGGCCGCCACCACCAGCACCATGCCGATGCCGCAATTGAAGACACGGGGCATTTCCGCATCGGCCACGGCGCCTTGCTGCTGCAGCCACTGGAACAGCTTGGGCATGGTCCAGCCATCGCGGTTGAGCTTGGCGGACAGGCCAGGCTGCAGAATACGCGGCACATTCTCGACCAGGCCACCACCGGTGATGTGGGCCAGGCCCTTGATGGCCGTGCCGTGCTGCGCCATGGCAGCGAGCACCTGCTTGACGTAGATGCGGGTGGGAGCCATGACGACGTCGACCAGCGGCTGGCCATCGAAGTCCTGGTCCGGGCGGGCACCTGCGCGCTCGAGGATCTTGCGCACGAGGGAATAGCCGTTGGAATGCGCGCCGCTGGATGCCAGCCCCAGGATCACGTCGCCCGGCTGAATGGACTTGCCATCGATGATGGCCGATTTCTCGACCGCGCCGACGGCAAAGCCGGCCAGGTCATACTCGCCTTCAGGGTACATGCCCGGCATTTCGGCGGTTTCGCCGCCAATCAACGCGCAACCGGCCAGTTCGCAGCCGCGGGCGATGCCGCCGACCACCGCCGCAGCGGTATCCACCGACAGCTTGCCGCAGGCAAAGTAGTCAAGGAAGAACAGGGGCTCGGCGCCCTGGACGAGAATGTCGTTCACACTCATGGCGACCAGGTCGATGCCGACGGTGTCGTGGCGATTCCAGTCGAACGCCAGGCGCAGCTTGGTACCCACGCCATCGGTACCCGAGACCAGAACCGGCTCACGGTACTTCTTGGGCACCTCGAACAAGGCGCCAAAGCCGCCAATGCCCCCCAGCACGCCAGCGCGCATGGTGCGCGCGGCCAAAGGCTTGATGCGATCGACCAGCGCGTCGCCGGCGTCGATATCAACCCCGGCGTCGCGGTAGGTCAGAGGTGCGTTGTTTTCAGTGGTCATGGGAAAAACCGTGGGAAATGTAATAATTTCGGATTCGGGGGGCTAGAGCGGGATTTTAGACGAAGCCGCGAACAGACCCAATCCGACGTTCACCGGCCGTGGTTTCGCTGCTTTCCGGCACCATTTTTTTTCGATGAGCGCCCGACCGGAGCAGCGCAGCAGGACGGCAGAGGCTTTCGTGGTTTAAAGTTAAGGGTTAGCCGCGCACGGCAAGCCGCCGCGCCCAGCCCCGAGCTCGTTTTCTTGCACTTTCAATGAACCGCCAGCTGCTGCTTGACGTACTTCCTGCGCCAGCGCCATCGCTGAACAACTTCATTGCCGGCCCAAACGGCGAGGCATTGGCCGCCGCTCGCGCGCTCGCGGCCGGGCGCGCCATCTATCTCTGGGGCCCGGCCGGATGCGGCCGCAGCCACCTGTTGCGCGGACTGGCCACACGGACCCAGGCCGTCTATCTCGATGCGGCCAGCGGGCCGCAGTTGCTGCGCCAGCTCGCTCAAGCCGACTCCACCGCCCCCATGCCGGCCATCATCGCCGTCGACGACGTGCACCTGATGGACAAGTCGCGGCAGGCGGCGCTCTTTGCCCTGTACAATCGCTGGCGCGAATCGGCTGCGACCGACCGCGCCTTCGCGCTGGCTGTGGCCGGCGATCGGGCACCCATGTCGCTGCCGCTGCGCGAAGATCTTCGTACCCGACTTGGCTGGGATCTGGTCTTTCGACTCGAACCGCTGTCGGACGCAGACAAGTTGTCCGCGTTGTCCGCGCAAGCGGCCGACCGCGGTCTGCAACTGGCACCCGAAGTCATCAACTGGATGTTGACGCACCACGAGCGCGACATCCGCAAGCTGGCCGCGCTGCTCGATGCGCTCGACCGCTACTCCCTGGCCACAGGCCGCCCCATCACCACCGCGCTTCTACGCGCCATGCTTGCCGAATCTCAAGCCACATGAGCACCCGCCGCCTCGCCCTGTTCGATCTGGACCACACCCTGCTGCCTCTGGACAGTGACTACCAATGGGCCGATTACCTGGCTCGCACGGGCCGCGCAGGAGATCCGGAGCAGGCCCGCCGCCGCAACGACGACCTGATGGAGCGCTACAACCAGGGTGAGCTCACCGCCGAACAGGCCGCCGAGTTCATGCTGGGTCTGCTGGCCGCGCATAGTCCCTTCGACCTTGCCGCCTGGCATGAGGCGTTCATGACCGAGGTGATCCGGCCGGCCCTGCAGGCCCGCCCGATGGAACTGGTTGCCAGCCACCTGGCCGCAGGCGATCTGTGCGTCGTGGTCACCGCCACCAACAGTTTCGTGACCGCGCCGATCGCCAGGGCTTTCGGTATCCCGCATCTGATCGCCACCGATGCCGAGTACCTCAATGGCCGCTACACGGGCCGCATCGAAGGCATGCCCAGCTTCAAGGCGGGCAAGGTGCTGCGCGTCAACCAATGGCTGGCCGCTCAGCACCTCACGTTGGGCGACTTTTCCGAATCTTTTTTCTACAGCGACTCGACCAACGACATCCCCTTGCTGGAAGTCGTCACCCGTCCCATCGCCACCAACCCCAGCCCCAGCCTGCGCCAGACCGCGACGGAGCGCGGCTGGCAGGTGCTGGACATGTTCGACCACCTCGAGGACCATAAGTCCTGATGATCACCGACACCATACGAAAATTCGTCGGACGCCTGTTCGGGCCCGTCAATCGCGGCCCGCAACGCATCGCCAGCGACAAACATGGCATCGACCGCCGCAACGTCTCGCGCCATGCCATCAAAGTCTGCGAAGTGCTGCGCCAGCATGGCTACGAGGCCTATATCGTTGGCGGCGCCGTCCGTGACCTGATCACGGGCCTGGAGCCCAAGGACTTCGACGTGGCCACCAATGCCACGCCGGAGCAGATCCGCCCGCTGTTTCGCCGCGCCCGCATCATCGGCCGGCGCTTCCAGTTGGTGCATGTCGTTTTCGGGCAGGAGATCATCGAGACCTCCACCTTCCGGGCACCGGCCTCGGCCGACCAGGAAACCGACGAGCATGGCCGCATTCTGCGCGACAACGTCTTCGGCAGTCAGGAAGAAGACGCCGCGCGGCGTGACTTCACCATGAACGCGCTCTACTACGACCCGCATACCGAAGAGGTCATCGACTATCACAACGGTGTGCAAGATCTGAAAAAACGCCAGATCCGCATGATCGGCGACCCGGTCAAGCGCTATCGCGAAGACCCGGTGCGCATGCTGCGCGCCGTGCGCTTTGCCGCCAAACTCAACGGCACCATCGATCCAGCCACACGTCAGCCCATCAGCACCATGGCCGAGCTGATCGAGAACGTGCCCGCCTCGCGGCTGTTCGACGAGATGCTCAAGCTGCTGACCTGCGGCCACGCCATGGACTGTCTGCGCCAACTGCGTGCCGATGGCCTGCATCACGGCCTGCTGCCCCTGCTTGACGTGGTGCTCGAGCAACCCGGCGGCGAACACTTCGTCGAACTGGCGCTCGAGCGCACCGACGCCCGCGTACGGGCCGGCAAAACCATCAGCCCCAGCTTCCTCTTTGCCGCGCTGCTCTGGCAACAGGTCGAATCGCGCTGGAAAGAACTACGCGGCCGTGGCGAGCACAATATCCCCTCCCTGCTTCAGGCGGCGGACTCCGTACTGGACGAGCAGACCGAGAAGCTCGCCATCCAGCGCCGCTTTTCTTCGGACATGCGCGAAATCTGGTTCATGCAGCCACGCTTTGAACGCCGTGGCGGCAAGACCATCTATCGCATGATCGAGCAGCCGCGCTTTCGCGCCGCCTGCGACTTCCTGCAACTGCGCGCCGCCGCCGGCGAGTTTGACAGCGTGCAGGCCCAGTGGTGGATGGATCTGGCCAACGCCGACGACGCCACCCGCGCCGAGATGATCGAAGCGTCGGCCCATCTGCCAAGCGAAGCAAGCAGCGACGAGAGCAGCCCGTCGCGTCGCCGCCGGCGTCCCCGCCGCCGGAGTACGCGCAACAGCGCCGAATGAGCTCGCGCGCCTATGTCGGCCTGGGCGCCAACCTCGGCGACGGTGCAGCCACCCTGCGGCAGGCGTTGACCGAGCTGGCCGCCCTTCCCGGCGTGCAGGACTGCCGCAGTTCGCCGCTGTATCGCAGCGCGCCTGTCGATGCCACCGGGCCCGACTTCATCAATGCGGTAGCCGCCCTGCAGACCACGCTCACGCCCTTGGGGCTGCTCGATGCGCTGCAGGCCATCGAGCAGCGCCATGACCGCCAGCGCCCCTACCGCAATGCGCCGCGTACGCTGGATCTGGATCTGCTGATGTACGACGATCTGGAGCTGCAGACCACGCGCCTGATCTTGCCGCACCCGCGCCTGCACGAACGCGCCTTCGTGCTGTATCCGCTACGCGATCTGGCGCCGGATCTTCGCCTGCCGCAGGGCAGCTATGCCGACCTGCTGCACGGCCTGCAAGATCAGGGCATAGCGCGGCTCTGACTCCGTGCTGCGCAAACCAGGCAACGAACCGCGCACCCCGCTCGGGGCCGCCTGGCTCGCTGCCGGATGGCGTCAGACGCCGATCTTTCCGTCGTCGGCCCGCTGGATCACCACCGTCGACGAACGCGGCCGCACCCGGCTCGTCGTGGCCACGGTCGCATCGTCAGTGTCGTAGGCCGGCCAGTTGACCGGATGCTGCACGTTCAGAAAGATCGTGGTATAGTCAGGCGTAAACGCAAACCCTGTGATTTCGGCTTCATTGGGCCCGACGAAGAAGCGGCGCAGATCGGCCTGATTGCTCGCATTGATCACCGGACCGGTGCCGCTGCTGTCGGCCAGCGCGCCGGGGATGACAGCCAGCATCTGGTCGTTGATGGTGCGGGCCACATCGTTGTTGCGGCCATTGTCGATGCCGTTGTCCGTCTGGATCCACAGAATGCCGCGATCGTCGAACGCCAGACCGTCCGGGCTGGCCAGCTCGTTCATGGCCGTCAACCCCGAACGATTGGTGTCCGCATCGGCGCCGGCGCCCGAACCAAACACGAAGATGTCCCACTTGAACGTATTCGCGCCTGCCTCGTCGTGCCAGCGGACGATGTGCCCGTTGACGTTGTTGAGCCGTGGATTGGCGGCGTTGACGCCCGAGGTGGCGTTGCGGCGCGTGTTGTTGGTCAGGCTCAGATAGATGTCGCCATTACCCGGGTGCGTGGCCGTCCACTCCGGACGATCCATGGGCGTGGCACCGACGAAATCGGCCGCGCCACGCGTATTGATGATGATGTTCTCCAGCGAACCAAACTCATCACCCAGCGTACGCCCACCCGTTCCCACCGACGCCGGCGTCAACGGCAACCATTCCCCGCTGCCGTCGGCATTGAAGCGCGCCACGTACAGCGTGCCACGATCCATATACTTGGCGCCCACCGCCAGGCGGTCGGTGCGCTCGGCGTCCTTGGGATCCCACACGGCTTCCGAGACGAAGCGGTAGATGTACTCGAACTGCGAATCATCGCCGGAATAAAAGGAAATCGGCTTGCCGGCTTCGAGCTTGCCATAAGCGCAGCCCTCGTGGGCATAACGGCCCAGCGCGCTGCGTTTCGTGGCGATGCTGTTGGGGTCGTACGGGTCGATCTCGACCAGATAGCCGAAGCCATTGACCTCGTTGCGCCAATCCTGAGTGGCATCGATGCCCGTTGGGGTGATGTTGAAGCGCGCAAATTCGCCCAGCACTTCGGAAGGATCATTGGCCGCGCTTTCCCAGCCATAACGGCCAGTGGCGGTGCTCACGCCGACCCGCACCTGGTGCGCCGGACGCGTGGCCGTATTGACGAAACAGGAGGCCCAGTTTTCCTCGGCGGTGATGTAGGTGCCCCACGGGGTCGTGCCATTGCCGCAGTTGTTGTTGGTGCCGCTGACCTGCTCCCCGTGATTAGTACGAAATCGATGTAGAGTCCGTTCCCAAAGGAATGGCAATGAAGAAACGATTTACGGAAGAGCAAATCATCGGCGTGCTCAAGGAAGCCGATGCAGGTGCCAAGCCCGCAGAGTTGTGCCGCAAGCACGGAATCTCCGAGGCAACGTACTACAACTGGAAGGCGAAGTTCGGTGGCATGACGGTGTCGGACGCTCAGAGGCTCAAGGAGCTGGAGCAGGAGAACAACAAGCTCAAGAAGCTGTTGGCCGAGTCGATGCTGGACAAGGCGGCGCTTCAGGATCTGCTAAGCCGAAAGTAGTCAGCCCGCAGGCCAAACGCGAGGCGGTCAGGACATTAATGACCGAGCGCAGCATGGGTGTTACCCGGGCCTGTGGGCTGGTAGGAATTTCGCGGTCGCTGTTTGCCTACGAGAGCACACGCTCAGGCGATGCTGCGCTGACCGAGCGCATGAAAGAGATGGCAGTGGCGAAACGACGCTACGGCTATCGGAGGATCCATGTGCTCTTACGTCGCGAAGGCTGGCAAGCAAATCACAAGCGAATCTGGCGGCTGTACAGTCTGGCAGGGTTAAGCGTGCGAAAACGAAAGCGTAAGCGAATCGCGGCGACCGAGCGCGTGGTTCGCCCAGCGGCAATCGCGCCGAATCAGAGTTGGTCAATGGACTTTGTGGCCGACGGCCTAGCCTATGGCCGCCGATTCCGCTGTTTGACTATCGTCGATGACTACACTCGCGAATGCCTGGCCATCGAGGTCGATACGTCGTTGCCGGGACTGCGTGTTGCCATGGTGCTGCAACGGCTGGCGGAGATGCGTGGCCTGCCGCGATCTATTACCGTGGACAACGGGCCAGAGTTCGCCGGAAGAGCCTTGGACGCCTGGGCCTACCAAGCAGGCGTAAAGCTGTCGTTTATTCGGCCGGGTAAGCCGGTGGAGAACGCTTATATCGAAAGTTTCAACGGCAAGTTCCGCGACGAATGCCTTAACGAGCACTGGTTCTTGTCCCTGCGACAGGCTAAAAGCTTGATCGAAAACTGGCGAGTCGAGTACAACACCGATCGGCCTCACAGCGCGCTCGGATATTTAACGCCGGCGCAATTCGTGCAGGCTCATCAGAAAGAAGGTCTTTTACCCCTGGGCTCTATGTCGGTGCCGTACTAAATCTGGGGGCAGGTCACCGCGCACTTGCGAGCCATTGGGCGAGAACGGCGTCTTGACCCAGTCGGTACCGGCGACCGGACCAGCCAGCTTCATGGCCGTGGCCGACGTGAAGCGGCGGTTGAATCGCGAGTTGTTGACGATCTGCCAGCGGCCATTGTCCTTGCGGATATGCATGACGGCCACACCATGCGCATTGACCTCCTTGCGCACTTCTTCGGCGGGGCGCTTGCCGGCCACACGGGTGGCGCCATTCGGGTGCAGGGCGCCCTGGTCTATGTATTCGTGGTTGACGACCAGCAGGCCCTCGGTGGCGCTGCCTTCCAGTGGAAAGTAGTGCATGCCGTCGTGATGCATGCCGGTGGAGTTGAGCAAATCGTTGGAGCTGTTGTTGCCGTTCTTGTCCCAGGCCTGAGCGTTGTCATTGAGCGGAGTACCCCAGGCACCGATCACATGCGCGACATAACCGGCCGGCACCACACAGGCATCGGTCATGGACGCGGGCAGGGAATCGAAGCCCAGCTTCAAGGCCTGCGGCGGCGTGGTTGGCGTCGTGCCCGGGCCGGTCTCCGGCGTGGCGGCCTCGTCATCGTCGTCGTCGTGGCTGCCGCCACAGGCAGCCAGGCTCAGCGACCCCATGGTGGCCAAGGCGGCCAGGCTGCCGCGCATCACCGCCCGGCGCGACAGGTTGCGCTCGAGGATTTCGCTAAAAGGAAGATTGCCGCTGGAATTGCGGATGACCTTGTCTGTTATGGACTTGCTCATGTGGGCTCCTGTCGTAGAGTCGCGCCAGTTGTGGGAAGCAAGATCCTAAGAACTGAACGTTAAGTGCTCATGACAGGCGCCGCAAATTCACGCTGATGGACTACCCTCGCAACCAATGCCAGAACGGCACAAACACATCCGCCGCCAGATACGGGCCGGCCCCCCACACCGCAGTCCAGGCCAATGCGCCAACGACATTGGCCGCCAGAAACCGGTGAAACGGCATGCCCGCCGAGCCTGCGATCAGGCCATTGAGCTGCCGCAGCACCACCACGAAGCGGGCGCCCATCACGAGATACAAGCCGCGCTTGCGGAACTGTTCTTCCAGAGCGGCAAGCCGCTCTGGCGTGATCTTGACCAGATGGCCATAACGCACGAGCAGGCGGCGTGCCCGCGCGATCACGGGCGCATCGATCATCTTGCCGTCCAGCTTGAAGGCCGCCAGGCCGTTGTCGCGGTGTGCGCGCACCACCTCGCGCGCCCATTCGAGATCGGCCAGCGGCGGCAGAAACGCCTCGTGCACCACCGGCACCTGGGTGGGATGAATACAAAGCAGTCCGCCAAAGCCCATGTCGCGCGCGCGAATGGCCGCAGCACGCAGGCCGGCCGTATCCTGAATGCCCGGAAACACCCCATACAGAGGCTGCCCCAGACCTGCCACGCGGCCATGCAGCAGCATCTGCACACGGGCATGGTCCAGCACCAGATCCGCTCCCTCGGTATCGGGTGTCATGGCCAGATCGAGGGAGTAGTCCAGTGAGCCAAACGCCAGGCGCTGCACACCGGGCGTGGCGGCGATTTCTGCCAGATGGAGCACGCCCTGCGCCGTCTCGACGATGGGGATGATGGGGATATTGGTCTGCGCCGCATGCCGGACCTGAGCCATGCTTTCGGTCTTGGGCAGCACAATGCCGCTGACCGTGGTCCGGCCGGGTATCCAGAAACTCGGCCAGGGTCTGGCGCGCGCGCTCCTTGCCCAGATGCTCGACCGCGTCTTCGAGATCAACAATGACGGTATCCGCGCCGGCGGCCAGGGCCTTGTCGAAGCGGTCCGGCCGGTTGGCCGGTACGAACAGCGCGGTTCGGATGACAGGGACCATTACACAACCTCCGTGGAGTGCAGGCGCGCCACCTCGTCGGGCGCATACCCCAGGGATGCTAACACCGCGTCGGTGTTCTCGCCGATGGCCGGCACGGCATCCATGCGCGGCGTGAAGGCGCTGTTGTGCGCCGGCGGCAGCAGCGATGGAATGCGCCCGGCCGGGCTGTCGATCTCGCGCCAGTTGTCGCGCGCCTTGAGCTGGGGATGGTCCCACACTCCCTTCATGTCATTGACGCGGGCATTGGCGATCTGCGCGGCCTCCAGACGTTCGCTGACCTCCTCGATGGTCAAGGCGGCAAACGCCTGCACGATGAGCGCGCGCAAGACCTCGCGATTGGCCGTGCGCAGCGAGTTGCTGGCAAAACGGCTGTCGCCGGCCAGCTCGGGCTGCAGAAGCACCTGGTCGCAGAACACCTTCCATTCGCGCTCGTTCTGCAATCCCAGCACGATGGTCTTACCGTCGCCCACCGGAAACGGCCCATAGGGATAGATGGTGGCATGCGAGGCGCCGGCGCGCGGCGGCGGGGGAGCATCCTCGAAGGCGTAGTACATGGGATACCCCATCCACTCCACCATGCTCTCCAGCATGGAGACATCCACCCGGCTGCCCTGCCCCGTACGGCCGCGCAACAGCAGCGCGTTCAGGATGCCGCTATAGGCATACATCCCCGCCGCGATATCCGAGATCGAGCAGCCCGCCTTGACCGGCTCGTCTGCTGTACCGGTGACCGACACGAAGCCGCTCTCGCTCTGAATCAGCAGGTCATAGGCTTTTTTGTCCTGATAGGGCCCGCCCTCGCCGTAGCCCGAAATATCGCAGACGATCAGGCGCGGAAAGCGTTCGCGCAGCGCGTCGAAGGACAGCCCCAGGCGGGCGGCGGCGCCCGGAGCAAGGTTCTGCACCAGCACATCGGCGCCGGCCAGAAGACGCTCCATCATCTGCCCGGCCTCGGCCTTTTTCAAATCGAGCGTGAGGCTCTCTTTCGAGCGGTTGGTCCAGATGAAGTGCGAAGCCTGGCCGCGAACACGCTCGTCGTAACGGCGCGCGAAGTCACCCACGCCAGGCCGCTCGACCTTGATGACCCGCGCGCCCATATCGGCCAGTTGCCGGGTGCAGAAAGGCGCCGCGATGGCGTGTTCGAGACTGACGACAGTGATGCCATCCAGGGGACGGGGTGCGCTCATGCTTCGAACCTCACTTCAGCTTGATGGGCCAGGGTGCCGTCCTGCTCGGCCCACACACGGGCTATGCCAGGCGCGTCGATCAGGCCCGCGACCTCGAAGGGCTTGGGCGAGATGAGCGGGCGCAGCCCGCGATAGGCGAAGTGCTTGAGCCGTGCCTGGGGATGCGCCCGGCAAAACGCCGACAACATGGCGGTGGCGATCAGCGGCCCGTGCACGACCAGACCGGGATAGCCCTCGACCTCGGTCACATAGGGATAGTCGTAATGGATGCGATGGCCATTGAAGGTCACCGCCGAATAGCGAAACAGCAGTACCGCGCTGGGCTCGACCGTTTCGCGCCACTGCGACTGTTCAGCCTGCTCGGTGCCTTCCAGCTTGGGCGGCGACGGCTGGCGATAGACGATATCCTGTTCTTCGACGATGGCCGCTTCGCCCTGTTGCATAAACTCGTGGCGTACCGTCACAAACAGCAGTTTGCCGGTGCGGCCGTTTTTTTCTTTGATGGCCGCAACCGTCGACACACGCTCGGCCTCAACGCCGACCTTCAACGGATGATGGAAATCCACGCGCCCGCCCGCCCACATACGGTTGCGGTCATCGGCCGGAGGCAGAAACCCGCCGCGCGCCGGATGACCGTCACGGCCCAGTCCGGCCATGTCGGCAGTACGGATGAAATAGGCCCACTGCCACAGCGGCGGCAACGGCTCGCCGGCGGCTGGCGCCGCCACTCCCAGCGTGGCGGCAATACGCGCCGCGTGCACCGGGTCCAGGGTATCGGCCATGCGCTCCGTGCTGCCGATCCACTGGTCTAGGGCCTGCTCAGACATGAATTCACTCCTTTGCGTGTAGTCCCACAGGAGCATGCCGGGGCCGGCCCGGGCTGTAAATTCGTTTTTGCTCAAGCCCGGGTTTGATCCACCTTAAGAACACGACGGCCCCCGCAGGCCGGACAGGCATCCAGCTTGCGGGGGCCGCTTCAGACCGCTGGCAGAACCTGGCCGATCAGGCCACGGCGACCGGAATCTTGCCGATCTTGGCCTGCCATTCCTTGGGGCCCGTGGTGTGCACCGACACCCCCTGCGCATCCACGGCGACGGTCACAGGCATGTCCTTGACATCGAACTCATAGATGGCCTCCATGCCCAGGTCTTCGAAGGCCAGCACGCGGGCCTGGCGAATCGCCTTGGACACGAGATAGGCCGCGCCGCCCACGGCCATCAGGTAGGCCGACTGATGCTTTTTGATCGCTTCGATGGCGACCTGACCGCGCTCGGACTTGCCGATCATCGAAATCAGGCCAGTCTGCGCCAACATCATGTCAGTGAATTTGTCCATGCGCGTGGCGGTGGTGGGGCCGGCCGGACCCACCACTTCGTCGCCGACCGGATCGACCGGCCCCACGTAGTAGATGACACGGTTGGTGAAATCCACCGGCAACGTCTCGCCGCGCGCGAGCATGTCCTGGATACGCTTGTGCGCAGCATCGCGTCCGGTCAGCATCTTGCCCGACAGGAGCAGCGTCTGGCCGGGTTGCCAGCTTGCCACCTCTTCACGGGTGAGCGTATCCAGATTGACCTGTTTGGACTTGTTGTAGTCCGGCGCCCAGTGCACATCGGGCCATTCGCTCAAGGCTGGCGGATCCAACCGTGCCGGGCCCGAGCCGTCCAACACGAAGTGCGCATGGCGCGTGGCCGCGCAGTTGGGGATCATGGCCACGGGCTTGGAGGCCGCATGCGTGGGGAAGGTATTGATCTTGACGTCCAGCACGGTCGTCAGGCCGCCAAGGCCCTGCGCGCCAATGCCCAGGGCATTGACCTTTTCATACAGCTCGATGCGCAGTTCCTCGAGTTTGTTCTGCGGGCCACGGGCCAGCAGCTCGTACATATCGATGTCTTCCATCAGTGACTGCTTGGCCATGAGCATGGCTTTTTCGGCCGTGCCGCCCACGCCGATGCCCAACATGCCCGGCGGGCACCAGCCCGCACCCATGGTCGGCACGGTCTTGAGCACCCAGTCCACCAGCGAGTCGCTGGGGTTGAGCATGACAAATTTGGTTTTGTTCTCGGAACCACCACCCTTGGAAGCCACTTGCACGTCGACCGTGGCGCCAGGCACCAGGTCGACGTGCAGAATACAGGGCGTGTTGTCGCGCGTGTTCTTGCGTGCGAAAAGCGGATCATCCAGCACCGAGGCGCGCAGCGGATTGTCCGGATTGGTGTAGCCGCGCCGCACCCCCTCGTCACAGAGTTCCTGCAGGCTGCGCTTGGTCTCGAAGCGCACATCCATGCCGATCTTCAGAAACACATTGACGATGCCGGTGTCCTGGCACAGGGGACGTTTACCTTCGGCGCACATGCGCGAATTCGTCAGGATCTGGGCCATCGCGTCGCGCGCGGCCGGGCTTTCCTCGCGCTCATAGGCGCGCGCCAGATGGCGGATGTAGTCCAGGGGATGGTAATAGCTGATGAACTGGATCCCGTCGGCGATGGACTGGATCAGGTCTTCTTCTTTGATGATGACTGTCATGGCGTTACGGTAAGAAACAACGGGGACAATCGGCCGGACACCAGGCCCGGCCCGCGAATTCGATTTATTTGCCTTGCCAGACGGGCTTGCGCTTCTCGGCAAACGCGGTGGCGCCTTCCTTGGCGTCGGCGGACGTGAAAATATGCGCGATCAACGGACGCTGGCGATCGAACATGCCTTCCTGTTCCCAGTCCAGCGACTGCTGCACGATGCTCTTGGCCGTCTGCACGGCCAACGGGCCGTTCTCGACAATGACGCGCGCCAGCGCCAGTGCACCCTCGAGGGCCTGGCCCGCTTCGGTCAAGCGGTTGACCAGACCCAGTTGATGGGCCCGCTCGGCACCGAGCATGTCACCCGTCAGTACGATTTCCATGGCCACGTGGTAAGGCAGACGGCGCGGCAGGCGGATCATGCCGCCCGAACCGGCGACCAGGCCACGCTTGACCTCGGGCAGCCCGAACTTGGAATTACTGGCCGCCACGATCAGATCGCAGGCCAACGCCATTTCGCAGCCACCGGCCAGCGCATAACCTTCGACCGCCGCGATCAGCGGCTTCTTGGGTGGGCGCTCGTTCAGACCGGCAAAGCCGCGACCCGGAATCAGCGGGCGCTGGCCGCTCTGGGCAAACGCCTTGAGGTCCATACCCGAGGAGAACGTGCCGCCCGCGCCGGTCAGAATACCGATGCGGATGTCGTCACGGGCATCGAGCTGATCGAGGGCCTCGGCCATGGCCTGGGCAGTCTCGAGATTGATGGCGTTCTTGGCATCGGGACGATTGACCGTGATGACCTGGATACCGTCGGCGACGTCGACCTTGACCAACTCTGACATGTAGTGCTCCTTCCTGAGGCGTTTGGGAACGGCTCCCAACTTCTATATAAGACTGCGGAAACCAGAATCATACGACCATTGCCCATCCCGCCCGGATCCTGCCCTCGCCGCGCTTGCCGGGAACGAGGTCTGTCCCGTACGCTTGTATTATTGTAAGTACAACATAACAGGAGAGAGACATGCAGAGTTGGCAACGCCTGACGGCCGGCGCACTCTTGAGCGCCGCCGCCCTGGCCCCGGCCTGGGCGCAAACGGAGGCCATCAAGCTGGTGGTCGGCGCCCCCCGGGCGGCACCACCGACACCGTCGCGCGCAGCATTGCCCAGACGATGGCCAAAGATTTGCAGCGCACGGTCCTGGTGGAAAACCGCCCCGGCGCCGGCGGCAATATCGCGGCTGACTACGTCGCCAAAAGCCGCGCCGATGGCACCACACTGTTGGTGACCTTTACGGGCTTTTCGATCAACGCCTCGCTCTACCGCAAGTTGCCCTTCGATCCGGTCAAGGATTTCACGCCCATCAGCATGCTGGCTCAAGTGCCCAGCGTCCTGGTCGCCCGCAAGGATTTCCCGGCCAACGACATTCCGGAGTTGCTCAAACAGGTCAAAGCCGATCCGGGCAAATACACCATGGCTCTTGGCGCGGTCGGTTCGTCGTTGCACCTGGCCGGCGAACGCATGAAAATGCTGGCCGACCTGGACATTCTCAACGTTCCCTACAAAGGCACCTCACCCGCACTGGCCGACCTGCTGGGCGGACAGGTCGATATGATGTTTGCCAGCTCGCTCAGCGCGCAGCCGCATATCAAGAGCGGATCGCTCAAAGCGCTGGGCGTCACCAGCCCGCAGCAACTGCCGCAGTACCCCGGCGTCAAACCCATCGGCGACACCGTCAAGGGATTCGAATCGAATGCCTGGTTCGCTCTGCTGGGCCCGGCCGATCTGCCGCCGCAGACGCTGCAGTCGGTCAATGCCGCCGCCAGCAAAGCCGTCGCCGCGCCGGAATTCCGCAAACTGCTGGAAAATGAATCGGCTACCGCCGTCAGCAGCAGCCCGGAAGAATTAGGCGCCTTCGTGCGCCAGGACATCGACCGCTATGCGGAGATCGTCAAGTTCACCGGTGCGACGGTCGACTGATCACTACTCATTGGAGTCTCTGTGGCCGACAGCCCGCTACCGCTTTATCACAAGGTCTATCTGCTTATCAGGCAACGCCTGCTGGCGGGCGGCTTCGCCCCGCAGACGGCGCTGCCGGGGGAAAACGCCCTGGCAGCCGAGTACGGAGTGTCACGCCTGACGATACGCCGCTCGCTCGAAGCGCTCGAAGCGGATGGATTGATCGAGCGGCATCAGGGCCGGGGGACATTCGCAGCGCTGCAAAGCGCCGCGTCGTCCACCCAGCACAGCTCCGACATGGACTCGCTGATGGTCCACCTCGCTCGCATGGGCATGCAGACTCAAGTCACCTTGCTGGCGCTGGACACCATCGCCGCCTCGTCCCTGATCGCCGCCCACCTGGAGCAGGCACCCGGCACGGCGGTGCAACGCGCGATCCGCGTTCGCAGCCATGAGAACCAGCCCTTTTCGTATCTGACCACCTACGTGCCGCAAACCATTGGCCAGGCGATCACGCATGCCGATCTGGTAAGCAAGCCACTGCTGGCCATCTTCCGCGACCTGGGCATACAGGTCGCGCGGGCCGAGCAGACCATCTCGGCGGTCCTGGCCGAACCCGACGCGGCCGCCGCGCTGAACGTGCCGGTGGGTTCGGCACTGCTGAGCCTGCAACGGCGCGTGCGTGCCGCCGACGGCCAGCCGGTGGAGTGGCTGCACGCCCTGTACCGGCCGGACCGCTATAAATACCGCATGGATATGCAAGCCCATAACATGCCGGGGCAACCGACCTGGCTGCCGGCGGGCACTCCTTCCACCTGAGATGTTCCGTCTATGACTGCCCAGACCCTGGCCCAGAAGCTGCTGGCCGCCGCCGCCGGACGCGACGCGGCCCTTCCCGGCGAAATCATCACCTGCAAGGTCGCTCTCGCCATGTTCCACGATTCCAGCGGCCCACGGCGCCTGCAGCCCATGTTGCAGGATCTGGACACCGGCCTGTGGGACCGCAACAAGGTGGTGCTGGTCATGGACCACTATGTGCCGGAAGCCGACGACGAATCGCGCCGCATCGTCCGCATCGCGCGCGACTGGGCGCAGGAGCAGCGCCTGCCGCACGTCTACGACTCGGTCGGCATCTGCCACGTCGTGCTGCCCGAACATGGCCATATCCGACCCGGAATGTTCTGCGTCGGCGGTGACTCGCACTCGCCGACCGGCGGCGCGTTCGGGCCTATATGTTCGGCGTAGGCAGCACGGAGATGCTGGGCGTGGTCAGCAGCGGCGAGATCTGGATGCGCGTGCCCGAAACCCTGATGATGTGCTGGCACGGACGCCTCGCGCCCGGGGTGATGGCCAAGGACATGATGCTCTATCTGATCGGCCGCTACGGCATGAACGGCGGGCGCTATCAGGCCGTTGAATTCTGTGGCGAAGCCGTCGGCGCCCTCTCGATGCGCGAACGCATGACACTGTCCAACCTCTCGGCCGAGATGGGCGCGCAAGCCGGCCTGATCGCGCCGGACGCCGTCACGCAGGCCTATCTGCACGACGCCGGCGCCGCGCTGACCGACATCGCGCACTGGCGATCCGACACCGGCGCGCCGGCGCATTGGCATGAGTTCGACGCCAGCACATTGGCGCCTCAGGTCGCCGCGCCGCACAGCCCGGCCAACACCGCGCCGGTCTACGACTACCCCGATACGCCCGTCCAGGTCGCCTACATCGGCGCATGCACGGGCGCCAAACTGGATGATCTGCGCGCCGCAGCCAGTGTCCTGCGCGGCCGCCGTGTGCCCCCTCAGGTGCACCTGCTGGTGGCGCCCGCCAGCCAGCGCGAACAGGCCGCCTCCGCCTTGGTGCAACTCGGGCTGCGTGCGGTCATTGCCCCCAGTTACAGCGGCCTGTATTTTCGCAATGCTTTCAACGTCGGGTTGCTGCTGCTGACCTGCGCACGGGCCCACGAGATTGCGGCCGGCGACTCGATCGAACTGGACCTGCCCGGCCAATGCGTGCGCAAGGTCGACGGCACCGTTCTGCCCTGCGAACCCGTGCCCGACTTCCTGCTCGATATGGTGCAGGCCGGAGGCCTGCTGATGCAACTCAAACGCCGTCTGGCAGACGGCAGCCTGCCCCGCCATCCCATGAGTGCCCTATGACTTCTTCCGCATTGAAATCCCGTCTGCGAACGGGCCAGGCCTTGCTGGCTCCCGGCGTTTATGACGCGCTGTCCGCCCTGATCGCTGAGCAAACCGGCTTTGACGCCCTGTATCTGTCGGGAGCCTCCATCGCCTATAGCCGGCTCGGGCGTTCGGACGTCGGCCTGACCACCTACAGCGAGGTCGAGTCCGTGCTGGGCCGCATCACCGAGCGCGTGCGCTGCCCGGTCATCGTCGACGCCGATACCGGCTTTGGCAATGCGCTCAACGTCCAGCGCACCGTACGCGGGCTGGAGCGCGCCGGCGCGGCCATGATTCAGCTCGAAGACCAGGACTTCCCCAAGCGTTGCGGCCATCTGGAGGGAAAGTCGCTCGTCTCGGCTGACGAGATGTGCGGCAAGCTGCGCGCCGCGCTCGACGCCCGGCAGAACGACGATACGCTGATCCTGGCACGCACCGATGCGGTGGCCGTCGAGGGGCTGGAGGCGGCCCTCGAACGCGCCGAGCGCTATCTGAACTGCGGCGTGGACGCCCTGTTCATCGAGGCCTTGCGCTCGCCCGCCCAGATGGATGCCGCCTGCGCGCAGTTTGCCGGCCGGGTACCGTTGCTGGCCAACATGGTCGAAGGCGGTCAAACGCCGATAGAAAGCGCCCAGGCTCTGGCCGCCCGCGGCTTCCAGATCGTGATTTTCCCGGGTGGCACCGCGCGGGCCGTCGCCCACACCCTGCAAGGCTATTACGGCAGCCTGCTGGCCCAGGGCAGCACCGCCGCCTGGCGCTCGCAGATGCTGGACTTCGACCAGCTCAATGACGTCATCGGCACACCCGAACTGCTGGCCCGGGCAGAACGCTACCGCTGAGCCGGCCCGCGCGGCAGGCGACGCCAGAATACCGCCGCAGCGGCCAGACCCAGCGCGCCCATGGCCGCCACCCCGGCAGCCAGCGACACCAACGCGGTCAGGGCAGACAGCAGCACCGGGCCGAGGCTGCTGCCCAGGTCTGCCATAAAGCGCCATATGCCCAGAAACTCGGTGCGGCCATGCGCGGGCGAGGCGTCGGCGCCCAGGGTCATCACGATACCGGAACTGATGCCATTGCCCAGGCCCAGCAGCATGGCCGTGACGACAAAGGCCACCGTCCCCCCTGACAACGCGATGCCGATAAATGCCAGCCCCATCATCAGCGCCGACGGCAGCGCCACGGCGCGCCGCCCGCGGCGGTCCATCAGCACGCCTGCCGGATAGAACACCGACATGTCCACGGCGGCAACCAGCCCATAAATCAAGGACGTGACCGCCGCGTCTATCCCCAGATGATCCGCCCATAAGGGGATGACCACCTGGCGCGATGCCCGCACGGCGCTCACCAGCAAAATGCCCAACCCAAGCGTGAGATAGACCTGGCGATGGGCGCGAAACACCTCATGCATACGCGGGCGGGCAAGCGGCACCGCCCCGGCTGCGGCCGGGGTTTTCATATCGGGCGCGACCGCCGCGATGGCGCCCGCGCCCAACACGGCCACCAGCGCCACCCAGTAGGCGCCCTGCAGATCGATCAGATGTATCAACGCCGCGCCGGCGAATGGCCCGACGAACACGCCGATACGCATGGTGCCGGCCAGCGTGGACAAGGCGCGAGCCCGCATCCAGACGGGCACGGCGTCCACCATATACCCCTGGCGTGCCAACAGGAACACCGACGACGCCACCCCCACCATGAACACGCCGGCAGCCAGCGCCCAGATCGAGGAGGCGAAAATGCAGAGCAACATGGCCACGGCGCTGACCAGCGATGCCGCCACCATCGACCGGAGCTCGCCATGACGCGCCGTAAACAGCGCGGCGGGAATATTGCTCACCAGCGACCCCACGCCCACCAGCGCCACGATGAAACCCGAGGCGGCCATCGACGCGCCCAGATCGCGGGCACTCAGCGCGATCACCGGCAAAATGGCGCCGTTGCTCACCCCGTAGAGCAAGGAAGGGCCAAAGGCGGGGATGGCGATGGCGCGCAGCCGGAAATCAGAATCGGGATCGGTATCGGGCACGGTAGGCGGCAAGGTGAACGGCAAAAGCCTGCGGACGGGCAGCGGCTATTCTAGCCAGACCCGTCCCCTGTCGCGAACGCGCCGGCGGCCGGCAAAACGCTGCCGGCCCACCCCCGGCGCCAAGGCCAGTTAAAATGCCGGGTTTTCCACGCTGGCGGGCGGCGCGCCCAACGCGCCCCAATTTCCAACTTCTATGCTTACCTTTCAGCAAATCATCCTCACGCTCCAGGAGTACTGGGACAAACAAGGTTGCGCCCTGCTGCAGCCCTATGACATGGAAGTCGGCGCCGGTACCTCGCACACGGCGACCTTTCTGCGCGCCATCGGGCCGGAACCCTGGCGCGCCGCCTATGTCCAGCCCTCGCGCCGCCCCAAGGATGGCCGCTACGGCGAAAATCCCAACCGCCTCCAGCACTACTACCAGTATCAGGTCGTGCTCAAGCCGGCGCCGCCTGAAATCCTGGATCTCTACATCGGTTCGCTCAAGGCCCTGGGCATCAATCCGGCCGAGCACGACATCCGTTTCGTCGAGGATGACTGGGAAAATCCCACGCTGGGCGCCTGGGGCCTGGGCTGGGAAGTCTGGCTCAATGGCATGGAAGTCACCCAATTCACCTATTTTCAGCAGGTCGGCGGGCTGGACTGCACGCCCACGACCGGCGAGATCACCTATGGCCTGGAGCGTCTGGCCATGTATCTGCAAGGTGTCGAAAGCGTATACGACCTGGTCTGGACGGAAGGCGCCAATGGCCGCCGCGTGCTGTACCGCGACGTGTTCCACCAGAACGAGGTCGAGCAATCCACCTACAACTTCGAGCACTCCTCGGCCGAGATGCTGTTCGCACATTTCAACGATTACGAAGCCGAGGCCAAACGCCTGATGGACGTGCCGCTGGCCCTGCCGGCCTACGAGGCCGCGCTGAAAGCCGCCCACACCTTCAACATGCTCGATGCGCGTGGCGCCATCAGCGTGACCGAGCGTGCCGCCTATATCGGCCGCATCCGCAACCTGTCGCGCGCCGTCGCGCAGGCCTACTACGACTCCCGTGAACGACTGGGCTTTCCCATGCTGGGCGGCAGCGCCCCCGCCGGGGAGGCTGCCTGACATGACCACCACTATCCGCCCCCTGCTGGTTGAACTGCTGACCGAGGAACTCCCGCCCAAGGCCTTGAATCGCCTGGGACAGTCCTTCGCTGAAGGCGTGCGCGCCACGCTGGACCGCCTGGGCCTGCTGGCCCCGGACTGCCAGGTCACCGCCTACGCCACACCGCGCCGGCTGGCCGTGCATCTGTCCGCCGTACGGGCGCAAGCCCCCGACCAGGCCTATGCCGAAAAGCTCATGCCAGCCAAGATCGGCCTGACCGAAGACGGCAAGGCCACCCCCGCGCTGATCAAGAAACTGGCCTCCAAGGGTCTGGAGCATCTCAACCCCGCCACGCTGGAACGCGAATCCGATGGCAAGCAGGACTACCTGATCGCCCGTGGCACCGCGCCCGGCGCCCAGTTGGCCGCCGGCCTGCAGGAGGGCCTGGACACGGCCCTCACCGGACTGCCCATCCCCAAAGTGATGCGCTATCAGTTGGCCGACGGCGTCAGCAGCGTGAAGTTCGTGCGCCCCGCCCACCGCCTGATCGCCCTCTTTGGCGCGGACATCGTTCCGGTGTCGGCCCTGGGCCTTCAGGCCGGCCGCAACACGTTGGGCCACCGCTTCATGAGCGAAGGCGACGTCGTGATCTCGCAGGCCGACGCCTACGAGCCCACGCTGGCGCAGGCGCGCGTGGTGGCGTCCTTCGAGAAACGCCGCGCCGATATCGACCAGCAACTGCAGACGCAGGCCACCCGCCTGTCGGCCACGTTGGGCAATGACCCCGAAGTGGCGGCGCTGCTTGACGAAGTCACGGCCCTGGTCGAACACCCCACCGTTTACGTGGGCCAGTTCGAGGAACAATTCCTGCAGGTTCCGCAGGAATGCCTGATCCTCACCATGCGCCTGAACCAGAAATATTTTCCGCTGTTCGATCCGGCCACGGGCAAGCTCACCCACCGCTTCCTGATCGTCAGCAACATGGAAGTCGCCGACCCCGTCAACATCGTCGAAGGCAATCAGCGTGTCGTGCGGCCACGGCTGGCCGATGCGCAATTCTTCTTCGAGACCGACCGCAAGGTGCCCCTGGCCGCACGCGTCGAGCCGCTGGGCAGCATCGTCTATCACAACAAGCTGGGCACCCAGCTCGAACGCGTCGACCTCGTGCGCGCCATCGCGCGTGGCGTGGCCGAAGCCCTGGGCGCGAACGTGTCCGCAAGCGACCGCGCCGCGCTGCTGGCCAAGGCCGACCTGGGCTCGAACATGGTGGGAGAATTCCCCGAGCTGCAAGGCGTCATGGGCGCGTACTACGCCGCCGGTGACGGCGAGCCCGCCGAGGTGGTCGAAGCGCTGCGCACGCAGTACCGCAACCGCTACGACAGCCCGGTCACGGCCGAGACCCTGACTGCCGCGGTCCTGTTCATCGCCGAGCGGGCCGAAACCCTGGTCGGCATCTGGGCCATCGGCCTGGCGCCCACCGGCGAGCGCGATCCTTTCGGCCTGCGCCGCGCCGCGCTGGGCCTGATCAGCGCATTCGAGCAACTGGCCGCCGGCGGCTGGCTCAAGATCAGCGAGAACGGCCCGCTGTCGCTCACCAGCCTGCTGGGGCTGGCCGGCGCGAGCTTCCCGGCCGGCAAAGTGCCCGCCAGCACCCTGCCCGAAGTACAGGCATTCATCTATGAACGCTACCGCAATCAACTGATCGCCGAGCATGATCGCAACGCCGTCGAAGCCGTGATCGCGCTCACGCCGCCGCTGCATCAGGTCGCAGACCGTGTGCGCGCCGTCACGACGTTCAGCCAGATGCCCGAAGCCGCCAGCCTAGCTGCGGCCAACAAGCGCATCGGCAACCTGCTGAAAAAGGCCGAAGGCGACATCGGCGCCGTCGACAACGCACGGTTGGCCGATGCGGCCGAGAAAGCCCTGGCCGAAGCCATCGCCACGCTCGGCCCGCAGGCCGGCGCACAACTGGCTGCGGGCGACTTCGCCGGCAACCTGCGCACGCTGGCCCAGGCCCGCCAACCCGTGGACGCCTTTTTTGCCGACGTCATGGTGATGGCCGACGATCCGGCGCTGCGCGCCAATCGCCTGGCCTTGCTCAAGCAACTGCATGGCCTGATGAACCAGGTCGCTGACATCTCCAGGCTGGCGCAGTGAAACTCATCATCCTGGACCGCGACGGGGTCATCAACCGCGACAGCGACGCCTTCGTCAAATCCCCTGACGAATGGGTGGCTTTGCCAGGCAGCCTGGAAGCCATCGCCCGCCTGAGTCAGTCGGGCTGGAGGGTGGTCGTGGCCACCAACCAGTCGGGGTTGGCGCGCGGGCTGTTCGACATGGACACGCTCAACGCCATCCATATCAAGATGCGCCGTCAACTGGCCGCGCTGGGCGGCAGCATCGACGCGATTTTTCTGTGCCCGCATGGACCGGAAGATGGCTGCGCCTGCCGCAAACCGCGGCCGGGCATGATGCACGACATCGCCCTGCGCTACGACGCCGATCTGAACGGCGTGCCCGCGGTGGGCGACTCGCTGCGCGACCTGCAGGCCAGCGCGTCGGCCGGCTGCTCGCCCTGGCTCGTGCTGACCGGCAACGGCGAGAAGACCCGCGCCAAAGGCAACCTGCCCGAGGGCACGCGGGTCGGCGCCCATCTGGGCGAAGTGGTCGACCTTCTTTTGCAGGACGAATAAGCCATGGCCTGGTTGCGCTCGTTTCTCTACATGGTGTTCCTGTCCGTCACGGTCATCCCCTACGCGTTTGCCTGCATTCTCTGGGCGCCGCTGCCGCTGCGTCTGCGCTACAGGCTGACCGTGGGTTGGCCGCGCCTGGCAATCTGGGGCGCCAAGGTGATCTGCGGTATCCGTTGGCAGGTCAAAGGCTGGGAAAACCTTCCCGACGGCCCCATCGTGCTTTTGTCCAAACACCAATCGGCCTGGGAAACCCTGTTTTTCCCGGGGCACATGCCGCGTCCGGTGTGCTTCGTCTACAAGAAATCGCTGCATTGGGTGCCTTTTTTCGGCTGGAGTCTGGCGTTGCTGCGCATGATTCCCATCGACCGCGCCAAAGGCCGTGACGCCTTCGAGCAAGTCGTGCGAGAAGGGCAGAAATGCCTGGACGACGGCCGCTGGCCGCTGCTGTTTCCTGAGGGCACGCGCGTGCCGCCAGGACAGATGGGCCGCTTCAAGATGGGCGGCGCCCTGCTGGCCTCGCGCACGGGTGCCTCCGTGATTCCGGTCGCCTTGAACGCCGGCGAATGCTGGCGCCGCAATGCCTTTGTCAAGCGGCCCGGGCTGGTCACCGTCTTCTTCGGGCCCGCCATCGCATCGCAAGGGCTCACCCCTGACGAACTCAACGCCAAGGTCCATGCCTGGATCGACGCGGAAATGCGCACGCTCAGTCCAGAAAGGTATGACCAGCGCTGATCAGCTCGAACTCTCGTTCGACGCCGGCGCGCCGTCTGCCTCCATTGCCACCCCCTGCCCCGATCCCTTGCCCGCCGGCGCCCGCTGGCGCGAGGTGCAAACGCCACAGCAAGTCATCGGTTTCGTACTGCTGCGCTCACGCCGCCGCAGCATCGGTTTCGTCATCGCCGACGACGGCCTGCGGGTGACCGCGCCCAACTGGGTGACACTGGCCCAGATCGACGACGCCGTGCGCGAAAAAGCACGCTGGATACTGTCCAAGCTGCGCGACTGGCACGCCCGCCGCGAACAGCTCGCGATGTCGCAGACTCGCTGGCAGGCCGGCGGCGAACTGCCCTACCTGGGCAAGCGCATCATCATCGGTCTGGCGGCCGACGGACGGCAGGCCCATCTCGACGGCGATGCCGCCAACCCGCTCGATGGTGCCACGCTCTGGCTGCCGCTGCCGGCCACCGCCGACGCCTCGCGCATCCGCGGCGCCGCGCAAGCGTGGCTGCAGCAACGTGCCGGCATCCTCTTTGGCGAGCGCCTGGCTCATTTCCTGATGCGCACCGGTCTGCAGATCCGCCGCTGGCGCCTGTCGTCGGCGGCCACCCGCTGGGGGTCGTGCACCAGCGACGGCAACATCATGCTCAACTGGCGTCTGATCCACTTCAGTCCCGACATCATCGATTACGTCATCGCCCACGAGCTCGCGCATCTGCGCGAGATGAACCACAGCCAGGATTTCTGGGCCGAAGTCGGCCACATCCTGCCCGGATTCGAAGCCGCCAAGAAAGTCCTGCGCCGCCACGATCCCGCCACGCTGCCCCGGTTCTGACACCATGGAACTGCGCCAGCTGCGCTACTTCGTCAAGGTCGTCGAATGCGGCAGCCTGGGGCGTGCGGCCACCGAACTGGGCGTGGTCACCTCGGCCCTGAGCCAGCAGATCAGCCGGCTGGAAGGCGAGCTGAGCACACGCCTGCTCACGCGCACCTCCACCGGTGTCGTGCTGACCGATGCCGGCCTGGCCTTTCTGCGGCAGGCGCAACTGTCGCTGCGCCACGCCGACGATGCCATGAAGGCCGCGCGCGAGTCGCGCCTGAGCGGGCACGTCAGCATCGGACTGGTACAGACCACCGCCTCGGTGCTGGCGCTGCCGTTCATGCGCGCCATGCGCCAGCGCTATCCGGATGTACGCCTGCGGCTGGTCGAAAGCCTGTCCGGCCATTTGTCCACGATGCTCAATGCACGGCAGCTGGACCTGGCCATCGTCTTTCAGACCGAAACCGCCCGGCGCTGGAGCGTCATGCCCCTGCTGGACGAAAGCCTGTTTCTGATTGCGCGCGACGATATGCCCGGCCTGCCCCGGCCGGGCGGGTGCGGCTGCGCGATCTGACGGGGCTGCCACTGCTGCTGCCCAGCGACAGCCATGGCCTGCGCGCACTGGTCAACAACGGCTTTGCCCGCTTCAATGAGCGGCCCGACCTGGTCGCCGAAATCGACGGGCTGGATGTCCTGATGGAACTGGTCGAGGCCGGCCTGGGCGCGACGATCCAGCCCGGCGCGGCCACCGTGCGCCTGCGCGGTGCCCCCTTGGCCACCCGCCAGATCCGCGACCGCCAACTGGCTCGCAGCAATCTGCTGGTCAGCCTCTCGGACGACGAACTGTCGCCGGCCGCATTGGCCGTCAGGGTCCTGCTGGCTCAGGTGGCTGCCGACCTGGTGCGCGCCGGCGCATGGCCTGGCGCTACCCTTCACAAATCGTGAAGAGGCATTGCCCGCCGCCTTCTGGCGGGCGTTGAACGCGCATCCTATAGTCGCCACCATCTGAAGATGGACGACAACATGATAGACGTACTCGTGATCGGCGGCGGCAACGCCGCTTTGTGCGCGGCGCTGATGGCCCGCGAGGCCGGCGCCAGTGTGCTGCTGCTCGAGGCCGCGCCACGGGAATGGCGCGGCGGCAACTCCCAGCACACCCGCAACCTGCGCTGCATGCACGACGCTGCCCAGGATGTGCTCATCGACGCCTACCCCGAAGAAGAGTACTGGCAGGACCTGCTTAAGGTCACCGGTGGCATGACCGACGAAAAGCTCGCGCGCCTGGTCATCCGCGCGTCATCGTCCTGTCGCGACTGGATGCGCAGCCATGGCGTGAACTTTCAACCGCCCTTGTCCGGCGCGTTACACGTAGCGCGTACCAATGCCTTTTTCATGGGCGGAGGCAAAGCGCTGGTCAATGCCTATTACCGCAGCGCCGAGAAACTGGGGGTGCAGATACGCTATGACGCTGCGGTCGACGCGCTGGAACTGCAAGATGGCCGCTTCGTGGCCGCCCGCATCGGTGCCGAGCGCATCGAAGCGCGCAGTTGCGTGCTGGCCGCCGGCGGTTTCGAGTCCAACCTCGAATGGATGCGTCAAGCCTGGGGCCAGAACGAGCGCGGCGAATGGCCGGCCGACAACTTCCTGATCCGCGGCACACGCTTTAACCAGGGCGTGCTGCTCAAGTTCATGATGGAAGCGGGCGCGGACATCATCGGCGACCCCTCGCAATCCCATTGCGTGGCCATCGATGCGCGTGCGCCACTCTACGACGGCGGCATCTGCACGCGGATCGACTGCGTCTCGCTGGGCGTGGTCCTCAATCGCGACGCGCAACGCTTCTATGATGAGGGCGAGAATTTCTGGCCCAAGCGTTACGCCATCTGGGGTCGCCTGGTCGCCATGCAACCCGGGCAGATCGCCTACTCCATCATCGACGCCAAGGCCGTGGGCCGATTCATGCCACCGGTGTTTCCGGGCGTGCGCGCCAACTCGCTGGCCGAACTCGCCGAAAAACTGCAACTCGACCCACAGCGTTTCGTGGCCACGATCGACACCTACAACCAGGCCTGTCGCGTCGGCCGCTTCGACCACACCAGCCTGGACGACTGTCACACCGACGGCCTGACACCGGCCAAGACACACTGGGCCCGCCCCATCGACACCGCCCCTTTCTTCGGGTATGCGCTGCGGCCGGGCATCACCTTCACCTATCTGGGCCTGAAAGTCGACGAAACCGCCGCCGTGCGTTTCGGCGGCAAACCCAGCGACAACCTGTTCGTGGCCGGCGAGATGATGGCCGGCAATGTGCTTGGCAAGGGCTATACCGCCGGTGTCGGCATGTCCATCGGCACGGCCTTCGGCCGCATCGCCGGCACCCGGGCCGCCGCGGCAGCGCGGGACCTGGCCCAAGAAGGAGCCCATCGTGCAGCAGCTTGAACACCTTGCCCGCCAGGCAGAACTGACCGGCGCCGCCCCCGCCAGCGCGCAACCCCTGACATTCGTCGCGCATGCCACCACGGCGGGCGCGCGCATGAGCGCAGACGAAAGCGAGGTGGCACGCATGATGCAGATCTGCAATGCCTGCCGTTATTGCGAAGGCTTCTGCGCGGTCTTTCCCGCCATGACGCGCCGGCTGGAGTTCGACAAAGGCGACGTCAATTACCTGGCCAACCTCTGCCACAACTGTGGCGCCTGTCTGCATGCCTGCCAGTACGCGCCGCCACACGAATCCGGCGTGAACGTGCCGCAGGCCATGGCGCGCGTGCGCATGCAGACCTATACCGACTACGCCTGGCCTCAGGCGTTGGGTTCGCTGTACAAACACAATGGGTTGACCCTGTCGTTGGCCGTGGCCGCGACGCTGGCGCTGTTTCTGGTGCTGGTGGTGAGCATCAATGGCGGCTGGCTGCACGCCCCCTGGCCGGCAACTTCTACGCCATCTTCCCGCACAACACGCTGGCGCTGATGTTCGGCGTGGTGTTCGCTTTCGCCGTGGTTGCGCTGGCCGTGGGTGTGATCCGCTTCTGGCGCGATGTCAGCCCCGGCGCGGCGAGCGGCCCGGCGGTGGCCGAAGCGGCGCACGACGCACTGCGGCTGAAATACCTCGATGGCGGGCATGGCAAGGGTTGCAACGAGGCCGACGACGCCTTCACCTTGGCTCGCCGGCGTTTCCATCATTTCACCTTCTACGGCTTCATGCTGTGTTTTGCCGCGACCTCCGTCGCCACCCTCTACCACTATCTGCTGGACCTGCACGCGCCGTATCCCTTCTTCAGCCTGCCCGTGCTCCTGGGCACGGCCGGCGGCCTGGGTCTGCTGCTGCTGGCGCTACGCGACACGGGCTGGATGGGGATAATGCTGGCGGTGCATCTGGGCGTGGTGATGGCGCTGTTTCTGACCCTGCCTTATGGCAAATTCGCCCACGGCATCTTCCGCTGCGCCGCACTACTGAAATCGTCCATCGAAAAATGCCAGCCCAGCAAACTGCAACTGGGCTCCGATTAGGAAAACCCTCGAGGCGGGCGCCGATTCGGCAGCCCTCGCGGCATCCGGCGCCCCCCTGTTACGATTGGGGTCTGAACGCCGCGCTTGGCGCGGCTCGCCTTGAGGATAGAAATATGCGTTTTCTGCACACCATGCTGCGTGTCGGCAATCTCGAAAAATCCCTGGACTTCTACACCAACGTGCTGGGCATGCGCCTGCTGCGCAAGAAAGACTACCCCGATGGCCGTTTCACGCTGGCCTTCGTCGGCTACCAGGACGAAGATGAAGGCGCCGTCATCGAACTGACCCACAACTGGGACACCGAGCAGTACGATCTGGGCAATGGCTATGGCCACGTCGCGCTCGAAGTCGACAACGCCTACGAAGCCTGTGACAAGGTCAAGGCCAAGGGCGGCAAGGTCACGCGCGAAGCCGGCCCGATGAAGCATGGCACCACGGTCATCGCCTTCGTCGAAGACCCCGACGGCTACAAGATCGAATTCATCCAGAAAAAAGGCCGCGCGGACTAACACCCATGATTCACCCCATCCTGAAAATGGGCGATCCGCGCCTGCTGCGGGTGGCCGCTCCGGTGACGGACTTCGGCAGCGCTGCGTTACGGCAACTGATCGAAGACATGTTCGAAACCATGATCGCCGCCAACGGCGTCGGCCTGGCCGCGCCGCAGATCGGCGTGGATCTGCAACTGGTGATCTTCGGTTTCGAGCGCAACCCACGCTACCCCGACGCCCCGGCGGTGCCCCAGACCGTGCTGTGCAATCCGGTCATCACGCCGCTGTCCGATGAGATGGAGGACGGCTGGGAAGGCTGCCTGTCGGTACCTGGCCTGCGCGGACGGGTGCCGCGTTACCGCCATATCCGCTACCAGGGCAGCGATCCCGATGGCCAACGCATCGACCGCGAGGCCAGCGACTTCCACGCGCGCGTGGTTCAGCACGAGTGCGACCATCTTATCGGCCGCCTCTATCCTTCGCGGATCCAGGATTTTTCGCAGTTTGGCTACACCGAAATCCTGTTCCCCGATATGGACCCCAATCAGGACGATTGAGGCCCATCCAGGCTCAGAGCGCGCGGTGCGCCGGGCTTTCGGTCTGGCCGGTCAGTTCTTCCGGCGCGAAGTCGTCGACCGCGACCACTTCCGCCACGGCCGCTTCGGCGGCCAGAATCTGGGCCGCGACCTCGTCGCTGATGGCCCCGGCCTGGTGCGCCTGGCGCCAATCTTTGACACCCTCGCGCCGCAGCCGGTCTCGCAACGGTCCCAAGGCCGTCACCCGCGCAAAGGCCTCCTCCAGCGTGGCGATGGCGTCTTTGCCCCCCGCGCTGCAGATCGGCGTTGAGCCGGTCGCGCGTGGCCGAAGGCTCCAGCAACACGTTGGCGCACTCGCGTGTGAGCGCATCGCTCGGCCCGCGCGCCAGTCGCATGGGCAGGATGACAGCGCGCAACGCGACGGCCGCGGCGCGGCGCGGCGCGGCGCGGCAGATTGGACAGGACCTGATCCATGGCCTGCTCGATGCGCAGGCAACCCTCCTCCATCCCCCAGGCCACCAGCGGCAGATCGGCGTGGCAACGGCCCTCGTCGTCCCAGCGCTTTAGCAGGGCCGACAACAGATAAAGCTCGGACAGGATATCGCCCAGTCGCGCGGACAACATTTCGCGCCGCTTCAGCGAACCGCCCAGCAGCGCCATGGAAACATCCGCCAGCAGGGCAAACCCGGCTGAATAGCGGCTCAACCGGCGGAAATACCGGCTGACCTCACGCACCGGCGGGGCGGGTGCGAACAGCCCCCCGTCCATGCACGCCCCCAGGCGCGCAGAAAGGTCATGCCGCTGTGCCGCATATGCGACCAGAACGCCTGCTCGAATTGCGCCTGCCCTACGGCCTGATCGGTCTCTCCCAGCGCCATGACCTCGCGCATCAAATAGGGATGGGCGCGGATGGCGCCCTGACCGAAGACGATGAGGCAGCGCGTGAGGATGTTGGCGCCCTCCACGGTAATGGCGATGGGCAGCGCGCGGTAGAGCGCGCCGAGGTAATTGCCCGGCCCGTCGATCACCGCCTTGCCGCCGTGGATATCCATGGCGTCGTTGACCGACATGCGCATGCGTTCCGTCGCGTGGTATTTCATGATGGCCGAAACCACCGCCGGTTTGTGGCCTTGATTCAGCGCCGCGCACGTCAGCCGCCGGGCCGCCTCGATCAGATAGGCGTGGCCCGCCAGGCGCGCCAGCTTCTCCTGCACCCCCTCGAACCGTCCTACCGGGATACCGAACTGGCGGCGCACTCGCGCGTACATCCCCGAGGTGTGCGCGCTGATGACCGCGCCGGCGGCCGACAGCGACGGCAGGGAAATACCGCGCCCGGCCGCCAGCGCGCTCATCAGCATCTGCCAGCCGTGTCCGGCCTTGGCCGGGCAGCCAATGAGCGCTTCGATCGGCACGAAGACATCCCGGCCGTGGTTCGGGCCATTCTGAAATACCTGCATGGACGGCAGATGGCGACGGCCGATTTCGACCCCGGGCGCATCCGTGGGCACCAAGGCCACCGAAATGCCGATCTCTTGCGGCCCGCCCAGCAGCCCGTCCGGATCGCGCAACTTGAAGGCCAGGCCCAGCACCGTGGCCACCGGCCCGAGCGTGATATACCGTTTGTGCCAGTTAAGGCGGATACCCAACAACTCCTGCCCATCGATCACCTGGCGGCACACCACGCCGACGTCGGTCATCGCCGCGGCATCGGACCCGGCCTGCGGACTGGTGAGCCCGAAGCAGGGGATCTCACGGCCATCGGCCAGCCGCGGCAACCAGAACTCGCGCTGCGCATCCGTACCGAACTGCAGCAGCAACTCACCAGGGCCAAGCGAATTGGGCACCATGATCGTCACGCCGGCGGTGATCGAATAGGCGGAGACGCGTCGCACGACTTCGGAATGCGCGTAAGGCGAAAAACCCAGTCCGCCGTATTCCTTGGGGATGATCATACCGAAGAAGCGCTCGCGCCGCATGAGATCCCAGACCTCGGCAGGCAGATCCCGCCGCTTCCACTCGATCTCCCATTCGTCGAGCAGCGCACACAAGCGGGCTACCGGCCCGGCGATGAACTGGCGCTCTTGTTCGGTAAACGTGGCCGCGGGCACCGCGAGCAACTTGTTCCAGTCCGGGTTGCCGGTAAACAGGTCGCCGTCCCACCAGACGTCGCCCGCCTCGATGGCCTCGCGCTCTGTGGCCGACAGGCCTGGCAGCGCCGCCCGGGCCCAGTGATAGGCGGGCTCGGAAATGCGTTTGCGACGCCACTGCGCCAAGCGTGATCTGACACTCATGGCTGTCCTCCGCGGGAGCATGATTATGTAACCAAGTTACCAGTTTGAACGGCCTCGCACAAACCTGCCGCGATGGCGGTCTGCGACAATAGCGCCACCCCTGCTTCCCTGGTGAGCAATGCTGAACAAACTCTGGCTGGCTTTCTTTCTGGTTGCCGCGGCCGCAGGCCTGGTGCGTTGGATCGGGCTGGGCGAGCCCGACGTGTTCCGTGCCATCGTCGCCAGCCTGTTCGAGATGGCGCGCGTCTCGGTCGAGGTCATGGTGCTGCTGTTCGGCACGCTGACGCTTTGGCTGGGATTCTTGCGCATCGCCGAGGTCGCCGGCCTGGTCGGCACGTTGGCCCGGCTGCTCGGGCCGCTGTTTGCGCGATTGATGTCGGACGTACCGCGCAACCACCCTGCCATCGGCCTGATCACGCTCAATTTCGCGGCCAATGGCCTCGGCCTGGACAATGCCGCCACGCCCATCGGCCTGCGAGCCATGCGTGAACTGCAGTCGCTCAACCCGCGGCCCGACACCGCCAGCAACGCGCAGATTCTCTTTCTGGTGCTCAACGCATCGTCCCTGACGCTCTTGCCGGTCACGCTGTTCATGTTCCGGGCCCAGCAGGGCTCGCCCGACCCCACGCTGGTCTTTCTGCCCATTTTGCTTGCCACCTGCGCCTCCACGCTGGCCGGCCTGCTCGCCGTGGCGGTCTGCCAGCGGCTCAGGCTCTGGGATCCGGTCGTGCTGGCCTGGCTGGGCGGCAGCGCCTTGCTGCTTGGCGGCTTCATGGGGCTGCTGGCCGGCATGTCCGCCAGCGCCATCGCCGCCCTGTCGTCGCTGTTGGGGAATCTGACCTTATTTGCCGTGCTGGTGGCCTTCCTGGTGGTCGGCGCATGCAAAAAAGTCCCCGTCTATGAAAGCTTTATCGCCGGCGCCAAAGAGGGTTTCGGTATCGCGCGCGATCTGCTTCCTTATCTGGTGGCCATGCTGTGTGCCGTCGGCGTGCTGCGCGCCTCGGGCGCGCTGGACTTCCTGCTCGATGGCATTCGCTGGCTGGCGGCGTCGGCCGGCTGGGACACCCGCTTCGTTGACGCCCTGCCCACCGCCCTGGTCAAACCGTTTTCGGGCAGCGCCGCGCGTGCCATGATGCTCGAAACCATGGCGCACTTCGGCGTGGACAGTTTTCCGGCGCTGCTATCCGCCGTCATGCAAGGCAGCACCGAAACCACCTTCTACGTGCTGGCGGTGTACTTCGGCTCGGTGGGCATCATGCGCGCGCGTCACGCCGTCGGCTGCGCGCTCATCGCCGACCTGGCCGGTGTGCTGGCGTCCATCGGCGTGTGCTACTGGTTTTTCGGCTGATCACTCCACGCGCAATATCTTCATGCCATTGGTGCCGCCGCTGTCGCGATAGAAGTCCCCCTTGGTCAGGATGACCCAATCGCCGGTCTCGACGCGGCCACGCTGCTTGAGCGCCTCGATGGCCGCGTCGCTGAGCTCGGCCGGCTCGTAGTCGGCTGGCGCGAATGGCACGGTATACACCCCGCGCAGGAGCGCGGCGCGATTCTGCGTCAACGGATGCGGGCTGTAGCAATAGATAGGTACGCCCGAGCGGATGCGTGACATGATCAGCGGCGTATGCCCGCTTTCCGTCAGGGCGATGATGGCTTTGACGCCCGGAAAGTGATTGGCCGCATACATGGCCGCCAACGCGATCGTCTCGTCGCAGCGCGTGAACGTTTCGCCCAAACGGTGATGCGAATGCGTGGTGGTCGGATGCTTTTCCGCCCCGAGGCAAATCCGGGCCATGGCCTGCACCGCCTGCACCGGGTATTGCCCCGACGCGCTTTCCGCCGACAACATGACCGCATCGGTGTAATCCAGCACCGCGTTGGCCACGTCAGATACCTCGGCGCGCGTCGGCATCGGGCTGGAAATCATGGACTCCATCATCTGCGTGGCAGTGATGACCAGCTTGTTCAGGGTGCGGGCATGCTGGATGATGCGTTTCTGGATACCGACCAGCTCGGCGTCGCCGACTTCCACTCCCAGATCGCCGCGCCCCACCATCACGCCATCGCTGGCACGGATGAGCGAATCCAGCGCCTCGTCGTCGGCAACGGCTTCGGCGCGCTCGATCTTGGCGATGATCCAGGCCTCGCTGCCCGCCGCCCGCACCAGGGCGCGCGCCTCGTCGATATCATGGCCATAGCGCGGAAACGACACCGCCACGTAGTCCAGCGCCAGCTCGGCGGCCAGCCGGATGTCCTCGCGATCCTTGTCCGTGAGGCTGGGCGCCGAGATTCCGCCTCCCCGCCGATTGATGCCCTTGTTGTTTGACAACGAGCCGCCCACGGTCACCGTGGTGTGGACCTCGTCACCCACGACACGATCCACCTGCAGGACGATGCGGCCATCGTCGAGCAAGAGCTCGTCGCCGGGCCGACAGTCATGCACCAGCTCGGGAAAATCGATCCCGACCACGGTGGCGTTACCGGCGTCTTTGGGATGGGTGCGCGACAGCGTGAAAGGCTGGCCCACCGCCAGCGTGACCTGCTTGTCGGCAAACCGCGCGATGCGGATCTTCGGCCCCTGCAGATCGCCCATGATGGCCACAAAGCGCCCGCGCTCGGCAGCCAGCCGGCGTATCGTGCGCGCGCGCTCGCGGTGGTCATCCGCGCTGCCATGAGAGAAATTCAAGCGGGCCACGTCCATGCCGGCGTCGATCAGCGCGCCGATCATCTGCGGTGTTGAACTGGCAGGCCCCAGGGTTGCGACAATTTTGGTGCGGCGCAATACAGTCATGAATACGCTCAGGGAGGAGTCCACAGGAAACCCTATGGTACGCCGCCTCGAGGCACGCGGGTATCATGGCCGCTTGCCTCGACACAGGAGCGGCCGTGAAGATCGTCATTGCCCGGATTCGTTCAAGGAAAGTCTCAGCGCCGCCGACGCGGCGCGCGCCATCGAGCGCGGCGTCAAGCAGGCCTGCCCCGGCGCTCACACCGTGCTCGTGCCCATGGCCGACGGCGGCGAAGGCACGGTCGAGGCCGTCTTGGCGGCCACGGGTGGACAGGCCCGCCAGACACGTGTGCGCGACGCGCTGGGCCGCGACACCTTGGCGCAATGGGGCTGGCTCGATGACGCAACGGCCGTCATCGAAATGGCATCGGCCGCCGGCCTGGAAGGCATCGCCGCGGCGCAGCGCGACCCGCTGGGCGCCGATACCTATGGCGTAGGTCAATTGATCCTGGCGGCCCTGGACGACGGCGCCCGCACACTCATCCTGGGGCTGGGCGGCTCGGCCACCACCGACGGCGGCAGCGGCATGCTACGAGCGCTGGGCGCGCGTTTTCTGGATGCCCAGGGCAAGGAGATCGCGCCCGGCGGCGCGGCGCTGCAAACGTTGGCCCGCATCGACCTCGACGGCCTGGATGCGCGTCTGGCCAGCCTGGATGTGCACGTCGCCTGCGACGTCGACAATCCGCTGTGCGGCCCGCAAGGGGCGGCGCATGTCTTCGGCCCCCAGAAGGGCGCCAATCCTCAACAGGTCGCGCAACTCGACGCCGCACTCGGCCAACTGGCCACTATCGCTCATCACACGCTGGGGCACGACCATCGCGACACCGCAGGTGCCGGAGCCGCCGGCGGCCTGGGCTTTGCCGCGCACGCGTTTCTGCGCGCCCGGTTTCGGCCGGGCGTGGAACTCGTCGCCGAACGGGGAGGCCTGGCGCAAGCGCTGCAAGGCGCCACGCTGGCCTTCACCGGCGAAGGCCGCATGGATGCGCAGACCTTGCGCGGCAAGACACCGGCCGGCGTCGCCCGCCTGGCCCAACAGGCGGGAGTGCCCGTGGTGGCCCTGGCCGGATCGCTGGGCGAAGGCTACGAAGCCTTGCACCCGGCGGGTATCACCGCCGCGTTCAGCCTGCTGCCCGGCTCGCACACCTTGGAGCATGCCCTGACGCATGCCAGCGACTACCTCACCGCGCGCGCGCGCGATGTCATGCAACTGTGGATGGCGGCCGCCCGGCGTCGTCTGTGAACCCTGCGACAACTCCCCATGACAGACCTGCCTCGTACCACGCTCAGCGTCGATCCGGCCTGGATCGACGCCTACGGCCACATGAACGCCGCTCACTATGTAGGCGTCTTCGATGGCCTGGGTTTCGAACTTCTGGGACAGGCGGGCGTGGGCCTGGATTACACCCGCACGAGCGGCTGCGGCATTTATACGATGCATATCCAGGTCGCCTACATGCGCGAGGTGCTCGACGGCGATCCCCTGGCGCTGCAACTGCGCTTGCTCGATGCCGATGACAAACGCCTGCTTTGTCTGATGGAGCTCTGGCAGACGCGCGACAACTATCTGGCCGCCACGATGGAGCAGCTTTCGCTACATGTGGATCTCAGCCTGCGCCGCGCCACGCCGTTTGCACCGGATCTGGCCCGGCGGCTGGCTGGCATCGTCCAGGCGCATGCCCGCCATCCACTGCCCCCGGCTACCAGCGCATCCTGCCGCTCAAGCCGGCGCGCGGCTAGCCCCTTCAGGCCAGGCCGCAGCCAGACGCTAGCCCTTGACCACGCCGGCGTTGACCAGCGCGTCGGTCAGGCCAATGAACTGCGCCACGCCGATTTCCTCGGCGCGCGCCGTGGGCGGCACGCCAACGGCTTCCCAGGGCACGTGGGCCGCCCAGTCACCCAGTCCCCGGCGCAGCATCTTGCGCCGCTGCGAGAAGGCTCGCGCCACGACAGCTTCAAAGGCCGCCGCGCTCACCGGACGCGGCCGATCCGCGCCCAGGGGGATCATGCGCACCACCGCCGAGACCACGCGCGGAGGCGGGTCGAAGGCCTCGGGAGGGACATCAAACAACTTCTCCATGCGATAGCGCGATTGCAGCATCACCGACAAGCGGCCGTAGTCGGCCGTGCCGGGCTCGGCCACCATGCGATCGATGACCTCACGCTGCAGCATGAAATGCTGATCGCGCACCAGATCCGCTGCGCTCATCAGGTGAAACAACAAGGGGCTGGAGATGTTGTAGGGGAGGTTGCCCACCACCCGCATACCCGCGCCAAACTGGCCGAAGTCCACGGTCAGGGCGTCGGCCTCGACCACCACGAGGCGTTCGGGCGGATACTTCTTGCGCAGACGGGCAGCAAGGTCGCGATCGATCTCGACCACGGACAGCGTGTCCAGCTTCTCCAGCAAGGGAGCGGTAAGGGCCGACAGGCCGGGGCCGATTTCGACCACGGCGTCGTCACGCGCGGGCGCGATGGCCCGCACGATGGACTCCACCACACTCTCGTCGGTGAGAAAGTGTTGGCCAAAGCGCTTGCGCGCCTGGTGTTGCGACATGGTGCTTCCGTACTCAGCGGTTGTTCTGCTCGATGCGGTCCTGCTTTTCCAGGCGATTGTCGATGAAAGCCTGGCCACGCAGTTGCTCCATCCAATCCTCGAACGCCGGGCCGGCGCGACGCTCGAACAGCGTCTGGCGGGCCTGCATGCGCTGAACCTCGTCGGTGACGTCTTTTTCGCGGCGCTCCAGCACCTGGACCAAGTGCCAGCCGAACGGCGACTCGATGGGCTGGCTGACCTCGCCCGGCTTGAGCGAATTCATGGCAGCCTCGAACGACGGCACCATCTCCCCCGGATTGACCCAGCCCAGATCGCCGCCTTGCGGCGCCGTGGCATCCTGCGAATACTGGCGCGCCATGTCTTCAAACTTGGCTCCGCCCGCAGCGAGGCGCTGGCGCACCTGCTCCAGACGCTGGCGCGCCTGGTCATCGCTCATGACAGTCGAGGTCTTGATCAGAATGTGGCGGGTATGCGTCTGCGTCACACGCACCGGGCCTTGCGAGGCACGCTGGCCGGGCGCCTGTGCGGCCGGGGCGGGGCGGGGCGGGACGTTGCTGCGCGCGGGCCGGGGCCCGGCCATCGGCGCGCTGCAACACCTTCAGGATATGGAAGCCATTGCCCGACTGCACGATGCCGCTGACCTGTCCGGCCGGCACGCCTTGCACGGCCTTGACGAAGAGATCCGGCCAGCCGTCGAGCGTGCGCGCGCCCATGACGCCACCTTGCAGCGCCTCGGGGCCATCGGAGGCCGCAGCCGCCACGCTGGCGAAATCATCGCCTCGCTTGAGGCGGGCCAACACCTCCTCGGCCTTCTTGCGCAGGCTGGCTACCGTCTCGGGCGATGAACCCTCGGGTACGCGCACCAGGATCTGCGCCAGCGCGATCTGCTCCGGGCCCGCCGCTTGAGGCTGAGCCTGCTGCGGCGCGGGTGCGGCAGCAGGCGCCGCAGCCTCGCGCTGCAGCGCCGGATTGCGTGCCTGATCCTTCAGATAGGCGTCGACCTCGGCGTCGGTGATGACGATGTGGTTATCGATGGTGCGCTGACGCAGGCGATCGGCGCGGATTTCGTCGCGCAGCGACTTGCGGTACTCATCCCAGCTCACGCCGCTCTTTTCGACTTCGGCGCGCAACTGCTGCTGCGTGATCTTGTTGCGCGTGGCCACCATGTTGATGGCCTGATTGACCTGATTATCATCGACGCGGATGCCGAGACGGTCGGCTTCCTGGCGCTCCAGGCGCTCGAAAATCAACCGTTGCAACACTTGCTTCTGCAGCGTCCTGTCGTCGGGCAGTTGAATGCCGCGGCGCTTGAGGTCCACTTTGGCGCGCGTGGTGGCTTCCTGCACCTCGCGCATGGTGATGACATCCTTGTTGACGATGGCGGCGATGCCGTCGACAAACTGCTCGGAGGACGCGGCGGGCGCCTTGGTCGGTGCCGGCTTGGCGGCTCCTGCTTTGTCCGCTGCGTGAGCCAAGGGCATGGCCAGGCCCAAGGCCAGCGCCAGAAGGCTGCCGCGAAAACGGCGCGACGAGTGCAACCTACGCATCATTCATACCTTTCAAATGTCGTGCCTGCCGCGGCAGGCTGCGAAACCGGCTGATAGCCCGGAATGCTCTTATCGAGCAGCTTGAGGGGATCGGTCCCCAAAGCACCCAGCCCGGTCAATTCGAGCTGGAAGAAAATCGCCGTATTGGTGTCGTTGGCCGCCACGGCATAACGCTGGAAGACCATCCGGCCCGTCCAGCAGCAATCGCCCTTGTACTCGACCCCGGCAATGGCCTGCGTCACCCGCGGACCATCCGAAGCACCGACCACCGAGCCCGGGTCGGACTTGATAGCGTAGTCGATACGGCCCACGCCATACCAACGGTTGGTGAAGGGCCATTGCAGCGCCAACGTGACCTGATTCTGTCCGCGCGGCGCGTAGGAGATGTTGTTGATCGGGTCGCGCTGATAACGATAGGCCACCGCCACCGTCGTTTGACGCTGCGGCGACCAGCGCGCGCTCACCAGCCCGCGCGACCAGTTGTTGTCATACGGGTTGTATTGGGCGGCGACATCGGTCGTCAGCGTGTCGGTCAGGGCCGCACTGGCACCCACCAGGAAATCCGAGCGCACGTTTTCGCGGGGCGTCTCGCCCGGCAAGGTGACGCGCTGGTCTTCGAAGTACAGGCGTTGCGCCACGGACAGCGCCACCCGCTGAAAGCCCGTGTTGGCGTCCAGCCAGTGCGTGGTGAGCGCGGCAGTCAGTTGGTTCGCATTGGCGATGCGATCCCAGCCGCCGGTGTAAACGTTTTCCTGGAAAGCCTGCTCAAAGCTGAAGTCCGACAGACTGGTGTCATAGACCGGCAGAGCATCCTGATTGCGGTAAGGCACCCGCAGGTAATACAGGCGCGGCTCCAGCGTCTGCGTCGATTCTTTGCCGAACAGCGTCGTGGGGCGTTCGAAGGTCATCCCCGCATCCACGGAGAAGATCGGTACCGTGCGCGAGTCGGTCGCCTGGTAGGGCGACATGCTGCCCAGTTTGTTCCAATCGGTGTTGAACCAGGAGGTGTGGTACTGGGTGTAGTTCACGCCGACCTTGGGCGTGATGTACCAGCCGGCACGCACGATGGGATAGGAAATCGTGGGATAAGCCTGCAGGCGCTCGCCTTCCTGGCCGACGCGCGTGCCCGCAAACAACGCGCGGCGGAATCGCACGGCGGTGGAGTCCATGCGTACGTCGAAACCGTTCCAGTCGTAACGCGCGCCCTGCAGGAAGATCTCCGGCTCTTTGTTGTACGGCGGGACGATGGGCGCGTCGGGATCCTGCAACGTGCGGTACTTGTAGACCTGCACATAGGTCTGCCAATAGCTGGACGACCAACCCACCCGCGCCTGGCGGGGCAGATACGTCGTCGAAGCCGTATTCAGGCCCAGCGTGGTCATGTCGCGATAATAATTATCATCGGACACGCCGTTGATATCCCAGTCGGCGTAGAAGCCGCCGCCGAAGAACTGCCGGTGCGTCAGGCGGTACATATAGCGGTCAAAACCGGCGTCGTGGTCGTTGGGCAGATAGGTGCCCGACACCGACCCGACATAGCTCTCGCCCAGATAGCGCCCTTCGCCACCGATCTGCAGACCACGCTTGCCCATATAGCGCGTGATCAGCGTGGCGTCGTAATTGGGCGCCAGGTTGAAGTAATACGGCACCGAGATATCCAGCCCGGTCTTGCTCGACGAGCCGTAGGTTGGCAACAGGAAGCCCGACTTGCGCTCCTTGCGGATCGGGAACGTCAGGTAGGGCGACGCCAGAATCGGCACGTCCTTGAAGTACAGCACCCCATTGCGGGCCACGCCTTCATTCTCATCGAAATCCAGGTCGACGGTATTGGCCTCGATGTACCAGGACGGCTTGGCGCAGGGACAACCGCTGTAGGTGACCTCGGTCAGGCGCATCTGCGAACGGCTGAAGATGTCCGCATGGTCGGCGCGGGCCGTGCCGCCGCTGGCGCCGATCCAGAAATTGGGCTGCTCGATCTCGCCGCTGTAGGTATTCATGTTGAGCCGGGCCGACGGACCGGTCACCAGCGTGGCGTCGCGCATGATGCGCGCATTGCCTTGGACGTTCACGTCGCCCGTTTCATTGCTGTAGTGGATGCTGTCGCCCTTGACCACCCCGTCGAGACGCCGCACCTGGGCGTTGCCCTTGAGCGTGATCTCCGAATCGGGATCGCCGGCGATCTCATCGGCTTCGAGATAGGCGGGAATCTGCTCGTCGGGAAAGTGGCGGACCCGCAAGCCCGGCGAGATACGCAGGCCGGGCATCTCCTGAGCCGAGTCCGCAGCGGCGCCGGCCGTGGTAGTACTGGCTGCCGGGCTTCCCTTTTTGACCGGGGCGACATCCTGGCTGCCTTGAGCCTGAGCGGCCCCGGCGACGCTGAAAGCGGAGAGGATCAACCACCTGATCATATGCACGAGTAAAAACCAACCTGTGTCTGTGAGGACTTGCCAGCCCCGGGCGGACGCTGGATTGACCCGGTATTATAGAGAAGCCTCGCCGACCCGGTTTCCCCGATCGCCCGAGGCTGGGCGCCCCGGTTCGGGAGCCGCCCGTCCACCCACGTGCATTTCGCGAGACTGGCCGCCTTGAACTCCCCCCAGACTGATCCCCGCCTGGCATCCCTGCACGCCTGGCTTGCCACCCTGCCCTCCGACCTCGGCCTGCAACCGGCAACCCTGGCGCCCGTCTCCGGCGATGCCAGTTTCCGCCGCTATTTCCGGCTTCAGGCCGCGGGCCGCAGCCTGATCCTGATGGACGCCCCGCCCCCGCACGAAGACATCCGGCCCTTCGTCCATGTGGACGGCGTGCTGGCGGCCGCCGGCGTCAACGTGCCGGCCATCGTAGCGCAGGATTCGACCCAGGGCGTGCTCCTGCTCAGCGATCTGGGTGAAAAAAACTATACCCAGCGCATCCGCGAAGGGATCGACGACGCCACCCTCCAACAGCTGTACCGCGACGCCCTGGCCGCGCTGGTCCACATGCAAAAGGCCGACACCGCCGGATTGGCCGCCTATGACGCGCCGCGCCTGCGCGCCGAGCTGGAGCTGTTTGGGCAATGGTACGTCGGCGTACACCACCAGACCACGCTGGACGACCAGACCTCGCAGTCGCTCGAGCGCATCTTCAGCTTGCTGGCCACCAGCAACGGCAGCCAGCCGGCCGTTTTCGTTCATCGGGATTTCCACTCGCCTAACCTCATGGTCTGCGACGAACCCCGATTCGGTCCCAACCCCGGCGTGATCGACTTCCAGGACGCCCTGGTCGGGCCCATCACCTACGACCTGGCGTCGCTGGTGACCGATGCCCGAACCACCTGGGAAGAACCGCAGCAACTGGACTGGGCCATTCGTTACTGGGAAATGGCCCGCAAGGCGGGCCTGCCTGTCGACGACGACTTCGCGCAGTTTCACCGGGCCTACGAGTGGATGGGGCTGCAACGCAACCTGCGCATCCTGGGCGTGTTCGCCCGCCTGAACCACCGTGACGGCAAACCCGGCTATCTGGACCACATGCCCCGCGTGAATGCCTACGTTCGCCAGGTCGCGCAGCGCTACGGCGTCTTCAGCCCGCTGTTGCGCCTGCTGGACAAACTCGACAACCGGGAAGTCAAGGTGGGGTACACCTTCTGATGCGCGCCATGATCCTGGCGGCCGGACGCGGCCAACGCATGCGTCCGCTGACCGACCGCACGCCCAAACCCTTGCTGCCCGTGGCCGGCAAACCCTTGATCGTCTGGCACCTCGAACGGCTGGCCGCTGCCGGCTTTCGCGAGGTCGTCATCAACCATGCCTGGCTGGGCGGCCAAATCGAGAGCGCGCTGGGCGACGGTCAGGCCTACGGTCTGACGGTGCGCTACTCGCCCGAAACGGTGCCCCTGGAGACGGCAGGAGGCATCGTGCGCGCCTTGCCGTTGCTGGGCGAGGCTCCTTTTCTGGTGATCAATGGCGACATCTGGTGCGACTGGGATCCGGCGCAGGCCGGCGCGGCCGCGGCGCAACTGCCGGCCCGCGGCGCCTGGCTGCTGCTGGTGGACAACCCGCCCCAGCATCCGGCCGGCGACTTCCTGCTCGCTGCCGATGGCCAGGTATCCAGCGCCGAAGGCCCGCGTTTGACCTTCTCGGGCATAGGCATCTACGATCCTGCCTTGTTTCAGGGCATGGCGCCGGATACGCCGGCACCGCTGGCGCCGCTGTTGCGCGCGGCCATGGGGCAAGGCCGCGTGCGCGGTCAGCACCATCAAGGGCGTTGGACCGATGTCGGCACCCCCGAGCGATTGGCGGCGCTGGACCAATCCCTCAGGGATCAATAGATGCCCCGTATTTCACGTTATCAACGGAGGAAACCAGAGTTGTCCGGAACCCATCCGGGCAAGGTCTCGCGGTATCCTCTCTCGTTTTGGCTAGCAGGCGCCTGGCGCCACGCATTACACCCGCTATAGGATTCAGCTCGCATGGGGATGTTCGGACGGTCGCAAAAACCGGTATTCAGGCCTTCGCTCTACCAACCCGGAAAACGCTCGCGCCGCTTGCCGCGCTGGCTGGTATTACGGTTCATCGGCATTGCCCTGGGAGCCGGCGGCGTGCTGTTTTTGCAGGCCAATTACGGCCCTCAACGCTTGACGGTCGAGCAGTCCGAGCAATTGCACACCGAACTGAGCGCGGCCAACGTTGACCGGCAACGCCTGCAAAGCCAGCTCGATGACGCGGTCGCTCAACGCGACAGCAACAAATCCACGCACGAACAACTCACCACCGACCTGGCTCAGGCGCGCAGCCGCGTCGAGGCGCTCAACCAGGAACTGGCGCTGTTTCAGGATGCCGTGCCTCCCGATCCGCGCGGCGGCGACATCGGCGTGCGTTCGGCGCGCTTCAAGCGCGAGCCCGGCAACCTGGACTATCAGGTGCTGGTCATGCGCGACACCGACACCGGCAAGCCCTTTCAGGGCACCCTCGAGCTCGTGGTCGACGGCAACTACGCCAACGGCAAACGCGATCGCATCACGCCCGAGGCAATCCCGCTGACGCTTTCCCGCTACGACCACGCGGTGGGCAAACTGGCCACCCCCGCCGGCTTCACGCCCCGGTCGGTCACCATCCGGGTGCTCGACGCGCAGCAGCGCCAGCACGCCATGCGCATCTACTACGTGCGCAACGCCGACGGCGCGCGCGTGAACTGAGCCTGGCCTCAGGCGGGGATCGCCAGGCCGGTGGCACCGGCCTGAGCGGCCGCCTCATCCATGAATTGCGCCATCCGCACGTCCAGCTCGGTCACGCCGCCGGCGTCGTGCGTGGTCAGAATCACATCCACCCGGTTGTAGACATTGGTCCACTCCGGGTGATGATCGATCTTCTCGGCAAACATCGCCACCCGGCTCATGAAGCCGAACGCCGCATTGAAGTGATCGAACCGGAAGCGTTTTTGCAGCGCCTGACGGTTAGGGTGCGCCTGCCAGGACGGCAGCGCGGCGCGCGCAATGGACAGGTCCATGCGCAGATATCGTTGAGTCATGAATGCACCTCCAGCACGGGCCCGCTGCCTCGCGAGCAGACCCGTGCGTCATACTACTGCTTCACGGCGTAGAGGTATATCTCGACGCGGCGATTGGCCGCACGCCCGTCGACGGTGCTGTTGTCGCCGATCGGATCGGTGGCCGCCCGGCCCTCGACCATGATGCGCGAAGCCGCCACACCGTGGCGCGACAGATAGGTCGCCACCGCCTGGGCACGCGCCTGCGACAGCTTCTGGTTGGTGGCCACCGAGCCGGTATTGTCGGTATGTCCCACGGTCTTGACCCGCAGTTCCGGGTGCTGCTCCACCGATTTGGCCACGCTATCGAGCACAGGCAACAAGGCTGGCTTGAGTGTGGCGCGCCCGGTGTCGAACGACACATTCGAAGGAATGCTGACCTTCAACGACCCGTCCGGCATCTCGACTACGTCCACACCCAGCGACGAGGCGGCGGATTGCTGCACATCGTCCTTGACCGTCTTCCAGTTGTAGCCAATCAGGCCACCGGCCACCGCGCCGATGCCTGCCCCGATGGCCGCGCCCTTGCCATGCCCGACCAAGGCGCCCACGCCCGCGCCCACGGCGGCACCCGCGCCAGTTCCCACCGCCGTATTCGTTTGCTGTGGCGTGGCGCAACCTGCCAACAGCAGGGCGCCCATCACGCCGACGACCGCAACACGCTTGCTGATCTGCTCTCGCATAACGACCTCCTTCAGGGGACAGCCGGCATATGCCGGCAATTCATGCTAACAATGCGAGGCAGGCCTGCCGCAACAATTTGTAGCCATGCTTGCCGGAATTGCGTATAACGCTCTGCGTACACGACACCGCCCCTATGCGCCAGGCCGCCCGATTCCTCTGTTGTCTGCTCGTCTTCGCCCTCGCCCGGCCCACACTGGCGGCGCCGCCAAGCGACATTGTCTATGGCGCAGCGGTCACCCAATGCCTGGTCAGCGAGCCGGCAGGGCCCAGCGTCAAAAGACTGCATAACCTCTGCACATTCCGTATCAACATCACGTTTTGCCAGATCAAACGCGATGGCGATGACTGCGCGGCCGGCCATATCAGTGGCACGACGATGGGGGCGAAAACCAGTCGCAGTCTGCTGGAGGACGTCATCGACACCCATTACGTCGTCTGCCGCGATCCCTTCTATCTGCCGCAGAACGCCGCGGCATGGAAGGACGGCCATTTGCTCGGACGCTGCCAGGCATCGCGCAGCGCCATCCGGGCGGCCCGCCGCCGATAAGCCCCAGGCACGTGCCAGCGGGGCGGGGTGTAAGATCGGCAGCCAAGGCGTTGCCGCGGGCGACGCACCGACCGGAGCACTTCCTTGGAATACCGCAAGCTTGGCCGCACCGACCTTTCGGTCAGCCTGATCGGCCTGGGCACCATGACCTGGGGCCAGCAGAATACGGAAGCCGACGCTCACCAGCAGCTGGACTATGCACTGGAGCGCGGGGTCAACCTGGTCGACACGGCCGAGATGTATCCCGTCCCGCCCAAGGCCGAAACGCAGGGCCGCACCGAAAGCTACATCGGCACCTGGCTGGCCAAAAGCGGCCGCCGGCAGGACATCGTATTGGCCAGCAAAGTGGCCGGCCCGGTACGGGACGCCAAACGGCCCGGACACATTCGTGACGGCAAGACCTTCCTGGATCGCAAGAACCTGACCCAGGCGCTGGACGACAGCCTCAAGCGGTTGCAGACAGACTATCTGGATCTCTACCAGTTGCATTGGCCGGACCGCACGACCATGACGTTCGGCCGCCCCAATTATCCTTGGGTCGACGATGCGCATACGGTGCCCATCGGCGAAACGCTGGAAGTCCTGCACGACTTCGTGCGCGCCGGCAAAGTCCGCCATATCGGTGTTTCCAACGAGACCCCGTGGGGGGTGGCGCAATTCCTCAAAGAGGCCGAGACTCGCCAACTGCCGCGTCTGGTTTCCATCCAGAACCCCTACAGCCTGCTCAATCGCCACTATGAGCTCGGGTTGTCGGAGTTCAGCCGCTTCGAGGACGTGGGTCTGCTGGCCTACTCGCCGCTGGCCATGGGCATGCTCAGTGGCAAATACCTTGACGGGGCCCGCCCCGAAGGGGCGCGCCTGACGCTGTTCGAGCGCTTTACGCGCTACAGCAATCCGCAGTCCGAAGCCGCCACGGCCGAGTACTGCGCCCTGGCCCGCCAGCACGGACTGACGCCCACGCAGCTGGCCCTGGGCTGGGTCAACGTCCAGCCCTTCGTGACCAGCAACCTGATCGGTGCGACCACACTGGAGCAGCTCAAAGAAAATATCGACAGCGCCGACGTCACGCTATCGCCGGAAATCGTCAAGGCCGTCAACGCCATCCAGGCGCGCTGGCCGAATCCGGCGCCCTGAACGCCCGGCAGGCGGCCGCGCGCATAGGGCCGGCGATACCTGGCTAGGTGTGAAGATTCAATAGGTTGTATGCATGGTTCATCCGAACCGGATTTGAGAAACTGGAAATCGCCAACCCCCCAGTTCACTCAAGGAGCCCGGCCGGATGAACACCCATAAGCATGCCCGATTGACCTTCCTACGTCGCCTCGAAATGGTCCAGCAATTGATCGCCCATCAAGTTTGTGTGCCTGAAGCGGCCCGCGCCTATGGGGTCACCGCGCCGACTGTGCGCAAATGGCTGGGCCGCTTTCTGGCTCAGGGCCAGGCGGGCTTGGCCGATGCGTCCTCGCGCCCGACGGTCTCGCCCCGAGCGATTGCGCCGGCCAAGGCGCTGGCTATCGTGGAGCTGCGCCGCAAGCGGCTGACCCAAGTGCGCATCGCCCAGGCGCTGGGCGTGTCAGCCAGCACCGTCAGCCGCGTCCTGGCCCGCGCCGGTCTGTCGCACCTGGCCGACCTGGAGCCGGCCGAGCCGGTGGTGCGCTACGAGCATCAGGCCCCCGGCGATCTGCTGCACATCGACATCAAGAAGCTGGGACGTATCCAGCGCCCTGGCCACCGGGTCACGGGCAACCGACGCGATACCGTTGAGGGGGCCGGCTGGGACTTCGTCTTCGTGGCCATCGATGACCACGCCCGCGTGGCCTTCACCGACATCCACCCCGACGAGCGCTTCCCCAGCGCCGTCCAGTTCCTCAAGGACGCAGTGGCCTACTACCAGCGCCTGGGCGTGACCATCCAGCGCTTGCTCACCGACAATGGCTCGGCCTTTCGCAGCCGCGCCTTCGCCGCGCTGTGCCATGAGCTGGGCATCAAGCACCGCTTTACCCGACCTTACCGCCCACAGACCAATGGCAAGGCCGAACGCTTCATCCAGTCGGCCTTGCGTGAGTGGGCTTACGCTCACACCTACCAGAACTCCCAACACCGAGCCGATGCCATGAAATCCTGGCTACACCACTACAACTGGCATCGACCCCACCAAGGCATCGGGCGCGCTGTACCCATCTCCAGACTCAACCTGGACGAATACAACCTATTGACAGTTCACAGCTAGCGACCAATCAAACAAAAGAAAACTTTCAGGAGACAACCATGCAAGACGCGCGACGTAGCACGTTCAAAAAGCTCACCACCGCATTCTTCGCGGCAGGCATTCTCTGTGCCGCATCTCAGGCCGCAGCGCAGTCTCATCCGCTGATGGTCGTGGTTCCGTTTGGGCCCGGCGGATCGTCGGACATAGTGGCCCGCACTATCGGACAACAACTAGGCCAGGATCTCGGACGGAACGTCGTCATTGACAACAAGCCGGGCGCCACCGGTGCAATTGGCGCGTCCGCCGTCGCTCGCTCTAACCCCAATGGCGACACGATGCTGATCGCGTCGATAGGCGTCTACGCTATCAACCCGGCCATTCAACCACGTCTTTCCTATAAGCCTCAGGAAGATTTCACGTTGCTGACCGAGGCGGTTCGCACGCCCAACGTTCTCGTGACAAACGCCAGTTTCCCGGCCAACAGCGTTGCGGAGTTGATTGAGCTGCTGAAGAAGAAGCCCGGCGAGATAAGTTTCGCAAGCGGCGGCCTGGGTTCGTCCGAGCATTTGAATACAGAACTCTTCTGGCAGGAAACCAAAACGAAAGGGCTGCATGTCCCCTACAAGGGGTCAGGTCAGGCGGTTTCAGACTTGCTCGCGGGCCACTCGGATGTGGGGTTCTTGAATTTGAGCGCGGTCAGTCCGCACGTCAAGGCTGGTGACCTGCCCCCAGATTTAGTACGGCACCGACATAGAGCCCAGGGGTAAAAGACCTTCTTTCTGATGAGCCTGCACGAATTGCGCCGGCGTTAAATATCCGAGCGCGCTGTGAGGCCGATCGGTGTTGTACTCGACTCGCCAGTTTTCGATCAAGCTTTTAGCCTGTCGCAGGGACAAGAACCAGTGCTCGTTAAGGCATTCGTCGCGGAACTTGCCGTTGAAACTTTCGATATAAGCGTTCTCCACCGGCTTACCCGGCCGAATAAACGACAGCTTTACGCCTGCTTGGTAGGCCCAGGCGTCCAAGGCTCTTCCGGCGAACTCTGGCCCGTTGTCCACGGTAATAGATCGCGGCAGGCCACGCATCTCCGCCAGCCGTTGCAGCACCATGGCAACACGCAGTCCCGGCAACGACGTATCGACCTCGATGGCCAGGCATTCGCGAGTGTAGTCATCGACGATAGTCAAACAGCGGAATCGGCGGCCATAGGCTAGGCCGTCGGCCACAAAGTCCATTGACCAACTCTGATTCGGCGCGATTGCCGCTGGGCGAACCACGCGCTCGGTCGCCGCGATTCGCTTACGCTTTCGTTTTCGCACGCTTAACCCTGCCAGACTGTACAGCCGCCAGATTCGCTTGTGATTTGCTTGCCAGCCTTCGCGACGTAAGAGCACATGGATCCTCCGATAGCCGTAGCGTCGTTTCGCCACTGCCATCTCTTTCATGCGCTCGGTCAGCGCAGCATCGCCTGAGCGTGTGCTCTCGTAGGCAAACAGCGACCGCGAAATTCCTACCAGCCCACAGGCCCGGGTAACACCCATGCTGCGCTCGGTCATTAATGTCCTGACCGCCTCGCGTTTGGCCTGCGGGCTGACTACTTTCGGCTTAGCAGATCCTGAAGCGCCGCCTTGTCCAGCATCGACTCGGCCAACAGCTTCTTGAGCTTGTTGTTCTCCTGCTCCAGCTCCTTGAGCCTCTGAGCGTCCGACACCGTCATGCCACCGAACTTCGCCTTCCAGTTGTAGTACGTTGCCTCGGAGATTCCGTGCTTGCGGCACAACTCTGCGGGCTTGGCACCTGCATCGGCTTCCTTGAGCACGCCGATGATTTGCTCTTCCGTAAATCGTTTCTTCATTGCCATTCCTTTGGGAACGGACTCTACATCGATTTCGTACTAATCACGGGGAGCAGGTCACTCGAGGTCCGGCAGGGGCCGTGCCGCCCCGTTCTGGCGTCCGCCGATGGTCACCTGATACCACTCTTCGCCTGCCTTATCGACGCCCAAAATGCCGATATGCCCGACGTGATGGTGGCCGCAGGAGTTGATGCAGCCAGAGATGTTCAGATCCAGCTCACCGATCTCGAACAGGTAGTCGAGGTCATCGAACTGGCGTTGGATGGCTTCGGCCACCGGGATGGACGCGGCATTGGCCAGGGCGCAGAAGTCGCCGCCCGGACAGGCGATGATGTTGGTCAGCAGGCCGATATTGGGCGTGGCCAGATTCAGCGCCTTGAGTTCCGCCCACAGCGCGGGCAGTTGCGAACGCTTGACGTCGGCCAGGATGAGGTTCTGTTCATGCGAGACACGCAGCTCGCCAAAGCCATAGCGTTCGGCCAGGTCGGCCACGGCGTCCATCTGGTCGGCGGTGATATCGCCGGGCGGCACCCCCGTGGGTTTGAGCGATAGCGATACCGCGGCGTAACCCGCGATTTTGTGGCCATGGACATTGCTGCGCAGCCAGCGGGCGTAGTGTTTGTCCTGGAGCGCGAGTTCGGGGCTCGGATCCGGCTCGCTGGCGGCCGCCGCGTCATAGTCGGGCCAGACAAAGCGCCCGGCGATGGTGTCGAGCTGCTGCTGGGTGATGGTGTCCGGGCCGTCCTTGATGCGTAGCCATTCTTCTTCGACCTGCTGGGCGTAGACCTCGGGGTGAGATCTTTGACCAGGATCTTGATGCGGGCCTTGTACTTGTTGTCGCGCCGGCCGTGCAGGTTGTAGATGCGCAGCGCCGCTTGCATGTACGTGAGCAGATGCTGCCACGCGACAAAGGGTTTGATCAGATGGCCCACCATCGGCGTGCGGCCCATGCCGCCTCCGATCCAGACACGGAAACCGACTTCGCCGTCGCGCTCGACCGCCTGCAGGCCGATGTCGTGCACGCCCACTGCCGCGCGGTCTTCGATGGCACCGCTGACGGCGATCTTGAACTTTCGGGGCAAGAAGGCGAACTCCGGATGCAGCGTGGACCACTGACGGATGATTTCGCACCACACTAACGGATTGATCAACTCATCGGGAGCGATGCCGGCAAAGTGATCAGTGGTCGTGTTGCGGATACAGTTGCCGCTGGTCTGGATGGCGTGCATCTGCACTTCGGCCAGCTCGCCCAGAAGGGCGGGCACGTCTTCGAGGCGCGGCCAATTGAACTGGATGTTCTGGCGGGTGGAGAAGTGGCCATAGCCGCGGTCATAGTGGCGCGCGATATGAGCCAGCTTGTGCAGTTGCCGCGCCGACAGCATGCCGTAGGGAATGGCCACGCGCAGCATCGGGGCGTGGCGCTGGATATACAAGCCGTTCTGCAGGCGCAGAACGCGGAATTCGTCTTCGCTCAACTGGCCATCGAGAAAGCGGCGCGTCTGGCCAGCGAATTGGTCCACGCGCTCTTGCACGAGCTGTTGGTCGACGGGGTCATACACGTACATGATGGAAACCCTGAATGCGCCGGCGCGCCGGCGTCAAAAGGCGCCTCGGCATCGACGGGCGCCATTGCGGTGATTTGCACACAACCGTAACAGCAGGCCCGCGAGCCCGTCTAAGTCATTGTGGTTATATGGATATGGAGCGCAGCGCCTGGGCCGTCAGAGCTGCGACTCCAGGGGCAACAGCGACAGGATCCACACGGCAAAACGCTGCCACAGGCTGGCGCCTGGCTCGCGATCGTGGCGGATGAAGGTGCCGCCTGTGGTGGGCTCCAGCCAGTAGAGCCGGCCGCGTTCGTCCAGCCGCACATGGTAGGCGCCCGCGGGTATCTGCGTGTCGAAGCTTTGGCAGATGCTTTGCGCCAGGGCCGGGCTTTCGATGACCACGCCCAGTTCGGTGTTCAAGTGAGCCGAACGCGGGTCGAAGTTGAAAGAGCCCACAAAAACGCTGTGGCCGTCGATCGCGAAGGTCTTGGCATGCAGGCTGGATCCGGAGCTGCCGAATGGGCCTAGGCTGCGGTTGCGCTGCATGGCACCGCCCGTGCGGCGCATCTCGAACAGCTGTACGCCACTGGCCAGCAGATCTTTACGGCGGCGCGCATAACCGGAGTGCACCGCGCTGACGTCGGTCGCCTCCAGTGCATTGGTCAGTACACGCACTTGCACACCGCGGCGTGCCAAGGCGCAGAATGCCTCCGTGCCTTGCGTGGTGGGCACGAAGTAGGGCGAGACCAGGTCCACGTGCGCCTGAGGTTCGCCAATGACGGTTTTGAGCTGATAGGTCAGCAGGGCTTCAGGTCGGGCCTGGCCTAGCGTCTTGGCGGGATCGTCACTGACCATGCTCGCAGGCGACCACTCCAGCGGCAGTTCGCCCTGCAACAACTGATGCACCAGCGGGGTCTGCGACAGTACCTTGATATAGGCGTCAGCCTTGGGGTCGCCTTCGAGCCGTCTGGCGGTTCTGGCCAGCCGGCCGAGTTCGCCCGCCGGCGCCGCGCCGAGAATCTGTTCTACCGGATACGCGGGGGGGCTGTTCCAGTAGCGATCGAAATCCGCGCAGACTTCCTGCACGACCGGCCCGACGGCCAGGACATCCAGATCCGCAAACAGCACGCTGTCGGTCGCACCGAAATATTCATCGCCGACATTGCGACCGCCCAGAATCGTCACCTGGTTGTCGGCAGTGAAGGATTTGTTGTGCATGCGCCGGTTAAGGCGCTTGAAGTCCGTCAGGTAGCCGATGACCTTGGGGCGGCGCACGACGAAGGGGTTGAACAGCCGCACCTCGATATGAGGATGCTGAGCGAGTGCAGCAAGCGTGGCATCCAGGTCGGATGTGCCGTTGTCGTCGAGCAGCAGGCGAACGCGTACGCCTCGCTCGGCCGCCTGATGCAAGGCCTCCAGCAGCAGCGTGCCCGTCATGTCGTCATGCCAGATGTAGTACTGCACATCCAGCGTGCGCTGCGCCGCGCGCGCCAGCAGCATGCGTGCGGCGAAAGCGTCGTACGCGTCGGCCAGCGCGTGGATGCCTGCCAGGCCAGGATGCCGTGCCACACGTGGGGCAATGGCGCGGCCCAGCGGTGTGTCGTCGGCCTCGGGACGGGGAAGGCAGGCCGAAGGGGCGCGGCCTTCGTGCGAAGGCAGGGCGCGGCCGCCGAGCCAGGAGGCGCGGGAACGAGTCATCGCGACGCGTCGCCACCGTGACGGCCGGCGCGCGAGCGCAACCGCCGTGGCATGTCAGCCAGGTTGATGTTCAAGGCAGGGGACGAATGCACCGGATGCGGTGTCGCGCACGAACAGCACACCCGAGGCCACGCCGAAGTAGCAGCCATGCAATTGCAGCGCGCCGCTTTGCACGCGGCGGCGGATGGACGGGAAGGTCATCAGATTGTCCAGGCTGTGTCCGATGACGGCCAACTCCAGGCGCTTGAGATCCTGGGCGCGGTCGCCTGTGCTCTCACCCAACGACGTGGCCACCGGCGCAATCTGCGACATCCATTTGCCGATGAAATCCATCTTGGACAGCGGTTCGGCATCATCGTAATAAGAGCGAATGCCGCCACAGGACGCGTGGCCCATCACGACGATGTGTTTGACCTCCAGGCCATTGACGGCGAATTCGATTGCCGCGCTGGTGCCGTGGTAGGAGGATTCGGAGTCGGGATCGCAGGGTGGCACCAGGTTGGCCACGTTGCGCACGACGAATAGTTCGCCGGGGCCCACATCGAAAATGGCTTCGGGCGATACGCGCGAGTCGCAGCAACTGATGATCAGGATTTCCGGTCGCTGGCCTTTCTCAGCCAGGGCTTCGTAGCGGCTGCGTTCAGCGGGAAAGCGGCCCTCGAGAAAGGACTGGTAGCCGTCGGTAAGTCTTTTGGGAAACATGATCGTATCCTGCGGTTAGTGCCTCTTGGGCGCGTTGCATGGTGCCAGACCAGGCCGCGCACCGGGATCGCTTAGGCGGGCCCTGGGCGTACTGCATTTTCCCACAATGGCTGGATGCTGGAAAACGGCGGGTGGCCGGGGCTTATTGCGCCGTAGCGCTTATGGCCGAAAAGCGCCGGACATCCAGCGGTGTGCTGGCGCGGAAGTGCCAGACGGCGCCCGGCAGTAGCGCCGCCTCGGATTGCGTGGAAATGCGGCCAATTTCGCGACCGCCTGCATCAAATAGCGCAAAGGTGACCGACGCGTGCTCGATGCGGGCCTGACTCTGATTGCCATACGTGCCCGTAATGACGGTTTGCCCGGTCTGGGCGTCTCGGGACGCCTCCAGATTGCCGAGGCTCACGCCTTGGGGCAGGCTCTGGGCCGATACCTGCGTGCTAAGGCAAAGCAAGGTGGTAGCTGACAATTTCTTGAACAGTGTCATGGTGCACCTCCAGGGTGGCAGACCCGGCCATTATGTCCTGAGCGGGCTTGCCAGAGCCAGACCTTTGATCGACACTGGTGCCGACCGGGGACGGCCCCGGCATGTCCGCTTCCGGCGTTGATGCGCAGCGTGCTCGGGCTGGAGCAGGGAGGAAAGCATGATTTTCCGCACATCCACCATCGTTGCCGGTCTGTGTCTGGCCCTCATGGCCGGCGGCACGGCCGTTGCTCAGACGGCGGCCCCGGCCGCAGCAACCAAGGAAATGACCCCGCAGCAAAAACGCATGTCCGATTGCAATGCGTCCGCAGCGGGTAAAAAGGGCGATGACCGCAAAACGTATATGAGCAGCTGCCTCAAGGGCGAAGCGCCGGCCAAACCGCTCACGCCGCAGCAGCAGAGGATGAAAGACTGCAACGCCAAGGCGGGGGCTCAGTCTTTGGCGGGTGACCAGCGCAAGACCTTCATGAGCACTTGCCTCAAGGGCGGCTAAAGCATCTGGCAGTGACCCGCGCGGCACGCCGCGCGGGTGACGTAGACCTCAAACCGTGGCGATGGGTGTGACCGGCGAACCGATCGCATGCGGCAGACGCAGCGGCGGGGCAGTCAGCATGAAGCGGTTGCGGCCGTTGTCCTGCAGCCATTGCGCCAGATCCTTCAGGTACCAGAGTTCTGCCAGCGGCAGGCCCAGCTTGAAGAGGCAATGGTGGTGCAGCGGCAGCATGGCGCGTCGGCCCTGGCGGTCTCGCGCCGGATAAGCTTCCACCGCGTAGTTATCGGCACAGATGGCCGCTACGCCGCTTTCCGTGATCCATGACAGCAACGCCTCATCCGTGCCGTCAAGCGCCGCGCCGAACTGGTGCAGCACGTTGGCGTCGGGAGTGCCTTGCATCTGCACCACCGCCTCGGCGTAGCCGGTGCGCAGCACCAGCATGTCGCCAGGTTCGATGGCCACGTTTTGCGCCTTCATGGCCTGATGCAGCTCGGCGGCGCCGACCAGGGTGCGGCCGGTGCCGAATTCGCGCGCCAGATCCACCAGTACGCCGCGGCCCTGCATGCCTTTTTCGGCGAGGTTCTCCACGCCGATCTTCAGTGCTGCCGAAGGGCCGCCACTGTTGCAGCCGCAACCGGTGTGGTCGCCATCGGCCGGACCAATCACGTCCACCCCAGCCCGAAAGCCGTTGTAGTAGACCAGCTCGTCGCGTCCGTCGCCGTCGGCATCGAACAGCGCGCCGACATGAGCGAGCGAGTCCCATTGGGTCGAGTACTGCATGGACAGCAATACCTGGTCATCGCTGAGGACGTCGACGGCGTCCGGATTGATGGCGCGCAGCGGGAAGTTGACGTAGGGCGTGTCATGCAGCCGCGTCGGGCTCAGTTGAGGCGGATGCCGGCGCGGATTGAGGACATTGCCGCCCGGCAAATCCAGCGGCAGGGACAGGCAAAACGTCTTGCCCGCCTGGATTTCGCGTGCGCCCTTCAGGACCTGCTCTTCGGTGATGAGGTTCAGGCGCCCGAGTTGGTCGTCCGGACCGTAATCACCCCAGTTCGAGCCCGGCGGGCGGTTTTTCCAGCGTTGCATGGCTTACTCCGTCAGGAAGGCCAGGACCTCACGGGTGAAGGTCTCGGGATCTTCCCAGTTGGAAATGTGCGAAGTGTTCAGTTCGACATAACGCGCGTCGGGGATCTGCTCGCTCAGGTAGCGGCCATCGGCGGGGGTGGCAGCCAGGTCGTGCGTACTGGCTACGACCAAGGTGCGCGCACGGATCTGACCCAGGCGCTCGCGCAGATCGGCATCGCGCAGAGCGGCGCAGTTGCCGTTGTAGCCGGCGTCGGGCGTGCGGCGCAGCATGTCGATCAGGACTTGTGACAGGCCCGGCTCGCGCTGCCGGTACGTTTCCGTGAGCCAGCGCTCGACCAGGGCGGGCGCCATCGCGGCCAGCGTCTGCTTCTGCACGGCGCCGATGCGATCACTCCAGCCCTGCGCACTGCCGATACGGGCAGCGGTGTTGCACAGAACCAGGCGATCGATGCGGCTGGCGTGGTCAAGAGCCAGGGTCAGGCCCGTGGGGCCGCCCATGGACAGACCGCAGAAGTGGGCGCGTTCGATGCCCAGGTGATCCAGCAGTTCGACCACGTCGCCGGCCAGTTGATCAAAGCGGTATTCGCCTTGCGGCACGGACGAGCGGCCGTGGCCGCGTGTGTCGTAACGCACGACGCGAAAGTGCTTGGCAAAGGCCGGCACCTGGCGCGCCCACATGTCGGCATTGGTGCCCAGCGTGTTGGACAGGACCAGGGCGGGGCGTCGGCGGGGCCGTCAACGACGTAGTACAGGCGAGCCTGGCTGAGATCAGCGTAGGGCATGGGAATTCCTTGGCGCTGCGCGCCGGTTTACAACATCAAAGATAGCTCTTGCCGTCCACATAGGCTTTGCGCCAGCGCGTGATCGCGACGCGCTCGAACAATTCGGCCTTATGGAAGGGGTCGGCCTGGATCAGCCGCTCTGCTTCTTCACGGGTATCGACATTGACGACATAGAGGCCACCGTCGATATCCGTGCCGTCTTCATGCAGCTTGGCGCCGCAGGCCAGCAGCAGATGCTTGTTGGCGTCCAGAAAGGCCAGATGCTCGGCGCGCGTGGCCTGGCGCAGGGCCAGACTGCCGGGCTTGTCGAAGGTTTCGATGATGTAGGGCATGAGCGGCTCCGGGATCAGATGGCCGAGGGGTGGCGCGCCAGCGCGGTGACACGCACGTCCATATAAGGAAACAGCGGCAGCGAGGACAGCAATTGATGCAGTTCGTCGTGACTGGCCACGTCGAAAATGCTGACGTTGGCATAGCGGTCAGCCACGCGCCAGAGGTGTTGCCATTTGCCTTCGTGCTGCAGTTTCTGCGCCAGAGCCTTCTCGTCGGCTTTGAGTTTGTCAGCCTTGTCGGTGGGCATGTCCACGGGCAGGTTGACTTGCATTTCGACCATATACAACATGTTTTTTCTCCTTGGCCGGGGCGTCCGGCGTCGATGTGGCAGGCCCCGCGCAGGGGCATGCCCAAATTCAGTTGGTGAACTTCAGCGGCAGGCCGGTCAGTTCGAGCAGGCGTTCGGGCGTGACGCCACCGAACAGGTCGGTGACCGTCACGCCGTCTTTGTTGATGTCGAACACGGCCAGATCGGTGTATACACGCGAGACGCAGCCCACGCCCGTGAGCGGGTAGGTGCAGGCTTGAACCAGCTTGCTCTGGCCTTCGCGGGTGAGCAGATCCATCATGACGAAGACCTGCTTGGCGCCGATGGCCAGATCCATTGCGCCGCCCACGGCCGGGATGGCATCGGGCGCGCCGGTGTGCCAGTTGGCCAGGTCGCCCTGCTGCGACACCTGAAACGCGCCCAGCACGCAGATATCCAGATGGCCTCCGCGCATCATGCCAAACGAGTCAGCGTGATGAAAATACGAGCAACCTGGCAACTCGGTCACGGGTTGCTTGCCGGCATTGATGAGGTCGTAGTCTTCCTGGCCTTTTGCCGGCGCCGGGCCCATGCCCAGCATGCCGTTTTCGGTGTGCAGGATGACTTCGCGTCCGGCCGGCAAATGATTCGCGACCAGGGTGGGCAGGCCGATGCCCAGATTGACGTACGCGCCCTCAGGGATGTCTTGCGCAACGCGGGCGGCCATTGCATCGCGGCTCAGTTTTTCGCTCATGGTTACTCCTTGACGCTGCTGGCGTCGATCAGCTCCATGGGTTGTCCGGCAGTGCCGAAGCCGCCGATCATGATGGTGGCGCCGTCCGGCACATCCGCCAGGGCGGCCGCCGCGCTTGGAACGAGCTAGAAATCATAGGTGTCTGCGAGAGAGGTGGCGTGTGATAATTTTGTTCTGCTGTAGAACATTCGTTCTTCAGTAGAACATCCTTTGATGGGGGGGCATGCCAGGGCAAGGCCTGCATGCGCGAACACCCATAATCTTGCGGTAGGAAGAGCGAGCGTGATTGAAGAAGGTCACCCCCAAGTCCCCAGCGACAGCTATGTGCAGTCTTTCGCCCGAGGCCTGGCCGTGATCCGGCCTTTTGGGCCGGACCGCGCGCAGATGACACTGTCGGAGGTCGCCACGGTGGCGGGACTGACGCGCGCAGGCGCGCGCCGCATCCTGTTGACCCTGGTGCAGCTGGGTTATGTCACCCAGGAAGAGCGGCGCTTTTCGCTCACGCCGCGCATTCTCGAGCTGGGTTATGCCTATCTGTCGGCCACGCCGTTGTGGAATCTGGCGTTGCCCTACATGGAAGAGGTGGCGCAGGCCACGCGGGAGTCCTGTTCCGTATCGGTACTCGAGGGCACCGACATCGTCTACATCTTGCGGCTGTCCACCCACAAGGTCATGAGCATCAATCTGGCCGTTGGAAGCCGCTTGCCTGCGTGGGTCACGTCCATGGGGCGGGTGTTGCTGGCCGGCTTGCCGTCGGCCGAGCTGGACCGTGTGCTGGCCGCCAGCCCGATCCAGGCTTACACCGCCTGCACCTTGACCACGGTCGCGCAGGTCAAGGACGAGCTGACCCGCGTGCGTGAACAGGGCTACGCCTGTGTGGTGCAGGAGCTCGAACCCGGTCTGCAATCGGTGGCTGTGCCCATCATGGATCGCAGTGGCCGCGTCATCGCCGCGATGAATGTCAGCGGCCATGTCAGCCGTTTTTCGCGCGATGAAATGCTGCGGGCCTTTCTGCCTGGCCTGCAGCACGCAGCGGGCCAGGTCAATCAGGCCTTGTTGCGGCGCTGATTGCCAGACGCGAACCCGGGCCTTGAGCATCCCGTTCTCAGACGGGAGCCACGCCGAGCGTGGTGCCACCGCATACATAGAGCACCTGGCCCGTGACGAACCCGTTATCCGGCGACAAGAAGAACATCGCCGCGCGGGCCACGTCTTCCGGAGTGCCCAGCCGCTTGACGACGATGCTGTCGATGATGCGTTGCGTCTTGGGAGCGCCGGCCGGGTTGCTCTTCGTGAAGAGATCGGTTGCGATGGGGCCGGGCCCGATGGCGTTGACGGTGATGCCGTCGCCGCCCAACTCCATGGCCAGCGTGCGCGTCATGCCCAACAGGCCGGCTTTGGTGGCCGAGTAGACGACGCGATCCGGTTTGCCCAATGCTGCGCGCGACGACATGTTGACGATGCGGCCAAAGCCCGCCTCACGCATGGCCGGCAGCGCGGCCTGAATGAGGATGAGCGCGGTGCGCAGATGCAGCGAAACGACGTAATCCAGATCGGCCAGCGTGGCCGTGTCAGCCGAGCCGGGGCGCGTGGCACCGGCATTGTTGACCAGGCCAACGATGGCGTAGCGATCGGTGACTTCGCGGGCCACCGCCTCGGTCTGCGCGGCATCGGTCAGGTCGGCCTGAAAGGAGACCAGCCCGGCGGGCGCCGCATCCGGCAGACGGTAATCGATGTTGACGACGGTGTGGCCGGCATCGAGCAGGCTGCGGGCGATGGCCGCGCCGATGCCGTTGCTCGCGCCGGTGACCAGATAGGCGGTGGGTTTCATGCGGAATCTCCGATTAGTGGGTCATGTAGCCCCAAGCGAGCACGGCGGTGATGTAGATAGCGCCAACCCAGATCATCATAATCACGGTATAGCCCATCACGTCGCGCAGCTTGAGCTTGGACAGCGCCAGCGCCGGCAGGATCCAGAACGGCTGGATCAAATCGTTCCAGGCATTGCCCAGCATGACCGACATGGTCGTCTGGTTCAGGGCGCTGCCGATTTCCTTGGCCGCGTCGATCATGAAGGGACCCTGGATGACCCAGTGGCCGCCAGCCGAAGGCGCAAAGAAGTTGATGACAAACGAGCCCACCAGGCCCCAGAAGGGCAGGCTGCCTGGCGTGGCAACGTCCACGAAGACTTCGGAGATCGTCGTGACCAGACCCGAGCCGGCCATGATGGCCATGATGCCGGCGTAGAAGGGATACTGCAGGATGATGCCGGAGATGGTCTTGATGCCTTCATTCAGTTTGGCGACGTAGGCCGCCGGCGAGCCCAGCAGAATGATGCCCAGGAACAGAATGATGAAGTTGATGAGGTTCAGGTCCAGCGACTTGCCGTCGGCGAAATAGAACACCACATAGGCGATGCCGAGAATGCCGATCAGCATGCTCAGCACACGGCTGTTGTTTAAGCGCGTGGCCAAGGTGTTTTCGCCGCCGATGCTGTGCGCCGACGAGGTGTTCTCGCTGGCCTTGTCGATGTCGGGGTCAACCTCGACGATTTTCTCACCGGCCTTCGGGTGCAGCCAGGCATTGAGCAGAGGCAGCGTGATGATGACCACCAAGCTGGTCAGCAGCATGGGCACCGAGAAAATGGTCTCAGACAGCGGGATCACGCCCATGGCCTTGGCCATCGGGTGTCCAGGCGTGGCGACAAGCACCGGAATGCTCGCCGAAAAGCCCAGGCCGTAAAGCGTAAATCCGCTGTAGGCGGCCGCGATGATCAGCGGATAGTGCACACCCTTGACCTTGAGCGCCAGTTTCTTGGCGACGATGCCGCCGATCACCAAGCCGAAGCCCCAGTTCAGATAGCTGCCGATACCACCGACCAGCGTGGCGATGATGATCGCGGTGCGCGGGTTGTGCACGTGGCTGACGATACGGTTGAGCAGCCGGTCGGTCAGCGGCGCCGTAGCCAGCACATAGCCCATGGCCAGAATGACGGCCATCTGGGTCGTGAAGGCCAGCAGGCTCCAGAAGCCGGAACCCCATTCGCGCGTGATCTGCGGCAGGCCCTGGCCTTCGACGGCAAAGGCCAACACAACCGTCAGCAGCGTCAGCCCGATCGCAAACACAAACGGATCGGACAGATACTTGCGCATCAGCTCCGTGAAAAATGAAGCGAGTTTATTCATGGTGCCTCCTACAGACTCCGGTAATACTTAAGGCGTGTTTATGCGTGCGGCCGCGCCGAGGCTGCCCGTGCAGGCAGCTCGGACGAGCCGGGGATCAATCGAGTTTTTGGGTGTTGAGCCACTGGACCAGGCCAGCCAGGGCTGCGCTTTTGTCGCGCAGCACGCGCTCGCGGCGCTCGGCGGGCCAGGCATAGAAGCCTTGACCTGCTTTGGCGCCGATCTCGCCGTTCTGCACCTTGCTTGTCAGCAGCGCGGAGGGCGTTTCACGGTTTTCCAGGTCGGCATAGAGGTAGCTGGCGATGGCGTGGTGGACATCGATGCCGTTCATGTCGCGCTGCTCCAGCGGACCGGAGAGCGCCAGGCGGATGCCCAGGCTCCATTTGACGACTTCGTCGATATCTTCGGCGCTGGCCACACCTTTTTCGAGCAGCGAGATGGCTTCGCGGGCCAGGGCATGCTGGATGCGGTTGGCGATAAAGCCGGGAATGTCGCGGTTGACGCGAACCGGGCGCTTGCCAGCGGCCTTCAGCGTGGCCATCACAAGATCGACGGCGGCGTCGGCGCTTTCATCGCCGCGGACGACTTCGACCAGCGGGATGACATCGGCCGGCGTGAAGAAATGCGTGCCGACAAACCGGTCGCGCCTTGTGACGGCCTGGGCAATGGCATTGATCGACAGGCCCGAGGTGTTGGTCGCAAAGATGGTTGCAGGTTTGCAGATCTGATCGAGCTGCGCAAACAGATGGCGCTTCAGGTCCAGCTTCTCGGGCACGGCTTCGATCACGAGGTCGCACTCGGCAGCGGCCAGCAAGTCGGCGGACATCTGGATGCGGGCCATACAGTTGTCCACGTCCTGGGGGGCGTAGACGCTCAGTTGGCGCTCAATGATCTGCGTGGCGCGCGCAAGCGCTCCGTCCACAGGGTCTATCAGTACAACAGGCAGTCCCTGAGAGGCGAACAGGGCGGCAATACCGCTGCCCATGGCGCCTGCACCGATGACGGCCAGATTCTGGATGGGGAAATCCATGACGAAGCTCGCTTACCAGCGGCCTTGGCACGACGCCTCCCTGTGGTCGGGGTCCGGGCGTGGCCGGTGTCTCGTCCTGGGCGCTTCTCCGTACCGTAGCCAGAAAAATCTTTATGTTCTATATACGAACATTTGTGCGGATATAGAATTTCTTCTCAGATATTGCTAAGAATTGCTGCTGGTGGACAAATGCCGCGACATGGTGTCCATCTGGTGGACGCCTAGGGACTAGTAACGGTAGGTGAGGGCCGCGCCGACGTGATGGTCCCGCCAGTGGCTTGCGGCCTGGCCGGTGTAGCGCAGACGCAAGGCAAGCCCGTCGGCCAGGTGGGCGTGTGCGCTCAGCCCCAACGACAGACGAGTGCGTGGCAGGGGCCAGTGGCCGCTGACGTCTTGAGGGTCGCCAAGCCCATCGAAGCTGGCGCGCGGTGCATAACGGCGTTCCCGCGTGTCGTGATGCAGGGCCAGGTGCCATTGCAGCGCGAACGCGTCGGCCAGGGCGTGGTCACCCTGCAGATGAGCCCAAAGCGTGGGAACGCTTCGATGCAGGCCGGCAGCGTGCAGGCCCAGCCCCGATGCGCTGGTTTCGCGAAACCGGCGTTGGCGCAGATGGCTGACGGCTACACCTGCCGATGGTGTGAGCCCCACGCCAGGCCAGGCCTGCCAGCGTCTGCCCGCACCGAGCTCGGCGTGCCAGAGCTGGCCGCGCGCCAGGCCCGCCGCACGTTGGCGCACATCGGCCAGAACGAGTTGCCGCTCGACGCGGTTGCGATAGTGGCCGTAACTCAGCCCCGTCTGCACAAACCATCCGGAGTCCCAGGACCTGCGCGCGCCCAGCAAGGCGGCCGTGGTGGTGGCCTTGGCATTGCTGCCGGCGCCTGCGGTGGCGGACTCACGCCAGTTGCCCTGGTCGTAGGCCAAGGCTGCGCCCACGCTCAGTTGCGGGCTGATCTCGTGGGTGATGCCGGCCAGCAAGCCGTTGTTGCGCTGGTGGCCGTCAAGGCCAGGGGGTTGCCAGCGTAGTCTGCCGCGACGGTATTCTGCCAGCGGCTGGCCGCCTGGCGAGGCCAGGGCGATTCGGGATTGCAAGATGTCTGACCACTGGCTCTGTCCCAGGGTGACGAGTGCCGAGGCGTTGGCGTAGATGCTGCCGGATAGCGAGTAGAGGCTGTTGCGCAACGCGATGCCATTTTGAGCATATTGGATCCGCGCGATCGAGGCGGCTGCCGACGTGGTCTGCCGCTGTTTTTGGGGCAGGGCATCGAGCGCATGCATGGCGGCGTCCAAGTGCCTCGCTCCAGCGACGACAGACACGCGGTCGGCTCCAGAGGGCAGCCGCCGCGCTACCGCCTCGACCGAGGCCGCGCGTCGCACGGCCAGGCCGACACCTTGGGGTTGATAGTCCAACTGCGCCTGCAGCAGCAGGTTCGGCGCGCGGGTGAGTGTGTCGAAGCGGCCCTCGATCGAGGCAGCCTTCACGACGGTGTGCACGCTGCCTTCAGCCACCACATAGCCCGGACGAATGCCTTCGACATGGAGTTGCCCGGCCAGGCGCGCCTTGCCCGCGACATTGAGCGCGCTGCCGATGTCGGTGACCAGCCGCCCTTGCGCGTGCTGGTGGTAATCGCCGTTGACGGTGAGCCCGGATTCCTTGACGGCGACGGTGCCGTGATTGTCGACGGCGCCGACGCTGCCCCGGCCCACGAGCGTGCCGTGCTCGAGTACGGTGGTGCCCGAGCGGATGCTGCCCAGGACGTCCAGCGTGCCCTGGCGAATGACGGTCGCACCAGCGTAAGTGTTGTGGCCGGCGAGCGTGAGCAGGCCCGGGCCATCGATGGTCAGCCCTCCGGCGCCGGAGATGTCGTTGCCGAACACCGATTGGCCTTGCACGTTCGCGACGAAATCGCCAAAGGCAAATTTGGCAGGGCCTTCTATTGCCCGTCCGATGTCCAGCAAGCCCCAGCCGTAATCGGCATCCACGCCAGGGCGGCCCTTATCCTGGGTCGTGGTCAGGAGTGTCGTGCGCAGGTTGTCGTTGTCCATCCAGCCAAACCGTTGTTTGACCAGCACGGCCGCGCCCGTGACCTGAGGCGCAGCCAGCGAAGTGCCCTGGTGGACACGAAAAAAGTTGGGGTCGTGAGTCTTGATGCCGGGCAGATAGGCCTGACTGCTTGCGGCCAGGCACCAGCGTCTGGCCTGGCCGCAACGATTGGACCAGCGCTCGAGATCGCCAAACTTGTCTACTGCCGTGACGACCAGCAGGCCTTTCTGCAGTTCGGGCTCGACCAGTGGCGTGCGTCCCAGGCTGCCCACTTCCTGGTAGCCGCGCCCCGACACGTTACTGCCATTGCCCGCGGCAAAAACCAATAATGCCCCGCCTTTGACCAACTCATGGAGTTTGCCGATCTGAGTTTGGGATTTGTCGGCGGCCTGCTGGTACTCCATCTGGTCTTGCTTGACGCGTCGCTCGCCATCTGGTCCGTCGGTGGTGAAGCTGTTGTTGAAGATCGTCATGCCGTGACCGAGCAGATCCTTCCAGGCGTGAAACGCGCCACCGTCGGACACTCGGTCCGCGGCGGTGGCGATGTTGGCGGAATAGAGATCGGCGTCGGGCGCCACGCCGCCGCGATAACTGGCGGTGGGGCGGCCGGCCAGCACCAGGGCCACCGAACTGCCGTGCTCGCCTTGATTGGCGCGATTGGCCGCGCTGCGTGTGCCATTGGCCTGGTAGTCCCCGCCGTGGCGCGTGTTGACGCGAAGCAGGGCGTGGTCGAGGCTGACTCCGGTGTCGACGACGGCAACTTTGACGCGTGAGCCGCTCAGACCGGCGTCATGCGCGGGTTTGAGGTTGACCAGGTTGAGTACCCGGTCGTGGTCGGCATTGAAAGCGCGGCCCGGCGCGGAAGCAAAGTGGCTGGGCGCGGTCTTGGCGTAGCCCGCGGATGGGACCGGCGCCGCAGGACGGCCATCCGCTGCAAGGTCGGGCAGGGCGGGCGGCACGGGGAGATAGGGCGAAAGGGGGGGCGTGGCAGAGGGAGGGGCGCGGGAGGGGTTCGACCGTCATCTCCTGTACTGCCACCTCCGCCGCCGCCTCCACCGCAGGCAGAAAGTAAAGCAAGCAGCGCGAGGCTGGCGCGACGCGAGAGGCGTTGCGCCGCCATGAAGGTAGGGCGGGTGGACATGACGAGCGGAGCAAGACGAAAAAACGATAGCCATTTTGCTCAGCCAAACCGTCCGATATGCCGCCTCCATGCATATATCAGTCGAAGTCCTGGAGATGTCACGTAAGAATTCAATTAGGCGCGCGACAGTAGGGTTCCCCTAAGGGCGTGCGATCACTCCTTTAGATTGTCGGAACTTTCCGGCTGCGCGCGCTAGGCACTCAACATCCTGCCGCGACTCTAAAGGGGGAACGTGCCACGTCCCTCAGGCGCCTGCTCAACCTGAGTTGCGCAGGCCTGCGGCGATGCCGTTGATGGTCAGGTGAATGGCGGGCGTGATGCGTGGGTCCGCCTTGGCGTCTGGCCGGCGCTGGCTGGCGCGCTGGCGGCGCAGCAGATCGATCTGCAGATAGTTCAGCGGATCGATGTAGGCAAAGCGCTCGCGCAGCGAGGCAGCCAGTGCGGGGTTGTCGGCCAGCAGGTCGCGCTGGTTGATGAGCTTGAGCATGGCAAGCGTGCGCCCATGCTCATCCGAGATGGCGCCGAAGATGCGTTCGCGCAGGCCGCGCTGCGGCACCAGCATGGCGTAGCGCGAGGCGATGGCCAGATCGGATTTGGCCAGCACCATCTCCATGTTGGACAGCAAGGTGCGGAAGGCCGGCCAGTCCCGGGCCATTTCGCGCAATTGCGCCAGGCGGGCACGTTTGCTGCGCGGCGCGCCAGTCGCGCCCTCTTCGAGATAGGCCTGAAGGGCCGAGCCCATGCCGTACCAGCCGGTGAGCATGAGGCGGCATTGCGCCCACGAGAATCCCCAGGGGATGGCGCGCAGGTCTTCGATCTTTTGGCCTTGCTTGCGTGAGGCCGGGCGCGAACCGATGTTCAGGCCGGCGATTTCGTTGATGGGCGTGGCCGCGAAGAAGTAGTCGTCAAAGCCCGGGGTGTCGTAGACCAGTTTGCGATAGCCGGTCTGCGCGCTGGCCGACAGGAAGTCCATGGTCTGGCCGTGGTGCGCCATGTGGGCGTCTTCGGCCTGGCGTGCGGCGGCGGGTTGCTGAGCCAGCGAGGCCTGCAGCACGGCAGATACCAGCAGTTCCAGATGCCAGCGTCCGATATCGGCATTTTTGTACTTGGTCTGGATGACTTCGCCTTGCTCGGTCAGGCGAAGCTGGCCGGCCACGGTGCCCGGAGGCTGCGCGACGATGGCGTCGAAACTGGAGCCGCCGCCGCGGCCCACGGAGCCGCCGCGGCCATGGAACAGGCGCAGTTTGACCTGGCGGGCGCGAAAGACATCGACCAGTTCGCGCTCGGCGCGATAGAGCGACCAGTTGGACGTCAGGTATCCGCCGTCTTTGTTGCTGTCGGAGTATCCCAGCATGACTTCCTGGCTCTCGTTCTGAGCCAGACGCACGCGCTGCCGGACTTCGGGCAGATCCAGCCAGGCGGCCATGATGGCCGGGCCGCGTTCGAGGTCAGGGATGGTTTCGAACAACGGCACGACCATCAGGCCGTCTTCGGGTTGGGGCTGCGTGCCCGCCGGGGAAATAAGCCCGGTTTCTTTCTGCAGCACGAGGACTTCGAGCAGATCACTCAGGGTTTCGGTGTGCGACACGATGGCCTGCCGTACGGCGGCGCGGCCATAGCGTGCACGCGCGGCCGCGGCCGCGCGCAGCACGGCGAGTTCGCGTGTGGTGTCTTCGCTGTACGTAATCCAGGGCGAAGCCAGCGGACGCGCGGTGGCCAGCTCGCGGCGCAGCAGTTGCACGCGGGCCTCTTCATCCAACTGGTCGTAGCTGGGACCCGGGTCATCCTGCGCCGCGCGTGCCAGGAGCTCGGTCAGGACACGCTCGTGCACGTCAGAGCTTTGGCGCAGGTCCACCGTGGCCAGGTGAAAGCCGAACACTTCGACGGCCTGTTGCAGGCCTGACAGACGGAGCTTTGCGATCGGTGTGCCGTGATGGCTGGCCAGCGATTCGGCAATGACGGCCAGGTCCTGCGCGAACGCCTGCGGATGGGGATAGGGTTGCGCGGGCAGGGCCGCCCTGAGCGCCAGTTCGCGGCCGGTTAGCGTGCGGGCGGTGGCCGCCAGACGGGCATAAATGCCGATCAGCGCGCGCCGGTAGGGTTCGTCCCGGCGATGGGGTGAGGTGTCGCCGCCGGCATCGGCCAGTTCCTGCAACGCATCGCCGGCGTCGATCAGCAAGGTGCTGACCGAGACTTCCGCGCCCAGAGCATGGATCTCGTTCAGATAGTGCTCGAACACCACCGTGGCCTGGCGCAGCAATGCCAGGTCGAGGGTGGCGGCGTCTACATTGGGATTGCCGTCGCGGTCACCGCCTATCCAACTGCCCATGCGCAAGAACGGCTCGAGCGGCGCAGGCGGGGCAGCGAAGGGATTGGCGGCTTCCTGGCCCAGCAAGCGGGACAGATCGGCGTACAGGCGGGGGATGGCCGCCAGGAAGGTGCTGCGGTAGTAGCTCAGCGCGTTTTCGATTTCGTCGGCGACGGTCAGGCGCGTGTTGCGCAGCATGCGCGTCTGCCAGAGCGTGTCCACGCGGCCGAGCAGGGCACTGTCGATCTCGGCGATTTCGTCGTGGGTCAACGGCTGATCACGTTGGGTGATGAGTGCGGCGATCTCGCGGTGGGCATCCAGCGTGCTTTTGCGCTGGACTTCGGTGGGGTGAGCGGTCAGTACCGGCATGACGCAGGCCTCGCCGATGAGGCGGCGTATGCGCGCCGCCGTCACACCCTGCGCATGCAACAGTTGCACGGTCTGGCGCAGGCTGCCGGCCGCCGCAGCGGGATCGGTCAGCGCCCGGGCGCGCTTGCGGCGATTCTGGTCGCGATCCTCGGCGATGTTGAACAGGTGCAGAAAATAACTGAAGGCCCGCGCCACGAGGTTGGGGTCGTCCGAGCGCAACTGTTTGACCAGTTGCTGCATGAGTTGGCCATCCTCTTCCCGTCCTTGGCGGCGGAAACGCACGGCGCTGCGGCGCAGCGTCTCTATGGTGTCGAAAACCCGTTTGCCTTCGCAGGCCTGAATCACGCTTCCCAGGGAGCGTCCCAGGAGTCGGATGTCATTGCGTAAGGGGTCTGCCAATTCAGATTGCGCGCGTGTGGCGTTCATCAAGCGTTCCGTAAAAGGATGGGAAGGATGGTGTGGCGATAGGGCAATGCAAAAATTCGGGACACCCAAATTCTACGCAGGCTTGCTTACGGCGTCTGCTGCGTTACATTGGCGGCTACCTCTGGCACTGTTTACGTCTTTCCGTCATGCAAAATCATCAACGTCGCGCCCTGGTTCTTTTCTCCGGAGGCCAGGATTCGAGCACCTGCCTGGCATGGGCGCTGCAGCGTTACGCCCACGTCGAGACGGTCGCCTTCGACTATGGTCAGCGCCACCGCATCGAACTGGATGCCCGCCTGAATGTGCTGCGCGAGTTTCGCGCCCGCTTCCCGGATTGGGCCGCGCGCCTGGGTGAGGATCATTTGCTGGATCTGAAAGTACTGGGCCAGGTCGGCGATACGGCCATGACCAGCGATCGCGCCATCGAGATGCAGGCCAACGGCCTGCCCAACACGTTCGTGCCGGGGCGCAATCTGCTGTTTCTGACGCTGGCCGCGGCGCTGGGCTACCGTCGTCAGCTCGATGTGCTGGTAGGCGGTATGTGCGAGACGGATTTTTCGGGCTACCCGGACTGCCGCGACGACACCATCAAGGCGCAACAGGTTGCGTTAGGCCTGGGGCTGGGGGCGCGGGTCACCATCGAGACCCCGCTCATGTGGCTGGACAAGGCCGATACCTGGGCATTGGCTGACACCCTGGGCGGTCCGGATCTGGTGCAGATCATCGTGCAGGAAAGCCATACTTGCTATCTGGGCGAGCGGGGCCAGCGGCATGACTGGGGCTATGGCTGCGGAGAGTGTCCGGCCTGCAGCCTGCGCAAGGCTGGTTGGTTGCGCTGGGTGGCCCGCGCCGAAGACTGAAGGCGCCAGGCTTTAGTCTTCGGGCGGAGTGAGGTCGCCCGCGCCCAGCGCACGCTGCATCAGGGCCGTATCGCGCCACTTGCCGTGCTTGAAACCCACAGCGCGCAACGTGCCGGCAACCTGAAAGCCGCAACGGGCGTGCAAGCCCAGCGAGGCCGGGTTGTTGTCGCCAATGACCGCCAGCATCTGACTCCAGCCTTGCCCTGTGCAGTGCTCGATCAGGGCTTCGAGCAGTTTGCGTCCTATGCCCAGGCCGTGGCGGCCGTTGCGTACATAAACGGAGTCTTCGCAGGTATGCCGGTAGGCGGGCCTGGGCCGGTAGACCGTCGCATAGGCATAGCCCACGATGTCGCCGCCGCACTCGGCCACCAGATACGGCAGTCCGTGTTGCAGTACGGCAGCACGGCGCTGGCCGATCTCTTCGGTCGAAGGCGGCTCGAGCTCGAAGGATGACGTGCCATGGACGACATGGTGGGCGTAGATGGCCTGGATCTGGGCCAGGTCCTGCTCGGCGCTGGAGCGAATCAGGATGAAAGGGGTCAGGCTAGGGTTCATGGCAACCAATGGCGATGCGGCGGGGAGGCGCTAGTGTGCGCCCGGCCATGGATAAGTGAATATTCTTGGAATTATCATTCGTATAAGAAAATATTCTGTATGCCATGAAAACCGCCGGCCTTAACTTGGATCATCTGCGCGTTCTGCTCGATGTCATGGAGCAGGGAAGTTTTTCGTTGGCCGCTGAACGCCACGGGCTGTCGCAACCCGCCGTGAGCCAGCAGGTGCGGCAACTGGAGCGCCGTTTCGGTCTGCGCCTGATCGAGCGCATGGGCCGGCGCGCCAGTGCCACGGCTGCCGGCACGGAGCTGGCCACCCATCTGCGCGGCATCCTCGCGGCGGTCGACGATGCCGACCGGGCCATGCAGTCGCTGGCTTGCGGGGTGGCGGGGCGTGTCAGGCTGGGCACGGGGGCGACGGCCTGCACCTACCTGCTGCCTGCGCTGCTGGCCAATCTGCGGCAGCGGTTTCCGGATCTGGATATCGTGGTCAGGGTGGGAAACACCGTGGATCTTCTACGGGATATCGAAGACAACCGGCTGGATGTCGGCCTGCTGACCATGCCCATACGCGCTCGAAAACTGCTGGCCACCCCCATTCTCAAAGACGAGTTCGTGGCCATATTTCCGGCCAATGCCCCGGCGCCCGCCGGCCGCATCACGCCCCGGCTGCTGATGCAACGGCCATTGGTATTGTTTGAGCCCGGTGCGCAGACCCGGGTGCTGGTCGACGGCTGGTTCGGCACGGCAGGTCTGTCGGCCAAGCCGACGATGGAGTTGGGCAGCACCGAGGCCATGAAGGAGATCGTCGGTGCCGGCCTGGGCTGCGCCGTCCTGCCGCGTATGGCGGTATCGGCCGCCGGGGCCCGCGCCAGCCTCACGACGCGCCCGCTGCAGCCCGGCTTGGGCGCGAGTTGGCCATGGTCACCCGGCGCGACAAGCCGGTCAGCCGCGCCCTGCGCCAGGTGCTCGACGGCCTGCTGAGTCTCAAACTGCCCGGGGACGCACCCTGATTGCCGCGGCGTCTCGAGGGGTTTGAGCGCAGCGCAGGCCGATCCAGCGTAATATTTACGCCTTTGCTGACATCATCGCCCGAGAAGGATCATGCCGCACTACCGTTCACGCACCTCTACTCATGGCCGCAACATGGCCGGCGCGCGCGCACTCTGGCGCGCCACCGGCATGAAGGACGGCGATTTCGGCAAGCCCATCATCGCAGTGGTCAACTCGTTCACGCAGTTCGTGCCCGGCCACGTGCACCTGAAGGATCTGGGTGCGCTGGTGGCAGGCCAGATCGAAGCCGCCGGCGGCGTGGCCAAAGAATTCAATACCATCGCCGTGGACGACGGCATCGCCATGGGGCACGGCGGCATGCTGTATTCGTTGCCGTCGCGCGAGCTGATCGCCGACTCGGTTGAATACATGGTCAATGCCCATTGCGCCGATGCCATGGTCTGCATCTCCAACTGTGACAAGATCACGCCGGGGATGCTGATGGCTGCCATGCGCTTGAACATCCCCGTGGTGTTTGTTTCCGGTGGCCCGATGGAGGCTGGCAAGGTGACCTCGCCCACCGACGGCAAGATCATCAAGCTCGATCTGGTCGACGCCATGATCAAGGCCGCCGATCCCAACGTAAGCGACGCCGAAGCCGAGCAGGTCGAACGCAGCGCCTGCCCGACGTGCGGCTCCTGTTCCGGCATGTTCACTGCCAACTCCATGAACTGTCTGACCGAGGCCATCGGCCTGGCGCTGCCGGGCAACGGCACCATCGTGGCCACGCACGCCTGGCGCCGGGGGCTGTTCGAGCAGGCTGGCCGCCTGGTGGTGGACCTGTGCCGCCGTTACTACGAACAGGAAGACAGCTCGGTGCTGCCGCGCAGCATTGCCACCAAGGCCGCCTTTGAGAACGCCATGGCGCTGGATGTGGCCATGGGCGGGTCGACCAACACGGTGTTGCATTTGTTGGCCGCCGCCCAGGAAGCCGGGGTGGACTTCACCATGGCTGACATCGACCGCATTTCGCGCAAGGTGCCCTGCTTGTGCAAAGCCGCACCGGCGACCGACAAGTACCACATCGAAGACGTGCATCGCGCCGGCGGCATCCTGGGCATCCTGGGTGAGTTGGGCCGAGCCGATCTGCTGGATCTGAGCTGCGGCAATGTGCACAGCGGCACGCTGGGCAATGCGATCGCGCAATGGGACGTGGCGGGCGGCGCAGGCGATGCGGCCCGGAAGTTTTACCGCGCGGCCCCTGGCGGCGTGCCGACCACGGTAGCGTTCAGCCAGGAGAAAACCTTCCTGACCCTGGATGTCGATCGTCAGGCAGGCTGCATCCGCAGCAAAGAGCACGCTTACTCCAAGGATGGCGGCCTGGCCGTGCTTTACGGCAACCTGGCCGAGAAGGGCTGCATCGTCAAGACTGCCGGCGTGGACGAGTCGCAATGGGTGTTTACCGGCCGGGCGCGCGTCTATGAGAGCCAGGAAGACGCCGTCGAGGGCATTCTGGGCGACAAGGTCGTCGATGGCGACGTGGTCATCATTCGCTACGAAGGCCCCAAGGGCGGCCCCGGCATGCAGGAAATGCTCTACCCGACCTCTTACCTGAAGTCCAAGGGCCTGGGTAAAACGTGCGCGCTCTTTACCGACGGGCGTTTTTCGGGCGGCTCGTCCGGCCTGGTGATTGGCCACGCGTCGCCCGAAGCGGCCGAAGGCGGCACCATCGGGCTGGTCGAGGATGGTGACATCATCGAAATCGACATTCCGCAACGCCGGATGCACCTGGCGGTCGAGGATGCCGAACTGGCGCGCCGCCGTGCCGTGATGGAGGCTCGCGGCGAGCAGGCATGGAAACCGGTCGACCGCGAGCGTGTGGTGTCGCTGGCCTTGCAGGCCTACGCCGCGCTGGCCACCTCGGCTGACCGGGGCGCCGTGCGCGATCTGTCTCAGCTCAAGCGCTGATTCCGGCGCCGTCCCATGAAGCAGCCCGCTCGCGCGGGCTGTTTTGTTTTGGGTGCCCGTCTTATCTGTGAGGGTGGTTTATCCCGGCATTAGGGCTGGGTCGGCAGCACGCGTCTCCCGGTCAGGCTGGAACGCAGACCTTCGATCTTAAATCGCTCCTGCTGTGCTAGGGCGATTTTTTTTCTAGGCACTGGCTCGCCGCACGACCTCGAACCCGATGTCCTGGATCGCCGGCGACACGAGATCTCCACTGGCTCGTTCAAAGATTAGTTGAGCGGCCAAAGCTCCCATTCTGCGTCCATCTATCCGGATCGTGGTCAACGGAGGACTGGTGTATGGGGAGGTCGCCAAATCGCCAAAGCCGACAACGGCAACCTGATCAGGCACTAGGATATTTTGCTCTTTCAGTTCAATGAGAGCGCCCAGCGCGAGGGCGTCAGTGCTGCAGTACAGGCCATCTATCGAGATCCCGGTCTTGAGCAGTTCGCTCATGGCGCGACGCCCATCTCCGAAGTGGGCCGGGGCATTCACCTCAGCCACGGGCAAATCTGATTCCGCCCCGATGCAACCGCTCTCAATTAAGCGCTGTGTAAATCCCTTTCTGCGGCGTTGCGCACGCGGATCGTTGCCAGAAATCATCGCTGGCGCCTTGACTTGCCGTTCCAGGAGCAGATCGGCAACAGCCACGCCCACTTTCTCGTGAGAGAAGCCAATGAGCATATCGACAGGGTGGTCGGTCAAATCCCATGTTTCCACCACCGGTATTCCGGATGCGGCCAGTCGCTGCCTGGCTAATTCCGACTGCACGACACGCGTGAGGACGATACCGTCGGGGCCTCTGCTGATGAGGTTTTCTAGGAGTTCCAGTTCGTCTGCATCGTCGTAGCCGCTTTCGCCCAGCATGAGCTGGTATCCCCTGGTGGCCAGCGCCTGGGTCAATGCCTGGAGTGTCTCCTGGAAGACGGGGGATGCGATCGCCGGCACGAGGGCTGCGACCAATTTGCTTCGCCCGGAAGCCAGTCCACCGGCAAGTCGATTCGGGACATAGCGGACTTGCGCGATCGCAGCGCGCACATGATCCAGCATTGGCTCCGGAACCGACTTGGGGTTATTGAGGACGCGCGAGACGGTCTGTGCGGAAACTCCGGCGACTTTGGCGACGTCGGCAAGCGTGACTCGGCCAGAACCTCGCCTGATGCGTTTGGGTGGGGGAAGAATCTGCATTTCGGAGTCGCCGGCTGAACTTATGGCGGAAAGATAGCATGCTTTTCGGGAATGTTAGCGCTAATAGCTAGGGACAACCCTAGTACTCCGATCAAGTTTGTTAGCGCTAATATTAGCGCTAACAAACAGGAGCAGTAATCAAATGTCTAAGATTTTCAGTGGTCTCTTCGTCGTCGCCCAAACCCCGTTTACCGACGACGGCAGCTTGGATCTTCCCAGCGTCGACACGCTGTGCGACTTTTATCTGGAACATGGTGCTGCTGGACTGACGGTTCTGGGCGTAGCCGGAGAAGCGGCAAAGCTGTCGATGGAAGAATCGATCGCCACGGTCCGTCGTTATGTCGCCCGCGCCAACGGCAAGCCGGTCATCGCTGGCGTCAGCAATCCGAGCGTCGCGCAACTGGCGACCTTGACGAAGGAGGTGATGGAGGCAGGCGCGTACGGCGTGATGATTGCCCCGGCCAGCGGGTTGAAAACCGAAGAAGAGATCCTCAATTACTTCGCCGCCGTATTTGCCCGTATCGGCGACGTCCCCACGGTCTTGCAGGACTTTCCGTTCTCGACTGGAGTGTGGATGTCGGTGCCGACGATCGCGCGTCTTATCGAGCGGTTTCCCCAGATCCAGGCCATCAAGGAAGAGGATATTCCGAGCGCCGCAAAGATCACACGTATCCGGGCTGCGCTCGTGCGCCCCGTTCCGATTCTCACTGGCAATAACGGAGTGTTCTTGTTGCAGGAGCTCGCCCACGGGATCGAAGGCCCGATGGCAGGCTTCTCCTATCCCGAGATGCTTTCAGGTGTTCACGACCTTTACAGTGCCGGCAAGGTCGAGGAAGCACACGATCTCTTTGACACCTATTTGCCTCTGCTCAGCTTCGAGAACCAATCGCAGTGGGGCGTCGCAGTGCGCAAGGAAGTGCTCAAGCGCCGCGGCGCAATCAGCTCCGCAGCGATGCGCGCACCCGGTCCGGCGTTGACGCAAGCCGACCTCAAGGACATCGATGTCCTCGTGCGCCGTGTCGAAAAGGCGATTGCGAAAAGGGCCTGATCATGGCGAATCACTGCGCAACGTTTATACAGGAAGCAGCCCCGCTGGCAACGAGCGGGAAACGTGTGATCGGGTCAGTGATCCGATTGCACGGCGAGGATAACGTAGTCATCGCTCGCACAGATGTGGGGCTGGGCGAAGCGCTTGAAGGCGGCCTTTACCGGTCGCGCAGTCAGGCGCCAGCCGGCTACAAGATTGCTTCACGAGATATCAGGGCAGGTGAGCCGATCCGAAAGTACAACGTGATCATCGGCTTTGCGGCGCAAGATATCCCTCAGGGCACAATGGTCCACAGCCACAACGTCGAGTTTCGGGAATTCGACCGTGACTATGCGCACGCTCGCGATTATAAGCCGACTGACTTCGTCGCCGAGGAGAACCGGGCCACTTTCGAAGGCATCGTCCGCGCCAACGGGGACGTCGGCACGCGCAATTACATTGGCCTGCTGTCAACCGTGAACTGTTCCGCAACGGTCATTCGGAAGGCAGCAGAATGGTTTACGCCTGAGCGCCTGGCCGGCTATCCAAACGTCGATGGCGTCGTGGCGTTCAGCCATGCTATCGGGTGCGGCATGGAAATGACCGGCGAGCCTATGGCACTGCTTCGCCGTACGATCACCGGCTATGCGCGGCATCCGAACCTCGCGGCGGTGCTGATTGTCGGCCTGGGGTGCGAGCGGAACCAGATTTCGGGCCTGATGGAACAGGAGAGCTTGACTTCCGGTTCGCGCTTGAAGACGTTCGTTATGCAGGAGACGGGCGGCACGCGCAAAACGATCGAGGCCTGTATTGCTGAAATTTAGAGCTTGCTTCCGGAAGCCAACCGCGTGAAGCGCACCCAGGTGTCAGCGCGCCATCTCAAAGTAGGTCTGCAGTGTGGCGGTTCCGATGGTTTTTCGTCCATTACCGCAAATCCCGCACTGGGGGCCGCCATGGATATCCTCGTTCGCCATGGCGGTACGGCGATCTTGTCGGAAACGCCGGAGATCTATGGCGTCGAGCAAACATTGACTTGCCGGGCGGCCAGTCGCGAGGTTGGCGAGAAACTGGTCGAGCGCATACGCTGGTGGAAGGAAGACTACGCCAAAGGACGCGACGTACAGATTAATGCCGCTGTCAGCCCTGGCAACAACAAGGGTGGCCTGGCCAACATATTTGAGAAATCCCTTGGGTCCTCAATGAAGGGCGGCACCACCTCCTTGATGGAGGTCTATAAGTATGCCGAACCAGTCACCACGAGCGGATTGGTCTTCATGGACACCCCAGGCTACGACCCGTGCTCGGCCACGGGCCAGATAGCAGGGGGAGCCAATCTCATCGCTTTCACTACGGGGCGCGGTTCCATGTTCGGGGCCAAACCCGTTCCCTCGATCAAGTTGGCGACGAACACCCCAATGTATTCGCGCCTGTCCGAAGACATGGACATCAATTGCGGAGAAATCCTGGATGGGACCATGTCGCTCGAAGAAATGGGGCAGCGCATCTTTGAAGAGTTGCTGGCGACAGCATCCGGCAAACACAGCAAGAGCGAAGACCTGGGCCTTGGGGACAACGAATTTGTCCCGTGGCAGATCGGAATCATGGGCTAGCTGTGAAGATTCAATAGGTTGTATGCATGGTTCATCCGAACCGGATTTGAGAAACTGGAAATCGCCAACCCCCCAGTTCACTCAAGGAGCCCGGCCGGATGAACACCCATAAGCATGCCCGATTGACCTTCCTACGTCGCCTCGAAATGGTCCAGCAATTGATCGCCCATCAAGTTTGTGTGCCTGAAGCGGCCCGCGCCTATGGGGTCACCGCGCCGACTGTGCGCAAATGGCTGGGCCGCTTTCTGGCTCAGGGCCAGGCGGGCTTGGCCGATGCGTCCTCGCGCCCGACGGTCTCGCCCCGAGCGATTGCGCCGGCCAAGGCGCTGGCTATCGTGGAGCTGCGCCGCAAGCGGCTGACCCAAGCGCGCATCGCCCAGGCGCTGGGCGTGTCAGCCAGCACCGTCAGCCGCGTCCTGGCCCGCGCCGGTCTGTCGCACCTGGCCGACCTGGAGCCGGCCGAGCCGGTGGTGCGCTACGAGCATCAGGCCCCCGGCGATCTGCTGCACATCGACATCAAGAAGCTGGGACGTATCCAGCGCCCTGGCCACCGGGTCACGGGCAACCGACGCGATACCGTTGAGGGGGCCGGCTGGGACTTCGTCTTCGTGGCCATCGATGACCACGCCCGCGTGGCCTTCACCGACATCCACCCCGACGAGCGCTTCCCCAGCGCCGTCCAGTTCCTCAAGGACGCAGTGGCCTACTACCAGCGCCTGGGCGTGACCATCCAGCGCTTGCTCACCGACAATGGCTCGGCCTTTCGCAGCCGCGCCTTCGCCGCGCTGTGCCATGAGCTGGGCATCAAGCACCGCTTTACCCGACCTTACCGCCCACAGACCAATGGCAAGGCCGAACGCTTCATCCAGTCGGCCTTGCGTGAGTGGGCTTACGCTCACACCTACCAGAACTCCCAACACCGAGCCGATGCCATGAAATCCTGGCTACACCACTACAACTGGCATCGACCCCACCAAGGCATCGGGCGCGCTGTACCCATCTCCAGACTCAACCTGGACGAATACAACCTATTGACAGTTCACAGCTAGGTATCGCCCTGGCGCGGCGGACAGACCCGCGCCGCGCCTGCCCTGCCCCTGGGGCATCAGGCCTTGCGGGAAGCCACCACGAACAGGCGCGGAAACGGCAGCAGCACGGTGCCATCGGGCAGCGCCGGATACGCCTGGGCAATCGCGGCTTCGTAGCGTGCCAGAAACGCCGCCTGCTCGTTGTCATCCAGCACATTCAGGTAGGGCAGCAACGCCGTGCCCTTGAACCACTCGACGATGGCGCGCGCGCCGGCCAGCGGATGCATATAGGTGGTACGCCACACATCCACGCGCTGGGCCAGGGGCGAGAGCAGGGCGTAATACCATTCCGCGCTGTGCCTGTCGGGGTGACGCACGCCTGCCAGCTTGGCGGCCCAGGGCTGCTCGGCGGCCACCGCCCGCGCCAGACGATGCGCCGGCTCTTCCAGGTTGTCTGGTGTCTGGACGGCCAGGCTGCCGCCCGGTGTCAGCGTCTGCAGCAGCCGTGGATAGAGTGTCGCGTGGTCGGGCACCCATTGCAGAGAAGCGTTGGCCAAAATGACATCGTAACGATCGGCGGGACGCCAGCTGGAAATATCTGCCTGGCTGAACGCCAGTCCGGGCAAACGCTTGCGGGCTGCGGCAACCATGTCTGGCGAACTGTCCATGCCGCTGACCTTGGCCTGCGGATAACGGTCCGCCAGCACTTGGGTCGAATTGCCCGGGCCGCAACCGAGATCGACCGCATGCCGGACCTCGGCATCGGGGATGGCTGCCACGAGATCCCGCACCGGACGCGTACGCTCATTCTCGAAAGCGGAGTACTGCTTGGCGGACCAACTCATAAACGCTCCTGAAGACAAACACGCCTGCCCGACAGTGTAAAGGCCCGCGCCGCACACCGACCCGCCACGGCACACCGCCCTGCGGGTATGATGCGGCCAATCCCGAGGAAATTGGCCGTGAGCATTCAAGACCGCGCATCCAAATCAAACCGCCTGCAAGCCGGCGTCTGGCTTGTCTTGCTCCTGTTGGCCATCGGTCTGGGACTCGTGCTGCTGCAACGCGTGGCAGTCAGCAACGGCACCCTCCCCCAGGAAATCAAACTGCTGGAGTTGATGACCGCCAGCGGCACGGTGGGCGCGGTGATCGTGGCCTTGTGGCTGTCATTCGTGCAGCGACGCGAACAGGAGCGCGCCAGCGCCGCGGTGGCAGAACTCTTCCAGCGCATGCTGGTGGGCAACATCCTGGCGGCCTGGAGCGATCTGCTGTTGTTGCGTGAAGTCTGCGCTCGCACCGACCTCGACGGCCTGAGGCAGTATCTGCGCAGCGCGCGCGCCGGCCTGTACTTCGACGCCCTGCATGCGCACATCGAAAAATCGACCACATTGCCGCACGCCGATCTGATCGTGGTTGCCAATATCTACGGCTATATCCAGTTGATCGAACACGAAACACGCGCCTGGCACCGCATGAGCGCCCAGGAAGACGACCTCGAGTCGCTATCCCGTCTGGTACAGACGACAGGACAGCTGTTCGCGACCTTTGCCGCCACCTCCTGGATCCGCAGCGAGTTGCCACGTTGGGACAAGGACCTGGCCGCCTGAGGAGCCGGCAGCGCCGTGCGTGCACGCTGCCGCCACCGGTGCCCACGGCAGCGTCAGATCCCCGTCGACCATGCGGCAAATCCCCAACGGATTGCCTTCCTGCAACACCGGCGGCCGCAGCACGTCCGGTAGATCCTGGTAGCAGACCGGCCGCAGAAACCGGTCTATGGCCGTGGCCCCCACCGAGGTGTACATCGCATTGGTCGTTGCCGGGAAAGGCCCGCCATGCACCATCGCATGGCTGACCTCGACGCCTGTCCGGCGTGGTGGAGCTGCCCGTCGAATGGATCCGCGACGATGCCGTCTATTTCGTCATGCATCGCTTCCAGTCCTTGCGGCCCTACACCCCTCCTCAAAGCGTGCTGGATATCTTCATGCGCGAACTCGAAGGGGCTCACGCCGATGGCGGCCTGTTCCAACTGACCATGCATCCGCATGTCATCACCGCCCGCTCCCGGATCTGGATTCTCGAAGAAATCCTCAAAGCCGCGCGCGCCAAAGGCGCCTGGATCGCCACCCACGCGGAAGTCGTGCGCCACGTCAAGGCAAACGCGCAATAAGAAACGGGGCGGACACGTATCGCGTGCTCTGCCCCCTGTGGCTTCACAGGGGGACGGGATGGTCATCAGCCGATAATGGGTCGGCGAAATGCCTGGCGCCCAGGCCCGCCAAGCGGCCGAGCGCGCACCCGGTAAAATGCGCCCCCATGCGCTTTTCCGACTTCGACCTCCGCCTTGCCGCTCTTGGCGCACTGCCCGTGCATCGCGCACGGCTGACGCGCGTCTGGCTGAAAGGACAGCCGCTGGACACCGGCACGCGACGGCGCAGCTCTGAACACTTTCTGCCGCTTGCCCTGCGCGAGGCCGTGCCTGCCCTGACGGCGCAACTCGATGGTCTGGCTCGTGTCCACTCCGAGCATGCCGGCCATGACGGCTCGCGCCTGCTCGTCGAGCTCGCCGACGGGCAGATGATCGAAAGCGTCCTGTTGCCGCGCGATGGCCTTTGCGTCTCGACCCAGGTCGGCTGCGCGGTGGGCTGCCGCTTTTGCATGACCGGCAAGAGCGGTCTGATCCGGCAGGTCGCGAGCATGGAGATCCTTGCCCAGGTCGTGCTGGCCAGACGCTTGCGCCCGGTAAAAAAAGTCGTCTTCATGGGCATGGGCGAGCCGGCGCACAACCTCGACAACGTCCTCGAAGCCATCGACCTGCTTGGCACCGAGGGCGATATCGGCCACAAGAACATCGTGTTCTCCACGGTGGGCGACAGGCGCGTGTTCGACGCCTTGCCGCAACAGCGCATCAAGCCCGCCTTGGCACTGTCGTTACACACGACCAAGGCCGATCTGCGCCAGCAACTCCTGCCGCGCGCGCCAAAAATCTCACCTCAGGAGCTCGTCGATCTTGGCGAGCACTATGCCCGCGCCACCGGCTACCCGATCCAATACCAATGGACGCTGCTCAAAGGCGTCAACGATGGTGATGACGAATTCGACGCCATCGTGACGCTGCTCAAGGGCAAGTATGGCGTGCTCAACGTCATCCCCTTCAACAGCCTGGAGGGCGATGACTTCCAGCGCCCCGACGGCGCCCGCACGCGCCACATCGTCGGCTATCTGCACAGCCGGGGTGTATTGACCAAGGTCAGAAACAGCGCCGGCCAGGATGTCGACGCCGGCTGTGGCCAGTTGCGCGCGCGCGCCGAGGCCGGCGCGCGGGTGATCGAGCTACCTCGGCGCCGCCAGGCGACGCTTTCCATTGAGCAGGCCACCCCGCCGTAACATCGGGAAGATCCGTCGCCGTGGGCCCCTGTGGGCGGATATGACCGATGCCGTCACTTGCAACCTTGTCTTGGATCGTCGACCCAAAACAAACGCGTCAACGTGCACGCCTGCCCACTATTTCAGCCCGCGGTGCCTTGATAGGCAACTCACAGCAATGTCAGCACCGCGCCAATCATGACCTAGCCGCCTCTGCAAGAAATAAAACTCAAAATAAAACATTTATTTCGGATCACGCGATATGAATGGCGAGCACGCCTCCATTCAAACAGACGACGCTGGTTTTCTTGAACACCAAATGCCGAAAGCAAGCGCTATTACGTTCGCTGGCGGCGTGACTGACACGCCCATTTTCCTCGCCATTGAGTGCGCCCGAACGCCCTATGACCCAGCACGGAGGCGATGAGGCTCCGGCACGCTGCGACATAGAGGACGGCGGTTGTGGGTCGCCCTGCCTCCACGGAAGCTGACCACCCTGTCGCCTCGCGTTATTCGGGCAAGTGTGAATAACGTATTTTTTCGATAACCCGATCTTTTCCGGTGGGGGGGGGGGCAAACATGATCCAGCCCCCAAAAAATAATTGAAAACATCTTGTTTTAATTTGATCCGGAAGCAACACTTACAACCTTCTTAAAACAGCTCGGACTCCGACAACGGATGCCGTCCGCCCCCGTAGACCGACCCAGGAGTTCGCATGAAATTTAAGCTGTCCCCGCTCGCGGCCATGATGTCTTCGACCTTGCTGGTCAGCAGTTTTTCTCATGCAGCAACGGATACTGGCGGGGCCAATGGCGCCGACGGCGGCTCTGCGGTTCAGTCGGCATCGGTTAACCTCATTGGCGGTTTCGCAAATGGTGGGCCAGGCACCACCGATGCCGATGCAGCGGGCAAGCCTGCCAGCAATATTACCGGGAAATCGGTAACGTTCAACGGGCCAGCTTCATCTGGCTCGCTGGTCATCGGCAGCGGTGGAATGAGTGGCGAGACTTACAGTTACTCCGTGTTCAATCCCATTTACGGAGCAGGTGCCGGAGCAGGCGGCACCGGCGGGGCATCTGCCATCGGCGGGATAAGTACCGCCGGAGCGGCCGGCAACTCACTCAACTCCCCCACCCCCACCCCCGCTCAGGGCGGCTTAGGGGGAGACATCGGCAACAGCATCATCACGTTGAGTCATGTGCGGCTTCAAGGCGCCGCCGGTGGCAACGGCGGAAACGTCGAAGCAGGTAGTCCGACTGACAGCGCGCGAGGCGCCGCTGGAGCAGCAGGCCATGGAGGTGGTACGGTTTCCGGTGGAATCAGCACCGGCGGGGCCGGCGGCGAGTCCCTCGTCAACGCTGACGGCGGCGCCGGCGGTGAGGTCAGCGCAAACACCATCACTCTGGCCAATGTTCAACTGGACGGTGCTGCCGGCGGGGCCGGCGGCAACCACTCCTCCGATACCGCTGTTGGAGGAGCCGGCGCCGCCGGCCATGGGGGCGGCTCGATTTTCGGTTCATCGCGGAATAGCGTGGAGCCGTGCTTGATTGCCGTTACGCTTGATCCTTGATTTTTCAAGGATCAAGGCCGGGATCATGCTGGACCGCAAGACGATCGAGAGGTTGGGTGGGTGGGAAGGTTATCGGGTGGAGTGGGTCGTGTGGCCTGAAGGTGAGAGTCGGACGGTCACGATTTACCTGAAGCCTTCAGCGCGAACGATGCACTGCGAGCACTGCGGCAACCGATGTCGGCAGGTGCATGAGACGACCACGCGCCGGGTGCGGGATCTGCCGCTAATGGCGCTGCGAGTGACGCTGGTAGTGCCGCGTCGGCGGGTCTGGTGCGAGCAGTGCGGTGGACCGCATCTGGAGAGGCTGAGCTGGCTGGGCCGTTACCAGCGAGTGACCGACCGGCTGGCCGAGGCGGTCAGCCAGTTGCTTGAGTCCAGCAACATTCTGGCCGTGGCGCGCTTCTTCCAACTGGGTTGGCACACGGTCAAGGCGCTGGACAAGGCCCTGCTGCGACGGGCGATCCAAGAGCCGGACTGGAGCCAGATCCACTACCTAGCGATGGACGAGTTCGCTCTACACAAGGGCCATCGTTATGCCACGGTCGTTGTCGATCCGATCCGCCGTCAGGTGCTATGGATCGGTGATGGCCGCTCGCGCGAGACGGCCAGAGCCTTCTTCGAACAACTGCCAACTGGGGTTGCCCAGCAGATCCGGGCCGTAGCGATCGACATGACGACGGCCTATGAGCTGGAGATCCAGGCCAACTGCCCCAACGCCGAGATCGTCTACGACCTGTTCCACGTCGTGGCCAAGTACGGCCGTGAAGTAATAGACCGGGTGCGTGTAGACCAAGCGAACCAGTTGCGGCACGACAAGCCGGCCCGCCGGGTGATCAAGTCCAGTCGCTGGCTACTGCTGCGCAATCGCAAAAACCTCGATCCGTGCCAATCGGTAAAGTTGGACGAGTTGCTCCAGGCCAACCAGCCCTTGCTCACCGCTTATCTGATGCGCGATGAGCTCAAACAGCTGTGGTTCTACCAACACCCCGGCTACGCCCGCCAGGCATGGGATCACTGGCTGCAACAGGCTCAGGGCAGCGGCATCGCCGCCTTGGCTCACTTCGCGCTCAAGCTAAAAGCCTATCTGCACGGGATTCTGTCTCGCTGTCGCCACCGGCTCAACACCAGCATCGTCGAGGGCATCAACAACACCATCAAAGTCATCAAGCGCCGCGCCTACGGCTACCGCGATCAGGAGTACTTCTTCCTCAAGATCCGGTCTGCATTCCCCGGTATTCCTCGATGAACCCGATTTTCGGTGGTGTGAGCACGGGCGGAGCGGGTGGAGAAGCATTCCTCGGCCAACAGACGCCCACCGTTTCCGCTAATGGCGGCTCAGGTGGTGCGGTCAGTGGAAACATCATCACGCTGACCGATGCGCAACTGCAAGGTGCCGCTGGCGCCAATGGCGGCAGCGTAAACGGCGCCACCACCTCCCTTGGCGGCGGTGGCGCGGCCGGGCATGGCGGCGGATCCGTATTCGGTGGCGTGAGCACCGGCGGCGCGGGTGGATACAGCTACGGCTCTGCAAGCGGTTACGCGGAAGGCGGCGCCGGAGGCGATATCACCGGCAACACCCTCACACTGACCAATGTTCAATTGCAAGGTGCCGCCGGTGGCGATGGTGGCAGCGTATTCGGCTCCACGTTGTCGGCGGGAGGCGGTGGCGCAGCAGGGCATGGAGGCGGATCGGTGTTCGGCGGGGTCAGCACGGGTGCTGCGGGAGGCAATGGCGCCGCCGGCTATGACGGCGGTTCTGTCTTCGGGGGATCAGCACGGGTGGCACAGGCGGATCCGCCAACACCTACTCCCAGACCCATGGCATCCTCTCGGCCAACGGCGGCAACGGGGGCGCGGCGTCCAATAACAGCATTCGCATTGCTGGCACCTCCTCGTTGACGGGCGACATCTATGGCGGCGTCAGCCAGGGCGGGCAGGCCGGAGCGGTCTCGATTTCAATTGGGTCGACGACGACGACGACTCCCGGGCAAGCGGGCCGGGGGGGCCTGACGCAGAACAACACCGTAACGCTCATCGGCGATCAGATCGCGATCGCGGGTGCGCTTTATGGCGGCCTGAGCGTCAATGGCGACGGCCTCGTCAACCTGGACCCGACGTTCACCAGCTACTATCAAGGCAACACTTTGACCCTGCAGGGCTACCGGGGCACGGTGACGAACATTCAGCATTTCGAAAACTACAACTGGGTGCTACCCACGGATGTCGTCAACAAGGACAGCCTGATTCACATCACCGGGTCGCAAGCCGTGCAACTGGACAACACCAAGCACAGCGTGGCGCTGCAAAGCGGCGGCAACCAGCTCAATGGCGGCGATGTGATCACCCTCATCGACAAGGCCACCGGATCGCCGACGTTGACGACCCCCAATGTCAAGCAAGGGCACTTCCTCGTCTACGACACCACATTGACCGTGGTCAACGACGAACTGGTGCTCACGATCGCCAGCAAGCAAAGCACCGGCTCGACGACGCCCGCAGCGGTTCGAATCAATCCGACGTCCAAAGCCTTCCTGGAGGGACGTCTCGCGGCGCTCGCTCAGATCAACCAGGGCGCGGACCTGATCAGTGACTCGGCCATTGGCGCGGCGCGTGCAAGCCTGGGTACCGGCAACAGCAACCTGTTCGCACTCATCGACGGCGGCAAGAGCCGCTACGACACCGGCTCGCACATCAAACTGCGCAACGTCGGCTTTGTGATGGGTGCCGCACAGGCCTTCACGCTGCGCAGCCAGAGCACCATGATGGTAGGTGCCTTTGTCGAGCACGGTAACGGCCACTATGACAGCTACAACAGCTTTGACAATTACGGCGACGTGCATGGCGACGGCCGCGTGCGTTACACCGGTGGCGGCGCGCTGTTTCACATGAATGTGGCTGGCACCGGCATGGGCCCGGCCGCCTCGGCGCCGTCCATCCAGGATGATGACGGCTTGTATCTCAAGGCCGCGGTCCGGGCGGGTCAAGCCAAAACGCGTTTTGACAGCGACCTGATCGATCCTCAAGGCAACCGGGGCCAGTACGACTCCAAGGCCAACTATTTCAGCGCCATGGCTGGCGTGGGCTATGCCCTGCGCCTGGATGCCAAACAAAAGCTCGATGTCTATGGCCGCTATACCTGGAGCCGGCTTGGCTCAGACAGCGTGGAGCTCGGCAAGGATCACCTGGACTTCGGAACCACCAATAGCTCGCGCGTGCGGATAGGCACACGCTACAGCTATGCCGTGACGCCTCAAGTGACGCCTTATGTCGGGTTGGCGTATGAGCGGGAGTTTTCCGGCAATGCGAAAGGCACGGCCTACAACCTGTCTATCAACTCCCCAACGCTAAAAGGCAATACCGGCATTGCCGAGTTGGGCGTTTCCATGACGCCGCTGGCGGACAAACAGAACCTGACGATGAACGTGGGTCTTCAGGGATATGTCGGCGACCGTCAGGGGGGAGCAGCCAACCTGCGTGTCCGCTACGCGTTCTGACAGGGCTAACCCCTGTTGGACCTGGCGGTGGCTCAACCCCGCCAGGGGCAAACAGGCTTGTCCTGCCCGGCCTTTGCTGCTCATCGAGCTTTAGCCAACACGCGCTGGCCCGCTTTCAACCGTCTCAGACCCGCCGTCGCCAGTCGACTGCGGGTTTTTTTCTGTCACTGAGCGCCGGGATGATTCATTTATCCCGGCCATTCTCGCTGGCGGATGCTATTGCAACGCCGTATCCGCAGCCGGGCGGCGGCAGCCTTTCCGGCTATCGGATCATCTGCCCGCGCACCGTGCCAAGCACAGCAGGTAAGAAATACAACCATCCATTCCATGGATTTACTTGTGCGGCGTGTTCATTATCCTCCTCCGCCATGCAATACTGCCTCGACTACCGATGCTAGAAATCTTGTCATTCTGACCTGCTCCCCGTGATTAGTACGAAATCGATGTAGAGTCCGTTCCCAAAGGAATGGCAATGAAGAAACGATTTACGGAAGAGCAAATCATCGGCGTGCTCAAGGAAGCCGATGCAGGTGCCAAGCCCGCAGAGTTGTGCCGCAAGCACGGAATCTCCGAGGCAACGTACTACAACTGGAAGGCGAAGTTCGGTGGCATGACGGTGTCGGACGCTCAGAGGCTCAAGGAGCTGGAGCAGGAGAACAACAAGCTCAAGAAGCTGTTGGCCGAGTCGATGCTGGACAAGGCGGCGCTTCAGGATCTGCTAAGCCGAAAGTAGTCAGCCCGCAGGCCAAACGCGAGGCGGTCAGGACATTAATGACCGAGCGCAGCATGGGTGTTACCCGGGCCTGTGGGCTGGTAGGAATTTCGCGGTCGCTGTTTGCCTACGAGAGCACACGCTCAGGCGATGCTGCGCTGACCGAGCGCATGAAAGAGATGGCAGTGGCGAAACGACGCTACGGCTATCGGAGGATCCATGTGCTCTTACGTCGCGAAGGCTGGCAAGCAAATCACAAGCGAATCTGGCGGCTGTACAGTCTGGCAGGGTTAAGCGTGCGAAAACGAAAGCGTAAGCGAATCGCGGCGACCGAGCGCGTGGTTCGCCCAGCGGCAATCGCGCCGAATCAGAGTTGGTCAATGGACTTTGTGGCCGACGGCCTAGCCTATGGCCGCCGATTCCGCTGTTTGACTATCGTCGATGACTACACTCGCGAATGCCTGGCCATCGAGGTCGATACGTCGTTGCCGGGACTGCGTGTTGCCATGGTGCTGCAACGGCTGGCGGAGATGCGTGGCCTGCCGCGATCTATTACCGTGGACAACGGGCCAGAGTTCGCCGGAAGAGCCTTGGACGCCTGGGCCTACCAAGCAGGCGTAAAGCTGTCGTTTATTCGGCCGGGTAAGCCGGTGGAGAACGCTTATATCGAAAGTTTCAACGGCAAGTTCCGCGACGAATGCCTTAACGAGCACTGGTTCTTGTCCCTGCGACAGGCTAAAAGCTTGATCGAAAACTGGCGAGTCGAGTACAACACCGATCGGCCTCACAGCGCGCTCGGATATTTAACGCCGGCGCAATTCGTGCAGGCTCATCAGAAAGAAGGTCTTTTACCCCTGGGCTCTATGTCGGTGCCGTACTAAATCTGGGGGCAGGTCACCCCGTCTATACCGATGGGCGCGGTTACTCGCTGGCGCAATTGCTGCGCCGTAATTTCGGGTGGAAGGGTGAGCTGCGGGCCGTGGGCGATGTAATGATCGACACCATCTACTATCAAGCGCGCGTGGGATTTGACAGCTTTCTGGTCAAACCGGGCCATGACCCACAGCAGGCGCTGCAGGCCTTCAAGACCTTCAGCGTGCGCTACCAGCAAACCTATCCCATCCCGGCCTGATCCGGCTGCGCCGGCGCTCAGGCCCGCGTGCCGTCCCAGCTTGGGCCGGGCACCTTGATGTCGAAGAGATCGAGCACGCGGGCGACCGTGTGATCGATCATCTCTTCGGTGCTTGCCGGCCGATGATAGAAGGCCGGCAGCGGCGGAAAGATAATGCCGCCCATTTCCGTGACGGCGGTCATATTGCGCAGATGCGCCAGATTGAATGGCGTCTCGCGCACCATCATCACCAGACGGCGGCGCTCCTTGAGCGTCACATCCGCCGCGCGTGTGATCAAGTTATCGGACAGGCCGTGCGCGACCGCGGCCAACGTGCGCATGGAGCAGGGAACGATGACCATGCCGGCCGTAGCGAACGCGCCGCTGGCCAGCGTTGCGCCGACATCCCGCACACCGTGGCTATGATCAGCCAGGGCCTGTACCTCATGGCGCCCAATATCCAACTCATGCTGGATATTGAGTACACCGGAGGCCGACACCACCAGATGCGTTTCCACATCCTCGACGCCGCGCAGAACTTGCAACATGCGCACGGCATAAAGGGCGCCCGTGGCGCCGGTGATGCCAACGACCAGACGGCGCATGCTCAGACCGTCGCGCCAGCGTCATCCAGCAGCGTCTTGAGTTCGCCGCTTTCGTTCATCTCGTTCATGATGTCCGAACCACCGATGAACTCACTGCCCACATACAACTGCGGGATGGTCGGCCAGTTGGAAAACGTCTTGACGCCCTGACGCACTTCGTCGTCTTCAAGCACGTTGACCGTCACCAGCTTCTTGACGCCACAGCCCTTGAGAATCTGGATGGCACGGCCCGAAAACCCGCACTGCGGAAACTGCGCGGTACCCTTCATGAACAGCACAACAGGATGCTGACTGACGGTGTCGCGGATGAAATCTTGTACGTCGCTCATGGATTAACTCGCAAAAGGAACAAGCGGAACATAAACCCTATTATAGAAAACCGCCGGAAATCCGCTCGATCCCGGCAAGATCCTGGCGGCTTGCAACCTCTCGCAAACCCGCCTCTTGCAGCAAAGCGCGCACGGCCAGGGCTTGATCCCAGCCATGCTCCATCCATAAAGCCCCTCCGGCAAGCAGCCGCGCCGGCGCCTGATGCGCGATCTCAGCCAACGCCGCCAGCCCATTGGCGCCGTCCGTCAGCGCCGAGCGCGGCTCAAAGCGCAGATCGCCCTGCCCCAGATGCACGTCCTCGGCGTGAATATAAGGCGGGTTGGACACAATGAGGTCAAACTGCTGGTCGGGCCCCACCGCCTCGAACCAACTGCCCTGAGCAAACGCCAGACGCGCTCCCAACGCTAGCGCATTGCCGCGTGCCACCGCCAAGGCCTGCGCGCTGAGGTCCGTCGCCGTCACACTGGCCTCGGGACAGGCCAGGGCAATCGAAATTGCGATGGCGCCGCTACCTGTGCCCAGATCCAGTACCCGCGCCCGGGGCCGGTCGCGAAGAAACGCCAGCGCCGCCTCGACCAGGGTTTCCGTATCGGGCCGCGGCATCAGGACATCGGGCGTCACCTGAAAGACATGCCCCATGAACTCCCGATGCCCGATGACATAGGCCATGGGCTCGCCCGCGAGCCGGCGCTGCGCCAGCGCCTCATAGGCAGCGGCCTGGGCGGCGTCGACCGGATCGTCATCGTGGGCCAGCAACCAGGCGCGCGAGCGGCGCCAGACCTGCTCGACCAGCATCCGCGCCTCCAGGCGCGGCAGGCGGCGGTCCTGCAACAGGTCCTTGATCTGCATGGCGATCAGATCGCGTCGCCCAGCGCCGCCAACTGCTCGGCCTGATGCTCGGCCAACAGCGCCCCGGTCAACTCATCCAGATCGCCTTCCAGAATGTGCTGAAGCTTGTACAGCGTCAGGTTGATGCGATGGTCCGTGACCCTGCCCTGCGGATAGTTGTACGTGCGGATGCGTTCGGACCGGTCACCCGAACCCACCAGGCTCTTGCGCTCGGCGGCCTCCTTGCTTTGCCGCTCGCGCAATTCCTTGTCCTTCAGGCGCGCCGCCAACACCTGCATCGCACGATCCTTGTTGCGATGCTGCGACCGATCGTCCTGACACTCGACGACCAGCCCGGTCGGCAAATGCGTGATCCGAACCGCCGAATCCGTCTTGTTGATGTGCTGCCCACCCGCGCCGCTGGCGCGAAACGTGTCGATACGCAGGTCCGCCGGATTGATGACGATTTCGTTCATCTCATCGGCTTCAGGCATGACCGCCACCGTGCAGGCGGACGTATGAATACGGTCCTGAGCCTCGGTCGCCGGAACGCGTTGCACACGATGCACCCCCGACTCGAACTTCAACCGGCCATAGGCACCGTCGCCATCGATGCGCGCAATCACTTCCTTGTAGCCGCCCAATTCCGAAGGGCTCTCGGACATGATCTCAACACGCCAGCCGCGGTTCTCTGCATAGCGCGAGTACATGCGCAGCAGATCGCCCGAGAACAGCGCGCTCTCATCACCACCCGTGCCGGCGCGGATCTCCAGAAACAAGCTGCGGCCATCATTCGGATCACGCGGCAACAGCAGCAGCTGCAGCTCACCTTCCAGCACCTCCAGGCGTTCGCGTGCCGCTTTGATCTCGTCCTCGGCCATGGCCTTCATCTCGGGATCGGACAGCATCTCCTGGGCCGTAGCCAGATCCGCCTCGGTGCCCTCGAACGCCGTGAAGGCCACCACCACCGGCTCCAGCTCGGCGCGCTCGCGCGAGAGCTTGCGAAAACGATCCATATTCCCTGCCGTTTCCGGGTCGGCCAGCAAGGCATCTACTTCGATCAGGCGGTGCGCCAGCTGTTCCAGCCGGCCTCGCATGGAGGATTTCATGGGCGTAGTCGAGAAAAGAAAATTGGAAATCACGCGCGCGCATGCGCTGCCGTGCCATCACGGCGCAAGCCGACGGGACAGCTAACGGCGCGAATCGCGGCCTGGAAACAGGCGCGGCACCCAAGCCAGCAACTGCTTGCGCTCGTCGCCCGCGCTGCGGTTGAGCTCGGCCAGAGGGCCATGCAGATACTTCTGCGTCAACCCATGCGCCAGTTGCTCCAGCACCGCCTCGGGCGACTCGCCCCGCGCCAACATACGGCGCGCGCGCTCCAGCTCGGCGGCCTGCACATCCTCGGCAGCTTGATGCAGATCGCGGATGACGGGCACCACCTCGCGCGATTGCAACCAATGCATGAAGCCCTGGACGCGGGTTTCGATAATGGCTTCGGCCTGCACCACGGCCGCGCGGCGCGCATCCGTACCGGACTGAACCAGGCGGCCCAGATCGTCGACGGAATAAAGATAGACGTCGTCCAGGCGACCGACCTCGGGCTCGATATCGCGCGGCACCGCCAGATCGATCATCACCATCGGGCGATGGCGACGCTGCCGCGTTGCGCGCTCTACCATCCCCAGACCCAATATGGGCAGGGAGCTGGCCGTACAGGAAACGACGACATCAAACTCGGCCAGCCGCTCCGTCAGATCGGCCAGCTTCATCGTGCCAGCCAAGAAACGGCCGGCAAGCGACTCGGCACGTTCGACCGTGCGGTTAGCCACCACCATCGACCGCGGACGCTGCGCGGCGAAATGCGTCGCGCACAGCTCAATCATCTCGCCGGCGCCGATAAACAAGGTGCGAGCCTGATCCAGATTACCGAATACGCGCTCGGCCAGGCGCACCGCGGCAGCAGCCATGGAAACCGAATGCGCGCCAATCTCTGTTTGCGAGCGGACTTCCTTGGCAACGGAAAACGTGCGCTGAAAAAGCTGATGCAGCAACGTGCCCAGCGACCCGGCCTGCTCGGCCGCGCGCACCGCGTCTTTCATCTGCCCCAGAATCTGCGGCTCGCCCAGCACCATGGAATCCAAACCGCTGGCCACGCGAAAAGCATGCCGCACGGCCTCGTCCTGGCGCAAACGGTAAAGATGTGGGTGCAGACTGCCGGCATCAAGACTATGGTGATCCGCCAGCCAGACCGGCAACTTCTCGGCCACCGTGGCATCGGCCGCGCAATAAATCTCGGTGCGATTACAGGTCGACAAAATGGCCGCCTCGCGCACCGCCCCGCCAAACGCCAAACGCAACCCTTCCAGTGCCGGCTTGACCAAGTCGACGGGCATGGACACGCGCTCGCGCACCGAAACCGGCGCCGAGGTATGGTTCAGACCGAAGGCGAGAACAGCGACTGACATCAGAAAAGAGAACGCGGCTGCGGCAGGTAACAGCGATGCCTGCGATTATACCCCCGCCCGCCCGGCCCAGCGCCACCCCCAAACCGCCCGCTACCCGGCCGACGCATCCCAGCAGAACACGGATTTCTACCCACCAAGAAAAAAAACACGCGATTGCCTGCACATCCGAAAAAAAACGTGTATAGTTGCGGTCTTCGTTGGCCTGGTAGCTCAGTCGGTAGAGCAGAGGATTGAAAATCCTTGTGTCGGTGGTTCGATTCCGCCCCAGGCCACCAAAAGATTCAATGCCCAGCCTAACGGCTGGGCATTTTCATTTGCGCGGCGACACTCGCCTTACGGCACAACGCAGTTATGCGCGGTGGGCCACGTAGCGACTGCACGTGCCCGCGCGCAACCTCACCAAACATCTTGCAGTTCAGCACTCGCCGAGTGCGCCATCCGCGAACATCATCCGGCCCGCCGTAAGTCCGAGCGATGCCGGAATCCTGACCTACGCTCCTGCTGCAGATGCCCTCGTTTGATGAATTGGATAACGGCAAAGGGGGTATCCAGGCTTGTGTACAATGAGATCGATTCTTATTTAATACACGCCCATCCCCCAGTGCGCTTCCATGTCTGCCCAGGAACTCCCCGTTCGTCCGGATTTGACCGGGCTGTATGTCGAACACAGCACCTGGCTGCAGGGCTGGCTGCGCAAACGGGTAGGCGATACTTTCGCAGCGGAGGATCTGGCTCAGGACACGTTTCTGAGCCTGCTCGACGGTAAGATCGTCCCCGGAGAAATCCGCCAGCCTCGCCCCTTTCTGGCCACGATCGCGGGGCGCCTGCTGGCGCACCGGCATCGCCGTCAATTGCTCGAAACCGCTTATCTGGAAGCCCTGGCCTGCCTGCCCGAAGAGGTGGCGCCTTCGCCGGAGCGACGCCTGCTGGCGCTCGAGAGCCTGCAACAGATCGATCGCGTGCTCGACGGTCTGCCTGCCAAAGTGCGTGAGGCCTTTTTGCTGGCGCATCTGTTCGAGATGACTTACGCCGAAATCGCCGAGCGCCTTGGAGCCTCGAGTAGTTCGGTCAAGCAGTATCTCACCCGGGCCAACCAGGAATGTCTCTTTGCGCTGGCGCTCTGACGCCATGCCCGCGTCAACACATGCACTGACTCTGCCCTGTGGTCGCTTGATCAGCCGGGCCACCGCCAACGCCGCCGCGGATTGGCTCACGCTGCTTATGTCTGGCGAGGCCGCCGAGCAGGAGCATCAACATTGGATGCAATGGCGTCAGGCGCATCCCGACCATGAAGCGGCCTGGCAGCACATCGAATCCATCGCGGGTCGCATGAAGTCGCTCGAGCGTACGCCTGCTTATGCGGCGCTGTCGTTCTATGGCCCGGCTGGCAAACCGGCCTCGCCCGCGCGCCGCCGCGCCACGCGGATGTTGCTTTGGGGAGGAGCCACCTGCGGCCTTGGCGTGCTGGTCTCGCGCACGGGAGCCTGGCAGAGCGGGACGGCACAGTACCGCAGCGGCACGGGCGAGCGGCGCGACGTCACATTGGAGGACGGCACGCAGCTCACGCTCAATACAGGTAGTGCGGTCAACCTGAGCTTTGACGCCCATTCGCGCCAGATTCTGTTGATAGACGGCGAAATCATGGTCACCACCCGGCATCAACCCGGTCAGAATGATCCCCGGCCCTTGATGGTGCGAACCGCCGAAGGCAGCATCCGCTCGCTGGGTACGCGCTTTACCGTAAGGCAACACGCCGGGTTGACTAGCGTCGCCGTACTGGAGAGCGCGGTCGAGATCACGCCCCTGCAAAACGCAGGCGACTCCCGCCTGCTGCATGCCGGCGAACGCGCGCAGTTCAGCCGTCAGGAGGTCCAGCCGCCGCGCCCGATTGGCGAGCACACCGATGCCTGGACGCGCGGCTACCTGAACGCCGACGAACAAAGGTTGGCGGACTTTCTTGCTGAGGTGGGCCGCTACCGTCCAGGCATATTGCGTGTGGCCCCCGGGTCGCCGATCTGCGTCTGTCCGGCGTGTTTCCGCTGGGCGACACCGACCGAATTCTGGATACGCTCAGCCACGTGCTGCCAATAAGAGTGCAACGCCGCACCCGCTTCTGGGCGACAGTCATGCCGGCGGACTGAGGTTGCGCAGAAAAAGTTTGCCGATCGACTGCCCGCTTTTCTTTCTCGCGGCACCTACTTAATGAGGGACCGGAATTCACGGAGGTCCAGCCAAGAGGAAGAACATGCCGAACCAGCAACGCGCCCGGAAATACGTGGCGCTGCCCCTAACATCCCCAGTCGTGCCCGCTCTGTTGGCGCTGAGTGCCGTCTTTGCAACCTGCGCTCCCCCCGCCCAGGCCCAGCAAGCGCCGAACACGGTCCAATCCGAACTGCCCGAGTTCCAGATCGCCGCCGGCCCCCTGGCCCCTGCCCTGCGCCAGTTGGCAGGCACCGCCGGCATCATGCTGACCTTTACCGCCGAGCAAACCGATGGCAAACAGACCGCGGGCCTGCAGGGCCGCCACGCGAGCAGCAGCGCGCTGGCGCTATTGCTCGCGGGCACTGGCTTGCAGGCCGTGCAACTGGACACCGGCGCTTTCGTGCTGCGCCAGGCTCCCCCGTTGAGCCAGGACGCGGCCACGCTGCCCCTGGTCACGGTCACCGCCTCGGCGGCGGCCCCTGGCACCACCGAAGGCACACAGTCATACACCACCGACAGCACGAGTACCGCCACGCGTATGAATCTGTCCATGCGGGAGACACCGCAAGCCACAACGGTGATGACGCGGCAGCGCATCCAGGACCAGGGCCTGGCGACGGTCAACGACGTGGTGCAGGCCGCGCCTGGGCTGACCTACCGGCGGTTCGGGCCGGAGCGTGTGTCCTTCTTCGCACGCGGCATGTACATCGACAACATCATGTACGACGGCCTGCCCGTCGCTCTGGACAGCTCCAATCTGTCGCAGGATCTGCTGGTCACCGACATGGCGATTTACGATCACGTCGAGATCGTGCGCGGCGCCACAGGCTTGGTGCAAGGCGCCGGTAACCCGGCCGCGGCCATCAATATGGTGCGCAAGCGGCCCACCAGGCAGGCTCAGGTATCCGCGACGGCAACCGGCGGAAGCCGGGACCGCTATCGCGGCGAGCTGGATGCCTCGGGCCCGCTCTCCGAGGACGGCAGCCTGCGCGGGCGCGCCGTGATCGCCACGCAGGACTACGGCAGCTACAAACGCGGCGAGAGCAGCTCCGGCCAGACGTTCTACGGAATCCTGGAGAAGGATCTCGGCCAAGCCACCACAGTCACGCTCAGCGCCCTGCATCAGGAAAGCCGGGTGCACGGCAACGGTTTTACTGGCTTGCCCGTCGGCCGCGACGGCGGCAATCTGGATCTGCCGCGCTCGACCTCCTACGCCAACGACTGGGAACACTGGAACAAGACGACAGACTCGGCCTTCGCCGCGGTCGAGCATCGCTTTGACAACGGTTGGCGCATGCATATGTCGGCCTACTATGCGCAGGCCGACATCGATATGCTGGGGCATTACCTGAGTTACAACATGACCTCGGGCAGATACTCTCAGCTTGGAGCGCGCAACCTGCAAAAAGAAAAGCAAAGCAGCGTTGACATGTATGCCAGCGGGCCTTTCGATCTGTTGGGGCGCACGCATGAGTTGGTGCTGGGCAGCAGCTACCGCCACATCGATTTCGACGGCAACAGCCGCCAGGGCGTGGTGCTCAACAGCAATCTGGATCTCTACAACTTCGACCCCAGCGCGGTGGCCAATCCGAACATCCCCCTGCGCGACTGGATGGACACCAGCGTGACGCAGCGCAGCGTGTACGCCACCACACGCCTGAGCCTCGCGGATCGGTTGAAAATGATTCTGGGCGCGCGCCTGGACTGGTTCGACTACCACGACACCGTCAACACCTATCCCAACTTCAATGCCAACACGCCTTCGGTCACGGCGCACAACCGCTACAGCATCGACAACCAGCTGACCAAGTACGCCGGACTGATCTACGATGTGGACGATCATCACTCCGTCTACGTCAGCTACACCGATATCTTCAAGCCCCAGAACTACCTGGACGCCAACAACAAACTGCTCGACCCGGTAGTCGGGCAGAACTATGAATTCGGCGTCAAGGGAGAATATTTTGACGGGGCACTGAACACGTCGGCGGCGGTATTCCGCATGGACCAGAAAAACCGCGCCTTCCGCGCCACGGACCAGACGCAGTGTTCGGGCTACCCAACAGTTACCTGCTACTCGGCTGCCGGTGAAGTTCGCAGCCAGGGCGTGGAGTTCGAGGTGCAAGGGGCCATCACCCCCAATTGGCAGGTCAGCGTGGGCTATACCGTGGCCATCGCTCGCTACCGCAAAGATGCCAATGCCGCCAACGTCGGGGAACTCTTCGACACCGATACGCCCCGCCATCTGTTCAAGCTGTCCACCATGTATCGCATGACCGGCGCGCTTCAAGGCTGGCGCATTGGCGGATCGTTCTACCGCCAGGGAGCTATCTATAACCAGGGCACCACGAGCGGCGTACCTTTCCGGATCAGCCAGAGCGCCTACACCATCACCGACCTCGTGTTGGGCTGGCAGGCCACGCCCAAGCTGGATCTGCAACTCAATATCAATAACGTGTTCGACAAGAAGTACTACAACGCACTGTCTGGCAGCGTGAGCTTTCCAAGCAACGTGTACGGCGAGCCGCGCAATGCCATGCTGACGGCACGCTATCAGTTCTGATGGACGAAGCACGCCTGCGAGCCTCGCGCAGGCGTGCGCCGCAACGGTGAGGCCCCAAGGCAATAAATAACAATCATTTCCATATAGAATACGGCCTGCCCTCACTACCCTTGCTCGCACGCGCAGATGGATTTTTCGCTCAAGGCTGGCTCCTGGCGCTGGCTGGCAGCGCTCCTGATCGTAGCGGTGGCCGCCGCCTGGGTATGGAGGGATGACTCCCCCTCCGGCGCCACTGGCTCCCCCCAGCAAGCCGTTCCCGTCGAGGTGGTACTGGCTCGCGCGGCTCCGTTGCGCCTGCAGCTTCATGCCATCGGTACGGTCACCCCTCTTGCTCACGTCGTGCTGCGGCCTCAGGTCAGCGGCCAACTCCTTCGTGTGCATTACCACGAAGGGCAGTCGGTACAGGCAGGCCAACTGCTCGCCGAGGTCGACCCGCGGCCCTATGAACATGCATTGCAAGCTGCACAGGGAAAACTGGACCAGACCCGGGCGCGCCTGGACAACGCGCGCGCCGACCTGATCCGGTACGCCGCGTTGGGGCGCCAACGAGCCGTCGCGCACAGTGTGCTCGATGCCGCCCGCAGCAACGTCGAACAGGCACAGGGCCAACTCGCGGCGGAACAAGCCGGCGTCGATGAAACGCGCCGGCAACTGGCTCTCACGCGCATTACCGCCCCTATCACCGGGCGCGTCGGCCTGCGTCATATCGACGCTGGCAATCACGTACGCGCCAACGACGCCACGGGCCTGACCACGTTGGTGCAGACCGGCGCGACGTCGGTGTTGTTTACCCTTTCCGAAGCGCGGTTGCCTGCGGTGCGCGAGGCCCTTGCCCGCTCCCCGGCACTGGATGTCGAGGCCTAGGATGCGGATGACAAACGACTCATCGCACGGGGTACGCTGCATGCCCTGGACAATCGTGCGGATCAAGGCAGCGTGCGATTGCGCGCGGCGTTTGCCAACGAACAGGAAGCCCTTTTTCCTTACCAGTTCGTCAATATCTGCCTGACGCTGCAACAGCGCGACCCATCGCTGAGCATTCCCTCCGCAGCGGTGCAGTACGGCGCGCAAGGCCCTTATGCCTATGTCATCGATCACGAGGACAAGGCGCAACGCCGACCGCTGCAGATCGGCCTCAATACCGCAGGACGCGCGTCCGTGCTCGACGGCCTGAGCGACGGCGACCGGGTGGTCATAGAAGGCGTCGACCGTTTGAACGAGGGGCGTCTGGCAAACGTGCTGGCCACCCAGGAAGCGTCATGAATCTGTCTCGCCCCTTCATTCTCCGCCCGGTGGCCACCAGCTTCCTGATGATCGCTCTGCTGCTGTCCGGGCTGCTGGCCTGGCGCCTTCTACCGGTGGCAGCGTTGCCTCAGGTGGACTATCCCATCATCCAGGTCACCACCAACTACCCCGGTGCGGGACCCAATGTCATGGCGCGTGTGGTTACCGCCACGCTGGAGCGGCGGTTCGGTCAGATTCCGGGTTTGAAGCAGATGTCTTCGTCCAGCGGTCATGGCGTGTCGGTAATCACGCTGCAGTTCGCGCTTACCCTGCCCCTGGGCGTCGCGGAACAGGAAGTGCAGGCTGCCATCAGCGCCAGCCGGGCATTGCTGCCGCAGGACCTGCCGGCGCCTCCGGTCTACCGCAAAGTCAATCCGGCGGACGTCCCCATCATGACGTTGGCGGCCACCTCCGACTCGTTGAGCCTGCCGCAAATCTACGACCTGGTCGACACCCGCATGACCCAACGCCTGGCGCAGTTGTCCGGGGTGGGCATGGTCAGCCTGGCCGGCGGTCAACGCCCAGCGGTGCGTGTGCAGTTCAACCCGCTTGCCCTGGCCGCGCGAGGACTGCAATCGACCGATGTGCAAAACGCCATCGCCAAGGCCAATAGCAATCAGCCCAAGGGCAGCTTCGACGGCCCGTTGCGCAACGTGCTCATGGACGCCAATGACCAGCTGCAAAGCGCGGCCGAATACCCAGAGCTCATCGTCGCGTGGCGCAATGAGGCGCCGGTAAGGCTGGGCGACATCGCCAGTGTGGACGACGGTGCTCAAGACCGCTATCTGGCGGCCTGGGTCAACCGTCATCCCGCCGTACTGATCAACATCCAGCGCCAGCCCGGCGCCAATGTGATCGAGGTCGCAGAACAGGTCAAGGCGCTGCTGCCTCAACTGGCCGCCTCGATGCCTGCCGGCGTGGAAATTGCGGTCCTAACCGATCGCACGGAAAGTATCCGCGCCTCGATCCGCGGCGTGCAATGGGAACTGGTGTTTGCCGTGGGCCTGGTGGTGCTGGTGACCTTTCTGTTTCTGCGCAACCTGCCCGCGACGCTCATTCCCAGCCTGGCCGTACCGCTGTCGCTGATCGGAACCTTTGGCGTCATGTATCTGGCCGGTTTCTCGGCAAACAACCTGACCCTCATGGCCCTGACCATAGGTGCGGGCTTCGTGGTGGACGATGCCATCGTCATGCTGGAGAATATCGCCCGCTATCGCGAACAAGGCTTGGGCCGACTGGAGGCAGCCCTTAAAGGAGCCAGCCAGATTGGCTTTACCCTGGTTTCGCTCACGCGTTCGCTGATTGCCGTGCTGATCCCGTTACTGTTCATGGAAGACGTCGTCGGACGACTGTTCCGTGAGTTCGCGGTCACGCTGGCGGTTGCCATTCTGATTTCGCTGGCCGTCTCCCTCACGCTCACGCCGATGATGTGCGCCTATATGCTGCCGGCCCATCACGAGCGGCCTGACGGCGTGATGCGCCGCCTGCAAACGGCCTATGCACGTCTGCTTGATGTCACACTGCATCATCAACGCGCCACGCTGGGAGTCATGCTGGCCACGCTGGCTCTCACGGGTTTGCTGTACACCGCCATTCCCAAGGGGTTCTTTCCCACGCAAGACAGTGGCCTGCTGCAGGGCGTGACCGAGTCCTCGCAAACGATTTCCTATGGCGCCATGGCCGCGCGCCAACAGGCAATGGCCGAAGCGCTGCTGCAAGACCCCGATGTCGTCAGCTTGTCGTCCTTCATCGGTGTCGATAGTGCCAACACCACGCTCAACACGGGCCGGCTGCTGATCAACCTCAAACCCTGGGACCAGCGTTCCGCGCCGATGGCAGAGATCCTGCAACGGATCCACGAGCGCGCCGATACCGTGGCGGGAATCCGGTTGCATCTCCAACCCGTGCAGGAGCTGAACATCGAAGACCGGGTCGGGCGCGGCCAGTATCAATTCACGCTCAATTCCCCCGATGCGCAACTGCTGTCGCAATGGACCGGGCCGCTCCTTCAGGCACTGAAGACAAACCCTGTGTTGCGCGACGTATCGGCAGACCTGCAGCACGGCGGCCGCCAGACCTACCTGGACATCTCGCGCGACACGGCTGCTCGGCTGGGGCTGAGCATGGAAGACATATCCCAAGCGCTCTACAACGCCTTCGGGCAGCGTCAGATCACCACGCTTTTTACACAATCCAATCAGTATCGTGTAGTCATGGAGGTCGACCGCGCGCTGGCTGCGACGCCGCAGGCGTTGGAACGTATTTATCTGCAAACCGCGGCCGGTCAACCGATCCCCCTCTCCGCCCTGGCGACGGTGACGCAGCGCGAAGCCCCCCTGAGCCTGTCACGCCTGGGGCAGTTCCCTTCGGTCAACGTCTCCTTCAACCTGGCGTCTGGCGCCTCGCTCGGGCAGGCCGTCCAGGAGATCCAGGACACCCGTGCAGGTATCGGCATGCCCGCCGGGGTCGAGTTGCGCATGCAAGGCGCCGCCGCCGCATTCCAGGCCTCGCTGTCCAACACACTCTGGCTGATGCTGGCCGCCATCATCACCATGTACCTGGTGCTGGGCATGTTGTATGAGAGCGCCATTCACCCCATCACGATTCTTTCCACTCTGCCTTCGGCCACGGTCGGTGCGCTGCTTGCGCTCATGATCAGCAACCGTCCGCAGGATCTGATCGCTGTAATCGGCATCATTCTGCTGATCGGACTCGTCAAGAAGAACGGCATCATGATGGTGGACTTCGCGCTGGAGGCCGAGCGTCAGCGCGGCCTGACGCCAAAGGCTGCCATCCGCGAGGCCGCCTTGCTGCGGTTGCGCCCCATACTGATGACGACCCTGGCCGCCTTGTTCGGTGCGCTGCCACTGATGCTGGCCAACGGCTCGGGGGCCGAGCTGCGCCAGCCCCTGGGCTGGGTCATGGTGGGCGGACTGCTGGTGAGTCAGGTACTTACCCTGTTCACCACGCCGGCCGTCTATCTTTTTTTCCATAAGTTCGGGCAACGTCGCGCCTGGAAAACCCGGGCCGAGCCGCGCTCATGATCCGCGCCCTGATCAAACGCCCCATTGCCAGTATCTTTCTGGGTCTGGCGTTGATACTGGTGGGCCTGACTGCCTGGCGCCTGCTGCCCGTCGCGCCGCTGCCCCAAGTGAATTTCCCGACCATCGAGGTGCGCGCCGAACTGCCCGGCGCCAGCCCGGAGAGCATCGCCAGCACCGTGGCCGCACCGCTTGAGCGTGCCTTGGGGTCCATCCCGGGCGTGACGGCCATCAGCTCCTCCAGCAACCAGGGGGCTACCCGCGTTCTGCTGCAGTTCGCGCTGGATCGCGACATCAACGCCGCAGCCCGGGACGTGCAGGCCGCCATCAACGCTTCGCAAAGCGATCTTCCGGCCGGCATGCCCGGCAGCCCGACCTACCGCAAAGTGAATCCGTCGCAGGCGCCCATCATGGCGCTGGCCCTGAGCTCGCCCACGCGCTCGGCAGGCGCGTTGTATGACATCGGCGCATCGATCCTGGCGCAGCGCCTGGCTCAGGTCAGCGGAGTGGGGGAAATCACACTCGGAGGCAGCTCCTTGCCTGCCGTACGCGTGCAGATCAACCCTAACCTGGCCGCGCACTACGGGCTCGCGCTCGATGACGTGCGAAACGCCATCGATAGGGCGGCCACGCTCGGCCCTCAGGGTACGGTAGAGACGTCCGATCAGCGCTGGGAAGTTGCTACGCCAAGCCAACCCCGCACCGCGCGCGACTTCGAGACCTTGATCTTGCGGCATCGCGACGGAGCCGTCACGCGCCTGGGCCAAATTGCCCGCGTGAGCGATTCTGTCGAAGACCGCTACAGCAGCGGGTTCCACAATGAGCACCCGGCTGTCGTGCTCACCATCAGCCGGCAACCGGGCGCCAACATCCTCGACACCATCGCCACCATCGACGCCACGCTGCCCGCGCTGCGCGCCCTGATGCCAGCGGACGTCGCGCTCACCGTCGTGCTGGATCGCTCCGCAGGCATCAAAGCTACGTTGAAAGAGGCCCATATCACCCTGGGCCTGGCGACGCTGCTCGTCATCCTTGTGGTGTGGGGTTTTCTGGGCGACTGGCGCGCCGCGGCGATTCCCAGCCTGGCGATTCCCATCAGCCTGATCGCCACATTCGCGGTGATGTATCTGGCCGGCTTCTCTCAAAACAACCTGTCGCTCATGGCACTCATCGTCGCGGCCGGCCTGGTGGTCGACGACGCCATCGTCGTACTGGAGAACATCCGCCGCCACATGGAGGCGGGGCTGTCGCCCAGACGCGCCGCGCTGCGCGGCGCCAGCGAAGTAAGGTTCACGCTGGTGGCCATGACACTGGCGCTGACCGTCGTGTTCGCCTCGATTCTCTTTATGGGCGGGTTGGTCGAACGCCTGTTTCGCGAGTTCTCCGTCACGCTGATCGCCGCCACGCTGATCTCATTGGGCGTGGCAGGCATCATCATCCCCAGCCTGTGCGCGGCCTGGCTGAAACCGGCGCCGCCACGCACAGGCCCAAGCCTGTTTGGCAAACTCCAGCACGCTTACGGCACCAGCCTGTGGCGCATATTGCGCCACCCGCGCCTGACGATGACGGCTCTGGCGGCCATCATCGGACTGAACATTCTCCTCTATGCGCAGGCGCCCAAGGGATTCTTGCCCACCTAGGATACCGGTCAGCTGTTGGGATTTGTTCGCGGCGACGACGGTTTTTCCTTCCAGGTCATGCAGCCCAAGATCGACGCCTATCGCCAACTGGTCCTCGCACACCCCGCGGTCCAGGATGTCATCGGCTACAACGGCGGCAGCCTGGGCATCAGCAACTCGTTCTTTCTCATCCGACTCAAGTCCGACCGCAAAGAGCGCGCCGCCCAAGTCGTGGAATGGTTGCGTACCCATGCCCCGCAAGTCGCCGGCGGCATGTTCTACGTGAATGTGGATCAGGATCTGCGCCTGCCCGGCGGCTTCAATACCTCCGGAGATCAGGAGCTCGCCATCCTCGCCAGCGACGTCAACATGCTGCGGCTATGGTCGCGCAACATTTCGCAGAAACTGCAGGATGGCTCCGAGCTTCAGAGCGTGGACGCCGTCGGAGACGCCGCGACACAGCAGGTGTTCATCGAAATAGACCGCCTTGCCGCCCAGCGCCTCGGCGTCGACATGAAGACGGTTGCCAGCGTGTTGTCCAATTCGTTCAGTCAACGGCAGGTCGCCACGCTGTACGATCCGCTGAATCAATACCGCGTCGTACTCGAGCTGGACCCACGCTACACCGAAGATCCTGATGTCCTCGAGCGCGTTCAGGTACTGACGGCCGCCGGCGAACGCGTACCGCTGACCGCCTTCGCCAACTACACCTACAGCATGGTCAACGACCGCGTCTTTCATGACGGGCAGTTTGTGGCAACGGGCCTGGGATTTTCGCTTGCGCCGGGAGTATCGCTGGAGCAAGGCCTCATGGCCATCGACCGCGCCATGGCTGAACTCATGCTGCCCGTTCAGATCCAGACCCGTTTGGGCGGCAGCGCCCGAAGTTTCCAGCAGACCCTGCAGGACCAGCCGGTCTTGATCCTTGCCGTACTCATCACCATCTACCTGGTGCTCGGCGTTCTCTACGAAAGCCTGCTGCACCCTTTGACCATTCTGTCCACCCTGCCCTCGGCAGGCATCGGCGCTCTGCTGGCGCTGCGTCTGGCAGGGATGGAGTTCTCACTCATCGCGTTGCTCAGGCTTTTTCTGCTGGTGGGCGTGGTCATGAAAAATGCAATCATGATGATCGACGTCGCGCTCGTGCTCGAGCGGCGGGAAGCACTGAACCCGCTAGCGGCCATCCATCAGGCGGCCATGCTGCGTCTTCGGCCCATTCTCATGACCAATCGGGCTGGCCTGTTGGGTGCGCTGCCCCTGGTGCTGGGGCAAGGCGAAGGGTCAGAGTTGCGGCGGCCCTTGGGCGTGGCCATCGTCGGCGGCCTGTTCATCAGCCAGTTGCTCACGCTCTACACCACCCCGGCCGTCTATCTCGCACTGGATCGACTCAAGCGCACCGGGCGCCAGGCTTGGCGCCGACGCCCATCATGAAGGGCGCCTTGCGTTCTACACTAGGCGCATGCGCATCCAACTGCTCTCCGACCTCCATCTCGAGACCAACCCGGAATTCGAGTTCTCGCCAGCGCCGAACGCGGACATCCTGGTGCTCGCAGGCGACATCGGCTCCTATCAAGCCGGATCACGCCTGCCGGACGCCGATTTTGGCCTGGGCCGGTTTGCCCATGCACCCGGACGCGCGCCGCACATCATTTTCGTGCCGGGCAACCACGAGTTCGATGGGCTGGGCTATCGCGCAGCAACCGAACGGCTACAGGCCATCTGTTCCCGACTTGGCATACATTGGCTCGAGCGAGAATCACTGGTGCTCGATGGCGTGCGGTTTCTAGGCACCACGCTCTGGACCGATTTCGAAGCGCTGGCTGCTGGCCAGAAGACCGAAATCCTGCGCCGCCAGCAGCTGGAGAAGGCCTATCGCGCCGCCAATTTCTATCTACGCAAAAACACAACGCTGCACGATGACGGCCAGCCCATGCTGGCCGAAGACATCCGCGCGCTGGGCCTGGAATGCCAACAATGGCTGCGAGCCCGACTGGCGCAACCCTTCGATGGCGCAACGGTCGTCATCACGCATTTCGCTCCCAGCCTGCGCAGCGCCGATCCGCGCTATGGCGTCACGCCCGGCACCGCCGGTTTCTGCAATGCGATGGATGACCTGTTCTGCCAGGCCGATGTCTGGATACACGGCCACCTGCATTGCCGCAATGACTACACGGTGCAGGACGCCGCCAGCGGCCGGCGCTGCCACGTCATTGCCAACACGCTGGGCTACGCGAGAAAAGGCGAGCAGGCGAGCTTTGATCCTCATTGCATCATCGAACTACCCGCCCGCTAGGGATTGGAGGATGAGGCGTGCGGCTTGTCGTGCGCGGAAAAGCGCCCTACCAGCGTCGCGCTGGCCTCGTTCAGGCCCACGACCTCGACCCGCTTACCCTCGCGCCGGAGCTTGAGGACCACCTTATCGAGCGCACCCACGGCGGAAATATCCCAGAAATGCGCCGCCGTCACATCCAGCAGGACGCCATCGACGTCTTCCTTGAAGTCGATGGCTTCAGCGAACCGGTCTGCGGAAGCGAAGAACACCTGCCCGCGATAGTCATAACGCCGGGTGCGGCCATCCGGCGACAAGCGTGTCTGCACGACAAACATGCGTCTGACCTTGCTGGCGAAGAACAGCCCGCTCAACACAACTCCCGTCAGCACGCCGCGCGCCAGATCGTGCGTCCAGACCACCACGGCCACGGTCGCCAGCATGACCAGCGATGACTGCCATGGGTGGGTTCTGAGCTTGAGCAAGGACTCCCAACTGAAGGTGCAGATGGACACCATGATCATGACGGCCACGAGCGCTGGCATGGGAATACGTGCCACCAGCGGCCCCAGCCCCACAATGAGAAACAGCAAAAAGGCGCCGGCCACAAAGGTAGACAGGCGGCTGCGTCCGCCAGAGCGGACATTGATCACCGATTGACCGATCATGGCGCACCCGCCCATGCCTCCCAGAAAGCCGGTCACCGCATTGGCAATGCCCTGCCCCTTGCACTCCCGCCGCTTATCGCTCGGCGTGTCTGTCATGTCGTCCACGATCTGCGCGGTGAGCATCGACTCCAGCAGGCCCACCGCCGCCATGGTCAACGAATACGGCAGGATGATGCGCAAAGTGTCCAGCGTAAAGGGTACCGCCGGCAGCGCAAAAGCGGGCAAGGCCGACGGCAGCGCCCCCATGTCCCCGACCGTATTGACCGGCAACCCCCAATAGATGGACACCGCCGTGAGCACGATAATGGCCACCAGCGGCGAAGGCACCACGCGCGTCAGACGCGGCAGCAGATAAATGATCGCAAGACCCGCAGCCACCATCACATACGTCACGCCGCTCACGCCGATCAACTGGGGCAGTTGCGCCATGAAGATCAGAATCGCCAGCGCATTGACGAAGCCCGTGATAACCGATCGCGACACATATTGCATCAACAGATCCAGCCGCAAAAACCCCGCAATGACCTGAAACACACCCATCAGAATAGTGGCGGCAAACAGATAGTCCAGACCATACTGCTTGACCAGAGGCCCCACCAGCACCGCCACGGCCGCCGTGGCCGCCGAGATCATGCCCGGACGCCCGCCCACCAATGAAATGATCACCGCGATCGAAAAAGAGGCATAAAGCCCTACACGCGGATCGACGCCAGCAATGATGGAAAAGCCAATCGCTTCCGGGATCAGGGCGAGCGCGACGAGCACGCCGGCCAGAATATCGGCGCGCGGATTGGACAGCCATTGGCCACGAGAAAAAGAATGCAACGACATAAATGAGCTAACTCGAAGGTAGCAAGCGACAGATCACGGCGCGACGCGCACCGCAAGCCTCACGAGAGAGGCCATGCACTTGAGTTGTCCGGGGGATAGGCGCCCGGCCGAGCCACCCGGCCTTGCCGGGTCCACCAGATATACCGCACGCACAGAGCGATAGGCCTTCCATTGCAGAAGACGCCGGACAATTTTACACACGCTCGACTCACCCCGTCGCCTGCGCGCGCACTGCCTGGATGGATATGACCGCATTCGTGGTCGCCATATCAAGAAGGTATAGTCTACCACCTGGCCTTACGCCAATTTATACAGCAACCATCCCTATGACAGCCATTTTTAGCTAATACCCATCAGGTATTGATCTGGACCATTAAAGTATTGGACGCAGCAGGCGCGCCGGCCATATAAATCACACCCTGACCGTCACTCTTGCAGCGTCAACCATGCCCGTAGCAACTATCGAACGCATCGAAACGTCTCTCGTCGATCTCCCGACTATCCGGCCGCACAAACTCTCAGTTGCCACGATGTACGGGCAGACACTGATGCTGGTCAAGGTGTACTGCAGCGACGGCATCGTGGGCATCGGTGAAGGCACCCCCATCGCGGGCATGGCCTATGGGCCGGAAAGCCCCGAGGCGATGAAGCTTTCGATCGACGCCTATTTCGCGCCCGCGATGATCGGTCAGGACGCCACACGGATCCAGGAGCTGATGGCCGACCTGGGCAAGCGAGTCAAAGTGAACCACTTTGCCAAGAGCGCGCTGGAGACCGCGTTGCTGGATGCGCAAGGCAAGCGTCTGGGCGTGTCCGTCAGCGAACTGTTGGGCGGCCGACGCCGTGACCGCCTGCCGGTGGCCTGGACGCTGGCGTCGGGCGACACCGCGCGCGACATCGAGGAAGCCGAACACATGCTAGAGGTCCGGCGCCATCGTGTCTTCAAGCTCAAAATCGGGGCCCGGGATCCGTTACTCGACATCCAGCACGTGGCCGCCATCAAGCGCGCGCTCGGCGACCGGGGGTCCGTTCGGGTAGACGTCAATATGGCGTGGAGCGAAGCACAGGCGGCGTGGGCCGTTCCCGCGCTGGCGCAGGCCGGGTGTGAACTGGTGGAGCAGCCGGTGGCCAGTGCCGCTGCCCTGGCGCGCCTGATGCGACGCTTTCCCGTGGCGCTGATGGCCGACGAAGTGCTGCAAGGCCCCGAGAGCGCGTTTGACATCGCCCGCGAGCACGGCGCCGATGTGTTCGCCATCAAGATCGAGCAGAACGGAGGGCTGTTCGCTGCGCAGCGCGTCGCAGCCATCGCTGATGCGGCGGGCATCGAGCTGTACGGCGGCACGATGCTCGAAGGCGCAGTCAGCACAGCGGCTTCGGCACATCTGTTCGCCACCTTCGCCCAACTGCAATGGGGCACAGAACTGTTCGGTCCTTTGCTCATTACTGAAGAAATCCTGACGCAGCCGCTGGACTACAGCGACTTCGAATTGACCGTGCCCACCGGTCCTGGCCTGGGTATCGAACTGGACGATGCCAAGGTCAAACGCTTTACACGCGACGGCCTGAGCAAAGCCACGACGAAACGAGATTAACCGCGGACATCCGCCTCGCATTCAGCAATAACCACACGGAGACACGACCATGAGCCTCAACCTATTTGACAGCAAGGAAGTTCAGGACCTGCTGACGGCAGCCAGCAACGTGGAAGGCGGCCAGGGCACGCCGCGATTCAAACAGATTGTGCATCGTCTATTGGGCGATCTGTTCAAAGCGATCGACGATCTGGATATCACGCCGGACGAGGTTTGGGCAGGTGTGAACTACGTCAACCAATTGGGCCGCGATGGCGAGGCCGCGCTCCTGGCCGCAGGGTTGGGCCTGGAGAAGTACCTCGACATCCGCATGGATGAAGAAGACAGGCGTGCGGGCCTGCAAGGCGGTACGCCCCGCACCATCGAAGGCCCTCTGTACGTGGCGGGTGCACCGCTGCGCGCCGGAATGTCGCGGATCGATATCGACCCGGACGCCGCCGCCGGCCCGCTGGTGATTCGCGGCGTGGTCACTGACACCAACGGCGCGCCGCTGGCCAACGCGGTGGTCGAATGCTGGCACGCCAACTCCGAAGGCTTTTACTCGCACTTCGATCCGACGGGCGCGCAGACCGATTTCAACTTGCGCGGCGCCGTCCAGACCGGCCCTGACGGCAAGTACGAGTTCCGCACCTTGATGCCGGTCGGCTACGGCTGTCCGCCCAAGGGCGCCACCCAGCAATTGCTGGACGCGCTGGGCCGCCATGGCAATCGCCCGGCGCACGTGCACTTTTTTGTCAGCGCCGACCAGCACCGCAAGCTGACCACGCAATTCAATATCGAAGGCGATCCGCTGATCTGGGATGACTTCGCCTACGCCACGCGCGAGGGCTTGATTCCGCCGGTCGTCGAGAAAACTGGTGGTGCCGCGCTAGGTTTGAAGGAAGACAGCTACAAGGAGATCGAATTCAATTTTGCGCTGACCAGCCTGGTGCAGGGCAAAGACAACCAAATCGTTCATCGCCTGCGCGCCAGCGCCGAGGCGTAAAGCCATCGGGCCTCTCGCCGTAACGCGCGAGGCCCTCTCTATTACATACCAATAACTCGTCACGCTAAACCACGGGGGGACTCTCATGTCAGCAACGATTTCCATACCCAGTCTGATCGACAAGAATCGAATGAGCGCATTTCAATGGCGCGTTCTGATTCTGTGTTTCTTGATCGCCTTGTTCGACGGATTCGATACGCAGGCGATGGCGTTTACCGGCCCGGCCATTCTGGTGGCCTTCAAATTGCAGGCCGGTGAACTGGCGCCGATTCTTACTGCCGGCATTGTCGGGATGACCGTGGGCGCCATGCTGCTGGGCCTGGTGGGCGACCGCATCGGCCGTCGCCCGGCCGCTTTGCTGGGCGTGGCCGTGTTCGGCCTGGCAACGCTGGTGACGGCGGGCGCCACCGAAACCTGGCAGATCCTGGTGTTGCGGTTTATCGCTGGCCTGGGCATGGGCGGTTGTACGCCCATCGTGCTGGCGCTGGCGGCAGAGTACGCCCCAGCGCGCTTGCGCGGCACGGTCATCACCGGGGTCCTGCTCGGCCTGCCCGCTGGCGCCATGCTGGGCGGCCTGCTGGCTGCGCGCATGCTGCCGGTGATCGGGTGGCAGGGCATCTTCATTGTGGGCGGCGTGGCTCCCCTGGTCCTGCTGATCGCCTTGTTTGCGTTACTGCCCGAATCGCTGCAGTTCAAGGCGATGCGAGGCGATACGGCGAGCCAGGGCTACGTGGCACGCATTCTGGCAAAGATCTCGGGTCAGCTGCTGCCGGCCGGCACGCGCCTCACGGTGCCCGAAGACGCCACCATCCGCGCCAGCGTCAAGGCCTTGTTCAAGGATGGCTATGCGCGCAAGACGCTGTCGATCTGGTCGATTTACCTGCTGAACTGGGTGGCGTGGTTCATGCTGCTGTCGTGGCTGCCCACGGTGCTCAAGGCCGCCGGCTTGCCGGCCGAGCAGGCCCCCATGGGCACGTTCACCATCAACCTGGTGTTCATCGCCTGCGCAATTCCGCTCTCTTACCTTATGCCGCGCGTGCCGACCCGTTCGCTGCTGATCGCCATGTTCGCGCTGGGAATCGTGGTGTCGTTGGGACTGGGTTATGCAGGCACCGATTGGACCCTGGTGTTCATCCTGATCGGCGCGGCCGGACTGGGTGTCGGCGGCCAGCAGCTGGCGCTGAACTATCTGGTCATTGGCGCCTATCCGACCGCATTGCGCGCCACGGCCACCGGGTGGTCGATCGACATTGGCCGCGCAGGCGCCATCATCGGTTCGGCCATCGGCGGCACGGTCCTGGGCTGGGCCGGCCCGTCAGGCTTCTTCATGGTGCTTGCCATTCCGCTGGCAGGGGCATTGTTGGCCGTGCTGGCTGTTGACAAGCAATCGTCGCAGCCGGCATCGGGTGAATTGTCACGCGCACACTGATTGGGACTACGCCTTATGAATCGCTTTGAAAACCAGATTGCCTTGATCACGGGCGCGGCCCAAGGCGTGGGGCGCGCCACCGCCGCGCGCCTGGCCGCCGAAGGCGCCAGCGTGGTGCTCGTTGACCGGGCGGACGACCAGGGTGAGGCCGTCGCCCGCGACATCCGCGCGCAGGGCGGCCAGGCATCCTTCTTCCATGCCGACCTCGAAACGCATGCCGGCGCGCGCGCCATGGTCGAATATGCACTGGACCTGCACGGCCGCATCGACGTGTCGGTGCACAACGTGGGCGGCACCATCTGGATGAAGCCCTTCTGGGAGTACACGCCCGACGAGATGCAGCGCGAAGTCAACCGCTCGCTCTGGCCCACGCTGTGGTCGTGCAGGGAAGTGATCCCCGTGATGCGCAAGCAGGGACGCGGCGCGATCGTGAACGTAGGATCAAACGCCACACGCGGCATCTATCGCGTGCCGTACTCGGCATCGAAAGGCGGAGTACACGCCGCCACCGTGTGCATGGCGCTGGAGCTTGCGGAAAGCGGCGTGCGCGTGAACTGCGTCTCGCCTGGGGCGCTCGACAATGGCGTGCGCGCCATCCCGCGCAACACCCAACCCCCGTCCGAACAGGACCAGGCCTGGCAGCGCGAGATGTACACCGATTGCCTGGCGACCACGCCCATGCACCGCATGGGCAGCATGGAAGAAGTCGCTGCCGCCATCTGCTTCATGGCAGCGCCGGAAGCGTCGTACATCACCGGACAGATCATGTACGTGGCAGGCGGGCATCAGGACTAGCTGTGAAGATTCAATAGGTTGTATGCATGGTTCATCCGAACCGGATTTGAGAAACTGGAAATCGCCAACCCCCCAGTTCACTCAAGGAGCCCGGCCGGATGAACACCCATAAGCATGCCCGATTGACCTTCCTACGTCGCCTCGAAATGGTCCAGCAATTGATCGCCCATCAAGTTTGTGTGCCTGAAGCGGCCCGCGCCTATGGGGTCACCGCGCCGACTGTGCGCAAATGGCTGGGCCGCTTCCTGGCTCAGGGCCAGGCGGGCTTGGCCGATGCGTCCTCGCGCCCGACGGTCTCGCCCCGAGCGATTGCGCCGGCCAAGGCGCTGGCTATCGTGGAGCTGCGCCGCAAGCGGCTGACCCAAGTGCGCATCGCCCAGGCGCTGGGCGTGTCAGCCAGCACCGTCAGCCGCGTCCTGGCCCGCGCCGGTCTGTCGCACCTGGCCGACCTGGAGCCGGCCGAGCCGGTGGTGCGCTACGAGCATCAGGCCCCCGGCGATCTGCTGCACATCGACATCAAGAAGCTGGGACGTATCCAGCGCCCTGGCCACCGGGTCACGGGCAACCGACGCGATACCGTTGAGGGGGCCGGCTGGGACTTCGTCTTCGTGGCCATCGATGACCACGCCCGCGTGGCCTTCACCGACATCCACCCCGACGAGCGCTTCCCCAGCGCCGTCCAGTTCCTCAAGGACGCAGTGGCCTACTACCAGCGCCTGGGCGTGACCATCCAGCGCTTGCTCACCGACAATGGCTCGGCCTTTCGCAGCCGCGCCTTCGCCGCGCTGTGCCATGAGCTGGGCATCAAGCACCGCTTTACCCGACCTTACCGCCCACAGACCAATGGCAAGGCCGAACGCTTCATCCAGTCGGCCTTGCGTGAGTGGGCTTACGCTCACACCTACCAGAACTCCCAACACCGAGCCGATGCCATGAAATCCTGGCTACACCACTACAACTGGCATCGACCCCACCAAGGCATCGGGCGCGCTGTACCCATCTCCAGACTCAACCTGGACGAATACAACCTATTGACAGTTCACACCTAGCGGTGGACACCGAAGGGAATCTGCTGCTCTGCAATCCCGGCCTGGGTTACGTGTGGCTACTCAATCACCGAGCGGAACCTCAAATGGTATGGAGAAGCCCCAGCGGTATGTCTACGACCAACCTGGCATTTGGTGGAGCCGATCGGCGATCGGTATTCTGCACGGAATCGGTCACCGGCACGATTCTGCATGCTCGGGCACCTCACCCGGGAATGACACTGGCTCAGCCCGAGGGCGAGGTTCATTGAAAACGGCCGTCTTATGGGAGCCGGAGAAATCAGCTCCCCGCCGGAGGCAGCGGTTCGCGAATGTCCGCTTGCGGCCGACTCTGTTGAGAAAGTCGACTGCGCGTCGCAATTGATCGTGCTTATCAGGCCGATGATCTGGCGGCGTTCTCCATTTTTTGATTGGCACCGGGCACTGATGCCCGGTTGCCTTGTTAATCGCTGGGTTTCGCCTCACCTGAGCGCACGGGCGCCCTGAGTCCGTTTTACTGGCTCGATAGACTGTCGTACCGAATTAATCCCTCAGCCGAATCCCTTGTCTTCTAGCACGCGGTTCGGTGAAGTCACCAGCTATAGCTCAATGTTCCCACCACGGCGCGCCGATTGCCGTAAAACACGGACTGATCATAGAAACCCGGGGTGAAATAGCGCTTATCAAAGAGGTTGGTCGCAGTAATCGAAGCGCGCAAACCCTTGAGATCTTGACTCAACTGACCCAGGTCATATCGCACCACCGCATCAACCAGTGTGTACCCACCGATCTTGACCGAGTTGGACGCGTTGCAGGACGAACCAACATACCGGACGCCGCTGCCCAGGCCCAGCCCGGCGAGCGGCCCGGTGCGCACGGTGTAATCGACGAACAGGCCCGCCATGTGACGCGGCACCGCCGCTGGGCGCAGGCCCTTCTTGCTAACGCCAGTGACGAGATTGGCATTGTCCTTAGTGATCTCGGCATCCAGATAGGCGTACGACGCCACCACGTTCAGGCCAGCGGCCAGCGAGGCCTTCGCCTCCAACTCCAGGCCGCGCGAGCGCACCTCGCCATCCTGCACCGAGTAGCCGGAGTACACAGGGTCCGCAGTGGTGACGTTTTGCTGCGTCAACTGGAACAGGGATGCCGTGATCATGCTGTCGGAACCCGGAGGCTGGTACTTGACGCCGGCTTCGTACTGCTTGCCCTTGGTCGGATCGAAATTGCCGCCGCCCCGTGCCGGCGCCAGCGTGCCCGAGGCGGGCTGGAACGACGTGGAATAGCTGACGTACGGTGCGATGCCGTTGTCGAAAAGATAGGTTAGTCCGCTACGGCCAGTGAAGGCTTCCGAATTGACCTTGCTGGACGCATTGGCCAGATAGTTGGATTCCTTGTTGGTGGCCCAGTCATAGCGGCCGCCCAGCGTCAGCATCCAGCGTTCATAGCGCAGTTGGTCCTGCGCATACAACCCGGTCTGATAGACCTGGCTCTTGCCGTCCACCGATTTGAAGCTGTTCCACGTGGTGGTATTGGTGTAGACGGGATTGAAGATGTCCACCGTGCCGTTGGTGCCCCCGTGCGGGACTCGCGGCCGGAATAGTACCCATAGTCCAGGCCTGCCAGAACGGTGTGCTGCACGGCACCCGTCGAAACCCGGCCTTCGACATTGGTGTCGACCAGAAAGGTGTCGGTACTTTTCGGGCGGTCCTGCATGCCGAACGTGTAGTAGCGTCCGGCGGTCAGTTGCGCGCTGTTGCGTGCACCGCTGGACACGTAATCCACGTCGGCATGGGTATAGCGGGCCTTTTGACGCACGGTCCAGTTTTGCGTGGCGGCATGTTCGACTTCATAGCCGACCGAGGTGTTCTCAACCGTGTAGTGCGTCAGGTCGGGTTGCCCCAGAAAGACAGTCGACGGGAAGCGGCCAGCCGGGTTGTCATTGACGGTGCCGGTCAGCGGCAGGCTTTGTTCCGAACCGCCGCGCTTGGATTTCTGGTAGCTCGCGTAGACGGTGACGTTGGTCCGGTCGGTGGGACGCCATGTCAGCGACGGCGCCAGATAGAGCCGGTCGTCGGGCGAATGGTCGACCTGGGTGCCACTGTCGCGTGCCACGCCGGTGATGCGGTAGAGCCACTTGCCCTCCTGGTCCATTGGACCGGCGAAGTCGAACGCGGCCTGGCGACGGTCGAAATTGCCGCCCTGCAATTCGATTTCATGCAACGGTGTTTCGGTCGGGCGCTTAGTCCTCATGTCGACCAGCCCGCCCGGGGCGATTTGCCCGTACAGCACGGACGACGGCCCCTTGATAACGTCGATCCGTTCCAGCCCGTAGGTCTCGATATCGATGTCGTACTGGTTAACCCCCGCGCGCAGGCCGTCCCGGAACGTCGAGAACAGGTTGAAGGCGCGGAAACCTCGAAGGTGGATGTCGGGTGCGCCTTGCCCGCCCGGGTAGTCAATGGCACGAATGCCGGGTGTGTACGCCACTGCAGAATTGAAATTCTGCACCCCACGCTGATCCATCTCTTCGCGACTGACGACGCTGATAGCCTGGGGAATCTCAATCAGGGGCGTATTGGTCTTGGTGCCTGCCGACGAACGCAGCGCTACGAAGCCGTCGTCGGCTGGCCGCTCGGTGGAGCCGGCCACGGCGATGCTGGGGAGGATGACCACGGATCCCGCTGCGGGCAACGCCTGCAGCGTGTAAGCGCCCTGCGCGCCGCGGACGGCCTGCAGTCCACTACCCGCCAGTGCGACCGCGAAGCCCGCATCCACCATGTACGTACCATGCACGCCAGCAGAGGTCAGGCCGCGCGTTTGCGCGGCATCGAACGAGATGGCCACGCCGGCTGCGCTTGCATACTGGCTGATCACCTGGGCCAGCGGCCCGCCAGGGATGTCGAAGCGGCGGGCGGTGGACTCGGAGGCCATGACGGCACCTTGCGCATGCAGCATCGGCGAGGCAAGCAGGGCCGACGCCATGAACGAGAGCGCCAATTGGGACGGCAAGGCGCGCAGGCGCATCCCGCGAGCGCAAGCGGCGTGAACAGACGGGTTGTACGACATGAAGTTTCTCAGGAAGACTTGAAATAAGGGTTCTGCCTGAGAGGACGAACGAAACGACCCGAAGACGCAAATTCTTCAAAAATAAATCTGGACAGTTCCGGAGCTCGGCATCCGCGCGCTTCAACGCGCCACAAGCCTGGTCCAGTAGCCCAGCACGCGCGTGGTTTTGACTGGGAAGCTCTGCGTCAACGCGGCCAGAGCCTGATCCGTATTGTCCAGCGGAAAAGAGCCCGACACCAGAAGGAGTGCAACGTCGGCGTCGCACCCCAGACCGCCGCGCCGATATCTGCCCAGCTCGGCCGCCAGTTGACCCAGCGGCATGTCCAGTGCGGCGAGGTTGCCGCCAATCCATGACACGGTCGTGATGTCGTTTGGCTTGGGGAGGTCGATGGTGTCTCGGCTGAACCGCGCCTGCTCGCCAGCATGCAGGACGAAGGCGTCTTGCCCTTGGGCGGGCTCTAGGCGGACAGACTTTTCCAGGACGGCCACGCGCGTCCAGCCATCTTCGGTCTTAACTGTGTAACGCGTGCCGAGTGCGGTGGCCGTGCCTTGGCGCGTGCGCACGAGGAAGGGGCGCGGCGTGGCGGCCGAGTCAGGATGCGTGGAGACCAGAATGGCGCCCTGCCGCAGGTCCAGGATACGGGCGTGCGCGTCGAACGACACGTCGACGGCGGTATCCGTGTCCATCAGCATTGACGAGCCGTCGGCCAGCTGGATGTTGCGCCGTTCGCCGACGGCGCTACGGTAGTCGGCAGTCCAACCCTCCCTGGACACGGTGCGCCAACCCAGCCAGGAGGCGGCGCTGGCGCCTGCTACGAGACCGATGCTACGCAGCACCGCGCGGCGAGGCGCGTTGGCAGGCGCCAGCGTGGGGCGGGCGATGCTGCCTGGCAAGCGGCCCATCTGGCGGCAAACCTGCTCGACCTTGCCCCATGCGGAGCGGTGGGCCGCGTCGCTGGCGAGCCAGTGGCTCCAGGCGTGGCGATCGTTGGCGGTGACAGCTTCCGAACTCAGGCGCGCGTACCACGTGGCAGCGTCTTTGACGGCGCGCAGCTCCCGTGCGCTGGGCGTAGTGTCCGCAGGCATCGGTGCGCCGTTCACGGCAAGAGCAAACAGCAATGCGCCATGGCGCGCGCCAGATAATTATCCACGCTGCGACGCGACACCCCCAGACGGCGGGCAATCTCGGCATAGGGCAGGTCTTCGCACTGCGCCATCAAGAAGGCCTGCTTGACCTTCAATCCGAGTCCGTCGAGCATGGCGTCGATCTCGATCAAGGCGCTGCGCAACACGGCCTGCGTTTCGAGCGAAGGCACCTCCTGCGGCGGGAGTGCGGCCAAGACTTCGAGATAGGTTCGCTCCAGCGCCTGGCGCCGGAAAAAATCGATCATCAGGCTTTTGGCGATGGTCGCAAGGTAAGCGCGCGGTTCCCGAATCTCAGCGACGGGGCCGGCGCTGGCTTCGCCACATCGACCGGTATGCGACTTCAGCACCCTGACGAAGGTGTCCTGCATCAGATCCGCCGCGTCGAACGGATCGCCCACGCGACGGCGCAACCACCCCAACAGCCACCCATGGTTGTCGCTGTAAAGCGTATGCATCGCTGATACGGCAGCGGGAGGAATGCTGGACACCAAGCGCTCCGGATTGAAAATTTAGTAATGAGAATTACTATCGATTTTCCATCAAACCTACAGATCTTGGCAAGCCGCGCCTGAGTAGCCGTAACGTGGGACTACGCGGTAATCCCCCCTGAAGCAACAGACCCTGGATCGCTAGGTGAAAGGCACGCACCTGCCGGGCTACCACACTGCTATGCTGATGGCTCAGAAAGCCGGTGGCGCAATCGATGCGACGTTCATCCTGCTGGCGCAGGATGAACGCAAACGCAAAAAAGCCGGCACCGCTTACGCGATCCCGGCTTTTGCCGCACGTGCCAAAGGCACCTGTAAATTCGACCGTTGAAATTGGTCGGGGCGAGAGGATTCGAACCTCCGACTCCTGCGTCCCGAACGCAGTACTCTACCAGACTGAGCTACGCCCCGATTCTTCTTTCAACTATCCGAGCCTTGCTGCATTACGCAAAAAGCTCGCTTCGCAACGCGCTTCGATCTAGTGATCTCTGTTTACCGCGAAAGCGCAGAATTCTAACAGAGAATTTTGATAAATGGAAACGGGGTAGACGGACAGGGCATCACGCGCTTTCTGCGCCTCGGCTTCGGCGGCCTGGCGGGCATGCGCGAGCGCGTCGGTTTCCTGGATGGCCAGGGCAACGGCGGCAAAATCGGCATCGCCGGTTTCAATGGCTTTGCGGATCAGGTCCTGCTGCGCGGGGGTGCCGACTTCCATGACGCGGATAAGCGGCAGCGTCGGTTTGCCTTCGCGCAGGTCGTCGCCCACATTCTTGCCCAACGCCACGGCGTCGCCGGTGTAATCCAGCACGTCGTCGATGAGCTGGAAGGCCGTGCCGACGTGGCGGCCATACGCGGCGGCAGCTGACTCCTGCTCGGGTGTGGCACCCGCCAGCACGGCCCCTACCTGGGCGGCCGCCTCGAACAGCTTGGCAGTCTTGTAGCGCACGACCTGCAAATAGCGTTCTTCAGAGACGTCGGGGTCGTGCACATTGAGCAGTTGCAGCACTTCGCCTTCGGCAATGACGGTCGTGGCTTCCGAGAGGATCTGCATGATCCGCATGGAACCGGCTTCGACCATCATCTCAAACGACCGTGAGTACAGATAATCGCCCACCAGGACGCTCGCGGCATTGCCGAAGACGGCATTGGCCGTCTGACGGCCGCGGCGCAGGTCGGATTCGTCGACCACGTCGTCGTGCAAAAGCGTGGCGGTATGGATGAACTCGACGACCGCTGCCAGCAACTGATGATGCATCCCTTGATAACCCAGCGCGCGGGCCACCATGAGCACCATGGCCGGCCGCATACGCTTGCCCCCCGCGCCGATGATGTAGTCGCCGATAGTGCGAATCAACACGACATCGGAGTTCAGCCGCTCGCGGATAACCGCATCGACGGCTTTCATATCGTCAACAATGGGAGCAATGAGCGCGGGGAGATTCAAGACGTGTCCGGATTGTGAAACGAGCCGCTAGGTGGCTCTTACCGCTAGGCCACCGCTTCAGGCAGTGGATTCCCGGGGGATTATACGGGCAGTGCAGGACGGACGCCCGAATGGCGCCGCTCGCGCTCCAAACTCGGGGCCGGACCCCGTTTTTCTACCGAAAGTGTTTCAGCCATACCACCTAAGCCCTTAAGTCGAAAGCGATTTTTGACATAACCGGGGCAGCGGGCTAGAATCGTGAGCTTGGCTTTGGAAATATGCAAGGCCAATTAGGGATGGACCTACATCCTGCTCTTTCTTTTCAAGGAAAACCCCATGTACGCGGTCGTAAAAACCGGTGGCAAGCAGTATCGTGTTGCCGCTGGCGAAAAACTCAAGGTAGAACAGATACCTGCTGACATTGGGCAAGAAATCACCCTGGATCAAGTGCTGTCCGTGGGCGAAGGTGACCAACTGAAAGTTGGTACGCCTCTCGTCGCCGGCGCTGTGGTCAAGGCTACGGTTCTTGCGCATGGCCGGCACGACAAGGTCAAGATCTTCAAGATGCGCCGTCGCAAGCACTATCAGAAGCGTCAGGGCCACCGTCAGAACTACACCGAAATCCGCATCGAAGCCATCACGGCTTAATGGATTTACGGTTTTTTAGCAGGAGCTAAAACATGGCACAGAAAAAGGGCGGCGGCTCAACTCGCAACGGCCGCGACTCAGAATCAAAGCGCCTGGGCGTCAAGGTGTATGGCGGCCAGCAAATTCAGGCTGGCTCGATCATCGTGCGTCAGCGCGGCACCCGCTTTCACGCTGGCGTGAATGTCGGCATCGGCAAGGACCACACCCTGTTCGCTCTGGCGGACGGCAAGGTCAAGTTCGGCACCAAGGGTGCAATGAACAAAGCCACGGTCTGGGTGGAATCCGCCAACTAATTGGCGCTCCCACCAGAACGCAAGGCCCTGCCGTAAACGGCAGGGCCTTTTGTTTTCAGGCAGAATATTCACCATACCGCGCCACCCTGTGCGGGCTCTTACTCTCTATACATACTATGAAATTCGTTGACGAAGCCACCATCGAAGTGATCGCCGGCAAAGGCGGCAATGGCGTGGCGAGCTTTCGCCGCGAAAAATTCATCCCCAGAGGCGGCCCGGACGGTGGCGATGGTGGCCGCGGAGGCAGCATCTTTGCCGTGGCCGACCGCAACATCAATACCCTGATCGACTTCCGCTATGCGCGCCTGCATCGGGCCAAGAACGGCGAAAATGGCCGCGGCTCGGATCAATACGGCGCCGCTGCGCCCGACATTATGCTGCGCGTGCCGGTAGGCACGGTGGTTCATGACGCCGAAACAGGCGAAATCCTGTTTGACCTGAACCGTCACGGCGAGCAAGTCACGCTGGCCGCCGGTGGCCAGGGCGGCATGGGCAATATCCATTTCAAGTCCAGCGTCAACCGCGCACCGCGCCAATGGACCCCGGGCAAGGAAGGCGACCAGCGCAAGCTGCGGCTGGAGCTGAAGGTACTGGCCGACGTCGGTCTGCTGGGCCTGCCCAACGCGGGCAAGTCCACTCTGATCAGCCGCATCTCGAACGCGCGCCCGAAGATCGCCGACTATCCGTTTACCACGCTGCATCCTAACCTGGGCGTGGTCCGCACCTCGCCTTCGCGCAGCTTTGTCGTCGCCGATATCCCCGGCCTGATCGAAGGCGCCTCTGAAGGCGCGGGTCTGGGACATCTGTTTTTGCGTCATCTGGCGCGCACCCGCGTGCTGTTGCATCTGGTCGATGTCTCCAGCCCCGATCCCGATTTCGATCCCGTCGATGATGCCGTTCAGAACGCCCGCGCCATCGTCGAAGAGCTGCGCCGCTACGACCCGGAACTCGCCGACAAGCCGCGCTGGCTCGTGCTCAACAAGCTGGACATGGTGCCCGACCCCGAAGACATGCAGAAGCGTTTCTGCGCGGCGTTCGGCTGGACAGGTCCGGTCTTTGGCATCTCCGGACTCAATGGAGAGGGCACCCAGGAATTGATCTGGGCCTTGCAGGACTATCTGGACGCTGAAAAACAAAAAGACCAGATCGACCAGGACAAGGCCGACGGCAGCTTTGTGCACGAGGATCCACGCTTCGATACGACGCGCGCCACGCCGCCTGGCGGCCACGAGTAAGCTCCTGCCCCCATCCGCGTCACCGGCCGCTACAGCGGCCGATCCTTGAAACCGCCCTGGTCATCATCATGACTGCCGCTCCTATCTCGGTAATTGCATCGGCCAACCGCTTGGTGGCCAAAGTTGGCTCTTCTCTCGTCACCAATGAAGGCCGTGGTCTGGACCGCGTAGCGGTCAGCCATTGGGCTGCCCAGATCGCAGGCTTGCACAAGCAGGGACGGCAAGTGGTGCTCGTCTCCAGTGGCGCGATCGCCGAAGGCATGGCCCGCCTGGGCTGGCGCAAACGCCCGTCGGTCATGCACGAGCTGCAGGCTGCCGCCGCCGTGGGGCAGATGGGTTTGTGCCAGGCCTACGAGGCTGCCTTCGCCGAGCATGGCCTGCGCACCGCACAGATCCTGCTCACGCACGAGGATATGGCCGACCGCCGTCGCTATCTGAACGCTCGCTCCACCCTGTTTGCGCTGCTGCGCATGGGTGTGGTGCCCATCGTCAACGAAAACGACACCGTGGTCACCGACGAGATACGTCTGGGCGATAACGACACCCTGGGCGCGCTGGTCACCAACCTTATTGAAGCCGATTCGCTCATCATCCTGACCGATCAACGTGGACTGTATGAGGCCGACCCGCGCAAGCATCCCGACGCGCGCTTCATTTCTCATGCATCGGCGGGCGACGCGGCGCTGGAATCCATGGCCGGCGGCGCGGGCAGCGGCGTGGGCACCGGCGGCATGCTGACCAAGATCCTGGCAGCCAAACGCGCCGCCCACAGCGGCGCGCACACTGTCATCGCCTCCGGGCGTGAACGCGACGTGCTGACACGGCTGGCGCAGGGCGAATGCATCGGCACCGAGCTGCAGGCCAGCCTGCCCGTCTGGTCGGCGCGCAAGCAATGGATGGCGGACCATCTGCGCCTGCGCGGGCGCCTGGTGCTGGACGACGGCGCGGTACGCGCTCTGCTTAACGAAGGCAAAAGCCTTCTGCCCATTGGCGTGACCGAGGTGCAGGGCGAGTTCGAGCGCGGAGATGTCGTCGCCTGCGTGGATGCCGTGGGCCGCGAATGCGCGCGCGGCCTGGTCAATTACTCATCGTCGGACACGCGCCGCATCATGCGCCATCCTTCGTCGCAGATCGCTGCGATTCTGGGCGACATGACCGACCCTGAGCTCGTGCATCGCGACAACTTGGTGATCACCGAGTAAGCCCTCAACAGTCACACGCCTCAGGGATGTTCGGTCAGCTCCGCCAGAAAGATATAGCCCCAATGCCTGACCGCATGCAGGGGTAGATCGACCCCTGCTCTGCGCGCCTTGCTGCGCAGCCGTGAAACCAGCACGTCCATGTGCCGGGATTGCATGCCCTGGGCATTGGCGCCCCGCCTGACGCAACAGCCTGGCGAGGAGAACAGGCGGGCCAGAAACCGACCTTCTATGGGCGTCAGGGGTAAGGTGACGCCGTAAGGCCCGAACAGCGTGCGCCGTGTATCACTCAGGCTCCAGCCTCTGGACAGCCCCTGGCCGCGCGATCGCCGTGCCGCATCGACCACCGCCAGCAACTCGGCTGCCAACCAGGGCCCGCCCGTCTCGGCCAGGCTGAAGCAAATATCGGCACCGGCCTTCAGCGCGGCGATACGCAGGCCTGGCGCGACATCGCCATACTGCACCGCCACACATACGCCCTGGCCACGCCCTTTCACCAGTCTGATAATGCGCGTAACACTGGCCGTACCGGCCGCACCGCTGCGCACCAGAAGCACGTCCGGCGTAAATTCGCCCAGCTTGTGCTCCCAGTCATCGTCCAGGCTCAGACGGTAGACCTGCCAGCCTCCACGGCGAAAGGCGGTTTCAAGGTGGTCCTGGTCGCTGGCGGACAGTACCGCGCCCTGGCAATTGATCAACGCCAGCAACGGGACCTTGGGCCCGCGGCCTTCCGCGCTGTTCAACTTCCAGAATGCTGGCTGCCCTTCATCCAGATCTCGAAAAGATTGCATCATGGTGGGTGGATTCCAGTGACATTATCTGAACCACATAAGTGGTTTAATTAATCACCAAAGTAATTTAATCCCACGATTCAATCAGCCTGTGAAGACTTTTTCAGACCGATTGAGACAGGCACGTGCATTGCGGGGTTACACCCAGCAGGATCTCGCTCGCGCATGTGGTTTGTCGCAAAGCGCCATCGGCAGCTACGAAACCAGTCAGCGGTTGAGCAGCCGGTCCGTGCGGCGCCTGGCCATGGCGTTGAACGTCAGCCTGGACTGGCTCGAGATGGGCCGCGGCCCGATGGACCCTGGCACCTCGCTGGCTGAACCCGCCCCCGAACCCGCCGACCATGTCGCGGCCTGGCCTTTCCGTACAGTAACCCCGGCACACATCGCTTCGCTGTCCAAACGGGACCAGCGACTGCTGGAAAACACTGTCCGAAGCTTCATCGAAGCCTGTCAGGCAGATCCCGGCAACCCGCCCCGCCCCGCAAAACCCAAAAAACCCCGCTGATCCGAGGACCCGCCGGCTCTCGCCTCTACACTGCGTCCGCCTCACGCGCGCTTCCCGCCCCACAGATCACGTATGTGCTTAATTTGAGCACCAAGGTAAGCGCAGCTCACGCTTCAATCCCGCCGTGAACACCTTTTCAGACAGATTGAGAGAAGCTCGCGTATTACGGGGTTACACGCAACAGGCGCTGGCCCGCGTTGCTGGCCTGTCGCAAAGCGCCATCGCCAGCTATGAAAGCGACCGCAGACACAGCAGCCGGGCGTCGCGCCGGCTGGCGCGCGCCCTCCAGGTCCAGCGCGACTGGCTCGAGACCGGCAAGGCCCACGCGACATCGAAACGCCACCCCAACTGCATGAGCCCGGGCCGCCCTTGCACGCGCTGCATCCGCGCGATCAATTCATTCTGGACCGCTTGGTCCACGCTTATATCAGCGCCTGTCTGGAGTGGCCGCTCGAAGAGGCCTCCATGAAAAAGCCCGCCGGCAAGGGCGGGCTTTGATGCGGCAGACCGCGCGGCCTTAGCGCTTGGCGTCCGGCACGGTTGCCGGTGCCGGTGCCGGTGCTGCAGCAGGCTGGGCATCGCCCCGGATCTTGGCCGCAATGGCAGCCGCCGCATTGGCGGTGGGCACGCCAAAGGCCAGCACGCCCTTGTTCAGCGGCTCGGCAATGCGCGGCGCGGCGATGAGTTCGCGGTCAATGACCAGCACGAGCATCTTGCCGACATTCTGGGTGCTGACATCGGTCAGCTTGCGGGTGCCGGCTTCGCTAAACCGCAGCCCGACGAAATTTTGGCCTTGGCGGTCCACCAGAGCCTGGGCTTCGGTCAGATCCGCGCGCGTGAGCACGGGAGCGCGCTGCAGGTACAGGGTACCGTCGGAGACCTTGACCGGCGTCAGTGAAGGATCGGCGTCCGTCGAGGCGATATAGAACTCGACCGCAGACGCGGTGGCTGGTGCCTGAGCCGAGGCCGCGGCATCGGGTTGGCCATTGGCATTGGCAGTCTTGTCCGCACCCTTGGGAGCTGCGCATCCGGCCAGCGCCAGGACAGCGATCAGCGCTGCCGGTGCAAGTTTACGCATAGTCAGTTGCATAGTGGATTCCTTCTGAGGTTGGCTTGCGTACCAGGGCAGGGGCTTCCCCTGGCTCGTGAACAAAGTTTACAGGGCCATATTACGCGGCTTCACGCCGGACTGCTTCCAGATGTAAAGAGCCAATACGGCCTATACTCCGGGTTCACGCAGGGGTACTCGTGCGCCGCAAGGCGCGCGTGTTGAGAGAGTCCCTTCGTACCAGTACGGATAATGCCGATGCTGGGAGCGTCTTTCCCCGGGTATTGCCCGCGGGGAGAAGATCCCGACTCGGCTCCATTTTCTTTGGAGCTTTCCATGAATGCCAACCCGAAGTTCCTGGCCGCCACGGCCGAGGTCGACGCCGCGGCCGTCGCCCCGCTTCCCAAATCCCGCAAAATCTACGAAATCGGCTCGCGGCCCGATATTCGCGTGCCTTTTCGCGAAATCGAGCAGCACGACACGCCTACGATGTTCGGTGGCGAGCACAACCCGCCCCTGACCGTCTACGACACCAGCGGCCCCTACACCGACCCGCAGGTCACGATCGACATCCGCCGCGGCCTGCAAGAACTGCGCCGCGGCTGGATCGACGAGCGTGGCGACGTGGAGGTCCTCGACGGCCCGAGCAGTGAATATGGCCGCGGCCGCCTGGAAGACCCCAAACTGACGGCGATGCGTTTCGATTTGCGCCGCCCGCCGCGCCGCGCCAAAACCGGCGCCAACGTCACGCAGATGCATTACGCCCGCCGCGGCATCGTCACGCCAGAGATGGAGTACGTTGCCATCCGCGAGAGTCTGCGCCGCGAACACTATCTGGAGTCGCTGCGCGCCAGCGGCCCCGAGGGTGAGAAAATGGCCCGCCGCCTGATGCGCCAACACCCGGGGCAGTCATTTGGCGCCGCGATCCCGAAGGCCATCACCGCGGAATTCGTACGCGACGAAATCGCGCGCGGCCGCGCCATCATCCCGGCCAATATCAACCATCCGGAAGTCGAACCGATGATCATCGGACGCAACTTCCTGGTCAAGATCAATGCCAATATCGGTAACTCGGCGGTCAGTTCGGGCATCGGCGAAGAGGTCGAAAAAATGACCTGGGCCATCCGCTGGGGCGGCGATACCGTCATGGACCTGTCCACCGGCAAGCACATCCACGAGACACGCGAATGGATCATTCGCAATTCGCCCGTGCCCATCGGTGCCGTGCCCATCTACCAGGCGCTGGAAAAAGTCGACGGCAAGGCCGAAGACCTGACCTGGGAGATTTTCCGCGACACGCTGATCGAGCAGGCCGAACAAGGGGTGGACTACTTCACTATCCACGCCGGCGTCCGCCTGCCCTTCATCCCCATGACGGCCGACCGCATGACGGGCATCGTCTCGCGGGGCGGCTCCATCATTGCCAAGTGGTGTCTGGCGCACAACAAGGAGAGCTTCCTCTATGAGCGTTTCGAGGAAATCTGCGAAATCATGAAGGCCTATGACGTGAGCTTCTCGCTTGGCGACGGCTTGCGCCCCGGCTCGGGGTATGACGCCAATGACGAGGCGCAGTTCGCCGAACTCAAGACGCTGGGCGAGCTGACTCAGGTCGCCTGGAAGCACGACGTGCAGGTCATGATCGAAGGCCCGGGCCACGTGCCCATGCAGATGATCAAAGAAAACATGGAGCTGCAGCTCGAACACTGTCACGAGGCGCCGTTCTACACGCTCGGCCCGCTGACCACCGACATCGCTCCGGGCTACGACCACATCACCTCGGGCATCGGCGCGGCGATCATCGGCTGGTATGGCACGGCCATGCTCTGCTACGTCACCCCCAAGGAGCACCTGGGCCTGCCCAATAAAAAGGACGTCAAGGACGGCATCATCACCTACAAGATTGCCGCCCACGCCGCCGACCTGGCCAAGGGCCATCCGGGTGCGGCCGTGCGCGACAACGCGCTGTCGAAGGCACGCTTTGAATTCCGCTGGGACGATCAGTTCAATCTCGGGCTGGATCCGGACACCGCGCGGGAGTTCCACGACGAGACGCTGCCCAAAGACTCGATGAAGGTGGCGCACTTCTGCTCGATGTGCGGCCCGCATTTCTGCAGCATGAAGATCACTCAGGACGTGCGCGAATACGCCGCGAGCCAAGGTCTGTCGGAGCAACAGGCCTTGAGTCAAGGCATGCAGGAAAAAGCCATCGAGTTCGTGAAAAAAGGTGCAGAGGTCTATCACCGCAACTAAGCGGTGCGATGACTTCATGCAAGCCGCTCACGTCAGTGAGCGGTTTTTTTTGGTTCATCGCGGAATAGCGTGGAGCCGTGCTTGATTGCCGTTACGCTTGATCCTTGATTTTTCAAGGATCAAGGCCGGGATCATGCTGGACCGCAAGACGATCGAGAGGTTGGGTGGGTGGGAAGGTTATCGGGTGGAGCGGGTCGTGTGGCCTGAAGGTGAGAGCCGGACGGTCACGATTTACCTGAAGCCTTCAGCGCGAACGATGCACTGCGAGCACTGCGGCAACCGATGTCGGCAGGTGCATGAGACGACCACGCGCCGGGTGCGGGATCTGCCGCTAATGGCGCTGCGAGTGACGCTGGTAGTGCCGCGTCGGCGGGTCTGGTGCGAGCAGTGCGGTGGACCGCATCTGGAGAGGCTGAGCTGGCTGGGCCGTTACCAGCGAGTGACCGACCGGCTGGCCGAGGCGGTCAGCCAGTTGCTTGAGTCCAGCAACATTCTGGCCGTGGCGCGCTTCTTCCAACTGGGTTGGCACACGGTCAAGGCGCTGGACAAGGCCCTGCTGCGACGGGCGATCCAAGAGCCGGACTGGAGCCAGATCCACTACCTAGCGATGGACGAGTTCGCTCTACACAAGGGCCATCGTTATGCCACGGTCGTTGTCGATCCGATCCGCCGTCAGGTGCTATGGATCGGTGATGGCCGCTCGCGCGAGACGGCCAGAGCCTTCTTCGAACAACTGCCAACAGGAGTTGCCCAGCAGATCCGGGCCGTAGCGATCGACATGACGACGGCCTATGAGCTGGAGATCCAGGCCAACTGCCCCAACGCCGAGATCGTCTACGACCTGTTCCACGTCGTGGCCAAGTACGGCCGTGAAGTGATAGACCGGGTGCGTGTAGACCAAGCGAACCAGTTGCGGCACGACAAGCCGGCCCGCCGGGTGATCAAGTCCAGTCGCTGGCTACTGCTGCGCAATCGCAAAAACCTCGATCCGTGCCAATCGGTAAAGTTGGACGAGTTGCTCCAGGCCAACCAGCCCTTGCTCACCGCTTATCTGATGCGCGATGAGCTCAAACAGCTGTGGTTCTACCAACACCCCGGCTACGCCCGCCAGGCATGGGATCACTGGCTGCAACAGGCTCAGGGCAGCGGCATCGCCGCCTTGGCTCACTTCGCGCTCAAGCTAAAAGCCTATCTGCACGGGATTCTGTCTCGCTGTCGCCACCGGCTCAACACCAGCATCGTCGAGGGCATCAACAACACCATCAAAGTCATCAAGCGCCGCGCCTACGGCTACCGCGATCAGGAGTACTTCTTCCTCAAGATCCGGTCTGCATTCCCCGGTATTCCTCGATGAACCTTTTTTTCGGCCTGCCAACCCGTGCAGTGCACCAGCCAGCATCAGCAAGCCCACCATGATGCACACCCAGAAAATCCAGGCGGCCGTGCTGATCGCCCCCGAAAGCCCTCCTGTCAGGGGCAGCACCGCATTGGCTGCCTGCGCAAAATCCAGCAACGTCTGCCGCATGCTCTCGACCCAGGGCTGCGGCATCATGGGATAGAACCAACCCGGCTCCGGCGGCTCGGTGTCGGCCGGCAGGCTGGCCACGGCAATGGCGTAGAGCATCGCGTCCGTCACGCGCAGCAGCAGCCAAATCAACAGCGTCCACATCCCGGCCAGCGCCGCGAAGGACAGCCAGATTATCTTTTTCATGTCAGCTCCTGCAAACGAGCCAGCATAGCGCGATGCACAGCCGGCAACATGGTCCTCCAACGGCAGCCATACTACGAAAAAACCGACGTTTTGGCCTCGGCAAGGATACGCTGCACCAGGGGATGCTGCTGCCCGCGCCGGTTACGAATGGCGTGAATGTCCTCGCGAACCTCTTCGCAGCGGCCCAACGGCCGCAAGCCGTTGAGCAGCCGCGCATCCTCGCCACCCATGCGGCTAAGAGGGAAGACTCCGAGGCCACGCGCAGCGAAAACGGCCATCAGCGCACTGTCTTCGAACTCTCCGACGATCTGGGGCACGATACCCTGTGCCTCGAACCAACGGTCCAAGGTCTGGCGCAAGACCGAGTGTCCTGTGGGCAGAAGAACAGGCAGACGCGCCAAGACGGCGGGGAAAGCCGCCACATCAGCCCTACGCACCCACCGTGCCGGCCCATACCAGTCCACGGGCGAAGAAATCAACCGTTCGCTAATCAGTCGCAAATTGGGGTTGGCCGGCGCACCCTGCCCGGTCAGGACCAGGTCCAGATGGTGACGGGCAAGTTCGCCCAGCAATTCGTTGACCTCGCCATCGTGACAGGTCAGGCGCAGATCCGGTGTATCCAGAACCGGGCCCAACAAGGCATGTACCGCCAGCTTGGAAATCCCATCGGACAAGCCTATCGCCAGGCGCATCATCGGCCGGGTGGCCGCAGCGCGCACGTCGTCAGAGAGCTGCTGCCCGATCTGAAAGATTTCTTCGGCGCGCGCAAAAGCGGCCTCACCGGCCTCGGTCAGGGTCACGCCTCGCCCGGCAGGTTTGAGCAATTGATGCCCCAGGCTGCGCTCGAGTTCGCGCACCTGGGCGCTGATGGTCTGGATGGCCATATCCAACCGCTCCGCCGCGCGAGCGAAGCCGCCCTCTTTGGCCACGGCCCAGAAATAGTACAGATGGCGATAGTTGAGCATGGTATTTACTTCGGTTTTTCCGAACCATAGCTCAAATTCAAGCTGATTTATAGAGAGGGCGTGCGCCTGGAAGATGACAACCTTCTTAGACGAGGTAACGCATGGACGCCTTGATGACTTTCTTTTTGAACGATTTTCTGGGCACGCCGGTATGGAGCTGGCTGCTCTTTCTGGGCGTGGTCGTGGCCCTGCTTGCCTTTGACCTGGGTGTGCTGCACAAAGAGGAACGCGAAATCGGGGTACGTGAGAGCCTGCTGCTGTCGGCCGGCTACATCGCGGCGGCGCTCCTCTTCGGCAGCTGGATATGGTGGCAGATGGGCGCCGATAGTGGCATGGCCTACTACACCGGCTTTCTCATCGAGAAGTCGCTGTCCATGGACAACGTCTTTGTCATTGCGCTGATCTTCACTTACTTCGCCATCCCCCGTATCTATCAACACCGCGTGTTGTTCTGGGGCATTCTGGGCGTGATCATCCTGCGAGCCATCATGATCGGCCTGGGCACAGCCCTGGTAAGCCAGTTCGGGTGGGTGATGTATGTGTTCGGCGCGTTCCTGATCTACACCGGCTTGAAGATGTGGCGCATGGTCGATGACACGCCCGACATCGAGAACAATGCGATTCTGAAGTTCCTCAAGCGCTGCATGCGCGTGACCGACGGTTTGCGCGGAAGTGCTTTCACGGTGGTGGAAACCGATCCTGTCACGCAGCGCAACGTCCGTTTTGCCACGCCGCTGTTGCTGGCGCTGGTGCTGGTCTTCATCGGTGGCAAGATTTTCCTGCACGGCCTGGTGGGCAAGGTGCCGGCGACGTTCTCCCTGTCGGTGACCTTCGGTCTGATCGCGGCAGGCATTCTCTACTCGCTGTGGCGTACCCGCAAGGAGACACCTGCCAGCTAACACATCTCCGGGGCCCCCGTATTCAGGGCGGCCCCGGAGTTGCCCCCTTAAAGAAGCTTGCCGGGGTTCATGATGCCTGCCGGGTCGAGCAGGCGTTTGATCCCCGACATCAACCGCAATTCCAACGGATCCTTGGTGTGCAGAAAGTGCTCGCGCTTGAGCTGTCCGATGCCATGCTCGGCACTGATACTGCCCCCATAGCGATGGACCTCGTCGAGCACCACGTCAGTGACACGACCACCGTCCTGCGCCGCCCACTCCTTAGGCGCTCCCGACGGACGCGACAGGTTGTAGTGCAGATTTCCGTCACCGAAGTGACCAAAAATGTAAAGACGGATGCCGGGATCGAGCTCGCGCACACGTTGCTGGGCAGTTTGCATGAATTCCGGGATCCTCTCGATGGGCAGTGACACGTCATGCTTGAGATGCGGCCCATCGGCGCGCTGCGCTTCGGAGATCTCTTCGCGCAACTTCCACAGCGCCTGCAATTGGGCCATCGACGCCGACACGGCAGCATCCAGGCACAAACCGTCCTCCAACGCCTGCCCGATCACCTTCTCGAGCATCGCGGTCAGCGCGGCTTCATCCTCGGTGTCGGCCAACTCCATCAACACATAGCCGGGATAGCGCTGCGCAAAGGGCTCTTGCACACCCTCGGCGTGGCGCAAGACGAGGTCCAGGCAATCGCCGGTGAAAAACTCATACGCCTGCAAGCGTGCGCCGCAGGCCTGAAACAGAAGCTCGTAGAGAGACAGTGCCTGCGCGGGCGACTCGACGGCAGCCAGCACCACGGTACGTACGTCGGTACGCGGGAACAAACGCAGGGCCACCGCGGTGATCACGCCCAGCGTGCCCTCCGAACCGATCAGCAACTGCTTGAGGTCATAACCGGTATTGTCCTTGCGCAGCGTACGCAGGCCATGAAATATTTCGCCGGTAGGCAGCACCGCCTCCAAGCCGAGCACCAGTTCGCGCATCATGCCATAGCGCACGACATTGACGCCGCCGGCGTTGGTGGCGACATTGCCACCGATCTGGCTGGAATCCTCGGCTGCCAGGCTCAGGGGCAACAGACGGCCGGCTTGCTGCGCGGCGCGGCGCAGATTGCCAAGGATGCAGCCCGCCTCGGCCACCATGGTGTTGGCGGTGGTGTCGATGGACCGGATGGCATTCATACGGTCCAGGCTCAGCACCACGTTGGCCGGCGAGGCATCCGGTGTCGCAGCGCCGCACAGACCCGTGTTGCCGCCGCGTGGTACCACCGGCACTGCCGCCTCCTGACACATTGCAAGCGTGCGCGCGACCTCCTCGGTTGTACGCGGCCGGACCACCGCTTGCGCCCGTCCCTTGTACAGGCCGCGCCAATCGGACAGCCAGGGGGCAATATCATCGGACCGGGTCAGGACCACATCGGGTCCCAAAGAAGTGGTCAGGCGTTCGGCAAAACTGTTCTGGCTCATGGTTCAGGCTGTCAAAGAGAAGTCGAGTTGCAGGCGGACGGAGGCATTGCGCAGATGGAGCAAGGCGGCCTGGCGGGCGGCCTCGGCGTTGCCTGCGGCAATGGCCTGGAAGACGGCGATGTGCTCGCCATGCACCGCGCGCGGCAGGCCCTGCTGACGCGCCGTATTGGCGCGCGCGGCGGAGACGGCCTGACGCAGTTGCAGATTGAGGTAATGCAATAGCCTTTGGTAGTGCTCGTTATGCGTGGCCCGGGCGATGGCCAGATGAAACGCTACGTCGTGCTCGCTGCCCTGCACAGGATCCTCCAGGTGCAGCTCGAGAGCCGATAGCGCGCACTGCATGGCCTGCAGATCTGCGGCATCTCGGCGCTGGGCCGCCAGCGCCGCCGCGCCGGCTTCCAGGTCCATGCGCAGCTCGTAGACGGCACTCAGCGCGACGCGGTCCAGCCCGATTTCCAGCGGCAGCTCAAAGCCCTGCACGCGGGTCCGGGCAATCACCGTACAGCCCGACCCCTGCCGTGACCGCACCAGCCCCTGGCTGCGCAGGCGCTCGGTTGCCTCGCGAATGACCGCCGCGCTGACCCCATAGCGCTGCGCCAGCGCGCGCCCGGAGGGCAGTTTCTCTCCCACGGGGTAGTCGCCTCGCCCGATCTCGTCGGCCAGTTGGCAGGCTACCTGCTCGGTCAGCGTCTTCGTTTGCATCGGCAGATTATATCCTCAAGAATTCAGGTTATCTGATAACTTTTGCCGGGCTGGGTGATGTAGAAAGGGCCACTTACCGATGGCTGCAGACCGGGCACTCCGGATCGCGGGGCACATTGACGCTGTGCCATTGCATGTTACGCACGTCCAACTGCAACAGACGCCCAGCCAGGCTCTGGCCCAAGCCGGCTGCCAGTTTCAGGGCCTCGGCTGCCTGCATGGCGCCGATGATGCCGACCAAAGGCGCCAGTACACCGGTGGTGGCGCAGGTGGTTTCTTCCACCTCATCCGACTCGGGAAACAGGCAGTGATAACAGGGCGCATCGTCGCGACGCAGATCATAGGTGCTGATCTGGCCGTCATACCGGATGGCTGCCCCCGACACCAGGGGCTTGCGATGCTGCACGCAGGCACGATTGATGGCGTGCCGGGTAGCGAAGTTGTCGCAACAATCCAGCACGATATCGGCGGCCGCGACGGCGTCGGCCAGGGTCTGGCCGTGCAGGCGCTCCACCCTTGCCCGGACCTCGACCTCGGGATTGAAGGTCGCCAGCATATCCCGGCCGGATTCGGCCTTGGGGCGGCCAAGACTGGCCGTGGTATGCAGAATTTGGCGCTGCAGATTGGATAACTCGACGATATCGTCGTCGACCAGCGTGATGTGGCCCACGCCAGCCGTGGTCAGATAAATCGCCGCGGGCGAGCCCAGCCCGCCCGCGCCGATGATCAGGACCTTTGCGGCCAGAAAGCTTTCCTGCCCTTCGATACCAAGATCGTCGAGCAGGATATGCCGGGCGTAACGCAGCAGCTGCTGATCGTTCATTTCTTGCCGGCGGGTTCGACTCCGGACGGCGTGATCTTCAGGCGCTGGGTCGTGCCCGTCGCGTTGGGCTTGATGTCAGCCTTGGCCTGGGCACGGGCGGATCCCTTCTGGACCGGTTTGCCCTGCAACAGATTGATGCCTTGCAGCAGCTGGAAGTCGTCCTTGCCGCCAAACTCGAACACCTTGCCTGCCGGCGAGTCCGGATTTTCGGTGGGATCGGACTTCACCTCAGCGTTCGGGCTCTGCTGGTTGGACAAATGGCGCTGCAGATCGGCTTCGCGTGGCAGGCGGAACAGATCGCCATCGGCCGTGTCGGCGACGACATAATCCGGCTCGATGCCCGTTGCCTGGATGGAGCGGCCGCTCGGCGTGAAATAGCGCGACGTGGTGAGCTTGACCGCCGTGGTTTCCGACAACGGCAGGATGACCTGCACCGAGCCCTTGCCAAACGTTCGATTGCCCAACACCTTGGCGCGCTTGTGATCCTGCAAGGCGCCCGCCACGATCTCGGACGCCGACGCCGAACCGACGTTGACCAGCACGACCATGGGTACCGTCTTGGCCCAGGCCGGCAGGTCATTCAGGTAGTTGCCTTCGCCACGCGAGTACTCGGAAGGCGTAGCCAGGTACTTGTGGCGGGCATCCGGCGTGCGGCCGTCGGTGGACACCACCAGCGCGTCGGTCGGCAGGAACGCCCCCGCCACGCCGATGGCGCTGTTGAGCAGGCCGCCCGGGTCGTTGCGCAGGTCGAGCACCAGGCCCTTGGGTGCACCCTTGGCGCCGAGCTCATTGAGATGGCGGGCAAGATCCGGACCGGTTTTTTCCTGGAACTGTGCGATACGGACATAAGCTACGCCGTCATCGAGCATCTTGCTGCGTACGCTGCGCACCTTGATGATGTCGCGAACGATCTTGATCACGATCGGCTGCGGGCGATCCGCGCGCATGATGGTCAGCGCAATGGTCGACTTGGGCTTGCCGCGCATCAGCTTGACGGCGTCATTGAGCGACATGCCCTTGGTCGGCGTGTCATCGATCTTGATGATGAGGTCGCCGGCCATGATGCCTGCACGTGCCGCAGGGGTATCTTCGATGGGCGAGATCACCTTGACGAAACCGTCTTCGGCGCCGACCTCGATGCCCAGACCGCCAAACTCGCCCTGGGTGGCGGTTTGCATTTCGCGGAAGGCGTCAGCGTCCAGATAGGCCGAATGCGGGTCAAGGTTGGAGACCATACCCGAGATCGCGTTGCTGATCAGGGTTTTGTCATCGACCTGTTCGACGTAGTTGTTCTTGATCGCGGCGAAGACGTTGGTCAACTGGCGCAATTCGTCCAGCGGCAAGGGACTGCCCCGCTGCGCGACCGCGGTCACGCCCACGCTCAGCAGTACGCCTGCCACGACACCCGTGGCGACCAGACCGAAACCGCGAAACTTGCGAGTGCTCATGCACACATCCTGATTTTGATGCCCGATTTATTGAGCCAGCCACTGGGCTGGATCCACCGGGGCGCCACTGTGGCGAATTTCAAAGTATAGGCCCGATTCAACCTGACCACCGGTAGCCCCCACTGTAGCAATAGTATCGCCCGTTGCTACACGGTCGCCCACTCGCTTGAGCAGGCTTTGGTTATAAGCGTAGACCGTAAGGTACTGCTGGCCGTGATCCACGATAATCAAATTGCCGAAGCCACGCAGCCATTCTGCGTAGACCACGGTACCGGGCGCAACGGACTTAACCGCCGTCCCCTCCGGGGCACGAAAGACGATCCCGCGCCAGACACCACCATCAGGGCGACTGACCCCGAAGCGGCCCTGCACCTGCCCGCGCACCGGCGCCGGCAACCCCTTGCGCAACCCACCCCCGCCGCCCACCAGAGGACGCGCATCGTCATGCGTGGCCTGCGCGGTGCGCGCAACAGGAGCCTGGGGCTCGGTGGCGGGCTTTTCGACCTCTTGCCTTGAAGGTTGGACAGGCTTGGGGGCAACAGGTTCACGAGATTCGACAAGACGTGGGTGAGAACCCTCGGCGGGCTTCAGTCCCGCGCCTTCCGGATCGGCCACCACGGCGGCGCGACGCTCGCGCTGCTGCGCCGCTTCGGCCTGCTCGCGCACACGCGCAGCTTCCTGCGCGTCTTGGCTGCGGCGCGCGTCGGTTGCGGCCTGCCTGGCCTTGCGTGCGGCCTCCACGCGCCGGGTTTCCTCGGCTTTGCGGGCCGCCTCGGCTTTGCGCGCCTCTTCCGCTTTGCGCGCCTCTTCAGCCTTGCGAGCTTCTTCGGCGCGGCGCCGGGCCTCTTCCGCGCGTCGGCGAGCCTCTTCTTCGGCCTGCCGGGCGATGGCCGTGCCCAGGTCATCGATCAGGTGCGTCAGGCGCTGGTCGTCCCGACCCAGGCGGCTGGCCTCGGCACGCTGAGCCTCGATCTGCCCCTCTAATTTCGCCAGCAAGGTCGCGCGCTCTTTCTGCTGCTGCACCAGCGCGGTTTTTTCGTTGGACGTCTCCGTCGTCAATTGCTGGAGGTCGGCACGCCGGGCGTCAGCGCGTTTTTGCAATGCCGCGAGCCGGTCAATATCCCGGCGTACCTCGGTGACGGCCTGGGTACGGGCCCGCGAGACGTACTCCAGATATCCGAGATTGCGGCCCAGCTCCTGCGGATCGCCGCCGGAGAGCAATTCCGTCCAGGGCGACAGGCCGCTGGTGTATTGCGCCTGCAACTGGCCGGCGAGCTGGGTGCGCCGTTGATGCAGGACCTCGGTCTGGCTGACGATCTGTTTTTCCAGAGAGGTCAGGTCGCCCTCGGCCAGTCGCGTGCTGTCGGCCAGCTCGCGCAGCCGCCGATTGATGGACGAAATCGCCGATTCAGATTGTTTGAGCGCATCGGCAGCCTCCTTGCGGGCCGCCTCGCGCTCGTCGAGGGTCTTCTGCAGAACATCGATACGGTTGCGCAGCGCGGCCTGCTGGCGTTCGGCTTCTGTCTGCCGGCTGGCCAGATCGCCCGATGCCGCCTGCGCCGCCTGCGGCAACCACGCCGCGACGGCCAAACCCAGCAAACCCGCTGCGAACCGCATGCAATCAGTCCTTCTTTGCCTTGCCCTGAGCGGCCACGGCGGCCATTGCCGCTTCGATCTCGGCCGCATCACCCAGATAATAATGGCGAATCGGGCGCAGGTTCTCGTCCAGCTCGTAGACCAACGGCTGGCCGGTGGGGATGTTGATGCCGACGATGTCGTCGTCCGAGACGTTGTCCAGATGCTTGATCAGGGCACGCAGACTGTTGCCGTGGGCGGCGATCAGAACGCGACGGCCCGAACGAATGGCCGGCGCGATCGACTCGTTCCAGAAGGGCAGCACGCGAGCCACGGTGTCTTGCAGGCACTCGGTGGCGGGCAATTGCTCGGCGGCAATCTTGGCGTAGCGGCTGTCGAAGCGGGGATGGCGCGGGTCGTCCAGGTCCAGCGGCTCGGGCGCGATGGCATAGGCGCGGCGCCAGATGAGGACCTGTTCGTCGCCGAACTTGGCAGCGGTTTCGGCCTTGTTCAGGCCTTGTAGCTGACCGTAATGGCGCTCATTGAGGCGCCAGCTCACGCCCACCGGCGTATACATGGCGTCCATGGCATCCAAGGCGATCCACAGCGTACGGATGGCGCGCTTGAGCACCGACGTGTAGGCGAGGTCGAACACATAGCCTTCACGCTTGAGCAGCTCACCGGCCTTGCGGGCCTGCTCCCGGCCCGTTTCGGTCAGGTCGACATCGGTCCAGCCGGTAAAGCGGTTTTCCAGATTCCACTGGCTTTCGCCGTGGCGCATAAGGACAAGTTTGTACATGGTCAGAGGCGCAAATCGCGCAGGTTGGAGGTGAACAATAGGCTCATTTTATAATTGAGTGATTTTGCCTCAGGCTTAGCCCTCCCGGCGCGGTATGCTGCCGGTCCGTCGCCATCAGGCCCGAAAGCCACCCGGCCCGACGCCAAACGTCGAAAAACCGGGTGTCCAAGGCGCCGCACTTCAGGACGTCTCGTGGATTTTCTGCAATTTTTGCTCGATAAGAACAATATTTTCATCGTCGTCGTGGCGCTGGCCTCCGGCGCCATGCTTCTGGTCAGTGGTTTGCGCAAGGGCCGTGGCGGCTCGGCAGTCGATACCACCACGGCGATTCAGATGGTCAACCACCAAAACGCCGTCTGGGTGGACGTGCGGGCGGCCGAGCAGTTCCAGGCCGGCCACATCGCTCAAGCGCGCAGCGTGCCGGCCGATGACCTCGAAAAGAAAGCCGCCGCCTTGCCCAAGAACAAGCCGCTCATCCTGGTCTGCGAACAGGGCCGTACCTCGCCGCGCATCGCCCAGCGCCTCAAGGCCCTGGGTCTGACCGACGTCAAGACACTCGACGGCGGCATGCGCGCCTGGTACGCCGCCAACCTGCCCGTCACCCAGAAAGGCTGACACTGCGCCGCCTGTGATCCTCAGGCGGGTCCTAAATTGCTTTCGATTGAGGAAAACCATGCAAAAAGTTGTTATGTATAGCAAGGATTACTGTCCCTACTGCGCCCGGGCAGAAGCTTTGCTGCGTCAACGCGGGGTCGCCGAGATCGAGAAAATCCAGATCGACCACGAGCCCGCCCAGCGCGACGTCATGATCGAACGCACGGGCCGCCGCACCGTCCCGCAGATTTTCATTGGCGACACCCACGTGGGCGGCTGCGATGATCTCCAGGCACTGGACCGCTCTGGCGGTCTGCTTCCCTTGTTAAACGGCTGACGGCAACAACCGCCAACGGCTTTCCTCAAGTCCTACAACCCTAAAACCGGAATATCTCATGGCCGATCAGGACCAAGACACCCAGCAAGCCGGCTCCGAAGGGCCCGCCTTCAACCTCCAGCGCGTCTACCTGAAAGACCTGTCGCTGGAAATGCCGAACGCGCCGCACATTTTCCTGGAGCAGGAAGGCCCGGCTGTCGAAGTGAGCATCAATGTGGGCGGACAGCGCCTGGCGGAGACGGTATTCGAATCGACCGTCACCGTCACCGTCACCACCCGCGTCAACGACAAGGTGCTGTATCTGGTCGAAGGCACCCAGGCCGGTATCTTTGAACTGTCCAACATCCCGCCGGAACAGATGGACCCCATCCTGGGCATCGTCTGCCCGACCATGCTCTATCCCTACCTGCGCGCCAACGTGGCCGATGCCATCACCCGCAGCTCGCTGCCGGCACTGCACCTGACCGAAGTCAACTTCCAGGCGCTGTACGAACAGCGCCTGGCCGAAATGGCCCAGCAGCAGGAAGGCCAGGTCAATGGTGCCGAATCCGGCATCATCCTGCCGCCCAGCGCCACCCGTCAGTAACCGCCTGACACCATGGACCGTCACCCCTCTTCTGCCTTGCGCGCAGCCGTTCTAGGCGCGGGCAGTTGGGGCACGGCCCTGGCCGCGGCGGCAGCTCGCCGCCACCCCACACTGTTGTGGGCTCGCGACCCCGCCCAGGTGCAGCATCTGCAGACCCGGCGTGAAAACACCCGATATCTCCCCGACGTGGCGCTGCCGGCCACGTTGGCGTTTAGCGCGGAACTCGACCGCGCACTGGCCTTCCTGGGGCAGGATCCCGACCAGGCGCTCATCATCCTGGGCGTGCCCGTGGCCGGCATGAGCGGCATCATGACCGAGTTGGCCCAGCGCCTGCCGGCCCTGGGCATGGGCCGCACCCCCATCGTCTGGACCTGCAAAGGCTTCGAGACCGGCACGGCGCGGCTGCCGCACGAGATCGCACGCCAGGCCGCCGCCGGCATGCCTGGATTGGCCTGCAGCGTGCTGTCCGGCCCCTCTTTTGCCCGCGAAGTCGCCCAGGGCCTGCCCGTTGCCCTCACCGTGGCCAGCGACGATGCACGCGTCACCCGCGCGGCCACGGCGGCCCTGCACGGCGGCGCCGTGCGTGTCTACGCCAGCCAGGATGTCGTGGGCGTGGAGGTGGGCGGTGCCCTGAAAAACGTCATTGCCGTGGCCTGCGGCATCTCCGACGGTCTGGCGTTGGGGACCAATGCCCGCGCCGCCCTCATCACCCGTGGCCTGGCCGAGATGGCCCGCTTTGGTGCCGCGCTCGGCGCGCGGGCCGAGACGTTCGCCGGCTTGACCGGCCTCGGCGACCTCGTGCTGACGGCCACAGGCGAACTGTCCCGCAACCGCCGCGTGGGGCTGGACATCGGCGCCGGCCGCAAGCTGGCCGACATTCTGGCCAGCGGCGTGACCGCCGAAGGCGTGCGTTGCGCGCGCGCAGCCCTGGACCGGGCGCGTTCGCTGGACGTCGAATTACCCATCACGCAAGCCGTGTGCGCTGTGCTGTTCGACGGCGTAGCTCCCATGACTGCCGTGTCGGCCCTGCTGGCCCGCGAAGCGCGCCCGGAGAGTCCGGATCCTTCCCATAAAGAACCAAGCCCCTGATACGGGGCGCCTCGCAATCCCCATCCACGCGCGTACACAACAAAAAACCCCGAGGAGAGCCTTCCATGTCTTTCGCACGCCTGATCGGCCGCTTGCGTTACGGTCTGGGGCTGGCCAGCATTCTGCTGCCGCTGGCTGCCGCCCACGCCACCTGGCCTGACCGCCCCATTCACCTGGTCGTGCCCTTCCCGCCGGGCTCCTCGCCGGACCTGCTGGCACGCACGATTGCCGAGCCGCTTTCACAGGTTTTGCAGCAATCCATTGTCGTGGACAACAAGCCGGGCGCGGGCGGCAACATCGGCACGCGTCTTGTGGCACAGGCCAAGCCGGATGGCTACACCCTGCTCTACACCATCAACGGCCCATTGGTGATCGCCCCCACCCTTTACAAGCGCACGCTGGGCTATGACCTGCTGACAGACCTCGCCCCCATCACGCTGGTGGCCACCAGCCCCAATGTGCTGACCGTGCCGTCCACGCTGGGCGTGGACACCGTGCAGGAGTTCGTCAAGCTGGCCAAGGCACGCGGTGGTGCGTGGAACTACGGCTCGGTCGGCCCGGGAAGCTCCGCCCACCTCGCGATGGAGATGTTCAAACAGGAAGCCAAGATCGACCTGACGCAGATCCCTTACGCTGGTTTCCCTCAAATCATCTCGGCCATCATCGGTGGTGACGTCCAAGCCGGTTTCATGGTGCCGGCCATTGCCATGCCCCAGGCCAAGGACGGCCGGGTCAAGGCCTTGGCCATCACCAGTCTGCAGCCCAGCCCGGCACTGCCTGGCATTCCGACCATGGCTTCGCAGGGCTATCCGGGTTTCGAGGCAATTTCCTGGAACGCCATACTGGCGCCTGCCGGCACGCCTACGCCCATCATTGAGCGGCTCAACAGTGAGTTGGCCCGCATAATCGACAGCGAGGCGGTGCGCAAGCAGATGCTGCTGCAGTACTTCACGCCGGCGCCTTCCACACCCCAGGCGTTGACACAACGCATGCGTGAAGAAAAAGCGCGGTGGGACAAAGTCATCGAAACGCTGAATCTTTCTTTGGACTGATCGTACACAGGGGCCGCGAGGCCCCTGTGTCATTCACCGCCGGCGTAATCCTGCTGGCGCCAGGCCTCGAACACCGTGACCGCCACGGCATTGGACAGATTGAGACTGCGCTGGCCCGGCCGCATGGGCAGGCGCAGCCGTTGCGCCGGTGCGAACAGCGCCACATGCTCGTCTGACAGGCCGGCGGTCTCCCGCCCGAACACGAAAACGTCGCCCGGCTGGTAAACCATGCCGGCAGCGCTGCGCGCTCCGTGCGTGGTCATGGCAAATATCCGGTCGGGTGGTGCACCGGTGGCCGCCAGGGCCACCGGCAACTCATCATGCACCTGCATGGGTTGCCACTCGTGATAATCCAGACCTGCCCGGCGCAGCCGCACGTCATCGAGCTCGAAACCCAGGGGCCGCACCAGATGCAATTGCGCGCCGGTATTGGCGCACAACCGGATGGCGTTGCCGGTGTTGGGAGGAATTTCGGGACAGACGAGGATGACGTGGAACATGGCAATAGGGAGGGCCGAACGGGAATCAGGGCGTATTGTGCCAGCCTGGCGCCGGCGTACGGGCTGCCGCGAGTATGCCGACGCAGCGAGCTCCGACCTGTCTGAGAGCCAGTGCCGCGGCATGCGCCGTGGCGCCCGTGGTGACCACATCGTCGATCAACAGGATATCGTGCCCAGCCAGACGGGCGTCGGCGGCGAACAAGCCACGCAGGCCACGCCAGCGGTCACGCCGGATGCGGCCACGTTGCGGGGCACGTAGCCGCATCCGGCGCAGCCCCTGCCGGCACAACGCCAGGTTTTGGCGCTGCGCCACGACGCGGGCCAGTTCGGCGGCCGGATTGAAGCCGCGCCGCCGTAAGGCAGCGGCCGAAGCCGGGACGGGCACCAGCACCACCGGATCGGCGACACCGCGTCGGCGCCAGGCGCAGACCATAAGCGCGCCCACCGCCCGCGCCAGCACCAGACGGTTCTGCCCCTTATACGCCTGCACCAAGCCATCGCCAGGGAAGGCATAGTCAAATGCCGCCACGCAGCGCCCAAACCGTGGTTGGCGCCGCAGGCAGGCCGCACACAGGGGCCCGCCTGCTTGCGGCAAGCGGGCGGCACAAACCGGACAGCGGGCGGCCGGACCGCGCATGGAGGCGGTGACATCGTGCACGCAAGCCCGGCACAGGCATCCGCCACGGGCAGCGCCCCCACACAACGGGCAGGCACACGGCAAACGCCATGAGAGCCGGCAGGGTTTAAAGCGGGGGGCAGAGGGAGGATGGGCCATAATGTAGACGGCGAACGCGTATGTCCGCCATCTCAACATACCGGCGCGCGCCCGCCGCACGTCACTGCATGCCTATGTCTCAGCCTAGCTCTCTGCCCGATCTGCCCGTCAACCCCGTGGACGTCCGTCGACAATTCGCCCGGCGCGGCGATCTGTCAGAGGCGCAGTTTCTCTACGGAGAAATTGCCCGGCGCATGCTAGGTCGCCTGGGATATATCCGGCTGCAGCCGCAAGCCATGCTGGATGCCGGCTGTTGTGCCGGAGACAATCTACCGTTGCTGCGTGAACGCTATCCCCAGGCTGCCTACACGGGCCTGGATCACTGCGCGCCCCTGCTGGCCATCGCGCGTCAACGGTTTCAGCCGGCCGGGCTTCCCGCTCTGGTGGCCAAACTCACCGGCCGCGGCAAGCCGTCCACCCAATTTGTGCAGGCCGATCTCGCTCAGACCGGCCTGGCGCCTGAGTCACTGGATCTGGTGTGGTCGAATCTGGCCCTGCACTGGCATCCCGCGCCTCACGCCGTACTGGCGGAATGGCGCCGCATCCTGCGCACAGGCAGCCTGGCCATGTTTTCCTGTCTGGGGCCGGCAACGCTCAAGGAGCTGCGCAGCGCGCTGGAGACGGCCGGGCTCCAAACAGCCACACCGGCGTTCGTGGACATGCACGACTTTGGCGATCTGCTGGTTGAAAACGGCTTCGCCGATCCCGTCATGGATCAAGAGATCCTGACCCTGACTTACGCGACCCCCGAGAAACTGCTGCAGGACGTACACGCCTTGGGCGGCAATCCGGCGCGCGGCAGGCGCGCGGGACTGGCCACGAAAGCCTGGCGGCAACGCCTGTGCGCTGCGCTGGAGAACCAACGCGGCGCGGACGGGCGGATTTCATTGACCATAGAAGTGGCCTACGGCCATGCCTGGCGGGCCGCCGCGCACCGCACGGCTCCCGGCGAAACCCGCCTGTCGATCGACGCCATCGGTGGACGGCGCGCCGGCAGCTAGCCCCCCTGACTCAGTGCAGCCGATCCGGCCACATCGTGGCGGGATCCGTGGGCGTCATCGCTGAACCCACGGGCTCCGAATTGGCGCGGATGCGGCGGCGCAGCGCATCGGCCGGTCGCGGCAGTTCGGCCTGCTCGCCCCGAAATGCGCCCGTCATCGCCTCGACCATGGCCGGCAATTCTCGGCTGCGGTTGAACTGGCTACGCAGCCAGCGTGCGTCATTACCACCGCGCAGGACTTCGTCGCGCAACGCATGGATGATGTCTGTGGTGCCCAGCTCTTGCGCCACGGGTGTCAAGCGCTCGAACAACTGCTTCATATGGTCCGACAGACGCATGCGCTGCCCATCAGCCGTGACGTAGTTGCCATGCAGGCCAAACCGGCAAGCCTGGAAATGGTTGCTGCGGTAGGCCAGCCAGGCCTTGGTGGGAGGGGGGGCTTCCCGGCTGAGCAGCACCGCCAGCGCCTGCGCAAACGCACCCAATTGGCATGCGCGCTCGACTGTCAGCGGCGTATCGCACACCCGGATCTCTACCGTGCCGAACTCGGGCTTGGGGCGAATGTCCCAATACAGATCCTTGATGCTTTCGGCCAGCCCGCTTTCGCGCAACTCGGCCAGATGCGCCTCGAAACGGTACCAATCGCTCACGTCCGGCGGCATATGGCCGGCCAGCGGGAAGCTATTGACAGCATTGAGCCGGGCGCAAGAGAACAGCGTGTCCACGCCCTCGCGATACGGCGAAGACGCCGACAGCGCGATGAAGTGCGGCACATAAGGCGACAGGCCATGCACCAGGCGCACTGCGGCATCGCCCGAGGGCACGCCCAGATGGATATGCTGGCCGAACACCGTGAATTGCCGCGCCAGGTAGCCGTACATCTCGGCCAGGTACTGAAAGCGCGGGGTATCGGAGATGGAGCATTCCTGCCAACGCATGAACGGATGGGTCCCCCCGCCGCTGACGCCCACACCCACCGCGTCGGCAGCCTCGCACAACGCATCGCGCATTTCGCGCATTTCGCGCATTTCCGCCAATAGACCAGCCGGGTGCTCGTGCACCGAAGAATTCAGCTCGATCATCGAGCGGGTGATTTCAGGTTTGACGCGATCGGCCACCGGGTGGTTGGCCAGCTGGGCAAGCAGCTCATCGGCAGCTGCCGTCAGATCGAAGCTTGCGGTATCTATCAATTGGAGTTCCAGCTCAATACCCAAGGTGTTGGGGGACGAGGAAACGAACGGAATTTGTTCCATCTCCGGCTCCTTGTGATTGCTGTTGAGGGATGCGCCGTTTGACCTTGAAGCCCGGAGGTGGCCGGGGGGTGTGTGACGGCATCTATTAATTGCATGATAGCCGCGAGTTTGTGGCAAAAAGATTGAAATTCGTGACATTTATCAGCGACATGGCTACATCACGCAAAACGCTCTATGCCGCCAATGATAGCGAGCACTCACACTCAAGCATTGGCGCGGGTTTGGCGAGCATGACACGTGCAGAACCGCAACAGCATTGGCTGAAAACCGGCAAAGGGAAAACCCGAATACGGGGTTTTCCCCGGATAAAAGCGCAGTGACAAAAGCCGCTGGAGGTAAGCGTTTGCCGCTAGTTACGAAGCTGACAGGGAGGGCCAGCCGGCGCTATTTACGCCAGAACCAGGGGGTAAAGAGCACCAGCACCGTGAGCAATTCCAGCCTCCCGATGAGCATGGCGAAGGTACATATCCAGATCTGGAAGTCGCTCAACACCGCATAGTGCCCCATGGGACCCAGTACACCCAGGCCCGGACCGGTGTTGTTGATCATGGCCATGATGGCCGAGAACGCCGTGGTCAGGTCCAGGCCGGAGAGCAGCAGCAGGCTGCTGAGCACCCCCACGGACTGGCCATAGACCAGCATGAAGGCCAGCACCGAAAACATCACGCGCTGATCCACGATGCGGCTGCCGATTCGCACCGGACTGACAGCATGCGGATGCAGCATGGTGACCAGTTCGTTGCGGGCCTGCTTGATGAGCAGGATCACTCGGATCATCTTGATGCCTCCGCCCGTGGAACCCGCCGAGGTGGCGAAGGCCGACAGCAAGAGCATGGTCAACGGCGCGAACAATGGCCAGGCGCCGTAGTCGGCGTTGGCATAACCCGTGGTGGTAGCCACCGAGATGGTGTTGAACATGCCGTAGCGCAGCGCCTGCAGCGGGTCGGTATACACATGCTTGAAGAACAGATAGACCGATATCACCAACCCTGCGCCCAGCACCACAGCCAGATAGGGAATGGTCTGCGGGCAGGTCAGATACGGCCGGAAGCCTCGCTGGCGCAGGGCATTGAAATGGGTGGCGAAATTTATGCCGGAAATCAACATGAAGACGATGGCCACCAATTCGACCGGAATGGAATCGAATTTCAGGAAACCTTCGTCATAGGTGGAAAAACCACCCAGCCCCATTGTCGTGGCCATGTGCGCCCAGGCATCGAACCACGACAATCCAACCGCGCGATACGCCAGAAAGCACAGGATGGAGAAACCAAAATAGACGGCGTAAAGCGCTTTGGCCGTACTGGCGATGCGTGGCGTGAGCCTCTCGTCTTTCATCGGGCCGGGCGTTTCGGCGCGCACCACCTGATGCCCCCCCACCCCGAGCAGCGGCAAGATGGCTACCGCCAATACCAGAATGCCCATCCCGCCGATCCAGATCAGCGTGGCACGCCACAAATTGATGGATGGCGGCAGGTGGTTCAGGTCGGTGAGCACCGTCGCCCCCGTCGTCGTCAGTCCCGACATCGCCTCGAAATAGGCATGCGTAAATGACAGCGGCTGGCCTATCTGGGAGTAATAAAGCAGCAATGGAATGGCCGCCAACAGCGGCAGCCCCACCCAGACGATGGACACCAGCAAGAAACCATCGCGCGCGTGCAACTCGCTGCGCCAGCGGTGCGCAGCCAGGCAGACGCCAGTGCCTATGCCCATGGCCAGCCCGAACCCTTCGACAAAGGCGCGCAGGCCCGCATCTTCGCCAAGCCAGGCCACCCCAAGAGGGATGAGCATGGTCAGTGCGAACACCACCATGGTCAAACCGAGTACATAGAAGGTGGCCAGCAAACGCTTCATGATCGGGTCGTAGCCCCAAGGGCGTGATTCAGAAGAAAGATGCCGAAACCTGGAACAGTTTTTCCACCCGCGCCATCTGCTGGCGGGTGGGCACAAACACGATGACGTGATCATCGCTTTCGATCATGGTGTCACCATCGGGCAGCAGGATTTCATCCTCGCGCACCAGCGCGCCGATGCTGGCGCCCTTGGGCAAGCGAATGTCGCCCACGCGACGCCCCACCACCCGCGAGGTCGCTCGATCCCCGTGCGCCACGGCCTCCAGCGCCTCGGCCACACCCTGGCGCAGGCGGTGCACGGCCACCACATCGCCGCGGCGAACATGGCGCAGCAACTCGCTCATAGTCGCCTGCGACGGCGACACCGCGATGTCGATGTGGCTGCCCTGCATGAGCTCGCCATAGGCGTGCCGGTTGATCAGCGAGATCACCTTGCGCGCGCCCATGCGTTTGGCCAGCAGCGAAGACATGATGTTGTCCTCATCGTCGCTGGTCAACGCCAGCCAGGTATCCATATCCTGGATGTTCTCTCGCTCGAGCAGGGACTCGTCGGTGCCGCTGCCATGCAGCACGAGCACATTGGAAGGCAATTCGGCGGCCAGATACTCGCAGCGTTTTTCGTTGCGCTCGATGATGCGCACGCTATAGCTTTCGTCGGCCAACTGGCGCGCCAGGCGCAGGCCGATATTGCCGCCACCGGCAATCATGACGCGATGGACGGACTTCTCGGCTTCGCGCAATTGCCGCACGGCGCGCCGCGCGTGCCGGCTGTCGACCACCAGGACGACTTCGTCGCCCGGCGCAATCACCGTCCCCAGACCGGCATGCAAGGGACGACCGTCGCGCAGCACGTCGATGATACGGGCCGTGACGTCGGGCCAGACTTCGCGCAGGCGATGAGCAGATCGGTGTCGGCCGCGCCGGCGGCTTCCAGCACGGAAACCTGGGTCGCATCACCGACCATGACACGCAGGTCGAAGCGCTCCTGGAGATACCCCAGTTGCCCGGGTTGAACGTCCACCACCGTGATGTCGTTCTCTTCGGACACCAGGTTCTCGGCCACGCTGGTACCAACGCGGCCGGCGCCTACGATGAGGATTTTCATGAGCCTCGCTTGCGCGCGGATTCAATGCCCAGTTGCTTGAGCTTGCGGTAGAGGTGAGTACGTTCCAGCCCGGTGCGCTCGGACACGCGGGTCATACTGTGATTCTCGCGCACCAAATGGTATTCGAAATAGATACGTTCGAATTCGTCACGCGCTTCGCGCAGAGGCTGATCCAGCGAAATGCTGCCCAACAGCCCATTATTGGCCGACGCTGGCTCGCCCACGGCGGGATGCGCCTGGGCCACGGGAGGGTCGAGCTCGTCTTCGAGCGCGATGGCCGGGGTGGCATGAACCACGGGGGCCGAGGCGGGCGCAGGCAACCGCCCACGCGCCAGGCCGGCCGCGATGGTCTTGAGCAGACGCTGCAACGTGATGGGTTTTTCCAGGAAGTCCATCGCGCCAATGCGCGTAGCCTCCACGGCCGTATCGATCGTGGCATGCCCGCTCATCATGATGACGGGCATATCCAGCAGACCTTGGGAGGCCCACTCTTTGAGCAGGCTGACCCCATCGGTGTCTGGCATCCAGATATCCAGCAGGACCAGATCCGGACGCGAGCGCAATCGTGCGGCACGGGCCTGCGCCGCGTTTTCCGCCAATTCAACCGTGTGTCCTTCGTCGTAAAGAATCTCCGACAGGAGTTCGCGAATGCCAACTTCGTCGTCGACCACCAGAATTCTGGCCATAAACCTTTCACCTATTGCGTATCCGCATTATGCTTTTGTTGCAAGGTCTCGCCCATAGTATCGGACGAACTCGCCAAACGGGTCAACAAGATAGAGACCCTCGCGCCGCCTTCCTTGCGATTGGCAATATCGATGCGCCCGCCATGTTCTTCCACGATCTTACGCACAATTGCCAATCCTAACCCAGTGCCATGGGCTTTGGTCGTGACATAAGGTTCAAAGGCGCGCTGCATCACCTGCGGCGGAAAACCCGGGCCATTGTCTGCCACCGTAAACCGGACCGCGGCAGTTTCAGACCCATCCGAATGAGGAATACGCGTCAGTTGGGTCAAGACCTTGACCTGAGCGTCTTCGCCTTTTTCATTGACCGCATCCCTGGCATTTGCCAGCAGATTATGAATGACCTGCCGTAATTGGGTCGAATCTCCCTCGATGACAGGCAAACCTTCGGCCAGCTCGACGTCCAGGCGCGGGCCGCCATTGCGTACCTGCCCGTCCATCGGATCCCAACCGTACAACGCCAGGACATCGGCCACCAGGCCGTTGACGTCGATGGGCTGCATGACTGCCGGCGGCGTGCGGGCATATTCGCGAAAGTCATCCACCATCTGCTTGAGCGAGCCGACCTGGTTGACGATGGTGTTGGTGGCGCGTTCGAGCATCTGCGCTTCGCGCGGCGGCAGATGAGCCGCCAGCTTCATGGCCAGCCGCTCGGCCGATAGCTGAATGGGTGTGAGGGGATTCTTGATCTCGTGAGCCAGCCTGCGGGCCACCTCGCCCCAGGCCATGGTGCGGTTGGCGGAAATCACCTCGGTGATGTCGTCAAACACCACCAGATAGCCATTGCCACGCTCGTCCACGCGCAAATGTGTGCCGCGCGCCAGCAGAATGATGGGTTGCCCGCCGGCCTGCCCTGGCGTGATCTCGAATTGCTGCTGCCAGTGCTGCCGCTCCGAGCCTACGGCTTCATGCGCCGAAAAGGCTTCGCGCACGATGCCCGCGAAGGCCAACATGCCGTCGGCGGTTTCCAGCGGGCGCCCGATGACCGACCGCAGGTCCGCCTGCAGGATGTTCTGCGCGCCCTGGTTGACGGTGGTGACACGGAATGACTCGTCAAACGCCAATACGCCGGAAGACAGATTGGCCAGCACGCTTTCGAGATAGACGTTGGTGCGCTCGAGCTGACGCCGGTTGCTCTCGACCATCTGGCGCGCCTCGTCGAGCTGGCGCGTCATGGCATTGAAGGAGCGGGTCAGGTGGCCGAGCTCGTCGCGCGCGGGCGGCTCGGGCAGGGGCCGGTAGTCGCCCACGCTGACGGCCTGCGTGCCAGCGGCCAACGACAGCAACGGGCGCACCAGGCGCTTGGACAACGACAATGCCACGGCAATGGCCGCAAACACGGCCAACAGCAACGCCAGCGTCAGTGTGATGCCGTAGAGCTTGCGCAAGCCCAAGCGCGAGAGCGCAAGCTCCTGATAGTCGCGGAAACCCTGCTGCACGCGGTTGGCGTTGCGCGCGATCTGCTCGGGAACATTCTGCATCAACTGCAACCAGCGCGGCTCCCCGGCCCCGGCCAGCGAACTGTCAAAGCGCACCGGCGTATTCAGCGGGATCACCACCCGCAGATGCAGCCCGTCTTCGGCGCCTGCGACGCCAGGGTCGTCGGCTTCGGCGGCCGAATAACCTCGCGCCAATTTAAGCTGATTCAGGACGGTCGACGGCGGCGTTGGCGGGACCAGCTGACCGAACTTATTGGTCGAAAACGCCAGGGGCCGGCCGCTGCCGGTAAAGACCAGGGCCTCCTGCACGCCGTTGCCCTCGCGCAGCCGCGTCAGGGCCAGCGGAATGTCGGCGTCCGGCAGATTGTTCAGTTCGGAGGCCATGGCCCGGGCGCGCGCGTCCAGGTCAGCCAGTTGCGAGTCCAAGGCGGCGCGCCCGAGATTCAGGCCGGCTTCCAGTGCACTGTCGACCCGGACGTTGAACCAGGACTCGATCGAGCGCGACAGAAACTGCACCGACAGGGTGTAGATCAGCGCGCCCGGCACCACTCCGATCAGGGCAAACGCCAACGCAAAACGGGCCGTCAGACGGGCGCCGAACATGCGCCGCCGTATCTGGCGTGCCAGGCGCACGGTCAGTGCCACCACCCAGACAAAGAGCGCCAGGGCGAACACCCCGTTGAGGATGAGTAAAACGTCGTAATACCGCGCCAGGCGCGATGCGTTGCCCGTGGACCAGACCAGCAGGCCCAACAAGGACAGCCCGCTGATGGCCCCGACGATCAAGGCCAGCCGCAATAAGACTCTCATGAGGGATCCCGCGCGGGCGCGGTGAGGGTGAAGGAGAACTCCCGCCAAGGCGTCGAGGCAGCCCAGGCGCTGCTGTTCAACGCATTGACCTGAAACGGACGCGCCAGCAAGGACGTATCCAGACGCACGCGTAGCTGACCGGTATACACCTCGCCCGCCTCGAACTCGGAGGAGTCAGCCAGGCGCCAATCACGGATCCGTCTGACGACATCCATGGCATCGTCAAGCGAGGCCACGTTCAGGGAGAGCTCACCCTGCCCCACGCGCCACTGGCGCGTGAGGGCGTTGTAGCTCACCCGCCAGGTCATGCTGGTGTCGACCAGGCTGCGGTCAAACCACCACCAACGCGCCTTGGTTATCTGAATGTCCGCCGTGAAATACAAAGGCAGACCGCGCTGCGCGGCATCGCGCAGCTGGTCATTGAGGGGGAAGTCGACATCCGCATTAATGGCCAGCCGCCCGTCCTGAATGATCGGGTCTATTGTCTCGACCGCCGGTTCGGAGGCGAATGCCCGCCCTCCCTCTCCAAACCAAAAAGGGGCGATAGCCAACAAGAAGGCGACAATTAGACGAACAATCATGGACTTTCAATAGGGGCATGCTATGTCCCTATTCTTGGCGATTCAGGGCCGCTTGGCAAACAAGGCATAGAAAAAACCATCATGCTGCGACTCGGGTGTTGCATTCACCGCAACTGGCAGCAGTTGGCCCGGGGAAGGCAGCGCCTGGGCGTCGGCATGACGAGCCGCAAATGCCCGGGCCTGGGCCTGGCCTTCGGCCGGAAAAATAGAGCAGGTCACATAAAGCAGATGCCCGCCCGGGGCAACCACCTCCCACAAAGCATCCGCGATCCGGGCCTGTAAGGCAGCCGTGCGAGCGACGTCCGGAGCGCGGCGCAGCCAGCGAATGTCGGGATGACGCCTGACGATACCCGAGGCCGTGCACGGCACATCCGCCAGTACCGCATCAAAGGGCCTGCCATCCCACCAGCTACGGGGGTTGGCCGCATCGCCGGTGAGCAATTGCGCACCATGCAGGCCCAAACGTTCGAGATTCTGTCCGACCCTCTCCAGGCGGCGCGAGTCATTATCCAGGGCCACCAGATCCAACTGCGCGATTTCCAACATGTGCGCGGTCTTGCCTCCAGGAGCGGCGCAAGCATCGAGCACACGCATCCCATCGGCGAGCGGCAACAAGGGCGCGGCCAACTGCGCACCGGCATCCTGCACCGACCACCACCCTTGCGAATAGCCCGGCAATTGGGTCACTGGCTTGGGTTCGAGCACCACCAGCCCGAACTCGCCGGTCGGGCGCGCGGCGATCCCGGCAGCCGTAAACGCCTCGATCACCTGCTCCCGGCTGGCCCGCCTGCGGTTGATCCGCAAGGTCAGCGGCGCGGGTACGTTGGCGGCCTGCAGCAAGGTTTGCCATTGTTGGGGATAAAACTGCTTGAGCGTCTTGATCCACCACTGAGGATGATTCCAGCGCACGACCGGATCGTTGGCCAGTTCGGCCGCGAACGTGTCGCGCTCGCGCAAGAATCGCCGCAGACTGCCGTTGATCAAACCCTTGAATCCGGCCAGCCGCGGGTTGCTCGCGGCAGCCGTCACGGCCTGATCCACCACGGTATGCGGCGCATAGACCGGCATACCGGGCACGGTCTGGCCGGGCTGGTCCGGCTCTTTGAGCAAGGCCAGCGACACGCGCAGCAACGCACCGGCCAGCGGCGCAGGCTCGCGTGGCACCAGACGATTGGCAATCGTATCGGCCCAGCCCATATAGCGCATGGCATGAAACGACACGGCCTGAGTGGCCGGGCGTAGCCCGGGCTCGGTGTCGGCCAGGGCATCGGTAAGAGAACGGCCTTCGTCAACGGCCTGCACTGCGGCTGCGGCGGACAAAAGAACGGCGGACAAGGGTGGGGCCAGATTGCCCGATTCGGAAGCAGAAGCCATGCGGAATTCCATATGCAGAACCGCTATGGTAGCCGTTCGCCGCGCTGCGCTGCTCACCCGGCCCACCGGGATCGTCCGCGGCGGCCGGATCCGGCCCGGTCAGCCGCGCAAAAGCTCGCGGCTGATAATGAGCTTCTGTACTTCGGTAGCCCCCTCGTAAATGCGCAAGGAGCGGATGTCACGATACAGCCGCTCCAAAATATGGCCACGCACTACGCCCTTGCCACCAAACATCTGCAGGACCCGGTCAATGACCCGCTGGGCCGACTCCGTGGCGGCCATCTTGGCCATCGCGGTCTCCATGGTCGAGGATCGCTGCTGAACGTCACGCACCCAGGCCGCCCGATAGGTCAGCAACGCCGATTGATCGATCTCGGTGGCCGCATCGCCCAGCGCGGCCTGCGTCAGTTGGAAATCCGCCAGCGTCTGGCCGAACATCTTGCGCTGCCGGACATGGGCCAATCCTTCGGTCAGGGCTCTGCGGGCAAAACCCACGGCGGCGGCCGCCACCGAGGTACGGAAGACGTCCAACGTCCGCATGGCTATCTTGAAGCCCTGCCCTTCCTCGCCCAGCCTCTGGTGAGCCGGCACCCGGCAATTCTGCAACTGCAGTGTCGCCAACGGATGCGGCGACATCACATCGATCTGCTCCTGTACCACCAGCCCCGGCGTATCGGCATCGACGATAAACGCCGAAATGCCGCTGGAGCCAGCGACACCCGTGCGCGCGAAGATGCAATAGAAGTCCGCCAGGCCGCCGTTGGAGATCCAGGTTTTCGTGCCGTCGAGCCGATAACTGTCGCCTTGGGCCTGGGCGCGGCACTGCAGGGCGGCCACGTCCGAGCCCGCCTCCGGCTCGGAAAGGGCAAACGCGGCAATTTTTTGGCCCTGCGCCACGGCGGGCAGATACGCCGCCTGCTGCTGCGGGCTGCCCGCCAGCGAAATCGCCCCGTTGCCCAGCCCCTGCATGGCGAACGCGAAGTCCGCCAGTGCATGATGGCGCGCCAGGGTTTCGCGTATGACGCACAGACTCAGCGCATCGAGGCCGGGCAAGGCGCCGCCCAAGTTGCCGTCAGGGCCGCCGGGTACGCTGTAGCGCAGCCAGCCGGCCTGGCCCAGCGAGCGCACCAATTGCTGGCACGCGCCAAGAACGTCCGTTTCATCCAGCCGCACCAGGTGAGTCTGACACCACTGCTCAAGTTCCTGAGCCAGAACCCGATGCCGCTCCTGCAGAAAGGGCCATTGCAACCAATCCCAGGCTTGCCGTTCACACATACTTACTCCTTGCCTGCAAACTGCTGCAGCAACGGCGTCCAGCCGACCAGCGTGTCGTTGACATAGCGGCCAAAGGCCGCGGCATCGCGGAAGTCGACCTTCAGGCCGAACTGATCGGCACAATTGGCAAACTCCGGGGTCCGTGTCGCGACGTCGAACGCATCCTGCAGTCGCTTGACATGGGCCGCATCCATGCCCGCGGGTCCGACAATGCCCAACAGACTCGGCGCCACCAGGTCGTAGCCCTGCTCTTTGAGCGTAGGGGCATCGAAGCCCGGCATACGTTCGTCGGTATAGACCGACAACAACCGCAGGCGTCCATCGCGCACGTAGGGCACCCATTCAGCGGTCTGCGCCATGAAATCCACATCGCCTCGCAGCAAAGCAGAGATCGACTCCGGACCACTCTTGTATGGCACATGCACCCATTGCGTTCCTATCGCCTGGGCCAGCCGCTCCGTGGTCAGGTGCTGGGGCGTTCCGATGCCAGCCGTGCTGTAGCTCATGGCCGTCTTGCCGCGCTTGGCCGCCGCGATCAGATCCGCCAGGGTTTTATAGGGTGAATCGGCACGCACCAGCAATCCCACCTGGTACTGCGCCACCATGGCCACCGGGGTGAGCTCCTTGGTGACATCGTATTTATTGCCCGGGTTGAGCACCTGGTTGAGTACGCCGCCCGTCGACAGCGACGCGATGCTGTAGCCATCGGGACGCTGACGCGTGATGTAGCTCACCGACAGGGAGGAACCCGCGCCGGGCCGGTTTTCGATGATCACGGTCTGACCGAGCTGTTTGCCGACATCGTTGGCCAGCACCCGATTGCAGACATCGGTGCCACCTCCGGCGCCATAGCCCACGACCAGACTGACCGGGTTGCTGGGATAGCCTGCCGCCAGCGCGGCAGAGCCCAGAATCGACAGGCAGGCGCAGGCCACCGCGTGCTTGAAGAGGGAGTGATTCATTTCTGTTTGTCTCCGTTATATGAGCGGCTGCTGCCGCTTCTTTTTGGATAGCCGTCGCACAGACGCGACGCCAATAATTTGGTTCATCGCGGAATAGCGTGGAGCCGTGCTTGATTGCCGTTACGCTTGATCCTTGATTTTTCAAGGATCAAGGCCGGGATCATGCTGGACCGCAAGACGATCGAGAGGTTGGGTGGGTGGGAGGGTTATCGGGTGGAGCGGGTCGTGTGGCCTGAAGGTGAGAGCCGGACGGTCACGATTTACCTGAAGCCTTCAGCGCGAACGATGCACTGCGAGCACTGCGGCAACCGATGTCGGCAGGTGCATGAGACGACCACGCGCCGGGTGCGGGATCTGCCGCTAATGGCGCTGCGAGTGACGCTGGTAGTGCCGCGTCGGCGGGTCTGGTGCGAGCAGTGCGGTGGACCGCATCTGGAGAGGCTGAGCTGGCTGGGCCGTTACCAGCGAGTGACCGACCGGCTGGCCGAGGCGGTCAGCCAGTTGCTTGAGTCCAGCAACATTCTGGCCGTGGCGCGCTTCTTCCAACTGGGTTGGCACACGGTCAAGGCGCTGGACAAGGCCCTGCTGCGACGGGCGATCCAAGAGCCGGACTGGAGCCAGATCCACTACCTAGCGATGGACGAGTTCGCTCTACACAAGGGCCATCGTTATGCCACGGTCGTTGTCGATCCGATCCGCCGTCAGGTGCTATGGATCGGTGATGGCCGCTCGCGCGAGACGGCCAGAGCCTTCTTCGAACAACTGCCAACTGGGGTTGCCCAGCAGATCCGGGCCGTAGCGATCGACATGACGACGGCCTATGAGCTGGAGATCCAGGCCAACTGCCCCAACGCCGAGATCGTCTACGACCTGTTCCACGTCGTGGCCAAGTACGGCCGTGAAGTGATAGACCGGGTGCGTGTAGACCAAGCGAACCAGTTGCGGCACGACAAGCCGGCCCGCCGGGTGATCAAGTCCAGTCGCTGGCTACTGCTGCGCAATCGCAAAAACCTCGATCCGTGCCAATCGGTAAAGTTGGACGAGTTGCTCCAGGCCAACCAGCCCTTGCTCACCGCTTATCTGATGCGCGATGAGCTCAAACAGCTGTGGTTCTACCAACACCCCGGCTACGCCCGCCAGGCATGGGATCACTGGCTGCAACAGGCTCAGGGCAGCGGCATCGCCGCCTTGGCTCACTTCGCGCTCAAGCTAAAAGCCTATCTGCACGGGATTCTGTCTCGCTGTCGCCACCGGCTCAACACCAGCATCGTCGAGGGCATCAACAACACCATCAAAGTCATCAAGCGCCGCGCCTACGGCTACCGCGATCAGGAGTACTTCTTCCTCAAGATCCGGTCTGCATTCCCCGGTATTCCTCGATGAACCAATAATTTCGCATGGTTAAAAGATCATATATATAGATGTTTATACTAATGCTTTTTTGGCTGCGGCGGATAAGCTCCCTGGACAACAAGACAGACAGGCTGCGACCTGCAAGGAGACGACAACGTGAGCAGCAAGCGTGTGCTGGTGACGGGCGCCAGCAAAGGGATAGGCAAGGCCATCTGCCAACGCCTGACGGCCGACGGCTATGCCGTGGTGGGAGTGGCCCGTACGCCACCGGCCGATCCGCCTGCCGGCATGGTTTTCCATGCCGTCGATCTGAGCGACACCGACGCGGTGACCGCGTTTCTGGCCAGCCTGGCCGACAGCGAACCTTTCTATGGCTTGGTCAATAACGTCGGTCTCGTTCCGACCGGCAAGCTCGACGATGTTCGCAGCGAAGACCTCTACCGCGCCGTGCAGCTAAATGTCGACGTAGCACTGCGTTTTACTCAGGCGGTGACGCGTGGCATGCGCTCTCGGGGGCAAGGCCGCATCGTCAACATGGTATCGCGCGCCGCGCTGGGGAAGGCCGAGCGCACTGTCTACAGCATGACCAAAGCCGGACTCATCGGTATGACCCGGACCTGGGCACTGGAACTCGCGGCCGACGGCATCACGGTCAATGCGATTGCGCCAGGCCCTATAGAAACCGACTTTTTCGCGGGCGCCAACGATGCCCAGCGCACCCGCCAGTTGCTTGCCGCCATCCCTGCGGGCCGCATGGGAAAACCGGAGGACGTCGCTCACGCGGTGGCCTATTTCATGGATGAGCGCTGCGGCTTTGTCACCGGCCAGACCCATATGGTCTGCGGCGGAATGACCATAGGCACGGCCTGCCCCCCCGACACAAAGGACGCGATATGAAACGCTGGACACAACGCCCGGAAGGCTCCACCTGGGGAGACTTCGGCGAAAATGATCAACTTGGACGAATCAATCTCATCGGTCAGGAGCAGGTTCTCAAAGGTATTCGCGAGGTTCGGCAAGGCACCGTTTTCTGCCTGTCGTTGCCGCTGGACCTGCCTGGGGGCATGGCGCTCAATCCGCGCCGCAAACCGCCGCGCCTGAGCGGCACCGAGCGCGATGGCGTGCCGTACATGAACTTCCCTATGGAGAAGCTCGACCCATCCTCCATCGATGTACTTAGCGACGATCAGGTAGTGATGTCCCTGCAGTACTCCACGCAGTGGGATGCGCTGGCGCACGTGGGGGCCTACTTCGACACCGATGGCAGCGGCCAGCCGCGCAAGGTCTATTACAACGGCTACCAGGCGGGTCAGGACATTCTGGACGCCAGCACCGCTGACGACGGCCACACAGATTGCTGCGGCAGCGGCACCCACGCCATGGGAGCGCTGAAGCTGGGCATTGAAAATTTCGCCGTCAAAGGCATGCAGGGCCGCGCCGTACTAGTAGACTTCACGCGCCACTATGGCCGCCAACGCCAGCTGATCGGCCATCGCGAGCTCATGGACGTCATGCAAAAAGACAACGTGACGGTCGAGCGTGGCGACATGCTCGTGCTGCGCACGGGGTTTGCCGAGCTCATCTCCGAAATGGCCGGCAACCCCGATCCGGAGGCGCTGCATCATGCCTGCTGCGTGCTCGATGGCGCCGACCAGGCCCTGCTGGACTGGATCAGCGACAGCGGTATCGCCGCCATCTGTGCCAACAACTATGCGGTCGAAGCCTATCCCGCCCGCCAACGCGAAGGGAAAAAATCGCTGCTTCCCCTGCACCACCATTGCCTGTTCAAGCTCGGGCTGCCCCTGGCCGAACTCTGGTACCTGAAAGATTTGGCCGAAGCCTTGCACGCCGCGGGACGCAGCCGTTTCTTGCTGACGGCCCCGCCGTTGCGACTGCCTGGCGCCGTAGGCTCGCCGGTCACGCCGATCGCAACGATCTGAGACCCGCCCATGGACTTCCATACGCTCATCAAAGGTCATGCCGCCCGGTCCCCGCAACGCATTGCCTACCAGGACCAGGATCGTGCGCTGGACTATGCCGGGCTGCTGCGCGAGGTGGATCGCCTGGCCGGCCTCATGCACGAACAAGGCGCGCGCCGCGGCGAACGGCTGGCCCTCTGGATGCCCAACAGCATGGAGTGGCTGATCACCTTCCTGGCCTGCGCGTGGCTGGGAATGACGGTGGTCGCGGTCAATACGCGCTTTCGCGAGCACGAAGTCGCCCACTTGCTGGAGCGGGGCCGTTGCACCTGGCTGGCGATGTGGCCGGACTTCAAAGGCCTGCCCTTCGTCGATATCCTCCGGCATATCGACCCCGCCACGCTGGGCCGGTTGCGCGGCGTCATTGCGGTCGGCGAGCGCCAGGCCCTGGCTACCATTGCCACCTTGCCCGCACCGCTAGCCTTCGATGCCAACCCGGCCGTGCTCCCTGCCAGAATCGAGGACCCAGGCCAGGAAAGCGACGGCGCCCTGGTCTACACCACGTCAGGCACGACTTCCGCGCCCAAGCTGGTCCTGCATCGGCAGGCCGGCCTGCTGGCTCACGGCCACATCGTCGCGCAAGCCTTCGGCATCGACACCGACAGCACGGTGCTGCTGGCCTCTCCCCTGTGCGGGGCGTTCGGTTTTTCCACGATGCTGGGCGGCCTGACGCAGGGTGCGACGTTGGTCTCGCTGGCGGTATTCGACGCGTCGGCCACGGCGCGCCAGATCCGCGACCATGGCGTGACCCACACTTTCGCCAACAATGAATTCATCGACCACATCCTGCGGCAGGCCGCGGATCAGCCGCAGCCCTATCCTTCCCTGCGCTATGTCGGCTTTGCCAGCTTCTCGCCCGCCATGGATGACCTGCCCGAACGAGCACGCCAGGCGGGCCTGCCCATCGCAGGTCTTTACGGCTCCAGCGAGCTTCAGGCGTTGGTCGCCGGGCATACGTTGCAGACAGACTGGGCTCACCGCCGGGTGGCCGGGGCACCATTTCGTCGCCGCAGGGCCGTGTGCGTGCGATCGACCCCGACAGCGGATCCGTATTGCCCCACGGAACCATGGGGCATATCGAGATCAAAGCGCCCAGCATCATGTCCGAGTACCTGGACAACCCCGAGGCGACCCGCAAGGCCATCAGTGCCGACGGCTATTTCCGCACGGGCGATCTAGGATACACGGTCGATGAGCGCATGTTCATTTTCCAGGGCCGGGACGGCGACCATTTGCGGCTTGGCGGGTTTCTCGTGTCCCCGCTGGAAATAGAACAATTCATCGAGGCGGTGCCGGGGGTGGCTGGCGCGCAAGTCGTCGGCGCGCAATGGCAAGGCAAAACGGTGGCCGTCGCCTTCGTGTGGCGGCAGGCCACGGCCCAGACCGACGAGCGCGCTATCATTGACGCCTGCAAGGCCTCCATGGCGAAGTTCAAAGTCCCGCATCGCGTGATCTTCGTGGAGGACTTCCCCGTGGTGCAAAGCGCCAACTCCAACAAAGTGCAAAAGCACGTGCTGCGCCAGCAAGCCCAATCCACGCTGGACGGCCACCCGCCTCCGACATAGCCCCGCCATGGCCAACCCCTCCATGCCGCAAACCCACGCGTCCGAAGTCCTGTCCCGAAGCAAACTGCCCCTGTACCTGCAACTGGCGGCAGAATTCCGGCGCAACATCGCCCAAGGGGTCTGGCTGCCCGATCAGCAGATCCCTTCGCTGGAAGAGCTCATGGCCCACTATCGGGTCGCGCGCATGACGCTTCGCAATGCCCTCGGCATTCTCGAGGAGGAAGGCTACATCCGGCGCGGACGAGGCAAAGGCACCTTTGTGCGCAGCGATCTGCCCGGTGTGACCGAACTGCAGATCCCGTCCAACTGGGAAGAAACCGTCGCCCTGAGCGATTTGCTGGGCACGGAAAGCATCACAGACGGCAAGGACGCGATTGCCTCACTGCCTGAACTCGGCATGGCGTTTGGCGGGCACTATGCCCAGGCCTACCGTCATTTGTGCCGGCTCCATGTCAAAGAAGGGGTGCCCTACTGCTTCAGCGAGGTCTATCTGGCCGACGATTTATTCAAGCAGCACAAGGCGGCCTTTCTGAAGGCGGCCGCGGCCTCGGTCATTGCCCGCATTCCTGGTCTGGCGATCCGTCAAGCACGGCAGAAGATCACCATCGCGGATGCGGGCATCCAGTCCGCCCGCGCGCTGAACCTGAATGTCGGCGACAGCGTGGCCGAGGTGCGCCGTTATGCCTGTGACGACACCCGCCTCATCTATTTCGCGCGGCTGGAGTTTCCCACCAAATTCGTGAAGCTGGAGTTCGATCTTTGCTGATCGCGCACCCGGCTGAAGCCGGGTGCGCCAATCCTGCACAGGAACAGCCCCGGCACCGGTGACGTCCCACGCCCGGCGGCTACGGCATTGCCGTATAATCTCGCATCTTCGGCTGCCGCCCCTGGGCGCGGCGGCCCAGGCCGCGGGGGCATTTTCCCCTGCCCGCAAACAGATCACGTCATGAAACAAGCAGCCCCGCCGCAACGTTGCGCCCGGTGGCCGGCGTCGCGCATCAGTCAAGCCCGCAATCGTGTCGGTCTGCCGCAAGCGGACTTTGCCGAGTTGCTGGGCGTCAGTGTGCGCACCCTGCAGGATTGGGAACAAGGCCGTCGCCACCCGTCGGGTGCGGCCCAGACCCTGCTGCGGGTGGCGATTCTCCATCCGGAGACCCTGCGCGACCTGCCATCCACGGACGAGATGGCCTGAAAACACTCCGCGAGGCGGCCACCGGCCGCGCGCGCATCTACGGTGAACGAGATTGGAAATCCTGGAAACATCCCGGCCGGAAAAGGCCCCACAGCCCCGCAGGCAAGCCGGCTGATCCCAACCCGGCGCTGGCCACAGCCGCGCCGGCGGGCAGGACCGACGGGCGCGCACCGCGCGTAGGCTTTGTCAGCCTGGGCTGTCCGAAAGCGCTCGCGGATTCCGAGCGCACCCTCACGCAGTTGCGCACCGAGGGCTATGAGGTCACGCCCGAATACAACGATGCCGACGTGGTGGTCGTCAATACCTGTGGTTTCATCGATAGCGCCAAGGCCGAGTCGCTGGACGCGATCGGAGAGGCCCTGGCCGAGAACGGCAAAGTCATCGTCACCGGCTGCATGGGCGTGGAAGAATCGGTCATCCGCGACGTGCATCCAAGCGTGCTGGCCGTGACCGGCCCACAGCAGTACGAACAGGTAGTGCGCGCCGTGCATACCGCTGCGCCCCCGCGCCAGGATCACAATCCGTATGTCGATCTGGTGCCGCCTCAAGGCGTCAAACTCACGCCGCGCCACTACGCCTACCTGAAAATCTCCGAAGGCTGCAATCACCGTTGCAGCTTCTGCATCATCCCGTCGATGCGCGGCAATCTGGTCAGCCGCCCCGTGGGCGACGTGCTCAACGAGGCCGAACGCCTGGTCAAGGCCGGCGTCAAGGAGCTGCTGGTCATCTCGCAGGACACCAGCGCCTACGGCGTGGACCTGAAGTACCGCAGCGGCTTCTGGAACGGCCGTCCCGTCAAGACCCGCATGACCGAGATGTGCGATGCCCTCTCGGAGCTGGGCGTGTGGACCCGCCTGCATTATGTCTATCCCTACCCCAGCGTCGACGACATCATCCCGCTAATGGCCGACGGGCGCGTGCTGCCCTATCTGGATATCCCCTTTCAGCACGCCAGCCCACGTATTCTCAAGGCCATGAAACGGCCCGCGTTCGAAGACAAAACCGTGGCGCGCATCCACCAGTGGCGTGCCGCCTGTCCGGACCTGACCATACGCTCGACCTTCATCGTGGGGTTTCCCGGCGAAACCGAAGAGGACTTCCAGTACCTGCTCGACTGGATGACCGAGGCGTAGCTCGATCGCGTGGGCTGCTTCCAGTATTCGCCGGTCGAAGGCGCTCCGGCCAATGCGCTGGCCGACCCCATCCCTGAAGCGGTCAAGCAAGAGCGGTGGGAGCGCTTCATGGAGCATCAACAAGCCATATCCGCCGCCCGCCTGCAAACCCGTATCGGCCGCGAGATCGATGTGCTCATCGACGACGTCGACGAAGATGGCGCCGTGGGGCGGTCCAGCGCCGATGCGCCCGAGATCGATGGCTGCGTGTATGTATCCTCCGACACCCCGGTCAAACCAGGCGACATGGTCCGCGTGCGGGTCACCGACGCCGACGAGTATGACCTCTGGGCCAACCGCATCTGACCCCCCCTGCCATCGCCGCCGCGATGGCAGCGCAGGCCTCACATCTGAGGCCTGCTCAGATGATCGACGAATAGCTTGGCTGCCGTGGGTAAGGCATCGAAGGCGCGCACGCATATCTGGATTTTGCGACGCGCCCAGGGCTCGGTCAGGGCAATGATGCGGATGTTGAATATCGCCGCGTAACGCTGAGCCAGATCCAGCGGCAACACGCCCACGCCCAGCCCGGAGTCGACCATAAAGCACAGCGCGTCGAAACCGGTGACCTGAACCTTGAGCTTGACCGTGCGCTTGGCGCCACTGGCCGCGTGCGAGAGGATGCGATTGATGGCACTGCCACGATGCAATCCGATGAAGTCATATTCCAGCGCGTCGACAAATCGAAAGCCAGCCGTGGCTTGCAGGGGATGCATGGCCGGCACCACCAGCGCGAGCATGTCCTCCCGATAGGGAAGAATCTCTACATCGTGGTCAGGCACCGTACCGGAAAAAATCCCCACATCGGCGGCGTTCTCCGCGACGGCTTTGATGATGGCTGGCGTGATCTTCTCTTCGAGATCCACCTGGACATTGGGATACTCGCCCAAAAAATCCCGGATATCGCGGGGCAAGAATTGCGTGATGGCCGAAATATTGGCGAACACGCGCACAAAACCCCGCAGGCCGCTGACGTACTCACGCATGCGCACAGCCACTTCATCGAGCTCGTGCAAGGCGCGCCGCGCCATGGTCGACAGTGCAAAGCCTGCCGGGGTTGGGTGAATGCCCTTATTGGTACGCGTCAACAGCCGTATGCCGAGATTCTCTTCCAACTCGCTGATGCGTTTGCTCACCGCGGCAGCGGCAATATGCTCCTGTTCGGCGGCAGCCGCGATGGTGCCCAGTTCGACCACACTGATGAAGAGCTTGAGAGAGGTGGGATCGAGACGCATGCAAGGCCTGCCCGGAAAAGGTGACGGCGCTCATTTTAGCCACGGCCGCCGCCGCCATCGCATTTGGCGATGGCGGCATCGTTAAAGACTGCTTTAGCCGTCTCGGGCGCCATTGCTAGACTCGCCGCAAAATGGCCTTGATGTCTCCGACATGGGGCGATAAGTTCGATGTGGAAGACGAGACAGCATGAAATTGCAGAATGACCAGCTGCTGCGCCAGAAAGCCTATATTGGCGGCCAATGGTGCGACGCCGACAGCAACGCCACGATTACCGTACGCAACCCGCATGACGGCAGCAGCCTGGGAACCGTTCCCAACCTCGGCAGCGCCGAAACCGCGCGCGCCATCGAAGCGGCCGACCGCGCACTGCCGGCCTGGCGAGCCAAAACCGGCAAGGAGCGCGGCGCGATTCTGCGCAAATGGCAGCAACTGATCGAAGCAAACGCCGACGATCTGGCACTGCTGCTGACACTGGAGCAGGGCAAGCCCCTGGCCGAAGCCCGCGGCGAGTTGAACTACGCCCTGTCCTTTGTGGAATGGTTTGCCGAAGAAGCCAAACGCGTCTACGGCGACGTGCTGCCCACTCCGCGTGGCGACCAGCGCATGATGGCCATTCGCCAGCCCGTGGGCGTGGTCGCGGCCATTATTGCCTGGGATTTCCCGTCGGCCCTGGTCACGCGCAAGGTCAGCCCCGCGCTGGCCGCCGGTTGTACCGTGGTTCTCAAGCCGTCGGAACTCACCCCCTTTACCGCCTTGGCGCTGGCCTGGCTAGGCGAGCAGGCCGGTATCCCGCCCGGCGTGCTCAACGTGGTCATCGGCGACCCTGCTCCCATCGGCGCCGAGCTCTCGGGCAACGGCAAAGTGCGCAAGCTGACCTTCACCGGCTCGACGCAGACCGGTCGCCTGCTGATGCAGCAAAGCGCGGCCAACATCAAGAAACTCTCGCTCGAACTGGGCGGCAACGCGCCTTTCATCGTGTTCGAAGATGCCGATCTGGACGAGGCGGTGCAAGGACTGATGGCGTCGAAGTTCCGCAATGCCGGCCAGACCTGCGTCTGCGCCAATCGCGTCTACGTACACACGTCGGTAGCCCAGTCGTTCACGGACAAATTGCAGGCCGAAATCAGCCAGCTCAAGCTGGGCGGCAGCCTCGAAACCGGCGTGACGCTTGGGCCGCTGATCGACCAGCGCGCCGTGGACAAAGTGCGCGGCCTGGTCGAGGATGCCCGCGCCAAGGGCGCCCGCATCCTGACCGGCGGCAAGCTTCAAGCCGAGGGCAGCCTGCTGTACGAAGCCACGCTGCTGACCGGTGTGACCGACGCCATGGACATCGCCCATCAGGAGATTTTCGGGCCCGTAGTCGGCATCAGCACCTTCGAGGATGAAGCTGCCGTCCTGGCCCGTGCCAACGACAGCGAATCCGGTCTGGCCGCGTATTTCTACACTGCCAACCTGGAACGCGTCTGGCGCGTCATGGAAGGCCTGGAGTACGGCATCGTGGGCGTGAACACCGGGGCCGGTTCCAATGAAGTCGGCCCGTTCGGCGGCATCAAGGAATCCGGTGTCGGACGCGAAGGCTCCAAGTACGGCATCGAAGAGTTTCTGGAAATCAAATACGTCTGCCTTGCCGGCAAGACGTTCAACGCCGCGCGCTGAAACCGCCATGAATCAAGCACAGCAATCGTCCCTGCGGGATGCGGAACGCTACGACTATGTCATCGTGGGTTCGGGCGCGGCTGGCGCCATCCTGGCCAACCGCTTGAGCGCCCGCGGCGCCACGGTTTGCGTGCTGGAAGCCGGCCCGCCGGATCACAGCCCGTGGCTGCACATCCCGGCCGGCTTCATCAAGGCGGTGTTCAACAACAAGTACGCCTGGCAGTTCTCCAGCGAGCCGACTGACCTGACCAACGGCCGCCGCGCAACCCTGACTACAACGGTGCCAGCCAGGCCGGCGTCGGCTACTTTCAGCGCACCATCGATCGTGGCTGGCGCATGAGCACGGCTCGCTGCTTCCTGCGTCCGGCCATGGCAAGAAAGAACCTGACCGTACGCACGCACGCCCAAGCCACGCAGGTGCTGTTCGAGGGCAATCGCGCGGTCGGCGTCGCCTATTGCGACCCGCGCAACCCGGCCGCAACACGCAGCGTACGGGCCAACCGCGAAGTCATCGTCGCCAGCGGCGCCATCAATACCCCTAAACTGCTGCAGCTCTCCGGCCTGGGTCCGGCCGACTTCCTGCGTGAAATGCGTATCCCGGTGGTTCGCGATCTGCCTGGCGTAGGCGAGAACCTCAGCGATCATTACTCGGTGCGCGTGGTGGCTCGGGTCAAGCAGAGCCAGACCATGAATGAGCTGGTCAAGGGCCTGAACCTCGTCGGCCAGGTCAGCCGCTGGCTGCTCAAGCGTTCCAGCATCATGGCGTTGAGCCCGTCCTTGCTGCACTACTTCTGGAAGTCTCTGCCTGAGCTGGACGCGCCGGATCTGCAGGGCGTGTTCACGCCAGCCAGCTACAAGGAAGGCTATGTCGGCGTGCTGGATGATTTCCCCGGCATGACGGCAGGCGTCTGGCAGCATCGGCCGCAAAGTCGCGGCCAGGTTCGCGTGCGCTCGAACGACCCCATGCAGGACCCGCTCATCCGCGCCAACTACCTGAGCCACCCCGACGACCAGATCACGTTGGTCCGCGGCATCCGCCTGGCGCGCAGCCTCTTGCAGTCGCAGGCGCTGGCACCTTATTTCGATGGCGAGGCGCTGCCTGGCCCCATGTGCCAGTCGGACACCGAACTGCTGGATTTCGCCCGCCGTTACGGCGTCTCTTCCTATCACGTCAACGGTACGGCCCGCATGGGCCCGACCGGTGACCGTCTGGCGGTCGTCGACCCCCAACTCCGTGTTCACGGCGTGCAGAATCTGCGCGTCGTTGATTCCTCCGTCATGCCCGCGATGCCTTCGGCCAATATTTGTGCGGCCACCATGATGATAGGCAACAAGGCTGCGGATCTGATCAAGCAGTCCTGACCCTCAAGCAGTTCCGATCGTTAAGGCTCCCCACATAAGGGGTAAGCCCAGGAGACAATGCAGTGAAACACAACAACCCGTTCAAGGCTCTTGTCCTGACCGCCGCCTTGCTGGCCAGCGCCAGCGCGCTGGCCGATGACATCAAGATTGGTTTTAACAGCGATATGTCGGCCACTGGCTCGGCGGATTTCGGCATTTCTGCGCTTGCCGGCGCCCGCCAGGCAGCCGACGAGATCAATGCCGCCGGTGGCGTACTGGGCAAGAAGGTCGTCATCGTGGCACGCGACGATGTGGGCGCACCGCCCAAGGCCATCCAGAACACCAACGAACTGGTGGACAACGAGAAGGTCAACGCCATGCTGGGCGGCGTGAATTCGGGCAACATGCTTGCCATAGACAGCGATGCCGGCAGACTGCTGGACCGCTTTGCCACCTACGAGCCGCCCACCGTATCCAAGTGGATCAGCCCGGACGAAAACTGACGCGCCTATCATGACCCAGACCGCCGCCTCGACCACAGCCACCTGCCTGCGCAACTACTTCCATGCCAAGGACGAGAACCGGCCCTGGTACATGGCGCGCGCCTTTGCCGGCGACGCACTGCTGGAGATGCGTCTGAACACGCAAGCCATTGCATTTCCGCCGCAGGCGCGTGGACTGGAAGCCATCACCGACACCTTGGTGAGGAAATTCGGCCAAACGTACGAAAACGTCTTTACCTTCTATCTGACGTCGCCCCCTGAGGCGCCAGCGCTGACAGGATTTTCCTGCGACTGGTTCGTCGGGATGACGGACAAGGCCAACGGTTCGGTACGGGTTGGCGCGGGTCGCTATGACTGGCTATTCCAGACCGAACCCTATCTGGCGCGTCAGCTCAGTATCACCATCGACGTCATGGAGGTCCTCCCCCCGGCAGCACAACCTGCCGTGCTGGGCTGGCTGACGCATCTGCCCTACCCGTGGACCGATGCCAAACGCATTGTATCGGCCGCGCCACCGATCGAAGCGCTGGCGCCGGTCATGCACTGGCTGCGCCACCAGACCTCGCCCGCCACCCAGACGCCCCCATGAAATACGCGCTCGTCGCCTTCGATTTCGATGGCACCCTGGCCGACACCTTGCCGTGGATGGAGTCCATCCTCCACGATGTGGCCGAGAAATTCAGTTTTCGCAAACCCGACGCCCAAGAGCGCCTGCGCCTGCGTCAGCACAGCGCCTACGAGATCATGAAGCAACTGGGCATCCCTCTGTGGAAAGCGCCGGCCATCCTCACGTTCGTGCGCCAGGCCATGGAAGATGCCATGCCCCGGGTCGCCCTCTTTCCCGGTGTGGACGCCATGTTGCGCGCTGTGCATGACAGCGGCGCGCGCATGGCCGTCGTCAGCTCCAACTCCACGGCCAATGTGCAGCGCGTATTGGGTCCGCAACTGACGGCCTTGATCGCCGACTACGCTTGCGGCACGGATCTGTTCGGCAAATCCACGAAGATGGAGCATCTGTTGCGCGACACGCAAATCCCGCCCGGACAGGCCATCCTGATCGGCGACGAAATCCGCGATATCGAAGCGGCGCGCAAGATCGGCGTCGCCAGCGGCGTGGTCGCCTGGGGCTACAACCCCGAAGCCACCCTGCGCGAGCACAGCCCCGATCTCGTGTTCAATGATGTGCGCGACCTCGCACGCTCTCTTCTGCCTGCCTGAGCCCCTTGCCCGATGACCCCGGATCCGCGCTATCTCATCACTGACTCCCTGGAACTTGCCGCGCGCTATGGCGAGCCCGCCGCGCCCTCATTGTCCAAGGAGGCCGACCATGTGCACCCGCACTACCGCGCCTTCATCGAAGCCGCGCCATTCGCCATCCTGGCGACGGCCGGAGCCGGCGGCCTGGATGCTTCTCCGCGCGGTGACCCGGCCGGCTTCGTGACCATTGAAGACGACCGCACACTGCTCTTGCCCGACCGGCGCGGCAACAATCGCATCGACAGCTTACGCAACGTGCTCGAGGATCCGCGTGTGGCGTTGCTCTTTCTCATCCCTGGCATCGGCGAGACGCTGCGCGTCAACGGGCAGGCGCAGATCAGCGTGGACCCGCGACTGCTCGAGCGCCTGAGCATGGACGGCAAGGCGCCACGCTCCGTGCTCATTGTCCATGTGGAAAAAGTCTACTTTCAGTGCGCGCGGGCCATCGTACGCTCGGGACTGTGGGACCCCGCCACGCAGGTATCCCGCGACGCGCTGCCCAGCACAGGGCGCATTCTGGCGGACCTGAGCGCGGGCACGATAGACGGCCGGGTCTATGACCGCGACCTGCCGCAGCGCCTGCGCGCGACGCTGTACTGAGATCACGCCCAGCGTCTTGGCCCTGGCTGCGGCCCGCCCGGGCCGCAGCCAGTTTCTCTTACGCGCGGCCTCAGAACACGTAGCGCACCTTGGCGGCCGCAGATACGCCCTCACGTTGGCCCACGTAGCCTTGGACACCCACATGCACGGACAAGGGAGCATTCACGCCCATGGGCTTGACCATCGCACCCAGCTCGAGAATGCCCGTGTTTCCCCGCAGTGAATTCTCTTTGATCGTAAAGCCGTAGGCGCTGCCAGACACGTCGCCCTTGAAATTACGTTCGTAGGCAAGGCCGATGTAGGGAATGACGTTTTCTTCATACGCGTACCCATAGCGAGCCCCGACGCGAAGCCGCTGGCTGTGCGCACTGCCGAAACTCATGTCTTCATCGACGACCTGGACATCCTTCGCATTCAGTCGGCTCCATGTGTAGCGCCCGTAGAAATCCACCGCTTGTTTGCTGTCCAGGGCCCATACATAACCCGTCCCCGCCATGGCGGTCATATATCTCGACTTGGAGTCGTAGCGGCCGCTCTCGCCATTTGCGTTGACCAGGTCATCGGTGCGAAAGCCCACCTTGGCGTCACCGACACGAAACGCCGCATTGACATACAGGCCGTGCCTGGCGTCGAAGATATCGGGTGTGGCATCGACCTGGCCACCGCCCGTGCCCGCGACGTCCACATGGAACATCGCACCCACCCCGTTATAACGTAAGCGCCCCGACCCATCGACCTCGCCATAAGCGCCGAAATCATTGTTGCTGCTATACCGACCGTCGCCGTGCTCGACAAAGACGCCCACCATACCTGCGCTTTTGTCCTTCAGTTCAAAGGCCTTGGCAGCACCGACAGCCAGTTTGAAATCATGAATCCGGACATGACCTCCGGTCTTGTAACGGCTTGATCCTCCGTCGACGACGACAAACAGATTGGCACTCTGTTTGCTCAGGCTGGCGCGCGCGGAACTGATCCCGTAGTCGCTGATCATATCGGCGCCCTGATCCACAAAGGCAAGCTGAGCAGCACGGCCCTGCAAAAAGGCCTCTGACTCTGGGCTGACCTTGCCGTCCGGCTTGTCATCGACCACACCCTGAATGGTCAGAACCAGCTCCTCGTTCTGCACGGCCATGCTGGCGTCGTACACAACGAAGAATCCCTGTTCGATCCGATTGTTCAACAGCTCCGGAGCCCCCTGAGCTTTGTTGATCAGGACAACCTTGTCACCCGCATTCAGTTGATTGCCACTGGCCAGAACGTCGACGAGGTGTTTGGTGCCATTTAACTCAACCTTGTAGGCGGGGTCGGATGGGTTATTGATGGTCATGAGGGTGTCACCCCCAAATACATCCTGCGGGAGCACCCAATTGTAATTTTCGAAGTTGCGCACCGACTTGACCGAGCCACGATAAGCAACCAGATTGAGGGTGTTGCCTTGATAGAAGCTGGCATATTCAGGATCGGTATTCTGCGTACCATCACCATTGATACTCAACCCTCCGTACACGGACCCGCCGCTGGCGGGCGTGCCAATCTTGAGCTGACTGCCAGACAGCGTCACGACGTTGCCGCTGGCCAGCCCACCTGTCCCATCGACACCATCGTTACCCATGGATCCGCCTTGACTCACGCCTCCGTAGATGTTGCCGGTAATGGAGGTATTGCCAGACAGTGTGATGCGATTGCCGGTGACATTACCGCCGTTGCCCCTGCTGGCATTGGTGAATTGAGCGCCGCCAGAACGGGTCAGGGGCGCCGAGACCTCAGCCAATCCGATAAGAAGGGCCTCTCCACCCGCTCCGCCCGTGCTGATACCGCCGAATACGGACCCGCCCGCAAAGCCGTCCGCCGAACCGCCGCCGACTGCCGCGGCTTGCGCACCTGAGCCGCCCGCGCCGCCCACCAGTTCTACATTGTTCAGTGACACCACATTATTGCTGACATCTCCCCCATTGCCGCCTCTTGCGCTGGACGAAAATCTGCTGGAGGTCTCGGCGCTTCCTCCTGCGCCGCCCGTGCTTATCCCCCCGAAGACAGACCCTCCGCCATGCCCGGCGGCGCCACCGCCGCCTTCGGCAGATGACATCGCACCGTGTGAAACACTGCCGCCATCACCGCCGGCGGCTCCGATCAGTTGCACGTCATTGAGGAGCAGGGTGTTTTGGCTCACCGCGCCGGCATGCCCGCCGTTAGCCAGAGGCAAAGAGGGAGAAAACGAAAGGGTATGCGCCGCGCCTGCGGCTCCGCCCGTACTGACACCGCCAACCACCGAGCCTCCCCCGAGTCCGGCCGCCCCTCCTCCCCCTTGGGCGATTGAGGAGCCCGGTGCGGAAACGCCCCCTCCATTACCACCATTTGCGCTGGCAGCATCTACCCGCACACGTGTCAAAAGGACAGTATTGCCGACGACATCGCCGGCATTGCCGCCGTTGGCGTGTACATCCATCGTGTCGATTTTCGCGCCACCGCCGGCTCCGCCGGTGCTGATTCCGCCAAAGAACGACCCGCCGCCGTGGCCTCCTGCGCCGCCGGCGCCTAACGCGGTTGTCAACGATGCGGAGGTCTGCACACTCCCGCCGTCTCCGCCTGCTGCGCCCGTCAAGCGCGCGTCAATGACCGTCACGGTGTTTCCACTTACCGCGCCTGCGTTGCCGCCGTTTGCGTCAGCCGAGTTTCCGCCCGCACCACCCTCACTGATCCCACCGGTCACCAATGCGCCGCCCAGACCTCCGACCCCGCCCCCTGATCGATAGACGCTGCCACCCGCAGCGCCTGCACTGCCGCTCAACACCACATCGGTGGAACCTGCAGGCCCGATAGTGATGGTGCGGCCCGTTATCGCGGCCGCGGACCCTGCTCCCGGTAACGCCCCATCACCGCCACTGGCTCCATATGCCTGGCCACCATACAAAATGAACGCTGCCGGACTGGTTTGACCGTTATCACCACGCGCCCCACCCTCGGCGTGAGCGACGCCGCTCAGCAGCGCAGTCAAGGAAATCAGAGTCGAAACTGGGGTCATTACAGGCTTCATATATGTACCAAAATTTGATTACGTGGCCCGAGGCGGGAATATGAAAACTAATAACTTTTAAAACAACCCGCTGAGTTCAGGGAAAATTCAGCAATCGTGATTTTGCTGTTTTTGAAGATTTAATACAACAAATGACTCACAAACCAATTGATTACTTTATGTATCAAATAATGGCTTTACTTTTTTAGTAATTATTTTTTAGCCAATACTGGATTTCCGAGCAATCGCAAACAGCGGGCCACAGAGCTCGCCGTGGCACGGGAAAAATCGCGAGGGATGCCACCACTAACCTGCGGCTGGAGCCGCGGCCGTCGTTAGCGGCGGCACTTCACACTCACCGAGCCAGCAAATCAGGAGTTGGTGGTTTTTATGTCGGCGGGGTGATTGCAGGGCCGCCGGATCTTCACACTTTCGCGCTCGGCGAATAAATGTGTTTGTATCCTGGGTATATCTTCTTCTGGAGCAGCGACAGGAATCCTGGCTGCCCAGATGAATAGCTATTTTGATTTATGGAAAATTTATTTTTCTGGAAAAGAATCCAACTATGCTCCGGCCTGACTCGGCTGCCAGCCTCGTACAAACACATCGACCTCCTGACGCTTGCCCCCTGCTTTCTGTAGTTCGAGCAGGCGCAGCACGCCATGTCCGGTCGCCAGGTCAATACCCTGCTGGGTGGCACGCACCACGGTGCCCGGCGCTGCGCAGGTTTGCTCGTCCAGAGCCTGCGCTCGCCACACCTTGACGGGCTCGGCCAGCCCAGGCAACCGCAAACTCGCGCCCGGCACGGGGTTGAACGCCCGGATGCGTCGCTCCAGTGTCTTCGCGCTTTGCTCGAAGTCCAGGGCCGCCTCGGCCTTCTCCAGTTTGGCGGCATACGTCACGCCCTCAGCGGGCTGCTTGCGGGGCCGCAGATCGTCCAACTGTGCCAGTGCCTCAACGATGGCCGCAGCGCCAGCGTCGGCCAACTCGTCGTGCAGCACGGCTGCGGAGGTCTGCGCACCGATAGGCACGATGCGCTCGAGCAGCATATCGCCAGTGTCCAGCCCCTCGTCCATCTGCATGATGGTCACGCCCGTACGGTCGTCACCGGCCTCGATCGCTCGTTGTATGGGAGCCGCGCCGCGCCAGCGCGGCAACAGGCTGGCATGGATGTTCAGGCAGCCCCTGGCTGGCAGGTCCAGCGTCCAACGCGGCAGAATGAGGCCATAGGCAGCCACCACCATCACTTCCGGGGCGATGTCGCGCAGCCGCTGCTGCGCGGCACGGGCCTCGTCCGGGTAGCGCCCGTCCAGGCGCAGGCTACGTGGTTGGGCCACCTCGATACCGGCATCAAGCGCTGCTTCCTTGACCGGGCTTGGCGTCAACTTCAAGCCACGTCCGGCCGGCCGGTCAGGCTGCGTCAGCACCAGCGCGATATCGTGGCCAGCCGCCAACAGGGCTTGGAGGGCCTGGCGGGCAAAGTCAGGTGTGCCGGCAAAGACGAGACGCATGGTGAGATTTCCAGAGTTGGGGCAAAGCGATATTGTGGAACCGGCAGCGCTAAATACAAAGCCCGCCAACAGGCGGGCCCAGGCTGAAGCGGCAAGCCGCTATCAGGCGCGCAGTGCCTCGCGCTCGGCCTTCTTCAGGCGGGTCTTGATGCGGTTCTGCTTGAGCACCGACAGATATTCGACGAAAACCTTGCCGTCGAGATGATCGATCTCGTGCTGGACGCAGACCGCCAGCAAGCCATCGGCCTCGAACTCGTACGGCTGGCCTTGCGCGTCGAGCGCCTTGCAGCGAATACGGGCGGCGCGCTTGACCTCGTCATAGACGCCGGGCACCGACAGACAGCCTTCTTCGTAGACCTGCAGTTCTTCGCTTTTCCAGGTGATTTCCGGGTTGATGAGCACGCACAAATCTTTGCCGTCTTCAGAAACATCGATGACGATGATGCGTTCGTGCACATCGACTTGCGTAGCGGCCAGGCCGACGCCGGGCGCGTCGTACATGGTTTCGGCCATGTCTTTGACGAGCTGGCGAACGCGGTCATCCACGACCGCGACCGGTTTGGCCACCTTGTGCAGGCGTGGATCGGGATAACGAAGGATGGGAAGCAAGGCCATGGAAAAGTCGAAACTACCGAACAATAATGCGTAGATCCATATGATAGTTCATCATAAACTGGATATCTAATAGTTTTAAACTAACTTTGGCTTAAAGACCGCCCCTCAAGTTACCGCCGCGCGCTGCCGAAACTGCGGTTGATCCCAGGCACGCGTGTCCAGAACGTCGCGAAGGATCTCTACTGCATCCCACACATCCGCATAGCCCACGTAGAGCGGCGTCAGGCCAAAGCGCAGCACCTCGGGCTCGCGATAGTCGCCGATCACCCCGCGGGCAATCAGCGCCTGCATGACGGCAAACCCTTGCGGATGCCGAAAACTCACGTGGCTGCCACGCCGAGCCTGAGACCGCGGCGTGATGAGCGTCAGGGGATGGTCCGCGCACCGCTGACTCACCAGCGCAATGAACAGATCGCTCAAGGCCAACGACTTGCGGCGCACGTCCGTCATGTCGGCCTGCGCGGCGATATCCAATCCGCACTCGACCAGCGCCAGTGACGTAATCGGCTGCGTACCACAGAGATAGCGGCGCACCCCTTCGGCCGGTTCATAACGGTCCGCCATGGCGAACGGCCGCTTGTGGCTCCACCACCCTGACAACGGTTGCCAGAAGGTATTGTGATGACGCGGAGCCACCCAGAGAAAGGCGGGCGAGCCCGGGCCACCATTGAGATATTTGTAGGTGCAGCCCACGGCGAAATCCGCACCATCGGCCGCGAGCGCCAACGGTACCGCGCCGGCGGCATGCGCCAGGTCCCATATGACTAGCCCACCATGGGCGTGGGTGAGCTCGGAGACGGCCGCCATGTCGTACATGGCGCCGCTGCGATAGTTCACGTGCGAGAGCACGACGACGGCCACGTCATCGTCCAGGGCGTCTTCCAGCGACAGTTGTTCATCGATCAATCGCAGCTCGTAGCCACGATCCAGAAAATCCATCATGCTCTCGATCATGTAGAGATCGGTGGGGAAGTTATCGCGTTCGGAAACAATGACCTTGCGGCCCTGCTGAATACGCAATGCCGCGGCCAGCACCTTGAACAGGTTCAGCGAGGTACTGTCCGTGACCACGACCTCCTGGCCCTGGACGCCAAGCAACGGGGCCAGCTTGACACCGAGTCTGACCGGCAGGTCGAACCAGCCCGCCGTGTTCCAACTGCGGATCAGATCCTGACCCCATTGCTGAGCCACCACGGCAGCGGCGCGACTGTCGGCGGCACGCGGCTTGACACCCAGCGAATTGCCATCGAAATACAGCACGCCGGCAGGCAGCTCAAACAGCGCCTTGAGAGGAGCCAGGATATCGGCACGATCGGCCGCTACGCAATCGTCACGGGTTTGCATTGATGGTCCGCAGAAGAAAACTCAGAGAGGTTTCATACTAGCAGTGCCCCCGGCGGGCTGCATTGCAAAATCCCCATGACTTCCGGCCTGTTATGCACGATTATTCGGCATATCGGAGACAAAACCGCAGGAACTGGCAAAAATGCTTCTGGACACGATAGATCTGAAGATCATCGCGCTATTACAAAAAGAGGGACGCCTGAGCAACCAGCATCTGGCCGACCGGGTGGCGCTGTCGCCTTCGGCCTGCCTGCGCCGGCTGCGCACCCTGGAGGAGGAAGGGGTCATTCTCGGCTATGAGGCACGCATCGATCCCATCCATATCGGGCAGGCTTTCGAGGCGATCGTCCACGTGAGCCTGGATCAGTCTCAACCGCACTGGCATGAAGCCTTCGTGGAGCAGCTCGCAGGCTGGCCAGAGGTGCACGAAGCCAGCATCGTCACCGGCGCCAGCAACTACATCCTGCACGTGCGCACCACGGATCTGGCTGCGTTTTCCAATTTTGTCGTCGATAAACTCAACCGCAGCCATGGTGTGCGAGAGATCTGCTCACACATCGTGATGCGCAAAGTAAAAGCGCCAGGCCGGCCTGCCACACCCTCGTGACGGACCCTCCTGGCGCAAGCCCTCAGATCTCAGCGCTTAGCAGCAGGCAATGCGCTTGCCGCCACCGTAATGCGCGCTTTGGCGCTCGCGAAAGAACGCCTCGTAGGTCATGGGTTCCTGGTCGGGATGGGTGCGGCGCATATGGTCGACGTAGTTCTGGTAGTCGGGCACGCCGACCATCAGACGCAAAGTCTGGCCCAGATAACGACCGGCGGTACTGGCTGCCTGGCCCATATTGGTAAATAGCATAAGCGCCTCCCTGTCAGTGCGAGCTCGCCGCAGGTGCCGCGGGCATGGGTTGATACGGGGTCTCTTTGTCAGTGGGCTGGCTGCTGGCGCGCGCACGCATCACCGAGCGTATGCCAAAGACCACCACGCTGATCACCACAAACATGAAGATACCGCACAGGCTCGCGTTGATGTAGTCGTTCATGACCACGCGGCTCATTTCCTGCAGGGACTTCGCCGGAGCCAGCACCTTGCCCTCGGCGATGGCCGCGTTGTAGCGGGCGGCATGCGCCAGGAAGCTCACCTTGGGGTCGGCATCGAAGATCTTCTGCCACCCCGCCGTCAACGTGCAAGCCAGCAACCAGAGGGTCGGCAAGATGGTGACCCAGGCATAACGGTCGCGCTTCATCTTGAACAGGACCACCGTTCCCAACATGAGCGCCACGGCAGCCAGCATCTGATTGGCAATACCGAACAGCGGCCACAAGGTGTTGATGCCACCGAGCGGGTCGACCACGCCTTGATGCAGGAAGTAGCCCCATGCGGCCACGCACAACGCGGTGGCGATGAGGTTGGCCGGCAAGGACTCCGTGCGCTTGAGCGACGGCACGAAGGTGCCCAGCAGATCTTGCAGCATGAAGCGGCCGGCGCGGGTGCCGACATCGACGGCGGTCAGGATGAACAGCGCCTCAAACAGAATGGCGAAGTGATACCAGAACGCCATCAGGGCCGGCCCGCCCAACACTTGGTGCAGAATGTGCGCCATCCCCATGGCAAGCGTGGGCGCGCCGCCAGCGCGCGAGATGATGGTGCTCTCGCCCACGTCCTTGGCGGTTTGCACCAGCTCGGCTGGCGTGATCACAAATCCCCAGCTCGACACCACCTGGGCGACCTGATCGGGCGTAGTGCCGATGACAGCAGCCGGGCTGTTCATGGCGTAATAGACGCCCGGCTCGATCACGCACGCGGCTACCAGGGCCATGATGGCCACGAACGACTCCATCAACATGCCGCCGTAACCGATATAGCGGGCCTGGGTTTCGTTTTCAATCAGCTTGGGCGTGGTGCCCGAGGAGATCAGCGCGTGAAAGCCCGACACCGCCCCGCAGGCAATGGTGATGAACAGGAAGGGGAAAAGATTGCCCGACCATACCGGACCACTGCCGTCGACGAATTTCGTCAGTGCCGGCATTTTCAGCTCGGGCGCCACGATCAGAATACCGATAGCCAGCGCCAGGATCGTGCCGATCTTCAAAAAGGTCGACAGGTAATCGCGCGGGGCCAGCAGCAGCCAGACCGGCAGCACGGCGGCCACGAAGCCATAACCGATCAGCACCCAGGTCAGGCCAACGCCGTCGAAATCGAAGTGCTGAGCCCAGGTGGGGCTATCGGCGACGTTCTGGCCGAAGATGATGGCTGCCATGAGCAGCACGAAGCCGATCACGGAAATCTCGCCGATCCGGCCCGGCCGGATGTAGCGCAGATAAATGCCCATGAAAATGGCAATGGGAATGGTCGCGGCGACCGTGAAGGTGCCCCAAGGCGAATGGGTCAGCGCCTTGACCACGATCAGCGCGAGCACGGCCAAAATGATGACCATGATCATGAAGGCGCCAAACAGCGCGATCACGCCAGGCACCGTGCCGAGCTCTTCTCGAACCAATTCGCCGAGCGAACGGCCGCCACGACGCGTGGAAATGAACAGGATGGTGAAATCCTGCACGGCACCCGCAAACACCACGCCCGCCAGAATCCACAGCATACCGGGCAGATAACCCATCTGCGCGGCCAGCACGGGCCGACCAGAGGACCCGCGCCGGCGATGGCCGCGAAGTGATGGCCAAACAGCACGTGCTTGTTCGTCGGCACATAGTCCAACCCGTCGTTGTATTTCCAGGCCGGCGTCATACGCGTGCCGTCGAGCTGGAATACCTTGTCGGCGATGAAGCGGCTGTAATAACGGTAAGCAATCAGGTAGACGCAGACGGCGGCAATCACCACCCAGAGCGCGTTGACGGTTTCGCCACGCGCCAGAGCGACGGTGCCAAGCGCGAACGCGCCCACGATCGTCACGGCCACCCAGACCAAATGTTGGCCCAGTCCCTTACTGGTTTGCATAGAACTCCTCCTGCAGGCTGATCGTGATCTGTCGATCTCGGGCGGGTCCGCCTTGCCTGTTGTGTTGTCATGGCGGCCGATAAGCCGTCCGCCCGATGCGGGCGGCCAATAGTATTTCCATTCTGAACATCGCAAACAAGCGCGCCACTACGCAGGCAGACTACGTATTGCTGCGTAGTTTTAGGGACACATCAATCCCAAAAGCATTTCTCAATCTCGGCGAAAATGCGCCAAAAATCAACCCCCGTTCGGCGCGTCCGCTATGAAACTCCGTTCCAAAATTCTGCTGTTGGCCGTGGTTCCGCTGTTGGTGGCCGTCAGCGCCATCGCACTGGGCATCACCATGCAGACGCTGGAGCTGGCGCGCCATCAGAAAGACGTGCTGCGCGCGGCCTGGATCGACACCAAGGAAGCCGAACTGCGTCACTATGTCCGGCTGGCCTACAGCGCCATCTCTCCCTTGCTGGCGGCACCGGACACGCCCCAGACCCGGGCCCAGGCGCTGCAGACGCTGTCCAACATGGAGTTCGACCGCGACGGCTATTTCTTTGTGTACGGACTCGATGGGGTGAGCCTCATGCATCCCCGGCAGCCTGAACTGGTGGGCCGAAACCTGTGGGATATGCGCGACCGTGAAGGCACGTTGGTCATCCAGGAGCTGCTGGCCGCCGCCCATGCCGGGGGCCCGGCGGGCAGCCCCATCCGCTACCTGTGGGAAAAACCCTCCGCGCACGATACGGTGCGCAAGCTGGGCTATGTCATGGAGGTTCAGCCCTGGGGCTGGATGCTGGGCACCGGCATCTATATCGATGACGTGCAGCACACCTTGGGCCAGGTCGATGCCGCCGTGCAAAGCAGTATCAGCGAAATGATCGGCTGGGTGGGTGGGATATCGGCCTTTTGCCTGATCTTTGTCGCCGTCTGCGGCCTGGCATTGAATATCAGCGACCAGCGTCAGTCCGATGCCAAGCTGCGTCTGCTGGCGCGACAGGTCGTGCGAAGCCAGGAAGACGAGCGAGCCAGGCTGTCGCGCGAACTCCACGATGGCCTGAGCCAACTGCTGGTATCCATCAAGCTGCAACTCGAAGCCGCGCGCACACGGCTCAAGCGCAACCCCGCCGACGCCCCTCAGATCTTCGACCCGCTGCTCGAAGGCGCGCTTGGCCGTCTCAACGGCGCCGTGGGTGAAGTCAGGCGCATCTCGCACAACCTGCGCCCCACCCTGCTCGACGACCTGAGCCTGCCGGCGGCTCTGGAGCATCTGACGCGTGAGTCCTGGGAGACCCCGCAAGGCGCGGTGCGCGCGCACCTGCACATCGAGGGCGCTCCGCAGCCCATGCCGGAGAATCAAACCACGGCGCTGTTTCGATTGGCGCAAGAAGCCCTGGCCAATACGCTGCGCCACGCCCAAGCGAACCGCATCGACATACGACTGCGTTACGCTGTCGATAAAACCGAACTCATCATCCATGACAATGGCCGCGGCTTTGACCTGCATGCCGTGCGTGACGACCCGCGCGACGGCATCGGGCTGCACAATATGACCGAGCGTATGGCGACCCTCGGCGGCGAACTCCACATCCAGAGCGGCCGGCAGGGCACCACCTTGCATGCCACGCTGCCCCGCACCGCCAACAAAGAGACTTTTGCATGAGTCCCACGCGTATCCTGCTGATCGACGACCATGCCCTCGTGCGCGATGGCCTGAAGCTGCATCTGGAGTCCCATCCGGCTTTCCTGGTGGTCGGCGAGGCCGACCATGCCCAGGCCGCGCTGGATCTGCTGGCGCGCTGCCGCAGCGAAGACCTCCCGGACCTGGTGCTGCTGGACCTCTACATGCACGACAACGTGGAATATATGCTCCAGGCCGTGCGCGCCGGCGCGCGCGGCTATCTGCTCAAGGACGAACCTGCCGAAGAAATCATCACCGCGATTGAAGCCGTCATGGCCGGGCGCAACTATTTCAGCGCGCGCGTGTCCATGAAACTGGCCCAGAGCTGTGCACCGGCCAGCCTGCTCACGCAGCGCGAACGCGAAATTCTGCGCCACATCGGTGCAGGGCAAGCCAACAAACAGATCGCCCAGGCGCTCAATCTGTCGGTGCGCACGGTCGAAACCCACCGCCAGAATCTCAAACGCAAGCTGGGCATAGAAGGCCAGGCCGAGCTCATCAGGTACGCCATCGAGCACCGCGTCATTTGAGGCCGGACAAGGTGCGATATGTCGGGCACGCCGTCTGCCCGACTGGCCTGCTACGCTTGCGACTGCATCGTTTCCGACCCTGCTTCGCCTCCCATGCCCCTGCAACACGACCCTGAAGAACTCGCTGCCTGGCTACGGCTATCCTTGGAGCCAGGCGTGGGGCCCGTCACGGCCTGCGGCCTGTTGCGCGCCTTCGGCCTGCCACAGGTGCTTTACGCGGAAAGCGCCAGCACGCTGGCTCGGCAATTACCCCAGGCCCTGGCGATACAACTGGCCACCCAGGCCGCGCCGCCCTTGCAAGATCTGATCGAGCGCGGGCTGGAGTGGGCGCAGGCCGACGACCACTACCTGCTGACCCTTGGAGATGCTGCGTATCCGCAAGCGCTGTTGAGTATTACCGACCCGCCCGTGCTGCTGTATGTCAAAGGCAGGCCGCAACTGCTCAATCGCCCCACGCTTGCCGTCGTGGGCGCCCGCAATGCGACTCCCATTGGCACGCAGAATGCACGTGCATTTGCCCGCCATCTGGCCGCGCATGGCTGGTGCGTGGCCAGCGGCCTGGCGCTGGGCATCGACGCCGCCGCGCACGAAGGGGCGCTGGCAGCGGGCCCGGAATGCGGCGGCACAGTGGCGGTTCTGGGCACAGGCATCGATCGCATCTACCCGACCGCCAACCGTAACCTGGCTCACGCCATTGCGGCAGGCGGCGCCCTGGTGTCCGAGTTCGCTCTGGGCTCGGGCGCACAGGCTCATCACTTCCCGCAGCGCAATCGCCTGGTCGCCGGACTGGCGCGCGGTGTCCTGGTCGTTGAGGCCGCGCGTCAAAGCGGCTCGCTCATCACCGCCAGGCTGGCCGGCGAAGGCGGCCGCGAGGTCTTCGCTATTCCGGGTTCGATTCATTCACCCTTGTCGCGTGGCTGCCATGCTCTCATCCGGCAAGGCGCCAAGCTGGTCGAAACCGCCCAGGACATCACGGATTAGCTCGGCTCACCCCAACGCCCCCGCAGCAGGGCGCAGTCCCCCACCGACACGCCCCCTCCCAGCCCCTTGCTTGCCGCGTTGGGCTACGATCCGCTGAGCCTTGACGCGCTGGCCGAACTCAGCGCCACGACTGCCGCCGAGGTGGCCGTGGAGCTCACCGAACTCGAAGTTCAGGGCTGGGTGGCGCGCATGGACGATGGCCGCTATCAGCGCATTCGATAGCCATCTATGCGGCTCGTCCGCGCTGATCTAAACTTGATTACCTCCCGAATCGCGCATCCTCAGGAACAGACATGCCTTTGCCCTCCCGCGTCAAGATTGTCGAAGTCTCGCCCCGCGACGGTCTGCAAAACGAAAAAGCGTTCGTCCCAACCGACATCAAAGTAGAGTTGGTCAATCGCTTGAGCCTGGCGGGCATACCCAATGTCGAGGCGGCGTCATTCGTCTCGCCCAAATGGGTGCCGCAGATGGCCGACGGCGCACAAGTCATGGCACGTATTACACGCCAGCCGGGCACGATCTACTCTGTCCTGACGCCCAACCTCAAAGGCCTCGAGGGCGCGCTGGCTGCCAAGGCCGACGAAATCGTCATCTTTGGCGCGGCCAGCGAGGCCTTTTCGCAGAAAAACATCAATTGTTCGATCGCGGAGTTCATTGCTCGCTTCGAACCCGTGGCCGAGGCGGCCCGTGCCGCAGGCGTGCGTGTGCGAGGAAGCATCAGCTGTGCGCTGGGCTGCCCCTATCAAGGCGACGTGCCGATCGCCAATGTCGTGGACGTGGCACGGCGTTTTCTGGCCCTGGGCTGCGACGAAATCGACGTGGCAGACACCATCGGCGTAGGCACACCGCAGCGGGTGCGCGACGTCATGAGCGCAGTCAGCGCCATCGTGGATCCCGCCAGGCTGTCGGGCCATTTCCACGATACCTATGGCCAGGCCCTGGCCAATATTCTCGCCGCCCTGGAAACCGGCATCACGATTTTCCACAGCTCGGTCTCCGGCCTGGGCGGCTGCCCCTATGCCAAGGGCGCCACCGGCAACGTGGCGACCGAAGACGTGCTTTATATGTTGCGTGGCCTGAATATCGACACTGGCGTGGATTTCGATGCGGTCGTAGATATCGGCCAATGGATGGCCGCCCACCTCGGTCGCCGCGGCTCCAGCCGCGCCGGCAACGCGATTGCTGCGAAACGTCAAGACTGATACGTGCAGGCCGCGTAGAATCCAGGTTTTACGCCTGAGGCCATCCATGAGTGCAACCGCGCCATCGCCCGCAGCACGGGCCGCACTCCTGCAAGAGATCGGCCCGCTGCCCCTTAACGGCCAGGCCTGGCCTGACTGGGTTCGCATCCTGGCCTGGATACTGTTGTCCGCATTGGGCGTTCAGCTGTTCAGCAGTGCGGCCCAGTTGCCGCCAGGCCAGCTCAACCTGCTGCTTGCCGTGACCGTCGGGCTGAGCTTTCTGGGCCTGGGTCTGGTGTCGTGGTTCATGCAGTTGTCGATCACCACGATCAACGATCAGGGCTTACATCAGAGCTGGTTCACCCGGCGTGAAGTCGCCTGGGAGGATATCCGCTTCGCCCGTTTCGTGCCCTGGTTTTTTTCCAAACGTCTGGTGGTATTGACGCGCCGGGGCCGCCCGGTGGTGTTCCAGGGTGGTACCCGCGAGCTGCAAGCCGCCTTCGACAAGATTGCTCAGCTCTATCGGCGCTGACCGTTGCGGACAGCGCCAGTGCGCGTGCGCTGCGTCGGTAAGGCAGCGCACGGCACGGTCAGGCCGTCAGCGTATGGGCAGCGTGTACATCAGGCCGCCCTGCGTCCACTGCGAGTTCAGGCCTCGTGAAATCTTCAGAGGGCTATCCTTGCCGACATTGCGATCGAAACTCTCGCCATAATTGCCGACCTGCTTGACGATGTTGTAGGCCCACTTCTCATCCAACCCCATGTTGGCGCCTGCGCCCGGAGTCACACCAAGAATGCGCCGGACATTTGGGTTCTCACTTTTGAGCTGTTCGTCCACATTGGCCGAGGTCAGGCCGTACTCCTCGGCCTCGATCATGGCCGACAGCGTCCAGCGCACCACATTCAGCCACGCGTCGTCTCCCTGGCGAACGAAAGGCCCGAGCGGCTCTTTGGAGATGATTTCGGGCAACACGACGTAATCATCCGGTTTGTCCAGCTTGGAGATACGGATGGAAGCCAGTCCCGAGGCATCGGTGCTAAAGACATCGCAGCGGCCTGACGCAAAGGCATTGACGACTTCGTTGAACGTTTCGATTACAACCGGCTTGTAGCTGACTTTGTTGGCGCGCGCCCAGTCAGCCAGGGTGTTCTCATTGGACGTGCCAGTTTGCAGACAGATCGTGGCACCATTGAGATCTTTGGCACTTTTGACTCCCAACTTCTTGGGCACGAGAAAACCCTGACCATCATAAAAGTTGATGCCGGCATGCGTGATGCCCAAAGCGGTATCGCGCTGCTGCGTCACCGTGGTGTTGCGGGTCAATACATCCACCTCGCCGGACTGCAGCGCCGTGAAACGCTGCTGGGAGTTGAGCGGCACGATCTTGATCTTGTCGGCATCGCCGAAAACCGCTGCAGCCACGGCCCGGCACAGATCGACATCCAGCCCCTGCCACACGCCCTTGGCGTCAGGTGCCGAAAATCCGGCAAAACCCGTGGTCGTGCCGCAAACCACTTGACCACGTTTTTTGACCACGTCCAGCGTGGCGCCTTGCGCACCTTGCACGCCAGCCAAAGACAGGGCGCCAAGCGCCACCAGAGCTGCTATCTTCATTTCGTACTCCTCTCGTTACCCAGCATGGCGCGGTCGGCGCCGAAACGTCCGCAAGCGTACCGAGAACGGGCGCGCCGGCAAAATAACCTGCGCGTGTTCCGATATAGCCGCAAGGCCTAAGCCGGCCGCGGGATTTTCATGCCGCCAGCGAAATCGACACCGGCTCGTTGGCTTCGCAGGCGGCCAGCGCCTGGGCCAGGCGATGGATGCCCAACGCGATCTTGGCTTCGTTCATCGTGGCAAACGACATCCGCATGGCGTAGATATCCGCCATGGACTCATCGGGATAGAAGGCCTTGCCCGGGACATAGACCACTTCTTTTTCGATGGCGTAGGGCAACAGACGCGTGGCGTCGATGTCGCCATTGAGCCGCGCCCAGAAGAACATCCCGCCTTCGGGTTTGGAGAACACGACCCTGCCGGGCAACTCGCGGCTCAGCGCCTCGGCCAGCGCATCACAGCGCAGGCCATAGGCCTGACGGATACGCGGCACATGGCGGGCGTAGTGCCCATCGGCCAAATACTGCGCAACGATTTCCTGAATCCAGGCCGAGCAGGCCATGTCATCGGCCGCTTTGGCGCTCACGCAGCGGCGGCGCACCTCAGCGGGCGCCACCATCCAGCCTATCCGCAAGCCCGGCGCCATGGTCTTGGACATACTGGATATGTATACGGCCCATTTGCGCTGTTCGGCATCGGCCAGCGCGGCGATGGGCGGCACCCTTTCCCCCGAAAACCGCAGCTCGCCGTAAGGATCGTCCTCCACCAACAGGAAGCGATGCTTGGCCGCCAGCTCCAGCAAACGCAGCCGCCGGGCACGGCTGATGGTCGCGCCGCAGGGATTGGAAAACGACGCCACCACGCACACCATCTTGGGCTTGACGCGCGCAGCCAGCTCATCGAGGGCATCCACGTCGATGCCCTGCGGACCGGAATCAACGGTGTGTACGTTGGCGCCGGTGTACAGCAAGGCCTGGACCGAGTTCGGGAAGGATGGGCTTTCGATGATGACGTTGTCACCCTTTTGCAGCATGACCCGAGCCAGCAGAGCCATCGATTGCTGCGACCCCCCGGTGACCGCCAGTTCGGTGTCGGGATCGCATTGCAAGCCGCGTTCGGCCGACAGCTTGGCCAGTTCGACGCGCAGGCTCGCCTGTCCGTCGATATTGGAATACTGCAGGCAAGTGCCCAGGCGGGTGAGCACCTGATTGGACGCGCTGGACAGCCCCTCGACGTCAAAGAGTTCCTGAGCCGGGTAGCCACCCGCCATGGAAATCGTACCCGCACGCAGAGCGTAAGGCATGAGCGAGCGTATGGGGGGGATATAGGGCGCCTGAAACGGCGGGGCAAAGGCGTACTCGGGTGTGACGAGGGACATGGGAGCGGGGCGTAGGCGATCCAGGTCACATGGCGGCACGGCCGGCCCTGGCCGCGCTTGCGAAGCGCCAAGCAACGATGGCTTAATTGTTGAAACATGAAGTGCTCTTCTGATTCTATGCCTGCAAGCCATGTCCGGCAAAGTGGTGTCGTCCGGACGCCGCAGCCGACCTAAACTATAGCGTTATGGCTTACTACGGCCCCGCTAACCACGAGAACCCCGCATGACCGATTCCATGGCCACACGCCTGGCCGCCATCGAACAACGTATCGCCCTGGCCTGCGACCGTGCAGGCCGCCCTGCCGGCTGCGTCGAACTGCTGCCAGTGAGCAAAACCTTCAGCGCCGAGGCTGTGCGCGAGGCGGCCGCCCTGGGGTTACGCCGCTTCGGCGAGAATAAAACCCAGGAGATCCGTCAGAAGGCCGATCCCCTGGCCGAGCTGGGCCTGTCCTGGGTGATGATCGGGCACCTGCAGACCAATAAAGTCAAAGACGTCGTGCGCGATGTGGCCGAAGTCCAGTCGCTGGACCGTCTGGAACTGGCCGATGCCCTGCAGCGCCGGCTGGAAACCGCCAGCCGCAGCCTCGATGTCCTGATACAGATAAAAACCTCACCCGAACCGAGCAAGTTCGGTCTGCCCCCGAGGAACTGCCCGCCCTGCTGTCGCATCTGCAGCAGTCCTGCCCGGCGCTACGCGTGCAGGGCTTGATGACCATGGCCATCCATTCCGAAGACAGCGCGGCGGTGCGCGCCTGCTTCCGCCGGCTGCGCAAATTGCGCGACGCCGTGGCGACACCGCAACTACCAATGGCACGTCTGTCCATGGGGATGAGCGCGGATTTCGAACTCGCCATCGAGGAGGGCTCGACCGAAATCCGTATCGGCAGCACCCTGTTCGGTGCGCGCCACTATGCCACCTGAAGCCACACAGGCGGCAGGGGTGGCGGCATAATGGGCCCGTAAGGGCGCGGCATCGCGCCTCATAACGATAATTTCCCCGCTTAGGAGACACGTCATGCACAAGCATGCCAAGCGCCTGTTGGCGCTTGCCGTCCTCAGTATTGCCACCAGCGCCTCGGCCCAGAGCTGGCCGACACAGCCCATCCGCTGGATCGTGCCCTATCCCGCCGGCGGCGGCGCCGACGTCGTCGCCCGCAGCGTAGCCAGCGGGCTGGAGAAACCGCTGGGCCAGACCATCGTGGTCGAAAACCGCCCGGGAGCGGCCACCATCATCGGCGCGACGGCCATCGCCCAGGCCGAGCCCAACGGTTATATGGTCGGGACGGCCGACACAGGCACGCTGGCCTTCAACCCCTCGCTTTACAGCAAGCTATCGTACGACCCGTCCAAGTTCAGCTATGTCGGGGGTATCGCGCGCTTTCCGCTGCTGCTGGCGGTCAACGCCAATTCTCCCTTCAAAACGGTGGAAGACGTGCTGCAGGCCGCACGTAAAGAACCAGGCAAACTGACCGCCGCGTCGGCCGGTGCCGGCTCGCCCCACCATCTGGCCTTGGAGTTGTTCAAACAACGCGCCCACGTCAATCTTCTGCACGTGCCCTACAAGGGCGCCGCGCCCGCCATCCAGGATCTGCTGGGCGGCCAAGTCGACGTCATGTTCATCGATCTGGCCGCCGGCCTGCCCAACGTCAAGGCAGGCAAACTGCGCGTGCTGGCCGCGGCCACTCCAGAGCGCCTGAAGGCGTTGCCGGATGCGCCCACCATGGCCGAGCAGGGCGTGCCAGACTTCACCGCGTATGCCTGGCAAGGGCTGGTTGCCCCGGCCGGGCTGCCCCAGCCGGTCAAAGACAAGCTCTCGGCCGAGCTGGAAAAAACCATCAGATCACCCGCCGTGTCGCAGAAACTCAATGACATGGGCGTCGAACCCATGCCCATGAGTCCGAAGGAGTTCCAGGCCTACGCCGAACGCGAGCGCGCCACCTGGGCCGAGGTCATCAAGAAGGCGAATATCCACCTCGAATAGCCTAGTAACGTATCTCCAGATTGACCGCTACATTGCGCCCCGGCGCGGTGTAGCGATTCAGGCCTTCGCCCGCGGGGTCGATCCGGCCCGTCGTTCCGAAAGACGCAAGCGAACGCAGCGTGTCCCAGCGGAAGTACTTTCTGTCGAACAGATTGTAGATACCGGCCGACAGCGTCATGTGCCGGCCCAGACGCGTGTAGGCACTCAGATCCACCAGATACACAGCCTGGCTGAGATACTTTGACGGCTCTCTGACGGCGCCACGGGCCCCATAAGTGGTGCGCAAGGTATCACGTTCACGCTTGGCGCCATGATGTACCAGGTCTGCTCGCAGCCCCCAGGAGGCCGCCTCGTAGAACAGCCCCGCCACCACTTGCAAGGGCTGCAGCGCCCGCAACCCGTCTCCGAGGCTTGTCCTGCCGCGCGTGAGGGTTGCACGGACATCCATACCCCATCCCTTGGGCGCGCCGAAGGCCGTGTGCGCATCGAGTAACCCTTTGAGTTCCACGCCCCATACCTTCGCCCGGTCGATATTCTGCTGCTGGAAGTAGTCTTCGATCTGCACCGGCGGGATACCCCAGGGGTTGAAGGGCTCGTAAAACGGATTCGGCACCTCGCGCGTGGTGTGCCGCTCTTCGATGAAGTCGCGGTAACGCGTCTGGAACAGCGCGACGGCCAGGTTGCCCACATCGCCGTGGGCGGTCAAAGTCAGCTCCTGATTCAGTGCCCGCTCGGCTTTCAGGCCCGGATTGGGCAGAAAGTAATTAAAGCCGCGACGGAAGCGGAAATACAACTCCTGGGCCGACGGCGCCCGAAAACCTTGCGAAACGGCATAGCTCAAACGCAGATGACTCGTCACCTCGTGGCTGAGATTGCCAAACCAGCTCCCCGCCGAGAAACGCCGCCGCCCCACCGCGTCGAGGCCGTAGCTCGGCGCCACGCCCGGGGTGGGTTGATGCGCGTAACGATCCACCCGCCATCCCAGTTCGCCATGCCACAGCGGGCCGAACGCGAAGCTGTCCTTGAGCTTTAGGCTCAGGCTGCGCACGCGTACCGGATCAACGATGCTATAGCTGCTTTGCCCGCCCGCGGAGTTCTTGAAGAACAAGCGATCGGTGTTGTCGTTGTTCAGCCTGCGCTGCGTCCAGGCCAGCTCGCCCGAGAACCGGTGCCGCCCCCAGGAAGTATCCCAAACGCGCGCGGCCGCCTCCAGCCGCCATTGCCGATCACGCTGAGTCGTGCGCCGGTCGTAACGCTGATCCAGGAATCCATCCTTGATATCGCGGTTTTCCGTCAGGGCGCGTTGCAGGACATTTTGCAGATGCAGGCCTGCCGACAGGGATTCGAGGGGCCCATCCGAGGGGATCCAACGGTACACCAGCGCCTGCCGCCTGTAAGGCGAGCTGTCCCACGCCTGGCGGGTCTGGCCGAACGCACCGTAAGACTTCTCGTCAGTAAAGCGCCGCTCAGCGCGTTCATCGTGCGACAGTTGCACGCAATGGCCACGCACCACGCAAACATCCAGCTTACTCAGCCAAGCCTGTGTCGTGGCGTCAACCGGGTCCGGGCGGCCGCGACTTCGGCCGGCGATATCCGCGCCGCCGCCGTGGTGCATGATCTCATGCCCCCCGCGGCGGGTGTATTGCAGAAAGAAGCTGGTCCCCAGGTCGCCCAGGCGCGTCCCGGCACCGGCCACGCCAAGCCACTGACGGCTGCGCGAGGCATAGGCGAGCTTGCTATAGACGCCAGCCGTCTTGCCGGGATCGACGAAGTCATTGATGTCCTTGGTCACGAACTGCACGGAACCACCGATACCGCCGCTGCCGGACGAATAGGAGTCCGCGCCTTTGTGCAGCGTCACCTGCTTCATGTGCTCCAGCTCGACGCTATTGCGGTTGCCGTTGAGATACCCATAGCCGAGATAGACCTCGGGCAGGAAATACTCGGCCTGTGCCACGCCATCGACGGTGACGGCGACACGATTGCCGTCCACCCCGCGTATGGCAAAGCCATTGGTACCGGCGCGCCCGCCTTCAGATACCGTAATCCCCGGGATATGGCGCACCAAGTCGCGCGCATCCAGGACATTGTCGCGGCTGATCTGACTGGCGCTGCGTACATCCGTAGACGGCGACTCGGCTTCGGCGTTGGCTTCGACGACGATGGTCTCAAGCTGCCAGGCCGGCACGGGAGCCGCCGCGCCGGCAGCAGTGTCGGCCATGACAGGCGCGGCCGCCAGCAGCGACCACAAGGCAAGAGGGTGACGAACTTCCATGGTGTCCTGTACTCCGCAATAAGCAACAGGACACGAGGGCAAGAAAGGAGTAACGATGCAACATGGCCAGGATCGGCCCGCCAGCGGAAACCCCCACAATGAAGCAAGGCCACGAAAACGCCTGGAGAGACATCTTGAATCGGATCAAACGAGCCGCCAGCGCGGGGGGCAGGACTTGCCGGGTTGCAACACTATCCGTTCGGCCACAACAAAACAGGCCCGAAGGCCTGTAGGTATGCGTGGCGGCGTGTGCCGATCAATGACTCATGTGACCGTGGCTCATGCCCGCGTTGTGGCTGACCGCCTTGATCTTGAAATTGACGTTGACCTCGCCTGCTTTCTCGAACGTCAACGTGGCAGGCACGCTGCCCCCTTCGGCGAAAGGCGCCTTGAGTTTGAGAAACATGACGTGATAGCCGCCCGGCCGCAGTTCGACCTTGCCGTCGGCCGGCACCACGATGCCGCCTTCGACTTCACGCATGCGTGCCATGCCGTTCTCATTCTTGACCGTGTGCAACTCGACCCGTTGGGCCGCCGGCGAAGACACCGACACCAGGCGATCCGCCATCTTGCCGTCGTTCTCGATCTCCAGGTAGCCCGCGCCATTTTCCTGTCCAGGAGCCGAGGCTCTCACCCACAGATCATCCACCTCGATCTGGCCGACCTTGTAATCAGCAGCCACAGCCGTCGCGCCCGCGGTCAGCGCCAAGGCGGCGGCAAAGACGAACTTACGCAGAGTCATCGCATTACTCCAAAGCTATACCGGCGAGCTGCCGGCGGGTTGCACAGCCTGTGCCTGACGTTTGCGCACCAGGGCGCGGGCAGCGGCCAGAACGGAATCCGTCAGGACCGACATGGCTTGAGAGTTTACCCGCCAATGCTGCCAGTAGATGGGGACATCCTCCCAGGCCCGGCGGCGCAAAGGCACCAGACGGCCGCTATCGAGCTCATCCTTGATGAGCGGCAGCGGATTCATGGTCCAACCCAGCCCGTCTAGCGTCGCCTGTACGAAAGCCCGGCTCGATGGGACCCACCAGACCGGCGGCTGCCAGGGGTGGCTGCGCATGATACGGCGCGCAAAACGTGCCTGCAGCCCGTCCTTGCGATTGAACACCAGCACCGGAGCCGCGGCCAGCGTGCGCGCAGTGACACCGCTTGAAAAATGCCGCGCCAGAAAATCCGGCGAACACGTCGCGACATAGCGCATGCTGCCAAGCGGATGAATACGGCAGCCCTGCACTGGCTCGGCCAGCGTAGTCACCGCACCCAGCACCGTGCCATTGCGCAGGAGCGCCGCAGTGTGATCCTGATCCTCGGACTGCATGTCCAGCGTTGCACTCGATCGGGCAGCAAATCGCGTCGCAGCGTCGATGAACCAAGTCTCCAGGCTGTCATGGTTGACCGCCACGGGGATGCTGGCCTGGGTGATTTCGTCCTCGGCTACGCCCAGACGATGCAGCGCATCGTGCTCGAGCAAGGCCGTCTGCTCGGCCAACTGGACCAGAACCTGGCCATCCGGCGTCGGCCGTGCTGGCACCGTCCGCTGGATCAGCAGCCGGCCGCTGCGGTCCTCGAGCGTCTTTATGCGCTGCGAGACCGCCGACGCCGTGACATGCAGGGCGGAGGCCGCACGCTCGAAGCTGCCTTCGCGCACCACAGCGGCCAGCGCGCGCAGGTGGTCGTGATCGAGCTTCATGGCGCCACACGGACAGGACAAGGACGAGATAGTCGGGACATGGGATGCTATGTATTAAGTTTTGCTTAATATAGTTTAAGGAAATTAGCTGTATTTCATATTATTGGCAAGTCAGAATGCACGCATCCGGGCCGTGGCGCCGACTACGGCCGGCCCTCATTCCAGGCTGCAACGATGTTCACGCTCACTTTTCCTCCCTTTTTCAGCGCCTGGGCCAGCGGCACCGCCACCGGCCTGGGGTTGTTCGCCGTGGTCGGCGCCCAAAGTGTCTTCATTCTCAGGCAAGGGGTGATGCGTGCCCATGTCATGACCGTGCTGGCGACCTGCGCGCTGGTCGACGCGGTCTTCATCTTCGGCAGCGTCTGGGGTCTGCAACGGCTGACGGAATGGGTGCCTGGTCTGACTCAGGCCATTCTGTGGTTCGGAGTGGCGTTTCTGGCCTGGTACGGACTGCAATCGGCGCGGCGGGCTTGGCGGGCAGGGCCACTGGCGCAGTGCCGCCAAGCCGTCCCTCCCGCCGCGCGGCCCTATTGGGCGCGCTGGCCTTCTCCTTGCTCAACCCACATTTCTGGCTGGACATGGTGGTCGTCGGTTCGCTGGCGCACGGTTTTGCCGACGCCCGCCTGGCCTTTGCCGTCGGTGTCTTGACCGCCTCGGTGCTCTGGCTGGCCATCTTGGGCCTGGGCGCGCGCCTGTTTGCCCCCGTTTTCAGCGACGCGCGCGCCTGGCGCCTCTTGGATGCGCTGATCGCCGTCGTCATGCTGACGCTGGCCTACTCCCTGGCCCGCGTCGATCTGGGCGGCTGACAGACTCCATATAATGAAACTCCTCTTCTGTCCCGGCCGCCGGCGCGGCCCTCAGGCCCATGCGCGGAACCCGACAGTCACGTCTGCCCTCCCTGGCTGCCATACAGGCCTTCGAGGCTGCTGCTCGCCTGGGCGGCTTCGAGCCCGCCGGCTCGGAGCTGGGTGTGACCGCCAGCGCTATCGGCAAGCGCATCACGACACTGGAAGCCCAGCTCGACACCGTGCTGTTTGTCCGTGGCCGCCACGGCGGCACACTGACGGCTGCCGGCCGCGAGTATCTCGAGCAGGTCCGTAGCGCGCTGGGCCAGCTCTCAGCCGCCACGCTGAAAGCACGCGTCGAACCACCCACCGAACTGCTGCGCGTGGTGTCCACCCCCACGTTCGCCCGCCAGGTCCTCATCCCCTATCTGCCCGAGTTCACCGACGCCCACCCGCAAGTCGATCTCGAAATTCTCTTCTCTGTTCCGTATCTGGAAATCTCGCCGCCCAATGCCGACGTATGGATACGCTTTGGCAACGGGCTGTACCCCGGCCTGCAGGTCGAGAAATTGACCGACGATGAGGTTTTCGCGGTCTGCACGCCAGAGTACGCTCGGCGTCATGGGCCCTTTGAACGGCCCGAAGACTTGGCCCGGGCGGCCTTGCTGCGCTGCCCCATGGAGCCCTGGCGCCCGTGGTTCGACCGGGCAGGTCTTGACTGGCCCGAACCCAGCAAGGGCGTCTGGCTGGTGGACCTGGGCATGGTGCTGGCGGCCGCTCATGCCGGCCAGGGTGTCGCGCTCTCGCGCAAGACGCTCGCTGCCGAATGGCTCAATGAAGGCAAGCTCATGCGGCTTTTTGACGTGCGCTCGCGCGGCAATCTGCAGTATTACCTCTGCTATGAGCAACGCCGTCCCTTACAAAACGGCGCGCGCGCCTTTGCTGCCAGGATCGCCACCGTATGCGCCCGGATTGCGCGCCTCTGATCCTTGACCGGAAAATAATTCCGCACCCAAACGGAATTCTGCTCCGATGGCCGCCTTTTCTTCTAGGGATTTACCTGGAATCGACCGAAAACATAAGTTTCGCGTAAGCATTCAAGACCAGAGTACCTTGCACGCAGAGCGCCCCACAATCCGATAACGAGTGGCGCATGAGCTGGTTTTTTCGCAGTTGGACCAACCACCGCCCCAACTCGATTTAGTGTGGGAAGTCCATATACCAAACTCAACGGAAACAACATGGACTTTCGCTTGAAGCTGCTTGCAGGTGCCTTGACGCTCGCTCTCTCGGCCGGGGCTCATGCCGCCGATCCCATCAAGATCGGCGTGGCGGGCCCTTACACCGGAGGATCCTCCTCCATGGGCGTGAGCATGCGCGATGGCGTACGCCTGGCCATCGAGGAAATCAACAAAAACGGTGGGGTGCTGGGTCGCCAACTGGTCGGCGTCGAACGCGATGACGAAGCCAAAAACGAGCGTGGCGTTCAGATCGCCCAGGAGCTCATCAACAAAGAGCGCGTCGCGGCTTCGGTCGGGTATATCAACACAGGGGTCGCCCTGGCCTCGCAGCGTTTCTATCAGGACGCCAAGATCCCGGTGATGAACAACGTGGCCACTGGCAGCGTCATCACGCATCAGTTCAAGGCACCCGAATATCCCGACAATTATGTGTTCCGCAACGCAGCGCATGACAGTATCCAGGCGCCCATGATCGTCGAAGAAGCCGTCGGTCGCCGCGGCTTCAAGAAAGTCGCCATCCTGGCCGACTCCACCAACTATGGCCAGCTCGGCCGTGAAGACCTTGAAAAAGCCCTCGCGGCCAAGGGCATCAAGCCTGTGGCCGTTGAGAAGTTCAACATCAAGGATGTGGACATGACCGCCCAGCTTCTGAAGGCCAAGGAAGCCGGCGCACAGGCCATCCTGACCTACGGCATCGGCCCTGAGCTGGCTCAGATCGCCAACGGCATGACCAAGCTCGGCTGGAAGGTGCCCATCATCGGTAGCTGGACGCTGTCCATGGCCAACTATATCGACAACTCCGGCGCCAATGGCGAGGGTGCGCGCATGCCGCAGACCTTCATCCAGGATCCGGACACACCGCGCCGCAAAGCGTTCATCGACGCCTACCTGGCCAAGTTCAAGCCCAAGAACAACCGCATCGACTCGCCGGTGTCGGCGGCTCAGGGCTATGACTCCATCTACCTGTTGGCCGCGGCCATCAAGCAGGCAGGCACCACCGACGGTCCGAAGGTGCGCGAAGCGCTCGAGAACCTGCAAACGCCCGTCGAAGGCGTGGTGATGACCTACAACAAGCCCTTCACGCACGACAACCACGACGCCATCACCGAAAAAGAAGTCGTGATCGGCGAAGTCAAGGGCGGCCGGGTCGTCAAGGCCCAGTAATCCATACGTTGTTCACCGCAGCGCGGGCCCCACCCGGGGCCCGCGCGGTATCCGCTCGGCGCGCGGGCCGGGATTCTTACTGCGCACACATGATGATTCTTCTACAGCTTATCTACAGCGGTATCGCGCTGGGCATGATTTATGCCGTCATCGCGTTCGGGTATCAGCTCACGTTTGCCACCTCCGGCACCCTTAACTTTGGCCAGGGCGAAGCGCTCATGTTGGGCGCACTGGTCGGACTGACACTCGTCGGCCTGGGCGTGAACTATTGGGTGATGATCCCCATTGTCTGCGTTTTCGGGTTCCTGCAAGGCATGTTCGTCGAGCGCGTCGGCGTACGTCCAGCTATCAAGACACGTTCCGAATTCGGCTGGATCATGGCCACGATTGCCTTGGGCATTATTTTTCGCAATGTGGCCGAAAACATCTGGGGCCGCGACGATCTGCGCTTCCCATCCCCCCTGCCCGAGGCACCCATGAAAATCATGGGCGCCAACGTTCTGCCCATGGAGCTTCTGGTGGTGTTCGGCGCGCTGGCCATGATGTTGCTGGTCGAACTCTTCAATCGCAAATCCATTTACGGCAAGGCCTTCGTCGCCACGTCCAATGACCGCGATGCCGCCGGCTTGATGGGGATCAGCACCGGCCTGGTCATCACGTTCTCCTACGCCATGTCCTCGCTGACCGCCGCCTTTGCCGGCGTGCTGGTCGCACCACTGACCCTCACGGGCGCCACCATGGGTGCGGTTCTTGGCCTGAAGGCCTTCGCCGTGGCCATCATCGGCGGCCTGTCCAGCGGCATGGGGGTAGTCGTCGGCGGCCTCATCCTCGGCATCGCTGAGACCACCACCGGCTTTTATCTGTCGACCGGGTACAAGGATGTCCCCGGCCTGGTTCTTCTGCTGCTGGTATTGACCTTCAAACCCGCCGGCCTGTTCGGCAAGACCGCGATCAAGAAGGTGTAACGCTGATGAAACCTCTGCACCGAGTCCTGGCCCTCGTGGCCCTGGCCTGCCTGGCAGCCATCCCGCTGGGCGTGACCAACACCTACTATCTGCACCTTCTCGAAACCATCATGATTTACTCGATCCTGCTGTTCGGGCTCGATATCGTGGTGGGCTACACCGGACAAGTGTCGTTGGGCCACGCCGGCCTGTTCGGCATCGGCTCGTATGTGGCAGGCGTCCTGGTCTTTCACCTGCAAATGCCCATCTGGATCACGCTGCCGGCGGCCATCATTATCGCGGCCGCGTTCGGCGCCGTGCTGGCTCTGCCCGCCTTGCGCGTGACGGGCCCCTACCTGGCCATGGTGACACTGGCTTTTGGCACCATCATCCAGATTCTCATCAACGAGATGACCTTCCTCACCGAGGGGCCGCTGGGCATCAAGATCAACAAGCCCGCCTTCGGCAGCCACATCCTCGACAAACAGGAGTATTTCTGGCTGGTCGCGCTGCTTCTGGTGCTGTCGCTCGTCGTGGTGCATCGCATCCTCAAATCGCACCTGGGCCGATCGTTCGAAGCCTTGCGCGACAGTCCGATCGCTTCGGACTGCATGGGTGTCTCGGTCTACCGGCACAAGGTGATCGCCTTTGTGATCAGCGCGGGGTTCGCTGGCCTGGCTGGCGCGCTGTACTCCTATTCCGAACAGTACATCTCGCCCAACACCTACAACTTCGAACTCACCATCCTGTTTCTGCTGGCCATCATCATGGGCGGCAGAAAAACGCGCACCGGGGCGATTCTTGGCGCGTCCATCATCGTCCTGTTGCCCAAGATGCTCGATGATATCGAGACCTTCCGCATCATCGCGCTGGTCGTCGCCGTTCTCGTGGCCGGGGGCAGTGCGCTGGCAGTGGCCCGCGGCAAGGCCGACGCCCGTCGCGTGGCGGTGCCGGTGGCAGGCACCATTGCCCTGGCTGTATTTGCCTACTGGCTCGACGCCGTCACCGACTGGCGCTTGAGCATCTTCGGCGTCATGATCCTTTTCGTGGTCTATTACCTTCCCGACGGCATCGTGGGCTTTGTGCGCAACCTGTTCTTCTCCACGCGACGCAAGGCGCTCTCGGTCAGCTCAGAACTGGCCGAGCGCGCCAACGCCGTCCCGACGGCGGCGGCCGGCCCGGTCGAGACCTTGCTGCAGGCCCAAGGCATCCTCATGCAGTTCGGGGGCTTGAAGGCGCTCAATCAGGTGGACCTGGACGTCAAACGCGGCACCATACATGGGCTGATCGGACCAAACGGCTCAGGCAAGAGCACCATGATGAACGTGCTCACCGGGATCTATCTCCCCACTGCCGGCAGCGTGACGTTCGCCGGGCGGTCGCTGGTGGGGATGACACCTGCTGAGATCGCCGCCAACGGTGTGGCGCGTACGTTCCAGAACGTGCAGCTCTTTGGCGAGATGACAGCGCTGGAGAACGTGCTGGTGGGTCTGCATCACAGTTTCACCACCGGGCTGGCCAGTGTCGCGCTGCATACGCCACGCTGGAAGCACGAAGAGCAGAAGGCGCGCGCACGCGCGCTGGCCCTGCTCGAGTTTGTCGGTCTGAGCGACCTCGCAGGCGAAGAAGCACGTAACCTGCCCTACGGCAAACAACGCTTGCTGGAGATTGCCCGCGCCCTGGCGCTGGACCCACAGTTACTGCTGCTCGATGAGCCGGCAGCCGGCCTGACCGCGCCCGACATCGCCGAGCTGCTGGTCATCATCCGCAAGGTGCGCGATCACGGCATCACCCTCATCCTGATCGAACACCACATGGATGTGGTCATGAGCGTATGCGACACGGTATCCGTGCTGGACTTCGGCCAGAAGATTGCCGAGGGGCTGCCTGCCGAGATCCAGCAAAATGCCAAGGTCATCGAAGCCTATCTGGGCGGCGCCACCGCCTGACGCCCTGGAGATCTCACTATGCTTACTGTCAAGAATCTCGAAGCGGGCTACGGCAAGGTCAAGGTGCTGCATGGCATCAGCCTGGATGTTCCCAAAGCCAAGGTGGTGACGCTGATAGGCTCCAATGGAGCGGGGAAAACCACCACCATGCGCGCCCTATCGGGCATGATCCGGCCAACCGCAGGCGAGATCACCCTCGAGGGACGCTCCATCGCCGGCCAGGAGTCCTTTCGCATCGCACGCCTGGGCCTGGCGCATTCGCCCGAGGGCCGGCGCGTCTTTCCCACGCTGTCCGTGACCGACAATCTGTTGCTGGGCGCGTTTCCGCGCCTGACCGGCAGCCGCCCGCGCGGCGATGTGCAGGCCGATCTGGGACGGGCAATGGATTTGTTTCCTCGCCTGAAAGAGCGCCGCGATCAATTGGCCGGCACACTATCCGGTGGCGAACAGCAAATGCTGGCCATGGCGCGCGCCATCATGCTCAATCCGCAACTCGTCCTTCTGGACGAGCCATCCATGGGACTGGCGCCGATTCTGGTCGAAGAAGTGTTTCGCATCATCGCGCGCCTGAAGGAGCAGGGCGTGACCATGCTGCTGGTCGAGCAGTTCGCCGCCGCCGCGCTCAATGTGGCCGACTATGGGTACGTGCTCGAAAATGGCCGCATCTCGGTGCACGGACCCGCCGACCAGCTCAAACATGACCCGGCGGTGGTGGCCGCCTATCTGGGTGGCGGGCACTGACGCGGTTCAGCTACCCGGGCGGCGCCGATCCTGGCGCCGCCCGGGTCTTACTCTTCATCGACGGCCGCGGCATCCGCACCATAGCGCTTCAAGCCATCCAGATCCATCACGCGCACCGCGCCATACTCTACTTTCAGCAGTCCTGCCTCTTCGAGTTTTCCGAGGGCCTGATTGGCGCGCTGCCGTGAGACGCGCGCCAGATAGCCGACCTCTTCCTGCGTGATGGCCAGGCGCATGCCCATGCCGGGGTACAACAAAGGGTTGAACAGTTCGGCCAGGCAGCGGGCCACCCGGGCGTCCGGATCCAGCAACCTGTCGTGTTCGGCCTTGCCGATGAACTGCGCCACGCGCTCATTGAGTTGGTGCAGCAGATAACGATTGAAGGGGATGCTGGTGTCAAGCAGCCAGTCGAAGGTCGCCGCGGGCAAGCGCGCCACCACCGAGTCACGCAATGCCACCACATCGTATTTGCGAACCTCGCGTTTGAGCAGGGAACCCTCGCCTATCCAGCCCCCGGCTGGCACCCCGGTCAACGAGGCGACCTTGCCCTCGGCATTGCCTACCGATACTTTCACCAAGCCGGAAAGCACCCCTATCCACGCCTGGGCGAGTTGGCCTTTGCGCTCTATGATCGTTCCCGCAATCGCGTGCTGCACGGATATGTCGCGTTCGACGCGCACGCGCTGTTCGCTTTCGAGCACGCGAAACCAGGCTGCGGCAAGGTGTAGCGAATCGGCTAGCTGCATCGGGAATACCCTAAATAAACCGTGAATGTCGCGATGGTGACAGTTGAAGGCGACCCAACCTTATACCTTAAGTCCTGCCGTAAATCTAAAACGAACTGGTCAAGCGCACGCCGGGATATCTAGCTCATAACGCTAGCCGTGCTCGCCCAAACCGGAGGAGACAACGTGGCACATCCCCAGCCCCCGGCGCGCCCGGCGGCAGCGCAGACCTTCCCCGCGCTTCTGCTCGAACACGCCAGTGTGCGCCCATCGCGCCCGGCCATCCGCGAAAAAGATCTGGGCATCTGGCAGACCCTGAGCTGGGCCGAGGTGGCCGAGCGCGTGCGTCTGCTGGCCCATGGCCTGGCCGCATTGGGCATCGGCCCTGGCATGCATATCGCCGTCATCGGTGAGAACCGGTCCCGGTTGTACATCGCCATGATGGCCGCGCAGACACTGGGCGCGATCCCGGTACCGCTATACCAGGACGCAGTGGCCCAGGAAATGGTCTACGTGCTGCAGGATGCGCAGATCCGCGTCGTGGTTGTGGAGGACCAGGAACAGGTCGACAAGATGCTGGAAGTGCGCGCGCAATGCCCGGCACTGCGCACCGTGGTCTATGACGATCCGCGCGGCATGCGTCACTACCACGATGACCTGCTGCAATCCTATGAAGCGCTCGAAGACGTCGGTCGCCAGCACGCCCAGGAACATCCCGAGTTCTATCTGCAGGCCGCGCACGCCGTGCAGCCCCACGACACGGTGGCCATGTTCTATACATCAGGAACGACGGGCAAGCCCAAGGGCGTAGTGTTGACTCATCACGCTCTGATCGACCGGGCCCAGGCCGTGGCGCGGATGGAAAACCTGACCGACCAGGAAGATGTTCTGGCTTATCTGCCACCCGCATGGATAGGCCAGAACATGTTCTCCTATACCCAGCTTCTGGTGTCCGGTTTCACTGTCAACCATCCGGAATCACCGGATACGGTGTCCATCGATATGCGCGATATCGGACCTACGTATTACTTCGCTCCGCCGCGCGTCCTCGAAGGTCTGTTGACGCACGTGATGATCCGCATGGAAGACGCCGGCCTGGTCAAGCGAAAACTGTTTGGCGCCTGCATGAACTTGGCTCGCCAGGTCGGCGCACGCATCCTCGATGGTGAGTCGGTATCGGTGTGGGACAGGCTGCGCTACCGACTCGGCGATCTGCTCATCTACGGCCCGTTACGCAATGCCCTGGGCATGAACCGTGTACGTGTGGCTTACACGGCAGGTGAAGCCATCGGACCAGATCTCTTCGTCTTCTATCGATCCATCGGCATCAATCTCAAGCAACTGTATGGTTCCACCGAGACCTCCGTCTTTGTGTGCGTGCAGCCCGATGGGCAAGTACGTGACGACACCGTAGGCCCTCCTGTCGAAGGCGTACAGATCCGGGTGGCCGACAACGGCGAGGTCCTCGTCAAAAGCCCGGGGCTGTTCAAGGAGTACTACCGCAACCCGGCCGCTACCGAAGAGGCCCGCGACGCCGAGGGCTGGTTTCGCACCGGCGACGCCGGCTATCTGGATGGCGACGGGCAGCTGAAAATCATCGATCGCGCAAAGGATGTCGGCAAACTTGCCGATGGCAGCCTCTTTGCCCCCAAGTACATCGAGAACAAGCTCAAGTTCTTCCCGCACATCAAGGAAGCCGTAGCCTTCGGAGCCGATCGCGAGCACGCATGTGCCTTTATCAACATCGACCTGGAAGCCGTTGGGAATTGGGCCGAACGGCGCGGTCTGGCGTATGCCGGTTATACCGATCTGGCCGGCAAGGATGAAGTCTATGCCCTGATCCGCGAGTGCCTGGAGAAAGTCAATGCCGACCTGGCCGCCGACCCGCGGCTGGCAGCCTCGCAGATTCATCGCTTTCTCATCCTGCACAAGGAGCTGGATCCGGACGACGATGAGCTCACGCGGACCCGCAAGGTTCGTCGCGCGTTCATCGCCCAAAAGTATGGCGTGCTGATCGATGCGCTCTACAGCGACAAGGACCGCCAGTTCATTGAAACCGAGGTCAAGTTCGAAGACGGCCGCAGCGGCAAGATTTCCGCCGACCTGCGCATCAGTCCAGCGACGACCTATCCTGCCATCACCGCCAAGGCCGCTTGATCATGAGCACCACTACCCGCGACCAGCAGATAGGCGACGTCTTGCTGAACATGCAGAACATCTCGCTTTCATTCGGCGGCGTCAAGGCGCTCACGGACATCTCTTTTGACGTGCGAGAGCACGAGGTACGCGCCATCATCGGGCCGAATGGCGCCGGTAAGAGCTCTATGCTCAACGTGATCAACGGTGTCTACACACCCCAGCAGGGCAGCATAACGTTGCGCGGCGAACGCTTCTCTCGCATGAACCCGCGCCGCGCCGCCGAGATGGGCATTGCACGGACGTTTCAGAATCTCGCGCTCTTCAAGGGCATGAGCGTGCTGGATAACATCATGGCCGGTCGCAACCTGCGCATGAAATGCGGCCTGTTATCCCAGGCGCTGCGGCTTGGGCCTGCCGAACGCGAAGAGATCGAGCACAGAAAGTTCGTCGAGAACATCATCGATTTTCTGGAGATCCAGGCCTATCGCAAGGTACCCGTGGGCCGCCTGCCCTATGGTTTGCAGAAGCCAGTGGACCTGGGCCGTGCGCTGGCCATGGAGCCGCGCCTGCTCCTGCTCGACGAGCCCATGGCAGGCATGAATATCGGAGAGAAGCAGGACATGAGCCGCTTCATCCTCGATGTCAACGATGAATTCGGCACCACCATCGTTCTGATCGAACATGACATGGGCGTGGTGATGGATATTTCCGATCGGGTGGTCGTCCTGGACTACGGCAAGAAGATCGGTGATGGCACACCCGAGCAAGTGCGGGGTAATCCTGATGTGATCCGCGCCTATCTCGGCGTGGATCACGGCTCAACGGACGGGATACGACATGGGATTCTTTCTCGAAACCTTTCTGGGCGGACTGATGAGCGGCATGATGTATTCGCTCATCGGCCTGGGCTTTGTGCTCATCTTCAAAGCATCGGGCGTCTTCAACTTCGCCCAGGGCGCCATGGTCCTGGTGGCTGCGCTATCGATGGTGCGATTTTCCGAGTGGCTGCCGCGCTGGCTGGGCTTTGACAACCTCTTGCTGGCCAATGTGCTGGCCTTCATCGTCAGCGCCGCCATCATGTTCTTGCTGGCCGTGGTGATCGAGCGTTTCGTGCTGCGACACCTCGTCAACCAAGACCTGACCACCTTGCTCATGGCCACGCTTGGCATCAGCTATTTTCTCGACGGTCTCGGACAGATCACGTTTGGCAGTTCGGTCTACTCCATCAATGTAGGCATGCCCAAGGAGCCGTGGCTCGTACTGGACTCGGTCTTCGAAGGAGGCGTGCTGATCAATCTCGAAGATCTGACTGCCGCGCTCATCGCCGCGCTGCTGGTGGCGGCCCTGGCGTTGTTTTTCCAGTTCACCTCCACCGGCCGGGCACTGCGCGCGGTCGCCGATGATCACCAGGCCGCGCAATCCATCGGCATTCCGCTCAACCGCATCTGGGTGATCGTCTGGAGTGTGGCCGGCCTGGTGGCGCTGGTGGCCGGCATCATCTGGGGGTCGAAATTCGGCGTGCAGTTCACACTGTCGACGGCCGCCTTACGTGCCTTGCCCGTTGTCATCCTGGGCGGGTTGACTTCGGTTCCGGGCGCCATTCTGGGCGGCTTGATCATCGGTGTGGGTGAAAAATTGTCGGAGGTCTATCTGGGCTCGCTGGTCGGCGGAGGCATAGAAATCTGGTTCGCCTACGTGTTGGCATTGGTCTTCCTGCTGTTCCGTCCGCAAGGATTGTTCGGCGAAAAAATCATCGACCGGGTCTAGCACCCTAGCTTGGAGACATCATGTTCTACCGCGAAAACGGCCAGTTCAAGACCAGCTATCGCGCCGATCAGCAGATATTCCCCATTCGGCAGGACCGTATCTTCTTCGGGCTGCTGATGGCCGTCGCCTTCGTGGCGGTACCGCTGCTGGTCAGCGACTATCTGATGCGCGCCATCCTGATCCCCTTTCTCATCCTCGCCTTGGCAGCAGTCGGCCTGAACATCCTGGTGGGTTACTGCGGCCAGATCTCCCTGGGCACAGGGGCCTTCATGGCCGTAGGCGCCTACGCCGCCTGGAACATCGGCGTGCGCTTTCCCGGTTCCCCGCTGCTGTTGCAGATTCTGATCGGCGGCGGCTTTGCCACACTGGTGGGCGTGATTTTCGGCATCCCCAGCCTGCGCATCCGGGGCCTTTACCTGGCCGTGGCCACGCTGGCGGCGCAGTTCTTCGTGGACTGGGCATTCCTGCGGATTCCCTTTTTCACCAACTACTCGGCCTCGGGAAGCGTCTCCGTGCCGCCGCTGACAGTTTTTGGGATGCCTGTACAAAGCGCGCTGCAGAAATACCTCTTCGTACTCATATTGGTCGTGGTGTTCACACTTTTGGCCAAGAATCTCGTGCGTGGCGCCATCGGCCGCCAATGGATGGCCATCCGCGACATGGACGTGGCCGCCGCGGTCATTGGCATACGGCCCATGTACGCCAAACTGTCGGCCTTCGCGGTCAGTTCCTTCATCGTCGGTGTGGCCGGCGCGCTCTGGGGATACATCCATCTGGGTTCCTGGGAGCCTCTGGCCTTCGACCTGGGCCGTTCCTTCCAGTTGCTGTTCATGATCATCATCGGCGGGCTTGGCTCGATTCTGGGCAGCTTCTTCGGAGCGGCCTTCATCGTGCTCGTACCCGTGGCGTTGACCAACATCCCTCATATTCTTGGCCTGTCACTGTCAGTGGATACGGCAGCACACGTCGAGCACATGGTGTTCGGCGCGCTGATCGTGTTCTTCCTGATTGCCGAACCCCACGGCCTGGCGCGCCTGTGGAGCATAGGCAAGGAGAAACTTCGCATCTGGCCGTTCCCGCATTGAAATGGCGCGGGCCCAACGGGCCCGCGCTCTCAACAACCCGGCTGCAGACCGGGCCAACCCCGGTGTTCGATAGCAAGCACCACGCAGGAGGTAATGGAGATGAAGCGTCTTAACCTGAAATTGGCCGCGGCGTTGATGGCCGCAACCGGCGCGCTGAGCGCCATCGCAACGCCGGCGGCGGCCGCCGAGGAACAATTCGTGCCGCTGCTGGTTTATCGCACGAGCTCGTTCGCACCACTGGGCATTCCATGGGCCGACGGCAAACTGGACTACCTCAAGCTGATCAACGAACGCGACGGCGGCGTCAACGGTGTGAAGATCGCCTACGAAGAGTGCGAAACTGCCTATGCCACCGATCGTGGCGTGGAGTGTTATGAACGGCTGAAGAACAAAGGCACGGGTGCCTCGGGCTTTGATTCTCAGTCCACCGGTATTACCTTCGCCGTGACGGACAAGGCCATGGTGGATAAGGTGCCGGTCGAGACCGTGGGCTATGGGCTGTCGCAATCGGTCGATGGCAGCGTCTTCGAATGGAACTTCCCACTGCTGGGTACGTACTGGACGGCCGCCGATGTGATGATCCAGGACATCGCCAAGAAAGAGGGCGGCATGGACAAGCTCAAGGGCAAGAAGATTGCCCTGGTCTATCACGACTCGCCCTATGGCAAGGAGCCGATCTCGGTATTGCAGAAACGCGCTGCCAAGGAAGGCTTTGAACTGCTGCTCTACCCGGTCACCGCTCCCGGCGTGGAACAGAAATCCACCTGGTTGCAGATCCGCCAGCAGCGCCCGGCCTACGTGTTGCTCTGGAGCGCGGGCATCATGACGCCGACTGCCATCCGCGAAGCGCAGGCAAGCGGCTATCCCCGCGACAAGATGTATGCCATCTGGTGGGCCGGTTCAGAGGGCGACGTCAAGGATCTTGGCGATGTCGCCAAAGGCTATAACGCCATCACGATTCACAACAGCGCCGGCAGCGGCAAGGTCTACGACGATCTCAAGAAATACGTCTACGACAAGGGCCAGGGTGCCGACAAATCCGGCAACACCACCCTGGGGACCATCGCCCACACACGCGGCATGATCATTTCCATGTTGCAAGTCGAGGCCATCCGCGCTGCGCAGGAGAAGTTCGGCAAAGGCAAGGCACTTACCCCCGAGCAGGTGCGTTGGGGCTTCGAGCATCTCAACCTTACCCAGGATCGCCTGAACGAGCTCGGTTTCGGTGAGATCATGCGTCCGGTCAAGACCAGCTGCAGCAACCATATGGGCGATGATTGGGCCCGTATCGTGCAGTGGGACGGCAAGAAGTTCAACGTCGTCTCCGACTGGTACCAGGCTGACAAGACGGTGGTCGACCCGTTGGTAAAGGAAGCCGCTGCCAAGTACGCGCAGGAAAAGAAGATCACGCCACGTAAGTGCGAGGACTGATAGGCACCGGCCGCCAGCGCCGGCTGGCGGCCTTTCTTATCCTGCAGGAACAGCCATGACTGTCGCTTCCCCCACTCCGCCTTCCAAGGTGCTGCTCGATGTCAACGGCATCGAGGTCATCTACAACCACGTCATCCTGGTGCTCAAGGGCGTGTCCCTGCGCGTGCCAGAAGGCAAGATCGTGGCTTTGCTGGGCGCCAATGGCGCGGGCAAAACCACGACGTTGCGTGCCGTCTCCAATCTGCTCAAGGGCGAGCGCGGCGACGTCACCAAGGGCTACATCCAGTATCGCGACGAACGCATCGAGCGGCTCTCGCCCGCGGAGCTGGTCAAGCGCGGCGTGGTGCAGGTCATGGAGGGCCGGCATTGCTTTGCCCACCTGACCATCGAAGAAAACCTTTTGACCGGGGCCTATACACGCGAGCTTTCCCGAGGCGACATTAGCATCGCGCTTGAGCGCGTCTACCAGTATTTTCCGCGACTCAAGCAGCGACGCGGCAGCCAGGCCGGCTACACCTCCGGCGGCGAGCAGCAGATGACCGCCATCGGGCGCGCGCTGATGGCCAGCCCCAACATGATTCTTCTGGACGAGCCCTCGATGGGCCTGGCTCCGCAGATCGTCGAAGAAATCTTCGAGATCGTCCGCGACCTGAACCAGCGCGAAGGCGTCAGTTTCCTGCTTGCCGAACAGAACACCAATATTGCGCTGCGCTATGCCGATTACGGCTACATCCTGGAGAACGGTCGAGTGATGATGGATGGCGCGGCCAGCGACCTGGCGCAGAACGAAGACGTCAAGGAGTTCTACCTCGGCATCTCCAGCGGAGAGCGCAAAAGTTTCCGCGACCAGAAGTTCTATCGCCGCCGCAAGCGTTGGCTGGCCTGATCCGATCCCCTACAGCAAGGGTGCCAACCCATGTCTCAGTTTTTCGATACCCTGGAAACCCGCGACCCGGTCGCACGTGAGCGCGCCTTGATGCAGGCCCTGCCCGGTGCGATTGCGCATGCCCAGGCGCGGGCACCGGCCATCTCCGCCCAACTCAAAGGCGTCGATGCCGCAGGCATCGACAGTCGTCAGGCCCTGGCCTGCCTGTGCTGCGCAAGCACGAACTGTTGGAACTGCAGCAGCAGGCCAGGACAAGCGATGCGCCAGACGGCCCGAGCAAGGCCCTGGGCGGCTTTGCCGCGGTCGGCTGGGGCCAGGCGGTACGGGTGTTTGCCTCGCCCGGGCCGATCTATGAGCCCGAAACGGCCCGCCCGGACTACTGGCGCTTTGCGCGCGCCCTGTATGCCGCGGGTTTTCGTGCCGGCGAACTGGCGTACAACTGCTTTTCGTATCACTTCACACCAGCCGGCTCCATGATGGAGACGGCGGCTCATGCTGTGGGCTGCACGGTGTTTCCCGGCGGCACCGGGCAGACGGAGCAGCAGGTCCACGCGATCCGCGACCTGGCGCCGTCGGGCTACACCGGCACGCCCAGTTTTCTGAAGATCATTCTTGAGAAGGCTGACGAACTTGGCCTGCCACTGACCTCGCTCAAGCGGGCCCTGGTCTCGGGCGAAGCGTTTCCGCCTTCACTGCGTGACTGGCTGGCTGCCCGCGGCATCGCCGGCTATCAGGCCTATGGCAGCGCGGATTTGGGCATGATTGCGTTCGAAACCAGCGCGCGCGACGGCCTGGTGCTGGGCGAAGACCTGATCCTGGAGATCGTGCGTCCTGGCACGGGAGAGCCCGTGCCGGATGGCGAAGTGGGAGAAGTGGTCATCACCACGCTGAACCCGGACTACCCGCTGGTGCGTTTCGGGACAGGAGACCTTTCGGCGGTTTTGCCGGGCCCGTCTCCCTGCGGACGCAGCAACACCCGCATCCGCGGCTGGCTTGGGCGCGCCGACCAGACCACCAAGGTTCGCGGTATGTTTGTGCATCCTTCGCAGGTGGCCGAAGTCCTGCGCCGCCATCCTGAAGTGGGCCGGGCGCGTCTGGTGATATCTGGAACCACCGGTGCTGAACACATGGTGCTGCATGTCGAGGCCGCCACCCTGGGCACCGATGCAGCATCTCGGCTGGCCACCTCGGTGCGCGACATCACCAAGCTGCGGGCGGACATCGTACGCGCCGAGCCCGCAGGGCTGCCCAACGACGGCAAAGTCATCGACGATCTGCGCACGTATGAATGACAACTGCCTTCGCGCTGGCCGCTTGCCACGGCTGATGTCATCGATGGCGTTCTGAAGTAGGCTTTTGCCAGAACGAAAAGGCTCCCATGCCCACCACCATCGCCAGCCCGAACGTGAGCGCCTCGTCATAACCCTGGGAGGCGGTCAGCACGGCCGTGACAGGGCTCAGGCCCGCCAGCTCCCAACCCAGTCCGAAGATCACCGCGCCGGACACTAGCCGGGTGTCGATCTTCCAGGCAGTGGGCCATTGCAACGGGGCGCCAAGGGTGATCGTTTTCCCCCGGCGCTTCAGGCGTCTGTAAAAGCGGCGCGGTCACGCCAATCGCCGCCGCGAAGACCAGGACCAGGGAGGGATCCCATTGCCCGCCGATATCCAGAAAGGCCAGCACTTTGGCCGGGTCCGTCATCCCGGACAGCGTCAGCCCCAGGCCCATTAGCAGTCCGCAGACCAGCGCAAACACCAGATGCATATCAGCTCCCTGACAGATGACGCACGGCGGCGACCACCGCCATGGCCGTCACCGTGAAAATCAGCACCGAAGCCACGGACCTCGGTGCGCCGCTCGCCAGCCCGCAAACGCCGTGCCCCGTGGTGCAGCCTGACCCCAGCCGGGTGCCGAACCCGACCAGCAAACCTGCCAGAATGAGCGCTGGTGTGCTGGAGATAAATCGGGACGCCGGCACATCAGCAAAGATACCGTAGAGCCACGGCGACAGCACAAGCCCGGCAATGAAAGCGACGCGCTAGGCCGAGCCGGCAGCCGGCGGCACCAGCGCACCCAATATGCCGCTGACGCCTGCGATACGACCCAGCGTAGCCATCAGCAAGGCGGCAGCCGCGCCGATCAGCACCCCGCCGGCCAGCGCAGTGCCGGGAGTAAAGGATTGCCATGCAATGCTCATTGCGCACGCTCCAGGGACCGGCTGCAGTACAGGCCGGAAAGGGTTTGCATGACCTGTCGGCCTTCAAGGCTGGCCATGCTGTAGTAAATATATTTACCTGCGCGCCGCGTGCCTACCAGGCCTTCATCGCGCAGTACCGCCAATTGCTGAGACAGCGTGGGTTGCCGGATGCCGGTGAGCGCTTCGAGCTGCCCGACGTTGCGTTCGCCCTCGACCAGTTGGCACAGCAGCAGCAGGCGGTCGGTATTGGCCAGCGCCTTCAACAGCGCACAGCAATGAGCCGCCGTGGCGCGCAGCGCCGGCAGATCGACATCGATGACAGAAGCAGGCATGGGCTGCGAGGTCCGGAACATTAATATATGTTTTTATAGAATATCATTGAGTAGATTAGTTGTCGGGAGCCGCCATGCAACCCCAAGCCTTCTTTGATTCCACCACAGGCACCATCAGCTATGTCGTGCACGATGGGCGCGTGTGCGCGATCATCGATCCGGTTCTGGACTATGACCCGAAGTCCGGGCGCACGTCTACCGCTGGCGCCGATGCCATCATGGCCTTCATCCAGACGCAGGGCCTGCAGTGCCAGTGGATCCTCGAGACACACGCTCACGCAGACCACCTGTCCGCGGCACGCTATCTGCAGCATCACATGGGCGGAAAGCTGGCGATCGGCCGCTCCATACAGCAGGTGCAGGCCGCCTTCAAACCTATCTTCAATCTGGATCTGCCCGCCGACGGCAGTCAGTTCGACCATCTGTTCCAGCCCGACGAAACCTTTGCCATCGGCAGCCTGCAGGCCCGCGCGCTGCACGTACCCGGACACACCCCAGCCGACATGGCCTATCAGATCGGCGATGCCGTATTTGTGGGCGATACGCTTTTCATGCCCGATGTGGGCACGGCCCGCTGCGACTTTCCGGGTGGCGATGCCGCCTTGCTCTACCGGTCCATCCGCCGGTTGTTGGCGCTGCCGCCGGCCACCCGCCTGTTCATGTGCCATGACTATCCTCCGGATGGACGAGTCGCGGCCTGGGAAACCACGGTCGCCGCGCAGCGCGCCACCAATATCCATGTGCACGACGGAGTGGCCGAAGCTGACTTCGTCGCCATGCGGCAAAAACGTGACGCGACCTTGCCGATGCCAACCCTGATCCTGCCAGCCATCCAGGTGAATATTCGAGCCGGCGCACTGCCCGATCCTGATGACAATGGCACCCGCTACCTGAAAATCCCGCTCAACCGCCTTTAGTAAGCGCTTGCGCAGGCAGGCAATATCCCGCAACATCGACCGGTCGATAGTCAGACCGGAGCCGGAAATATGTTCATGGAAGCGCAGGCCGACCCAGTCCTTGCCAAAGAGGATTACAAGGCACGCGAACACCAGTTACGAACGGCCTTGCTCAAAGCGCAATATGACCGGCTCAACCGTGCCGATCGCAGCTTGTTGATCGTGGTCGCCGGCATCGATGGCGCGGGCAAAGGGCAGACCATCAATCTGCTCAACGACTGAATGGACCCGCGCCATATCCACACTCTGGCGTTCGGCGAGCCCGATGACGTCGAGGCCGAGTTCCCGCCCTACTGGCGCTACTGGAACGCCATGCCCGCCAAAGGCGAGACCGGTATCGTCTTCGGATCCTGGTATGTCCGCCTTTTGCGTGAGTGCTATCGAAAAAAGGCGCGGCCTGAACGCGTAGAAGCGCTGGCCGCGCAGATACGCCGTTTCGAAGGCATGCTCACTACCGAAGGTGTGCAGATCGTCAAGCTCTGGTATCACCTGTCGGCCAAGGCGCAGACCGAGCGGATCAAGCGCTTGAAATCCAGCCCGGAAACCTCCTGGCAGGTTTCGCCCGACGATTACCGCGTAGCCAAGAAATACGATCGCATCTGCGACGCCGCCCACATTGCCCTGGCCCATACCGACGTCGATCACGCCCCCTGGGTCGTCATTCCCAGTGCCGATGATCACCTGCGCGTGGTACGCACTACCGAAACCGTGCTGGCCACCATGAAACGGCGCGCGATTCCCCTGGTTGCGCATGCCGGCCTCGATCGCCCCCGTCTCGGGCCGGTCGCCAACCGGTTGGCCGATCTCGATTACGACGCGCACGAAGACAAGCACGACTACGACAGCGAGCTGGGCCTGCTGCAAGGACGGCTGGCGCGTGCCGTGCGCAGCGAGAAATTCCGCGAACGTTCGCTCATCCTGGCTTTCGAGGGCCAGGATGCTGCCGGCAAAGGCGGCGCCATCCAACGTGTCGTGCAAGCGCTCGATGCCCGACAATACGACATCACGCCCATCGCCGCGCCCCTGCCCCATGAATTGGCTCGCCCGTATCTGTGGCGGTTTTGGCGCCACGTGCCCCGCCAGAACCGCATCGCCCTCTTCGACCGAAGCTGGTATGGCCGGGTCTTAGTCGAGCGAGTGGAGAAACTCACTCCGCCCGGGCTGTGGCGCCGCGCCTATGCCGAGATCAATGATTTCGAGCGCCAGCTCACCGACAACGGCGCCATCCTGATCAAGTTCTGGATGGCCATCACCGAAGATGTGCAGCTCGCGCGATTCAAAGAACGCGAGAAAACACCTTTCAAGCGCTACAAGATTACGCCCGACGATTGGCGCAACCGAAAAAAATGGCAGGAGTATGCGCAAGCCACCAACGAGATGCTGGCGCGCACAGATCTGCCGCACGCCCCTTGGTACGCTATTCCCGCCAATGACAAACGTTATGCGCGCCTGCAAGTGTTGCGTCACATCGTCGAGACGCTCGAGCAGCACGTCTAGCTGTGAACTGTCAATAGGTTGTATTCGTCCAGGTTGAGTCTGGAGATGGGTACAGCGCGCCCGATGCCTTGGTGGGGTCGATGCCAGTTGTAGTGGTGTAGCCAGGATTTCATGGCATCGGCTCGGTGTTGGGAGTTCTGGTAGGTGTGAGCGTAAGCCCACTCACGCAAGGCCGACTGGATGAAGCGTTCGGCCTTGCCATTGGTCTGTGGGCGGTAAGGTCGGGTAAAGCGGTGCTTGATGCCCAGCTCATGGCACAGCGCGGCGAAGGCGCGGCTGCGAAAGGCCGAGCCATTGTCGGTGAGCAAGCGCTGGATGGTCACGCCCAGGCGCTGGTAGTAGGCCACTGCGTCCTTGAGGAACTGGACGGCGCTGGGGAAGCGCTCGTCGGGGTGGATGTCGGTGAAGGCCACGCGGGCGTGGTCATCGATGGCCACGAAGACGAAGTCCCAGCCGGCCCCCTCAACGGTATCGCGTCGGTTGCCCGTGACCCGGTGGCCAGGGCGCTGGATACGTCCCAGCTTCTTGATGTCGATGTGCAGCAGATCGCCGGGGGCCTGATGCTCGTAGCGCACCACCGGCTCGGCCGGCTCCAGGTCGGCCAGGTGCGACAGACCGGCGCGGGCCAGGACGCGGCTGACGGTGCTGGCTGACACGCCCAGCGCCTGGGCGATGCGCGCTTGGGTCAGCCGCTTGCGGCGCAGCTCCACGATAGCCAGCGCCTTGGCCGGCGCAATCGCTCGGGGCGAGACCGTCGGGCGCGAGGACGCATCGGCCAAGCCCGCCTGGCCCTGAGCCAGAAAGCGGCCCAGCCATTTGCGCACAGTCGGCGCGGTGACCCCATAGGCGCGGGCCGCTTCAGGCACACAAACTTGATGGGCGATCAATTGCTGGACCATTTCGAGGCGACGTAGGAAGGTCAATCGGGCATGCTTATGGGTGTTCATCCGGCCGGGCTCCTTGAGTGAACTGGGGGGTTGGCGATTTCCAGTTTCTCAAATCCGGTTCGGATGAACCATGCATACAACCTATTGAATCTTCACATCTAGCCTTCTTTACGGCCCCTCATTGAAAGAGATACCCCATGACCGCTCTTGATATCCGTCCCGTCTCCGAAGCCGATTTCGACGTCTGGCTGCCATTGTGGAAGGGCTACCAGGCCTTCTATAACGTGACCATCGACGACGCGGTGACCCGCCTGACCTGGGAACGCTTTCTGGACGCCGGCCAGCCCATGCACGCCGCACTCGCCTACCTGCAAGGTCGAGCCGTCGGCATGGTGCACTGGATTTACCATCGCTCCACGTGGACGGCAGGCGACTATGTCTATCTGCAGGATCTTTTCGTGGCGCAAGACGTGCGCGGCACGGGCGCCGGACGCGCACTGATCGAACATGTCTATCGTGATGCCGAGGCGCACAACGCCGCGCGCGTCTATTGGCTCACGCATGAAACCAATCACACCGCCATACAGCTCTACGACCGCATCGCGGACCGTCCCGGTTTCATTCAGTATCGCAAGGTGATGGCTTGAGCGCGCGCGACCCCCAATGTCCGTTATGCCAGAGCACTGGCGGCGAACTGCTCTGGCAAGGCCAGCACCTGCGTATCATCGACGCGCAGGAGGCAGACTATCCCGGCTTTACCCGCGTCGTCTGGAACGCCCATCTGCCTGAAATGACCAGCCTGTCCACGCATGGCCGCGATCTGATCATGCGCGCTGTCTACGCCATCGAGCAGGCACAGCGCGACACGCTGCACCCGGACAAGGTCAATCTCGCCGCGCTGGGCAACATGGTGCCCCACCTGCATTGGCACGTCATCCCGCGCTGGCACGAGGACCGACACTTTCCCAGCCCCATATGGGCGCCGCCGCGGTTCGCCGCCGGCCAGGAGCCCGCCGAGTTTTTCACTCGGCAACAGGACTTGCAGGCGCGCTTACATCGTTACCGGGACCGCGTAACCGAAGTCATGAACGCCTTGCTCTGGCACTGAGGCCGCGCACGCTCAGTAAACCCTTCCCATTTGAAACGGCACCTCAACTCGCCCTAATCGTTCAGCTAAAATTCAACCCGTTATCCGCTGAGCCAAAGGCGGCCCCTGCAGGCCGCCTTTTTCATTTGAAGCGAACGCCGTGCCGCATTTCCAGCTACGTCCCAAATCTTTTCTGCACGCTTTCTTTGCTTCCGAAGCGCTGGGCGGCTACCTCCTCATGCTGGCGGCGCTGCTGGCGCTGGGGGTGGCCAACTCGGCCTGGGCCGGAAGTTATTTTTCCTGGCTGAGCACCAAACTGGGTGTGCACGTCGGGCCGGTCATGCTGCGCGAGACGGTGCAACACTGGATCAACGACGGCCTGATGGCGGTTTTCTTTCTGCTGGTGGGCCTGGAGATCAAACGCGAGGTGCTCGACGGCCAACTCCGCGGGGCCGCGCGCATCGTCCTGCCTGGCGTGGCCGCCGCCGGGGGCATGCTGGTCCCCGCGCTCATCTATCTGGCCGTCAACGCGGCCAATCCGCAGGGGCTGCGCGGGTGGGCGATACCCGCGGCTACCGACATCGCGTTTGCGCTTGGCATCCTGGCCCTGCTGGGCAGCCGTGTACCGACCTCGCTCAAAGTCTTCCTGACGGCGCTGGCCATCCTGGACGACCTGGGAGCCATCCTCATCATTGCCTTCTTCTACACCGCCCAGCTCAACGCCTTCGCGCTGGCAATGGCAGGCTCCCTGGTACTGTGTCTGATCATTCTCAATCGACTGGGCGTCCTGGCGCTCGTTCCCTATCTCGCGCTGGGCGTGCTGCTGTGGTTTTTCGTCCTGAAATCCGGGGTACACGCCACACTGGCAGGCGTGGCGCTGGCGCTGACCATCCCCTTGCGCCGCCACGGAGCCCCCTCCCCGCTGCATAAGCTTGAACACCGCCTGCATCATCCCGTCGCGCTGCTCATCGTTCCCATCTTCGGGTTTGCCAATGCAGGCGTATCCTTCCAGGGGCTGGGGCTCGACGCCCTGACCGCGCCCGTACCGCTGGGCATCGCGGCAGGGCTGTTCCTGGGCAAGCAATTAGGGGTCTTCGGGTTTTCCTGGCTGGCCATCCGACTGGGCATTGCCAGCCTGCCGCGCCAGGCCAACTATCGGCAACTCTACGGGGTGGCCCTGCTGTGCGGCATCGGCTTTACCATGAGCCTGTTCATCGGTGCATTGGCTTTTGACAGCCAGGTCACGATAGACGCGACAAAGCTTGGCGTGCTGACAGGCACGCTGTGCTCGGCGATTGCGGGCTATCTGCTGCTGCGGTCAAACAGCCCCAGCGCGTCAGGCCAGCCCCGCCATTAAGCGGCGCGCGGCTGCGCGGGCCTCGACCATGCTATTGACGACCACAAACGGGAAATCAAACGCCCGCGTCATTTTTTCAGCCTGCTTGCACGCGCGCTCGTAGCCCGAGATATCCGGTTTGACCGCGATATATCCACGGCTGGCCTGCCGAATCCTGGGCATATTTTCAGTCTGCCACTGCACCATCTTCTTGCGGTCGTCGTGAGAGATCGGCGTGCCCAGGTCCTGCGTCACGAGCACGAAGGGCTCGGGGCTCGACACCAGTTGCTCCATCTCCTTGATCCATATCTGCGCATAGCCGGCAGGCGCGCCGAAATGCCTTGTCAGCACCAACGGAAACTGCGAAAGATCATGGTATTGAAAAAGATCGGGATTCATTCGAATACACCTTTGATTACCTTGCGGCACTGCGTGCAGCGGCCATAGAGGGCGAGGCTGTAGCTTTGCAGTGCAAAGCCATGGCGTTGCGCAATGCGTCTGGCCTGATCGGCAATCGTCGCGTTGCTGACTTCGGCCACCGTGCCGCATCCCGTACACACCAGATGATCATGCTGGCCTTTGGCAGCGAGTTCGAAAACGCTGGTCTGTGCATCGAACTGATTCCGCGCCAGCAAGCCCGCATGCGCCAACTGGCCCAACACCCGATACACCGTGGCCAATCCGATATCGACCTGCTCGCCCAGCAATTGCCGATACACGTCCGCGGCACTCATATGACGCTCCGGATACCGCTGAAACATATCCAGAATCTTCAGGCGCGGATACGTCGCCTTCATGCCCGTACGATGCAGTGGTGTCTGGTCCATCTGATTCTCCCGCGAAAGCCAAGACAATGAGAATGATGTACATTTTCATCAACGAGCACTAACGAAAAGCCGTCAACAACTTGCGCAAAACCGCCAACCTGCCGTTGCCCTCCGATCCCCGCTGATTGCTCGAGTCCCACCATGTCCTGAGCGAACGTCAGCCCCAAGGCATGGAGGTGCTGCCACACATCCCATATCGATGGGATGTTTCTACTGGTGCAGGAAGGCCAGATGGTGATGCACAGCGGTGGCGCATTCAGCTCGATGACGCCCGGCCAACTGGCCTGGATACCACCAGGCATGCAGTTGCAGGCACGCTGGTTCGGACGCGCGCGCGGCACCGCCATGTTCGTGCGCGCCCATGCCTGCGCCACCCTGCCATCGACCTCGTGCAGTTGGCGGGCCACGCCCCTGGTCGAGGCGCTATATCTGCGCCTGACACAGGGCACCGCCCTGGCCAACAGCCGTGCGCACCGCCTCTTCGACGTCATGACCGCCGAATTGGCGCTGGTCGACGCCGAAGGGCTCTCGCTGCCTCTCCCACATGACGAACGCCTGCTGGCCCTGGCCTATGCGCTGCTGGCCGCTCCCGACGATGGGCGAGGCATCGATGCCTGGGCCCGCGAGTGCAACATGTCAGAGCGCACGCTCATGCGCCGGTTCCGAGCCGAAACCGGCGTGACACTGGGCCAATGGCGCGTGCAGGCCAGAATGTTGCGCGCGCTGGAGTTGCTTTCCCAGGGGGAAGCCGTCACGCAGGTGGCTCTGGCCGTGGGCTACGAAAGCACCAGCGCTTTCATTGGCATTTTTCGCGAGCAATTCGGCGTTACCCCCAGCCGTTATGGGGCCAACGCCTGATGCAAAGAACGCCGGGCATGGCTATGCTCTCGCTCCACACTCCAAGGAGAGCATCATCGCTATAGGCATTCTGGCCGCGCTGGCCGACGAAATCCGCGATCTCATCGACGCCATGGCCCCCGGCGCCCAAGTGCATCGCATCGGTATGCGCGACTACCACCAAGGTGTACTGCACGGCCACGAATGCGTCATTGCGCTCACCCGCGTGGGCAAGGTGGCGGCGGCGGCCACTACGGCGACCTTGCTGCAACGCTTCAGGATCGGCCAAGTCATTTTCACCGGGGTGGCCGGCGGGATTCATTCAGGGGTCCGCGTGGGCGATGTCGTCATCGGTGCCCAGGCACTGCAGCACGACATGGACGCACGCCCGCTCTTTCCCCGCTACGAGGTGCCCTTGCTGGGCGTGACGCGCTTGCACGCCGACGGCCAGCTCAGTCGCCGACTGGCCGAGTGCGCCGAACACTTCGTGCAAGGACGCGGCAGCCGCGTGCATTGCGGCCTGGTCGCCACCGGCGATCGTTTCGTCGGCGATGCTGTCACCGGCGCCGACCTGCGAGCCAGTTTGCCGGACGCCCTCTGCGTGGAGATGGAGGGTGCGGCCGTGGCCCAGGTCTGCCATGAGTTCGGCGTTCCCTGGGCGCTGCTGCGTACCATCTCCGACCATGCGGACTCGCAAGCGGACATCGATTTCCTGCAGTTTCTGCGCGACGTCGCCAGCGTCTATTCGGCCGGCATCCTGCGCCGCTATCTGCAAACCTGGCCGCTGGCGGCCTGAGGCTTGTGCAACAATCGCCGTCATGGCTATCGACAATCGCTTGCTTGCCCACACTCTGGCCGCCCAGGTGGCCGATCTGCCCACCGAGTGGACCCGGGCCCTGGCTCCGCCCCGCGTCGCGCTGGCGCTGGAGAACATCATCGGGCATGTGGAGTCACGGCTGGCAGAAGGCGCCACCGTCTATCCCGCCACCCCACTGCGTGCTTTGGGCTGCCTGCAGCCATCGGCGGTGCGCGTGGTGATACTGGGCCAGGACCCTTATCATGGCCCGGGCCAGGCGCAGGGTCTGGCCTTCTCGGTGCCCGATGACTGCAAATGCCCGCCCAGCCTGCGCAATATGTTCAAGGAAATCGGGCGCGACTATGCCCTGTCCGGCACTCCAGGCCATGATCTGAGTCCCTGGGTCGAGCAGGGAGTGTTGCTTTTAAACACGTCGTTGACCGTCGAGGACGGCCAACCCGGATCGCACGCGAAAAAGGGCTGGGAAACGGTGACCGACGCCCTCTTTACTCGCGTGGCGCAGGATCCGGTTCCCAAGGCCTTTCTCCTATGGGGCGCCCATGCCCAGGCCAAGGCGGCGTTGATGCCCCCAGGCCACCCCCATCTGGTGCTCACGGCCAATCACCCTTCGCCCTTGTCGGCGACGCGACCGCCCGCGCCGTTCATCGGTTGCGGACACTTCCGCCTGACCAACGAATGGCTGGAAAAACACGGTCAAACCCTGATTGACTGGACCCGAACTTTCAAAAAAAACCCCCGCCAGGCGGAATTTCGGTTATGATCGCCGCACTGCACCAATAGATTCGGCATTTTTCCTCGCCTTTAGGCGCTATGCAGTCGATGCCCGTAACGGGCCCCATGCCGAACTTCATCGATTCCTGACCTCTTTCCTTTCGCCCCGCAGGCCCTTCTTGGTTGCTTGCACTACGCGCACGGTTGATTCGGTCGGCACGATGCTTCCATCAACCGTTGCCTGGTCCCGGGGCTGATTAATGCTGCCCGCCGCCCATGCATCTGCGCCGTCCTGTGCGGCAAGGAAAAGTTATGTCTTTTGAAGACTTGGGCCTGGCGCCCAGCATTCTCTCCGCCCTGCAAACTGCTGGTTTTACCGAGCCCACTCCTGTGCAGGCCGCCGCGATTCCGCGCGCCCTCGCCGGTGCCGATCTCATGGTGTCCTCGCAGACTGGCAGTGGCAAAACCGCCGCTTTCATGCTGCCTGCCCTGAACCGCGTTGCCGACATGTCGCCCAACAAAGGCGTGGGCGTGCAAATCCTGGTGTTGACCCCAACCCGCGAACTGGCTCTGCAAGTGGCTGACGCAACGGCTGCCTATGGCGCCAACCTGCCTGGCCTGCGCGCGACCACCGTCGTCGGCGGCGTGCCTTACGGCGCCCAGCTCAAGGCGCTGTCGCGTCGTGTCGACGTGCTCGTGGCCACGCCCGGCCGCCTGATCGATCACCTCAAGGCTGGCCGCGTCAAGCTCAACACCGTGCACACCCTGGTGCTGGACGAAGCCGACCGCATGCTGGACATGAGTTTCATCGAAGATATCGAGACCATCATTGAGCGCCTGCCGGAAAGCCGTCAGACGCTGTTGTTCTCGGCCACCCTGGACGGCAGCGTTGCTCGCCTGGCCGAAAAAATGATGCGCTCGCCCGAGCGTATCGAAATCTCGGGCCATCGCGACAAGCACGCCAACATCACGCAAAGCTTGTTGTACGCCGACGATTCCTCGCACAAATTGCGCCTGCTGGATCACCTGCTGCGCGACACGCGCCTGGATCAGGCCATCGTCTTTACCTCCACCAAGCGCGGTGCCGATGAACTGGCCGATCGCTTGGCCGAACAAGGTTTTGCCGCCGCAGCTTTGCATGGCGACATGAACCAGCGCCAGCGCACCCGCACTCTGACCCAGCTGCAACGTGGCCAGGTACGCGTGCTGGTGGCTACCGACGTCGCCGCTCGCGGCATCGACGTCCAAGGCATCAGCCACGCCGTGAACTTCGACCTGCCGCTGCAGGCCGAAGACTACGTGCACCGTATCGGCCGTACCGGCCGCGCCGGACGCGACGGCCTGGCCTACACCCTGGCCGTGCACTCCGAGCGCCACAAGGTTCGCCGTATCGAGCATTACATCGGTCAGACCATTGCACCCGAGACCATCGCTGGTCTGGAACCCCAACGCACGGCCCGCCCCAGCAGCGGCGGCCCGCGTTTTGGTGGCAACAAGCGCCCTGGCGAGCGCCGCTTCGGCGATCGTCCGCAAGGAGACCGTCCGCAGGGCGACCGCCCCCAACGCGACTTCGGTGATCGCCCCCAGCGCAGCTTCGGCGACCGTCCCCAGCGCGACTTCGGTGATCGTCCCCAGCGCAGCTTCGGCGACCACCCCCAGCGTGACTTCGGTGATCGTCCCCAGCGCAGCTTCGGCGACCGCCCCCAGCGCGACTTCGGTGACCGTCCTCAGCGCAGCTTCGGCGACCGCCCCCAGCGTGACGCCGGTGACCGTCCCCAGCGCAGCTTCGGCGACCGTCCCCAGCGTGACTTCGGCGATCGTCCCCAGCGCAGCTTCGGCGACCGCCCCCAGCGCGACGCCGGTGATCGTCCCCAGCGCAGCTTCGGCGACCGCCCCCAGCGCAGCTTTGACAACAAGGGCGCCGCTGCAGGCAAGCGTTTCAGCAAGCCGGCCGGCGACCGCCGCGGCTGATCACTAGCCACCCTGAAGACCGGGCCCGTGCAGGGCCCGGTTTTTTTTGGTTCATCGCGGAATAGCGTGGAGCCGTGCTTGATTGCCGTTACGCTTGATCCTTGATTTTTCAAGGATCAAGGCCGGGATCATGCTGGACCGCAAGACGATCGAGAGGTTGGGTGGGTGGGAAGGTTATCGGGTGGAGCGGGTCGTGTGGCCTGAAGGTGAGAGCCGGACGGTCACGATTTACCTGAAGCCTTCAGCGCGAACGATGCACTGCGAGCACTGCGGCAACCGATGTCGGCAGGTGCATGAGACGACCACGCGCCGGGTGCGGGATCTGCCGCTAATGGCGCTGCGAGTGACGCTGGTAGTGCCGCGTCGGCGGGTCTGGTGCGAGCAGTGCGGTGGACCGCATCTGGAGAGGCTGAGCTGGCTGGGCCGTTACCAGCGAGTGACCGACCGGCTGGCCGAGGCGGTCAGCCAGTTGCTTGAGTCCAGCAACATTCTGGCCGTGGCGCGCTTCTTCCAACTGGGTTGGCACACGGTCAAGGCGCTGGACAAGGCCCTGCTGCGACGGGCGATCCAAGAGCCGGACTGGAGCCAGATCCACTACCTAGCGATGGACGAGTTCGCTCTACACAAGGGCCATCGTTATGCCACGGTCGTTGTCGATCCGATCCGCCGTCAGGTGCTATGGATCGGTGATGGCCGCTCGCGCGAGACGGCCAGAGCCTTCTTCGAACAACTGCCAACAGGAGTTGCCCAGCAGATCCGGGCCGTAGCGATCGACATGACGACGGCCTATGAGCTGGAGATCCAGGCCAACTGCCCCAACGCCGAGATCGTCTACGACCTGTTCCACGTCGTGGCCAAGTACGGCCGTGAAGTGATAGACCGGGTGCGTGTAGACCAAGCGAACCAGTTGCGGCACGACAAGCCGGCCCGCCGGGTGATCAAGTCCAGTCGCTGGCTACTGCTGCGCAATCGCAAAAACCTCGATCCGTGCCAATCGGTAAAGTTGGACGAGTTGCTCCAGGCCAACCAGCCCTTGCTCACCGCTTATCTGATGCGCGATGAGCTCAAACAGCTGTGGTTCTACCAACACCCCGGCTACGCCCGCCAGGCATGGGATCACTGGCTGCAACAGGCTCAGGGCAGCGGCATCGCCGCCTTGGCTCACTTCGCGCTCAAGCTAAAAGCCTATCTGCACGGGATTCTGTCTCGCTGTCGCCACCGGCTCAACACCAGCATCGTCGAGGGCATCAACAACACCATCAAAGTCATCAAGCGCCGCGCCTACGGCTACCGCGATCAGGAGTACTTCTTCCTCAAGATCCGGTCTGCATTCCCCGGTATTCCTCGATGAACTTTTTTTCGCCTGGCGTGGCCTCACTGCACGCGCCGGGCCCCCGTGGGAAAATAGCATCATGCGATCCACCCGCCCCTCCTCCCTACCCGCCCTGGATGCCGAGGCCAGCGCACATAGCGCACTGGTCGTGGACCACCTGCGTCAGCATATCGCCACATTAGGCGGCTGGCTGTCGTTCGACCACTGGATGGCCCTGGCCCTGTACGCTCCCGGCCTGGGCTATTACACGGCTGGATCGGTAAAGCTGGCCTCCAACGCCGGCCACGCGCGTGAACCTGGCGGCGACTTCGTCACCGCGCCAGAGCTGACACCTTTATATGCCTACACGCTGGCGCGTCAGGCCGCGCAGTGGCTGCAGGCCACGGGCACGAGTCGCATCCTCGAGTTCGGCGCCGGCTCCGGTGCGCTGGCCGAAGGCGTGTTGGCCGAGCTCGACCGGCTGGGTATACAGGTGGAATACGCCATCGTGGAAGTTTCGGCCGATCTGCGCGCCCGCCAGCAGCGCCGGCTCGCACCAAGGGGAGCCCGCGTGCAATGGCTGGACCACCTGCCGGACAGTTTCGAAGGCGTAGTGTTGGCCAATGAGGTGCTCGACGCCATGCCCGTGCGGCTGTTCCATTTTGCAGAAGATGGTCAGGTGCTCGAACGCGGCGTCGGTTGGCAGCAAGGGTTTGTCTGGCAGGACCGGCCGGCCGACCCGGCGTTGGCTCGTACCCTGGCCGCGCGCCTGCCCGCGTTGCCAGGCTATGTATCCGAAATCAATCTGCAAGGGGAGGCCTGGGTCCGCGAGATGGGCCATTGGCTGAAACGGGGTGCCGCGTTGCTGGTGGACTATGGTTTCCCTCAACGCGAGTACTACCATCCTCAACGCGCCGGCGGCACGCTGATGTGCCATCTACGCCATCATGCGCACGCCGATCCCTTCGTAGCCCCCGGTATGCAGGACATCACGGCCCACGTGGATTTCACCGCCATGGCCGACGCGGCGCTGGACGCAGGCCTGCAGGTGCTGGGTTACACCTCTCAGGCCCGCTTTCTCATGAATGCCGGACTGCTGGATCTGCTGGGCCGACTGGATCCCACCGACAGCCGTGCCTATGCACAAGCCACCGCGCCCGTGCAGAAGCTGCTCTCCGAAGCCGAGATGGGCGAGCTGTTCAAAGTGCTGGCCATCGGCCGGGATGTCCCCGCCGGATCCATCGGCTTTGCACGCGGCGACCGGCGCGACACGCTGTAAGCCCGCCCCGCCACCGGGTCAGGCGGCGACTTGCAGAGCCGCCAGACGCGCATGGCGCAAGGCTGCCTTGATACGCACGGCATCACCTGAGCACTGTCTGGCGATGGCGCCAGCATCTATGCCACGCACGGCAGCCAGCGCCCGCGACCATGGGGCGATATCGACCTGGCTCACCACACTGGCCGCCTCGACCAAGGCCAGGAAGCGATCAGGTTTACGCAGGCCATCGCAGCGCTCGATGACGTCCAGGCGCTCGGACGCAGATGCCGCCGGCAACGCCTGCAGCACGAGCGGCAACAAACGCGCCTGATCGGCGCAGTCCCCGGGCACACGCAGCCTGGTGGCCAACGTCTCGCGCTCCGGGCTAAGCCGGGCCAGCAAAGCATAGCGCCCTGGCAACGCAAGCCCGCGCCGCGCCGCTGCATCAAGATCGCCTGCAACGCTGTGCCATTGGCGCAACTGGGGCAGCACGCGCGACAGTGCTCCACACGCATCCCAGATCTGCAGCATGCGTGAAGGCACCGCCTCCATCAGCCCGCGCGACAGCTCTTTCCAGACACGCTCCGGCACCAACGCGTCGACCTCGCCCTCGTCGACCATCTGGCGGCACAGCGCCTGCGTCTCGGCAGCTACGCTGAAATCAGCGAACCGGGCGGCAAAACGCCCCAGCCGAAGAATACGTACGGGGTCTTCCGCGAACGCGGCGCCTACATGACGAAAGCATCGGGCGCGCAGATCCGCCTGGCCATTGAGCGGGTCGACCAGCTCACCTTGCTGCGTGCGCGCCATGGCGTTGACCGTAAAGTCGCGCCGGCGCAGATCCTGCTCCAGACTGACATCCGTGCCGGTATAAAACGTGAAACCCTTATACCCGCGACCGGATTTGCGCTCGGTGCGCGCCAGCGCGTACTCCTCCTTGCTCAGGGGATGGAGAAAAACAGGAAAGTCACCGCCCACCGGAATGAAACCGCGCCGCACCATGTCTTGCGGCGTGGCGCCCACCACCACCCAGTCGCGATCACCGGCCGGCAAGCCCAGCAGGGCATCCCGCACGGCTCCGCCGACGATGTAGACCTCCAGGCCGGCCGTGGCCGCGTCCTCGACTGCGCTCATTGGGACTTTGCCATGACGGCTGCGGGCGGCACCACGTTGCCCAGCCGCTCTTTGAGTGATTGAGGCTGGCCGGTGAACATGGCCGCGTAATAAACCGCGTTCGACATGACGTGCTTGACGTACAGCCGCGTCTCCGTAAACGGTATCGTTTCGGCAAATACAGCACCCTCGACAGGACAGGTGAACGTCGCCCGCCAATTGCGCGGCCGCCCAGGGCCGGCGTTGTAGCCCGCGCTGGCCAGCATCTGCGATCCATCCAGATCGCGTAGCACGATATTCAGATACTGCGTGCCCAACTCCGTATTGACGTCGAAGTCATTGACACTGGCCGGGGTGAAGTCGGTCATACCTATCTTGCCGGCGACCCATTTGGCCGTCGACGGCATGAGCTGCATCAAGCCGGATGCGCCCACATGCGAGCGCGCGTCCATGATGAAGCGCGATTCCTGGCGTATCAGGCCGTAGACCCAGGCCGGATCCACATCCAGCGCACGCGCCTTGGCCGAGACCCGGCCCTCGAAGGGCGCGATATAGCGCTGCAAAAAATCAAACTCGCGCTCCGTACGCTCGGAGGTATTGACGACCCGGTCGTATATCCTTTCGGCTCGGGCCAACTCTGCGGCGGCCAGTAACTGACGGTCGCTCATGCCACGCAATGCGAAATTCCATTCCGGCACCGCCTCGGCGCGCCAGCCCAGCCGGAACATATGGATGGCCCGCACCAGGGCAGGATTGGCGCGCGCGGCGCGGATTTCCGCATCCGTGACAGGTGCAGCTTGCTGCGGCACCTGGATACGCTGGCCTAACTCTTCGGTGGCCAACTGGCCGTAGAAGTTGAACTGATCGGCAATGCGGGCATAGGCGCGGCGCGCTTCAGCGGCATGGCCCTGTGCGGCCTGACCGCGTGCCTTCCAATAGACCCACACTTCTTCATTGCGTTGCGCGGGCGACATCTCGTCTATCGAGGCCACCACCCATTTCCAGTCCACGCGCTGCTGCCGCAGCGCCGAGCGCACTTTCCAGGCATGGTTGTTGTCCGTCATTCGAATGTGGCCGGCCTCGCGATACCAGTCGTAGGCACGCGGATCCAATGCCGTGGCGGCCACCAGCGCGTACTGCCCCCGCACCCAAGCCAGGTGCGAACGGGGCAGGTGACGCGCCCACTCGCGCTCGAGATAGGAGTCGGCCACACTGATGTCGGATCGCGCCAAGCGGGCCAGCGCCAGCGCTACGAGCTCTTTCTCGTTGCGGCCCACGGGCGTTTTCCCCTGCCGCACCAGCCATTTCATGGGGTCACGCATCATCAGGTCGAATGTTTTGACGTCCCGAGGCTCAAACAAATACTGCACCAGTTTGCGTGCGTCGGTGGTCCGATTGCTTTCAATGGCATCGCGCAATGGGGGCAGCAGCTCATCCCAGCCAAGTATGCGATCGGCGACGAGCTGGTCATACAGTGCCCAGCAGGCCGAACCGGGGCTAAAGGCGCTCAAGGCCTCTTCGGCGCTGACCCGCTTGCCCGTCATATGACGGGCGTCCAGCACGGCGCAATTGACCTGGGCGTTACCGGGTTTGGCCGGAGCCAGGCGGCGCACCGTCTCGAAATCTCCGCTGCGCGCCGCCGCCAATATCCAATCGGAGCGCAAGCGGTCTTCGAGATAGCTCCCTGAATTGTCGGCCAGAAAGCGTTCGAGCTGACGGTTCGGTCGCACCCCATTGGGCGGCACGGCCAGTTGATAACGCAACAGCCAATATTGTGGATAGGCACCCAGCACATCGCTGTCTGCCTGTGGCACCAAAGCGCCGAGCACGGACCACTGCTTGCGCGCCACGGCTTCGCGCGCCGCCACCACGGCCTGGCGGGCGCTGGACTCCGGAGACGCAGGCAGACCCGCCAGCACGGCAGACGGCACGGCGATGGGCCGTGCCCCTTGCTGCTGGCCGAGCGAAGCCTGCAGGCCTTGCGGCGGCACGTCAGCACGCTGTTGCGCATCGACAGGCGCACATCCCGCGGCCAGCAACGCCAGCAAGGGCAACATACGTTGCAGGCTGCCTCCTGCGAATGAATTCTGATACCGTTGGGATTGACGCCCCGCTATTACTGTAGGCTTCACCGTCCGCCCCTTCACGTCTCACAACGCTAGACCAGGCCCGCTCGCATGCAGACCCCAAATACTGGAGAGAATACCGCAGTCACGCTGCGCGCGCGATTGCGCCGCCTGCGTGCCGGTGTACCCGAAAACCAACGCAGCCGCAGCGCGCTATTGATGCGTGGCCGGCTGTTTACGTGGCTCAACGTAGCACGCGAGCGCAGCGCCATCCTGGGCCGGCCGCTGCAAAGCGTGGCCGCCTTCTGGCCCATGGCCGAGGAGCCAGATCTGCGCCCTCTGTTACAACAATGGGCCGACAACGGCATCACGGTGGCCCTGCCGGTCGTGCAAGGCGCCGACCGCCCCCTGGAGTTTCACCGCTGGCTGCCGCACGAGCCCATGCGCGCCGGCGCCTATGGCATTTCCGAGCCCCAATCCGGGGCCATCGTCCTGCCGGATGTCGTCCTGGTGCCTACGCTTGGCTATACCGCCCAGGCCGAGCGCCTCGGTTATGGCGGCGGCTATTACGACCGCACACTGGCCGCGCTCACCGCCGCAGGCCACCCGTACACGGCCATCGGCATTGCCTGGGATGAAGGGCTGCTGCCCTCCGACTACACGCCGGCTGCGCACGACATTCCGTTAGCTGCGGTGCTCACGCCATCCGGCTGGGTGCCCGAAGCACCGCTGGAAACCGGCGGCCTGTCCGCCGGACAAGGCACAGTATTCTCACGCACCCTGCGCTGAACGCACCGTTCTGAAGCAACGGCCGGCACCTTTTCTGGTGCGTGTGGCCGCGGTGCAGTCAGGCCGAGCGTCAAAACCAGGCCTGCTGTACTCCTTCAGCCCGCGGCCACCCCGCAATTTCTCGGATCCAGTGGAGGCATACCCGTCGGCGCGAATCCGTCAGAGCTGGCACGGGGCTTGCGTCAGCTTCTGTAAAACGCACGGCCGCCTTGGCCGTGTATTGCAGGAGACGCCATGAAGGACGGCCTGGCTATTGCTTTTGACGAGATGTTCGACGCCCAGGGTCGCGTCCGTCCCCATTATGAAAACTATGCCTACTGGCTCGACGGACAGGCACCCGACATCATGGCCGCGCGCCAGATCGAAGCCGATCTGAACTTCCGCCGGGTGGGCATCACCTTCTCGATGGCCGGAGACGCGGCCGGCACCGAACGACTCATTCCCTTCGATCTCATTCCGCGCATCATCGCCGCGCAGGAATGGCGGCGTCTGGATGCGGGCCTGAAGCAACGTGTGCGCGCACTCAATCGCTTCATCCACGACATCTATCACGATCACGACATCGTCCGTGCCGGCGTTGTTCCGGCCGAACAAGTGTTCCTCAACGCGCAGTACCGGCCTGAGATGCAGGATATCGATGTGGCGGAGGATATCTACTGCCACGTCGCGTGGCGTTGACATCGTGCGCGCAGGCGCAGGTGAGTTCTACGTGCTGGAAGACAATTTGCGCGTACCGTCCGGCGTGTCCTATATGCTGGAGAACCGCAAGATGTCGATGCGTCTGATGCCAGAGGCCTTCGGCAGCAACAAGGTGCGGCCCGTGGCCCACTACCCCGACCTGTTGCTAGACAATCTGCGCGAGGTCGCGCCGGGCGGCAATGTCGATCCGACAGTCGTGGTACTCACGCCGGGCATGTACAACTCGGCCTATTTCGAACATGCCTTTCTGGCACAGCAAATGGGTGTCGAGCTGGTCGAAGGCCAGGATCTGTTCGTCGAGCAAAACACCGTCTACATGCGCACCACGCGCGGGCCGCGCCGGGTGGATGTGACCTACCGGCGGCTGGATGATGATTTTCTGGATCCGCTGTCGTTTCGCGCCGACTCTGCGCTCGGTGTACCGGGTCTGCTATCGGCTTACCGCGCCGGACGCGTCACGCTGGCAAACGCAATAGGCACGGGAATCGCCGATGACAAATCCACCTACCTTTACGTGCCGGAGATGATCCGCTTCTATTTGGGAGAGGAGCCGATTCTGTCCAATGTGCCTACCTGGCAATGCGCCCGTCCCGATGAGTGTTCGCATGTCCTGGCGAACCTGCACGAACTGGTCGTCAAGGAGGTGCACGGTGCGGGCGGCTACGGCATGCTGGTCGGTCCATGCGCCATCCGGCAAGAGATAGACGACTTCAAACTGCGAGTACAAGCCCACCCGGCCAACTACATCGCCCAGCCAACGCTGTCGTTGTCGACGATTCCCACGTACGTGGAATCCGGCGTGGCACCACGTCACGTCGATTTGCGCCCCTACGTGCTGTGCGGCAAGGATATCCGCACCGTGCCGGGCGGATTGTGCCGCGTCGCACTGACCGAGGGGTCGCTGGTGGTCAACAGCAGCCAGGGCGGCGGCACCAAGGACACCTGGGTACTGGAAGACTGATCATGCTGAGCCGAACCGCCGACCATCTTTTCTGGATGTGCCACTACATCGAACGCGCCGAAAGCACCGCGCGCATGCTCGATGTCAATCTTCAGATGTCGCTGCTGCCTCAGGACGCATTGAGCCGGGAAAACTCCTGGCGCGCCTTGCTGCGTATCTCGGAACTGCACCGCCACTACGAATCGCGCCACGAGGAGCTCACGCCGGCCAGCGTGCTGCACTATATGGTGCGCGACCCGGACAACCCCTCGTCGATTCATGCCTGCCTGCGCGCCGCACGAGAGAATGCCCGCGCCGTACGCGGCAGCCTGACCACCGAACTCTGGGAAACCTACAACAGCACCTGGCTTGAGCTGCAAAAGCATCTCGGCTCCGGGCTGCCGGAGCGCAATCCAGGCGAATTCTTCGAATGGGTGAAATTCCGCTCCCACGTCGCGCGTGGCGTGACCCTGGGCACCATGCTCGAAGACGAGGCGCTGTGCTTCCTGCGCCTGGGCATGCATCTGGAGCGTGCCGACAACACCGCGCGGCTGCTGGACGTGAAATTCCACGAAGGCGAACACGGCCCCCAGAATGAGTTCTACCGCTGGTCGGCAATTCTGAGCTCCGTCTCCGGCCTTGAGGTCTACCGCAAAGTGTACCGCGACGTCGTCACTCCCGAGCGCGTGGCCGAACTGCTCATCCTGCGCGGCGACATGCCGCGTTCGCTATTGGCCTCGACACAGGCAGTGGCGGACAACCTCGGCCGGGTCGCCAACCAACGTTCGGCGCAAACCGAAAGGCACGCCGGAATGCTCAGCGCGGAACTGCGGTTTGGGCACGTCGAGGATATTCTGCGCAGCGGTCTGCACGGCTTTCTGGAGACCTTTCTCGCACGCATCAACGACCTGGGCAACCGCATCAGTCAGGACTTCCTGTTGCCGCTGTCGACCTGAAACCGGAGCCAGCATGAAACACCTCATTCGCCACATCACGCACTACCGCTACACCTCGCCGGTGAGCTACAGCATCCAGGTATTACGTCTGACCCCCCGGCAGGACGAACATCAGCGTGCACTGCGCTGGTTCATCGACGCGCCCGCGCCCTTGCAGGAACAGGTCGATGCCTTCGGCAATATCACCCACACACTGACGATGACCCGGCCGCACGAAGAGATTGAACTGCGCGTAACCGGCCACATCGAGATCGACACGCTCGCGCAAGGCCGACTGCCCGAGGAAGAACCTCGCCTTCCCTTGCAGGCCTTCTGCGTGCCCACCGCACTCACCCAACCCAACGACCCCGTGCGGGCACTCGCGCGCGGTGCTTTACCACACGGTCTGAGAACGGCCGAAGATGCACTCAAGCTGGCCGACGTTATCTGCGACCGAGTCCACTATGAGCCTGGCACGACTGACGTCGGCACCGCGGCCGGTGACGTCCTGCGCCTGGGTCATGGAGTCTGCCAGGATCACGCCCACCTCTTCCTGGCATGCGCTCGCGGGCTGGGCGTGCCGGCACGCTATGTCAGCGGCTACCTCTATACTGAGGCCGCCCACGCTGCCAGCCACGCCTGGGTCGATGTCTGGCTTGACGGCCAAGGGTGGATCAGCGTGGACATCACTAACCGGCAATTTGCCTCGGATTGTCACTGTCGGTTGGCAGTGGCCCGCGACTATGACTCCGCTTCGCCCGTGCGCGGAGTGCGCAATGGCGGCGGAGGCGAGGTCATGAGCGTCTCGGTTCAGGTCCAGGCCGCCCATCAGCAGTAAGCCCCGCCATCCCTCTTTATCGCCCCTGCCCCATGACCTATTGCATCGCAGCCCAACTCAACCAGGGTCTGGTCTTTCTATCGGACTCGCGCACCAATGCCGGCGTCGATCAGATCAGCAACTTTCGCAAGCTACATGTTTTCGAGCTGCCAGGCGATCGTGTCATGGTGCTCATGACCTCCGGCAACCTTGCCATCAGTCAAGCCGTGCTCAACGTCTTGGCGGAAGAAAACGCCCGACGCCCGGACTCGATATGGCGGGTCCCCAGTATGTTCGAAGCGACTCGCCGCGTGGGACAAGCAGTAAGACTGGTCTACGAACGCGATGCCGAGGCCTTGCGCGAGCAAGGCGTGGAGTTCAATATCAATCTGATTTTTAGTGGCCAGATCGGCGCTGCGCCATACCGCCTGTTTCAAGTCTATGCCGCAGGCAATTTCATCGAAGCCACGCCGGAGTGCCCGTATTTTCAGATCGGCGAAGCCAAATACGGCAAACCCATCCTTGACCGCGTATTGCAGCCCGACACTCCGCTGGATGAGGCCGCCAAATGCGCACTCATTTCGATGGATTCGACACTGCGCTCGAATATCTCGGTCGGATTGCCGTTGGATCTACTCGTCTACGAGTCGGGGTCGCTGCAGGTGACCCATTTTGCGAGCATCGACGAGCAGAACGAATACTTCGCAATGATCCGTGGCAGTTGGGGAGAGCGGCTGCGCCAGGTGTTCGCTGAGATCCCGGACCCGTTATGGAGCCAGCCGGAAGATCCCGACTCCCTTGTGCCCGCGCATCGTGTGCACCAGCCCATGCGCGTGCGCCCGGCCGGTCTGGCCGATCAGCCTTACGCAGCGCCGCAGCTGCTGGCCCAGGGCGTCCATGCACGGCAAGCCAGTTAGCTGTGAAGATTCAATAGGTTGTATGCATGGTTCATCCGAACCGGATTTGAGAAACTGGAAATCGCCAACCCCCCAGTTCACTCAAGGAGCCCGGCCGGATGAACACCCATAAGCATGCCCGATTGACCTTCCTACGTCGCCTCGAAATGGTCCAGCAATTGATCGCCCATCAAGTTTGTGTGCCTGAAGCGGCCCGCGCCTATGGGGTCACCGCGCCGACTGTGCGCAAATGGCTGGGCCGCTTCCTGGCTCAGGGCCAGGCGGGCTTGGCCGATGCGTCCTCGCGCCCGACGGTCTCGCCCCGAGCGATTGCGCCGACCAAGGCGCTGGCTATCGTGGAGCTGCGCCGCAAGCGGCTGACCCAAGCGCGCATCGCCCAGGCGCTGGGCGTGTCAGCCAGCACCGTCAGCCGCGTCCTGGCCCGCGCCGGTCTGTCGCACCTGGCCGACCTGGAGCCGGCCGAGCCGGTGGTGCGCTACGAGCATCAGGCCCCCGGCGATCTGCTGCACATCGACATCAAGAAGCTGGGACGTATCCAGCGCCCTGGCCACCGGGTCACGGGCAACCGACGCGATACCGTTGAGGGGGCCGGCTGGGACTTCGTCTTCGTGGCCATCGATGACCACGCCCGCGTGGCCTTCACCGACATCCACCCCGACGAGCGCTTCCCCAGCGCCGTCCAGTTCCTCAAGGACGCAGTGGCCTACTACCAGCGCCTGGGCGTGACCATCCAGCGCTTGCTCACCGACAATGGCTCGGCCTTTCGCAGCCGCGCCTTCGCCGCGCTGTGCCATGAGCTGGGCATCAAGCACCGCTTTACCCGACCTTACCGCCCACAGACCAATGGCAAGGCCGAACGCTTCATCCAGTCGGCCTTGCGTGAGTGGGCTTACGCTCACACCTACCAGAACTCCCAACACCGAGCCGATGCCATGAAATCCTGGCTACACCACTACAACTGGCATCGACCCCACCAAGGCATCGGGCGCGCTGTACCCATCTCCAGACTCAACCTGGACGAATACAACCTATTGACAGTTCACAGTTAGCCGCCTCGCCGCTGCCTGCAGCGTCCCAAGCGTCGGTCCAGCGACCAGTCACCCGCGCCGCAGGCAAACAGTGCAAACAGCATCAAGGCCAGCATTAGCGGCACCTTGAAGCCCAATCCCTCATCGGTTTCGATCTGGTTCCACCCCGCCCAGCCGAGATCGAAGTGCACCGAATAGACGGCAACGAAAACGATGTAGATCAGCGCGGCCGCGGCCCAGCGCGTGCACAGGCCGACGATAAGCGCCACACCCAGCGCCAACTCCAGCACGCCGGCGCTGACCCAGTTCAGGTTGGCGGGTAGCCAGACGTGTGGCACGGGAAAGTCCAATCCGCGGAACCAGGCTGGCGCCTGCAGGCCGCCGCTCAGTTTGGTCCACCCCGCCCGAGCAAACTCAAGGCCTGTCCACAGTCGCAGCAACAGAAGCGCCAAGGCCGGCTCAAGCTGTCGTGCGCGCAAGAAATTCCCGAAACTCATGTTGTAAATCCCCATAGAAATGCGACGTCCAGGCTGACTGGCGAACGAAACCCTCGATCAGCGCACGCCAGGCCGGCTCTCCCAGGCCCTGTCGCAAGCCCGGAAAGCTCGCCTCCACCATCTGGCTGGCCCCCAGGTAAACGAGGTATCGGTAGACGCGCATGCCGGCGACGCTGTAACCCGGTGGCACGCGATCGGTCAGACCTCTGACGTAGTCATAAAACGCTGCAGACATTCGAGCTCCCGATTGATCTCCTGCACGCCGGGTATGTCGTTGTCCCATTCCAGCAGAATGGGCAGCCCGTGATGCTCATGCAGACGGAGAGCCCACTGCGCGGTGCTCGCGGACACCCCGCGACTGTGGGTGTCTACATACATGCCAAACCGCGGGTCGAATTCATGACCGGCCACATGCAGATAGCTCACGCGCGACAGGTCGATGTGACTCACGTACCCTTCGATGTCGTGGCCACCGTGGTTTTTGTGGTTGACGTCGATATTGTTCAGGTCGAGCACGATGGCGCAATCCGCCCGGTCGGCCACCTCGGCCAGAAACTGCGCCTCGCACATCTCGCCGACGTTGGTGTACCAGGTGCTGTTCTCCACCCCCATGGCCTGACCGAGGATATCCTGCGCGTGGCGTATCCGATCGGCCACGCGCCGCACTTCGGCTTGTGTGAAGGGGATGGAAAGAGATCGTAGAGCTGATGGGCGTCACCGCTGGCGGCGAGGTGATCGGAGTAATGGCAACTGCCCAGTTCTTGCATCAAGGCATGGATCGCACGCAGAAATCCTGGATCCAACGCCGAGTCTCCGCCAAGATTGAGCGACACCCCGTGCAAGGCAATACTGCGGCCGCTGGCCAATAGCCGATGCAATGGCGCCCGATCGCGGCGCAGCCAGTTTTCAGGCACTACCTCGAAAAAGTCCGCCTGGACGGCGGACATATCCCACGTGGACATTTCACGCCGGTAACCAAGACCGACGTGGGGAGTCGCTAGTGCTTGGCGCACGAAGCATCCTTTTTGCCGCAGCCGGCATCCGGCTGCTCTGCCGTGGAAGAAGTGCTGCTGCCAGCGGTGTGCTGGCCATTTTTGTCTTTGCTGCCAGTATCGCCCTTAGGCTGAGACGTTTCTTTCTTGCCGCAAGCGCCTGCGCCGCAGGACTGATCCGCGCCTTCGGCCGAGGCGATCGACGCCACCAGCGACGTGGCCAGGGCGGCAATGGTCTTCAGGTAGACGGGGGAAGAGGACATTAATGGACTCCTTGATGAGCTGCACCGGATTGGCACAGAGCTGACATGGAAATGTCAGCCCGATGCTCTCACCCGTATCCCGGCATGGGTAGCGCATATGCCCAATATCGGACGGGCGCTCTGCCTGACGCGGTTTCGCCATGCCGAAGTGGGCTTTCAAGAATCACGAATACCCAGGTGGGCTGCGGCCACGCACACTATGCGGTTACCGCCACGGCCAGCGCGCTCATAAGGATCGCTGCCGGTGACGGCCACAAAAAAAGGAGCGAGACCCTGATGAAACGTACCCCCGTCGGTCGCCGTGCGGCCCTGCTGGCCCTGGGCGGTCTGCTCTCGATGAGCGTTCATGCCCAAGACAAGAATTTCCCCGCGCACGCCCTGACTTTGGTCGTGCCTTTCGCGGCCGGTGGTCCCACGGATGTGGTGGCCCGTTCACTGGGCGCATCGATGAGCAAAACATTAGGCCAGCCCATCGTGGTCGAGAACCGCACCGGCGCCGGCGGCACGCTCGGTCCTTCGTTTGTCTCGCGAGCCCAGCCAGATGGTTATACGCTGCTCATTCACCACAATGGAATGGCTACAGCCCCGGCACTGTACAAGAAACTGCCCTACGACCCCTTGAAGGATTTCGAGTACGTCGGCCAGGTCGCCGATGTGCCAATGACGCTCATGGGCCGCAAGAGCCTGCCGCCCGCCGACATGCCCGCCTTCATCGCCTATGCTCGCGCCAACGGCAACAAAATCAACCTCGCCAATGCCGGACCGGGCGCCGTGTCGCAACTATGCGGCACGCTGCTACAGGATGCCCTGGGCACACAGTTCACGGAAATCCCCTACGCCGGCACGGCGCCTGCCATGAGCGCCCTGCTGGGCGGACAGGTGGATATGCTGTGCGATCAGACCACGCAAACGCTTCCGCAGATCAAAGGCGGCAGCGTCAAACTCTACGGGGTCACCACGCAGGAGCGCATCAAGTCGCTGCCGGATGCGCCCACCCTGGAGGAAAGCGGCTTGAAGGGATTCGAAGTCATGGTCTGGCATGGCATCTACGCGCCCAAGGGCACGCCTAAAGCCCAGATCGACCGCATCAACGAAGCCTTGCGCATTGCGCTCAAGGATCCGGCGTTTGCCACCAAGATGAATGAACTGGGCGCCGAGATCGTGCCTGCGGCCAAGCAGACCCCCGAGGGACTGCATAGCTGGCTGCAGTCGGAAACAACCAAGTGGGGCGGCATGATGAAAAAAGCCGGCATCGAACCTCAATAAGGTTGTACGCCGGCCCGAAGGCGGCACCCGTTCGGGTGCCGTTTTTTTATTGCCTAGCGCTGCAGATTCTTCCAGATACCAAGGATCGCTTCTGATTGATTCAGGGTATAGAAGTGCAGGCCCGGCACGCCGGTATCCAGCAAGGTCTGGCACAGCTCGGTCACCACGTCCTGGCCGAAAGCACGGATGGACGCCTTGTCGTCGCCAAACTCCGCCAGTCGCAGACGTATCCAGCGCGGTAGTTCCGCGCCGCACATTTCCGAAAATCGCGAAAGCTGGCTGTAGTTGGTGATGGGCATGATGCCCGGCACGATAGGAATGCTCACGCCACGCGCCTGCGCCCGGTCGACAAAGTCAAAGTAGGCGTCGGCGTTGAAGAAGTATTGCGTGATGGCCGCGTCGGCGCCGGCCTGGACCTTGGCCACGAAATGGTCGAGGTCGACCGTGGGGCTGGCTGCCTGCGGATGTATCTCGGGATAGGCAGCCACTTCGATGTGGAACCAATCGCCGGTTTCCTCGCGGATGAAACGCACCAGTTCACTCGCATAACGCAGCTCGCCGGCATCGCCCCCCATTCCCGAGGGCAAGTCACCGCGCAGAGCCACCACGCGGCGCACCCCGGCCTGGCGGTAATTGTTGAGGATCTCGCGCAATTGCTCGCGCGAGGCACCGATGCAAGACAGATGTGGCGCCGCATCGCAGCCGAGGTTGGTCAACGTGCGAACGGTGTCTTCAGTACCGGCGCGCGTGGAGCCACCCGCGCCGAAAGTCACGCTGACATAGCGTGGTTGAATCGCCAGCATCTGCTTGGCCGCGCGCACCAGCCTTTCCTGGGCCGCGATATCTCGCGGCGGGAAAAACTCCAGGCTGAACGCGGGAGAGGTTGTGTCAGTCATCAAGGTATCAGATAGGACAGCAGGCCCGAGATGATGCTGTAGAGAATCGCACCCGCCACGGCCCACCAGAAGCCGTTGACCTGGAAGCCGCGCAGAATCGAACCGGCCAGCCAGAACAACAAAGCGTTCAGGATAATCAGGAAGAGACCGAGCGTGACGATAGTGATAGGCAACGTCAGCACGACCAATACAGGCTTGACCAGCATGTTCAACAAGCCCAGAACCAGTGCGGCCAACAGCGCCGAACCGAAGCTGGCCACGGCAATGCCAGGCAAAAGATACGCCACGGCCAGCAGCGCCACCGCGTTCAGAACCCAGACCAGAATCAAAGTCATATCGATCTCCTTTAGTAAAGGGTGGCCTCAACAGCCACCCCTATTGTGCAACATCGCTGCAATCAATAGCGATAATGGCCCGGCTTGAAGGGGCCTTGGACCGGCACGCCGATGTACTGCGCCTGCTCTTGCGAAAGCGTGGTGAGGTTCACGCCGAGTTTTTTCAGGTGCAGACGGGCGACCTTCTCGTCCAGATGCTTGGGCAGTACATACACCTGGCCGCTGGTGTACTGCTCGTTGCGCGTGAACAGCTCGATCTGTGCGATCGTCTGGTTGGCAAACGACGAGGACATCACGAACGAGGGGTGGCCGGTGGCGCAACCCAGGTTGACCAGACGGCCCTTGGCCAGCAGGATGATGCGCTTGCCGTCCGGGAAGATCACGTGGTCGACCTGAGGCTTAATCTCTTCCCACTGGCAATCCTGCTCGATCGCGGCGACGTCGATTTCGTTGTCGAAGTGACCGATGTTGCAGACGATGGCCTGATCTTTCATGGCGTCCATGTGGGCGCGGGTGATCACGTGGTAGTTGCCCGTTGCGGTGACGAAGATATCGGCGTGCGCAGCAGCTTGCTCCATGGTGACGACCTTGAAGCCTTCCATGGCAGCCTGCAAGGCGCAGATCGGGTCGATTTCCGTGACCCACACTTGTGCGCGCAACGCAGCCAGTGCCTGGGCGCAACCCTTGCCCACGTCACCATAGCCGGCAACCACGGCGATCTTGCCTGCCACCATCACATCGGTGGCGCGCTTGATGCCATCGACCAGCGACTCGCGGCATCCGTAGAGGTTGTCGAACTTGGACTTGGTGACCGAATCATTGACGTTGATGGCCGCGAAGGCCAATTCACCCTTTTGCGACATCTGATAGAGACGATGCACGCCCGTGGTGGTCTCTTCGGTCACGCCCTTGATCTGCGCCAGACGGGTGGAGTACCACTTCGGGTCGCGCGCCAGCGTTTCCTTGATGGCGGCAAACAGCACGCGCTCTTCTTCGCTGCCCGGTTTATCCAGCACGGAAATGTCGGTCTCGGCCTTGGTGCCCAGATGCAGCAGCAGCGTCGCATCGCCACCGTCGTCCAGAATCATGTTGGCATGACGGTCTTGCGGCCACTCGAAAATCTTGTGGGTGTACTGCCAGTACTCTTGCAAGGTCTCGCCCTTGATGGCGAACACCGGCGTGCCCGTTGCGGCGATGGCGGCAGCGGCGTGGTCCTGGGTCGAGAAGATGTTGCACGACGCCCAGCGCACTTCGGCGCCCAGAGCAACCAGAGTTTCGATCAGCACCCCAGTCTGGATGGTCATGTGCAGGCTGCCGGCGATACGCGCGCCCTTCAAGGGCTGCGCAGCCGCGTACTCTTCGCGAATGGCCATCAGGCCCGGCATTTCGGTCTCGGCGATGGCCAGCTCACGGCGGCCCCAGCCTGCCAGACCCATGTCGGCGACGATGTAATCGGAAAAGCCTTTATCGGACACTGCGTTCACGGTGTAGATCTCCACGTAAAAAAGATGAACGGCGCACACTGGCCGACCGACGTGAAGAACCATGAAACCATGGCGCCATCACCCTGCCGGCCTAGCGGCTAAGGTGAGCGCCGTTGCAAAGCGCCGCACATGGGGCGGCGCCTGGACACGATCCCTGAGCCTGGCGAGCCGTATATCCGGCTTTCGTCGCAGCGCTCCTCAAGGATGAGCGGCATTGTAGCGGGTCGGACAAGCAGGCGGGAAGCCCCATGCGGCGGGCATCAGACGCCGAGGGCTTGTTCAGGCGTACTTTGCGCTGCCATGCCATCGATGGGCACCAGCGCAGCGAGCAGATCCTGCGCCACAGCATCCCAACTGCGTGTCAGCGCCCAGTCGCGCACCGTACGACGGTCAAGCTGGCGCGCGGCCAGGCAGGCGCGGGCGAGGTCGTCGTCCAGCACGCCGGTCTGGCCTTGACGCACCACAGCCAGGGGCGCCTCGCTGCGAAAGGCGGCCACCGGTGTGCCGCAGGCCATGGCCTCCAGCATGACCAGCCCGAAGGTGTCGGTCAAACAGGGAAAGACAAACGCATCGGCCGCGCTATAGAGCTCGGGCAATTGCGCGTCGCCCTGCGCGCCCAGGAAGTGGGCCTCGGGAAACTGGCGGCGCAGCCGGGCCAGGTCAGGGCCAGCGCCGGCCACCACCTTGCTGCCCGGCAGGTCCAGCGCCAGAAAGGCATCCAGGTTCTTTTCCCGCGCTACGCGCCCGACGGACAGCCAGATCGGACGCGGCAAATGGGCCAGCAATTCCGAAGCCACCGGCTGGAAGTGCGTCGCGTCGACACCGCGCGACCAGATTTTCAGGTTGCCGATACCGCGCGCGGCGACGACATCAGCCACCGTGGGCGTGGGCACCAGCACGCGCTGAGAAGGGCGGTGGAACCAGCGCATGTATCGCCACGGCAAGCCCGCGGGTATCCCCATGCGCGCCTGAAGATAATCCGGGAACATGGTGTGAAACGAGGTCGTGAACCGCCAGCCGCGCTTGAGCGCCATGCTGCGCGCGGCCAGGCCCAGCGGGCCTTCGGTGGCGATATGCAAGGCGTCGGGCACCCATCCTTGCAGCAGGCGCCGCAATTGCCGCCGGGGAGTGAGACACAGCCGCAGGTCCGGCTCTGAAGGCGCAGGTACGGTGCGACTGCCTTCAGGGCTGATGACCCGGACTTCATGACCCCAGGCGCGCAGCAGCGTGCACATGGCCGTCCAGGTGCGAACCACGCCATTGACCTGTGGATGCCAGGCATCCGTTACCAGTGCGATACGCATGCCAAAACCCCAAGGAGACGATGGGGTCGATTAGGCCCGCCACGTATGACAGGGCCAAGACAGGCGCTCAGTTGTTGCGCCGGGGATAACCCTGAGCGCGAATGCGCACCCAGACGTCGCGCTTTTCTTCTTCGGTCATGAAGACCCAGTTGGCGACTTCCATGGCCGTGCGGCCACACCCTCGGCAAATGTCGTCAAACAATGTGGAGCACACGGCCACGCAGGGCGAGTCGGTGGCGGCAAAAACGCCAGACGGGGCAGGTTCGGTCGGATCTTCACGGCTACTCATGGGCGCAAGCTTAGCACCGGGCCTATGTCCCTTTTTGCATAGCCCTATCGCCGACTGGCGATTACGCCACCGTTGGAAAGCCCCCAGTCGCGGCCCTATGAGCTAGAGATCCAGGAGCAACAGAGCAGAGCCGGCCCCTGCCCGCCCTCGCCTGCGGCCCACGGATGAACCCGAGTCCGTGTTAATGATAATATGATTTATATATGAATCATATATCGAGAAACCGATGGGCATCGTAAACATCGACGATGAATTGCACGACCAGATCCGCAAGGCCAGCTCGGTGACATGCCGCTCCATCAATGCACAGGCCGCGTTCTGGATCAAGATCGGCATGTTGTGCGAGCTGAACCCGGCGCTGTCCTTTAACGAAGTACTCGCTAGTCAGTTGCGTGCCGCCGGGGTTCAAACCCCTGCGCTGCAAGAGGCCGCAGCATGATCAAGCGCCCGGACGAAATCGCCCTGATGGCCGAGTCGGGCAGGCTACTGGCCGCCGTATTCGGTCGGTTGGACTCGCTGCCGCTGGCCGGGATGTCCACCATGCAGGTCAACGACCTTGTCGAGCAGTTCATTGTGCAGGAGCTCAAGGCAAGGCCGGCCAGTAAGGGGCAGTATGGCTATGCCTATGCGCTGAACGCGTCACCGAACCAGGTCGTCTGCCACGGCGTGCCGTCGACAGCCGATGTCCTGCGCAATGGCGATATCGTCAACTTTGATATCACCCTGGAGAAAAATGGCCATATCGCCGATTCCAGCAAGACTTATCTGGTGGGAGAGGTCAAGCCCTCGGCTCGACGTCTGGTGCAGGTAACCTACGAAGCCATGTGGCGTGGCATTCTTGCCGTGCGGCCCGGCGCCCGGCTGGGTGACATAGGCCATGCCATCGAGCAGTACGCACGCCAGCATGGGTATTCCGTGGTCCGCGAGTATTGCGGACACGGCATAGGCCGCGAGATGCATGAAGCGCCCGAGGTTCTGCATTGGGGCCGGCCACGCACGGGCCTGGTGCTGCGTGAAGGCATGGTCTTTACCATCGAGCCCATGATCAATCAGGGACGTGCAGACGTGCGCACCGAAGATGATGGCTGGACCGTCGTGACCGAGGACGGCAAACTCTCGGCGCAGTTCGAACACACGGTCGCTGTCACGGCTCACGGCGTACGTGTGCTGACGCTGCGCGCCGACGAAAAACGCAAGTAGTACTGCCCAAAAAAATCCCCTGACTCAAGGCCAGGGGGTTTTGCATGCAGCACCTCAGACAGATTTCTTGAGTGCCTGAACCTTGTCGGTGGCTTCCCAGGAAAACTCCGGCTCGGACCGGCCGAAGTGGCCATAGGCGGCCGTCTTGGTGTAGATCGGGCGCAGCAGATCGAGCATGTTGACGATGCCCTTGGGGCGCAGATCGAAGTGCTCGCGCACGAGCTTGGCGATCTGGTCATCGGGGATCACGCCGGTGCCTTCGGTGTAAACCGTAATGTTGATGGGCTCGGCCACGCCGATGGCATAGCTCACCTGCACCTGGCACTGACGCGCCAGGCCGGCGGCCACGACGTTCTTGGCCACATAGCGGGCCGCGTAAGCCGCCGAGCGATCCACCTTGGACGGATCCTTGCCCGAAAAAGCGCCTCCGCCGTGGGGGCAGGCGCCGCCATAGGTGTCGACGATAATCTTGCGGCCCGTCAGCCCGCAATCGCCTTGCGGCCCGCCGATGACAAAGCGGCCGGTCGGGTTGACCAGGAACTTGGTCTTGGGCGTGATCAGGCCGTCGGGAAAGCAAGGCTTGATGATGTCTTCAATGACCGCCTCGTGGATGGCGGACTGCTCGATTTCGGGCGCGTGCTGCGTCGACAGCACCACGGTGTCGACTTCGACCGGACGGCCGTCGACATAGCGGAAGGTGACTTGCGACTTGGCGTCGGGACGCAGCCACGGCAGGCGGCCGTCCTTGCGCAGCTCGCTCTGACGCTGCACCAGGCGGTGGGCGTACCAGATCGGTGCGGGCATCAGGTCGGGCGTTTCATCGCAGGCGTAGCCGAACATCAACCCCTGGTCGCCGGCGCCCTGATTGAGGTAGTCCTCGGAGCTGCGGTCCACACCTTGAGCAATGTCGGGCGACTGCTTGTCATAGGCGACCAGCACCGCGCAACCCTTGTAGTCGATACCGTAGTCGGTATTGTCGTAGCCGATACGGCGGATCGTGTCGCGCGCGACCTGGATGTAATCGACGTTGGCGCTGGTGGTGATTTCTCCGGCCAGCACGACCAGACCCGTATTGCACAGGGTTTCGGCTGCGACCCGCGCGTTGGGATCCTGCGTGAAGATGGCGTCGAGGATGGCGTCGGAAATCTGGTCGGCGACCTTGTCGGGGTGGCCTTCCGAGACCGACTCGGAGGTGAAGAGAAAATCGTTATTAGCCACGATGCGTCCTTACGTACATGTCCGGCCGAAAGCCGGCCCTCAAGTTGAACGAGGCGCGTTGCGCCCCGGATCTTCCTGGCAAGAAGGGCATCTGGGCGCGACGCTTTAGCGGATTTGAAGCAGCACAAGCTGCAACGTCGCTCCGCAAGTTGTCGGTTAACTCAGCGACTTCAGGCATTTTAGGCGAAAATGGGTATCCGGGCGAAGCAACCCTGCTGGCCGTAGCGTTTTTGCGGACGGACCCACGGGCCTGCCGCGCCGTTTTCGACAACGACTACATGCTGCTCGCTTTTTTCCGCTTCATTGCCCTGTTGCCGCTGCCTGTACTGCAGGCGTTCGGGCGGAGTCTGGGCAAGCTGGCTTATGCCTGGCCAGGCAAATACCGGCAGCGCCTCAAAGCCAATGCCGCGCAAGCGGGTTACCCGCAGGCGGCGTTCGCGCGCCGCGCGGCCGGCCAGATCGGCGCGAGCATGCTCGAATCACCCTGGATCTGGTTTCGCGAAAAAGACAGTCTGAACCGCATCCATCTTGACGAGGCGAACCGCGCCGTCCTGGAGACGACCCTGGCCGAGCAACGCGGCACGGTATTTCTCACGCCGCATCTGGGCTGTTTTGAGGTCATGGCCCGCTATCTGGCGCAGAAGGTCGCGCTGACGGTCATGTTTCGCCCGCCGCGCAAGGCCATTCTGGCTCCTTTGCTGGAGACCGCGCGCAACAACTCGGCGGTACGCGCCGTTCCCGCCAATATGCAGGGTGTCCGCGAATTCGTGCGCGCTCTGCGTCGCGGCGAGGCCGTGGGACTGTTGCCCGATCAGGCGCCGGGCCAGGGCGAAGGCGTCTGGGCGCCGTTTTTTGGCCGCATGGCCTACACGGTCACCCTGCCCGGCAAACTCGCCGGGCAAACGCGCGTGCCCATCGTACTTTGCGCGGCGCAGCGCCTGCCCCGTGGCCAAGGCTGGCAACTGCACTTTGTTCGGGTACCGGAACCGCTGCCCGACGACCCTCAGGCTCAGGCCACGCTGCTCAACCACAGCATGGAAGCATTGATCCGCCGTTGCCCCGATCAGTATCTCTGGGGCTATAACCGATATAAGACCCCGCGCGGCGCACCCCCCGCCCCCACAGCCCCATGAGTTCCGATTTCAAAACCCGTGCCCTGACCGGGCTGCTGCGCTGGTTCGCCGGCATGAGTCCCCGAGCGCGGCAGCGTGCTGGCGCCTGCGCAGGCTGGCTGGCCCTGCATCTGGCCAAATCGCGTGTCCATATCGTGCGGCGCAACCTGGAAATCTGCTTCCCCGACGAAAGCCCGCAGACGCGGCAGCGCTGGACCCGCGAACACTTCCGCGCGCTGGGCCAATCCATCGTCGACCGGGGAGTACTCTGGTACGGCAGCCCCGATGCCATACGCGAGATGGTCACCGTCAGTGGCGCCGACACCATCAATATGCTGGCCGCCTCCGGACGGCCGGTCATTCTTCTGGCACCGCATTTCATCGGACTGGATGTCGCCGCCACCCGCCTGACCATGGAAGTTCCCAGTGGCGCGACCATGTACACGCCACAAAGCGACGCGGCCGTCGATGCCATCGTGCGGGCCGGCCGCATGCGATTCAACGAGGTTTTCCTTGTCAGCCGCAAAGATGGAGTGCGCGACCTGATACGCCATTTCCGCCAGGCCCGGCCCGTGTATTACCTGCCCGACATGGATTTCGGCCGCAACGGCTCGGCCTTCGTGCCCTTTTTTGGCGTGCCCGCCGCCACGCTGGTCGCGACAGCGCAATTGGCGCGCAAGTGGAATGCCGCCGTGCTGCCCATCCTCGACTTCTGGGACCCAGCCTCCGGCCGCTATCACGTCGAAGTCCTCCCGCCGCTGGCCGATTTCCCCGGCCAAGACAGCCTCGAGGATGCGACGGCGCGCCTGAACCGCGAGTTAGAAAGCTGGATCCGCCGCTGCCCCAGCCAGTACTACTGGGTGCACCGGCGTTTCAAAACACGCCCCGAGGGCTCGCCCAAGCTCTACTAGCCCGGCTGCCAGATGGTTGGGAATGGGTGATAATCCCGGCATGATCTGGAACTTCACCAAAATGCATGGCGCCGGCAACGACTTCGTCGTGCTCGACGGCGTTCGCCAAACCATCGAGATGACGCCGGAGCGCGCGCGCGCTCTGGGCGACCGGCATTTCGGCGTCGGCGCCGACCAGATATTGCTGGTCGAGCGGCCTACCCGCCCCGACGCCGACTTTCGCTACCGGGTTTTCAACAATGACGGCAGCGAGGTCGAGCATTGCGGCAACGGCGCGCGCTGCTTCGTGCGCTTTGTGCACGAGCAGGGCTTGAGCGAGAAGAACCCGCTGCGCGCGGAGATCGTCAGCGGCGTCATTCTGCTCGACGAAAGCGAAGACGGACAGGTAACCGTGGATATGGGATCGACGTGCTTCGATCCGGCGGCGCTACCCTTCGATGCCCACGGCCTGACCCAGCGCTCGCAGGGGCAGGATACGCTCTACACCCTGCCGCTTGACGGCGCCGAGGTGGAAATCTCGACCGTGGCCATTTCCAACCCGCACGCCGTGCAGGTGGTCGCCGATGTCGCCACAGCAGCCGTGGCCCGTCTGGGCCCGCAAATCGAATCGCATCCCCGCTTTGCGCGCCGCGTCAATGCCGGTTTCATGCAGATCATCGACCGCCACGCCATCGCGCTGCGCGTCTACGAACGCGGCGCGGGCGAGACCCTGGCTTGCGGCACCGGGGCCTGCGCGGCCGTGGCTGCCGGCATCCGCGGCGGCCTGCTCGACAGTCCCGTGCGCGTGCAAACCCGCGGCGGCGTGCTGACCATTGCCTGGGACGGCGCCCAACTGCGCATGACCGGCCCGGCCCAGTCCGTATTCCATGGCCAGATCGATATCGACAAACTGGTCTTTTCCATGGCGCTGAATCGCTGAGCGCAACGCATCCATCAAGGCGACATGACCACCAACGATCCCAGCGCGCAGGATATTGCGCATTTTCTGCAGGAACACCCGGCGTTCTTCGATGAGCACCCGACCGTGTTCGCCAATCTGCACGTTCCCAACCCCCATGGCGGGCGGGCGATATCGCTGGCCGAGCGGCAGATTCTCACGCTGCGCGAGCGCAATCGCAGCCTCGAATGGCGTCTCAATGAGTTGGTGCGTAACGCCGGCGACAACGAGACCATCGCCCAGCAGGTGACCGCCTGGTCGGCTCGCCTGCTGCGCGAAACCGACGCAGCACGCCTGCCGGCCGAGATCACACTGGGCCTGGCCGAGCAGTTCAATCTGGATCACGCCGGCTTGCGTCTGTGGAATCTGCCCGGCCTGCCGGCCGAGGGCCAACACGGCTATGGTGCAGCCGTCTCCGACGACGCCCGTACCTTTGCCGATAGCTTGAAAACGCCCTATTGCGGCAATGACACCGGGTTCGAGGCTGTCCGCTGGCTCGATAGCACCCCCAAGTCGCTGGCTCTGGTGGCGCTGCGGCTGCAGGCAGACGCCCCCAGCGTCGGCCTGCTGATTCTGGGCTCCGACGACGCCGCGCGCTTTACGCCCGAGATGGGTACTGCGTTTCTCGAAACCATCGGCCAGCTCGCCTCGGCCGCGCTGCATCGTCTGGCCTGAGGCCCTATGACCGAGGATGCCGCGCCACTCTTTGCCTGGCTGCGGCATTTGCAGACGCAACGGCGCTACGCCGAGCACACCCTCTCGGCCTACCGCCGCGATCTCCAATGCCTGGCAGACGTCGCGCAAAAGCATGGCGTGCCGCTGGCCGCCCTGTCGACGGGCCACATCCGCCAAGCCATCGCTCGCCTGCACGCTCAAGGCCTGGGGCCGCGCAGTCTGGCGCGCCGGCTGGCGGCCTGGCGGGGTTTCTATCATTGGTGGGCGCCGCAAGCGGGGCTGCCGAGCAACCCGGTAGCCGGCGTCCGGGCCCCCAAAGCGCCCCGGGCGTTACCCAAAGCCTTGTCTGTGGATCAGGCTCAAGCATTGCTAGACCACGCGCCGGCAACGTTGGCCCGCGACCCGGCTGGCCTGCGTGATCACGCCATGTTCGAACTGCTCTATTCCAGCGGCCTGCGCCTGTCAGAATTGGTGGGACTCGATACGCATTATCAGCGTGATGCGGGTGAGGATCCGCGCGGCTGGCTTGATCGGGCCGAGGCAGAAGTCATTGTGCTGGGCAAGGGCGGTAAACGGCGCACCGTGCCGGTGGGCAAGGCCGCGCTGGATGCGCTGGATCAATGGCTTGCGGCGCGCGGCACGTTGTTGGCAGCCACCACACCGGCGGCCGATCAGCACGCGCTTTTTCTGGGCGCGCGCGGCGCCCGCATCTCGCCGCGCGTGGTGCAACAGCAATTGGGCCGGCTGGCCCAAGCCGCAGGCATGCCGGCGCATGTCCACCCCCATGTGCTGCGCCACAGCTTTGCCAGCCATGTACTGCAATCCGCGCAGGATCTGCGCGCCGTGCAAGAGTTGCTGGGGCATGCCAACATCGCCACCACCCAGATCTACACACGGCTGGATTTCCAGCACCTGGCCAAAGTCTATGACCAGGCCCACCCACGCGCCAACCGCAAGCCTGGCGGCAAAGACTGAGCGTCTCAGTACGTCATCCGCACGCCCAGCAATACCGAGCGCCCGGGCAGCGGCGCCGAGGTGGCCAAGAACGAAGCGTGGTTATAGGCCAGCTTGTCCAACAGGTTGTTGCCGCGCAGATAAACGTCATACTGCGCGCCAGCGGCCTTGAAGCGATAGCTGACCACGGCGTTGACCAGTGAATAACCCGGCGTTTCGCTCTCATAGCTGGCGATGTCTTTCTGGCGGAATACATAAGTATACTCCACCCCTGCGGACCACTGCTGCCATTTGACGTTGGCGCGCGCACCCAGCCGTGCCGCGGGGATACGCGGCAGATTGCCCTGGCCGCCCGTCAGTTTGCCGCGCACATAATCGCCAAACACGCCGGCAGAGAACAACGGCGAGAACTGATGATTGATCTGGCCTTCCACGCCGGTGAACTCTGCGTCCTGCTGCGAGTACTCAATGAGGCGGAAGTCTTCGAAACGATCCAGCGTATCGGCGTATATATAGTTTTTGACCCGGTTGTGGAATGCGCTCAGGCTCAACGTCGTGTCGCCCTCGTGCTTGCGCAAGGTCAGATCAATATTGCGCGACGTCTCGCGATCGAACCTGGCATTGCCAATTTCGTAGGTGTTGGTGGCCAGATGCACGCCGTCGGCGTAGAGCTCCTGCGCCGACGGCAGACGTTGCGAGCGCGACACCGACAATGCCAACGAATAGCGAGGGGCGAAATCCCAGATCGCCGCAGCCGACAACGACGTGCCGGACAGCCGGGACTTCTCGAGGTGGCCTGCCGGTGAAACGCTTTGCCAGTCCTGACGTGCACCGGCCTCAAAACGCCAGTCGGCCAGACGATATTCTTCGAGCAGAAAAATTCCATTGGCGCGCGTCTTGCTGCGCGGCAGGAATGCCTCCTCGCCGTCGGCGCGAAAATCGCTGAAGGCCGTCTGCACGCCGATGACGCCACGCAGTCCCATCCACGGCTTATGCTCCAGCTCCAGCCGGGCGTCGATGCCTTCATTTCTGAAGCGCGTCCCCACCGCGCCGCCCTCGATCTCGTCATGCTGATAGTCGGTCAGGCCGCTGCGAAAACGCAGCTTGCTGAACCCAGGCAAGGGATCGAGATACTCGGCGCGCAGATCGACCCGATTGCTGCGCAACTTGACGTAGGGAATATCTCCGCCGGCGGCATGATCGTGATCGTGCCCGTGATCATCGTCGTCATGATCGTGTCCGCCGCAGTGCAGATGGTCACCATGAGGGTGGCAACTCTCGTACTCGTGGTTGTGCCCTGGCAGCCCATACTTGCTATCTATGTGCGTGAACGCCACGCCAATGTAGCCGCGCGGGCCTATCCACGACATCCCGACCGACCCCTGCGTAGACTCGCTATACGAGCCGGCTAGTTTGCCGCCCGGCCAATCGGGCACGTCGTAATCGCTGCTGCGCCGCTTCAGGCCCTCTACACGAACCACGAACGCGTCCGTGCCACCGGTGATACCGATGACGCCGGCGCGCTCTTTGGTGCCCGTGGCTGCACGCAACTCTGCCTCGGCCGACAGGCCGGACTCTGGTTTTTCAGTAGGGATGCGCTTGTCCAACACATTGACCACGCCACCGATGGCCCCCCGCCATACCGCAGCGTAGCCGGACCGCGCAGGACCTCGATGCGATCAGCCAGCAAAGGTTCTATGGTGGTGGCGTGATCCGGTGAAATCGCCGATGCATCCATCAACTGCGAGCCATCGGACAGCACGCTCACGCGCGGGGCCGTCTGACCACGAATGACGGGTCGGCTGGCCCCACCACCAAAGGTGTCGGCGTGCACACCAGGAAGACCATTGAGCGTATCGCCCAGCGTGCCCTGCCGGCGCTGCGCAAGCTCCTGCCCATCAACAACGGTGACCGGCAGCGCCGTGTTGCTCGGATCCTGTCCAAGCAGATCGGCCGAGACGGCAATGGGATTCAACGTCGTGGCGGCCGTTTCGCCGGTCTGAGCCAGACCGGCGGGGGAGGCAAACGCCATGACGAGCGCGACATGACATGGGCGCGGGGAGAACTTCATTCCTCTTTTCCTAATGTTATATCATTTCAGTTAAGGGTCAGAATGATATAACATATCAAAAACTAGGCAAGAGGGGTGCGGTAAATTCAGCCGCCGCTGGCGATCTGCCCGCCCAGCAGTAGTATGCCCAGCAGCAGCACCGCCAGCGCAGCCAGCGCTTCAACGGCGTAACGCAAGCGCGCCACCAACGGCGGCGACAACCGTGACGAAGCCGTCAGCGCGTCGCGCGACCACACCGCTATCATGGCCAACACAGCCACGGTCAGCCCGGTGCCCAGGCCCATGGCCATGGCCGCGACCACGCCCGCGCTGAATATTCCCTGCGACAGCGCGAAAACCAGGACGATCAGCGCGCCACTGCACGGACGCAGGCCCACCGCCGCAATCGCCGTCCACGCTCGCCGCCAATCCAAGCGGCCGGCCATCAGCGCCAGAGGCGGCACGTGCCCACATCCGCACGTAGCGTGATGCAAATGCCGGCTGCCACCTTGCTCGGCCAGGAACCAAGGGCGCAGGGCTTTGGCCCACACCAACCACGCACCCAGCACCACGATCAGTCCGTGCGAAGCGAGCTCCAGCCATTGCGTGCCCGCGTTCATGACGTGGGCCGTCACGTTGAACAGACCTGCCAGTATGGCTACCATCAGAATCGCCACCACCGCCTGCAGCAGCGCGGACATCAAGGCCAGGATGGCGCCATTGCGCGCGCTTTGATGATTGGCCAGAACGAACGCCGAGATGACGGCCTTGCCATGGCCCGGCCCCAGCGCATGAAATACGCCGTAGGCAAAAGAAAGGCCAACCAGTACCCACGAACCCTCGTGCTGCCAGGCACGCACGGCCGCCGTCAACTGGCGATAGAAATGAGACTGCCAGACGGAGATCTGGGCAAACCATTGCGCCAGCCAGCCCGTTGACGGCGGCGCGCTCTCGGGCACGGCAAAGGGATGGGACTGCGCCCAGGCAGACGCGCCCGTCAGCAGCAACGCCGCTGTCAACACAACGGCCAGCCACGCCCTACCCTTCATGAGCAGCGCAACTCATTGCGGTGCGTCAACCCCTTGGTGATGGCAAACAGCTCATCAGGCAAGGTGTCTACATCGGAAGGGATCGACGCCAACTGTTGCATGGTCTTCCAATCCAACGCCTGTGGCGGCCGGTAGGTCTGCCGGCAGTTGGCGGGCGCATCAGTCAGCCGCCAGGCTTGCGGCGCGTCGAAGGCGTAAGCCACGAAATACGTGGGGTCGAAGATATCGATGCTCAGTCCGTCCGCGCCCGGCGCGACCGGGTGTTTGAGTGGCAACGTAAAAGACAGCGACAGACGCTGGCCGTCCCAGCGCACATCGCTGTCCACCGGTGCGCCAAACGCCAACGGCGCCCCGCCATGCGTGACGCGAGTGAAGTAGTGCGAGATGGGCTCGCCCAACGCCTTCATCCAATCTTGCGCCATGCTTTTGCGCGTGCTGGCCGCCAGGCCGCCATCGCCTTCGCGAGGCAACCCTTGGGTCGCATAAGCGCCAAACATTTCGTCGAACTGCCAGGTCTGCCGCAGGGCAGACACTCTGCCCTGTGCGTCAAAGATGACTTCTGCCTGCGCGTCTATCCACATATGCGGATGCGCCCAGCCCGTCAACGGCACTGCCGCCAAGATCAGGGCCGCAAGGCTGCGGCCAATTGCTGCACATTCCATTCAAACATTCCCAGATAGGTCGCCCCGGGCTGGCCCGGCTTGGCCAACGCATCGGAATAAAGCGTACCACCCAGCCTGGCGCCCGACTCGCGTGCGATCTGCTCGGCCAGGCGGGAGTTGCCGATATTCTCGATAAATATGGCCGGCACCTGCTCCTGTTTGACCCGTTCGATGACTGCGGCAAAACCCGCAGCCGAGGGTTCCGACATCGTCGACAAACCGAACACGGGGACGAAGCGCACTCCATAGGCGTCGCCAAAATACCCGAAAGCATCGTGCGTGCTGACCACCTTGCGTCGCGCCTCGGGGATGGCAGCGAAGGTCTGCACGGCCTTGCTCTGCAATGCCTGCAGTTTTGCGACGTAGGCATCCGTGCGCTGGCGATAGCGCTCGGCGTGGGAGGGATCGGTCTGAGCAAGGGCGCGGCCGATGTTGCGGGCGTAAATCATGCCATTGCGCAGATCCTGCCAGGCGTGCGGGTCCTGCGTCCCATGGTCATGACCATGAGAGTGTGCGTGGCCGTGGTCGTGGTCGTGGTCGTGGTCGTGGTCGTGGTCGTGGTCGTGGTCGTGGTCGTGGTCGTGGTCGTGGTCGTCATCATGATCGCCGCCTGCGGCCTGGGCAAACGCGCGCGGCTTGACGCCTTCGGAGGCGATGACCTGCTGCCCTTTGAAACCCGACGCCTGCACCAAGCGGTCCAGCCAAGGCTCGAAACCCAGACCGTTAACGACCAACAGCCCGGCCCCAGCAAGCTTGCGCGAATCGGCCGCGCTGGGCTCGAAACCATGCGCATCACCGTCGGCGCCGACCAGAGTCTGGACCTCGACGTCCGGGCCGCCAATCTCGCGGGTCATGTCCTGCAGAATCGAAAAACTCGTCACTACCTTCAGTGGCGCAGCCAAGACTGCCGCCGCAGGCAGAATCGACAGAGCGGCAATCAATGCACAACGTGCCCAGACAGGCTTCATAGTCACACCTCTTTGGAAAAGACCCGCCCAGGCTTGCGGCGCAACAAGCCGCCTTGCGGGCCGAGCATCAAGGAAAGGAGATAGATCAGTCCGGCCGACAGGATGATGGCCGGCGAGGCTGCCAGATCGAGATGGAAGGACGCCACCAGACCGACCCACGAGGCCAGAGCAGCCAGGCCGATGGCCAGCGGCATCTGCGTGGCCACCCGCGGCGCCCAGAAACGGGCCGCCAGCGCAGGCAGCATCATCATGCCCACCACCATCAGGGTGCCCAGTATCTGAAAGCCTGCGACCAGATTCACGACGACCAGCGCCAGGAAACCAAAATGCGCCAGCCAGCCACGGCCGCCGGCGGCCCGCAGAAACCCTGGGTCGAAACACTCGGCCACCAATAATCGGTACAGCAACGCAAGACCGAACAAGGTCAGCGTGCTGACGATGCCAGCCAGCCAAAGTGCGTCATCGCCCAGACCCAGCACGGTGCCGAACAGCACGTGCAGGAGATCGACATTGGAGCCGCGCAGCGACACCAGCAGCACGCCCAGCGCCAGCGAGATCAGATAGAACGCCGCGAAACTGGCGTCCTCACGCAGGGGCGTCAAGCGTGTCACGAGTCCGGACAAAAGCGCCACGGCCAAGCCGGTGGCGATGCCTCCGGCCATCATGGCGCCGAGCGACAGCCCTGCCAGCAGATAGCCCGCGGCCACGCCAGGCAAAATGGCGTGCGACATGGCGTCACCCATCAGGCTCATGCGCCGCAAGACAAGAAACACGCCCAGGGGCGCGGCACCAAACGCCAGCGCCACGGCGCCGGCCAGCGCTCGCCGCATGAAACCAAAGTCAAAGAACGGCGCGGCCAGCGCTTGCCACAGACTCATGTATACCCCAGATGCAGTTGACCGTGCGCAAGGCGCTCGGGCGCCAGCACCGTGGCCGTGGGGCCCCAATCCAGCACCCGTCCCGACAACAGCAGCGTTTGGGTGAAATACTCTTTAACCAGCGCCATGTCATGCAACACCGCGATGACGCTGCGGCCTTCGGCATTCAGGGCGCACAACAGCGCCATGATCACGCGCGTGGTCTGCCCGTCGACCGCCGCGAAAGGCTCGTCGAGCACCAGAATCGGTGCATCCTGCATCAGCAAACGCGCAAACAAAACCCGCTGCAGTTGCCCGCCCGACAAGGCCTGCAAGGGCCGTGCAGCCAACTGCTCCAGCCCGACCCGGCGCAACGCCAGATGGGCGCGGGCTGTCTCGTCGCCAGACACGGCCCGCCAGGCGCCGGTGCGGCGCCAGCCCCCCAGCACGACGGCATCGAGCACGGAAATCGGGAAATCCCGGTCCAGTTCGGCCGCCTGAGGCAGCCAGGCGACGGACGCCGGATCGCGCCGCACCTGTCCAGTCATGGGTGCCAGGACGCCGGCCAATCCCTTGACCAGCGTGGACTTGCCCGCGCCATTGGGCCCGACGATGGCCGTCATGCAGCCCGCCGCAAAGCGGCCGCTGACCTCTCGCACTGCCGGCTGGCCGCGCCAGCCGAAGGAGGCGCCCTCGAGCTCGATGGCCGCCGGTCTCAGAACATGGCCCATGCGAGCAGGCTCCAGATCAAAAGGCTGGCCGCCACCGCCCACGCCATGCGCCAGAGCACGCCATGGCGTAGAAGAGAGGAGGAAGAAAACAGGGACATAAAGCAAGTGCGATGCTAGTTCTAATATGTTATATCATACCAAATATGGTGACCGGCCCCGCTGCGCGAAGTTTTCTGATACCTTCGCCTCATTCCTGAACCGCCCCGGTCCCTCTGATATGTCAGCCCCTGCCCGCAACAGCCGCGCCGACGACGTCGGCGAGCAACTCCGCCTGGCCGAATCGCTCTGCGCCGAACGTGGCCGCCGGCTGACTCCCATCCGGCGCAAAGTCCTGGAGTTGCTGCTCACCCACGGGCGCAGTCTCAAAGCCTATGAGCTGCTCGACGCCATGCGCGCCGTGCATCCGGGCGCCGCGCCCCCCACGGTCTACCGCGCGCTGGACTTCCTCATGGACGAAGGGCTCATTCACCGTCTTGACGCGGTCAATGCCTGGACGGCCTGCCACGATGCGGCCGGCGCTCCGCACGACTTGCTAGTCGTCTGTACGGGTTGCGGTGCCGTCGCCGAGGTGAGCGACCCGGCCATGAGCCGGCAATTGGCCGAGCGCGTGGCCCAGACCGGGTTCGCCCTGGCTACGCACGAGACCGAAATCCGCGCGCTGTGCCCCCAATGCCAGAAAAATGCTCCCCCTGCGCATGGGCACCATCACCACCACTAGTCCGTCCCCTCTTGCAATGGCGGGCTTTGCCCCCATTTGCGGGAACTACCCGAGATTGGCTGCCTAAGGGCCGCGATCTGCGCCAAAAAGGACGCTAGGGCTGTTACGGGGTTTGCCCCTGGCAGCCGACTGTGCTGTAATCCTGCGTCCGGTCGCGATTGGCTGCTCTGAGCAGACCATCTCGGCAGCCCCAACTCAAGCCGCGAGTTGCCGCATATTACGTCGCAGGCGAGGGCTGGAATCGCGCAGGGAGATCCCTTCGCCCAGCCAGCCGCAGGCGGCGGCTCTACCGACAGGCAAACGCCCGTCGGGCAAGCACTTTGCCCACTTCGCAGCCGATTTAAGCATCCAGCATCGCCATGAACACCTCGCGCAGTTTGGACAAAATGGTTCCCGTCACCATCCTCACCGGCTTTCTCGGTGCAGGCAAGACCACCCTGCTCAAACGCATTCTTACCGAGTTTCACGGTCGCCGCGTTGCGGTCATCGAAAACGAATTCGGGCCCGAGAGCATCGACAACGATCTGCTGGTGCAAGACAGCGATGAGGAAATCATCGAGCTGTCCAACGGCTGCGTATGCTGCACCGTGCGCGGCGATCTGATGCGCACGCTCAACGAGTTGCGCGTCAAGCGCGAAGCGGGCCAGCTCACGTTCGAGCGCGTAATCATCGAGACCACGGGCATGGCCAACCCCGGCCCCGTCTGCCAGACCTTCTTCATGGACGACGATATCGCCGAGTATTACCGCCTGGATGCGGTGGTCACGGTGGTCGATGCCAAGCACGGCATGGCGACGCTGGACGCCCAGCCCGAAGCCCAGAAGCAGGTCGGTTTCGCCGACCGGATCCTGGTGTCCAAGCGCGATCTGGTCAACGACGCCGACTACGAAGCCCTGCGTGCCCGGCTGCTGCGCATCAATCCGCGCGCGCCGATCACGCCGGTGCATTTCGGCGAGGTCGAACTGAAGTCCATCATCGACATCAGCGGCTTTAACCTGAACTCCATCCTGGACATCGACCCGGACTTTCTGGCCGATGAGCACCCGGATGCCAAGCATGACCACGATCATCATGATCACGGCCATGGCCACGATCACGATCATGATCACGACGGTGACTGCGGCGCGCATTGCAACCACGCCCACCACCATCATCATCACCAGCACGACGACAAGATCGGCGCTTTCGTGTTCCGCTCCAACAAACCCTTCGATCCGGCTCGTCTGGAAGAATTCCTGGGGGGAGTGGTGCAGGTATACGGCCCTGACCTGATGCGTTACAAGGGCATCTTGTACATGAAGGGCATCAATCGCCGCATGCTGTTCCAGGGTGTGCACATGATGATGGGCGCCGAACCCGGCAAACCCTGGACGGCGGCCGAAAAGCCGTCGACCAAGATGGTCTTCATCGGCCGCAAACTGCCGCAGGAGATTTTCACCCGCGGCCTCGAACAGTGCCTGGTGGGCTGAAAGCCCATCCCGGACCGACCCCGAACCGTACTGCAAGGAAAACCTTAGCGCCAGTACACAACCGGCCTGCCGGGCGGCACCCAGGGTGCCGCTACGGATCGATTCATAGTGGAGTGTTTTCATGGCTACGAAGGCAGCAACCAAGAAATCAAGCAAGTCGACGAGCGATACGGCGATTGATCTGCCCAGCGAAGAAGAATTGCTGGCCATGCCGGAGTCCGACTATATGAACGAGCGTCAGTTGGCGTTCTTCAAAGAGCGGCTCAAACAACTCGAACAGGACATCCTGGCCAACGCCGGGGAAACCACCGAGCACTTGCGCGAAACCCAGTTCGTCCCCGACCCGGCCGACCGCGCGACCATCGAAGAAGAACACGCTCTGGAATTGCGCACTCGTGACCGCGAGCGCAAGCTGCTCAAGAAGGTGCAACAGGCGATCGCCCGCATCGACAGCGGCGAGTATGGCTGGTGCGAAGAAACCGGCGAACCCATCGGTGTGCCACGCCTGTTGGCTCGCCCGACCGCCACGCTGTCGCTGGAGGCGCAAGAGCGCCGCGAAATGCGTCAGAAGCTATACGGCGACTGAGCCTTCTGCCAGGCTGCCCGAAGGGCTATGCGGGTGCAAACCGGCATGGCCCTTTTTCTTTGCTCGTCGCCGGAGAAAAACGGGCTTCATCAATCCCCGCCTTGAAAAGCAGGACGGGTGCCCCCAGATAGATCCTTCAAAGGAAGGAAAGCATGGAACAATTTCACGCCACCACCATTGTGTGCGTCCGCCGCGGCAACCATGTCGCACTGGGCGGAGACGGCCAGGTGACCCTGGGCAATATCGTCATCAAAGGCACGGCTCGCAAGATACGCCGCCTCTACCATGACAAGGTCCTGGCAGGCTTTGCCGGCGCCACTGCCGATGCCTTCACGCTGCAAGAGCGCTTTGAAGCCAAGCTGGAAAAACACCAAGGCCATCTGATGCGTGCCGCAGTCGAGCTCACGCGCGACTGGCGCACCGACCGCGTTCTGCGACGCCTCGAGGCCATGCTGATCGTGGCAGATACCGACCACACGCTGGTGCTTACCGGCAATGGCGACGTACTCGAACCCGAGCATGGTCTGGCGGCCATCGGCTCCGGCGGCGCCTACGCGCAATCGGCCGCGCTGGCGTTGCTGCGCAACACGGAGCTGCCGCCCGAGGTCATCGTCAAGCAGTCGCTGGAGATTGCCGGCGACCTGTGCATTTACACCAATCAAAATCACGTGATTGAGACGCTTGGCGGCCAGACCCGCCCCGCCTGAGGACCCAAGCCATGTCCGCATCGAACATGACACCCGGAGAGATCGTCTCCGAACTCGATAAATTCATCATCGGCCAGAATCGCGCCAAACGTGCGGTTGCCGTGGCCTTGCGTAACCGCTGGCGCCGCCAGCAGGTCGCCGAACCGCTGCGCCATGAGATTCATCCCAAGAACATCCTGATGATCGGCCCGACCGGCGTGGGCAAGACAGAAATCGCCCGCCGCCTGGCCAAGCTGGCCAACGCTCCCTTCATCAAGATTGAAGCCACCAAGTTCACCGAAGTGGGCTATGTGGGCCGTGACGTCGACACCATCATCCGCGATCTGACCGAATATTCGATCAAGCAGACTCGCGAAATCGAAATGCGCCGTGTGCGCAGCCACGCTCAGGACGCCGCCGAAGATCGCATCCTCGATGCGTTGGTGCCTCCGGCGCGCAATGCCATGGGCGAGCCACAACGCGACGAGAGCAACGCTACGCGGCAGACATTCCGCAAGCGGCTGCGCGAGGGATCGCTCGATGATCTCGAAATCGAGATCGACATCGCGCAGCCCATGCCGCAAATGGACGTCATGACGCCGCCTGGCATGGAAGAAATGGCCGAGCAGCTGCGCGGCATGTTCGCCGGCCTGTCACGCGACAAGACCAAGCCCAAGAAGATCAAGGTCAAGGAAGCCTTCAAGCTGATCATCGACGAAGAGGCGGGCAAGCGTGTCAACGAAGACGACCTGCGCGCCGCAGCCATCGCCAATGTTGAGCAAAACGGCATCGTCTTTCTGGACGAAATCGACAAAATCGCAGCACGCCAGGAAAGCGGTGGCGCCGACGTTTCGCGCCAGGGGGTGCAGCGTGATCTGTTGCCGCTGGTCGAGGGCACGACGGTCAACACCCGCTACGGCATGGTGCGCACCGATCACGTCCTGTTCATCGCATCGGGGGCGTTTCATCTGTCTCGCCCCTCGGACCTTATCCCCGAGCTGCAAGGCCGCTTCCCCATCCGGGTCGAGCTCGATTCGCTCTCGGCCGAGGACTTCGTGCGCATTCTCTCGGAAACCGACGCTTCGCTGGTCAAGCAATACACCGCGCTGCTGGCCACCGAAGATGTGCAGCTGGAGTTCACCGAGGACGGCATCAAACGTCTGGCCGAGCTGGCCTTCTCGGTCAACGAGCGCACGGAAAACATTGGCGCCCGCAGGCTTTACACCGTGATGGAAAAACTGCTGGAAGAATTGTCTTTCGATGCGGCCGCCAACGGCGGTCAGGCCATCAGGATCGATGCGGCCTACGTCGAGACTCAACTCTCGGAAGCCGCAGCAAGCCAGGATCTGGCCCGCTACGTACTCTGACGCGCATCGTTGCCTCCAAACCCTGGCTTCGCAACGAGCCAGGGTTTTTCTTTTGCCCGGAACTACTTCGTGATTTCGGTCACCACGTACTTGCCATCCTTGCGGCTGGCCGTGAATCTGACTTTGTCGCCCGGCTTGAGATGGTTCAGCAGCGCAGGGGCAGCCTGGTAGACCAGCGTCATGGCTGGCAAATCAAGGGCACTGATCGCATCGTGCTTGAGCGTGACCGTGCCGGCCGACGCGTCTACGCGTCGGACTTCACCGCTGGCCTGAGCGGTTTGCGCCAACACCTGCGGGCTGGCCAGACTGACAAAGGCCATGGCCGTCGTCATGGCCATGGACATGGTGTATTTGCGTGAAAACGCCATAGTGTTACCTCCTGCCGGGCCCTGTGTGGACCCTCAACGCCAGGATACCGCGAACGCGGCTCCCGCAATCCGCACGAAACGCTGCCAAGCAATGCGATTCGCAACAGTCATGTCAATCCACTGCACACCCTAGAATAGCGGACTTCCGGGGGATTCCCCCGCCTTAACCCCGCAAGGACTTACCCATGGCAAACCGCCTCTCCGTCATCGCCACCCGCACCGGCGACGATGGCACCACCGGGCTTGGCGACGGCAGCCGCGTCGCCAAGGATGATGCCCGTATCGTCGCGTTGGGCGATGTCGATGAGTTCAACAGTGCACTGGGGCTGCTGCGTTGCGAACCACTGCCTGAGGAGGTGTCCGCCGATTTGCTGACCATGCAGCACGATCTGTTCGACATGGGCGCGGAACTCTGCATCCCGGGTCATACTGCGCTGTCCGAAGCGCAGGTGGCCTTTCTGGATGTTCGGCTGGCCTTCTACAACGCGGCGTTGCCGGCGTTGCGCGAGTTCATCCTGCCCGGTGGATCACGGGCCTCGGCGCTGGCCCATCTCGCCCGCACGGCCGCGCGGCGCGCAGAGCGCTCGGTCATCACCTTGTCAGCCCAGGCCGCCGTCAACGCGCCCTTGCGGCAATACCTGAATCGCAGCTCTGATCTTATGTTCGTCCTGGCGCGCTATCTCAACCAGGCAGCCGGCCAGACCGACGTCTACTGGAGCAGCCGACACTCACGTGTCAGTCCGGACTGAAATGCGACATCGCCCCGTGGGGCGATGTCGCATGGGGCTGGCGCAGGTCAGTTGACGCCAGCGGCGTGAGCCTGTTCATCGGCGTGATAGGACGATCGCACCATCGCGCCCACAGCCGCGTGGCTAAAGCCCATGGCGTAGGCCTCGCGCTCGAACATGGCGAACGTATCGGGATGCACATAACGCAGCACCGGGAGATGATGCTCGGACGGCTGCAAATACTGTCCGATGGTGATCATGTCCACGTTATGCGCCCGCATGTCACGCATGACATCAAGAATTTCTTCGTCGGTTTCGCCCAGACCCAGCATCAGGCCGGATTTGGTGGGCACATCCGGATGCAGGAGCTTGAAATCAGCGAGCAGCTTGAGCGAGTGCATATAATCCGAACCCGGCCGGGCCTGCTTGTACAGACGCGGCACGGTCTCGAGGTTGTGATTCATCACGTCCGGAGGACCGGCATTCAGGATGCCCAGCGCGCGATCCAAGCGGCCGCGGAAGTCCGGCACCAGCACCTCGATGCGGGTGGAGGGCGAGAGATCACGAATTCTAGTGATGCATTCGACAAAATGCGCCGCACCGCCGTCACGTAGATCATCGCGATCCACCGAGGTGATGACCACATACGAAAGCTTGAGCGCCGCGATGGTCCGAGCGAGATTTTCAGGCTCTTGCGCATCGAGGGGGTCGGGGCGGCCATGGCCCACATCACAGAAGGGGCAGCGCCGCGTGCACTTGTCACCCATGATCATGAAGGTGGCCGTACCCTTGCCGAAGCACTCGCCTATGTTGGGGCAGGAAGCTTCTTCGCAGACGGTGTGCAGATTGTGCTCACGCAGGATGCGCTTGATGTCGTAGAACCGGGAGCCCGGCGCGGCGGCGCGCACGCGGATCCATTCGGGCTTCTTCAGACGTTCGGCAGGGACGATCTTGATGGGGATGCGAGCCGTCTTGGCCTGCGATTTCTGCTTTTGCGTAGGATCGTAGGCAGACACAGCGGAGGTGCTGGTGTCGTTCGAGGACTGACTGGCATCAAGCGGCGTGGACATGGGGCACCCTCTGGGCCGCCGCGGGCGTGACGGCCAGGAACAAAAAAGGCATTCTACTCCCCCGTCACCGGCGCGCCCGCCGCAGGTGTCTGCGCGCAAAAACGGCTCAGGCGTGCGACCAGCTCATCGGCCAGCGCCTGCCCCACTTCGCGTGGGCTACAGGATACGCCACAGGACGCCATGTCCGTGGTGCGCAGCCCTTCATAGCCACAGGGGTTGATACCGGAAAATGGCGCCAGATCCATGGCCACGTTCAAGGCCATGCCATGGTAGGCGCATCCATTGCGTACTTTTATACCAAGCGCGGCGATCTTGGCGGCGCGGCCATCCGACTGCTCGACGTAGACGCCCGGCGCTCCCGTGCGGCGCACGGCCGTGATCCCCGCTTGCCGCAGCACGGCAATGGCCGCCTCTTCAAGCAAGAACACATAGTCGCGCACATACATGCCGGCCCGGCGCAGATCGAACAGGCTGTACGCCACGATCTGTCCGGGGCCGTGATACGTCACCTGGCCACCGCGATCACAGCGCACCACCTCGATACCCGCGGGATTCAGGATATGTTCTTCACGCCCGGCCTGACCCAAGGTGTACACCGGGGCATGCTCGCACATCCAGATCGCATCCCGCGTGACGGGCGATCGACTCGCGGTAAAGGCCTGCATGGCCTGCCAGACCGGCGCGTAGGCCGCGCCCGGGTCCAGCCAAGCAATGTCGACGGGCATACCCACGGCTTACAGGACGATGGACACCATAGGGTGGCCATGCAGCGCCCGGTACAGCGCATCGAGCTGCTCGCGCGAGACGGCGCGCACCGTGAACGTCAACCCCATATAGTTGCCGCCCTTGCTGGGCCGCATCTCGACGGAAGCCGGATCGAAGTCGGGGTCGAACTGCAGCACGACGCCGGTCAAGGTCTGGGCGAAATCCGGATGCTGCTTGCCCATCACCTTGATGGGGAAGTCAGACGGATATTCGATAAGAGAATCTTCGGGAGGGATGTTCATCATCAGCGTTCGCCTTACCGCCGGATGGCACGCCGGCCATCCGGCCTGAGGCCGCGATCAGAGCGCGGCGATACGGGCATCATAACCCGCGCGCAATTGACGATAAATGGGTCCGGGCTTGCCGTCTCCCACGGGCTTGCCATCAATGCGTGTCACGGCCAGGACTTCCTTGGTGGCCGATGTCACCAGGACTTCTTCGGCGCTTTCGACTTCGGCCCGCGCTATGCGACGCGCCTCGAAGCTCACACCGGCCGCTTCGGCCAGCTCCGCCATCAGGCCGTAGCGGATGCCTTCAAGAATGAGGTTGTTCTTCGGCGGGGCCAGAAGCTTGCCATCGCGCACAATCCAGATATTGCTGGCCGAGCCTTCGGTGAGAAAGCCGTCACGATACTGAATCACCTCATCCACGCCCGCTTCGACCGCCTGCTGGCGGGCCAGCACATTGCCCAGCAGCGAAACCGACTTGATCTCGCAATGCAGCCAGCGTTCGTCTTCGATCGAAATCACGGCCACGCCCTGGTCGCGTTGCTTGGCCGAAGGCGGCACCAGCGGCGTGACCATGGCGAAGACGGTGGGCGTGATGGCCTGCGCGGGAAAAGCATGGTCGCGTTTGTACACGCCACGCGTGATCTGCAGATAGACGAGGCAATCCGGGCTGGGAGCGGCAGCAATGAGCCGCTCGATCACGGCGGTCAGCGCCGCGCGATCCATTGGCATGGGGATGCGGATGGCAGCCAGGCTGCGCTCCAGACGCTGGAAGTGCTCGGCCATGCGGAAGGGCTTGCCCTGGTAGGCAGGCACGACTTCGTAGATACCATCGCCAAAAATAAAACCGCGATCCAGGACCGAAATTTTGGCCTGGTCGGCGCGGGTGAACTCGCCATTGAGATACACCAGGCTCTCGCCCGGCATGCCCGGAATCATGAAAAGCTCCTAGAAGGAAGATGACCCTGGCGAACGGAGATTTCCGTTCGCCACTCACATGTCGGACATAGCTTACACCCGCGCGGGCGGACTTTTTACTGGAACCAGCGCTTGACGGTATCGGTCATGCGGCCGAAGAAACCGGCGCGCTCGACATCCTCTTGAACGACCAACGGCTCGGAACGCAGAACCTTGCCATCGAGGGTCAATTGCAGCATGCCGACTTGCTGGCCCTTGACCAAGGGCGCGACCAGCGGATCGGTCCGCTGGGCAACGGGCTTGATCTCACTGCCCTTGCCACGCGGCACGGCCAGCCAGATGGGGTTGGGCGGCCCGAGCTTGACGTTCTCGGCCTTGCCCTCCCAGACACGCGCATCCAGACCAGGCTGGCTCTTGTCGTAGAGTTTGACCGTATCGAAGTTCTGGAAGCTCCAGTTCAGCAGTTTGAGGCTTTCTTCGGCCCGGGTGGACTCACTGTCGGCACCCACCAGCACGGTCAGCACACGGCGATCGCCGCGCAGGGCGGTCGACACCAGGCAAAAACCCGCTGAATCGGTATGGCCGGTTTTCATGCCGTCCACCGAGGGATCGGCCCAAAGCAGACGATTGCGATTGGGCTGAGTGATCTTGTTGTAGGTGTAGCTCTTTTGCTTGTAGTAGTGGAAGTACTCGGGATGATCGGCCACCAGATGGGTCGCCAGCGTGGCCAGATCCCGCACCGTGGTGATGTGCTGCGGATCCGGCAGCCCGGTCGCATTCATGAAGTGCGTGCCCTTCATTCCCAGGCGCTCGGCCTGTTCGTTCATGAGAGCGGCAAATGCCGTCTCGCTGCCACCCACGGCTTCGGCCAGCGCCACGGACGCGTCATTGCCCGACTGCACGATCATGCCCTGGATGAGCTCGTCGGCGGTGACCGGCTTGCGCGGCTCGATGAACATGCGCGAGCCACCCGTGCGCCAGGCGTGCTCGGACACCGGCACCTGCCGCTCCAGCGTCAGACGTTTTTCGTCGAGGGCGTTGAACACGACATACGCCGTCATGATCTTGGTCAGCGAGGCAGGCTCGACTTTCTGATCGGGGTTGGAAGCAGCAAGCACTTGGCCGCTGTTGACATCGACCGTGATCCAGGCGCGCGCCGCAACCGTCGGTGCGGGCACCGAAGCCAAGTCGCCGACGGCGACCACGGAATCTGCCACCGCTGCCGTGGCCGGCGCGGACATGGAGGCCGCAGGCGAGACGGCCGCCGGCGTCTGTTGCTGCGCCATGACAGGCATCGAGCCGGCCAACATGACAGCCAGCACGGCACTCGAAATCACACGACGGGAAAATACGGTAGGAGCAAGGGCAGATTGGGACAAGGTCTTTATCGGCTATGAAGTTCAGAGAGGGCCGGCCGCGCGCACGGCGGCCACAACAATTATAGGCAGCCTATCCGACTGTCTCGAACGCGAAACGTTCCTCACGCGCCGCGAACATGCAACCTGATGCAACGTGCGGAAAATTTCAGCGCAATGCCAGCTTCAGCCGTTGTGCGACCAAGTTGCGCAAGGTGATGAGCTTGCCGTGAAAAAAATGCGAGGCACCGGGAATCACGACGATGGGCAAGTTGCGCGGCCGCGCCCAGTCCATGGCTTCGGCAAGCGGCACGACTTCGTCGATCTCGCCATGTACGAGCAGCGTCTCTTCAGGCAGCTCGACCTCGCGGAATTGAAACCGCCCCACCGCAGGGCCCATCAACATGAGCGCCGCGGGCGACGCCTGCTGCTCGGCCAGCGTGGCGTAGACTTGCGCGGCCACGGCCGTGCCAAAGGAAAAGCCGCCCAGCACCCAGGGTGCGTTCGCCAACCCGGGCAGGGCTTCACGGATCTGCGGAATCAGGCCCAGCATGTCGGCCGTTTCGCCGACCGCGCTGTCGAACTCGCCTTGGGATGCACCGACACCCCGGAAATTGGGGCGCACCACCACAAGCCCGGCACTCGTGCATGCCCGGCCTATCGTGGTGACCACCTTGTTGTCACGCGCGCCGCCGTGCAGCGGATGCGGGTGCAACACCAGCGCCCAGCCCTTGGGGTCGCCATCGGGGTAATCGACGGCGCATTCAATGCGCCCGGCCTCGCCGGTAAACGCGAGGATGTCGGTGTGTGCAAGCATGGGGCGATCCGGACAGAAGCAAAACGCGATGTTAACGGGCGATGGGACGCAGTACCGTGGGCAGCCAGGCCGCCAGACTCTCGGCCGCGGAATCCGTGGCCAGACGCAAAGCCGCGACACCGCCGCTGGCGTCCTGCGATGGCGCGGCCGCCTCGGCAGCGAAGCGCCGTTGCCCCAGAATCTTGCCATCCTGCAACACGACGGCCTGCAACACGACCTGTCCCTGGCTGGATGATCCATCGGCAGCGAAGACCTGCTCAAAGCGCGTGAGGGTGACGCGCAGTTGTGGTGCCCCGGTGCCACCGCCATCGCTGAGCACGGCACCTTCGTGCGAGAGTCTTTCCTGCAGACGCTGGCGAACCAGGCTGGCTGGCGGCTCGCTCCAGCGAAAGCCCGCATAGGCCTTGGGCGCCGTGCTGTCGGCGACTCGCCAGATCACTCCCGTATCGCTGAGCGAAGGCGCGGCCGAAAAGGCCAGGACGATAGGCGCGCGCGCTGGCAGTTGCACGCTGGCGGTCGGCTCCGGCCCAAGGTCAAACAACGCAGCCTGGGGTGCCACGCGCCCCACACTGCAACCGCCCAGGACCAAGGCCAGCACCGCCATGAGGCAGATTCTCTTCATGGATTTATCTCCTAAATCCGGCAAAACCGGGCTCGCCCGGACCGGGCTCGACAGGCGCGGGCCGAACAGAATAGATTGGGGCGTATCACCCACCCGCCGTAAAGCGGACTGAGCGCTGCGCGCCGCGCCGGTGACCGACTGGGCCATATCCGTCATGGCCGGTAAGGTTTCACGATCCAGCCGCGCCGCTGCTCGCGCGATTTCCTGCAGGCTACGGCCTGCGGTCGACAGAGGACCGTCGGGCGCATTCAGACGCGCCAGCGACTGGTTGGCGGATTGCATCAGCGCGGCTGCCTCGCTCGATGTCTTATTCATCGAGTCGACCAAAGGCCCAAGTTTGCGCATGGCCGGGGCGAGGTCACGGCTGGCGTCCTTGAGCTGACTGCTGATGTCGGCGGCATTTTTAAGCGTCAGGCTCAACGCCTCGATATTGGCTGGACTCATGAGATGCCGCAATTCTTCGGCCGTGGTTTCGACCTTGGCCAGCAAGGCAGACCCCCGCTGCTCAAGGCGGTCGAAGAGTCCCGGCCTCAGGGGAATGTCGGGCGGCTGATCGCCACGGGCCACCAACAGCTCGGTCGACCCGCCGTTGTCACGCAGCTCGATAGTGGCCTGGCCGGTCACCCCCTGCACGCCCACTTCCGCCCAGGTCGAGGCGGTGATCGGCGTATTCGGTGAAACGCCAATGCGAATACGCACCTGCCCGGGCCGATGCGCATCGAGCATCAGCGACTGGACCTTGCCCACCGGCACACCCTGATAGCGCACGGTCGACTGCGCCGTCAGGCCGCTGACCGACGCCGAAGAGACGATGTCGTAGACCTTGACCGTCGAACGGTCGCGGCCAACCCAGATCGCCACCAGCGCGGCGGCCACGAGCAATACCAGAGTGAAGACTCCCGCCAGCAAGGCATGACTACGGTTTTCCATTGCCTGCTTCCTTTGGTGCAAGATCCCCAAGCGCGCGACGGCCGCGCTCGCCCAGGAAAAAACTTTGGATGAAAGGGTGGTCGATCTTCAGGATCTCGGCAACGGAGGCGCAAGCGATGACACGCTTGTCGGCCAGCACCGCCACGCGCGTGGCAAGCGCCAGCAGCGTATCGAGATCGTGGGTCACCATGACCACCGTGAAGCCGAGTTGCCGGTGCAGGCTGCGCACCAGATCGACGAATTCGTCAGAGCGCAGCGGATCGAGACCCGCCGTCGGCTCATCGAGAAAGAGCAGCTCCGGGTCCAGCGCCAGCGCACGTGCCAGCGCCACGCGCTTGATCATGCCGCCAGACAGGTCCGAGGGACTCTTGAGGGCGTCGCCCGCATTCAGGCCAACCATGGCCAGGCGGTACATTACGACATCCTGGATCAGATCCTCGGGCAGCGTGCGCAGCTCGCGCAGGGGCAAAGCGACGTTGTCGAACACGGACAAGGCAGAAAACAACGCACCGGCCTGAAACAGCATGCCCCAGCGCTCGGACAGCCGCCGGCGCTCCCGCATGCTCAGCGTGGTGATATCTCGTCCCAGGATGCGGATCTCGCCGCGGGCTGGCTGGCTCAATCCGATGATCTCCCGCAACAGCACCGTTTTGCCTGAACCCGAACCTCCCACCAGCACGAGTATCTCGCCGGGGTAGACGGTCAGATTGAGGTTGTCGTGCACGACATGGTCGCCAAAGGCCGTGCGCAGACCCGAGACCGAGATCACGGGCGTGAGGGTGAGGCAATCCTCAGGGATCAGGGGAGTATCCATCAGATCCCCATCTGGCTGAAAATCACGGCGTACAGGGCGTCGACCAGGATGACCCCGGTAATGGAGGTGACCACGGAAGTGGTCGTGCCGCGTCCAAGACTTTCGGTATTCGGCTTGATGCGCAGCCCGAAATGGCAGGCGACCAGCGCGATCAGGACGCCGAACGACACCCCTTTGAAAATCCCTATCCAGTAATTGGTGATGGTGATGGCGCCAGGCAGCGACTCGATGAACCATTGCGCTGAAATGCCCAACTGCATCTGCGCGGCCAGCATCCCGCCCATCAACGCCATGGCGTCGGTCCACAGCACCAGCAGGGGCATGGTCAGCGCCAGGGCGACCACGCGCGGCAGGATGAGCCGCTGGCTATGCGAAATACCCATCACGCTCATCGCATCGAGCTCTTGCGTGACACGCATCACGCCGATCTGAGCCGTGATGGCCGAGCCGGAACGACCGGCCACCAGAATGGCGGCAAGAACGGGGCCCAGCTCGCGCACGATGGACACGCCCAACAGGCGCACAATGAAGCGATCGGCACCGAAGATTTGCAGTTGTTGCGCGGACAGGTAAGAGAGCACCACACCAATGAGAAAACCGACCAGCGCGGTGATGCCCAGGGCTTGTGCCCCCGTGCGGTAGACCTGGGCGGAGATCTCACGCCAGGGGCCCCGCGAGGGGCGCAGTACGAGTCCGACGAAATCCAGCATCAGTTGGCCCAGCATGCGGACCAGCCGCATGCCGTTGTTGCCGGCGTCGAACATGGCCTGGCCGAGCGCGGCCAACCAGCCCAGGGCATCGGCGGACGGCTCGGGCGGCGCCGCGCCACCCGGATTGGAGGCCAGGGTGTCGAAAACCTCGCGTTGGCCTTCTGTCAGGCGCAGGCGGTCGGGCAAGCGCTCGCCCCAGGCGCGCCAAAGCACGTTGGCGCCGATGGTGTCCAGGCGTTCGATGCCTCGCAAATCCCACCGCGTATTGCCGTCGGTTTGCGCCAGGGCGTCGCGGCGGGCCTGAACCTGCCCACGAGCGCCGAGCGCCTGCAGGCTCCAGTCTCCTGCCAGGTACACCACGGCACCCTCCCTGCGCATGGGAGGCGCCTGGCAATCGCGGTCGGGCTGTCGTTGCTGGTGCATGGCGGGATGAAAAATAGTGATTCTAGCCGTTACACATCATATAGCGCCCAGATGACAGCGCTCGTTGCCCTACAATTCCGCCCATCATGCCCGTCCACGCCCTAGACCTGCCCGCGCCCGATACGCTGCAACGCGCCGTTCACGCGCGTCTGCCCGGATTCACCCATGTGCAATGGGTGGCCAGCACCGGATCGACCAATGCCGATCTTCTGGCGCGCGCGCGCCAGAGTCAGACACCCAAGCCCTGGCTGCTGGGTGCGCATCTGCAGGAGGCCGGCCGAGGCCGCGCCGGACGCGCCTGGAAAAACCGCAGCGGCGCCACGCTGATGTTCTCGTGCGCGTTCGACGTGCATTTGCCAGCACCGCAATTGCCGGCGCTTTCGCCCATGGCAGGGCTGGCGGCGTGCGAAGCCTTGCGGCATTTGAGCGCGCAAACCGGTGTCTGCGTGAAATGGCCAAACGACGTCCAGTGGCATGAAGCCAAACTGGCCGGCGTACTGGCCGAGACCACGCGCAACCCCGACGGCAACGGCCATACCGTTGTCATCGGCATGGGTCTGAACCTGCGCGACGCCGACATGCTCTCGGCCAATCTGCAGCGCGCCATTGCCGACTGGTCCCAGGTCGACGCCCAGGACCGGGTCCGAGACGCGGCCGACATCGTGCAAGCCACGGCGCTAGCCTGGCAGCAAGCCGTCGCGGATCTCGAACAGCACGGCTTTGCCGCCTTCGTCCAGCGCTATGCCCAGGCCGATGCGCTGCACGGCCGCAGCGTCAACGTGATCGATCGCGGCGAGGTGCTGTACGGCGGCCAAGCCGCCGGCGTTGACGTACTGGGCCGGCTGCAGGTCCAGTGCGATCACGGTCTGATGGCGGTGACTGCCGGCGAAATTTCGGTGCGCCCTCAGCCATGATCCTGTTGATCGACTCCGGCAACAGCCGCCTGAAGCTTGGCTGGCTCCATCTCGACAGCGGTGCGCGCGAACCCGAGCCCGTGGCCTTCGATAATCTGGATCTGCAGGCCTTGGGGGCCTGGCTGCAGACGCTGCGTCACAAACCCGTGCGTGCCATCGGCGTCAATGTCGCCGGTGCGCAGCGCGGTGCGGCGATCGCCGCGGCGATGAAGGGCTGTGCCATCGAGTGGAAACGCCCGCAACGCGACGTGTTAGGCATGACCAATGCCTATCGCCATCAGGACCAGTTGGGCGCGGATCGCTGGGCAGCCATGCTGGGCCTGCACATGCGCTTGCCCGCCGGGCATCCGCCCGCGTTGCTGGCCTCCTTCGGCACCGCAACCACGCTGGATACGCTGGGCCCGGATAACGAATTCGCCGGCGGCCTCATCCTGCCCGGCCCGGCCATGATGCGTGGCTCGCTGGTCCACGGCACGGCCAATCTGCCGCTGGCCGAAGGGCCTGTCACCCCTTACCCGACCGAAACCCATGAAGCGATCGCCACCGGCATCGCCGCCGCACAGGCCGGAGCACTCGTCAGGCAGTGGCTGGCGGGCCATGCACGGTATGGCAAGGCACCCGAGGTCTATGTCGCCGGCGGCGGCTGGACCGAGGTCCAGCCCGAGATAGAGCGTTTGTTGCGTCTGGTGGGGGCAAGTCTGGGGGCCGTCTCGACGCCGACCTTCCTAAAAGCTCCCGTGCTCGACGGTCTGGCCGCGCTGGCCGCTGCGACAGCCGCCCACTAGCCAAGGATCCCGATGCGCATCCTGTTTCTCGTACTGTTGTTGGCCAACGTCTGGGCTTATGGCCTGGGACAGGGCTGGCTGGGGCCGCGTCCCGATGACGAAGGACGTGATCCGCGCCGCCTGACCCAGCAACTCAACGCCGGCCAAGTCAGCCTGGCACCCAAGCGCCAGGATTGACGGCCGCACTAGGTCTGCGCCGCCAGCATGTCTTGCAGGGCGGCGAGGCTGCGCGCGACGGCGCCTTTGTGATCCTGCGTCCATGTACGCGCCGCGCAGGCACGGCGCTGCAGCAAAGCCGGGTCGCCCACCCATTGGTCGGCCAACTGCAAGGCCTGGCGGGCGTCGTGGACGCGCTCAGCCGCGCCTGCCTCGATGGCATCGCGGGTGGCTTGCTCAAAATTGAACGTATGCTGGCCGGTGACCACCGGCGTGCCGACCGCACAGGCCTCAATGAGGTTCTGCCCGCCCAGCGGCACGAAACTGCCACCGATGATGGCCACATCCGCAGCCGCGTAATAAAGCGGCATCTCGCCGAGCGTGTCGCCCACCACCACGTCGATGTCCGAGCCGGGCACGGCCTGCAAGGCCGAGCGGCGCACGGTTTTGAACCCGGCAGTCTGCGCTTGCTCCCAGGCCTGGTCAAAACGCTGCGGGTGGCGCGGGATCAAAAGATAAAGGGGACGGGGGGCAGCCAGCGTGCGCATGGCCTGCAGAAAAAGGGCATCCTCACCCTCGCGGGTGCTGGCAATCGCCACCACCGGACGCCCCACTGCTTCGCGCCATGCATGGCCGGCACGACATTGCGCCGGCGGCAGATCGACATCGAATTTCAGGTTTCCTGTCACCGTCACCGCCCGAGCACCCGCGGCGGCCAGACGCTGGGCATCGGCGGGGGTCTGCGCCAGTACCTGCTGCAGACCCGCCATCGCCTCACGCATCACCCGGCCCATGCGCAACGACGCGCGCAATGAACGCGCCGAGAACCGTGCGCTCACCAGTGCCATGGGCACGTTGGCCGCGCGGGCAGCAGCCAGCAGATTGGGCCAGATTTCACGCTCGATGATCAGGCCGCAGCGCGGCGCATAAAGGTCGAAGAAACGCCGACAGGCCCGCGGGAAATCATAGGGTAACCAGGCCTGGCGCAACTGTCCCTGGCTAATGGCCTCGCCGAAAAGGCGCGCCCCTTCGGCCCGCCCGGTAGCGGTCATGTGGGTCAGCAAGACAGGCAAGCCTTGCGCCAGCAGCCCCGCTACCAGAGGCTGGGCGGCACGGGTCTCGCCCAAGCTGACCGCATGCACCCATACCGCGCCGCGCATCACCTCGCCTTCGGCATGGCCAAACCGCGTGCGCGCCAGGACTTCCCATTGGCCCGGTACGCGCCTGGAGCGCCGCCACATGCCCAGCCATAAGACTGGAGCGGCCAGGCAAAACAGTGCTGTGTAGAGACCGCGACGCACGCCCGCCCCTTCTCAGCGCGCCGCCAACGCCTGCTCGACCGCGGCCATGACGGCCTCACGAGAGGGAGCGGCGCCGCGATCACCAAGACTGGCGGTGTAGTTGGACCCCACCAGCGGCGTGCGAACCGGGGTGGAGGCACGATAAATACCAATGGTCGGACGGCCCAGCGCCGCGGACAAATGGGTCAGGCCGCTGTCCAGCCCCACCATCAGACGTGAGCCGGCCAACACCCGGGCCACCGACGTCAGATCCATGCGCGGCAGCACTTCCACCCCTTCCATGCCGGCCACCAGAAGGCGGGCACGTTGGGCTTCCTGGTCGTTGCCGGCCAGAAGGCGCAACGTGCACCCCGCCTCCTGCAGACGGCGGAAAACCGCGCGCCAATCGTCCTCGGGCCAGAGCTTGTCCTCACGGCTTGCCGAAGGCATGATCACCGCATAACCGCGATCATTGTCCACATGGTGCAGGCGGCGGCCCGCTTCGGGTGCAGGCGGGCTGGCCGGCTGCGAGAAAAACCCCTGCAGGCCAAAATCCGGCGCGCCGCCATAGGTGTAGCCAAAGGTCTGCGCCGCCAGCTTGCGTTGCCGGATCACGGCCGGTTGCCAGAACTCAACCCGATGCCGCACGTTATAAAACAGCGAGGCCAGCGGCTCGCGTGCCGAGCGCCAATCCAGGCCATGACGCACCCCGCGGGTCTGGCGCACCAGCCAGGCCGATTTCAGCAAGGCCTGCATGTCGAGCACGATGTCATAGGGTTCGCTGCGCAGACGCTCGGCCAGAGCCTTGCGCTCGGCACGCACCTGCTCTGACCACCAGGCCTTGCGCCAGCGCCTGTGAGCCACCTTGATGACATGGCGGACGGCCGGATGCCAGCCAGGGATTTCGGCAAATGCTTCTTCCGCGATCCAATCTATCTGGGCATCGGGCACATGGCGGGCAATATCAGAAATTGCGGGCAGCATGTGCACCAGATCGCCCAAAGACGACGTGCGAACGATCAATATGCGGGTAGGCATCAACGCTGGGCGCACCCGGGAGGCGGGCGCTGGATCTTGTAAACCCTCGGAATTTACATCAATTAGCGAAGGCGCTGCTCAGACAGGCAGTTGGCCATCCCTGCCGGCCTCGTGCAGCCCAGGGGCCTGCGCGTCGCGCGCCGACATCAAGGCGGGCGCGGCGGGCCAGCGTATACCAATGGCGGGGTCGTCCCAGCGCAAGGCGCGCTCGTGGCTGGCCGAGTAGTAGGCCGTGACCTTATAGAGCACTTCGCTGCCTTCGGCCAATGACAGAAAGCCATGCGCGAAACCGGCTGGGATCCACAGGCTGCGGCCATCAGCCGCTGACAGCGTCACTCCGATCCATTGACCGAAACTGGCCGAACCGGGACGCACATCGACGGCCACGTCGAACACTTCTCCAGCCACTACGCTGACCAACTTGCCCTGCGCTTGCGGCGCCAACTGGTAGTGCAAGCCACGCAAGACACCGCGCCCCGAACGGGAATGATTCTCCTGCACGAAGGCACCAGGCAGAGCCTGGCCGGTGGCGTTGAGCGCCGCCTCGAACCTGTCCTGCCGGAACCGCTCGGCAAACCAGCCGCGGTCATCGGCCAGCATGTGCGGCTCGATCAATAACACGCCTGCCAAGGCGGTGGGACGAATATTCATGAACGTGACTCCTGCAACACGCGCAGCAGATACTGCCCATAACCGTTATCGCCCATGCGACGCGCCTGACGCGTCAGTTGTTCGGCGTCGATCCAGCCGGCGTGATAGGCGATCTCTTCCAGGCAGGCGATCTTCAGACCCTGGCGTTGCTCGATGGTGTTGACGAAATGGCCAGCCTCCATCAAGGCCTCATGCGTGCCGGTGTCCAGCCACGCGAACCCGCGGCCTAGAAGCTCTACCCTCAGGTCCCCGCGAACCAGATAAAGCCGATTGATATCGGTAATCTCCAGTTCGCCGCGCGCCGAAGGTTTCAGACCGCGTGCCAGGTCGATGACGTCGTTGTCATAGAAATACAAGCCTGTGACGGTATGGTTCGAGCGCGGCCGCAGCGGCTTTTCTTCGATGCTGATGGCGCGTTGCTGCGCATCGAAAGCCACCACGCCATAGCGTTGAGGATCGCGGACCTGATAGCCGAATACCGTGGCGCCGTGTGTGCGCGCGGCGGCAGCCTGCAACACCGGGATGAAATGGTGCCCGTAGAAAATATTGTCGCCCAGAATGAGGCAAACCGGGTCCTGGCCGATGAAGTGCTGACCAATCAGAAAGGCCTGAGCCAGCCCCTGCGGCGCGGCCTGGGTGGCATAGCTCAGATTCAACCCGAACGCCGCACCGTCGCCCAGCAGCCGTTGGAAGGCGGGCAGGTCGGACTCGGTCGTGATGAGCAGAATCTCGCGTATGCCCGCCAGCATCAACACCGACAGCGGGTAATAAATCATGGGTTTGTCATACACCGGCAGCAACTGCTTGGACAGGCCCAAGGTGGCCGGGTACAGGCGGCTGCCGGTGCCGCCGGCCAGGACGATACCTTTTTTGATCATGCGTCGCGCCTCCAGGGGCAGGCCCACCAATCCGCCAACAGCCTGTCCACGCCTTCGCGCCAGTCTGGCAGGCGCAGCCCAAACACGGCTTGCAGCCGCGCACAATCCAGACGTGAGTTCAAGGGCCGCAGAGCCGGCTGAGGATAATCGGCGCTGGAGATGGCGTGCAGGGTCTGCACCCCCAGCGACCAGCCGAGACGACGTGCCTGTTCAACCAGGTATTGCGCATAGGCATGCCGGGACACTGCACCGGCAGCGGCCAGGTGATACAGACCGCTGACGGCGGGTTGCAAGCGCGCCTGACGCAAGGCCTGCGCCGTGACGTCGGCGATCAGGTCCGCACTGGTGGGCGCACCGATCTGATCATCAACGATACGCATCTGCGGTTGACGGGCCGCCATCTGCAACACGCTACGCGGGAAATTTGCGCCGTGCAGGCCATATACCCAGGAGGTGCGCAGCAACAGATGATGCACGCCGCTTTGGCGCACGGCCTCGTCACCGGCCAGTTTGCTCTGGCCATAGCAATTCAGCGGTGCAGCCGGGCTCGTTTCATCTCGCCAGTGCTGTCCCGAGCCGTCATACACGTACTCGCTGGAGTAATGCACCAGCCAGCCCCTGCTGGCGCGCATATGGCGCGCCAGCAGGTCGGGAGCCTCGGCATTGATGCGCAGCGCCAGTTCGGGCTCGGCCTGGACCCGATCCACGTCGGTGAACGCCGCCGCATTGACGACGACATCAGGTCCGGCTGCGCGCACAAGCCGCCGCAAGCCATCGAGATCCGCGAGATCCAGTCCCGAATCGCGCCCCACCGCCAACACCTCGCCCAGCGGTGCCAGCGCGCGCCGCAGCGCCCGGCCCAATTGACCATCCTTACCCAGAAGAAGGAGTTTCATGAAGCGTTCGCGCCTGTCCAGCGCGCCGGATAAGCGCCGCTTTCCACATCCGCGATCCACTCGGGATTGTCGAGATACCAGGCCACCGTCTTGGCCAGGCCACTGCCGAAGTCTTCACGCGGCGTCCAGCCCAGCTCAGCGGCGGCCTTGCCACTGTCGAGCGCGTAACGCCGGTCATGTCCGGGCCGGTCAGCCACGTGCGCGATGAGATCCCGGTAATGCCCCATCTTCGGCGGTCGCAGCACCTGCAGCAGATCGCACAACTGCTGCACGACCTCCAGATTGCGCAACTCACAGGAGCCACCGATGTTATAGGTTTGCCCGGGCCGACCAAGACGCAGCGCCGCGCATAGCGCCCGGGCATGGTCTTCCACGTAGATCCAGTCGCGCACTTGATCCCCTGCCCCGTAGATGGTCAGCGGCCACCCTCGCAACGCCGACACCAGCATCAGCGGAATCAGCTTTTCGGGAAACTGGCACGGGCCGTAATTGTTCGACGCGTTGGTCACCACGACCGGAAGACCATACGTGCGATGCCAGGCGCGGGCCAAGTGGTCGGCGCCGGCCTTGCTGGCCGCGTACGGAGAGCTCGGCGCGTACGGACTGGTTTCGATAAAACGCCCCGCCCGCAGGCCCAGATCGCCGTAGACCTCATCGGTCGATACCTGCAGAAAACGGAAATTCTCCCTGGCAGGTTGCGGCAGGCCCGCCCAATACGTCCGGGCGGCTTCCAGCAGGACATAACTGCCCACCAGATTGGTCTGTATGAACTGCCCCGGACCATCGATGGATCGATCCACGTGCGACTCCGCCGCCAGATGCATGACGGCATCGGGACGATGACGCTCGAAGACCGCCTGCAGGGCCGCCCCGTCGCAGATATCCACACGCTCGAAGCTGTGGCGGGGGTGCGAGGCGCATTCCTGCAAGGAGGCAAGGTTGCCGGCATAGCTGAGCTTGTCGACATTGACCACGCTGTCCTGCGTGTCACGGACGATGTGGCGAATCAGCGCCGAACCGATGAAACCGGCGCCGCCGGTAATCAGGATTTTCATAAAGGCGTGTACGGCAAGACCGCGACCGGACCGGCCGCAGACGATCATTGTAGCCAGAGCCTCGTGCGCCCCCTGCTGGGGCCTCCGATTCGCATTCGGACGGACGCGCTAACCGGTTAATGAGCATTGCAGGCACGATTCCCTATAATCCGGCCCCGCTGCAAATGCAGCTGACCTTTTTTCCGGCTGGCCCAATGCGCGGGCACGCACCACATCGATGTTTAACCGTTTTTCTTGCTGGCTGCTGATCGCAACCATCACCGCTATCCCCACGCTGTTGCTGACCACCTCCGGTGGCGGCAGTGCGGCGTTCTATCTTTCCCTTCTTCTCTGTCTACCGATATGTGCCACCGCCGCGCAGCCCATCGCGCTGCGCGGCTATCGCAGCCTCATGCTCGCGGCCTGCGCTCCACTGGCCGTGGCGCTGCTAAACAGTGCCCTGCATGCGGGCTGGAGCAGCTCCGCTGTTGAACGTGGTCTGCGCCTGGCCGTCGGCGTGCCTTTGCTGCTCGCTGCCATGCAGGCTATCGGTCCCGAACGCCTGAAGCAGACGCTTTGGGGCGTACTGGCAGCCGGATGGGCCGGCACCATCACGCTGCTCAGCCTGGTAGGAAGCGATCTGACCAAACGTCCGTTGACCGACCAGTACAACGCGGTCGGGTATGGCAACCTCTTGCTGCTGCTCGCGGTGCTGTCCTTGTTCTCACTGAGCTGGCGCCTGACACGCCATGCCCGATGGGAGAACACCGTCAAACTACTGACGCTGGTGGTGACTTTTCTCAGTTTTATCCTCACGCAGACGCGCAGCGGCTGGGTGGCGTTGCCGGTGTTCATCCTTCTGGCGCTGGCCGTCTACGCACGCATTCGCCATCCGGCGCGCCTGGTGGCGACAGCCATCGGCATCCTGGCCGCGCTGGTGGCGCTGGGCTCGACAAGCCCCGCTCTGCGTGGCCGGGTCGATCAGGGTGTGGCTCAGTATCGCGAATGCCAGACCGCGCCCAACAGCAACACATCGGTCTGCATTCGTTTGCAGCTCTGGCGCGCCGCCTGGGCCATGATGCTCGACGATCCCATCAAGGGAAGTGGGCCGACGGGCTTTGCTCCCCGCCTGCAAGAGCTGGCCGCGCGGAACACCATCTCGCCGCACGTCGCCGAGCATTTCGGCGAGCCCCACAACGACTTGCTGGAATCCCTGGCGCTCTATGGCATTCCGGGCGGTATCGCGCTCGTCCTGCTCTACGGCATGCCTGCCCTGCTGTTTGTGCGTCGCCTGCAGCGGACTCTGCCTCAGGCCGTGCGCGCGGCAGCGGCCATGGGGGTGGCTGTCTGCCTGGGCTTTGCGCTCTTTGGCCTGACCGAACTCATGTTCCGAGGTATGCGCACCATCGGCTTCTACGCGGTTCTTGTGGCGCTGTTCGCCGTACTGTCCGATCCGCGGCTCCACCACAAGGGCACCGAGTAAAACCGGGGCATGGCGTTTGGCGGTGATTGGTAGCACAATAGGTCAAACGACCTGGCCGTAGAAGCCGGGCCCGGATGCTGGGATCGCCACACAGCAAGGAGACAGCCATGCGCATCACCGATGCACAATGGGTTCCTTCAACGCCGCACCAAACCTGGGCTGCCCTCTTTGACCCGGGCGTGCTGCAGCGTTGCCTGCCGGGATGCATCCATGTCCGCCGCGTTACTGACACCGAGTACGCCATTACCGTGCGTGCCAAGGTCGGCGGCCTGGATGCCGAGTACGCGGGTGAGGTCCTGGTGTCGGATGCCGAGGCCGCGCAATGTTGCTCGCTGGCCTTCGATGGCAAGGGCGCGGCGGCCGGACTTGCCATCGGCACGGCAGACGTGCGCTTGAGCCCCAAGGACAATGGCACCCGTATTTCCTATGTCGTGACGGCCACAGCCGGCGGCAAGCTGGCCGCCTTGGGTGAGCCTGCAATCCTGAAGGCCGCAGGCAAGATCATCGATCGGTTCTTCACGGCGTTCGGCGATCACCTGGCCAGCGTGCCTCGCCAGGCCCCGCCCCCGCCGCCGCCCGCTGCAGAACCCCGCGGCCTGTCCTCCTCACGCTGGTCCTGGGTCATGGCGCTGGCGGTAGTCGTGATGCTGGTGGGGTATCACACGCTGTTCAAATAGCAGACGCTTGCCGGTGATATTCTTGCCGGCATGACTGCTCCTTCCTCTGACTCAGAAACTTCCCCGCATTCCCGGCGCGACCTCCTGATGGCCATGGCCGGCGTGTCCGCCACAGTCGTGCTGGTGGCGTTCGACTCAACCATCGTCAGCACCACCCTGCCGCGGGTCGCCGAAGCACTCAACGGCATGGCGTTGTACGCCTGGGTGGGCACGGGCTACCTGCTGGCCACCGCGGCCTCCATCCTCATCTTTGGTCGCCTCGGTGATATGTTCGGGCGCAAACCCCTGATGCTGGTCTCCGTGTCGTTGGTGGCACTGGGCTCGATTGCCTGCGGCCTGTCCCAGAGTATGGGGCAGTTGATCGCCTTTCGAACCTTACAGGGGGTTGGCGGCGGAATGATGATTGCCACGGCCTTTGCGGCGCCTGCCGACCTCTTTCCCGATGCTCGCGAACGGGTCCGCTGGATGGCGCTGGTATCGGCGGCGTTCGCCATGGCCAGCGGCATCGGGCCGGTGCTGGGCGGCGCGGCCACTCAGGCGCTGGGCTGGCGCGCGGCCTTTTTCATCGCCCCTATTGCGGCCGTCGCGGCGCTGTTTTTGCTGGCACGCTACTTCCCACGTATCGCCCCCGCGCACGCCAAGGCCGGCCGCATCGATTGGCTCGGCGCATTTTTGCTCATCGTGTTGGTGGCCGCACCCCTGGCAGCCATGGAATTGGCATTCGCCCCCGGCGACAGTGCCCGGCCCAAGCTGGCCGCGGGCCTGGCACTGGCCGCGCTGGCGGCCGGTTGCTGCCTCATTCCTCACGAAAGGCGCGTGGTCTCACCTATCTTTCCTTTGCGCATTCTGGCTGGCGCCGAGCCGCGCCTGCTCAACATGGCCGCCGTCGCGGTGGGCGCAACCATGTTCATCCTGGTGTTCTACAGCCCGCTGCTGCTGCAGCAGGTGCTGCATTACAGCCCCAGTGAGGCCGGCCTGCTGCTCACGCCGCTGGTGGCCGCCATTTCGCTGGGAAGCATCATCAACGGCCGCCTCTTTCCCAAGCAGGCCGAGCCGCAACGGCTGATGGTCTTCGGCGGCCTGTTGCTTGCAGCCGGATCGGCCATGGTATTGGCTACGGGCGAAGGCACCGCCACCTGGTGGATAGTCGCGGCCTTTGCCGTCAACGGAACCGCGCTCGGGTTTCTGCTGCCCAATCTAACCCTATTCATGCAAATGTTGAGCGACCGCCGCGATGTGGGTGTGGCTTCGGCCCTGGTGCAAACCACGCGGGCCGTGGGCAGCGCCGCCGGCACCGCGCTGGTCGGCATCGCGATCTCTCATACCTCGGTCCTCATCGGTGTGCGCATCGGCCTGACGCTGTGCCTGGCCCTGTCCTTGGTTACCGCCGTCATCGCTCATCGCATCAAGATGAAGAACGTCATCACCCGCCGGTCCTGATTCCCCCGCCATGCAACGCCGAGAACTCTTAGAACTGATTGCACTGGCCGCCGTTTGGGGCGGATCTTTCCTGTTCATGCGCGTTGCGGTGCCGGAATTCGGGCCCGCGCCGCTCATCGAACTGCGCGTGGGGTTGGGCGCGCTGGTGCTGCTGCCTCTGGCCATCCTGCGCGGCCGCCTGGGCATTATGGCGCGGCACTGGAAAGCCATCTTTGGGGTTGGGCTGTTCAACGCCGCCCTGCCCTTTCTGCTCTATGCCTATGCCTCGATCTCGCTAGGCGCAGGCTTTCTGTCGGTTGCCAACGCCGTCACGCCAGTCTGGGGCGCGGTGATCGGTTGGCTCTGGCTGCGCGACCGGCTTCCCGCCATGCGCATCCTGGGGCTGGCAATAGGCTTTGTGGGCAATCTCGTGCTGGTATGGGACAAGCTGCAGTTCCAGGAGGGCGGCAGCGGCCCCGCGGTTCTCGCCGCCCTTGCCGCACCGCTTTTCTACGGCGTCGCTGCCAACTGGACCAAACGCTTTCTGAGCGGCGTGGACGCGTTGGCCAACGCCACCGGCAGCATGCTCAGTGCATCGCTGGTACTGTTGCCCCTGGCCATCGCCCATTGGCCCGAACAAGCCGTCTCCTCGCAAGCCTGGATCGCCACGGTCTTGCTCGCTGTCCTGTGCACCGGGGCGGCGTATGTCGTCTTCTTTCGCCTGATCCTGGTACTGGGCCCGACGGCCGCGGTCAGCGTCACGTTCCTCGTGCCGGTGTTTGGTGTGTTCTGGGGGGTCACGCTATTGGGCGAAGCGCTCACGCCAAGCATGCTGACCGGCGCGGCGATCATTCTGGCTGGCACCGCACTTGCGTTGGGATTGGTTGCGCCGCGCAAGCGCTGAGGCGCTCAGAACTTGTCGGCTCGGCCCGTCAGGGCCACGCCTACGCGCAGTGCGGTGTAGGCCAGGACATCGACCACCCGCCACATCCAACTGCGACGCCGGTAGTCCAAGGGCCGTATGAGCTGGCCGCCATCGGCAATGGCCCGCTCCAACCGTTGCTGCAGGTCGTGCGCAAACGCCGGGTCGTCCACCACAACGTTGGCCTCGCGCGCCAATAGCAGGCTGAACGGATCCAGATTGGAGGAACCTACCGTGGCAATGTCATCTATCACCGCCACCTTGGCGTGCAGATAGGCTGGCATGTACTCATAGATCTCGATGCCGTCGCGCAGCAACTGATCATAAAGAGAACGGCTGGCGAAATACTGCAGGTAGTACTCCGGCCTGCCCTGCAGCAGCAACCGCACCCGCACGCCACGGCCAGCAGCCTGGGCCAGCGTACGCCGGAATTGCCGACCCGGGAAAAAGTACGCATTGGCGATCAGGACCTCGTGCCGGGCATGCTCGATGCCGTTGAGATAGGCACGCTCGAAGGTCTGCCGAAAGCGCAAATTATCGCGCAACACCAGCGCAGCGCGCAGGCTGCCGCAGGCACGGCCATGCTGCGGATGCGGCCGTCGTAACCGCAGGCGGCGCCAATCCGACGGATGACGCCGCAGTCGAGCCCAACTCAATCTCACCCACAGCAGATCCTGAGCGTAAATGATCTGCGGCACCAGCGGCCCCTCGATTCGCACCGCAAAGTCAAAGCGCGGGCCGGGAATATCATCGTCCGGGTCGAGGTCATCGTAGTCGTCGACGATGTTGATGCCGCCCACGAATGCGATGGCCGCGTCGATGACGGTCACCTTGCGGTGCAGGCGGCGCAAGCGGTTGCGCGAGAATTTCAAGCGGCCCAGCCAGCGCGGCTCGGGTCGAAACACGCGGCAATGCCCACCGGCGTCGTGGATGCGCTGCATCACCTCGGGTGCCGAGGTGGCGCTGCCAAAGCCATCGAGCACGACCCGCACCTTCACCCCACGCTGTGCGGCCCGCTCCAGGCAATCCAGTATCTGGCGGCCGGTGCGGTCCAGAATGAAGATATAGGTCTCCAGGTGCACGCTCACGCTGGCCTGGTCGATGGCCGCACACAGTGCCGGGAAAAAATCCGCGCCATTTTGCAGCAAGTCTATGGCATTGCCGTCCGTCCAGGACAGACGGGCCGTGTCGGTCCTCACGGCAACTCGAGCTCCGTGAGCAGCGGCGCATGATCGGAAAGGCGCGCCCATTGACGGCCGCGCAGAACGCGTGCACTGCGCACGGCAAAACCGCGCTGATAAATGCGATCGAGGCGGAACCACGGGAACAGCGCCGGAAATGTGCGCGGCGGCGGCAAGGGGCAATACGCGCCCCCCATACCCAGTTGATTGCTGCGCTCTATGACCGCACTGTTTCCCGGCACCCCGCGCAGGACGTCGCTGAGCCGGCGCATGGAATCCCTCAGGCGCGGCAGTTCACCGCCCGAGCTGCGCGGCGCATGCGAGAACACCTCGTACAAACCCAGCTGCTGCACGAACTGCGGCGCCAGCTTGTCGCCCCAATCGTTGAAGTCGCCGGCAATGAGCAGGGGGGCGCCATCGGGCACTTCGGCACGTATGCGTTCGATCAGCGCCTGGATCTGCCGCTGGCGGCTGCTGGCAAACAAGCCCAAATGCACGACCAGGCAATGCACCTCGGTGCCGCCGACGTCGATACGGGCATGCAACAACCCGCGCTGCTCCAGCTTGTGATCGGAGATGTCCTGGTTGAAATGGTCGAGTATGTGATAGCGCGACAGCAACGCATTGCCGTGATCCGTGGCATCGCGCACGGCATTGCGCCCATAGGCGACGTTCAGATGCAGCGCAGCGCCCAGTGACTCATGCTGGGCGTGAAGCATGGAGGATGTTTCGTTGCGACCCTGAACTTCCTGGAGAAACACCAGGTCGGGACGCAGGCCGTACAGGCCCAGGCGCAGGTCGTTTAACGACTCATGGCGCCCAAGGGACGAACGCCCCTTGTGAATGTTGTAGCTGACGACGCGAATAAGCGACATAAACCGTATGGCGCCTCATCATCTGAAAGGAGTATCGGCAAGCACGACCCGGACCCTCCTGAGGCCTCGGGCCGACGCGGCGCCACATCACGCGGCGCCGCACCCTGAGCTTACTTCATTTCACTTCGGTATTGCGCAGGCGGATATGCAGCTCGCGTAATTGCTTGTCATCAACCGACGAAGGCGCTTGCGTCAGCAAGCACTGAGCGCGTTGCGTCTTCGGGAAGGCGATCACGTCGCGGATGGACTCGGCGCCCGTCATCATGGTGACGATACGATCCAGGCCAAATGCGATACCGCCGTGCGGAGGCGCACCGTACCGCAGCGCATCGAGCAGGAAGCCGAACTTCTCCCGGGCCTCCTCGGCGCCGATCTTCAGTGCGCGGAAGACCTTGCTCTGCACTTCTTCGCGGTGGATACGCACGGAGCCGCCGCCGATTTCCCAACCGTTGAGCACCATGTCGTAGGCCTTGGCGAACGCCTTGCCCGGATCGGTTTCGAGGAAGTTCTCGTGGCCGTCCTTGGGGCTGGTGAACGGATGGTGGGCTGCGGTGTAGCGGCCCTCTTCTTCGTCGTACTCGAACATCGGAAAATCCACCACCCACAGCGGGCGCCAGCCCCCGGTGAACAAGCCTGTCCTCTTGCCGAACTCGCTGTGGCCGATCTTCACGCGCAGCGCGCCGATGGCATCGTTGACGACCTTGGCACGATCGGCACCAAAGAAGATGATGTCGCCATCCTGGGCGCCACTGCGCTTGACCAGTTCGGCCAGCGCGGCGTCGTGCAGGTTCTTGACGATCGGCGACTGCAATCCTTCTCGGCCCTTGCCCGCTTCGTTGACCTTGATATAGGCCAGGCCCTTGGCTCCGTAAATGCCGACGAACTGGGTGTAGGCATCGATCTCGCTGCGCGAGAGCTCGGCGCCGCCCGGCACGCGCAGAGCAACCACCCGGCTGCCTGCGGTGGTGGCCGCCGAGGCAAAGACCTTGAAGTCCACGTCACGCATGACGTCGGTCACATCGGTGAACTCGAGGTTCACGCGCAGATCGGGCTTATCCGAACCGTAGCGCGCCATGGCCTCGGTCCAGGTCATCATGGGGAAGGACTCGGGAAGATCGACGTCCTGCACCACCTTGAAGACGTGGCGGATCATGCTCTCGAAGATGGCACGGATCTCGGTCTCGGTCAGGAAGGAGGTTTCGCAATCGATCTGCGTGAACTCCGGCTGGCGGTCAGCGCGCAGATCCTCGTCGCGGAAGCACTTGGTGATCTGGTAGTAGCGGTCAAAGCCCGAGACCATCAGCATCTGCTTGAACAGCTGCGGCGACTGAGGCAGAGCAAAGAAATGACCGGCGTTCACACGTGAAGGCACGAGATAGTCGCGGGCACCTTCGGGCGTGCTCTTGGTCAGCATCGGCGTTTCGATGTCGATGAAGCCCAGTTGATCCAGGAATTTGCGCACTTCGATGGAGACCCGATAGCGCAGCATCAGGTTGCGCTGCATCTGCGGGCGGCGCAGGTCCAGCACACGGTGCGTCAGACGAGTCGTTTCCGACAGGTTGTCGTCATCGAGTTGGAAGGGCGGCGTCACCGACGCGTTCAGGATCTCGACCTCGCGGCACAATACCTCGATCTCGCCCGAGGCCAGTTCGGCGTTGGTGGTGCCTGCGGGACGCTCACGCACCAGGCCGGTCACGCGCACGCAGAACTCGTTGCGCAGACGCTCAGCGGTGCCAAACGCGTCGGCATTGTCCGGATCGAACACGATCTGAGCCAGGCCGGCGCGATCGCGCAAATCGATAAAAATCACCCCACCGTGGTCGCGGCGGCGGTTCACCCAGCCGTACAGGGTGACAGTCTGGCCGAGATGGTCACGGCAAACCTGGCCGGTATAGCAGGTACGCATGCGGGATAACTCCGTTGATAGGCTTGTGAGCGCAAAAAAGGTTAAGGCTCGGCGCGAGGCGCCTCTGCCGGTGGGTGGGGGTGCATGCCGGTGATGTCCGGCGGCGCCACGACACCCATGGAAACGATGTACTTCAGTGCTGCATCGACGGTCAGATCCAGATCGATGACCTGGTCGCGCGGCATCATGAGAAAAAAGCCCGAGGTCGGGTTGGGCGTCGTCGGCACGTAGACGCTCAGATGCTCTCCCGGCAGATAAGAAGCGACTTCGCCACTGGGCGCGCCCGTCAGAAACGCGATGGTCCAGGAGCCGGCGCGCGGATACTGGATCAATACCGCCTGGCGGAAAGCTCTGCCATTGGGTGCCAGGACGGTGTCGCTGACTTGCTTGACCGAGTTGTAGATCGAGCGTACCAGCGGAATCCTGCCAAGGATACGCTCCCACTGATCAAACAGGCTGCGCCCCAACAGATTGGCGGCCAGCACGCCGGTCAGCAGCACCACCGCGATCACCAGCACGAAGCGGAAACCCGGGATATCGAGCCCGAACAACGATTCGGAGGACAAAAATCCCGGGACAAAGCCTTCGAGGGTGGTCACCAGCAGGCCCAGGACCCAGATCGTAATGGCCAGGGGCACCCAGATCAGCAGACCGGCAATGAAGTACTTCTTGAACACGATCAGGTCGTCGCGCCAGGCGTCGTGGGCGCCGCCGCCGGCGTGCTCGCCGGCGCGCTGGCGCTCGACGTATCGGCAGCCGCAGCGCCGCTTTCTGCGGGGGCGGCCTTCGCGGCAGGGGCGTTGCCCGAGCTGTTATTGCGGAAGTCGGTCACATACCAGCCCGAACCCTTGAGTTGAAACCCTGCAGCGGTTACCTGCTTGGTAAAGCTGCTCTTGCCGCACTCAGGACAATCGGTCAGCGGTGCGTCGGATATCTTCTGCAGAACGTCTTTCGCGAAACCACAGCTGCTGCATTTATAAGCGTAAATAGGCATGAAATGAGGACTCCCAGCCTCACTGGCGAATGAATCCGGCCCGGACTGCTTCGCGTCGACGATGCGAAACCATCCGGGCTCAGCCGCAAAAAATACGGGAACGTGTTGAATTTTAGCGGTTTTTAAAAGCGGACCCGGTGCGGGTTCATGCCAACCCGTGTGATGCGGGCCCTTTTTTATACCGGCAACAGGAACATTCCGGCGGCCACCAGCGTAGGAACCAAGGCGGCGAGGAACAGCTTTCCCGATGAGATGCTGCCGTCGGGGAAGTGATTCTTCAGCAGGGCAAAGCCGGCCGGGTTGGGCGCATTCGCGATAACCGTCAGTCCGCCGCCGGTGACTGCGCCGGCCACCAGCATGTAGCGCCAGTCGGCACTGCTACCCTCGACCAGGGAACCCAGATAGGTCAGCGGGGCGTTGTCCGTGATGGCCGTCAGCGCCGTAGCACCCCAGAAAAGGACGGTGGGCGACAACCCACCCAGCAAATCCTGCAACCACCATTTCTGCAGTCCGCCCAGAACCACCAGCCCGGCCAGAAAAAAACCGACCATCAGCCCCTCCTTGATGAGCAAACGATTCTGGTGCCGTTTGTAGGCTTCCGAAAAACCGATGAACATCATCAATAGCCCGAGGAAAACGGCGGGATGATGCGCCGTGAGCACGACACCGATAAGAAACAGCAGATGCACGGCGATCACCAGCGCCGGCACGCGGGCGCGCATGCCGTCGACACCACTGACGGAGCTGGCGCTGGAACCTTGGCTGCTGGCCAGCAAGGCCTGGCGGCAGATGACCGTCAACACAGCCGCGTTGAGGCAGACGGCAAGCGCGGCGCGCCAGCCGAAATGCGTGGCCATGAAAACCGTATCCCAGCCAAATGTCGAGGCGACCATCAGCACCGGTGGGGCGGCATAGGAGGTCAACACGCCTCCGATGGAGACATTGACGAACAACACACCCAGGGCCAGGTACTTGAAGCCATCATGCCCATGGACCCGGAAGTACCCGTCCCGCAGAAGCAGCGCGGCAAGCGTCATCGCCGCCGGCTCGGTGATGAAGGACCCGCCCAATGGCACGATCGACATGAGCACGAAAAACGTCGCGAGTTCGCGGCGTACCGGCAACAAGCGCGCCACCATACGCACCGCCATTCCGACCAGATCCAGGATGGGCCGGCTGGAAGCGACCACCATGATCACAAAGACGAACAAGGGCTCGGTGAAGTTGCGCGTATCCATGTAATGGACGGCAGCCTGGCTGCCTTACATGGCCGCCATGATCACGATGAGCGCAAACGCCCAGACGCCGAAGACCGCCTCGACCTCCGACAGCAGATGCCACAGCCCGGCGTGCGCGCCGTCGCGATGCGCGAGCCGGGCAAAAACCGGCACGGAAAAAGTATGCAGCACAGCCACGGCAAACAGCACGGTGGCGACGATTTCGATAGGCTGAATCATGCGTACTCTGCGAACAGGCCGGCGACCACAAACCGCAGCCGGCGCTTGTTGAATAAGCTGCGCAATATAACGCAGGGCCCTGCAAGCAGCGCCTCAGACACGGGCGCGACGCACCATGTCCGCGCCCTTTTCCGCGATCATCACGGTCGGCGAGTTGGTGTTGCCCGAGGTGATGGTCGGCATGATGGAGGCATCGATCACCCGAAGGCCCGTCACCCCCCTGACGCGCAGTTGTGCATCGACGACGGCCGCCGCCTCGCTGCCCATACGGCAAGTGCCTACCGGATGGAAGATCGTGGTCCCGATTTCGCTGGCTGCGCGCGCCAGATCCGCGGCGCTTTGCGCCTGAAAGCCAGGTTTGTATTCCTCGGGACGATACCCTGCCAGCGCGGGCTGTGCGACGATGCGGCGGGTCAGTCGGATGCTGTCGATCGCAACCTGCCGGTCTTCTGGTGTGGAGAGATAGTTGCACTGGATCTGCGGGGCGATCTGCGCGTCGGCCGACACGACACGCACACTGCCACGGCTGGTGGGCCGCAGGTTGCAGACCGAGGCCGTGAACGCCGCAAACGCATGCAGCGGCTCGCCAAACCGCTCCAGCGACAAGGGTTGCACATGGTATTGCACATTGGCGCGAGCTTGCGCGACGCTTGACCGTGCGAACGCGCCAAGCTGGGATGGCGCCATGCTCAGCGGGCCGCTGCGAGACCATGCATATTGCGCGGCCATCATGGCTTTGCCCCACCACTTGCCGGCGATGGCATTGAGTGTCTTGGCGTTGGACACCCGATAGATCAGGCGCAATTGCAGGTGATCCTGTAAATTAGCCCCGACCTCGGGCGCATCGTGCACGACCGGCACGCCCAGGCGTTGCAATAGCGCGGCGGGCCCTACCCCCGAGACCTGCAGCAGTTGCGCCGAGCCGATGGCTCCGGCCGACAGCAACACCTCGCCGCGCGCCTGCGCCACACGGCGCTGGCCACCCTCATCCACGAATTGCACACCCGCGGCGCGCTTTTGTGCGAACACGACACGCTCGACACGCGCACCCGTCATGACACGCAGATTGGGGCGCTTGCGGGCAGGCCGCAAGAACGCCTTGGCCGACGTCCAGCGCACGCCGCGGCGCTGATTGACCTCGAAATAATCGCAGCCCTCGTTATCGCCCTGATTGAAATCCTGCACGGGCGCGATGCCGGCCTGGGCAGCCGCGTCCCGGAACGCATCCAGCAATTCCCAGGACAAGCGCTGGCGCTCGACCCGCCACTCCCCTCCCGCGCCATGGAACTCGCTACTGCCCGCATGATGATCTTCGCAAGATTTGAAGTAAGGCAACACGTCATCCCAGCTCCAGCCCGGATTCCCCAGGGCTGCCCAGCCGTCGTAGTCAGCGCGCTGACCACGCATGTAAATCATGCCGTTGATGGCGGAGCTGCCGCCCAGCACCCGGCCGCGAGGATAGCCCAGGCTGCGGCCGGCCAGACCCGGATCGGCCTGCGTGCGGTAGCACCAGTCCGTGCGCGGATTACCGATGCAATACAGATAGCCCACCGGGATATGGATCCAGTGCCAATTGTCCTTCCCCCCCGCCTCGAGCAGAAGGACGTTGACGCGGGGATCTGCCGAGAGCCGGTTGGCCAGCAGGCAACCGGCTGAGCCCGCACCCACGATGATGTAATCAAAAACCATGTCATTGGTACCGGCGGGCGCACTCATGAGCAGTCTGTCTCCGGGAATTGGTATGCGACGCAAGCGTCTTTATGCGGCAGTTGTAGAACACCCGGCTGCCGCTGCCAACCCGTATCGTCCCCACTGGCATAGGACGGGCCATTGTCCGTGTCGTCTTCCCGACAGGCACGTGCCCGGGCCTGTCGGATGATGCGCATTCAATTGCCGGGGTAGCGCCGCTGTAATTCGTCCACCGCTGCCTCCAATTGCACGATCAGGGCCAGACTGGCCGGCGCCATCGGCGCGCGCAGCGTCTCATGCATCAAGCCCTGGCGTGCCAGCAACCCCTTCAGTGGCGCCGGGTTCGGTTCCGCGAAGACCATGCGGATCATCGGCGCCAGGGCATGGAAAATTTGACGCGCCACGCCCACCTGCTGCGCCTGCATGGCCTGGTACATGGCCACGAAGAGATCGGCGCGCACATGAGCCGCCGCAATCCTTGATGGCGCGAATATTGGGGTGCTCGGCCAGCGCCAGCAACGTGCTCGTCTCGATCTGCGCGCCCGTCCGGTACGGGATGTCGTAGAGAATGAGCGGCACGGCGCTGGCATCGGCCAGCGCTCGAAAGTAGTCCGCCAGCCCCACCTGGCCGGGACGCACGTAATACGGCGCCGGGGTCAACAGCCCGGCCAGCGGCCGCGAGGTAAATACCGCCTGCCGGCGCAGCACCTCACGCTGATGGTTTCCCGCCAATCCCATGACCACGGGCAATGGCCCTGCCTCGTCCAGCACGGTATCCAGCACCGCCAACTGCTCGTACTCGTCCATGGCTGCGGCCTCGCCAGTACTGCCGCAGACCACCACACCGTCGATGCCGGTCTGGAGATAGTGCCGCATCAACCGCCGCAGCGCGAACAAATCGGGGCCGTCCTCGTGAAACGGTGTCACCAAGGGCAGCCAGACGCCATGGAAGGAAACGGGGGTAGCCACGGCGGTGGCGGTTTCGGTTTGAACAACGGACGACATAAATCACTCCTTCGGTTTGAGCCCGTACAGAAGTGCGATGTCGAGGGGAAGGGGGATTGCGCAGGGGATGCGCAGCCAGATCTGCCGCTGTTCCGTCGCCCATCTGACGGAACAGCATGCTCCGGTCAGATGAGCGGCTGTTTTTTGGATTTCAGGCCGAACGCTGCCAACACGCAAGACGCGCGCTGCGGGCAAACGAGGGAAATGGCCTGGTTCATGGACAAAATAGAAAAGAAATTCGCGGGGCTAAATCTACGCTGCGCCCCGCCGGCTGTCAACGCGCCAGGCTGTCGAGATAGACCTGACACAACGCCTGCATGCCTTGCCTGTCGTCGTCATCAAAGCGACCCGGCACGGGGCTGTCCACATCCCAGACGCCTAACAGTTGCCCGTCGAGCACCAGGGGCACGACGATTTCTGAACGCGAGGCGGCATCACACGCGATATGGCCGGGGAAGGCATGCACATCGGGTACGACCTGGGTCTGGCGCTGGCTGGCCGCCGCGCCGCAGACGCCGCGCGACAAGGCAATGCGCACGCAGGCGGGTTTGCCCTGAAAAGGCCCGAGTACGAGCTCCTGACCGTCAAAAAAGTAAAACCCGCACCAGTTGATCTGCGGCAAGGCCTGCCAAGCCAGCGCGGCCAGGTTGGCGGCGTTGGCAATGCGGTCGCATTCGCCGGCGAGCAGCGCCTGCGCCTGCGCGACCAACTCGCGGTAGAACTGGGGTTTGGAAGCAGTCGAGAGGGGGGCGGCCTGGAACATGACGCGTATATGTAATTAAAATTAACTGTACCGGAAGAAATCGTGCCCGGTGATTTTAGGCTGCCGCCCGGGCGCCACGCCGGCTTGTGCAACAATAAATGTGCAAGCACGTCTCCATTCTTTCTACAAGCCCGCCCCCCCATGGACAAGCCCTTCGAACCCGCGTATTCCTTCTCGGAACGCGCCCAGCAACTGACCAGTTCCGCCATCCGCGAAATCCTCAAAGTCACTGAACGTCCCGAGGTGATTTCGTTTGCGGGCGGCCTGCCGGCTCCCGGCGGCTTTCCGGTCGAAGTGGTCCGTGCGGCGTTCGACAAGGTGCTGGCCACCAACGGTCGCGCGGCCCTGCAGTATGGTCCGACCGAAGGCTACGCCCCCTTGCGCCAATGGGTGGCGCAGGATCTGAACAGCGCCGGCGCCCACGTTACCGCCGACCAGATTCTGATCGTCTCCGGTTCGCAGCAGGCGCTGGACCTGCTGGGCAAAGTCCTCATCGACAAAGACAGCAAGGTGTTGGTCGAAGACCCCAGCTACCTGGGTGCGCTGCAATCCTTCAGCCTGTATCAGCCCTGTTATGTCCCGGTGCCGACCGACGAAGGTGGTCTGATCCCTGAGGCGATCACACCCGAACTGGCTGCCGGCGCACGCTTTCTGTATGCCTTGCCCAATTTCCAGAACCCCACTGGCCGCACGCTGGATCGCGCACGTCGCGAAGCACTGGTCGCGCGCGCCGCCGACATGGGCCTGCCCATCATCGAAGACGATCCGTACGGCGATCTGCGCTATGCCGGTCAGCCTCAGCCCGGCCTGCTGGCCCTGGGGACGGCCGTAGGAGCCACCGTGATCCGGCTGGGCACCTTCTCCAAGGTACTGGCGCCGGGCCTGCGCCTGGGATATATCGCGGCGCCGCGCGCCATCATCGACAAACTGGTGCAGGCCAAACAGGCCACTGATCTGCATACCCCGACTCTGACGCAGATGGCCATCTACGAGATCGTCAAGGACGGCTTCCTGCAAGAGCATCTGCCCAAAGTGCGCGAAATCTACCGCACGCAGGGCCGCTGCATGATGGAAGCCATCAAACGCGAATTTCCAGACGGCGTGAGCTGGACCGTGCCGGAAGGCGGCATGTTCCTGTGGGTGACGCTGCCGGCGCATATCGACAGCGCGCGCCTGCTGGCCGAAGCGGTCGAACAGAACGTGGCTTTCGTGCCCGGCGCCCCCTTCTACGCCGGCAAACCACAAGCCAATACACTGCGTCTGAGCTTTGCCACCGTGCCCGAAGACAAGATCAACACTGGCATTGCCATCCTTGGCAAGCTGCTGCACAAATACGTCTGAGCCTTCAGGCATGCGGTATAGTCGGGCGCGGCGGACATCCCGCCGCGCCCTTCTTTTTTATCGACAGTACACTCCGTGAACGCCCAAGCTACCCGCCCGACCGACCTCAGCGACATCGTCTTTGACGACTGGGTCGAGCGCTGGCTGCCCCGCTCCTGGCGGCCGTATGCACGGCTTTGCCGGCTTGACCGCCCGATCGGCACCTGGTTGACGTTGCTGCCCTGCATCGCCACGCTGGTGCAAGCCGCCGGAGGTCTGCCGGACCTCAAAAGGCTCATTGTCTTCTCGCTGGGCGCCCTGCTCATGCGTGGCATCGGTTGCACGGTCAACGATATGTGGGACCGTGACATCGACAAACATGTCGAGCGCACGCGGTTCCGGCCATTGACCAGCGGCCAGCTCACCATGCGACAGGCCATATGGTTTCTTCTGGGCCAACTGCTGGTCTGCGCCTCGCTGCTGTTTTTCATCAACGACCTGAGCCGCTGGTGGGCGCTGGGTGTCTTGCCCTTCGTCTTCATTTATCCCTTCTGCAAGCGAGTGACATATTGGCCGCAGGCAGTGCTGGGGGTGTGTTTCAACTGGGGCATGCTCATGGCCTGGACGGACACTCAGAACGACCTGCCACTGGCCGCAGTGGCGATGTGGCTGGGTGCGGCGCTCTGGCAGATCGGCTATGACAGCATCTATGCCTATGTCGACGTACGCGATGACCTCAAGCTGGGTCTGCATTCCACCGCCATGCGCTTTGGTGCGCAGGGCAAAGTCTGGATCAGCGGTTTTTACGTGGCCAGTGCCCTGCTATGGACCTGGGGCGGTTACGCCATGGCTCTGGGATGGGGATATTTTGTAGGGATGGCTGCGGTCGCCCTGCATCTGGCCTGGCAGTTGGTCACCTTCGACCTTCAGCGCCCGGACCGCAATTTCATGCTGTTTCGCGCCAACCTCTGGACGGGCGCACTGTTGATCGCCTCGGCGCTGGCCGGCACCCTGCTCTAACGGCGGCCCGGGCCGCCCGCCAGGCGGCCGACGCAAACACGGCACTCGCACGGGCTGCCGCGTCTAGCCTGCACCGCCGCGCGCCGGCGACCTCTCCTCTCGCGTCTGTCCCTTGCCGCCTTGACAGGCAGCACAGTCACGCGCCGGTAATATCCCCATTGATGGGATCATTTGTGTTTCAAAACATTGATTACTAGTGAAAATGGAATAATGTTTTCTGATATCTAGGGTTTATCCCAGGTTCGAACAGGCAGACAATGAAGTCATCGGGAAACAAACAGAGGCAGCAACACCCGCCCCGGTTTCGATCCTTGACTAACACGGAGGAATTACCATGAAGTCGCTCGCTACTGCTGTAATGCTTTCCATGGCTGTGATGGCCGGTGCCCAAGCTGCTGATGTCGAACCCAGCCGCGCTCAAGTGCAGGCCGAACTGGCTCAAGCCAAGACTGATGGTCAGTACACCTTCGGTGAAGAAGCCTATCCGGCTGCCATCGTCCAACATGGCTCGCTGTCCTCGGCTCAGGTTCAGGACCAACTGGCTCAAGCCCAGAGTGAAGGTCTGGTGACCACGGCCAACCTGGACTATCCGCCGGTTGCCGCCACGGTAGACAGCCACGTCAGCCGCGCTCAAGTGCGCTCGGATCTGGCTCAGGCCAAGGCTGAAGGTCTGGTGACCTACGGCAACCTGGACTACCCGCCCCTGAACGGTTAATCAGCCGCGCCGGCTCAGCCCCCGCCCCGGCGCCCAGATTTCCCAAGGTCGACGCCCGCCTCGTGAGTTGCTTAACGCAGCCCGCCTGGCGGGCGTAGGCCATCTAGAGCCGGCATTTCATCCCGGCCATGGTCGGGCGCCTTTCAGGCCCAGCCTTCCAGCCGCAAGGTCGCCCGAACCAGGCGCTCGCCCTCCTGCTCGATCTCGTGGAGGCTTTGCCGCACGCTGTCGACATGTTCGGTGGCAGCGTTATGCGCCTGATCGGGTTGACGTCCCATCACTGCATCGAACAGCCGCGTGTGCTGGCGATCGATCTGCTGCTTGTGCGGCTCGCGGTGATAGAGATTGTTCACACAAGCAAAAACCGAGCCCAGCATCAGGTCGGTCAACGATTGCAACGTGTGGACCAGCACCGCATTGTGCGACGCCTCGCAGATCGCCAGATGAAAGGCATGGTCCAGATGCGCATGCGTGGCGCTGTCCGTCGGTGTCAGGTGCGCCGCCACCATCGCCTCGTAGCGCCGCCGGATCAGAATGAAATCCGCTTCGGTGCCACGAATGGCCGCCAGACGCGCCGACTCGCCCTCGAGCAAGGCTCGGACCTCCAAAAGATCGTAGAGCGTGCGCGGCTGCGAATGAAACAAATGCACCAGCGGCCCGGCATCGACCTTGGCAATCTGCGCCACGAAAGACCCGCGTCCTTGCTCGGTGTGAATGATGTTCCGGGCACGCAGCAGTTGCAGCCCTTCGCGCAAGGCGCTTCGGGATACACCGAGTTTTGCGGTCAGCCGCCGCTCCGAAGGTAGCGGCTGACCCGCCTTGAGCACACCGTCGACGATCAGTTGCTCGATACGATGCGCCACGCCCTCGCCCACGGGCTGCCGTTTGCCGACCTCGTCCATCTGTAGATTGATCACTGGTATGACCAGTTCCGGACCACTGTCGCACCCGGACTCCATAAACATTCAACTAACTGAAATAAAACCATAAAAACGTTTTTTATACCAATACGGCAGTGCACAAACTGGTATGACCAGCTGCGCCGCGTATGGACAGCGCACGCTGCAGGGCCGATGATCTGGCTATCCCTTTTTGACTATGCAGAGCGACATCATGACCGAACGCATCGCTGGCCTGCAGGTGGCGGCCTCCCTCTATCAGTTCATCGAAAACGAAGCCCTGCCGGGCAGCGGCGTCGACAGCAAGGCTTTCTGGGAGGGCTTTGCCGCTCTCATCCATGATCTCGCACCCCAGAATCGCAAGCTGCTGGCCGAGCGTGACCGTCTTCAAACGGAACTCGATACATGGCACCGCCGTCACGCCGGCCCGGTGCGCGACCCGGCCGCCTACCGCAGCTTTCTGAAGCAAACCGGCTATCTGCAGGACACCCCCGCTGCCGTACGAGTGCGTACCGAAAACGTCGATGACGAAATCGCCCGCCAGGCCGGCCCGCAGCTGGTGGTGCCCATGTCCAATGCGCGCTATGCCCTGAACGCGGCCAACGCCCGCTGGGGCAGCCTGTACGACGCCCTCTATGGCACCGATGCCATTGCCAACAGCGTCGGCCCGGCAGGCTCGACCTACAACCCCCAACGCGGCCAGGCCGTCATCGAACGCGCCCGCGACTTCCTCGACAGCGCAGCGCCCCTGGCCCGCGGTTCGCACCGTGCGGCCACGGGCTATCTGTTGCGCGGCGGTCAGTTGATCGTCACCACGGCCCAGGGCGATACCGCGCTCAGGAACCCGAGCCAGCTCCAGGGCTATCGGGGCGAGCCGAGCGCGCCATCGGCCATCCTCCTGAAGAACAACGGCCTGCACTTCGAGATCCAGATCGATCGCCAGCACACCATCGGCGCGACCGACGCGGCCGGCATCAAGGACGTGCTCATGGAAGCCGCCCTGACCACGATCATGGATTGCGAAGACTCCGTCGCCGCCGTCGATGCGCAGGACAAAACGCACATCTATCGCAATTGGCTGGGCCTGATGCGCGGCGATCTGACCGAAACCGTCAGCAAGAATGGGCATACTTTCACACGCCGCATGAATCCGGACCGCGAGTATCTCGCGGCTGACGGCACGGAATTCACCCTGCCCGGCCGGTCGCTGCTCTTTGTACGCAACGTAGGCCATTTGATGACCAATCCGGCCATCCTGGATCGTGATGGCCAAGAGATTCCTGAAGGGATCCTCGATGCCGTCATCACGTCTCTGGCCGCCAAAATCGACCTCGAACAGAAACGCAACTCCCGCAAGGGTTCCATTTACATCGTCAAGCCGAAGATGCATGGTCCGGCGGAAGTCGCTTTCGCCGACACGCTGTTTGCCCGCGTCGAAGATCTGCTGCAGATGCCACGCCATACGCTGAAGATGGGCATCATGGACGAAGAGCGCCGCACCAGCGTCAACCTGAAGGCCTGCATCGGCGCGGCCGCCGATCGGGTCGCCTTCATCAATACGGGCTTTCTGGACCGCACCGGGGACGAAATGCACTCCGTCATGCACGCCGGCCCGATGATGCGCAAGGGCGACATGAAGTCAAGCGCCTGGATCGCCGCCTACGAACGCAGCAACGTGCTGGTAGGCCTGGATTGCGGGCTGCGCGGGCGTGCTCAGATCGGCAAAGGCATGTGGGCCATGCCGGACCTGATGGCCGCCATGCTGGAACAAAAAATCGCCCATCCCAAGGCAGGTGCAAATACGGCATGGGTGCCCTCGCCGACCGCGGCGACGCTGCACGCCCTTCACTATCACCAAGTGGACATCCAGGCGGTGCAGCAAGCGCTGGAGAAGACTCGCCTGGCCGACGTGGCCGATGAGCTGCTCGCTGGCCTGCTGACCATCCCGCTGGGCGACCCCAGCACCTGGAGCGCCACCGACATCCAGCGCGAACTCGACAACAATGCGCAGGGCATTCTGGGCTATGTCGTGCGCTGGGTGGACCAAGGGGTGGGCTGCTCCAAGGTGCCCGACATCAACGATGTCGGCCTCATGGAAGACCGGGCCACTCTGCGTATCTCGAGCCAGCATATCGCCAACTGGCTGCTGCATGGTGTGGTCAGCCATGAGCAGGTCGAACAGACCTTCCAGCGCATGGCAGCGGTGGTGGACCAGCAAAACGCCGCCGATCCCGACTACCTCCCCATGGCAGGCCACTTCGACAGCTCGCTCGCCTATCAGGCCGCCACCGCGCTGGTCTTCGAGGGGCTGGAGCAACCCAACGGCTACACCGAACCCTTGTTGCACCAGTTCCGCCAGGCCTTCAAGGCCGCTCATGAGAGCTGAACGTTCAGCCCTCGAAAGCATCAGGCCGGCACAGCCGGCCTGATGCCTGGCTCCTACCTAACTGCGCGGAAAGATCCACAGGCTGTCGGCCGGCAAAGCCAGCCGATACTTCCCTGCCTCGCGCCCTTGCGGTCCATAGGCTCGCAGAGACAAGCCATCAGAGCCGCCGGCGCGAAACAAATACTCCCAACGATCGCCCAGATACATGCTGGTCGTCAGCGGCAAATCCAGATGGTTGCCATCCGCGTCGTCCTGCAGGCGCAACTGTTCGACGCGGATCACCGCCGTGGCGTCTTGCCCGGCGGACACACCCTCGGCGGCCCGGCCCCACAGCGTCCACCCCGCGCCTTCGATGCGGGCGCGACCGTCCCGCAACTCGACCACACGACCCTCGAGGCGATTGTTGCTGCCCATGAACTCGGCCGTAAACAGTGTCGCCGGCGTGCTGTACATCTCCTGCGGCGTACCCTGCTGTTCTATCTTGCCGTTGTTCAACAGCAGGATGCGATCCGAGATCGCCATCGCTTCACTTTGGTCGTGCGTGACCATCAGGGCCGACAATCCCAGCCTGACGATGAGTTCACGCAAGAAGGTTCGCGCTTCCTCACGCAGCTTGGCATCCAGATTGGAAAGCGGCTCGTCCAGCAGAATGACGGGCGGACTGTAGACGAGTGCTCGCCCTATGGCCACACGCTGTTGCTGGCCTCCTGAGAGCTGATGCGGATGGCGTTGCCCTAATTTGCCCAGTCCGAGCTGCTCAAGCACATCCGCCACACGTTGGCGCACTTCGCTGCCCGGGACACCGCGCAGCTTCAGAGGATAGGCGACGTTGTCGTACACCGTCTTGTGCGGCCAGAGTGCATAGGACTGAAATACAAGCCCCAGATTACGGTCTTCGGCCGGGACCTCCTGGCGCGAGCCGCCGTCGTACACCACACGCTCGCCGATACGGATGCGGCCAGCCTTGGGCCCTTCCAGGCCCGCAACCGCGCGCAGCAACGTCGTCTTACCGCTGCCCGATGGTCCCAGCAGGGAGACCACCTCGCCCTGGCGTAAATCCATCGACACCCCTTTCAAAACAGGGTTGTCGCCGTAGTCCAGATGCAGATCTTCGACGGAAAGCTCAATCATGAAGTTTGACTCCGAAACGCAGAGCGACGCCCAGCCCGAACACGACCAGGACGATATTGATAAAGGAAAGCGCGGCGACGATATCGATGGCGCCGGAAGCCCACAAGGACACCAGCATGGAGCCTATGGTCTCGGTGCCTGGCGAGAGCAGATAAACGCCCGTGGAGTACTCGCGCTCGAAGACCAGAAACATCAACGGCCAGGATCCGATCAGGCCGTACTTGGCCAGGGGCACGGTCACATGGCGGGTGACCTGGGCACGCGACGCACCAGTGCTGCGCGCGGCCTCTTCCAGCTCGGGGCCGACTTGCAGCAAGGTCGACGAAATCAGGCGCAGGCCATAGGCCATCCAGACCACGGTATAGGCCAACCACACACTGAAAATGGTGCTGCGCATGGCGCGCAGCCATTCGATGAAGTTATCCCGCAACCATTCAGCGAAAGGCAGCGCGGACAGCCAGCCATCCTCCAATGCGTTGTCCAGCCACATGGGCACGAACAGAAACACCCACAGAAACGCCAGGCCGGCCAACAACCCCGGCACCGCTCGCGGCACCAGCACGCTGTAGTCCAGAAATCGGGTCACGTTATCCGGCTTGCGGTGCATCGCCAGGCCGATAAACAAGTAGCAAAAGACGGCCAGCGCACCACCGAGCACACCAACGGCCACCGAATTGATGATGGCCCGGATCAGGTTGCTTTGGGAGAACACCGTACGAAACGCGTCCAGCGACAAGACGTCCAGCAACGACACGCCCATGCCCCAGTTCGACACGAAGGCTCGCAGCAGCACCCCGATCAACGGCACGATGATGGTCACCAACAGCCAGACCGCCACCACGCCACCGGCCAACCACCGCCAACGCCCAAGAGGCAAGGCACGCGCGCGAGAGGCTTTGCCTTTCATGGTGACAAAGCGATTGGCCGTCCGCATCAGACGACGCTGCAGCATGACCAGCGGGATCGTCATGGCAATCAGAACCACCGCCACGGCCGCCATCAGATGGTAGGAAGGAATGCCCAACTTGTTGGTGAGCTTGTACAGATACGTCGCCAGCACCAGATTACCTTCGGGGTCGCCCAACACCAGCACCAGCCCGAACACCTCCAGGCCGAGGAAGAAGAGCAGCACCGTGGCGTACAGCATCGCCGGGCGGACCATGGGCAGACTCACCGACGTCATCACCCGCAAGGGCGAGGCGCCACAGACCCGCGCCGCCTCCTCGACGTCGGACCCCATGCTGCGCAGCGCCGAAGAAATATAAAGATAGGCGTGCGGCACATGCGTCAGACCGGCAATGATGACGATGCTGGTGAGCGAATAAATATTCCAGGGCACCACGCCCAGTATCTGTTGCACCCACAGCGAGAAGAACCCGACCGGGCCGGCGGCGACGACATACCCGAATCCCAACACCATGGGTGAGACGAACACCGGCACCAGGATCAGCGGCTCTATCCAGCGGCGGCCGGGCAAGTCCGTGCGCACCATGAGAAAGGCCAGCATGCCGCCTAGCGGAATTGCGATGGCGGCCAGACCGAAGGCCAGGATGAAGCCGCTCTTGAGGGCTTTGTAAAAAGCCGGGTCGTCAAAAATGAAGTGGAATGCGCCCAGGCTGAAATGCTTGCCGGGAGAAAAGAAAGGCGCCGACAGAAAACTCTGGACGATGATGAACGACAACGGCACATAGATGGCCAGTGTCGTGAGCAGCACGACAACGCCGCGCGGCAGGGATTGCCATTTTCTGCGCAATGACTGCATGGAAGATCCTGTCTTCAAAGATAGGGAGGCTCGCCACCTTTCGGTGCGCGCCACTGCTTGATGAAGTCCAGGCGCTTGTTCTGCTCGAGGTACTCGAGCAGGCTGTCATTGACCGGAATGGGCTTGAGCGCCGACCCCAGCTTTTTGGTCATGCCATCCACATCGTTATCGCCATCGATGTCATCACGGATGGAGGCCATCTCCGCGCGATTGGCCACGATTTCCTGACCCTTCTTGGACAGCAGATAGTCCATCCAGAGCTTGGCGGCGTTCTTGTTCTTGGCTTTTTTGCTGATGAAGGCCACACGCGAGAGCACCAGGGCGTAATCCGTGGGGTAAACGATGCCCAGGGAGGCGTCATTCTTGGCGCGCGCCTCGGCATATGACCCAAGTATGTTGTAGCCGACTAAGTTCTCGCCTGAAGAGACCCGTTCCATCATGGTGCCGGTCGAAGACTGTACAACCAGCCCCCCTTGGCGGTATCGCGCAGCGTGTCGAAGTAATGCGGATCATTGGCCTTGTCCTGCACGCCAAGCATGAATCCCACCGCCGACTTCTCGATGTCGTAAGTGGTGACTTTATTCTTGAATTTCTCCGGTTGGCTGGCGATCAGCTTGGCCAGCTCGGCATGCGTGCTCGGCACCTCGCCTTGCGGGATCAGTCGCTTGTTGTAGATGAACACCGCGGGCTCGTACGTCGTGCCATAGGCCGAGTCTTTCCAGACCGCCCAGTCCGGCAGTTTTCCGGCTTCCGCCGAGCGGTACTTCAACGCGTAGTCCACGGCCAGCTTCAACGCCGAATCCATGGACGAACTCCACACGACGTCACCACTGCCGCTGCCCGAGGCCTGCTCGCTGATATACCGGTTGTACAGCTCGGTGCTGTTCATGTCGTTGTACTCGACCTTCACACCCGGGAAGGCTGCCTCGAAGCCGGCGATGATAGGCGCGGCGGCTTTGGTGTCGGTCGTGGAATAGATCACGACCTTACCCTCTTTCTTGGCACCGTCGATGATCTTCTGATAGTCGGCCGGATAACCTTCTGGCACCTGTGCGCCAGCCGCGCCGGCGGCGAGCGTGAAGGCGGCCGCCATCGTGGCGGCCAAGCATGACTTGGCAAACATGGCTGTCTTCTCCGTTGGAATGATGAAACTGGCTCTTGGACCAGCCTGATTGCATCTTAGGAGACGCAATCTGTCCGCGTCCTGTCATCACACTCGGATCGGCCTCAGGAAATCCCTAGGGTTTGGCCGCCCCGTCCACTCTTTCGGGCGTATCCGTCACCAGCCTCATCCAGGTTTGCACAAAGCGGGCCTGCCGCTGCTGATCCAGCCCCACCAGCAAGGCCGGGCTCAGCGCGATGGGCTGCACGATGCCGCGCGCCTGCGGCTGCAAGGCTTGCGCCGTCCACGGACCCGGTGTGCCAGGCACCAGCGCGCCCAATGCCGCATGGTTGGCCGCGACCTGCTGGCCAGCCGGTGACAGCAACCAATCCACCAGGGTCCGTCCGAGATCGGGGTTGGGGGCCGAGCGCGCGATCAGCGCCGAACGCGCCAACACCAGCACATAATCCTGGGGCAGCACGACCCAAATGGCGCCACCGGCGGCCTGACGCGCCAAGGCATAAGAGCCCAGCAGGTTGTATCCCAGGTCCAACTCATCGCGCTCGAAGGCGTCAAGCAGTTCACCGCTGGTGGGCGCCAGGCGTACTCCCACCCTGCCCAAGGCATTGGCCAGCCCCCAAAACGCGGAGGACACCATCTCGTCCTGCTCGGCCAGGACATAACCCACATTACTAATGGCGATATCGTACGTGGCAACCCGGCCACGCAGGCTGGCGCCTTCCGTTTCCAACAGACGCAGCAACGCACGGCGCGTGCGGGGCACGGTCGCCTCGGTGAATCGACGCGGGTTATAGACGATGACGGCCGGCTCGAACGTAAATCCATAGACCTCATCCCGCCAGACCGCCCAGGATGGCAGATCACGGGCATAGGGGGATGCGTAACTGAGCGCAAATCCGTCATTGGCCAACCGTATCTGCAGGTCAGGCGCCGAGCTGATGAGCACGTCCACGTCCTTGAGCTGCCCGGCCACCGCCTCGTCGTAAAGCTCCCGGCTGTTCATCTCGCGGTACACCACGGTGACATCCGGACGCTGTGCCTGAAAGCCGCTGATCAATGGTGCGATGACCGGCGTGTCGGTCGGGCCTGCCACGGTCAAGACGCGCCCGCCGGGACGTGGTGCGGGATACCGGGTCTCCTGCACCACGCCAGCCGCCTGCGCTGGCGACGGCGGCGATGCAGACCATAGGCACAGGCAGGCCAGCAGCGCGGCGGCCAATTTGCCCGCGCCGCGGCCGCGTGCCATGGGCAAGACCACGCGCGCCTGCAGACCACCGCCCGGCCTGTCCTGCAGCCAGAGCGAGCCGCCATGAGCCTGGGCCACCGAGCGCACGATGGCCAGGCCCAGCCCCGAACCTGGCTGATCGCTGCTACCCCGCTCAAACCGCTGTTGCACCCGCTCCTTGTCGGATTCGGCAATGCCGGGCCCACGATCCAACACCGTCAACGCCACACGATACGCCGACACGGGGGTGACTTGAATCTCGACCAGCGATGCCGGCGCATGGCGCAAGGCGTTATCCACCAAATTGCGCAGCATCTCGCGCAGCGCAACGCGATCACCCATGACGCGCGCGCGCCGGACTTGCGGCGCGATGGCGATACGCACGCGTTGCGCCTCCAGTGGCCCGATACGGCGTCGGGTTTCGTTGACGGTTTCCACCACGCCGACGGCGGCTCGTTCCCCGCTGCCAAGACGATGGGCAATCGTGGCATCCATCAAAAGCTGATTGATCAGCTGACTGGCCTGGGTCGCATTCTGGTGAATACGGGCAACGCGTTCGCGCAAGCGCGCCGCATCCTGCTCCTCGAGCGCGACCTCTGCCTGCGCACGTAAAGACGCCAACGGAGTACGCACCTGGTGCGCGGCGTCCGCCACCAAGGTGTTCAGGTTATCCATCATCGTCGACAACCGGTGCATGAAGGCATTCAACGCCTCGGAAAGACGCCGGACTTCGCTGGGAACCGGAGCACGCAAAGGCGCCAGATCATCCGGGGCACGCAAGCGCAACTCCCGCTCAACGACGGCCAGCGGCGCAAACGCCCGCTGAATACCGAACCAGAGCAGAGCCAGCGCCACGACCACCACCGCCAGCAACGGCCAGAGGCTGCGATTGAGTATTTCCGCGGCCAGCGCCTGGCGCGAACCGAGCGTCTCTGCCACTCGTACCGTAACCCACCCCGCGTGCTGGCTGGCCGACACCAACCTGCCGACCGTAGCCACCCGTATGGCGTCGTCATGGTAGCGCTCGTAGGCAAAGCGCGGCACGGCGGAGTCGGCCAGCGGCAAAGCCAGCGCCAGATCTGCATAGCCCGTAATGGCGTGCCCGCTGCCGTTGAGCACCTGATAGAACACTCTTTCGCTCACGGGTAGCATGGCCAGGGAAGAAAACGGTGGCTCCACCGTGACGCCGTTGTCATCGATCTGCACCGAACCGGCGATGGTCAGCGCCGAGGCCGCGAGCAGACGATCGAAAGCCTGTTCTGCCGCGCGACCGGCGTAGGCACGCAAAAAGAAAAACAACGCGATCGAGGCGCAGGCCAGCAACAGCAGCGCCAACATGAACACCCGCCGGCGGATGGAAAAACCATCATGTCGACGCATCTGTGCGCGCCTGGTAGCCGACGCCTCGTACCGTCACGATCTCTATGCAGGCCGTCGAGAGTTTCTTGCGCAGCCGGGAAATCAGCAACTCCAGAGCATTGAGCGAGATATCCTCGGCATCGAACAACTGTGCCATCAACCGTTCCTTGGCCACCGTCTGCCCCTGCCGGGTCAGGAGAATCTCCAGCAGGCGAAACTCGCGCCGTCCAAGCTCCAGCAACTGGCCATTGATCGTCACGGTTCGACCCGACATGTCCAGGCTCAGATCACCCAGCACGACCACGCTCGAAGTCTGGCCCGTCGGGCGGCGCATCAGAGCGCGCAGGCGTGCCTCCAGTTCACGCAGGTCGAAGGGCTTGACCAGATAGTCGTCAGCGCCCAGATCCAGCATGTCGACCTTGTCTTCGATCTCCGCCCGCGCGGTCATGACCAATACGGGTGCCTCCAGCCCCGCTGCGCGCCACTCCCGGAGTACCGCATAGCCGTCCTTGCCTGGCAAGGTGATGTACAGCACCACGGCGTCCCAGGCTTGCGCGCCACCCCATTGCACGGCCGCCAAGCCATCGCGCACCCAGCGCACGCTATGTCCCGCATTGCGCAGCTTGCTTTCCACAGCGTCGCCCAGGTCGGGATTGTCCTCGACCAGCAGAATGCGCATATCTCCTCGCTTTTGTTTTTGTTCGCACGATCGCGAGTGTAGCCGTGCGGCCTCACGTGCCAGCCGCTCAACCGTCGCACACGGCACGCACGAAAGACGCACAGGTATACGGGCTGCGCGGCGACTCCAGCGCGACGTCCAGTCATGGATGACCGGCACTCTCATTTCCAGAATACGACGCGGCCATGGGCAGCGGACTTGCTACGGATTATGTCAATCGCGCAAACCAGCAAGGGAAAACCCTAGTCAGCTTCAAAATTTGAAACATAAAACATAAACAAATCTCATTGACATTTAATAATCCGGTAATTTTTCAGTTTGCGAATTCATCGCCTCACGCGGCAGACCCAATAAGAAGAATATTTCTTCGAAGATTCAGTCAATAGGGAAAAGCCCACTAGTCTTGGGAGAATTTCTGGATTCATGGTAATATTCATTGCTATTCCGTGCAATATCAGCTGTTGATGCGCCGGATTAAACCTACAACATCTATAACAATCAACGCGCGCAAATTCTCACAAAAATGACCCCTATATCAGACCGCAAAATCCGTTTTGCCTTAGTTGGCTGTGGGCGAATTTCCAAGAACCACATCGCCGCTATTGCCCAACACAATGATCGCGCCGAACTGGTCGAGGTGTGCGACACCGACCCGGCGGCCCTGAAAGCCGCTGCGCAAGCCACCGGTGCGACGCCCTACGCCTCGCTGACGGACATGCTGGCCAACAGCACCGCCGACGCCGTCATCCTCGCCACACCTTCGGGCCTGCATCCTTGGCAGGCGATCGAAGTGGCGCAGTCCGGCCGTCATGTGGTGAGCGAAAAACCCATGGCAACCCGCTGGGAAGATGGCAAACGCATGGTCAAGGCCTGCGACGAGGCCGGTGTGCGCCTCTTCGTGGTCAAGCAGAACCGCCGCAACGCCACGCTGCAACTACTCAAGCGCGCAGTCGAGGAAAACCGCTTCGGCCGCATCTACATGGTGACGGTCAACGTGTTCTGGACCCGCCCCCAGGAGTACTACGACGCTGCCCGCTGGCGCGGCAAATGGGAATGGGACGGCGGCGCCTTCATGAACCAGGCCAGCCACTATGTGGATTTGCTGGATTGGATCATCGGACCCGTCGAAAGCGTCTACTCGTACACGGGCACCCTGGCGCGTCGCATCGAAGCCGAGGACACCGGCGTGACCGCCCTGCGCTGGCGCCATGGCGCCATGGGTTCCATCAACGTCACCATGCTGACCTACCCGCAGAACCTCGAAGGTTCCATCACCATCCTGGGTGAAAAGGGAACGGCCAAGGTGGGCGGCGTGGCCGTTAACCGCATCGACGAATGGAAATTCGCCGAACCGCATCCGGACGACGACAACGTGCGGGAAGCCAGCTATGAGACCACCTCGGTCTATGGCTTCGGTCATCCGCTCTATTACGACAACGTCATCCGCACCCTGCGAGGCGAGTGCGAACCGGAAACCGATGGCCGCGAAGGGCTGCAGTCGCTTGCGCTGCTCACCGCCATGTACCGTTCGGCACGCGATGGCGTGCGCGTACCCCTGCCCCTGGATTGACATCCATCATGAGTATCCATCCAAGTGCAATCGTCGACGAAGGCGCCCGCATCGGTGCGGGGACCCGCGTCTGGCATTGGGTTCATGTCTGCGGCGGCGCCGAGATCGGCGAGAACTGTTCGCTCGGCCAGAATGTATTCGTGGGCAATCGCGTGCGCATCGGCAACCGCGTCAAGATCCAGAACAATGTCTCGGTCTATGACAACGTCTTCCTCGAAGACGATGTGTTCTGCGGCCCCAGCATGGTCTTCACCAACGTCTACAACCCGCGCGCGGCCATTGAACGCAAGAGCGAATACCGCGACACCCTGGTCAAACAGGGCGCTACGTTGGGTGCGAACTGCACCATCGTCTGCGGCGCGACCATCGGCCGCTATGCCTTCATCGGCGCCGGCGCGGTGGTCAACAAAGATGTCCCCGACTTCGCGCTCATGGTGGGCGTTCCCGCCCGGCAGATTGGTTGGATGAGCCGTCACGGCGAACAGCTTGATCTGCCCCTGAGCGGCGATGGCCAGGCCACCTGCGCGCATACCGGCGAGCACTACATCCTCACAAACGGCGTCTGCCAACTGGCTTGAGTCCACCATGCAATTCATCGACCTGAAGAAGCAGTACCAGGCCCTGCGCGACCCGATCAATACGCGGATACAGCAAGTGCTGGACCACGGGCAGTACATCATGGGCCCCGAAGTCAAAGAGCTGGAATCCGCCTTGTCCGCCTACACCGGCGCCAAGCATTGCGTCACGGTCGCCTCCGGTACCGAAGCCCTGCTCATCGCGCTTATGGCCCTGGGCGTGAAGGCCGGCGACGAAGTCATCACCACGTCCTTTACCTTCGTGGCAACCGCCGAGGTGATCGCCTTGCTGGGCGCGGTACCGGTCTTCGTCGATGTCGAACCGGACACGTGCAACATCAAGGTCGCGGATATCGAGTCGCGCATCACGCCGCGAACCAAGGCCATCATTCCGGTATCGCTCTACGGCCAGTGCGGCGACATGATGAGGTCAATGCCATCGCCGACAAGCACGGCATCCCGGTCATCGAGGACGCCGCGCAAAGCTTTGGTGCAACCTATAAGGGCAAAAAGAGCTGCAATCTGTCGACCATCGGCTGCACCAGCTTTTTCCCGAGCAAGCCGCTGGGCTGCTATGGCGATGGCGGCGCCCTGTTTACCAACGACGACGCGCTGGCCCAGGCCATGCGCGAGATCCGGGTACACGGCCAGTCCGGCCGCTACTATCACACGCGCATCGGCGTGGGCGGCCGTATGGACACCCTGCAATGCGCCGTCGTGCTCGGCAAGCTGGAACGATTCGACTGGGAAGTGCAGGAACGCCTGCGCATCGGCGCGCGCTACCAGGCGCTGCTGGCCGATCTGCCGGCCGGCGCCCGCACCGTAACCGTGCGTCCCGACCGTGACAGCGTCTGGGCGCAATTCACGGTCATGGTGCCCGATCGCGACAACGTCATCGCCAAGCTCAAGGACGCGGGCATTCCGACGGCCGTGCACTATCCACGCCCCATCCACGCTCAGCCCGCGTACGCCCAATTTGCCGCCGGCGACACGCCCGTCTCCGACACGCTGGCCGCCACGGTCATGAGCCTGCCCATGCATCCCGACCTGGACCAGGCCACGCAGGACCAGATCGTGTCCGCTCTCAAACAAGCGCTGCAATGAGCAAAAAGGTACTTACCGTTCTCGGGGCTCGGCCCCAATTCATCAAGGCCAGCGTGGTCTCGGCGGCCATCGCCGCCCACCCTGGCCTGCAAGAAGTCGTGGTTCATACCGGACAACATTTCGACGCCAATATGTCGGATGTTTTCTTCGAGGAGCTGGGTATGCAACCGCCAGCGCATCACCTCGACATCCACGGCGGCGGCCATGGCGACATGACCGGACGCATGCTCATCGAGCTCGAACGTGTCATGCAGCAAGAGCAGCCCGACATCGTCCTGGTCTACGGCGACACGAACTCGACGCTGGCAGGAGCGCTGGCGGCAGCCAAGCTGCATATTCCGGTCGCTCACGTAGAAGCGGGCCTGCGCTCTTTCAATATGCGCATGCCCGAAGAAATCAACCGCATCCTGACTGACCGCGTCTCGACATGGCTGTTCACGCCCACCGATAGCGCAAGCCGGCATCTGCAGTCCGAAGGGATCCGCGGCGACAGCGTGGTTCAGGTCGGAGACGTCATGTTCGATGTGGCGCTGCATCACGGCCGCCGTGTGACACAGGATGGTGGCCTGCTGGCCCGACTGGGCCTGACGGCCGGCGGGTATATCCTGGCGACCATCCATCGCGCCGAGAATACCGACCACCCGGAGCGCCTGAACGTCATCGTCAATGCCTTGCTGGCCCTGGCTGTCGAGCGTGCCGTGGTGTGGCCGCTACATCCCCGCACGCGCGGCATCCTGCAACGCTTGAACCTGCTCGACGCCCTGGCGCAGCGGGTACAGCTGATCGATCCAGTGGGCTACCTGGACATGGTGCAACTGGAAAAGTACGCCGCGCTCATCGCCACGGACTCAGGCGGCGTGCAAAAGGAAGCCTTCTTCCACCGCGTGCCTTGCGTGACGCTGCGTGACGAAACCGAATGGACCGAACTGGTCGATGCCGGCTGGAACCGGCTGGCGCCGCCCACCCGCGAGCAGGACATCGTCGATGCGGCTGAGCGTGCGCTGCACGAAACGCCCCAGGACGTTCAACCCTACGGCGACGGACAAGCCGCGCGCAAGATCGCCGACGCGCTGGCATAAGCCAGCGCTTGCGGGCCGTCCACCATGCGCATTCTCCTGATCAATCATTATGCAGGCTCGCCGCGCTACGGCATGGAGTTCCGCCCGTATTACTTCGGGCGCGAATGGCTGGCTCAAGGGCATGAGGTCAAGGTTGCCGCGGCCAATGTATCGCACGTGCGCGCGCATGCGCCCCAGACCCGGGGCCGGCTGACACGCGAATGGATCGAAGGCATCGAATACCTTTGGTATGCCACGCTGCCCTATCAGGGCAATGGGGTCCGGCGCCTGCTCAATATGCTGCAGTTCAGTGCGCGGCTGTATCGCCTTCCCTCTGATCTGCACGGCTGGCGGCCCGACGTCGTCGTTGCCTCGTCCACCCACCCGTACGACATTCTGCCGGCCGCACGCCTGGCACGCCTGACCGCCGCCCGCCTGATCTTCGAGGTCCATGATCTGTGGCCCTTGACGCCGAAACTGCTGGGAGGGTTCGGCGCCTGGCACCCCATGATCGCTAGCATGCAGTTCGCCGAAGACTATGCCTACCGGCATGCCGACCTGACCGTCTCCATGCTCCCCTGTGCCTTACCCCACATGCACAGCCGAGGGCTCGATCCGGCGCGCTACGCGCATGTGCCCAACGGCGTGCCGGTGGCCGAGTACAGCGCGCCCGATTTCAGCAATGCGGACTATCTGCGCGTACGCGCCCAGATCATGCAGCTGCGGGAGCAGTGCGATTTCATCGTCCTCTATGCCGGCACACATGGTCATGCAAATGCGCTGGACATGTTGCTGTTGGCCATGGCGCAATTGCGCCAGACGCCAGTTGGCCTGGTCCTGCTGGGCAGCGGACCTGACAAGGCCCGGCTGCAAGCCCAGGCTCGGGAGCTGGGGCTGCAGCATATCGCCTTCGCCGACCCCGTGCCGCGCCCGGCCGTGCAGGCCGTGATGACCCATGTCGATGCCGCCTACATTGGCCTGCGGCGCAGCCCCTTGTTCCAGTTCGGCGTCAGCCCCAATAAGCTGTTTGACTACATGCTGGCGGGCAGCCCCGTCATCCAGGCCATAGCCAGCGGCAATGATATCGTCGGGGACGCGGCATGCGGCGTATCGGTGCCTGCCGAGGACCCTCAGGCGCTGGCTCAAGCCATCCTGCGCCTGCGCGACACCCCGTTGGCCGAACGCCGCCAGATGGGCGAGCGAGGCCGCCAGTATGTTCTGGATCACCACGACTACCCGGTGCTCGCGCAGCAATTCCTCGATGCGGCGCTCGCGCGACCCGCTCCCACCAAACAGTGAACCCATGAGCGACTTCATACCCTTTGCGCTGCCGGACATCGGCGAGGAAGAGATCCAGGTCGTCGCCGACGCCATGCGCTCCGGTTGGCTCACAACCGGTCCCAACGCCAAAGCCTTCGAGCAGGAGTTCGCCGCCTACCTGGGCCACGGCGTAGAGGCCATCGCCGTGAACTCCGCAACGGCCGGCCTGCATCTGGCGCTGGAGGCCATAGGCGTGGGCCCTGGCGATGAAGTCATCACCACGACCCACACCTTCACCGCCAGCGCGGAAGTGGCTCGTTACCTGGGCGCCGAACCCGTTTTGGTGGATATCGACCCGGCCACGCTGTGTATTTCGCCGGCAGCCATCGAGCGCGCCATCACGCCGCGCACCCGCGCGATCATCCCGGTGCATTACGGTGGCTTGTCCTGCGACATGGACAGTATTCTGGACATCGCGCGTCGGCATGGCTTGCGCGTCATCGAAGATGCCGCCCATTCCTTGCCCGCCAGTTGGCAGGGCCAGCGTATCGGCACGCTGCAAAGCGACCTGACGGTATACAGCTTTTATGCCACCAAGACGCTGGCCACCGGCGAAGGTGGCATGGTCGTCACGCGGGACCCCGCGCTGGCCAAACGCTGCCGCGTCATGCGCCTGCATGGCATAGACCGCGATGCGTTCGACCGCTTCACCTCCGAGAAACCTGCCTGGTACTACGAAATCGTGGCGCCCGGCTTCAAGTACAACCTGACCGACATGGCCGCGGCCATGGGCCGCGTGCAGTTGCGCCGTGTCCAGACCATGCGCGATCGCAGAGCGGGCATTGCCGCAGCCTATGACCAGGCGTTCTGCGATCTGCCTGCCATTCTGCCGGCCTGCCCGGGCCGCACGCCTGACGTGCAGGGCCAAGCCCACCGCGCCGACGACGAGCACGCCTGGCATTTATATGTCATCCGCCTGCTGCCGCAGGCGGGAATCGATCGGGACAGCTTTATCGTGCGCATGACGGAACGCGGCATAGGCTGCAGCGTGCACTATGTGCCCCTGCATCTTCAGCCGTATTGGCGTGACCGCTACCAGCTCACGCCAGAGATGTTCCCTCATTCGCAAAACGCCTTCGAGACCATGGTGAGCCTGCCTCTGTACTCGCGCATGAGTCAGACCCAAGTCGAGAAAGTGACCCGAACGGTGCGTGAACTGCTCGGGCAATGATCAAGCGCGCCTTCGATCTGCTGTGTTCACTGATCGGGCTGCTGCTGCTGTCGCCGCTGCTGTTGCTGGTGGCCATGGCCATCAAGCTCGACAGCCCCGGACCGGTATTCTTTCGGCAGGAACGCATAGGCCGCGAGGGGCGGCCCTTTCGCATCCACAAACTGCGCAGCATGACCGACCGGCAGCCGGCGCAGGTCAGCCAGATCACCATCGGAGCCGACGCACGCATCACCCGGGTCGGGGCGCTGATACGGCGCTGGAAACTCGACGAACTGGTCCAGTTGATAGACGTCATGCAGGGCACGATGAGCCTTGTTGGGCCGCGGCCGGAAGTCGCGCGCTATGTCGCCCTCTATCCGGACGAGGTCGCCGCGATCGTGCTTTCCGTGCGGCCCGGCATCACTGATCCGGCCTCGATTCACTTTCGCAATGAGAATGAACTGCTTGGCGGCTCGGCGGATCCGGAAGCAACCTATCGGGACGTCATTCTCCCCGAAAAACTGAAGCTGCAAGTAGCCTATGTCCGAGAACAATCCTTTCTCGGCGATTTGGCCATTATCGTGCGGACCGTTATCAGCCTAGGCCGCTGATGCAGGGCGACCACCGGGCTATCGTATTCAGGGACGGGAGGCGACCGGGCGAGCGCGGGTCTCGGCTGGGCTGCTTTCCTGCGACGTAGAGACGGCCTTTCATCGATACCGTCGCACCTTCAGCCAACTTTCAGGCATGATCGGTGGCGTGCCCACCCGACGTATCGGGCAACATCCATATATCCTCCAACTTAGGACCGTTGCACTCAACTACCCCCCTCGCCCGGTTGCAGCACCCAAGCGGGTTTGACTCGCGCCGCTCGCAACCCTGGGCGCTGTGCTCGACGCGTTTTCATGTAGGCTGGAGCGTTGGCGCCCAAAGCACCTGCAACCCGAGCTATCGCTAAAATTGCTGCCTCACCACCCTTAATCGCACGACCTATTGATGATTCTTCCGTATCCCGTCAGGCGCCTGTTTGTCGATCTGCCACGAGCCGTCAAGCAATTGCTGGCCATCGTGCTCGACGCAGTCATCCTGCTGTTCGCCTTTCATTGCGCTCTTTGGCTACGGTTCGAACTCTTTTTCGTCACCCAGCAATACTTCTTTCTGTCGCTGCTTGCCTGTGCCGGGGGGCTCGCTGCCCTGGGCGCCTTCGGCGTCTATTTCTACATCCTGCGCTACATGAGCGAGCGGGTGGTCGCCGCCATCCTGGGCGGCATCCTGGTCTCCGTCATGGTGGTCACGGCAGGCAACACCTTTTTGCAACTGTCCACGCTGTCACGCGGCGTGCTGGTCATTTACGCCGCGCTGGCATTGGTCGGCCTGATCGGTATCCGGCTGTTCGCCCGCAAGCTGCTGTTTCCGGCCGACCACCACATGGCCGATCCCCGCATCCCAGTGCTTATCTATGGCGCCGGCGGCGCGGGTTCGCAACTGGCAGCCGCGTTGCGAGCCGGGCCCTACTATCGCCCGGTCGCCATGCTGGACGACGATCGCCGCAAACATCGTCTGGTGGTGTCTGGCCTGCGCGTCTATCCCCCGGAGCAGCTCTCGCGCCTGATCGACCGTCACAACGTGCGGCAATTGCTCATCGCCATTCCTTCGGCCACGCCCCCCCAGATCCGCGCCATCGTCGAAGCCGCCGAACCCTATCGGCTGCGCATTCGTCTGGTGCCCAGCATGCGAGAGCTCATCGATCCGGCCAACGGCGTACGATTGCGCGACGTGCAGGTCGAAGATCTCCTGGGCCGAGATCCCGTAGCTCCAATCACATCCCTGCTGGGTCAGTGCGTCACGGATCGCAGCGTTATGGTCACCGGTGCTGGCGGCTCGATAGGCGCCGAACTTTGCCGACAGATCCTGGCTCTCAGACCTAGCAAACTGGTCCTGCTCGAGATCTCTGAACCGGCGCTCTACACCATTGAACAGGATCTGCGTCTGCGCTACCCCAGCATCGACATTATTGGCGTGCTGGGTTCGGTACGTGACCCTAACCACTGCCTGGCCCAGTTGCGCCGGCATAACGTGCAGACCATCTACCATGCGGCCGCCTATAAGCATGTCCCCATTGTCGAGCAGAATGTTGAAGAGGGTATACGCACCAATGCCTACGGCACATTGAGCATCGCCCAAACCGCCATCCAGGCGGGCGTACAGGACTTCGTGCTCATTTCCACAGACAAGGCCGTCCGCCCCACTAACGTCATGGGGGCCTCCAAGCGCCTAGCCGAACTGGTGCTTCAGGCCCATGCCCAAGTGCAAGACCAGACCCGCTTCTCCATGGTCCGCTTCGGCAACGTACTCGGAAGCTCGGGCAGCGTGGTGCCGCTCTTCCGGCGCCAGATCCTCGATGGCGGTCCCATCACGCTGACCCACCCCGAAATCACACGCTATTTCATGACCATTCCGGAAGCCGCCCAATTGGTCCTACAAGCCGGCGCTATGGGCGAATCCGGCTCGGTTTTCGTGCTCGACATGAGCGAGCCGGTGCGCATTCGGGACTTGGCTGAGCGCATGATCCGCATCTACGGCCTGACCGTCAAAAATACCGACCAACCCGATGGCGATATCGAAATCCGCATCACTGGTCTGCGTCCCGGCGAAAAATTGTACGAAGAACTACTCATCGGCGACAACTCGCAACCGACCCTGCACCCGCGCATCATGCGCGCAACAGAATACAACATCCCCTACGAGACACTCATGAGCCAGTTAAGCCTGCTAGACAGCACTCTGCAGGCCGGCGACGTGCACAGTATCGTAACCCTCCTGCGCCAAATCGTGCGAGAGTACACGCCGGTTGAAAACGGCTGCGTCGGTGTTCACCCCCGAAGCAGCCCGCAAGGCTACAGCGAGGCAAGCAGCTCGGCCAGCCGACGGTGATTAAGTGCCGTATTGAAGAAGCGCCGCTGCGTATCGTGGGCGGCCTGGCGCATGCCGGCATAGGCGTGGCCGTCGTCCAGAAGTCGGGCCATGCACCGCGCCACCTCGTCCGTATCTGGCTGTGGCGGCACGCCTAGCTGTGAACTGTCAATAGGTTGTATTCGTCCAGGTTGAGTCTGGAGATGGGTACAGCGCGCCCGATGCCTTGGTGGGGTCGATGCCAGTTGTAGTGGTGTAGCCAGGATTTCATGGCATCGGCTCGGTGTTGGGAGTTCTGGTAGGTGTGAGCGTAAGCCCACTCACGCAAGGCCGACTGGATGAAGCGTTCGGCCTTGCCATTGGTCTGTGGGCGGTAAGGTCGGGTAAAGCGGTGCTTGATGCCCAGCTCATGGCACAGCGCGGCGAAGGCGCGGCTGCGAAAGGCCGAGCCATTGTCGGTGAGCAAGCGCTGGATGGTCACGCCCAGGCGCTGGTAGTAGGCCACTGCGTCCTTGAGGAACTGGACGGCGCTGGGGAAGCGCTCGTCGGGGTGGATGTCGGTGAAGGCCACGCGGGCGTGGTCATCGATGGCCACGAAGACGAAGTCCCAGCCGGCCCCCTCAACGGTATCGCGTCGGTTGCCCGTGACCCGGTGGCCAGGGCGCTGGATACGTCCCAGCTTCTTGATGTCGATGTGCAGCAGATCGCCGGGGGCCTGATGCTCGTAGCGCACCACCGGCTCGGCCGGCTCCAGGTCGGCCAGGTGCGACAGACCGGCGCGGGCCAGGACGCGGCTGACGGTGCTGGCTGACACGCCCAGCGCCTGGGCGATGCGCACTTGGGTCAGCCGCTTGCGGCGCAGCTCCACGATAGCCAGCGCCTTGGCCGGCGCAATCGCTCGGGGCGAGACCGTCGGGCGCGAGGACGCATCGGCCAAGCCCGCCTGGCCCTGAGCCAGGAAGCGGCCCAGCCATTTGCGCACAGTCGGCGCGGTGACCCCATAGGCGCGGGCCGCTTCAGGCACACAAACTTGATGGGCGATCAATTGCTGGACCATTTCGAGGCGACGTAGGAAGGTCAATCGGGCATGCTTATGGGTGTTCATCCGGCCGGGCTCCTTGAGTGAACTGGGGGGTTGGCGATTTCCAGTTTCTCAAATCCGGTTCGGATGAACCATGCATACAACCTATTGAATCTTCACAGCTAGTCCGGTTACCTTACCCTGTCCGCCAATGAAGACATCGCCGAGCAGCAAGGGCAGCACCAGGGCGGTCAAGGCGAGAAACGCCAATACCCGCGGCCCCACGCGTGTCTGGATGTGGCGCCAGCGCACCACCGCCTCCCAAATGCCCAGCATGATGAGATTGGCCAGGGCCATGACCAACGCAATAAAAGCGGGGTCGGATAGCTGTTCCCACCACACGAGCAGATGCTCACCGATCCACAGAGCCAGTGCGGCATTGACGACCAGGCACCAAAGCAACCAAAGTATCTGGGTGCCGGCCGCCAGCGCCCAGGGCAGCATCAACACCGCCCACCAGGCAAAAAGCTCCCACGTATCGGCGCCCGTCTGGTAGGTTTGCCCAAGTAGCGCCAGCAGGGCGCCCAGCAACAGGCCGGACAGCGTGAGCACGGCGCCCGCGGCGCGTTGCCGCATGCGTTCCGTCCCCCGAAGGCGCAGAGCCAGCCAGACACTCAGCAGCACCGAGATGGTTAAAAGGCCTTGCGCCAGAGTAAAACGACGAATGACGGTCATGCCGGGCCAGTTGGCAGCTACCCAGCAGATCACCCCGCTGCCCAGCAGCAAAACTGCCAGCCAAAGCGTAGTCCGACCGAGAAATTGACGCCATGCATGAAGTTCCGATCCCGCTTGTTGAGTGGTGCCGACTTGCATCTCGCGAATCTCCCCTCTTATCATCCGCGCTAATTAAGGCGGGACTGCCGCCACTGGATACTCATGAACAAAACGCTGATCATTGCCGAGAAACCCTCGGTAGCACTGGATATATCACGCGCCCTGGGAGGCTTTGCGCGCGAAGGTGACTATTTTGAAAGCGAACGTTACGTACTGGCTTCCAGTATCGGGCATTTGCTCAGTCTGGTGGCACCCAACGACCCGGTCAAGGGTAAATGGAGTTTCACCCACCTGCCGGTGATCCCCCCGGCCTTCGAACTGGGGCCGACGGACAAGAAATCCGCCGAGCGCCTCAAGCTGCTCGTGCGGCTGGCCAAACGCAAAGATGTGGATGCCATCATCAATGCGTGTGACGCGGGCCGCGAGGGCGAATTGATCTTTCGCTACATCATCCAGTACGCCGGTGTAAAAAAACCCATCCAGCGTCTGTGGTTGCAATCCATGACCCAGGCGGCCATCCGTGAGGCGTTCGAGAATCTGCGCGACGACGTGCAACTCAAGCCGCTGGAGGCCGCTGCCCGCTCGCGCGCCGAGGCCGACTGGCTGGTGGGCATCAACGGCACGCGCGCCATGACGGCCTTCAACAGCAAGGACGGCGGCTTTTTCAAGACCCCGGTCGGCCGCGTGCAAACGCCGACACTGGCCATCGTTGCCGAGCGCGAAAATCGCATCCGCAGCTTCGTCTCGCGTGACTACTGGGAGGTGCACGCCACCTTCGTGGCCGCCGCCGGGCTGTACGAAGGGCGCTGGATCGATCCGGACTTCAAGAAGGACGAGCGCGACCCCGAAAAGCGTGAATCCCGCCTGTGGTCGCAGGCCGCCGCACAAAGTGTCGTGGCCGCTTGCCGCGCGCAATCCGGCCAGGTAACCGAGGAGTCCAAGCCTTCGACCCAGATGTCGCCGGCGCTCTACGATCTGACCTCCTTGCAGCGCGAGGCCAACGGCCGTTTCGGCTTCTCGGCCAAGACCACGCTGGCCCTGGCTCAGACGCTTTACGAGCGGCACAAAGCCCTGACGTATCCGCGTACCGATTCCCGCTATCTGCCCGAGGATTACCTCAACACCGTGCGGCAAACCATGCGTGCCCTGGCCGAAGGCGGCTCGCACGCCGTCGGCGGCTTGTCGCGCCATGCCGGCACGGTGGTCAGCAACGACTGGGTCAAGCCCAATCGCCGCATCTTCGACAACAAGAAGGTGTCGGATCACTTTGCCATCATTCCGACGCTGCAGATCCCGCATGATCTGAGCGAGGCCGAAGGCAAGATTTACGACCTGGTCCTCAAGCGCTTTCTGGCCGTGTTCTTCCCGGCTGCCGAATACCGGGTCACCACCCGCCTGACGCAAGTGCAGGGCCACCGCTTCAAAACCGACGGCAAGGTCCTCGTGTCGCCCGGCTGGCTGGCCGTCTATGGCAAGGAAGCTCAGGGCGAAGACGCCAATCTGGTGCCGGTAGCCGACGGGGAAACCGTACGTACCGAAGAGGTGCGCGCCGAGGCGCTGGCCACCAAGCCGCCGGCACGCTACAACGAAGCCACGCTGCTATCGGCCATGGAAGGCGCGGGCAAGCTGGTCGACGACGAAGAGTTGCGCGAAGCCATGTCCGAGCGCGGTCTGGGTACGCCAGCGACCCGCGCGGCCATCATCGAAGGCCTGCTCAACGAAAGCTATCTGCGACGCGAAGGCCGTGAGCTGGTGCCCACGGCCAAAGCACGCCAGCTCATGACACTGCTCTCGGGTCTGGACGTCACCGAACTGACCTCGCCCGAACTGACCGGCGAATGGGAGCACAAGCTCAAGCAGATCGAGCAGGGCGGCCTGAACCGCGAAGCTTTCATGCGCGAAATCGCGCAAATGACGCAGGTCATCGTCAAGCGCGCCAAGGAATACGAGCGCGATACCGTGCCCGGCGATTACGCTACTTTGCAAACGCCATGTCCGAAATGCGGCGGCGTGGTCAAGGAGAACTATCGTCGCTTTGCCTGCACGCAATGCGATTTTTCGATCAGCAAGCATCCGGGCGGACGCACCTTCGAATTGCCCGAGGTCGAAGAGTTGCTGGCCAAACGCGAAATCGGTCCTCTGCAAGGCTTCATCAGCAAAATGGGCCGGCCGTTTGCGGCCATCCTGCGCATCAGCGATGAATACAAACTCGAGTTCGACTTTGGCCAGAACGACGAAGACGACAACGAGCCGGTGGATTTCAGCGGCCATACGCCTGTCGGCGCGTGCCCGAAGTGCTCCGCCCGCGTCTTCGAGCATGGCATGAGCTATGTCTGCGAAAAGTCCGTCGGCCCGCAGAAGACCTGCGACTTCCGCTCCGGCAAGGTCATCCTGCAACAGGAGATCTCGCGCGAGCAAATGAGCAAGCTTCTGGCTGACGGCCGCAGCGATCTGCTCGACGGCTTCGTCTCCAGCCGCACGAATCGTAAGTTCAAGGCCTTCCTCGTGCGCCAGCCTGACGGCAAGATCGGATTCGAGTTCGAGCCACGCGGCGACAAGCCGGCGCGTGGCGCAGCCAAAACGGCGGGCAAGACAGCTGCTAAGACGGCTACCAAAACAGCAACCAAAACGGCAGCCAAAACGGCAGCCAAGAAAGCGCCCGCCAAGAAAACAGCCGTCAAGAAAACAGCCACCAAGACCGCTGTCAAAAAGGCGGCCGCCAAGAAAACAGCCGGCTGATCGGCTCAGTATTAACCCGAAATGCCTGGTTCGCCGGGCATTTTTTTGGTTCATCGCGGAATAGCGTGGAGCCGTGCTTGATTGCCGTTACGCTTGATCCTTGATTTTTCAAGGATCAAGGCCGGGATCATGCTGGACCGCAAGACGATCGAGAGGTTGGGTGGGCGGGAAGGTTATCGGGTGGAGCGGGTCGTGTGGCCTGAAGGTGAGAGCCGGACGGTCACGATTTACCTGAAGCCTTCAGCGCGAACGATGCACTGCGAGCACTGCGGCAACCGATGTCGGCAGGTGCATGAGACGACCACGCGCCGGGTGCGGGATCTGCCGCTAATGGCGCTGCGAGTGACGCTGGTAGTGCCGCGTCGGCGGGTCTGGTGCGAGCAGTGCGGTGGACCGCATCTGGAGAGGCTGAGCTGGCTGGGCCGTTACCAGCGAGTGACCGACCGGCTGGCCGAGGCGGTCAGCCAGTTGCTTGAGTCCAGCAACATTCTGGCCGTGGCGCGCTTCTTCCAACTGGGTTGGCACACGGTCAAGGCGCTGGACAAGGCCCTGCTGCGACGGGCGATCCAAGAGCCGGACTGGAGCCAGATCCACTACCTAGCGATGGACGAGTTCGCTCTACACAAGGGCCATCGTTATGCCACGGTCGTTGTCGATCCGATCCGCCGTCAGGTGCTATGGATCGGTGATGGCCGCTCGCGCGAGACGGCCAGAGCCTTCTTCGAACAACTGCCAACTGGGGTTGCCCAGCAGATCCGGGCCGTAGCGATCGACATGACGACGGCCTATGAGCTGGAGATCCAGGCCAACTGCCCCAACGCCGAGATCGTCTACGACCTGTTCCACGTCGTGGCCAAGTACGGCCGTGAAGTGATAGACCGGGTGCGTGTAGACCAAGCGAACCAGTTGCGGCACGACAAGCCGGCCCGCCGGGTGATCAAGTCCAGTCGCTGGCTACTGCTGCGCAATCGCAAAAACCTCGATCCGTGCCAATCGGTAAAGTTGGACGAGTTGCTCCAGGCCAACCAGCCCTTGCTCACCGCTTATCTGATGCGCGATGAGCTCAAACAGCTGTGGTTCTACCAACACCCCGGCTACGCCCGCCAGGCATGGGATCACTGGCTGCAACAGGCTCAGGGCAGCGGCATCGCCGCCTTGGCTCACTTCGCGCTCAAGCTAAAAGCCTATCTGCACGGGATTCTGTCTCGCTGTCGCCACCGGCTCAACACCAGCATCGTCGAGGGCATCAACAACACCATCAAAGTCATCAAGCGCCGCGCCTACGGCTACCGCGATCAGGAGTACTTCTTCCTCAAGATCCGGTCTGCATTCCCCGGTATTCCTCGATGAACCTTTTTTTTCCGTCTGCCGATGACTGATGTATCGTTGGCGGCACCCGCTACGCCATCACAAAATAACGAGGACGACATGACTTCTCCGTCTCATGGGCTGACCCGCCGACAGTTGCTGGCCGGCGCGGCCGCCACATCGCTCATCGGGCTACCCGCGCTGGCGCAGCCCCGGCTCGGCAAAGCCGTCTACGGCCAGGGCAGCATCGATCCTTTCTTCACCGCGGGCTATGTCGCCTTGAAAAAAGGCTATTTCGGCGCCAACGGCCTGGACGTGGAGTACCTCAATTCCCAGAGCGGCCCGCGCACCAACCAATTGCTGGCCGCCGGCCAGATCCTGTTCGGTGCCACCGCCGCCACCGCCGCCACTGCCGCACCCGCGCTGACGCTGGCGGGTAAGCCGGCGACGTTGATCTTCGGCTTCGACCGCAAACTCACCTATGCCAATGTGATCGTACGCAAAGAAGACTACGACAGCGGCAAGGTACGTGAACTGAAAGATTTGGCCGGCAAGCGCATGGGCGCGACGCAGCCGCAATCGAGCACCTGGCTCATGGCGGTCTATCTGATGCAGAAGGCCGGCGTGGGCGACAAAGTGGATATCCGTCCGCTAGGAGATCTGGCCACGATGCTGGGCGCCTTGAAGACCGGATCGGTCTCGGCCAGCATGGCCACCATGTCCATGATGGAGCAGGCCAAGGCGGAAGGCTGGGGCGTGCCGATTTTCGATGCGACCACCGATGCCTCCTGGCAGGCCTTCATGGGTGGTGACGTGCCCGGCATTGCCGCGCTGACGCTGCGCGATACCGTCGAGCGCCGTCCCGAAGTGGTACAGGCCTTCGTCAGCGCGCTGGTCAAGGCCCAGGACTTCATCAGCACGCACAGCGCCGCGGAAGTGACCGACGCCATCTACGCCGACTACCTCAACGCCTTTCCGCGCGCGGCCATCGAAAAAACGATCGGTGTCTATCAGAACAGCGTGTTCCTGAAGGACAACCTCATCACCGAAGACGCCTATGCACGCCTGCTGGGCATCATGGGCGACGGCCGGCAATTCTCCAACGAAGAACTCAAGCGCGCGCCGTACTCGCTGTGCGTGGACATGAGCTTCGTGCGCAAGGCCAGGGGCCTCTGATGATACGGCTCGAGCATGTCGGCAAGGTCTATCACGGCCGGCAGGGCAGCACGCATGCCGTCGGCGATGTCAGCCTCGACATCGAGCAGGGCGAGTTCGTCTCCATCGTTGGTCCGTCCGACTGCGGCAAAAGCACGCTGTTGAACATGATGGCCGGCTTTCTGCCGCCGTCGAGCGGGCGGATCCATGTCGACGGCCAGCTTGTGCAGGGTAAAGTGCCGCCGCGGCTGGGATACATCTTCCAGAAAGACACACTGCTGCCTTGGTATACCGTCAGCAAGAACGTCGCACTGGGGCTGGATTTCATGGGTGTGCGCGCCGACGAAATCGCCGCACGCGTCAAGCGCCTGCTGGAACTGGGCCACCTGGAAGACTTCGCGCACGCCTATCCGCACCAACTCTCCGACGGCATGCGCCGCCGCGTGGCCTTGCTGATGAGCTTGGCCGTGGAACCGCGCATTCTCCTGCTCGATGAGCCTTTTGGCGCGCTGGACACCCATACCAAGACCCATCTGCACCGCGAGCTGGGCGAGATCTGGCGCAGCCTTGGCCAAACCATCGTCATGGTGACCCACGATCTTGATGAGGCCATCACGCTGTCGGATCGCGTCATCGTGCTCTCGGGCCCACCGAGCCGCGTGCTCCTCGACGAACGCATCATCATCGAACATCCCCGCGATGTTTTCACCTTGCGCGAGACGCCTCAATTCACCGCCCACGTACAAAGCCTGTGGGCCGTACTGGGCCAGCAATTCCGCGCTGCCGCATAAAGCTGCCTGATGACACATCCCGCCACAGCCTCTCCCGCGGCAACGCAATACCTGCGGCAGGAGCGCCGCCACGCTGTCTCGCGCCGTCTGCGTATTACCGCCTGGCAGGTCCTGATCCTCGCCATCATCCTGGGGGCCTGGGAGGGCTTGACCCGCATTCCGTGGTTTGTACAGAACACGCTTTTCGATCCGTTCTTCATCAGTCAGCCTTCACGTGTGGCCGTGCGCCTTTGGCAGTGGCTGCAGCCCGGGCCGCAATCGGTCTGGCCGCATCTATGGCTCACCCTGCAGGCTACGCTCGTCGGACTGGCCGTCGGTGTGAGCAGCGGCCTGGACATTCGCTTCGCTGCCCAACGCGATCAGCTTCGCGTTGATCGGTGTGGTACTGGCCGAGTTCGTCGGCTCGACTACCGGTATGGGTTATCTGATGATTACCGCGCTGGCTACACGCAATGCCACGGACATGTTCGCCGCGGTGACCCTGCTATCGGTGGTTGGCATTTTGCTGGTCTATTGCGTCACGTGGTTAGAGCGTAGACTGCTGCATTGGGCCCCTGAATTCCGCGAATGATGTCCGCCTCAACACCATCACCCTCGCAGTCCTATCTGCAGCAGTTCTCGCTGTCTGGCCAAGTGGCCTTGATTACCGGTTCGGCCAGGGGCTTGGGCTGGGAGATCGCTTGCGCGATGGCCGGCAGCGGCGCACACGTGCTCATCAATGGCCGCACGGCACCGGCCGCCGAGGCCGCCGCACGCCAATTGCGCGAGCGCGGCATGGCCGCCTCGGCACTGCCCTTTGACGTGGCCGACGCAGAGGCCATGCAGCAAGCCTTCTCGCAGATCGATGCGTGCCACGGACGACTGGACATCCTTGTCAACAACGTCGGTGCGCGCAACCGCAAAACTCTGCGCGAGCTGGACCTGGTGCAGATCCGCGAGCTCATCGACACCGATCTGGTCGCCGGCATCATGCTGGCCAAGCTCGCCGCCGAGCGCATGGTGCGCCAGGGCAATGGCCGCCTGATCGCCATCACATCGGTCGCCGGCGAACTCGCCCGCACCGGCGACGCGGTCTACCCCGCGGCCAAACAGGGTTTGACGGGCATGATGCGTGCGCTGGCAGCCGAGTTCGGCGCCGCTGGCATCACGAGCAACGCGGTCGCCCCAGGAACCTTTGCCACCGAAACGAATGCGGCCATGGTCAACGACCCCATCGCGGGCCCCGCATGGCCGCGCGCAATCCCATGGGGCGCTGGGGCCAACCGCATGAAATCGCCGGTGCGGCCGTCTTTCTGGCATCGCCCGCGGCCGCTTACATCAACGGCCAGGTGCTGGCCGTCGACGGGGGGCTTTCGATCCAGTTCTGAGGCGGTTGGCCGCCAGCTTCTGGCGGCAGCGATGCTTTGATCCTGCTGTGGCTTTTTCTCAATATTCTTCTAAAAAGGGTGGACAGGCATGAAGCAGCATTTCATCGACAACCGGTTTGTCGCCGGTTCGACGCAAGACTCCATCGACGTCGTCGATCCCTCCACCGGCGTGGTTTTCGAGCAGATCGCACGCGGCAACGCCGCCGATATCGACCGTGCAGTGCAGTCTTCGCGGCGGGCCTACGAAGGCGCCTGGGGCAGCATGTCTGCCGCCGAGCGTGGCCGCATCCTGCTGGCCTTGTCGCTGAAGATTCTCGAACATCACGACGAGCTCACCCAGATCGAGTCACGCGACTGCGGCAAGCCAATCAAGCAGGCACGCGCCGACGTCACCGCCATCGCACGCTACTTCGAGTTCTACGGCGGTGCGGCAGACAAACTGATGGGCGAATCCATTCCCTACCAGAACGGCTATACCGTGCTGACGCTGCGCGAACCGCACGGCGTGACCGGCCACATCGTCCCCAGGAACTACCCGCTGCAGATCTTCGGCCGCAGCGTCGGCGGCGCGCTGGCCGCGGGCAATGCCTGCGTGGTCAAGCCCGCCGAAGACGCCTGCCTGTCGCTGCTGCGCGTGGCCGAACTGGCCGCCGATGTCGGCCTGCCGCCTGGCGCACTGAACATCATTACCGGGTATGGCCACGAAGCCGGCGATGCACTGGCGCGCCACGCGGGCATCGATCACATTTCCTTTACGGGCTCGCCGCGCGTGGGCATCCTCGTGACGCAGACCGCTGCCGAGAACCACGTTCCGGCCACGCTGGAATTGGGAGGCAAGTCGCCGCAAATCGTCTTCGCCGACGCCGACCTCGATGCCCTGATTCCGGTCGCCGTCAACGCCATCGTGCAAAACGCCGGCCAGACATGCTCGGCAGGCAGCCGGATCCTGATCCAGCGCAGCATCTACGACGAGGTCATGCAGCGGCTGTCGAAGGCCTTCTCGGCCTTGCGCGCCGGGCCTGCCGGCCTGGATCTGGATTGCGGCCCCCTGATTCGCAAGAGCCAGCTCGAACGCGTGCAAAGCTTTCTGCGTCAGGCCGAAGCCGACGGCATCGCCACGGCCGCACAAGGCACCGTAATCGATGGTGCCGACGGCTACTTCCAGGCGCCCACGCTGCTGTCGAATGTGCCGGTTGATCACCTGCTGGCTCAGGAAGAGATATTCGGACCTGTACTGGTGGCCATTCCTTTCGATGACGACGCCGACGCCATACGCATTGCAAACGCCACGCAATACGGCCTGGCTGCCAGCATCTGGACTCGCGACGGAGCCCGTCAGCTTCGGCTGGCACGCAAGATCCGCAGCGGCCAGGTCTTCATCAACAATTACGGCGCCGGCGGCGGCGTGGAGCTGCCATTTGGCGGCGTCAAGGCCAGCGGCCATGGGCGCGAGAAAGGGTTCGAGGCGCTCTACAGTTTTACCGTACTCAAGACCATCGCCATCAAGCACGACTGACTCACAACGAGGAGACGACATGCATCTGCAAGGAAAAACCGCCATCGTAACCGGCGCCGGTTCGGGGTTTGGCGAAGGTGACCTGCCCCCAGATTTAGTACGGCACCGACATAGAGCCCAGGGGTAAAAGACCTTCTTTCTGATGAGCCTGCACGAATTGCGCCGGCGTTAAATATCCGAGCGCGCTGTGAGGCCGATCGGTGTTGTACTCGACTCGCCAGTTTTCGATCAAGCTTTTAGCCTGTCGCAGGGACAAGAACCAGTGCTCGTTAAGGCATTCGTCGCGGAACTTGCCGTTGAAACTTTCGATATAAGCGTTCTCCACCGGCTTACCCGGCCGAATAAACGACAGCTTTACGCCTGCTTGGTAGGCCCAGGCGTCCAAGGCTCTTCCGGCGAACTCTGGCCCGTTGTCCACGGTAATAGATCGCGGCAGGCCACGCATCTCCGCCAGCCGTTGCAGCACCATGGCAACACGCAGTCCCGGCAACGACGTATCGACCTCGATGGCCAGGCATTCGCGAGTGTAGTCATCGACGATAGTCAAACAGCGGAATCGGCGGCCATAGGCTAGGCCGTCGGCCACAAAGTCCATTGACCAACTCTGATTCGGCGCGATTGCCGCTGGGCGAACCACGCGCTCGGTCATTAATGTCCTGACCGCCTCGCGTTTGGCCTGCGGGCTGACTACTTTCGGCTTAGCAGATCCTGAAGCGCCGCCTTGTCCAGCATCGACTCGGCCAACAGCTTCTTGAGCTTGTTGTTCTCCTGCTCCAGCTCCTTGAGCCTCTGAGCGTCCGACACCGTCATGCCACCGAACTTCGCCTTCCAGTTGTAGTACGTTGCCTCGGAGATTCCGTGCTTGCGGCACAACTCTGCGGGCTTGGCACCTGCATCGGCTTCCTTGAGCACGCCGATGATTTGCTCTTCCGTAAATCGTTTCTTCATTGCCATTCCTTTGGGAACGGACTCTACATCGATTTCGTACTAATCACGGGGAGCAGGTCAAAGGCATCGCCACGACGTTCGCGCGTGAGGGCGCCAACGTCGTGGTCGCCGATATCAATGAAGCCGGTGGCAAGCGTGTGGCAGAAGCAATCAACAACGCCGGCGGACGTGCGGTCTTCGTACGCGCCGACGTCTCGCGCAGCGACGACGTCGCCGCGCTGCTGGCGGCCACGATCAAGGCGTTCGGCGGATTGGATACGGTGGTCAACAACGCCGGCACCACGCATCGCAACCGCCCCATGCTGGAGGTCGAAGAAGAAGAGTTCGACCGCATTTATGCCATCAACGTCAAGAGCATCTTCCTGACGGCCAAACACATGGTGCCGCACTTTCGCGCCCATGGCGGCGGCTCCTTCATCAACATTGCATCGACGGCCGCCATCCGGCCGCGTCCGGGTCTGACCTGGTACAACGGCAGCAAGGGCGCCGTCGTCACGACCAGCAAGTCCATGGCGGCCGAACTAGGCCCGGACAACATCCGTGTGAATTGCGTCAACCCCGTCATTGGTGCGACGGGTCTGCTGGCGGATTTCATGGGCGTGCCCGACACGCCGGAGAACCGCAAGCGATTCCTGGGCACCATCCCGCTGGGTCGCTTCTCGACCCCGCAGGACATCGCCAACGCCTGCCTTTATCTGGCCTCTGACGAAGCGGCCTTCATCACGGGCACATGCCTGGAGGTCGACGGCGGGCGTTGCGTGTAAGTCCGGAGCCGGGCATCGCGCCCGGCCGGGCTGCTCACTCCTCGAACCACTTGCCGCTGGCCAGCATCATGCGATGATGGCCTTCGCCCGCGGGCATCATCGGAAAGCAGTTCTCCTGAGCCGCGACGGTGACGTCCAGAAAGAACGGCCCATCGTGGGCCAGTCATTGAGCCAGTGCGGCATCCAACTCATCCGGATGCTCCACCCGGGCCGCCCCCCAGCCGAAGGCACGCGCCAGGGCGACGAAATCCGGCAAGGAGGCGTTGTAGCTGTGGCTGTAGCGCCCCCCATGGATCAGCTCCTGCCACTGCCGCACCATTCCCATATAACCGTTGTTGCACAGCACCACCTTGACTGGCGCGCAGTGCTGCATCGCGGTGGACAACTCCTGGATGTTCATGAGCACCGAGGCGTCGCCGCTGACGCACACCACCGTCTTGTCCGGGTGTGCGATCTGCGCGCCGATGGCTGCCGGCAGGCCATATCCCATGGTGCCGGCTCCGCCCGACGTCAGCCAATGGCCCGGCCGGTCAAAACGCAGGTATTGCGCAGCCCACATCTGATGCTGGCCCACGTCGGTCGATACGATGGCATCGCGGGCACTCAGCGCGGCGTTGAGCCGGGCCATCAGTTGCTGAGGCAAAATGGCGTCGGGCTGGGGCTGCCAGGCCAGGCCAGGCCAGGCAATCGCGCTTGCGCCAGCCCTCGATGCGCTGCCACCAGTCTGTCAGGCGTTGCGCTGGCATCGACAGCGCATCCAGTTCGGCGCTCAGCGCCTGCAGCATGGGCAGGCAGTCTCCTACCAGCGCGGCATCCACCCGCACCACCTTGTTGATCGACGCAGGATCGATATCCACATGGATCTTGCGTGCATGGGGGCAGAATTCCGACAGCTTGCCCGTGATGCGATCATCGAAACGCGCACCGATACACACCACCAGATCGGCATGATGCATGGCGAGGTTGGCCTCGAGCGTGCCGTGCATACCCAGCATGCCGACAAATTGCGGGTCCGACGCCGGAAAAGCCCCCAACCCCATGAGCGTCAACGTGCAGGGCGATCCCGTCTTGCGCACCAACTCGGTAAAAACCTCGCAGGCCTGGCTGCCGGAATTGATCAGACCGCCACCGCCATAGAAAACGGGCCGACGCGCCTGGGCGATCATGGCCGCGGCGCGGCGCAACGCGCCAGCAGGCAGACGCAATGCCGTTTTGCCCGCCTGGCGCCGGGCCCGTAACGCCGCGACCTGAGCCGAGCTGGGCTCGATATGCTCGCCGCAGGGACGTGCCAACTGTACATCTTTGGGAAAATCCACCAGCACGGGCCCAGGACGTCCTTGGCGCGTGAGCGTGAAAGCGCGGCCCACCACATCAGCTACATCCTCGCAGCGCCGGATCTGCGTGTTCCACTTGGTGACCGACCGCGAAATGCCAATGGCATCGCACTCCTGAAAGGCATCCGTGCCAATGGCGCCGGTAGCCACCTGGCCGCTGACGCACAGCACCGGGATGGAGTCGCACATGGCGTCGAGCAAGCCGGAAGTGGTGTTCGCCATGCCCGGGCCGGACGTGACGAAGACAACCCCCGTGCGACCGGTACTACGCGCATAGCCTTCCGCAGCATGGACCGCCGCCTGCTCATGACGCACCAGGACATGCCGCAGCCGCGGCTCGGCGTGCAGCGCATCGTAGAGCGGCAACACCGCCCCCCGGGGTAACCAAAGACCGTATCCACCCCCAGATCGATCAACGTCTGCAACAGAATCTGGGCGCCGTTGACGGCGCTGGAAGGAGCAGGGGGCACGACAGCGTCAGCGGTGTCGAGAGCGGCGAGGGCCTGGGCGTGGAGGCGATCATTCATGCCACCATCTTATGGGACTTTCGGCAGAATTTTTATCTTCTTTTCCACAGACTTCGGCAATTAGAAGTAAACTTATCCTTTTAAATGTCGATTCAAAGAAAATGAATCTGGACAAATTCGATCTGGCCATTCTCAAGGCCTTGCAGGACAATGCGCGCGCCAATCTGACCGATATCGGACAAGCCGTCGGACTGTCCTCGACCCCCTGCTGGAACCGCATCAAGCGCATGGAAACCGCCGGCGTCATCCGCGGCTATACCGTCGACCTGGATCCGGCCAAGCTGGGCTACACCGACACGGTCATCGTCCACGTCACGCTCGAGAACCACAGCGAAGAGACGCTCTACGAATTCGGACGGGCACTGGCCGAAATCCCGGAAGTGCTGGAAGCCTTTCTGGTCTCGGGCGACTATGACTATTACATTCGCATCGCGGTGCGCGACACGCGCGACTACGAACGCCTGCTGCGCGAGCGTCTCTACCGGATTCCGGGCATTCGCCACAGCAAATCCGGCTTCGTGCTGCGCAGTCTCAAGGAGGCCCGCCTGCCATTGAACCTGCCGCCGGCTCAGTCCAGCTGATAGCGCTGCGGGACCAGCGGCTCGGGCAGCTCGGTCTGGCCCATGCTCTCGAGAAGGTCGATGGCCGTAAGGCGTGCCATGGCATTGAGGGGCAGGTCGTTGTCATCGAGCCCGAAAGGCTCCTCCAGCTCGTCACCCAGGGCATCCAAGCCAAAAAACGTGTAGGCGATGATGGCCACGGCCAGCGGCATGATGCTGCCCAATGTGCCGACCAGCCCAAACGGCAGCAGCAGACAGAAAATCCAGGCGGTGCGATGCAGCAGCAATGAGTAGGCAAAGGGGGTGGGCGTAAAACGGATACGTTCGCAGGCTGCCTGCACGGCACCGCAGGCTGCCAGACGAAGCATCAGGCCCTGATAGATCACCTCGCCGAAACGTCCTGCTCTCAGCGCCTCGCGATAGGTCTGACTGACCAGACCGAGCAGGGCGTCCGGCACATTGCGGCGGCCCTCGAGCCTGGCGAGATCACCGGTATCCAGCCAAGGCCTGACGGCATCGATCTCACTTTGCTGACGCAGGCGGGCAGCCAGCGCATGCGGGAAAGCGATGAGGCGTCGGATCTGGCGCTGCACGTCGGCGTCTTCCACCGGCAACGGCGTATCCCAGGCGACGCGGGTTTCGCGCGACAATGCGCGCAACTGCACGATGAGTTCGCCCCATTGCTTGCGGGCTTCCCACCAACGGTCATAACAGACGTTGTTGCGAAAGCCCAGAAACACCGACAGCGCCAGGCCGAACAGCGAAAATGGAACCGCGCTCAGATGCCCGGGGTTGAAGTAGCCGGCCGCATGGATCGCCGCAATGATGCAACCTGCCACGATCATGAAAAGCAGTTTGCCTGCGATGCGTGGCAGCACGGAGCCGCGCAGAATGAAGAGCAGGGCCAGTGCTGAAGGACGCGGGCGGACAATCATGAAACAACGGAGCAGACAGGACGGGCGCCCACTATACGCCTGTCTTGATGCGGTCGATATAATGCCCTGCGCTTTGTCGCACTTTCGCTGCCTCCTGCAAAACAAGCCCCGACTCCATGACCATCGAGACCGTAAAACCCTGGTACGCCGTGCGCCGCTCCAAGCTGCATGGCAATGGCGTGTTCGCCGCGCGCAAGATCCCGGCTGGCACGCGCATCATCGAGTATGGCGGCCAACGCATCAGCGCTGCCGAGGCCGATCGGCGCCACCCGACCAATCCCGACGATCCTTTTCATACCTTTTTCTTTGCCTTGAGCTCGGGCAAAGTCATCGATGGTGGAGATCAGGGCAACGATGCGCGCTGGATCAATCACTCCTGCACACCCAACTGCGAAGCGCAGGAGGGCCGCCACGGCAAGCGCGTCTACATCGTGGCGTTGCGCGACATCTCCCGCGGCGAAGAACTGTCCTATGACTATGGGCTAGTGCTCGACGGCAGGATCACCAAAGCGCTCAAGCAGGGCTATGGGTGCCGGTGCGGCACGGAAAACTGTCGCGGCACCATGCTCGCGCTGCCCAAAAAGAAAGGTTCATCGCGGAATAGCGTGGAGCCGTGCTTGATTGCCGTTACGCTTGATCCTTGATTTTTCAAGGATCAAGGCCGGGATCATGCTGGACCGCAAGACGATCGAGAGGTTGGGTGGGTGGGAAGGTTATCGGGTGGAGCGGGTCGTGTGGCCTGAAGGTGAGAGCCGGACGGTCACGATTTACCTGAAGCCTTCAGCGCGAACGATGCACTGCGAGCACTGCGGCAACCGATGTCGGCAGGTGCATGAGACGACCACGCGCCGGGTGCGGGATCTGCCGCTAATGGCGCTGCGAGTGACGCTGGTAGTGCCGCGTCGGCGGGTCTGGTGCGAGCAGTGCGGTGGACCGCATCTGGAGAGGCTGAGCTGGCTGGGCCGTTACCAGCGAGTGACCGACCGGCTGGCCGAGGCGGTCAGCCAGTTGCTTGAGTCCAGCAACATTCTGGCCGTGGCGCGCTTCTTCCAACTGGGTTGGCACACGGTCAAGGCGCTGGACAAGGCCCTGCTGCGACGGGCGATCCAAGAGCCGGACTGGAGCCAGATCCACTACCTAGCGATGGACGAGTTCGCTCTACACAAGGGCCATCGTTATGCCACGGTCGTTGTCGATCCGATCCGCCGTCAGGTGCTATGGATCGGTGATGGCCGCTCGCGCGAGACGGCCAGAGCCTTCTTCGAACAACTGCCAACAGGAGTTGCCCAGCAGATCCGGGCCGTAGCGATCGACATGACGACGGCCTATGAGCTGGAGATCCAGGCCAACTGCCCCAACGCCGAGATCGTCTACGACCTGTTCCACGTCGTGGCCAAGTACGGCCGTGAAGTGATAGACCGGGTGCGTGTAGACCAAGCGAACCAGTTGCGGCACGACAAGCCGGCCCGCCGGGTGATCAAGTCCAGTCGCTGGCTACTGCTGCGCAATCGCAAAAACCTCGATCCGTGCCAATCGGTAAAGTTGGACGAGTTGCTCCAGGCCAACCAGCCCTTGCTCACCGCTTATCTGATGCGCGATGAGCTCAAACAGCTGTGGTTCTACCAACACCCCGGCTACGCCCGCCAGGCATGGGATCACTGGCTGCAACAGGCTCAGGGCAGCGGCATCGCCGCCTTGGCTCACTTCGCGCTCAAGCTAAAAGCCTATCTGCACGGGATTCTGTCTCGCTGTCGCCACCGGCTCAACACCAGCATCGTCGAGGGCATCAACAACACCATCAAAGTCATCAAGCGCCGCGCCTACGGCTACCGCGATCAGGAGTACTTCTTCCTCAAGATCCGGTCTGCATTCCCCGGTATTCCTCGATGAACCAAAAGAAAACGGGCAAGAAAAAGGCGGCCGATCCGGCCTGATCCGGGTGCCGCCGCAGCACGCGGCAGCCGGTCATATGGTTATGCTTTCCTCGCGCGCCCAGCGGCGTACAATCTGCGCAGCCGTGTCCTGAAAACACGGCATTGCAGTACGTCTTCAGGGCGGGGTGAAACTCCCCACCGGCGGTATGCCGCGCAATGCGGCGAGCCCGCGAGCGCCCGGCATGAGCCGGGGTCAGCAGATCTGGTGAGATGCCAGGGCCGACGGTCATAGTCCGGATGCAAGAAGATGTGCCGGCCCAACCCGCTCGGGACTGCGTCCTGGCGGTATTGCGTTTGGCTGTCGTAGCCCTGAAACGTTTTTCGCCCCTTTACTCTAGCGAGAGCGTTTCAATGTCCAATCAAACCGTTTCCCCGCTGTTTGCCCAACCCTTTGCTATGCGCTTCGAGCGCGCCCTGCATCAATTGCGCCTGGGCCGTTCCATCATTCTCATGGATGATTTCGATCGCGAGAACGAAGCGGATCTCATCGTCGCCGCCGACAAGCTGACCGTGCCCGTCATGGCCCAACTGATCCGCGATGGCAGTGGCATCGTCTGCCTGTGCCTGCCCGGCCAGACGCTGGATAAACTGGAGCTGGCCCCCATGGTGCAACGTAACCAGAGCCGCTACGCCACCGCGTTCACGGTGTCCATCGAAGCGGCCAGCGGCGTGTCCACCGGCGTATCGGCCGTGGACCGCGTCACCACGATACGCGCGGCCATCGCGCCCGGTGCTCAGGCCGGCGACGTCGTCAGCCCAGGCCATGTGTTTCCCTTGCGGGCCCAGGCCGGCGGCGTGCTCGCGCGACGCGGCCACACCGAAGGGTCGGTCGACCTCGCCCGACTGGCCGGCCTGCCGCCTGCTGGCGTACTGTGCGAACTCATGAATGCCGATGGCACGATGATGCGCGGCGCCGCGCTGGAGCGCTATGCCGCCGCCCACGGCCTGGTGGCGCTGACCATTGCGGAGCTGGCCGATCATCTACGCGCCACACAGCCCGAGGCGGTTCTGGCCGCCTGAGAAGGCAGCCGTCAGGCGCCGGCCGCGAGCCGGCGCAGACAGGCGCGGGCATCCCCCTGCACCCAGCGCGCACCGCAAGCCAGCATGAGATTCAAGGGCAAACCGAAGTCCTCGACCGTATAGCCCTCGGTATCGACGTGCCGGCCATCGGCCTCGCAGCGGGTAGGCTGCTGCTCGATCAGGGGGCGGATGTCTTTGACCTGCCCCCAGATTTAGTACGGCACCGACATAGAGCCCAGGGGTAAAAGACCTTCTTTCTGATGAGCCTGCACGAATTGCGCCGGCGTTAAATATCCGAGCGCGCTGTGAGGCCGATCGGTGTTGTACTCGACTCGCCAGTTTTCGATCAAGCTTTTAGCCTGTCGCAGGGACAAGAACCAGTGCTCGTTAAGGCATTCGTCGCGGAACTTGCCGTTGAAACTTTCGATATAAGCGTTCTCCACCGGCTTACCCGGCCGAATAAACGACAGCTTTACGCCTGCTTGGTAGGCCCCCAGGCGTCCAAGGCTCTTCCGGCGAACTCTGGCCCGTTGTCCACGGTAATAGATCGCGGCAGGCCACGCATCTCCGCCAGCCGTTGCAGCACCATGGCAACACGCAGTCCCGGCAACGACGTATCGACCTCGATGGCCAGGCATTCGCGAGTGTAGTCATCGACGATAGTCAAACAGCGGAATCGGCGGCCATAGGCTAGGCCGTCGGCCACAAAGTCCATTGACCAACTCTGATTCGGCGCGATTGCCGCTGGGCGAACCACGCGCTCGGTCGCCGCGATTCGCTTACGCTTTCGTTTTCGCACGCTTAACCCTGCCAGACTGTACAGCCGCCAGATTCGCTTGTGATTTGCTTGCCAGCCTTCGCGACGTAAGAGCACATGGATCCTCCGATAGCCGTAGCGTCGTTTCGCCACTGCCATCTCTTTCATGCGCTCGGTCAGCGCAGCATCGCCTGAGCGTGTGCTCTCGTAGGCAAACAGCGACCGCGAAATTCCTACCAGCCCACAGACCCGGGTAACACCCATGCTGCGCTCGGTCATTAATGTCCTGACCGCCTCGCGTTTGGCCTGCGGGCTGACTACTTTCGGCTTAGCAGATCCTGAAGCGCCGCCTTGTCCAGCATCGACTCGGCCAACAGCTTCTTGAGCTTGTTGTTCTCCTGCTCCAGCTCCTTGAGCCTCTGAGCGTCCGACACCGTCATGCCACCGAACTTCGCCTTCCAGTTGTAGTACGTTGCCTCGGAGATTCCGTGCTTGCGGCACAACTCTGCGGGCTTGGCACCTGCATCGGCTTCCTTGAGCACGCCGATGATTTGCTCTTCCGTAAATCGTTTCTTCATTGCCATTCCTTTGGGAACGGACTCTACATCGATTTCGTACTAATCACGGGGAGCAGGTCAGTCCACCGCTGAAACGGCACCGATCAACGACATCGGAAACAGATTGACCGACAGCTTCACCCCGTCCAGGCTCAGGCGCCGCGCCAATTGAAACGCCGAAGCCTTGGACTCCAGATCCGCAAGATAGCGCTGTGCCGGCGCCAAGCCGGTGAACAACTGTTCCGGCGAGCCTCCGGATTGACTACGAATCAAAAACTCGAAGGAGGTGATCTCACGCCGCATCGGGTCAACGATGGGTTGCAGTGCGAATGGATACTCCAAGCTGGGCAAATCCGCGTCCGGCGGGGCCGACGCCAACTCATGCTCCACAAATCGCCAGTTGTGTGCGGCATCTCCCTCGATGATGTGCCCGGTTCCGGCCGAGAGGGCGTACCACTCCAGGATCTTCACCACACGATCATCGCTACTGGCAAGCCTTGCCCGCGAGTTCATCTTCTGGCGGATGAGGGACGAGACCTGGGGCGACCTCAGCTTGCGCAGATCGAGCAGGGCCATCGAGTCGCCTTCGAAGCGGCGCGACGGCCCCTGGTCTCGCATCAGAAGCACGACATTGTCATGCCGAGGATCGCGCTGTATGGCATCAAAAGCTCGGCCACGGCGTAGTCACTTCCCTCCAGTAACTGGACGAAGTGGATGCCGTCGAACAACAAAATACCGGTAACGCTCAGCGACGCATTGCGCTGCTTGGCCAGGGCCAAAAGTTCTTGCAAAGCTTGCGGGCCGATGGCCCCAATGGCACGGCTGCGATAAATCAATGTAGATAACATGCTGCGCACTCCTGCAACGCCGCTCTCAATTCAAAACCTTCGGGTCAGAACACCGAAGCGGCCAAGTGGTGCGGCATGCGCCTGGCTGTTGCGGCTCGGCAATGAGCGGGGGGGGCCACGAGCCTGCGAACTCGCCGGCCCGCAGCGATCGGCACACGCCGAAGCACAGGCGCGCAGTGAGATGTCATCCATCACGGCGCCTCTATGTTTGGAGTGTTTTCCGACGCAGAAGTTCTGTATCCGACGCGCTCGCCAGCCGAGCAGGGACCCGTCGGCCACCTGAGCCACCAACAGAAAAGAGCAGCAACGGCAGCCCTTTTCGCCAACGCTGGACTCCCCGCAACTACTCGCCGTATCTGCGGCAACGCCCCGGACGGCCCGAGACGAACTGAACTCGAATCTATCTCAGCATTTGGCTCAAACAGAATAGGCACAATATCGCGACCATATAAAAAGCGGCTACTAAAAAGTAGACCGCTTTTTACTTGCAGAACACTGGCCAGCTTATCTTATGCCGGTTGGGCAACTATTCCCCAACCCCCACACGCATCACGCGTCGATGTTGCCCGCGGAAAGCGCATGGGTTTCGATGAAGGCGCGGCGCGGTTCGACGTCGTCGCCCATCAGCGTGGTGAAGACCTCGTCGGCCGCAATGGCGTCCTCGATCTGCACGCGCAACAAACGCCGCACGGTGGGATCCATGGTGGTTTCCCACAGCTGCTCGGGGTTCATTTCACCGAGGCCCTTATAGCGCTGCTTCGACAGGCCGCGTTCGGCTTCGTTGCGCAACCACTGCATGGCCTCGCGGAAGTCCGAAACGAACTGTTCCTTGCGCTTATCGCCTTCACCGCGCGCCACGATGGCGCCTGGACCGATCAGGCCCAGGAAGGTCTGCGCCGACTTGGTCAGAATGCCGTAGTCCGCGCCGCGCACGAAGTCTGCATCAATGATGCTGATGCGCACGTTGCCGTGATGCATGCGGCGGATGACCAGACGGTACTTGTCGTGCTCTTCCAGAAATTCTGCCACCACTTCCACGCCGTTCAGATCGGTGGCGTCGTGCAGCGCATCGTGCAGGCGCTTAGCCGAAACCTCGGCGTTCGCCTGGTCGTCCAGATTGATCTCCACGCCCTCGGCCAGCGCCGACAGCGCGGGGACATCGAACACGCGCGCCAGACGCGAAATCACGGCATCGGCCAGCACATACTGACGCGCCAATTCACCCAAGGCTTCGCCGGCGATAGGGGTAGCCCCCTGGCGCGGCAGCAGTTCGGCATCCTTGAGCGCCAACTGAAGCATGAACTTGGCCTCTTCGACCTCGTCCTTCAGGTAGCGCTCTTCGCGCCCGACCTTGACCTTGTACAGCGGCGGTTGCGCGATATAGATGTGGCCACGGGTCACCAATTCAGGCATTTGGCGATACAGCAGGGTCAGCAGCAGGGTACGGATGTGCGCGCCGTCGACGTCCGCGTCGGTCATGATGATCAAGCGGTGATAGCGCAGCTTCTCGATATTGAAGTCCGGCCCGATGCCCGTGCCCAGCGCGGTGATCAACGTGGCGATCTGCTCGCTGGCGATCAGGCGGTCGAAGCGGGCCTTCTCGACGTTGAGCACCTTGCCACGCAGCGGCAAAATGGCCTGGAACTTGCGATCCCGGCCCTGCTTGGCCGAGCCGCCTGCCGAATCACCCTCGACGATATACAGCTCGCACAGGGCAGGATCTTTTTCTTGGCAATCCGCCAGTTTTCCGGGCAGGCCGGCACCTTCGAGCACACTCTTGCGGCGGGTCATTTCGCGTGCTTTGCGGGCAGCTTCGCGCGCGCGGGCAGCCTCGACGATCTTGCCGCACAACGATTTGGCATCGTTGGGGTGCTCGAGCAACCAGGTCTCCAGCGAACGAGCCACTGCGTCTTCGACAGCCGGCCGCACCTCGCTGGAAACCAGCTTGTCCTTGGTCTGGCTGCTGAACTTGGGTTCAGGCACCTTCACCGACAGCACGCAGGCCAGACCTTCGCGCATATCGTCGCCAGTGGTCTCCACCTTGGCCTTTTTGGCCAGTTCGTTGTCGGTGATGTATTTGTTGATCACGCGCGTCATGGCCGCGCGCAGACCCGTCAGATGGGTGCCGCCATCACGCTGCGGAATATTGTTGGTAAAGCACAGCACGCTTTCGCTGTAGCTGTCGTTCCATTGCATCGCCACTTCGACACCCACCGGCACACCGCCGGCCGACGACTCGGTGCTCACGGCGAAAACATTCGCATGCAGCACCGTCTTGGCACGATTGATGTACTCGACAAACCCTTTGACGCCGCCCGAGAATGCAAAATTCTCTTCCTTGCCCTGGCGCTGATCGACCAAGCGGATCTTCACGCCGTTATTCAGGAAGGACAGCTCGCGCAAACGCTTGGCCAGGATCTCGTAGTGGTACTCGATGTTGTTGAAAATGACGGGATCGGCCAGAAAGCGCACTTCCGTGCCGCGCTTGTCGGTCGTGCCGGTCACCGCCAGCGCAGCGACACGCTCTCCCTGGCGGAACTCCATCTCGTGCACCTGACCGTTGCGGCGGATGGTCAAGCGCAGCCACTCGGACAGCGCATTGACGCAGGACACGCCCACCCCGTGCAGGCCACCGGAGACCTTGTACGAGTTCTGGTCGAACTTGCCGCCGGCATGCAGCTCGGTCATGACGATTTCCGCGGCGCTGCGGCCGAACTCATCGTCCTTGTGGATATCCGTCGGAATGCCGCGGCCATTGTCCGTCACCGAGATCGAGTTGTCGGTGTGGATGGTGACGACGATGTCGTCGCAGTAACCGGCCAGGGCTTCGTCGATGGCGTTGTCAACCACTTCGAACACCATGTGATGCAAGCCGGTGCCATCGGAGGTGTCGCCGATGTACATGCCGGGACGCTTACGCACGGCCTCCAGCCCCTTGAGCATCTTGATCGAATCGGCGCCGTAGCCGCTGTTCTCAGGAGTGGTGTTCTGTTGATCTGACATATCTGTGTTCAAAAAAAAGGCGGCCTCACGGCCGGTCCGCTGGCGCAAGCCCCAGCGGGCGACACCCACGCGATGCGGATCAGATCCGCATGGGCATGACGACGTACTTGAACTGATCGTCGCCTGCGAGGGTGATCAAGGCCGACGCGTTGGCATCCGGCATCACCGACCACTGAACGTTTTCCACTTTGACATTGGCCAGCACGTCCAGCAAATAGCTGACGTTGAAACCGACGTCCAGGGCCTCGTAACCATAGTCGATATCGATTTCTTCCTGCGCCTCTTCCTGCTCGGCGTTGGAAGAGGAGATCTTCATGACATTCTCACCGAGTTGCAGGCGCACGCCCTTGAACTTGTCGGTGGTCAGAATGGCTGCGCGCTGAAGGCTGCCTTGCAGGGCCTCGCGGCTGACGGAGAAGTGACGCGTGTAGTTGGTCGGAATCACGCGCGAGAAGTCCGGGAACTTGCCCTCGACCAACTTGGAGACCAGCTCGACGTCACCAAAGCGGAAACGGATCTGACCCGGAGCCACATCGATCGACACCGCCTCGTCGGAGTCTTCCAGCAGACGCTGCATCTCCAGCACGGTCTTGCGCGGGACGATGACTTCATGGCGCTCGGCAATACCATCGGCCTCGGTGGCGCAATGGGCCAGACGGTGCCCGTCGGTGGCAACGGCACGCACGCGGCCCGGTTCGAAGACCAGCAACATCCCGTTGAGGTAATACCGGATGTCCTGCTGAGCCATGGCGAAATGCACCATGTTGAAAAGGTGACGCAACGTGCGCTGCGGCATGCTCAGCGAGACATCCCAGTTTTCAGGCTGAGCCACGGTCGGGAACTCGCTGGCGGCCAGCGTCTGCAAGGCAAAGCGGCTCTTGGCCGACTGCACCGAAAGCTTGTTCGACGCCAGCGCCAGCCTGACATCGCCCGTGTCCGGCAGGGCCTTCAGGATGTCGAGCAACTTGCGCGCGGCCACCGTGGTGGACTCGTTATCCGCACCGACGCCGAAATCGGCATGCGTGGTGATCTGCACTTCCAGGTCGGTCGCAATGAAGGCGACCTTGTTGCCTTCCTTGCGCATCAGGATGTTCGCCAGGATGGGCAGGGTATGGCGTCGTTCAACGATGCCCGCCACAGTCGACAGCGGTTTCAGCAATGCATCGCGTGTGGTTTGTACGAGTTGCATGGTCATCCTTTTAGAGTTTGTTCCAACACGTGCAGGGTATGGTTGAGCTCGGCCTGCTTGGCGCGGACGTCGGAAATCTTGCGCACCGCGTGCAGCACCGTGGTGTGATCCCGGCCACCGAACAGATCACCGATTTCGGGCAGGCTTTTCTGCGTCAACTCTTTGGCCAGATACATGGCGACCTGACGCGGCAGAGCAATATTCGCGGGCCGGCGTTTCGAATACATGTCGGCCACTTTTATCTTGTAGAAATCCGCGACGGTCTTTTGGATGTTCTCGACTGTAATCTGTCCGTTGGACACGGACAGCAGATCCTTGAGCGCCTCTTTGCAGACATCGACGTTGAGGATATCGCGTCCGTGAAAGCGTGCGTACGCCAGCACCTTGCGCAAGGCGCCTTCGAGTTCGCGCACATTGCTGCGCAAATGCTTGGCGATGAAAAACGCCACTTCCTCGGGCATGGGTACGCCTTCGGATTCTGCCTTGCGCAGCAGGATGGCCACGCGCATCTCCAGCTCCGGCGGCTCGATGGCCACCGTCAGTCCCGAGTCAAAGCGCGAGATCAACCGGCTGTCGATGCCGGAGAGTTCCTTGGGATAGGTATCGCTGGTGATGATGATCTGCTTGCGCTGCGCCACCATCGCCTCAAAGGCGTAGAAAAACTCTTCCTGGGTGCGGTTCTTGCCGGAGAAGAACTGAATATCGTCGATCAGCAGCAAATCCAGCGAATGGTAGTAGCGCTTGAAATCGTCGAAGGCCTTGCGTTGATACGCCTTGACCACATCGGAGACGTATTGATCCGCGTGCACATAGCGCACGCGCACCCCGGTCCCGGCAGCCACCATGGCATTGCCAATGGCATGGATGAGGTGGGTCTTGCCCAGCCCCACGCCGCCATACAGGAACAACGGGTTGTACGAGGTCCCGGGATTCTCGGCTACCTGCAGGGCGGCCGCGCGCGCCAACTGGTTGGCCTTACCCGTGACGAAATTCTCGAATGTCAGATCGGTATTCAAGCGCGAACGCTCATACACGATATTGGCTGCATCGGCAGCCGCCGAAACCTGCACCGGCGGCGCGGGCGGCGGCGCCACCTCGACGCGCGCCGCAGTTGGCGGCATGGCAGGCGCGACCTGAGGCGCGGCCGCCTGAGCAGGCACCGCAGTAGAAGGGGCTGACGCACGTGGCGTCATGGACATGCGTGGCGTTGCGCTATGGCTGGGCAATTCGAACTGCACCTGCACCGGACGCTGATACCACTCGGTAGCCAGCGCCTCGATCTGATGCGAAAAGTTCTTGCGCACCCAATCCAGCTTGAAGCGATTGGGGGCAGCCACGCGCAACACCGCCTGCTCTTCGTCATAGGCAAGCGGCACCAGCGGTCGTATCCACGCGCTGATTTGTTGGGGGGGGAGTTCCTGCTCAAGACGACTGACGCAGGTCTGCCAGAATTCTTTCATGTCGCTCTTGTTCAAACCTCGATTCTACCGCTTTTGGGCATGAGTTATCCACAGCCCCCGGCGCCCCTCTGCCGCTAGGCCAGCGCCTAACTGATTGACAAGACTGGGAAAACTTGCTGAAATGGTGGGCTTTTCCGAATTCTGCCTGTCAGAAGGTTCCGTTGGAACTGCACGGGAAGCGGCGAAAACCTCAGTATCTCAGGGGCTTAGCCGCAAGCGTTACGCCCCAATGTGGTGAATGGGTCGGGCAAGCAGAACTTATGCCTGCCCGATTGATTTTTCACTTCGGGGGTGCCGCAGAGCTGTCACCCATAGTTTTGTACGCAGCGAGGGGTTCCGCCAGGAATCAACACCGGACCTCACTCCGGCCCCTTTTGCACCAACACCTTGTTTGACCGGCTCGGCGAGCGCCATGTAATGTTCCCAGCCTCGAGCCCCGTCCCATGGCCAGCCCTCGTGCCGGCGTCGGGATACCCGCCCGGGTCATTGCAACCAGGAACCTCCAGGCAGCTTCCTACTGACTTTGTTCTTTTTGTGGATCGTCCATGAAACGCACCTACCAACCTTCCGTCACCCGTCGCAAGCGCACCCACGGCTTTCGCTTGCGCATGAAGACCCGCGCCGGCCGCGCCATCCTGAACGCTCGTCGCGCCAAGGGCCGCAAGCGTCTGGCCGTCTAAGCCCGGCGCATCGCTGCTCGACCTTTTGCCCGGATCACGACAAGCCCCTGGCGACGGCGTTACGCCCAGCCTGAAGCCTGTTTCCCTCCGGCAATCGGACGACTCTTCGATACAGTCCGTCATGTCGTGCGCCACGCTTCCCGCGGAGGCGCGCTTGCATCGCCCCTCCGAGTTTGCCGCCGCCTTGAAAGGTCGGCGTCTGGCCCGAGGGGCGATGTTCATTGTGAGCGCCGCTCCTGCCTCGCCAACTGGCGGGCAGAGTTCCTGTGCGCGTCTGGGATTGGTCATCGCCAAGCGGCATGCGGCACTGGCCAGTACCCGTAACGCGATCAAACGCGTCTTGCGCGAAGCCTTCCGGCACCAGCGCCTGGCCTTACCTGCACAAGACTATGTCGTACGCCTGCACAGCAAGGTGGGCCCTGTGTCCCTGACGGCTCTGAAGCGCGCGGCACGCAGCGAGGCCGACGCACATTTCGGACGTATTGCGCGATGATCCGAGCGTTGCTGATCGCACCCATCCGGTTTTACCGATTTTTCCTGAGCCCCTGGATCGGTCGCCAATGCCGTTTCACGCCCACTTGCTCGGCCTACGCGATCGAGGCGATTGAACGCCACGGCGCGCGCCGCGGTCTGTGGCTGGCGGCACGCCGCATCGGCCGTTGCCATCCTTGGTCGCCCGGCGGGCTGGATCCCGTTCCAGAACCTGGCCAGGCAAAAAAAACCCGGAGCGGTGGCTGCTGCGACACCCATCCCCGTACCGGACACGATTGCAGTTAAACTGGCGGGCTTTGCTGTCCCGCCACTCTTCCTCAGGCACCATGGATATTCGACGAACTGTCCTCTGGATGATTTTTTCCTTCTCGCTGTTGCTCCTCTGGAACAACTGGCAGATCCATAACGGTAAGCCGTCGCTTTTTGGCCCCGCCCCGGCCAGCGCCGAACAAAAGGCGCCCGCCAATCCCGCGACCCCTGTGGTCAATGACGCCTCCACGCCCTCGGTGCCCAGTGCGCCAACGGCGGCGGCCGCTCCTGGCTCGGTGCCCGGCAGCGTGGCCGTCGTGCCTGCTCAAGCCAAGGAAGTGGTCGTCACGACCGACGTCCTTCGCCTGACCTTCAGCACGACGGGCGCCCAATTGGTGCGAGCCGAACTGCTCAAGTATCCCGCCAGCGCCGACAACGATAAGCCCATGGTGCTGTTGGATCGTTCCGCCGATCTGACGTATACAGCACAGACCGGGCTGATTGGCTCGGGGCAAAGCTTCCCCACGCACCTGACGCCCTTTGCCATCACCACGCCCGATCGCGAACTCTCCGGCGACAAGCTGGTGATCCGCTTCGAAGCGGAGTCCGGCGGCCTGCGCGTAAGCAAGACCTACACGCTGGATCGCGGCAGCTACGACATCCACGTGCGCCACGACGTGACCAACGTCAGCGACACGCCGCAAAGCCCCTCGGTCTACATGCAACTCGAGCGCGACGGCAACGACCCCGCCGGCACCTCGAGTTTCTATCACACCTTCACCGGCGTGGCGGTGTACTCCGAGCAGGACAAGTTCCAGAAGATCACCTTCGGTGATATTGCCAAGAACAAGGCCAGCTACATCAAGCAGGCGGACAACGGCTGGATCGGTATCGTTCAGCACTACTTCGCCACGGCCTGGGTGCCGCAGCAAGGCAAGCCCCGGACCAACGAGCTGCTGCAGGTCCAGCCCAATCTGTTCGCCGCGCGCTCCATCGAAGCCCTCGGCCAGGTGGCGCCGGGCGCCAGCGCATCGTCCGAAGCCCAGTTGTGGGTCGGCCCGCAAGATCAGAAGGCGATGTCTGCCGTCGCTCCCGGCCTCGAACTGGTGGTCGACTACGGCTGGCTGACCATCATCGCCAAGCCGCTGTTCACCCTGATGACCTGGCTGCACAGCCTGCTGGGCAACTGGGGCTGGACCATCGTGGCCCTGACGGTGATCATCAAGGCGGTGTTCTATCCCCTGGCCTCAGCTAGCTATCGTTCGATGGCCCGCATGAAGCAGGTCGCCCCGCGCCTGCAAGCCCTGAAAGAGAAGTTCGGCGATGACCGCCAGAAGCTCAACCAGGCCATGATGGAGATGTACCGCACGGAAAAGATCAACCCGCTGGGCGGCTGCCTGCCCATGGTGGTTCAGATTCCGGTGTTCATCGCGCTTTACTGGGTGCTGCTGGCCAGCGTAGAAATGCGCGGCGCCCCCTGGATTCTCTGGATCCACGACTTGTCCGTGCGCGACCCCTACTTCATCCTGCCGGCGGTGATGATGGGCACCATGTTCCTGCAGATCAGGCTCAACCCCACGCCTCCGGACCCCGTCCAGGCCAAGGTGATGATGGTCATGCCTCTGGTCTTTGGCGGGATGATGTTCTTCTTCCCGGCAGGCTTGGTGCTGTACTGGTGCGTGAACAACACCTTGTCCATTCTGCAGCAATGGAGCATCACGCGCAGCATCGCGCGCCGCGCAACGGCGCCCGCCAAGCGCAGCTGATTCCGCTACGCTCCCCGCAAACGGCCGCGCTTTATGCGCGGCCGTTTGCGTTGCGGCTTCCGGCTTGCCGCCATACGCACAAAAAAACCCCCGGGTCAGTCCAAAGACTAACCCCGGGGGTCTGATCACACATACGGTTTACTTCAGGTCGAAGCGGTCCAGGTTCATCACCTTGTTCCACGCGGCCACGAAGTCGTGCACGAACTTCTTGTTCGCGTCATCGCTGGCATAGACCTCGGCCAGCGCGCGCAATTGCGAATTCGCACCGAAAACCAGATCCACGCGGCTGGCGGTCCACTTGGCCTTGCCCGTCTTGCGGTCGTGGCCATCGAAAGCCTCACGCGCTGGCGTCTGCGGCTTCCACTCCGTGCCCATGTCGAGCAGATTGCGGAAGAAATCATTGCTCAGCACGCCAGGTCGATCCGTAAAGACGCCATGCTTGTCTTTGCCGCTGCGCACATCGAGGACACGCAAACCACCGATGAGCACCGTCATTTCTGGCGCGGTCAGCGTCAACAGTTGCGCGCGATCGATGAGCAAATGTTCAGCCGGAATGTCATAGCGGCCTTTCAGGTAATTACGGAAGCCATCGTGCAGCGGCTCCATCGCAGCGAAAGACTCGACGTCGGTCTGCTCTTGCGAGGCGTCCATGCGGCCGGGAGCAAACGGCACCGTGACCTTGTGACCGGCTTTCTCGGCCGCCTGTTCCACACCCGCACAGCCGGCCAGGACGATGAGGTCGGCCAGCGAAATCTTCTTGCCGCCCTTGCCATTGAAATCCGCCTGGATGTCCTCCAACGCCTTGATGACCTTGGCCAGTTGTTCCGGCTGGTTGACCGCCCAATCTTTCTGGGGCGCCAACCGGATGCGAGCCCCGTTGGCGCCGCCGCGTTTGTCCGACCCGCGGAAGGTCGAGGCCGACGCCCATGCCGTGGCCACCAGCTCTGACACCGACAGACCCGACGCCAGCACCTTCTGCTTGAGTTCAGCGACGTCCTTGTCATCGACCAGCGGATGATCGGCCACGGGGATGGGATCTTGCCAGATCAGTTCTTCAGTCGGGACTTCCGGGCCGAGATAGCGCGCGCGCGGCCCCATGTCGCGATGGGTCAGTTTGAACCAGGCGCGGGAAAAGGCTTCTTCGAATTCGTCGGGATGCTCGAAAAAGCGCCGGGCGATTTTCTCGTAGGCGGGGTCTACCCGCAGCGCGATGTCCGACGTCAGCATGGACGGTGCGTGGCGCTTGGTCGGGTCATGCGCATCGGGTATGGAGCCCGCACCGGCACCGTGCTTGGGAATCCACTGATGCGCGCCGGCCGGGCTCTTGGTCAGCTCCCAGTCGTAGCCGAACAGATTCCAGAAGAAATTATTACTCCAGCGAGTCGGCGTCGACGTCCAGGTGACCTCCAGACCGCTGGTGATGGTATCGCCGCCCTTGCCGCTACGGAAGCTGCTCTTCCACCCCAGACCCTGGTTTTCCAGGTCGGCGGCTTCAGGCTCGGCGCCGACGTGGTCGGCAGGACCTGCGCCATGCGTCTTGCCAAAGGTATGACCGCCCGCAATCAGGGCGACCGTTTCTTCGTCGTTCATCGCCATGCGGGCGAAGGTGTCGCGGATATCGCGAGCCGAGGCCATGGGATCGGGGTTGCCGTCCGGGCCTTCAGGATTGACGTAAATCAGGCCCATCTGCACGGCGGCCAGCGGGTTTTCCAGATTACGTTCGCCATCCGTACGGCTGCTTTCCTTGCCATGCAGATCTTCATCGGCCACCACCGTGCCTTCTTCCTTGCCGCCGGCCTGTTTGCCGTAACGCAGATCACCGCCCAGCCAGGTGCGCTCATTGCCCCAGTAGACGTCCTGATCCGGCTCCCAGGTGTCTTCACGACCACCGGCATAGCCGAAAGTCTTGAATCCCATGGTCTCCAACGCGACGTTGCCGGTCAGTATCAGTAAATCGGCCCAGGAGATCTTGTTGCCGTACTTCTGCTTGATGGGCCACAGCAGGCGGCGCGCCTTGTCCAGGCTGACGTTGTCCGGCCAGCTGTTTAGCGGAGCAAAACGCTGCTGCCCGCGTCCGGCGCCTCCCCGGCCATCGCCAATCCGGTAAGTGCCGGCGCTGTGCCAGGCCATGCGAATAAAGAGGGGCCCGTAATGCCCAAAGTCGGCCGGCCACCAATCCTGTGAATCCTTCATCAGGTCGGCAAGATCCTTCTTCACTGCCGCTAGGTCAAGGCTCTTGAACGCCTGGGCATAATCAAAGCCCGGGTCCATGGGATTGGATTTCTCGGAATGTTGGCTGAGCAACTCCAGGCGAAGTCGTTTCGGCCACCAGTCCTGATTCGTCGTACCGCCCCCGGCGGTATGTTTGAAAGGACACTTTGCCTCGTTTGACATGCTCACTCCTTCAGAAAAATAGCATCTGCCGCTGGAAACTACGCGCATCCTGCTGGACGCCAGGCATGCAGATCATGCCGTGCGAGCAAGGACGACCGCGATGTGCCAGGTCCGACCTGAATTTACGATCGGACATCTCGCATGCGGCTGACTATATACGAAGGGATGTGCAACCTGGGTTGATTGCTGCAATACACGCAATAGCGTGCAGCTATGAAAAATAAGCCGGATTAATAAATTTCAAAATCACCACGCCGCGCATCCGAACCCTGTCAGCGGGTCTGGGTCAAAGAGATGGCCGCCTGAGCAGGCGTCGGAGAGGCCAAGGCCAACAAGGCAATGAACAGCGCCAGGGTGGCGCCAGCGACATAATCGGCCAGACGGGTGCGCATGTAGTTTCCTGAGACCGGCCTCGTGGTATGGAGGCCATGACCAGATTATGGAAACGCCGCACCCGTGCGCAAACGAATAAATCTGCCTTTGTTAAATCCCTGCAGTCATATGACACAGCGCTTGTTCCGTGCTCATCTGCTGACGATGAGCTTGTGATTATCCTGGGCCAATCGGAGGTGGTTTCACTGGGCACAGGCTGTTGATAACCTTGGGAACAAGCATGTGAGCAAAATGTGCGCAGCCGGTGGATAAGCTATGTACAGCCTGTGCGCAACTTCAGGCGATAGGCAGGAAGGCTTGCACCAATTTGACCCAATAGGTCGCTCCTACCGGCAACAAGGCATCGTTGAAGTCGTAATTGGGGTTATGCAACTGGCAGGGTCCCATGCCGTGGTAGCTCTCTAGACGGTGATCGCCATCCCCATTGCCCAGAAAGAGATAACACCCTGGGACTTTCTCCAGGAAAAAGGAGAAGTCCTCCGCCCCCATGAACTGCGGCACCTGGGGATTGACGTTTTCGGCACCAAACACGTCCTGAGCCACGCGGGTGGCGAAAGCCGTCTCGTTCTCCCAGTTGACCAGCGGCGGGTAGGCGCGCACGAAATCCAGCTCGCCGCTGCCGCCATAGACCTGGGGCAGGGTGGTGGCGATGCGGCGCATGTCGGCCTCGATCTTATCCAGCGCCTCCAGGGTGTAGGTGCGCACGGTGCCACGCAATACGGCTTCGCCAGGAATGACGTTGTAGGCGTCACCGGCGTGAATCTGGGTAATCGACAGCACTGCCGGATCCAGCGGGTTGCGGCCGCGGGAAATCACCGTCTGCAAGGCCTGCACCATCTCCGAGGCGATCACGATGGGATCGACCGCCACATGGGGCTGAGCCGCGTGGCCGCCCAAGCCTTTGATCACGATGTCCCAGCGGTTGCTCGACGCCATCGTGGGGCCGGTTCGAAAACCGAACTGATTGACTGGCATGCCCGGCATATTGTGCAAGCCAAACACCGCGTCACAGGGAAAGCGTTCGAACAGACCGTCTTCCATCATGGCACGCGCGCCAGCATTGCCTCCTTCTTCAGCAGGCTGAAAAATGAAGTTCACCGTGCCATCGAAATCGGGATGCGCTGCCAGATACTGGGCTGCGCCCAGCAGTATCGCTGTATGCCCGTCATGGCCGCAGCCATGCATGCGACCGGCGATGGTAGACTTATGCTCGAACCGGTTGTGCTCTGGCATTGGCAGGGCATCCATATCCGCGCGCAAGCCCACCGATCTCTTGCTGCTGCCGGCACGCAACACGCCCACCACACCCGTTTTCCCCAGCCCGGTGTGGACTTCCAATCCCAGCGCGCGCAGGCGCTCGGCCACCAGCGTGGACGTGCGCGTTTCCTGGAACGCCAGTTCCGGGTGAGCGTGGATATCACGCCGCAAAGCCGTCAGGTCGCCGTGAGCGCGTTGGATTTCATCAATGGTTTTCATAGTGATTACCGGAAAGGAGAGAACAGGTTTGCTTGTAGCACACGCATTTCAGGGAACGCCGTTCAAATGACAGGCGCTCCAATGCCCTGGGGATATCTCGCGCAACACGGGCCGTTGCTGGCGGCACAGCGGCAGAGCGTTCGGGCACCGAGGATGAAAGGCGCATCCCTGAGGAGGCGCCAATGGTGAAGGCAGCTCACCCTGTATGGGCCGGTACTCGCGCCGCGCGGTGTCCAAGGTTGGTAACTCGCGCAGCAATGCCTGTGTATAGGGATGATTGGCCTGGCCGAAAATACGTTCCGTGCTGGCCAGCTCGACGATGCACCCCAGATACATGATGGCCACGCGATCCGAGATATAAGCCACCACGCCCAGATTGTGGCTGATGAACAGATAGGTGAGCCCCAGTTCGCGGCGCAACTGTTCGAACAGATTGATCACTTGAGCCTGAATGGAGACATCCAGTGCCGCGACGGCCTCGTCGCAGACAATGATCGTCGGCTGCAAGGCGAGTGCACGCGCGATCCCGATCCGCTGACGCTGCCCACCGGAGAACTGATGCGGATAACGCTGTGCATAAGTCGGATCCAGCCCAACCTGGCGCATCAACCCGGCCACATACGCATCGCGCTCGGCGCGCCGGACAAGGCCATGGGCCACCGGCGCTTCGCCGATGATATCGGTCACGCGCATACGCGGATTAAGCGAAGCGTAGGGATCCTGGAAGATCATCTGTACGGCCAGCTCATAACGGCGACGTGAAGGCGCGTTCAGCCGCGCGACGTCTTCTCCCCGGTATCGGATGCTTCCCGCCGTCGGCGGCAAAATACCCGCCACCATGCGGCCCAGCGTGGATTTTCCACAGCCAGACTCTCCGACGATGCCGATGACCTCTCCCGCGCCCACATCGAGATCCACGCCGGCGACCGCCTGCACGACCTGATTCTTCAAGCCGGCGCCAAAACAATTGGCGATACGGCCGGCAAGATCCACCTTGCGTTCAAAACGCATCTCCAGACCCTGCAACGACAACAAGGGACTATCCACAGACTTGTCCATCATGCCGGCCCCGCATGCCAGCACCGCACCTCATGCCCAGGCTGCAACGACTGTAATTGCGGTTCGCGCAGACAGGCCTCGGTGGCCCGGGGACAGCGCTGGCGAAACGCACACCCTTCGGGCAGATTGAGTAAAGACGGCGTCATGCCCGGTATCTGTGCCAAAGGCTGGCCGCGCAAGCGCGCGCTCGGAATACTGGCCATCAAACCCTGGGTATAAGGGTGCAGCGCATGCTCGATGACGTCTTCGGTGGAACCTGTCTCGACGATGCGCCCCGCATACATGACCGCGATGCGGTCTGCCAGGCCCGCCACGACGGCCAGATCATGGGTGATCCAGATCAGTGCCGTACCAGTCTCGCGGCACAAGCGTCTGACCTCGTACAGGATCTGCGCCTGAATAGTCACATCCAGCGCCGTGGTGGGCTCATCGGCAATGATCACTCGCGGCGAATTCAACAGCGCGATGGCAATGGCAACGCGTTGACGCATGCCACCGGAGAGCTCATGTGGATAGGTCCGCAACCGTTCGCGAGGAGAAGGAATTCCCACCATGGTCAGGACCTCCAGCGCCCGCGCCATGGCCTTCGAACGGCTGACATCGTGGTGCGCCTGCACAGCCTCGACCATCTGGGTATCCACCCGCAACACGGGGTTGAGCGTCATCATCGGGTCCTGGAAAATCATGGCCATCTCAGAACCTCGAAGGGCACGCCAACGCCTGGCGTCGGCCTGGCGCAAATCCTCACCCTCCAGCCGTATGGCGCCCTCGACCACTCGACCCGGCTCGTCGAGCAAGCCCATCAACGAAAAGCCCGTGATGCTCTTGCCCGAACCCGACTCTCCAACCAGCCCCAGTATCTCGCCTTGTTGCAGATGCAGATCCACGCCGTCGACAGCCTTGACCACTCCGGCACGCGTGAAAAATTGCGTCTTCAGATTCTCTACTTCCAGTACAGGCGCGGTATGCATGAGGCTCGTCTCTAAGTCTGATTGCGCGGGTTGAGCACATCGCGCAGATGATCGCCGACCAAGTTGATCGCGATGATCAGCAACGCCAGAGCAATACCGGGGAAAAACGAAATCCAATAAGTCCCCGACAACAGGTATTCGAATCCGTTGGCGATCAACATGCCCAGCGAAGGCTCTGTGACCGGCACGCCCACCCCGAGAAAAGACAACGTGGCCTCCAAGGCAATGGCATGCGCCAGATCGATGGTCGCGATGACAATCAGGGGCGGCATGCAGTTGGGCAGCACATGGCGAAACAGCACTCGTGTCCAGCTCAGCGACATGCAGCGCGCCGCTTCTACATATTCTTTGCCACGCTCGACCAGTGCCGCGCCGCGCGCCGCACGTGCGAAGTACGCCCATTGCACGACGACCAGTGCGATGATGACCTTATCCACACCTTTTCCCAGGATCGCCAGCAGAATCAACGCCACGAGAATGGCCGGAAAAGACAACTGGATATCCACAAGGCGCATGAGCAAGGCATCGATGCGTCCGCCAAAATACGCGGCGACCAAACCGACTGCCGCGCCAATCACAAACGCCGCGGCCACCGACACCGCACCGACCAGCAGGCTGGTCCGCATGCCATACACGATGGCCGAGAACATATCTCGCGCCTGCCCATCGGTGCCCAACCAATAGATCATGCCGCCATCTCCGCTGGCACTGCCTGGCGGCAGTTTCGAGTCCAGGATATCGAGGCCGCCAATATCGAAAGGATCTTGGGGCGCGATCCAGGGGGCGAAGATGGCCGCTCCGATCATGATGATCAACATCACCAGGCCCAGCACCGCCAGCTTGCTGGCAAAAAAGTCGCTTATGAAACGGCGTGACGGCGTCAGCGGCCGTGCCAGCGCGGAAGAGGAGCTGCTCATCGGCGGGCCTCCAGACGCACGCGAGGATCAAGCACGGTGTAGATGATGTCCACCACCAGGTTGAGCATGACCAGAAAGAACACGATCAACATCAGATAGGCCACCACCACCGGTCGATCCAGCGTGATGATCGAGTCAATCAACAACTTGCCCATGCCGGGCCACGAGAAAACGGTTTCGGTCACGACGGCGAACGCCACCACCTGCCCCAGTTCCAGCCCCGCGATGGTCACAATGGGGATAAGAATGTTCTTGAGCAAATGCACGCCCAGCACTCGCTTTTCCGACAGGCCTTTGGCGCGAGCGAACTTGATGTAGTCCTGCGGCAAGCTCTCACGTGTGGCCGCGCGCGTGACCCGTACGATGAGCGCACATTTGGCCAGTGCGATAGTGCTGGCCGGCAAAATGATGGCCATCCATCCATTGAGCGTCAACACGCTCAGCGGAATGCCCGCCACGCTCACGGTGGCGCCGCGGCCGCTGGCTGGCAACCAACCCAGGCTGACGGCGAACACCATGATGAGCATCAACCCTACCCAGAAATTGGGCAGCGAAAATCCCAACACGGATCCGGTCATGATGGCCCGCGCGCCCAGCGATCTCGGCCGCAAGCCCGCCAGGATGCCCAAGGGTACGCCGATCACTACCGACAGCGTCATGGCCACCACCGCCAACTCCATCGTGGCGGGCATGCGCTGCAGAATCAGCCGCATGGCAGGCTCGCCGGTCAGGAAACTGTTGCCGAAGTTGCCTTGCACGGCCTGGCCGATAAAAATCAGATACTGTCGCCACAGCGGCTGGTCCAGACCCAAAGCAGCGCGGATGGCGCCGCGTTGCGCCTCCGTGGCTTCAGGGCTGGCCAGCATCGAGACCGGGTCGCCCACCATGTAGATGCCGGCAAAGACCACTGCCGACATGACCAGCATCACGACTACAGTCTGCAGCAGCCTGCGTATGATGGTTGCAAGCATGCGGCCGCCCGATTACGGCTTAGGCGTCGCGTTCTGCGCCAATGTCGTCTGATCCGGCCGCCCCTTGTAGCGCACATCGTCCTTCATGGCCCAGACCGACAATTCGAAATGCACCGGCAGCATGGCGTAATCGTCCATGGCCAGATTGCTGGCCTTTTGCAGCAGCTCGGCGCGCTTGCCATCGTCCATCGTGCCGGAGGCCTCGATCACGAGCTTGTCCATGTCCGGGTTCGAGTAACGGCTGCGATTGGTCGTGCCCAGACCGGCCTCCGGGTTACGTGTCACCAGCAACGAGGCCAGCGCATTGGACATCTCACCACTGGTCACCGACCAGCCTGCCAGGTAGGCGCTTAACGCGTAGCTGTCGCGGGCCTTGAAGAACACCGGGGGCGCCAGTGCATCCACATTGGTCTTTACCCCGATACGTGTCCACATCGAGGCAATGGCCTGAGCGACCTTGGCGTCGTTGACATAGCGGCCCGAGGGCGCACCCAGTGTGATCTCAAACCCATTCGGATAGCCCGCCTCCTTGAGCAATGCCTTGGCCTTCTCCACATCCGCTTTAGGAGCCTGGGCATGTTCTTTGGATGCGCCGAACATAGGGTAGGGCAGCAGATTACCCGCAGGCTTGGCCACTCCACCCATGACACGCTCGACAATGGCATCGCGGTTCAACGCCAGCGACAATGCCTCGCGCACCCGTTTGTCCTTCATGGGGTTCTTGTCCGTGCCCTTGACCCCTGGGCTGGGTTCGGCAAATTGGTCCAACGCCACGTAGACCACTCGTACCGAAGGCGTTTCTTCAACATGGAGCTTCTTATTGCTCTTGAGCTTGGGCAGATCATCGGTCGGAGGATCCTCGATCAGATCCACGTCGCCGGCCAGAAGCGCCGCAACCCGTGCCGCTGCATTGGTCATGGGGCGATAAACCACCTTGTCCCAGGCAGGCTTGGGTCCCCAATAGTTGTCGTTGCGCGAAAACACCAATTCGGCGCCACGCTTCCAGGACTCGAATTTATACGGCCCCGTTCCCACCAGGCCATCACCACCGTTGAGTTCGGTCGTCGTCTTTCCTTCGGGAGCAGGCCCCGAAGCGGCCTTCTTGGACATGATGGGCAATTGCGCCAAATTGACCAGCAGGTTCGGCGCAAGCTCCTTGGTGGTGATGCGCACCGTCATCGGGTCCAGGGCCTCGGTCTTGGCCACCGCGCCAAGATAGAGGGTAAACGGCGAAGGGCTGTTGGGAACCTTGGGAATACGGTCGAAACTGAAGACCACATCCTCGGCCGTAAAAGGCGACCCGTCGGAGAACTTCACACCGGGCCGCAGCTTGAACGTCCACACCTTGCCATCGACCGTCCACGATTCGGCCAATCCCGGCTGCGGCTGCAACTTCTCGTCCGTTTCGACCAGGGCATTGAACAACGTCCCGGAAATCTGGGTGTTGGGCGTGAGTGCGTGGTACTGCGGATCCATCGAACTGGGTTCGGTCTTCAACGCGATGACGAGGTCACGCGCTGAAGCCTGCGTACAGAATGCGAGCAAAACTGCCGCCGCGCCACAGCTCAAACTACGCGAAAATCGACATGCCATCTGGATCTCCAAGAGAGTTTCGAATCCGAGTGCCGCGCAGTCAACATAACCAGCAACCTTTGTGCTGCGCAACAGTTATATTCCCCTATTGCCCCTTACCGCTGTTCTGATTCCAACTGCCATGAGCAATGCTTTTCCCATCGCCGCCATCGCCACCGCTCCTGGCCGCGGTGGCATCGGCGTGGTGCGTGTCTCCGGCCCCAGCCTGCACACCTATGTCCGCGCGCTGCTGGGCCGCGAACTCGCACCACGCCATGCGCACTACCTGCCATTTACCGACGCGCATGGACAAGCCATCGACGAAGGCATAGCCATCTATTTCCGAGGCCCGAGCTCCTACACCGGCGAAGACGTGCTCGAGTTGCAGGGCCATGGCGGCCCGGCCGTGCTCAAACGCCTGTTGGCACGCTGTCTGGAAGCCGGTCGCGACATCGGTCTGCGTCTGGCCGAACCGGGCGAGTTCACACGCCGTGCCTTTCTGAATGACCGCATCGACCTGGCCCAGGCCGAAGCCGTTGCCGACCTCATCGACGCCTCTTCCGAAGCCGCGGCGCGCGGCGCGATGGCTTCGCTGTCAGGCGAGTTTTCCCAACGTGTCACGGCCCTGGCCGACCGTATCGTTCATCTGCGCATGCTGGTCGAAGCCACTCTGGATTTTCCCGAAGAAGAAATCGACTTCCTCGAAAAGTATCAGGCCCGCCCGACCCTGGACGGCCTGCGCACCGACCTCGACACGCTCATTGTTCAGGCCCGTCAGGGCGTCATCCTGCGTGAGGGTCTGCATGTCGTGCTGGCCGGCCAACCCAACGTGGGCAAAAGCAGTCTGCTCAATGCGCTGGCCGGCGACGACGTCGCCATCGTCACTCCCATCGCCGGGACTACACGTGACAAGGTCGTGCAGGAAATCCACATTGACGGCGTACCGCTGCATATTGTCGATACGGCGGGTTTGCGCGACACCGAGGACACGGTCGAGAGCATAGGCATTGCGCGCAGCTGGAAAGAAATCGAACGCGCCGACGTCATTCTGCATCTGCAGGACGCCAGCGCCCCCGGCGACATCCTCGATGCCGAGATCACCGCGCGCCTGCCTGCGCGCACGCCAGTGCTTACGGTCTTGAACAAGATAGACCTGTTGACCTTGCCTGCGGAACTGCGTGCCGACCAGATCGGCATCTCCGCCAAGCAAGGATTGGGTCTGGATGCACTGCGCGCGCGACTGCTGCGGCTGGCCGGCTGGAACCCCGGCGCAGAATCCCCCTGGCTGGCTCGCGAACGTCACCTGCATGCTTTGCAGGCCGCGCACGAGCATCTGGACATTGCCGCCCTGCACGCCAGCCACGACGACCGTGTACTGGATCTGTTTGCCGAAGAGCTGCGTTTAGCGCATGACAGCCTGTCGAGCATTACGGGCCGGTTTACCAGCGACGATCTGCTGGGCGAGATTTTCTCCAGTTTCTGCATCGGGAAGTAAACCTTGCGCCACCCGGCACCTTGCCGGCAGGCTGGCAAGGTGCTCCCAACGTCGAGCGAGCACCTTTGTTCAACGCTTATGATGGCGAATTCGCAACCACCACAGGACCGCGCAGCTTGAACGCACCGGATACGCCCCAAGATCCTTTTCTTTTCCTGGAGTCGCTGGACAGTCGTAAGGCAGAACAGTGGGTCAGCACGCAGAACGCGCGTACCCTTGAACACCTTGACCAGGATCCCTCCATCGCCGCGCTGACCGAGCGCCTGGTGGACATCTATGATTCTCCGGATCGCATCGTGACGTGCTCGCGGCACGGCGATTGGGCCTATAACACCTGGACGGATGCTGAACATCCACTCGGCCTTGTGCGACGCGCGCCATGGCAGGACTGGCTTGCCGGTACGGCCGTGTGGGAAACCGTGCTCGATGTGGATGCGTTAGCCATCAATAGCACCCATTCTGACGGAACACGCTGGACGCTGGCGGATTTTGATCTGCGCTACCCTGATGGCGAACGCGCGTTGGTCGCACTTGCTCCGGACGGCTCGGATGCTTGCATCATTCGTGAATTCGATGTGGCAACGCGCAGCTTCGTGCCCGATGGTTTCCAGCTATTGCAGCCCGGTCAAAACAGCATGGACTGGATCGATCGCGACACCGTCTATGTGGGATGGGACGATAGTGCCGATAACGACAAGGCGCAGCTCACCGATGCCGGTCATCCGCGTTTTGTACGCCGCTGGCGGCGCGGCACGCCGCTGGATCAGGCGCCCATCGCGTTAGAGTGTGCCAGCACCGACATTTCGGTTCATGCTTGGTATGACTATGAGCTGAAACGCCATCTCGCCGTGCGTTATCTCAGCATGTGGAGTACCGACTGGCTATGGCTGGATGAAGCTGCCGGCCAATGGCGTCGGTATGACGTTCCGGCCGACGCGGAGATAAGCGAGTGGCATGAGTGGATGTTCATCCATCTGCGATCCGAATGGAAAACTGCCGGCGGCAACTATGCCAGCGGCAGTTTGCTGGCCATCGAACGTGAACGCTTTCTGGCGGCCGATATGCGCGCGGACGTGTTGTTTCATGCAGGCCCACGCCCCGTACTGGCCGACTTGGACTTCACGCTCAATTACCTCATCCTCACCGAGCGCCACGATTGCGTCACGCACTTGCGCCGCCTGAAACCCGGCGCGACAGGCTGGCAATCCGAACCCATCGTCACGCCCGCGGACAGCGCGGTGACCATGACAGCGATAGACAGCCTGCGTGATGACTCCGTGCTGGTGCATGTCGACCATTTTCTGCAACCCACTGCCCTCTATCATGCCCAGGCCAGTGATGTCAGTCCCAATGACTGGCACTTATTGGCACGCCTGCCGCCACAGTTTGATACCACGGGCATGCGCGCCGAATTGCGCTACGCCGACGCCGCCGACGGCACGCAGATTCCCTATTGGTTGATCGGCCGCCTGTCTGCGCAGCCACAGCCTTGCCTGCTCTACGGTTACGGCGGTTTCGAAGAGGCGCTGGACGAGCCCGCCTATCTGGCCACAGCCGGCGCCAGTTGGCTGGAGGCGGGCGGCCTTTATGCCATTGCCTGCATCCGCGGCGGCGGTGAGTTCGGGCCAGCCTGGCATCAGGCCGCCCTGCGCGAAAAACGTCAGGTTGCCTTCGACGACTTCATCGCCGTGGCGCAGGCTCTGACGGATACCGGAGCCACCACCGCGCAGCAGCTTGCCATCAGTGGTGCAAGCAATGGCGGTCTGCTGGTGGCCGCATGCATGGTGCAACGTCCCGAACTCTTCGCAGCGGTGCTGTGCGCAGTACCGGTACTGGACATGCTGCGCTTTCATCGACTTCTGCAAGGCGCCACCTGGATCGATGAGTATGGCGACCCGGATGATGCCAAGGCGCGCGGCTGGTTGCTGGCGTATTCGCCTTATCATCAAGTCAAAGCGGGCGTGAAATACCCCGCCGTGCTTTTTACGACGTCAACCTCTGATGACCGAGTGCACCCGGCTCATGCCCGCAAGATGGCCGCCAGAATGCAGGCGCAAGGCCATGACCGGGTTTGGTACCTGGAACGCCGCGATGGCGGCCACGGCGCCGGTGTCGAGGCGCGCAGCATTGCGCACGCCGAAGCGCTGGAAACCTGCTTTCTGTGGAGATCCGTCACACAATGAGCAACGCGTGGCCCCCGGCCTGAGGCGACGCGCTTGTCTCAGGTCGCGCTGCCATATATCTGACGGCATACATCGCGCAAGGCCTGGGCAAACAGGCCATCCACCTCTCGGGCCTGACTGTCTTTACGCGTGAAAAGTGCGATCGGCGGCAGTGCCCATTCAAAGCTGAAAGGCACGATGGCCACGCCGGCGATGCGCACGAGCTCGTCGGCGATATCTGCCGGCAGGGCAGAAACCGCGCGCTCGCTAGCGGCCACCATCTCCCCGATGAGTTTGGAAGAGTTGGTTTCCACCACCGGCTTGGGTGGAGCCAACCCTTGGCCAAGAAAAAGCGCCGCCACCTGATCGCGCATAGGCGTCTGCGCGGTGCCCAATATCCAATCCAGTCCGGCCAGATCCTCCCAATCAACCCGACCACGCGCCAACCGGGCCGCCAGACGGCGGCTCGCCACCAATCGCGGCCGTTGCCGGTACAGCACTTCGAACTGCAGCATATCCCGCATAGGCCGCGCCGCGGCCCGGGCCAGCACCGCGTCCAGGGCATGTTCCTGCAGCAGTCCGAGCAGGACATCGCTGGTCGCCTCGTGCACCGTCACCGTCAAACGCCTGCCACCCGGCAGCGCGCGCGCAATGGCGGACGAAATCAATTGTCCCGAAACAAAGGGAATGACCCCCACGTTTATGTGGGCGGCGTGGCCACTGGCAGCAGCCTCCATGTCGCGGGCCAGATGATCCAGGTCCTGCAACATCGTCTGAGCCCGGGCCAGTGCAATATCCCCCAACGCCGTTGGCACCATTCCCCGCGCCGAACGGGTAAACAGCGGCGCGCCGAACATGGACTCGATCTCGGCCAGCGCACTGGTCACTGCGGGCTGACTGGTCGCCATGTGTTGTGCGACCCGAGTCAACGATCCATGCTGGCGGATGAGCAGCAATAGGCGCAGATGGCGCATTTTAAGCCGCGAGGCCAGGCGGTGCAGAATTTCCGCCGCATGCAACGACACGATATGACCCCGGTTAACGTTCGATTTGATTCCCAGCACTATAAATCAATACTTATGTACTTATAAAAACCTCAAATCACTAGCTTATGGGTTGACTTTAGACTCGCATCATTGCCAACCCGCATCGCCCCGATGCCGGCACGTTACAAGCGAGATATTCATGCCCCAACATCCCAACGACCGCCAGGCAGCGCTGGATTACCACGAGTTTCCCGTTCCGGGAAAAATCGCCATCACCGCTTCCAAGCCGCTGGTCACGCAACGCGATCTGGGTCTGACCTACACACCTGGCGTGGCCGCGGCCTGTGAAGAAATCGTCGACGACCCGGTCAACGCCTTTCGCTATACCGCGCGCGGCAATCTGGTGGGCGTGATATCCAACGGCACGGCAGTGCTGGGTCTGGGCAACATCGGTGCGCTGGCCTCCAAGCCCGTGATGGAAGGCAAGGCCGTGCTCTTTAAGAAGTTTGCCGGCCTGGATGTGTTTGACATCGAAATCAACGAGACCGACCCGGACAAACTGGTCGACATCATTGCGGGCCTGGAGCCCACCTTTGGTGGGATCAATCTCGAGGACATCAAGGCGCCGGAGTGTTTCACCGTCGAGCGCAAGCTGCGCGAGCGCATGAAGATCCCCGTCTTCCATGACGACCAGCATGGCACGGCGATCACCGTGAGCGCGGCCTTCATCAACGGCTTGAGGGTCGTGGGCAAGGACATCGCCAAGGTCAAGGTCGTCAGTTCGGGCGCGGGCGCGGCGGCCCTGGCTTGCCTGAGTCTCATGGTCGATCTGGGCCTGCCTATCGAAAACGTCTGGGTTACCGATATCGAAGGCGTGGTCTACGAAGGCCGCACCGCGCTGATGGATTCGGACAAAGCGCGTTTTGCGCAAAAGACCGATACCCGCAAGCTGGCCGAGGTCATCGCCGACGCCGACGTGTTTCTGGGCCTGTCGGCCGGGGGCGTGCTCAAGCCCGAGATGGTGGCCACCATGGCGGCGCGCCCGCTGATTCTGGCGCTGGCCAATCCGACGCCCGAAATCCTGCCTGAAGAGGCACACGCCGTACGCGATGACATCGTCATGGCCACCGGCCGCTCGGACTACCCCAACCAGGTCAACAACGTCCTGTGCTTTCCGTATATTTTTCGCGGCGCGTTGGACGTCGGCGCCACCACCATCACGCCCGCCATGGAGCGGGCGGCCGTCTATGCCATCGCCGGCCTGGCTCAGGAAGAAGCCAATGACGTCGTGGCTGCTGCCTATGGCACTTATGACTTGTCCTTCGGCCCGGATTACCTCATCCCCAAGCCGTTCGACCCGCGCCTGATCGTACGCATCGCACCGGCCGTGGCACGTGCGGCCATGGAAGATGGCGTGGCCACGCGCCCCATCGCCGACCTCGACGCCTATGTCGAGCAGCTGCAGCAATTCGTCTATCACTCGGGCGCGTTCATGAAGCCCCTGTTTGCCATCGCCAAGCAAGTCGTGCGCGATCAAGGCCGCGCACGCATCGTGTTTACCGAAGGCGAAGACGAACGTGTCTTGCGTGCCGTACAGGTCATCGTTGACGAAAAACTCGCCAAACCCATTCTGGTGGGGCGGCCTTCGGTGCTGTTGTCACGCATCGAAAAATTCGGCCTGCGCCTGCGCCTGGGCGAAGATGTCGAAGTGACCAATCCTGAATACGACGAGCGCTTTCATCAGTACTGGACGACCTACTGGGAGCTGATGAACCGCCGGGGTATCAGCAAGGAAATGGCTCGCGTGGAAATGCGCCGCCGCATGACCTTGATCGGCGCCATGATGGTACGTCTGGGCGACGCCGACGGCATGGTTTGCGGGGCAGTAGGCGCCTATCACGACCACCTGCGCTTCGTCGACGAAGTGCTCGGCATGCGCCCGGGGCCAAGACCTATGCGGCCATGAATATTCTGCTGCTCGATCAACGCACAGTGGCCTTGGTCGACACTCATGTCAACGATGACCCGAGTGCTGAACAAATCGCCGAGTTCACCATCGCCGCAGCCGAAGAGATGCGCCGCCTGAATCTGGCGCCCAAAGTAGCCCTGCTGTCGCGCTCTAACTTCGGCTCCGGCAGCTCGGCGTCCGGCGCCAAGATGCGCGAAGCTTTGGATCGAGTTCGTCAGCAAGCCCCAGACCTCGAGATCGATGGCGAGATGCATGGCGATTGCGCCTTGGACGAGGCCCTGCGCCTGCGGATTCTGTCGTCCTCCACACTCAAGGGTTCGGCCAACCTCCTGGTCTGCCCCAACGTGGATTCGGGCAATATCGCCTACAACCTGCTCAAGACGGCTGCCGGCGGCAATGTGGCAGTCGGCCCCTTCCTGCTGGGCGCCAATGCGCCGGTCACTATCCTGACCTCCAGCGCCACTGTGCGTCGCATTGTCAACATGGCAGCGCTGACTGTCATCGATGCGAACCGGCCGACCTGACACCTTTACAGAGTCTTCTGGCAAACCGCCGTCATCAGACGGCGGTTTTTTTTAGCGCGCACGCGAAGCAACACCCAAACCAAAAGTTCGCGTGATTCTTTTCTCGCGCATTTTCTGCGCATCATGCCCTCCACAGCATCCCGTATCGCCAACGCGCGACGCGGGGCCGCCCCCACGTTTTTTAGAAGCCCAGGGGCCTGATTTCACCCCCTGTGGAGGACGATTTTCGTGCTCCTGTAGCGGCGGCTTTCCGGCCCTTTTGGGCTAAAAAGAGGGGAAGGAATCCGAAACGACCCTGTGGATAACTACTAGGTGGGCGGGTTGTGCACATTGTGTGTGCCAAAGTTGAACAAGCAGGGGTTTTGGTCAGTACCCAAAAACTTGTTCAACTTGGGCTTTCTTGCCAAACAGAGTTCTTGCACAGCAAAAAAATTGTCCAAGATCTTGAAAAATATGGAGTTTCCAACGTTAAGGTAGTTATCCACAGCCCTTATTAATCATTAGTCTTTTTATAAAGAAAAAAAAAGGAAAAGCCAAAACATGCTTTCCCACCGCCATCGCCCCACGGGGTCCCCGCTATGCGCATTCTTTTGATAGAAGATGAAGCTGACCTGGCTCACTGGTTGTCCCGCAGCCTTGCCCGGCACGCCGGCTTCGTCGTTGACTGGGCTGACAATGGCCTACTTGCGGAACGTCGGCTGACGCTGGAAGAGTTCGACGCTGTGATCCTGGATCTGGGTCTACCAGGAATGGATGGGCATACATTGCTCACCAAAATGCGGTCTCGCGATGACCGCACCCCGGTTTTGGTTCTGACCGCTAGAGACTCACTGGCCGAAAGAGTCGGCACCCTGCATGAAGGCGCGGATGATTTTTTGCCCAAACCCTTTGTGCTTGAAGAACTCGAAGCTCGATTGACGGCCCTCATCCGGCGCAGCCGCGGTCGTGAACATCCCCGCTTATCGCTAGGCAGCCTCGTTTTGGATACTTCGGCGCAGCGGTTTACGGTCAGTGGGCAGAACCTGCACTTATCCCCAAAGGAATACGCCGTATTGCGTGTGCTCATCCAGCGCAGCGGGGAACCCATCAACAAACAGCAAATCCTGGATCGCATCCAGAGAGAAGACAGCGACGTGAACCTCGAAGCCATAGAGGTGCTGGTGCACCGGCTGCGAAAAAAATTGACGGGCACGGGCGTGCACATCGTTACGATGCGCGGAATTGGCTACAGCCTGGAGATAGCTGTTGAAAACTCGTGATACACCGGTGGCGCGCACTTTGCGCGCCACATTGTTGCTGTGGCTGATCCCGGCACTGGTCACCATTCTGGTGGCCGGCCTATGGCTGTCGAACCAGCAACTGCGCGAACAGGTCGATATCGCCTACGATCGCGCACTGGCTGGCGCGTTGCGTTCCATCGATCACAACATATCCACAGCCAGTGGTGGATTAAGTCTGGAACTGCCATACCTGTTGCTGGAATTTTTCGAACTCACGGCCAACGGCAACGTGTATTACAGGGTCGCCACCGAGGACGGGCTGGCCGAAATCGGCAATCCGGACCTGCCTCTTCCTGGCCATCCACTGAAATCCGGCAAGCCCGAATTTTTCTACGCCAGTTACGATGGTCAGCCCTTGCGCGTAGCGGCGTTGGCGCGGCCCATGGATCCCCCCCTGTATGCCAACAAAGGAGGGCGCGTGATTGTTCAGGTCGCCGAGGGCCTGGACACCCGCGAGGACTTCTTGAATCGGGCGCTGTTGCGTTCGGTCGAGCGGGACGTCGTCATGCTGCTGATCAGCGTTTTGGCGGTCATATGGAGCGTTCTGATGGCTCTGCGACCCCTTGAGCGGCTCAGGGACGAAGTTGCCAGCCGTTCTGCGGACGATTTAAGCCCCATCAGCGCTTCCGATGTTCCGGGTGAGGTCCTACCCCTGCTCGAGGCTATAAATCTCCACACGGGCCGTTTTGAGGCTCAGGCGAGGGTGCAACGGCAGTTTCTGGACGACGCTTCGCACCAATTGCGTACCCCGCTGTCCGTTTTGCGGACCCAAACCTCCTACGCCCTGCGCGAATCTGACCCGCAAGAGATCCATACGGCGTTGCTGGCCATGCGGGAAGGTTTGGATCGGGCAGTACGCACGACCAATCAAATGTTGACCCTTGCCCGGGCCAAGGATGCGCCCTGGACCGAAGGTGGACTGCCCCTCGAGAACGTGGATCTGGCAGCCTTGGCAGATAGTGTGGGCCGTTCCCTGCTGCCGGCCATCCGCATGAAACACATCGATTTCGGGCTTGAGCGGCCTGCCGAGTCGGTATGCATCCGCGGCGTCGAGGGTTTGTTGCGCGAAGCCCTGTCCAACCTGTTGGATAACGCGTTGCGTTACAGCCCGGCTGGCGCTGAGGTCACCATTCGCGTTGGCAGCGATCAGGAGAACGCATGGATATGTGTGGAAGACGCCGGGCCAGGGATGTCCGCTGAGGATATCGCGCATGCCAGTGTGCGTTTTCGCCGGGGAGCGGCAGGCAAGAACAAACCAGGCGCGGGACTGGGTCTGGCCATTGTCGGCACTATCGTCGGCATTCATGGGGGGACGTTACGGTTGGATAACCGCGAGCCTGCTCCGGGCTTGCGCGCCACACTGGTGTTTTCCCTAGGTTTTGAGCGGAATGCTGCGTTGCGTCAGAAAAACTGGCCGATTTGAAAGGAAACGGAAAGGGTAGATTTTGTACGGTGCGCTACCAGCCGGCGCAATCCTGTGCGCCGGCCAGAAATCCAAACAACAACGGAGACCGCATCTCATGCAGATTCTGCAAAAAATCCGTATTGGCACTATTGCCGCGCTGGGAATATTGAGCGTGGGCGCCAGCCTGAGCGCTCAGGCCGAAGGCGAGCCGCGCCGTCCCGAATGCATCGCCCCCGCTCAGCCCGGAGGCGGTTTCGATCTGACCTGCCGCCTGGCCACCGAAGGCCTCAAACAGAGTGGCGCGCTCAAGGCGCCGATGCGCATCGTCTACATGCCTGGCGGCATCGGCGCGGTGGCCTATAACAACATCGTGGCCCAGCATCCCAAGGAGCCGGGCACCATCGTGGCCTTCTCAGGCGGCTCACTACTGAATCTGGCGCAAGGGAAGTTCGGCAAGTACAACGTCAACGACGTACGCTGGCTGGCGGGGATCGGCACGGACTACGGTGTGGCCGTGGTACGCAATTATTCCCCCTACAAGGACTTGAAGAGCCTGATGGAGGCCTTTAAGCAGGATCCCACCAAAATCGTTCTGGGTGCTGGCGGCACGGTGGGAAGTCAGGATTGGATGAAGGCCGCGTTGACCGCCAAGGCGGCTGATGTAGATTTCCGCAAGATGCGCTTTGTCGCGTTCGAAGGCGGTGGCGAGGCCGTGACCGCGCTGCGTGGCGGGCACATCCAGGCGTATATGGGCGATGCCGCAGAGGCTTTCACGATGCTTGAAGGCGGCGCGCCGATCCGCGTGTTGGCCGTATTCAACAACGAGCGTTTGCCTGGAAAGCTGGCCGATATTCCAACGGCCAAAGAACAGGGTTATGACATCGTCTGGCCCATTATTCGTGGCTTCTATGTGGGCCCGAAGGTCTCCGATGAAGACTATCAGTTCTGGGTAAACGCCTTCAACAAGACGATGGCTTCGCCCGAGTTCGCCAAATTGCGTGAGCAGCAAGGTCTCTTTCCCTTTTCCAAGACGGGGCCGGAGCTCGACGCTTACGTCAAGGAACAGGTCAAGCAATACGCTGAACTGGCCAACTCCTTCGGTTTGATCAAGAAGTAATCCCCGGCGCGCCTGTCAGAAAGACCTCAGGCGCGCCGCAGCTATTTTTCTTCGCTTGGATCCCGGATCATGAATGATCGTTTGCTGGGCATTATTGCCCTGGTTCTGGCCGCCTTTATGACCTGGGCGGGCTGGGACATCGAGGCGCCTTTCGCCTATGAACCTGTCGGCCCGCGAGCCTTCCCGCTGCTGATCGCCCTGATCATCGGCTTGTGCGGACTGAGGCTGGCAATCAAAGGGGGTAACCCCATTCATCCCAATCCTCCGGGAGCCAACGGACGCATCGTGCTGATGCTGTTGTTTGCTGCGGCCTATGCCTTTCTGTTTGAGTGGTTGGGTTTCGTTATTGCCACGGCCATCATGACGGTGGCCGTAGGCCGTCTGTTTGGCGGCTCTTGGGTTAAGACGGCCATCGATGGCGTTGTGATGGGTCTGCTCTTCTTTCTGTTGTTTGACAAGGTCCTGGACGTGGTGTTGCCGGGCGGTGTGCTGGAGGGCCTGATATGAACGGCGTTCTCGATCATTTGTCTTTGGGATTTGGCGTTGCTTTCTCGCTGACCAATGTGCTTGTTGCGGCCGTGGGTTCTTTTTTTGGCACCATGGTGGGTGTGCTGCCAGGGCTGGGGCCGATCAACGGTGTGGCGATGCTTATCCCCATCGCCTTTGCCATGAATCTGCCGCCGGAAACTGCGTTGATTCTGCTGGCCGCGGTCTATGTCGGCGCTGAGTACGGCGGTCGCATCACGTCCATTCTGTTGAATGTTCCGGGCGAAGCCAGCGCCATCATGACGACGTTGGATGGCTATCCGCTGGCTCGCCAAGGTCTTGCCAACGTGGCGTTGTCTTTGTCGGCCTGGTCGGCTTTCTTCGGGTCTATTGTTTCGGTCACCGGGATCATTCTCCTGGCACCGACATTGGCCAAATGGGCCTTGGCGTTCGGGCCGGCTGAATACTTTGTCCTCATGGTGTTTGCCTTTTGCTGTCTGACCAGTCTTCTGGGTAAGCAGCCGGTCAAGGGTGTCTTGGCCGCCATGATTGGCCTGGGTATTTCTGCGATTGGCGTGGACTCCAATTCGGGCGTCTATCGCTATACGTTCGATTCTGTGCATCTGGCCGACGGTATCGATTTCGTTGTAGTGGTCATCGCGCTGTTTGCAGTGGCCGAGATGCTCGAGATGCTTGAGAAAGTCGTCGGCGGTCACAGCGTTGAAGTCAAGCCGAGCGGACGAAAGCTGTTCAACCTTCAAGAACTCGCTTTTACTTGGTGGAGTGTGGTGCGCAGTGCACTGGTAGGCTTTGGCGTTGGCGTGTTGCCCGGCGCTGGCGCCAGCGTGGCCGCAGCGGTGGCGTACTCCCAGGAAAAACGCATCATTGAAAACAAGGACCCCAATGCCAAATTTGGCAAGGGCGATATGCGAGGTCTGGTGGCGCCGGAAGCTGCGGCGACTGCGTCGGCAGTCGGCTCATTTGTGCCGATGCTCACCCTGGGTGTGCCAGGGTCTGGCACGACGGCGGTGATGATGGGGGCGCTGACGCTCTACAACATCACACCGGGTCCGGCCTTGTTCGAAACCAAGCCTGAGCTGGTATGGGGTTTGATTGCATCGCTGTTCATCGCGAACGTGTTGTTGTTTGTGATGAACGTGCCGCTGGTGCGCATCTTCTCCAAAGTGCTTTCCGTACCTGCATGGATGATGGTGCCCGGTATTCTGTGCATCAGCTATATCGGTGTTTATGCGATCAATGCCGGCAGCTTCGACTTGCTGATGGTCGTGGCGATCGGAGCCATTGGCTATTTCCTGCGCAAGTTCGAGGTCCCCATGGCGCCGCTGGTGCTTGGGGTCGTGCTCGGCGACATGATGGAGCAGAACCTGCGCCGCGCGCTGTCTATCACTAACGGTGACGTGCGCGTGCTGTTCGATAGTTCGGTGTCGGTGGGCCTGTGGATCGCTGCCGTGGCCGTCGTTGTTGTACCGCAAGGCATGCGCTATCTACGCCGCAAACGGCGTCCAGCGGCCTGATCAGGCACGTTGATCAACGGCGTATCAAGTGATACGCCGTTTTTTTTTCTGATCAGACCTGAGACAGACGCTCGATGGCTGCATCCAGGGTGGTGTCTTTCTTGGCAAAGCAAAAGCGCACCAGCCCGTGGTTGGATTCTGGCGCATCGGGGTTACGATAAAACGCTGAGACAGGGATGACGGTCACGCCATAGTCCACTGTCAAGCTACGGGCGAAATCAGCTTCGTTCTGGCGCGATATTTCGCTGTAGTCGGCCAGCATGAAGAAGGTGCCCGGGCTGGGGAGCGCCTTGAAGCGTGTGCCTGCCAGTCCTTCGGCCAGGCGCTTGCGCTTGGATTCGTAGAACGCGGGCAACTCAAGATACGGCTTGGGATCCGCCATGAACTCGGCCAGAGCAAATTGCATGGGTGAGGACACGGTAAACACCATGAATTGATGCACTTTGCGCAGCTCTGCGCTTAGCTGCCTCGGCGCGCAGCAATACCCGATTTTCCAGCCTGTCGCGTGATAGGTTTTTCCGAAGGACGAAATCACGAAAGCATGTTCGGCCAGCAGTGGCCGGCGTGCGATGCTGGCATGTGGTTTGCCGTCGAACACAATGTGTTCATAGACCTCGTCGGCCAACAGCAGGATGCCTGTGTCGCGCACGATGGCTTCCAAGGCATCCAGATCACTGTCATCGAGAATGGCTCCCGTTGGGTTATGCGGGAAGTTGAGCATGAGCAAGCGGCTGCGCGGGGTGATGGCATCACGTACACGCTGCCAGTCGATGCGGTAATGCGGATCATTCAAGGTCGGGGCGCGCATGGGCACCGGTACAGCCGTCCCGCCGGCCAGGCGTATCGCGGGCAGATAGGAGTCGTAACACGGCTCGATGACGATGACCTCGTCGCCGCTGCCCACCGCGGCCAGAACCGTGGCCATCAGGGCTTCGGTGGCCCCGCTGGTGACAGTGATCTCAGTTTCCGGGTCGTATCGGTGTTCGTAGAGCGCGGCAACCTTGTCCGCAATGGCGGCGCGCAGCGGTGCTACGCCAGGCATATACGGGTACTGATTATGTCCCTGGGCCATGGCCCTGGTGACCAGATCGAGCAGCCGTGGGTCGGGATCAAAGTCCGGGAAACCCTGCCCTAGATTGATGGCCTGGTGATCGATGGCCAAGCGGCTCATGATGGTGAAAATGGTGGTGCCGACGTCGGGCAGTTTTGAACGGATCATGGCGTGTAGGGTAGGGAGCTGGGTAAACGGCTGCAATTGGGCATAAGTATCCCAAAAACGGTAACCATCATGTGGGCATGACCATATGCCGCTGGAGAGCCCCGCGAAATGCTGAAACATGCCTATGGTCTGATACTGCTTCGCTTGCGAAACGAGTGAAAAAAGCCACATACGGGTAAACAATAATATGTGTGCGCAATACGGGATGAGTATGCTGGCCCTGCAGTTGATTCAAGCAGTGCGCAAGCCCGGTTAAAGCCATTGGCGGCAAGCGGCAAACAAAGCGTTCAGCGGTGACCGTTGTACGACAAGTTGGTGTCAGCGTCCTTGATTCATTTGCAATTCGTGTTTTTTTTCAGGACGCTATAAAAATGGCTCAAAAGGGCAAAGTTAAGTGGTTCAACGCCGACAAGGGTTATGGCTTCATTACCCCAGACGCCGGTGGTACTGAAGTGTTCGCGCACTTCTCCGCGATTCAAGGCCGAGGCTACCGCAGCCTTAACGAGGGCCAGGAAGTCGAATTCGACGTCAAGGATGGCCCGAAGGGGCCTCAAGCGGCCTAAATTCGTCCGCTCTAAATCGGGAAATCTCTTTCCCGTTACCAGGCTCACCTCCTGGCGCAACGCCCCAGCACCGTAGTGTCTGGGGCGTTGTCATTTGTGGATAGTTTGTTAGTGTTCACTAACAAACAGCCTTCCTCGCGCGCCGCCTACCCAATGAATTCCTCGCGGGCAGCAGGGGTCCGAACCTCTGGATAACTTTGTGGATAAAAATTCCGGGCACGGCATTTTGCCGGAGCTGATAACGGTGGTCCGGCCGCGTGCATGCCGACTTCTTCACAAACGTTGAAGGCCGATTTCCACATAGTTTTACCCAGCCTGGGAACAGGTTTTTTGCTGAGCAATGCTTGCGCTCCATATTCTCGGGCGAGAAAAAACTGTGATTTATCACGCAATTAGCGTTCTCCGCCACGAAAGTGTTTCTGCGCAGCGGGGATAACTTCTCTGCCAGATGCATCGCCGAGCCTGAGTTTTCCACCGCCGACGACACCCAATTCTTCACAAAGATATCCCCATCTTCTTGGCTTCCTCGTTATCCGAAGCAGTTGCTGTTGATAGCCTTGGCTTGTGGATAGTTTTGGGGATTAGTGTCCAGGCGGCGAGCTGGGTGGTCAATAAGTCAGTAATCCTGCACGCTAGGACTTATCAACAGAGTTGCTCACCGGAACGTGCGGTTAGCAATGTTGTGGACAACGTATTGGACCTATTGTCGCGATAGTTTTGCCACAATCCTGCTTCGGTGCTATCGGGACTCCCGGGGGTAGGCTCCGCTGTGCAGGTAATGGCGGGCATTGACTCTGGTGATGCCGCTTGACCTGGATGAGAGGCGGAAGGCGAACGTAAACTCCCGATCGGCCAGAAACTGTGAATAACTCATTGTCGGAGCTCCGAATCACGACTTAGCGCGTACCGGGATGCGGCATAGGAAACCTCCGAACAGGGAGGTTATGGTTACTCATGCAAGGTTGAACTTTTTCGAACTGTCGACATCAAACGGGCGCTACGACACGATGGCCTTTCTCACAAAGAGAGATTCCTCGCTAGACATCGGCGTTTTATAGTTGGAGGTGTTTCACGTGGAACACTCGGCTGTTCGGAGACGCGTCGGTTGTGTTCCACGTGGAACATTTCTCAGCTTGTGTGGCCACCGTGTTTCACGTGAAACAGTGGCATAAGGGCCAATTTCTGCGCCGTAGGCGGAATCCTGAGTATCCATCCAGTAGTTGTTCAAATCGAAAGTTTTCGTGCCGATAAACTCACGGATTTGGCGGGCTTACGATGTTTCACGTGAAACATCAGCGGAGCTGACTCTATAATGCCCCAAGAAGTCCATTCTTGCTCTCCCTCCCACACCATGGATTACCCCCGCGAATTTGACGTGATCGTCGTAGGTGGCGGCCACGCCGGTACCGAGGCGGCCTTGGCGGCTGCCCGTACTGGCGCGCAAACCTTGTTGCTGACGCACAATATCGAAACCTTAGGCCAAATGTCTTGCAACCCCTCTATTGGGGGCATCGGCAAGGGTCATCTGGTCAAGGAAGTCGATGCCCTGGGTGGCGCGATGGCTATCGCGACCGATGAAGCGGGTATTCAATTCCGCATTCTCAACGGTTCAAAGGGACCCGCGGTTTGCGCGACTCGTGCGCAGGCCGATCGTGTTCTGTACCGTAAGGCCATTCGTCATCGCCTGGAGAATCAACCCAATCTGTCTCTGTTCCAGCAGGCGGTCGAGGATCTAATCGTCGAAGGGGATAAGGTCGTCGGTGCCATAACGCAGATCGGGCTAAAGTTTCGTGCCCGTTCTGTAGTGCTGACGGCCGGTACCTTCCTCAATGGGCTGATTCACGTGGGGCTTGAACATTACTCGGGGGCAGGGCAGGGGATCCTCCCTCCATCTCGCTGGGTCAACGTCTCAAGGAACTGAAGCTGCCGCAAGGCCGGCTAAAGACAGGCACGCCTCCTCGTATCGATGGCCGGACGATCAATTACGACGTATTGGAAAAGCAATCCGGCGATCTCGATCCCGTCCCAGTGTTTTCGTTCATGGGGTCGGCGTCCCTGCATCCGCGACAGTTGTCCTGCTGGATTACTCATACCAATGAGCGCACGCACGACATCATCCGCGGCGGCCTGAACCGGTCACCGATGTACAGCGGAGTGATCGAGGGGGTGGGGCCGCGGTATTGCCCTTCCATCGAAGACAAGATCCTTCGTTTCGCCGACAAATCTTCGCATCAGGTATTCCTGGAGCCGGAGGGGCTCGATACCCACGAGGTGTATCCCAATGGGGTGTCGACCAGCCTGCCCTTCGATGTGCAGTACGAGCTGATCCATTCGTTACCTGGTCTGGAGCACGCGCACATTCTGCGACCCGGTTATGCCATCGAGTACGACTACTTTGATCCACGTGGACTAAACAGCAGTCTCGAGACCAAGGCCATCAGCGGTCTTTTTTTCGCCGGCCAGATCAATGGGACCACGGGATATGAAGAGGCAGCAGCCCAGGGGCTGTTGGCTGGCGTGAATGCGGCCCGACATGCGCTGGAGCGCGAACTCTGGGTGCCGCGTCGCGACGAAGCCTATCTTGGGGTATTGGTTGATGATCTCGTGACGCGCGGGGTTACGGAACCGTATCGCATGTTCACGTCGCGGGCGGAATATCGCTTGAGCTTACGCGAAGATAATGCCGATTTACGTCTGACGGAAATCGGCCGCGAACTTGGCTTAGTCGATGATGCCCGCTGGGATGCCTTCAACCGCAAGCGCGATGCTGTCGAGGCTGAAGTTCAGCGCCTGCAGTCGACGTGGGTCAATCCGCGCCTGCTGCCCGAAGGGCCCGCCGAAGCCTTGTTGGGTAAAGCCATCGAGCGCGAGTATTCGTTGGCAGACTTGCTCAAGCGGCCCAACATCAACTATGAGGCATTGATGCAAGCCCTCGACGGTCAAGGCGAGTTGCTTGCCGGTCCAGGCGTGCTCGGCGACGATGTCTTGGCAGAACAGGTCGAGATTCAAATCAAGTATGCCGGCTACATTGCTCGCCAGCGTGATGAGGTACAAAAGCACTCCTCTCAGGAGCAACAGCCCATACCCGCTGATCTTGACTACGATGCCGTTACCAGCCTGTCATTTGAAGTCCGGCAGAAGCTAAAAACGCATCGCCCGCAGACCGTAGGTCAGGCCGCGCGTGTTTCCGGCGTGACGCCTGCGGCGATCTCACTGTTGCTTATCCATCTGAAGCGCCTGCACTACGGCTCGCGTAAGCAGGCAGCATGAGCACCATACCCATGGACATCGCCGCTTCACAGCGGTTGGAACAGGCTTGCCAGATCTTGAATCTTCCTGCTGCTCCAGAGCAGCAGGAAAAGCTGCTGCGCTACATGGCGCAGATGCAACGCTGGAATCGCACCTACAACCTCACCGCCATTCGAGATCCGGAACAGATGCTGATTCAGCATCTGTTCGATAGTTTGTCCGTTGTGGAACCTCTGGCTCGCACCCTGCATGGGCGCCCAGCCAAGATCTACGATGTCGGATCGGGCGGCGGGCTGCCTGGCGTCGTCCTGGCCATCATGCAGCCTGACTGGGAGGTTACCTGTGTGGATGCTGTCGAGAAAAAGACGGCCTTCGTTCAGCAAATGGCGGGTGCACTGATGTTGCCCAATCTGCATGCTATGCATGCCCGTATCGAGCGCGTGGCGCCCGCAGATTGCGATATCGTGATTTCGCGCGCCTTTGCCTCTTTGCAGGATTTCGCCAATTGGGCCGGCCGGCATGTGCGCCCCGATGGTACCCTCGTCGCGATGAAGGGCAAGGTCCCCAGCGAGGAGATCGAAGCGTTGCCGACCAGCTGGCAGGTCGATCGCATTGAACCACTGCAAGTGCCCGAACTCGATGCCGAGCGTTGCCTCATCTGGATGCGCCGTAGTCAAGGAACTCTATGAATACTATTCCGCCCACCAAATCCGCTCGTGTCTTTTGTATCGCCAACCAGAAGGGCGGCGTGGGCAAGACCACGACGGCGATCAATCTTGCGGCGGGCCTGGCTACCCACCAACAGCGAGTCCTGCTCGTCGATCTCGACCCCCAGGGTAATGCCACCATGGGCAGCGGTATTGACAAGAATTCCCTGCAGTCCAATCTCTATCAGGTCTTGATCGGAGAGGCTAGCATCGAGGATGCGCGGGTGCGCTCCGAGTCCGGCGGCTACGATGTCCTGCCGGCCAATCGTGAACTCTCCGGTGCCGAGATCGACCTGGTGCAAATGGAGGAGCGTGAACGGCAGCTGAAGTTTGCGATCGAGAACATTTCCAGCCAGTATGATTTCGTTCTCATCGATTGCCCGCCCACGCTGTCGCTTTTGACCCTTAACGGGCTTGCTGCGGCGCACGGCGTGATCATACCCATGCAGTGCGAGTACTTTGCATTGGAAGGCCTGTCGGACCTGGTCAACACCATCAAACGCGTGCATCGCAATATCAACAATGATCTGCGGGTCATTGGTCTGTTGCGCGTGATGTTCGACCCACGCATGACCCTGCAGCAGCAGGTGTCGGCCCAGCTTGAGGCGCACTTCGCCGACAAGGTCTTCAAGACGATCGTGCCGCGCAATGTGCGGCTGGCCGAAGCGCCCAGCTATGGCATGCCCGGCGTCGTGTACGACCGGGCATCGCGGGGCGCCCAAGCCTACATCGCCTTTGGCGCCGAAATGATAGAGCGTGTAAAGGCAATGTAGTGAGCGGCCCGGGCCCGGGGGGCCCGTTCCGTAAATGATTCAAGACAATGCATCTTGCTGCGTTGAAGAAAGAGGACACATAAGATGGCTACCAAGAAACCCAAAGGCCTGGGCCGGGGCTGGACGCCTTGCTCGGGGCGGATGCTCCAGCAATCGATAACATCGGCAAGGCAGCAGCGCCGAGCTTGGAAGGCCCGCCCACTGTGCTTGGCATCGACAAGCTGCGCGCAGGCAAATATCAGCCGCGCACGCGTATGGATGAAGGCGCCCTGAACGAGCTGGCCGAGTCAATTCGCACCCAGGGCATCATGCAGCCTATTCTGGTGCGGCAGCTCGCTGGCGCCAGCGGTGGCGTGTACGAGATCATCGCCGGCGAGCGGCGTTTCCGCGCTGCTCAGATCGCCGGCTTGAAGGAAGTGCCGGTGCTGGTGCGTGAAGTGGCTGACGAGAACGCGGCCATCATGGCGCTGATCGAAAACATCCAGCGCGAAGATCTCAATCCGCTTGAAGAAGCGCAGGGCGTGCGCCGTCTGCTCGACGAATTTGGGCTGACCCATGAACACGCCGCTCAGGCCATAGGCCGATCACGTTCGGCGACGAGCAATCTGCTGCGTCTGCTTAACCTGGCCGCACCCGTCCAGACCATGCTGCTGGCCGGCGATATCGACATGGGGCATGCAAGAGCCTTGCTCGCGGTGGATGCCGCCATGCAGATTCAGCTGGCCAATCTGATCATCGCGCGCCGGCTGTCGGTCCGCGAGACCGAAAAGCTCGTGGCCAAAACCGTCAAGGACGCCGAGGCCAATCCCAGGAAAAAGAGCGCCGGGGCGTCTCGCGATGTCACCCGCCTGGAAGATGCACTGTCCGATCATCTGGGCACGCGCGTGACACTGAAAATCGGCGCGCGCGACAGAGGCCAGCTCATGATTGATTTCCACGGCTGGGATCACCTCAATGCGCTGCTCGAGCGGCAGGGTCTGGCAGGGGTGATTGATGCCTGAGCGCAGCTGGCCGCGGGTCGAGATCGCCTATGCCTGCGTGGATATGGATGGGAGGCTGATCGATTTCATGGCTACTTACGCGCAGGGCATCGTACTGGCAGGGGTAGGGGACGGCAATGCAACGGCCGATGCCATTCTGGCGCTGGATCGCGCGGTGGCCGCAGGGCTGGTGGTGGTTCGCGCCACTCGTACCGGCTCAGGCCGGGTAGCGCGCAATATCGAAGTCGATGACGACGGCCACGGCACCCTCGCGGCCGGTGAACTCAGCCCGCAAAAAGCCCGTATTCTGCTGACCCTGGGTCTGATGCAGTCCCAGGATCCCGTCGCGCTGCAGCAGCTTTTTAACCACTACGGACAGGCACGCGAACATATTTACGCAAAAGCGGTACCTTTGGTTTGACACCGATAATAAATGTGTTCATAATCTCGTTTCTCTCAGGAGGGGTGCCCGAGTGGTTAAAGGGGGCAGACTGTAAATCTGTTGGCCTTGCGCCTACGTTGGTTCGAATCCAACCTCCTCCACCAAGAGAACCCATTTCAAATCCAGGCGCAGTATTGGCCTGGATTTGCATCTGAGGCAGTCATGCCAGGGTGTTGCGAACCACACGCAAAATGGTAGCGAGGCAAGGTGAAAGGGTAGCCGCGGGTGTAGCTCAATGGTAGAGCAGAAGCCTTCCAAGCTTACGACGAGGGTTCGATTCCCTTCACCCGCTCCAAAATGCCCATGTGGCTCAGTGGTAGAGCACTCCCTTGGTAAGGGAGAGGTCACGCGTTCGATCCGCGTCATGGGCACCAGAATTCTCTAATATCTTCTCTCTTCAGTCAGAAGCTTCAATCCAGGTCAGGAGTCAGCCATGGCAAAAGGCAAGTTTGAACGTACCAAGCCGCACGTGAACGTGGGTACGATTGGTCACGTTGACCACGGCAAAACGACGTTGACGGCGGCGATTACGACGGTGCTGTCGACGAAGTTCGGTGGCGAAGCCAAGGGCTACGACCAGATTGACGCGGCTCCGGAAGAGAAGGCGCGTGGTATCACGATCAACACGGCACACGTCGAGTACGAGACGGAAGCGCGTCACTACGCGCACGTTGACTGCCCGGGCCACGCTGACTATGTGAAGAACATGATCACGGGCGCGGCGCAGATGGACGGCGCGATTCTGGTGGTGTCGGCCGCTGACGGCCCGATGCCGCAGACGCGTGAGCACATTCTGCTGAGCCGCCAGGTTGGCGTGCCGTACATCATTGTCTTCCTGAACAAGGCGGACATGGTTGACGACGCCGAGCTGCTCGAGCTGGTGGAGATGGAAGTTCGCGAACTTCTGTCGAAGTACGACTTCCCGGGCGACGACACGCCGATCGTGAAGGGTTCGGCCAAGCTGGCGCTGGAAGGCGACAAGGGCGAACTGGGCGAGCAGGCGATTTTGGCTCTGGCCGCAGCGCTGGATTCGTACATCCCGACGCCTGAGCGTGCGATTGACGGCGCGTTCCTGATGCCGGTCGAAGACGTGTTCTCGATCTCGGGTCGCGGCACGGTGGTGACGGGTCGTATCGAGCGCGGCGTGGTCAAGGTCGGTGAAGAAATCGAAATCGTGGGCATCAAGCCGACGGTGAAGACGACGTGCACGGGCGTTGAAATGTTCCGCAAGCTGCTCGACCAAGGTCAAGCGGGCGACAACGTGGGCATTTTGCTGCGCGGCACCAAGCGTGAAGACGTCGAGCGTGGCCAAGTGCTGGCCAAGCCGGGTTCGATCAACCCGCACACGGACTTCACGGCCGAGGTGTACATTCTGTCCAAGGAAGAAGGCGGCCGCCACACCCCGTTCTTCAACGGCTATCGTCCGCAGTTCTACTTCCGTACGACGGACGTGACGGGCACGATCGATCTGCCGCAGGACAAGGAAATGGTTTTGCCGGGCGACAACGTGTCGATGACGGTCAAGCTGTTGGCTCCGATCGCCATGGAAGAAGGTCTGCGTTTCGCCATCCGTGAAGGCGGTCGCACCGTCGGCGCCGGCGTCGTCGCCAAGATCCTCAAGTAATTTGTATCGCCAAGGGAAAGGGGCCAAGCGGCCCCATTTCCTTGTGTACAAATAACTTGCACACGGGCAAATAAAAGTAGTATTATGTATGGTTCCGCGAGGTGCCATACGAGTTGCAGTGGTGCTTTGCATAAATCATAGCTGCAAATCAAGTGAAAGCCATAGGGGTATAGCTCAATTGGCAGAGCGTCGGTCTCCAAAACCGAAGGTTGTAGGTTCGATTCCTACTGCCCCTGCCACCACCCGCCGGAGAGTACCGCGAGTTGCGCACCATCACGGCGGGCTCGTGTCGCAAAATGTCTAATACCAGCGTAGAAACCGTTACTAGTACCGCTGACCGGATCAAGCTCGGGTTGGCGGTTCTTGTCGTTATTGCTGGCATCGTTGGGTTTTCCGTGCTGAGTGCACAGCCCATGGTAGCCCGCATCGGCGTATTTGTTGGCGGTCTGGTGATCTCTGCCGTCATTGTCTGGTTCAGCGAACCCGGCCGGCGCACCATCAGCTTTGCCCAAGAGTCGTACAACGAAGTCAAGCGTGTCTCCTGGCCCACGCGCAAAGAAACCATCCAGATGACTGGGATTGTTTTTGCGTTCGTCGCGGTGATGGGCATTTTCATGTGGGTGCTCGATAAGGGCATCGAGTGGATACTTTACGGCCTGCTGCTGGGCTGGAAATAAGGACAGGCATGAGTAAACGTTGGTATGTCGTCCATGTGTATTCCGGCATGGAAAAAAGCGTACAGAAGGCCCTGAACGAGCGTATCGAACGGGCCGAGCTGCAAATGTCTTTTGGTCGCATTCTTGTGCCCTCCGAGGAAGTCGTCGAGGTCAAGGGTGGACAGAAATCGATATCCGAGCGTCGGATTTTCCCTGGTTACGTCCTTGTCGAAATGGACCTGACCGACGAAACCTGGCACTTGGTCAAGAACACGAATCGGGTCACCGGCTTTTTGGGTGGCTCGGGCAATCGCCCGACGCCGATTTCTGAGCGCGAGGTCGAAAAGATCCTGTCGCAGATGGAAGAGGGTGTCGAGAAGCCTCGGCCCAAGATTCTCTTCGAAGTGGGCGAAATGGTCCGCGTCAAAGAAGGCCCGTTTGCGGACTTCAATGGCAACGTCGAAGAAGTCAATTACGAGAAGAGCAAGGTGCGCGTGTCGGTCACGATCTTTGGTCGTGCCACCCCCGTCGAGCTCGATTTCAGTCAGGTCGAAAAAACCTGATTTCAACCCCGGGGAGCTCACTGAAAACGTGAGCGTTATCACCCGTTAGGAGCAAAGCATGGCGAAGAAGATCGTCGGCTTTATCAAGCTGCAAGTCCCGGCTGGTAAGGCTAACCCCTCCCCCCCGATTGGCCCGGCTCTGGGTCAGCGTGGCCTGAACATCATGGAATTCTGCAAGGCGTTCAACGCCAAGACCCAAGGCATGGAGCCTGGTCTGCCGATCCCCGTGGTGATCACCGCCTTCGCGGACAAGAGCTTCACCTTCATCATGAAGACCCCGCCCGCGACGGTCCTCATCAAGAAGGTCGCTGGCGTGCAGAAGGGTTCGCCCAAGCCGCATACCGACAAGGTTGGCACGCTCACCCGTGCTCAAGCCGAAGAAATCGCCAAGACCAAGCAGCTTGACCTGACCGCTGCCGATCTGGATGCCGCGGTTCGCACCATCGCTGGTAGCGCCCGCAGCATGGGCATTACCGTTGAGGGGATCTAATCATGGCTAAACTGTCCAAGCGCGCCGCTGGCATCGCTCAGAAGATCGATCGCACCAAGCTCTACCCGGTCGCCGAAGCCCTGAATCTGGTCAAGGAAACCGCAACGGCCAAGTTCGATGAGTCCATCGACGTGGCAGTGCAACTCGGCATCGACCCCAAGAAGTCCGACCAACTGGTCCGTGGCTCGGTGGTTTTGCCCGCCGGTACCGGCAAGACCGTGCGTGTCGCCGTGTTCGCTCAAGGCGACAAGGCGGAGGCTGCCCGTGCTGCTGGCGCCGACATCGTCGGTCTGGATGACCTGGCCGAGCAGATCAAGGCTGGCCAGATGGATTTCGACATCGTCATCGCCTCGCCCGACACCATGCGCGTGGTCGGTGCCCTGGGTCAAATCCTGGGCCCGCGTGGCCTGATGCCGAACCCGAAGGTCGGCACCGTGACCCCGGACGTCTCCACTGCCGTCAAGAACGCCAAGGCTGGCCAAGTGCAATACCGTACCGACAAGGCCGGTATTATTCACGCCACCATTGGTCGTGCTTCGTTCGGCGTCGAACAACTGCAATCCAACTTGGCCGCCCTGGTCGATGCCCTGCAAAAGGCTCGTCCGGCTGCTGCCAAGGGTATCTACCTGCGCAAGCTTGCCGTCTCGTCGACGATGGGCGGCGGTGCGCGTGTGGAAATCGCTTCGCTGTCGGCCAACTAAGGCTGCTGGCAAAAAGTACTTTGGGCCGCATCCGGGATTTTCGGATGCTGCTGTCAAAGACCGCTGGAGTCGCCCGTTGCAAGTATCGAACGGGCAGCTTAATACCGGTGCTCACATAGGCCGGATCCAGCGTAGACGGCGTCCCCAGGAAGAATTCTTTACCCGAAGAACTCAACCAGGCGCCGCATTCGGTTGACGCGCAAGGCTTCAAGCCCCAGGCGTCTTTTGATGGAGTGTTCAAACCGTGAGTCTCAATCGCCAAGAGAAAGCGGTGGTAATCGAGGAAGTCTCGGCGCAAGTCGCTAAGGCTCAATCGATTGTTATCGCCGAGTACCGTGGTCTGGACGTCGCCTCTGTCACCGTACTGCGCAAAACTGCGCGTGAATCGGGCGTTTACCTGCGTGTTCTGAAGAACTCGCTGGCCCGTCGTGCGGTTGCTGGCACGGCTTTCGAGCCGTTGGCCGAGCAACTGACCGGTCCGCTGATCTATGGTATCAGCGACGATCCGGTCGCGGCGGCAATGGTCCTCGCCGGTTTCGCAAAGAGCAACGACAAGCTGGTTATCAAGGCGGGCGCTTTGCCCAACAACTTGCTGACCCAAGAAGGCGTCAAGGCTTTGGCCACGATGCCTTCGCGCGAAGAGCTGCTCTCGAAACTGCTGGGCACCATGCAAGCCCCGATCGCGCAATTCGTGCGTACGCTCAACGAAGTTCCGACCAAGTTCGCCCGTGGCCTCGCGGCCGTGCGCGATCAGAAAGCCGCCGCCTGATTTCAGGCGCGGTTTGCGGATCTTCGCTGAACGACAAAGCGACACCCAACCCTGGCATTACCCAATTTTGGAGTTCTAAAGAAAATGGCACTTAGCAAAGCTGAAATCCTTGACGCCATCGCTGGCATGACCGTGCTCGAGTTGTCCGAGCTGATCAAGGAAATGGAAGAGAAGTTCGGCGTGTCGGCTGCTGCCGCCGCTGTTGCCGTGGCTGCTCCGGCTGCTGGTGGCGCTGCCGCCGCTGCTGAAGAACAGACCGAGTTCACCGTTGTGCTGCTCGAAGCCGGCGCCAACAAGGTGTCCGTCATCAAGGCCGTGCGCGAACTGACCGGTCTGGGTCTGAAGGAAGCCAAGGATCTGGTTGACGGCGCTCCCAAGCCCGTCAAGGAAGCCCTGCCGAAGGCTGACGCCGAGGCTGCCAAGAAGAAGCTGGAAGAAGCTGGCGCCAAGGTCGAAGTCAAGTAAACCTTCGCGTCATCTGCCCGGGGACAGCGCAGTATGCCGTCCCCGGGCTTTTGCGTTTCCAGGAAACCCCTCCTGATATTGCAGTTTTTAGGGTGTTTCCTGGAGTCGTATCACCTGGGGCCGTGGTTGACGGCCCATGCAACCTCGAGTCGGAGTGCTCATGCCTTACTCGTACACCGAAAAAAAGCGCATCCGCAAAAGTTTCGCCAAGCGGGAAGACGTTCAAAACGTTCCTTTTCTGCTCGCAACGCAACTTCAATCCTACCTAACTTTCCTGCAAGCAGAGACCGCCACCGCGGATCGGGTCAATGAAGGCCTGCAGGCGGCGTTTTCGTCGATTTTCCCGATTGTTAGCCACAACGGTATGGCGCGCTTGGAGTTCGTCAGCTACGTGCTTGGCGAGCCGGTGTTCGATGTCAAGGAATGTCAGCAGCGTGGCCTGACCTTCGCTTCGCCCCTGCGCGCCAAGGTTCGCCTGGTGCTGCTGGACCGCGAAGTCAGCAAGCCGACCATCAAGGAAGTGAAGGAACAGGAAGTCTACATGGGCGAAATTCCGCTCATGACCAGCACGGGTTCCTTCGTGATCAATGGCACGGAACGTGTCATTGTGTCGCAGCTGCACCGTTCGCCTGGTGTGTTCTTCGAACACGACCGCGGCAAGACCCACAGCTCGGGCAAACTGCTGTTCTCGGCCCGCGTGATCCCCTACCGTGGATCCTGGCTGGACTTCGAGTTCGATCCCAAGGACGTGCTGTTCTTCCGTGTGGATCGCCGCCGCAAAATGCCTGTGACGATTCTGCTCAAGGCCATCGGCATGAGCCCGGAATCCATCCTGGCGCATTTCTTCGATTTCGACAATTTCGAATTGAAGAGTGAAGGCGCCATGATGGAGTTCGTTCCTGAGCGTTGGAAGGGCGAGATGGCCCGTTTCGACATCAGCGACCGTTCCGGTAAGGTGATCGTCGAGAAAGACAAGCGTATCAACGCCAAGCACCTGCGCGATCTGGCCAACGCCGGTATCCAGCGCATTTCCGTGCCCGAAGACTTCCTCTTTGGTCGCGTGCTGGCCAAGAACGTCGTCGATGCCGACACCGGCGAAGTGATCGCGCATGCCAATGACGAGATCACCGAAAGCGTGCTGGCTGCCATGCGCGATGCCAAGGTGCTGGATCTGCAGGCACTCTACACCAACGATCTGGACCGCGGCCCGTACATCTCGCAGACCCTGCGGACCGATGAAACCGCCGACCAGACCGCTGCCCGTGTGGCGATCTACCGCATGATGCGCCCTGGCGAGCCGCCGACCGAAGAAGCGGTCGAGGCCGTGTTCCAGCGCCTGTTCTACAGCGAAGAGTCCTACGATCTGTCGCGTGTCGGACGCATGAAGGTCAACAGCCGTCTGGGTCGTGGTGACGACGCCAATGGCCCGATGACGCTGACCAACGAAGACATCCTTGAAACCATCAAGGTGTTGGTTGAGTTGCGTAACGGGCGTGGCCAGATCGATGATATCGATCACTTGGGCAATCGTCGCGTGCGTTGCGTGGGCGAATTGGCAGAAAACCAGTTCCGTGCCGGTTTGGTGCGCGTCGAGCGTGCGGTCAAGGAACGTCTGGGCCAGGCCGAGACCGAAAACCTGATGCCGCACGACCTGATCAACTCCAAGCCGATCTCCGCCGCGATCAAGGAGTTCTTCGGTTCGAGCCAGCTGTCGCAGTTCATGGACCAAACCAACCCGCTGTCGGAAATCACGCACAAGCGCCGTGTTTCCGCTCTGGGACCTGGTGGTCTGACCCGCGAGCGCGCAGGCTTCGAAGTCCGCGACGTGCATCCGACGCACTATGGCCGTGTCTGCCCAATCGAAACGCCGGAAGGCCCGAACATCGGTCTGATCAACTCGATGGCGCTTTATGCGCGCCTGAACGAGTACGGCTTTCTGGAAACGCCGTATCGCAAGATCATCGACGGCAAGGTCAGCGACCAGATCGATTACCTGTCGGCCATCGAAGAAAGCCACTACGTCATCGCGCAGGCTAACGCCGCGCTGGATGCCGAAGGCCACTTCGTCGATGATCTGGTTGCTTGCCGTGAAGCAGGCGAAACCATGCTGACCTCGCCGGTCAATGTGCACTACATGGACGTGGCGCCGTCGCAGATCGTCTCGGTCGCCGCATCGCTGATTCCGTTCCTGGAGCACGATGACGCCAACCGTGCACTGATGGGTGCCAACATGCAGCGCCAGGCCGTGCCTTGCCTGCGGCCTGAGAAACCGTTGGTCGGCACCGGTGTCGAGCGTACCGTTGCCGTGGACTCGGGCACGACCGTGCAGGCGTTGCGCGGCGGTCTGGTCGACCACGTCGATGCCGAGCGTGTGGTGATCCGCGTCAACGACGAAGAAAACGTCGCGGGCGAGGTGGGTGTGGATATCTACAACCTCATCAAGTACACGCGTTCCAACCAGAACACGAACATCAACCAGCGTCCTATCGTCAAGCGAGGCGATCGTGTCTCCAAGGGCGACGTGCTGGCCGACGGTGCGTCGACGGATCTGGGCGAGCTCGCCCTGGGCCAGAACATGCTGATCGCGTTCATGCCCTGGAACGGCTATAACTTCGAAGATTCGATCTTGATCTCCGAGCGCGTTGTGGCCGATGACCGCTACACCTCGGTTCACATCGAAGAGCTGACCGTGGTCGCTCGCGATACCAAGCTCGGGCCTGAGGAAATCACGCGCGACATCAGCAACCTGGCCGAAACCCAGCTCAACCGTCTGGATGATTCGGGTATCGTCTACATTGGCGCGGAAGTCAGCGCCGATGACGTGCTGGTGGGCAAGGTCACGCCCAAGGGCGAGACCCAGCTCACGCCGGAAGAAAAGCTGCTGCGCGCCATTTTCGGCGAGAAGGCTTCCGACGTTAAGGATACGTCGCTGCGCGTGCCTTCGGGCATGACCGGTACGGTCATTGACGTGCAAGTCTTCACCCGTGAAGGCATTGTGCGCGACAAGCGCGCGCAGTCCATCATCGACGATGAATTGCGTCGCTATCGCCAGGACTTGAACGACCAGTTGCGCATCGTCGAGAACGATCAATTCGATCGTATCGAGAAGCTGTTGGTGGGCAAGGCCGTCAACGGCGGCCCACGCAAGCTGGCCAAGGGCGCCACCGTCACCAAGGCCTATCTGGCCGATCTGGACCGCTGGCAGTGGTTTGACATCCGTCTGGCCGATGAGCCGCACGCTGTCGTTCTGGAGCAGGCCAAGGAATCGCTCGAGCAGAAGCGTCATCAGTTTGATCTCGCCTTCGAAGAGAAGCGCAAGAAGCTGACGCAGGGCGACGAGCTGCCTCCGGGCGTGCTGAAGATGATCAAGGTCTATCTGGCCGTCAAGCGTCGTCTGCAGCCTGGTGACAAGATGGCCGGCCGCCACGGTAACAAGGGCGTGGTCTCGCGGATCACTCCGGTCGAAGACATGCCGCACATGGCAGATGGTACGACGGCGGACATCGTGCTCAACCCGCTGGGTGTGCCGTCGCGGATGAACGTCGGTCAGGTGCTGGAAGTTCACTTGGGCTGGGCTGCCAAGGGGGTGGGTCAGCGTATTGCCGACCTGCTGCGGGACGAACGTACCGCCCAGATCAAGAACATCCGTTCTTATCTTGAAAAGGTCTACAACACGACCGGTACTGGCGCGCGCTTCAACGAGCTGTCCGACGACGATGTCATCGAACTGGCCCACAACCTGAAAAAGGGTGTGCCGTTCGCGACGCCGGTGTTCGACGGTGCGACCGAAGAAGAAATCGCCATGATGCTCGAGCTGGCGTATCCGGACGAGGTTGCCAAGCGTATGCAACTGACCCCGTCGCGAGCTCAAGCCTGGCTGTTCGACGGACGTACCGGCGAGAAATTCGAACGCCCGGTCACCATCGGCTACATGCACTACCTGAAACTGCACCACTTGGTCGACGACAAGATGCATGCCCGTTCGACCGGCCCGTACTCGCTGGTTACCCAGCAGCCGCTGGGTGGTAAGGCGCAGTTCGGTGGTCAGCGCTTCGGGGAAATGGAAGTCTGGGCTCTGGAAGCCTATGGCGCCTCTTACACCCTGCAGGAAATGCTGACCGTGAAGTCCGATGACATCACCGGCCGCACCAAGGTTTACGAAAACATCGTCAAGGGCGATCACGTCATCGACGCCGGCATGCCGGAATCGTTTAACGTGTTGGTCAAGGAAATCCGCTCGCTGGCCCTGGACATGGATTTGGAGCGTAACTAATGAAAGCGCTACTCGATCTCTTCAAGCAAGTCTCGCAAGACGAGCAATTTGATGCCATCAAGATTGGCATCGCTTCGCCGGAGAAGATCCGTTCGTGGTCGTACGGCGAAGTCCGTAAGCCCGAGACGATCAACTACCGTACCTTCAAGCCCGAGCGCGATGGTCTGTTCTGCGCCAAGATCTTTGGCCCGATCAAGGACTACGAGTGCTTGTGCGGCAAGTACAAGCGATTGAAGCACCGCGGCGTGATCTGCGAAAAGTGCGGCGTGGAAGTCACCGTTGCCAAGGTTCGCCGCGAACGTATGGGCCACATCGAGCTGGCCAGCCCTGTCGCGCACATCTGGTTCCTCAAGAGCCTGCCGTCGCGTCTGGGCATGGTTCTGGACATGACCCTGCGCGACATCGAACGCGTGCTGTACTTCGAAGCCTGGTGCGTGATCGAACCCGGCATGACGCCGCTCAAGCGCGGTCAGATCATGTCGGACGACGATTTCCTGGCCAAGACCGAGGAATACGGCGACGACTTCCGTGCCCTGATGGGCGCCGAAGCCGTGCGCGAACTGCTGCGCACCATCGACATCGACCGTGAAGTCGAAACGCTGCACGGCGAGCTTAAGGCCACCAGTTCCGAAGCCAAGATCAAGAAGATCTCCAAGCGTCTGAAGGTGCTTGAAGGCTTCCAGAAGTCGGGCATCAAGCCGGACTGGATGGTCATGGAAGTGCTGCCCGTGCTGCCGCCGGACTTGCGGCCGCTGGTGCCGCTGGATGGCGGCCGCTTCGCGACCTCTGACCTGAACGATCTCTATCGCCGCGTCATCAACCGCAACAACCGTCTCAAGCGCCTGCTCGAATTGAAGGCGCCCGAGATCATCCTGCGCAACGAAAAGCGCATGTTGCAGGAAGCGGTCGATTCGCTGCTGGACAACGGTCGTCGCGGCAAGGCCATGACCGGCGCCAACAAGCGCCAGCTCAAGTCCCTGGCCGACATGATCAAGGGCAAGAGCGGTCGTTTCCGCCAGAATCTGCTGGGCAAGCGCGTGGACTACTCGGGCCGTTCGGTCATCGTGGTGGGTCCGCAGCTCAAGCTGCATCAGTGCGGTCTGCCCAAACTGATGGCACTGGAACTGTTCAAGCCTTTCATCTTCAATCGTTTGGAGATGATGGGTCTGGCCACGACCATCAAGGCAGCCAAGAAGCTGGTCGAGAACCAGGAACCGGTGGTGTGGGACATCCTCGAAGAGGTGATTCGCGAACATCCGGTCATGCTCAACCGCGCACCCACGCTGCACCGTCTGGGCATCCAGGCGTTCGAGCCGGTGCTGATCGAAGGCAAGGCCATTCAGTTGCATCCGCTCGTTTGCGCGGCGTTTAACGCCGACTTCGACGGTGACCAGATGGCCGTTCACGTGCCGCTGTCGCTGGAAGCTCAGCTCGAAGCGCGCACGCTGATGCTGGCTTCGAACAACGTGCTGTTCCCGGCCAACGGTGAACCGTCCATCGTGCCGTCGCAGGATATCGTGCTGGGTCTGTATTACACGACCCGCGAGCGCGTCAACGGCCGTGGTGAGGGTATCTTCTTTGCCGACGTCGCTGAAGTGCAGCGCGCCTATGACAATGGCGAAGTCGAACTGCAGACCCGCATCACCGTGCGCCTGAAAGAGCACGAGCGTGATGAGCAAGGTGAATGGCAGCCGGTCATCCGCCGTCATGAAACGACGGTCGGTCGTGCCCTGCTGTCCGAGATTCTGCCTCGCGGCCTGCCGTTCACGGTTCTGAACAAGGCCCTGAAGAAGAAAGAAATCTCGCGCCTGATCAACCAGTCGTTCCGCCGCTGCGGCCTGCGCGACACGGTTATCTTCGCCGACAAGCTGATGCAGTCCGGTTTCCGCCTGGCAACCCGTGGTGGTATCTCCATCGCCATGGAAGACATGCTGATCCCCAAGGCCAAGGAAGTCATTCTGGCCGAAGCCAGCCGCGAAGTTAAGGAAATCGACAAGCAGTACTCGTCGGGTCTGGTCACGTCGCAAGAGCGCTACAACAACGTTGTGGACATCTGGGGCAAGGCTGGCGACAAGGTCGGCAAAGCGATGATGGAGCAACTGGCCACCGAGCCGGTCGTCAACCGTCATGGCGAAGAAGTGCGCCAGGAATCCTTCAACTCCATCTACATGATGGCTGACTCGGGTGCGCGCGGTTCTGCCGCTCAGATCCGTCAGCTCGCTGGCATGCGCGGCCTGATGGCCAAGCCGGACGGCTCCATCATTGAAACGCCCATTACCGCCAACTTCCGTGAAGGTCTGAACGTACTGCAGTACTTCATCTCCACTCACGGCGCGCGTAAGGGTCTGGCCGACACGGCACTGAAGACCGCCAACTCGGGCTACCTGACCCGTCGTCTGGTCGACGTGACGCAGGATCTGGTCATCACCGAAGTGGACTGCGGCACCTCGCACGGCTACTCGATGAAGGCGCTGGTCGAAGGTGGTGAAGTCATCGAACCTCTGCGCGATCGTATCCTCGGTCGTGTGGCGGCGATCGACATCGTCAATCCGGACAGCCAGGAAACGGCGATCACTGCCGGCACCCTCCTGGACGAAGACCTGGTCGATCTGATCGATCGTATCGGCGTGGACGAGGTCAAGGTCCGTACTCCGCTGACCTGCGAAACCCGTCATGGCTTGTGCGCGAGCTGCTATGGCCGCGACCTGGGCCGTGGTTCGCCGGTCAACGTGGGCGAGGCGGTTGGCGTGATCGCGGCGCAGTCCATCGGTGAGCCGGGTACGCAGTTGACGATGCGTACCTTCCACATCGGCGGTGCGGCATCGCGCTCGGCGCTGGCCAGCGCGGTGGAAACCAAGTCCAATGGTACGGTCGGCTTTGCCAGCACCATGCGTTACGTGACCAACGCCAAGGGCGAACGCGTTGCGATTTCGCGCTCGGGCGAACTCGCGATTTACGACGACAATGGTCGTGAACGCGAGCGCCACAAGATCCCGTACGGTGCAACTGTACTGGTCGGCGATGGCGAAGCCGTCAAGGCGGGCACGCGTCTGGCAACCTGGGATCCGCTGACGCGTCCCATCGTGTCGGAATACGGTGGCGCGGTGCGCTTCGAGAATATCGAAGAAGGCGTAACCGTGGCCAAGCAGGTCGACGAAGTCACCGGCCTGTCCACGTTGGTCGTCATCACGCCCAAAACGCGTGGCGGCAAGATCGTCATGCGTCCGCAGATCAAGCTGGTCAACGACAACGGCGAAGACGTGCGCATCGCGGGTACCGACCATGCGGTGAACATCTCCTTCCCGGTTGGCGCGCTGATCACGGTGCGTGACGGTCAGCAGGTTGCTGTCGGTGAAGTGCTTGCGCGTATTCCGCAAGAATCGCAGAAGACTCGCGACATTACCGGCGGTCTGCCGCGTGTGGCAGAGCTGTTCGAGGCCCGCTCGCCCAAGGATGCCGGCATGCTTGCCGAAGTCACGGGTACGGTCTCCTTCGGCAAGGACACCAAGGGCAAGCAGCGCCTGGTGATCACCGATTTGGAAGGAGTGAGCCATGAGTTCCTGATTCCCAAGGAAAAGCAGGTTCTGGTGCACGACGGCCAGGTGGTCAACAAGGGCGAAATGATCGTTGATGGTCCGGCCGACCCGCACGACATCCTGCGTCTGCAGGGTATCGAAAAGCTGGCGACCTACATCGTCGACGAAGTCCAGGACGTCTACCGCTTGCAAGGCGTGAAGATCAACGACAAGCACATCGAAGTGATTGTTCGTCAGATGCTGCGCCGTGTGAATATCACCGATCCGGGCGATGCTGATTTCATCCCGGGCGAACAGGTCGAGCGCTCCGAGCTGCTCAACGAGAACGATCGCGTGGTGGCCGACGAGAAGCGTCCGGCGCATTACAACAACGTTCTGTTGGGTATCACGAAGGCCTCGCTGTCCACAGACTCCTTCATCTCCGCGGCCTCGTTTCAGGAAACGACCCGCGTGCTGACCGAAGCAGCCATCATGGGCAAGCGCGACGATCTGCGTGGCCTGAAGGAAAACGTCATTGTCGGTCGCCTGATTCCGGCGGGTACCGGTCTGGCTTACCACCTTGCCCGCAAGGACAAGGAGGCTCTGGAAGCCGCGGAACGCGAAGCCGCTCGCCAGCAGGCCAACCCCTTCGAGGATGCGCCGGTGACGGCAGTCATCGAGGCGGATGGTCCGCTGACCTCGGATGACGAGACGCCGGCTGAGTAAGCCACCTGACCAGCTTCGGCTGCGAGGAAGAAAACTGCCGGCCTTGTGCCGGCAGTTTTCTTTTGGAGGGGGGCAGAGGCGGACGGCTGGATCCCCGTCGTACAGCAAGCAAAAAGCCAGTCCGAAGACTGGCTTTTTGCTTGGCGGGATAAGGCCCGCTTTCTAGGCCGCCTGTTTGGCTCGCTGATAGGCTGGCCCCCAGACAGGGTGCCCGATTTCCGCAGGCTTTAGCTCGAAATCCGGGTCGATGGCCAAAATGCGCCGGAAGGCATCCTCGCACAACGGGATGTAGCCGCTGACGCAATAGCTAAACGCCAGCAGCTTGAGGGCCGGTACTTTCACGGTTGATGGTGCGGTATCCAGTTCATCGGATCTGGCGACAGAGCGAATGACTTGCCCGTAGTGACCTGCCCGGTACTCGGTCTGGACGTCTTCCAGGGCCTGGAGGGCGGCGGCGGAAGGGGGACGGTCGGCTGTGCGCAGCCCTGAACAGGCGGCAAGCCCGCACAGCAAGGCAATGCCGAGCGGATACCGTTGGATGTTTAGACGTTTCAACTGGAATCCCGATCAGTGGAAAAGCTAGTTTATGCTTGGCTTGCGCCGCACGCAAAGGTGGGCAGGGCGGGTGGCATAATAAGCGCACGGTGGCACCGCTTTGAGTCAGTGCCGTGCGGAAATCCTTCAGGGCTTGTAGTGGCCGCGGATATTTTACGCCGCGCAGAGTTGATTGAAATGTCTCGACCCGCAGGTCCATCAATGTCGCGCAGTCCGTTTGCCGGCGCTGCCCCGTTGGCCCACAGGCCATTGAACGCCATCGCCGCCACGGCAGGTGGGGGCGTTCCACAGGCACGTATCAAGCGGCTGTTGGGCGACCTTTTCGCACCGCTGCAGGCCTTGCACGATCGCGGCCGCATTTGCGGAGACATCACGACATCTTCCGTAGGCCTGGACGAAAATGGCCGGGCCCATCTCATGGCGGTCGATACACAGCCACGCCAACTCGATGGCGTGGCGCCGACCACAGCAGCCGGCTTCGCTCCCTACGAATTCTACCTGCAGTCGTCGCAGTGGCCGCGCGGCCCGTGGAGTGATATATACAGCCTTTGCGCGGTGTCGCACTCGTTGATCACGGGTAGCCTGCCTGCCCCGGCGATGGAGCGCATCGAGCATGACAGCTATGCGCCCTTGGCCCACCAAGGGCTCAGGCATTACGACCTCGAATTTCTGCAGGCGATCGATGCGGGGCTGGCGCTCAGGCCGCCGGACAGGCCGCAGTCCGTTGCTGCCTTTGCCGACAGCCTGGCTTTTTCCCCGGCCGTCGATGCCGCAGATCTGGCATTGATCCCGCCGCTGACACTGCGCGCCTCTTCGCCCCGAACCGAATACGTTGCGGTGCAGCCAGCCATCTCTCATCCGCGTCGGTTGGTGTTCTGGACAGTGCTGGTGCTGGTGGCGGCCGCCGTCGGGTGGTACTGGTGGGACCAGCGATCCGCCACGCCTTCCCCGGTGATCGCCCATTCGCAACTGGCGCTGAATGCCGCCCCCCCTGAACCGGTATCGCCGGGCGCGAAGCCGGCCCCGGTTGCCAGTGCCACTACTCCTGCGCCGGATCCGGCTGCTGACGCGGCGCGCGCAGCCACACCACCGGCTGCGGTCATCTCATCGCCCGGAGAGTTGCTTCAAAAACCCAGTACGTCCGCCGCCCGTGTTGCGGTCGCCGTCCATATCGAGCCTTGGGGCGAGGTGTGGATCGATGGCGTGCATCGTGGCGTGTCTCCGCCGTTGCGCGAGCTGAAACTGGCTCCAGGCAAGTACAACGTGGTGGTGCGCAACGCCGATCTATCGCCTTACCGGGCCACGCTCGAGGTCAAGCCAGGCAGCAGCGCGTCGATCCGCCATATCTTTCCTTGACCGGCTTCAGACCTCCTGTCGCGGGAGACGCAGGATGAAGATCGATCCCTGCCCCGGCGCGCTGCGCACGACGGCCTGGCCATGATGGCGCTCGGCCACCGTGCGCACAAAGGCCAGGCCCAGCCCTGCGCCGCCGGCATCGGCGTGTGCCGCCTGGGCTACGCGCACAAACGGCTGAAAAACCAGCGCCTGTTGATCGGCAGCGATGCCCGGGCCCTGATCGGCAACGCTCATTACCCAATCCGTCGCATGATGCTGGATGTCGCAAACGATGTGGCTGTCTCGGGGACTGTACTTGATGGCGTTGTCCAGCAGATTCGCCATGGCCCGACGCAATAGCGCTTGATCCGCCATGACGAATGCCGGGGCCAGCGGCTCGCGCAATTCGATGGTGATCCCACGCTCACGAGAGGGCGCCCAGAAGTCATCGCACACCTCTCGCAGCAGATCAGCCATATCCAGGCTGCAGAGATGAATCTTCATGGACTCGGCGCGTGTCAGTTGCACAAACCCGTCGACCAGGTCCAGTGTTCGGCGTGACAGTTGGGCGATGCGTTGCAGCGTCGCAGCCTGATCAGGGTTGCCTGTGTCGTTCTCGTGCATGGCCACCAGGGCCAGGATGGAGTTTTGCGGGGCCCGCATGTCGTGCGAAATGAATCGCAGCGTCTCTTCGCGCTGACGTTCGGCCTGCCGAATCTCGCTGATGTCGCTCAGCGTCACTATGGTGCCCACGTACAGGCCTTCGCCAGAATGAATCGGGGCGCATTTAACTATCACGTCTCGAGCGTTACGTATTCGGGTCTCGACGTCCGCGCTCCAGCCCGAGCGCGCCGGCTTGGTCGCAGCCTCAAGAATGAAACCCTCGATGCGTTACTGCATAGCCTCGGAGACGTGCAGCGAAGCGAGAATCTCACCTAGAGGCTGGTTCGAATGAGGCGCACGCTGGGTGAGCGCACGAAAAATTTCGCCGCCGCACGGTTGCGAAACTGCAGGCGAGCGTCCTGATCGAAGACCAGGGTGGCATCAGGCAGGCCGTTGAGCCCATCGGTCAGTACCTGACGCAGATTGCGGACCAACGCAAGCGCGCGGCGGAACTGCCCGAGTCGGTCTTCCATTGACCGGTGTCCAAGCAGCAGGGCGGGGTGACGCTGATCCAGCACCGGAGTGTATTCGCGGCGTAGCCGTTTGAGCTCATCATCCAGGTAGTGCAGCACAGCCTCCTGGCTGCGCCAACTCCAGATGGGATAACACAGCGCCAGGCTGAACAGGGCGGCCGAAGGTGGAAACCATATCTGGCCGTACCGCAGCACGAGCGCCGTCAGTGGCAGGATGAGAATGAGCAGTGCGCCGTTGAGTGCCAGTGATAGCTTGGGTGATCCATGCCGCATCACCACGCACAGCAATAGGACAGGCAGTGCGCAAGCCAGCGCACCCTGCAGGGGCGAGGCAATGCGTAGCGACCGCTGCTGGGACGCGGCTTGCAGGAGATTGGCCAGGATCTCCATGCCAGCCATCCCGTTGGCGTGATGCGAGACCGGGGTGGGGAATGTGTCAGTCAAACCCGTCGCCCATGAGCCGACGATGACGTACCGATCGCGAAACTGGCTCGCGGGGATGCGGCCTTCGATTACATCCCGGTACGCGACGGTGGTGTAGTGGCCGGGAGGCCCGGAGAAGGGGATGAGGTCAGTGCCGTTTTTCGTGAGAACGGAACGGACGTGCTCGGCGTGTTCGTGCTGGCCGCCCGCGCGCAGCATGGCAAGCGAGAAGTGGCTCCACGGGTGCTCGCACGATCGTGCGTTGCCAGGCTATTCGGCGCACCACGCCGTCCTTATCGACCGGGATATTGATGAATCCCATATCCGCTGCAGCCTGCGCAAGAATAGGGATGGGAGCTTGGTAACTGCCTGCCGACTCGAGATGGTCCAGGATGACGGGAAGCACCACTTTGCCATGCGCGCGGATAGCCTGCGCAAGCGCGAGATCGGCCGCGGGATTGTCGCGATCGGGCTCCGAAAAAATCAGGTCCAGCCCAACGGCGCGAGCGTCACGCAGTTTGTCTAAAAGTGCGGCATGAACGTCGCGCTTCCAGGGCCAGCGGCCCAGCGTGGCGATGCTGTCGTCGTCGATGGCAACCAGGACGATATCGTCCTGAGCGGGTTGGCCGATCAACGACTGTGCACGGTCGTATAGCATCTGGTCAGTCCGGCCCAGACCGGTGAAGCTGCCCAGCAGCGCAGCCAACAACGTCAGCAGCGCTGTCAGGATAAAGCCCGAGCGGCGCGTGAGCGCGCGTCCCTCTACAGGCATTTCGCTCCCTGTCAGTAGTATTGCAAGGCGATCAGCTCACCGGTCCCGCTGGTTACGGGTAGCCCGTCGCTACTTAACAAGGCGAGGCTGCCCTCGAAGGGTTGCCTCGATTCGTAGCCAGCCAGCCCGGTCTGATCTACCGCGCTGACATTGACATAATAGGTGCCGGGCTCTGGCGTGGTAAAGCGAATCTGGGGGCGGCGAAGCGTTGTGCCGAAATCACGCGCATGCCCTGTGCATCGCGCGATACGCGTACGTCGTAAGCGACGGCCGCAGACACGGGCGACAGGGTGCTCGTCCAGCCTGCGCCGGCACGTTGTGGCGCGCTCAATTGGGGGCAGGCAGCAACGGCTGGATACCAAGTACGCTGCCATCGGCGCCGATGCGGGCTCCCTGGCCCTCACGCACGACGATGGCTTCGGTGGGCGCCAGGTCACGGGCGTGGGCCTGGACGCGGACATTGCCTTCGAGTATTGCCTGAGCCGCTCCCGCCGCGTCAGCTTGCACACGAAAGCGCGTGCCGCGTACGCCCGTCACGGCCACGGGTGCTCGTATCTCGAACCGCCCGACACCTTTGCCTTCGGGCGCGACCTGCGACTCCATCGAGCCCTGCTCGACCGAAATCACGGTGTCGGTCAGCGGTACGTGCTCGAAACGGCGCAGATGGTGCAGCCGCACGGCGCTGTTGGAAGGTAGCGTGATTTCGCTGCCATCGGATAATCGGACGGTGACAAAGCTGTGTTCACCGGTCGACAGCACGCCGCCTTCCGGCAAGAGGCTGCCCGGACGGACGGCTTGACCATTGAGCATCGCCTTGCCCGCCAGGCTGACGACTTGAGCGCTACCGGTGACTTCGGGGATCATGGACAGTGGGATGCGCAGCTCCAGTCCCACCGGCAGCGCCAGGGGGTCGACGATCTTGTTGATCCGCTGCAATGCAGGCCAGTTGTCCGCCGTACCGGTATACGTTCTGGCTAATCCGCCGAGGGTGTCGGCGGGCCTGATCCGATAGAGAAAATCTTCATTCAACGAGCCTGCCGGCTGAGCCTGAACCGCGCTGGCGGCCAGAGCAATACTCAGCGGCAGGAGCGCACACCGGATGCTCCGGTTCATAGCGTCTCTCCTGGGGAGATTTTTTGGGGGGGGGCGCGCGGTCAGGCCGCGCGGTAATCAATGGGCGAGGTCGGAGATGGTTTCGAGGCGGTAGCCCAGCGCGTATGAGGAGCTCAGACGCAGGCCGTTCTGCGGGCGCAGTTGCAGCTTTTGTCGCACATTGGAGAGATGGGTGTCGAGCGTGCGGGAGGTTGGCGGGATCTCCCGGTTCCACACGGTTTCGGCCAGAAGATCGCGTGACAGCAGACGACCGATGTTGCGCAAAAACAGCAAGGCCAGTTCGTACTCTTTCGGGGCCAGAGGAATGGGTTGACCACGCAACTCGATGGCGTGCCGTGCCGGATCGATATGGTAAGGGCCCACGTCGAAAGGTGGGTTGTCACCCGCGGCAGGTTGCATGCGACGCCAGAGGGCGCCGATGCGCGCCAGCAGCTCGGCCGGGCGCAGAAGCTTGACGATGTAGTCATCGGCGCCCGCTTGCAGACCTTGCACGAGATCCTCTTCCTGATTGCGGCTGGTCAGAAAAATGATGGGCAGCCGCATCCCATAGCGCGAACGTAGATATCACACGACTTCATCGCCGTTCATGTCTGGCACTTGCCAGTCCACCAGGATCAAATCGAACGTCTCGTTGCGCAACGCCGCCAGTAAATCTTGGCTCTGTTGGAAACTGGTGCATTCGTAGCCGGCCTGCTCCAGCAATTGCTGTATTTGACGGGCTTGGTCCAGGTCATCTTCTAACGAGGCGATTCTCATGGGCCGTGCTTCAGAAAGGGTGGATGCGGTGCCGCTGATTGCAGAAAACGTCACGTAACGACCTCCTGCGATTGCCATCATACTCGTTGTCACAAAAGGCCCGTTTTTTGTGATAAGTGCGTGAAACAACAGTGTTAATCATTGCAAAGTTGACGAATCTTGACTGGCTTGCCCGCGCAACAGAGCGTCACACTATCACCAATCGCATCAGGGCCTGCAACGCCGGGATGCGACCCGTTTCTAGCTGATAGAGGGCCTGGTCATGAAGCAACTGAGCGCTTTAATCATGGTGCCGGATTCGGCCAGCCGCGCTCGTAGTATCACGGTGCTGCTGCAAGCCGGAATTTCGACAAAGGGCTGCTCCACGCCGTTGGAGCTGTTTGGTCTGCTCAACGAGGAGCACTACGACCTTGTCGTGCTTGATGTGGGCGAACTCGGCGAACTGGGTTTCGCCCTCATCGCGCGTCTGCGCGGCGCGGCCGATCTCGGTATTGTCGTCAAAGGCGATGCCATGCCGGTCGAGGTGCGTCTGCGCTGCCTGCAAAGCGGAGCGGATGCCGCGCTCTGCGCGCCGCTGGACGATCGTGAGCTGGCCTGTGTCCTGCTGGCTTTGGCGCGCCGACTCCCTGCCTGGCAGGACCACCTGGACGTCGAGGCGCCAACAGCGTTGCCGGCGTCCGGCAAATGGGAGTTGCGGGACCAGGACTGGACGCTGGCGGCACCCTCAGGCGCCACACTGTCGCTTTCGGCCAACGAAAGGCTCTTGGTACGCACCTTGCTCAAGGCCGAAGGCAAGGCCGTCAGTCGCGGCACGCTGTCTGCAGATCTGGGTGCGGACGGGGGGGGGCGTCAATCGGATGTCGGGCGCTCGCAGCATCGACGTCGTAATAAGCCGGCTGCGGCGCAAAGCGGAACTGGCGGGCCTTATCCTGCCTATCCGGACGGTCTACGGCAGCGGTTACTTGTTTGCGCGTCACTGACCGAGGACCCTCGCATAGACGGGCAGCGCCGTCGCTTCGCGCATTTTTTGCGCACAGCCTTTGACAGCACTGGATAACTAAGCTAAGCTAAAGGGCTTATTGCTTTATGCGCGTGCAAAGTACAGGTGCTGCGGATTGAGCAAGACTGCCGGATGCGTCACGAGTTCGGGTAGTTTTGTCCGCACCCACCCACACCAGGGCTGCCGGCCCGGTCAGGATCACAAGATTTTGGCCAGGCCACGTCTGTGTGGGTAATAGCAGTGAAATAGGCATCTCTCACACTTTGCGCGCTTGTCTGCAAGACCCGCTCTTTTACGTCACCCACGTCAGAGGCGGTTTTGCGCAAACTGCCCCCGCCAGGCGTCTTAGCATCAGGCGCCCGGAGGACATAGTACGTAAGTACTTACCAGTGGTACGTAAAAGGGATTTCAAAGGTCATGCCTACCATTAGCCAACTCGTGCGCAAGCCGCGCGAAGTCAGCATCATCAAGAGCAAGAGCCCCGCGCTGGAGAATTGCCCCCAGCGTCGCGGCGTTTGCACCCGTGTCTACACCACCACCCCCAAGAAGCCGAACTCCGCTTTGCGTAAGGTTGCCAAGGTGCGTCTGACCAACGGTTACGAAGTCATTTCGTACATCGGCGGCGAAGGCCACAACCTGCAAGAGCACTCGGTCGTTCTCGTGCGTGGCGGTCGTGTGAAGGACTTGCCCGGTGTGCGTTATCACATCGTGCGCGGCTCCCTTGACCTGCAAGGCGTCAAGGACCGCAAGCAAGCTCGTTCGAAGTACGGTGCCAAGCGCCCGAAGAAGGCCTAAGCCTTCGCTGCAGTACCCAGGTTGCGGGATGGCCCGTGGCCCGGAGAGTGTGCAGCTGCGCCAGTGAACGCTGGAATAGTGTGCAGCACGTAAGGCGTCATTCTGTATGGATGACCATGGCCGTGCGAAAGCGCGGTTCAACTGAACAGACACAAGGAAGCAAAAATGCCCCGTCGTCGCGAAGTACCCAAGCGCGAGATTCTGCCCGATCCGAAGTTCGGCAGCGTCGAGCTCGCCAAGTTCATGAACGTTGTGATGCTGGACGGCAAGAAGGCCGTCGCCGAGCGCATCGTCTACGGTGCTCTGGCTCAAGTCCAGACCAAGACCGGCAAAGAGCCGATTGAAGTCTTCACGCTGGCCATCAACAACATCAAGCCGATCGTCGAAGTCAAGAGCCGCCGCGTTGGCGGTGCCAACTACCAAGTGCCGGTTGAAGTGCGCCCCGTGCGCCGCCTGGCCCTGGCTATGCGTTGGCTCCGTGAAGCCGCCAAGAAGCGTGGCGAAAAGTCGATGGATCTGCGTCTGGCTGGCGAACTGATTGATGCCTCTGAAGGTCGTGGCGCCGCAATGAAGAAGCGCGAAGACACGCACAAGATGGCCGAAGCCAACAAGACTTTCAGCCATTTCCGCTGGTAATTTAAGGATTAACCTACCATGGCCCGCAAAACCCCGATCGAGCGCTATCGCAACATTGGTATCTCTGCGCACATCGATGCAGGGAAGACCACCACGACCGAACGCATCCTGTTCTATACCGGCGTCAATCACAAGATTGGTGAAGTGCATGATGGCGCAGCCACCATGGACTGGATGGAACAAGAGCAAGAGCGTGGCATCACCATTACGTCGGCGGCTACGACGGCGTTTTGGCGCGGCATGGCCGGCAACTATCCCGAGCACCGCATCAACATCATCGACACCCCGGGGCACGTGGACTTCACCATCGAGGTGGAGCGTTCCATGCGCGTTCTGGACGGTGCCTGCATGGTGTACTGCGCCGTGGGTGGCGTTCAGCCCCAATCGGAAACCGTTTGGCGCCAGGCCAACAAGTACGGTGTGCCCCGTCTGGCCTTCGTGAACAAGATGGACCGTACCGGTGCCAACTTCTTCAAGGTCTACGAGCAGCTGCGTACCCGCCTGCGTGCCAATCCCGTGCCCATCGTGATTCCGATCGGCGCCGAAGATACGTTCACCGGCGTGATCGATCTGGTCAAGATGAAGGCCATCATTTGGGACGAAGCCAGCCAAGGTACGAAGTTCGAGTACGCTGACGTCCCGGCTGAACTGCAAGCTACGGCCGAAGAATGGCGTGAAAAGCTGGTCGAAGCTGCCGCCGAATCGTCCGAGGAACTTATGAACAAGTACCTCGAAACCGGTTCGCTGGAAGAAGCCGAGATCAACACGGCCGTCCGTCAACGCACCATCGCTGGCGAAATCCATCCGATGCTGTGCGGCACCGCTTTCAAGAACAAGGGCGTGCAGCGCATGCTGGATGCGGTGATCGACTACCTGCCCTCGCCGGTTGACATTCCGCCGGTCGAAGGCACCGATGACAACGGCAACGAAGTCAAGCGTAGCGCCAACGACGACGAAAAGTTCGCGGCTCTGGTTTTCAAGCTGATGAGCGATCCTTTCGTTGGTCAGCTGACCTTCGTGCGCGTCTACTCGGGCGTGCTGAAGTCGGGCGACACGGTCTTCAACCCCATCAAGGGCAAGAAAGAGCGTATCGGTCGTATTCTGCAGATGCACGCGAACAACCGCGAAGAAATCAAGGAAGTTCTCGCTGGCGACATCGCCGCCGTGGTGGGTCTGAAGGACGTGACCACTGGCGAAACGCTGTGCGACATCGATTCCCATGTGACGCTGGAACGCATGGAGTTCCCCGAGCCCGTGATTTCGCAGGCCGTTGAACCCAAGTCGAAGGCTGACCAGGAAAAGATGGGCCTGGCCCTGTCGCGTTTGGCTCAGGAAGATCCGTCGTTCCGCGTGCGCAGCGACGAAGAATCCGGCCAGACCATCATTTCGGGCATGGGCGAGCTGCACCTGGAAATTCTTGTTGACCGCATGAAGCGCGAATTCGGCGTGGAAGCCAACGTCGGCAAGCCCCAGGTGGCCTATCGCGAAACCATCCGTAAGGTCTGCGACGAAATCGAAGGCAAGTTCGTCAAGCAGTCCGGCGGTCGTGGTCAGTACGGCCACGTGGTCCTGAAGGTCGAGCCGTTGCCTCCTGGCGGCGGTTTCGAGTTCGTCGACGCCATCAAGGGCGGTGTGGTTCCTCGTGAATTCATCCCCGCGGTGGAAAAGGGCATCCAGGAAACCCTGCCTGCAGGTATTCTGGCTGGCTACCCCGTCGTGGACGTGAAGGCCACGCTGTTCTTCGGCTCGTACCACGATGTGGACTCGAACGAAAACGCGTTCAAGATGGCCGGCTCGATGGCCTTCAAAGAAGGTATGCGCAGAGCCAGCCCGGTTCTGCTCGAACCGATGATGGCTGTTGAAGTCGAGACGCCGGAAGACTACGCTGGCAGCGTGATGGGCGATTTGTCCTCGCGTCGCGGCATGGTTCAGGGCATGGACGATATGGTCGGCGGCGGCAAGATCATCAAGGCAGAGGTTCCTCTGGCCGAGATGTTCGGTTACGCCACCAACCTGCGTTCGCTCACGCAAGGTCGTGCCACGTACACGATGGAATTCAAGCATTACTCCGAGGCTCCCAAGAACGTCGCTGACGAAGTCATCGCCGCTCGGGCCAAGTAAATAACCGTCGCCGCGACCCCGTGATCCGGGGCGCGGCAAATATCCAAGTTTCCTTGAAAGTTAAAGGATATAGATCATGGCAAAAGGCAAGTTTGAACGTACCAAGCCGCACGTGAACGTGGGTACGATTGGTCACGTTGACCACGGCAAAACGACGTTGACGGCGGCGATTACGACGGTGCTGTCGACGAAGTTCGGTGGCGAAGCCAAGGGCTACGACCAGATTGACGCGGCTCCGGAAGAGAAGGCGCGTGGTATCACGATCAACACGGCACACGTCGAGTACGAGACGGAAGCGCGTCACTACGCGCACGTTGACTGCCCGGGCCACGCTGACTATGTGAAGAACATGATCACGGGCGCGGCGCAGATGGACGGCGCGATTCTGGTGGTGTCGGCCGCTGACGGCCCGATGCCGCAGACGCGTGAGCACATTCTGCTGAGCCGCCAGGTTGGCGTGCCGTACATCATTGTCTTCCTGAACAAGGCGGACATGGTTGACGACGCCGAGCTGCTCGAGCTGGTGGAGATGGAAGTTCGCGAACTTCTGTCGAAGTACGACTTCCCGGGCGACGACACGCCGATCGTGAAGGGTTCGGCCAAGCTGGCGCTGGAAGGCGACAAGGGCGAACTGGGCGAGCAGGCGATTTTGGCTCTGGCCGCAGCGCTGGATTCGTACATCCCGACGCCTGAGCGTGCGATTGACGGCGCGTTCCTGATGCCGGTCGAAGACGTGTTCTCGATCTCGGGTCGCGGCACGGTGGTGACGGGTCGTATCGAGCGCGGCGTGGTCAAGGTCGGTGAAGAAATCGAAATCGTGGGCATCAAGCCGACGGTGAAGACGACGTGCACGGGCGTTGAAATGTTCCGCAAGCTGCTCGACCAAGGTCAAGCGGGCGACAACGTGGGCATTTTGCTGCGCGGCACCAAGCGTGAAGACGTCGAGCGTGGCCAAGTGCTGGCCAAGCCGGGTTCGATCAACCCGCACACGGACTTCACGGCCGAGGTGTACATTCTGTCCAAGGAAGAAGGCGGCCGCCACACCCCGTTCTTCAACGGCTATCGTCCGCAGTTCTACTTCCGTACGACGGACGTGACGGGCACGATCGATCTGCCGCAGGACAAGGAAATGGTTTTGCCGGGCGACAACGTGTCGATGACGGTCAGGCTGTTGGCTCCGATCGCCATGGAAGAAGGTCTGCGTTTCGCCATCCGTGAAGGCGGTCGCACCGTCGGCGCCGGCGTCGTCGCCAAGATCCTCAAGTAATACCCTTCACGAAGGCGGTCAGGCTACCGACCGCCTTCGTTTTTCGTTCTTTAGGAAACGCCATGAAAAACCAAAAGATCCGCATCCGCCTGAAGGCTTTCGATTACAAACTGATCGATCAGTCCGCAGCGGAAATCGTTGACACTGCCAAGCGTACCGGCGCTGTCGTCCGCGGTCCGGTTCCCCTGCCCACGCGCATCCGTCGTTACGACGTTCTGCGTTCGCCGCACGTCAACAAGACGTCGCGCGATCAGTTCGAAATCCGCACCCATCAGCGTCTGATGGACATCGTGGATCCCACCGACAAGACCGTTGACGCTCTGATGCGCCTCGATCTGCCGGCTGGTGTCGACGTCGAGATCGCTCTGCAGTAAGCAAGGCTAAAGGGTTGCGTGCCTTGCACGCGATCCGAGAAATGGCCGCATCTCCATTCGGGGTGCGACCATTTTGTTTGGCGGCCAGGCCGGCTTATGGCGCTACGTTGCCGTTGTTGCTGTCGTCACACAGTACGCAGGCCTGGCGCTAAGTGCTTGTGCCAGCTGCAAAAAACATGCTAATATGCCAAGCTTGCCATTTTGTGGCAAGAGTAACTATCGCTTTTTGCGCGCGGACATGATTTACGTCTTGGGTGCTTGAAGCAAGTTCTTTGTACTGTAGGGTGAGGGCCGTTACCCTTTGCCTGATTAGCCCCGACCAATCGCAGTCGGGAATGGAGAAAACGATGTCGAATACGACACCCACGCCCGCCGCGCATCGGCTGGGTCTGGTGGGTCGCAAGGTCGGCATGACCCGCATTTTTACCGAGGAAGGCGAGTCCATCCCGGTCACTGTGCTGGACGTGTCCAACAACCGCGTGACCCAAGTCAAGTCCCTGGAAACCGACGGCTACGCCGCCATCCAAGTGACTTATGGCAATCGTCGCGCCTCGCGCGTGACCAAGGCTGAGGCCGGTCACTTCGCCAAGGCTGGCGCTGAAGCCGGCAGCAACCTGAAGGAATTCCGTCTTGATCCCGCTCGCGCCGCTGAATTCGCGGCCGGTTCGGTCATCGCTGTGGAATCCGTCTTCGAAGCCGGTCAACAAGTCGACGTGACGGGCACCACGATTGGTAAAGGCTTTGCCGGTACCATCAAGCGCCATCATTTCGGCTCGCAACGTGCTTCGCACGGTAACTCGCGTTCGCACCGCGTGCCTGGCTCCATCGGCCAAGCACAAGATCCGGGCCGCATTTTCCCTGGCAAGCGCATGGCTGGCCATTTGGGCGATGCCACCCGTACGGTTCAGAACCTCGACGTCGTTCGTGTCGACGCTGAGCGCGGCCTGCTGCTGGTCAAGGGCGCTGTCTCTGGCCACGCTGGTGGCGATGTCATCGTGCGTCCGGCTATCAAGGCGCCGGCCAAGAAGGGGGCGTAAGTAAATGGATCTCAAGCTCCTGAACGACCAAGGTCAGGCCGCGACGTTTAGCGCGCCCGACACCGTCTTCGGCCGCGACTTCAACGAAGCGCTGGTGCACCAGATCGTTGTGGCCTTCCAGGCCAACGCTCGTAGTGGCAACCGCGCCCAGAAAGACCGCGCTGAAGTCAAGCACTCGACCAAGAAGCCCTGGCGCCAGAAGGGTACCGGCCGCGCTCGTGCCGGTATGACCTCGTCGCCGCTGTGGCGTGGGGGTGGTCGCACGTTCCCGAATTCGCCTGAAGAGAACTTCAGCCAGAAGGTCAACAAGAAGATGTACCGCGCTGGGATCCGTGCGATTCTGTCGCAGTTGGCTCGTGAAGACCGCATCACTGTGGTTGACACCTTCTCGCTCGATTCGCCCAAGACCAAGCTGGCCGCTGAAAAGCTCAAGACGCTGGGTCTGGACTCCGTGCTGATCATCACCGATACGGTCGATGAAAATGTTTACCTCGCCACCCGCAACCTGCCGCACGTTGCCGTGGTCGAGCCCCGCTATGCCGATCCGCTCTCGCTGATCCACTACAAGAAAGTGCTGATCACCAAGCCGGCCATCGCGCAATTCGAGGAGATGCTCGGATGAACGCCGAACGCTTGATGCAAGTCATTCTCGCGCCGGTCGTGACTGAAAAAGCCACGTTCGTCGCCGAGAAGAACCAGCAAATCGCTTTCCGTGTGGTGGCAGACGCTACCAAGCCGGAGATCAAGGCTGCCGTCGAACTGCTCTTCAAGGTGCAGGTCGAAGCCGTGCAGGTCCTCAACCGTAAGGGCAAAGTCAAGCGCTTTGGCCGTTTCGTTGGTCGTCGTCGCAATGAGCGCAAGGCCTACGTCTCGCTCAAGGACGGCCAGGAAATCGACTTTGCGGAGGTGAAGTAAATGGCCCTCGTTAAAGTAAAGCCGACCTCGCCCGGCCGTCGCGGCATGGTGAAGGTTGTCAGCCCCAAGCTGCACAAGGGTGCGCCTCACGCTGCCCTGCTGGAAAAGAAAACTCGTGGTTCGGGCCGTAACAACAACGGTCACATCACGATCCGCCATCGTGGCGGTGGCCATAAGCAGCACTACCGTGTTGTCGACTTCCGTCGCAACAAGGACGGTATTCCTGCGAAGGTTGAGCGTCTGGAATATGACCCCAACCGTACGGCTCACATCGCGTTGTTGTGCTACGCCGACGGCGAGCGCCGCTACATCATCGCCCCGCGCGGTGTGGAAGTGGGTGCGACCCTGATCTCGGGCGTTGAAGCGCCGATCCGCGCCGGCAATACGCTGCCCATCCGTAACATCCCGGTGGGTACGACGATTCATTGCGTCGAGATGATCCCCGGCAAGGGCGCCCAGATGGTTCGTTCGGCCGGCGCTTCCGCCGTGCTGATGGCCCGTGAAGGCACCTACGCTCAGGTCCGTCTGCGCTCCGGTGAAGTGCGTCGCGTGCACATTGAGTGCCGTGCCACCATCGGTGAAGTCGGTAACGAAGAACACAGCCTGCGCCAAATCGGTAAGGCCGGTGCCATGCGTTGGCGTGGTATCCGCCCGACCGTCCGCGGTGTCGCCATGAACCCGATCGATCACCCGCACGGTGGTGGTGAAGGTCGTACTGGCGAAGCTCGCGAACCGGTCAGCCCATGGGGCACTCCGTCGAAGGGTTTCAAGACCCGTCGCAACAAGAGGACGAACAATATGATCGTCCAACGGCGCAAGCGCAAATAAGAGGCGAACACTATGTCACGTTCGATCAAGAAAGGCCCGTTTGTCGACGCGCACCTGATCAAGAAGGTGGAAGCGGCCGTGACGGGCAAAGACAAGAAGCCGATCAAAACCTGGTCGCGCCGTTCCACGATCCTGCCCGAGTTCATCGGTCTGACGATCGCTGTGCACAACGGCCGCCAGCATGTTCCCGTCTATATCAACGAGAACATGGTCGGTCACAAGCTTGGCGAGTTCGCCTTGACCCGTACGTTCAAGGGTCACGCCGCGGACAAGAAGGCGAAGAGGTAAGCGATGGAAACTACTGCCATTATCCGTGGGGTTCACATCTCGGCCCAGAAGACCCGTCTGGTCGCGGATCTGATCCGCGGCAAGTCGGTCGCTCAGGCGCTGAACATCCTCAACTTCTCGCCCAAGAAGGCCGCCGGCATCCTGAAAAAAGCTGTCGAGTCCGCCATCGCCAATGCCGAGCACAACGAAGGCGCGGACATCGACGAGCTGAAGGTCACCACGATTTATGTGGACAAGGCTCAATCGATGAAGCGTTTCTCGGCTCGCGCCAAGGGCCGTGGTAACCGTATCGAGAAGCAGACCTGCCACATCACGGTCAAGGTCGGAGCTTAAGGAGTCAAGATGGGTCAGAAAATTCACCCCACTGGGTTCCGTCTCGCGGTCACCCGTAACTGGTCCTCGCGTTGGTACGCCGACGACAAGGCTTTCGGCGGCATGCTGGCCGAAGACATCCGCGTGCGCGAGTACCTGAAGAAGAAGCTCAAGAGCGCTTCGGTTGGTCGCGTGGTTATCGAGCGTCCCGCCAAGAACGCCCGCATCACCGTTTACTCGGCTCGTCCGGGCGTGGTGATCGGCAAGCGTGGCGAAGACATCGAAAACCTGAAGGCTGATCTGCAGCGTCTGATGGGCGTGCCCGTGCACGTGAACATCGAGGAAATCCGCAAGCCGGAAACCGACGCTCAACTGATCGCCGACTCGATCTCCCAGCAGCTCGAAAAGCGCATTATGTTCCGTCGCGCCATGAAGCGTGCGATGCAGAACGCCATGCGCTTGGGTGCTCAGGGCATCAAGATCATGAGCTCGGGCCGTCTGAACGGTATCGAAATCGCTCGTACCGAGTGGTATCGCGAAGGCCGCGTGCCGCTTCACACGTTGAAGGCGAACATCGACTACGGCACCTCCGAAGCCCACACCACGTACGGTGTGATCGGCATCAAGGTGTGGGTCTACAAGGGCGACATGCTGGCCAATGGCGAGCTGCCCCCTGAAACCGCCGCCCCGCGTGAAGAAGAGCGTCGTCCGCGTCGCGCCCCCGTGGCGATCGTCCGGATGGTGCCCGCAACGGCCGTCCGGGTGGTCGTGCTCCCCGTAAGGCGGACGCGGCTCCGGCGCCTGAAGGAGAATAACCATGCTGCAACCGTCTCGCAGAAAGTATCGCAAAGAGCAAAAGGGCCGCAATACCGGCCTGGCGACTCGCGGCGCCAACGTGTCCTTCGGCGAATTCGGCCTGAAGGCCACCGGCCGTGGCCGTCTGACCGCCCGTCAGATCGAAGCTGCTCGTCGTGCCATCAACCGTCACATCAAGCGCGGTGGCCGTATCTGGATTCGTATTTTCCCGGATAAGCCGATCTCGCAAAAACCGGCTGAAGTCCGGATGGGTAACGGTAAAGGCAACCCCGAGTACTGGGTCGCGGAAATCCAGCCCGGCAAGGTGCTCTACGAAATGGAAGGGGTCAGCGAAGAGCTGGCGCGCGAAGCGTTCCGCTTGGCCGCCGCTAAGCTGCCGATCTCGACCACGTTCGTTGCGCGTCATATCGGTGCTTAAGGAGTACAAATATGAAAGCTAGCGAACTCCGTTCGAAAGACGCCGCCGAGCTGGGCAAAGAGCTCGAGAGCCTGCTGAAGGCGCAATTTGGTCTGCGCATGCAGAAGGCTACGCAGCAGCTTGCCAACACCAGCCAGCTGCGCAACGTGCGTCGCGATATCGCGCGTGTGCGTACCTTGCTGACCGAGAAGGCAGGGAAATAAACATGAGCGAAACGCAAAACACCCAGGTTACCAAGCGCCAGCGTACGCTGGTTGGCAAGGTCGTCAGCAACAAGATGGACAAGACTGTCGTCGTGCTCGTTGAGCGCCGCGTCAAGCACCCCATCTACGGTAAGATCGTCATGCGTTCGGCCAAGTACAAGGCCCACGACGAAACGAACCAGTACAACGAAGGCGATACCGTTGAAATCGCAGAAGGCCGCCCCATCTCGCGCTCCAAGGCGTGGCGTGTGGTGCGTCTGGTCGAAGCAGCGCGCATCATCTAAGTTGTAGCATCGCGGCATACCAGGGTTCGCCTCGGATGCCACGAGAAAAAACGGCCGGGATTGCATCCCGGCCGTTTTTTTATCTTCGGCGTTGGCGGTGTTTAGCCGCGCAGCTTGCCTGCTATGCCGCCGGGGAAATAATACACCGACAAGACGAACAGAACACCCAACCACAGCAGCCAGCGATCGGGTTCAAACCATGGCGCCACGAGTGTCAGGCTGGCGGTGGCCGCGTGAAGGATTTGGAGTCCGTCTTGCAGATAGCTCTGTGCGAACACAAACAGTGTTGCTCCGAGTACGGCCCCATACATTGTCCCCATGCCGCCTATGACCAGCATCAGCAAGACGTTGAGCATGATCTCAAAAGACAGCGTGGTGTCGGGCCCGTTGTAGCGCAGCCAGAGGGCGTAGAGCGCGCCAGCTATGGTGGCAAACAAGGCCGCCAGCACATTGGAGGCACTGCGGTAGATCACGCTTCGATAACCCAGTGCTTCGGCGCGAAACGCATTTTCGCGAATGGCCTGCAGTACGCGGCCAAAGGGCGAGTTGACGATGCGCAGCAGCAGAAGAAAGAGCACGACGGCCGCGGAGAAGATCAGATAGTAGGTAATGATGCGGCCGTCGATATTCAAACCCAGCACCGGTTCACGAAAGACCTTGTAGGCGGGCCGGAGCAAGTGCGGGACTTTGAAGTTCAGGCCGTCTTCGCCACCGGTCAACCAGGATAGTTGCGAACTGAGCGTCTGAAATGCCGCGGCCACGGCAAGCGTGATCATGGCGTAGAAAATGGCCCGAACTCGCAGACTGGCCAGGCCGATGAGCAATGCCAATAGCAGCGACACCGCCAAAGCAATGAGCAGGCCGGCTCCAACGGCAGCCCATCCGGGCTCCATGCGCGTGCTGGCAATCGCAACGCCGTAGGCGCCGATACCGAAGAACATCGTGTGTGCAAAGCTCACCACGCCAGTGTAGCCAAGCAAGAGATCGTAGCTGGCGACCAGTACGACGAACACCAGTATCTTGGCTGCCACCGCGAGCGCGCGCGGGCCCGGGAAGACAAACGGGGCGATGGCCAGAAGGACCACGATGAGTATGAGCAGCGCGGCCAGCACGCGACTACGAGGCGGATCGCCGGAGAGCAAGTGCATGGTGTTAGCGCGGTTGGGTGACTGGATAGACGCCCTGCGGGCGCCACAACAAGACGGCAACCAGCAGTGCGATATTGGAGAACAGCGCAGCCTTGGGCAGTAAGAAGCCAGTGTAGTTGGCCATCAAGCCCACGAGCAGCGCGCCGATGAGACATCCGGCGGTCGAGCCGAGGCCGCCTATCATGATGACGATGAAGATGAGTACGTTGACTTGTGCGCCGAGCTGCGGAACCACGGACTGTTGATACAGGCCCCAGAGCACGCCACCGAGTCCGGCGAGCATCGAGCCTGCGACGAAAACGGCGATGAACAGATGCCGTATGCGGTATCCCAGGCTCTCGACCATTTCGCGATCCTCTACGTCAGCACGGATCAACAGTCCCAACTTGCTGCGATTAAGAACGACGAGCAGCAGGCCGAGCACGCCCAATCCGATTGCCAACGCCAGTAGCCGAAACTTCTCGATGGCAGCGTCTCCGAACAAGACCGCGCCGCGCAGAGCCGTCGGCAGTACCAGGGTGATGGTTTGCGGGCCCCAGATCATCTTGATGAGTTCCTCGCCGATGATCAGCCCTCCCATAGTGATCAGGATCTGCTTCAGGTGGTGGCCGTAGACGGGGCGGACAATCAGCCGTTCGAACACCGCGCCTATCGCACCGGCGACCGCCATGCCGACAAGCAATGCCGGAACAATGGCTCCCAGGTTGACCCACAGGCTGGGGCTGTCCGTCCACCCTCCCATGAGCGCGAGTACCGTGGTGGCCATGTAGGCGCCGATGGCAATGAACAGACCGTGGCCGAAATTCAGTACGTCCATCAGGCCGAAGACGAGCGTCATGCCGGAGGCGACGATGAAAATGATCATTCCCATGGCCAGCCCGGCCACGGTCAGCGTGAGCCATGTCGACCAGGAACCGATCAATGGCAGGGCGGCGACGGCAAGACCCAGCACGAGTGCGGCAGGGATGTAATCGCGGCGGGCGGCCGGCAGACTTGTCTCGGTCGTGGAAAGTCCGGTGCTCATTGATGACTCCCCAGGGACAGGCCCAGCAGTCGTTGTTGCAGAGTGTCGTCCTGCGCCAGCGCAGTCATGCTGCCTGCGTGGACGACGCACCCGTTGTCCATCACGGCAACGTGGTCGCCCAACTGGCTGGCAAAGCCGAAGTTCTGCTCGACGAGCAGGATCGTCGTGCCACCACGCTTGAGCTCCTCAAACGCGGCGATCATGTTTTGAACAATGGATGGCGCCAGGCCTTTGCTGGGCTCATCGACAATGAGCAGCCGTCGCAGCTCGATAATGGCGCGCGCTACGGCCAACATTTGCTTCTGGCCGCCGGAAAGGTTTCCGGCAGGATAAAGCCAGAACTTTCGCAGTGCGGGGAGGAAACCGAAGATCCATTCCAGCCTGGCAGTGTCCAGATCCTTGGCGCGCCGCACGCCGCACGCCGCGCGCAGCCAGCAGAATATTCTCCTTGACCGTGAGCCCGCCGAAGATACCCATGTTCTCGGGCACGTAGGCGATGCCCCGGCGTGCCATCTCAGGTGGCCTGGGCCTGACGGCTTGCGCATCGAATTGCAGCGTGCCGCGAGTGGCCTGCCACAGGCCCATGATGGTGCGCAGAGTCGTCGTCTTGCCTGCGCCGTTACGCCCCAACAGCATGGTTACGCGCCCTCGCGGCACATCCAGATTCACACCATGAAGGATGTGATACGCGCCGATGTGCGTATGCACATCATGTAGTCGCAATAAGGGCATCATGCGGCGTTTCCCATGCCCAGGTAGGCCTGTTGGACCAGCGGTGAAGCAATGACGTCGGCGGGTAATCCATCGGCCATGAGGCGGCCGTTGTGCAGCACGACGATGCGATCGGCCAGCTCGCGCACAACATCCATTTTGTGTTCTACCAACATGATGATCTTGGCGGGATCCTGTTTGAGTTCGCGAATGAGGTCGAGGATTACTGGCACATCGTCCACGCTCATGCCCGCGGTAGGCTCATCGAGCATGAACACCACGGGGTCCAGGGCCATCAACATGGCGATCTCGAGCTTGCGCTGGTCGCCGTGTGGCAGGTCGGCCGCAGCCTGATCCCGCCGCTGTTGCAAGCGTGCGCGCACCAGCAGCGCATCAGCGTGTTCGATCAAGGCATGATCGTCTCGCCAGCGATTCCACAGCTTGATGTGCCGCCAACCTGGTCCTTGAGCGCGCGACTGCAGCGCCAGCCGCACATTCTCATGGACGGTCAACCGGGGGAACAATTGCGTGAGCTGAAACGCGCGGCCCAGGCCGGCATGCATGCGGGCCGCTACGCCCAGACGTGTAAGGTCACGTCCGCCGAGCAGCACCGCCCCTGTGCTGGCCCGCAGTTGGCCGGATATCAGGTTGAAGTAGGTGGTTTTTCCTGCTCCGTTCGGACCCACGATGGCAGTCAGCGTGCCGGGGGCATAGCGCGCGCTGACGCCATCGACGGCGGTGTGACCGCCAAAACGGATTCCCAGCGATCGTGTCTCGAGCATGGGCTCAGCGCTTGTTCTGGATGGGAACATCCATTTGCTCAGGCGTGATCTCGCGCACCAGCTCCTGCTCCGCCCAGGGTACGGAGGGATCGTTCTTGATGCGGAAGTGGTACATGGACTGCATGGCCTGATGATCCTGCGGGCGGAATGTCATTTTGCCTTTGGGCGTTTCAAAGCTCATTCCTTCCATGGCCTTGATGAGCGTGTCCGTATCTGACTTGCCCGCGGTCTTCTTCAGAGCCTCGACGATGGCGATCCCCGCTGACATTCCGCCGGCGGTGAAGAAGTCCGGTGGCTGTCCATAGCGTTTTTGATGCTCGGCCACCAGCCAGTCGTTAATGGGGTTCTTCGGAATACCGTAGTAGTAGTAGGTGGCGCCTTCCATTCCGGCCAGACTCTTGAGCGGCGTCATGGCGGCCAGTGTGTTGCCGCCAGTGGCGATCTCTATGCCATAGCGTTTGGGGTCGAGGTCCGCGATCTTGAACGGATTGCCCGCTCCTGCCCAAAGGACAAAGATGATCTTGCGGCCCGGCTTGTCCTTGAGCGCGTCGAACAAGCGTTGCGCGCCGCCACTGAAGTCGGTGGCGTTGGCGGGCAGATACTCCTCATGCACGATCTTGGCATGCTTGAGCGCGCCCTTGAACGCGCGCACACCATCTCTGCCGAAGGCGTAGTCCTGTGCCAGCATTCCAATGGATGTGCCGTCCTGATCGAAGGCGGCGGCATTGGCCACGGCATCCTGCGAGGAATTACGGCCGGTGCGAAAGATATAGCGGTTCCATTTCTCGCCGGTAATCGAGTCGGCGACGGCGGGCTCGACGAGCAGGATTTTCTCGTACTCCTCCGCAATGGGCAGCATGGCTAGTGCCACGCCCGAAGAGGTCGGGCCCACGGCAAGGTCGGCATTGTCATCGGCGTAGGCCGAAGCCAGCTGCGCGCGCGCAACATCCGGCTTGCCTTGGTTGTCCTTTTCGATCACCCGTATTTTGCGGCCGGCCACGGCCATCGTGCCCTGGGTAGCGTACTCCAGGCCCATCATCAGGCCATTGTGGGTTTGTTTGGCGTAGGCCTCCAGGGGACCGGTCTTGTCATACACATGCGCGACCACCAGGTCGGCGGCGACGGCGGGGGCTGCAAGCGCGACGCTTGTCAGAACGGCGGTCAGGATGCGTTTCATGCGGACTCTCCTCGGGCACGATGCTGGGCGAGAAATTGACGTACGGGTTCGATCTGTGCGGGAGCGTTCAGGCTGGGGGCGTGGCCGCAATCGGCAATACTGAGCAGGCGCGCTCGTGGGCCACGTTCGGTCATGGCACGGGCGGTGTCTTCGAGCAGCAGATCCGATTGCTCGCCGCGCAACAGCAACACGGGCTGCCGGATGCTGTCGTACTCGGGCCAGCGCTCATAATCGTCAGGGTAGAGCTCGAACTGACCGACGATGGCTGGATCGTAGTGCAAGGTGATACGCCCATCGGGTAGACGCCGTGCCGAGGTCTCTGTCATGCGGCGCCACTGCTCGTCGGTTTGCTTACCGTAGGGTTTGTAGGCGTTACGCACCCATTGCTCCAGCTCCGTTACCGTAGTGAACGCGGGCGGGCTGCCGGTATAGGCCTGGATGCGCTTCATGGCCGGGCGGGGCAGGGTGGGGCCGATGTCGTTGATTACCAAGTGGGTCAGGCGTTGCCGCAGACAGGTTGCCGCCGCCACCATGCCGATGGCTCCGCCCATGGACGTGCCGACCCAGGCAGCCTGGCGTATTCCAAGACCGTCAAGCAGATCTTCGGCCAGTCGGACGTAGAACGACAGTTGATATTCCTGGCGTGGTTTGGGACTCCATTGGGACAGGCCGCGCCCCAGCGTGTCCGGGCAAATGACGCGCCACTCGGCACTCAATACGTGCGCCAGATCGTCGAAATCGCGTCCCGTGCGGGCCAAGCCGTGCCATAGGAGGACGGCAGGCGCATCGGCCTGTCCCCATTCGACGTAATGCAATTCTCGGCCTTGGGCACGCGCATAGCGCGAGGCGGGGTGGGTCGCCTTCATGTCTCCTCCCGGATTTCCCAGGTTGTTCTCTGTTGGGGCCGAATATAGACTTGTTCTTAGGGCGCAGACAAGGCGCCCATGCCCGGCAAGAGGCACGATCAAAAGAATGGGTACGCTCAGTCAATTCGAGGGCGTGCGCGGAGACATACAGCATGGTTGACACACGATTCGCCACGACTCAGGTGGACCCGCAACAGCAGTTGGACAGTTGGCGCGATGCGCTGGCGCACGCTTTCGGTCCGTTTGAGGTCCATGCCGGGCAGGGCGGCGGAGCATTCGGCGGCAGCTTGCGTTATGCGCGCCGAGCGCACCTGCAATTCAATGACCTGCACTATCAAGGGCAAAAGCTCGAACGCACGCGCGGCAACATCTCTCAGCTCGATGAAGAGTTCTTCACCTTTGGCATGCCGCTGGCAGGCCCGTTGTCCGTGACGCAGTCGGGCAGGCGCTTCGAGGTCGAGCCCGGCTGTGTGTATCTCATGAATCAGAGCGCACCGTATCAGGCCGTCGCGCAGGGCCAGTGCGGCTATCGCAGTCTGAGCATTTCCTTCCCGCGTGCGGCGCTCGCTCAGCGTGCCACTCGGCTGGAGTCGTTCTATAAGTTGTGCATCGACGATGGCGCCCCGGGCGGGCAGCTCTTGAAAAGCTATCTGGACCACCTTCTGGGCGGGATGGCCTCCTGGACCGATAGCGAGGTGGGGACGCTGGGCGAGCATCTGATCGATCTCATTGTGCTGTTTCTCGTGCAGTCCCAGGCGGGGCACGCCTCAGAACATGACAGCAGCGTGAGTCTGGCGCATCGCGAGCGTGCACTGGCGTTCATGCGGCGGCATCTTGCGGATACGGCCTTGACTCCGGCGCGGATCGGACAGGCCTGTGGGTTGTCGGTAAGCTACTTGCATCGCGTGTTTCAGCTTGCGAATCTAAGCGTGGAGTCTCAGCTCTATGAACTGCGTCTTGCCCATTGCCAGCGTTTGCTGCGGGATCCGGCCCACGCCCATCGAACGATTGCCGAGCTGGCGTATCAAAGCGGGTTTGCGCACGCGGCGCATTTCAGCCGTGTGTTTCGCCAGCATTGCGGCATGACTGCGCGCGAATTTCGCGCGCAGTCGGCCCGGCAATGGCACCAGGGCTGAGGTGGATATCCTGCCCCGGGCGATGGCTGGCCGGATTCAGATTTGCGTGATGTACTTGGTCACCAGATAACCGTCGAAGGTCTCCAGCCCGCCTTCGCTGCCGATGCCGCTGTCCTTGATGCCGCCGAAAGGCGTCTCGGCCAGTGCGCTGCCGAAATGATTGATGTTGACCATGCCGGCCTCCAGCCCATTGGAGACTTTGGTGGCGGTTTTCAGCGATTCGGTGAACACATACGAAGACAGGCCAAAGGGAAGGCTATTGGCGCGTTTGAGGACTTCGTCGGTGTCCTTGAAGCGCACCACCGGCGCCAGCGGGCCGAAGGGTTCTTCGGTCATCAGCATGGCGTGGTCAGGAATGTCGGTCACCACCGTGGGGCTGAAGAAATACCCCTTGTCTGACGGAGCATCGCCGCCGAGTACGATCTTGGCACCGTGCTTGCGCGCGTCGTCGATGAACTGCTTCATGGCAGGCACCCGGCGCTCGTGGGCAAGCGGGCCCATTTCAACGCCGGCATCCATGCCGTTGCCAACCTTGATGCCGGACAGCACTTCCGTAAAGCGCGCCACGAAAGCGTCATACGCGCCTTCCTGGACATAGAACCGGGTGGGCGAGACGTATACCTGTCCCGCGTTGCGGATTTTGAACCGGGCCAGCATTTCAGCGGCGCGCGTGACATCGGCGTCATCGAAAACCAGCACGGGAGAGTGGCCGCCCAATTCCATGGTCACGCGCTTCATGTGCGCGCCGGCCAGCGCGGCAAGCTGCTTGCCGACGGGCACCGAGCCGGTGAACGAGACCTTGCGCACGATGGGGGACCGAATCAAGTAGTCGGATATCTTGGCCGGTTCGCCCCAAACGATGTTCAGGCAGCCTTTGGGTAAGCCGGCCTCATGGAACAGGCGGGCAATGGCCATGACGGCGCTGGGAGAATCTTCCGGCCCCTTGAGAACCATGGTGCAGCCGGCGCCCAAGGCCGCGCAGATTTTGCGGATGGCCTGGTTGTAGGGGAAATTCCAGGGGGTGAAGGCCGCGCACACTCCGATGGGTTCGTGGAGCACCAACTGGCGGGCATCGGGATTGCGCGGCGGCACGATGCGGCCATAGATCCGGCGGCATTCTTCGGCGTGCCAATCGGCATGTTCGGAGCAACTGGTGACTTCGCCGATGGCCTCGGCCAGAGGCTTGCCTTGGTCAAGGGTCATGTTGCGACCGATCTCCTGGGCGTGCTCCCGTGAAAGAGCGCCTACCTTGCGCAGGATGGCCGAACGCTCCATCGGCGAGGTGCGCTTCCACGTTTCGAAGGCGCGGGCCGCTGCCTCCAGAGCGCGATCCAGATCCGCTTGCGAGGCGTGAGGAAGCTGGCCTAGTACTTCGCGCGTCGCAGGATTGACCACGTCTTCGGTCTTGCGACCGTCGCCGCTCAGAAATTCACCATCGATATACAAAGCCAACTGTTCGTACATGCCAGTCTTTCCTCGGGGGAATTGGTGGGGTGGGGGCGCGGCAGGCACCCCGTGTGGCGCCAGTCTAAACCAGCTTGGTTCCCTGTGTAGGGGCCACTAACGGCCTAAACGGGGGAACCAATACATCCCAGGTTCACGGGCGCGAGGCGCGGGCGCTGTATCGATTGGGTATGATCGCGGGCTACCACATGGAAGCACGGGTCCTTGACGCCCGCTCCAGCCCTTTTGCCAGCCGACAACTGACCGTGCAGCCAGACACCGCAACCCGCCAGAGCCTGTTCTCGAGAGTGTTATTTCGTTTCATCGACTGGCTGCATGGACGGATCGCGCGGGCCTCCAAGGTCGGAGATCCACCCATTTTCGACAACCGGCTCTTTGCCTGGGTCCCTGCGTTCGAAGCGCAAACGCCGGTCATCCGCGCCGAGCTAGAGCAATTGCTCGCCGATCGGGAAAAATTGCCGGCCTTCCATGAGATTTCGCCAGATGTGGGCATGATCACCCGCGACGATCAGTGGAAGACGTTCGTCTTCATGGGCTATGGGATGCGGTCTGAACGTAATCTGGCTCGTTGCCCGGGCACCGCGCGCGCCTTGCAGGGAATTCCGGGCATACGGACGGCTTTTTTCTCCATACTGGAGCCGGGCAAGCGCATCCCCTTGCACAAAGGCCCCTACAACGGTGTGCTGCGCTTGCATCTCGGGTTGCGCGTGCCGCAGCCGCGCGAGCGCTGCTGGATCGAGGTCGATGGGCAACGTTACTCCTGGCGGGAGGGCGAGGCGGTGATTTTCGACGACCTCTATCCACATCAGGTGCATAACGACACCGATGGGCTGCGTGCGGTGCTGTTCGTGGATTTCGAGCGGCCGTGCCACGCACCGGTCAGCTGGCTCAACCGGCTGGTGCTGGCCGTCGCTCCCATGAGCGACGAGATCCGCCGCGGCAAGGCTAACCACGATGCCTGGGAGAAAACCTACTATGACCAGAGAAACGGCCGCTGACTCGCCTGTAAAAATCGGGTCGCATCAGGCGTTGCATAACGCAGACAGCCATCTTGATTTTTAATCCCGAAGCCGCTTGCGTTCCCAAGTGAGGCGGGATAGAATAAACAGCTTTCCCAAATTGTTGGTTGGGTTGGCCCAGGCCTAGCCGCGAAGCAGCACGAGTTGCTTTTGCGCAGAACGGAACCCAGGGATTCGTCCTTTGGGGGAAAGATGGGCTTGGCGCCGGTTTGACTGACTTGTGGGAAAACCCCAGCAGGATTTCAACCCAGGGTCGTTGCTGCCAGCAGGCGGCGCGGACCTGACGGGACCAAAACTGGCAGGAAATGCGGGCCTATCCAACCGGGAAGGACGTGTTTTCAGTTAAGTTGGAACAGGAAAAATCATGATCCAAATGCAGACCACGCTGGACGTGGCCGATAACACTGGTGCGCGTGCTGTCATGTGCATCAAGGTGCTCGGTGGCTCCAAGCGCCGCTATGCCGGTATCGGCGACATCATCAAGGTGAGCGTCAAAGATGCGGCTCCGCGCGGGCGCGTCAAAAAAGGCGAAATTTACAACGCTGTGGTGGTTCGTACCGCCAAGGGCGTGCGCCGCAAAGACGGTTCGCTGATTCGTTTCGGTGGCAATGCCGCCGTGTTGCTCAATGCCAAGCTGGAGCCCATCGGCACCCGCATCTTCGGACCCGTTACGCGTGAACTGCGTACCGAGAAGTTCATGAAGATCGTGTCGTTGGCCCCGGAAGTGCTGTAAGGAGCCCGCGATGAACAACATCCGTAAAGGCGACGAAGTCATCGTTCTGACCGGCCGCGACAAGAAGCGTCGTGGCGTTGTGCTGGCCCGCGTTGACGCCGACCACGTGCTGGTCGAAGGCGTGAACGTCGTGAAGAAGCACATGAAGGCCAACCCCATGGCCAACAACCCCGGCGGCATCGTCGAAAAGACGCTTCCGATCCATATCTCGAACGTGGCACTCTTTAACCCCGCTACCGGCAAGGCCGATCGCGTGGGCGTCAAAGAAGAGGACGGCCGCAAAGTTCGTGTGTTCCGTTCCAATGGTGCCGTTGTCGGCGCCAAGGCGTAAGGGGCGAAAGACATGTCTCGTTTGCAAGATTTCTACAAGAGCAAGGTCGCTGTCGACCTGCAAGCCAAGTTTGGCTACAAAAGCGTGATGGAAGTCCCCGCATCACCAAGATCACCCTGAACATGGGTGTCTCGGAAGCTGTGGCGGACAAGAAGGTCATCGAGCATGCTGTCTCGGACCTGACCAAGATCGCCGGTCAAAAGCCCGTCATTACCAAGACGCGCAAAGCTATCGCGGGTTTCAAGATCCGTGAAAACTACCCGATCGGTTGCATGGTCACGCTGCGTGGTCAACGCATGTACGAATTCCTGGATCGCCTGGTTGCTGTCGCGCTGCCGCGTGTACGTGACTTCCGTGGTATCTCGGGTCGTGCGTTTGACGGCCGCGGCAACTACAATATCGGGGTGAAAGAGCAGATCATTTTCCCCGAAATCGAGTACGACAAGATCGACGCGCTGCGTGGGCTGAATATCAGCATCACCACCTCCGCCAAGACCGACGAAGAAGCCAAGGCGCTCTTGACCGCCTTCAGCTTTCCGTTCCGCAACTAAGGGGCTGATGACGTGGCTAAACTTTCCCTCATCAATCGCGACATCAAGCGCGCCAAGCTGGCTGACAAGTTCGCCGCTCGCCGCGCCGAATTGAAAGCGATCATCGACGACCAGTCGAAGACCGACGAAGAACGTTACCAGGCTCGGCTGAAGCTGCAACAATTGCCGCGCAATGCCAACCCGACGCGCCAACGCAATCGCTGCGTGGTGACCGGTCGTCCTCGCGGCGTGTTCCGCAAGTTCGGCCTGACCCGTCACAAACTGCGTGAAATGGCCATGAAGGGCGAAGTGCCCGGCATGACCAAGGCCAGCTGGTAGGAGAACGAATATGAGCATGAGCGATCCCATCGCCGATATGCTGACCCGCATTCGCAATGCGCAGCAAGTTGACAAGACTACGGTGAACATGCCCTCCTCGAAACTGAAAGTGGCTATTGCCACCGTGCTCAAGGACGAAGGCTATATCGACGGTTTTGAAATCAAGGGCAGCCAGGCCAAGCCTGAGCTGGAAATCTCCCTTAAGTACTACGCCGGCCGTCCGGTTATCGAGCGCATCGAGCGCGTCTCGCGCCCCGGTCTGCGTATCTACAAGGGCCGCAGCAACATTCCTCAGGTCATGAACGGCCTGGGTGTGGCTATCGTTTCGACCTCGCGCGGTGTGATGACCGACCGCAAGGCTCGCGCCAATGGCGTGGGCGGCGAAGTGCTTTGCTACGTGGCCTAAGGAGAGTCGAATGTCACGTATCGCTAAGTATCCGGTCGAACTGCCCAAGGGTGTTGAAGCCAGCATCCAGCAGGATCAGATCACCGTCAAGGGCCCGCTGGGCACCTTGGTGCAATCGCTGACGGGCGACGTCAACGTGGTTCAAGACGACGGCAAGCTGACCTTCGCCGTCGCCAACGACACGCGTCACGCCAATGCCATGTCGGGTACCGTGCGCGCGCTGGTTGCCAATATGGTGACCGGTGTGAGCAAGGGCTTCGAGCGCAAGCTGACGCTGGTTGGCGTGGGTTACCGTGCATCCGTGCAAGGTGACGCCGTCAAGCTGCAGTTGGGCTTTTCGCACGACGTTTTGCACAAGCTGCCCGCCGGTGTTAAGGCGGAGTGCCCGACCCAGACGGAAATCGTCATCAAGGGCTCCAACAAGCAAGTCGTCGGTCAAGTGGCCGCGGAAATCCGTGCTTACCGTCAACCCGAACCCTACAAGGGCAAGGGTGTACGTTACGCCGATGAACGCGTCGTCATTAAAGAGACCAAGAAGAAGTAACGGCGACAAGGACGAATCATGGACAAAAAAGTTACCCGTTTGCGTCGTGCGGTTCCGACCCGCCGGAAGATTACGCAGCTGGGCGTTCATCGCCTGTCGGTCTTCCGCTCGAATCTGCACATCTACGCCAACATCATTTCGCCGGAAGGCGATCGTGTGGTCGTCAGCGCCTCGACGCTCGAGGCAGAAGTGCGCTCGCAGCTGGCAGGTCAGTCTGGCACCGGTGGCAATGCCGCCGCCGCCGCTCTGATCGGCAAGCGTGTGGCCGAAAAGGCCAAGGCTGCCGGTATTGAACTGGTTGCCTTCGATCGCTCGGGCTTTCGTTACCATGGCCGCGTTAAGGCGCTGGCCGATGCCGCGCGTGAAGCCGGCCTGAAGTTCTAAGCGAGGATCAGTCAAATGGCTAAAGTACAAGGCAAGAACGCCGCGGAAAAAGAGAACGACGACGGTCTGCGCGAGAAGATGATCGCGGTCAACCGCGTGAGCAAAGTGGTCAAGGGTGGTCGCACCATGAGCTTTGCCGCGCTGACCGTGGTGGGCGATGGTGATGGTCGTATCGGCATGGGCAAGGGCAAGGCGCGTGAAGTGCCGGTGTCGGTCCAGAAGGCAATGGAACAGGCCCGCCGCGGTTTGTTCAAGGTTGCCCTGAAGAACGGCACGCTGTATCACACCGTGGTAGGCAAGCATGGCGCCTCGACGGTGCTGATCTCGCCGGCCGCTGAAGGTACTGGCGTGATCGCCGGCGGCCCGATGCGCGCTATTTTTGAAGTGATGGGCGTGCGCAACGTCGTGGCCAAGAGTCTTGGCTCGAGCAACCCCTACAACATGGTTCGCGCCACGTTGAATGGTCTGCGCAATTCCCTGACCCCGTCGGAAGTTGCTGCCAAGCGCGGCAAAACCGTCGAAGAGATCCTGGGGTAAATCATGGCTCAGAAGCAGATCAAAATTACGCTCGTACGCTCGGTGATCGGTACCAAGCAATCCCACCGCGATACCGTTCGCGGCCTGGGTCTGCGTGGTCTCAACAGCAGCCGTGTGCTGCTCGACACGCCGGAAGTGCGCGGGATGATCCGCAAGGTGGATTATCTCGTCTCCGTGTCGGAAGCCTAAGGAATCACGATGTCGGATATTCAACTTAATTCGCTGAAGCCCGCTGAGGGCTCCAAGCACGCCAAGCGCCGCGTCGGCCGTGGCATCGGTTCCGGTCTGGGTAAGACTGCCGGCCGTGGTCACAAGGGTCAGAAGTCGCGTTCGGGCGGTTTCCACAAGGTTGGCTTCGAAGGCGGTCAAATGCCGCTGCAGCGTCGCCTGCCCAAGCGTGGTTTCACCCCGCTCGGTCAGCATCTGTACGCCGAAGTCCGTTTGTCGGATCTGCAGCGTCTGGATGTCGAGGAAGTCGACGTCCAGGCCCTGAAGGCCGCAGGCGTGGTTGGCCAAGGCGTGCGTTATGCCAAGGTCATCAAGTCGGGTGAACTCTCGCGCAAAGTGGTGCTGCGTGGCATCACTGCGACGGCCGGCGCTCGCGCCGCTGTCGAGGCCGCGGGCGGCTCGCTTGCTTGATCGCGAGGTGACGCGTGGCTAAAGCGCAGGCACTGGGCAAGACCGGTACCCGATACGGCGATCTGAAGCGCCGTATCGTGTTCCTGGTCCTCGCCCTCGTGGTTTACCGTCTCGGTACTCACATCCCTGTTCCGGGCATCAATCCGGACGCGCTGGCGGACTTGTTCCGCCAGAACCAGGGCGGGATCCTGGGCCTGTTCAACATGTTCTCGGGCGGTGCGCTTTCGCGCTTTTCGATTTTTGCCCTGGGGATCATGCCGTACATTTCGGCATCCATCATCATGCAGTTGATGTCGGTGGTGGTGCCGTCGCTGGAAGCGCTCAAGAAAGAGGGCGAAGCCGGCCGGCGCAAGATCACCCAATACACCCGCTACGGCACGGTCGTGCTGGCGCTGGTGCAGGCTGTGGGCATATCGGTGGCGCTGGAATCGCAACCCGGGCTCGTTGTCGATCCGGGCATGTTGTTCCGCTTCACGACCATCGTGACGCTGGTCACTGGCACCATGTTCGTCATGTGGCTGGGTGAGCAGATTACCGAACGTGGTCTGGGCAATGGTATTTCGATCCTGATCTTCACTGGTATCGTCGCGGGCTTGCCCACGGCGCTGGCAGGGCTGCTGGACCTGGTGCGCACCAACTCAATGTCGGTGGTGTCTGCCCTGTTCATCATTGCTCTGGTGGTACTGGTGACGGCGTTTGTCGTGTTCGTTGAACGCGGTCAGCGCAAAATCACGGTCAATTATGCCAAGCGCCAGGTGGGCAACAAGGTCTACGGTGGTCAGAGCTCGCATTTGCCGCTCAAGCTGAACATGGCCGGGGTGATTCCGCCGATCTTTGCATCGTCGATCATTCTGTTCCCGGCCACGATTACCAGCTGGTTCTCCACAGGCGACCGTATGGTCTGGCTGCGCGATCTGGCTGCTGCGCTTGAGCCTCGTCAACCGCTTTACATCACGTTGTATTCGGTCGCGATCATCTTCTTCTGCTTTTTCTACACGGCTCTGGTGTTTAACAGCCGCGAAACGGCAGACAACCTGAAGAAGAGCGGTGCGTTCGTTCCGGGGATTCGTCCTGGTGAGCAAACGGCGCGGTATATCGACAAGATTCTGATGCGTCTCACGCTGGCTGGTGCCCTCTACATCACGTTAGTGTGCTTGCTGCCGGAATTTTTGGTGATGCGTTGGAACGTACCGTTTTACTTCGGTGGAACGTCTCTGTTGATCATTGTGGTGGTGACGATGGATTTCATGGCGCAGGTTCAGGCCTACATGATGTCTCACCAGTACGACTCGCTGCTCAAGAAGGCTAACTTCAAGGGTACGGGTTTGCCCATGCGGTAAGCAAAGAGTATGTCAAAGGACGACGTTATCCAGATGCAAGGTGAGGTTCTTGAGAACCTCCCCAACGCAACATTTCGCGTCAAGCTCGAAAACGGCCACGTGGTGTTGGGCCATATTTCCGGCAAGATGCGCATGCATTACATCCGGATTCTGCCCGGCGACAAGGTCACAGTGGAGCTCACGCCCTATGACCTGACACGAGCAAGGATTGTCTTCCGCTCCAAGTGATGCGGAAACGGATTACGGAAAATTAGGAGTCAACCATGAAAGTAATGGCATCGGTTAAACGGATCTGCCGCAATTGCAAAGTTATCAAACGTCACGGCGTCGTGCGTGTCATCTGCACCGACCCGCGTCACAAGCAGCGTCAAGGCTAACCCCGGTTAGCGGTACGCAACGGATTAAATCAAGGAACAGTCATGGCCCGTATTGCTGGCATTAACATTCCGCCGCAACAGCACGCCGAGATCGGCCTGACCGCCATTTTTGGCATCGGTCGTACGCGCGCCCGCAAAATTTGCGAAGCTGCTGGTGTGCCCGTTACCAAAAAGGTCAAAGATCTGACCGACGCTGAGCTGGAACGCATCCGTGAACACCTCGGGGTGTTCACTGTCGAAGGCGACCTGCGTCGTGAAGTACAGCTCTCGATCAAGCGTTTGATCGACCTGGGAACCTACCGCGGTATGCGTCATAAGCGCGGTTTGCCCGTGCGCGGCCAGCGCACTCGCACCAACGCTCGCACCCGTAAGGGCCCGCGTCGTGCTGCTGCGTCCCTGAAGAAATAATCGAGGATTTAGATTATGGCGAAAGCTTCCACCAGCGGCGCTTCGCGCGTACGCAAAAAGGTTAAGAAGAACGTCTCGGACGGCATCGCGCACGTTCACGCGTCGTTTAACAACACCATCATCACCATCACCGATCGCCAAGGCAATGCCCTGTCCTGGGCAACTTCGGGTGGTGCCGGCTTTAAGGGTTCGCGCAAATCGACCCCGTTCGCCGCTCAGGTCGCCGCTGAAACGGCCGGCCGCGTGGCGATGGAATACGGCATCAAGACCCTCGAAGTTCGCATCAAGGGTCCTGGTCCTGGCCGCGAATCGTCCGTACGCGCCCTCAATGCGCTGGGTATCAAGATCTCGAGCATTGCCGATATCACGCCCATCCCGCATAACGGCTGCCGTCCGCCGAAGCGTCGTCGTATCTAAGGGGAACCTTCATGGCTCGTTATACTGGTCCCAAGTGCAAACTCTCGCGCCGCGAGGGCACCGATCTGTTCCTGAAGAGCGCCCGTCGCTCGCTGGATTCCAAGTGCAAGCTGGACTCCAAGCCTGGCCAACACGGCCGCACTTCGGGTGCTCGTACCTCCGACTACGGTCTGCAGCTGCGCGAAAAGCAAAAGCTCAAGCGTATGTACGGTGTGCTCGAGAAGCAATTCCGCAAGTACTTCGTTGAAGCTGAGCGTCGTCGTGGCAACACCGGCGAAACGCTGATCCAGCTGCTCGAATCGCGTCTGGACAACGTCGTCTACCGTATGGGTTTCGGTTCGACCCGTGCTGAAGCTCGTCAATTGGTGAGCCACCGTGCCATCGAACTGAACGGCCACACCGCCGACATCGCTTCGATTCTGGTCAAGGCTGGCGACGTCATCACCGTGCGTGAAGCGGCCAAGAAGCAAGCTCGTATCCGCGAATCGCTGGATCTGGCTTCGAGCATCGGCATCCCGCAATGGGTGGAAGTCGATACCAGCAAGATGGCCGGTACGTTCAAGTCGGCTCCGGATCGCGCTGACGTCGCTCGCGATGTCAACGAATCCATGGTCGTCGAACTGTACTCGCGTTAATCGTCTTCGCGGGCCTAGTGCCCGCGAGCGGTTATACTGCGTCCCAGCCCGCCCAGGCCAGTTTGGCCCTGGCGGGCTTTGCGGTGTTCTAGACCACCGTTTTCCTGCTGTCCGCAGCGTTTACTTCCATCAGCCTTATCGGTGTAACGAGCCGAGGGTATTGAAAAGGAACACAGTACATGTCCACTCAAGGTTTTCTGAAGCCGCGCTCCATTGAAGTCGAGCCGGTCGGCCCCAACCACGCCAAGATCGTGATGGAGCCTTTCGAACGCGGCTACGGCCACACGCTGGGCAACGCGCTGCGCCGCATCCTGTTGTCTTCGATGACCGGCTATGCGCCGACCGAAGTCCAGATGACCGGTGTCGTGCATGAATACTCGACCATTCCGGGCGTGCGTGAAGATGTCGTCGACATCCTGCTGAACCTGAAGGGCGTGGTGTTCAAGCTGCACAATCGCGACGAAGTCACGCTGATCCTGCGCAAGAACGGCGCCGGCCAGGTGTTGGCCAGCGACATTGAACTGCCGCACGATGTCGAAATCGTCAATCCGGACCACCCCATTTGCAACTTGACCGATGCCGGCAAGCTGGAAATGCAGATCAAGGTCGAGAAGGGCCGTGGCTATGTGCCGGGCAACGTGCGCGCGCTGTCGGAAGACCGCACCCACACGATCGGCCGCATCGTTCTGGACGCGTCCTACAGCCCTGTGCGTCGCGTGAGCTACGCCGTCGAGAGCGCCCGCGTCGAACAGCGTACTGACCTGGACAAGCTGGTGCTGGATATCGAAACCAACGGCGTGATCTCGCCCGAGGAAGCTGTGCGCCAGTCCGCCCGCATCCTGATGGATCAGATCTCGGTGTTTGCCGCCCTCGAAGGCGCTGGTGACTCGTACGAAGTTCCGGTTCGCGGTACGCCGCAGATCGATCCGGTGCTGCTGCGCCCGGTCGACGACCTGGAGCTGACCGTGCGTTCGGCCAACTGCCTGAAGGCCGAAAACATCTACTACATCGGCGACCTGATCCAACGTACCGAGAACGAACTGCTCAAGACCCCGAACCTGGGTCGCAAGTCGCTCAACGAGATCAAGGAAGTCCTGGCTGCACGTGGCCTGACTCTGGGCATGAAGCTCGAAAACTGGCCCCCGCTGGGCCTCGAGCGTCCCTAAGCCATACGGTGAGCCATGGGCAATGACGCTCATGGCCGCCCAAGAGGCATCTTCGGATGCCATTTATCCACCGGACCGCGGTGTGTCATTGATACGCACCGATAGAAGAGCCGGCTAACCCGGCGGCGGAAACGCTGTCTTTAGATTCAAAGGAAATCACCATGCGTCACGGTAACGGCCTTCGCAAGCTCAATCGCACCAGCAGCCATCGTCTCGCCATGTTTCGCAACATGGCCGTTTCGCTGATCACTCACGAAGCGATCAAGACCACGCTGCCCAAGGCGAAAGAACTGCGCCGCGTCATCGAACCCCTCATCACCCTGGGCAAGGAACCCACTCTCGCGAACAAGCGTCTGGCTTTTGCCCGTCTGCGCGATCGCGACGCCGTGGTTAAGTTGTTCGCTGAAATCGGTCCGCGCTACGCGAACCGCAACGGCGGCTACACCCGTGTCCTGAAGATGGGCTTCCGTCAGGGCGACAACGCTCCCATGGCTTTCATGGAGCTGGTTGACCGTCCGGAAGTGGATGCTTCCGAAGCGGATAGCGCTGCCGAGTAAGGCAACGCCATAAGCGGCAAAAGCGGACTTTCGGGTCCGCTTTTGCTTTTTGGCGTCAACGCAGTGCCTGACGCAATTCTTCCGCCGTCGCGCCTAGCTCCTCGTTGCTGGCCTGAGGCGGCATCACGAAGGTCAGATCCTGCTGCGCAATGTACTGCGTGGAGGTGATGTCCTGGGGGTGGTGCATGGGCACGATGTGCGCATGCGCATGCGCGACATGGATGCCCGTAAAGGCCAGTGCTATACGGTCTACCGTATAGAGGCGCTTCATGTGACGCGCAAGTCGCTGGCCCTGGTTGACGATATGGCCAGCCAGCTCAGCAGGCATGTCTTCGAAGTAGGGATAGTGCTGCTTGGGAATGATCAGGACGTGGCCACGCCGGACCGGATGGAGATCCAGAAAGGCGAAAATGCGGCGGTCTTCGTAGACGGTGTGTGCGGGGAGTTCGTGCCGGGCGATGCGGCAGAACAGGCAGTTGTCCGACATGGGTGTCTCCTGAGGGCCTGCAACACGCGCAAAAACCGGATTCGCGGCCAATCCCATAAAATACTCTGACTTGCCTGGCACAGGTCCCATATCAGGAGTTCCCATGTTGCGCGATGACGACGTTGTGCTGATCATCAGCAATGCTCCAGATACCTTGGTGGCCAAGCGTATTGCGCATGTCCTGGTCGAAGACGGTTTGGCGGCCTGCGTGAACCTAGGCCAGCCCGGGTTGTCTGTCTACCGATGGAAGGATGAGATCGAGGGCGCCGAGGAGGTCCCTCTTACGATCAAGACGACCTACGGCATGCAGCAGGCCGTGGTACAGACCTTGGCGGGGCTTCACCCCTATGAGGTGCCGGAGATCATCGTGGTCCCAGTCATAGGCGGACTTGCCTCCTATCTCGATTGGGTACGCGAGCAGACTCGAAATCCGGGCGCAGGCTAAACAGAGGACCTTATGCAGGCAGTGGCGACGACTCAACAGCAACGAACCGGTCTGACAGAAATGTGGGCGTTGGCGCGGTGCCTTGGCTTACTGATGCTGGTGATGCTGCTGGCGGGCGCGCGGTTGGCACAGGCCGCCGACGAGGCAGAGTTTCTGGCGCCCGAGCGCGCCTTTCAGCTCACGGCCAGCCAGCCGGCAGCGGATCTGCTCGAACTGCATTTCAAGGTGGCGCCAGGTTATTACCTGTATCGCGAGCGCTTCGAGTTATCGGGGCAGCCGGTTGAGGCGATCAACAGTGCCGCAGCGGTGTTTCCGACGGGTGAGGTCAAGTATGACCCCACCTTCGACAAGGACATGGAGGTCTATCATCACGACGTGGTGATCCGAGTGCCACTGGCCCTTACGGGCCAGCCGGCTCGCTTACGGGTCACCAGCCAGGGTTGCGCCGACGCGGGCTTGTGTTATCCGCCGATGTCGCAACAGGTGGCGCTCACGCCTGAGGGTGCTTCCTATGCGGTCAACGTCAGCGCCATCGATCCTGGGCAGATGGCAGAGCGGCCGGAGGCGACCACGGCTGCCGCTCCCACGGCTGCGCCCGCGACCGGCCAGCCCACCGCCTCTGGCAGCGGGCTGGGCGCCTTGCTGGAGGCGGGCGATGTCGGCCTGGCGGGCGCGCTGGGAGGGTTGGGCGTCTTGGGGGCCGCTGGCGTGTTCTTCGTACTGGGCCTGCTGCTGGCGTTCACGCCTTGCGTGCTGCCCATGATTCCGATTCTGTCATCCATCATCGTGGGTCGGGACGCGCAGGTGGTTACCTCCAAGCGTCGCGGCCTGGGACTGGCCGCGGCCTATGTATTGGGCATGTCGGTGGTTTATACGGTTCTGGGTGTGGCTGCAGGGCTCAGCGGCGCGGGTCTGGCTGCGTGGCTGCAGACGCCGTGGGTGCTGGTTCTATTCGCCCTGCTGTTGGCGTTGCTGGCTCTGGCCATGTTTGACGCGTACATATTGCAGTTGCCCGCGGCATGGCAGGCCCGGCTGTCCGAGCGCTCCAATCGTGTGCCGGGTGGCAGGTATACCGGCGCCTGGTTCATGGGCGCCATTTCCGCCCTGATCGTCGGGCCGTGCGTGGCCGCGCCACTGGCCGGCGCATTGCTCTACATCTCGCAGACAGGCGATGTCTGGCTGGGCGGCGCGGCTTTGTTCGCCATGGCCTGGGGCATGGGTGTGCCCTTGCTCGTCGTGGGGGCCTCTTCCGGCGCGCTTTTGCCGCGCGCAGGCGCCTGGATGGACGGCGTCAAACGTTTCTTCGGCATGGTGTTGTTGGCCACCGCCTGGTGGATGCTGATACCGATACTGCCGGCCTGGTTGCTGATGCTGGGCTGGGCCGTGCTGGCCAGTGTGGGGGCCGTCATGCTGCGTGCCTTCGAGCCCTTGCCTGCCGACGCCGGAGCGGCGCGCATGTTTGCCAAGGGCATAGGGCTGTTGTTCGCCCTGGGTGCACTGGTTTGGGTGGTCGGTGCGGCAAGTGGCGCACGGGATGCCCTGGTGCCGCTTGGCCAACTCGCCGCGCGGACGCAGATCGGCGCGCCGCGTGACGAGCATCCCTCGTTCACGCGGATCCGCACGGTGGCCGAACTCGATGCCGCCCTGGCGGCCAGCACGCGGCCCGTCATGCTGGATTTCTATGCGGACTGGTGCGTGTCCTGCCGCGAGATGGAGCGTTTTACGTTCAGCGATCCGGGCGTGGCACAACGCATGGCCGGCATGTTGTTGCTGCAGGCCGATGTGACGCAAAACAACGCCGAGGATCGCGCCCTGCTCAAGCGCTTCAAGCTGTTCGGGCCGCCGGGCATCCTGTTTTTTGCCCCGGGTGGGCGGCTGCTGGAGCAGCCACGCGTGGTGGGTTTTCAAGATGCCGCGCGCTTTTCCGCATCGCTGGACCAAGCGGCCGCGGAGGCACAACACTAGGCGGCCAATCGCAGCGCCGGCCTGCGCGGGCCCGCGTCGTGCGGGGTAGTATGGCGGTTCTGTCCGCCAATCCTCCATCGTCGTGAACACCTCAAGTTCTCAAGCCATGCCGCTGTCGCCCGGGCCGGTGTATTTCCAGCTGTTTTTCGTGATGGCGGCCTGGGGAGTCAACCTTGTCGCCGTGAAGTATCTGTTGGGGCAGATGGACGTTTATGTCGTGGCGGCTGTGCGGATCCTGGTGGCTTTTACCGCGGTGACGCTCTTCATCCTGCTGCGTTTCGGGCAAGTGCCGCGGTTGACGCGCGCCCAGTTGGGCTGGGTGTTTGCCGCGGGCCTGCTGGTGGTCTATGCGCATCAGGTGTCCCTGGTGATGGGGCTGCGGATGACCTCAGCGGCCAACGCCACGCTGATCATGGCCACCAGTCCCTTGTTTTCGGTGGTCCTGGGAGCGCTCTTTTATCGCGAACGTCTGACCCCCGCACGTATCGTGGCCGGTGTGCTCGCGCTGGGAGGCGTGTCGCTCGCGGTGGCCGGCAGCGGCGCCCAGCTTGCTCAGGCTGGCCTGGGAGATCTCCTGGCGCTGGTGGCGGTCGTGGTCTTCGTCATCGGTGGCTTGGTCATACAGCGCGTCTCACGCGCGCTCGATCCGTTGACCATCCTTTGGTACACCTATCTGGCCGGAGCGGTGGCGCTCACCACCCATGCGGCGCTGTCGCCCGCCACGTATCAGGCTTCATCGTGGACCACGGACCCCTGGGCCTGGGGTGTTGTGTTTTTTTCGGCAGTGATCGCGTCGGGCGCGTGCAATCTGATGTGGAATCGCGGCATCGCCCGTCTGGGCATGAGCCGGGCCGCCATGTTTGTGAACTGGCTACCCATTTTTGGTCTGATGGCCGCAGCCGTCTTTCTGGATGAGCACATCACCCTGGCACACCTGGCCGGCCTGGTCTGTGTGCTGCTGGGCACCTGGCTGGGCTTGCGGCCCGCCCAGCCAGGTGCCGTCTGAATCGGGATTTCTTCAGCGTGCGTGACGCAGCTTTTCGGCGGCATCGATGGCGAAATAGGTCAGGATGCCATCGGCACCTGCCCGCTTGAAGGCCAATAGGGCTTCCATCATGACCTTGTCGTGATCCAGCCAGCCATTGGCTGCCGCAGCTTTGATCATCGCGTACTCGCCGCTGACCTGGTAGGCAAACGCCGGCACGCGGAAAGCATCCTTGACGCGCCGCAGCACGTCCAGATAGGGCATCCCTGGTTTGACCATGACCATGTCGGCGCCTTCGGCGAGGTCGCCGGCGACCTCGCGCAAGGCCTCGTCGATATTGGCCGGATCCATCTGATAGGCCATTTTATTGGACTTGCCCAGCGTGCCGGCCGAGCCGACGGCGTCCCGAAACGGCCCATAGAAGGCGCTGGCATATTTGGCCGAGTAGGCCATGATGCGCGTGTGGATGTGCCCGGCGCCATCGAGCGCCTGGCGGACGGCACCGATACGTCCATCCATCATGTCGCTGGGCGCGACGATATCCACGCCGGCCTGTGCCTGCGTCAAGGCCTGGCGTACGAGAATCTCGATGGTCGGATCGTTGAGCACATAACCGTCCGCATCGATGATGCCGTCCTGGCCATGGCTGGTGTAGGGGTCCAACGCCACGTCGGTGAGGATGCCCAGGTCGGGGAAGCGGGCCTTCAGCGCGGCGACCACGCGCGGGATCAAGCCGTCGGGGTTGGTGGCTTCGATGCCATCGGGTGTCTTGAGCGCGGGGTCGATCACCGGAAACAATGCCAGCACCGGAATGCCCAACTGCATACATCGCTCTGCCACGGCGAGCACGGTATCCGGCGAATACCGCACAACGCCCGGCAGCGAGGCCACGGGTTGCGCGAGCCCCTGACCCTCGGCCACGAAGACCGGGTAGATCAGATCATCGACGGTGAGCGTGTTTTCACGGACCAGCCGGCGGGTGAAGTCGTCACGGCGCAGGCGCCGAGGGCGCGAGACCGGGAACGCGGGAGCAATCAGTTGAGGTTTCATGGAGCGACCTTTGGAGAAATCCAATTCTCGATCTGCGCGGTGGCATCTTCCAGGCCGATGCGATCCGGTACCGAGAAGGGCACGGTGTTGAGCGCGCCGATGTCGGCCAGTTGCTTGCGCACATCGAACACGGCGCGGATGCGCTGGCCATAAGGAAGCTTGTCCGCCTTGGTCAGCAAGGCCAGCACCGGACGGCCTGTTGGAGCAATGAAATCGGCGAGACGGCGATCCAGATCCGTGACGCCACGGCGGATGTCGATGAGCAGGACGATCCCAGTTAGGGAACGGCGATCGCGCAGATAGCCTCCCAGGATGTCTGCCCATTGTTCTTTCTCGCGATGCGCCACCGAGGCATAGCCATAACCAGGCAGGTCCACCAGAAAACCCAGGGGTTGCTCTGGATTGAGCGGATCGGGCAGGCCGAACATATTGATCAGGCGGGTTCGTCCCGGCGTCTTACTGGAGAACGCCAGTCGACGCTGGTTGCACAGCACATTGATGGCGGACGACTTGCCGGCGTTGGAGCGGCCCACGAAGGCGACTTCGGGCGCACCAGCGGGGGGCAGCTGGTCGAGGCGGGCTGCCGAGATGAAAAAGGAGGCGCGGTGTAGAAGGGACACGTGTCGACTTGGTGGGTGAATGCAAACCCTATTGTATAATCGCCCGTTTGCAACAGTGGCAACAGTAGTCCCCGCGCGAGGGGACGGCTCCCGAAGACTCGAGGAGGGTTGAGGGGCTGGCAAAAAAAGCCGCATCTGGCCGCGCGGGCAGGCGTCGGGCGTAGTGTGCATCAGCACGCTGCCTGATTCGACATCAGATCGTCGAGGTCCACATGAAGCGTGTGCTGTCCCGGATGGTGGTTGCAAGCGGGCTGATGCTCGGTCTGTCCATCACTACGATAAGTTTCGCTGCCGACGGGCCCGCAGGCCCGGCCAAACCCGATGCCGCCAAAGGCGCGCAGTTGTTCGATCAGGGCGACGCGACGCGCGGCATCATCGCCTGTGCGACCTGTCATGGCGCCGCTGGCAACAGCACGATTCCCGCGAATCCCAATCTGGCCGCTCAGCCCCATGAGTATCTGGCCAAGCAGCTGCATGATTTCCAGGTGCAGCAAGGCGCCAAACTTCCTCTGCGCAAGGGTCCACAGGGCGCTCCTACGCCGATGACGGCCATGAGCCAGGCGTTGACGCCAGCGGACATCCAGAATCTCGCCCTTTATCTGGCCCAGCAGCCGCTCAAGGAGCCCGCCACCGCAGGCTACAAGAATCTCGTCGAACACGGTCAACGGCTCTGGCGTGCCGGTGCGGCCGAGCGCGGCCTGCCTGCCTGTGCGGCCTGTCACAGCCCCAACGGGGCCGGGTTGCCGGCGCAATATCCGCGGCTGTCGGGGCAATTTCCTGCGTATATTGAAGAGCAGCTCAAGCTGTTTCGCAGCGGCGACCGGGCCAATAGCGCGCCCATGCACGATATCGCCGCGCGGATGACCGATGACGATATCAAGGCTGTGGCAGACTATGCGGCAGGTTTGCGCTGACTGAGCCGACCGCCGGCCCTCTGAGGCCCGTCTGCCCGGCGTACCGGGCGCAGCTGTCCAGGAAAGGGGGCCGGCGGCCCACTTTCCCCTGCCATTGATGACCTCTATTGCTTCCCGTCCCGCCGTCAGTAGCCTGCCGCGCGCGTTGTTTGAACTGCTGGGCTCGATGCGCTTTGCCATCAGCTTGCTGATGTTCATTTGCGTGGTCAGCCTGGTGGGCACCGTATTGCCGCAGAACCGACCGGCCAGCAGTTACGTCGATCAGTTCGGCCCCTTCTGGTATGAGGTGTTCGACAAGTTTTCGATCTGGCATGTCTACAACAGCTGGTGGTTTCTGCTCATCATGGGCTTTCTGGTGGTTTCCACCTCGATATGCCTGATCCGGAATGGGCCTCGGATGGTGCGCGATGCCTTGTCGTTTCGCGACCATGTGCGTCAAAGCAGCCTGCGCGCTTTCCCGGAGAGGGTGCAGGTGAGCGTGGCGGAAAGCCCGCCAGTCGCGCAGCAATGGTTGCTGGCGTTGCTGCGGCGGCAGGGCTATGCCGTGCGCCAGCGCCAGGATGCGGGGGGACCCTGCTGGCAGCAAAAAAGGGCAGCAGCAATCGTCTGGGCTATCTCTGTGCGCATGCGGCGCTCATCATTATCTGTGTGGGCGGTCTGCTCGATAGTGAGCTGCCCGTGCGCCTGCAGGTCATGTTCGGCGGCAAGCAGCCGATCACGGAAAATATGTTGATTGCCGACGTGCCCGCCAGTGGCCGGCTGCCGTTGGGCAACCCGAGTTTTCGAGCCAACGTCCTGGTGCCCGAGGGTGCCGAACGCAATACGGCGCTGGTGATGGTGGGCGACGGAGTGCTGGTGCAGCCCTTGCCCTTTACCTTGAAGCTGAAGAAGTTCGATGTGGAGTATTACTCCACCGGGATGCCCAGCCGATTTGCCAGCCATGTCGAAGTCATCGACCCGCAGGATGGCCATACGTTCGAGCGTGTCATCGAGGTCAATGAGCCGCTGCGATACAAGGGCGTCACGGTATATCAGTCCAATCTGGATGACGGGGGCAGCAAGGTGACGCTGACCGGGTATCCGCTGCGTGGCGCGGCGGCGCAACCGTTTACCGTGCGCGGAACCGTAGGCGAGGGCAACGACCTGAGCGCCAGTGTCGCGGGGCAGCATACCGAGAGCTTGATACTCAATATCACCGCCTTGCGGCCCATCAATGTCGAGGACATCACGGGCGGTGATCCACAGGGCGGCAAGCAGAGCTTTGGCGAGCACGTGGCCGCCGTGACGGGCAGCGCTGCTGGCCGCAAGAATGACCATCTGCGCAATCTCGGACCGACGATCGAGTATCAGCTTGTTGACGCGGCAGGTCAGGCGAATGAGTACCGCGTCTACATGCTGCCGGTGGATCTCGACGGATTGCCGGTCATTCTGGCCGGTGTCCGTCAGAACGCCGGGCAGAGCTATGCTTATCTACGCATTCCGGCCGATGCCAACGGGTCGCCGGCCGAGTTCATGAAGATGCGCGCCGCATTGGCCGAGCCTGCTGTGCGCGCCGAGGCGGTCAGGCGTTTCGTTGAGCGTAATCTGCCGCCTGGCGCCGACCGCCAAGCCTTGACCGAGGCGGCGGCGCGAGGCCTGGATACGTTCGCCGCAGGCGGTTTGCGCGCCTTGTCCGAGTTGCTTCAGACCCGCACCGATGCGGCGGATGTCGAGCGCGCCGCCAATGTGGTGCTGCGTTTGCTCAACAGTACGCTCTACGATGTGCGTGCCATCATGCGCGAACGCGAACACTTGCCGGTATTGCCCGACGTCGGCCCCCAGGCGGAACTCGCCGCTCAGTGGCAGCAAGCCGCGCTCGGGGCGCTGTCTGATTTGTCTATCTATCCTGCTCCGATCCTGTTGACGCTGAGCGACTTCCAGCAGGTACAGGCAAGCGGTTTTCAGGTAAGCCGCACTCCTGGCAAGAATGCCGTATATCTCGGCTGCCTGTTGCTCATTGTCGGTATTTTTTCTATGTTCTATATCCGCGACCGACGCATCTGGATCTGGATTACGCCGCAGGCTGCGGGCAGCCAAATCCACGCGGCGATGACCTCGCAGAAGCGTACACTGGACTATCTCCAGGAGTTCGAGCGTTTCCGGGCCGCGCTGACCGACCCGCCCCGAGGTGACCGATGAATACCTCCACCCGCAGCCAGCCCTGGCATGGCAGTTTCTCCCAGACCGGTGATCAGCGCGCCGTACGCGGCCGCCCCGATTGGACCGACGGATTCTTCTTCCTGTTGCTGGCGGTGGGGGCAGGCTATGCGCTGACCCGGCTGGGCCAGTCCATGGACTACTACGAGAAGATCATCCTCTGCGGCACGGTGCCGGCCCTGGCCTGGCTAGGGTGGTTGTGGCGGCCATTGCGGTTGTTGATGGTGGCCTGTGCGTTGGCCGCCGGCCTGGCCTTATTGCTCTACCAGAACGACCTGGCCCGGGCAGAACAGGTTTTCTTCCTCAAATACCTTTTTTCTTCGCAGTCTGCCATCCTGTGGATGAGCGCCTTATTCCTGCTGGCGACAGCCTGTTATTGGATAGGTATCGTCAGCCCCACGGCAGCATGGCTGGGTACGGCCCTGACATGGGGCGCTGTATTTGCCGGAATCACCGGTTTGTTGGTGCGCTGGCGCGAAGGCCACCTCATGGGTCCGGATCTGGGCCATATCCCGGTGAGCAATTTGTACGAGGTCTTCGTGCTTTTTGCGCTCATCACGGCCCTTTTTTATCTCTATTACGAACGTAAGTACGCCACGCGGGCCTTGGGCGGCTTTGTGCTGCTGGTGATCTCTTCGGCCATGGTGTTTCTGCTCTGGTACGCGTTTACGCGCGACGCCGCCCAGATCCAGCCGCTGGTGCCAGCCCTGAAAAACTGGTGGATGAAGCTGCACGTTCCCGCGAATTTCATCGGCTATGGGACGTTTTCGCTGGTGGCCATGGTGGGCTTTGCCTACCTGGTCAAACAACACGGCCAGACCACATCCTGGATCAAGCTGGCGCCTTTGTTCGTGCTTGGGGTGTTGTTATGCGGCGAGCCCATGGTGTTTCGCACGACCGGCCTGTCGGCGACCTGGATGGTCTATGGCGGAATAGGGGTAGTGATCGTCGGGGCGATTTTGTTGGCTCGGCGCCGCATCGCGCAGGCGCTGCCCGCGCTCGAGGTCCTCGATGACATCATGTATCGGGCCATCGCGATCGGCTTTGCCTTTTTCACGGTGGCCACCGTATTGGGCGCGTTGTGGGCGGCCGATGCCTGGGGCGCCTATTGGCAATGGGACCCGAAAGAGACGTGGGCCCTCATCGTCTGGCTCAACTATGCCGCCTGGCTGCACATGCGGCTGATCAAGGGCTTGAGGGGAACGGTGGCGGCCTATTGGGCGCTGGTGGGCCTGCTGATCACCGGCTTTGCCTTCCTGGGCGTGAATATGTTCCTGTCGGGCCTGCACTCATACGGCGAGTTATAGGCCTTGGCAGCGGGGCGCACTGTCCCGCTGCTGCGCGGCCCCTGGCGTCACGGGGCCGCGGCGCGGGAGTCAGGGCAGGGTGGATTCGCCCTTGAGCAGGTCTTCGACCGTCTCGCGCTGGCGCACGATGTGATAGTGCTCGCCGTCGACCATGACTTCGGCAGCGCGGGGGCGCGTGTTGTAGTTGCTGGCCATGACCATGCCATAGGCGCCAGCGGATTCGACCGCCAACACATCGTCCTGCTCAATGGCCAGGTTACGTTCCTTGCCCAGCCAGTCGCCGCTTTCGCACACGGGGCCAACCACGTCATAGCACTGCGGCTCGGCCTGGCGCGGCACGACCGCCTGGATGCCATGGTAGGCCTGATACAGCGTCGGGCGCAGCAGGTCATTCATGGCGGCGTCCACGATGGCGAAATTGCGGGCCTCGTTGTGCTTGAGGAATTGCACGGTGGTCAGCAGGACGCCGGCGTTGCCCACTAGCGAGCGGCCCGGCTCGAGCACCACATGCAGGTGGCCGTGGCCGCGGGCCTGCAAGCGCTTGAATACCTCGTCGAGCAAGGTCTTGGGCGAGGGCGGAATTTCATCCGTATAGCGAATACCCAGCCCACCACCCAGATCCAGGTGCTCGATGGTGATGCCGTGACCTCCGATGCGGTCGATCAGATCTAGCAGTTTGTCCAGTGCATCGAAGTAAGGACTGACATCGGTTAATTGCGAGCCGATATGGCAGTCCACGCCGACGATCTGCAGCCCGGGCAGGCTGGCTGCCGTTTGATAGGCCTGCAACGCTTCTTCGATGGCGATGCCGAATTTGTTTTCTTTCAGGCCGGTGGAAATATAAGGATGGGTTTGCGCATCCACATCCGGATTCACGCGCAGCGACACGCGGGCGATACGGCCTTCGGCCTGAGCCACCTTGGACAGGCGTTGCAGCTCGGCAGTGGACTCGACGTTGAAGCATTTGACACCAGCGGCCAGCGCGTCGCGCATTTCCCACTCTTGCTTGCCCACGCCGGAGAAAACCACCTTGGCAGGATCGGCGCCGACGGCCAGCACACGTTTGAGTTCGCCGCCAGAGACGATGTCAAAGCCCGCGCCCAGGCGGGCGAACTCTTTGAGGACGGCCAGGTTGGAGTTGGCTTTCATGCCATAGCACACCAGCACAGGGCGCTCGCCGATGGCCTGACGATAGTTGTCGTAGGCCGCGTGCAAAGCCGCACGCGAGTACACATAAAGCGGCGTGCCCAGCTTGGCAGCCAGAATGTCCAGCGCGACGCCTTCGGCGTGCAGCACGCCGTGTTTGTAATGGAAATGCGGGTGTCCAGCCAGTTGGGGCTGGGAAGAAGGCGCGGTCATGGCAGCGTCGGGGAGGGGGGTATGCGAGGCCGGTTATCGGCGTCAGCAGGTTGTTGTTGCGAGCCGGAGCTACCCTTTTGATCCGAGGGTGCCGGCAGGTACAGGGGGCCCTTGTAGCCGCATGCTGCAATCAGGCCGGTGGCCGAAAGCGTGGCTACAATGCGTAAAACCCTGTGGCTGAAGGCCATGTGGGACACTGGTAACTCCGTAATCGTTGCAGGTTGGATTATGACCGAAACCGAATTTCTTGCGTTGACTGAGCAGGTACTGGACCGCCTCGAGAGCCAGGCCGATGACTGGATGTCCATGCACGATGTGGACATCGAGGCCAATCGCAGCGGCAATGTCCTGACCCTGATTTTCGAGGATGATATCCACGTCGTCATCAACAGCCAGGCCGCCATGCAGGAGTTGTGGGTCGCGGCCCGCAGCGGCGGATTCCATTATCGCTTTGACGGGCAGCAATGGAACGACACGCGGGGCGGGCCCCATCTGGCCGACGCGTTGTCGCAGATCTGTACCGCTGCGGCTGGTGTGCCGCTGAGCGTGCGCGTGTAAATGCACGCGAGGCCGGGTCGCTCCCGCAGGAGCCCCGGCCACATGCTTCAGAACTGGATGTTTTGCGACCAGGGCTTTTGCGAGTTGGTGCCAAAGCCCGGAGCGGTCCGCACATTCTGGTTGTCGCCCAGCCCATTGAGGAAGTCGCCCAGCGCATCCTCACCCGGTTGCGTCAGTCCCAGGCGGGCCACCGCCTGCCCGGGCGGGAATTCCGCAAAGTAGAAATCGCCGTTTTCAGCCAGCAGGCCATCGGGCTTGGGCCGTTGCTTGCCTTCAGGTGTGCCTTTGAGGGCTTCCTGCATGTAATCGAGCCAGATCGGCATGGCTACCCCGCCGCCGGTTTCGCGCGAACCCAGGGACTTGGGTTGGTCAAAGCCCAGCCAGGCCGTGGCCACCAGATTGGGCGTATAGCCGGAGAACCAGGCGTCGACGGATTCGTTGGTGGTGCCGGTCTTGCCCGCCAGATCGTTGCGCTTGAGGGTGGCACGAGCACGCGCGGCAGTGCCACTGGTCGCCACGCCGCGCAGCATGTCGTCCATCACCCAGGCCGTGCGAGGATCGATGGCGCGTGCGGCTTCGTCGCCGGCGATGACAGGACGGGCTTGCATGAGCACTTTGCCGCTGCTGTCGGTGACCTGATTGATCAGATAGGGTGTTACGCGATAGCCGCCATTGGCGAAGACGGAATAGGCCCCGGCCAGTTGCAGCGGTGTGACCGACCCAGCGCCCAGTGCCAGGGGCAAGACGGCGGGTTGACGCGCTTTGTCAAAGCCAAAACGTGTCAGATAGTCCTGGGCGTACTGAGGCCCGATGGCCTGCAGTATGCGAATGGACACCATGTTTTTGGACTTGTAGAGGCCCTGACGCATGGTCAGCATGGGCTCGTACTGATTGCCGTAGTTCTTGGGATGCCAGGCTTTCGAGCCGGTCTGGGCTGCCGAGAGTTCAAAAGGCTGATCGGAAATCTGCGTGCCCGGGGTCAGGCCGCGCTCCAGCGAGGCGGCGTAGATGAAGGGCTTGATATTTGAGCCGGGTTGGCGCCAGGCCTGGGTGACGCGGTTGAAGTTGCCGCGATAGAAATCAAAGCCGCCAACCATGGCGCGGATCGCACCATCCTGAGGGGACAGCGCGACGAAGGCCGCCTGCACGGCGGGCATGTTGATGACTTCCCAATTGCCGTCATCGCCATACTTGTGGATGTAGACCACGGAGCCGCGTTGCAAGCGCTGCTCGGGTTTGGCCTTGTCGTTCAATGCGCGAGCGACCACGCCGAGGGCTTTCTTGTCGGTAATGGAGATGATCTCGCGCGAACTGCGCGCCAGCTTGATTTCGTTGGGCGAGGCGGAAAGCACCACCGCCGTCATCAGGTCGCCGCTGTCGGAGTATTTGTCGAATACGCCATCGAGGAAGTCGTCCAGCGCTTGCGCGTCTTTCTCGACTCCCGCCGGCAGCTCGAGCTGATCCTCCGGGCCGGGATAAGGCGCGCGCCGGGTGTATTCCAGCACACCTTCGCGCACGGCGCGGTAGGCCGCTTCCTGGTCCTTGGACGAGACGGTTGTATAGACGTTGATGCCGCGCGAATACGCGTCGTCCTGGTAGACGCCGTAGACCAATTGGCGCGCCAGCTCGGCCACGTATTCGCCATGCACGGCATAGCCGCCGGCCGGGGTGCCTTCGGCCGATTTCATGATGATGGGTTGCGCCAGCGCGGCCTTGTATTCGGGCTCGGTGAGATAACCCAGCGAATACATGCGGCCCAGGACATAGCGCTGACGCAGCTCGGCGCGCGGGCGATTGGAAATCGGGTTGAAGCGTGACGGTGCCTTGGGAATGCCCGCCAGCATGGCGGCTTCGGCGGGCGTGACCTGCGACAGCGGTTTACCAAAATAGGTGCGCGAGGCGGCGGCAAAACCGTAGGCACGATGACCCAGATAAATCTGGTTCATGTAGAGCTCGAGAATCTGGTCCTTGGTGAGTTCGGACTCGATCTTGAAGGTGAGCAGCAGCTCATAGAACTTGCGTGAATAGGTCTTTTCGGACGACAGATAAAAATTGCGCGCGACCTGCATGGTGATGGTGCTGGCGCCCTGCGTCTTGGACATATTGATGAGATTGGTCAGCCCGGCGCGCACCACGCCGGTCCAGTCGATCCCGCCATGCTGATAGAAACGGTCGTCTTCGGCGGCCAGCACGGCCGACTTCATGACATCCGGGATCTCGTTGAAACGCAGCACATTGCGGCGTTCTTCGCCGAACTCTCCGATCATCACCTTGTCGGCCGTGTAGACGCGTAAAGGTACGCGAGGACGGTAGTCGGTCATCGCGTGCAGATCGGGCAGATTGGGCCAGGCCAGCGCTAGCGCCATGCCGCCCAATACCAGGCCACACAGGGCCAGACCGCCAAAAAATATGCCGGTCTTGATCAGAAATCGCAAAAACATCGAGCCGCCGGGGGCGGGCTGATCCTGCTTGGAAGAATTCGGACGCTTGCTCATCGCGGCGATTTTACGGTGATCTCTGTATGCCTTCCGAGGTGAGTCCGGAGGCGGTGTAACAAAATAAATCTTTGTGGTAAGCGGGCAACTTGCAGCAATGGGATAATGCCGCCATGAATCTTTCCGCTGACCTGTGCGCCGGCCCCGACGAGGAGCCGCCTGATCCATCGGCTGCCCCGGAGGCAGCTGCCGGCGAATGCATTGAACCCCTGGCGCAATTGCCGCACGATCTGCCGATTTTTCTGGTCGGCATGATGGGTGCAGGCAAGACTACCATCGGGCGCGGCCTTGCCCGGGCGCTTGGGCGCGAGTTTATCGATCTGGATCATGAGCTGGAAGCGCGTTGCGGTGTGCGCGTGCCCGTTATTTTCGAGATAGAGGGCGAGGCCGGTTTTCGCAAGCGTGAATCCTCCGCACTGCAAGAGTGTACTCAACGCCGCGCGATAATTCTCGCTACGGGCGGCGGCGCCGTGCTGGCCGAGGATAATCGTCGTCTTCTGCGCCAACGCGGCATTGTCATGTATCTGCGCGCCAGTGTCGACGAGCTCTATCGCCGGACCTGCCGTGATCGCAACCGCCCGTTGCTGGCGACTGCGGATCCGCGTGGCACGTTGCGCGATCTGATGATCAGGCGCGAGCCCCTGTATACCGAAGTGGCCGATCTGGTGATAGAGACGGGCTCCACGCCTATCGCTTCCCTGGTCAAGGCCATCCTGCCCAAGCTGCAAGCGTACGAGAAAAAACTATGAATGTTGTCGAGGTCGATACCCCGGGCGGGCGCTACCCTATCCGCATTGCTGCGGGCCGTCTGGACCGTCTGGATGAAAGCATTCCCGCCGACGCCACGGCGATTGCCATCGTCACTAATCCGACCGTGGCCGCGCTGTACGGAGAACGGGCCGAAGCCGCGCTGGCGCGTAGCGGCTGCAAGGTGTTGCGCATTGAACTGCCCGACGGCGAGGTCCACAAAGACTGGCAGACGCTGAATCTGATTTTTGACGCCATGCTCGAGCACCGCTTGGACAGGCGTGCTGTCCTGGTGGCGCTGGGCGGTGGGGTGATCGGCGACATGACCGGTTTTGCCGCGGCGGTCTACATGCGGGGGGTGCGTTTCGTGCAAGTGCCCACCACGCTCCTGGCGCAGGTCGACTCGTCCGTGGGTGGCAAGACGGCGGTCAACCACCCCCTGGGCAAGAACATGATCGGTGCCTTCTACCAGCCCGTGGCCGTCGAAATCGATACTGATGTCCTGGCCACGTTGCCGGCGCGCGAGGTCTCCGCCGGGCTGGCCGAAGTGATCAAGTACGGACTGATACTGGACGCGGAGTTCTGGCGGTGGTGCGAGACGCATGTCGAAGACTTGCGCGCCTTGCAGCCCGAAGCGCTGGCCTATGCCATTCGCCGTTCCTGCGAGCTCAAGGCGCAGGTCGTGGGTAAGGACGAAAGAGAGTCGGGCTTGCGCGCGATTCTTAATCTGGGCCACACCTTTGGCCATGCGATCGAGTCCGGGCTGGGCTATGGGCAATGGCTGCATGGCGAGGCCGTGGGTTGCGGCATGGTGCAGGCCGCGGAACTGTCCGCGCAGGTCGAGGGGTTTGCGGCCGATGATGTGCGGCGCGTGCGGGCGCTGGTGCAGGCCATTGGCTGTCCGGTGGCTGCTCCCGATCTGGGTTTCGAGCGCTGGATTTCGCTCATGATGGTGGACAAAAAATCCGAGGCCGGCGAAATACGCTTTGTGCTGATGCCCCATATTGGTCAGGCGGGTATGCGGACCGCGCCTGAAGCGGCTATCCGCACGGCGCTGGATAGAACGGTTCAGACCGCCTAAACGTAACGTCAGGGACAGGACGGCAGTGCAAATGAGTGAATTGGCTTCTTACGCATCTGATCCGGCCCTGACGCGCGGCAGGCAGCACCATGAGCCGGCCGCACAGAACCGCAGCGAATTCCAGCGCGACCGCGACCGCATCATCCATTGCAATGCCTTCCGCCGCCTGGAGTACAAGACGCAGGTCTTCGTCAATCATGAGGGCGATCTGTTTCGCACCCGGCTCACGCACAGCCTGGAGGTCGCGCAGATCGCTCGCACCCTGGCGCGCAGCCTGCGGGTGTCGGAAGATCTCACCGAGGCGATTTCTCTGGCCCATGATCTGGGCCATACTCCGTTTGGTCACGCCGGGCAGGATGAACTCAATGCCTGCATGCGCGAACTGGCGCCGCAGGCCGGCGGCTTTGAGCACAACCTGCAAAGTCTGCGCGTCGTCGATGAACTCGAGGAGCGCTACGCCGACTTCAATGGGCTGAATCTGTGCTTCGAGACGCGTGAAGGCATTCTGAAACATTGTTCGGTAGCGCATGCGCGCCAATTGGGGGCGGTGGGCCAGCGCTTTCTGACGCGCACGCAGCCTTCGCTGGAAGCACAACTGGCCAATCTGGCCGATGAGATCGCCTACAACAATCATGACATCGATGACGGGCTGCGTTCCGGTCTGCTGACGCTGGAGCAGATGGGTGAAGTGGATTTCTTTGCCCGCCACTATGCCCAGGTGCGCGACCGCTACCCCGGTCTGGCACCGCGGCGCGCCACGGCCGAGACGATCCGCCGCATGATCAACACCCTCATCATGGACCTGACCGCCACGTCGCTGGCGCGCATTCGGGATGTCGCACCAGCCACCGCTGACGACGTGCGCGCTGCGGCCCCGCTGGCAGGATTTTCAGATCCTCTGCGCCGCGAGGCCGATGCACTGAAGAAGTTCTTGTTCGACAACCTGTACCGTCACTATAAAGTGGTGCGCATGACGTCCAAGGCCCGCCGCATCGTGCGGGAGCTGTTCGAGGCGTTTCTGGGCGACCCGCGGCTACTGCCGCCGGATTATCGGCGCGAGAACGAGCGCGAACAGGCACGAACTATTGCCGACTATATCGCTGGCATGACGGATCGTTACGCCATCAGCGAACATAGGCGGATATTCGATATGAGTTAAGGGTTTTTTCCCCCAATTGGGGGATGCGGCCAGGGTGGCAGCCCCTCTAGTATGGCGGTGCACATTCGCCGTGCTTTTCCCGCCCATTGTGATGCGATTCGGGGCAACCGTCGCATCAGAGTTGGCGGGTTTTTTCTTGCGCGGCTGCAATGGCTGCCTAGTGCGCCGGCATGGGGCTTTGCAGTGCGCTGACCAGGCGCATCAGGCCTGCCTGACGTTGTGTACCTGTTTTTTGCAACACGGCCTTGCTTTGGGTGCGGACGGTTTCGACGGAAAGGCCCAGTTGCTGCGCGGCCTGTGACAAGGTGGCGCCGGCCATCAGGACTTCGAGCAGACGGGATTCGGCCGCACTCAGGCCAAAGAGGGACTTGAGCATGCTGCGGGCTGGTGGCGAAGGATTGAGGTGCGTGTGGACCATCACCAATGCCAGGCCGGGACCTTGAACGTCACTGTTGCGATACGCCTGTGGAGCTGGCAAGGCGACGATATGGCCGCCGCCGGGCAGGCGCATGCCTTCGGCCACCGCCGGTCCGATGCTGCCGGTTGCCGCAGCCAGGACGCGCGACCATTGCGCGGTGTGTTCGAGTTGCTTGCCGTGGCGCGAATACCAAGCTTCGCCAGCCAGATTGGCCATCAAGAGGCGGCCAGACGGAGCGATGAAGAGCAGGGGCGTGCCAAAGGTGTCCAGCGCCGCCTCGCCCAGGCTGGCACGACGCTCCAGCTCGCGCAGGCGCAAACGCAGCTGCAAGGCTTTTTGCAGATGCGGCACCAGACGTCCCAGGGCGTTTGCATGCTGGTGCTCGAAATGCGTGTGGCCCGGGCTGCGCTGAAACGCCACCGTCCATTCGATATCAGGGGTGCGTACCGCCTGGGTGAGCATCAGTGACCCGATGTCGTGGCGATACAGGAAATCGTTGTAGAACTCCGAGCGGCGTATTCCGCCGGGGCCGAACGCCTCGTCGTCGCGCAGGCAGCCGCCGGTGGGTACGTTGCGCGCCGCCTCCATGAAGCTGTCCATCTGGTAGTAATGGCGTTCGTATTCGTCAAGCGCGGCGGCCGACAGCCCGGCGTTGTCGATCACCAGGATGGATTCGGTGTCGACGTTGCGTGCCAGCACGGTGCAACGGTCGGTGCCCACGGCACGGGCGGCCAGGATCAGAGCCTGACGCCATTGGTCCGTATCGGTAATCCCAGCGTACAGGGCGCTGGCGATGCGTAATTCGTGGTCCGCGTCCATGATGCTGCTTGGGTAATGAGCCTAGAGGCCGTTTTGGCAACCTCTTTATTCCTGCTCACCATACCCGATTTCAGTTCCAGATGTAACTGGGTTTGTGCTTAGGGCATGACCGCGCTCAACGCTGTTGGCGATAGGGTTCGTCTTCGGGCACGAACGTCGCTTCGGCCAGCGCATCGCGCGTCCATTCGCGCATGGCGGGCAGGGCCTGCACGGCATCCATGTAGGCGCGCACCGGACCGGCGGCTGGCACCCCGTAGGTCGTGAAACGGGAGACCACGGGGGCGTAGAACGCATCGGCGATGCTGAAGCGGCCAAACAGGAAGGGGCCGCCATGGCCATACTCGGCCAGGGTGTCCTGCCAGATGGCCTGCACGCGCGAGATATCTTGCTGGGCCGGGCCGATGTCGATGCCCGGCAGGCGGGCTTCGATGTTCATGGGCAGCAGCCGGCGCAGTTCGCCAAAGCCGCTGTGCATCTGAGCGGCCAGGGCTCGCGCTCTGGCGCGGGCGCGTACCGGAGCAGGCCACAGATGCAGCTCCGGATGGCGCTCGGCGGCGTACTCGCAGATGGCCAGAGAATCCCAGATGGCGAAGTCACCATCGAGCAGCACCGGAACCAGGCCGGCAGGCGTGACGCCCCCCAGGCGTTGATCGAAGGCTTCCGTGAAAAGCCCCAGTTTCTGTTCGCGGAAAGGCACGCCGGCCGCGCGCAACGCCAGCCAGGCGCGCAGCGACCACGATGAGTAGTTTTTATTGCCTATCAGCAAGGTGTACATGGGGATGTCGGTCTCGGCTTGCCGTCAGGCGCTGCAGGCAGTCTAGCGGTTTTTGTTGCGCTGCAAAACCCGGGCCAGATAGTGGCCGGTATGGCTTTGCGCAGCCTCGGCAACCGTTTCGGGCGTGCCCTGCGCCATCACCCTGCCGCCACCGTCGCCGCCTTCCGGACCCATGTCGATAAGCCAGTCGGCAGTTTTGATGACATCGAGGTTGTGCTCGATGATCAGCACCGTGTTGCCGCTGTCGACCAGTTGATTGAGGACTTCGAGCAGCATTTCGATATCGCGGAAATGCAGGCCGGTGGTGGGTTCATCCAGGATGTAGAGCGTGCGGCCCGTACTGCGCCGCGACAGTTCCAGCGACAGTTTGACCCGTTGCGCTTCGCCACCCGACAGCGTGGTTGCCGATTGCCCTAGCCGGATGTACGACAGGCCGACATCAATCAAGGTCTGCAGCTTGCGCGCGATCGCGGGGACGGAATCGAAATACTCCAGCGCCTGCTCGACGGTCAGGTCCAGCACTTGGCTGATATTGCGACCGCGGTAGCGGATCTCCAGTGTTTCGCGGTTGTAACGCTTGCCGTGGCAGACGTCGCAAGGCACGTATATATCGGGCAGAAAATGCATTTCCACCTTGACCACGCCATCGCCCTGGCAGGCTTCGCAGCGTCCGCCCTTGACGTTGAAGCTGAAGCGGCCGGGGTCGTAGCCGCGCGTGCGTGCTTCCGGCACGCCGGCGAACAACTCGCGAATCGGTGTGAACAGCCCGGTATAGGTGGCCGGGTTGCTGCGTGGCGTGCGGCCGATCGGACTTTGATCGACGCTGATGGTTTTATCGAAATGCTCCAGGCCGGTCAGCGTCGCGTAGGGCGCGGCATCGCCTTGCGCGTGATTAAGCGCGCGCGCCACCGCCACGGCCAGCGTGTCATTGATCAGGGTCGACTTGCCCGAGCCGGAGACGCCGGTCACGCAGACCAGGCGGCCGGCAGGCAGGCGCAGGTCGACCGACTTGAGGTTGTTGCCCGTGGCGCCAGTCAGTTCCAGCCAGGGCAGATCGTCGGTGACGGGCCGTCTTTGCGGGATGGCAATTTCGCGCGCACCGCTGAGGTACTGGCCTGTCAGCGAGGCTGGATCGGCCTCGACGGTTTCGGGGCGTCCCTGCGCGACGACCTGGCCGCCGTGCTCGCCGGCACCCGGCCCCATGTCCACCACCCAATCGGCCAGGCGGATCATGTCTTCATCGTGCTCGACCACGATGACGCTGTTGCCCAGGTCGCGCAGGTGCTGCAGGGTGGAGATCAGGCGATCGTTATCGCGTTGATGCAGGCCGATGGAGGGTTCGTCCAGCACGTACATGACGCCAGTCAGGCCGGAACCGATTTGGCTGGCCAGGCGGATGCGTTGTGCCTCGCCGCCCGAAATCGTGTCGGCGCTGCGGTCCAGCGACAGGTAGGTCAGGCCGACGTTGTTCAGAAAGCTCAGCCGCGCTTCGATCTCGCGCACGATACGTTGCGCGATCTCCTGTTTGGCACCGGTCAGTTTGAGCATTTGAAACCAGGCCAGGCAGGCCGACAGCGGCATGGCCTCCACTTCGTAGATGGCCCGGCCGCGCTCCTGGCCCTGGCCGGGTTCGTCGCCGATCAGCACGTGGCGAGCCTCGGGCCGCAATCGCGATCCGCCGCAATCCGGGCAGGTCTTGATGTTGCGGTACTTGCCCAGCTCTTCGCGCACGGTGGCCGAATCGGTCTCGCGCCAGCGCCGTTCGAGGTTGGGGATCACCCCTTCGAAGGGATGCCGCTTGACGCTGCTGCGGCCTTTTTCATTAAGGTAGAAGAAGGCGATTTCTTCGTCGCCCGAGCCATAGAGCACTTTGTCGCGTATCTCGTCGCTGAGCTCTTCGAAAGGTGTTTCGATATCGAACTCGTAATGCGTGGCCAAGCTGGTCAGCAGCGAGTGCGTGAAGGCATTGCGTTTGTCCCAACCGCGGATGGCTCCGGCCGCCAGGCTGAGTTCCGGCAGGCTGTGGCTACAGACAGGGCAGGCGTAGCGGCTGGAGAATACGTGCTCACGCGTGCTGTCCATGTCCAGCGCAATGGCGCGCCCATCGGCCAGCTGCAAGGCGGTCTCGAAGCTTTCGGCAAGCCTCTGCTTGCTTTCTGGCCGGGCTCGCAGCCGATCGATCACGACATCGATATCGTGCTTCTCGGTTTTCTTCAGCGGCGCCATCTGGTCGATTTCGACGAGTTTGCCGTCAACGCGCAGGCGCACAAGGCCCTGAGCCTGGAGGCTAGCGCACTCGTCCTCGAAACTGCCTTTGCGGGCCCGGGCGATGGGGGCAAGAATGGCCAGCCGGGTATCGGCAGGCCAGGCGAGCACCGCGTCGACCATCTGGCTGACACTTTGCGCTTGCAGGGGCAGGCCATGATCCGGGCAATAGGGGGTGCCTACCCGGGCGTAGAGCAGGCACAGATAGTCATGGATCTCGGTGATGGTGCCGACCGTGGAGCGCGGGTTGTGGCCCGCGGCCTTCTGCTCGATGGAGATGGCTGGGGACAGACCCTCGATCAGGTCCACGTCCGGTTTGTCCATCAACTGCAGGAACTGCCGGGCATAGGCCGACAGGCTTTCGACATAGCGCCGCTGGCCTTCGGCATAAAGCGTATCGAAGGCCAACGACGACTTGCCCGACCCGGACAGGCCGGTGATCACCACCAGACGGTGGCGCGGCAGATCCAGTGAAACATTCTTGAGATTGTGCGTGCGGGCACCGCGAATGCGTATTTCGTCCATTCCGTGTCCTTCCTTGCCTGCCCGCAGGCGGGCTGGGTTTAAGCAGTTTCAAAGGCCAACTTGGTACTATAGCGCGCCGAGCCCTTCGCAGTGATGGCGCCCTCAGAGTGCTGTCAGGCGGCCGGCGACCTTTCCACCGGCGCGGCAGGCGCATATACAGACAAGAAAGAGATACATGGCGCAACACCAGAAGCTGAGACTGACCTCGTCCGAGCGCCGCGCCAGCGTGGCGCTGGCCGGGTTGTTCGCCTGTCGCATGCTGGGTCTGTTCCTGCTCTTGCCGGTGTTCGCCGTTGCTGCGCGCGGCTTGCCCGGCGGCGAAGATCCCGCCCGCGTCGGCCTGGCGTTGGGCATGTACGGCCTGACTCAGGCCATCATGCAGATCCCCTTCGGCCTGGCATCGGACCGCTGGGGGCGTCGGCCGGTAGTCGTGGTCGGCCTGATTCTCTTTATCGCCGGCAGCGTGGTCTGTGCGCGCGCCGACGACGTCTTCTGGGTCACCATGGGCCGTGCCATTCAGGGCGCGGGCGCCATTTCGGCCGCGGTGACCGCCTGGCTGGCCGACGCGACACGCGATGAGGTCCGTACGCGGGCCATGGCCATGGTCGGTGCCTCCATCGGGCTGTCCTTTGCCCTGTCGCTGGTGTTGGCGCCGGTGCTGGTCGGCTGGTGGGGGTTGCATGGTCTGTTCTGGACCATCGCCTGTCTGGGGCTGGCCAGCCTGGCCGTAGCACGCTGGGTGGTGCCCGTCGTGCCGTTGACCCAGGCGCGCAGCATGCGGCGGGTACGCGCCAAAGAGGTGCTGCTGCACGGCGAGCTGTTGCGGCTGAACTTTGGCGTTTTCGTCCTGCATCTGATCCAGGTGGCCTTGTTCGTGGTGGTGCCGGCTTTGCTGGCCCGCACCGGAGGCCTGGACCTGCGATCGCTCTGGCATGTGTATCTGCCGGTCATCCTGGTGTCTTTCGTGTGCATGGTGCCTGTCATCTTCGTGGCCGAGAAGCACCGGGCGCACCGAGCGGCATTGCGCGCCAGCGTGGCAGGGCTGGCCGTTGTCTGTGCGTTGTTGCCCCTGGCCGCGCAGGCCTTCTTGCCGCTGGCCATTGCCCTGACTGGATTCTTCATTGCCTTCAATGTTCTGGAGGCGCTGCAGCCGTCGCTGGTGTCGCGGGTGGCGCCCCAGGAGTACAAGGGTCTGGCCCTGGGCTTTTACAACACCGCCCAGGCCGCTGGCCTTTTCACGGGCGGCGCGCTGGGCGGGTGGCTGGCGTCGCGGACCGGGCCTGATGGGGTGTTCCTGGCGGCAGCCGCTCTGTCCCTGCTTTGGTTGGCCGCGGCATGGGCGATGAAACCGCTGCGCTAGCCAGGTGCGCCACCCTTGGTCACAGTCCGGCATGGCGCAGCCTGACGATATCGTCGATAATGGCGCTTATTCCAGGCCTTAACCGGACCGCTTGGTCCGCCGAACACGCCGGTCTTCGCATAAGACCGGCGTGTTCATTAAGGCCTTCATTTTGAACAGGTTTTACGTTGGGTGCTGCTGGCGTTTGCCCTTCGGGGTCCGCCCGGCAGACCACAACAGAGGGGCATCGCCATGGCATCGGTCAACAAAGTCATTCTCGTCGGCAACCTGGGGCGCGACCCCGAGGTCCGCTATAGCCCGGACGGCGCGGCAATCTGCAATCTTTCTCTGGCTACCACGTCGCAGTGGAAAGACAAGGCCTCCGGCGAGCGCCGCGAAGAAACCGAATGGCATCGCGTCGTCATGTACAACCGCCTGGCGGAAATCGCTGGCGAGTACCTGAAGAAAGGCCGTTCGGTTTATATCGAAGGCCGCCTGAAGACCCGCAAGTGGCAGGACAAGGACACCGGCGCTGACCGCTACAGCACCGAAATCGTCGCTGACCAGATGCAGATGCTGGGCGGGCGTGATGGTGCCGAAGGCGGCGGTTTCGGCGGCGGTGGTGGTTACGACGAGGCGCCGCGCCAGCAACGTGCGCCTGCGCAACGCCCGGCACCGGCTCAGCGCCAGGCGCCGGCCGCAGCCGCGCCCATGGGCGGCGGCGCGGCCAATCTGGCCGATATGGACGACGATATTCCTTTTTAACCGGAATTTTTCCCCGAAATGTAAAAAGGGGTCCTGAAATTCATTTCTAATCAATAGGTTAGATAAGAATTTACAGGGCCCTCTTTTTTGCTGCGTCGCTATTACTAGCCGGAACTTCCCCGGCAGTAAAGAATGCTCATCGTTACTCGATGGAGCATGAAGTGAATTCATTCTCAATTCGCGAGGTTCGCCTGGAAAGCGGCGAACGTCTTCCCCTCTTGGTCGACGGTGGGCCCCTTGGCCTACCTGTGCAGGATGTTCTCCAATACACGCTAACAAGATTGCGTGCTCGAGGCCTTAGGCGAAACAGCGTCAGAAAGCGCCTAGATGCACTAGGACTTGTTCTGCACTTCCTGTCTTCTCGTAGCATCGACGTGGCGGCTCGGACAGCGTCGCAGACATTCCTTTCCATCGAGGAGCTGGTGGCGCTGGCGGACGAATGCCGGGCCCAAAGCAGCCGCAGGCGGATAGGTCCATTGTCGGTCCAGCTTGGGCCGCAGTGCGATACGCCACCGCAGTGGATTTCATCGTTTTGACCTGCTCCCCGTGATTAGTACGAAATCGATGTAGAGTCCGTTCCCAAAGGAATGGCAATGAAGAAACGATTTACGGAAGAGCAAATCATCGGCGTGCTCAAGGAAGCCGATGCAGGTGCCAAGCCCGCAGAGTTGTGCCGCAAGCACGGAATCTCCGAGGCAACGTACTACAACTGGAAGGCGAAGTTCGGTGGCATGACGGTGTCGGACGCTCAGAGGCTCAAGGAGCTGGAGCAGGAGAACAACAAGCTCAAGAAGCTGTTGGCCGAGTCGATGCTGGACAAGGCGGCGCTTCAGGATCTGCTAAGCCGAAAGTAGTCAGCCCGCAGGCCAAACGCGAGGCGGTCAGGACATTAATGACCGAGCGCGTGGTTCGCCCAGCGGCAATCGCGCCGAATCAGAGTTGGTCAATGGACTTTGTGGCCGACGGCCTAGCCTATGGCCGCCGATTCCGCTGTTTGACTATCGTCGATGACTACACTCACGAATGCCTGGCCATCGAGGTCGATACGTCGTTGCCGGGACTGCGTGTTGCCATGGTGCTGCAACGGCTGGCGGAGATGCGTGGCCTGCCGCGATCTATTACCGTGGACAACGGGCCAGAGTTCGCCGGAAGAGCCTTGGACGCCTGGGCCTACCAAGCAGGCGTAAAGCTGTCGTTTATTCGGCCGGGTAAGCCGGTGGAGAACGCTTATATCGAAAGTTTCAACGGCAAGTTCCGCGACGAATGCCTTAACGAGCACTGGTTCTTGTCCCTGCGACAGGCTAAAAGCTTGATCGAAAACTGGCGAGTCGAGTACAACACCGATCGGCCTCACAGCGCGCTCGGATATTTAACGCCGGCGCAATTCGTGCAGGCTCATCAGAAAGAAGGTCTTTTACCCCTGGGCTCTATGTCGGTGCCGTACTAAATCTGGGGGCAGGTCAATGTCGCTCCAGAATGGCCTGGGGAACAATGCCGCGCATTGCTTCGCGTAGCAGCGTCTTGGTTTGTCCCCGGGCAGATACCAGATAGTGCTCCGGTAGGGACAGGAGGAAATCTGCTAGGTCGGGTGTCAGAAAGGGCACGCGACTTTCGATGCTGAAGTGCATGGCATTGCGGTCGCCATGCCGCAGTAGGGCTCCCAGCCCGTCGCCGGCCAGGGCGCGCGCCTGGGCCTGCATTAGGCGCCGGCCGCGTGGGCCCTGACGTTGGCTCGGCAGCAGGGGGCGAGCCTGGATGCCGGCTTCGGCCAGCAACCTCCCGCGAATCCAGGCGGGCCAGCGCGCGGCGCGCCGCCGCAGCGCTTCGTGCCCCCATTTGCCTGAGACGGTCGCCAGGCTTTGCATCAGTAAGCGCAGGGGCTGGCGTCCCAGGCGGGCCTGCCGGCCCGCATAGGCCAGCGCCTGCAGGGGATGGCCGCTTTCGAGCAGGCTGCTGAGTCTTTCGACGGGATAGCCGCTGTAGCCCGCCAGCAGTTCGTCGGCGCCCTGGCCTTCCAGGGTGACCACGATGCCGTGTTCGCGCGCCAACTGGAAGACGCGGTACTGCGCGTAGATGCTGGTGCTGCCGAAGGGTTCGCCCTGAGCCGCGATGAGCGCGTCCAGGTCGCGTTCGAGGTCGGCCGTGTCGACGCGCACCTCATGGGCCTGGGCGGCGCAGTGCTGGTTGACCAGCTGCGCCCATTTCGCTTCGGACTGCGGGCCCCCGGCGATATAGCTGAAGGTATGCAGCGGTATGTCGGGTTCGAGGTGGCGCATCGCGCAGGTGATCGACGCCGAGTCCAGGCCGCCGGACAGCGCCGCGCCAACCGGGACGTCGCTGCGCAGATGCAGGCGGACGCTGTCGAGAAAGCGCTCGCGAAATTCGGCCGCGGCGTCGGCGAAGCTGCCGCGCCATGTGGCGGTCGTGCCCGGCGTCCACCAGCGCGCGGGCTGGACGCCGTCCTGTGTGTGATAGCGGATCAGGCAGCCCGGTTCGATCTGCGAGATGCCCTGGATGAAGGTGCGCTCATCGCAGTCGTAGCGGCCGTATGACAGATAGTCGCAGGCGCGCTGCCAGTCCAGGCGGAGCAGGCCGGGATCGAGGGCACGCAAGGGGGCGATTTCGGAGCCGAATAGCAGCCGACGCCCATCCAGGCTGTAGTAGAGCGGCTTGATGCCGAAGGCGTCGCGGGCCAGTGTCAGGCTGTCGTCGCGCGCGTCGTGCAGCGCGAAGGCGAACATGCCCGTGAAGCGGCGCAGAGCGGCCTGCTGCCATTGCTTCCAGGCGGCCAGCAGGACTTCGGTGTCCGTGTCGGTGCTGAAGCTGTGGCCCAGCCCGCGCAGCTCCTGGCGCAGCTCGCGATAGTTATAGATTTCGCCATTGAGGATCACGCTGAGCGGTCCGCGGATCATGGGCTGATGGCCGGCGGCGCTCAGGTCGATGATGGCAAGCCGGGTGTGGCCGAACAGCAGGCGGCCGGCCGCGGTGGGTATGGTCGCGGTGCCGATATCGTCCGGACCCCGGTGCCGGATGAGCGGCAGCGCGCGTGCCAGCGCGTCTTCGGCATCGCCGCGGGCTTGGGCATCGAATTGCCAGCTGCCAAGGATTCCACACATTTTTGATCGGGGTTGCCAGGCGGTTCAGGGGGGCACGGGCCCACGGCGCCCGATGGTATCATGGCGTCGAATGCCGTCGTCCCCCCTCACGCCGCGATGAGAATTGCCTATTTGACGTTTGAGATTCCGGGCGACCGGTCCGGCGTGGCCAAGAAAATCGCCGCGCAGGCCGATGCGTGGCGGCGGCTTGGCCACCATGTCCAGCATTTTGTGCTGGCCCCTGCCGAAAGCGTCGACTCACCGAATGTCAGCCGTATTTTGAGCAGTGGGGTGCGTCCGCCGATATTGGCTGCGGCGCTATCGGGCCGTTCGATAGGGAAGGCCTTGTCTCAATGGCAGCCCGATATCGTCTATTTGCGTCAGATGCTGTGGTGGCCGGGGCGATAAGGGCCATCAGTGTCGCGCCGCTAGTCATTGAGTACAACTCGATCGCGCGCAACGAGTACCGGCGCAGCGCGCCGACCAAGTATCTGATTGAATGCATGAGCCGCAAGCGGTTTCCGCGCGCAGCGTCGGGTCTCGTCGCTGTGACCCAGGAGCTTGTCGATGATGTGCCGGCCGTCGGTCACGCGCTGCGCACGGTGATCAGCAATGGTTATGACTTCGGCCGGGTGGTGCCGCGTACGCCACCGTCCAATCAGCGACCGCAGTTGCTGCTGGTCGGCTCGCCCGGGCAGGATTGGCACGGCGTCGACAAGGTGATTCGCATGGCGGTCCTGCTGCCGGAGTTCGATTTCCATCTGGTGGTTCCGGGCCTGGCGCAGTCAGGCCCGGCTAATGTGCATTTCCATGGCGGATTGTACGGGGAGGCGCTGGCGCAGCGTTATGCGCAGACCGACGTGGCCTTAGGTACGCTGGCCTTGCTCCGTAAGGGGATGCGGCAAGCCGCGCCTTTGAAGACGCGGGAATATCTGGCGTATGGCCTGCCCGTCATCGCCGGCTATGAAGACGCCGATCTGCGGGGAGCGCCTTATTGGTTGGACATAGGCAACACGGAAAGCAAAGTGGAAGACGCGGTGCAGGCCATGAGGGATTTCGTGCTGCACTGGCAGGGTCGAATCCTGGATCGCGCGGATGCCCGGCGCCGTCTGGATTACGCTGTCAAAGAGGTCGAGAGGCTGGCGTTTTTTGAACAGGTGCGCCGGCATGTCCGCTAGAAAGCGTATCGCCCTGATCACCAATGGTTATCCGCACGCAGGCGCGCGTGAGCGCGGTTTTATTCTGCCGGAGCTCAAGGCTTTGATAGCCTATGGTCACGAGGTGACACTGATGCCGCTGCGGCCCTTGCGGCAGGCGGATCCATCGCTACCGGCCCAGGTGCGTGTCGAGCAAGGGTTGGCGCGCTTGCACCGGCCGTGGCAGTTGCCCTTGACCTTTGCCCGCGCGCTGAGGACGCGGCTGTTCTGGGCCGAGGCCCGCCGTTGCATGCGGCATGGGCGCGTGGCCCATTGGCGGCATTTCCTCAAGGAAAGCCTGCGGGCCGCCGCGATGCTGCGCATGGCTGGCCGCTTGCAGCAGTTCGATCTCATCTACACCTACTGGTTCAAGGGCGAGGCGACGGGCGGCAGCTTGCTGGGGCAAACTGGGCTACTGCGCGTCACACGTGCCCATGGCTACGATCTTTATGAAGAGCGCGCGAACAACCAGGGCTACATTCCCTACCGAGGCTCGACCTTGCCGCTGATGGACGTGGTGGTCTTGTTGTCGGAAGATGCGCGCGCCTATCTCGAGAGGCGGTATCCAGGGGTCTGCTCAATGACGGTCGTGCTGCCCCTGGGCGTCGAGATCGGTAGCTGCAGGAATCCGGCGCCGCCGGCCGGCGAGATCCATCTGGTGTCCTGTTCCTATCCGGCGGTAGTCAAGCGTCTGGATCTCGTCGCTGGAGTGGCCGCAGCCCTGGCGCGCCGCCTGTCGCAAGCTCGGGTGCGTTGGACCCATTATGGCGCGACGCGCGAGCAGGCATTACTGCCGGCGGCGTTTTCTGCGCCGGACAATTTGACCATGGTGTTTGCGGGCGAGACGAATAATGAGGACATTCGCTGCCAGTATGCGCAGACACCGATAAGTTTTTTTCTGAATATGAGCCTATCGGAGGGCCAGCCCGTGTCCATCATGGAGGCGATGGCTTTCGGCATTCCGGTGATCGCTACTGCCGTCGGCGGGGTGCCGGAAATGCTGGCGCATGGTGGTGGGCTAGGTGTGAAGATTCAATAGGTTGTATGCATGGTTCATCCGAACCGGATTTGAGAAACTGGAAATCGCCAACCCCCAGTTCACTCAAGGAGCCCGGCCGGATGAACACCCATAAGCATGCCCGATTGACCTTCCTACGTCGCCTCGAAATGGTCCAGCAATTGATCGCCCATCAAGTTTGTGTGCCTGAAGCGGCCCGCGCCTATGGGGTCACCGCGCCGACTGTGCGCAAATGGCTGGGCCGCTTCCTGGCTCAGGGCCAGGCGGGTTTGGCCGATGCGTCCTCGCGCCCGACGGTCTCGCCCCGAGCGATTGCGCCGGCCAAGGCGCTGGCTATCGTGGAGCTGCGCCGCAAGCGGCTGACCCAAGCGCGCATCGCCCAGGCGCTGGGCGTGTCAGCCAGCACCGTCAGCCGCGTCCTGGCCCGCGCCGGTCTGTCGCACCTGGCCGACCTGGAGCCGGCCGAGCCGGTGGTGCGCTACGAGCATCAGGCCCCCGGCGATCTGCTGCACATCGACATCAAGAAGCTGGGACGTATCCAGCGCCCTGGCCACCGGGTCACGGGCAACCGACGCGATACCGTTGAGGGGGCCCGGCTGGGACTTCGTCTTCGTGGCCATCGATGACCACGCCCGCGTGGCCTTCACCGACATCCACCCCGACGAGCGCTTCCCCAGCGCCGTCCAGTTCCTCAAGGACGCAGTGGCCTACTACCAGCGCCTGGGCGTGACCATCCAGCGCTTGCTCACCGACAATGGCTCGGCCTTTCGCAGCCGCGCCTTCGCCGCGCTGTGCCATGAGCTGGGCATCAAGCACCGCTTTACCCGACCTTACCGCCCACAGACCAATGGCAAGGCCGAACGCTTCATCCAGTCGGCCTTGCGTGAGTGGGCTTACGCTCACACCTACCAGAACTCCCAACACCGAGCCGATGCCATGAAATCCTGGCTACACCACTACAACTGGCATCGACCCCACCAAGGCATCGGGCGCGCTGTACCCATCTCCAGACTCAACCTGGACGAATACAACCTATTGACAGTTCACAACTAGCCTGGGTGGCCGTCACGCTGGGGCTGGGCTACTTCTATCAGCGAGCCAGGCGCGATCTCGTCATTTTGGCCATGCTGTCTGCCGGCGTGATTTGTGTGTCGCTGCGCCTGGCCGGTGAATGGCTGATGCAGCTCGAGCCTGGGGTCTGGGCCGCCCTGCCCCTGGCCGCGCTGCTCATGGCCGAGGCGGTGTGGGCGGCACGCTGGTTGCGCCGGCTGGGTGAGCAGCGCGTGTCCTCGCAAGGAGCGCGCGCGGCGACTGTGGCCGCCGATGCCGAGCCGGCGGGCATGTCTGCCGGCCTGAGCGTCGACCCGGCCGATGCGGATGCGCCGGTCATCGAACTGGCCGACGATACGGCCGCGCATCACGCCGCCACCGCCCCTTGGTATGTCCAGGGTCTGCTGGGTCTGAGCGCGTGGCTGGCCACGCTGCTGCTGCTGGTCTTCCTGTTTTTTCCCGTGTGGTCAACAGCGATCAGGGCGCAGTGCTATGCGGTCTGGCGTTGTGTGCGGCCGGCGTGGCGGTACTGCGCGCCTCTTCCGGGCCCTTTTGGCGGCAATGTGCCATTGCCATGGCTTTTGCCGGGCAGTTGCTGGTGGTCTTCAGTTTCGTGGGCAATGACTCGATTGCCAGCGCCAGCCTCTTCATCGTGCTGCTGGCTGCGGCCATCTATGTTCTTGCTCCCGATGTTCTGTTGCGCTTTCTGAGCGGCGGGTTGATTGCCGTTGGCATGACGGGCCTGGTGTGGCAGGCCTTGCAGCCGGATATGGGCAGCAATGACGTGCTGCACCTGTGGCTGGCACTCGATGCGATGCGCGCCACCTTTCTCTGGCTGCCGGTCGCCGTGCTGGGTGCCTGGTTGGCCACGCTGGCGTTTTGCGCCGACCGGCATCTGACGCGCGCTCAGCCGCATTTTCTCGAGCCGCTGGCCTGGGCTTTCGTCGTGGCGGTGCAGGCGATGGTGTGGATGGCCGGTGGTGTGGGGGTAGACTAGTTGCCCGCACTCTGGAAACTGCACCGCCTGACGGCTCTTCTGAACATCGCCGGCGCGCTGTTGCCGGCCATCGTGGCGCTCTGGCTGCTTTGGCCCCGCCGCCATGTGCTGACGCTGTCACTGGTGCTCATTACGCCCGTGGCCCTGCTGCTGCTGGCGCTGTTCTGGCTGCCCAGCCCCGGTATTGCCTTCGCACTGACCTGGATTCTGTTGGGCTTCGGTCTGAACAAGCCGCGCCTGACCGGTTTTGGGGTGCTCAGCCTGCTGGCCTACCTGATGCTGTACTACTACCAGATGGAAGTGCCGCTGCTGCAAAAGGCGGTGTGGCTGACCGGCGCTGCCGTCTTGCTGTTTTTGCTGCGCATCCTGGTCTGGCTGGTGCCGCGCTTCATGCGCACGGACGGCGGCCGGCGTGTGTCGGTCAGACAGGCTCCGCCGTCCACGCGCCGCCGGGCGGCCGTGGTGGTTGCCGGGCTGGTGCTGGTGCTGGGGGTGTGCAATGTCACCATCTATCAGCGCGAGCAATTGCTCGCCCACGGCGAGGTGGCCATTCTGGAACTGGCGCCCGTGGATCCGCGCTCGTTGATGCAGGGCGATTACATGGCCCTGCGCTTTGCTGCCGCCACGGCGGTTTCCAAGCTGCATCAGGCCGATGAGGGGGCGACGGACGACGGTTATGTGATCCTGTCGCCCGATGCCCGCGGCGTGGCTCAGCCGCTGCGCATTCAGCCCAAGGTGGATCCGCACGCGGCACCGGAAATGGCACTGCAGTATCGTGTGCGGCCCAATGGTGTGCGCATCGTGACCAATGCGTATTTCTTCCCCGAGGGCGAGGCCGCGCGCTATGAGCAGGCGCGCTATGGCGAGGTCAGGCTCGATGGCCGTGGCACCGGGCTGCTGGTGCGCATGCTGGATGAAGACCTGCAGCCGCTCTAGGTGCGGCCAAAGCGCGCGCCCCAGGCCCCGGTGGCGCGCGCCAGAAAGTCATCGCGATCGCGCGCAGGCAGGGGATCAAATCCCAGCTCCCGCCAGGCGCGCGTCAGGCAGCCCAGGGCGTCGCGGGTGTCCAGTGCGGGAGCGTGGTTCTGTTTCGACAGTTTCAGGCCGCTTTGCGGATCGATGACCAAGGGCAGATGCATGACTCGGGGCGCAGGCAGTCCCAGAAGCCGCGCCAGCAGTCTTTGGCGCGCTGTCGAACCCAGCAGGTCTGCGCCACGCACGATGTCGGTTACCCCCTGCTGGCCGTCGTCGACGACGACAGCGAGTTGATAGGCCCACAGGCCGTCGGCGCGCTTGAGGACGAAGTCGCCCACAGCCAGGGCGACATCCTGAGATTGTGGCCCCAGCCAGCGGTCCTCGAAGTGTTCGACACCGGCGGGCACGCGCAAACGCCATGCCCTGGCTTGTCTGCCCGGCGCCAGGCCATGACGGCAGGTGCCGGGATAGGGGCGTTCACCATCGACGCCGGCGGCGCCGCGCAGCGCCGAATCGGCAATTTCGCGGCGGGTGCAGCCGCAGCCGTAGACCTGCCCGGCCCGCCGCAGGCAGTCAAAGGCGGCTTGATAGACCGTATCGCGACGGGATTGCCATAGCACCTCACCTTGCCAGTGCAGGCCCAGGTCGCGCAGCTGTTGCATGATGATCGCGTCGGCCCCGGGGATGGCACGCGGCTTGTCGACGTCTTCGATGCGCAGCAGCCACCGGCCCTGATGGGCGCGGGCATCCAGCCAGCTTGCCAGCGCGGCGACCAGCGAGCCGGCATGCAAAGGCCCGCTCGGGCTCGGGGCGAATCGACCGATATAGCTCACGATAGGACATTGAATGCATCAGGGGGCGTTGTCGCCCCCTGATGGTTCGAGGAAGTGGCCGCCGGCATCAATGCAGGCGATGATTTTCTTCGTCGTCGAGCAGTTCTTCGAGCACCAGATTGTCTATCTCGGCCTCCTGGCTCCAGAGAACCATGAGGGCGATGATCTTGATCTTGGACAGGGAGACTGGCGCCTCGGGCGAGGCCAGGGCGCGATCGATCACGATTTCGCGCAAGGGGGCAGGCAGCACGCCGGCCGACTCCAGGAAGGTGATGAAACCAATGGAGGCGGTGCCCAGTTGTTGATACTCGGCGTCGGTGTAGACCCGGAAACCCGTGGCAGACGTGTGGGCAAGATCGACGCAGCGTTCCGTGGTTTCGGCCAAGCCGTAGAGCCATCCCAACGCATCGTCGATGTCTTCGTGCTCGAAGCCGGCGGCTGCAAGCCGTTTTGCCAGCACATCTGCCGCAGGACAGGCTTGCGGCGTGTAGTAGTTTTCGAACAGATAAACCAGGATATCGAACATATGGCGAGTAAGTTGCCGGTTTGCACAGTCGGCCCGCAAATCGGCAGACCAGCAAACATGATTTTACTTTACGCGGAACGGTCACTCGGATCAACCGCGATTCCATCAAGGATATCCAGGGCGTTGCACCCAGGGGACGCCGCGCGGGGGACGTACCCCCGTTGCGGCCGCTCAGAAGCGTTGAGAGAGGCTGAGTTTGACGTTTCGGCCCAGGCCGGCGACGGACTCTCCCAGATAGGGCCGGTAGTCGCGATTGAAAAGGTTGTCGACGGTCACGCGGACGTGCAGACCTTTCCATTGGGGCGGTTGCCAATGCGCGAACAGGCCATGCAGCGCGTACCCGCTGGAGGCCGGCAGCGCCCAGAAAACGGCTAGCGGATCACTTTGCGTGGGAGATCGATCCTGGCGGCGCACGAAGTCGGCCGTCCAGCCCACAGCCATGCCGTAGCGCGCCAGCTTCAGGCCTAACATCGCGTGCGCGGCCAAGGGCGGAATCTCGGCAATCCAGCTGCGCTGGCCGGCCGGGTCTCTGGGCGAAGTGTCGCGCCGTCCCCGAATGGCGGATAGGGAGAGTTTGCCGAACCACCGGGCGCTGTCGTAGGCGGACTCCAGCTCCAGGCCTTCGATGTGGTAACCCGGCAGATTCCGGTAGTTGGACAGGGGGCGCTCGCAGGGGCTATTGGCGCAAAGCACGCCACGCCGCACGAAGATTTCGTCCTTGCCGCGATTGCCGAACACGGTGGCGCGCAGCACGAGGTTGTCGCGCGGGGCCAGCACGTCCTTCAGCGTGACGATGGCTCCGGCACGCCAACCCAGGATGCGTTCGGGCCGCAGTGAACGGCTGGTGCCAGTTACCGACGCGCGGGCGTACTGGACCTCGTATTGCTCGTCGATGACCGGCGCACGCCAGCCGCGCGTGACGTCGGCCAGCAGATCGAGCCAGGGCTGTGCCTTCCAGAGCGCGCCCAGGTGGGGCGTCCAGCCGGTGTAGGTCACGCGGCGATAGTCATGGCCCACGGAAGGCAGGGGGCTGTTGTAGCGCGGAGCATCGTTCGGATGGCCCAGGTTGACGACGTGGTCGTAACGTACGCCGGGCGTGATGGTGACTGCGGCGACGCGGATGGCATCCTGCACCACCAGGCTGCGTACGGTCTGGCGGCCTGCCGGCATGTAGTAGGGCTGAAAATAGCCGTAGTTGTAGTCCCGGTCACGGGAGCCCGCGGGGTAGTACATCAAGGTGTCGCGATCATGCTGGTGCCAGCGTGCGGCAAGCAGCAGGCCATGCTCGACGCTGCCTGCAGCAATGCTGGCGAGGTTGCGCAGTTCGAGCACGCGATCGCGGTAGTCAACCCAGCTGCGATTACCCAGCGTGCCGAGAAAGGCACTGCGCGAGGCGTTGTCGGGCCGGCGGTCATGCTGGGCCGTACGCGAATGGGCATACGACAGCGTCAGGTTGAGCCAGGGTTGGTCGGCCGGGGCATAGGTGTAGCGCGCGCTCAGGGTGCGGTCGCTCTGGTCGCGATACACCAGCCGCCGCCGCCAGGCTCCGGTCAGGCCCCAGCGGCGGATGTCCGCCAACGAGGGAGCAGGCAGATCGTCGCGTTTGGCGGCAAAGGGCTGCCAGCCATGCGCGGTCGATTGCATCGCCGACACGCTCAGGCTATGACTGGTGCCCAGATAAAGGTTGGTCTTGGCCAGATAGGACTGAGCATTGTTGCCGGAAAAGGGGAAGCGGCTGCCATCCGGGCGCCTGAGGTTGCCGCCATCGCGGCGATTGACGTAGATCAGGCCATCGGCGTGATCGGTGCGCCCAAACAGCGCGCCACTGTAGATGTCTTGCCCGTCATTGCTGTGGCGTCCGTATTTGACCAGGCCGCCGAAGCGTTGCTCAGGTGCGAGGAGTTCGCCGGCATCCTTGGTGTCTATGCGAACCGTGCCGCCAAAGCCCGCCGTGCCGTCCAACAGGTTGTGCGGCCCCTTGTCCACGGTGATGCGCCGGATGAGTTCGGGCTCGATGAAGACGGAACCCTGGCGGTATTTTTCAAACCCCTTGGGGGCGCCATCGAGTACCAGCTTGACGTCTTCGGTGTCGCCCAAGCCCCAGATGTTCAGGCTTTGCCCACCCGGCCGCGCAGAGCCGGCCATCGCGATGCCGGGTAACCGGTCGACCAGGCTGGCGAAGTTGTCGGCCTGGGCACGGTCGATATCGGTCTGGTTGAGCTCGGAGCGGCTGAGTTCGACGCTGTCGGCTACGACCTGCTGCGCAGGCAATGTGAAGATCAGCCGCGAGTCGGACGCGTCGTCGTTGGGAGAACTGATGGCCAGGGAGGGAAGAAACAGGGCAGCCAGGGCCAGGGGTTTGGGCTCAAACATGCGCGGGTACAACGTCAGGCGCGAGCGCGCTGCACACTAAGAACGCGTGAGACGCCATACTAATTTTTGGGCGGACCGATTACTGCAGCGCGTTTCGTTTTGTACTGTGGGAGAAGTCGCCGGCCTTAAAAAACGAAAACCCCGCATGGGGGTTTTCGTTGGCCTTGCCTGTAAAACCGTGTGTCAGGCCGGCGCCGCAGCGCTGCGTTGATGGTTCCAGCCGCGCCATTGACTCAAGAAAGCTGGCACGCACAGCACCAGCCCAATGATGCCGCTCAGAGCGCCAGGCACGATGGTCAGCAGCGCGCCGATCGTGAACAGCCAGCGTTCCCAGGACTTCATCGGCACCAGGAAGTAGCGCGAGAACGCCGCCGACAGCAGCACCAGACCGATCATGCAGCCCACCAACGTCACGCCGAAATCGTGCCAGGTGAAGCCCTTGACCGATATCAGCAGCGACGGCGAAAACACGAACACGAAGGGCACGATGAGTTTGGTGATCCCCAGCCTGAAGGCGGTGACGCTGGTTTTCAAGGGATCGCTGCCCGCCATGCCGGCCGCCGCGTAGGCGGCCAGCGCCACCGGGGCGTGATGTCGGCCAGGATGCCGAAATAGAACACAAAGAAATGTGCCGCGATCGGTTGTACACCCAACTGCACCAACGTGGGGGCGGCAACCGCGACCATGATGAGGTAGTTGGCCGTGGTCGGCACCCCGCAACCCATGATCACGCAGACGATGCCTGTCATCACCAACGCAGCGATCTGCGTCAGGCTTTGGGCGTTGGCGACCACCTCCGGGATGACGCTTCCCACTCCGGATGCGATGACCTGTGAGGCCATAATCACGATATAGGAGATCTTGAAGCCTACGCCGGTCAGCGTGACCACGCCGATGACCAGTCCCACGGTGCCGGCGGCCGCGCCCACGGCCAGGGCATACTTGGCTCCGGTTTCAAAGGCTTCGTACAGGTCGCGCCAACGCAGGCGTTGGAACGGATTGAGCAGCCCGACCACGATGCAGCCCGTGATGCCCGCAAAAGCGGCCAGATACGGGGTGCGGCCGCTGGCCAGAACACCGATGAGCAGAATCAGCGGGATGAGCGTGGGCCAGCGCATCTTGAACGAGGCGCGCAGCTTGGGCATTTCTTCGGCGGTCAGTCCACGCAGGCCTTCGCGCTTGGCTTCGAAGTGCACCTGCATGAACATGCCAAAGAAATACAGAAACGCCGGGAAAATACCCGCGATGGCGATGTCCTGATAAGGGATGCCCAGGAACTCGATCATCAGAAAGGCCGCCGCGCCCATGATGGGCGGCGTGATCTGTCCGCCGGTGCTCGATGCTGCCTCGACTGCGCCGGCGAAGTGGCGCGGGTAGCCGATGCGAATCATGGCCGGGATGGTCAGCGACCCCACGGTCACGGCATTGGCCACTGACGAGCCCGACAGCATGCCGAACATGGCGGAACCGAACACCGACACTTTGGCCGGGCCGCCCGCGTAGCGGCCGGCGATGGTGGAGGCGATGTCAAGAAACAGCTGCCCTAGGCCAATGCGTGTGGCCAGCACCCCAAACAGCACGAAGTGAAACACGTAGGTCGCCACCACGCCAACGGCCACGCCATAAATGCCCTGGCTGGTGAGGTACATGTGGTTGACGATCTGAGACCAGCTGTTGCCTGCATGCTTGAGCAGGCCGGGGAAGTAAGGGCCGAACGCAGCATAGGCCAGAAAGACCAACGCGATGATGGGCAGCGGCCAGCCCATGGCGCGGCGCGTGCCTTCGAGCAGGCCCAGAATGAGGATGCTGCCCATGACCACGTCCATGGTCAGCGGGTTGCCCACGCGGAACGCCAGGTCTTCGAAGATGTAGGGAATGTACAGGACGCTTAGCGCCAGCACGATGGCGATGATCCAGTCATACAGCGGCACGCCGCCGGGGCTGTACCAGGTCGACTTCGGTTCGCGCTGGTAGTGCGCCTTGCTGAACCCGAAGACCAGAAAGATCAGGCTCAACACGAAGGCCAGATGCACACCTCGGTGGGTGGCTTCGCGCAACAGGCCAAAGCCTGCCGTGTAGTAGTGGAACACGGATAGCGTCACCAGTAGCAGTGAGACGATCCAGGTAGCGGTCTTGTCCAGCGGCCGGAAGCGGATCTCCGAATCATAGTGTTCGGCCAGCTTCTGGGTTTTGTCGTGGTCTATTTCCATGGCCAATGCATCTCGCAGGTGGGCAAGGCCCACCGGATAAAGACAGGGCCACGGCTGCTGGGCATGCCGTGGCCTGTTGGGGTCGAGCTGGGAGTTCGGCTTACTTCAGCAGTCCGGCTTCCTTGTAGTACTTTTCATCGCCCGAATGGAAGGGAATGTCGGCACCCTTGACGGCGTTTTCCTTGTTGATCAGCTTGCCCTTGGTGTGGCCGGCGGCCAGGGTTTTCTGGGTGGGATCGCTATACATGGCTTTGACGATTTCGTAGACGGTTTCTTCGGGCTGCTTGGCCGAGGTCACCATCTGGGCGTTGACCGAAATGGTCTTGGTCTCGCCCACACCTTGATAGGTATTGGCCGGGATGATGTCAGGCGTGAAGAACTGCTGGTCAGCGCGCAGTTTGTCGATCTCCGGCCCGACCAGGGGCACGATTTCGATGCCCGCGCTCGAGGCCAGCTCGGCGATGGCGCCTGCCGGGGCGCCGCCGACGAAGAAGAAGGCGTCCAGTCCGCCGTCCTTGATCTTGTCGCCAGCCTGATTGGGCTTGAGGTACTCGGCCTTGACGTCCTTGTCGGTCATGCCGTAGGCGCCCAGGATGAGACGCACATCGACCAGGGTGCCCGAGCCCGGCTCATCCATGGAGACGCGCTTGCCGCGCAGGTCGGCCACCGATTTGATGCCGGAGCCCTTGCGAGTGACCAGATGGATGCTTTCCGGATAGAGGGTGGCCACCAGGCGCAGGTCCTGGGCCTTGGGCTTGCCCTCGAACGTGCCGCTGCCGTTGTAGGCCCAGTACGCCACGTCGGATTGCGTGAAACCGGACTCGAAAGAGCCGCCCAGAATGCCATTGATGTTGGCTACCGAGCCGTTGGAGGCTGCGGCCGTGGCGATCAGTTTGCCCGGCTGCGAAACGGCGTTGGCGATCATGCCGCCGATGGGGTAGTAGGTGCCAGCCGTGCCGCCCGTGCCGATGCGGAAGAACTGCTGTGCCTGAGCCGAAGTGGCCGTGCCCGCGATGGCAACGGCAAGCGTCAGGGTTTTGATCCATGTTTTGAGCGACATGTAAAGTTTCTCCGTGAAAACTGGCTCTGTGATTGTTGTGTGTTTAACAACGCCAGTGTGTCACGCGGGGATTGCTTAGCCAATGACCCGAAGGGTATGGTTTACCTGGGGGCCACTGGGCCCTATGGTTATGATTGCCCCGGGTTTTGTTATGGATGCGGGGTCATGCGCGGAGCAAACGCTGGTGTCCACACGTCTTTCCAACGATCTTTACTTGCCTGAACCTGCCCTGCCCGGCCAGCTCCTGGCGCAGGTCGATACGCCCAGTCTGGTGCTGGATCTCGATGTGTTCGAGACCAATCTGAGCGTCATGCAGCAGTGGGCCGACCGTCACGGTGTGGCCTTGCGACCGCATGCCAAAGCGCATAAATGCCCGGAGGTGGCGCGTCGCCAGATGGCGTTGGGCGCGCGCGGCATCTGCTGCCAGAAGGTGAGCGAGGCACTGCCCTTTTTGCAGGCGGGCATACGCGATATTCACATCAGCAACGAGGTCGTCGGCGCGGCCAAACTGGCCCTTCTGGCGCAGATCGCCGTGCAGGCCGATGTCAGCGTCTGCGTGGACTACATGCACAACCTGCAGGCGCTGGCCGCGGCCATGGCGCAAGCCGGCGCCCGCATCACCGTGTTGGTCGAGGTCGATGTCGGCCAAGGGCGTTGCGGCGTGGTCGATGACCACGACGTGCTGGCGCTGGCACGCGCCGCCGAGGCCATGCAGGGCCTGCGGTTTGGCGGACTGCAGGCCTACCACGGCTCGGTGCAGCATGTGCGCGGCCACGCCGAGCGCGCCGCGCGGTGCGCGCAGGCCGCCGCCCGTGCGGCAGGCTATGCCTCCCTGTTGCGGGCCCATGTCATCACCTGCGAGCGCATTACCGGAGGTGGCACTGGCAGCGTGGAGTTCGACGCCGCCAGCGGCGTCTATACCGAATTGCAGGCCGGGTCATACGCCTTTATGGACGGCGATTACGGCGCCAATGAGTGGGTCGGCCCGCTGACTTTCGGCACGAGTCTTCACCTGTTGTCCTCGGTTATGAGCACGCCGGCTGCCGGGCGCATCATCCTGGACGCCGGCCTGAAGTCCGCCACCATCGAGTCCGGCCTGCCGCGCATCGAGGGCCGGCCCGGCCTGTTATACGCGGCGGCCAATGACGAGCACGGCATCGTGCGCGTCGACGAAGGCACCGCGGCGCCGGCGCTGGGCGAGACCTTGCTGCTGGTGCTGCCGCACGTCGATCCAGCCTTCAACCTGCATGACAATGTGGTGGTGTTGCGCGAGGGCGTGGTCGTGGATGTCTGGCCGATCGCCGCGCGCGGCCTGAGTCGATAGCGCCGCAACGGGACCGTGATCCTGGCCGGTGTTGCCCCCGTTTCTGCGGCCCGAAAACGGGGGCGCCTCGCCAAGGTGCTAAATTTCTGTTTTTCTCCCCCACCCTTTCTGTTTCTTTTTGCGGAACTGCCATGGAATTCAGCCAGTTGAATGTCAATAACCTCATGGAGATCACCTCCCGTCCGGACCTGGTGTTCGTGCGCGGTCAGGGCTCCTGGCTGGAGGATCAGGCGGGCAAGCGATACCTGGATTTCGTGCAGGGCTGGGCCGTCAACGCGCTGGGACATTGCGCGGCCGAGATGCAGCAGGCGCTGCACACGCAGGCCGGCCTGCTGATGAATCCCTCGCCCGCGTTCTACAACCTGCCCTCGCTGGAACTGGCTCAACGCCTGACGGCCGGTTCGGTGTTCGATCGTGTCTTCTTCGCCAACAGCGGCGCCGAAGCCAACGAAGGGGCCATCAAGCTGGCCCGCAAATGGGGCCGTGTGCATCGCAACGGCGCCTACAAAATCATCACCATGGACCACGGCTTCCATGGCCGCACGCTGGCGACGATGTCGGCCTCGGGCAAACCGGGCTGGGACACGATGTTCGCCCCGCAGGTCGATGGGTTTCCCAAGGCCGATCTGAACGACCTGGATTCGGTTCGTGCACTCATCGATGCGCAGACGGTCGCCATCATGCTCGAACCCATCCAGGGCGAGGCTGGCGTCATCCCGGCGTCGCGCGAGTTCATGCAGGGCCTGCGCAAGCTGGCCGACGAGCATGGCCTTTTGCTGATCGTCGACGAAGTGCAGACGGGCATGGGCCGCAGCGGCACCATGTTCGCCTATCAGCAGTTTGATGTGGTGCCCGACATCATGACGCTGGGCAAGGGGATCGGCGGCGGCGTGCCGCTGGCGGCGTTGCTGGCGCGCGAATCGGTCAGCGTGTTCTCGCACGGTGAACAGGGCGGGACCTATAACGGCAACCCGTTGTGCACGGCAGTGGGGGTAGCGGTGTACGACGTGCTGGCCGCACCGGGCTTCCTGGAAAGCGTGCAGGATCGCGGCCGTCAATTGTCCGAAGGTCTTCTGGCTCTGTCGCAGAAGTTCGGCCTGTGCGGCGAGCGTGGCATGGGCCTGTTGCGTGCACTCAAGCTCGATGGCGACTACGGTCCGGCCATCGTCGAGGCAGCACGTCAACTAGAACCGCAAGGGCTGCTGCTCAATGCTCCGCGCGGCAATCTGCTGCGCTTCATGCCCGCGCTGAACGTGACCGAGGCGGAAACGGCCACCATGCTGGAGCAGCTCGATCATCTGATCGCCACCGTTCGCAAGTAAACGTTTTCGTATCCTCCGACAGCCGCGTCATGCGGCTGTCTTGCTTTGGAGATGCCATGTCAGCCATCGACGACTTTCGGCCCGGCGTTTATCGCCACTACAAGGGTCAGCATTATCTGGCGCTGGGCCTGGCCCGGGCCGATGAGACCGACGACATCGTCGTCGTCTACGTCAGGCTTTATCCCCGCGACGGCCTGCCCATGAACACGCGCCTGTTGCGCATCTGGAACGAGACGGTCGGCTCCGAGGCGGGCGACGTGCCGCGCTTCAGCTATGTGGGGCCGGCCAGTCCAGCGGCCTGACGCCCCACGTCACCTTACTGCTCAGTCTCGCTTAGCGCGATCAACGCCACGCCGTCGGTGACCTGATCCCCCAGGGCATAGAAGATCTTGCTCACCACGCCCGCGGCCGGCGCGGTAATGGTGTGCTCCATCTTCATGGCCTCCATGACCAGCAAGGCCTGCCCCTTCTGAACGCTGTCGCCGGCCTGGACGGCAATGGCGATGATCTTGCCTGGCATGGGAGCGGTCAGGCCACCGCCGTGCCCTTCCTGGTCGTCGCTGACATATTTGTCGCGACGCTCCAGAACGACGGTGGTGCCCTGGCGAAAGATATGCGCACGTTCGCCATGCAGCACGACATTGCCGCTGACGTCCCGGCCATCGAGCGATAGGCGCAGATCGTAGGCGAGTTCGGGATTGGCGCTGGGATGCGCGCGCCATTGCAATGTCACCGGAGTGTCGCCGGCGCTCAGAGACCAACCCGCTGCGTTGCGCTGCAGGATGACCTCGCGGATCTGACCCTGATCATCCCAGGACAACAGACGACGGTAGTGTCCGCTCAGACGCCAACCGTCGCGCGCGTTCCAGGGGTCGGAGGCGGCCGTGCTGCGCTGCGCGTCGTTGGCCAGGCCCTCCTTGACCAGTATGGCCACGCTGGCCAGGGCCAGGGATTCCAGGCTCGCCGGCTGGGCATCCGGCAGCAGCGAGCAGCGACGGCGTTCGATCAGGCCCGTGTCCAAGTCTGCCTGGGCGAAGGCATCATCCTGCATAAGCCGGGTGAGAAACGCCACGTTGGTCTGCACACCGACAGCCTGCGTCCGTGCCAGCGCCTGCACAATGCGCGCGCGTGCCTGATCGCGGTCTGCGCCACGCACGATCAGTTTGGCGATCATGGGGTCGTAGAACGGTGTGATGGTGTCGCCCATGCGCACGCCACCATCCACACGGATGTCGCCATTGGCAAACGCCGTGTGTGGCGGCAGTGCGAGATAGCTCAACGTACCGATGGAGGGCAGGAATCCTTTCTCCGGATTCTCGGCATAAATGCGTGCTTCGATGGCATGGCCGTCGATCTGCAGCGCTTGCTGGGTCAGCGGCAGCGGCTCGCCCGCGGCCACGCGCAACTGCCATTCGACCAGATCCAGGCCGGTGATCATCTCGGTGACAGGATGCTCGACCTGCAGCCGCGTATTCATCTCCATGAAATAGAAGCGTCCGTCGGGTTCGACGATGAATTCCACCGTGCCTGCGCCGACATAGCCCACGGCCTTGGCGGCAGCCACCGCCGCCTCGCCCATGGCCTGCCGCCGCTGCTCCGTCATGCCAGGCGCAGGCGCTTCCTCGATGACTTTCTGGTGGCGGCGTTGCACGGAGCAGTCGCGTTCAAACAGATAGACGCATTGCCCCTGGCTGTCGGCAAACACCTGGATTTCGATATGGCGCGGCTTTTGCAGGTAACGCTCGATGAGTACGCGATCGTCACCGAAACTGGCACGCGCCTCGCGCTGGCAGGAAGCCAGCGCATCGAGGAAGGTGCCGCTTGACTCCACCACGCGCATGCCTTTGCCGCCGCCGCCGGCGGACCGACAAAGGCAATGCCCGCGTCGCTGGCGGCTTGCGCGAACGCTTCGTTCTCGGAGAGAAAGCCATAGCCCGGATGAATGGCTTGCGCGCCCGTGGCTAGTGCCGCCTGCAAAATGGCGTCGGCGCGCAGATAGCTGGCGCGGGGTTCGGCCCCACCAATGTACACGGCCGTATCGCAGGCGGCGACATGGCGCGCGTTGGCGTCAGCATCCGAATAAACCGCCACGGTGCGCATCCCCAGGCGGCGGGCAGTGGCGGCGACGCGGCAGGCGATCTCGCCGCGGTTGGCAATCAAGAGCGTGGTAAACACGAGCGACTCCTTGGTGCGGCGTGGCTTACATGCGGAACACGCCGAAGCGCGTTTCTTCGATAGGGGCGTTCAGCGCCGCTGATAGCGCCAGTCCCAGCACACGGCGGGTGTCAGCCGGCGCGATGATGCCGTCATCCCACAAGCGTGCGGTGGCGTAGTACGGATGGCCTTCGCGTTCGTATTGCGCGCGAATCGGTGCTTTGAAGGCCTCTTCTTCCTCGGCGCTCCACGTGGTGCCGCGGCTCTGCAGCCCATCGCGCTTGACCGTGGCAAGCACGCTGGCCGCCTGCTCTCCGCCCATGACGGATATCCGCGCATTGGGCCACATGAACAGCATGCGAGGCGAATAGGCCCGCCCGCACATGCCGTAGTTGCCCGCGCCGAAGGAGCCGCCGATCAGGACGGTGAACTTGGGCACATTGGCGGTGGCCACCGCGGTGACCATCTTGGCGCCGTGACGCGCGATCCCTTCATTTTCGTACTTGCGCCCCACCATGAACCCGGTGATGTTTTGCAGAAAAACCAGCGGGATCTTGCGCTGTGCGCACAGCTCGATGAAGTGGGCCCCCTTTTGGGCGGATTCGGAAAACAGGATGCCGTTGTTGGCCACGATACCCACCGGCATGCCGTGGATATGCGCAAACCCGGTGACCAGTGTGGTGCCGTATCGCGCCTTGAACTCGTCGAACTCCGAGCCGTCGACGATGCGTGCGATGACCTCGCGTACATCGAAGGGTTTGCGCGTGTCCGCGGGGATGATGCCATTGAGCTCGGCGGGGTCGTAGCGCGGCTCGCGCGGCTCGGCCGGCGCCAGCGGCTGCGGTTTGCGGCGGTTGAGCCGGGCGACGGCGTTGCGTGCCAGCTCCAATGCGTGGCGGTCGTTGGCGGCCAGATGGTCCACCACGCCCGACAGCCGGGTATGCACGTCGCCTCCGCCCAGGTCTTCGGCGCTGACTTCTTCGCCGGTTGCCGCCTTGACCAGGGGCGGGCCACCCAGAAAGATGGTGCCTTGATTCTTGACGATGATGGACTCATCGCTCATGGCCGGGACATACGCGCCGCCGGCGGTACACGAGCCCATCACCACGGCGATCTGCGCGATGCCCTGAGAGGACATCACCGCCTGGTTGTAGAAAATGCGGCCGAAGTGGTCCCGGTCCGGGAAGACTTCATCCTGACGCGGCAGGTTGGCGCCGCCGGAGTCGACCAAATAGACGCATGGCAGGTTGTTCTGCTGCGCGATTTCCTGCGCTCGCAGATGTTTTTTGACGGTCATCGGATAGTAGGTGCCACCCTTGACCGTCGCGTCATTGCACACAATGACGCATTCGGTCCCCGCAATACGGCCGATGCCGGTGATCAGGCCCGCGCCCGGCGCCTCGCCGTCGTACATGCCGTGCGCGGCCAGCGGCGAGAACTCCAGAAACGGGCTGCCGGGGTCGATGAGCTGCTCGACGCGATCGCGTGGCAGCAGTTTGCCGCGAGCCACATGTTTGGCACGCGCGCTTTCGCTGCCGCCCAGCGCGGTGGCGCTCAGTTGGCGTTCGAGGTCGTCAAGCACCGTTTGCATGGCGCTCGCATTGGCTGCGAAATCGGCGCCGCGCGTATCGATGCGGGATTCGATGATGGGCATGGCCGTCCTGGCTTGGGTTGGGAATAGAGGCGCACCCGGCAGGGGCGCGGTTTGTCTCGGCGGCCGTTTGCCAGCCTGTTATCGACGCGGCCCGCCCGCCAGGGCAGGCCGCAGGTCCATCAGAGCATTTCTATGGCCATGGCGACGGCTTCACCGCCGCCGATGCACAGCGTGGCCACGCCTTTTTTGCCGCCCTTCTGACGCAACGCGCCGATAAGGGTGGCCATCAGACGGGCGCCAGATGCGCCGATGGGGTGGCCCAGCGCCGTGGCGCCGCCGTGGACGTTGACCTTGTCATGCGGCAGATCGAAATCCTTCATGGCGGCCATGGTGACCACGGCAAATGCTTCGTTGATCTCGTACAGATCTACATCGCTGGCTTTCCAGCCGGTCTTGGCGAACAGGTTTTTCAGTGCGCCCACCGGAGCCGTGGTGAACCATTGCGGCTCTTGCGAGTGCTGGGTGTGGGCCACGATGCGCGCCAGCGGCTTGACGTCAAGCTTTTGCGCGGTCGAGGCGCGCATCAGAACCATGGCGGCGGCGCCATCGGAAATCGACGACGAGTTGGCGGCTGTCACCGTGCCGTCTTTCTTGAAGGCCGGCTTGAGGGTCGGGATCTTCTCCGGCATGGCCTTGGTTGGCGCTTCGTCGGTGTCGATCTCCGTGTCGCCCTTGCGGCCGGCCACGGTCACGGGAGTGATTTCCCATTTGAAGCTGCCGTCTTCGGTGGCCGCGCGGGCGCGACGCAGCGACTCCAGCGCGAATTCATCCTGTTCCTGGCGGCTGAAGCTGTACTTGGTGGCGCAGTCTTCGGCGAATACACCCATGGCCTTGCCGCGGTCGTAGGCGTCTTCCAGGCCGTCGAGGGCCATGTGGTCGTAGACGGTGCTGTGACCGTAGCGGTAACCCTGGCGGCCCTTGAGCAGCAGATAGGGGGCGTTGCTCATGCTTTCCTGGCCACCGGCGACCACCACGTCCGCGGTGCCGGCCAGCAGCAGGTCGTGGCCGAACATGGCCGCCTTCAGGCCCGAACCGCAGACTTTGTGGATGGTGGTGCAGCTGACGCCCAGCGGCAGTCCGGCGCCCAGCGCGGCCTGGCGGGCGGGCGCCTGGCCCTGGCCGGCCTGCAGCACGTTGCCCATGATGACTTCATTGACGTGATCCGGCTTGATGCCGGCGCGCTCGACAGCAGCCTTGATGGCGATGGCACCCAGCTCGTGGGCGGACAGACCGGACAGGCTGCCCATCATGCCGCCCATGGGCGTACGGGCAACGGAAACGATGACGATAGGGTCGGACATCACTTGCTCCTTTAAATCGGGACAGGACTACGTAGCCCGGTCGAGCCGGGCCCTGCCGGTATCGTAAAAGAAAAGTGGCCCACGTCCAGCGCCAACCCGGCCGCGCGCTTGACGCGCTTGCGGTAAACCGGGTTGCGGGACGCTGAGTGGCGCGCTTTTCTGAATCAGGTGGTTTCGTTGAACAATTCGCGGCCAATCAGCATGCGGCGGATCTCGCTGGTGCCCGCGCCGATTTCATACAGTTTGGCGTCGCGCCACAGGCGCCCGACGGGGTACTCGTTGATGTACCCATTGCCGCCGAGCAATTGGATGCCTTCGCCCGCCATCCATGTGGCGCGTTCGGCCGTATAGAGAATGAGCGCGGCGCAGTCCTTGCGGACTTGGCGGACATGTTCGCGGCCCAGGCGGTCGAGATTCTTGCCCACGGTGTAGCAGAAGGCGCGGCTGGCCTGCAGCATGGTGTACATGTCGGCCATTTTTCCCTGGATGAGCTGAAACTCGCCAATGGCCTGGCCGAACTGCTTGCGATCGTGAACATAGGGCACGGCCACATCCATGACGGCCTGCATGATGCCCAGGGGACCACCGGACAGAACGGCACGTTCGTAATCGAGGCCGCTCATCAGGACTTTCACGCCACCGTTGAGCTGACCCAGGATGTTCTCCTGCGGCACTTCGCAGTCCTGGAAAACCAGTTCGCCGGTATGGCTGCCGCGCATGCCCAGTTTGTCCAGTTTCTGGGCTACCGAGAAGCCTTTGAAGCTTTTCTCGACCAGAAAGGCCGTAATGCCGCGCTGGTGCGCCTGGGGGTCGGTTTTGGCGTAGACCACCAGTGTGTCGGCATCCGGTCCATTGGTAATCCACATCTTGTTGCCGTTCAAGACATAGCGATCGCCTTTTTTCTCGGCGCGCAGGCGCATGCTCACGACATCCGAACCGGCACCCGGTTCGCTCATGGCCAGGGCGCCGACGTGCTCGCCCGAGATCAATTTGGGCAGATAGCGCGCTTTCTGATCGTTGGTGCCATTGCGGTAGATCTGATTGACGCACAGGTTGGAGTGGGCGCCATATGACAGCCCTACCCAGGCACTCGCACGGGTGATTTCTTCCATCACGATCATGTGCGCGAGATAGCCCAGGCTGGTGCCGCCATACTCTTCGCTCACGGTCATGCCCAGCACCCCGAGCTCGCCAAACTTGCGCCATAAATCCATGGGGAACTGATCGTTGCGGTCGATTTCCGCAGCCCGCGGGGCGATTTCGCTCAAGGCGAAACTACGCACCGCGTCGCGCAGCATCTCCAGATCTTCACCCAGATCGAAGTTCAGGCCGGGAAGGTTCATCGAAGTCTCCGTGATAGTGAGTGCTTGCAGGCGCGAGGGACGATGCGGTCGGTTCGGATGAATGACGCAGTGCAAATATTACGTTTACGTAAACGTAAAGTTCAGTCGGGTTTTCCCCTAGGCGGATGAATGGGTGCAGGCGCGCCGGGCACGACAGGCCACAGGCAAAGCGGTGCCAACCGGTCAGGGGCCTGCGCCGGCCCCGTGGCATGTGGCTTCAGTCAGTGGCGTGCTCAGCGTTTGCTGGCCAGCAGGCTATGGCACTGCTGCTCCTGCGCGCTGATTTCGGCAAGCGTATCTTCGATATCGCGCTGCTGCTGTTCGAGCGTGGCGCGGTGCTGGGCCAGCACCGACAAGTACTGACGCAACTGTGCGGCGTTGTCGCTCGGGCCGTCGTACATATCGATCAGGCTGCGGATCTCCGACAATTGCAGGCCTAACCGCTTGCCGCGCAGCGCCAGTTTCAGCCGCGTGCGATCGCGCGCGCCGTAAATGCGGTTGCGGCCTTCTCGCTGCGGGCTGACGATGCCCTGATCCTCATAGAAACGGATCGTGCGAGGCGTGATGTCAAACTCACGGGCGAGCTCGGAGATGGTCCAGGTTGACGAGGACATGCGGTATGTGGCAGTTTACGTAAACGTAAATTATGACGCCTTGACCCGGACGTCAAGCCTGCGAGACAAGACATGAACCCGAATGAGCAGAAACTGCAGTACCCCTGGGGCGATACACAACCCGAGCCTGCCCGGGCTCAGGAGGTGGCGCCGGGCGTCAAATGGCTGCGCATGCCGCTGCCCTTTGCCCTGGATCACATCAATCTTTGGTTTTTGCGCGATGAGATCGAGGGGCGTCAAGGTTGGACCATCGTGGATTGCGGCATCTCGCGCGACGAAGTCAAGGCGCTGTGGGAGCAGGTGTTCGAGCACGAGTTGGAAGGGTTGCCGGTGTTGCGCGTGCTGGTCACGCATATGCATCCGGACCACGTCGGTCTTGCCGATTGGCTCTGTCAGCGCTGGCAGGCACCGCTGTGGATGAGCATGACGGACTTCATGGTGGCTTCGCTGTGGTCCAGCCGCAGTGGGGGCAGCGGCGCAGGCGGCGAAGGCGCGGTCGCCCATTTTGCACGCCACGGTCTGACCGACCCCGCGGCGCAGGAGCAAATTCGCCAGCGGGCAGGCTACTACCCGAGTCTGGTCCCGGCCATGCCGGCCCGCTATACCCGGATCATGGACGGCGACCTGATCCGCATCGGCGGTCACGATTGGCGCGCCATCGTAGGCTATGGCCATGCGCCGGAACATATGTCGTTTTTCTGTGCAGCCCTGAATGTGCTGATTTCGGGCGACATGGTGTTGCCGCGTATCTCGACCAATATCAGTGTGTTCGATTACGAGCCGCACGCCAATCCCCTGCCGCTGTACTTGCGTTCGCTCAATGCCTACGCGGACCTGCCCCAGGACACGCTGGTGCTGCCTTCGCACGGCCGCCCTTTCCGTGGCTTGCATGAACGTGTCGCACAGCAGCAGCAACACCATGCCGAGCGTCTGGAGGAGGTTGTGCAGGCTTGCGGGCTTGCCCCGCAATCGACCACCGACATTCTGCCGGTACTCTTTCGGCGCAAGCTCGATCTGCACCAACTGACCTTTGCCATGGGCGAGGCGCTGGCCCATCTGCACGCGCTCTATTTCGAAGGGCGCCTGACCCGGGCAACCGATGCAGACGGCATCGTGCGATTCCGCGCGGCCTGATCTCGCGTCAGCGGCTGGCGGTGGCCAGCCGCAGTGCCAGCCCGATGAACACTACGCCCGCCAGCCGGTTGAGCCAGCGCTCAGCGGTGGTCGAGCGTTGCAGCAACTGTCCGAACCCGCCTGAAAACACGGCGATGGCGCCAAAAATCAGCAGCGTAGCCGCCATGAAGACGGCGCCGAGTTCGATGATCTGCCAGGCCAGGGGGCCGGCTCCGATCTGCGTGAATTGCGGCAGAAAAACGAAGAAAAACAGCAGAACCTTTGGGTTGGTGAGGTTCATGATGATGCCGCGCCGATACAGTGCGCCCGCTCCCAGCGGCGCGGGCGCCTGGCTGCGGTTTGCGCCCGTGGGCGCGCGAAGAGTCTGCCAGGCCAGATAGAGCAGATAGATCGCGCCGGCCAGCTTGAGGACCACAAAGGCCATGGGCGAGGTGGCGAATACCGCCGCCAGCCCAAGGGCCACGGCGGCCGTGTGCCCCAGCAGCCCCGTGCACAGGCCCAGTACGACCAGAAAACCGGCCTTGCGGCCCCAGAGGGCCGATTGCATCAGCACGAACAGATTGTCTGGCCCGGGTGTGAGGGCCAAGAGTACGGCGATGCCGAAAAATGCAATCAGAGTGTCGAGGGGCAGCATGAGCCTACACACGGGAAATGAAGTGTCGCGTCCAGGCGCGCTTTCCGCATCATAGGCCAGCCCAGCGTCGACGGTTGGGTAATATCGATCCAACCTGCAGACCGATCAGTGCCTGCTACTCTGTCATTCTTTCCCCTGTCTACCCGCTGCCATGTCCTCCTCCGAGCATATCGACACCCTGCTTCAGCGCCTGGGTACCGCGCCTTTCGATCCCCAGACCGGAGCCGCGCCGGTCAATCTGCCTTCCATGCGTGCCAGCACGGTGCGGTTTGCCAGTCTGGAGGCGCTGGAAAACGCCCAGCAACGCAAAGCCGCCGGTGAGCGCGCTGTCGCCTACGGTCGCATGGGTATGGAGACGCATGCCGCGCTGGAGCAGGTGTTCTGCCAGCTCGAGCAAGGCACACATTGCTACCTGGCCTCCTCGGGGCTGGGCGGCATTACCCTGGCCTTCATGGCGCTGCTGTCGGCAGGCGATCATGCGCTGGTAGCCGATTGCGTTTATGGCCCGGTGCATGAGCTCAATGCCGCGGTATTGTCACGCCTGGGCATCGACGTGACGTTCTACCACGCAGGCGATGATCTGGAGGCGCTGGTCAAGCCCAATACGCGCCTGCTGTATGTCGAGGCGCCGGGTTCCTTGCTGTTCGAGATGCTGGACATGCCTGCCTTGGCCAGCTTTGCGCGCAGGCACAACCTGGTGCTGGCCGCCGACAACACCTGGGGCTCCGGCTACATCTATCGACCCCTGGCGTTGGGCGCGCAGGTGTCGGTGATCGCCGGCACGAAATACGTGGGGGGCCATTCCGACTTGATGCTCGGCGCGGTCATCACCAATGATGAGGCCATCGCCAAACGTCTTAACCGCACACAGTACGCCATGGGGTATTCGGTCAGTGCCGACGATGCCTGGCTGGCCTTGCGCGGGGTTCGCACCATGCCGGTGCGCATGGCGCAGCATGCCCGCCATGCTCTGGAGGTCTGCGAGTTTTTGCAAAGCCGCCCCGAAGTGGCGGCCATCTACCACCCGGCCTGGCCCGGCGACGCAGGGCACGCGCTCTGGAAACGTGACTGCTCCGGTTCGAACGGCATGCTGGCGGTGCAATTGCGCCTGTCGGTGCACGCTGCGCGGACCTTCGTCGACGCGCTCAACCTCTTTAGTATCGGTTACTCCTGGGGCGGTTTCGAGTCGCTGGTGCAGCTGGTCACGCCAGGCGAGTTGGCGCCTCATCATTATTGGAAGGGAGGGCAGGACGCGCTCGTGCGTCTGCATATCGGCCTGGAATCACCCGCCGATCTGATCGCCGACCTTACGCAGGCGCTGCAACGCGCTGCAGGCCGCTAGAGACCACGTCATGCCCCTGCCTCGCGGTCACGGCGCCATTGCGCGAGTATCTCCGCAGGCAAGGGTTTTGAGTACAGATACCCCTGGCCCCATTGCACGCCCTGGCCGGTCAGGTGGTCGGCCTGCTCGCGGGTTTTGATGCCCTCGGCAGTAAGCTCCAATTCCAGGCGTCGACCCAGCGAGATGATGGCTTCCAGTACGACGGCATTGACCGAGTCCGTCCCTATGCCCATGACGAAGCTGCGATCGATCTTGATGAAATCGGCGTCGAATTCGCGCAGGTAGGCCAAGGCGCTTTGCCCGGTGCCGAAATCATCCAGCGCCCACAGCACACCCAGGTTGCGGGCCTGCTGGATATTCGAGAGTGTCTGCTGGTCGCGCAGCACGGCTTCGCGTTCGGTCAACTCCAGTACGACCCGGGGCCTGCCCGGCCCTAGCGCGGCCATCAGCCGGCCGACGTCCTGCGCAAAGCCAGGCGTGGCCAGGTGAGAGCCGCTGATGTTGATGGCCAGGTGGTCCTGCGGGCCCAGATGCAGAAAGGGCAGGTCCGCGGCTAGCAATTCAAAAATATGGCACGTCAAGGCGGGCATGAGGCCGTGTTGTTCCGCCAAAGGAATGAACAGGTCGGGCCTGACCAGATCCAGGTCCGGGCGGTGCCAGCGGATCAAGGCTTCCACCCCGCTCATTTTGCCGCTGGGCAGGTGCATGACAGGTTGATAGACCATGGAGAACTCGCCGCGGCGCATACCGCGAACGATTTCGCTGATCAGAGACAGGCGGCGGTTGTAGTGATAGGCCAGCAAGCCAACCAGCAGCGAGACGATGACGACAAAGGGCGCATGGTGGTGCCACAGATAGGCCCGGTGCTCGGCGATGATCTCCAGCGCCGGTGCCACGGTCACGAGCACGGGGTAGCGCGAGGACTGCGCTTGTGCGCGAGCGCGGTCACTGAAGGCGGTGACGTCGTGTTCCGGTACGCTGGGTGAGAGCGGTTGCCCGGTATCGCTCAATGCGATCTCCACACGGAAGGCACCCCGGTTGGAGGCCGCTTTCTGTATGGCCACCAGATACTGGCCTTCGATGATGGCCAGCGCCCCGGTGCCTGGCGCGGTCGACTCGGATACCACGATGGCCATGCGGTCCGGCACCAGGAGCGTGCCCATGATGGGGGTGATGGCGTGGCCGGCGGGCAGCGCCTGCAGGCCATCGAAGATATCGCGCGGGGTGAAGTTGATCTCGCCGATCAGCGAAGAGCAATACATCTTTCCGCGCTGCATCAGCGTCAGCGAACGGTAATAGACCGTGGTGTTGGCCTGGCGGGCGAGCTCGGGTGCTGCGTCCGGACAGGGTTGTGCCAAAAGCCCCAGCGCCTGGTGGACATGTTCAAACACGATGTCCAGGGTGGTGTCCATCTGCCGCTGTATGGTCGCGGCCGTGACCGCCGATTCGCCACTGGCGCGGTCTTCGGCCATCCACCAGATCAAGGGAGCCATCAGTAACGGTGGCAGCGCCATCGCCAGCAGGGCGACGAAGAGGCTCCAGCGGTGGCGATGCTTGGTGGCCGGCATTGGGCGACCGACGCTTCCGGGTTATGAGTGACGGGCACTTGCCGGGCCATTGTATGCCGCCATGAAAACCCCCCCAAGGCCGGCATGGGCCTTGGGGGGCTGAAGACAGATTGACGGCGGGATTACTGGCCGCGCGCCATGGGAATCAGCTTGTTGACTTCCTTGATGGCGCCCTCGTAGCTGTTGCCTGCCATGACCGGCGAGGTCATGTATTTGCCGCCGACGGCAAACGAGGGCGTGCCGTCAATGCGATAGGCCTCGGCCAGTTGGTTGGCGCGTTGCACCTGGGTCTGGACGCTGAAGGAGTCGAAAACGGCGTCGAACTTGGCGCGATCCACGCCTTGCGCGGCGACCCACTCGCCCATGGTCTTCTTGTCGAACAGACGCTTGCGTTCGCCGTGGATGGCATTGAAGACCTTGACGTGCAGATCAGGGCGATCCAGTGCCAGCAGCGTGTAATACAGCTGCTGCAGCGGCTTCATGCTCGCGTTGAAGGCGATGGGCACTTGATTGAAGACGACATCCTGCGGCTTGGTCTTGACCCAATCATCGACCATGGGCTCGATGGCCGCGCAGTGCGGGCATGTGTAGGCGAAGAATTCCAGGACTTCGATCTTGCCCGGGGTGTCGGTGGGCAGCGCGGGCGAGATGGCGACATAGCCATTGTTGTTGCCCTGTGCGTGGCTGGCGGGCGCGAAGAAGGTTGTCGCGGCCAGGGCGGCGGCGGCCAGCAAGCGGGAAATCGACGGAGACGGCATACGTATTCCTGGAGTGAAAAGCGTTACAGACCCGGGCCAGGCCCGGAAGTTCAAGAGTTTATTGCTGCTTGACCACGGTGGATTCGATCTTGTCTTCTCCCAGACGACTGCGTGCCCGGTTCATGTCGTCCAGCCGCGCGAAAGGTCCGACGCGCACCCGATTGATTTGCACGCCATTGACTTCGGCGCGCGTCACATTGACCGGCAGCCCCAGCAACAGAATGCGCGCTCGCAGCGATTCGGCATCGGCCTGCCCCCGGTAGGCGCCAGCCTGCAGATAGTAATTGCCGTTGGCGTGTTGCGAAGCCGACGAGGGTGCCGCGTTTGCGGTCTTCTCGGGGCTTTGGCCGTTGTTGCCGGTTTGATTGCCGCAGGCGGGGCCGCGGGCACGGGCAGCGAGGCCGGCGCGGTTGCCTGACCGGCGCTGGGCAAGCTGGCGATCAATGCGCCCAGGTCGTCGGTCTTGCCGTCGGCCAAGGGTGTGGGCGCGGAGGCAGTGGGTCCGGTCGGAGCCGTGCCCGCCGCGCCATCGCGCCCGTAGAGCCCCTGATTGGGGTCGGGAGCGTCACGAGGATCGACGGCGCGTTCGGTACCGCTGGTTTGGCGCGTGGCCCGATCCACGAAGGGTACGGGTGCCTTGGTGACATAGAAAGCCACCCCGGCAGCCAGGATCAGACCGATGAGCAGACCGGCCAACACGCCGTACAACGTGCTGCCGCCCTGGGAGCTGGATTTCCGCTTGCTGGCCATGGGCGCTTACATGCGTTGGGGCGTGGTCACGCCCAGCAGGGCCAGGCCGTTGGCCAGTACCTGACGCGTGGTGGCCGCCAGGCGCAGTCGCGCCAGCTTCACGGCCGGGTCGTCGACCAGGACGCGTTCGGCGTTGTACCAGCCATGGAAGTCCGCCGCGCAGTCCCGCAGCCAGAAGGCGATATGGTGCGGTGCCAGCTCCTGCGCTGCCAGCTTGACCACGCCGGGGAACTCCGCGAGCCGCTGCATCAACGCGAACTCGGTCGGCGCGGTCAGCGGTGCGGGGTCAGCCGCAATGATGGCAGCCTCATCCAGCCCGGAGCTGGCAATCATGCTGCAGATGCGGGCGTGGGCGTACTGGATGTAATAGACCGGGTTCTCGTCGCTCTTGGACAGGGCCAGATCGATGTCGAACACAAACTCGGTGTCGGCGCGACGCTGGATCAGGAAGTAGCGCACCGCATCGCGTCCCACCCACTCGATCAGATCGCGCATCGTCACATAGCTGCCGGCCCGCTTGGAGATCTTGACCTCTTCGCCGCCGCGCATGACCTTGACCATCTTGTGCAGGACATAGGCGGGGAAATCTTTGGGAATGCCCTCGTCCAGCCCTTGCAAGCCGGCGCGCACCCGCGCCACCGTGCCGTGATGGTCGCTGCCTTGGATATTGATGGCCTGGCGAAAGCCGCGCTCCCACTTGGCCTGATGGTAGGCGACATCAGGTACGAAATAGGTGTACCCGCCCTCGCTTTTACGCATGACGCGGTCTTTATCGTCACCAGTGCCAAGCTCGGTGGTGCGCAGCCATAGCGCCCCGTCCTGCTCATAGGTGTGGCCGTTGGAGACCAGCGTCTGCACGGCGCGTTCGACGCGGCCCGAGGTGTAGAGCGAGCTTTCCAGGTAGAAGTTGTCGAACGTTAGGCCGAAAGCCTGAAGGTCCAGGTCCTGCTCGTGGCGCAGATAGGCCACCGCAAACGCGCGGATGTCGTCCAGGTTGTCGATATCGCCGCTGGCCTGCACGGCATGGCCGTCGGCAGCATGCACCGAGGCGCGGGCGGCGTAGTCGCGGGCAATATCCACGATGTAATCGCCCTTGTAACCGTCGGCTGGCCATTCGGGGGCATCCGTGGCAATACCGCGGGCACGTGCCTGGACGCTGATGGCCAGGTTTTCGATCTGATTGCCGGCGTCGTTGTAATAGAACTCGCGCGTCACATCCCAGCCGGTGGCATCGAACAGCCGGCACAACGCATCGCCCAGGGCGGCCTGGCGCGCATGACCGACGTGTAGCGGGCCGGTGGGGTTGGCCGACACGAACTCGACCAGCACCTTTTCACCCAGCCGCGCGGCGCGGCCGAAGTCGGCACCCTGATCGGCCACGGCCGCGATCACCGCCTGGCGGGCAGCGGAGGTCAGACGCAGATTGATGAAACCCGGGCCGGCGATCTCGGCGCTGTCGACGATGGCGCGGGCTTCGGGGTCAGCCAGCAGCGCCTCGACAATTCCCTGCGCCAACTCGCGCGGGTTGCGCTTGGCCGGCTTGGCCAGTTGCATGGCGACGTTGGTGGCAACATCGCCGTGGGCAGCCACTTTGGGGCGCTCGAGCTGGATGTCGGGCTGGGCCTCAGGCAGGAGGCTGGCAACGGCACGGGCGAGCAGGGAGATGAGTTGGTGGTGTTGCTCAGGGAGCATGGGCGGTCGGCAGAAAATGTCAGGAGGCGGACGCTGGCCCCGCGCCAGGCGGGACGCTCGCGCTAAAGTGCCTAAATGATAGCGCGATCCCGGTTTATCCATGCCTGGCGGGCCGGGGGCAGTATGGTTGGCAGAGGGGGACCGATCAGGTAGTGTATGAAATTATCCTGTTGGGAGACATAAGATGCTGATTACCTTTCACTCGAAGGCCACGGCCGAAGTTCTGATGCGCACTGGTGATGCGGCCCCGCTTCTTCAGGCTACGGGCAAGCTGACGGGTGGCAACATTCCCGAGCGGGGCGTCTTTACACCGGATCAGTTGCCTGCGGCGATCGCCGCGCTGGAAGCCGCCGTGGCTGGCCAGCCCACGCCCGAGGAAGACGAGAACCCCGACCAGGAGCCCAAGCATCCGGTTGACCGCGAGGTCGGCATGCAGCAGCGCGCTTATCCGCTGTTGGACATGATGCGCCAGTCGCTGGCCGCCCATGCCGATCTGACCTGGGAAGTCAGCCGGGGCTGGTGAGGCAATGTCGCCGGTCTGACAATGCCAGACCGGTTTTTTCTGCATACTGCGCGGGCCACGTTTCTTTCGATTCCAGGAGATTCTCATGCGTAGCGACGTCACCGTGATCTTTGACGCCCGGCGCTCGGTGGACCTAAGCGTCCAGGTCGAGCCTTCCGGGCCAGCTGCGCTGGCCGCGCGCGACTGGTTCGACAGTGCCTGGGAACTGATGGGTTGCGAGCCCTTGCGCCCCAGTGGCAAAGTGCTGTTACTGGACAAGATCATGGGTGTGGCCGACGCGCTTGGCTACGACACGTTGTCCAGTGATGCCAAAGAGGCCGAAGAATTCGCCCGCAACGCTGCGCTGGCGCTGGAGCGGGCGCGCGTCATCGTGGACCTGCCGGGGTTGTCCATCGGCTATTGAGCCGGCTTTGCGTGGCCGCCGGCATGCCTTGATCGGGGGGGGGCGAATCGCCGCGCACACCGCCCCGCATGCACCATCCTGCGACCGCTCGCCTCTCGCAGCACCTGCGGCTAGATTTTCGCTATCCCTGGCATCGATACGACGATGATTTCCTGGCCGTGAGGCGGCAGGCGCGGAGACGGTTTGTTCCGCGCGGACGTGTGTCGTGGCAGATGCAAATGGGCTCGTAGAGGTCTGATGATGCGGTCAGCCCCGGCGTCTGTGCCGAACGCGGGATATTCACGTTGGCGGTCAGGACGTCGGCACGATCAGCGGGAAAGTCCTAGGTTCCAGAGCGTTTACGTCTTTGCATATGCCCGTCGCTTGCTTCTAAACTGCGGCTATTGATGCGCTAGCTGCATGCGACAAACAAAGCGCACGGCGATATAGGGAATTGGGGATGGCGAAAGCCTTGAATCAACTGGGTGCGCTGGAGGCCGTCAGGCGCTTGCAGCGCCGCGAACTGACGGCCGTGCAAATGGCCCGCGCCTGCATGGCGCGCATCGAGCAACGTGAGTCCACGGTGAAGGCCTGGGCGGCGCTGGATCCGGCCCACGTCCTGGCGCATGCCCAGGCGTTGGACAGTGGCAGTGTGCAAGGCATCCTGCATGGTCTGCCCATGGGTGTCAAAGATGTGCTGGATACGCATGATCTGCCCACCCGTTACGGTTCTGGCATTTACAGCACTCATCAGCCGCCAGCAGATGCCGCTGCCGTGGCGCTATGCCGCGAGGCAGGCGCCCTGGTGTTGGGTAAGACTGTCACGACGGAGTTCGCCACCGACCAGCCCGGTCCCACGCGCAACCCGCGCAATACGGCCTACACGCCGGGTGGATCCTCAAGCGGATCTGCCGCGGCGATCGCCGATGACATGGTGCCTTTGGCGCTGGGTACGCAGACGGCCGGCTCTCTCATCCGGCCCGCGGCCTATTGCGGCATCGTGGGCTACAAGCCGACATTCGGTCGGGTGCCTCGCGCCGGCATGAAGACCCTGGCCGAAAATCTGGACACGATCGGTGGCCTGGCGCGCAGCGTCGACGATGTCGCCTTGTTGGCGTCGGTCATCATGGGCGATACACGTCTGCGCGATCTGCAGGAATTCGAGCGGCCACGCGTGGGGATGTTGCGCACGTTTCAGTGGAGGCAGGCTCTGCCTGAAACCCGCAATGCCTATGAAGAGGCCGCGCGCCTTCTTTCGCGCGCGGGCGCCGAGGTCGAAGAGGTCGTCCTGCCGGCACAGGATTGCAGCCTGGTTCAACTGCACGCCGATGTGATGGCCTTCGAGGCGGCACAGGCCTTGACGTACGAACGCACCCGTTGCCGCGCGCAGCTGTGTAGCCGCCTGCTTGCCATGCTGGATGCCGGGGCGGCCATCCGGGCCGACGATCACGAGGAGCGCCTCTTGCGGGCGCGGCAGTCGCGCTCTCGGGCCTTGCAGTGGTTCGAGCGTTATGACGTGATCCTGGCCCCCAGCACGGCGGGCGAGGCGCCCTTCTTTGACCAAGGCATGGGGGACCCGCTTTTTTGCCGTGTCTGGTCGCTGTTTGGCTTTCCGGCCGTGCATCTTCCCTTCGCCGTCGGCCCGCAAGGCCTGCCTGTGGGCTTGCAGGCCGTGGGTGCGCCGCACACCGATCACAGGCTGCTTGCGGCAGCACGCTGGATGCACGGCATCTTGCAGTCAACTGATTGAGGGTGTGGTCGAAAAAATGCCCGGCTCGCGCTGAGCCGGGCATTTCATTTCTGCGGCAGGATGTCAGGCCGTCGCGGCCTCGGGTTCCGCTGCCGCGGCGTCGCCTTGAGCTTGGATGTGGCGGTTGACTGCCGTGAGCACCGCGCGGAAGGATGCCGTCACGATGTCGCGGTCGATGCCAACGCCAAAGCCAGTGGGCGATTCGCCGACACGAACCTCGACGTAGCTGGCGGCACGGGTGTCGGTGCCGGTGCCGATGGCATGCTCGTGATAGTCCATGATGCGCACAGGCACATCCAGCGCCGCCACGAAAGCGGAGATCGCGCCATCGCCGTTGCCGCGCACGATGCGGCGCTCGCCGTCGTATTCCAGTTCGGCTTCGATGGCGAACTGCTTGCCCTCACCTGCGCTGGGGTTGCCGTCGATGCGGTGACGCACCAGTTTCCAGGGACCGCGTTGCTCGAGGTACTCGGAGGCAAAAATGGAATAGACGTCTTCGCTGGTGACTTCGCTGCCGGTTTCATCGGTCACGCGCTGAATGGCGCGGCTGAACTCGATCTGCAGGCGACGCGGCAAGACCAGGCCATGTTCCTGTTCGAGCAGATAGGACACGCCACCCTTGCCGGATTGGCTGTTGACGCGAATGACGGCGTCGTAACTGCGGCCCAGGTCGGCCGGGTCGATGGGCAGGTAGGGAACCTCCCAGACACCGTCGGGCCGCTGCTGGGACAAGCCCTTCTTGATTGCATCCTGGTGCGAACCGGAAAAGGCAGTGAATACCAGGTCCCCGGCATAGGGGTGGCGCGGGTGCACGGGCAACTGATTGCAGTACTCCGCACAGCGGCGCACTTCATCGATATCGGAGAAGTCCAGGCCCGAGTGTACGCCCTGCGTGTAGAGGTTCAGGGCCAGCGTGACCAGGTCGACATTGCCGGTACGCTCGCCGCTGCCAAACAGGCAGCCTTCGATGCGATCGGCGCCCGCCATGACGGCGAACTCGGCGGCGGCCACGGCTGTGCCGCGATCATTATGCGGGTGCACGCTCAGGATGATGCTGTCGCGCCGTGCGAGGTTCTTGTGCATCCACTCGATCTGGTCCGCGTAGAGATTCGGCGTGGTCGCTTCGATGGTGGCCGGCAGATTGAGCACCAGCTTGCGTTCGGGCGTGGCGTCCCAGGCTTCGGCCACGGCGTCGGCCACCTCGAGCGCGAATTCCGGTTCGGTCGTGCTGAACACCTCGGGCGAGTATTCGTAGCGCCACTGCGTTTGCGGATAGCGCTGCATGGCGGCCTTGATCTGGCGCGTGCCAGTCAGCGCAATGTTCTTGATCTCGTCTTTGCTCATGTTGAAGACGATCTTGCGGAAAGCCGGCGCGCAGGCGTTGTAGAGATGGATCATGGCCTGCTTGGCGCCGGCGGCGGCTTCGGCAGTGCGTGTGATCAGGTCTTCACGGGCCTGCGTCAAGACAATGATGGTGACGTCATCGGGAATGCGCTTTTCGTCGATGAGTTTGCGCACGAAGTCAAAGTCGGTCTGCGACGCTGACGGGAAGCCGACTTCGATTTCCTTGAAACCGATTTTCACCAGTTGCTCGAAGAAGCGCATCTTGCGCTCCACGCTCATGGGCTCGATCAGCGATTGGTTGCCGTCACGCAGATCGGTGCTCATCCAGATCGGCGCTTTGGTGATGCGGCGGCTGGGCCAGGTACGCTCGGAGTAGTCACGAGCAAAGGGCTGGAACGGCACGTATTTGGTGGCGGGGTTGGCGAGCATCGGTAACACCTCAATCGGTTTCGACGGAATCCCGGCTATCTCGGGCGCGGCAAACCAGGATGGCGGTTTTGTGCCTGCGTCGGTCGCAGTGGGACCGAATTCACGGATTAAAACGGGGGAAAGACGAGTGGCGAACGTGTGGGTGCCGAGCTACCACAGGGCACTAGGCCCGGCAACCGATCGGTAGGTATAGCGATAGCGCTAGGGTGGCGACGCCGCCCTGGAGGGAGGATGCAAACGAACACGCAGCCACGGCCGATGCCGGTGCGCATGCGCATCCGGAAGCGGTCAATGGGGTGTGGTGTTTGTCAGCCATAGCCGTAAGTCAAACATATTTCGGCGCGGCGCGCAAATCGAACGCGCAACCAGGTCAGCGATCCGGCCCCAGGCTGGGTTCGCGCGGGCCGTCTTCCTGGCGCCAGGGCGAGCGGCCTGGCTCACGCGGCGCGCTGGCGCGTGGCGCCTCGATGATGGGTTGCGGCGAGCGCTCGCGTTCGGCCGGGCGACTGGCCTGATGCACGCCTGCGCGCGCAGATTCCGGCATCGGTTCACGCGGCGTGCTGCCGGGCAGATCCAGAATGGCGGCCTGTTCGCGGACCAGGGCGATCTTGCCGATCCGGTTGTGGCGCAACTCACGGCGGCTGCGTTGCAAGTCGCCTACCGTGAAAGGTTCTTCGCGATCTCCCCAGACCCAGCGCAGCACATCCACGGCCTCTTCACTGAGCCGCGACCGCAGTTGCGCCAGGACGTCGCGCGGGACGACCTGCGCCCTGCCGGCGGCTAGACTGCCATACAGCCAGCTGCGTGTGCTGAAGAACACGATCAGCGTCCAGATGAGGACCACACCCCACCAGAAATACGGATTGACCCGGGCGAGCATATCGACGGTTTGCTGGCCCATGCTGTGCAGGCCGTCGAAGGCAAGGGTTTTCCCGAAGCCGAGGAGCCAGGAGCTGGCGAGCAACCAGACGATGGCAATGACAGCCAGCACGATTGCCCTGAACACCAGTCGCGCAAGCGCCAGTTTGAGCAACGTTTGACCTATCAGTCGGCCATCCTGGCGAATGCGTTCGGGCGAAGTGGGATTCATCATGCAAAATATTGTACCTATGAGTCGTCCCGCCTTAGAACTTCGGCCTGGTCAGCATTTGACCCTGACCCCGCAACTGCAACAGTCCATCCGGCTGCTGCAGCTGTCTTCGCTGGATCTTGAGGCCGAAATCTCTCAAGCCCTGGCAGAGAATCCGTTGCTCGAACGCGACGAAACGCCGGCCGAGCAGATCGACAGCGATCCGCAGCGCGAAGCCAGTCTCGACACTGCCGATTCGGTGACGGACACGGAAATCCGGTTTGACGACATGCCGGGTTCGGGCGGCGTATACCCCGATGAGGACAGCGACTCGCCGGCCCGCAGCGACACTTTGCGCGAGCATCTGTTGCAGCAACTGGCGCTGACCCGCGCCGGTGTGCGCGACGCCGCGCTGGCCGCATTGCTCATCGACGAGCTGGACGATAACGGCTATCTCGGTTCGCCGCTGAGTGAAATCCTGCAATGGCTGCCCGCCGAGCTCGAGGTCGATGAGGATGAGCTGCGTGCGGCGCTGAGCTTGGTGCAGTCCTTCGACCCAACCGGCATCGGTGCGCGCGACATGGCCGAGTGCTTGCTGTTGCAATTGCGCCATCCTGACGTCGCGCGGCTGCCCGAAGCCGCATCGCCCGCCGTGCTGGGGTGCGCGCGCGAACTCTGTGGCCAGCATCTGGCGCTGCTGGCCACCGGTAATCCGGCGCGCCTGCGGGAGATGCTGCGCGTCGATGAGGCCACGCTGCGCGCCGCGCGGGCGCTGATCGTTCGGCTCGAGCCCCGGCCGGGCCGGGCCTGGACGGTGCCTGCGGCGGAGTACGCCGTGCCCGATGTGCTGGTGCGCAAAACGCGGCAAGGCTGGCAGGCGGTGCTCAATAGCGCGGTGATGCCGCGCCTGCAGGTCAACGGCCTGTACGCGCAAATGCTGTCCAATCAGCGCGAGGCTGCCTATGCCGGGCTGAATGCCCAGCTTCAGCAGGCGCGCTGGATGATCCGCAATGTCGAACAGCGCTTCGACACCATTTTGCGCGTCGCGCAGGCCATCGTCGCGCACCGGGCCGAGTTCTTCACCCGTGGCCCGGCGGCGATGCGGCCGCTCATTCTCAAAGACATCGCGGGCGAGCTCGGGCTGCACGAGTCGACGATCTCGCGGGCCACCACGCAGAAGTACATGCTCACTCCGTTTGGGACCATGGAGCTCAAACGATTTTTCGGCACGGGCGTGGCCATGGACAGCGGTGATTCGGCCTCGGCGACGGCCGTTCAGGAGCACATCCGGCAGATGGTGGCCGACGAAAACCGTGCCAAGCCGCTTTCGGATAGCCAAATCATGGAGCGCCTGGCCGGTCAGGGCATCGTCATTGCCCGCCGCACCGTGGCCAAATACCGCGAGGCCTTGCGCATTGCCCCGGCCGCCGTGCGCAAGGCCCAGGCCGCCGCGCGCTGAACCCGTGGTGGCAGCGGGTCGAGTCGCACGGGGGGTGATTCGTCACTTTTTTCAAGGAGTTGCGTGCGGGGCGCCAGGCTGAAAAATATTTTCCGGCTGGCTGGCTGGCTGGCTTGCTTGCGCTTTAATTTTTGTCGATAATCATTCGCATGTACGTTTGCATATGCAATGCCGTTACCGAACGCCAAGTCCGCGCCTGCGTGGATGCGGGCGCTAATTCGTTGGGCGATCTGCAATTCGAGCTGGGAGTTGCCTCCTGCTGCGGTTGCTGCGCCGCCACGGCCAGCGAATATCTTCCCGGCGGACGCGCCTCCAGCGTGTGCGACGTGCGCTCCATTGCCGTGCCGGCCAATCCCCCCGCGGCCATGCTCGAAGCCGACCGGCCTGCAGCCAATACGTTTCCCATTCCCCTGGTGGCCGCCGCCTGAAGGCGGTGCGCGCCCGTCAAGACGCCCTGCGGGGCGTTTTTTTCGTCTGTTGCAGGCGGCCACTTCCCACCTTGGGTTTGTCATAGTGGCTCGGCCGGTGGAGAATGCCTTGCATTCTCCCTACCTGCCTCAGCCATGAAAACCAGCGTCGATTCATCCGCCGCCGCCGCGCCCGAACGCACGGCCTGGGGCTCCATCGCGCTTTTCTGTGTGCTATGGAGCTCTGCCTTCGCAGCGGCCAAGATCGCCGTTCGCGACTGCCCTCCTCTGACCTTGCTGGCCGTACGATTCTGCATCGCAGGAGTGTTGATGATGGGTATGGCGGCATTGACGGGCGGCTTGCGTCTGCCATCACGCCGCGACCTGGCCGCGCTGATTGGCTTGGGGTTATTGAACAACGCGCTTTATCTGGGTTTGAGTTGGAGCGGCATGGCCACGTTGTCCTCGGCCTTTACGTCGGTGCTGATCAGCACCAACCCGTTGCTCATCGGCATCTTGGCCGGGCCCGTGTTGGGCGAGCGGCTGGGTTGGCGAAAATTGGTCGGGCTACTGCTCGGGCTGGCTGGCGTCGTGGTCATGCTGCGTTCTCGCTTGGCCGGTGCCGGCGCGCATGAGGACGTCCATGGCACCTTGCTCGTGCTCGGCGGCCTGATCGCGTTGGTCGCCGGTACGCTGGCCTACAAGAAACTCAAGCCTGCCGCCAATCTCTGGATGGCCACGGGAGTGCAGGCGCTGGCCGCTGGCGTGGCGCTTTGGCCTTTTGCCCTGCATTACGAGACGCTTGAGCAGGCGCGGTTGACGTTAAGCCTCGTGCTGAGCATGAGCTACACCATTGTGGCGGTCTCCATGGGCAGCTACTACCTGTGGTTTCTGATCCTGGGCCGCAGCAGCGCCACCTCGGCCAGCGCGTTGCATTTCCTCATGCCGCCGTTGGGCCTGTTCTTCGGCTGGCTGGTGTTGCGAGAACCCGTTTCGTGGCTCGACATGCTGGGCATTGTGCCCATTGCCTTCGGGATCTGGCTGGCGACACGACGCAACGTCTGAGTTTGTTGTTTATTGTCGGTGGCGAATTCGCGGTGTAAATGGGGCATTGCCGGGGGATTTTGCCGGCCGTTCCGCCTGCAAATACGCACGTGTTTTCGTCCGCCATGGCGCCGCAGCGCACGTCAATGCGTCATCGCGCGGACATTGCATTAAAAACAGAGATTCATTCTCATTCTTTTATCGCTTTCTTATTGCACTCGCAAAGCGATTTACCAAATGCGGGCAAACACTATGCGAGGCATTGCCGGGATGTTAGTCTGCCGGGGTTCCACGCTCAAGCTAGCGGCCCCGCCAGATCAAGGAGTCCATAAATATGAAAGGCGATAAAACGGTTATTCAGTTTCTGAACAAGCAACTGACCAACGAACTGACGGCTATCAACCAGTATTTTCTGCACGCACGCATGCTGAATCACTGGGGCCTGAATAAACTCGGCAAACACGAATACGAAGAGTCCATCGAAGAAATGAAGCATGCCGATCGCCTGATCGAACGCATCTTCATGCTCGACGGCCTGCCCAATCTGCAGGATCTGCACAAGCTGCTGATCGGTGAAGACGTGCCCGAATTGCTGGCCTGTGATCTCAAGGTCGAACAGACCGCCCAGGCCACGTTGAAAGACGGCATCGCCTACTGCGAGTCCGTGCGTGACTACGTCTCGCGCGACCTGCTGCAAGGCATTCTGGACGATACCGAGGATCACATCGACTACCTCGAAACCCAGATCGGCCTGATCGATCAGGTTGGCCTGCAAAACTATCTGCAAAGCCAGATGGAAGTCGCCGGCTGAGACGCCGCGGCATTGCCGCCGCCCTCGCTGTACGGTGTCCCGTACGCGGCGGCCGTGTCGGGGGCGATGGTCACGCTTTGGCATTCCCGAGGCCCGCAGCACGTGCTGCGGGCCTCGGTCCATCAGAAGGCCTTGACCAACGTCAGGCGTGCCAAAGAGCCTTTGGGAAGCGCACCACTGCCGGCGGTTGCGCTGACTTCCTTGTAGAACGCGCCCTTGAGAACCAGCCCGGCGCTGGCGATCGGATACACCAACTCTGCGCCAATCGCATGGCGCGAGGCCTTGTCTGACGTGGCGCCACTGCCACGATCATCACGTGTCTGCCACTGGCTGTAGCCGACGAGGCCGGCGGAGAAGGCTCCGAAGGATTTGCCTAACCCCCATTCGACAGTCATTTGGTCACCGGAACGATAGCCGTCGCTGTTGCTGCGGTTGAGTTCATAGCGCATCAAGGCGGAAGCGGAGTAGGTTTTGGCGCTGTCGAAGTAATAGGTCATGCCACCGGTGAGCATGGTGCTTTTATAGCCTTTGCCGGGCGAAGCCGGGTGGCTGGTGCTGCCGTTATCCAACCAGAGGCCGGCAGCAGCCACCGCGTCCCACTGTGTGCCGTGCCAGCCCAGCAGAAGCGGGCCCAGATAAATATCGCCTACGCCCGAACGTGAGTCGGAAATGCCTGCTGCGTTCACGGTCAACGAGGTACGTATGATGGGTACGATCGCCTCCATGCCGTAGTCCGCGCCGAGAAATTTCTGGTTAGTCATCCAGACGAAGCGGTTGGCCAGCGCCGTTACGGTTCCCGTGTTGTGGCCAGGCAGATTGTCGCTGCTGCCGGGCGCGCGGAAGTGATCGATGTCGTAGTTCAAAAGATAGCCTACGTAGTAGACGCCAGGCGGGGGGCGCTGGCCGCCTGTATGCCTTCTACGCCTGGCACATAGTGGCCGTCGGCGTGTGCGCCTGTCATTGCCAAGGCGCTCGAGAGGGCCAGGAGGCTGGCCGTGATACGGTTTTTCGCGTGCATGAGGTTGTCTCCTTCCTTGTGATCTGTTGGAGCTATCCGAAACGGATAAACGTCGGGATTCAAGAGTCAAAGCGACCCCCCAGCGCCCGATGTGTCGCTGTTTTGAAATCTGTTGGTGACCCGGCGGACCTACGTGCCAGCGGTAGGCGCCGAGCGGCAGGAGGGGGCTACAGCCCGAGGTTTACGTACTTGATTTCGATGTATTCCTCGATGCCATACTTCGAGCCTTCGCGTCCCAGGCCCGAGGCTTTCACGCCACCGAAGGGCGCGACTTCCGATGAGATGGCGGCGGAATTTATGCCGACCATGCCGTACTCCAGCGATTCGGCCAGACGAAACATTCGTTTGACGTCCTGTGTGTAGAAATAAGCGGCCAGGCCGTACTCCGTGTCGTTGGCGCGGGCGAGCACCTCTGCTTCGTCATGAAAACGGAACAAGGGCGCCAGCGGACCGAATGTCTCTGCCGTGGCGACGGCCGCGTCGGCCGGCACGTCGGTCAGGATGGTGGGCTCAAAGAAGGTGCCACCCAAGGCATGAGGCTTGCCGCCAAGCAGCACCTTGGCGCCCTTGTCGACCGCGTCATCGATGTGCGACTGGATTTTCGTTACGGCGGCCTGGTCAATCAACGGGCCTAGCGTGACTCCGCGGTCCAGGCCATTGCCGACACGCAGGGCTTCGACGGCCTGTGTGAGTCGTTGCGCGAAGTCGCCGTAGACACTGTCGTGGACATACAGTCGATTGGCGCAGATACAGGTCTGCCCGTTGTTGCGATACTTTGAAATCATGGCGCCGGCCACGGCGGCATCCAGATCGGCATCCTCGAAAACGATGAACGGGGCATTGCCACCTAACTCCAGAGAGAGCTTCTTGATGTCGTGGGCGCACTGCGCCATCAAGCGCCGGCCGACCTGTGTCGAACCCGTGAAGCTCAGCTTTCTCACGATAGGGTTGCTGGTCAACTCAGCGCCAATCTCGATCGCGTGACCGGTGACGATATTGAAGACCCCCGCCGGGATGCCCGCCTGCTCTGCCAACGCGGCCAGCGCCAATGCCGAGAACGGCGTCTGCGGTGCGGGTTTGAGTACGATCGTGCAACCGGCGGCAAGTGCCGGGGCGACCTTGCGGGTGATCATGGCACTGGGAAAGTTCCAGGGCGTGATCGCAGCCGCAACACCGATGGGCTGCTTGAGTACGAGCATTTTTTTGTCTGCCTGAGGCGCGGGAATCACGTCGCCGTAAAGACGTTTCCCTTCCTCGGCGAACCACTCCACATAGGCCGCGGCGTACTCGATTTCGGCACGTGCTTCGGCAAGGGGTTTGCCCTGCTCGATCGTCATTAGATAGGCCAGCTCGTCCTGATGCTGGAGCATCAGTTCGAACCATTTGCGCAGCTTGATGGCACGGGTCTTCGCAGGCAGCGTTCGCCAGGCAGGCAGGGCCCGGTTAGCGGCCTGTATGGCATGACGGGTTTCCGTCGTGCCCATAAGGGGGACTGTTCCGAGCCTGTCGCCGGTGGCAGGGTTTCTGACCTCCTGCTGTGCGTGGTCTTTGGCATGCAACCATTGCCCGTCGATATAGGCTTGTTCTCTGAGTAGCGTGAGGGCGTTCATGGTGATTCAGTCCTTGCATCCTTCATGGCCATCTTGGGCCGCTGTTGCCGCTTGGGCCGGTCTGGGCCGAGGCGCCCACGAAGTGGCAGGGCGCAACAAAGCCCGGCCCGTTTGGCCGTGGTCTTGCGTCGATACAACAGATACGTGTCAGGCGCTTAACGGATGCTCCACTGCGCAACGGCGAGGCGTTTGACGCAGCGGAGCATGTGGCCTGGGTAGGTCAGCCTACCGGTGTGAATCGTTCCAGAGAAAAGGGGCGTGCCAGCATCGGCGCGGCCTGCTGGACGACAGAGGCGATGCCTGGGTCCGCAAGATGTCTTTCGAGTTCAGGGGCTCCGCGCCATTGTTCGACAAACAGCAGCTCCAGCGGTCTGTCGGCGGATGTGACCAGGTCGCACTGGATACAGCCCGGATCCTGTCGAATCGGCTCGATCAGGCTGATGAGCAGCTCGCGCACCTGCTTGAATGATTCGGGCCGGGCGGCAAAAGAGGCAATGACATGAAGTGCCATGGATAACTCCGTGAGCTAAGCAGTCAGTAGGCCCCGTCGAGCGGCGGCGAGTGCTGGCCGCTGCGCCGGTGCTTCATTCGAGAATCAATCGCGTGGAGTGACGCCCTTGCGGTAGGAGTTTTTGCGGACGATTTTCTGTCCGGAAAACTCCCACAGGTCGCAACCACGTACACACAGTTTTGCGCCATCGGCCAGCGTTCCGGTGAGCGCCCATTCGGAAACTGCCTTGTCGCCTGACACCCAATGGCCCTCGGGCTTGTAATGGGCATCGGGCAACAGCGCGTACCCGGCGGCAAATCCTGCGCGGATGGCGGCTTTGCCAACGAGGCGCTTGCCCCAGGGCTCTGGGCCGGCTGACGCCTCCCATATGCTGTCGTCAGCGAAAAACTCCATGATGGCGTCGAGATCGTGAGAGTTGAATGCCGCCATGATGGCGTCCAATGTGTCGATGGAAACGTGCTCGGGTTGGCTCATGATTCTGCCTGTCTAGAACTTGTTAAAGCCGATGGCGGCGAGTTGCTCGCGGCCGGAAGCGGTGATGTCGGCGGGCCGCCAACTGGGTTGCCAGACCCACTCGACCTCGAAATCCGTGTCCTGTGCCGCCAGTGTGGTCCGCATCTGGTCGGTCATTACCTTGGCCAAGGGGCAGGCCGGAGAGGTCAGTGTCATCGTGATCTTTGCCACACCGTCGTCTCGAAGCCTTACCTGACGCACGAAACCCATGTCGACGATATTGACGCCGAGATCCGGATCGAGGACGGCCTGCAGCGCTTGACGGATGGTGGTTTCCGCCTCCGTTTCCGGAGCAGGTGTCCATGATGGCGCGCCATCGAGCACGCCCTGGCCCACCTCGGTGGCGTCGACCTCGATACCGGGCTCCTGTCCGGGGGGGCGTAAGCGTCAAGGTTACGTCGCTGGTTGGACTGCTTATCCAATCGGCCAGACCATGGGCCTTGCGCCGGATACGGATGATGTGTTCGGCCTGTTTGACGCGCGCGCGGCTCAATACCAACGCATCCGGGTCGATGCCAGCCTGTTCGGCTTGCACCAGCGCTTTGTCCAGCAGGCGGGCGAGCTGTTCGCAAGTGGGGCCCGGACCAAAGCGCAGGCGATGGCGAGCCTTGCCCGCCTGGGTATTGATCACCCATTTCAGCGCGACGGCGGCCTCTGACTGTGCGAGCCTGAGTTGGGGCTCACGTACCATGATGACGTCTATCGCCTCGGCTACCGTGCTCATGCGTTTACCTCCCGTCGCTGCGGACGTGCGGGTTTGGGCAGCAGACTCTTGAGCTCAAAGGCGGGATCGGCGAGCTGCTCCTTGGTGACCTCATGGGGGATTGCCATGATCTTGCGCGCCTGCATCAAGTCCTGAGGCCGATTCAGGCACGTGATGGCCTTGATGCGTTTGCCATCCAGCGAGAACACGGACAGCGATTTTTCCTTGGCGGAGCCTCGGATCACTTCCACGCAGTCGCCGACCGCCTGCCCATAAGCCTGCAGGCTGTGTTCATACTGCTGTGACCAGAAAAAATGCTCTTCGGTAAACGGGACGGGTTGCCCGAGCAGGTTGCGCGCGACGTTTACGCCATGGCGCATGGCCGTGTCGTGATGCTCGACCCGGAACATACGGCCGTAGACCGGATGAAAGCGCGCGGCCACATCGCCGATGGCGTAAACATCAGGGGCGCTGGTACGCCCGTATTCGTCGGTCAGGATGCCGCCGTCGACCTCGATGCCCGCCTGCTCCGCCAGCTCGATGTTGGGCACCGACCCGATGGCGACCAGTACGTCGTCGCAGATCACCACTTCGCCGCGTCCGGTGGTCAACTCTACGTGGGTCGGAGTTTCGTTAATGGCGGCCACGATCTCGCCGGTGCGCATTTGCACACCGTGCTCTCGGTGGATATCGATCATCGCACGCCCTATTTCCTGACAGACGGCACGGCCCAGGGGGAGCGCACCTGGATCGAAAACGGTTACGCGCAGGCCTTTGGCCACGGCGAAGGCCGCGACCTCGCAACCGAGGAACCCCGCTCCGAGAACGGCCAGGTGGTGGCCAGGTACCAGCCGCTCACGTAGGCGCTCGGCGTCCGACAGCGACCGCATCACATGCACCCGGTCGCCGGCGAAACCTGGCAGAGTCTTGGCGCGCACGCCTGTGGCCAGAATCAGGGCATCGTAGGTCAATGAGCGCGCATCCGACAGCTCGACCTCCCGCTTTTCAGTGTCGATACGAACGGCTCTGGTCGACAAGAGCACGTCGACCTGATTATCGGCGTACCACTGCTGCGGATTGATGCGGAACTGGCCACGGTCGAACTGGCCGGTAAGCCAGTCTTTGGACAAGGGCGGACGTTCGTAAGGTAGGTCGGGCTCGTCGGTGACGATCACGATCTCTCCATCGAAGCCTGCATCGCGAAGTTCCTTGACGGCCGTCACCGCGGCCACGCCACCGCCAATGAAGATGAATCGCTTCATTCGACGCTCACTTGGATGTTTCCGGAGTCGTCTACCTGGCAGGGGTATTTGTGCAGCTGGCAGGTAGACGGATTGATGCCTTTGGCCGTGGTGACATCGAACTGCCAAAGATGTTGGGCGCACGTCAACACGCCGTCGCTGAGATCTCCATCGTGCAGCGGCCATTGCTGGTGCGGGCAGCGGTCGTGATAGGCATGTATGTCGCCGTCGGTATTGATTAACAGAACCTTCTTGCCGTTGACTTCGACCCCGGTCATCTCGCCTTCCCAGATGTCGTCGATGTGGGAGACCTCATGCCATTGCAATTTGGTGGATGCTTCGCTCATGGTTTTCTACTCCGTTTGGCTGCCGAAAAACTCGGTATGCAGCTTTTCGCGGGCTGCACGCGCCGTTGCCACCACTTCGTCGGAAGATCGATCAAGAAGAGGAGCCAAACCCGCCGCAGCGCGATCGGCGATCGCGGACCACTTGCCGATCCACTTCTGTAATGGCTTGACGTTCGTTTCGCGTTTGGTAATGGCGTAGCGTGCCAATGCACTGCTCCAGCGGTTTCGCCGTGCGCTGTCCTTTGCCAGCAGTTTGGACACCAACCAGTTTTGTTCGTCGCCGTTGTTTCGGCTGACCTCTCCGAGCTGATGCAGCAGGACGTTGTCCAAGGTGGGGCCGAGAACGAGATTGAGCGCAGTGAGTACCTCGCCCCAATCGTAGGTAATGAGCGCGCGTTCGATCGCTTCGCGAGTCGGCTGCCAGGCGGGGTTTTTCTCCCATAGTTCGCGTTCATTGACCCCGATGCCCGAGTCGGGATGAGCGATCTGCAGCGCACGGGTTCGATAGGCGATGGTCGTCACCCGACGCAGAAAGTCACCGCTCGCATAGCACGCGGCATTGGTGATATACGAACTTGGCGCGATATAGCCGAGATACGCCTGCGCCTGTTGAAACCCGTGTACGAGATAACGCTGAGGCGCGAGTGCTTGCGCCAGTATTCTTACTTGAGCGCTAGATAACCCGGCATCGGAACCGGAGTCGCCATATTGGTCCAGGACGCCGTCGAGCTTGGTCTGCTCGTTAGCCTGCAGGTTGACGTAGGCACGGTAATGAATCTGGTCCGGGTCGCGAAAACCATCCCAGTCATCTGTCTGCAAGGGGAGTGTTCACGGTAGGTCATGAACCACAGATTGCCGGGCGAGGACGGATTCTGCTCGAATACGTTCTTACGTCCGGGAACGCGGCCGCGAGCATTCCAGTTCTGCGCATGCGTGACGATTTCGTATTCGCTCGGCATGCGCCGCACATTGCCAAAGGCACTGAAAGTGCGCATTTTTCGCTGTTTGGCTGCCGCGTTGTCGTTGGGCTGTGCACTCATTGTTTGTCTCCTTGCCGGGCGTCGCCGTTCGTGCGGGCGGCCGCTCCGCTGTACCAGGTAATAGAATCGCTTTCAGTTGCCACACGACCGAAGAACGATGACAGCACAGCCTCCAGCGAGCGGATGCGGTAGTCGGAGCCGAGGTAGTTCTGTAAGGACGACTCGGTCAGAACCAGCCGGTCCTCGGCTTGAACCCGCAGATAAGCGCCACGGTCGATGATCTCGATCTCGCGATCGGGGTTGTCATCTTCGATCGCGGCGACGATTTTGTCGGTCTCATCGCTGACGCGAAGCACCGGACCTACGGGATTCTTCATTCTGCAACTCCTGCAGGCAGTTCGTATTCCACGGCGATGTGATCGAGTGGTTTGATGTTGGCCTCGGCTACCGTGAGGTGTCCCGGCAGCTTCTTTCCGTGGTGTATGACGACCTTGGGATAGGGACGTGCCCGTACGCGGCGGCCTTCCGAGTGATAGGCCACTGCGACGGCGACCTCATCCATGGTGTTGGCCGTGGTCACAGGTACGAGAATGGCTACGAAATCGGTAGAAAAAATGGCGTTCAGAGGAACGACCTCGGGGGTGGCTTGCTGATCTGTCATGGTCGTCACGCTCCTGTCTGGATGATGCCTTTTGCTTCCCGGCCCACGTAGTCTTTGGCCCAGGCGTGATAGTCGACCTCTTCGCCCATGACATCGGGTGTGATCCCCATGTCGTCGAGAATGCCTTGCACCGTCGGCGGTTGAATGTCACCCGACAGAAAACGTGTCACCAGGGTTTTATGATTGACGTTGTCCCTGTCCTTCCACCAGATCTGCCGGCAGCCGTTGGTGCAGAAGTGCATCATCTTGCCGTTGTAGTTCAGTGAATGATCGCGGACGCGCCATTTGCCATCGCGCGATTGCGTCGGGTTGCACATCGGAAGATGGCAGGTCTCGCACAACCAGGGCAGCGTCTCGGGTAACAAGGTCGGGTTGATGTTTCCGGCGTTGACGTTGTCGATGATGACGTCCCACTTGTCGCCGTAGACCTTCTCCCAGTTGGGGTATTTTTCACGCAACCATTCGCGCTCGTCCTTTGATACACCCGCGCGTGGGTTCCACCACAGCGTTGGCCGCCACCACCAAAGGCCCATGTGCAGGCTGTGATGCCAGGTGTCCAGGCCGCGCATGAATTCATCCCAGAACCACGGTTTTTTCAGGCCGTAGTCTTCGATCGTGCGGATGAACTGGTCGACAATCCACTCTTCCATGAATTCGCGGAACGACTGCTTGCGGTGCTCCAGCGGCGTGTAGTAGTCCATCACTGGACCCGTCAGCGCGGCAAATGCTCGCGCGTTGGCCCAGAAGCCTTTGTCGATCACCCACTGAGCGCGCTGCGGATCGTGCTCGATCAGAATCTCCAGTGTGGCCACTCCTTGCTGAGAGTGTCGTGCCTCGTCGGTCTGGATAGTGGAGATCATGTTGGCGAAGTTGACATCGCCGGCTTCGAGCGCGTCCGCCGCAAGGGCGACGAACTGCAGGTTGGTGAATCCCGTCTCGAAGGTGAGTGGCAGCATCAGTGCGCAATCCACGGCGTTCGATGTGGTCATGAAACCATCGAAAAGCGTACGCAGTGCAACCGGCACCCAATCGTTCGTACTGTAGGTCTTCTGCGTCCAGTCGAACTGCGGATCCTTGGCTACGAGTTCGTGACCAAAGAACGTGTTCAGCGCATTGTGGCGCAGCTCATCGAGATGACCGTATATGGCCATGTTGCGCCAGGCGCCATTCAGGCCAAAGCGTGCCATCTTCAGCTCGGCCAGCGTCGCGGCATACTCGACTTGCGCCACGCCACCGAAGTGCTGCTTCGTTCCGGACTTCCAGCCTTCGTCGAGGTGGTCAAAGGTCTTGGTTCGCTGCAACGCTGCCTTCACGCCATAGGTTGCCGCTTCTTTTTCACGCTGCGTGTAAACGTACTCCGGGTAGCTGACCTTGTAGCCCTCTTCCCACTTCAACCAGGCTTCGCGCGGGACTTTACCTGTGCCTGTTAGCCAGTCCGGGTACACGGCTTCGTCGTCTACATAGGAAAGCGTTCAGTCCACATCACGGACGAATCCCTGCCATTCTTCACGCTTGAGTAATGTCATTTCTTGTCTCCTTCTACGGCAGCTCAGTCAACTTCAAAGTGGCCAAGCTGACGATTCACGCCGGCGTTGTCCCAATAAGCTCTTATGTTGTCGATCAGGCCCTCTTCATTGACGTGCAGAATGAAAAGATGAGGTTCGGCGAAGTACTGGCCTTTGGCGCTGATGAAGCCCCAGGCTGAGTCTTGTGTGCCGGTAATGTCGCAAGCAACGACGACGTCGCCGTCTTCGTTGCCGTCGATATGGAAGATCGTGTTGCCCAGATCAGGAAATGCGTTGATCAGGCCGCTCCAGATCACCCGGCCGACGGTACGGACCTTTCCGTCGCCGCGTACGACGCGTTGTTTGGCCCAGACTTCGAACGGGATGTACTCGAAGTTGGCGTTGTCGGTACAGAGATCAGACATGCCGGGTACATCGTGGTCGCGATAACGATCGAAGAACTCGGTGGCAATCTCGACGGGGGTTTGAGTGACGGTGGTGTTCATGAAGAGGCTCCAGTCAAACTATCGTGACGTGATCCTGGCGTTTGATGGCCAGACGTCGGTAGAGTTGGTTCTGACACCAGTACGCGTCGATACCGGTGATTGCGCCGGCCTCCACCGTAAAGCGCCAGGCGGTGTCCAGGTCGAGATGCTTTTCCTGGTTGATGGCGCCCAGGAAGTCGGCTGACTGGGTGCCTTCGAGTTTGAATTCGGCCACGGCCACGTTGCCCACGCTGATGACATTGCGGACCGTAATCAGCACATCGGGAAACGCGCGCACGATGTCGGTAAGCAACGTGTCAATGACGAGCTTCGGACCTTTGCGAATCTGCATGGGAAATACGGTGATCTGGGCATTTTCAGAAACCTGTTCGAGAGCAGCCGGGACGTCCTTGGCATGCAACGCGTTCAAGAAGCGGTTGACCGTCTGGCCTGATGTATCGGACATTGATGTCTCCTTATGAGCTTGGCTGCTGTCTTCAGGCAGAGGCACTGGACAGCGCTTTGACGACAGCTTCTGAGGTGGCTTCGGTCGAATTAGGGTTTTGGCCGGTGATCAGATTCCGATCGACGACGACGTGCGATGCCCAGGCGTAGGGCGCGTCGTCAAAAATAGCGCCTGCGTTTTGCAAGGCGTCCGCGAGGTACCAGGTCATGCCAAGTTGGCCGATGCGGTTCTGATCTTCTTCATCATTCGTGTAAGAGGTCATGCGATACCCCTCGAACAGCCATTGGCCGTCGGCGCGGTCCGGGGCCGAAAGCAGCATCGCCGGGCCATGACACAGCGAAGCGATGATCTTTCCGTCGGCATGGAGAATGCGCAGCAGTCGACTCAGATCCGGGTTGTCGGGCAGGTCCACCATAGGGCCATGACCGCCAGGTACGAATAGCGCGTCAAACTCTGCCATGGCGGCGTCCGTCAGCGACGAGAGGGCGACGGGGTTGTTGAAGCTGGTCAGTGCCGCCAACTTGGCCGCGCGCTCATCGGCCACCGCTTGCGAGGCTGCCTTCAGCTCGTCGATCGCTGCACGTATCGTTGATTCTGGCAGCCCCCGGACATTCCTTCCTGGAGCATGACTTCGCTGAGCAGGCGCTTTTGGCGCCATGCGATCTTGGCGGCCTTGCTTAGCAGTTCGTGAGCCTGCTGTGGCGTGCTGCCCGTTGCAACGAGACGCTCGGCGAGGCGGCGTGAGGCCACGAGCTCTTGTTCGGTCGTGTGATGCAGGGTGATCCGGATGTCATCGGGATCATGGTGGAACGTGCGGTATACCGAGGCGAAGTAGTCGCGGTCGACGTCTGGATAGTGGAAAAAATGTTCCAGACCGTAGGGGTCAGGTACCGGTTTGTTGCCGTCCGGCGTCAGTACGACGACGTCAAAGCCGGCTGCGACAAATCGCTCGTACGACTTGAGCGCTTCTTCGGCCCAATAGCCAGTCGGATGCGCCGAACTTTCCTTCAGGTCGATGGCGTTGGCACTCGTCACGAGAAATGCGATGCGGGGCATGTGGTGTTCCTTCGAATTTAAGGATCTTGGCTTGCTGGCGCCGTCGGCAGCGCTCAGCCCTCTTCTCGGCGCAAAACGTCCTGAACCGCCGGGCGCTCAGCGACACGCTTGAGCCAAGCCTGCAGTCGCGGCAGACCCTTCAGATCCACGCCGACGGCATCGGCCCAGTTCGTGACGGCAAAAAGGTAAGCGTCGGCCACGCTGAAGCTCGCGCCGGTGAGGTGGTCGTGATGTTGCAGTTGGCTTTCCACCCATTCGTAGCGTGCGCGCAGCTTGGCGCGGGTGGCCTGTTGGAAGGCTTCGTCGGCGTCGGGTGAAAAGAGGATGTAGTAAACCGAGTGAAGTTCGGTTCCGATGAAGGCCAGCCATTGCGCCAACTGTGCACGGCGCACGGCATCGATGTTGCCCGAAGCGGTGTGTTCGGCCAGAAACTGAAGAATCGCCAGGGTTTCGTGCAGTCGCGTGCCATCGGGTAGTTCGAGCACCGGGACATATCCCAATGCATTGATGGCGAAGTAGTCGCCGCCGTCATCGAGCTGATGGGCATCGAGTGACACCTCGGCCAGTTCGAAATCGATCCCCGCTTCCTGTAGGGCGATATGTGGAGCCAACGAGCAGGAGCCGGGGCTGTAGTAAAGCTTCATGGATGAGTCTCGCGTAGTTGATCGTGTTGATAGGCCTATGGCTGCGAAGTATTGATTCCGCAGCGCTTTCGTCGTTAGCCAGAATCGGCATCAGGCTGCCTAGGGTTTTCCCATCCGAGGCTCGCGCTCGAGCGTGCAAGGCTTGCGGTGGTGGCGTTTTTTGTCGTTCCATGACAAACCTTTCCCACACAGCATGCGCATGGCGGGTTCGCCAAGCCGTGCGCTGCCAGTCATGCGTCCTGATCGGCCAGAGAGCGTGCGTGACGCTGCTGCAGGTCGGTGGTCAGTCCGTTTGGATGATCCGATTCAGGCCGAGCCAGTGGTGGCGTTGGGGTATGCCGTCGCTGCGCGACGTGGGCACGACGCTGCGAGAAAGCGCCATACACGGGAATGAATCGGTGTGAGTGGCGAGGCATCTTGTTCGGGTGCCATCGCTGGGCGTGAATTTTTTCTAGACGACTGGTCTAGTCATCGTTACACTGCTTGCATGAACACCGCAACCTCCAGGAGTACCGACGCCCGCGCGAAAATTCTCGCCAACGGGCAACGCATCATGTCCGGCAAAGGTTTTGCCGCCGTCGGCATCAATGAGATTTTGGTTGCCGCAGGGGTTCCCAAAGGGTCGTTCTATCACTACTTTGATTCCAAGGATGCCTACGGAGAGGCACTTCTCGAAAATTATTTCGAGGAGTATCTCGCAGGGTTGGAAGCCACGCTGACTGCGCCTGGGCAGAGCGTGGCCGAGCGGCTGATGAATTATTGGCAGGAATGGCAGGAGGTTCAGTCTTTCTCCGGGTGCCAGGGAAAATGCCTGACGGTCAAGCTCGGCGCGGAAGTGGCCGACCTGTCCGAGGCGATGCGTTTATCGCTCAAGCGGGGGTCGACCAGTGTGATTGCCCGTCTGGCGCAAGCCATTGAAGAAGGTGTCTTGGAGGGGTCGGTAGCCATTGACGGCAAACCGGCAGAGGTCGCTCAAACGCTGTATCAGTTGTGGGTCGGCGCCAGCGTGATGGCCAAAATCGTGCGCAGTACACAACCCTTCGAGAGCGCACTGGCCGCGACTCGCCTAGCTTTGCATCTGCCCGCCTGACCAGAGGCGGGATGCGCTTCTAGTGAAGCGCCTTTTTTGTCAGTGTTTTATATACGACCGGTCTAATTTAATTTCAATCTGGAGTAACCCCATGAAAATCCTGATGGTCCTGACCTCGCACGATGAACTCGGCAACACAGGTCGCAAGACCGGTCTGTGGCTCGAAGAGCTGGCCGCGCCCTATTACGCCTTCAAAGAGGCAGGTGCGCAGGTCGTGCTGGCTTCCCCCAAGGCAGGCAAGGCGCCGGTCGATCCTTTGAGTCAGGACGAGACCTATCAGACTGACGATAGCCGCCGTTTCGAGAACGATGCCCTGGCTCAGGCTCAACTGGCCAATACAGAGCGTCTGGATTCGGTGTCTTCGGACCAGTTTGATGGCGTGTTCTATCCGGGTGGCCACGGCCCCTTGTGGGACCTGGCGCAGGACCCGACATCCATCGCGCTGATCGAGTCTTTTCTCGCGGCGAACAAACCCGTTGCTCTGGTCTGCCACGGCCCCGGTGTGTTGCGAAACGCCAAGGCTGCGAACGGGCAGCCCCTGGTGCAAGGGCGCGAGGTGACGGGTTTTACCAACAGCGAAGAGGTCACCGCAGGAGCAACGGACATCGTGCCTTTCTCGGTGGAGGATGAACTCAAGGCCAAGGGGGGCAAGTTCTCGCGCGCCGCAGACTGGACTCCTCATGCGGTGGCCGACGGTCTGCTGATCACGGGGCAAAATCCTGCCTCCTCGCACGCAACGGCGGCGTTGCTGCTCAAGCAATTGGCAGGCGCAAGCGCCAAGGCGTAAGTCGCAGCGGCGGTGATGCGCTCACGTTCATCACCGCGCCCTGCCAGGCTGGCTGTTGTATCGCCCAGCCCGAGCGTTTCGCACCGTCATTGACCGAAAAACGTAAGAACTGAGCTCTACGCTCATTTCATAAGAACACGAACGGAGACAGCGATGAACCAACCCTTGACTCGCCCCAAGCAAGAGTCGGCATTGCCTGCGAAGAACCTCATTGCCCGAGCCAACTGCAGCGACGTCGTCGAACAGGCGGACGCCTTGCCGTTCTGGCAGCAGGACTACACCCAACTTAGTGCCGGGAGTTTCAGGGGGAGCGTCGACAGCGTATCGATGCCTAATCTCCAGGTCTTTCGCGAAAGCATGAATCGGGCGGTGGATGAGCAGGCTTACGCGCCCCAGGGAACGTAGGTAATCGGTGTTCCGTCCGTGGTTCAGGGCGCATCGTTGTGGAACAACCTGCATATGCCACTCGATGCCGTGATAACGCTGGATGTGGGAACGACATTGAGTTTCAGGACGGCCGAGGTCTCTGAAATCACGGCAGCAGCCGTGCGGTCAAACATTATCGAAGCCTATGCTGAGACGGTCGAGGAGGTCGATTGGCGTGCCTTGTTGCGCGCCCGCGCGTCCGTTGAGCCGATTCCTGCGTCGCAGGCCGAACGCATGCGCCTGCGATTCGCCAATGCGTTGAGCAGCATCAGCGGGCGGGACGAACCCTTGTTTGAGTGCGGGCCCAGCGGGTACAGCCAGTTCGAGTTGGATGTGCTGGCCCTGTGCGTGGATGCAATGATGGGCACCCGCGATCATCGCGTCGCCCGCCAGAGCAAGGTGCAGCGGTATATCGTCGACCGCGTTCGTGACTGTATTCTGGAGCGGCCAGACAATCCTCCTTCCATTGGCGAGTTGTGTCTGATGCTGCGCATCAGTCGGCGCACGTTGAATCAAACGTTTCAGCACGCGCTCGGAGCCAACCCCGTGACCTACGCCCGTAACGTACGGCTCAACCGTGTCCGCCGTGAGCTGTTGCTCGCCACCCCCCAGCAGGGCAACGTATCACAGGTCGCCACTCGTTGGGGCTTCGATCATATGGGACGGTTTTCCAGCCATTACCGTGCGCTGTTTGGTGAGCTGCCCTCTGTGACGCTCTTGCGTGAGGCAGTCAGTCAGGATGAGCCATCAGGGGCGCCCGGCAGTAACGAGGCGCTCGCACTGGCACGCTAGCTGTGAACTGTCAATAGGTTGTATTCGTCCAGGTTGAGTCTGGAGATGGGTACAGCGCGCCCGATGCCGTGGTGGGGTCGATGCCAGTTGTAGTGGTGTAGCCAGGATTTCATGGCATCGGCTCGGTGTTGGGAGTTCTGGTAGGTGTGAGCGTAAGCCCACTCACGCAAGGCCGACTGGATGAAGCGTTCGGCCTTGCCATTGGTCTGTGGGCGGTAAGGTCGGGTAAAGCGGTGCTTGATGCCCAGCTCATGGCACAGCGCGGCGAAGGCGCGGCTGCGAAAGGCCGAGCCATTGTCGGTGAGCAAGCGCTGGATGGTCACGCCCAGGCGCTGGTAGTAGGCCACTGCGTCCTTGAGGAACTGGACGGCGCTGGGGAAGCGCTCGTCGGGGTGGATGTCGGTGAAGGCCACGCGGGCGTGGTCATCGATGGCCACGAAGACGAAGTCCCAGCCGGGCCCCCTCAACGGTATCGCGTCGGTTGCCCGTGACCCGGTGGCCAGGGCGCTGGATACGTCCCAGCTTCTTGATGTCGATGTGCAGCAGATCGCCGGGGGCCTGATGCTCGTAGCGCACCACCGGCTCGGCCGGCTCCAGGTCGGCCAGGTGCGACAGACCGGCGCGGGCCAGGACGCGGCTGACGGTGCTGGCTGACACGCCCAGCGCCTGGGCGATGCGCGCTTGGGTCAGCCGCTTGCGGCGCAGCTCCACGATAGCCAGCGCCTTGGCCGGCGCAATCGCTCGGGGCGAGACCGTCGGGCGCGAGGACGCATCGGCCAAGCCCGCCTGGCCCTGAGCCAGGAAGCGGCCCAGCCATTTGCGCACAGTCGGCGCGGTGACCCCATGGGCGCGGGCCGCTTCAGGCACACAAACTTGATGGGCGATCAATTGCTGGACCATTTCGAGTCGACGTAGGAAGGTCAATCGGGCATGCTTATGGGTGTTCATCCGGCCGGGCTCCTTGAGTGAACTGGGGGGTTGGCGATTTTCAGTTTCTCAAATCCGGTTCGGATGAACCATGCATACAACCTATTGAATCTTCACAGCTAGACCGCTCTGGCCACGCGCGCGCGTGGCCAGCGCTACCTGCGCCCGTGCGTGGATGTTCGGCCGCGGGCTCAATGGCCCTGGACTGGACGCGCCAGCGGAAACCCCCCCTTTCGCGCGAAAGGAGGTTTTCAAGATTGGCAGAGCTTACTCGGGCCGTCTCGGGCAGTCGGCCGAGGAGCCCCAGGCGCGATTGGGGGCACAGTATTTATTACGAGCGGCCCAGGAGCAGCTGGGACGCTCGAAGAATCCGAGCGTCGCGCAGTGATCGAGTTCGCTGCGCAGTTGCTGCTGCCAGTTGGCGGGCGCGCGCGGGGCCTGGGTCTGGGGAGTGTTCAGCGCCACCGGGGGATTGACGCGTGTGACGCCGGCCTGTTGGACGGGCGGCGCGGCCGGCGGCGCAATGCCGGGCAGCGCCGTCTGTTGCAGGTCCAGCGTCGAGACGTCGGAAGGGCCATTAGGCAGCGGCACCTCCGAATCTGCGGCCAGCTCGCGCGCGCGGTCCATGGAGATGCTGTCGCGCGAGATCTGCACCGACGGGTCGCTGTTGGTGTCAAACAGCGATACGGTGTTGACGGCCCACTCACGGGTGGCCGGTTGCTCGGGCACGCCCAGCGTGCCGTCAGTGCGGGGTTGGGGGGCTGCGCCACATACGGACGCCCATTGGCATCCAGGACGGCCTGATCCGCGTCGCCCTTTTCCTGGTCCGGGGACTCGCTGGCCGCCGGGGCATGAGCCACCAGCCAATCTCCGAGCTGCACGCCGCCCCAGGCGGCTGCAGCCAGGGCGACCAGAAGCGTTGCGAACAATAAACGCCAAGACATTGCTAACCTCGTTTGCTCTGCGGTGTTTGACCGGGCTTAGGCTTTGTCTCCAAAAACCTTGCCACCATGCTCGCGCATGGCATGGAACTTCACATCCGGATACAGTTCTTCGGCGACGCGCAATTGCGCCGACGAGCCGATCAAGAAAGCCGCCGCATCGACCACATCATAGGCGATATGAGCGGCATTGGCATCCATGAACTTGCGCAGCGCTTTGGGATTGTCCGACGTGATCCAGCGCGCCATCGTATAGCGTGAAGGCAACATCCGGGCATCGACGCCATACTCGGTTTTCAGGCGGTGGGCCACGACTTCAAACTGCAATTGACCGACCGCCCCCAGCAGCAAGGCCCCGCCGGCGACTTCGGGACGGAACACCTGGATGGCGCCCTCTTCGCCCAACTGGGTCAGGCCGATACGCAGTTGCTTGGTGCGCAGCGGGTCCTTGACTTCGACGGCCTGGAACAGTTCCGGCGCGAAGAAAGGCAGGCCGGTGAAATGCAGCGCTTCGCCTTCGGTGAGCACGTCGCCAAGTTGCAGGACGCCGTGGTTGGGGATGCCGATGACATCACCCGCATAGGCCTCATCCAGCAGCTCGCGCCGTTGCGACAGGAAGGACACAACGTTGTTGGGCCGCATTTCCTTGTTGGTACGCACCACCTTCAGACGCATGCCGCGCTCAAAGCGCCCCGAGCTCACGCGCACGAAGGCCACACGGTCGCGGTGAGCAGGGTCCATATTGGCCTGTACTTTGAACACGACGCCGGTGAACTTGGGCTCTTCGGGTTTGACCTCGCGCTCGAGCGCCTGCCGGGCGCCTGGCTTGGGCGCCAGTTCGACCAGGGCATCGAGCACTTCCTGAACGCCGAAGTTATTGATGGCCGAACCGAAGAACACCGGGGTCTGCTTTCCGGCCAGAAAGGCAGCGTGGTCGAACGCCGGGGCGGCTTCGTTGATCAGTTCGATCTCGCCGCTGGCCTGCTCGAATGCCTGGCCGAAGCGTTGCGAGATCTCCGGGTTGTTCAGGCCTTCGATGAATTCATCGTCGTCATTGCGGCGCTCCTGGCCGGCGCGGAACAGGCGCATGCGGTCACGGCGAATGTCGAACACGCCTCCAAAGGCCTTGCCCATGCCGACGGGCCAGGAAAACGGCACGGCATCCATGCCCAGGTGGCCTTCGATCTCCGAGAGCAGCTCAAGCGGCTCGCGGACTTCACGGTCCATCTTGTTGATGAAGGTGATGATGGGCGTATTGCGTGCGCGGCAGACCTGCAGCAGCCGTATGGTCTGGGGTTCGACGCCATTGGCCGCATCGATCACCATGAGCGCGGCGTCGACGGCCGTCAGAACCCGATAGGTGTCTTCGGAGAAGTCCTGGTGGCCCGGGGTGTCCAGCAGGTTGATGACGCAATCGCGGTACTCCATCTGCATGACCGAAGAGGCCACGGAAATACCGCGCTGCTTTTCGATCTCCATCCAGTCGGAGGACGCATGCCGTGAGGCTTTGCGAGCCTTGACGCTGCCGGCGATCTGGATGGCACCGGCGAACAGCAGGAGCTTTTCGGTCAGCGTGGTTTTACCCGCGTCAGGGTGGGAAACGATGGCGAAGGTGCGTCGCCGTGCGACTTCTTGAGGAATGTTCATAGCGATGAGAAGGAGGCGCTCGCGATCAGCCGTGACGGCGGAAAGTCGCCAGGAAGACCCCTGCGATGATGAAGAGCGAACCAAAGACGCGGTTCATCCAGCGGATGTGCCGGGCGCTGCGCAACAGGCGCAGTACCTTGGCGGCCAACAGAGTATAGAAACCCATGGCCACCAGATCGGTGAAAGCCAGGGTGCCGGCCAGCGCGACGTACTGCCCTGCCAGTGGCCGGGCAGGATCAACGAATTGCGGCACGACGGCCAGCAAAAACACCGTGCCCTTGGGGTTCATCGTATTGATCAGAAAGCCGCGCATGACGAGTTCGCGGATCGAGGCCTTGCCAGGATCGCCGGTATCCACGGCCACGGGGGCCGCATCGGTGCGAATCTGGCGCAGCCCCAGAAAAATCAAATAGCCCACACCCAGATACTTGACGATCGTGAAGGCCAGCTCCGAGGTCGCCAGCACGGCGCCCAGGCCGACCGCCACGACGAGAAACTGGAACAGAATCCCCATGATCAGGCCGGCCGTGTTCCAGTATCCGCGTGCAAAGCCATACTTCAGCCCCGACGACATGGCCGAAATGGCGCCCGCGCCGGGCGAGAAGGAAATCGCCCAAGAGGCGAGGAAAAAGGTCAACCAGGTCGACAGCGTCATGGCGGAGATCCTGCGGGTGGCGTGCTGCGCTTACTTGCCGAGCAGAACGCCGCGGGTCGGACCGTTGCCGCGGTTGCCGTTGCCATTGCTGCGGCCGCTCGAGCCGCCGCGGCCGTTGCGACGGCCAAATCCGCGCTCCTCGTCATCGTGCGGTTCGGCTTCGGCAGCCACGCCTACCGGGGGCGTCCAGTCTTCGACCGTTTTGCGGTCGATGGTTTTCTTGATCAGGCGTTCGATAGCCTTGAGCAGTTTGATCTCGCTGTTGTCGACCAGCGAGACCGCCGCACCCGTGGCACCCGCGCGGCCGGTACGGCCGATGCGGTGCACGTAGTCTTCGGGCACGTTGGGCAACTCGAAATTGACCACCTGGGGCAGTTGGTCGATGTCCAGGCCACGTGCGGCGATGTCGGTGGCCACCAGAACGGCGACGCTGCCATCCTTGAAGCCGGCCAGAGCGCGCGTACGGGCCGATTGGCTCTTGTTGCCATGAATGGCCGCCGCCGACAGGCCGTCCTTGACGAGTTTTTCGGCCAGGCGATTGGCGCCGTGCTTGGTGCGCGTGAACACCAGCACCTGATGCCAGCCGCTTTCGCGGATCAGGTGGCTGACCAGATCGCGCTTATGGGCCTGGTCAACGATGTGCACTGTCTGGGTGACGAGCTCGGTGGCGGTATTGCGCGGCGTGACGGACACCTCGCCCGGATTATTGAGCACGCCGCGAGCCAGTTCGCGGATTTCCTCGGAGAAGGTAGCCGAAAAAAGCAGGTTCTGACGCGATTTTGGCAGCAACGCCAGCACCTTGCGGATGTCGCGGATAAAGCCCATGTCAAGCATGCGGTCGGCTTCGTCGAGCACCAGGATTTCGACGCCGGACAGGTCGACGGTCCGCTGACCCGCATGGTCCAGCAGGCGACCCGGGGTGGCCACCAGAATATCGACCGGCTTGCGTAGCGCCGAGATCTGGGGGTTGATGTTGACGCTGCCGAACATCACCATCGATGTCAGGCTGGTATGTTTGCCATAGACCTGCACGGACTCGGCTACCTGAGCGGTGAGCTCGCGCGTCGGCGTCAGGATCAGGCAGCGCGGGCGCCCAGGCTGGCGCTTGGCGGGTTTGGTCTGCGACAGCAGGTGCAGAATGGGCAGCGTGAAGCCGGCGGTCTTGCCGGTTCCGGTCTGAGCAGCGGCCAACAGATCGCCACCGCGCAGTACCTGCGGGATGGCCTGAGCCTGAATGGGGGTGGGCGCGGTATAGCCGGTCTCGGCGATGGCACGCAAAAGGGTATCAGCCAGCCCGAGGTCGGCGAAAGAAGAAGAGGTAGTCAAAAACAACTCCAGCGGCAGCCTGTCGCTCAAGTTGAGAGACTCCAATCGAGGCGGACGAACGAGGAGAAACAGAATAGGCAGGGCGGATGCCCGGCCGGCGGCAGACCGCCGTGGGACGTGTGCTGATTGGCAATGCACACAGGACGGGAGTGTACCCGATGCGCCCGTTGCCTATGGACTAAGTTGTAACAAACGCCGATACATTTGTATGCGCTATTGGTGCTGTAATCCGAGGGAAATCACCGCGAGGGAACACTATGAGAAAGATGCGATTGCTGGCATGGACCTGGTTGATGTCGATGACGGTTCTGCTTTCGGGTTGTGGCTATAACAACATGCAGGCTGCCGACGAGCAGGTCAAGGCCGCTTGGTCGGAGGTGCTCAACCAATATCAGCGCCGCGCCGATCTCGTACCCCAGCTGGTCAAAGTGGCCGATGCGTATATGACGCATGAGCGCGAGGTGTTGACCCAGGTCACCGAGGCACGCAGCAAGGTGGGCAGCGTGCAGATCACGGCGGATCAGCTCGAAGATCCGGCCGCAGTGCAGCGCTTTCAGCAGGCGCAGTCCGCGCTGACCTCGTCGCTGTCGCGCCTGATCGCGGTGTCGGAGAATTATCCGCAGCTCAAGGCCGATGGGATATTCCGCGATCTGCAGGCGCAGCTCGAAGGGACCGAGAACCGTATCGCCGTCGCGCGTGGCCGCTATGTGCAGTCCGTTCAGGCGTACAACGTGCTGGTGCGCCAGTTCCCGGGCGTGATTACGGCCAAGATTTTCGGATATGCACCCAAGGCCAATTTTGGCGTGGACAATGAGGCCGCCATCGCCAAGCCGCCGGAAGTGAAGTTCAGCAATGAATCGCGCAAGCCGTAAGCCCTGGTGGGCGGTGTTGGGCTGGGCATTGGCCTGCCTGCTGTGGCTGGTCACGCCCGTGCAGGCCCAGCAGGCCAAGGAGGTTGCGGTGCCCACGTTGTCCAAGCGGGTGACCGATCTGACCTCCACGCTGGATGCGTCGCAGCAGGCCGCGCTGGAAACCAAGCTGGCCGCACTCGAGCAACGCAAGGGGGCGCAGGTCGCGGTGCTCATCGTGCCCACGACCGGGCCGGATACGATCGAGCAGTTTGCCACCCGGGTCTTCGATACGTGGAAGCTAGGACGCCAGAAGGTCGATGACGGCATCCTTTTTGTCGTGGCCAAGAATGATCACACCTTGCGTTTCGAGGTGGGCTATGGCCTGGAGGGGGCGGTGCCCGACGCGATGGCCGCGCGCATCATTCGCGAGCAGGTGGTGCCGCATTTCAAGCGGGACGACTACGCCGCGGGCATTGAGGCCGGAGTGGACTCCTTGACCAAACTGATTGATGGCGAACCCCTGCCTGCTGCGGTGGCCAGCGCGGGACGGGACTCGGGTTCGAGTGGTTTCGAGTGGGGGGACCTGCTCGACGTGGGGCTGTTTTTGTTGGTGTTGCTGATTGCCGCCCCGCCTATTTTGGGCGCGCTGGTCGCCGGCGTGGCCGCCGGGATCATGAGCGGCAGCCTGCTAATGGGCGGGATCGCCGCGGTCATCGTAGGCGGACTGAGTTTTCTGCTTGGCGTGACCGGTCTGAAAAAAGCGCTGGTCAGCCGTGGCGGTCGCGGGGGACGCGGCGGCGGCGGTTTTGGGGCGGGGGCGGTCGCAGTGGTGGCGGTGGTGCGTCGGGTCGTTGGTAGCAGCAGGTCTGCCGGGCAGCGGGCGCGCAAGCGTCAGGGCAGCGTGTGCGCCAGCATGTCCGCCAGGGCGGCTATCTGCTGCTTGCGTCTGTCGTCATCGACATAGCCATTGGCCAGGGCCGACCACTCAGGCCGGCTACGGGCCTCTTTGAGCGGCGCCGGCAAGGGGCCGCTTTGCCATTGGGCTGCCTGCGACAGCACAATGGGTTCTCGCGCTGCATGGTCGCGGCGTTCGAGCGCCTCGATCAATTGCTGTTGGCGCAGGGCCAGCAGGCGCAGCACGCCGTCGTCCACGCTCACTTCGCTATAGCCGCGCAGCTTGCCTGATACGCGTTTGCCCAGCCGGCCCACGCCCTGCCAGAGGCCGCCTGCCGCCGCACCGATAAGCATGCCCGTGCCCAGGCTCAGGCCTGCCGAGAGCAGGTCCACGGCGGCTCCGGCCATGGCGCCGGCGGCCGCACCCACGCCTAACTGCACGCCCATGTCTTTGAGCGCCTGCGGATGAAAGAGGTCCATGCCGAACCGCCCGTTCTCCAGCGGCAGCGCATCGGAGCGGTAATCCTGGCGATGGAAGTTGTACAGCTTGAGCAAGGCGTTGACGCAGGCTTGCTCCCGGTCGCGAATCGTGTCGCGCAGCCGCTCAAGCGTCTGCACCAAGGCTTGGGGCGGGCTTGGCAGATGCAGCGCGGCGGCGTCGATGAGCAGCTCGGCGGCCAACCGGTAAGCCGCCTGGCGGCGCGCGGTGCGCTCGCGGCCCAGCGCGCTGGACAGATCGGCCAGCATGCTCGCCTGCCTGTCCAGCAACACGGCCAGACGCGCATAGAGTTGTTGTTCGCCGTCCAGCGGCGGCGCCACGGTGTCGTACTCGAGCACGGCGTGCAGACCCAGTCGTGACATGGCTTGCCGCCATTGGTCGGCGCGGTGGCCGGGCGCATGCACGAAGTTCAGTACGGGCAGAAGTGGGCGCGCACACGCGGCCAATAGGGCCAATTCGTCGCGATGTTTGCCCAGCACCGGGTCGCGTGCATCGATGACGTATAGACCGGCATCGCAATCCAGCAGTTTGTTCAGTACGCGCGCTTCCTGTTCGTAGCGGCCATGCGCCTCGGGCGAGTCCAGAAAGCGCCGTATGCGCGTGGGCCCGTCCATACGCTGGGCCAGCGGAGCAATGTGATCCAGATACTCCAGCAGCGCCACGCTGTCTTCCATCCCCGGGGTGTCGAACCACTCGATGCCGGCATGGCCGCGCAGCCGTGCGCTCTGGACGTGACGCGTGGTGCCAGCGGCATCGTTGACCTCGCCGAAGTCCGCGTCGCGCGTGAGCGTGCGCAGCAGCGATGTCTTGCCGGTGTTGCTGTGGCCGACGACGGCAATGCGCAGGGATTCAGTCATTCGACCCTCGCTCCAGCCACTGCAGGGCCGGCTCCTGGGCATCGAGAATGGCGGCAGCGGGCAGGCCGGCGTCTTGCAGGCGGGTGCGCCATTGGGCCAGACGCTCGCCTGCGCCCAGCAACCAGATGCGGGTCTGACCCGCATGGGCCGAGAGCGAGGCGATCAGCGCCAGGGAGCCGCGGTCCGGCGTCTGGTGGGCATCGCATGCCAGCAGCAGGCGCGATGCCGGGCTGGCCGCCAATGCGTCAAGCAGGGCATTGCGCTGCTCGCGGGTATCCAGATTGCCCGCATCGAAGACGGTCTCGGTCGCCGGCACGGGCCGGTTCTGCTCCGCGGGCAGCTCCAGGCTGGCATACACCGGCCTGCCGCCGATGGCAGCGGTATGGGTGATGCGTGGTGTACGCAACGGGTCTGCGGGGCGATCCATACCGCTGGCCTGTGCTGCCGGCGTGAGCCGGTCGCGCAGGGCTGCATAGCCCGCAAGCTCAGGATCGATGCGCAGTTTTGCCAGGGCGCGCGCGCTCATGGTCAGGCAGAGCAAGGCCGCGAGCAGACGCGGCACGATACCCCAGCACACCACCATGCCGATCAGCCAGACCGACCACTGCACCTGGGCCGCTGCGGGCAGAACCTGCTGACCGTCGCTCGCACGCACGATGTCCGGATGGGGCAGGCTAAAGCCCAGTTGCGCCGGCAGCCAACCTGCCCAGGCCGTCAGGCGAACGAAGGCCTCGGGCCCGAGCAAGGTGGTGGCCCATATGAAGCGATAACTGGCGGTGGAGAGAATGACGATGAGCGCGCCCAGCGCCGAGCACAATGCCGCCAGCCACAGCAGATGACTGACCGTGCCCAGCAGCCATCGCAGCGCGCCGGAGCGCGCCAGCAGGTTGAGCAGCGCCTGGGGAATGAGTGCGCTGTCGGGGCCGCGCGCCAGTTTTCGGGTGATCCACAGCCACAACCGCCCTAGCCCGGTTGCGCGCCCGGCAGGCAGAAGAAAACTTGCCAGCCACAGCAGGAACATCAAGCCGTGCAGGCCCAGCAGCGCGCCCAATGCCCACAGCACGTTGACCGGACGGGATCCGTCGCCCAGCGCGCCGTAGGCCACGCCTGCGCCCGAGGCCAGGACGATGACCAGCAGTATCAAGAGGGCGAAGACCGCACCTTGGCGCCAGCGCAGGAGCACATCGTCGAGGTGTTCGCGGCTGGCCAACAACCTGGCGCGCTCGAGCACACGTGCGGAAAAATCGCCCTCTGTCAGCCGGGCGCGGCGGGCTTCGTCGTGGTCTTCAAGCGGGCCCCAGTGTTCTTCGCGCAGCCGCAGGGATTCAGCCAGCCATTGGGCCGTCAGGCCACCCGAAGCCTGGCGGCTCATCCGGCAGGACCGAACCAGCCGTCCAGGCGTTGGCGCGCCTGCGCCTTGACCTGGTCATTGATGGTGAAGGCCACCGTCGCCAGAGCGGTCGTCATCACAGTGAGATCGTCGGTGTAGCCGACCAGCGGCGCAAAATCGGGGATGGCGTCCAGTGGGAGGATGAAGTAACCCAGTGCGCCATAGATGACGCGGCGCGCCCATTTGGGGGTGGCTGGATCCTGCAGTGCGAAGTACAGCCAGAGGGCTTTTTCGAGCACTTGGCGGCCGGAAGCCTTGGCGTGGCCGGCCAGCTTGTGCCAGAAGCGGCGCTCGGAATAGGCGTTTTCGTAGGAGGTAGATGCCGAAGCCATATCGTTTCCCGTGAAGAGGGCCGCACGCAGGCGCGGCGGTGGGCGATGTGGATATAGACCCGGTTTCATTGTAGACGGTTCCGCGGCAAAGCCGCCCGGCGCAAAGCAAAAGGCCCGCATAGGGAATATGTGGGCCTTTGGAATTTGGCTCCCCGAGCTGGGCTCGAACCAGCGACCTGCGGATTAACAGTCCGTCGCTCTACCGACTGAGCTATCGGGGAAGAGGTAGAGGGGCGCAATTATGCACCAAAAAAATAGCCCTCGCAAACGATGGCAGGCAGCGCGCCCCTTGCGCGGCCGCAGCCAGGGCCGGCGCTATCATGTGGACACGCACGGCGCGCCTAAGCGCCTTGCGGCATGCTCAACCTAGGATTCACCCATGTTGCCCACTTTGCACGAACACATGCAGGCGCTGCGCACGGGCCGCGTCACGGCGCTGGATTTGACCGAGGCCGCGCTGGAGCGGGCGCAGGACCCGGCTGGCGAGGGTGGGCGGGTGTTCACCCGGCTCTATCCGCAGGCCGCCCGGGCGCAGGCGCGCGCCGCTGATGCGTTGCGCGCTGCCGGCATCGAGCGCTCGCCGATCGACGGCCTGCCCATCAGCATTAAGGATTTGTTCGACGTGCGGGGCCAGACCACCATGGCCGGGTCGATCGCGCGTGAAGGCGAACCCCCCGCCACGGCAGACTCCGACGTGGTGTGCCGCCTGGTTGCTGCCGGTGCGGTGATCGTGGGCAAGACCAATATGTCCGAGTTCGCCTATTCCGGCCTGGGCTTGAATCCGCACTACGGCACGCCGCGCAATCCCTGGGATCGCGCCACGGGCCGCATCCCGGGCGGTTCGTCCTCGGGGGCGGCGGTGTCGGTGACCGACGGCATGGCGCTGGCGGCCATTGGTTCTGACACGGGCGGGTCCGTGCGGATACCCGCTGCCTTGTGCGGGCTCGCCGGTTTCAAGCCCAGCGCCTGGCGCGTGTCGATGGCAGGCGCCCTGCCCCTATCAACGAGTCTTGATTCCATCGGCCCCCTGGCATCCAGCGTGGCCTGTTGCGCGACGCTGGATGCCGTTCTGGCCGACGACACGGCCCTGCCGGCCGATGCCCTGCCTTTGCGCGGCTTGCGGCTGGCCCTGCCTACCGCGATCGTCCTGGACGACGTGGACGACACGGTGGCCCAGGCTTTCGATGCCGCGTTGTCCACCCTGTCGGCGGCTGGCGCCCTGATCGAACGCATTGACGTGCCTGAGTTCGCCCAGCTGGCGCAGATCAATGCGAAGGGCGGCTTTACGGCGTCCGAGGCGTATGCCTGGCATCGGAGCTTGCTTGCGCGCAAGGGCGACCGCTACGACCCTCGCGTGATTGCGCGCATTCTGCGTGGCAAGGATATGACGGCTGCCGACTACATCGACTTGCTGAGCGCGCGCCAGATCTGGGTGGCTGGCGTGGATGCGCGCATTGCGCATTACGACGCGCTGGTTTTGCCTACGGTGCCGCAGGTGGCTCCCGCCATCGCACCGCTGGAAGCCTCCAACGAGGCGTTCACGCGCATGAATCTGACCATGTTGCGTAACTGCACTTTGATTAATTTTCTTGATGGCTGCGCGCTGTCGCTGCCCTGCCAGGCGCCGGGCGAGGCGCCCGTAGGGCTGATGATCGCCAGCTCGAACGGCAATGACCGCCGTGTGCTGTTCATCGGCTTGGCCATCGAGGCCGCACTGGCAGCGGCTCGGGGGTGAGCGGCGCGCGCCGATAGCGAAGCCCGGCCGTCAGGCGGGGCGTTGCGGGATGCATCTGGTGCCGGTGAAAGGAATCGAACCCTCGACCTTCTCATTACAAGTGAGCTGCTCTACCAACTGAGCTACACCGGCCATGCACGCTGCCGTGTTTTTTGACACGGGAGCGGCATTGTAAACAAAGTTTGGCCGCCGGTTTACTTTACGATGGTCAAATGGGGGCGCTTGGTGTCGGCGCCCGCCTCTTCGTCGGCCTCGGGGGCGTCGCCGCTGTCAACGGCCTCGCCCTCTTCTGGCGCGTCTTCTCGCACCGGCGGTTCATAAGGTTGGACTTCAAAGCCCATGCCGGCGCCCGTTTCGCGCGCATAGATCGCGCTGACGGCGGCAACCGGCACCATGACAGTCTCGGTCACGCCGCTAAAGCGCGCCTGGAACTCGATGTACTCGTTGCCCAGGAGCAATTTATTGGTCGCCAGCGTGCCGACGTTCAGGGTGATCTGTCCGTCGCGCACATGGGCCATGGGCACCCGGGTGTGCTCGTCGACCTGCACGGTGAGATAGGGCGTATAGCCGTTATCGGTGCACCATTCGTGCAGGGCGCGGATCAGATAGGGTTTGGTCGACGTTTCGCCCATGACTTGCCTTAGCGACGCATGACTTTTTCGGACGGCGTCAGCGCTTCGATGTAGGCCGGACGCGAGAAGATGCGTTCGGCGTACTTTTGCAGCGGGGCGGCATTCTTGGGCAGCTCGATGCCATAGTGATCCAGGCGCCACAACAGCGGAGCCACGGCCACGTCCAGCATGGAGAATTCTTCGCCCAGCATGTACTTGTTCTTCAACAGCAGCGGCGCGAGCTGAGCCAGGCGGTCGCGGATGGCCTGACGGGCCAGCACCATCTTCTTGTCATCGGGCTTGGCGCTGCGGTCTTCCAGCGTCGAGACGTGGATGAACAGCTCTTTTTCGAAGTTGAAGAGAAACAGGCGGGTGCGCGCGCGCATGACCGGATCGGCCGGCATGAGCTGCGGGTGGGGAAAACGCTCGTCGATGTACTCGTTGATGATGTTCGATTCGTACAGGATGAGATCGCGTTCGATCAGGATGGGAACCTGGCCGTAGGGATTCATGACGGAGATGTCTTCCGGCTTGTTATAGAGGTCGATGTCGCGGATCTCGAAATCCATCCCTTTTTCGAACAGCACGAAGCGGCAGCGTTGCGAAAACGGGCAAGTGGTTCCGGAGTAGAGCACCATCATGGCGGTAAGTCCTTGTATTGAAAAGCGAAAGGCCAGCGTCCTCTAACATAGCAGGTGCTGGCCCCGAATGCCAGGCAACGACAGGGAGTGGTCCTATCTGTGCAGACGATCCGGCCTGTTGGGGCCGGATCGGTTCGGCGGGGCGTTATCAGTTAGCGTACGTGTTTCCAGTAGGCGGCGTTCAGGCGCCAGGCAACCACCAGGAACAAGCCCAGAAAGATCATCACCCCCACGCCCAGACGGACACGGAAGCGTTGAACGGGCTCGGCCATCCAGGTCATAAAGGCGGTCAGATCGGCGACATCGCGGTCATAAGCGGCCACGCGCGCGGGATCCAGGGCCTTGAACTTTGCCTCGGGCGGTCCCGCATGGCCACTGAAATGGGCAACGGGTTCCACCTTTGTCGTGGAATAACCTTGCGCATCATACAACGTTGTCACCCTTTCCCAGCTTTTCGTGCCATCCGAGGCTTCGGTCGGCCGCATCGCCACCAGGGTCAACTCGCGCGGCCCCTGCCGCTGCCAGAGGGCATGCGGCATGGCGGCATTGGGAAAAACCAGATTATTCCAGCCCGTCGCGCGTTCGGTGTCGCGGTAGAACGTGCGCAGATAGGTATAGATGTAGTCTGAACCGCTGGGGCCGGCGTTGATGGACTTGGCCCGGGCGATGACCGACAGGTCCGGCGGCGCGGTGCCGAACCACTTCTTGCCTTCTTGCGGTGTCATGGCGATTTTCATCAGGTCGCCGACTTTTTCGCCACTGAACAACAGGCTGTCCTGGATCTGCTTGTCGGTCAGGCCGATCTCCTGCAGCTTGTTGTAGCGCATGGCGTTGGCGCCATGACAGTTCAAACAGTAGTTGACGAACAGCTTGGCGCCGTTTTGCAGCGAGGCCAGGTCATTGACCAGATTGGGCGCCCGGTCCAGAGGGAAGCCGCCTTCGGCGGCATGGGTCGCGGTGCACGAGAGCAGCAAAGCCAGGGCACCCATCAGTTTTTTGATCATGGTCGTTCCGGTTCCTGGTGGGACTCAGTGGCGATGGAAGGTCACGCGATCGGGCACCGGCTTGAAGGTGCCCAGACGGCTCCAGATGGGCATCAGGAAGAAGAAGCCCAGGTAGATCAGCGTGCCGATCTGCGACGTGAGGTTGAACGCATCGCTGGGCGGCTGTGTGCCCAGATATCCCAACACCAGGAAATTGACGATGAAGATGCCGTAGAACCACTTGTGCCAGGTGGGTCGGTAGCGGATGGATTTGACCGGGGAGTGATCCAGCCAGGGCAGAAAGAACAGGATGACTACGGCGCCTCCCATGGCCACCACGCCCCAGAACTTGGCGTCTATGGTGCGCAGAAGCACTGCGATGACGATGAGCAGCACCGGCAGCGCCAGCCGCGCGAGGCCTTTGAATTGGCTCTTGAGCAGCAGGGCGATCGCGCCCAGGACGGCCGCGCCGGCCAGCACCCAGGTGAACTCATCGGTGGTGGCCCGCAACATGGAATAGAACGGCGTGAAGTACCAGACCGGCGCGATGTGTGGCGGGGTCTTGAGCGAGTCGGCCGGCAGGAAATTGTTGTATTCCAGGAAGTAGCCGCCCATCTCGGGGGCAAAGAACACAATGGCGGCGAACACCAGCAGAAAGCCGGCCACGCCCATGATGTCATGCACGGTGTCGAAAGGATGGAAGGGCACGCCATCGAGGGGCCGGCCGTACTTGTCTTTGGGGCCGTCTTTGATTTCCACCCCATCGGGGTTGTTGGAGCCGACTTCGTGCAGGGCTATCAGGTGCGCGGCGACCAGCCCGATGAGCACCAGCGGAATGGCGATCACGTGGAAAGCGAAGAAGCGGTTGAGTGTGGCGTCGGACACGACGTAGTCGCCACGTATCCAGATCGAGAGTTCCGGCCCGATGAACGGGATGGCCGAGAACAGATTGACGATGACCTGTGCACCCCAATACGACATCTGGCCCCAGGGCAGCAGATAGCCGAAGAATGCCTCGCCCATCAGGCACAGAAAGATGGCGACGCCGAAGATCCAGACCAGCTCGCGGGGCTTGCGGTACGAGCCATAGAACAGCCCGCGCAGCATGTGCAGGTAGACCACCACGAAGAACATCGAGGCGCCGGTCGAGTGCATGTAGCGCACCAGCCAGCCCCAGGGGACCTCGCGCATGATGTATTCGACGGACTGGAAGGCCTTCTCGGCATCCGGTTTGTAATGCATGACCAGGAAAATACCGGTCACGATCTGGATGACCAGCACCAGTAGCGCCAGCGATCCGAAGAAATACCAGAAGTTGAAATTCTTGGGTGCATAGTACTCTGACAGATGCGCCTTCCAGGTGGACGTCACCGGAAAGCGTCGGTCCAGCCAGCCCAGCAGGCCTGTCGTTTCGACGGTTTTATCGCCAGCCATCTAACGGCTCCTTCTCTTGTCTCTTATACGTGGCGTATTTGTGCAGCACAACGCCTGGTCGTTCTGCGCAGGGGCAGACGGTCAGGCTTTGTTGTCTTCGTCGACGCCGACAATGATGCGGCCTTCGGACAAATACTGATACGGTGGAACTTCGAGATTGTCAGGCGCGGGTTTGTTCTTGTAGACCCTGCCGGCCAGATCGAAGGTCGAGCCGTGGCAGGGGCAGAGAAAGCCGCCTTGCCAGCTGGCGGGCATGCCCGCGGCCGATCCAGTTTCGAAGTGAGGGGTAGGAGAACACCCAAGATGCGTGCAGATGCCGACACAGACCAGCAGATCGGGCTTGCGGGAGCGGTACTCGTTCTTGGCGTAGGCCGGAGTGAAGCCGGGCCGGTTGGACTCAGGGTCGGCCACCAGCGGGTCTTGCGCTTTGATGGCTTTGAGCTGTTCGTCGGTGCGGCGCATGACCCACACCGGCTTGCCGCGCCATTCGACCGTGCGCATCTGGCCGGGGGCCAGGTCCGCGATGTCGACCTCGACGGGCGCGCCCGCAGCGCGGGCCTTGGCAGATGGAGCAAAGGTGCTTACGAAGGGGACAGCGGTAGCAACTCCGGCTACGCCGCCCACCGCACAGGCGGTGGTTACCCAGAAACGTCGCGAAGGATCGGGTGGCAGTTTGGGATCGACCGCCCCTTCTTCATCGTGCATCAGCGTATCTTCACTCATTTCCTATCCTTGTTGGTGCGCAAGGACTGCTTTAGGATCAGTCTCGCGTCATCCGTTTAGCGGGAAGGTGTAACAGACAGCATAGCAACCGCGTATTATAGTCCTAGCCCACCATCGTGGTGTGTTGTTATTAGGGAAGGGAAAGCGCATGAGTAAAGCGACAGGGTTTCTCAAAGAGTTCCGCGATTTTGCCGTCAAGGGCAATGCCATCGACCTCGCCGTTGGTGTCATCATCGGTGCGGCGTTCAGCAAGATCGTCGACTCCATCGTCAAAGACTTGGTCATGCCCGTGATCAATTTCATTTTGGGCGGATCGGTGGATTTCACCAATAAGTTTCTGGTGTTGTCCATGCCCGATAACTACACGGGTCCGATGACGTATGCGGAGCTGAGCAAGGCCGGCGCCAATGTCCTGGCCTGGGGCAATTTCCTCACCATTCTGATCAATTTCGTGTTGCTGGCCTTTGTCATCTTCTGGATGGTCAAGGCGATCAACCGCGCACGCCGACCCAAGGAAGAGGCCGCACCCGCAACGCCCGAGCAGGTGGTTCTGCTGCGCGAAATCCGCGATTCGCTCAAGAAGTAAGGAGGCCGTCGCCGCCGCGGGCCTTGCGCGGCGCCAGCGGCGCACCGCCTTGCGGCATCAGATCGGGTTGTCGATATCGACGAACTCGACCTTGATGCCGAACTGAGCTGCCACCGCCTGGCCCAGTGCCTGGATGCCGTAGCGTTCGGTGGCGTGGTGCCCCGCACTGACAAAGCCTACGCCTGTTTCACGCGCCAGATGCGCGTTGGGTTCGGAGGCCTCGCCGGTGATGTACACCGTAGCGCCGGCGTCGACGGCTTCGGCCATCATGCTCTGGGCACCCCCCGTGCACCAGGCGATGCGGCCGACCTGCTGCGTGGCCTCGCCCACGATCAGGGGCTGACGGCCCAGGCGTTGGCCTATGCGCGCACCGAGCTCGCCCAAGGTGGCCACACCGGGGGCTTCGCCCAGCCAGATCAACTGGTCTTTGCCGCAGGTCAGCGGTACCCCGTCTTCATCGCGCGCGGGTTCGAAGCCCAATACCCGGGCCAGTTGGACGTTGTTGCCCAGCGTGGGATGGGCGTCGAGCGGCAGGTGATAGCCGATGAGATTGAGATCGTGAGCCAGAGTCAGCGCCAGGCGCCGGCGCTTCTGGCCCATCATGCGCGGGTCTTCGTTGCGCCAGAACCAGCCGTGATGCACCAGCACGGCATCGGCGCCGCGCTCGATGGCAGCACGCAAAAGGGCTTCGGATGCGGTGACCCCGGTGATAATGTGCGCTATGTCGGATTTGCCCTCGACCTGCAGGCCGTTCGGAGCGTAATCCTTGAATCGCGCGGTGTGCAGCGTGGCATCCAGCCACGCTGTCAGTGTGCGGATGTCGACCTTATTCATTGTCCGTCCTGTGGAAAATATGCGCCGCCTCTGGCTGATCTTCGCCCAGACTGTCACGGTTTGTCTGGCCATTCTATTCGCCGTGAGCACCCTGCGGCCGCAATGGTTGCGTTTGGGCGGGCCTGGCCCGCAGACCGCCCCAATGGTGACGGTAGACAGCTATGCGCCGGCTGTGGCGCACGCCGCGCCGGCCGTGGTCAATATCTACACGACCAAACATGTCAACGTGCCCGTGGTGCCCTTGCCGGATGATCCTGCCTTGCAACAACTCGTCGGGAGTATCCCGGGCCTGTCGCGGCGTGAGTCGACCAACAGCCTGGGCTCGGGTGTCATCGTCAGTGAGCAAGGCTATGTGCTGACGAATTTTCACGTCGTCGATGCCGCCGACGCGATCGAAGTCGCCTTGGCCGACGGCCGGCAGGTGTCGGCCAAGGTCGTGGGCGCGGATACCGAGACGGATCTGGCCGTGCTCAAACTGGAAGGCAAACTGGATAAATTGCCTGTTGCCAGCTATGCCGAAGGCCGCCGCTTGCGGGTGGGCGACGTAGTGCTGGCCATTGGCAACTCCTATGGGGTCGGACAGACCACGACACAAGGCATTGTGTCGGCATTGGGTCGCAATGGCCTGGGCATCAATATTTACGAGAACTTCATCCAGACCGACGCTGCCATCAATCCCGGGAACTCCGGCGGCGCGCTCATCGACACCCAAGGCAATCTGGTGGGCATCAATACGGCCATCTACTCCGAGACAGGCGGATCCATGGGTATCGGCTTTGCGATCCCCATCGATGCCGCGCGCCGCGTCATGGACGAGATCATCAAGACGGGCAAGGTGCGCCGTGGCTGGCTGGGTATCGAGCTCCAGGACCTGACGCCCGAGCTGACACGCTCTTTCCACCTGGACAGTTCCGCCACGGGCGTGATCATCGCCAGCATCCTGCGCGGCGGCCCGGCCGACAAGGCCGGCCTGCGCGTGGGCGATATCGTGCATTCCCTGGATGGTCAGGCCGTAAACGGCACCACCAGCCTGCTGGCACAGATTGCGGCGGTCACGCCAGGTCAGAATGCCACCTTGCAGGTGCTGCGCGGCGGCAAGACAATGGAGATCAAGGTCGTCATGGGCACCCGCCCTACCCGGCCCAAATAGGCGCGAATGGCTGCCTTATGAAAAAAACCAGGCATGCCTGGTTTTTTTCACGTGTGCGCCGGCGTCAGTCGCGTTCGGCCAATTCAGAGCCCCCGGGCTGTGCGCGAGGCCGGATCATGCGCGCGCAGATCAGACCGACTTCGTAAAGCAGGCACAGCGGCACGGCCAGCATGAACTGGCTCACCACGTCAGGCGGGGTGACCACGGCGGCAATCACGAACGCGCCGACCACGACATAGCCGCGCGCCTGGCGCAGCTTGGCCACGTCGACGATGCCGGTCTTGACCAGCAGCACCACGGCCACGGGCACCTCGAAGGTGATGCCGAAGGCCAGGAACATCGTCATGACAAAGCTCAGATAGGCCTCGATATCCGGCGCGGGCGTGATGGACTGCGGCGCGAAGGTGGCGATGAAGTGAAAGACCGTGCGAAAGACAAAGAAATAGCAAAACGCCATGCCCAACAGAAAGAGCATGGTGCTCGAGGCGATGAGCGGCAGCGCCAGGCGCTTTTCGTGCCGGTACAGGCCGGGAGCGACAAAGGCCCACGCCTGGTAGAGCACGATGGGCAAGGAGACGATGAAGGCGGCCATCATGGTGACCTTGACGGGCACCATGAAAGGCGTGATGACTCCCGTGGCGATCATGCGCGTGCCTTCCGGCAGCGACGCCAGCATGGGTTGCGCCAGGATGTCGTAGATCGTCGAGGCGCCCGGGTAGGCAAAGAGGATCAAAAAGACCACCACTACCGCACCCACGGCCTTCAACAGGCGCGAGCGCAACTCCACCAGATGCGACATGAAGCTTTCCTGTTGCATCTCTTCGTCCAGAGGTTGCTTGTCCTGACTCACGTTGCGTTACCGGTGGGCGGGGTCTTGGGAGCTGCCGGGTCCACGACCGGCGCGTCGGTGGCAACCGCGGGTTCGCTGTGGAGGATGGGCGAGCTGGGGGCGTGGCGGCAGGTGATGCGTCCGGATGGGCGACCGCCGTGGTGGCCGGGGGCGCGATGCTGCGTTCGGCATCGGCTGCGGCCTCATTGACGGCACGGGTCGTCTCATCGAGCTCGACGCGCAGGGTGTCGCCTGCCGAGCGTATCGAGTCGGTGGCCTGTCTCAGGGACTGATTGACGTCCTGCGCGGTGCTATCCATTTCTTGTTTGAACTTGCGCAGCTCATCCAGTTCGATTTCGCGCTGGATATCGGATTTAACGTCATTGACGTAACGCTGCGCACGGCCCAGCAGATGGCCGACGGTGCGGGCGACTTTGGGAAGGCGTTCGGGTCCCAGCACGATCAGCGCCACGACGCCAATTACGACCAGTTCCGTAAAGCTGACATCAAACATGCGTCTGCCGCTTGGTTAGATCAGGCGGGCTGAGCGCCCGCCTGGAGCTCAGGAATTGTGTTTTTCTTTCGCTTGCACGTCGATGGTGTCATCGGCGCGCTGCTGGGTGACCTGCTCGGGCTTGTCGCCATTGGCGTCTTTCATGCCTTCCTTGAAGCCTTTGACCGCGCCGCCCAGGTCCGAGCCCATATTGCGCAGTTTCTTGGTACCGAAAATGAGGGCAACGATGACCAGAACGATCAGCCAATGCCAGATACTGAAGCTACCCATGACAACTCTCCGTGTTTAGGCTTCGGGGGCTGCGCGGCCGTTCCAGGGACGCGAACCGCCAATAATGTGGAAATGCAGATGCGGAACTTCCTGGCCACCTTCGGCGCCAGCATTGGCCAGCAGCCGGAAGCCGCCTTCGGGCCCGGGATTGCAGCCGTTTTCCTGGGCCAGGCGAGGCACGAGTGTCATCATTCTACCCAACCAGCCGGCATCCTCGGCAGTTACGTCCTGCATCGAGGTGATATGCCGGCGCGGGATGAGCAGCAGGTGCACGGGCGCGGCCGGGTTGATGTCACGGAAAACGACGAACTCGTCGTCTTCATAGACTTTGCTGGCCGGGATGGTGCCTTGCGCGATTTTGCAGAAGATACAGTTTTCGCTCATATGGTTCTCAGTCGGCGGGCCGGCGGGCTTTTTCTTCCAGTCCCGACAGCCCTTCGCGGCGTGCCAGTTCAGCCAGCACGTCCTCGGGGCGCAGATTGTAGTGAGCCAGCGTGACGAGGCAATGAAACCAGAGGTCGGCGGTTTCGCTGACGATGCGTTCGGGCTGCCCATCCTTGGCGGCCATGACGAGTTCGGTGGCTTCTTCGCCGATTTTCTTCAAGAAGGCGTCCGGACCCTTGGCAAAGAGCTTAGCCACATAGGACGTTTGCGGATCACCGCCATTTTCCGGGCGGCGGGACTCCAGGGTGTCGGCCACGCGCACAAGCACGTCGGCGCTCAAAGCAGGTGAGAGGCTCATTTGTAGATCAGCTCGGGGTCTTTCAGGACAGGGTCGACGCTCACCCAGGTCGCGCGCGCCGAGGGGCCGTCCAAGCGGCGGTAAAAGCAACTGGCCCGCCCGGTATGGCAGGCAATGCCGTCGTTCTGATGGACTTTGAGCAGGATGACGTCGCCATCGCAGTCCAGCCGCAGTTCGTGCACTTGCTGCGCGTGTCCCGATTCTTCGCCCTTGCGCCAGAGTTTCTTGCGCGACCGCGACCAATAAACGGCGCGGCCGGTGGCGGCAGTTTCAGCCAGGGCTTCGCGGTTCATCCAGGCCACCATCAGGATCTGGCCATTCTCGGCGTCCTGGGCAATGGCGGGAATCAGGCCATCAGTGTCGAAGACGACGTCGGCCATCCAATCCGGTTCTGTGCTCATATCAATCCAGTCTGACGTCGATGCCGCGTTCGGCCATGAAGGCTTTGCACTCGCGCACGGTATGTTGGCCGAAATGGAAGATGCTGGCGGCCAGCACGGCGCTGGCACGGCCGGTGGTCACCCCTTCGGCCAGATGCTCCAGGTTGCCGACGCCGCCCGAGGCGATGACCGGCACGGGCACGGCATCGGAGACGGCGCGGGTCAGTTCAAGATCAAACCCTGATTTCGTGCCGTCGCGATCCATGCTGGTGAGCAGAATTTCGCCGGCGCCATAGGCGGCCATGCGGCGCGCCCAGGCTACCGCATCCAAGCCGGTGGCTTTGCGGCCGCCATGAGTGAAGACTTCCCAGCGGGCGGCTTGGTCCGGAGGGCTGACACGACGGGCATCGATGGCCACGACGATGCATTGCGAGCCGTGATAGGCTGCGGCCGCGCGCACCAACTCCGGATTGGCGACTGCGGCGCTGTTGATGCTGATTTTGTCCGCGCCGGCGTTGAGCAGACGCTGCACATCTGCGACCTGGCGCACGCCGCCACCGACGGTCAACGGGATGAAGACCTGAGAGGCGACCTGCTCGATGATGGGCAGGATGAGATCGCGGCCATCGCTGGTGGCGGTGATGTCCAGAAACGTGAGTTCGTCGGCGCCCTGCTCGTTGTAGCGGCGAGCGATCTCGACCGGATCACCGGCGTCGGTCAGGTTGACGAAGTTCACCCCCTTGACGACACGGCCAGCCGTGACGTCCAGGCAGGGAATGATGCGGCGCGTGAGCGCCGAAGAAAGGCCGGCGCCGGCAGCGCCCTGGGTTTGCGTCATTTTGTCAGTTCGTCGGCGCGGGTCTGCGCCGTTTGGAAGTCCAGCGTGCCTTCATAGATGCTGCGGCCCAGAATGGCACCTTCGACACCGTCAGGCTCCACTGCGCACAGCGCCTCGATATCGGGCAGGCCGGCAATGCCACCCGAGGCATACACCGGAATGCGTACGTGCTGAGCCAGGCGCACCGTGGACTCGACGTTCACGCCCGAGAGCATGCCGTCGCGGCCGATGTCGGTGTAGATGATGGCTTCGCAACCATAGTCTTCGAATTTTTTGGCCAGATCGAGGACGTCATGGCGCGTGAGCTTGCTCCAGCCATCCGTGGCGATCTTGCCGTCGCGTGCATCCAGGCCCACGATGATCTGGCCCGGAAAGGCGCCGCAGGCATCATGCAGAAAACCAGGGTTCTTGACTGCAGCAGTGCCGATGATCACGTAGGAAATGCCGGCATCGAGATAGCGCTCGATGGTGTCCAGATCGCGGATGCCCCCGCCGATCTGCACCGGGATGTCATCGCCCACGGCATCCAGAATCGCGTTGATGGGGGCTTCGTTCTTGGGCTTGCCGGCGACGGCGCCGTTCAGGTCGACCAGATGCAGCCGGCGGGCTCCCTGGGCAAGCCAATGCGAGGCCATGGCGGCGGGGTCTTCGGAGAACACCGTAGCATCGTCCAGGTCACCCTGGCGCAGGCGCACACAGCGCCCGTCTTTGAGGTCGATGGCGGGGATCAGCAGCATGGTGGATAGCGAGCGTAGAAAAGTTCGGTTGAGAAAAAGGGCCGGCCGGGGCTCGTCCGCAGACGGCTATGGCTGCCAGTCTACAAAATTGCGATATAGGCGCAAACCATGCTCGGCACTCTTTTCGGGGTGGAATTGCACCGCGAAAATGTTACTGGCGGCCACCGCGCAGGTAAAGGCAAGTCCGTAATCGCTTTCCCCGACTGTCAAAGCCGGGTCTTCGGGAACGGCGTAAAAACTGTGGACGAAATAAAAGTGGGCTCCATCAGGAATACCGTCCCATAGCGCATGGGAGCGTGTTTGACGAACTTTGTTCCACCCCATATGCGGCACTTTGAGGCGTTCTTCGCGCGTGTCGGAACTGACCGGACCGGTATCGCCCTGCTCATCTGCGGTCACGACGTCGGCAAAGCGCGGCCCGGCGAATCGGCGCACCTGACCGGGAAAGATGTTCAGGCAGGGCGTGTCGCCCTCTTGACTGGAGGCGAACAGCATTTGTTCGCCCACGCAGACGCCCAACAAAGGCTTGTTGCGAGCCGCGCGCAGCACGGATTCGGCCAGGCCCGATTCGTTCAAGGTACGCATGCAGTCGGGCATGGCGCCCTGGCCGGGGAAGACGACGCGGTCGGCCGCATCGATATCCTCGTTGCGGTTGCAGATGCGGATATTGGCTTGGGGCGCGGCATATTGCAGCGCGCGGGCGACGGAGTGGAAGTTACCCATTCCGTAGTCGACGATGGCGATGGTGCTCAATTCGTGTAGGCCTCGGTGTTACAGCACGCCCTTGGTCGACGGGATGACGTCGCCCATGCGAGGGTCGACCTCCATGGCCATGCGCAACGCACGACCGAAGGCCTTGAAGACGGTTTCGGCCTGATGGTGGGCGTTAAAGCCGCGCAAATTGTCGATATGCAGCGTCATCAGGGCGTGATTGACCAGGCCCTGGAAAAACTCGCGCGTCAGATCGACGTCGAAATTGCCAATGCACGCGCGCGTGAAGTCGATGTGGTATTCCAGGCCGGGACGGCCGGAGAAGTCGATCACCACGCGCGAGAGCGCTTCGTCCAGCGGCACGTAGGCATGGCCATACCGACGCAGGCCGGCCTTGTTGCCGATGGCCTGGGCGATGGCCATGCCCAGCGTGATGCCGACGTCTTCCACGGTGTGATGAGCATCGATGTGCAAGTCACCCTCGGCCTTGATGTCCAGGTCGACCAGGCCATGGCGCGCGATCTGATCCAGCATGTGGTCCAGAAAGGGTACGCCGGTGTCTATGCTCTGCTTGCCGGTGCCGTCCAGATTGACGGCCACGCGGATGCGCGTCTCGTTGGTGTTGCGGATGATTTCTGCGGTACGCATGTCAGGGACTCAGTATGTCTTGCAGGGCGGCCAGCAGGGCCGCGTTTTCGTCGGGGGTGCCAACCGAGATGCGCAGGCAGTTGGCCAGCAGCGGATGCGCGTCGGAGAAGTTTCTGACCAGTATTTTGCGCGCTTTCAGGGCGCGATGCACGGCGTTGCCGTCAAGCTTGCCGCTAAAGCGGGCGAGAACGAAATTACCGGCACTCGGGTAGACCCTGACGTCTGGCAGGGCGGCCAGCGCCTGGGCCAGCGGCTGGCGATCGGCGCGCAATCGCGCAGCCTGCTCATCCAGCACGGCCTTGTCACGCAGGACCACGTGCAGCACCGCCTGGGTCAGTACGTCGACGTTATAGGGCGGGCGCACTTTGTCGATCTGGGCGATCCAGTCCGGATGCCCGGCCAGATACCCAAACCGCAGTCCAGCCAGTCCGATTTTGGAGACGGTGCGCATGACCACCGCATTGGGCAGTCCGGCGACGCGCGGCATCCAGCTGTGGCCGGCAAACGGCTGGTAGGCCTCGTCGATGACGACCAGCCCGGGGGCGGCCTCGAGGATGGCGTCGACAGCCTCGTCAGGCCACAGCCCTCCCGTGGGGTTGTTGGGCAGGGCCAGAAAGACGATCTTGGGCTGATGGCGTTCGATGGCCGCCAGCATGGCTGGCAGGTCCAGCTCCAGGTCGGCGGTCAGCGGCACGCCTTCGAAATGCGCATGATCAAAACGCGCCGCCATCTCGAAATAGACGAACGACGGCCAGGGTGACAGCACGGTATCGCCGGGTTCGCAACAGGCCTGGATCAGCAAATGGATCAGTTCATCCGAGCCATTGCCAAACAGCAGGTCGGCCCCGGGCGGCACGCCAAACGCGTTGGCCACCTCGGCCTTCAGTGCGGTGAGATCTGCTTGCGGGTAGCGGTGCAGTGCGGTGTCCTGCGCGGCGTGCGCGATAGCCTGACGCACCCCTTCCGGCAAGGGATAGGGGCATTCCATGGCGTCGAGCTTGATGACGCCCGCAGCGCTGGGGGCTACCGGATAGGCCGTCTGCGCCAGGATATCGGCGCGTACCGTGCGGGCAGCCCGGCTGGCAGCGGTGGTCATGGTTGCTCGTCGAGACGGTACTGGGCACTGGCAGCGTGTGCTTGCAGGCCCTCGCCCAGCGCCAGTTCGGCGGCGATGCGTCCCAGTGTCTGGGCGCCCTGCCGCGATACCTGGATGAGGCTGGAGCGCTTCTGGAAGTCATAGACACCCAGCGGCGACGAGAAGCGTGCCGTGCGCGCGGTGGGCAGGACATGATTGGGACCGGCGCAGTAGTCGCCCAGCGACTCGGAGCTGTAGCGGCCCATGAAAATGGCCCCGGCATGGCGGATGCGGGCGGTCCAGACTTCGGGCTGCTCGGTGGAGATCTCCAGGTGTTCCGGGGCGATGGTGTTGGCGATGGCGCAGGCTTCTTCGAGATCGCGCACCAGAATCAGCGCGCCGCGATTCGCCAGGCTCACGCGCAGGATATCGGCGCGTGGCATGGTGGGCAGCAGGCGTTCGATGGCCGCTTCGACCTCGTCGATATAAGCCGCATCGGGACACAGCAGAATGGATTGGGCCAATTCGTCATGTTCGGCCTGAGAGAACAGGTCCATGGCGATCCAGTCGGCCGGCGTCGTGCCATCACAGATGACCAGAATCTCGCTTGGCCCGGCGATCATGTCGATGCCCACCACGCCAAAGACACGTCGCTTGGCCGCGGCCACATAGGCATTGCCGGGGCCGACGATCTTGTCGACGGCAGGCACGGTGGCCGTGCCGTGGGCCAGTGCGGCGATGGCCTGGGCGCCGCCGATGGTGAAGACCCGATCCACGCCGCCGATGGCCGCAGCCGCCAGCACGATGGGATTGCGCAGGCCGTCGGGCGTGGGCGTGACCATGATGAGCTCGGGGACGCCGGCCACCTTGGCCGGAATGGCGTTCATCAGCACGGAGGACGGGTAGGCAGCCTTGCCGCCGGGTACGTAAAGACCTACACGGTCCAGGGCGGTCACCTGCTGGCCGAGCAGGGTGCCTTCGGCGTCGGTGTAGGTCCAGGTTTCGGCGCGCTGATGCTCGTGATAGACGCGCACCCGATCGGCGGCCGCCTCCAGAGCATTGCGTTGCGCGGCCGGCAGGCTGGCCAGCGCTGCGTGCAGCGCCGATTTGGGGATCTCCAGTGCAGCCGCGTCGCTGACGGCGACCCGGTCAAAACGCTGGGTGTATTCGAGCAGCGCCGCATCGCCTCGGGCCCGTACATCAGCCAGTATGCCGGCCGCGGCGCGGTCTATGGATTCGTCCTCGGAGGCTTCGAAAGCCAGCAGGCGGGATAGTGCGGCTTGGAAGTCCGCAGCGCGGGAGTCGAGTCGGTTGATCAGAGCCATGGCATCGGTCTTCGGGAAAGGCAGGTCAATCCTGTCGGGTTGAGGCGCGCTCAAAGGCGTCCAGCAGCGGTTGCAGGCGGTCGCGGCGGGTCTTGAGCGAGGCCTGATTGACAATCAGGCGCGACGAGATCGGCATGATGGCTTCGACTTCGCGCAGACCGTTGGCGCGCAGCGTGCCACCGGTCGAGATCAGATCGACGATGGCGTCGGCCAGCCCGACCAGCGGCGCCAGCTCCATCGAGCCATACAGCTTGATGATGTCGACGTAGACGCCCTTTTTGGCGAAGTGCTCGCGGGCCGATTGGACATACTTGGTGGCCACACGCAGCCGCGCGCCCTGGTGCACGGCGGCGCTGTAATCGAAGTCCTGACGCACCGCCACGCTCAGACGGCATTTGGCGATATCCAGGTCGATGGGCTGGTACAGACGGCCCGCCTGCCCTGCGGCATGCTCGATCAGCACGTCTTTGCCGGCAATGCCGAAATCGGCCGCACCATATTGCACGTAGGTGGGCACATCCGATGCGCGCACGATGATCAGGCGCAATCCAGGGTCGCTGGTGGGCAGGATCAGTTTGCGCGAGCTCTCGGGGCTCTCGCCCACTTCGATGCCGGCCTCGGCCAGCAAGGGCATGGTCTCTTCGAAAATGCGCCCCTTCGACAGGGCCAGTGTAAGGGGCGCGGGGGCGATGCTCATTCCTCTTCCTTGCCTGAGACGCGCTCGATACGCGCGCCGAGATTGCGCAGTTTGACTTCCATGCGATCGTAGCCGCGATCCAGATGATAGATGCGGTCGATCTGAGTGACGCCGTCGGCAGCCAGGCCGGCGATGACCAGACTGGCCGAGGCGCGCAGATCTGTGGCCATCACCTTGGCGCCGGACAATTGGCTGACGCCGCGCACCACAGCCGTATGGCCGTCGATGTCGATGTCTGCGCCGAGCCGGCAGAGCTCCTGGACATGCATGAAGCGGTTCTCGAAAATGTTCTCCACCACGATGGCCGTGCCTTCAGCCACGGCATTCAGGGCCATGATCTGGGCCTGCATGTCGGTGGCCAGGCCGGGATACTCGTGGGTGCGTACGCCAACGGCGCGCGGGCGGCTGTCCATGCTGGCGCGAATCCAGTCCGGGCCGGTCGTGATGTTCAGCCCGGCCTCGCCCAGCTTGTCCAGCGTGGCGCCCATGATGGCGGCATCGGTGTTGCGCAGCATGATGTCGCCGCCGGTCGCGCCGACCGCGCACAGGAAAGTGCCGGCCTCGATGCGGTCGGAAATCACCGTGTGGGTCGCTCCGTGCAGACGCTGCACCCCGTCGATGACGATGCGGTCGGTGCCATGCCCCTGGATGCGCGCGCCCATCTTGATGAGCAGTTCAGCCAGGTCGACGACCTCGGGCTCACGCGCGGCGTTCTCCAGGATGGTCTGGCCGTCTGCCAGCACGGCGGCCATCAGCAGGTTCTCGGTGCCGGTGACCGTCACCATGTCGGTGCGCACCGAGGCGCCCTTGAGGCGTTTGGCGCGCGCGACCACAAAGCCATGCTCCATAGTGATGTCAGCGCCCAGCGCCTCGAGACCCTTGATGTGCTGATCAACCGGACGCTGGCCAATGGTGCAGCCGCCAGGCAGGCTGACGCGCGCTTGGCCAAAACGTGCCAGCAGCGGGCCAAGCACCAGGATGGAGGCGCGCATGGTCTTGACCAGTTCATAGGGCGCTTCAAGGCTGTCGACCTGATCGGCCTGCAGCGTGACCTCGGTGCCTGAGCTGGCAGTCTTCACGCCCATCTGGCCCAGCAGGCGCAGCATGGTCCGGGTGTCGTTCAGTTCGGGCACATTGGCCAGGTGCAGCGGCTCGGCCGTCAACAGGCTGGCGCACAGAATGGGCAACGCCGAGTTCTTGGCGCCGGAGATGGCGATTTCGCCTTCCAGTCGGGCCCCGCCGGTGATGCGCAGCTTGTCCATCAACTGCCCGCCTTTTTGAACTCTTCAGGCGTGAGGGTGCGCATGGACAGCGCATGGATTTCGGCCTTCATGCGGTCGCCCAGTGCGGCGTATACCAGCTGATGGCGGGCGATCAGGCGCTTACCCTCGAAGGCAGGGCTGACGATGACGGCATCGAAATGCGAGCCATCGCCTTGCACGTCGATGTGTTCACAGGGCAGTCCGTCCACGATGTATTGGCGGACTTGCTCAGGGGTGGGAAGCATGAATTAGTTCCGAAGCTTGTAGCCGCGTGCCAGAAGGCGCAGCGCGAATAGAGACAATACGACGAAGACGCCGGCCACGACGGCCAGGCTTTGCCAGGGCGAGACATCCGAGATGCCAAAAAAACCGTGGCGGAAACCGTCGATGGTGTAGAAAAGCGGATTCCAGTGAGACACTGCCTGCCAGAACGGCGGCAGCGTGTGGATAGAGTAGAACACGCCCGACAGAAAGGTGGCTGGCATGACGAGAAAGTTCTGAAATGCAGCCAGCTGATCGAATTTCTCCGAACAGAGTCCGGCCACTACGCCCAGCACGGCCATGATGCCGCAGGCCAGAACGGCAAAGACCAGCACCCACAGCGGCTGGACCGGGACAAGCGGCACGAAAAACATCGCAACCAACCATACGCACACGCCTACGGCCATGCCGCGGGCAATGGCGGCGATGACGTACGCGGCGAAGATCTCGCGGTGTGACAGCGGCGGCAGCAGCACAAATACCAGATTTCCCGTGATCCTGCTCTGGATGAGCGAAGACGAGGGGTTGGCGAAGGCATTCTGCAGCATGCTCATCATCATCAGCCCCGGAATCAGGAATGCGGTGTACGGCACTGAGCCGTAGACCATCATCCGTCCTTCGAGCACGTGGGCAAAAACCAGCAGATACAACACCGCGGTGATGACGGGCGCGGCAATGGTCTGGAAACCCACCTTCCAGAAGCGCAGCAGTTCCTTGCGCAACAGGGTCGGAAAACCGGAGCCGGCATCCAGGCGCGGCTGCACCAGCGGTTCGGACGAGCTCATGGCAGGGTCTCCTCGTCGTTCAATACGGCAGGCAGGGGATCATCCTGATGCATGATGCGCACGAAGGCATCCTCGAGATCGACGCCGCCGACGCGCGCCAGCAGTGCCTGGGTGGTGTCCAGCGCGACGATGCGGCCGGCCTTGAGCATGGCGATGCGGCCACACAACGCCTCGGCTTCTTCGAGGTAGTGGGTGGTAAGCATGATGGTGTGCCCGGCGCGGTTCAGGCGCGAGATGAATTCCCAGAGCGTGCGGCGCAGATCCACATCCACGCCGGCGGTGGGTTCGTCCAGCACGATGACCGGTGGCCGGTGCACCAGCGCCTGCGCGACCAGCACGCGCCGCTTCATGCCGCCTGACAGCGCGCGCATATTGGCGTCGGCCTTATCGGCCAGGCCAAGGTTAAAGAGGATCTCGTCTATCCAGGCGTCGTTGTTGCGCAGGCCGAAGTACCCGGACTGTAAACGCAAGGTTTCCCGCACGGTAAAAAAAGGGTCGTACACCAATTCTTGAGGCACGACGCCCAGCGCGCGGCGGGCTTCCTTGTAGTTGTCGACGACGTCATAACCGCAGACGCTGGCCCGGCCCGCGGTAGCGCGCGCCAAGCCGGCCAGTACGGAGATCAGGGTGGTTTTGCCGGCGCCGTTGGGTCCGAGCAGGCCGAAGAACTCACCATGCTCGATACGCAGGCTCACGTCGTTCAAGGCTTGAAAGCCCGGTCCGGCCGTCGCGCCCAGGAGGCTTTTCCACCCTTGCCGGCGCGGCGGGTAGATTTTGGAGATGTGTTCGAGGCTGACGGCTGGCATAAATGCGGCGGAGATTCCCGGGGCATGGCCCGGTTGGCGCCCGGAAAGAGCGAAACCGTCATTATAGAGGGGCCGGGGCGAGCGGCCTGCGCACGGCCCGGCTCAGGCGCCAGGCCTGCCGGCCTGGCGGCAACACTATTGGTTGCGCTGGTTCAGTGCATTGATCAGGCCGTCGATGCCGGTCTGATTGATTTGCTGCGCAAACTGATTGCGGTAGTTTTCGATGAGCCAGATGCCTTCGACGTTCAGGTCATAGATGCGCCAGCCTTGCGGGGTTTTCTCGAGGCGGTAATTGACCTGCACGGGTTGCGAGTTGCTCTGGCTGATGAGCGAGCGCACGACCACGTCATCGGCGTTGGGGTCGCCGCGCATGGGCAGCAGCTTGATCGTGGTGCCGTTGTCGACGTTCTTGAGCGCGCCGCTGTAGGTGCGCACCAGCGTGCCCCGGAAGGCTTCGGCCAGGCGTTTTTTCTGGTCATCGCTGGCCTGGCGCCAGAAGCGGCCGGCGGCCAGGCGGGTCGTTTTTTCGAAATTGACGTAAGGCAGGATGTTCTGGTTGACCACCTGGTTGATGTGGTTCAGGTCGCCAGACTTGACGCCGCGATCGGCCTTGAGCACGTTGATGGCGTGGTCGGCGGCATTCAGGACGAACTGGTCGGGCGCACCCTTGGGGTCAGGCGTCTGGGCTGCGGCAGCGCCGCTGACGATCAGGGCGCAGGCCAGAAATACGCGTTGCACAAAGGTAAAGACAGAAAACTGCATGAAAACTCCTTCTTCTTGCCCGGCGTTACTTGGCCGGTTGGGTAGCGGCGGGGGTCACCTGGGCAGGCGTATCGTCCTCGTCGTCGTCATCGTAGTTGGGCAGATCGGCGTCATCGCCGACGCGGTCGCCACGCACCAGGGAAGCGCGGCGTTGCAGATAGGCGTCGCGCACGAAGCTGTACGAATCCAGCGCAACGCGGTCCACGGTGTTGGTCACGTCCAGCAGATTGGCGCGTGCATCGACGACTTCCAGGCCCCAGAGCGAGTTGCGCAGCGGGATGTTGGTGATACGGCCGACCGTGGCTAACTGGTTGCCGTTCCAGTCGCCAATCAGGCCTACGCCGTCGCGCACGGAACTCGCGCCCCAGAACGGCAGCACGAGGTATGGGCCCTGGCCGAAGCCCCAGACGCCCAGCGTGGTGCCGAAGTCATTGGGAATCTTGCGCGCGCCGTTCATGGAGGCGACGTCGATACAACCGCCGATGCCCATGGTGGAGTTGAACAGGAAGCGGCCCAGGGTATTGATGAAGTCGTGACCGCGGCCTTGCAGCATGCTGTTGGCGCCGGCCCAGATATCGCCCAGGTTGCTGAACACATTGTGCACGCAGGTGCGTACGGGGGACGGCACGACGTAGGTGTAGCCCTGGGCGACGGGCTTGAACAGCGCCCGGTCTACCGTGTCGTTGAACTTGTACACGCCACGGTTAAAGCCCTCCCAGGGGTCCTTGGGGTCCGGGTGCTGCGACGCGGCGCACCCGGCCAGCACGGCGCCGGCGGCTGCGATGGTGGTCAGGCGGGTGAGGGCTTGCATCTTCATGGTGTAGCGCACCTTCGAGAGGTATTCGTAGGGTGGTGATATCGGGCCGCTGAGCAGCGCGGAGTTACTGAGCGCCGGACTCGCCTGCAGCCGTGCCCTGCTTTTCAGCCGTGCCGTAGAGGAACTTGCTGATCAGTTGCTCCAGCACGACAGCGCTTTGTGTATAGCGGATTTTGCCGCCATCGGCAAAATTTTCTTCCTCGCTGCCCGGGGTCACGCCGATGTATTGCTCACCCAGCAGGCCGGAGGTCAGGATGCTGGCTGAAGAGTCGGACGGAAACTGGTAGGGCACTTCCAGGTTCATGGTGACTACGGCCTGGAAACTCTTGTCATCGAAGCTGATCTGCGAGACGCGGCCGACAACTACCCGGCGCTTTTGACCGGCGCGCGTACTTTCAAGCCACCGATATTGTCGAAACTGGCGGTGAGTGTGTAGGTGGGCGCGAAAGAGAAGCTGCTCAGATTGCCGGCGCGCAGCGCCAGGAATACCAGCGCCGCAGCGCCCAGCAGCACGAACAGGCCCACCCAGAAATCGGTTTTTTCACGTGACATGATGAATCCGTATCAATTGCCAAACATCAGGGCAGTCAGGAGAAAGTCCAGGCCCAGCACGGCCAGCGAGCCCACCACCACGGTGCGGGTGGTGGCGCGCGCCACGCCTTCCGGCGTGGGGCGGGCCTGCCAGCCTTCATACAGCGCCACCAGGGTCACGGTGACACCAAAAACGAGGCTTTTTATGACGCCATTGGCGACATCATTCCAGACGTCGACGCCGTCTTGCATCTGCGACCAGAATGCACCGGTATCCACACCTATCATTACGACGCCGACCACCCAGCCGCCCAGAATTCCCACCATGGAGAAGACGGCGGCCAGAATGGGCATGGCGATGACGCCGCCCCAGAAGCGCGGCACCAGTACACGGCGCATGGGGTCTACCGCCATGACCTCCATGGCAGCCAGCTGCTCGCCGGCCTTCATGAGGCCGATCTCGGCGGTCAGTGAGGTACCGGCACGCCCGGCAAACAGCAGCGCGGTCACGACCGGGCCGAGCTCGCGTACCAGTGACAAGGCCACCAGCAGGCCGAGCGCCTCCTCGGAACCATAGCGATTCAGAGTGTAGTAGCCCTGCAGGCCCAGCACGAACCCGACGAACATGCCGGACACGGCAATGATGAGCAACGAATAGTTGCCGATGAAGTGGATCTGTTGGGAGACCAGTCGCGGGCGCTGCAAGGCGATGCCCGATCGGGCGAGCACAGCCCCAAAAAACCGGGTGAAATAGCCCACGCTGCGGATGGCGTTGCCGACACCGGCCCCGATGGCGGAAATGAAACGGGCGCTCATGATTTGCGTCCTTGCTGTTGCCCCAGCCAGGCCTCGAAGGCGGGCGTTTCCGGGTAACGGAAGGCGACCGGTCCGTCGGGGGCGCCATCCAGGAACTGGCGGACATAGGGGTCTTCGGAGCCGCTCAGCGTCTCGGGGGTGCCCCACGCCTTCATCTGGCCCTGACCCACCAGGTAGACCCGGTCGGCAATGGCGAAAGATTCCTGGATGTCGTGGGTGATCAGCACCGAGGCACAGTGCAGCCGGTCGGAAAGATGCCGGATAAGGCGCGCGGTGATGCCCATCGAGATGGGTCCAGCCCGGCGAAAGGCTCATCATAGAGAATGAGTTCGGGTTCCAGGACGACCGCCCGCGCCAGGGCTACCCGGCGCGCCATGCCGCCGGAGATCTCGGCCACGCGCAGATGCGCGGCGGCCCGCAGGCCAACGGCGTCGAGTTTGTCGAGCACTTTATCGAGAATCTCGGCCTCGCTGCATGAGGTGTGCTCACGCAGGGGAAAGGCAACATTTTCGTAGACGTTCAGGTCGGTAAAGAGCGCACCCTGCTGAAACAGCACGCCCATGCGCTTGCGCAGGCCCTGCAGCGTCTGGGCGGAGGCCGCCGCGACATCCTGGCCAAAGGCCAGTACCTGGCCGCGCTGCGCCACGATCTGACCGGTTGCTGCGCGCAGCAGTGTGGTTTTGCCAGACCCGGAGCCGCCCATGATGGCGACGACTTCGCCGGCGCTGACCTCGAGCGTGATGCCATAGAGCACGGTGAAGTCGCCATACCCCAGCGCCACGTCCTTGCAGGACAGTACGAGATCCGAGCTGTTGCTTGTGGAAACGGGCATGGGCAGCGGGTGGGTGACTGGACGGCCCTGAGACGACTCCAAGGCACGTGCGGGGTTGGCAAAGGGGGCATTGTAGCCCGAGCCCCTCGTGCATCGCGAGGGTGACTCACCGGTGGAACAGTGTTTTCCGCCGGACGGGGCCGCCATGGCCGGTATCAAGGCAGCCCCTGGGCGGAAATCGCTATTGCAGCGTGATGTTACCGGCCTTGATGACGCGGGCCCACTTGGCGGTTTCGTCGCGGATGAAGGTGCCGAACGCCTCGGGTGAGCCTCCGCCTGCCTGGCTGCCCGTATCGGAGATGGCTTTTTGCACCTCGGGATCCTTGAGAATGCGATTGAACTCCGTATTGAGCCGCGCGATGATGGGCGCGGGGGTCCCGGCAGGCGCCACAATCCCTTGCCAGTTGTAAGACTCGAACCCTGGCACGCCTGACTCGGCCATGGTGGGCACCTCGGGCAGGACGTCCAGACGTTTGGCCGAGGTCACGGCGATCGGGTGGATTTTCTTGCCCCGGATGGCCGGCAGGGCCGAATAGCCCATTTCAAACATCATGGTGATGTGGCCGCCCATCAGATCGGTGGCCGCCAGGCTGCCGCCTTTGTAGGGCACATGCACGATATCGATATTGGCCTGCTCGCGGAACATCTCTCCCGACAGGTGGTGAGCGCCGCCCACTCCGGACGAACCGAAGGTCAGCTTGCCTGGCGAGGTCTTGGCCAGGGCGATGAGTTCGGCCAGATTCTTGACCGGGACCTCGTTGTTGACGCTGAGCACCAGCGGGCTGTTTTCGATCAGGATAACCGGGGCCAGATCTTTGTCGACCTGATAAGGCACATCGGGCATGAGCGAAGGGTTGACCGTCAGCGGCGCCAGGTTACCCGTGCCGATGGTATAGCCGTCGGGTGCAGCCTTGGCAATGAGGTTGGTGCCGATGACCCCTCCGGCGCCCGCCTTGTTCTCGACCACGACGGTTTGCTGGAGCGCCTCGCCGAGTTTGCGCGCCAGGATACGCACGCGCGTATCGGCAAAGCCGCCAGGCGCATAGGGCACGATCAGGGTGATGGGTTTGGCGCGGGGCCAGTTGCCCGTGTCCTGACCGTGGGCGGCGCCGGCTGCGGCGGCGATTAGGCCAGCGGCAAGCAGGGGGCGAAAGAAACGCATGCGCGGAACTCCTCTCTGTTATTTGAGTTAGATCCGCGCATTATGCGCTGCCGGCAAGCCAGCGTCAGAAACGGTAGCCCACACCAACCGAGGCGACCCAGGGATCGATGCGCGCCGTGCCGACGCGATCGCCATTGAGTTTGACCTTCGACGAGATGTCGATATAGCGCAGGTCGGCATTGACGAACCAGCGTTCGTTCAACTTGATGTCTACGCCGAGCTGGCCGGCTACGCCCCAGGAGTCCTTGAGCTTGAGATCTGAACCGGCCAATGCGCCACGCGCCTTGGTGTCAAAGAAATGGGTGTAGTTAAGACCCACACCGACATAGGGTTGTACCGTGCTGTCGGGCAGGAAATGCCATTGCAGGCTCAACGTGGGAGGCAGTTGCTTGGTGCTGCCGATTTTGCCCAGGCCGCTACCGTTGATATCGTGCTGGAACGGCCAGGCGCCCAACAATTCGATACCCACGTTACGGGTGGCCATGTAAGTGACGGTGAACGACGGGCGCACATTGTTGTTGACGTCCAGCCCCACCGTGCCGTTGAGCACACTGCCGTTGTTGGACTTCGGGCGGACTTGCGACACGCCCAGTTTGAAGAGCCAGTCGCCCTCCTCGTGGGCCAACGCGGGGGCGGACAGGGCCACGCCACAGAGTGTGGCCAGGGCAATAGCGCGGGCGTGCCTGAAAACCGAATCCATTTCCTCTCTCCAGATATCTTGGTGCAGGAGTACAGGTTGGCAGAGCCAACGCCGGCCGGCCTTGACCTGGGTCAAACCCTTAGACGTTGATGCGGCAAGCGTGTTTATCCCGCCACAACGGAGCCGGTTTGCACCGCCGGAAAGCAAAAAGCCGGCCTGCGCAGGGCGCAGGCCGGCTCGTGCGTGCGTGTCCCGGCGGCTTAGCGCGGCAGCTCGGAGCTTCCCATCAGGAAGGCATCGACCGATCGGGCGCACTGGCGGCCCTCGCGGATGGCCCAGACCACCAGGGACTGCCCGCGGCGCATATCGCCGGCGGCAAAGACCTTGGAAACATTGGTCTGATAGTCATCGGTGTTCGCGCGCACGTTGCCGCGCGCATCGCGGTCCACGCCAAAGGCGTCGAGCACGCTTTGCACCGGGGATACAAAGCCCATGGCCAGCAGCACCAGGTCAGCCTTGACCTCGAACTCCGAGCCCTCGACCTCGTGCATCTTCATCTGACCCGTGGCTTCGTCCTTGACCCATTCCACACGGGCGCCGACGAGCTTCTCGATCTTGCCATTGGCGCCTTTGAACGCCTTGGTCGTGACCGACCAATCTCGCTGGCAGCCCTCTTCGTGCGAGGACGACGTGCGCAGCTTAAGCGGCCAGTAGGGCCAGACCATGGCGCGGTTTTCCTGCTCGGGCGGCTGCGGCATCAGTTCGAACTGAGTCACGGACAAGGCGCCATGACGGTTGCTCGTGCCCACGCAATCGGAGCCGGTGTCGCCTCCGCCGATGACGACCACATGCTTGCCGCGAGCCAGCGTCTGATTGCTCAGGCGGTCGCCGGCCACGGCCTTGTTCTGCTGGCGCAGGAAGTCCATGGCGTAGTAGACGCCTTCGAGTTCGCGTCCGGGAGCCGGCAGATCGCGGGGAAACTCCGAGCCGCCGCTCATGACCACGGCATCGAAATCGTCCAGCAGCGACTGCGGGCTGCGCACGCTCAGGCCGTCGGCGGCGGGATCCGTGGCATTGCCGATAAAGGTCGAGGGCGCGAATTCCACGCCTTCGGCTTCCATTTGCACGACCCGGCGGTCGATCTGCGACTTCTCGAGTTTGAAGTCAGGGATGCCATAGCGCAGCAGGCCACCGATACGATCGCTTTTCTCGAACACGGTCACGGCGTGGCCTGCGCGGGCCAACTGTTGAGCGCAGGCCAGGCCGGCCGGGCCTGAGCCCACGACGGCGACCCGCTTGCCGGTCTTGCGCGTGGGCAGCTTGGGGATCACCCAGCCTTCGGCCCAACCCTTGTCGATGATGGCGTGCTCAATGGACTTGATGCCGACAGCGTCGCTGTTGATATTCAAGGTACAGGCAGCTTCGCAGGGCGCCGGGCAAATGCGGCCGGTGAACTCCGGAAAGTTGTTGGTCGAGTGCAGCACGTCGAGCGCTGCCCGCCAGTCCTGGTGGTAGACGAGGTCGTTCCAGTCCGGAATGATGTTGTTGACCGGGCAGCCGTTGTTGCAGAACGGAATGCCGCAGTCCATGCAGCGTGCCGCCTGCTGCTTGGCCTGATCATCGTTCAAGTGCAGAACGAACTCGCGCCAGTTCTTCAGACGCTTTTGCGGAGCTTCCGACGCCTCTTGCAGGCGTTGATACTCCATGAAACCAGTGATCTTTCCCATGTCGGTCCTCAAGCAGCCATTTGTTGCGGGTTGGCTGCACGCCACATTTCACCCAGGGCGCGGCGGTATTCCGTCGGCATGACTTTGACGAACTTGCCGCGCGAGGCTTCCCAGTCACCCAGTACTTCACGGGCGCGGTAACTGCCGGTGTAGCGGAAGTGGTCTTCCACCAGTCGGCGCAGTATGGTTTCGTCTGTCTCGCGCTCGCCGCCGCGTTGAGCGCTGTGCCAGATTTCGATATTGCCCAAGGCCTGTTGCTCGGTGTGCGGAACGACCGCCTCGAGTTCGACCATGGACAGGTTGCAGCGGTGCTTGAACGTGCCGTCCGGATCCCAGACATAGGCCACGCCACCCGACATGCCGGCGGCGAAGTTGCGTCCGGTCTCGCCCAGCACGATGACCGTACCGCCTGTCATGTACTCGCAGCCGTGGTCACCCGTGCCTTCGACGACTGTCGCCGCCCCCGAGTTGCGCACCGCGAAGCGTTCGCCAGCCACGCCGTTGAAGAAAGCTTCGCCAGCCAGCGCGCCATACATGACCGTATTGCCGGCAATGATGTGATCCGGGCCGAAGCCGCGGAAATCATTGGGCGAGCGCACGATGATCCGGCCACCCGAGAGGCCCTTGCCGACGTAATCGTTGCCTTCGCCCACCAGGTCCATGGTGATGCCATGCGCCAGGAAGGCCCCAAAGCTCTGGCCCGCCGTGCCGTTGCACTGGATGTGGATAGTGTCGTCAGGCAGGCCATCGTGACCATAGCGTGCCGCTACGGCGCCCGAGAGCATGGCGCCGATCGTGCGGTTGCGGTTGCGCACCGGCACGATGAAGGACACTTTCTCGCCGCGCTCGATGGCAGGGCGGGCGCGTTCGATCAACTGGTGGTCCAGCGCACCTGCCAGGCCGTGATCCTGCTCTTCGACGTGGCGCACGGCGCTGTCGGAGTTCACCCGATGGAAGACGCGCTGGAAATCCAGGCCGCGCGCTTTCCAGTGCTCGACGCCGGTGCGCATATCGAGCAAATCGGTGCGGCCGATCAGGTCTTCAAACTTGCGAATGCCCAGTTGAGCCATGATCTCGCGCACTTCCTCGGCGACGAAGAAGAAGTAGTTCACGACGTGCTCGGGTTTGCCCTGGAATTTCTTGCGCAGTTCCGGATCTTGCGTGGCCACGCCCACCGGGCAGGTGTTCAGGTGGCACTTGCGCATCATGATGCAGCCTTCGACGACCAGGGGGGCCGTCGCGAAGCCGAACTCATCGGCGCCCAACAGCGCACCGATGATGACGTCGCGGCCGGTCTTCATCTGGCCGTCGGCCTGCACACGGATGCGGCTGCGCAGGCGGTTGAGCACCAGCGTCTGCTGGGTCTCGGCCAGGCCGAGTTCCCAGGGTGTGCCGACGTGCTTGATGGACGAGACGGGCGAGGCGCCCGTGCCGCCGTCGTGACCCGCGATCACGACGTGATCGGCCTTGGCCTTTGCCACGCCGGCAGCCACGGTGCCCACACCCACCTCGGAGACGAGCTTGACGGAGATCGAGGCGCGCGAGTTGACGTTCTTCAGATCGTGAATCAGCTGAGCCAGATCTTCGATCGAGTAGCTGTCGTGGTGCGGCGGCGGCGAAATCAGGCCCACGCCAGGCACGGAATAGCGCAGCTTGGCGATGTACTCGGACACCTTGTGACCAGGCAGCTGGCCGCCCTCGCCGGGCTTGGCGCCCTGCGCCATCTTGATCTGAATCTGGTCGGCGCTCGACAGGTACTCAGCGGACACGCCGAAACGGCCCGATGCCACCTGTTTGATGCGCGAGCGCAGCGAGTCGCCCTTCTTGAGCGGCACATCGGCTTCGATGCGGTCGCTGCCCAGCAGCGAAGCAAGCGTGTCGCCGTCCTTGATCGTGCTCTTGCCTTTGCGCATTTCGGCGCGATAGCGCAGTTCGTCCTCGCCGCCTTCGCCGGTGTTGGATTTGCCGCCGATACGGTTCATGGCCACGGCCAGCACCGAGTGGGCTTCGGTGGAGATGGACCCCAGCGACATGGCGCCCGTGGCAAAGCGGCGCACGATGTCTTTGGCCGGTTCGACTTCGTCGAGCGAGATCGCACGCGCCGGGTCGACACGGAACTCGAACAGACCACGCAGCGTCATGTGGCGCCGGCTCTGGTCATTGATGATCTGCGCGTACTCTTTGTACGTGCGGTAGTTGTTCGAGCGCGACGCGTGTTGCAGCTTGGCAATCGAGTCCGGTGTCCACATATGCTCTTCGCCGCGGACGCGGAAGGCATACTCGCCGCCTGCGTCCAGCGCGTTCTCGAGCACGGGGTCGGCACTGAACGCTGCGCGGTGCATGCGCAACGCTTCCTCGGCGACCTGGAAAATGCCGATGCCTTCGATGTTGGAGGCCGTGCCGGTGAAGTACTTTTCGACCAGCTCGCGTTGCAGGCCGACCGCTTCGAAAATCTGCGCGCCGCAATAGGACATGAAGGTGGAAATGCCCATCTTGGACATGACTTTGTTCAGGCCCTTGCCTACCGCTTTGATGTAGTTCTTGACGGCTTTTTCAGGGCTGCTCATGCGGCCCAGCGACTCCAGCGCCAGGTAGGGGTGGACGGCTTCGGCGCCGTAGCCGCCCAGCAGCGCGAAATGATGCACTTCGCGGGCCGAGCCGGTTTCCACGACCAGGCCGGTGTTGGTGCGCAGGCCGGCGCGGATCAGGTGCTGGTGCACCGCCGAGGTGGCCAGCAGCGCCGGAATGGCAACGCGTTCGCTGTCGACCAGGCGGTCGGAGACGATGAGTATGTTGTAGCCGCTTTGCACGGCATCGACGGCGCGGGCGCACAAGGCTGCCACGCGGGCTTCGATGCCTTCCGAACCCCAGGCCGCCGGATAGGTGATATCCAGTTCGTAGCTGCGGAACTTCTGGCCGGTGACTTGATCGATGTCACGGATCTGCGCCATGGCGGCGAAATCCAGCACCGGCTGCGAGACTTCCAGGCGCAGCGGCGGGTTGACGTTGTTGATGTCCAGCAGGTTGGGCTTGGGGCCGATGAAGGACACCAGCGACATGACCATCTGCTCGCGGATCGGATCGATCGGCGGGTTGGTTACCTGAGCAAACAGCTGACGGAAGTAGTTGAAGAACGGCTTGGCGCGGTTCGACAGCACGGCCAGCGGCGCATCGTTGCCCATGGAGCCGATGACTTCTTCACCGGTGTTCGCCATGGGTTCGAGGATGAACTTGTAATCTTCCTGAGTCCAGCCGAAGGCTTGCTGGCGATCCAGCAGAGACACCGGGGTCTGCGTGGCAGGCGAGTTGGAACGCGGCGCGGGCAGCGACTCCAGTTTGATCTGCAGCCGCTCGATCCACTGGCGATAGGGACGGCTGTTGGCCAGCTGGGATTTGATCTCGCTGTCGTCGATGATGCGGCCCTGCTCCAGGTCGATCAGGAACATCTTGCCTGGCTGCAGGCGCCACTTCTTGACGATGCGGTTTTCGGGGATGGACAGCGTGCCGGCTTCGGAAGCCATGATGACCATGTCGTCATCGGTGACCAAGTAACGTGCCGGACGCAGGCCATTGCGATCCAGGGTGGCGCCGATCTGGCGGCCATCGGTGAAGGCCACCGCCGCCGGGCCGTCCCACGGTTCCATCATGGCCGCGTGATACTCGTAGAAGGCGCGACGGCTCTGGTCCATCTGCGTATGCTGCTCCCAGGCTTCCGGGATCATCATCATCATCGCGTGGGCCAGCGAGTAGCCGGAGTTGACCAGCAATTCGAGGCAGTTGTCGAATGTGGCGGTATCCGACTGGCCTTCGTAGACGATGGGATAGAGCTTTTTCAGATCGTCGCCCAGCACGGCCGATTGCATCATCCCTTCACGGGCGCGCAACCAGTTGAAGTTGCCCTTGACCGTGTTGATTTCGCCGTTGTGGGCGATCATGCGGTAGGGGTGAGCCAGGGGCCAGGCCGGGAAGGTGTTGGTCGAGAAGCGTTGATGCACCAGGGCAAGGGCCGACACGGTGCGCGGATCCGCCAGGTCGCGGTAGTAGCGGCCGACCTGGTCGGCCAGCAGCAGACCCTTGTAGACCACGGTACGCACTGAGGCCGACGGGACAAAGTACTCTTTGCCATGCGCCAGACGCATGTTCTGGATGGCATGGCTGGCCGTTTTGCGGATGACATAGAGCTTGCGCTCCAGAGCATCGGGCACCATCACGTCGGCGCCACGGCCGATGAACAGTTGGCGGATGACGGGTTCGCAATCGCGCACGGTCGGCGACATGGGCATGTCGCGGTCCACGGGCACGTCGCGCCAGCCCAGCACGATCTGGCCCTCGGCGCGCACCGACCGCTCCAGCTCTTGCTCACAGGCCAGACGCGAGGCGGTTTCCTTGGGCAGGAACACCATGGCCACCCCGTACTCGCCCGGAGGCGGCAGGGTGACGCCTTGTTGCGTCATTTCATCGCGGTACAGCGTGTCCGGAATCTGAATCAGAATGCCCGCGCCGTCGCCCATCAGTTTGTCGGCACCGACGGCGCCACGATGGTCGAGGTTCTCAAGGATCTTCAGACCCTGCAGGATGATGGCGTGACTTTTGCGGCCTTTGATATGGGCGACAAAGCCGACGCCGCAGGCGTCATGTTCGTTCAGGGGGCTGTACAGACCTTGTGCGGCAGGCAGGCCGATGCGCGAGGCATCGATGGCAACCGCCGCAACCGGGCGACAGGATTCTTTTTGGGGGGTATGGGACATAACGCGCTCCGCAGTGGCCTGCGTCGTAAATGGTGCAGTGCACGGTGAAGTTACCCCCTGCAAGGAGCGAGTGCAAGTTGTATTTTGATGTTTTGTCCCTAAATATATTCCTGCTAATTTAGTTTGGAATTAATTGGGGACGACATTAATTTGACGTTATATCAATGGGTTGGAATTTCTCCCTTTAATGCGTCCCTAGTTTAATTTGGTAGCAAGCGGAAAATCCCGTTGATTCGTCCCTGATTAAATAGCCACAAAACGGCCAAAAAAAGGTTCATCGCGGAATAGCGTGGAGCCGTGCTTGATTGCCGTTACGCTTGATCCTTGATTTTTCAAGGATCAAGGCCGGGATCATGCTGGACCGCAAGACGATCGAGAGGTTGGGTGGGTGGGAAGGTTATCGGGTGGAGCGGGTCGTGTGGCCTGAAGGTGAGAGCCGGACGGTCACGATTTACCTGAAGCCTTCAGCGCGAACGATGCACTGCGAGCACTGCGGCAACCGATGTCGGCAGGTGCATGAGACGACCACGCGCCGGGTGCGGGATCTGCCGCTAATGGCGCTGCGAGTGACGCTGGTAGTGCCGCGTCGGCGGGTCTGGTGCGAGCAGTGCGGTGGACCGCATCTGGAGAGGCTGAGCTGGCTGGGCCGTTACCAGCGAGTGACCGACCGGCTGGCCGAGGCGGTCAGCCAGTTGCTTGAGTCCAGCAACATTCTGGCCGTGGCGCGCTTCTTCCAACTGGGTTGGCACACGGTCAAGGCGCTGGACAAGGCCCTGCTGCGACGGGCGATCCAAGAGCCGGACTGGAGCCAGATCCACTACCTAGCGATGGACGAGTTCGCTCTACACAAGGGCCATCGTTATGCCACGGTCGTTGTCGATCCGATCCGCCGTCAGGTGCTATGGATCGGTGATGGCCGCTCGCGCGAGACGGCCAGAGCCTTCTTCGAACAACTGCCAACTGGGGTTGCCCAGCAGATCCGGGCCGTAGCGATCGACATGACGACGGCCTATGAGCTGGAGATTCAGGCCAACTGCCCCAACGCCGAGATCGTCTACGACCTGTTCCACGTCGTGGCCAAGTACGGCCGTGAAGTGATAGACCGGGTGCGTGTAGACCAAGCGAACCAGTTGCGGCACGACAAGCCGGCCCGCCGGGTGATCAAGTCCAGTCGCTGGCTACTGCTGCGCAATCGCAAAAACCTCGATCCGTGCCAATCGGTAAAGTTGGACGAGTTGCTCCAGGCCAACCAGCCCTTGCTCACCGCTTATCTGATGCGCGATGAGCTCAAACAGCTGTGGTTCTACCAACACCCCGGCTACGCCCGCCAGGCATGGGATCACTGGCTGCAACAGGCTCAGGGCAGCGGCATCGCCGCCTTGGCTCACTTCGCGCTCAAGCTAAAAGCCTATCTGCACGGGATTCTGTCTCGCTGTCGCCACCGGCTCAACACCAGCATCGTCGAGGGCATCAACAACACCATCAAAGTCATCAAGCGCCGCGCCTACGGCTACCGCGATCAGGAGTACTTCTTCCTCAAGATCCGGTCTGCATTCCCCGGTATTCCTCGATGAACCAAAAAAAGGCGCTGTGCTGACGTGGCAGGCGCACAAATTCGGGGGCCGTGACATGCCATGGCGATGGCGTGCCAACCAAAAAACATTACCCGGCCAGGGGGCCGGGTAATGGTCAGTTGGGCGTGCCAGGCGGCAGGTCGTCGGAGCCCTCTGGCGAGAGCGAAGCGGGTTTTTTGCGCGGACGCCCACGTTGCCCAGGTGCGACCCGGCGGCTGGCGGTGTGCGTGAGGCTGGCGATGAAGTCCGGCCCACCCAGCGCCCATTGCCCAGAGACGGCCTGCTCGATGCGTTGCGTCTGGTCGCGCGACAGGCCGTCATGCAGCAACTTGCGGTAATTGGCCTGGCGGTCAAATGGCGTATTGCCGCAAGACCAGTAGTCCGCATGATCGGATTGCCACTGCGCGGCCGCCACACTGGAGCCGCCGGTATGGCTGGCCGCGGAAGACCAGGGCCAGGTGTCGGCCTCGACGGACGAACCGCTGCGTACGGGATAAGTTTCAAGCCAGACCAGTGAGGGCATCACCCAGACGCCTGGCTCGAGCAGGGCCGAGCGGTAGCGTCCAGCGAACACACGCCCGCCTCGCAGCCGGGCGGCCAGATTGCGGCCCAGCGTCTGCATCAGGCGCGGCAGACCTTCTTCGTCGGCAGGCGTGGCCAGCAACAAGATGCGGTCATTGGCCAGGACCCAGCCGTGCACGGCGACTTTGTGGCGCTGCGCAGACTCGCCTAACCAACCGGCCAGCTGATTGAGGATGTCCGAGGGTGCGGGCTGCGAAGGCGATGCCAGCGACTGGACAAAGTTGGCCTGCACCAATTGGGGCAGCCCTGGAGCATACAGACGGGGCAGACGGGCCATAGGAAGTCTCGCGGTGGCGCAAGCGCGTTAGGGAGCTATATACCCTATATAAATAGTGCCACCATCGCCTGCGGTCAAGCCCGCGATTTCGGTTCCGGAGGCACGCGACTGGTCAGGTTAACATCTGGAACTGTTTTTCAGTACTCGCAGATACACCTAGGAGCCTCGCATGAAGACCAAAGCCGCCATCGCCTGGAAGGCCGGTGCCCCGTTGACCGTCGAAGAAGTCGACCTGGACGGCCCGCGTGCCGGCGAGGTGCTGATCGAAGTCAAGGCCACCGGCATCTGTCACACCGACTATTACACGCTGTCAGGTGCAGACCCGGAGGGTATTTTTCCCGCCATCCTGGGTCATGAAGGCGCCGGTGTGGTCGTCGATGTCGGGCCGGGTATGACTTCGCTGCGCAAGGGCGATCACGTCATCCCGCTCTACACCCCCGAATGCCGCCAGTGCAAATTCTGCCTGTCGCGCAAGACCAATCTGTGCCAGGCCATTCGCAGCACGCAGGGCAAGGGCCTGATGCCCGACGGCAGCTCGCGTTTTTCCATCGACGGCAAGCCCATCTTTCACTATATGGGCACCTCCACCTTCGCCAACCACATCGTGGTGCCGGAGATCGCTGTGGCCAAGGTGCGGGAGGATGCACCCTTTGACAAGATCTGCTACATCGGTTGCGGCGTGACCACCGGTATCGGCGCCGTCGTCTATACGGCCAAGGTCGAGGCCGGCGCCAACGTCGTCGTGTTCGGCCTGGGCGGCATCGGGCTGAACGTCATCCAGGGCGCCAAAATGGTGGGCGCCGACAAGATCATCGGTGTCGATCTGAACCCCGAGCGGGAAGCCATGGCACGCAAGTTCGGCATGACCCACTTCGTCAATCCCAGCGACGTTGAAAACGTGGTCGATCACATCGTGCAGTTGACCGATGGCGGCGCCGATTATTCCTTCGAGTGCATCGGCAACACCAAGGTGATGCGCCAGGCGCTGGAGTGCTGCCACAAGGGCTGGGGCCAGTCCATCATCATCGGTGTGGCCGAGGCGGGCGCCGAAATCAGCACCCGCCCCTTCCAACTGGTGACCGGGCGGGAATGGAAGGGCTCGGCCTTCGGCGGCGCACGTGGCCGTACCGATGTCCCCAAGATCGTGGACTGGTATATGGAAGGCAAGATCAACATCGATGATCTGATCACCCATACGCTGCCGCTGGATCGCATCAATGAGGGGTTTGACCTGATGAAGCGTGGCGAGTCCATCCGTTCGGTCGTGCTTTACTGACGGACAGGCTATGGAACTGCTCTCTGAACACCGGGCTTTCGGCGGACGCCAGCGCTTTTACCGCCATGATTCCACCGCGATCGGCCTGCCCATGCGGTTTTCGGTCTTTCTGCCCCGGCAGGCCGAAAACGGCCGCGTGCCAGTGCTGTTTTATCTGGCCGGGCTGACCTGCACCGAAGAAACGTTCATGATCAAGGCTGGCGCCCAGCGTCTGGCCGCCGAGCACGGCCTCATGCTGGTCAGTTGCGACACCAGCCCGCGTGGTGCGGCAGCGCCGGGTGAGGCCGAGCACTGGGATTTTGGCGTCGGTGCGGGCTTTTATCTGGATGCGAGCAGTGAGCCGTACGCGGCGCACTACCGCATGGAAAGCTACGTGGCTCAGGAGCTGTTCGATCTGGCGACCCGTGAACTGCCCGGCGATGCCGCGCGCGCCGGCATCTTTGGCCATTCCATGGGCGGGCATGGTGCGCTGACCCTGGCCCTGCGTCATCCCGGGCGCTGGGCAAGCGTTTCGGCTTTCGCGCCGATCGCCGCGCCGATGCGCTGCCCATGGGGCCAGAAGGCCTTCTCGGGCTATCTGGGGCAGGACCGTGCGGGGTGGGCGCAGCACGACGCCAGCGAGCTGATGCTTGGCCTGAAAAATCCCTATCCGCAGGGCATATTGATTGATCAAGGGCTGTCGGATCAATTCCTGGCCGAGCAACTGTATCCCGAGGTGTTCGAAGCGGCTTGCCAGCATGCCGGCCAGGCGCTGACCTTGCGCCGCCACGAAGGCTATGACCACGGCTACTACTTCATCTCGACCTTCATGGCGGATCACATCCGGTTTCACGTCGAGCGCTTGCGTTAAGGCCTGGCCGGCGGGCCGCTTTTATACTTTCGCGACCCCTGACTGGAGCGCCTGTCCTTGACTGATCTGCTGACGCCTTTCGTGTGGACCGCCCTGGTGGCGGTCATCGTGCTTCTGCTTGGCCTGGGCATGCTGCTGGGCAGCGGTGGCGGGCGTGACGACATGGGCCGCAAGACCTTCCGTCTGCGGCCCGTGCGGCGCGTTGTCGGCTTGCTGCTGGCCGCGCTGGCTTGTGTCTCGGTTCTGCTGGCGTTGTCGCTGCTGCAGTTCTTCCGTTTGACGACCGATCAACCGGTTGCCGAGATCCAGGTCAGCCGCCAGAACGACAATCAATACCTGGTGTCGGCGCGGGCCGAGGGGCTGGGGCAGCGCGACTACACCCTTTATGGCGACGAATGGCAGATCGATGCCAAGGTGGTTCGCTGGCGGTTGCCGGCGCTGATGGCGGGCGCTCCGCCGCTATACCGCCTGGAGCGGCTGTCGGGCCGTTATCGCGACGTGCAGCGCGAGCAAAGTGGCACCCGCTCGGTGTACGCCCTGGATGATTGGCCTGTGCCGGATATCAGCGCTGTCAAAGGCTGGTTGCCGGGATGGCTGCCCTTTGTGGACGTCACCTATGGCAGTGCGGCATACATGCCTCTTTTCGAGGGGGCCCGCTACCAGGTGTTGTTCGATGCGCGCGGCGCGTTGTTCATCCGTCCTGCCGACGCGGCCACGGAAGCGGGCTTGAGGCAGCGCGGCTGGTAGCCGCTGGCGCTTGGTCCAATTGTGGCCCCGCGGCGCGCCCATGCGTACCCGTGGCTTTCTACACTGGGGCAGTTCCTCATCCGCACAGGAGTGCCCATGCAACACGGTGTTCACGCCGCTCGGCGATGGTTGACTGCGGTGTCGGCCGCGCTCACCCTGGGGGCGGGCGCGCAGGCGCAGGATGCCCTGATTACCTTCACCAGCACGCGTGACGTTGGCCAGACGGTCGCGCAATTGCGCACCGGCCTGGCAGCGCATGGCATGACGGTCTTTGCCGAGATCGACCATGCCGCTGCCGCCCAGGCTGCCGGTCTGGACATGCCCCCGACGCGGGTGCTCATCTTTGGCAACCCCAAGGCGGGCACGCCATTGATGCTGGCCGAACCCGACTTGGCGCTGGATTTGCCGCTGCGCGTGTTGGTGCGGGAGCGTGCGGGCCGGGTTGAGGTGTTGATGCACAGGTTGCCCAGTCCGGGGTTGCCGGCCGACCGGCAAGGCGGACTGGCCGCGGCCGCCGATCTGGTGGCCAGGAGCATGGGCCAAAAATAAGGTTCATCGAGGAATACCGGGGAATGCAGACCGGATCTTGAGGAAGAAGTACTCCTGATCGCGGTAGCCGTAGGCGCGGCGCTTGATGACTTTGATGGTGTTGTTGATGCCCTCGACGATGCTGGTGTTGAGCCGGTGGCGACAGCGAGACAGAATCCCGTGCAGATAGGCTTTTAGCTTGAGCGCGAAGTGAGCCAAGGCGGCGATGCCGCTGCCCTGAGCCTGTTGCAGCCAGTGATCCCATGCCTGGCGGGCGTAGCCGGGGTGTTGGTAGAACCACAGCTGTTTGAGCTCATCGCGCATCAGATAAGCGGTGAGCAAGGGCTGGTTGGCCTGGAGCAACTCGTCCAACTTTACCGATTGGCACGGATCGAGGTTTTTGCGATTGCGCAGCAGTAGCCAGCGACTGGACTTGATCACCCGGCGGGCCGGCTTGTCGTGCCGCAACTGGTTCGCTTGGTCTACACGCACCCGGTCTATCACTTCACGGCCGTACTTGGCCACGACGTGGAACAGGTCGTAGACGATCTCGGCGTTGGGGCAGTTGGCCTGGATCTCCAGCTCATAGGCCGTCGTCATGTCGATCGCTACGGCCCGGATCTGCTGGGCAACTCCTGTTGGCAGTTGTTCGAAGAAGGCTCTGGCCGTCTCGCGCGAGCGGCCATCACCGATCCATAGCACCTGACGGCGGATCGGATCGACAACGACCGTGGCATAACGATGGCCCTTGTGTAGAGCGAACTCGTCCATCGCTAGGTAGTGGATCTGGCTCCAGTCCGGCTCTTGGATCGCCCGTCGCAGCAGGGCCTTGTCCAGCGCCTTGACCGTGTGCCAACCCAGTTGGAAGAAGCGCGCCACGGCCAGAATGTTGCTGGACTCAAGCAACTGGCTGACCGCCTCGGCCAGCCGGTCGGTCACTCGCTGGTAACGGCCCAGCCAGCTCAGCCTCTCCAGATGCGGTCCACCGCACTGCTCGCACCAGACCCGCCGACGCGGCACTACCAGCGTCACTCGCAGCGCCATTAGCGGCAGATCCCGCACCCGGCGCGTGGTCGTCTCATGCACCTGCCGACATCGGTTGCCGCAGTGCTCGCAGTGCATCGTTCGCGCTGAAGGCTTCAGGTAAATCGTGACCGTCCGGCTCTCACCTTCAGGCCACACGACCCGCTCCACCCGATAACCTTCCCACCCACCCAACCTCTCGATCGTCTTGCGGTCCAGCATGATCCCGGCCTTGATCCTTGAAAAATCAAGGATCAAGCGTAACGGCAATCAAGCACGGCTCCACGCTATTCCGCGATGAACCAAAAATAATAGGGACGCGGCTGCTGCAACCCGTTGGAACCGGAACTTTGTTGCAGTGCAGGGGTCGAATTAGCACTCAAAGATTTGGAGTGCTAACATCAAGCTGATGCCCGTTTACCCCTCGTTCCATGGAGGCCGCAATATGAATTCAGCCAGTCCCTCGTTGGCCACCTCGGGCAACGCCTTGGCCTTGGCGGTTGCCAATCCCGGTGCGTTGGGCACGATCGATGCCTATATTTCGACGGTCAATCGCCTGCCAGTTCTCACGCTCGAGCAAGAGTCCTCGCTGGCGCGCCGTCTGCGCGATGGTGACGACCTCGAAGCCGCCCGCGAACTGGTGCTGTCGCACCTGCGCCTGGTGGTGTCGGTCGCTCGTCAGTACCTGGGGTACGGATTGCCGCATGCCGACCTCATCCAGGAAGGCAATGTCGGCCTGATGAAGGCCGTCAAACGTTTCGACCCCGAGCGCGGGGTGCGTCTGGTTTCCTTTGCCGTGCATTGGATCAAGGCCGAAATCCACGAATACATCATCCGCAATTGGCGCCTGGTCAAAGTGGCCACCACCAAGGCCCAGCGCAAGCTGTTCTTCAATCTGCGCAGCATGCGCCCGGATGGTCAGACGCTCGATACCGAGCAGGTCGACCGTATCGCCCGCGAACTCAACGTCCGCCGCGAGGATGTCAGTGAGATGGAGGTTCGCCTGTCGGGCCGCGATCTTTCGCTCGAGAATCAGGACGATGACGATGACAGCTATGCGCCCATCGCGTATCTGTCGGACGAATGCCGCGAAGAGCCCACCCGTGTGCTTGAGCGCAAGGCGCGCGATGATTTGCAGGGCCAGGGCCTGGCCGATGCCATCAAGGCGCTGGATGCGCGCTCGCGCCGCATCGTCGAAGCCCGTTGGCTGCAGGACGACGGCGGTGCCACGCTGCATGAACTCGCCGCGGAGTTCGGGGTGTCGGCCGAGCGCATCCGCCAGATCGAGGCGGCGGCGCTGAAAAAAATGCGTGGCACGCTGGCGGCTGCCTGATCGCTGCCTTGCCAAGCGAAATGCCTGCCCCTTCGGGCAGGCATTTTTCATTTGCGGCGCATGAATACGGCAGCAGGCCTTGGGGGTCCGACACTGATTGATACAAAATCGGCGCCGATCAGGGACCTCGGCCAGAAACTTATGGCCCGCGGCCAGGACTAATAAGCATAGACAGCAAGCTGGGTTTGTCTTGCCGTTTTGTCGTCCGTCTCGGCTTCTCCTCTTTCCCCTCCCCTATGAGACGGACGGTTTACGGGGCACCTACGCATATCGGTGCCCCGTTTTTTATTGTCTGGGATCCACGCGCCTGCCGCTCACGCCGCGCTTTCGAGCGGCAGGGGTTCGTCGCGCAGGGCGGCCCAGGTCGCGGCATCCAGGCGTCGAACCCCGGTGGCAATCGAGCCGTCGGCGTAGAGCTTGAGCCAACGGTAGCCCGGCGCTTGCGGGTCGACGGCGTAGTGGCCGTTATCCAAACGGAACTGAAAGCTGGTCGATGGCGTGCCGAGCATGCGCAGGTGATGATGCCGGCAGTCGAACTCCTGGTGGATATGGCCCCATAGCGCGACCCGCGCTTGCGGATGATCCGACAGGCGCGCGAAGACCGCCGCGGCATTGTCGACCATGAGGGTGTCGTGTTCGGCGCCTTCGACGCGGGCAAGGTTATGGTGCAGCGCAACGAGAACATGGCGCTCGCCCGCTTCCCGCAGGGCTTGGTCGAGCAGCGCGAACTGCCCCGCGTCGATGTGGCCAAAATCTTGCCCGGGGACCGTGGAGTCCAACATGATGATCCGCCAGCCCGGCAGATCGTGTACGGGTTGTGACCAATCGCTCAACTGCTGGCGCATCTGGCCGGCGGCGTCGTGATTGCCCATCACGCAGCGCACGGGGTGTGCCACGTCCCGCAGATGCGCGCGCAGCCGCTGGTAGGCCGCCGCGCTGCCATCCTGGGCGAGGTCGCCGGTCAGCAGCATGAGATCGGGGCTGCCCTCTTGCCGCCGGGCGAGGTCGAGCACGGCGCGCAGGCTGGCATCCGTATTGACGCCGAACATGCGCGCTTGCGGATCCTGCAGCAGATGCGAGTCGGTCAATTGCAGTAGCAAGGCCGGTGCATCCTGGGGGCGTGCGTCGAGCGGAGCAGAGAGCAAAGGCCTCTCCCAGTATTGGAAAGCGCCAACGTTAGCGAAAAAACGGTCGATAGGCGTGGTTTGCCACGGCGACAGGCGTAACCAAGTGTGGGCGTCTGCCGGTCAGCGCGCAACGCACACGCGGCGGGTTCATGGGAAAAAGACGCTATCCTTGGGCCTTGACCTCTTGCGCCACCGCGCCTTCCCATGGATATTGGATTTCTCGTTTTCGGCCTCGCCGGCTTGCTGACCCTGATCTGCTTCATGCCACCGTTGGCTGGCCGTCTGGGGCTGCCCTTCTCCGTGCTGCTGGCCATCGTGGGTTGTTTGCTGGGTATCGGCATCCACCTGCACGGCTGGGCGCCGCCGGTACTGGGCGACCTGCTCGACACGATTGAACGCTTCGAGATTTCTTCCGAAACCTTTCTCATGGTTTTTCTGCCGGTGCTGTTGTTCGAGACGGCGCTGTCGATGAACGTGCGCCGCTTGATGAACGATATCGGCCCCATCCTGATGATGGCCATCGTGGCCGTGGTCGTGTGCACGCTGGTGGTGGGAGTGGCGGTCAACGCCGTGTCTTCCTATGGGCTGCTGGTCTGCCTGTTGCTGGGCGCGATCGTAGCGACCACGGACCCTGCTGCGGTGGTGGGGATTTTCCGTGAAGTGGGCGCGCCCAAACGGCTGACCACGTTGGTCGAGGGCGAGAGCCTGTTCAACGACGCGGCATCCATCGCGCTGTACTCGGTGCTGCTGGCTGCCCTGGGGGGCTCGGGAGAAATTTCGGCGAGCGCCGTTTTCAATGATTTCATCGTCCACTTTCTGGGAGGCGGACTGGCCGGCTGGCTGATGGGACGCCTGGTCTGCTCGCTGTTTGCCTGGCTGCGCGGGTATCCCACCGCCGAGATCACGCTCACGCTCACGCTGGCCTACCTGTCTTTTTTCATCTCCGAGCATTATTTGAATGTTTCCGGCGTGGTGGCCACCGTCGTGGCGGGGCTGGTGGTCGGGTCGACGGGCCGCACGCGTATGTCGCCTACGACCTTCGAATACCTGTCCAACTTCTGGGGCCAATTCGGCTTCTGGGCCAACTCGCTGATTTTCGTGTTTGCCGCCATGCTCATTCCCAAGCTGATGGCGGCAGCCGATTGGCAGGAACTGCTGCTCGTGGTGGTGGTGTTTGTGGCGACCCTCGTGGCGCGTGCCATCGTGGTCTTCGGCTTGTTGCCGCTGTTGCAGATATTCAAGATTGGCGCCGAGGTGAGCAACCCCTATAAGAGCGTCATGCTCTGGGGAGGGCTGCGGGGCGCCGTTTCTCTGGCGCTGGCTTTGGCCGTCACCGAACAGACCACGGTGCCGGAGGAGGCCCGCCAGTTCGTGGCCGTGGCCACGACCGGCTTTGTGTTGGCGACCTTGTTCATCAACGGCATCAGCCTGCGGCCCTTGATCCGCATGCTGGGTTTGAACCAGCTCTCGCCCGTCGAGCGAGCCATACGCAATCAGGCGCTGTCGGTCGCGCTGGAAACCCTGCAAGGCAAGACGGATGAGATTGCCAAGGATGACCATATCGCGCCTGAGGCGCGCGATCGCATCCACGCCGTGTTCGATGCCAGCCTGACGGCCGTGCATGACACTCAGGTGGCGCGCATGAGCGTGGAGCAGCGCACGGCGGTGGGCCTGGCCATCGTGGCGCGGCACGAAGAAGAAATGTTCTTCGACATCCTCAAGGCCCAGATCGTCGACTGGCGCATGGCAGAAAGCTTGCTGGCGCGCGCCGAGCGTCTGGAGGACGCCGTGCGCACGGGCGGCGTCAACGGTTTCGAGCAGGCCATCGTGGCCGATGTGCGTTATTCACATGGCTTTCGGCTGGCGTTGCGGGTGCATTACATCTTCGGCTTTCAGGGATGGCTGGCCCGCGAGCTCAGTCAACGGTTTGCCAATCTGCAGACCAAGCGTTCGGTGGCGCAGCGCCTGATGCAGTTCTCGCGCGAGCAGATCGGGCCGTTGCTTGGCGATGATGCCGCGCAGCAGATTGTCGCGGCGCATCAGCGGCGCCTGGATTTGGTTGACAACGCGCTGCAGGCGCTCAATTTGCAGTACCCGAGCTATGCGCTGTGGCTGCAGGAAAGCTACCTCGACCGCGTGGCGCGTGAGCTCGAGCGCATACGTTATCGCGACATGCTCGAACAGTTCCTGATCAGCGGTTAGGTGTATGCGGATTTGATGGCGCAACTGAAAACGCGCTGGGAGCATATCGACCATCACCCGCCCCTGGATATCGAGCTGAGTTCGGCCGAGCTCATCAAGCGGGTGCCTATTTTCGAGGGGCTGAGTCCGGACTCCTTGCGCGCGATCTGCAAACTGCTCAAGCCGCGGCTCGCTCTGCCCGACCAGCGCATTCTTGCCCATGGGCATCACGGGCAGGAGATGTGCTTTGTGGCCTCGGGCGCGGTGGTGGTGCAATTGCCCGACCATACGACGGTGGAGTTGGGCAGTGGCGAGTTTTTCGGTGAACTGGCGCTGCTGGGCGATGAGCACATCAATGCCGATGTGCGGTCGTTGGGCTACAGCAAGCTGTTGATGCTTTCGGCGCGCGACCTGCATGCCGTGCTGGCGCGTGACCCGGATCTGCGCGAGCGTATCGATAAGGTGGTCAAGCAGCGGCTGCGGGCAATCGAGGTCTGGCGCCAGTTTTCGGAAACCGGCCAAGTCTATCCTCCCGGGGTCAAGCCGCCGGTCAAGGAAGCATCAGCGGACACGGCCCCAGACGGCCCGCGTGCGGAGTCGGATTGACGACCCGGCCGCCTCAGGGCGGCCGTATTCATGTTGCGCTGCGATACCGGATGTCATCCAGGATGACCAGCGCTGCTTCCAGCGTGAACTCACCCGCCTCGATGCGGTCAACGACCTGCCCCACCTCCAGTGTGGCGATCTCCATGACTTCGCCATCCCGGTTGGCGGGACGCGTGGCGTCGTCGAGCACACACGTGCTGTTGAGCAGGGCTTCGACCTGATAGCCCTCCGGCAAGCGCCGCTGCATGCGCAATACGGTACGCAAGGGGCTGCGCTGGCGGATCTGCTCGGGCTCCAGGCCGGCCTCCTCGGCGCATTCGCGCACCAGGGCCTGGTCCAGCGACTCCTGGCTGCCCACCAGCCCGCCCACCAGGGTGTCCCACATGCCGGGGTCGGTGGATTTGGAGAGTGCCCGTCGCGCCACCCACAGACGGCCATCCGCCGTCCAGGCATTCAGGTGCACGGCAAAGGTGGGCAGCCCCAGCGGCCGCATGGCGGCGCGCTCGATGGCGCCCAAATGCAGGGATTCGGCCGTGATGTCGAGCAACTCATCGCGCCAGCCGCGCAGGCAGCGCGCCTGGCGCAGGGTCTGGGCCACCTTGGCCAGCGCGGCATCCAAGGCCGGGCCCGGAGCCAGTTCGGGCAGCAGGTGCAGCGCATCGTCGTCGATGTTGACCAGACCACTATCGCGCAAGGCATCGCAGGCGGCCAGCGTGGCCCAGCCGCAGCGCTGGCCGGCGATGTATACCGGCCTGGCTTGCTCGGGCGGCGGCTGAATCGCCTTGTCGCGCAACGTGGCCGACAAACGATCCAGTCGATCGGGGGCAGGAAGAGAAGGCAGTCGAAGCATGAAGCGGAGTTTAGTTCACGGTATAGTCTAGGGCCCGGTTGGGCCGGGCCGCGATGGCCAACGGCGCAAACAGGCGCAGCAAGCCATGTTTATTCAGAGGCATTATCCAGGCATGGCATTTAAATAGCCGGCAGGCAAGTCTCGCTATCTAGAACTTACACAAGATTTAACCTGTAGCTATAATTCCGCGGTTTTAGATGTGTTATGTGTGGGAGCGACAGGGTCTGTTGTCTTTCGCCTGGTTCGTGACTACCGTCTAATAATTGCGCGTTCCCTGCCTTCCGGCGGCCCGTACGGCGTGCGGCGGTATTGGGCCATCCGCGCCATGTTTCGAGGTAAGCATGAAGATGTGGAGAGGGTTGCTGGGAGCTGGTGCACTACTTGTAGTGACCTGCTCCCCGTGATTAGTACGAAATCGATGTAGAGTCCGTTCCCAAAGGAATGGCAATGAAGAAACGATTTACGGAAGAGCAAATCATCGGCGTGCTCAAGGAAGCCGATGCAGGTGCCAAGCCCGCAGAGTTGTGCCGCAAGCACGGAATCTCCGAGGCAACGTACTACAACTGGAAGGCGAAGTTCGGTGGCATGACGGTGTCGGACGCTCAGAGGCTCAAGGAGCTGGAGCAGGAGAACAACAAGCTCAAGAAGCTGTTGGCCGAGTCGATGCTGGACAAGGCGGCGCTTCAGGATCTGCTAAGCCGAAAGTAGTCAGCCCGCAGGCCAAACGCGAGGCGGTCAGGACATTAATGACCGAGCGCAGCATGGGTGTTACCCGGGCCTGTGGGCTGGTAGGAATTTCGCGGTCGCTGTTTGCCTACGAGAGCACACGCTCAGGCGATGCTGCGCTGACCGAGCGCATGAAAGAGATGGCAGTGGCGAAACGACGCTACGGCTATCGGAGGATCCATGTGCTCTTACGTCGCGAAGGCTGGCAAGCAAATCACAAGCGAATCTGGCGGCTGTACAGTCTGGCAGGGTTAAGCGTGCGAAAACGAAAGCGTAAGCGAATCGCGGCGACCGAGCGCGTGGTTCGCCCAGCGGCAATCGCGCCGAATCAGAGTTGGTCAATGGACTTTGTGGCCGACGGCCTAGCCTATGGCCGCCGATTCCGCTGTTTGACTATCGTCGATGACTACACTCGCGAATGCCTGGCCATCGAGGTCGATACGTCGTTGCCGGGACTGCGTGTTGCCATGGTGCTGCAACGGCTGGCGGAGATGCGTGGCCTGCCGCGATCTATTACCGTGGACAACGGGCCAGAGTTCGCCGGAAGAGCCTTGGACGCCTGGGCCTACCAAGCAGGCGTAAAGCTGTCGTTTATTCGGCCGGGTAAGCCGGTGGAGAACGCTTATATCGAAAGTTTCAACGGCAAGTTCCGCGACGAATGCCTTAACGAGCACTGGTTCTTGTCCCTGCGACAGGCTAAAAGCTTGATCGAAAACTGGCGAGTCGAGTACAACACCGATCGGCCTCACAGCGCGCTCGGATATTTAACGCCGGCGCAATTCGTGCAGGCTCATCAGAAAGAAGGTCTTTTACCCCTGGGCTCTATGTCGGTGCCGTACTAAATCTGGGGGCAGGTCAGTTCCGGTCAACAAGAAGGTGCGGGTGGTGCTGACCTCGGGCGATGTGATCCACTCGTGGATGGTGCCGGACTTCGGCGTCAAGCAGGATGCCATTCCGGGCTTTCTGCGCGACACCTGGTTTCGTGCCGACAAAGTGGGCGCTTATCGTGGCCAGTGCGCCGAGCTCTGTGGCAAGGATCATGCCTTCATGCCCATAGTGGTGGAGGTCAAGTCGCAGGAGGATTATGACGCCTGGGGGGCCGAGCAGAAAAAGCTCATGGCCGCGCAAGCCGACGATCCCAATAAAACGTGGACGAAAGAAGAGCTGATGGCGCGCGGCGAGAAAGCCTACACCGGCTCCTGTGTGGCCTGTCATCAGGCCAACGGAAAGGGCATCCCGGGCTCGTTCCTTGCCCTGGACGGCGACCCCGTCGTGCTCGGCCCCAAGGCCGCTCAGATCGCTACCGTGCTCAAAGGCCGGCCTGGCACGGCCATGGCTGCTTTTGGTGGCCAGTTGAACGACGTCGACATCGCGGCGGCCATTACCTATACGCGCAATGCCTGGAGCAATGCAGGCAAGGGAGAGGACCCCGCGGTCCAGCCCAAGGACGTCGCGGCCGCGCGCTAGGTGTGAAGATTCAATAGGTTGTATGCATGGTTCATCCGAACCGGATTTGAGAAACTGGAAATCGCCAACCCCCCAGTTCACTCAAGGAGCCCGGCCGGATGAACACCCATAAGCATGCCCGATTGACCTTCCTACGTCGCCTCGAAATGGTCCAGCAATTGATCGCCCATCAAGTTTGTGTGCCTGAAGCGGCCCGCACCTATGGGGTCACCGCGCCGACTGTGCGCAAATGGCTGGGCCGCTTCCTGGCTCAGGGCCAGGCGGGCTTGGCCGATGCGTCCTCGCGCCCGACGGTCTCGCCCCGAGCGATTGCGCCGACCAAGGCGCTGGCTATCGTGGAGCTGCGCCGCAAGCGGCTGACCCAAGCGCGCATCGCCCAGGCGCTGGGCGTGTCAGCCAGCACCGTCAGCCGCGTCCTGGCCCGCGCCGGTCTGTCGCACCTGGCCGACCTGGAGCCGGCCGAGCCGGTGGTGCGCTACGAGCATCAGGCCCCGGCGATCTGCTGCACATCGACATCAAGAAGCTGGGACGTATCCAGCGCCCTGGCCACCGGGTCACGGGCAACCGACGCGATACCGTTGAGGGGGCCGGCTGGGACTTCGTCTTCGTGGCCATCGATGACCACGCCCGCGTGGCCTTCACCGACATCCACCCCGACGAGCGCTTCCCCAGCGCCGTCCAGTTCCTCAAGGACGCAGTGGCCTACTACCAGCGCCTGGGCGTGACCATCCAGCGCTTGCTCACCGACAATGGCTCGGCCTTTCGCAGCCGCGCCTTCGCCGCGCTGTGCCATGAGCTGGGCATCAAGCACCGCTTTACCCGACCTTACCGCCCACAGACCAATGGCAAGGCCGAACGCTTCATCCAGTCGGCCTTGCGTGAGTGGGCTTACGCTCACACCTACCAGAACTCCCAACACCGAGCCGATGCCATGAAATCCTGGCTACACCACTACAACTGGCATCGACCCCACCAAGGCATCGGGCGCGCTGTACCCATCTCCAGACTCAACCTGGACGAATACAACCTATTGACAGTTCACAGCTAGGCGCGGCCTCCCCGCTGTTTTAAGAAGCTGTTTCCATCGATACAGATATAACGCCGGTCCCCCTGGACAGGGATCGGTGGATCAGCAGGAAGGAGTCCACCATGAGCAGCGTCATAGTCGATCACGTCTCGCCCGGTGCAGGCCACGACGACCATCAGCACGATGACCACCACCACGCCGTCCCAACCGGGTGGCGCCGCTGGCTGTTCGCCACCAATCACAAAGATATCGGGACGATGTATCTCATCTTCTCGTTCGTCATGTTGCTCGAAGGTGGCACGCTGGCGTTGCTGTTGCGCACCGAACTGTTCGAGCCCGGCCTGCAATTCTTCCGGCCCGAACTGTTTAACCAATTCACGACCATGCACGGTCTGATCATGGTGTTTGGCGCCATCATGCCGGCCTTTGTGGGCTTTGCGAACTGGATGATTCCGCTGCAGATAGGTGCGTCGGACATGGCCTTTGCACGCATGAACAACTTCAGCTTCTGGTTGTTGCCGGTGGCCGGCCTCATGCTGACGGTGTCGTTCTTCGTGCCGGGAGGGGCCACGGCCGCGGGGTGGACGCTGTACGCGCCGCTGTCGGCGCAGATGGGCCCGGGGATGGACCTGGCGATTTTCGCGATGCACATCATGGGCGCTTCGTCCATCATGGGGGCCATCAACATCATCGTGACCATCTTGAACATGCGCGCGCCTGGCTTGACGCTGATGAAGATGCCGCTGTTTTGCTGGACCTGGCTGATCACGGCGTTTCTTCTGATCTCCGTGTTGCCGGTGCTGGCCGCGGCCATCACCATGGTGCTGACCGACAGGCATTTTGGTACGGGGTTTTTCAATGCCGCAGCAGGCGGCGACCCGGTGCTCTACCAGCATGTGTTCTGGTTCTTCGGGCATCCCGAGGTCTACATCATGATCCTGCCGGCGTTTGGCATCGTCTCGGCCATCGTGCCGGCTTTGGCGCGCAAACCGCTGTTCGGCTATGCCTCGATGGTCTATGCCACGGCCTCCATCGCCGTGCTGTCGTTCATCGTGTGGGCGCATCATATGTTTACCACCGGCATGCCGGTGACGGGTCAGCTCTACTTCATGTATGCCACCATGCTGATCTCGATACCGACCGGGGTGAAAGTCTTCAACTGGGTCGCGACCATGTGGCGCGGATCCATGACGTTCGAGACACCGATTCTGTTTGCGGTGGGTTTTATCTTTGTGTTCACCATGGGCGGGTTCACGGGGCTGATCCTGTCGGTAGCGCCCATCGATATCCAGGTGCATGACACCTATTACGTGGTGGCGCACTTCCATTACGTGCTGGTGGCCGGATCGCTCTTTGCCCTTTTTGCGGGCACCTATTATTGGTTGCCCAAGTGGACCGGGCATATGTATAGCGAGAAGCTCGGCAAACTGCATTTCTGGTTGTCGCTGATTTCATTCAACGTGACCTTCTTTCCGATGCATTTTCTCGGTCTGGCCGGCATGCCGCGTCGCTACGCCGACTACGCCGCGCAGTTCACGACCTTCCATCAGATCGCCACGATCGGTGCGTTCTGGTTCGGGTTGTCGCAATTGATATTCCTGTGGGCGGTGATCCGCTGCTACCGTGGCAAGGGCGAAATCGCACCGGCCAAACCCTGGGACGGCGCCGAAGGGCTGGAATGGACGGTGCCGTCGCCCGCTCCCTTCCACACCTTTGAAACGCCGCCGCAAGTCAAATGAAGCCGGTCATGACTGCGCAGCAGCGTCGCCGCAATCGGATCGCCGGATGGCAGGGCAGTAGAACCATGAGCGAGGATCTGCATCAGGCCGCACAACGCAAGCTGAGTTTTTTTCAGACGCTCAAAGCGGTGGCCTGGGCGTTTTTCGGTGTGCGCAAGGGCGCGGGTTACCGCGAAGACATCGCCCGGTTGAATCCCGTTCATGTGATTCTGGCCGGCCTGTTGGGTGCAGGGCTGTTCGTTATCGTGCTGGTGATGGTCGTGCGTTGGGCGGTCAGCAGCCTGACATAAGCAACTCAATACTTTCGTTGCAGGGAGACAACCATGGGTGCAAGTCACTCCGCTCAAGGCAAAGATGCGCCGTACTACTACGTGCCGGCCGACTCCGGCCATCCCGTGCGCACCGCACTGGCCCTGCTGGTCGTCGGCATGGGCGCGGCGGCCTGGGTCAACGGGGTGGGCTGGGGCAAGTGGGCCGTTCTGGCCGGCTTCCTGGGTGTGGTTACGGTGCTGTATTTCTGGTTTGGCGATGCGATCGCCGAGTCCGAGAGCGGGCTGTTTAGCAAGCGCGTGGATCTTTCCTACCGTTGGGGAATGGGCTGGTTCATCTTCTCGGAGGTGATGTTCTTCGCGGGCTTTTTCGGCGCGCTCTGGTATGTACGCACCATCACCACGCCCTGGCTGGGCGATATGGACCACCGGCTGATGCTGTGGCCCGATTTCCAGGCAGTGTGGCCCAACTTCGGGCCGGCAGGCGTGGTCGAGCATTTCCAGACGGTCGGTCCGTTCTGGTTGCCCACCATCAATACCGCGCTCCTGTTGACCTCGGGCGTGACGCTGACCATCTCGCACCATGCGCTGCGCGCGGATCACCGCCGTACGGCCGTATGCTGGTTGGCGGCCACGGTGCTGCTGGGCTTTGTCTTTGTGATCTGTCAGGCTTACGAATATCACCATGCCTATACCGAACTGAACCTGAAGTTCAATTCAGGGGCTTATGGTTCGCTGTTTTACATGCTCACCGGATTTCACGGCTTTCATGTGATCCTGGGTGCAACCATGTTGACCGTGATCCTGGTGCGCTTGTGTCGTGGGCATTTCACCGCCAACCATCATTTTGGTTTTGAAGGCGCGGCTTGGTACTGGCATTTCGTGGATGTGGTCTGGCTGGGCCTGTACCTGTTTGTTTACTGGTTTTGACCGCCGGCCGCAGCGCCATGCCCTCCGACGGCGGGGGCATGCGCGTTTGGCATCAGCGCAAGCCCGTGCTTTGTATCCAGCCAAAATGATTGGCCAGGAGCACGAACAGAAAAAGCGCCACGGACAGTCCGATGCGCACGGTGAGCGCATTGACTGTGCGGTTGGTACTGCCTTTATCCTTCATCAGATAGAACAAGGCCGACCCCAGGCTGACCAGGATACCGATGAAGGCCACGATGACAATGACGCGCATTCCGGCCTCCGCTGAAAACAAAATTATTGCAGAGATGGCACGCCCGCATTCGCCCCGGTTTACCCTGATTTCCCTGTTTCTGCTGGCGGCCGTTGTCGCAGCCTGTTTGTCGCTGGGCGCCTGGCAATTGCGCCGCGCCGAAGCGCGCAAGGCGGTGTCGTCGGCCATCGAACGCGGCCGCAGCCAGCCGCCCGTGACCTTGAACGCGGCAGGCGGATCCGGCGATTTTTCGGCCTGGCGCCCGGCGCGTGCTCAGGGCCGATGGCTGGCGCAATACAGTGTCTGGCTGGATAACCGCAACCAGGACGGGCGCCCAGGGTTTTGGTTGGCCACGCCTCTGGTGCTGGCACCGCAGGCCACCGCCGTGCTGGTGTTGCGCGGCTGGGTGCCGCGTCAGCCCGGTGCTACGCCGCTGGCGCCTGCCACGCCTGCGGCCGAGGTGACGGTGCAGGGCGAGCTGGCCAGCCATGTGCCGCGCCTGTTCGAGCTCTGGAACATGGGCGGCGGCGCCACGTTGCCCGTGCGTCTGGCGCCCGGACAGTTGCCCACGGTGCAAAATCTCGATCTGCAAGCGTATGCGCAGGCGACCGGGTTGAAATTGCTGCCCATGGTGCTGATGCAAACCTCCGATGCCGAAGACGGACTGCTGCGCGCGTGGCCTGAGCCTTCGGTCGACTTCCACCAGAATCAGGGCTATGCCCTGCAATGGTTTTCCTTTGCGACCATTGCCGCATTGGCCTGGGTGGCGGTGGCCTGGCGTGCCTGGCGCCGCCGGGCCCGGCCATCAACGTGAAGCCCGCCATGCGACGTAAAGCCTCTTTGCTACCTCTGGTATTGATTTTTCTCTATGCCCTGGCCCCTATTTTGGGAGCCGTGCTGGTCTACCACAACCCGCAGTGGTGGCCGCAGGATGCCAGCAACTACGGCAGCCTGGTCCAGCCGCAGCGTCCCCTGCCCTCCGGGCGCGAGCTGCAACTGACCACGCTGGACGGCAAAGCCTTCGATCCCGCTTCTCTGAAAGGGCAGTGGCTGCTGATCTCGGCCGATCATGGCGAGTGTCTTCAGGCGTGTGCGCGTAAACTATTCGTCGCGCGCAATGCGCATGCCAGCCAGGGCAAGAATGTCGATCGCGTCACGCGGGTGTGGTTCGTCACGGACGAGGCGGACATTCCCCAGAAGGTGCTCGATGCCTATCAAGGCACCCTTATGCTGCGTGCGCGCGCCGATCAATTGGCCCGCTTTCTGCCGCCCGATACGGCCGGCGGCATCCTGGGCCCTATCTGGGTGGTTGACCCGCTGGGCAACCTGATGTTGCAGTTCCCCGCCGACGCCGATGGTGTCAAGGTGCGCAAGGATCTCAGCAGGCTTTTGTATAACTCGCGTATTGGCTGAGTTCATGGACCGCATCATTGAGCGTTATCGCCGACTGGTTTTCTTTACCTGGTTTCTCACGCTGGACCTGATCATGTTCGGCGCCTTCGTGCGCCTGACCGATTCCGGGCTGGGCTGTCCCGACTGGCCGGGCTGCTACGGCAAGGTCACGCCGTTGGGCGCCCTGTCCGACATCCATCGAGCCGCCAGCGACATGCCCTTCGGTCCGATGACGCTGTCGAAGGCCTGGATCGAGATGATCCACCGTTATGTGGGCGCGCTGCTGGGCCTGCTCATTATCGCCATCGTCTACATGGCTTGGCGCTACCGGCGCCAGTTGGGTCGTTCGCCGGCCTTGGCAACGGCCGCATTGGTGGCGGTCTGTGTCCAGGGCGCTTTCGGCGCCTGGACGGTGACGCACAAGCTGATGCCGGCTGTGGTGACGGCTCACCTGGTGCTGGGCCTGTCGCTGCTGGCCCTGATGACGTGGCTGGCCGCTCGTGAGCGGCCTCATCTGCCGGTGCCGGCCCTCGCCGCAGGTCTGCGGCCGTGGATGGCGCTGGGCCTGATCCTGTTGGGCGTTCAGGTCACGTTGGGCGGCTGGGTCAGTACCAATTACGCGGCGCTGGCCTGCATGGATTTTCCCACCTGCCACGGCCAATGGCTGCCCGAGATGGATGTTCACGGCGGGTTTTCGGTGATCCGCGCCCTGGGCGAACTGCCTTCCGGCGCCATGATCTCCCAGAGCGCGTTGACGGCCATTCATTGGGTGCACCGCAATTTCGCCCTTGTTGTCTTCGTCTATATGGGGATCTTGGCCTGGCGTATGCGCAGTCTGTCCGGTCTGTCGGGACCGGCCAGACTTATTCTGTTGCTGCTGGCTGCACAATTGGTGACGGGTCTGACCACGATTTTCTTCCAGTGGCCGCTGCTGATCGCGGTGCTGCATAACGGGGGAGCGGCCGGCCTGGTACTGGCCTCGGTTCTGGTTATGGTGCGGCTGGCGACGGCCGGCGGCCCACCCCTGCGCAGGCTTTGAGCGCGGGGGCGCTAAAATAGGCAAATCATGACGTCCATCGCTGCTTCCCAACCCGGATTGCTGCGCCAGTATTTCGTGCTGACCAAGCCGAGAGTCACACAGCTTGCTGTGTTCTGTGCCGTAATCGGGATGTTCCTGGCGGTGCCCGGCCTGCCCGATCTCAAACGCGTGCTGTTTGGCACCATCGGGATCTGGCTGCTGGCTGCCGCTGCTTTCGCTATCAACTGCCTGATCGAGCAGGAAATCGACGCCCGCATGGCGCGCACGGCCCGCCGCGCGACGGCGCGTGGCACGATTTCGCACACGCAGGTTCTGAGTCTGTCCGGTTTGCTGGGTGGCGCGGGCATGCTGGTGCTCTATCACCTGGTCAATCCGCTGACCATGTGGCTGACCTTTGCTACCTTTGTCGGCTATGCGGTCATCTACACCGTCATCCTCAAGCCGCGCACCCCGCAGAACATCGTCATCGGCGGGCTGTCCGGTGCGATGCCGCCGGCGCTGGGCTGGGCCACGGTGGCCAATGCCGTGCCGGCCCAAGCCTGGGTGCTGGTGCTCATCATCTTTATCTGGACGCCGCCGCATTTCTGGGCCCTGGCGCTTTACCGCACCCAGGATTACGTGAAAGCCGGGCTGCCCATGTTGCCGGTCACCCATGGCAGCAAATACACCCGTTTGCAGATCATGCTCTACAGCTTCACGCTGTTTGCCGTGACGCTGCTGCCCTATGCCATGCGCATGAGTGGTGTGCTTTATCTGTTGGCCGCCGTCTGTCTAGGCGCCATTTTCGTGGCCCATGCGGTGGGTTTGTACCGCCATTACAGCGATGAGCGCTCGCGGCGCCTGTTCCGCTATTCCATCCTCTATCTGGCGCTGCTGTTCGGCGCGCTGCTGGTGGATCACTGGGTCAGTGCGCTTCTGGTTTGATCTATCTGACGGGGATTTGCCTGATGTCTGTGTTTTCGTTCACCCGCCGCCAGGCGCTGCAGGCTATAGCCGCTATCACCGTTGCGGGCGCTCTGGCCGCATGTGGCGAAGCACCGCCGCCCTTCAAGGGCAGCGACATCACGGGCACCCAGTTAGGCAAGAGCATTGCGTTGACGGACATGAATGGTCAGCCGCGCACGCTGAAGGATTTCGCGGGCAAGGTGACGGTGGTGTTCTTCGGGTTTACGCAGTGCCCGGATGTTTGCCCCACGTCGCTGGCGGAAATGGCGCAGGTCATGCAGTTGCTGGGTCCGGATGCCGATCGGGTGCAGGTGCTGTTGGTGACCGTGGATCCGCAGCGCGATACCCCGGAAATTCTGCGGGAATATGTAACCAGCTTCGATAAACGTTTCCTGGCTTTGACCGGCAGCCCCGACGAGTTGCGTCAGGCCGCCGCCGCGTTCAAGGCCTATTACGCCAAGGTGCCCACCAAAGACGGTGGCTACACCATGGACCACACCGCGGCGTTTTACCTCATCGATGGCAAGGGCGAGTCACGGGTGTTGGCCAACAATACGCTGGGTGCCCAGGCCCTGGCCAACGACATCAAGCTGCTGCTCGACGGGCGTTGAGCCCGTGCTGTCTCAAGGCGTCTGCATGGCCGCGCGCCAGGCATCATAGGCCTGGCGGGCTGCCGGACCCAGTTCGTCCAGCCCCAGCGTCTGGCGCCGCGCCATGATCATCATCGCGTAAGGCGTGGCCAGAGCGGCGGCTTCGGCGCACAACCGGGCCTCTTCCCCTTGGGCGGGCCGCAGGTTGCGCCAATAGTTGATGGCTTGTTCGAGGTCGTTGAGCGGGATGACGGTATCCATGGCCTCATTGTCCCAGAATGCCGTTTTCTGTCCATCAGGAAGGCTTTGCAAAGCGTCACCATCGCAATAAGCCGAAATGACAGACGGTTGCTATACAACGGCCGTCGAGTCCTCCAAGAGAACATCATGAGCGCCAAGATTCCGATCGGCTCGCGCCGGATCCATCCCTTGCTTGCCGCCGCGGCAATAGCCATCATCGTGCTTTGCTCGGTGGGTGTGGCGGCCATCCTGGGGTGGTTGCCAGGCAGCCCGGCGCAAGACGGCGTGCCGCAACCCTCCGCGGCCATGCGTGCCGAGCAGGCCGCTGTCAGCGGCCCCGAAGCCGCCAACCTGGCTCCCGCGGCCGCCTGCCCCAGTTGCGGTGTCGTCGCGGCACTGCGGCAGGTTCAGGTACCCAAACGCGACAACAGCAACCACATCATCGGCACGGTGGCCGGAGGTGTGGTGGGCGGCGTGGTGGGCAATCAGTTCGGCGGTGGCCATGGCAAGGATGCGCTGACCGTGCTGGGTGCGGTGGGGGGCGCTTTGGCAGGGCGTGAAGTCGAGCGTAATATTAGGCAGCAAGACACCGTGACTCAATATGAGTTGACCGTGCGCATGGCCGACGGCAGCAAGCGCCTGTTCCACAGCGCGCAGCCGTTCACCTATGGCCAGGGCGATGCGGTCCGAGTCGAAAACAATCAATTGCTGCCGCGTTGACGGGAGACCGAATGACTGATTCCAACCCCTTCGTCCTGCCTGGCATGGGCCAGGATTCCGAGCTCTCTGGCAATCCCTTGCTGGCCAGCATGGAAATGATGCGTCAGGCTTGGGCTGGCCTGGCGGGTCCGGGCGGGCTGGGCCAGAGCCTGCCGATGACCCCGCCCATGAATCTCGAAGATCTGGAGCGCCGCATCGCCGAGCTGCGCACCGTCGAAGGGTGGCTGCGGCTGAACCTGCAAATGCTGTCCAGTTCCATCCAGGGGATGGAGGTGCAGCGCGCCACCATTGCGACCTTGCGTTCCTTCGTCGGTTCGGCAGCGGCCACGGCATCGAACAGCGAGGGTGAGCCTTCGCCGCTCGAAGTCGCGTTGGGTCTTCGGTCAGCCAAGACCGACAAGCCGGCCCAGACCGTCAAGCCCGAGGCGCCCGCCGACAGTGCCGACGCCGCCGCGTCCGAGCCCATCAACGAGGCGGCCCAATCGGCCTCGCGCGCCTGGTGGGAGTTGCTGAACCAACAGTTCAGCCAGATCGCCGCGGCCACGGCGGCCACGGCGGCCAGTCTGCCCTCCATGATGCCGGGCATGGATGCCATGGCCCAGGCGGGTGCCGCTGGCACCCAGGGTAAGCCTGCGGCACCCGCCGCGGGCGCCGCGCCCAAGAAGGCTGCGCCTCGCAAAACGGCAAAAACCGCCGATTCGGCTCCGTCAACGGCCACCCCACGCCGCGCTCGAACGGCCAGCAAGGCCGTCCGCAAAACTCCGCGCGCCAGCTAGGCGCACCCTGTCAGCCTCATCACGGGCGCCCTGGCGCCCGTGTCATTTTTAAGAGTATGTCTTCTATGCTTAATGTCGTGATTCTCGCTGCCGGACTGGGCAAACGCATGCAGTCCGATCTGCCCAAGGTATTGCACACCCTGGCTGGCCGCCCCATGCTCAGTCACGTGCTCGACAGTGCCCGGCAGCTCGATCCGGCCCGCATCATCGTCGTCGTCGGCCACAGGGCCGAGCGTGTCGAGGCCGCCTATGCCGCCGAAGCGGGCCTGAGTTTTGCCCTGCAACGGCCTCAGCAGGGCACCGGACACGCCGTGCAGCAGGCCGTGCCGCAACTGGTCGATGGCGATGGCGCCGACGATGCGACGCTGGTGTTGTATGGCGATGTGCCGCTGGTGCAACCCGAGACGCTGCGCCGTTTGATGCAGGCGCGTGGCCAGGGTGTTGCCGTGCTGACCGAAGTGCTGGCCGATGCCACCGGCTATGGCCGTATCGTGCGAGACGCGCAAGGCCAGATCGCGCGCATCGTCGAGCATAAGGATGCCAGCGAGCAAGAGCGTGCCATCCAGGAGGTCAACACCGGCATCCTGATCGCGCCCACGGCCAAACTGAAAGACTGGCTTGCCCGCATCGACAACAAAAACGCTCAAGGCGAGTATTACCTGACGGACATCATCGGTCTGGCCGTCGCCGAGGGGGTGCCGGTGCACGCCGCGCATCCGGGCGCCAACTGGGAGACCCTGGGCGTGAACAGCCGCGTGCAGCAGGCCGAGCTGGAGCGCCGTTGGCAGCAGGAGTTGGCGCGCCGCCAGCTCGACGCCGGCGTGACGCTGGCCGACCCTGCCCGCTTCGATCAACGCGGCGCGCTGGAGTGCGGCCGTGATGTCTACATCGACGTCGGTTGCGTCTTCGAAGGCAAGGTGACCTTGGGCGATGGCGTGCGTGTGGGCCCGCATTGCGTCTTGCGTGACGTGCAGATCGCCGCAGGCACACAGATCGACGCCTTCAGCCATCTGCAACAGGCCAAGGTAGGCGCGGACGGCCGTCTCGGACCCTATGCCCGGCTGCGGCCGGGGCCGATCTGGCGGCCGGGGTGCACGTCGGCAATTTTGTCGAGATCAAGAATGCGGTGTTGGGCGAAGGTAGCAAGGCCAATCATTTGGCCTATATCGGTGACGCCGATATCGGCGCGCGCGTCAACGTCGGCGCCGGCACCATCACCTGCAATTACGATGGCGTGAACAAACACCGCACTGTCATCGAAGACGATGTTTTCATCGGCTCGGACACTCAGCTCGTGGCGCCCGTACGCGTTGGCCGCGGCGCCACGTTGGGGGCGGGCACCACGCTCACGCGTGACGCGCCGGCCGATACACTGACGCTGTCGCGCACGCGCCAGACGACCGTGGCAGGCTGGAAGCGCCCAGTCAAGAAATCGTGACCGCGGGCACCTCCGCAAACGGCGCGCCGGGCAAGAGCGCGCCGGACGGCCTGCCCGTTCCGCGGCGCTACTACGCAGCCGCCACCGTGGTAGTGGGCATGAGCCTTTCGGTGCTCGATGCCACCATCGCCAATGTGGCGCTGCCCACCATCGCCGCTGATCTGAACGCACCGCCATCGGCGGCGGTATGGGTGCTCAACGCCTACAACCTGGCGGTGGTCACCATGCTGCTGCCGATGTCGGCGGTGGCCGAGCGCATCGGCTTTCGTCGCATGTTCACCATCGGGCTGACGCTGTTCACGTTGGCGTCGTTGGCCTGCGCCGTGTCCAGTACCTTGTTGCAGTTGAGTCTGGCGCGCATGGTGCAGGGTATAGGCGCGGCCACGCTGATGTGCATGTTTGGCGGCCTGGTGCGCAACATCTACCCCACGAGCTTGCTGGGCCGGGGTATCAGCATCAACGCCACGACGGTGGCCCTGATGTCGGTGTTGGGGCCGACCATAGGTTCTTTCATTCTGAGTGTGGCGGACTGGCGGTGGATTTTCGCCGTCAACCTGTCCATCGGCATTGTGCTGATGATGGGGCTGCGTTTTCTGCCTGAGGTGCAGCGCAATACCGCGCGCATGGATTATGTGTCGGCCGTGTTGTCCATGGTCACGCTGGGCTGTTTCATCTCCGGGGTGGACTCTCTGGCGCAGGACGTATTGCGCAGTCTGGGGCTGATCGCCGTGTCCGTGGTGTCGGGGCTGCTGCTCATCCGCCGCAGTTGGGGGCAGACATCGCCGTTGGTGCCCATTGATCTGCTGCGTATTCGTACGGTGGGTTTCGCCGTCATGGCATCGGCCAGCACTTTCGCGGCCCAGATGTCCTCCTATGTCGCATTGCCGTTTTACTTCCAGCATGTCCTGGGGCGGCCGCACCTGGAGGTCGGTTTGCTGATGGCGGCCTGGCCGCTGGGCACGGGGCTGATTGCGCCTGTGGCCGGCTTTCTGTCGGATCGGTATTCGGCCGCCGTGCTGTCATGCGCCGGGCGGGCGCCATGGTGGTGGGCCTGTTGTGGTTGGTGTGTTCGCCGCTGGACGCTTCCAATCCACGCCTGATGGTGGGTATGTTCATCGCCGGCGTGGGTTTCGGGTTTTTCCAGACGCCGAACAATCGGGCCATGCTCGCAGGCGCGCCCCGCCATCGCAGCGGCGCGGCCGGCGGTCTGCAGGCCACCACACGGGTATTCGGCCAGAGTTTCGGCACGGCCCTGGTGGCCATTGCCTTTGGCCTGAGCGCTGCGCACGGCCCGACCCTGGGGCTGATCGCTGCGGCCGTTTGCGCCAGTCTGGCCATCGGCGTGAATTCGGTGCGTATCGCCAAGCGCATCGGCCAGCCCGAGCGCTAAGACGCCGCGCCCAGCTTCCGGTCGGCCGGCTTCTATAATGGCCGCCGGAAGTGCCTCCTTGGGAGGCGCGGAGATTTACGAGGCTGCGCGCATGAAAATCACGGTCATAGGAACCGGCTATGTGGGCTTGGTGTCGGGCGCCTGCCTGGCGGACATGGGCAATGAAGTCATGTGCCTGGACACCAACGCCGACAAGATCGCCCAGTTGCGCCTGGGCCATATTCCCATCTACGAGCCCGGCCTGGAAGAATTGGTCCGGCGCAATGTGGCCGGTGGGCGCCTGCACTTTACCGACGACGTCGCCCAGAGCGTGGCCTTTGGCAGCGTGCAATTCATCGCCGTGGGCACCCCGCCGGGGGAGGACGGCTCGGCCGATCTGCAGTACGTGTTGGCCGCGGCGCGCAACGTGGCGCGGCACATGACCGCACCCAAGGTTGTGGTCGACAAATCCACCGTGCCAGTGGGCACAGCGGACAAAGTGCGCGCCACCATGGCGCAAGAGCTGGCCAACCGTGGCGTGGACCTGTCTTTCTCCGTGGCGTCCAACCCTGAGTTTCTCAAGGAAGGCGCGGCCATCGCCGATTTCATGAGCCCGGACCGCATCATCGTCGGCGCCGATGACGCGCACGCCATCGATGTCATGCGCCGCATCTACGCCCCCTTTCAGCGCACCCATGAGCGCCTGATGGTCATGGACATCCGTTCGGCCGAGCTGGCCAAGTATGCGGCCAACGCCATGTTGGCCACGCGGATTTCCTTTATGAACGAAATGGCCAACCTGGCCGAGAAGCTCGGTGCCGACATCGAGCAGGTGCGCCGCGGCATCGGCGCGGATCCGCGTATCGGTTATCAGTTTCTCTATCCGGGTGTGGGCTATGGTGGCTCGTGCTTTCCGAAGGATGTGCAGGCCCTGGTGCGCACGGGCGCCGAGCATGGCGAGTCCATGCAGGTCATCCGGGCGGTCGAAGCGGCCAATGAGCGGCAGAAACTGCGCCTGGCCGAGAAAGTGCGGGCCATCTATGGCGATGATCTGGCTGGCCGGCGTTTTGCACTGTGGGGGTTGGCGTTCAAGCCCAACACGGACGACATGCGGGAGGCGCCCAGCCTGAGCATCATTGCCGATCTGACGCAGCGTGGCGCCCAGGTGCGTGCTTTCGATCCGGTGGCCATGGAGCAGGCGCGGCCGCTGCTGGCCGACAACCCGAACGTGACCCTGACGGCCGATATGTACGAGGCCCTCGATGGCGCCGATGGTCTGCTCATCGCCACCGAATGGAAGGTATTCCGCGCGCCCGACTTCGAGCGGGTCAAACGCCTGCTCACGCGTGCCCTCATCATCGATGGACGCAACCTTTGGGTACCCGCGGAGATGCGTGACCAAGGGTTTGAGTACCAGGGCATAGGCCGGGCATGAGGATTCTGCAGCTGAACTTCGAGAAAGGCTGGCGCGGCGGCGAACGGCAGACGCTTTATTGCATGCGTGCGTTTCGCAAGGCCGGGCATGAGGTCGAGATTCTCTGCCGTGAAGGTGGGCCTCTGCAAGCCCGTGCTCGCGCCGAAGGGTTCACGGCCCACGGCGTGCGTAATGTCCCCGGGCAACTGGTCTTTCTGGCTCGCCACGGGCGCAGCTTCGACCTGCTGCATTCCCAGACGGCCAATACCAATACCTGGGCCGTGCTGACCAAGCCTTTGCACGGCCGTCCGGTCGTGTTCTCCCGCCGCACTTCGTTCGTGGTCGAGCCCGGCGAAGAATGGAAAACCGGCTTCAAATGGCGGCATGTGGATCTGCTGGTCGCCATCAGCGAAATGGCCGCCAGCGAGCCGCGCCGCCTCGGCATCGAGCCGGTCATCATCCGCAGCGCCGTCGAGCCACATGTCATCGATGAGGCCAATGTGGCCAGCCTCGTGCAGGAGTACCGCCTGAGCGGCCGCAAGGTACTGGCCACCTCCGCTGCCCTCATCCGCGACAAGGATCCCGTGACGCTGGTGCGGGCCGTGGGCGAACTGGCGCGCCAGCGGCGTGATGTCGTGTTTCTGCATTTTGGTGCGGGCGGGGATCGCGAAGCCGAGGCGCGTGCCGAAGTCCAGAAGCTGGGCATCGGCGATGTCTATCTGTTTACGGGCTTTCGCAAGGGCGTCGAAGACTTCTACAGCATCATGGACGTCTTTGTCATGGCGTCGAGCGAAGAGGCGTTAGGCAGCAGTGTGCTGGATGCCTTTTTGCAGAAAGTGCCGGTGGTCTCCACCGATGCTGGGGGCCTGAAAGAAAGCCTGGCTGATGGCCGCGGAGTCTTGGTGGCCGTGGGCGACCACCAGGCCATGGCGGCCGGCATGGCGCGCTGCCTGGACGATTTGGCCTTTCGGGCCGAGGTCACGCAACGTGCCTACGATTACGTGCGCACCGAGCACGATGTCACGGAAATGGGCCGCCGCTACTTGGCGGAGTTCGAACGCCTGCGCCGCTGATCAGGCCGCCGGCGTGGCCGGCGGCAGCTCCACCCGGGTTTCGAACTTGGCCCGGTGTACAGAGAAAAACGTCCGCACATTGCGCACATTGGCATGCGCCGTGAAAGCACGATGGGCCAGGGCGTGATAGGCCGGCATGTCTCGCACCAGCACGATGACCACGAAGTCCGGGCCGGGCGAGACCCGGTAGCACTGCAGCACGGCAGGCTCGGCCAGCATCAAGTGCTCGAACTCATCCAGGCGTTCCGCTGCCTGGACATCCAGCGTAATCTCCACTATTGCCGTCAGCGAGCTGCCCAAACGGGTTGCATCTAAGAGCGCCACCTGGCGCGCGATGATGCCGGTGTCGGTCAGCCGCCGTACGCGACGCAGGCAGGTGGGTGGCGACGCGTGCACGCGCAGCGCCAACTCCTGATTGGTAAGTGCGCTATCGCGTTGCAGTTGTTCCAGGATGCGTCGGTCCAGATCATCCAGAACCGGCAATGCGGTCGTCGAGGGTGTCATTTCCTGGGTTTTCTGCATTTATTTTTCATAAACTTGCCAATAACGAAAGAATAGTTAATCACATATTTGTAAAAAAATAAACTTTCATAACAGTGAGAATATAGAAATCTAATTTCTTGATGCTGCGCGCACAATGCGCACACTATCTTTTAAGGAGCTACGCTCATGTGCGGTATTGTTGGCGCCGTCGCCCAGCGCGACATCACTCCGGTGCTGGTCGAAGGCCTGCGCCGTCTGGAATATCGCGGTTACGACTCCTGCGGTGTTGCCGTCTACATGGACGGGCATCTGCGCCGCACGCGCAGCACTCAGCGTGTTTCCGAGCTGGCCGAGCAAGTGGCCCAGGAAGGTTTAGCCGGCTTTACGGGCATCGCGCACACCCGCTGGGCTACCCATGGCGTGCCCGCGACCTATAACGCTCACCCGCACTTCTCGGCACTGGGCAAGGATGAGCCGCGCATCGCGCTGGTGCACAACGGCATCATCGAGAACTACGCCGAACTGCGCACCGAGCTGCAACAGGCCGGGTTTGTCTTTGAAAGCCAGACGGACACCGAAGTCATCGCGCATCTGGTCAATCACCTGTACAACGGCGACCTCTTCGACGCGGTGCAGCAGGCCGTCAAGCGCTTGCATGGCGCCTACGCCATCGCCGTGTTCTGCCGCGATGAACCGCACCGCGTGGTGGGCGCGCGCCAGGGCTCCCCCTTGGTCGTCGGCGTGGGCAAGGGCGAGAACTTCCTGGCTTCCGATGCGCTGGCGCTGGCCGGCACCACTGACCAGATCATCTATCTGGAAGACGGCGACGTCGTCGATCTGCAATTGGCCCGTGTCTGGATCACCGATCATGACGGCAAACAGGTCGAGCGCAAGGTCAACACCGTGCAAGTGCATACCGGCGCGGCCGAACTCGGCCCCTATCGGCACTTCATGCAAAAAGAAATCTTCGAGCAGCCGCGCGCCGTGGGCGACACCTTGCAGGACATCGAAAGCATCACCCCCGAGCTCTTTGGTGACGAGGCCTACAACGTCTTCAAGGACATCGATCGTCTGCTCATCCTGGCTTGCGGCACGAGCTACTATGCCGGCCTGACAGCCAAGTACTGGATCGAATCCATCGCCAAGATCCCGGTCGCCGTCGAGATCGCCAGCGAATACCGCTATCGCGACAGCGTGCCCAACCCCAAGACTCTGGTGGTGACCATTTCGCAGTCGGGCGAAACAGCAGACATCCTGGCCGCACTCAAGCACGCGCGCTCGCTGGGCATGCCCCACACCCTGACCATCTGCAACGTGGCCACCAGCGCCATGGTGCGCGAATGCGAGTTGGCCTATATCACCCGGGCGGGTGTCGAAATCGGCGTGGCCTCGACCAAGGCCTTCACCACCCAGCTCACCGCCCTCTTTCTGCTTACCCTGGCATTGGCGCAGACCCGCAGCCTGCTGACTGAACAGCAGCAAGCGGACTACCTCAAGGCCCTGCGCCACTTGCCGTCGGCCATCAGTTCGGTACTGGCGTTTGAGCCCCAGATCATGGCCTGGGCCGATCGCTTTGCCACCAAGGAAAACGCCTTGTTCCTCGGCCGGGGAATGCATTACCCCATCGCGCTGGAAGGCGCGCTCAAGCTCAAGGAGATCAGCTACATCCACGCCGAAGCCTACCCGGCGGGTGAACTCAAGCATGGCCCCCTGGCCCTGGTGACCGAGCACATGCCCGTGGTCACCATCGCGCCCAAGGACGCGTTGCTCGAGAAGCTGAAATCCAACATGCAGGAAGTCCGCGCACGCGGCGGCGAGCTCTACGTCTTTGCCGATGCCGACAGCAAGATCGTCAACGAAGAAGGCATGCACGTCATCCGCATGCCCGAATACTACGGCGTGCTGTCGCCGATCCTGCACACCATCCCGCTGCAGTTGCTCGCCTATCACACGGCCTGCGTACGCGGCACCGACGTCGACAAACCGCGCAACCTGGCCAAGAGCGTGACGGTGGAGTGAAGTTTTGGGTGGCTGGACGGATTTTGACAACGAGAAATAAAGTCGGTCGCGAGGTCAATAGCGCCGTTCTCCCGCCATTTGCTCTTTTCTTGTCGCAATCTCACTCGTAAAAGTAGATAAGGCCGCTCGCGCGGCCTTATTTACGTCGGGCATCAGGTGAACCACGGTGCCTTGGCGGCATGTGGTGCCGGGCGCGATTGTGAGGGCGGCGCCGGCATATGGCGCGGTCGGCTCGCTGATGGCTTTGCTGCTGTGGATTTATTACTCGGCGCAGATTTTCTTCTTCGGCGCGGTGGTGACGCGGCAGCGCGCGCTGCGGGCCCGGCGGGTTGAGGGCGAGGCTGCTGCGGCGGCCTCTGCCTGAGAGAAAACCTCATCTTTGGTTCAGAAACCGGGCGCGAGCGGGCCTTGTTGGTTTCTGAACCTGGGCAAGGTGCTAGTTTTAGAAAGTGCCGCGCAGGGTCAGCATGACGTTGCGCGGGTCACCATAGAAGCCACCGTTATTGGTGCCGACGTTGGTGAAGTAGCGCTTGTCGAAAATGTTGTTGACGTTGACCGACGCAGCCCAATTTTTGTTGATGCGGTAGCGCGCAAACGCGCTCCAGACGGCCCGGCCCGGGTTGTCAAAACGCACCGAGCCGGTGTCATAGCTGCCGCTTTCGGCATTGACGCCACCACCCAGCGTGAAGCGGTTCCATTCACCCGGGAGACGGTAGGTGCTCCACAGGCGCAGCATATGCTTGGGCGTGAAGCCGTTGAGCGTCTTGCCCTCGTTGTTCTGGTCCTGCAGATACTTGGTGGTGTTGAAGGTGTAGCCGGCAAAGAGGTTCCAGCCGGCCATGATTTCACCACTGATTTCGGCATCCACGCCCTGGCTGCGCACCTTGCCCGAGGCCACAGAGCAGTACCATCCCATATCGCATTCGGGATCGCTGCTGTAGTCGGTCTGGGCGCGGTTTTTCTGGTCAATGCGGAACAGGGCGATCGTGGTGTTGACCTTGCCGTCGAGCAACTCACCCTTCAAACCGATTTCGTAGTTGGAACCCAGGATGGGCTTCAACTGTGCACCGCCTTTGTCGCGTTCGCTTTGCGGCTTGAATATATCGGCGTAGCTGGCATACAGCGACCATTGCGGCGTCAGTTCGAAAATCAAACCGGCATAAGGCGTGAATTCGGCGGAAACGCGCTGTTTGTAAACCGAATCTTCGGTATAGCGGCCGGTGGTTTTGGTGTCCCAGACGATGTCATACCAGCTCATGCGGCCACCCAGAATCAGCCTCAACGGCTGGGCCAGTTGCAGGTGGGCGGCCGTGTAAACACCGTATTGCTCGCTCTTGCCGTCGCGGTGTTCGAGAGAGCTGTCGTCCATCTCTTCTGGCTGGGCTCGCGCAGATTGGGGATATTGAAAATATCGCCCACGTAGTAATTCGACAGGCCGCCGTAATCGGTGGCGATGGTGTTGCGAGCGTAGTTGGCGCCCACGAGCAGCTCATGCTGCAGACCAAAGGCGTCGATCTTGCCGATCAGGTTGGCGTCGATACCGCCGATTTTGATGTCATTGCGCGTGGTTTCAGCGTACATAGCGCCGAAGTTATTACTGGGGTCCACTTCGGCGACCGAACTGGCGAACTTCATGTTCAGGCGTTCACGCATATTGACCGCCGTGATCTTGCCCTGCCAGTTGTCATTGAAGCGGTGCGTCAGATCAAAGTAGGTGGTCTGCGTGGTGGAGTGGCGCTTGTTCCAGCTGGGCTCCATGGAGAACGAACGCACCACGTCGAGTGTTTTTCCATTGCTGTACGACGGAAGACCGCGCACATTGGGCGTGCCGTCAGTGACCTCATAGGCCAGACCCAGGCTGACCTGGGTCAGCGGCGTGATGTCGTACTCCAGCGTGCCGTAATAGGTCTGGTTGGTGCTGTTGACGTGGTCAATGAAGGAGCCGGCCTTCTCGACATCCACCACCGCACGTCCGCGCAGCGTGTCCTCTTCATTGAGCGTACCGCCGCCATCGAGCTGGGTGCCAAAGCGATTCCACATGCCGGCCGTGGTGGTGACACTGAAGCCCGGCTCGGCCAGCACACGCTTGCGCACGAAGTTGACGGCGCCGCTGGGCTCGCCGCCGCCTTGCAGCAAACCGGAGGCGCCGCGCAGCACTTCTACCCGGTCATAGATGGCTGTACCGCCGGTGTAATTGCTGGCGCGGCCGTAGGCGCCACGTTCTAGCGGAACACCGTCATACTGGTACCAGGTGTTGCGAAAGCCGCGCGAAAAAACATATTTGCCGAGCTGCGGGCTTTGCTGCAGTGTAATGCCGGTGGTGTTGGCCAGGGCGTCATAGATCGACGTCATGCCCTGCTCGTCCATCCGCTCACGCGTGACCACGCTGATGGCCTGCGGAATGTCTTTCAGCGATTGCGTGCCCTTGCCTATGGTGGTTACCAGCGAGGTATACGACTCCGTGCCTTCGGTGGTGGCGCTCAGCGACGTCAGGCCGGTGACCAGTACCGGTTCCAGCGTCACATCGCCACGCCCTACCGGATAGATGGTGACCAGGCCATCTTCGATCTCGGCACGCAAGCCCGAACCGGCCAGAAGGCGCTCAAAGGCTTCGCGTGCGGTGTAGCGGCCTTGCAGCGCCGGCGCCGATTTGGCGGCGATCAAGGTCGGCTGCACCATCAGCTCCAGCTTGGCCTGGCGGGCCAGCGCGTCCAGCGCCAGCGCCAGCGGTTGCGCCGGAATACTGATCTCGACGGTGTCCGCGGATTGGGCTTGAACCGTGGCAGCGCCAAACAGCAAGGCGATGCTGACGGCCAAGGGAGCTGGCCGGATGCGGAAGCGGGACATGCGTGGGTCTCCTGAAAGTAGATTAAGAATCCTTCTCAAGTAGACGCAGCAGGTCTGCGTAACCCAACCCTGTTTCGAAAAAAATTTCAGCGTCACGACAAAACACGTAAAAGAAGCAGCAACAGCGCGGCGCCGGCGGCCCACGCCATTACCCATATCCAGGCCCGCAACGCCGTCGCCACGCGGAACACCGGCAGCACCAGCAGGGCATAAATAGCAAAGGCCAGCAGACTGCTCGCCAGTACACTGGTGGCGGGAGCGATCGAGCGCGACAACAGCAAGGCCAGCGCCGAGGTGATCAAGGCAGTGGCGCTATATCCGCCCACAATGGCCGCCAGCGTGCGGCTCAGGACGCCCAGCCGATAAGAGGTGTCGGTCTTCATGAGGTGCTGCGCCGCAGTCGCAAAGCAAGGCCGCCCAGAACCACGGCGAAGGCCAGCGAGATCAACTCAACAGCAGCCCGCTGGCCGTCGCCCCCCGCCAGATACAGACCCAGATGCTGACCGGTGCTGACGTAGTTCAAGAGCGGCAAGCCCAGACAAAGCACGGCCGTCAGCGACAACTGTTCGTGCCAGACACGTTCTGCAGGCCTGCAGAGGGCGTGCAGCAAGGCCGCCAGCCATACCAGCAGAAAGACTCTAATCTCCCAATCGGCGCGCCCGGGCAGCGAGGCCGGAATCAAGCGATTGGCATAAAAGTAAGCGATGCTGGCCAAGCAGATGCCCGCCATGGTGGCGGCATTTAGGGCTGCCGTCAGGCGATAAAAACGCGGCGTGGCTGGACCAAACTCATGCTGGCTTTTGCGGGCTCGCTTGCTGAGAAACATTACATTGCCGCAAGCCAGCATCAGGGTACCCAGCAGGTCCGACAGAAAGTACAGCCACTTCAAGCCCCAGCCGGCAAAGCGCGTCAGATGCAAAGACTCCATCACGCCATGGACGGCCTCGGCATGCATGGGGTCATGTGGGGTGTTCAGTTTGACCAACTGGCCACCGGCAAAACTGGCGATGGCCATGGGGTTGCCCAGCGTCAGTGCGGGCTTGCCGGGGTCCACCGTGCCAAAGACTCTGACCCGGTCCGGAAACTCGATCAGCACCATGCTTGCACGTTGTCGTGTCAGCGACTCAGTGCCTGCCACCATGGCAGGCAGGCCGTCAAAACGCGGGCCGCTGGCCGGCGCATCGCCATGCAGCGCCGCCTGATAGCGCGAGTACCCGTAATCGCCAAACAGGGTTTGCAGCGGCCACGGCATATAGCTCAGGTAAAACACGGCCAGCCCGGTGTAGACGATCATGAAGAGAAACGGCAGGGTCAGCACGGCGCTGACGTTGTGCGCATCCATCCAGGTACGCAGGCCTTTGCCTGGCCGGAACAGAAAGAAATCCTGAAAGATCCGCCGGTGAATGATGACGCCGGTCAGCAGCGCCACCAGCATGCCTATGGACACCAGGCCGACCAGCCAATAGCCCAGCACCGGCAGATGCAGCGTGTAGTGAAAAGACATAAAGTGACGGCCACCCTGCGTATCGCGCCCCCATGGCTGCGGCAGCACCTCGCCATTGCCCGGATGCAGCTTGAGCTCTTCTACACCACCGCGACCCGCCCAGGCCACCGTCATGGCTCCGCCTTCGTGCGCCGGTAATTCGATTCGCCAGAAGCGCGCGCCGCTGCCCGCGGATTCGAGATAGCGCAGCGCCAGCTCCAGTGGCGTCAGGTGGACGGACGCCACGGCCGGCAGCGTGGGTTCGGCCGTCATCCAGCGCGTAATCGGTTCGCGGAACACACTCAGAGTACCGGTGAAGAAAATGGCGCACAGCAGCCAGCCGCAGAACAGGCCTGTCCAGGTGTGCAGCCATGACATGGCGGGGCGCAGTGCTGGCTTCATGGCGCGAGGACGGGCGCGGGCAGCGCTGAATGTGACAAAGAAACTCCGGAAAACTCATGGCCTACTGAGTAGACGCACGAGGCCGGAAAATCCCAACCCTGGTTCAGGAAAGCGGGGCGATCTCCATGACGTCACCCTGCGGCAGCAACTGCACCGGCAGAACCTTGGGCAGATTGCGTTTGAAATTGCCGAGGTTGCGCGGGTCAAAGGTGCCGGTCAGCCGCAGGGCGCCAACCGCTGCATTGCGCACGTGCAAACCGGTCGCGCCGTAGCGCTCAAACTCGGCCAGCGCCTGCGAAAGTGGCGTGTTATTGAATGAGACCATGCCGTCGCGCCACGGGGCGATACCGGCTGATGCCACGGGCGTCACCGGCGCCATGTCGCCATCGGCGGAGGCGCTCAATTGCTGGCCCGGTGTCAGCACTTCTGCTGCGGCAAAATAGGCACCCCAGCCTTCGGCACGCGCCACCTTGACCTTGCCTTCGTCTACCGCCACACGCACGCCATCGTCGCCGGGCACGCCCACGGTGTGGCGCACCGAGAAGCGGGTGCCGACGACGGTGATCTTCAAAGGGCCGGCCAGCACATCGAAGGGCCGCGTGGCGTCGCCCTGCACCTGAAACACGGCCTGGCCGTCCGGAATGCTGACAACGCGCCGTTTCTCATACAGTTTGACCTCGACCCGGGTCGCCGTATCCAGACGCAGCAAGCTGCCATCAGGCAGCGTCACATCGCGCTGTTCGCCGCGCGCGGTGACAAAGGTCTCGGCATACAGCGCGGGCGGCGTATGCCATTGTGACCAGGCCAGATACGCCATGCCGCCCACCATCAGCGCGCTGATGGCGGGCGTCCAGCGGCTCAGTGCCGCCAGCCAGAAAGCCCGGCCGCGAGCTCGTGGTTTATCGGCCTGGCGCTTGTCGGCCGCCAATTGCCGCCGCAGCCCGTCTACGCCGGCGCTGGGCAGGGCGTCCAGTTGCGACCACTCCCGGGTCCAGCGCTCATAGGCCTGACGGTGCGCGGGATCCGCATCCAACCATGCACGCAGCTCGGCCGTGGGCTGCTCGCCGCAACGCACGAACCAATCCAGCGCCTCGGCATCGAGATCGCGGCGGTCAGGGTTGGAAAGTGGCGTCATGCGGCAGCTCGCTTGGCAACAGCGGAGAAAACAGGCCGCAGTATCGTGGATTTCTGCCGGCGGTGCAGAGACATCATCGCGCACCCTTGGCCGCATCGCCTTCATGGCAACGGCGGCAGACCAGCATGGCGGTCTTGATATGGCGTTCGACCATGGTCAGCGAGATACCCATCTGCCGGGCTACCTCGGCCTGTGGCAGAGCATCGAATTTATGCAGAATGAAGGCCTCGCGGCAACGCAGCGGCAGGCTGCCGATGACATTGAGCAGCGCCTCGGTATTCTGCGCCGAGATGGCGGCCGTCTCGGGTTCAAGAGCTTCAGGCGCGGTCAGAAAGGGTTGCAAGGACGGCTGCAAGGCTTCATCGTCGTCCAGCGCCACGGTTTGCCCGCGCACGCTGTCGCGCCGGTGCTGGTCTATCACCAGATTGCGTGCGGTGCGGTAGAGCAAGGCGCGTGGCTCGGCCACCGCCTGGCCGGATTGCTGCACCGCCAGCACGCGCGCATAGCTCTCCTGCGCCAGATCTGCCGCGACATCGCTGTCGTTGACGGACCGGTGCAAAAACTTGAGCAGTTCACGGTAATAGCGGACAACCACAGCGGCCTTGGCATCGAAGCCGGTGTGCGTCACCGGACGGCGGCGAGTATATACGCAAATGAGAATCATGCTCAAATTCGCCGGAGGCCACTGTTGCAGCCGACAGACAGCGCCCTCTTCCCCCGGGAGTGGCCCACATCCCCCGCCCTATAAAAGCTCCGGCGGCCTGCGCCGCATTCTGAACGTCCCGCGCTACTGCTGGCAGGACCTGAAAGCCGCCGTCAAATAGGAAGCCGCTTTCCACCAGGAGCTCGCGCTGGCGAGCGTTCTAGCGACGGATGGTCCTGGGCAGAGCATCGGGAAGAAAGTTCGCCTTCTCGATCGGAGGAGGTACAGCGGTAATCTCCAGACGCGGATGACTTGCTTTGTTCCATAACCTATGACGGCGCCACAGCTATATCGGTCAGGTTTCTCCGGCAGAGTTCGAACGGCGCTACGTTTTGATGAACGGGACTGTCTAAGAAACCCGGGGCGATGCATCCTGTTCTCGGTGTTATTTTCGTATCACCCGTTTTCACGTAGCGCGTAATTCACTGGGGCCGCCGAGGCGGCTCCTTTTCTTTGCTTGCACATGTCGGCAGCGAGGAGCCCGCGCCGTTGCGATAGGCTTTCGGTGCCGCGCTACGAATGCAATAGTTCGAGAAAATGCGCGACGGCGCCGCTGGTTGGGCGGTCTGCCCGCACAACCGAGCCATAAGAGGCAAGCTTGTGCCGAAGCGGGCAAGGCAGTACATGAAGCAGGCCATGCTCTTCGTGTCGTGCCGCGACCACCGAGGAGATGACGGCAATCATCTGCGACTTCGCAATGAGGTCGGTGGTGGTGAGTACCGAAGCGGTTTCCACCAGGCCCGGCGGCAAAGGCATGTGGTAGGCCCGGAATTCTTGTTCGATCACGTCGCGCATCGGGCTGCCAAGGGGCTGAAGCACCCAGGGATAGGCTTGCAGCTCGGCAAACTCCACCTTGCGGCGACCCGCCAGGGGGTGCCGTGTCGATACGATGAGCGATAGCTCCTCTTCAGCAATGGCTCGGAAGACGTAATGCCTTCCTGCGTTAGTGGGTACGCGACCGATCGCCAGGTCGAGCCGTCCTTCATCCAGCATCTCCATTAGGCGATCGCTGGTTCCAATATCAATCGTGATCTCGAGCATCGGAAACCGCTCTTTGGTCCGCACCAAGGTGTCGGTCAGGTGAGCGGGTGACGCTGCCATGATGCTGCCCAAGCGCAAGCGGCCCGAGCCTCCGCGCTTGATTTCGTAGAGTTCGCGGCTCAACGACTCCATTGTTCCCTGGACACCGCGGAAGTACGCCGTCGCGCGCGTGCCGGCCGGTGTGGCTCGCAACCCTCTTCCAATGCGTTCGAAAAGTGGCTGGCCGAGCGTGTCCTCGAGCTCGTGGAGCATCTTTGTCGCTGCGGGCTGCGACAGCCCCAACGCGAGAGCGGCCGCGCGCAGTGTGAGCTTTTCGTCGATGGCAAGCAGCAAAGCCACCTGGCGCATCCGCAGGCGGTTCAACAACTGTGGCACGGGTGAGTTGTTCATGGGGCTCCAGCTTCGAATTGATAACTTCTAGATATAAAAGCATCAAACATTTTCAGTATACGGCGATCAATCGTCCACCTACCATGCACCGCATAGGAGACGACATGAATAGCACCACAACTTCAAATCGCAGCCGTTCGGACATGCCGGTCGTGGCGGTAACGTTAGGGGACGCGGCCGGGATCGGCGCCGAATTGGTCGTCAAGCTGCTTGCCAAGCCTGAGACCACGCAACTCGCTAACGTCGTTTTGATCGGGGATTACTGGCTTTGGGAGGAAGGCAACCGCATCGCCGGGACGCCCCTTCCTGAAACCGAGTTGATCTCAAGCCTGGACAACGTCCGAGCGAGATCAGATACGAGCCGTGCGGCTTTTCTCGCCATGGACACGCTGGAGCAAGAAACCGTTGTCCGCAGCAAGGCTCAGCCAGCATGTGGACAGTCGGTCCTGCGCATTCTTGACCGATGTATGGACGCAGCGCTTGCCGGAAGTATCGATGCCATCTGTTTTGCTCCGTTGAACAAGCAAGCTATGAAGCTTGGCGGCATGCAGCATGAAGACGAGCTGCACGATTTTGCGGCGTACCTCGGTGTATCGGGCTACTTCTGTGAATTCAACACCTTGGGCGACCTCTGGACTTCCCGTATCTCTTCGCATGTTCCGCTCAAGGACGTCGCCGGATACCTCGGTGTGGAGCGCATCGAGCAGGCAGCAGAGCTTATCTATCGATCGTTGTTGCGTAGCGGCGTGCCGGCACCGAAGATTGCGATCGCCGCCTTCAATCCCCATGGGGGCGATGGCGGCCTGTGCGGCCGCGAGGAAGTCGAGATCATCGAACCCGCGGTCAAGGCTCTCCAGGCGCGGCAGTGGCCAACCGCCTCGCCCTTTCATGGCCCGTTTCCGGCCGACACCATCTTTCTCAAGGCTGTCGCGGGCGAGTATCAGGCGGTCGTGACGATGTACCACGACCAAGGGCAGATCGCGATCAAGCTGTTGGGCTTCTCGCGAGGCGTCACCGTTCAGGGCGGTTTGCCTATACCGATCACGACACCCGCGCATGGGACCGCTTTCGACATAGCAGGCAAGGGAACGGCCAACGTCGAGGCAACGTGGCAAGCCTTTCAGCTCGCCTGCCGCATGGGTGGGTCGGCCCGCGCCGATGCTCTTCTTGCCGCCTGAAGCAATCACCTTCAAACCGAAGAGACAACATGAAGATCAAATCCGTTCGTGCGCGCGTTTTTCAGTGGAAGGGAAAAACGGTTCCGCCGCAAGGCAACTTTTGCTCCAACGCGATGGACCTGCTCTACGCTCCGCAGGAGTCAATGAGCACGTTCCGGTTCCATTCCTGGACGGTCGTCGAAATCGAAACCGACGATGGCATCGTTGGTCTGGGAAATGTGGCGCTTGCCCCGGCCATCGCCAAAGCCATCATCGACCAGTACCTCGCCCCGCTTGTCATCGGCCATGATCCTTGGGATTACGAATACTTGTGGCAACGCATGTACCGCGCCACGCACGCATGGGGACGCAAGGGCGTCACGATGGCCGCCATCTCGGCCGTCGATCTGGCGATCTGGGACATCCTGGGCAAGAGCGTTGGAAAACCGGTCTTTAAACTGCTAGGCGGACGAACGAAAGAGAAGATCCCTTGCTATTACTCCAAGCTGTATCGGACAGACCTCAAGGAGATGCAGGACGAGGCTCAGCGGTTCCTTGACCAAGGCTTCACTGCCTTCAAGATGCGATTCGGTTACGGTTCTGCGCACCTTCAGCATGGCGTGAGCGAGAACCTGAAGTCCGTACAAGCCATACGGGAAGTGATCGGTTACGACAACGATCTGATGCTCGAATGCTACATGGGTTGGAATCTCGAGTACGCCAAACGCATGTTGCCCAAGCTCGAAAAATACGAACCCCGTTGGCTTGAAGAGCCCGTCATTGCCGATGACATTGACGGTTATGCCGAGCTCAACCAACTGGGCAGTATCCCGATTTCAGGCGGTGAGCACGAATTCAGCCTCTACGGATTCAAGCAGTTGCTGGATCGCCGCGCGGTAAGCGTCGTGCAGTACGACACCAATCGCGTGGGAGGGATCACTGCCGCGCATAAGATCAACGCGCTGTGCGAAGCCTACTCGGTACCGGTCATCCCCCACGCAGGGCAGATGCACAACTACCACCTGACCATGAGCACGCTCGCCTCGCCCATGAGCGAGTACTTCCCGATGCATGACGTGGAGGTCGGAAACGAACTCTTCTACTACATCTTCGAAGGTGAGCCGGTCGCTGAAGGAGGGTTTGTTCAGTTGCGCGACGATGTCCCGGGGCTTTGCCTGACGCTTAACGAGAAATATCTCGACCAATTCAACATCATCGGATGACAGACATGGCAAGCCTCTCGCACCCTCGATACCGCGGCATCTTCCCTGTCGCTCCGACAACCTTCCATGCCGATGGGCGCCTGGACCTGGAGAGCCAGAAGCGCTGCATCGACTTCATGATCGACTCCGGTGTTGACGGCATCTGCATACTGGCCAACTACTCAGAGCAGTTCCTGATCGCGGATGACGAACGTGAAGTGCTGACGCGAACCGTGCTGGAACACGTGAGTGGCCGCGTGCCCGTGATCGTGACAACCACGCACTTCAGTACTCGGGTCTGCGCCGAGCGCAGCCGCCGCGCCCAGGATATGGGTGCCGCAATGGTCATGATCATGCCTCCTTATCACGGCGCGACCTTTCGTGTTCCGGAACTGCACATTCACCAGTTTTTCAGAGGCGTATCGGATGCGATCTCAGTTCCGATCATGATCCAGGACGCTCCTGCGAGCGGGACCACGCTTTCGCCGGGATTTCTGGCAACGATGGCACAGCAGATCGAACAGGTCTCTTACTTCAAGATCGAGACCGCAGGCGCGGCTAGCAAGCTGCGCGAACTGATCCGGCTGGGTGGGGAGTCCATAGAAGGGCCGTGGGACGGAGAAGAAGCCATCACGCTGTTGCCGGACCTGGACGCTGGCGCCACCGGCGCAATGACCGGCGGCGCCTTCGCGGATGGGATCCGCCCCATCATCGAAGCCCATCGCCAGGGGGATCGAGACCTGGCCTTCGATCTGTATCAACGATGGCTGCCCCTGATCAATTACGAGAATCGGCAGTCGGGCATCCTTACCGCAAAAGCGCTGATGAAAGAGGGCGGTGTCATTGCTTGCGACGCGCCGCGACATCCCTGGCCGGAGATGCTTCCAGCAGTCAGATCCGGTTTGCTGGAGACAGCACGGCGACTCGATCCGCTCGTTCTGCGATGGGCAAAGTGATCGGGATGCACCCCGTCCTCTGAAGATTCAAGAACCCATAATCACAACGACCGGAGACCCCCATGAATACATACATCGGCGTATGCACACGCACCCTGTGGCTTGCCGGCCTCGGCCTGTCGATGGCTGCAGGCCAGGCTTTTGCGGCTGACGCTTTCCCTTCACGTCCCGTGAGGATCATTGTCGGTTCCGAGGCGGGCAGCGCACCCGATTAGCTTGCACGGATGGTCGCCGAAAAGATGGGCCCGGTACTCGGGCAGTCCATGATCGTCGAGAACCGTCCGGGCGCTACGGGCACAATCGGCGCGGCTAACGTCGCCACCGCCGCCGCCGACGGGTATACGCTCTTGATGGGGACCGTGTCGAACATCGCCCTGGCGCCATCGTTCTACCCGGTCAAGTACGACCCTGTCACCAGCTTCACGCCCATTGGCATGGTTGCGAACGTTCCGTTGGTGCTCGTGGCATCCCCGAGTCTGGGCGCGTCAAACTACGCGCAGCTCATCGCCGCGATGAAAAGCGGCAAGGGCGCCAAAGGAGGGGGTTACGCCTACTCCTCGCCCGGCTTCGGCGGTCCGCAGCACCTGGCAGGAGTGCTTCTGCAAAAGCAGATCGATACCCCCCTCTTGCATGTTCCCTATAAGAGCGGCGGTGCCGCGATTACCGCCGTCGCCTCCGGCGAGACTCAGTTGGCGTTCGCGGGCATTCCGGCCGCCGCAAGCCTGGCCCAAGCCAAGAAGGTCGTGCCTCTGTTCGTTACATCGAATGCACGAATGAAGGCGATGCCGGATGTCGCGTCGGCATCCGAGGCGGGTCTTCCGGGCATGGAAATCGATAACTGGCATGCCCTCTTTGCCCCTGCAGCCCTACCCGCCGAGGTGCAGGCAAAGCTTGAAGCGGCATTGATCGAAACCCTCGAAGCCCCCGCGTTGAAGACCAGTTTTCTTGGCGCAGGAGCGGAAGCCGCACCCGGTACAGGCAAGGCGCTTGGGGCCACGGTCGCGGCCGAAACGGCTCGCTGGAAGAAAGTTATCACCGACAACAAGCTGAAGGCCGACCAATGACTTCGACTGATTCCGCCCAGAACATTCTCATCATCATGGATGACGAGCACAACAAAAAGGTGCTCGGCTACAACGGCCATCCCGTGGTCAAGACGCCGAACCTGGACAGGCTCGCCGCACGCGGCACGGTCATGGCGAATGCCTATTCCAGTTCTCCTATCTGCGTGCCTGCGCGCGCAGCGTTTGCGACCGGCAGGTACGTCCACGACAACCGATGTTGGGACAACGCAATTGCCTATGATGGGACGATGCCAAGCTGGGCCCACGTGCTGCGCGATGCAGGTCACTGCGTCACGTCCATTGGAAAGCTGCACTACAGCAGCGACGAGATAGACGGGGGATTTTCGGAGCAGATCATTCCCATGCACATCGAGGCGGGTGTCGGTGATCTCTATGGGCTGATCCGCGATCCACTGCCCACACGGCACCAATCGGCTGACCTGGCACGCAGCATCGGTCCGGGCGAAAGCAGCTACATCCGCTACGACCGGGATATCACCGAAAAAACGGTCAACTGGCTCAACACGCAGGGACGCAAGTCGCACGACAAACCTTGGGTGCTGTATTCATCTTTCATTTCGCCGCACTCGCCGCTGATCGCGCCGCCCGAGTTCTACGCAATGTACGACGCCCGCAGCATCGAGTTGCCGCGCAAGGACGTCAAGTATCACCCCTGGATCCAAGCGTGGAACAAATGCTATGGGTTCGATTCGCATTTTGGCAGTGATGATCAGCGGCGCATTGCCATCGCATCGTATTTCGGCCTGTGTTCGTTTCTGGATTCGAATGTTGGAAAAATTCTTTATGCACTCGAAGAAACAGGTCTTGCTCATACGACGCGGGTGATCTTTCTGTCCGACCATGGCGACAATCTTGGTGCCCGCGCGCTGTGGGGCAAGTCGACGATGTATGAAGAGTCAGCGGGTGTGCCGATGATCCTCGGCGGGCCGGGAGTCGCGCCAGGCCGTCGGGTCAATACCCCCGTCTCGCATGTGGATTGCTATCCATCAATCCTGCAGACCGTCGGCGCCTCGAGCCTCATCCCGCCTGACCTGCCTGGACGCTCTCTGTTCGACATCGCGGCCGAGCCCTACGATCCTGCGCGTACGGTGTTCAGTGAGTACCATGCCGCCGGCGGCGTCAGCGCGGCATACATGCTGCGCCAAGGGGACTACAAGTACATCCATTACACCGGTTTCGCACCGGAGCTGTTCAACTTGGCGCATGACCCCGAAGAGGTCCATGACATCGCCACGCAGCCGCAGGTCCAGGACGTGCTGCACGACTTCGATCGGCAGTTGCGTGCGATCTGCGATCCGGACGCGACAGATCTCGACGCCAAGAAGGATCAGGCCAGGTTGATCGCCGCGCATGGTGGCGTGGAGAAGATACTGGCTCGCGGCGGCAGCAGCTACACGCCTATTCCGGGTGAAGCCGTGCAACTGATCGGCAATGCTTGACGTCAGAATGCCGATGTTCGCCGATGCCTTGCAGTGGCTTGTGATGCCCATCAGCGGCGCTGCTGATCACGCGGTTTCCGCTTCGGTGTCGTGGCATGGCCGCACCATGTCGGTCGCATGGGGCGGCCTGGTCCCGATCGCTATCCTGGTCGCGCGTTTTTTAAAGTCACGCGCCGCCAACGTTGGCCGCAAGAGCTCGATAACAAGTTCTGGTGGCACGTGCACAGGGGGTTGAACTACAGCGCGGTTGCGCTTGCCTGCGTGGGCGCGTATCTGGTTTGGGGGCAGAGGCTTACGCGGGCAGCGTTCGGGCACTGCACGGCTGGCTGGGATGGAGCATCGTCGACCTGGGCGTTGCACAAGCGCTCGGCGGGCAACTGCGGGGATCCAAAGGGGCCCCACTGACCCAAGACGTGATGCGCAGGACAATTCCATTGATCTGCGCGGTGACCACTACGATATGACTGCGCGCCGGGTCTGGTTCGAGCGTGTGCACAAGGCGGCCGGATACACCGCACTGACCCTGTCGGCGATCACGGTCTTGCTTGGCATGTGGGTCGCCGATGCTCCGCGCTGGATGTGGCTGGGCCTTTCCATCTGGTGGTCCGCGTTTGTTTACACATTCGTCTGGTTGCAGCGTCACGGCCGCTGTCTGGACACCTACCAAGCCATCTGGGGCCGGAGTTGACGCATCCGGGCAACGCATTGCCGGTCGTTGGGGTGGGTATTCAGCGGTTCCCACCTTGCCATGCCAGTGAAATCACACAGGAAAAGCCATGAGCTTCTTGAAACTATGACCAGGCCCATCGGCGATCTTCCTCAGCCGGACTTGGATACCTTCGATCCCAGACTGCGACGGATGGTCGCAAGCCACGCGCTCGAGCGCCTCTGTACGGGGGCCCAATGGAGCGAGGGACCGGTATGGATGGAGGAAGACGACAGCCTGCTCTGGAGCGATATCCCCAATAACCGCATGCTCAGATGGTCATCGCTCGACGGAATGACGGTCTGGCGCAGCAATGTCGAGTTCACGAACGGTCATACACGTGATCGCAACGGTGATCTGCTGCATTGCTCCCACGGCCGACGGGCCATCGTGCGCACGCCTCTTTCAACGGCCGGGGTATTGGCGGACACCGCTGACCAGATCGTTGTCGATCGGTACATGGGAAGGCGCCTGAATTCCCCCAACGATGTGGTGGTCGATGCCGTCGGAAGAATCTGGTTCAGTGATCCTGACCTGCTCCCCGTGATTAGTACGAAATCGATGTAGAGTCCGTTCCCAAAGGAATGGCAATGAAGAAACGATTTACGGAAGAGCAAATCATCGGCGTGCTCAAGGAAGCCGATGCAGGTGCCAAGCCCGCAGAGTTGTGCCGCAAGCACGGAATCTCCGAGGCAACGTACTACAACTGGAAGGCGAAGTTCGGTGGCATGACGGTGTCGGACGCTCAGAGGCTCAAGGAGCTGGAGCAGGAGAACAACAAGCTCAAGAAGCTGTTGGCCGAGTCGATGCTGGACAAGGCGGCGCTTCAGGATCTGCTAAGCCGAAAGTAGTCAGCCCGCAGGCCAAACGCGAGGCGGTCAGGACATTAATGACCGAGCGCGTGGTTCGCCCAGCGGCAATCGCGCCGAATCAGAGTTGGTCAATGGACTTTGTGGCCGACGGCCTAGCCTATGGCCGCCGATTCCGCTGTTTGACTATCGTCGATGACTACACTCGCGAATGCCTGGCCATCGAGGTCGATACGTCGTTGCCGGGACTGCGTGTTGCCATGGTGCTGCAACGGCTGGCGGAGATGCGTGGCCTGCCGCGATCTATTACCGTGGACAACGGGCCAGAGTTCGCCGGAAGAGCCTTGGACGCCTGGGCCTACCAAGCAGGCGTAAAGCTGTCGTTTATTCGGCCGGGTAAGCCGGTGGAGAACGCTTATATCGAAAGTTTCAACGGCAAGTTCCGCGACGAATGCCTTAACGAGCACTGGTTCTTGTCCCTGCGACAGGCTAAAAGCTTGATCGAAAACTGGCGAGTCGAGTACAACACCGATCGGCCTCACAGCGCGCTCGGATATTTAACGCCGGCGCAATTCGTGCAGGCTCATCAGAAAGAAGGTCTTTTACCCCTGGGCTCTATGTCGGTGCCGTACTAAATCTGGGGGCAGGTCAGCTACGCTCAGGCTGGCGACCCCGCTCATACTCGGCACCCTCGGGGTATTGATATGCGAGCGTGCCGGCGTACTGAACCTGGGCATCGAAGGCATCATGGTGGTCGGTGCCTTCACCGGCTGGCTGGCGGTCTATCTGGGCGCACCGCTATACATTGGAGTGCTCGCCGCCGCGCTGGCCGGTGCAATCTTCGGTCTGCTGCATGCCGTGCTCACCGTCCCATTAGGACTGTCGCAACACGTCTCCGGCCTGGGTGTGACCATGCTGGCGACCAGTTTGTCGTACTTCGCCTATCGCGTGACCTTCCCCAAAGTCGAAACGCCCCCCACGATCGTTCCCTATGCCGAAATGAAAGGTTCATCGAGGAATACCGGGAATGCAGACCGGATCTTGAGGAAGAAGTACTCCTGATCGCGGTAGCCGTAGGCGCGGCGCTTGATGACTTTGATGGTGTTGTTGATGCCCTCGACGATGCTGGTGTTGAGCCGGTGGCGACAGCGAGACAGAATCCCGTGCAGATAGGCTTTTAGCTTGAGCGCGAAGTGAGCCAAGGCGGCGATGCCGCTGCCCTGAGCCTGTTGCAGCCAGTGATCCCATGCCTGGCGGGCGTAGCCGGGGTGTTGGTAGAACCACAGCTGTTTGAGCTCATCGCGCATCAGATAAGCGGTGAGCAAGGGCTGGTTGGCCTGGAGCAACTCGTCCAACTTTACCGATTGGCACGGATCGAGGTTTTTGCGATTGCGCAGCAGTAGCCAGCGACTGGACTTGATCACCCGGCGGGCCGGCTTGTCGTGCCGCAACTGGTTCGCTTGGTCTACACGCACCCGGTCTATCACTTCACGGCCGTACTTGGCCACGACGTGGAACAGGTCGTAGACGATCTCGGCGTTGGGGCAGTTGGCCTGGATCTCCAGCTCATAGGCCGTCGTCATGTCGATCGCTACGGCCCGGATCTGCTGGGCAACCCCAGTTGGCAGTTGTTCGAAGAAGGCTCTGGCCGTCTCGCGCGAGCGGCCATCACCGATCCATAGCACCTGACGGCGGATCGGATCGACAACGACCGTGGCATAACGATGGCCCTTGTGTAGAGCGAACTCGTCCATCGCTAGGTAGTGGATCTGACTCCAGTCCGGCTCTTGGATCGCCCGTCGCAGCAGGGCCTTGTCCAGCGCCTTGACCGTGTGCCAACCCAGTTGGAAGAAGCGCGCCACGGCCAGAATGTTGCTGGACTCAAGCAACTGGCTGACCGCCTCGGCCAGCCGGTCGGTCACTCGCTGGTAACGGCCCAGCCAGCTCAGCCTCTCCAGATGCGGTCCACCGCACTGCTCGCACCAGACCCGCCGACGCGGCACTACCAGCGTCACTCGCAGCGCCATTAGCGGCAGATCCCGCACCCGGCGCGTGGTCGTCTCATGCACCTGCCGACATCGGTTGCCGCAGTGCTCGCAGTGCATCGTTCGCGCTGAAGGCTTCAGGTAAATCGTGACCGTCCGGCTCTCACCTTCAGGCCACACGACCCGCTCCACCCGATAACCTTCCCACCCACCCAACCTCTCGATCGTCTTGCGGTCCAGCATGATCCCGGCCTTGATCCTTGAAAAATCAAGGATCAAGCGTAACGGCAATCAAGCACGGCTCCACGCTATTCCGCGATGAACCAAATGAAAGCCCTGGCCGGCATACCGGTTATTGGCCCGGTGCTGGCCGGCCTGACGCCGATGACGCTGGGCGCGCTGATTGCCGTGCCGCTGATCGCCTGGTTGCTCAATCGCACGCCCCTGGGGCTTGCGCTACGCATGGTGGGGGAGAACCCCGCTGCGGCAGAAGGGCAGGGGCTGTCGGTCATCAAGCTGCGCATGGGAGCCATCGTGGCCGGCTCGGCGCTCATGGGCGTCGCGGGCAGCTTCCTGACGCTGGCTGCTTTCAACGCCTTCTTCTTCAACATGATCAACGGCCGCGGATGGATCTGCGTTGCCTTGGTCGTTTTCGCTTCCTGGCGCCCGGGCAAGGCCTTGCTAGGCGCCTTGGTGTTCGCCTTTTTCGATGCGCTGCAACTGCGCCTGCAGCAGGGCGCCTTGCCGGGTCTGCCGGCGCTGCCCTATCAGGTCTACCTGATGCTGCCCTACCTTCTTTCGATATTGGCTCTGGTCATCGTGGCGCGCCGCGCCGCTTATCCCCAGGCCCTGATGAAGCCCTATCGCAAGGGCGAGCGCTGATTCCAAGGACTATCCATGCTTGATCTCATCATCCGCAACGCCATGCTGCCCGACGGACGTGGTCCGCTGGACATCGGTGTGCAAGACGGCCGCATTGCCGTCATCGCCACGCAACTGGCCGCCGAGGCCGGGCAGACCCTGCAGGCCGACGGCCAACTCGTCACCACGCCCTTCATCGACGCCCACTTCCATATGGACTCGACGCTGTCCTATGGGCTGCCGCGCGTGAACCAATCCGGCACGCTGCTCGAAGGCATCGCGCTGTGGGGCGAACTCAAACCGCTGCTGACTCAGCAAGCGCTGGTCGACCGTGCCCTGGCATATTGCGACTGGGCGGTCGCGCGCGGCCTGCTGGCCATTCGCAGCCACGTCGACATCTGCGACCCGCGTCTGCTGGCCGTCGAGGCCCTGCTGCACGTGCGCGAACAGGTCAAACCGTATCTGGATCTGCAACTGGTCGCCTTCCCGCAAGACGGTCTGCTTCGTTCTCCCAACGCCTTACAGAACCTGCAACGCGCCCTGGACATGGGCGTCGATGTGGTGGGCGGCATTCCGCACTTTGAACGCACCATGGCCGACGGCGCCGAGTCCGTGCGCATCCTCTGCGAGATAGCCGCCGAACGCGGCCTGCTGGTCGACATGCACTGCGACGAAAGTGACGATCCTCTGTCGCGCCATATCGAGAGTCTGGCCTATCACAGCCAGCGTCTTGGCTTGCAAGGCCGTGTGACCGGCTCGCATTTGTCGTCCATGCACTCGATGGACAACTATTACGTGTCCAAGCTGCTACCGCTGATGCGCGAAGCCGGTGTGGCGGCCATCGCCAACCCGCTGATCAACATCACCCTGCAGGGCCGCCACGACAGCTATCCCAAACGGCGTGGCATGACGCGCGTCCCCGAACTGCTCGCAGCGGGCATACCGGTGGCCTTCGGCCACGATTGCGTAATGGATCCTTGGTACAGCCTGGGCAGCGGTGACATGCTGGAAGTCGCCCATATGGGCCTGCATGTTGCGCAGATGACCGGGCGCGAAGCCATGCGTGCCTGCTTTGAGGCCGTAACGACCACGCCGGCGGCGATTATGGGCCTGAAAGACATCGGCCTGGAAGTCGGCAAGCGCGCCGACCTGGTGCTGCTGCAGGCGCGCGACCCCGTCGAAGCCCTGCACCTGCGCGCCACGCGCCTGGCCGTGCTGCGCGCCGGACGCATCATCGCCACGACGCCACCGGCCCGCGCCAGCCTCGATCTGCCGGGTCGCCCGGCCAGCGTGGATTTTCAGTTGCAACGCTAACGCACAACCCGGGCGCGTGGCAGCAGCTACGCACCCGTGCCGGCCATTACCGGCTTATGGCGCGTTACAGTAGCCAGACACAAAGGCCTTGGGCTCGCTGGTCTGCGGGTTGAACACATGGCGCGATATCTTGCCGATGTTGCCGCCGTAGACATGAATGCTGATGGAGACCTGGTCGACGAAAGCATTGGAGACCCGATGGATGTCGCCAACCGCTGGCGACAGCGTCTCTATCGAGCGCGCGCGCAACGTCTGGGTCGGCCCGGCCACCATGGGCTGACCCACCTTCCCAGGGCTGAACATCTCCGAACACTCGGCGCCCCGCAGCACGCCGATGATGGCCCATACGGTGTGATCATAGATGGGCGTCGTCTGCCCGGGACCCCAGACAAAACTCACCACTGAAAACCGATCCTGCGGGTCGGCGTGCAGCAAATACTGCTGGTAGTACCGAGGATGCGGCTGCGCGAACGCCTCGGGCAACCAGTCATCAACGGCGATCAACTCGGCCAACATGGCTGCGCCACGATCGAGTATGCGTTGCTCGTCGCTCGCCGCCGCGTCGATCAGCGCGGTAAAACGCCGCGAGAAGTCCAGGTATTTCGCAGGCATGCTGTCCATGTCGTCTCCTTGGGGTTGCTCATTCGCATCCGCCCCCGGCGGACCACAGATCCACGCGATAGCGCCGCTTCCGGCCGCCTGCGTGTTATCGCGGGTAGGTGCCTGGGACGAGAATGCTCGTGTCAACCTCGGAGAGATTACGTCGGCCGCATAGCGCCATGGTGACATCCGCTTCCTTGTAGAGGATTTCCAGCGCACGCGTCACGCCCGCCTTGCCGTACGCCCCCAACCCATACAGAAACGCGCGGCCGATCATGGTGCCGCGCGCGCCCAACGCCATGGCCTTCAACACGTCCTGTCCGGAGCGGATACCACTGTCGAGCCAGACCTCGATCTGCGAACCCACCTCGCTGACGATGGACGGGAGCACCTCGATGGTCGATAACGCGCCGTCGAGCTGGCGACCCCCATGATTGCTGACGATGAGGGCGTCGGCACCGGTAGCGGCCGCGCGGCGCGCATCTTCAGCGTCCAGGATTCCTTTGAGGATCAGCTTGCCGCCCCAACGTTCCTTGATCCAGGCCACGTCGTCCCAACTGAGCCGGGGGTCGAACTGTTCTGCCGTCCACGACGACAGCGCCGCCAGATCGGTCACGCCTTTGGCATGGCCGACGATATTGCCAAAGGTGCGACGCTTGGTGCCTGCCATGCCCAGGCACCAGCGCGGCTTGAGCGCCAGGTTGAGCATATTGCGCAACGTGGGCTTAGGCGGCGCCGACAGACCGTTTTTGATGTCCTTGTGCCGTTGGCCCATGATCTGCAGATCCAGCGTCAGCACCAGCGCCGAGCAGCCGGCGGCCTTGGCACGATCGATCAGATTGCCGATGAATTCGCGGTCGCGCATCACATACAGCTGAAACCAGAACGGCTTTTGTGTGGCCTGCGCGACATCTTCGATAGAGCAGATGCTCATGGTCGACAAGGTAAACGGCACGCCGAATTCGGCAGCCGCCTGCGCGGCGAGAATTTCACCGTCGGCGTGCTGCATGCCCGTCAGGCCCGTAGGCGCAAGCGCCACGGGCATTTTGACGTCGATACCCGCCATCGTGGTTGCCAGCGAGCGGCCATCCATGTTGACCGCCACACGCTGACGCAACTTGATCTTATGGAACTCGCTCTCATTGGCACGGTAAGTTCCTTCGGTCCAGGCGCCAGAGTCCGCGTAGTCATAGAACATGCGCGGCACACGCCGTTTCGCGACAACTCGCAGATCTTCGATGCAGGTCACCGTGGAGAGATTCTGGCTCATGGATGCTCGGGATAATGCGGCTGGGCGCACCGCCTGACGTCTCCGGGACATCCCGGAATCGATGGGAAGTATACGATGGCAGCTTGGCGCTGCAGGCCGCACGGCCCGATAATTCGGGCCAATGCGCGGCCATGCTGCCCTGCAACATAGCTCCTACAGGAATCCGTTATGCAAGACCCCCATATCGAAACCGTGTTCGTCGTCGTACGCGGCAAAGTCCAAGGCGTGGGCTATCGCCATGCCACCGTACGCCGCGCACACCTGATCGGCGCGACCGGTTGGGTGCAGAACATGGAAGACGGCACCGTCGAAGCCATGGTGCAGGGCACGCCGGATCAGATCGACCAGATGCTGGAGTGGATGCGGCGCGGCCCGCCTGCGGCCGTGGTCACCGACCTCGAGTCACGGCGCGACGACGGCGAGCGCCGCTTCAAGCATTTCGCCCAACACTGAGCCCCTTGCGTCGTGCGGCGCGATCAGCGCCGCGCCGCCAGTCCGGACATCAGACCGCTGACGATTTTGCCCGCCAGCGCCTCGCGGTCCTGCCGCGTTTCTCCCTGCCTGGGCCGGTACCAGATGGCCATCCAGTTGATCGCGCCAAGCGCGGCCTTGACCGCCACCGACGCATCATCCGTCCGCAGCGACCCGTCCGCCGCGCCCTCGTTGGCCACCGTCTTGAACAACGCCTCGAAGTCATCGCGTATGACCATCAGCTCATCGAGCGTGCGGCGTTGAGCCAGCGTGATCGCGGCCTGTCGATGCATGTGCACGCCATGCACCACGACCGTCTCGAACGCCAGATTCTCCATCATGGTCAAGGCATGCCGGTGAAACATCGCCGCCAGTCGCTCTGCGCCGTTGCTGCCCGCTTGCATGGCAGGACGCACAGCCTCGACGTTGCGTCGCATCCCTTCGCGGTGCACATCGAAGAACAGGTCGGTCTTGGAGCGGTAGTAGTGGTAGACACGCCCCTTGGTCGCGCCCAGCCGCTGCGCCACGTCGTCGATGCTGGTCGCGTAGAACCCCTGCTCCATGAAGCATTCGGCCGCAGCCGTGAGCAGCGCGATGTTCCCCATACCGTCGTCGCGCGCGGCTGTCGGCGTAGGCGTGGTCATGCGGCAGATCTCCAGAGGGCGGGGGATTCGCCAGTGTAGCCAAGCCCCGGCGGGCCGTCGCGCAAAAGAATCATGGCCAGTGTATCGCTCCTCGGGCCATGATTTATCCACAGACCGTGGCTTACTCGACCTTGATACCTGCGCTCTTGATCACCTCGGCGTTACGTTTGAGCTCCCGCTCGACACGCGTGTGAAAGGCTGCGGCATCAGCATAGAAGGGTTCAAAACCCAACTCACGCATCTTGGCCAGCGTGCCTTCCTCCGCCAACATGGCCTGCACCTCCTGGGCCAGATGCTGCACGACGGGCGCCGGCGTGCCGCGAGGCGCCACCAGACCAAACCAGGTCATGAAGTCATAATCCGGCACGCCGGACTCGATCACCGCGGGGACTTCCGGCACGAGGGAGGAGCGCTGCGCGCCTGTCAGGGCCAGCGCCCGCACCTTGCCGGCACGGATCTGCGGCAGCGCTGCCACCAGCGTTTCGATCGACAGCGGGATCTGATTGCCGATCAGGTCCGTCATGGCTGGTGCGCTACCGCGGTAAGGCACGTGCAGAAGCTTCGCGCCGGTGCGCTGGGCCAGAAACTCTCCAGCCAGATGCGGCGTCGATGCCGTCCCGAAGGAGCCGAAACTTTGTGCGTCCTTGGCCTTGATGACATCGGCCACCGACGTCAATCCCGTTTGCGGGTTGGTCAGAATCACAAAAGGGGCGCTGCCGGCAATGGCCACGTACTCATAGCTCTTGACCGGGTCGTAGCCGATATTGGGATAGAGCAGCCAATTGGTCGTAAACGTCGGGGCGCCCGTGATCATCAGCGTATAACCATCCGGCGCTGCCCGAGCCACGGCGGCCGCGCCTATCCCCGTATTGGCGCCGGGCCGGTTCTCGACCACCACGCTCTGGCCCAGGCGTTCACCCAACGTGGCGGCAAACAGTCGCGCCAGCACGTCTGTCGACCCGCCGGGCGGGAAGGGCACGACCAGCGTGACCGGCTTTTGCGGCCACGACGCAGTCGCCGCCACCGTCCCAGACAGGGCGGCCACACTGATCAGGCCCACCACGGCCAGCCGCTGCAACACTCGATACAACATAACTGCTTTCCCCATTCTGAAGCGAAGCTTGGCTCCGCGGTTATGAATACCTAGTACGCCGGCGCACGCCGCCACAGACCCGTGGCCTGCTCGTAGGCATGGGCCAGACGCAGTAGTCCGAGTTCATCGCGATAACGGCCAACGATCTGTATGCCCACGGGCAGCCCCTCTACCGTAAAGCCGCAGGGCAGGGAGATGGCCGGATGCCCGGTCAAAGAAAGGTAGTAGCCCGAGCGCATCCAGTCGATGTAGTTCTCCATCGGCGTGCCATCGATCTCGCGCACATAAGGCTCCTCGACCGGAAAAGGCACCACCTGGCTGACCGGACCGACGAGAAAGTCGTGCTGCTGCATAAAGGCATGCATGCGCGTGAACAAGGACGCACGATCTCGCTCGGCCTGCGCCAACACCGCACCCGCCTGGTTCAGGCCCAGCTCCGTGTTCCAGACCACTGTGTCCTTCATGCGGGCGCGTTCGCGAGCCAGCGTCGGGCCCTGCGTCACGGCAAAGGCCAGGGCCCGCAACGCGTGAAAAGCCGCGTCTGCGCCGCTGAAATCCGGGCAGGCTTCACGCACCTCGCAGCCCAGGGACTCGAACACCGGCAGACTCGCCTGCAACACGTCACGCACCCGGGGCTCGACGGGCAGCCCGCCCCAATTCGGCGCGTAGGCCACTCGCGTGCCACGCACATCGCTATCGAGGCTGCGCGCAAAACGCAGCGGATCCTGGTCCAACGACCAAGGGTCTCGTGCGTCAGGGCCCGCCATCGCCGCCAGGTACAAGGCCACATCGCCCACGGTGCGGGCCATGGGCCCGGCCACGGTCAGGCTGTTGAAGGCAGCGGCATTTGGTCACTGCGGCACCCGCCCGGGTGACGGGCGCAAACCCACCACATTGCAGAAACTGGCCGGATTGCGCAACGACCCTCCCATATCCGTGCCGTCGGCCAGCGGCAGCATGCGGCAGGCCAGCGCCGCGGCCGCGCCCCCGCTACTGCCGCCTGCCGTCAACGCCGAGTCATAAGGATTGCGCGTGGCGCCGAAGACAGGATTGAAGGTCTGCGAGCCTGCACCAAACTCCGGCATATTCGTCTTGCCCAGGGTGATGGCTCCGGCGGCACGCTGACGGCGGACAATCAGGCTGGACTGCGCAGGCACGAAGTCGCGGTGCACGGGCGAACCCCATGTCGTGCGCATGCCTTCCGTCAAAAAACAGTCTTTATGCGCCACAGGCAACCCATGCAGCAAGCCAAGCTCCGCCCCCCTGGCCTGCGCATCGTCGGCGGCCTGCGCCTGCTCGCGCGCGGCCTGCTCATCCAGGGTCACAATGGCGTTGACAGCCGGGTTGCGTTGGCCAATGGCTGCTAAATGCGCGTCGGTCACCTCGCGCGCGCTTAACTGTCCGGCGGCGATCTGCGCACGCATCTGCACTGCGGTCATCTCGCACAGGGATTGCCAGCTCATAAAACATCCTCACAACATTGCGACACTGAAAGCATCGCTATACAATACAAAGTACACGTATTTGATATTTATAAACCGCTGCCGCCTCCCGGACAATGCGGGTAAACACGCGCCCATGCCAGCCACCGACGACGATCCGCTCTACATCGCTTCCTTGGGCAAATCCATGCAGGTGCTCGAGGCTTTTCGCCACGCCCACGATTCGCTCGGCCTGACTGATCTGGTCAGGCTTACCGGACTGGGCAAAAGCAGCGTGCAGCGCATCGTCCACTCCTGGGAGCGCCTGGGTTACTTGGACAAAAGCCCGCAATCACGCCGCTACGTCCTGGGCCCGCGCGTGGTCGAACTCGGTTATTACTTTCTGCGCAGCGACCGTCTCATCTCCCAGGCCGCGCCGCACCTGGTCGCCCTGCGCGAGCGCTGCGGCCTGGCGGTCAATATGAGCGTGCTCGATGGCCAGGACATGATCTACCTGCTGCGCCTTCCCAGCCGCCAATTGACGCTGGCAGAGATGCTGCCCGGGCGCCGCATGCCCGCCTGGTGCAACAGCGCAGGGCGCATGTTGCTCACGCCGTTTGACGACGACACCGTTGCCCGTTTTCTGGCGCAGTCCGACATCCAACCCTACACGCCGCGCACGACCACCGACCTTCTCGCGCTCGGACAAACCATCGCCCAGGCGCGTCGCGATGGGCACGCGCTGACACAGGATCAGGTATTGCTCAACCAGGTCGGGGCGGCCGTGCTGTTGCGTCAGGTGCCCGGTCAGGCTCGCGCGGCCATCAACGTCACGGCCTCGGCCACCGACTACCCCTTGGCGCGCCTGACGCAAGAGATCGTCCCTTTGCTGCTGCAAACCGCCTACGCTATCAGCAGCACCCTCTGACACTGCCGCATGCCCAGCCAACCGCGTGGCTGGCGCTAGGGGCTTGGTCCGCATCGGAGGCACGGGCCGGCCTGATGCAGTGCGACGAGAGTCGCGTAGGTAGCTACGCCTAGCTGTGAAGATTCAATAGGTTGTATGCATGGTTCATCCGAACCGGATTTGAGAAACTGGAAATCGCCAACCCCCCAGTTCACTCAAGGAGCCCGGCCGGATGAACACCCATAAGCATGCCCGATTGACCTTCCTACGTCGACTCGAAATGGTCCAGCAATTGATCGCCCATCAAGTTTGTGTGCCTGAAGCGGCCCGCGCCTATGGGGTCACCGCGCCGACTGTGCGCAAATGGCTGGGCCGCTTCCTGGCTCAGGGCCAGGCGGGCTTGGCCGATGCGTCCTCGCGCCCGACGGTCTCGCCCCGAGCGATTGCGCCGGCCAAGGCGCTGGCTATCGTGGAGCTGCGCCGCAAGCGGCTGACCCAAGCGCGCATCGCCCAGGCGCTGGGCGTGTCAGCCAGCACCGTCAGCCGCGTCCTGGCCCGCGCCGGTCTGTCGCACCTGGCCGACCTGGAGCCGGCCGAGCCGGTGGTGCGCTACGAGCATCAGGCCCCGGCGATCTGCTGCACATCGACATCAAGAAGCTGGGACGTATCCAGCGCCCTGGCCACCGGGTCACGGGCAACCGACGCGATACCGTTGAGGGGGCCGGCTGGGACTTCGTCTTCGTGGCCATCGATGACCACGCCCGCGTGGCCTTCACCGACATCCACCCCGACGAGCGCTTCCCCAGCGCCGTCCAGTTCCTCAAGGACGCAGTGGCCTACTACCAGCGCCTGGGCGTGACCATCCAGCGCTTGCTCACCGACAATGGCTCGGCCTTTCGCAGCCGCGCCTTCGCCGCGCTGTGCCATGAGCTGGGCATCAAGCACCGCTTTACCCGACCTTACCGCCCACAGACCAATGGCAAGGCCGAACGCTTCATCCAGTCGGCCTTGCGTGAGTGGGCTTACGCTCACACCTACCAGAACTCCCAACACCGAGCCGATGCCATGAAATCCTGGCTACACCACTACAACTGGCATCGACCCCACCAAGGCATCGGGCGCGCTGTACCCATCTCCAGACTCAACCTGGACGAATACAACCTATTGACAGTTCACACCTAGCCTATGGCCGCCGATTCCGCTGTTTGACTATCGTCGATGACTACACTCGCGAATGCCTGGCCATCGAGGTCGATACGTCGTTGCCGGGACTGCGTGTTGCCATGGTGCTGCAACGGCTGGCGGAGATGCGTGGCCTGCCGCGATCTATTACCGTGGACAACGGGCCAGAGTTCGCCGGAAGAGCCTTGGACGCCTGGGCCTACCAAGCAGGCGTAAAGCTGTCGTTTATTCGGCCGGGTAAGCCGGTGGAGAACGCTTATATCGAAAGTTTCAACGGCAAGTTCCGCGACGAATGCCTTAACGAGCACTGGTTCTTGTCCCTGCGACAGGCTAAAAGCTTGATCGAAAACTGGCGAGTCGAGTACAACACCGATCGGCCTCACAGCGCGCTCGGATATTTAACGCCGGCGCAATTCGTGCAGGCTCATCAGAAAGAAGGTCTTTTACCCCTGGGCTCTATGTCGGTGCCGTACTAAATCTGGGGGCAGGTCAGGGCCGAGCATGGGGCGCTCGGTCCACAATAGCTGAGTCGGGACTGTGGCCTGGGGCCGTTTATTGGGGCTGCACCTGAGCTTCTTTGATGACGCGCTCCCATCCCACGCGCTGATCCGCCAGGAACTTCTCCAGTTCTTCGGGGATTTAGGCGGCACCGTCAACGACGCCGCATTCTCGATACGCTGCTTGTACGTCGGGTCGGTCACCAGTGCTGCGAGCGAGGCGCGCAGCTGTTTGACCACTTCGGGCGGCATGCCCGCGGGCGCGAAGACGCCTTTCCATGACCAGGGGACGAGTTTGGAGAACTCGGTGTAGTTGAGTTCGGTCATGGTGGGTACGTCGGGCAACAGCGCAAGCCGTTGCTGTGCGATCACGGCCAGGGCATTGGCCTGGCCGCCCGTGACCATGGGCACGGCCGTGATGGCGGTATCAAATACGGTGTCGACCTGCCCGCTGATGACGGCGGTCAAGGCTTGGGGGCTGCCGTTGAAGGGGACATGCAGCATGCCGTCCAGGCCCGCGGACTTCTTGAATGTTTCGCCAGCCAGGTGGGTGGAGTTGCCCATGCCGGCCGAGGAGAAGCTGACCTTGTCTGGATTTTTCTTGGCATAGTCGACGAACTGTTGCACCGTGGTGATGCCCTTCTTCTTGCTGGTCAGCATCACGAAGGGAAACTCTGCGGCCAAGCCGAGAGGGATGAAGTCTTTGGGATCGTAGGGCAGATTCTTGTACAGAAAAGGGCTTGCCGCGATATCGGTGCCGCCGATGAGCAGTGTGTAGCCATCCGGTTTGGCGCGCGCGACGTAGCCATTGCCGACGGTCCCGTTGGCGCCGGGTTTGTTCTCGACCACGACCGGCGTTTTCAATTGCTTTTGCAGATGCTCGGCGACGAAACGGCCGATCTGGTCGGTCGAGCCGCCCGGCGAGAAGGGCACGACAATCACAATGGGCTTCTCGGGGTAGGCGGCCAGACTGGCTGACAGGGGTGCCCAGGTCGCGGCGGTAGCCAGCGCCGCGGCCACGAGGTGTTTGACGCCGCTGTGCGGCTTGTTCGGTTGCATGGGTTGTCTCCTTGGTGGCTTTGTTTTGTTCTACGTGGTGAAAACGAGCGGGCAATCACGCCCGGGGTGTCTCAGATCAGGACCTCGATCAGATTCGGTGCGCCGCTGGCCAGGCCCGCAGCTAAAGATGTGGCGAAGCCCGCCATGGTGGCCACGCGCGTGGCACTAAGCCCCTGGCCTTCGGCCAGCTTGACCCAGTCCAGGCAGGGTGCGTCTAGCGTGAGCATGCGTGTGGCGTTGGCCGCTGGCGGCGGGCCGCCCATGGCGGAGAGCTCGCCCTGCAGGATTTGGTACTTGCGATTGGCGCAGATGATGACCGTGATATCCAGCCCCTCGCGGGCCATGGTCCAGAGGGATTGCAAGGTGTACATGGCGCTGCCATCGCCGATGACTGCGACCACTTTTCGGTCGGGACAAGCGACGGCGGCGCCGACCGCGCATGGCAGTCCGTAGCCGATGGCGCCGCCAGTGATTTCCAGCCAGTCGTGGGCCAGACCGGCCGCCGCGCCGGTCTGCAGTTGGCGTCCGGTGGTGATCGCCTCATCGACGACGATGGCGTGATCGGGCAGCAGAGCCGCCATGACCCGGCCCATGTCCTGGGAGTTGGGCCGGGCTTGCTCATCCCATGGCTGGTCGCGGGCCCCCGAACCGACGAGCACCATTTGATCGGCTCGTCCGCCCACGGCGTCGTTGAGCGCGGCCAACGCCGTCATCGCATCCTCTTCGGCGGTGGCCAGGGTCTCGATGCGACAGTCCGGGTGCGTGAGAAAGCGCGGTTTGTCCGGATAGCCGAAGAAAGCGACCGGCGCCACCGCATCGACGAGAATGAGCAGTCGCACGCCAGACAGGGCTTGCAGCGCGCCGTTCAAGGGGTAAGGTATCTGCGGGATGTTGACGTGCCCGGCGCCGCGCTGCGAGCGCGCGTTTTTGGTTTCGGCCAGCAATTGGCATCCGACACGCGCGGCGATCTGGGACGCCAGGCGAGGGCCCTCACCCAGCATGGCCCGCCCGCCCAGCAAGAGGGCGATTTCTTCCGGGCGCACGTCAGGCGTTCGCAGGGCCTGCGCGATGGCGTCGACTACGCTGGCTGCCGGCGAGGGCGCTGGCCGCGCCCGCTGTGGCCGCACGGCTCCGCCCGCAGAGGGCTCCCACGCGGCGTTGGCGGGCAGGATCAGAGATGCCACCTTGCCGGGCGCGCCACTGGCCGCATGCACGGCCGCGGCGGTGTCGGCCGCGGCGGTCGCCGCCGATGCGCAGGTGCGCACCCAGTGCGAAACCGGCCGTGCGATAGCCTGGATATCGGAGGTAAGAGGAGCGTCATTGGCGATGTGGTCCTGCGCATGTTCGCCAATGATATTGAGGATGCCCGAGCGCGCGCGTTTGGCATTGTGCAGATTTGCCAGCCCATTGCCCAGGCCTGATCCCAAATGCAGCAAGGTGGCGGCTGGTTGACGCGTCATGCGGTAGTACCCGTCAGCCGCACCGGTGACCACACCTTCGAACAGGCCGAGTATGCACCGCATCTGAGGCAGGCGGTCCAGCGCGGAGACGAAGTGCATCTCCGAGGTGCCGGGGTTGGCAAAACATACTGAAACGCCATGGTTCAGCAGGGTGTGAACCATTGCTTCCGAGCCATTCATGCGGAACTCCTCCGTGGTCTTGACCGGGCGTCTGGACATGCAGGATGCCGGACGGGTGATCCAGTTGCTTGACACCCGGAAACGTCGTACATGACATACTAGCCACATAGTATGTATCGAAAATGGAGAAGTCAATATGGGCCTGGAGGAGTTGGTTCAGCGCGTCAGCGGGTTTATTCGGGACAACCCCAACGAGCGCGATTGCTGGCAGAAGGCGGCGGAGATTTCAGGGCTGCTGGTGTGGGAGATGGCGGAATTTCAGCCGCTGGCCAAACGGTGGATCGACCGCGCGGTCGCCACGCAGAAGTCGGACGGCAACCTCAGTTACGGTGACTGGCATACCTCCAGCGGCGGCCATATACGCTCGTTCACCCCCCTGGCCAGCGAGACCGCCGCCGTGGGCGCGCCGATGATGCAGTTACACCGCCGCCATCCCGATCCCCGCTATCTGGAAAGTGCCGCCAGGCAGTATCAGGCGCTGCGTGATGCCCCCCGCACGACTGAGGGCGGGATCTGGTCGCGCGGCGAAGGCCCGGAGTTATGGATCGACTTCACCTACTTGATGTGCCCCTTCATGGCGGACTACGGCAAACTGGCAGGCGAGCCGGCGGCGGTGGACGAGGCGTTCGCGCAGTTTCGCGTTCATGTCGTGCGCCTGGTGGACAGCGAATTTCATCTCGCGCGCCATGCCTGGTGCGAAAAGCCCAATCATTTCCCGCAGTCGACCTTTTGGGCGCGCGGCAATGGCTGGTTGCTGGCGTGCTGTGCCGAGTTGCTGACGATTGCCCCGGATCACGCGCAGGCACCGTTTGTTCGCGACACCTACGCCAGGGTGTTGGGGGCCATGGCCGGCATGCAGGACGCCTCGGGATACTTCTTCCACGTTCTCGATGACCCCCTATCCAATCTGGAAGCTTCGGCGACCTTGATGTTTGCCTATGCGGCTGAGCGCGCCATCGAACTGGATGTGCCCGTGGCCGCCTGCCCGGCTGAGCAATTGCGCGCTCGGGCGATAAAGGCGTTTACGGTGGTGGCCGGCAGTGTCGAGAGTTGCGGTCGTGTGCCCGGTGTGGCCATGGTGCCAGGCGGGCCTGGGGTGCCCTTTGGCTGGACCTTGTTCGGCCAGGGGTTCTTTCTGCTCGCCGCCCATGCGCTGCGTGATCATCTGCACGGTCTGGAGGTTTGAAGATGACCGCAGCGATCCCCCCATCTTCTGCCGATCAGCCGCCCCGCAAACCGCTCGAGGGTGTGCGGATCATCGACATGTCGAGGTTGGCACCCGGCCCCTACTGCACGATGCTGCTGGCTGACCTCGGCGCGGAAGTGATCGTGGTGGGCGGCGGGCGCGCCGGCAATCCGATCGCGACGTTTTCGCGAGGCAAGCATTTCATCAAACTGGATCTCAAGACCGAGGCCGGACAAGCTGCCCTGCAGCGCTTATGCCAGACCGCGGACGTGTTCGTCGAAAGCTTCCGGCCTGGGGTGTGTGACAGGCTGGGCGCGGGTTACGAGACCTTGAGTCAGCAGAATCCCGGTCTGGTCTATTGCTCGGTGACGGGCTACGGTCAGGACGGCCCACTGGCGCAGGAAGCCGGACATGACATCTCTTATCTGGCGCTGACCGGCGTGCTGGGCGCCATCGGCCCTGCAGACGGCCCACCTTCGGTGCCGCTGAACCTGTTGGCCGATTTTGCGGCGGGAAGTTTTATTGCGGCGTTGGGCATCGTGGCGGCCCTTTTCGACCGCACGCGCACGGGCAAAGGACAATATGTAGATGCGGCCATGATCGATGGGTGTCTGTCGCTGCTGGCTATGCATTGGCCCGTGTGGCAGACGCCCATTCTTCCGGCCCGCGGCCAGGGTTTGTTGGCTGGCGGCGCGCCCTATTATCGGTGCTACGAGTGCGCTGACGGCAAATACGTGTCCGTAGGCGCGCTGGAGCCGCAGTTTTTCATCAACCTGTGGCGCACCTTGTTCGAGAGCGAGCCGCCCGACCACATGGATATGCGCCTGTGGCCGGCTATTCGTGAGCGTTTCGATGCCCGCTTCCGGGAAAAGACTCGGGATCAGTGGGCCGGGCTTTTCGCGGGCAAAGAGGCCTGCCTGATGCCGGTGCTCAGCCCCGAGGAAGTCTGGCGGCAACCGCATATCGTGGCTCGGCATGGGACGGCCAACGCGGACAGCGTTCCGGTCATCCCCCGGTTTGGCACGCGGGCTTTCCCCGCGCCGCCCACTGATACGACGGACCGATCAGATCAGATCCTTGCGCAGGCCGGGCTGTTTCCTGAGGAGATCGCGCAGGCCAGCCCGCAGAGTGAACGCCAGCGGATACCTTCGCGCACCTGGCCTCCGAAGATGACCCACACACCTTGACGCCCAGACACGGATACAGGAGACAAGCATGCTGATATCTCAGTATGACGATACATACACGACGTTTCGTGAGCAGGTACGGCGTTTTGCCCGAGAAAAGGTCAAGCCATATGCCGCGCTTGTGGACGACGAGGCGCGTCCGCCGACAGAGGCGCTGCAAGCCAGTCTGGAGCTCGGGCTGCCCGGCCTGCCTTTTAGCGAGGCCTTGGGCGGGCAGGACGGCGACGTTTTCACGCAGATCATCACGGTCGAGGAGCTGGCGCGCGTGTGCGCGGCCACGGCCACCACGGTGTCGACCTGCTGGATCATGATGCTGGTGCAACGATTCGGCAGCGCGGCCCAGCAACAGATGATCATCGAGCCCGTAGTTCGCGGCGAACACCGATCGGCCTGGGGGCTGACCGAGCCCAAGGGCGGCTCGGATCTGATGGGGGTGGTGACCACGGCCAAGCGCAGCGCCAACGGCTGGGTGTTGAATGGGACCAAGCGATTCATCACCAATGGCGGCTGGGCCGATTGGTATCTGATCTTCGCGCGCACGCAAGACGAACAGTTCGGGATATTCCTGGTCAGCAAGCAGGATGCGGGCGTCTCGTTCGGGGCGCCGGAACGAAAAATGGGCCTGCGTGGCAGCCCGACCTCCGACGTGATCCTGGATAACTGCGAGATTCCGCTGGATCGCGTGATTGGCGAACCGGGTCGCGGCGGCGAATACATCCGTGCAGGTTTGCTGGCCTCGCGCCTGAAGTATGCCGCGCACGGACTGGGTATCGCGCAGGGCGCGCTGGATGAAGCCGTGGCCTACACGCAGCAGCGCGAACAGTTCGGCCGGCCCATCGCGGACTTCCAGATGATCAAGGGCATGGTGGCCGACATGGCCATGAGGGTGGAGGCTGGCCGCGCCATGCTGATGCACGCGGCCACGCTGACCGCCAACAATCTGCCCGACGCGAGGAAGTACGCATCCATGGCCAAGGTGCTGTGCACCGATGCCGCGATGTCCGTGGCTACCGATGCGGTTCAGTTGCATGGCGGCTACGGCTATCTGAAGGACTACCCGGTCGAACGCATGCTGCGCGACGCGAAGGTGACGCAGATCTGGGAAGGGACCAATCAGATTCAGCGTTTGATGATTGCCAAAGAAGTCTACAAAAGCTAGTGGGAGACAACGATGTCCACAGTTCTGGATGGCATCAAAGTGCTGGAGTTGTGCGAGGTATTCCAGGGCCCGCTGGCCGGCCAGATCCTGGGCGACTATGGCGCGGACGTGCTCAAGATCGAGCGTCCTGGTCGTGGCGATTCGCTCAGGCACAGCGACACCGTCGCCAATGCCCAGGGCACGATGGGAAGTTACTTCGGGGCAGTTAATCGCAATAAGCGATCAGTCTGCCTAGATCTGAAGAGCCCCACCGATCAACAGATCTTCAGGCGACTTCTGCAAGAGGCGGATGTGCTGATGCACAACTACCGGCCGGGCGTGCTCGAACGCCTGGGGTTTGGTTATCAGGAAGTGCAGCGCATCAATCCGCGTCTCGTCTACGCCGAGGCCAGCGGCTTCGGGCAGACGGGACCGCTGGCCGGCATGGCCGGGCAGGATTTCCTGATCCAGTCTATTAGCGGCATCGCCTGGAAGACCACTGCGTCGGCGGGCGCGCCGACCTTCATCAATGTTCCCATCGCGGATTTCACTTCCGGACTGCTTCTGGCGCAAGGCATTCTGCTGGCGCTGATGGAGCGCCATACGTCAGGCCGGGGGAAGCAGGTGAATGTCTCTCTGTTTGGCGCCTTGATGGCAATGCAAAGCCTTGAAGCGGCGACGGCGCTCAACTACCGCTATGAGACACGCTGGTTTGAGCGGGCGTTGAACTTCACGGCTCAGGCTAGCGACGGCTGGCTGACGGTCATCGGCTTCTTCCGGGATAACCCCCTTCAACTGATCTGCCAGGGGCTGGGGATAGAAGATTTGTCCGTAACGCCGGGCTGGGAAGACAAGTACGGCCAAGCCGCAGGCAAAGAAGAGATTGCGCGCATGTTGCAGCCGCATTTTCTCCCGCTCACTGTGCAGCAAAGTGTGGAAAAACTGCAGGGCGCGGGCGTGCTGGCCGCGCCTATTCTGGATTTTGATCAGGCATTGGCCCACCCTCAGACCGAAGCCAATGAGCTCATCGCCACGGTACCCGTGGCCGGCCAGCAGGACATGCGTTTCGTAGGCAGCCCGATCCGCTTGTCCCGTACACCGGCTACCATCCGGCGCGGTCCGCCTACCCTGGATGCCGACCGGGCCGACGTCTTCGCCGAGGAAGAAAACGCATGAGCGCTCAGGCCCGGCGCAGCCAGGCAGCGGCCGCAAATGATGCACGTATACTGGCGCTCTCCCTGAATTCACGCCCGGATATGATGGCCGCTGATCGACATAATCAGGTGAGCGACGCGCTCGCCAACGACGTAGTGGGGACCGGCCAGACCGTGCCGGCCATTGTGGCGCATGCCGTGGCGCTTTTTGCGGAAAGACCGTTTCTGGAGGTGGCCGGCGGCGCATGCGAGAGCTATGCACAGACCGGCCGGCACGTCACGGAGTTGGCCGCGCGATTGCATGGTCTGGGTGTGCGCGCCGGGCATCGGGTCTTGAGCATGCTGTCCAACTCCCATGGCGCCGTGCACGCCTGGCTGGCGGCCAATCAGCTCAATGCCGTCGATGTCGGAATCAACACCGGATACAAGGGCGCAAGCCTGGAACATGCGGCGAATCTGAGCCAAGCCCAGGTGATGCTGACGACCGCAGCGTTTCTCCAGGTGATTCTGCCTTGCGCACCGCGGTTGACGCACTTGCGCACCATCGTGCTGCTCGATGACGCTGTTTACGAAGGGAGCGTCCCCGACACTCTGCGGGTCGTTCGCTGTGCGGACCTCAGGGCAGCACCCATCCATGACACATTGGCTCATCACGCCGAGCCGTCCGATATTGCGTCGATCATATACACGTCAGGCACCAGCGGTCCTGCCAAAGGTGTGCTGCTGCCGCATGCGCAGATCGCTCTGCTGGCCAGGCGTTCGGCCGAGAAAATGGATCTCACCGAGCACGACGTTTTTTTCTCCTTCTATCCCATGTATCACATGGCGGGGAAATTCATGTCGGTGCTCGCCACCATGGTGGCTGGCGGCAAGGTCGTGCTGGACTCGGGCTTCGATGCCAGCCAATGGCTGGGCCGCATTCGTGACTACGGCGCCACCGTGACCGCCGCGCATGGACCGATGCTCGAGATGGTCTACGCCCAACCCCCCCTCGCCTGCCGACAGCCAGCACCAGCTCAGGTTGATACGCACCGCACCCTTTCCCAAACGTATTGCCGCCGCTTTCGAACAGCGCTTTAGCGTGCGGGGCATGGAGGTCTGGGGTATGACGGAAATCGGGATTCCCTGTTGGACGGATCATCGCGAAGCATTACAGGTGGGCTCCTGCGGCCGGGTCGACGAGGAAAACTTCGAACTCGCCGTGCTCGATGTCTGCGACCGTCCGGTTCCTGCCGGCCAGGTCGGTGAGTTTGCGGTTCGCCCGCGCCATCCCTGGACGACGATGCAAGGTTATCTGGGTATGCCGGAGCAGACCGTGCAGGCCTGGCGCAACTTGTGGTTTCACACCGGCGACTGCGGCTATGTGGATCAGTCGGGCGCGGTGTATTTTGTGGACCGGGCCAAGGAACGCATCCGTCGGCGCGCCGAGAATATTTCGGCCAGTGATATCGAGGCCGCCGCCCTGCTGCATCCGGACATCGTCGAATCGGCTGCGGTCGGTGTGGATTCTGGCTTCGAGGGCGACGATGATATATTGCTTTGCGTCGTCCCCAGGCCGGGCGTCAGCATGGATTACCTGGCGTTGCTGCGCTTTCTGATGGCCCAACTGCCGCACTTCATGATGCCGCGGTTCCTCTGTCAGATGACGGCCTTGCCGCGAACCGTTACCGGGAAACTGCAGCGTGTGTCGGTCAAAAACACCGCCTTGAGCCTGGAGTTGTGGGACCGCAAGCGTGAGGGGGTCAACTTACGCGACCTGATGGACCGGCCAAACGCGGCCGAGGATGCTCGGCCTGCCGTGTGATGGCGGGACTTTCTGGCTGATTCAGCGATGGCAAAGAAAAAACAAGACAGCGAAGCGAGCGTAGAGAAAATCGAGCGGGCAGCTCTGATGCTTTTTGCGCGCAAGGGTTACACCGAAACCAGCCTGGAGCAGGTCGCGGATGAGGCCGGTTTCACCAAAGGGCGGTCTATTACTATTTCAAGACCAAGGAAGCCCTGCTGGTGTATTTGCTGGATCGGATCCGCGAGCGCTCCATTGTGCTGACGCAACAGCATATCCGCGAGCTCACATGCAGCGCCGTGGAGAAACTGGTCGCCTTTGTGCAGAAACAGGCGGGCTGGGCCGCCAAGTATCCGGATGATCTGGTGATCCTGATCCTGACCAGCCTGCAGTTTCGTGAGACGGATACCCCAGCCAGGCAGGCCGTGCGGGCCTACTACGCCATCATGACCGAGGTGTTGACCGAAATCTTCACTGCCGGCGTGCACAAGGGTGAGCTGTCCAGAACCTTGGACATCGAAACCACGGTGCTGGCCAATATGGCCCGCCATGACGGCAATATGCTGCTGTGGTACCGCAGCGGCCGGGACCCGGCAGTCGGCAGAATGCTGACGCAGTCGTCCTGCAATGCGGTCCGTCAGTTCGGGGCGAACGCGATGTAATTCAAATGGGCGGGCCCACCGGTCAGCGCACCGCGAGCGTGCGTCCGCTCACCGGGTATTGAGTGCCTCTACTTGCTGACGTACCAGCATCTGCAGGAAGGTCTCGCATCCGGACTGCAAGGTCTCGAACGCCGAGGTGATGAGGTAGACCGCAACCGGAAAATCCAGATCCACCGGCCTGGCGACCAGCCCACTCCACAACTCCTCGTCGACGCAGAGCTCGTTGATGAGCGCCACACCCACGCCTTCGTGCACGAGTGCGCAGGCCTGCTCAGAGCGGTTGATTTCGACAAGAGGCGCATCTTCGACGCCAGCCGCACGCAGCCGTTCGCGGATCAATGCTCCTATGGGCATTTCTTGCTGATAGAGAATGAGGGGCAAGCCCGTCAGGTCTTCGAGCTTGATCAATCGGCGCTGCGACAATGGGTGGCCCTTCGGGACCGCGAGGCAGATCTTGCCATCGAACAAGGGTATGCAGCGTAGATTGGGGTGGTCAATAGGCCAGATCGACAGCGCAAAGTCGACCACCTTGCCTAGCAGATCAGCGGGCATTTCCTTGATCAAGCTGGTCTTGTATGAGAAGGCTGCCGGTGGCTGAGTGGCGAGATAGTGCTTGATCGCCTTTGGCACGACTCGCAGTCCAAGTGCCGGACTGCTCGAGAAGCTGATGCGCTCTTGCCGGTGACCTTTGAGATTTTCCACCAGACCGTCGATCCGCGCCGCAGCGCTGTACAGATCATCGACCTCCCGGAAGATGACGCGCGCATTTTCGGTGGGTAACAGCGCTCCGACTTTGCGCTCGAATAATGGTAGGCCGAGGCTGGTCTCGATGTTGGCCAGAGTGCGGCTGACAACTGGCTGGGAAACGAACAGCATGCGCGCGGCTGCACTGGTCGAACCGGTCAGCATGACTGCCCGAAAAACTTCCATGTGGCGCAGCTTGAATTTCATTTTTGTCCTCTTTCGTCTATGTCTTGCAGCTATACCCGCCGCGTTAATTGCATATCTGCGAACGTGCCATCGTTCATAGAATAGCCGCGAGGCGGCCGGATACGCAGGCCGCGACCAGGAGACAACATGAGTGACCTTCAAAAATCGGGCCGTGATGTATTGCGCCGCGTGCTGGGTGAGCAGTACTTCGAGAAGCGCGAAGCTGGCCGAAATGCCTTTAATAACGACGCACGAGAACTCGTCGAGACCTATTGCTTTGGTGCCATATGGGGCCGTCCGGGGTTACCCGATCGCACCCGGAGTTTGATATTGCTCGGCATGTTGACCGCGCTGGGCAAGGGGGCTGAGTTGAAGATGCACGTCGTAGGCGCGCTCAACAACGGATGCACCGTGGAGGAAATCAAAGAGGTTTTGCTGCAGGCCATGGTTTATTGTGGAGTGCCTGCCGGCGTCGAAGCGTTCCGGGCGACGGAAGAGGTGCTTGCGGCTGAAAATCTGATCGAAAAGAAGGCCTGATATGCAGCGTATCGGGTTCATTGGATTGGGCGCCATGGGGTTGCCCATGGCTGTTAACCTGCTGGCCAAGGGCTATCCCGTCATCGGTTTCGATACACAGGATCGTCCCGCCTTCGTACAGGCAGGCGGGCGGGTGACGGGTACAGTTAAAGACCTGGTGGCCGAGGCGAACATCATCATCACCATGTTGCCCAATGGCCCGGCAGTCCTTGAGGTGGCCGAAAGTCAGGTGCTGGCTCACGCTCGGCGCGGACAAGTGCTCATCGATTGCTCGACCATCGGTGTACCGAGCGCACGGAAGTTGCATGCGATGGCGGCCGATCGGGGCGTCGCGGTGCTCGATGCACCTGTTACCGGCGGCGTGGCCGGTGCCCAGGCAGGAACCCTCACCATCATGGTTGGGGGCGACGAGACAGTCTTCGCTGGCATGCGTGACGTCTTGTTAAGCATGGGCTCGAAGCTGGTGTATGCCGGTGCCGCGGGAAACGGTCAGGCCGTGAAAATCTGCAACAACATGGCCGCCGGAATTATCAAGATTGCTATCAGTGAAGCCTTCGTTCTGGCACGACAGCTAGGCGTCGACGAAAAGATTTTCTTCGAAGTCGCCGCCGCAGGCAGCGCACAGTCGTTTGCGCTGACGCGCACCTGCCCCGTGCCAGGACTGGTGGAGAATTCTCCCAGCAGCCGCGACTACACCAACGGCTTCGCCACCAATCTGATGCTCAAGGACATGGTTTTGGCGCAAGAAGCAGCCATGGCCAGTGGGGCTGCGACCGTTCTCGGAGGGGCGGCCACCCACCTTTATCAGCTGTGCGCCAATGCCGGTCTCGGTGAACGTGATAACGGCATCATCTACCAATATCTGTCGGGCAAGTCGGCATAAGACCGCCACAGGCCCTGAGGAGACACAAATGAACGGCATGAAGAAAACCCTGGTTGCAGCGGCTCTGTTCGCTGCTTCAACCAGCACCTGGGCTCAGGACACTTATCCGACGAGACCCGTTTCCATCGTGGTTGGCTTTGCCGCGGGAGGCAGCACGGACTTGCTGGCACGAACGTTGGCCAAAGAGCTTTCCGATCAGCTCAAGCAGTCTTTTATCGTGGAGAACAAGCCCGGAGCCAATAGCAACGTGGCGCATACCTATGTGGCTCGGGCTGCAGCAGACGGCTACACGCTGCTGATGGTTCCCTTCGGATTGGCCGTCAATCAGTATTTGTACAAGGGCCAGAAGTACACGCTCGACAGCTTCGCGCCCATCGCGCTTGTCGCGCAGGTTCCTAACGTTCTTGTGGTCAACAAGAACCTGCCTGTGAGTGACGTCAAGGGATATGTCGAGTACTCCAAGGCGAATCCCAAAGCCGTGTCCTATGGATCGCCCGGCGTTGGATCTTCGCTTCATCTTGGCGGAGAACTGTTTCGGCAGGCCACCGGCGCGGAGATACTCCATGTCCCCTTCAATGGAAGTGGTCCGTCGTTGATGGCGGTACGAGCCGGCGACGTCACCTCGGCATTCGATAACTTGTCGACGGCCGCGCCCATGATCCGCAATGGCGACCTGAAAGCGCTGGCCGTCACCGGGGCCAAGCGATCCGATGCATTCCCCGAACTGCCGACCGTCGCCGAGTCAGGTTATCCGCAGTACGAGATCTCCTCGTATTTTGGCCTGGCAGCGCCGGCAGGTACGCCGCCGGCTGTTGTGGAGAAGTTGAACGCCGCCGTCATGAAAGCTGTGGCGAGCCCCGCATTTCAGGCGCAGTTCAAAACCTTGGGCGCTTATGTGGATCCGAATACCCCAGCCGAGTTCTCGGCATTCCTGAACAAGGAGAGCGAAAAATGGAAGAAGGTGGTCGAGACGTCGGGCATCGATCTGTCGAACTGATGGCGTACGGTGTGCGGTGCGGTGAGTCGGTGGTGACGCACCGGTGAGCGACGTCAAGCCCAAGAGCCTGGGATCGGCCTACTTCCGGTCTGAGGCTTTTTTTACGCCTCGGCCGGTAACCCCCTGTCTTGTCGCGCGTTGCACTTCGTAGCGCTGCGCTGGCGTGGCAGGGGGGCGGCCGGCGCGAAAGCTGGAGGTGTTCGCAGCACTACGATGGCGTAATCCGTTCGTTGGACGACTCCCGCAGGCAGGCGGCGAACAACGCCACCGCGGGGGTGATGGTGTCCGCGCGCCAGTAGAGGATGGCTTCGCCCAGGGGGGCGAGCGGTTCGAGCGGCAGCACTCGCATGGAGCCGCGCTGCACATAGCGCTTGGCCAAGGACAGGGGCAGGATGGAGATATAGTCCCCCCGCCGCAGCAACGACAGGTTCAGTGCCAGCGAGCTGGACTCAATGGCGGGCTGGCCGAGTGTCACGCCATGCTCGGCCAGCGCCTGCATCATGGTGGCGTAGGCCGGCGAGGCTCGCATCGGGGTGATCCAGCGCGCGTCTTGCAGATCCTGTGTCCGGACTACGGTGTCACTGCCTCCGAGGGGATGGTGGGATCCGACGACGAAGACGAACGGTTCGTGGTGCAGAGATTCTTGCCGCATTTCCGGGATGGTGCCCGCGACGCGATTGCGGCCCAGCGCGAGGTCCAGATTGCCCTCGTCCATCATCTTGAGCAGCCGGTCCAGCGTGGACTCGACAAAGGACAACGTGGCCGTGGGGGCGCGCCGAGTGAAAAGCTCCACGGCATGCTCGATGACCGGCTGGGGAATGGTGACGACAGCTCCCAGGCGGACGTGGCCGGCGGTGCCCGCACTCAGGGCGCTGACATCACGTTGCGCTAATTCGAGTTGCCGCAGAATTTCGCGGCCACGCTCGACGAGTACCTGCCCGATGCTGGTCAGTTCCACCGCGTTACCGGCGCGGCGGGTTACAGCCGCACCCAGTGCCTCTTCGATCTCGGCAATCTGTTTGGAGATGGCAGGCTGCGTCACGTGGAAGGCCGCTGCCACGCGCGTGACCTGATGCAGTTCGGCCAGGCTGACCAACATGCGCAAATGCCCGAGCTTCAGTCCGCTGCGAAAGAAACGTTCCAGGGAAGCGTCAGGAGCTGGCATGGCGTGCCTTTCGGGCAGGTTGAGCAGCGGCAATCATAACCAAATGGTTATGTTTTTGGCGGGAACGGTGATTTGTTCTCCGAGAGCGGCAATCGTAATCTTGCGGCGGAAAGCACAACTGCGCGGGACGATCGGGCAGCTGCAGGCGGCCTCGAGGGCCGGCCGGCGGGCTCGGGCTGCGAGGCCACATATAACCAACGCGGGGTGCTGCGACGAAACGACGTGCCATGAGGCACGCATCTACGGAGACAGTATTCATGAGCTCGTCCCTTACCGGCGGCGCACCCGTGCGCGCTGGCGTGAGCGCAACCGCCGACGCCGGCGCGCGCGATGCCCTGTATCGCAAACTCACGCTGCACTTGATCCCCTTTCTGTTTCTGGCCTTTATCGTGGCCTATATCGACCGGGTGAACATCAGCTTTGCCAAGCTGCAAATGCTCTCCGATCTGTCGTTGTCTGAGACGGTTTATGGGGCCGGCGCCGGCATGTTCTTTCTTGGCTATTTCATCTTTGAGGTGCCAAGCAATCTGATCCTGCATCGGGTGGGTGCGCGGATGTGGATTGCGCGCATCATGGTGACCTGGTCGATCATCTCCTGTTTGACGATGTTCACGCAGGGCGCGACGTCCTTTTATGTGCTGCGCTTCTTGCTGGGCGTGGCCGAGGCGGGTTTCTTCCCAGGCATCGTGTTGTATCTGGCGACCTGGTTTCCCTCCAGCCGCCGGTCGCAGATCATTGCACTGTTCATGGTCGCAATCCCGGTGTTCGGGGCTATCGGCGGCCCCCTGTCCGGCTGGATCATGCAGAGCTTTGGCGGGGTGCATGACCTCGCGGGCTGGCAGTGAATGTTTCTGATCGAGGGCATTGCCTCACTGCTGGTGGGTATTGCCGCGTTTTTCGTGTTGCAGGATCGCATCGAAACCGTAAAGTGGTTGAGCGACGATGAGAAACGTCTGCTGGCCGACGGCCTGGCCGCCGATGCGGGCACGCGAGCCAATCACAGTGTGCGCGAGGTGTTTCGCAATCCCAAGGTGTGGTTGCTCAGTGTGTTGTACTTCTGCATTGCCATGGGCAATTATGGTCTGGTGTTCTGGCTGCCGACCATGATCCGATCCACAGGAGTGGCCGATCTGGGCAATATTGGTTTGCTGTCGGCCGTGCCGTCGCTGATCAGCGCGGTGGCCATGATTCTGATCGCCCGCCACGCCGACCGCCACAATGAGCGCCGCTGGCATGTGGCGATCTGCTGTCTGTTGGGCGCCGGAGGCATGCTGGCATCGGTACTGCTGGTCGATCATATGGTCTGGTCCATTGTGGCGCTGATCGTGGCTGCGATCGGTATCAATTCCATCGCGCCGGTGTTCTGGGGAATTCCGACCGCCATGGTCGGCGGCGCCGCTGCGGCCGCGGCCATTGCGCTGATCAATTCCATCGGCAATCTGGCCGGTTTCGCCAGCCCCTACCTGATCGGCTTTCTGAAGGACAGCACGGGTCAATTGCTGCCGGGCATGATCGTGCTCGCGTTGGCTCTTGTCTGCGGCGCGGTGATTTCGGTGTCGATGAAGCCCGTGCGGAGCGCCTCGTGAGCGCGCCCGTTTGCCTGGTCACCGGCGGGGCGACAGGCATCGGCGCGGCCACGGCCCTGCGCTTTGCGCGTGAAGGCTGGGCCGTGGCGATCACGAATTTTGATGACAGTACCCGGCCGGCGGCCCAAGCCACGGCCGCCGAATGCCATGCCCGGGGCGCTGACGCGGTGATCCTCGATGCCGATGTTGGCCAGGATCAGGATTGCCGCTCGTTGGTGCAGACGGTGGCGCAGCGCTGGGGCCGGCTGGATTGTCTGGTCAATAGCGCGGGTACGACCCGAGTCATTGCGCACGCAGACCTCGACGGCGTCGACGCCGAGGAGTTCGAGCGCGTCTATCGCGTCAACCTGATCGGGATGTTTCAGATGACGCGCGCCGCAGCGGATCTGTTGCGCACGCGTGCGGCGCATGAATGCTCGGCAGCGGTGATCAATATCTCGTCGCTTGCCGCCTTGAATGGGACGGGCTCCTCCATCGCGTATGCCGCCTCCAAGGGTGCGGTGAATGCGCTGACGTTGTCGCTGGCGCGCACACTGGCTCCGCAGGTGCGGGTCAATGCGATTGCGCCAGGGATGGTGGATGACGGCCTGCTGCGGCGCACCCTCGGCGACGAGGCATATGCCCGCGTACTGACCAGCATGCGGGAGAACGCGCCGCTCAAGCGGGTGGCATCGCCGGGTGAAATCGCGGACCTGTGCTGGTTTCTGGCTGCGCAGGCGCCGGCCATGACGGGCCAGGTGCTGGCGATTGAGAACGGCCTGTTGTTGAACACATGATCGCCGTGGCGACACTTAAGGATGCTGACCATGAAAGACTTGCATAAACACCGCTCGCGCATCGTGACCGAGGGTGTGACCCGCACGCCGCATCGTGCCTTTCTGCGCGCCACGGGTCTGGATGATGAGGCGATCGCGAAGCCTTTCGTGGCCATCGTCGATACCTTCGGTGAGAACACGCCCTGTTCCATGTCCTTGAATCAGATCTCGGATAATGTGCGGCTGGGTGTGGCCGCAGGCGGGGGCGTGCCCATCCGTGGCTCGGCGATTTCGGTGTCGGACGGCACGTCCGTGAATCACGCCGGTATGCGTTTTTCCCTGGTATCGCGCGAAACCATCGCCGACAGCGTCGAACTGTTCGTGCGGGCGCATTGCTACGACGCGCTGGTTGGCGTGGCCGGCTGCGATAAAACGCTGCCAGGCATTCTGATGGGCATGGTGCGGGTCAATGTGCCGGGCGTTTTTCTGTTTGGCGGCGCCATGCTGCCCGGCACCCTGCCCGACGGCACGCAAGCAACCATCCTGACGGCCATCGAAGCCGTCGGTACGGCGCAGCAAGGCAAGATGTCTGCCGAAACGCTGGCCGGCATCGAGAAGCGCTGCACCCCGACGGCGGGATCCTGTCCCGGGCAGTTCACCGCCAACACCATGGCCATGGTGGCCGAGGTGCTGGGCCTGGCTCCGCTGGGATCGGCCATGGTGCCCGCGGTCTATAGCGAGCGCATCGCCATCGCCCGGCGTGCAGGCGAGAATGTAATGCGCACCTTGCGCGGCGGCGGTCCGCTGCCGCGTGATCTGGTCACGCGCAAAAGCCTGGAGAACGCCTGTGCGGCCGTGGCGGCCACGGGAGGGTCCACCAATGCCATGCTGCATATCCCTGCCATCGCGCACGAGGCCGGCATACGCTTTACGCTCGACGATGTGTCCGAAGTGTTGGCGCGCACGCCGTTGATCGGCGATATGCAGCCCGGCGGGCGTTATCTGGCGGTTGATCTGCACAACGTCGGCGGCGTGCCGGCGGTGCTCAATGCTTTGCTGGCCGGCGGACATATTCATGGCGATACCTTGACGCAAAGCGGCCAGACGCTGCAGGAGGCTCTGCAGGCTTTCCCCGGCCCGGACGGGCGTGTGGTCAAGCCGCATGACGAACCCCTGTCGCCCAATGCCGGGCTGGTTGTCTTACGCGGCAATCTCGCGCCCGATGGCGCGGCCCTGAAGACCGCGGGGCTCAAGCAATTGGTGTTCTCCGGGACGGCGCGGGTTTTCGAGACCGAAGAGGATTGCATGGCCGTGGTGGCCGCGCAGGGCTACCAGGAAGGCGACGTGCTGGTGATCCGTAATGAGGGCCCCAAGGGGGGACCCGGCATGCGCGAAATGCTCAGCGTAACGGCTGCCATCTACGGTCAGGGCATGGGCGAAAAAGTAGCCCTGCTGACCGACGGACGGTTCTCCGGCGCCACGCGCGGGATGTGCATCGGCTATGTCGGCCCCGAAGCGGCGGCGGGCGGCCCGATTCGTTTGCTGCGCGATGGCGACCGTATTCACATCGATGCGCTCAAAGGACGTTTGGACGTACAACTGTCCGACGATGAGCTGGCCGCGCGCGCCGCTCAGGTGCATCCCTTTGTGCGAGGCCGGCTCGGCGGGGTGCTGGAAAAATACGAGGCACTGGTCCGCCCGGCGGCGCTGGGCGCTGTGACGCACTCGGGCGCGGTCGACTGGCCGTACGACACGCCGCAGGAGCCGGGTTCGCCGGCCGGGGACGGTGCGCGATGACCGGGCCGCGTATCGGGTTTTGCGGCATCGGCCGCATGGGCGACCCCATGGTGCGCCGCCTGTTGGCGGCTGGTTACGAGGTGGCGGTGTGGAATCGCTCCGCTGGCAAGGTCGCGCCGCTGGTTGGCCTGGGCGCTCGCAAGTGCGAGACGCCGGCCGAATTGGCCAGCGGCGTCGATGCGGTGTTGCTCTGCCTGGGCGATGGACAGGCGGTGCAGGACGTGGTGTTCGGCCAGGCGGGCCTGGCGCAGGCAGCGACGCCGCCACGGTTCGTGGTGGACCATTCGACGCTGTCGCCCGCATTGACCCAATCGTTGGCACACCGCTGGGCCGAGGCAACGGGCGGTCAGTGGATCGACGCGCCGGTATCGGGCGGCATGGCTGGCGCCCAGCGGGGCACGTTGGCGGTCATCGCCGGCGGGCCGGCCCAGGCCATCGCCACGGTGACGCCGGCGCTCATGGCGTTTTCCGCGCGAGTCACCCGCATGGGCGAGGTCGGGGCCGGGCAGACGAGCAAGCTGTCCAACCAGATGATTGTGGCCACCACCCTGTCGGCCTTGGCCGAAGGCTTTGTCCTTGCCTCACGCAACGGGATAGACAGCGCGGCGATGCCGGCCGCCTTGCAAGGTGGCTGGGCCGATTCGGTGCTGCTGCAAACGCTTTGGCCGCGTATGGTCGAGCCGCCTGAACAGGCCACGGGGACGATCCGCGTCCTGCTCAAGGACCTGGATGCAATTGCGGAGCTGGCCGCGGATAGCCGCACGGTGCTGCGGGTGCTGCCCGCCGTGCGGGGGCTGCTTCAGACGGCCATGGCGCGCGGCTGGGGCGATGAGGATTTGTCGCAGGTATTCCGGATCTGTGCGGAGGAAAGCGCGCAGGCCAGTCAGCCCGCCGGCTGATTCGACACAGGCTGTCCTGGGTCGCGCCGCAGCGGTTGGGAGGCGGGGCTTGCGGCTTCCTGGCGAGCGAGTGCCCGGTCGGGCGCGATGCGCAGGGGAGTCCACGGCTCTCGAATCAGAGGCCGGTATGGTTGCTGCTTGCAGAGGGCACGTTCGCTGTTTGGGGTGGATATCGGGTAGAGTTCGCGGCTGACTTCATACGCTCAGTCATACGCGCGGCAATGGATCCGGCCCGTGCGCGGGGCGGCAGCGTAAGACTGGCTCGCATTTCTGGAGGGCATTCATGCGCCAAATCGTCATCATCGGCGGCGGTCACGCCGCCGCACAACTCTGCGGCAGTCTGGCCGAGAGCGCTCAGGAACTGGCCATCACGCTGATCAGCGAAGAGGCGCATCTTCCCTATCACCGTCCGCCTTTGTCCAAGGCGTTCATCAAAGATTCCGCTGCCGAGCCTGCGTTGCTGCGCCCGGCCAATGCCTATGCGGATGCCGGTGTGCAGTTGTTGCTGGGAGAGACGACGGTCTCGATCGACCGTGACCGTCAAACGGTGACGCTGGCCAGCGGCACGGTGCTCGCTTATGACGAGCTGGTGCTGGCCACGGGCATGCGGGCCCGTCGCTTGCCGGACCTCGAACCCGCCCCGGCCAATCTGCATTACGTGCGCACGGTGGCGGACGCTCAACGTTTGCGCGACGCCCTGGCTGCTGCGGCCAGCGTGACGGTCCTGGGAGGCGGGTTCATCGGCCTGGAGGTTGCCGCCACGGCCGCAGCACTGGGCAAACAGGTCGCCGTGTTCGAGAGCCAGAGCCGCTTGTTGGCGCGCTCGGTCTCGCCGGAAATCTCGGATCTGGTCAGTGCCAATCTGCGCGAGGCCGGGATCAGCCTGCATCTGGGCGTGTCAGTCGAAGAGGTCGAGGTGGCCGGGGGGCAGGTGCGCGCGTTGCGTGCAGGCGGGCAGTCGCATCCCGTCGAGCTGCTGGTTGCAGGCATCGGCGCCGTTCCCGAAACCCGTTTGGCTGAATCGGCGGGGCTGGCGGTAGACAATGGTGTCGTGGTCGACAGCCAGATGAGAACGTCCGATCCGCATATTTATGCCATCGGGGACTGCACGGCATTTCCGTATCTGCGCCAAGGACGGGCCATGCGCCTGGAGTCGGTGCAGAACGCCAACGATCAGGCCCGCGTGCTGGCGGCCGTGCTTTGCGGCCAACCGGCGCAGTACGCCGCTCTGCCCTGGTTCTGGTCAGAACAAGGCGCTTTGCGCCTGCAGATCGCCGGGATAGCGCCAGCCGGCTGCGAGCGCCGCATCCGGTCGGGTCTGAAGCCGGGCAGGCTGTCCGTGCTGCACTTTCTCAATGGACGTCTGATGTGCGTGGAGTCCATCAATGCGCCACTCGATCATATGGCGGCGCGCAAGCTGCTCGAACTGGCTGACCACCCGCCTGCTGAAGTGTTGCTCGATCCGGCTGTGGCATTGAAGACGCATTGCTGAAGCGGTGTCGCGCGCCGCGGCATCGGGGTCGTCAACCAGAAGGACCTGGCCAGCGAGCTGCTCGGCCGCGATTGCCCAGCACAAGCTGGAGGTGATCGATCGGGCGGCGAGCCGTTTCTCGCGATGACAGGGACGGGGGCGTCGCACAAGGCTATGATGGCGCACCCTGCCTGGAATTCTCATGAAAAAATACGGCCTCGAAAAGAACAAAGCCTTGAAACTGGCTGGCCAATTGCGCCAGGCCGGCACGCCCGGCCGCTTTGGCTCCGAGCTGCCGCCCGATCGGCGTGAGCAGCGCAAGCTGGATCAGGCCGCCGGCCTGGTGCCCTTCGCGCTCAAGCTGCCGCAGGCGCAGGCCGAGCGCGTGCGCGCCCTGGCCCAGGAGCGCGGCGTGTCGACCAACGACGTCGTCGCCGAACTGCTGCAAAAAGCGCTGGACGCCTGATCCGCATGCAGATCTGGGTCGATGCCGACGCCTGCCCGGTGGTCATCAAAGACATTCTTTATCGGGCCGCCACGCGCTGGCAGCTGCCGATGACGCTGGTGGCCAACCAGATGCTGCGCACGCCGCCGTCGCCCTGGATTCGCGCCGTGCAGGTGCCGCGCGGGTTCGATGTGGCCGATGCGCATATCACGCAGCATGCCGTGGCCGGCGACCTGGTCATCACCGCCGATATCCCGCTGGCTGCCGATGTGCTGGCCAAAGGGGTCATGGCGATCAATCCGCGGGGGGAGCGCTACTCGCCGGAAACCATCCGCGAGCGCCTGACCATGCGCGACATGATGGAAGAGCTGCGCTCGGCGGGCGTGGAAACCGGAGGGCCGGCCGCGTTCAGCCAGGCCGACCGCAAGGCTTTCGCCAATCAACTGGACGCGCTGTTGGCGCGGCACGCGCGCACCGGCAGCGCAAATAACAAACCCTCCGTGTGACTGGAGGGTTTGTGCTGAGCGCAGGCCTTGCGGCATGCGCTCGTGTTGCCTGCTGCAGGATCAGAAGCTGTGGCGCAGGCCCACGCCCACGGCCGTGCTCTTCAGATCGTCGATGAAGGCGTAGTTCTTGGCATAGGACGCATAGGCATACAGATCGGTGCGCTTGGACAGATCGTAGGTGTAACCCAGGCTGAAGACGTTCATCTTCTCGTCGCCGCCGGTCAGGCGATCGTTGGAAGGGTCAACCATCTGCCAGGAGCCGAACAGGCTGCCTGCGCCGCCAACCGGCATCGTCGCGCCGACCATGTACGAATTGGCCTTGAAACCATCTTCGAAGCGATAGTTGCCAAACTCGTTGCTGTAGGGCGTGCCGCTGGGCAGATCCTGGCCCACGAACCAACCGTCGGTGGTGCGTCCGTAGGCTGCCGCCAGCTTGACGACTTCCAGATCGTAGCTGACACCCACGGCGTACTGGCGCGGCGTGGCGTCGTTGTTGATGGTGGAAGAACGGTTGGCGCCATTGAGCTGATCATAGGTCAGCGTGACGTTCAATGGGCCTTGCAGGTAGCGCAGACCGGCAGTGATACCGCGGGTGTTGTCAGCCGTGCGGAAACCCGACTGGCTGGCGTCGTTGCTGTCCACGTTGAAGGAATACCCCACGCCCAGTTCAAAACCATTGAACGACGGGGTCTTGTACATGACCATGTTGTCCCAACGCATCGTATTGGCGGCGCTGAAACCGGCGCCAATATTGGCCTGGGTGTAGCTGGTGTAGAAAGGATCGATGTCGGCCAGGTAGTTCGAGCCCACGGTGGCCTGACGGCCGAATTCCAGCGAGCCCCACGCATTATTGGCCAGCCCGATGGTGGCCTGGCGGCCAAACATCCGATCGCCCTGTGCGCGGCTGCCGTTGCCGGAGTCAAAGCCGCTTTCGAGTTTGAAGGTCGCGCGCAGTCCGTCTCCCAGATCTTCGGTTCCGCGCAAACCCCAGCGCGAACCTTCCTGGATGCCGTTGATCATGCCGGCGCGGCTGCCGTCAAAGCCCGGACCCTTGATCTTGTTGTAGCCAATGCCGGTGTCGATGACACCGTAGAGAGTGACTGACGTGTCTGCCTGTGCAATGCCGGCCAGTGACAGGCCCAGCGCCGTTGCGAGCAACGTCTTTTCCATCCGAGAAATCTCCGTGCAGGGGTTGAGGTGTTGCGCCGCTCCAGCCGGCGCAAAAAAGAAGGGAACAGCGGATGACGCGGTTCCCTTCGGGCAAGTGTAGGTCAAAAATGGGTTATTTCTGGCAATTGTGTGTAATATGCGCTCATTGTGAAACATTGCGTTGCTAAATTAAGGTTCATCGAGGAATACCGGGGAATGCAGACCGGATCTTGAGGAAGAAGTACTCCTGATCGCGGTAGCCGTAGGCGCGGCGCTTGATGACTTTGATGGTGTTGTTGATGCCCTCGACGATGCTGGTGTTGAGCCGGTGGCGACAGCGAGACAGAATCCCGTGCAGATAGGCTTTTAGCTTGAGCGCGAAGTGAGCCAAGGCGGCGATGCCGCTGCCCTGAGCCTGTTGCAGCCAGTGATCCCATGCCTGGCGGGCGTAGCCGGGGTGTTGGTAGAACCACAGCTGTTTGAGCTCATCGCGCATCAGATAAGCGGTGAGCAAGGGCTGGTTGGCCTGGAGCAACTCGTCCAACTTTACCGATTGGCACGGATCGAGGTTTTTGCGATTGCGCAGCAGTAGCCAGCGACTGGACTTGATCACCCGGCGGGCCGGCTTGTCGTGCCGCAACTGGTTCGCTTGGTCTACACGCACCCGGTCTATCACTTCACGGCCGTACTTGGCCACGACGTGGAACAGGTCGTAGACGATCTCGGCGTTGGGGCAGTTGGCCTGGATCTCCAGCTCATAGGCCGTCGTCATGTCGATCGCTACGGCCCGGATCTGCTGGGCAACCCCAGTTGGCAGTTGTTCGAAGAAGGCTCTGGCCGTCTCGCGCGAGCGGCCATCACCGATCCATAGCACCTGACGGCGGATCGGATCGACAACGACCGTGGCATAACGATGGCCCTTGTGTAGAGCGAACTCGTCCATCGCTAGGTAGTGGATCTGACTCCAGTCCGGCTCTTGGATCGCCCGTCGCAGCAGGGCCTTGTCCAGCGCCTTGACCGTGTGCCAACCCAGTTGGAAGAAGCGCGCCACGGCCAGAATGTTGCTGGACTCAAGCAACTGGCTGACCGCCTCGGCCAGCCGGTCGGTCACTCGCTGGTAACGGCCCAGCCAGCTCAGCCTCTCCAGATGCGGTCCACCGCACTGCTCGCACCAGACCCGCCGACGCGGCACTACCAGCGTCACTCGCAGCGCCATTAGCGGCAGATCCCGCACCCGGCGCGTGGTCGTCTCATGCACCTGCCGACATCGGTTGCCGCAGTGCTCGCAGTGCATCGTTCGCGCTGAAGGCTTCAGGTAAATCGTGACCGTCCGGCTCTCACCTTCAGGCCACACGACCCGCTCCACCCGATAACCTTCCCACCCACCCAACCTCTCGATCGTCTTGCGGTCCAGCATGATCCCGGCCTTGATCCTTGAAAAATCAAGGATCAAGCGTAACGGCAATCAAGCACGGCTCCACGCTATTCCGCGATGAACCTAAATTAAGGATTCTGCGTCACGGTCTTTCTGACTTTCTGAGGGCGAGCGCGGTCTGCGCTGACCGCCGGCTGCCCGGGCGCAGGCCTGCTCCTTTTGGCGTCGCTCGTTGTTACATGGCCGGCTGGTGTAGCCTTGGCGCTCCAACAAGGAGAGGATATGGTCAGCAGCACCCCGCAACAGTCCACCGCACCCTACGGCGCTGTGGTAGCTCCCCGTAAGATCACTCCCCGGCGTCTACAGGAAATGCGCGACACCGGCGAGAAAATAGTCATGTTGACTGCGTACGACGCGGTCTTTGCCGGATTGGCGGGCAGGCAGGGGTGGATGTGGTGCTGGTGGGTGATTCGCTGGGTATGGTGTGCCAGGGACGCGACAGCACGGTGCCGGTCACGATGGATGACATGGTCTATCACACGCAGGCTGTCGCTCGTGGGCTGTCTGCGGTTGGAGCCGCATCGCTTTTGCTGTCGGATATGCCGTTTGGCAGTTATCACGGCGGGCCGGACGACGCTTTGCGCCATGCGGTGCGTCTGATGCAGGCTGGCGCGCACATGGTCAAGCTGGAAGGCGGTGGCTGGACGGCGCCGCTGGTGCGTTTTCTGGTCGAGCGTGGCGTGCCGGTGTGCGCGCACCTGGGGCTGACTCCTCAGACGGTGCATGCCCTGAGCGGCTACCGGGTGCAGGGGCGTGATGAGCAGGGGGCCGCCTTGCTGGAGCGCCATTCGCGCGAGTTGGCCGATGCAGGCGCGACCATGCTGGTGCTGGAAATGGTGCCGGCTGCGTTGTCAGCACGCATTACCGCGGCCCTGCCGGCCTGCCACACGATCGGGATAGGCGCAGGCTCAGGCACGGCGGGTCAGGTGCTGGTGATGCACGACATGCTGGGCGCAAGCTTGGGCAAGACTCCGCGCTTTGTGAAAAACTTTCTGGCCGGCAATGCCGGCGTGCGCGAGGCATTTGAAGCCTATGCGCAAGCCGTGCGCGCAGGCCGTTTTCCCGAGGACAGCGTGCACGCCTGGTAGTCGATCAGCCGAATTTGCGTTGCGCATCCAGTGCCAGGCCGGCGCCGATGCTGCCAAACAGATCGCCCTCGACGCTGCGTGCCTGGGGCACCAGCGCTGAGACGCGTTCGCGCAGGCAGGGCACGCGGCTGGAGCCGCCGGTGAAAAACAGAGTGTCCACCGTACTGACACCGGCGTCGGCCAGCAGCCGCGCCACCGTGGTTTCGACGCGGTCGATCAGGCCGTTCATGGAAACGTCGAAGGCAGGCCGGTCGATGTCGGCGGCCAGCCCGGAGGCGATGCGCGCCAGCTCGATGCGCGTGGCTGGCGCTTCCGACAGGGCGATCTTGGCTTCTTCCACCTGGATGGCGACCCAGTGTCCCTCGCGGTTCTTGATGAGGGTCATGAGGTGTTCGATCTTGTCGCGCTCGAGCGCCTGAGCCTGGATGAAGGCGAAGGTTTCGGCGGCCTTGCGGGTGTAGGCCTGGTTGATGGTGTGCCAGCACGCCAGGTTGGCATATTGGGTGGAGGGCACATCCTTGCCGGTCTTCAATTGCCCGCCCAGACCGAACAAAGGCATGACATGTGCCAGGCTCAACTGTTTGTCGAAGTCGGTGCCGCCGATATGCACGCCACCATGGGCGAGGATATCCTGGCGGCGGTCGGCCCGCCCGGCGCGATCCGGACCCAGGCGGATAAGCGAAAAATCGGAGGTGCCTCCGCCGATATCGATGACCAGCACCAGCTCTTCGCGCGAGATTTGCGACTCGTAGTCAAAGGCGGCAGCCAGGGGCTCATACTGAAAGTCGATATCGCGCAGGCCAACCGAGCGGGCGATCTCGCCCAAGGTGTCCTGGGCGAGTTGATCGGCCTTGGGGTCGTCATCGACGAAAAACACCGGGCGACCAAGCACGGCCGCCTCGAAACGCCGGCCTGCGGTGCGTTCGGCGCGGGCCTTGAGTTCTGCGATAAAGCGCGTGAGCAGCACCTTGAATGGCACGGCGCGGCCACCCACTTCGGTGTGGCCTTCCATCAGAGAGCTGCCCAGCAGGCTCTTCATGGATCGCATCAGGCGGCCGTCATAGCCGGCCACGTAGTCGGCGATCGCTGCGCGACCGTAGCTGACCTCATCATCTTCGTCATGGAAGAAGATGGCCGAGGGCAAGGTGGCTTTGCCGTCTTCCAGCGCGAGCAAGGCGTGCTGTCCGGGGCGCATCCAGCCGACGGTGGAGTTGGAGGTGCCGAAGTCGATTCCGCAGGCAGTCATGGCAAACCAGGAAAAAAGCGGCCTAGTGTAGCCCACGCCGCGCCTGCCTAGGGTATGCAGGAATGGAGCCTGGACGCCGTGTGGCCTTCTTGCGTGATTCTCGCGCATGCGGCGTGCAGGTCACGCGCATGCGCTGAGACTCTCGGTTGCCGCCGGTGCTGGCGCTTAGCTGGCGATGGCCCAGCGGCCTTTGCCACTGCTTTTGGCCTGGTACAGCGCACGGTCTGCGGCCTTGAGGATGTCGGGCATGTCGTGTCCGTGCTGGGGGATGAGAGCGATGCCCAGGCTGCTGGAGATGGTCACCGGGGTGGACTCGCCCAAGTCGTAAGGCTGGCTGACTTCGGCAATGAGGCGCTGGCCGAGGGCTCCGGGATCGAAGGTGCGTTCGGTGCGCAGCAGCAGCACGAACTCGTCGCCACCGATGCGTGCAATGGCCGTGCCTCCGGGGGCGAGCTGGCACAGCCGCTGCGCGACTTCACGCAGCAGCCGGTCGCCGCTGGCGTGGCCCAGGGTGTCGTTGACCGCCTTGAATCCATCCAGATCGAGATAGAGCAAGGCGTATTGCTGGTTCCGCTCGCGGACCAGGAGCGTGGCTTCCTCAAGTGCCAGACTCAGGCCGAGCCGATTGAGCACGCCCGTCAGGAAGTCGCGCCGGGCCCGCTCCTCGTTTTCACGCTCGGCCCGCATGGTCGTCACCAGCATGGCGTTGAGCTTGTAGGCGGCAACGGTCATGCTGGCGATGTACATCGGCAGTTGCCAGGCGATCATCCAGAGCTGCCAGGCCGAATTGAAGATCGGCACGGTGATGCAAGGCCCCAGCGCCAGCACGACCATCACGGCAGTCAGTCGCGGGGCGCCAAAATTGCGAAAGCAGATGCCTCCCACCATGGCCGCTGCCGACAGGCAGGTCATGGTGATGGCGATCCAATCGCCACTAAGTGCGCTGATGGTCACGCCGTAGCCGACGCTGGCGGCCCAGGCCACGGCGAGCAACAAATAGACATCGGTATGCGTGGGGCCGCCCCGGCGCACATTCCGGCGCGCCGACATCAGAATGAGCCCGCGCGACAGGCAGATGAAGACTTCCAGTGCGATCCAGCCGTAAAAAATGGGTTCATCGCGGAATAGCGTGGAGCCGTGCTTGATTGCCGTTACGCTTGATCCTTGATTTTTCAAGGATCAAGGCCGGGATCATGCTGGACCGCAAGACGATCGAGAGGTTGGGTGGGTGGGAAGGTTATCGGGTGGAGCGGGTCGTGTGGCCTGAAGGTGAGAGCCGGACGGTCACGATTTACCTGAAGCCTTCAGCGCGAACGATGCACTGCGAGCACTGCGGCAACCGATGTCGGCAGGTGCATGAGACGACCACGCGCCGGGTGCGGGATCTGCCGCTAATGGCGCTGCGAGTGACGCTGGTAGTGCCGCGTCGGCGGGTCTGGTGCGAGCAGTGCGGTGGACCGCATCTGGAGAGGCTGAGCTGGCTGGGCCGTTACCAGCGAGTGACCGACCGGCTGGCCGAGGCGGTCAGCCAGTTGCTTGAGTCCAGCAACATTCTGGCCGTGGCGCGCTTCTTCCAACTGGGTTGGCACACGGTCAAGGCGCTGGACAAGGCCCTGCTGCGACGGGCGATCCAAGAGCCGGACTGGAGTCAGATCCACTACCTAGCGATGGACGAGTTCGCTCTACACAAGGGCCATCGTTATGCCACGGTCGTTGTCGATCCGATCCGCCGTCAGGTGCTATGGATCGGTGATGGCCGCTCGCGCGAGACGGCCAGAGCCTTCTTCGAACAACTGCCAACTGGGGTTGCCCAGCAGATCCGGGCCGTAGCGATCGACATGACGACGGCCTATGAGCTGGAGATCCAGGCCAACTGCCCCAACGCCGAGATCGTCTACGACCTGTTCCACGTCGTGGCCAAGTACGGCCGTGAAGTGATAGACCGGGTGCGTGTAGACCAAGCGAACCAGTTGCGGCACGACAAGCCGGCCCGCCGGGTGATCAAGTCCAGTCGCTGGCTACTGCTGCGCAATCGCAAAAACCTCGATCCGTGCCAATCGGTAAAGTTGGACGAGTTGCTCCAGGCCAACCAGCCCTTGCTCACCGCTTATCTGATGCGCGATGAGCTCAAACAGCTGTGGTTCTACCAACACCCCGGCTACGCCCGCCAGGCATGGGATCACTGGCTGCAACAGGCTCAGGGCAGCGGCATCGCCGCCTTGGCTCACTTCGCGCTCAAGCTAAAAGCCTATCTGCACGGGATTCTGTCTCGCTGTCGCCACCGGCTCAACACCAGCATCGTCGAGGGCATCAACAACACCATCAAAGTCATCAAGCGCCGCGCCTACGGCTACCGCGATCAGGAGTACTTCTTCCTCAAGATCCGGTCTGCATTCCCCGGTATTCCTCGATGAACCAAAAAATGGGCGTCCCGAGACGCCAGGCCAGGACGGCAGCTATCAGCAAGCTATTGAGTACGCCGCCAATGAAAATGGGCAGGGTTCCAAACAGCCCCCGATCATGGCGCCCCGAATCTCAGGCGGAACGTTGCGCCCGGGGTCGGCGAGCCACTTGGTCAGGCGCCAGGTCGGCGCGGAATAGATGCTGCGGGTAGGAAGCATGCTTGGTGTTCGTGACTGGCGAGCTAGTGGTATAGCCTGCCGCGATGACCGTCGCAAGACCAATATGGGGTATCTGTGATCGTCGAAGGAAAATCTGTGGTTCAGATCCGCCAGCGCAACACGCAAGACAGTCGTTCTCCGCTGCGCACCGAACCGATGCCCAGGCGCAGCAAAGTGTTGTAGGGGCCCCGGTGGCCCTGCAACGGCCGGGGGCCGGTCGCGCAGAGGGCGATGCTGCCTTGCTCGAGCGGCAGTACGGTGGGGCGTGACTGCATGCGGGGGCGTTGCTCCACGGCAATGGCATGCCCGGCGGTGAAGTCGCGCCCCGGCGCACTCAGCAGGATGAGCACCTGCAGCGGAAAGCAATCGGGCGCGTGGCTGGCGGCCAGGGGCTGGCCCTGCCCCGCCGTGAGGGTCTGGACCTGCAGGCAGGGTTGGTTGGCCCGGGCCTGGCCGCTGGCAGCGCCGCTGTGGGCCAGCCAGCGCCGGGCCAGGGGTTCGAGCGGCTCGCGCAGCGCGGCGACCCAAGGGGGAATCTGGCCATTACGCAAGGCCTCACAGGCCAGGGCGTCCAGTTTTCGCTCCAGTAGCGCCCAGCCTTGCGCGTCGAGCAGCTCCTGCGGCACCTTCATGGCTATGTCGCCTGGCTCTGTTCGCGGCGCAGCAGTTCGCGCTTGCGTGCCACCCCCACCGGTAGCCCGAAAGTGAGCCGTCGTTGCGTACCACGCGGTGGCAGGGAATGGCCACTGCCAGCATGTTGGCCGCGCAAGCCTGGGCTACGGCACGCACGGCTTTGGGCTGGCCGATGCGTTGTGCGATGTCGCTGTAGGAGACCGTCTGGCCCGGGCCAATCTGGGTCAGTGCGTGCCAGACGCGCTCCTGGAACGCCGTGCCGCGCACATCCAACGGCAGGTCCACGGCCGCCGCGGGGGCTTCCACCATGCCGACCACGGTGGCCATCAGGGTTTCATAACCAGGATCCCCGCCTATCAGTTCGGCGTTGGGAAAGCGGTCTTGCAAGGACTGCAACAAGGCCTCGGGGTCGTCGCCCAGCAGGATGGCGCAGACCCCGCGTTCGCTTTGTGCCACCAGAATGGCTCCCAGCGAGCACTGGCCGAGCGCAAAGTACAGCCGCGCATTGGCGCCGCCTTCCCGGTAGGCGCTGGGCTTCATACCCAGCATGCTGTCGGCGCTGGCGTAAAAGCGGCTGTTGGACTGGAAACCGGCCGCATACAGGGCAGTCGTGACGCGTTCTCCCCTGTCCAGTTGGCCGCGCACGCGTCTGGCGCGATGCGCTTGGGCGTAAGCGCGCGGCGTCAGACCGGTGGCGGCTTTGAACACCCGATGGAAGTGATAGCTGCTGACCCCCGGCTCTGCCGCCAATTCACGCAATGATGGCAGGGGGTCGGCGGTCTCCAGGCGGTGGCAAGCTTGCGCCACCCAGCTGGCATGGGCCAGGCTGACCCGGCTCTGGATATGGCTGGGCCGGTAACCGGCTGCCTCAGCCAGGCTGGCCGAGGCAAAGAACTCGACATTCTCGCGGCGGGGCAGGCGCGCCGGATTGGCGGGGTGGTTGTACACGCCGGTAGTCTTGACGCCGTAGACGAAGTCGGCGTGCGGGTCGCGGGCAAGCACGGCAGCCCAGCGGGGATCGAGGTCAGTCTGGTGCGGTGTCATGGTGGGCTCGTGGAAAATCATGGTGCAACCACTGTAGGCCGGCACGGCGGCGGCCGCACTCCGCCGCTTGCGGTCGAATTCGCCTTCTCATGATTCACTTTACCGGACGGCCGGCATGGCGCAAGGTGAGGTTGATGCGTTGCCGCCCCACCATGGGATGCCGGCCATCGGCCAACGGTAACACCCCGTGAAAGCGCAGCCGGTCTACGCCACCCCAGACGGCGACGTCGCCGTGCTGCAGCACGATGCGGGCGCTGCGGTCGTCGCGGCGCAGGCCTCCAAACAGAAATATTGCAGGCAGACCCAGCGACACCGACACGATGGGCGCGGCGAAGTCCTGCTCATTGCGGTCTTGGTGCAGGCTCATGCGTGCGCCGGGCGTGTAATGATTGATCAGGCAGGCATCGGCACGGAAAGCGGCAAACCCTGCCTGCGCGGCGGCTTCGCTGGCCAGCTGCGCCAAGAGCGCCGGCATCGGGGGCCAGGGCTTGCCGCTTTGAGGGTCGAGCCGACGATAGTGGTAACCCTGCCTGTCGCTCGTCCATCCGAGCGCCCCGCAATTGGTCATGGACACCGACATACTCAAACCGCCCGGCGTGACCATTTGACGGGGCGGTGCATTGGCTTCGATAGCGGTCAGCGCAGCCAGGATGGCTTCGGCCTGGGGCAGCGCCCAGCCGCGCAGCAGACAGGCCTGCGGGCCCAGGGCGATGCGGTGGTCGTCGGCGAAAAGGTCAGTCTGCATGTCAGGTCGCATCGTGGAAAATGATGCCTAGCGTATGACGCTCGCCTGCGCGCACCGGAGCCACTCCATGGCGCATGGCGCGTCGATGCCAGCCGCGAGGCCCGGCGGCGGGCCGGTGATGGACGGCAAAGACCAGCGCGTCGCCCTGTTGCAAGGGCAGCACATCGGCCTGTGCGGGGTGGCCTGCACGTTGTTCGGTCATGACGAACTCGCCACCTTCAAAGTCCTGGCCCGGTGCCGAGAGCAGCACCGCGCATTGCAGAGGAAAGACTTCCGCGCCATAGAGATCCTGATGCAGGCAGTTGTAGTCCCCTTCACGGTAGCGCAGGATGAGCGGCGTGGGTCGATTCTGCCCGGCGGCATGGCAGCGGGCGAGATAGTCAGCATGGTGAGCAGGATAGTCCGCAGACAGGCCCAGCCGGGCACCCCACTCGCAAGCGATGGGCGCGAGTCGAGCATAAAGCGCTACCCGCCAGACGGCCAGCCCTTCTGGCAGAGGGTAGGCAAAGTATTGATATTCCCCTCGGCCAAAACCATGGCGGGCCATCACGATGCGGCTACGGTAACGGTCGCCGCCCGCGTCATACGCCTGCGCCAATTGTCTGCACTCGCCCGGTCGCAGCAGGCCAGGCAGCACCGCGCGGCCTGCGCCGTCCAGGCTAAGGCGCACCGCGTTCCAATCATGAGCGTCAAGGCGTCGATCGATTCGGTGGGCGAGATCGGTGGTCACGGCAGGCTGAATAGTACGGGTCAGGCAGTGTCCCGCAGATGCGGCAGATGGACATCCTGTTTCTTGCGCTCGAATTCCTGGGCGGGGGACGGGTGAGCGCGTGGCTGACGGCATTGCGGGCCCGCAATGGGTCGGAGCGGGTTCTGGAGGACAATGGAACCTCCTTGCGTTGCAAAAGTCACGATGTGCTTGTTGCCTTTTTAGTGCCAACGCCGCCGATACGGAATCGGCCCCAAGGTTGAATCTTGAAGCGAATACTGATCAGTGCCTGCCTACTTGGCCAGCCCGTGCGTTATGACGGGCGCGATGCCGCCCGTCATTCCCCCCTCTTGCAGCGCTGGGCCGACGAGGGCCGCATCGTCGCACTGTGTCCCGAAGTGGCGGGCGGCCTGCCGATTCCGCGGGCAGCGGCCGAGATTGAGCCGGGGGGCGGTGGCCTGGCCGTCTGGAAGGGGGCAGCGCGCGTGCTCACGCGGCAGGGCCTGGATGTCAGCCAGGCGTTCGTCTGTGGAGCGCGGCAGGCACTGGCGTTGATCCAACGCCACGACATCGTTGCGGCCGTTCTCAAAGAGGGGAGTCCTTCCTGCGGCACGGCCCACATTTACGACGGCCGTTTTCAGGGCAGACGAGTGCCCGGCAGTGGCGTGACAGCGGCCTGTCTTGCGCAGGCGGGCGTGCCGGTATTCAGTGAGCTGGGGCTCGAAGCCGCCGACGCGGTGATGCGCGCGCACGATTGAGTATTCCCCCACTTGCTTGAAGCCATGGTTTGCCGGTCAGGGTATTCCCTATTTGGTTGCGAACGCAACTAAAGGCGCATATAGTTGCGCAAACAACCAAATTGACGGATGGAGACAAGCATGCCGAAAGGCGATCATGTTCCCGTTGTAATAGCCGGCGGCGGACCAGTAGGTCTGATGATGTCGCTGCTTCTGGCGCGCCATGGAATCGCCTCGGTGACCATAGAGGCCGATCCTTTCTATTGCGAAGGCAGCCGTGCGATATGCATGTCGCGTCGTTCGATGGAGATACTGGCCTGGGCAGGCGTGGATAAGCTGGTACTGAAAAAGGGGCTGGCCTGGAGCGGTGGCCGCAGTTATTACGGCGATCGCGAAGTGCTGCATTTCGAGATGCCGCACGAGCCCAGCCAGCGTTTTGCGCCCATGATCAATATTCAGCAGTTCTACATCGAGGAATACATCGATCAGGCATTGCGCGAGCACGGCGACCTCGCCCAGGTTATGTGGAGCAGCCGGGTGACCGGCGTGCAGCAGAACGCCGACGGTGTCGTTGTCACGGTCCAGACGGGCGGACAGACCCGCGAGCTGCACGCCGATTGGGTGCTGGCCTGTGACGGCGGCCGCAGTACGGTGCGTGAGCTCTGCGGCCTGCCCTTGCAGGGTATGCAGTACGAGGGGCGCTATGTCATCGTGGACGTCCGTCAGAAGAGTCAGCGCGCAACCGAACGCCTGGCCTGGTTCGACCCGCCATCCAACCCGGGGTCGACCCTGCTGATGCACCGGCAGCCCGATGACGTCTGGCGCATCGACTATCAGGTCCGCGACGATGAAGATCCTGTCGAGGCGGTCAAGCCAGAGAATGTGCTGCCGCGTGTGCGCAGCCATCTCGAGATGATCGGCGAAGATGAGCCCTGGGAGCCGTTGTGGATATCCATCTACAACGCCAAGTGCCTGACGCTGGACAACTACCGTCAAGGCCGAATTCTGTTCGCCGGAGATGCGGCGCATCTGGTGCCTATCTTTGGCGTGCGTGGTTTGAATTCGGGTTTGGATGACGCGGCCAATCTGGCATGGAAGCTGGCCGGTGTGATTGCCGGCAGCGCGCCGGACACCCTGCTCGATACCTACAGCCAGGAGCGTGTGGCGGCAGCGCGCATGAATATCGCCTACGGCGCAAAGAGTACCGAGTTCATGGCGCCGCCGAACTATGGTTTTGACCTTCTGCGCGAGGCGACGTTGCGGCTTGCCTTGCACGAAGAGAGCGTGCGCTCGCTCATCAATCCGCGGCAGTCGGAGCCGGTCTGCTACCAGGGAAGCGCGCTGAATCTGCCCGATGGCGCTGCGGATGCCGGCGACCAGGCGGCCCCGGGCATGCCTGCGCCCGAATGCGAACTGAGCGAAGACGGCCGAACGCGTCATCTCACCGAATGGTTTGGGCAGCGGTTCACGGTTCTGGTGCTGGGCGATGATGTACCGGAATTCGATGCCGGGCAGAATGTGCAGGTTCTGTGCCTTGGGCAACACACGGCAGTGCGCGACACCGGCCAACTGCGTCAGCGTTACGGACAGGCACAGCTTTATCTGATCCGGCCCGATGGTTATGTAATGGGTCGCTGGAAGAAGCCCGACCTGCAAGCCCTGCGCCAGGCCTTGGCGTCGTTTGGGATCCGAGGCGAAACGCCATGACCCACCAAGAACTCGATCAGGTCTACACCGAACTGGCTCATACGTTGGCACGCGTGGGGCAGGATCGCGCACCCCTCTTGCTGTCCATGGTCTGCCTGGCATTGCTGGGCAGGCAGGGTGAAAGCCAGGCGGCCCTGGAGATCATCCGACAGGCCGAGACAGCGCTCTAGGCGCAGTCCATAAAGCAAGAAAACAAAAACTCCGAGGAGACATCATGACATTGCGATACACGGCGGCCCTTGCCGCCAGCCTTACCCTGTCTGTCTTTGCCGCTGCCGCCCAGGCGGCCGGGTACCCCGAACGTCCCATCGAATGGGTCGTCCCCTATCCGGCGGGTGGCGGGTCCGACATCGTGGCCCGGACCTTGTCCGAGCCCATGTCCCGCGAGCTCAAGCAGACACTTATCATCTCCAACAAGCCCGGCGCGGCAACGGCCATCGGCGCCGATTATGCGGCGCGCGCCAAGCCCGACGGCTATGTCATGCTGACAGGCGACACGGCAACCCTGGCGGCCAATCCTTCGCTCTATCCCAAGCTGGCCTATCAGCCGCAGCGCGATTTCGATGCCGTGGGCTTGATGACGCGTTTTTCCATGATCCTGGTCGTCAATCCGTCGGTGCCCGTCAAAACCTATGATGAGTTTCTCGCCTGGGCCAAGACGCAGAAAGACGGCGTGCCGTACGCGACGCCAGGCTCGGGCAGCCCGCACCATCTGGCTACCGAGTCGTTGCGCGCACGCACGGGCCTGAATCTGGTACACGTACCGTATCGGGGGGCGGCGCCCGCCGTGCAGGATGTCGTGGGCGGACAGGTGCCCATGATGTTTGTCGACTCAGCCACGGGCATGCAGTACATCGCGTCGGGCAAGTTGCGTCCGATCGCGGTGGCCAGCGACAAGCGGCCCGCCGGTTTCCCCCAAGTGCCTACGCTGATCGAGTCCGGCCTCGATAATTTCGAGGCTTATGCCTGGCAGGGGCTGGTCGTGCCCAAAGGCACGCCGCCCGAGGTCGTCACGGCATTGAACCAAGCCCTGCAAAAGGCACTGGCCCAGCCCTCCGTGCAGGAGCGTTTCTCCGCCATGGGCCTGGAGACGCTGCCAGGTACGCCTCACGCCATGTCCGCCTATGCGGCGGACGAGCAACGCAAATGGGCCAAGGTGATCAAGGAGGCCGACATCCGGGTGGATTGATCCTGGCCGGCTTGTGGCACACTCGCAGCTTCCCATAGAGGTACGCCATGACCCACGATGACGTCGACCACGATGATCTGCCCGCGTTGGATCGCTTTCTGACCTATCGCCTGCACGTCATCAACAAGATCAGCGATCGGGACAGTGCCCAGGCCTATGCGGATCACTATCAGTTGCCCATCGGCGAGGGACGGTGCCTGGCGGCCATAGGCCGCTTTGCACCGCTGTCTGTCAATGATCTGGCGCGGGCCGCCAACCTCAACAAGGGTCAGGCCAGCCGATGCGCACAGGCGCTGAGCGACGCCGGTCTTGTTCGCAAGTCGGTCAGCAGCAGCGATGGGCGCGGCGTGGTGCTGAGCCCCACGGCGAAGGGGCAGCGGCGCTACCGCCAGCTCATCGAGCTGATCGCCGCGCGCAACGAAGAAATCTTTGGCTGCCTGACTGCTCGCGAGCAGTCAGAGTTCAGCCGCATGCTGGACAAGATCATTTCGCACTTGCGTCCTGAAGACGCCTGAGCGGGGTCAGTGCATCAGCACCAGCAACGCGCCCGGCTGCTTCGGGTGCGGGAGCACGTCGGCCTGGACACCATAGACATCGTACAGATTGGCCGGGGTCAGCACCTCGGCGGGACTTCCCTCGGCCACCCGGGTGCCGTCAGTCAATAGCATGATGCGGTCGCACCATTGCGCCGCCAGGTTGACATCGTGCACGATGACCAGCACGCCCACGCCCTGCTCCCGCGCCAGATTGCGGGCGGTGCGCAGCAGATCGATCTGATGCCGCGGGTCGAGGTTGGAGATGGGTTCATCGAGCATCAGATAGCGCGGTGTGCCGTCCGGTGCGGCCTGGCATTGCGTGAGGACGCGGGCAAACTGCACCCGCTGCTGTTCGCCGCCGGACAGTTCCAGATAGCGACGCTGTGCCAGATGGCTCACGCCAGCCTGCTGCAGGCAGCTGTCGCACAGCTCGTTGACCTGCTGCGTGCTCAGTTCAATAAAGGGGTAGGCGCCCATGGCCACCACTTCGTGTACGCCGAGATCGAAAGACAAGGAGGGTTTCTGCGGTAGTACCGCACGCTGGCGGGCCTGTTGGCCGGCCCTGATCTGCGCTAAAGGCCGCCCGTTGAGATCGACGCTGCCGGCGATGGGCGTCAGTTCGCCGGACAGGCAGGCCAGCAGGGTAGATTTGCCCGCGCCGTTGGCGCCGAGCAAACCGAGCATCTGGCCGGGCATCAACGTCAGGCAGACGTCGGTCAGGACACGCTCGCCGCCGCGCTCCAGAGTGACTTGATGGGCGTGTAGTGTCATCAGAAGCGCCGTCCTCGCGCCAACAGCCAAAGGAAGAACGGGCCACCAACCAACGCGGTCACCAGGCCGATGGGTAGCTCGGCGGGGACGACCACGATACGAGCCAACCAATCGGCCAGAGCCAGCGCCACGGCGCCAGCCAGTATGCAGGCAGGCAGCAGCAGCCGATGGTTGGCCCCCAAACCCATGCGCACCAGATGCGGCACAACCAATCCGACAAAACCAATGCCGCCGGTCGCGGCAACCAGGGGGCCGACGACCAGCGCGGTCACGAGGATGAGCTTGCGGCGCAGCCGTGACAAAGCGAAACCCAGATGCTGGGCTTCCCGCTCGCCAAGCAGCAGCGCGTTCAAGGCCCGCCATTGCCGCATGAGCCAGACGCACCAGAACAAGGTCCAGGGTGCCAGGAACGCCAGGATGGACCATCGTGCGCCGGCCAGGCTGCCCATGTTCCAGAAGGTGAGGTCGCGCAATTGCGCATCGCTGGCAATGAACGTGAGCAGCCCGAGGACGGCGCCGCAGATGGCGTTGATGGCAATGCCAGCTAACAGCAGGCCAGAGACGCCCTGAACGCGCTGGCCCAGCACATACGCACAGGCCGTTGCCGCCAGGCTGCCTGCGAAGGCGGCCGAAGCGGTCAGGAAAAAACCGCCCGCGCCCAGCACGATGGCGGCCACGGCACCCAGGGCACCGCCGAGCGAAATGCCCACCAGGCCAGGCTCGGCCAGGGGGTTGCGAAACAAGGCCTGCATGGTCGCACCACAGATGGCCAGTGCGGCTCCGGCCACCAGGGCAAACGCCACGCGGGGCAGCCGGATATCCCAGATAATGTTCTGCCACAGGGCATCGTCGGCCCCGCCTCGACCGGTAAGCAGTCGCGGCAGCGCCGACAGGGGAATCGAGACCGCGCCGCTGGCCGTGGCCAATAGTGCCACCACGACCAATGCGCTAGCGAGGCCAGCGAATATCCAGCGCGCTCGGGCCGCCTCAGTGGCCTGTGCCATGCTGGATGCAAGGTTGCTGTTTGAGGAAGCTGATGGCTTGGCCCAGCCGCGGGCCGGTGCTCAAGGCAAGCAGATCGTCCATGGCGATGATGCATTGATTGCGGGCGGCCGGCGTGCCGGACAGGCCGGGCTGCTGCGCCAGCTTGGACAAGCCTCCCGACGCCGCGGCAGAGGCTTCGGTCACGATGATGACTTGCGGGGCCAGAGCGCCGATGCCTTCGGCCGACAGGGGTTTGTAGCCTTGCTGGGTGGCCATGACATTTTCCAGGCCTGCCATGCGCAACACCATATCGGCCGCCGTGCCACCGCCGGCAGCCTGAGGGGTGCCGGTGCGATTGAGCAGCAGTACCACGCGTTTGCCGGAGGCAGGCAGCGCCTGCGCCGCGGCGAGGTTCTGGCGTACCTGGGCGAGCAGTCTTTCGCCCTCGGGGCCAGCATGCAGCGCCTGGGCAACCTGGTCGATGCGCTTTTCGAGCGACTGTACCGACGGCTCGTCGGAGACATGGACGACCTTGACGCCAACTTCGCTCAGGCGCTTGAGTGCCTCGGGTGGTCCGGACTGCTCGGAAGCCAGCACCAGATCTGGCTTGAGCGCCAGCACCCCCTCGATCGGCACGCTGCGGTAGTAGCCCACGCGCGGCAGCCGGGTGGCAGCCTCGGGGTAGAGGCTGGAGAGGTCATCGCCGACCAGCCTGTCTCCCTTGCCCAGCGCGTAGACGATTTCCGTCACGCTTCCGCCCAGAGTGACGACGCGGTCAGCCGCCTGTGCCGACAGACTCAGGCAAGCTCCGAGTACGGCGCCGAACAGTCTTTTCATATACAGCTCAAGCGGCCAGCGGCTCAGCGCAAAGGCCTGTCATAAGTTCTCGCCAGGCGGGCAGCTCAGGCTTTCCGGGTTTGCGTTCGCCAAAAAACTGCACGATCAGATCGCCGTTGGACGCATAGATTTCCAGCGACGTCACCCAGCCATCGGAAGTCGGCTTGTTGACCACCCAGGCCTGCGCAATGGCGTCGGTATTCAAGTGCAGATTAAAGCGCGGGTCGAGCACATTGAACCAGGGGCCGGTGCGTCGCAGATTATGCACCGCGCCGGTGTGGATCTGGATCATGCCGCGGTTGCCGACAAAGCACATGATGGACAGTCCACTGGCGGCCGCCTGTGTGAGCATGCGTTCGGCGGCATCGGCCGGCACCTGCTGGGCCAGATCGGTGCCGGCAGCGAGCAGCGCGGCCTGGCGCACAACGTTGAACTTGCGCAAGAGCGGGAAAAACTCATGCGTGTCCTTCATGGCCAGCCAGGCCTGGCGCAGTGCCTGCGGGTCGGCCACGCGGTCTTCTGCGGCGGTGGCGGCAATCGGTTGCGGGACGGGCCAGACAGGCGCTGCGGCGAACGTGTCGACCAGAGCCTGCCAAGCGGCCAGGTCGGTGCTTTCAGTGCGATAGACTTTATGAACGGCCACGCCTTCGGCGTCGAAGAATTGCAAGCTGTGGCGCCCATCCTGCTCGACGGCCCAGGCCGAACGCCAGCAATTGAAGAAGACGCGCAGATCGATGTCCGGGCCGAGCACCAGCCCCACCGCGCCTTGCGCCTGGATGTCTTCGTAGCGGCCGTGGCGCTCGTGCACGCACCACTCGTTGCGCGTGAGGGCCATCACTTCGCCGAGGGTGCCCAGTTCGCGGAAAATAGCTTGGGCCTCGCCGTTCAGGGCGGTCACGCGGGCCCCGCCACAGCCGGCGGCAACCCATTCTGCTTCGCTCACGCCCAGCGCCTGGGCAGCGTTGCGGGCACGTTGCGCCGGTTGGCTGGCCGCGTAAGCGTCGTGGCGCGCACGCAGATCATGGGCGCGCTGGTCAAAAGAAACATGGTTCATGCGTTTTCTCCTAGATCCGGCGGGCGGAGCCTGGCCCCGCCCGCGCAAGGGGGGTCAGTATTGATAGGTCAGGGACAGGCGGACGCTGCGTCCGGGTTCGGTGTACCAGTCTACCGGGCGCGCGATGGCTGTGGCGCCGGCCGTCGGTACATTGATCGCTTCCCAGTATTTTTTATCGAACAGGTTGAATACGCCCAACTGTACCTGCATGCCCTTGACAGTGGCCGGGCGCCAGTAGGCCATCAGATCCACAACGCCATAGCCGGGCGCCTGAAAGTCTGGATAAGGCGTGGCGCTGGAGGCATCCGGATACTCGACCTTGTTGTGCTTGCGCGCGGCGGTGAGCGTGGCGTCCACCCCCCACTGATCGCGGGCATAGCCCAGGCCCAGCACGGCCTTGAGCGCCGGGATGGAGTTCAGGTATTGTCCCGTGCCCTGGTCCTTGCCCACGGCCCATGCCAGCGAGCCCCAGGTGCGCCAGTTGGGGGCGAACTTCCAGTGGGCCGAGGCTTCGGCGCCGTAGATGCGCACGCGGTCACGATTGACGATACCGGTCACGCCCAGCGGATACTGACCGGCCCAGCCCGGCTGCCATTGCAGCGAGCTGGCGTCGATGGGCACGTTCTTGTCGATGAAGTTCTGGTAGCGGTTGTCGAAGAAGGACAGCGCGCCGCCCAGGGCCTCGTCGCCCAGTTTGGTGCCCAGCTCCCAGCCCTTGCTGGTTTCGGGTTTGAGATAGGGGTTGCCCACCCGCAGATAGGTGCCGGCCCCGCCATAGTTGGTGTAGAGCTCGCTGGCGTTGGGCGCACGGTAGCCAAAGCCGTACTGCGCATAGAAAGTGACCTGCTCCTGGGCTTTCCAGGTGCCAAGCAGCTTGGGCGAGAAGCGTCCGCCCGAGGACGACGGCGGCAGCGTGCCTTGCGAGTTGGCGTTGCTGTCGTAGCCATCGCTGGACTGGGGCTTTTGCTCGTAGTGGTCGTAGCGCAGCGAAGGCGTCAGCGTGTAGCGGCCATCGGCGAAGCTGAACTCATCTTGCGCCCAGAAGGCGAACTGGCTGCCCTTGACGTGCGGCATGTCGGCCTGATTGGTGTGCAGCAGATCGCAAAGGCGCGGGCCGAAGGGCGCGCGCATGCCGCTCGGAATGGCCGGGCAGTTGTCGTAGCCGTCGGAATACTGCTGCGTGCGGTTGCCCATCCACTCGCCACCGAGTGTCACGCGTTGGGCGACCGTGCCCTCGAAACGGTGGCTGGCTTCGCCGCTGACTCCGAACAGCGCTTCGCGGATGGAATTGCTGCGGCCGTATGCGCCCGACGGGTAGCCATAGAGGTAGGGATCGCGCGGGATGATGGAGGCGCGGCTGTCGACGCTGCGCTGGCCGTCGAGCGCGTTGTCCAGCGTGACCCGTTGCCAATAGATGTCCGCCGTGGCGCTGTCGATCAGGCCGCCAGCCGTTGGCGCGGTGTATTGATAGTCGAGGGAGACGCGCTCGCGCTTGGTGGTCTTGACGGTGGAGTTGCCTCCGATCAGGTAGCTGGTGCCGGGCCCCTGTTCGTACATATTGTCCAGCGTGCCTTTGCGCTTGAAGTACTCGCCGGTCAGGCCGAAGCGATGGCCTCCGTCGATTTTTTGCTGCAGCTTGGCCAGGAAGTTCTGCTGGGTGTAGTTCTCGGGCGTGGGTTCGTCGCGTTTGGGGCCGTAGCCGCCGACATCGCCGCGGTTGTCCAGCGCGTGGCCGGCGCGCGCGCCAGCCTGAATCAGCCACGAGGTGTTTTCCTGCAGGCGTCCGGCCAGCGCGGCATTGGCGCCGCGGCTGGTATCGGCCGAGTCATAGTCGATTTTGGCCAGTGCGCCGAAGTTGCGGTCGTCCCGCAGCAGATCGGAGGGATCCAGGGTGTGCAGGTCGGCCATGCCGCCCAGGGCGCCCGAGCCGGCTTTGGTCGAATCGGCGCCGCGCACGATATCCAGCCGCGACAGGGTGTTGAAGTCCACCGCCTCCAGTCCGCCTTTGACGCCGCGCGCGCCGTCGTCCAGGAAAGGCAGGCGGATGCCGTCGATGCGGGTCAGCACGCGGTCCTGGTCCAGCCCGCGGATGTTGATGCTGTTGTTCTGGCGGTTGAACGTCACGCCCGGGTCCAGCCGTTTGCTGACGTCGCTCCAGCTGTAGGCCATGGCGGCGTCCAGTTCGGGCCGCGTGGTGACCGTGTTCCAGGCGGGATCGGCGCGCGTGCTCTCGCCTTCGACGGAGACGGGGGCAATTGGGGCACGTTGCCGGCCGGGCGGACGACGTAAGTGCCATTGCCCTGCCGGGTGGCCACCAGCGGGGTGCCGGCCAGCAGTCGGGCCAGCGCCTGCTCGGGGGTGTAGTTGCCGTGCAGGCCGGGGCTCTTGAGCCCCGCCACGGCCGAGGGCTCGTACAGCAGCGTCAGGCCGGCCTGATCGGCATAGCGGGCCAGCGCGTCAGCCAGCGGCGCGGCCTCGATCTGATAGCTGCGCGGGACCGTCTGCTGGGCCAGCGCGGGCACGGACAAGCCCAGCGCCAGGGCCAGAGCTGTCAGGGCCGTGGCGCGCGCCAGTCTGAGCGAGCGGACGGAGGAGAAAGAAGCTGCGGGAGGAGTTACAGGTGCCATGAGGTCGTTCCGATCAGAGGTAGCCGTTGCTTCCCATGACCGTTGAGCAGTTCAAACCGGACAGCTTATGCCCCGCTTTTTTGTAACAGGAATCATTCAGGTTTCCAGGGGCCCGATCGTGACCCAGTAAGGGGTACGGGTGTGGACGGTGACCGGCAGCAAAGCGGGCAAGGCGCGCAGCACGCCGGCCGTGTTGTCGAGTTGGAAGGTGCCCGAGACGCGCAGTTGCGCCACGGCGGGATCGCAACGCACGATGCCGCGGCGGTGCCGGGCGATTTCGGCCGCGAACTCGGCCAGCGACATGTCGCGCGCCTGGAGCACGCCGCGCAGCCAGGCAGGCTGGCTGTCGGGGACCGTGGGCAGCGCGTGCAGAGCCGTGCTGTCGAACCAGGCGGTGCGCGGAGCGGGCATGGTGGCGGGTGAGCCGAACGCGGGCTGGACGCGCACATGGCCTTCGTAGACTTCCACGCGGCAGCCATCGTCCTGCAGGCGCAGGGCAAAACGCGCCTGCTGCGCCATGACCTGGCCTTGCGGCGTCTGGGCCACGCAGGCGCGGGCGCCGGCACGGACATAGATTTCGCCCACGCGCAGGCGCAGGCCATCGGGGGTGAGATCCAGGGCCGTGGCGCTGTTGAGCGTGATCTGGGCGCCGTCGGGCAGCGTGATGTCGCGCCGCTCGCCGGGCGCGCTGCGGTATTCGGCGAACAGGCCGGCCTGCTCGCCGCCGCGCCAGGCGGCCCAGGCCGCCGGCGTGGCCAGGATGAGGCCGGCCAGGGATTTGAGGGCGGCGCGGCGGGCCTTGAAGGCCGGCCGGCCCAGGGTAGCGCGGGCCAGTTCGGGCGGCAGGCCGCCCAGCAGATCACTGACGCGCTGGGCGCGTTGCCAGGCCTGTTCGTGCAGCGCATTGCGCGCGCGCCAGCGTTCGCAGGCGGCCATGTCTTCGACACTGGCCTGCCCCGAGGCCAGTTGCATGAGCCAGCGGGCGGCTTCGCGGGCGACGCGGCGGTCTATCGTGCCTTCGGGATTCATGCGTCGTTCAGCGCCAGAATGCACTGCTCGTAGGCGCGCAGGATATGGCGCTGCACGGTGCGCACCGAAATCTGCAGTTGCTCGGCGATCTGGGCATGGGACAGGTGCTCGATCTGAGCCAGCAGGAAGGCCGTACGCGTTTTGGCCGGCAGGGCGGCGAGCAGGGCGTCGATCTGATCCAGGGTTTCGAGGACGAGCAGGCGCTGCTCAGGCGAGGGGGCGCATTCGAGCGGCAGCACCGCCAGCGCCTCTTCATAGGCGCGCTCCAGCGAGCGGCGCCGGTAGTGGTTCAGCAGCAGGCGCCCGGCGATCGTGACCAGATATGCCCGGGGTTCGCGCACGGCGGACAGCTCGCGGCGATGGCGCAGCACGCGCAGGAAAGTGTCCTGAGCGAGGTCGGCAGCATCGAAACTATTGCCGAGTTTCTTGCGCAACCAGCCATTGAGCCAGCCGTGGTGCTCGGCGTAGAGACGATGGACGTCGTCTTGGGAGGCGGAAAACACGTAAGCGCCCATTGTAAATGAAAATAACTCTCATTCTATTAAATGATGGCGAAACTGCAATCGGAATTTGTCCCTCCCTGCCGGGCATCCGTCCTCGTCCCAAGTGGTGCGGGGCTTCTGCGGCGGATGCCTGAGAGGGAAAACCGGCTCTTGGCCGGGGGCTGTTTCAGCCGCTGTTGCCAAGTCGCAACAGACGACGCGTAAAGCTTCCGCCGCGTCGGACGTTGTTCTTTTCCCCAGGCGGCTATGCGAAAATGGCGCCACACCGGCCCTGTTGCCGCTGACCTTTTTAGGTATTACCCCACCTTGAAGCCCCTGCATTTGATCCGCTGCGCTCTGGCGAGCGCGGGGATGCTGTTGAGCCTGTCCGCGGCCGCGGCCCCGATCTTCGTGCTCAACTCGCTGAACGCCAACGTCAGCATCATTGACCCTGCCACCTATACCGAGTTGCGGCGTGTGCCGACTGGCAAGGAGCCGCATCACCTCTATCTGACTCCCGACGAGAAATCGCTCATGGTGGCCAACGCCCTGAGCGATACCATCACGTTGATGGATCCGCGCACTGGCGAAATCCAGCGCACGCTCACCGGCATTGTCGATCCCTATCAGTTGCGCTTTTCGCCCGACATGAAGTGGTTCGTCACGGCAGCCAACCGTCTGGACCACATCGACATCTATGAGTACAAGCCGCTAGGTCAGGGCAAGGGATTCGACCTCAAACTGGTCAAGCGCGTGTCGGCAGGCAAGACGCCGAGTCATATCGCCATCGACAGCAAGAGCAAGGTCACTTATGTGTCACTGCAAGACAGCGATCAGGTAATGGCGATAGACCTGGCCACGCAGAAGCCGCTGTGGACGATACCGGTGGGCAAGACGCCGGCCGATGTCTTCATCACCGCCGATGACAAGACACTGTTGGTGGCGCTGACCGGCGACAATTATGTCGAGGCGTACGACCTGACGGCCAGACCGGCCAAACTCATCAAGCGCATCAAGGCCGGCGCTGGCGCGCATGCCTTCCGTGCCCAGGGAGATGGCCGCCATCTGTTCGTGAGCAACCGCAGCGCCAACACGATCAGCCGCATCGACACGCGTGCGCTGGAGGTGACGGATACCTTCGCTGCGCCCGGCGGCCCGGATTGCATGGATGTGTCCAAGGACGGCAAACTGCTGTTTGTCACGTCGCGCTGGGCGGGCAAGCTGACGATCATCGATCTCGAGAAGAAAACCGTCAGCAAACAGGTCCGCGTGGGCAAGTCCCCGCACGGGGTATGGACGCTGAATCATGCGCCGGCGCGCTGACAGACACCGGAGTCTGGCGGCCGGCCTGCTGGCCGCCGCGTTCTCGCAAACCCTGGCCGCGCCTGCGGCGGCCGTCTGTGAGAAGCCGGTTTATCTGACTTTCGATACCGGACACATGGGGGTGGCCAGGCATATTGCCGAGGTGCTCAAGCGCCAGGGCGTGCGCGCCACTTTCTTTTTGGCCAATGAGCGCACGCTCACCGACGGCAGCAGCCTGGATGCCCAATGGGCGCCCTGGTGGAAGACGATGGCGGCCCAGGGGCATGTGTTCGGGTCTCATACCTACGATCATGTCTATTGGCGTGGCGATCTGCCGGACGGCAGGTTCCGTGTGCGTCCCAGCGCCGGACCCGACAATGGCAAGACCGCGACCTGGACCGCGGCGCAGTACTGCGACGAGATCAAACGGTCTGCGAAACGGTTCACTGAGATGACGGGCAAGACCCTGTTGCCGCTATACCGCGCGCCGGGCGGCAAAGCATCGCCCGCCCTGCTGGCGGCCGCTCGCCAATGCGGTTTCGCCCACGTTGGCTGGGCCGATGCCGGATTCCTGGGAGACGAGCTGCCCAGCGACAAGTACCCCAACACCGCGTTGCTCGAGCAAGCCTTGCGACGCATCCGGCCAGGGGATATTCTGCTTGCGCACCTGGGCATCTGGTCGCGCAAGGATCCGTGGGCGCCGGCAGTGCTCGAGCCCTTGATCACCGGCTTGAAGGCCAAGGGCTTTTGTTTTGCCACGCTCGATACGCATCCGGCGTATGTCTCGTGGCTTGCCACGCATCATTGATCCCCCATGGAAACACTCAGCCAGCTGTTTTCACAATGCCAGGAATGGCTGTTCGAAGCCGTTGTGCAGCCGCTGCTCTTTCATCTTGGCCTGGCCAGCATCATCGAAGACGCCTATGACGGCACGATGTGGCTGTTGGTCGGCCTGATTCAGATCGTCATCATGGTGACGGTGTTCGGGGCGCTGGAGCGTTGGAGGCCCGTCGAGGCGGTACGTGATCGCCAGCAGGTTTTCGTGGACGTGCTGTACACCCTGGTGCATCGTCTGGGGCTGTTCCGGATTCTGTTGTTCTTCACGATCGAGCCGCTCTGGGATGGCGTTTTCGGTACGCTGCATACCTGGGGCCTGGCAACCTTCCAGCTTGATCAGATATGGCCCGGGGTCACCGACGGGCCCTGGACCAGCCTGCTGCTTTACCTGTTGATCTTCGACCTGGTGGATTACTTCTACCATCGCGCGCAGCATCGTTTCGCCTGGCTCTGGGCGCTGCACGCGTTGCATCACAGCCAGCAGCAGATGACACTCTGGAGCGACAACCGCAACCATCTTCTCGATGACATGTTGCGCGATGTAGTCATCGTGCTGGTTTCGCAGTTGATCGGCGTGCCACCGGCGCAGTTCGTGGCGGTAGTCGCCATCACGCAGCTCACCGAAAGCCTGTCGCATGCCAATCTGCGCGCCAGCTTTGGGTGGCTGGGTGCGCGCCTGATCGTCGGGCCGCGCTTTCATCGTCAGCATCATTCGATCGCGTATGACGCTTCGGCGCCGGCGCCGGGGCCGGCGGGCGGCTACAACTTTGCCGCCCTGTTCCCGGTCTGGGACATGCTGTTTCGCACCGCACGCTTCGATGGCGACTATGGGCCAACCGGCATACATGACCAGTTGCCGCAAGGCGGCAGCCGGGACTACGGACGAGGTTTCTGGGCCCAGCAATGGCTGGGCATGAAACGGCTATGTGCGCGGTCTAGGTCGCGGCGCTCGGATCGTGCGCCTGCTTCTTGATGGCGCCGTGGCGGTTTTCCATTTCCTGACGCAGGGCGCGGCGCTGTTTGGCGGCTTCGAATCGTTGCCGTTCCTCGAGCGTGCGTAGCTCCAGCGCCGGTACGGCGGTGGGCTGGCCCTGTTCGTCGACGGCCACCATGGTGAAATAACAGCTGTTGGTGTGGCGCACCAGCTTGCGCCGGATGTCCTCGGTCACGACTTTGATGCCCACCTCCATGGAGGTGCGCCCGGTGTAATTGACCGCGGCCAGGAACGTGACCAGCTCGCCCACATGGATGGGCTCGCGAAACACCACCTGATCGACCGAGAGCGTGACGACGTAGTGGCCGGCGTACCGGCTCGCACAGGCGTAGGCCACCTGATCCAGATATTTGAGAATGGTGCCGCCGTGCACATTGCCTGAGAAATTCGCCATGTCCGGCGTCATCAGGATGGTCATCGAAAGCTGGTGGCTGAAAGCGTCTTCCATGATGATCTTGCAAGTGGGAAAGCGGCTATCGTACCCGGCTATTGCTGCGTGGCGGTGCCGTCCGGCGTGCTTATCGGCTGCGCGGCGCGCAGCGCCGGCGGATTCCAGCGGCCATCCAGTGCCGCCGCCGCGGGCAGGTATACCCTCAGCAAGATGTTGACGTCTGGTCCGGACAGGGGCAGCCAATTGTCGCGGTCGGCCTCGGGTGGGGGCGCCTCCTGCAGATAAAGCTCCAGCGATCCGTCGGGATTAAAGCGCAACGGATCCCGGTCGCCCACGCTCTGGCGCCGGGGCGCATCGGCGAGCGGCTGGCCCCGAGCATCGAAGGCGGCCAGCCTCCAGAACCCGTCTCCCGGCGGCAGCTCGTCGGGTTCGAAGCGCAGGACATAGCGCTTGCCGGCATCGATGGGCAGCCCATCGGCATCGCTTGCCAAGCGCAGCACCAGCACATCCTCGGCCAGTTCCACGCCGGGTTGGCGCCAAGCCATGTTTGCCCGCTTGAGGTAGGCGCTGCCGTAGGCACCTATCGCCTGCCGTTCGGCCACCCATCCGTGCGCGGCCGGTTGCGGCGCCAGGGCTGCGATGTATGCCGGCCCTACGCTAGCGGCATGGCGCAGGGCTTGCTGCACGCCATTGTCCTGGCGCGCGCGAAATCAAACTGCTGACCGGGGATGACACCGACACGGCGCAAGCGTGCCAGCATGGGTTGATCGATGGCGTGGGGCGGTGTTTTGCGCAGCAGTTCCGCGGCATAGCTGAAAAACGCGTCGGCCGGCATCGTAGCCAGCAACTGAGCGACCGGTGTGGTCGCATCCAGCTTTGGATCGGAAGTCAACTGCATGGATTGCGCGCCTCGATTCCAGTCCTGCAGCGGCGTCAGAATGAAGGCGTCCTGCAATTGCTGCGTCTCGCCGGCCTCGCCTGCCTGCAACAGACCTCGTAGCCAGACCTGCGGGGTCGGCGCGCCGATGCGTTGCATGCCCGCCGGCAATGGTGTCATCCAGCCGGGTGGCACCACCGCGTAATTGCCGCGCCCCGTGCCGGTGCTGCGCTTGCCCACCGTGGCGAAGGCATCGCTCCAGAGGTCATGCAGCGTCAGGGTATAGAGCCTGCCTTGAGTGGGCGGCACAGAAATCACCACTGGGCCGGCACTCAAGTCCAGCCAGGCGCTCAGGCGCAGCATGTCGGCATGGGGCCAGGCCGAGCCCGCGGCCTGGCCGCGCTGCATCCAGAAGCGGTTGGCCGCCGCGTGCCCGGGCAGCTGGGCTGTCTTGGGCGAGATGGCCTGGCGTCGCATCAAGTCCATCGACACCAGAGGATAGAGATACACGTAGGCGTCCAGCGCCAGGCGCTGCATCTCGGCGGCGGCGGGCGAGAGCGCGGATGCGGGCGCGGCGTGAGCCTGGCCTGGCGCGGGCGCAAGCATGACGGCCAGCGTCAGAGCCGCCGCGCACAGCCCGCGCATCCGAGCGGCAGAATCAATAATGAATTTTCTTCCCATTCGCATCGAAAAAGAGGGAGGCATGGCCGGCATCGTATCAGTGCCGCGCAGCGCTAAAATCGCCGAATACACCGCCTTCTTGATCTATATCGTTGTTTGTGCGGTGCGCAATTGATATAGGCGTTGCAAGCATCCTATACTGCCTGTATCACCGACGTCTGTCGTGTCTTTACAAGAGGCAGAAGCGGGCGTCAGTTTCCTCCACCCAGAAGGGAGTGCTTCATGCTCAACATGAATCGCCGCCAGTTCTTCAAGGTGACAGGGTCGACGCTGGCCGGTTCGAGCCTGGCAATGTTGGGCGTCGCGCCCGGCAACGCCATGGCCGAAGTGCGCCAGTACAAGCTTGCGCGCATGAAAGAAACGCGCAACACCTGTCCCTACTGTTCGGTCGCCTGTGGCATCTTGATGTACGGGCTTGGCCACGGCGCCAAGAACGCCAAGGCCAGTATCGTTCACATCGAAGGCGATGCCGATCATCCGGTCAACCGCGGGACCCTCTGTCCCAAGGGGGCTGGCCTGATCGATTTCATTCACAGCCCCAATCGCCTTACCTATCCGGAGTACCGCGCGCCGGGCTCGGATAAATGGCAGCGTGTGTCCTGGGACGAGGCGATGACGCGCATCGCCAAGCTCATGAAGGACGACCGCGACGCCAACTTCGTGCAGAAGACGGCTGACGGCAAGACCGTCAATCGCTGGCTGACCACCGGCATGCTTGCGGCGTCGGCCAGCAGCAACGAGGTCGGCTACATCACGCACAAAGTTGTGCGCAGCATGGGAATGCTTGCATTCGACAACCAAGCTCGTGTCTGACATGGTCCGACGGTGGCAGGTCTTGCCCCGACGTTTGGCCGTGGAGCGATGACGAACCATTGGGTCGACATCAAGAATGCGGATGTAGTGCTGATCATGGGTGGCAATGCCGCCGAGGCCCACCCTTGCGGGTTCAAATGGGTCACGGAAGCCAAAGCCCATAACAAAGCCAAATTGCTGGTCGTGGACCCGCGCTTTACGCGCTCGGCGTCCGTGGCGGATTTCTACGCGCCCATACGTACCGGAACGGATATCGTCTTTCTGGGTGGGGTGATCCATTACCTGCTCGAAAACGACAAGGTCCAGCACGAGTACGTACGCAACTACACCGACTTCTCGTTCATCGTTCGCGAGGACTTCGCGTTCGAAGATGGCATCTACTCGGGCTACAACCCCGAGAAGCGCAGTTATGACAAAGCCTCGTGGGATTACGAGCGCGGTGAGGACGGCTTCGTCAAGACCGACCCGACACTGCAGCACCCGCGCTCGGTCTACCAGTTGCTCAAGCAGCACTATGCGCGCTATACGCCCGAGATGGTCGAGCGCGTCTGTGGCACGCCGGTGGACAAGTTCCATCACGTCTGCGAGACACTCGCGTCGACGGCCACGACCGATCGGGCAGCCACCATCCTGTATGCACTGGGCTGGACGCAACACTCCATCGGCTCGCAGATCATTCGCACCGGCGCCATGCTGCAACTGCTGCTGGGCAATATCGGCGTGGCTGGCGGTGGCATGAATGCGCTGCGCGGCCACTCCAACATCCAGGGGCTGACCGATCTGGGGTTGATATCCAATCTGCTGCCGGGCTACATGACGCTGCCCAATGAGGGCGAGCAGGATTTCGGCAAGTACATCGACGTACGTGCGCAAAAGCCGCTGCGCCCCAACCAGTTGAGCTATTGGCAGAATTACAAGAAGTTCCACGTCAGCCTCATGAAGGCCTGGTGGGGCGCAGCCGCCACGGCGGAAAACAACTGGGGCTACGACTATCTGCCCAAGCTGGACAAGCTCTACGACATGCTGCAGACGTACGAGCTGATGAATCAGGGCAAGGTCAATGGCTATATCTGCCAGGGCTTCAATCCGCTTGCCGCCGCGCCCAATAAAGCCAAGATGACCGCGGGCTTCTCCAAGCTCAAGTTCCTGGTCATCATGGATCCGCTGGCCACCGAAACGTCGGAATTCTGGCGCAACGTGGGCGAGCACAACGACGTCGATTCGAGCAAGATCCAGACTGAAGTCTTCCGGTTGCCCACCACCTGTTTTGCCGAGGAAGAAGGCGCATTGGTCAATTCCGGCCGCTGGTTGCAGTGGCATTGGAAGGGGGCCGAGCCTCCGGGCGAGGCGCGCAGCGATATCGAGATCATGTCCGATCTCTATACCCGCATGCGCGAGATGTATCGCAAGGATGGCGGCGTTTATCCCGATCCCATCGTCAACCTGTCCTGGCCGTATTCCAATCCGGAAAGCCCCACTGCGGTGGAGTTGGCCAAGGAGTACAACGGCCGTGCGCTCGTTGACCTGACCGACCCCAAGGATCCCACCCGCGTGACGCGCAAGGGCGGCGAGCAGTTGGCCGGGTTTGCCGAATTGCGCGACGACGGTACGACCGCCAGCGGCTGCTGGATTTTCGCGGGTGCCTGGACCGAGGCCGGCAACCTCATGGCTCGCCGCGACAATAGCGATCCCACCGGCATCGGGCAGACCCTGAACTGGGCCTGGGCGTGGCCGGCCAATCGCCGGGTGCTCTATAACCGTGCGTCCTGCGACGTCGAAGGCAAGCCCTTCAATCCGCGCCGCAGCCTGATCTCCTGGAACGGCAAGGCCTGGACGGGTGCCGATATTCCGGACTTCAAGGGCGACGAGAATCCTGCCGGTGGCATGGGTCCTTTCATCATGAACCCCGAGGGTGTGGCTCGCTTTTTCGCCCGCGGCGGCATGGCCGAAGGCCCCTTCCCCGAGCACTACGAGCCCTTCGAGAATCCGCTGGGTTACAACCCGCTGCATCCCAAGCAGCCGTTGGCCATCAGCAATCCGGCCGCGCGCGTGTTCAAGTCGGACCTCGAAGCCATGGGCCGAGTGGAGGACTTTCCGTATGTGGCCACCACCTACCGCCTGACCGAGCATTTCCATTACTGGACCAAGAACGTCAGGCTCAATGCCATCCTGCAGCCCGAGCAATTCGTCGAGATCGGCGAGGCGCTGGCCAAGGAACTGGGCATCGCCAACGGTTCACGAGTGAGAGTCTCGTCCAAACGCGGCCATATCACGGCCGTGGCGCTGGTGACCAAGCGGATCAAGGCGCTGACCGTCGAAGGCCGCACCGTGCACCAGGTGGGCATTCCCATTCACTGGGGCTTCGTGGGGATCGCAAAACCCGGCTTTCTGGCCAATACGCTGACGCCTTTCGTGGGCGACGGCAATAGTCAGACGCCCGAGTTCAAGTCCTTCCTGGTCAAGGTCGAGAAGGCATAGGAGTCAAGTTATGTCGATGCAATCACTGGACATCAAACGGCGCTCGGCCACCACCACTCCTGCGCCTGGCGTACGCGAGCCCTCGACGGGCAGCGTCGCCAAGCTGATCGACGTCTCCAAGTGCATAGGCTGCAAAGCCTGTCAGGTGGCGTGCATGGAATGGAACGATCTGCGCGACGAGATCGGCGTGAATGTGGGGGTCTATGACAACCCGGCCGACCTCACCGAGCATTCCTGGACCGTCATGCGTTTTTCGGAGTACGAAAACGACAAAGGCGATCTGGAGTGGTTGATCCGCAAGGACGGCTGCATGCACTGCGAGGATCCGGGCTGCCTGAAAGCCTGTCCCTCGCCGGGCGCCATCGTCCAATACAACAATGGCATCGTGGATTTTCACGAAGAAAACTGTATTGGCTGCGGCTACTGCATCACCGGCTGTCCGTTCAACGTGCCGCGCATTTCGGAGAAAGACCACAAGGCCTATAAGTGCACCTTGTGTTCGGATCGCGTGGCCGTCGGACAAGAGCCTGCCTGTGTCAAAACCTGTCCTACCGGTGCCATCGAGTTCGGCACCAAAGAGGACATGAAGCAGCAGGCCGCGGAGCGGATCGAGGATTTGAAGTCGCGCGGCTTCGAGAACGCCGGTCTCTACGATCCGCAGGGGGTGGGTGGCACGCACGTCATGTACGTGCTGCATCATGCCGACCAGCCGCAGCTCTACCACGGCCTGCCCAAGGATCCCAAGATCAGCCCCATGGTGTCGCTCTGGAAGGGTATCGCCAAGCCGTTGGGCGTGGCCGCGATGGCCTTGACGGCGTTGGCCGGCTTCATGCACTACATCCGTGTCGGGCCCAACGAAACCGACGAAGAAGATGAACGCAAGGCAGAAGAGGAGGCGCGTCATGGCTGAACCCCGTCATCCCAAGCTGATCCAGCGGTACACGGCCGGTGAGCGTACCAATCACTGGCTGATCGCCCTGACCTTCATCCTGCTGGCCCTCTCGGGGCTGGCGCTCTTTCATCCAGCCTTCTCCTGGCTCTATGCCTTGCTGGGCGGAGGACCCTGGACGCGGATTCTGCACCCCTTCATCGGGGTCGTCATGTTTGTCTGCTTCTTTGTCTTTGCCTGCCACATGTGGCGCAACAACTTGATGACGAAGAATGACGTCCAGTGGTTGCGTCAGTTGGGCGACGTGGTCAACAACCGCGAGGACAGGTTGCCCGAGGTCGGCAAGTACAACGGTGGCCAGAAGTTGTTGTTCTATGTGTTGATCCTGTGCATGCTGGGTCTGATCCTGACCGGGATCGTGATGTGGCGCGCCTACTTCTCGATGTACTTCCCGATCTGGGCGGTGCGGGCTGCCTCGTTGCTGCATGCTGCTTTTGCTTTTGTGCTGATTTGCGCGATCATTGTGCATATCTATGCGGCGATCTGGGTCAAGGGCTCGATCCAGGCCATGGTGCGGGGCACCGTGAGCTGGGGCTGGGCCTGGAAGCATCATCGCGCCTGGTTCCGTACGGTTCGCAAGGAGTCGCCAGGCGGCGAGTAATCCCCGTCGGCTGCACCCATCGGACCTGCGGGTCCGTCGCACGGCTGCGATGTGCCACTTGGCGCATTGGCAGCCGTGTTTGTTTCTCTGGAGAGTGCTTTGCAGCGAATTTTGCCGCGTGGTGAGATCGAATCCCTGGACCACACCGCTATCGCCCGCCTGCGTCAGCCTGAGCGCACGACGGTTTTCAGCGCCCGCGCCGCGCGCTTGCGCGCCCTGGCTGAAGACAGCCCGATTGCCGATTACCTGCGTTTGATGGCCGATGTGGCCGATACCCAGCAGAGCCTGTTGGCCGGCAGCCATTTCGAAGGCCCCCCGGTCGATCGCATCGAGCTGGCCCAGGCCCATGGCATGCCTCCCCTGCAGGCCGTTGCCTGGGAGCGCGATCCGGCGTGGCGCGGCTTGCTTGATCAGTTGCTCGCTCGCGTGGCGGCGTTGCCGACCACTGCAGCAGCGGCGCGCGAGGTGTGCGAGCGTTGGCGCGATGTGCTGGCCCGCGATCCACAGACCGTCGAGGCGCTGGCCGACGCCGTGCTGGCCGAGCGCGCCGTCGGTGTGGACAGCGCCGCCGCGCCCCTGGTGATGGCCGCGCTGCAAGTCTATTGGACCGATATGGCCTGCCGTTTCGATCCCAAGGCCATGCCGGTGGCAAGCCCCTTCGGTGTGTGCCCCATGTGCGGCAGCCTGCCCGTGGCCAGCGTGGTGCGCGTGGGCGGCAAATCCGATGGGTTGCGGTATCTGTCATGCAGCCTGTGCTCGTGCGAGTGGCATCTGGTGCGCGTGACCTGCAGTCAGTGCCAGGGCACCAAAGACATCGCGTATCACAACATCGAAGGCCGCTCCGAGGCCATCAAGGCCGAGTCTTGCGATAGCTGCCATAGTTACCGCAAGATTTTTTATCAGGAGAAAGACCTGCATGTCGATCCGGTGGCCGATGATCTGGCCAGTCTGGCGTTGGACGTATTGATGGGAGAAGCCGGCTATCACCGTGCCAACGGCAATCCTTTGCTCTGGCACGAGGAGGCGGCAGAATGAGCGCGCGGCCGGCTACCCCGGGCGATCTGCCTGCGCTGGACCGTCTTCTTGGCCAGTCTGTCTATGCGCCGCTGCAACAGCGCTACGGCCGCAGCCAGGTAGTGGCCACCCTGCGTGAGCAGTTGCAGCAGTTGCGCGAGCGGGCGCAGGCCGGCGGTCTGGATCACGCCGAGCTCGAGCCGGCAGCGCTGGCCACGGTCACCGAGCAGACGTTGGCCGCGCGCAATGCGCCGCGCTTGCGGGCGGTGTTCAACCTTACCGGTACGGTATTGCACACGAATCTGGGACGGGCTTTGCTGCCGGATGCGGCGGTACAGGCCGTGGTGCGCGCGCTCACGCAGCCGGCCAATCTGGAGTTCGATCTGGAGACGGGCGCGCGCGGCGATCGCGACGACCTCATCGAGAATCTGCTGTGCGAGCTGACCGGTGCGGAAGCGGCCACCGTGGTCAATAACAACGCCGCTGCCGTGCTGCTCATGCTCAATGCCCTGGCCGACCGTAAGGAGGTCATCGTCTCGCGTGGCGAATTGGTCGAGATCGGGGGAGCGTTCCGCATCCCCGACATCATGAAGCGGGCCGGCGCGCGTCTGGTCGAAGTGGGTACCACCAACCGGACACATCCTGCCGACTACAGCAATGCGATCGGCCCGCGCACCGCCATGCTCATGAAAGTGCATTGCAGCAACTATGCGGTCAGTGGGTTCACCAAGAGCGTCAGCGTGGCGCAAGTCGCGGCCCTGGCGCATGCGCAGGGGTTGCCGGCCACGGTCGATCTGGGCAGCGGTACGCTGCTGGATCTGACGCAGTGGGGCCTGCCACGGGAGGACACCGTGCGCGATACGATCGAGGCCGGCGCCGATCTGGTCACTTTCAGTGGCGATAAGTTGCTTGGCGGGCCACAGGCCGGTTTGCTGGTCGGGCGGGCCGACCTGATCCGCAAGATCAAGAAGAACCCACTCAAACGCGCGTTGCGCGTGGGCAAGCTGACGCTGGCCGCGCTCGAGCCCGTGCTGGCCTTGTATCGTGCGCCGGAAATGCTGGCCGAGCGGCTGACCACGCTGCGCTTGCTCACGCGCCCGCAACGCCAGATGCAGCTGCAGGCCGAGCGCTTGCGCCCCGCCATGCAGCATGCCGTCGGTCCTGAGTTTGGCGTCGAGGGCGCGCCGATGTTCAGCCAGATCGGCAGTGGCGCGTTGCCCATCGATCAATTGCCCAGTTTCGGGCTGGCCATTCGCTACCTTGGCCGAGGCCGACCGGGCAGGCACCTGGAGCGCTTGCAGTCCAGCCTGCGCGGCCTGGCCCGGCCGGTGGTAGGCCGTGTCGATGACGACGTATTCTGGCTCGATCTGCGTTGCCTCGAAGAATGCGACGAGGCCGAGTTCGCCTCTCAGCTATCGGAGCCGCTGGCATGATTGTCGGAACCGCCGGGCACATCGATCACGGCAAAACCACCTTGGTGCGAGCGCTTACCGGCGTCGATACCGACCGGTTGAAGGAAGAGAAAGCCCGCGGGATTTCCATTGAACTGGGCTACGCCTACACGCCGCTTGCCAATGGCGATGTCCTGGGCTTTATCGATGTCCCTGGCCATGAAAAGCTGGTGCACACCATGGCCGCCGGGGCCAGCGGTATCGATTTCGGGTTATTGGTGGTGGCGGTAGATGACGGCGTCATGCCCCAGACGCGCGAGCATCTGGCCATTTTGGCCTTGCTGGGCGTTGACCTCGGCGCGATTGTCATCACCAAGTCCGACAGGGTGAATGCCGCCAGAGTCGAGGTCGTCAAGGATGAGGTCCGCGCGCTGGTCGCCGATGGCTTCCTGCGCGATGCGCCGGTGTTCGTGGTGGCGGCAAGCCAGCCTGACGATCCCGGAGTGAGCGAACTCAAGGCCTGGCTGGATACCCAGGCGCAGGCATTGGCCCCGCGGCCCGCTAGCGGCCTGTTCCGCCTGGCCATTGATCGAGCCTTCACGCTGGCCGGACACGGCACAGTGGTCACCGGGACGGTGCATGGGGGTACAGTCCGCGTCGGCGATGAGAAGGCGGATCTGCGCCTCATGCCCGCCGCTCGACCCGTCCGGGTGCGCAGTATCCATGCACAGAATCGCAGCAGCGAAACCGGCGCTGCCGGGCAGCGCTGCGCGCTGAACTTGCCTGGCGTGGATAAAGACGAGATCACGCGCGGCGATTGGGTGGCCGATGCGCGCTGCTTCACGCCCTCGCAGCATCTCGACGTCGAATTGCGCTGGCAGGGGGACACGGCGCTGACTGCCTGGACGCCGTTGCACGTGCATCTGGGGTCGGCGCGGGCATTGGCCCACGCCGTGCCGTTGGCGCCGTCAGTGCTGGCACCCGGGCAGAGCGGGCGCGTGCAACTGGTATTTGGCGCGGCCATGTGCGCCATGCCGGGTGACCGCTACATCGTGCGTAACGCGCAGGCCAGCCGCACCGTCGGGGGTGGGCAGGTGCTCGACGCCAATGCGCCGGACCGCAAACGTCGCTCACCCGAACGCCTGGCCTGGTTGGATGCGCTGGCCGCGTATCTGTCCAATGGTGATCTGCGGCCCGTGCTGGCCCAGGCTCCCTTGGGCATTTCAGAGCGGATGGTATTGCGCTTGGGGGCAGTCGAACGCATCCCGCCTGAAGCGCACTGGGTGGCACCGCGCCAAGGCGGGGGGCGCGTGTTGATCGACCAGGCGTGCTGGCAGGCTCTGCACGAGGACCTGCGCGCGACGCTGGCCGCGTTTCATGCGCAATTCCCCGATGAGCCCGGCGCCGACGCCGGCAGGTTGCGTCGTATGGCCCGGCCGCAGGCCACGCCCGTGCTTTGGCAGGCGTTGCTTGAGAGTGCCGCGCAACAGGAGTTGGTGCGGCGCAATGGTGTCTGGTGGCAGTTGCCGGATCATGGCGTGGCGTTGAGCCAGGCCGAAGTCCTATTGGCTGAACACGTCCTTGCGCAGTTGCGGCAAGGACGTTACGACCCGCCCTGGGTACGCGATCTGGGCCGCAGCTTGCATGTTTCCGAGGAGGACATGCGCCGCCTGCTGCGCAAGCTGATGCGTCGTGGCGATGTCGTGCAGGTGGTGCGTGATCTCTTTTATCACCGCGATTCGGTGCAGGCCCTGGCGGCCATGGTGGCCAGGCTGTGCCAGGAACATGGCAGCGCCGAGGCCGCAGCGTTTCGGGATATGACGGGCCTTGGCCGCAAGCGCGCCATCCAAATCCTCGAGTTCTTCGACCGCGTGGGGTATACGCGGCGTCTGCGGGACGGACATGTGTTGCGCGCCGACAGTGCGCTTTATCTTTATCCACAAACGGGGGCCGAGTCGCTATCATAGGGCGCTATGCCAAGGGAAGGCATGCGTGCCCGGTGGCACGGCTGGGCTTCAAACCCAGTTGGGGGTGTCAGACACTCCCAGGTAGGTTCGACTCCTGCTGCCTTCCGCCATCTCTTGCACGGCCGCGATGCTATGCTTTCTGCGTCCCTGATTTGATGGAGGTTGCGTATGTCCACCGATACCGTCCCGCGCCTGACGTCGCTGTCTCATGGCGGCGGCTGCGGCTGCAAAATCGCGCCAGGTGTGTTGTCAGAGCTGTTGGCGCGTTTCGTCCCGCAGCGCAACGACCCGAATCTGTTGGTGGGCACCGAGACTTCCGACGACGCTGCGGTCTATCGCCTCAACGATCAGCAGGCCTTGATCGCCACCACCGATTTCTTCATGCCCATCGTCGACAATCCCTTCGACTTCGGGCGAATCGCCGCGACCAATGCGCTGTCGGACATCTATGCCATGGGCGGCACACCCATCATGGCGCTGGCCATTGTGGGCATGCCCATCAATGTCTTGCCGCATGGGGTGATCGCCGACATCCTGCGCGGCGGCGAATCCGTCTGCCAGGAGGCCGGCATCATGATCGCAGGCGGGCACAGCATCGACTCGGTCGAACCCATCTATGGCCTGGCCGCCATGGGCCTGGTGCATCCGGACCGCATCAAGCGCAATGCCGATGCACGCGCTGGCGACGTACTCATCCTGGGCAAACCCCTGGGCGTCGGTGTGCTGTCTGCCGCGCTGAAGAAAAACCTTCTGGACGAAGTCGGTTATGCCGCCATGATCGCGGCGACCACCCAGCTCAATCGTCCGGGTCCCGATCTGGGCGCACTGCCCGGCGTGCATGCCATTACCGATGTCACCGGCTTTGGTTTGTTGGGTCATGCACTGGAGATGGTTCGCGGCGCTGGGCTGACCGCCAGACTGCGACTCGCGGATCTGCCCTGGATGCCGGGCGTACGCGCCCTGGCCGCCAATGGCGTGGTGACGGGCGCCTCCGGGCGCAACTGGGCCTCCTACGGCGGCTCGGTGCATCTTGGTTCCAGTATCACTGACAGCGATCGGGCGTTGTTGACGGATCCACAGACATCGGGCGGTCTGTTGGTGTCGTGCGCGCCGTCTGCGGCCGCTCGGGTGCTGGAGGTCTTCGCGGCCGGCGGATTTGCCCAGGCTGCGATCATCGGTGAGATGGCCGCCGGCGAGGGCCGGGTCGAGGTGGTCTAACCGGGTTCGTAGACAGGACCGCCTATCTACGAGTCCGTTGCCGACAGGGCCTGGGCGCGCAACCATTCGGCCACGATGCCGGCTTCCCGCGACGGCCGGCGCGGATTGCGCACCAGCCAATACGCCAGCGGCCTCGCTGCTCAGGGCGCGCAGCCTGCCGGCCGCCAGCATCGGAGCGATCAGGGCCTGGCGCCCCAGGGCTACGCCATGGCCCGCCAGGGCGGCATGCACGACCTGGTCGTATTGGTTAAAGCGCAGCATGCTGCGGGGGCGCAGACGGTCCAGGCCGCGTGCCTGCAGCCAACTGTCCCATTGCAGCCAGGGGCGCGCAGGGTCGTCGAATTCGAGCAGAACCTGTTCGTGAAGGTTGTGCTGATCCAGCCGGTCCAGGTGCAATGCCGGATGGGCCACCGGCAAGACAGACTCGCCGAACAGCCACAAGGCGTCCTCACTGGCCTGTTCGGCCGTGCAGTAGCGGATAGCGATATCCACGCCCTCGCGATCCAGGTCCATGAGACGGTTGTCGGCCGCCACCCGGACATCGATGTCCGGGTGGACAGCCTGGAAAGCTCCCAAACGCGGCAGCAGCCACAGCGAAGCCACACCTATGGTGGTTGTGACCGTGATGGGCAGACGCCTGCCAGGGGTGCGCCACTGTGCGCACAGCTCGGCCAGCTCGATCATCCAGGGGGCGGCCAGTCGAAATAACTGCATGCCTTCGGGAGTGAGAGACACGCTGCGAAAGCCGCGCTTGAGCAGCGCCACGCCGAGATGGGTTTCCAGGCTTCGGATCTGACGGCTGACCGCCGATTGGGTGACATGCAGGTCTTGCGCCGCCTGCGTGATGCTCATGCGGCGCGCGACGGCCACAAAACCGCGCACAAGATCGAGAGGTGGCAATTTAGCGAGGGTGAGTGGCATTCGAAAAACTCATGTCATGAGGCCGTGAAAGTCGCTTGAGCAATAGTACTCGTGCGCGTCCAATAGCCGACGAGCGGCGAAAAAAGCAGCGGGGTTCTGACGTGCAGATCGCATGCTGTCGTGTGCGCAGGCTGTGCTTGCGGCCCGCTGGTACACCCGCCGATTGCGGCCATTCGGCCGTGCCCGTTTCTCTTGCCGGAGCGCTCCTTGATGACGCCTGCCGCACCCGTGGTTCAGATCTGGTTCGATTTCGCCAGTCCCTACAGCTATCTGGCGATGGCCCGCGTTCACGTGCTGGCCAGTCAGGCAGCCGTGTTGTACGAGTTGCAGCCATTTTTGCTTGGTCCCATCTTTCAGGCGCAGGGCTGGAACGACAGCCCCTTTCGGCTCTACCCGGGCAAGGGCGCATATATGATGCGCGACATTGCCCGCCTGGCATTACTGGGCAAAAGCCAGCCGTGGGGCTTGGACTTCTGCCAAGCCGTCTTCGGTGCGAATTTTGCGCAAGACCGCGATATTCAGGACGAGGACGTCATGCGGGAAATTCTGCAGAATCTCGGCCTGGACGCGACGGACTGGATAGCACGCGCCAAAACCGAGGCCACCAAGGAAGCCTTGCGCCAACAGGTTGATCGGGCTCGGCAGCATGGCATTTTTGGTGCCCCGACGTTTCTGGTGGGTGATGAAATGTTCTGGGGCAATGACAGACTCGAAGACGCGCTGCAATGGGCGCGTGACGGCAGGCAGGCATGAGCCAGCCCGTCATGGTGATCACCGAGGGCGCGCACGTTCACAGCGACATGCAGGCGCCGGGCGGTGAGCCCGGTCGTGTGGGCGGGCACAGGCACGCCTTGCCCATGCCGCGCGGCGGCTCGGCCGAAGAGGTCGCCGCGGGCATCATGTGCCGGCGCTCTCCGCCGGCGTTTTGCTCCATTGCCTCATCGATTGACGTTTCAGGCGGATGATGAAAAACAATCCCCATCGCGCGTTGCCCATGCCGGGCAGCCGCTCCTTGACCCAATTCCGCAGCGTGCGCATCCGGCGCGTGGCGTTTCACTGGCGCCGGCGGCAGGACGAAGCGGCCGTGCCGCCGACAGACGAAGGCAGCAAAGCCCCGGGTTAAGGCCGCCGCCACGAGCACGGCGGAGCGTTCAATCTGACCTTTGCGTGTCGTGGCCGGCACAGCCCGGAGCCGTTCAGGGACATGGCCCGGCGGGCCTTGGTGATCCGATGGACGGCGTTGACGCCGGCGCCCGCGCTGCAGCGTCCGTTTGGCGGCATCCCCCGCTCTGCGAGCGGATCAGCCCAGTAGCCGGGCCAGCTCCACACCGGGATCGTCGGCGCGCATGAAGGTTTCGCCGACCAGGAAAGCATGGACGTCGTGTTGACGCATGAGCTGGACATCCTCGGGGTTGAGGATGCCGCTTTCGGTGACGACACGTTTTCCGGCTGGCACACGCGGCAACAGATTCAGCGTGGTGTCCAGCCGGGTTTCGAAGGTGCGCAGATTGCGGTTGTTGATACCCAACAGCGGGGTCTTCATCGACAGCGCGATTTCGAGTTCGCGTTCATCGTGCACCTCGACCAGTACGTCCAGACCCAGGTCCAGGGCCAGGGCTTCGTAGTCGCGCAGTTGCGCCGGCGTGAGCGCGGCGACGATGAGCAGCACGCAGTCCGCGCCCATGGCCCGGGCCGAGATGATCTGGTAGGGGTCGACAATAAAGTCTTTGCGCAGTACCGGCAGCGAGCAGGCCGCGCGTGCGCGGCGCAAGTTATCGTGCGAGCCTTGAAAGAACTGCACATCGGTCAGCACTGACAGGCAGGCCGCGCCGTGTACGGCATATGAGGCGGCGATTTCGGCGGGGTTGAAATTCTCGCGCAGCACGCCCTTGGACGGCGATGCTTTCTTGATTTCGGCGATCACGCCTGCCTTACCCTGCGAGATCTTGTCTTCGATGGCCTGTGCAAAGCCGCGCACGTCCTGGCGCGCCTGGGCTTCACGCAGCAATTCTGCTTCGCTACGTAATTGGCGAGCGGTAGCGACTTCCTCGACCTTGATGGCGAGGATCTTCGCAAGTATGTCGTTCATTTTGAAAATTTCCGGGTATATGCGCAGAATTCTTCCAACTTGGCGCGTGCCGCCCCGTTGGTGATCGTTTCAAAAGCCAGCGCCAACGCTGACTCGATGCTGTCGGCCTTGTTGCCAGCGTAGATCGCCAGGCCAGCGTTAAGCGCGACGATATCACGCGCTGCCCCTTCGACATTATCCAATGCTTCCATGACAAGTTCACGCGATTGTTCGCGATTGGACACCTTGATGCTGCGATTGGACATCATGGATAGTCCGTAGTCTTCCGGATGTATCTCGTATTCGCGTACGACGCCGTCCTTGAGTTCGCCGACCAGCGTCGCCGCGCCCAACGAGGCTTCATCCATGCCGTCTTTGCCATGCACCACCAGCACGTGGCGCGACCCCAGGCGCTCGAGTACGCGGACCTGAATGCCCACCAGATCAGGATGGAATACCCCCATCAGTTGATTGGCGGCGCCGGCCGGATTCGTCAGGGGGCCCAGAATATTGAAGATGGTGCGTACGGCGAGCTCTTTGCGCACGGCAGCGACGTTCTTCATGGCGCCATGGTGGGCCGGCGCGAACATGAAGCCGATGCCGGTAGCCTGTATGCATTCGGCCACCTCTTCGGGTGAGAGCTGCAGATTGGCGCCCAAGGCTTCGAGCACATCGGCGCTGCCGGACGACGAGGAGGCGCTGCGGTTGCCGTGTTTGGCAATCGGCACACCGGCGGCGGCGGCCACGAACATGGCCGTGGTGGAAATATTGAAGGTGTGGCTGCCGTCGCCGCCCGTGCCACACATATCCAGCAGATCGGCCGGATTGGGTGTCACGACCGGGGTGGCGAATTCGCGCATGACCTGGGCTGCGGCGGTGATCTCTCCTACGGTTTCCTTCTTGACCCGAAGGCCCATCAACAGCGCACTGGCGATCTGCGGCGACATTTCGCCGCGCATCAGCATGCGCATCAGATGCAGCATTTCGTCGTGGAAGATCTCGCGATGTTCGATGCAGCGCGTCAAGGCTTCGTTCGGAGTGATCGTCATGGTGGATTCGCCGTTTTTAGATATTCAGAAAATTGCGCAGCATGGCGTGGCCATGCTCGCTGAGCACGGATTCGGGGTGGAACTGTACGCCGTACAGCGGCAGCGTTTTATGTCTCACGCCCATGATGTCGCCGTCGGGGGCGGTGGCCGTGACTTCCAGGACGTCCGGCAGTGTGGCCGGGTCGATCGTCAGCGAGTTGTAGCGGATGACGGTGTACGGTGTGGGCAGGCCTTGAAAAATGTCCGTGCCGGTATGGCGGATCTGCACGGTCTTGCCGTGCATGATGGTCTGGGCTCGAACGATGTCACCACCATAGGCTGCCCCGATGGCCTGATGGCCCAGGCACACACCGAGGATGGGCAATTTGCCGGCGAATGCGCGGATCACGGGCACCGAGATGCCGGCTTCGGCGGGCGAGCAGGGACCGGGCGAAACGCAGATCCGATCCGGGGCCATCGCCGTAATTTCTTCGAGCGTGATCTGGTCATTGCGGGCGACCCGCACGTCTTCGCCGAGCTCGCCGAAGTACTGCACCAGGTTATAGGTAAAGGAATCGTAATTGTCGATCATCAGCAGCATGGCTGGGCAACCTCAAAGAAATGATGGGCAAAACAGAGCATGGATGCGGGCGCCGGCCGGTGGGCCGGCTTGCCTTGGACCTCAGATGGGGTCATCCAAGCCGTGTTGCACTTGTTCGGCGGCGCGCAGAACGGCCCGCGCCTTGGCCTCGGTTTCGGCCCACTCGAGTTCGGGCACCGAGTCTGCAACCACACCGGCGGCGGCCTGCACGAACAATGTTCCGTTCTTGATGACGCCCGTGCGAATGGCGATGGCCACATCCATTTCTCCGCCGTAGCTCAGGTAGCCAGCCGCCCCGCCGTAGATGCCGCGGCGTACCGGCTCGAGCTCATCGATGATCTCCATGGCGCGCACTTTGGGCGCGCCGGTCAGCGTCCCTGCCGGGAAGGCGGCGCGCAACACGTCCATGCTGCTCATGCCGGGGTTGAGCGTGCCCGTCACATTGGAGACCAGGTGCATGACATGAGAGTAGCGCTCGATGGCCATGGTATCGCTCACCTTGACCGAACCTACCTCGGCGACGCGGCCGACGTCGTTGCGCGCCAGATCGATCAGCATGACGTGTTCGGCGATTTCCTTCGGGTCGGCGCGCAGTTCGGCGGCCAGGGCCATGTCTTCTTCGGGCGTGCCGCCACGTTTGCGCGTGCCTGCCAGCGGTCGGATGGTGATCTGCGACTTGAGCTGCCCGTCCTCCCGGATCTGCTCCTGGCGCACGAGAATTTCAGGCGAAGAGCCTACGACCTGGAAATCGCCGAAGTTCCAGAAATACATGTAGGGCGAGGGGTTCAGGGAGCGCAGCGCGCGATACAGCGACAGGGGCGCATCGCGAAAAGGCTTGGCGATGACTTGTCCGACCTGCACCTGCATCAAGTCGCCCGCGGCGATGTACTCCTTGGCGCGGCGCACGGCAGCCAGGTAGTCTTGCTTGGCGAAGTCCCGGCGCTCTTCCGTCTGCATGCTGGCATGGCTGTAGGGAATGTCCACCGGCTTGCGCAGACGGGCGCGCAACTCCAGCAGGCGCTCCTGGGCGCGGTTGTAGGCTTCTGGCTGAGCCGGATCGGCGTAGACCATGAGATAGGTGCGGCCCGCGAGATTGTCGACGATGACGAGTTCATCGACATGCAGCAGCATGATGTCCGGGGTGCCCTCTTCCATGCCGTTGGGGAAAGGCTTAACCGCCGGACCCAGGCGCGGCTCGATGTGGCGCACGGTGTCGTAGCCGAAGTAGCCTGCCAGGCCGCCGCAAAAGCGTGGCATGCCCGGACGCAGCGCCACCTTGAAGCGGGCCTGATATTGCTCGATGAAGGCCAGCGGGTCACCGTCGTGGGTCTCGACGACGACGCCGTCGCGCAGCACCTCGGTCTTGCGGCCGCTGGCGCGGATGACAGTGTGCGCCGGCAGGCCGATGAAAGAATAGCGCCCGAAGCGTTCGCCGCCGACGACAGATTCCATCAGGCAGCTCATGCGGCCGTTCTGAGGGCCGGCATGCGCCAGCTTTAGATAGATGGCCAGTGGGGTGTCCAGGTCAGCGTAGGTTTCGGCCACCAGCGGGATGCGGTTGTAGCCTTGGGCGGCAAGCGCCTTGAATTCCAGTTCGGTCATGTCAGGTCTCGATGTTTGAGGGACCAGGCACGCAAAAAAAAAAGCCCGGTCCTTGGCGGTTCCGGGCTTGGCTTTGGGCACTACCGCGACACGCGCGGTTAGGGCCGGGGAGAGATCATCGCCACCCGGAAGACAAACGCCACCAACGCCACGAGGCGTTGCGCATTTGGGTCAGGAGGCGAGTGTTCATTGAATTGGGTGGTACCGGTTAAAGGCTTACGGTTGCCGCAGCATCAGAGCGGCCGGCCGGATTCGGACTGGCGCTTGATCCAGGCTACGGCCTCGACTAGCGAGTCAACTATACCATCGACATCGAGCGAACGCACGTCCATGCCTTCGTTGTACCCATAAGGCACCGCCAGCACTGCCGTGCCCGCGCTGCGGCCAGCCTGGGCGTCGTTGACCGAATCGCCGATGGTGACCGCCTCGCGTGGGCTCACCCCGAGTTGCTCGCAGGCATGCAGCACCTGATCCGGGTCCGGTTTGCGGCGCGCGCAGGTGTCGCCGCAAACCACCTGTTCGAAAAAGCCCGCCAGCCCCGTGCGCTGCAGCAATGGCACAGTGAACTCGGTGGGTTTGTTGGTCACTACGGCAAGTTTCAGGCCCATGTCACGCATGAGTTTCAGACCGTCGATGACGCCGTCGAACACGCGGGCGCGGTCACCGTTGACCAGATGGTAGTGCCGATGAAAGGATTCGCGGCCCTTGGCGAACAGCGCGTCCTCGACTTCGCCGCCGTCGCGGCTGGCCGCCAGCGTGCGGCGCACCAGGTTGTCCACCCCCTTGCCTACGAACGTCGCGAGGACGTCGTCGCGCAGCGGCGGCAGATCCAGTTCGACACGCATGGCGTTGGCGGCCATGGCCAGGTCAGGGATCGAGTCGAGCAAGGTGCCGTCCAGATCCAGCAAGGCAGCGCGATAGTGGCTCATGGGCTTTTTCTCGGTTCAGGCAGACAGGGTTTCGCCACGGGCGATTTCTTCGCGCAGGGCCTTGATGACGGCGGTGTAGTCAGGTTTGCCGAAAATGGCCGAGCCGGCCACGAACGTGTCGGCGCCAGCGCGGCGGATCTCGGCGATATTATCGGTTTTAACGCCGCCGTCGACTTCCAGCAGAATGGGTTGGCCGCCGGCCTGGGTCCAGGCGTCGATGCGAGCCCGCGCTTGGCGCAGCTTTGCCAGCGTGGCCGGGATGAAGGCCTGGCCGCCAAAGCCCGGGTTGACCGACATCAGCAGCACCACGTCGATCTTGTCCATCACGTAGTCCATGTAGGACAGGGGCGTGGCCGGATTGAAGACGAGCCCGGCCTTACAGCCGTTGTCGCGGATCAGGCCCAGCGTGCGGTCCACATGACGGCTGGCTTCGGGATGGAAGGTGATGATGTCGGCGCCGGCCTTGGCAAACAGTGGCACGATCTCGTCGACCGGTTCGACCATCAGGTGCACATCGATGGGGACCTGTACATGGGGACGGATGGCGGCGCAGACCATGGGCCCGATGGTCAGGTTGGGAACGTAATGGTTGTCCATCACGTCGAAGTGAATCCAGTCGGCACCGGCGGCGACGACATTCCGGACTTCCTCTCCCAGGCGGGCGAAGTCGGCGGATAGAATGCTGGGAGCGATGCGGGTGGAGGCCGGGACGGACATGGTGTTCGAAGTTTCCAAAGGCATAATGTGCAATTATTGCAGTTTGGCGCCCAGGCTTGCGTTACTGGTTTGTGAAGACGCCCTGGCCCGCCTGTATTGCATTGTCGAGAGCCAAACCGGGAAAGGCCTGTGAAACCCTACGATCTGACCGTATCCGTGACTCCGCGTTTTGTACCGGAGCAGTCCGATCCAAGTCAGCAACAGTTCGTCTTCGCCTATACGGTGCGCATCACCAACACCGGCGCGCATCCCGCCCAGGTCATCAGCCGACATTGGATCATCACTGACGGCAATCAGCGCGTGCAGGAGGTTCGTGGACTGGGCGTCGTGGGTCAGCAGCCTTTGTTGGCGCCGGGCGAGACTTTCGAATACACCAGTGGCTGTCCGCTGCCGACTCCGGTCGGCACGATGCGGGGCACTTATCACTGCGTTGGCGAAAACGGCATTCCTTTCGAGGTGCCGATTGCGGAGTTTCTGCTCGCCATGCCCCGTACGCTGCACTGACCGGACCCCATCCGTCTACATGAAACGTCTACTTTGCGTGTCCTTGCTGTCGGCGCTGCTGGCGGCATGCTCCACCACAACGGAAATTCCGCCTGAGGATGGCGGGCGCGGCAGCTCACCTGCCGCCGAAACCGGGTTGACCGTGCCCGCGGTCTCGGCGCTGCCCGATACACCGGCGCGTGCGCTGGCCGGGCATTACCAGCGGGCCGCCTGGAGCGAGCTGCCTGGTTGGGAAACCGACGACCTGTCGCGTGTGTGGCCTCTGGTCGTGCGCAATTGCAAGGGCCTGATGCGCCCGACCTCGGGTAATCTGGCCGCCCCGGCACGGGCCACGCCGCGCGCCTGGCAGCCGGTGTGCGCGGCCGTGGCGGATCCGGCGCGCGCCCCAGCGCCTGGCGATGCGGCGGCCGTGCGCCGCTTCCTCCAGACGTATCTGCAGCCGTGGCGCCTCAATGGCACCGACGGCCGTGCGGCCGTCAATACCGTGACGGGCTATTACGAACCGCTGGTGCGGGGCTCGCGCGAGCGCGGCGGGCGGCACCAATGGCCCTTGTACGGCGTGCCGGAAGACTTGCTGACCATCGATCTGGGAGCCGTCTACCCCGAGCTGGCGGGCAAGCGGGTGCGCGGCAAGCTGGACGGGCGCCGCGTCGTGCCGTATGACACGCGCGCCGGCATCGAGGCTTCCAGCCGCAAGCCACCGGTGGTGGTCTGGGTGGACGACCCGGTGGACAACTTCTTTCTTCAGGTACAGGGGTCGGGTCGGGTGCAGCTCACCGAAGGCCCTGACGCCGGCAAGACCATACGTGTGGCCTACGCCGACCATAATGGTCAGCCCTATGTGTCCATCGGCCGCTGGCTGATCGACCGGGGCGAAATTCGGGCCGATCAGGCATCGATGCAGAACATCCGTGCCTGGGCTCAGCGCAATCCTGCACGTGTGCAGGAGATGCTCAACGCCAATCCGGCGGTGGTGTTTTTCCGTGAAGAGCCCGTGGTCGATCCCGAGCAGGGGCCCAAGGGCGCCTATGCCATACCGCTGGCGCCGGGCCGCTCCGTCGCCGTCGATGCCGCCTTCGTGCCGCTTGGTACACCGGTCTATCTGTCCACGTCATATCCCGCGTCCGAGCGGCCACTGCAGCGTCTGGTGTTCGCTCAGGATACGGGCACTGCCATACGCGGCGCGGCGCGGGCCGACTTTTACTGGGGCTTTGGTGACGAGGCCGGACAACAGGCTGGGCGCATGAAACAACGCGGCCAGATGTGGTTGTTGTGGCCAAAACAGGCCGGGGAGCCCTCTGCACGATGAAACATCAGATAGTGGTCTGTGGCGCAGGTATCGTCGGCCTGTCGACCGCGTTGGCGCTGGCCCGGCGGCAGCAGCGCGTCGCGGTGCTGGCCCCGCGTACGCAGGTCGCACCGGCCGAACCGGACTTCTACCATCCGCGCGTCTACGCCATATCGCCGGCCAGCCAGCGGTTTCTGGCCGGTCTTGGCATCTGGGATGCGATGCCGGCATCGCGTTTGACGCCGGTGATGGCCATGGAGATCCATGGCGACGCCGATGGCCGGGTAGAACTTAACGCCTGGCAGGCCGCGCAGAATCAGCTTGCCTGGATCGTCGAGTCCGGCGAAATCGAGCGCGTCCTCGTGCAGGCCGCGCGCATGTTCGGGATTCCCTGGATCGAAGAGCGCGCGCTTGCCTGGCATGACGGTGAAATCGAAACGGAAAGCGGGCAGCGTCTGGCGGCCGAACTCTTCGTCGGCGCTGACGGCGCGGCATCGCCTCTGCGCGCCGCCGCTGGCCTCAAGCATGAAAGCAAGTCATACGGTGACATCGGGCTGGTCATGCACCTGAACGCCGAGCAGCCGCATCTGGGGACCGCCTTTCAGTGGTTCCGTGATGACGGGGTGCTGGCCTTGCTGCCGCTGCCGGATACGCGCGAGGGCGCGCAGGTGTCCATGGTCTGGTCCATGCGCGAGGAACGGGCCCGGCAATTGCTGGATATGCCCGCCACCGAGCAGGCGGCCGAACTCGAAAAGCGTTTGTTCCTGGCCAGCGAAGGACGTCTGGGCCGGCTGGACGCGCGCAGTCGGCTGCATGGTTTTCCGTTGACGCTGGAGCGGTCACAGATGGTCGCACCCGGTATCGCGCTGGCCGGCGACGCCGCGCATCGCCTGCATCCGCTGGCCGGCCAGGGGTTGAACCTCGGCTTGGGCGATGTGGAGGCACTGGCGCATGCCGTGGCCACGCGCGAACCCTATCGCGAGGCGGGCGACATTCGTGTGTTGCGGCGCTATCAGCGCGCCCGCGCCGAGCCGGTATTGGCCATGCGGCTGGCAACCGATGGGTTGCACCGCCTGTTTGCCGCGCACAACGCGCCTGCGGCTTTTGTACGCAATGCCGGCATGCGGCTGGTCGATGCCCTGCCTTTTCTCAAACGCCGTCTCATCGAGGATGCCTCGCGCAACTGATCAGCGCGATGGGATCCGATACTGGTTTCAGGAGTGGTCTATGAATGTACGCATCGTTTTCCTGTTGGTCGGCCTGTTGTGCGGCACCGCGCATGCCCAGGATGGCAAATCGGTGTCCACTACGCAGCCGGCCGGCGGCAAGGACAAGGTCTACTCCACCAAGTCAGTGCAACCGGCCGATCCGGTGGCCGACGCCGTCAAAAAGCGTTTTGAATTGCGTTTCAACGACATGGCAATCACGGCAGTGCGGCGCACGCCTTATGGGTTGTTTGAGGTCCAGGTCGGACCGGACATGATCTACACCGACGAAGGCGTGACGTGGGTCATGGAGGGGCCGTTGATCGATGCGGCCACGCGGCGCGATGTCACGCGCGAAAACCAGGAAAAGCTCAGCGCCATCCAGTTTTCGGATCTGCCGCTCGAGCTGGCCATCAAGCAGGTCAAGGGCAAAGGCACGCGCAAGATTGCCATTTTCGAAGATCCCAATTGCGGCTACTGCAAGCAACTGCGGCATACCCTGAAGGACGTCGATGACGTGACGATCTATACCTTCCTCTACCCCATTTTGTCGCCCGACTCGTCGGTCAAGGTGCGGGATGTGTGGTGCGCCAAAGACAAAGGCAAAGTCTGGGACGACTGGATGATAGACGGCAAGCGGCCAGCCACGGCTCAGTGCGATGCGCCCATCGAAGACATGCTGGCGCTGGGCCGCCGGCTGATGGTGCGTGGCACGCCGACGATATTCTTCGAGAATGGCGCGCGCGCCAGCGGTGCGCTGCCTCTGGCCCAATTGCAGCAAAGACTGGCCACCAGCCACTGACAAAGACTGCCAGGAAACAACCCATGAAAATCGCCATATTGGATGACTATCACGAAGTGGCCTTGAGCTATGCCGACTGGAGCGGCCTGGCGGCGGACGTCACGGCATTTCGCGATGCCTTGCCCGAAGGGCCGGGTCGTGCCCAGGTGCTCCAACCTTTCGATGTCATCGTGGCGATGCGCGAGCGTACGGCGTTCCCAGCGGAACTGATCGCCGCGTTACCCAATCTGCGCTTGCTGGTGACCACCGGGTTGCGCAACAACGCCATCGACATGCAGGCGTGCGCGGCGCGCGGCATTTCTGTGTGTGGAGCGCCAGGCAGTGCCGACGCCAATACGGCCACCGCGGAGCTGGCTTGGGCGCACCTGCTGGCCTTGTTCAAGCATCTGTCACAGGAAGACGCGTCCATGCGTCGCGGCATGTGGCAGACCGGCATGCCGCAGCCCCTGAGCGGCAAGCGCCTGGGCGTTTTGGGATTGGGAAAACTGGGACAGGCCGTGGCCCGGGTCGGTCAAGCGTTCGGCATGGATGTGGTGGCCTGGAGCCCCAATCTGACCGACGAACGCGCCGCCCAGGTCGGCGTGAAGCGGTTGGACAAAAACGAGTTTTTCTCGAGCTGCGACGCCATCAGCATCCATCTCATTCTGAGCGAGCGCACGCGCAACGTGGTCGACGATGCGGCCCTGGCGGCCATGAAACCGTCGGCCTATCTGGTCAATACGTCGCGTGCGGGCCTGGTTGACCAGGATGCGCTGTATGACGCTTTGCAAAAGCGGCGCATCGGCGGCGCCGGCTTGGACGTTTATCCGGTCGAGCCGCTCTCTCCTACCGATGCCGTGCGCGATCTGGACAACGTCATCCTGACCCCGCATCTGGGTTATGTCAGCCAGTCCAACTTCGAAGCCTTCTATCGCAATGCGGTCAAGGCCGTGCGGGCCTGGATGGACGGCAATCCCGTGCAGGTGCTCAACGGCTGATCGGGTAACTGCCCGGCCGCCTGTGGCGGCCGGAGGGTTCAAACCGGACGATTAAAAACGATTTTCTGCTCGGCCAGGCTCGCCGGATCGTCGGCGGGGGTTCCACAGGCCTGATCATCGTCATCTTCGGGTTCGTCAAAGGCGATATCGCCTCCTGCATCGGGCACGCCGGTGGGCCGCAGCCCGACGAAATCGAACAGCTCGCGATCCATCAGGTGCGACGGCACCACGCGGGAAAGAGCATTGAAGACATTCCAGGAGCGGCCAGGAAATTTCTTGTCCCATTCCTGCACCATGCGCGTGACCTCCTTGCGCTTGAGGTTTTCCTGCGAGCCGCACAGATTGCAGGGAATGATGGGAAACTGCTTGAGCTGAGCGTAGGCGATGAGGTCGGTCTCGGGGACATAGGCGAGCGGCCAGATGACCGTATGCCGACCATCGTCGGACACCAGCTTGGGCGGCATGCCCTTGAGCTTGCCGCCGTAGAACAGATTCAGAAACAGCGTACCCAGGATGTCATCCCGGTGATGGCCCAGGGCGATCTTGGTCGCGCCCAGTTCGTCGGCCACGCGGTACAGAATTCCGCGGCGCAGCCGCGAACACAGCGAGCACATGGTTTTGCCCTCCGGCACCACCCGGGTGACGATGGAGTACGTATCCTGTGTCTCGATATGGAAGGGCACGCCCAGCGCACTCAGATAGTTGGGCAGGATTTCAGGAGGGAAACCCGGCTGCTTCTGATCCAGATTGACGGCAATCAGCTCGAAGCGAAACGGCGCGCGCTTCTGTAGCGCCAAGAGGATGTCCAACATGGCATAGGAATCCTTGCCGCCGGACAGACAGACCATGACGCGGTCGCCCTCCTCGATCATGTTGTAGTCAGACAGCGCGCGTGTCGTTTCACGCGCCAGCCGCTTGCTCAGTTTGTTGCCTTCGTGGCGGGCCTTTTCCTCGGCCGGGCTGCGGAATTCGATGTCGGTGGTGCTCATGGTTTAACGGCTGATCTGGATTTCCACGCCTACCGCATTGCAGTCTGAAAAGGCCATGGGCTTGCTGATGCGCAGGCGCAGCGTACGGACTTCCGGAAACTCGGCCAGCAGGCGAGCGGCGACCTGTTCCGACAGCGTTTCGATGAGATTGACGTGGGCCTGGGTGCATTCGTGCACAATGGCCTCGCGCAGACTGCGGTAGTCCAGCACGCTCTGGATGTCGTGATCGTCCACACTGCGCGTGATGTCGATGTCGAACTCGGCGTCGATGTGCAACGGCTGTGTGGCGCGGCGTTCGTGTTCGAGGATGCCAATGCGGGCGTCCAGGGCAAGGCCCGAAATGAAGATACGGCGAGTAGGCATAATGAACTCAAGGCGGGGAGAAGCTGAATTGTAAGTCGCACGGCGGGTTTTCGCGGTCTGACTACAATTCGGGCATCGCGCCCGTTGGCAGCGCGAAAAAGGGATATATGCAGCAGTTTTACGATGCGGTCATAGTAGGAGCGGGTCCGGCCGGTGCGTCCTGTGCGGTCTGGCTCGCCCGGCTGGGGCTGTCGCCGATGCTGGTGGAAGCGAGCGCTCGGGTGGGCGGACTGACAGCGGACAATCCCTTTGCCGATGACTGGATCGTGGCGGCTCCCGGGCGCACCGGGCAGCAGATCGCCGGCCAGATTGCCGAGAGCCTGGCTCGGGCCCGCGTGCCGCTGCAGCTCAACGCCGCCGCGCGCGAAGTGCGGCCGTGCAAAGGGGGTATCGAGCTGAGCGTGGCAGGCGCGGCGCCGCCCGTGCGTGGGCGGTGCCTGGTCATTGCCAGCGGCGTTCGTGCTCGCGGACTGCCGGGCCAGCCGCCGCAGACCCGATGGCCTGGTGTCCTGATCGGGCCAGGTTCGCCCATCGTGGCCCAGGATTACTCAGGCTTGTCAGTGGCGGTGCTGGGCGGCGGCGACAATGCTTTCGAGAATTTCGTCTATGTACGCAATCGGGGGCGCGCCAGGTCCACTTGTATGCGCGTAGCGTGCGAGCGCAGCAACAATGGGTCCAGCGTGCCGGCGGCCAGGGTGTGACGGTCGGCGCCTACGAGGTTGATCCGCTGGCACGCTGCGTCAATGGGCAGCACTACGACCTGATCTTGGTGTTCTATGGGTGGGAGCCTCAAGCCGATTTCGCTGACGGGCTTGAGTTGGCCCGCGATGCGCACGGCTACATCCAGACCGACGGTGCCACCGCGCGCACCAGTCTGCCGGATGTCTATGCGATTGGCGAAGTCGCCAATCGTGCGCACCCCTGTGTGGTCACTGCCATGGCCGATGGCGTGGTGGCGGCCAAGGATATCCAGCGGCGCTGGGAGCGCGCCTGAGGCGCGCGCCTCAGGCCGCGTCGCTCAGCACGCAGTCCAGGGCTTGTGGCGCGGACAGGCGCAGGCGATAGACGCGCAACTCGTCGCGTCGGAATACATGCACCAGAACGCGTTCGCCGGGGCGGTATTGCGACAGCAGGACATCCAGTCCGGACGCAGCCTCAACCTTCAGGCCATCGATGGCCACCAGGACGTCGCCTGCCGACAGCCCGGCACGGTGCGCCGCCCCTCCTTCGAACACCGTGGCCAGGACCAGCGAATCGCCTTGCTTGCGCGTGCGCACATCCATGCTCGGGATGGGGCTGGCGGTCTTCCAGCGCACCGCGATGCCTTGCGGCGCCAGCAACTCGGCCAGGGGTACGTCGGCGCGCCCATAGGCATAGCGCTGGATGAAGCGCCGTGCGTCCACGCCGGTGGCGTCGCGCACCAACGCCGGGAACTCCTCCTCGCCCAGCCCCTGAGGCCGGCCGCGATAAAAATCGCGGCCGTAGCGCTGCCATAGCGTACGCATGACGTCATCCAGGCTGCGCTGGCCTTGCGTCTGACGACGGATAAGCAGATCCAGACCCAGCGCCACCAGCGAGCCCTTGGTGTAGTAGCTCACCAGCGCATTGGGAGAATTTTCGTCCTGCTTGTAATAGCGCGTCCAGGCATCGAAAGAGCTTTCGGCGACCGACTGCTTGTGACGGCCGGGGCTGCGCATCACGCCGGTGATGGCTTTGCTCAGCAGGCCCAGGTAGTCGGTGCGCCCGATCAGGCCGCAGCGCAGCAACAGTAAATCGTCGTAGTACGACGTAAAGCCCTCGAAGATCCACAGCAGGCGCGTCAGGTCGGGCTGCTGCAGGTGGTAAGGAGCGAAGGCTGCCGGTTTGATGCGCTTGACGTTCCAGGTATGGAAGTATTCGTGGCTGACCAGCCCGAGGAAGCTGCGATAACCCTCGCCCTGGCCTTGTTGCCCAAGCACCGGCAGATCCTTTCGGGCGGCCATCAGGGCCGTGCTGGCCCGATGCTCAAGGCCGCCATACCCGTCTCCGGTGATCATGGTCATAAACACATAACGGCTGGCGCTGTCCAGAAAGGGCGCGCGCCGCGTGCGCGGCTCGAAAAAGGCAATCTGGGTTTCGCAGATTTTCTGTACGTCGCCGGCGATGCGCGCCAGATCCAGGCGCGGGGCCACGCCCGTGAAAACCAGTTCGTGCTCGGCGCCATGGGCAGTGAAACGCGCCACCTGCGGCGTACCCATTTCGACGGGGTGGTCGATCAGGGCATCATAGTCAGGAGCTTGGTAGCGGCCAAAGCCGTGCCGGCGCGCACCGGCCTGCGGCAGGCTGGTGTAGACCTTCCAGTCGGCGATGCCCGGCGGCGGGGCCAGGTCCAGCAGACAGGGCTGATCATCCTGGCCGTGGACACGCAGAAATACGCTGATGCCGTTGAAAAAACCGTGGCTTTCGTCCAGGTGTGCGCCGCGCACCGACAAATCCCAGGCATACACCGTGTAGTCGATGACCACCGGCCCAGTGCAAGGCGCCAGTTGCCAACTGTGGTTGTCCGTCTTCACGACGGCGACCGGGCTCGTGCCGGCGCGGGCCGACAGAGTCTCGATCTGGCGGGAAAAATCGCGGATGAGGTAGCTGCCCGGAATCCAGGCCGGAAGCGACAGCCGCTGGCCTTGCGGGTCGGGCTGTTGCACCGTTAGGGTTATCCGGTAGCGATGGCCGACCGGATCATGGGGTTCGAGGCGGTAAATTACGGGTGCGGCGTTCATTCGCATATCTTACTTCTCATATTCTTCGCAGGAGACATTCCATGAGCGAGTCGTTTGTACTGGTCGAAACCCGCGGCCGAGTGGGTCTGCTGACCCTGAACCGCCCCAAGGCCCTCAATGCCCTGAACGACCAGCTCATGGACGAGCTTGGCGCGGCCTTGCTGGCGTTCGACGCGGATGCCGACATCGGCGCCATCGTCATCACTGGCAGTGAAAAAGCCTTTGCCGCCGGCGCGGACATTGGTGCCATGAAAGATTGGTCGTACATGGATGTCTATGGCAGCGAGTACATCACGCGCAACTGGGAGACGCTCAAGCGCATCCGCAAACCCGTGATTGCCGCGGTGGCCGGCTATGCCCTGGGCGGAGGCTGCGAACTGGCCATGATGTGCGACATCGTGATTGCCGCAGACTCGGCGCGTTTCGGGCAACCGGAGATCAAGCTGGGGGTAATTCCGGGCGCGGGCGGCACGCAGCGGCTCACGCGCGCGGTGGGCAAGTCCAAAGCCATGGATCTGGTACTCACCGCCCGCATGATGCATGCCGATGAAGCCGAGCGCAGCGGTCTGGTCTCTCGCGTGGTGGCGGCCGACAAACTGCTCGAAGAAGCGTTGGACGCCGCGACCATCATCGCGTCGATGTCCCTGCCGTCGGTCATGATGGCCAAGGAGTGCGTCAATCGCGCCTTCGAGGTGTCGCTCAACGAAGGCCTGCTCTTTGAGCGCCGCGTCTTTCATTCCCTGTTTGCCAGCGATGACCAAAAAGAGGGCATGGCGGCCTTCACGGAGAAGCGGAAACCCGATTTCAAGCACCGCTGATACGCTTATCCGTTACGTGCTGTGGCATTTGGTTGCCACGCCCCTGAACCGCCTGCCGGCCTCGGTCCGCAGGCGGTTTGTCTATGGAGGCCAGGCGAGGAGCCGCGGTGGCCCGGGGTGGCGGCCGGCCCGGGGATGTTGCCCGTTGAAACCTTTGCATTGCACTCTGTTGCAGGTCAGAGGCCTATGCTGAGTGGACAACATCGTGCCGTCTCGCCTCTCGCTTTGCGCTGGCGGCCGTCGTCCAACGAGAAACAAGGAGCCTCATATGCAAACACCGGTTAACCGCAAGTTGCGTGGGCAAGCGGCCTTGGTGGCCAGCGTGCTGGGTATTGCCGCTCTGGGCAGCGCGCACGCGCAGGATCGCTCGCCGACGTCGACGCTTCGCCTGGTGTCAGAGACGCCTTATCCGGCCGCCAACCGTGGCGTGCATCTGGCGCCGCTGTCGGCCCAGGAACTGCGCGATTTGGCCGTGGACGCCTATGTCTATGCTTATCCGATGGTATTGATGGAAGTCACGCGCCGTCAGACCACCAACGTGCAATCTCCCGTAGCGGGCCGCGCGCCGATGAATCAGTTCGGACACCGCACGTCGATGCCTGATGCACGCACGGCCGACGTTGCCTGGCCCAGCACCGACACGCTGTATTCCAGCCTCTGGTACGACGTCTCGACCGACCCGCTCATCGTGCAGGTGCCCGATGCCGGCGAGCGCTTCGTGATGCTCAACTTGCTGGATATGTGGACCGATAGTTTTGCCACGCGCGGCACGCGTGCCAATGGACGCGGTCCGCAGACGTTCGCCATTGTCGGCCCGAGCTGGCAAGGCACGTTGCCGGCCGGTGTGGATCTCGTGCGCAGCCCGACTGCAACCGGCTGGTTGATCGGCCGTGTACAGGCCGGCGGTGCCAACGACGCCCAGGCCATGAGCCAGTTTCAGGCTGGGCTGTCGGCCACCCCCCTTAACCAATATGGCCGCAGCCATGGTTTCGTGGCCAACGGACCGGTCAATACGACCTGGAACACGCAGGGCACACCGGCCGAGCAAGTCGCCAACATGGATGCGGCTACCTTCTTTACCCTGTTTTCGGAGCTGGTGCGAAACAATCCGCCTCACGCCAATGACTACCCCATGTTGGACCGTCTGCGTCGCATCGGCATAGGTGACCGCCCGCTGGTGTTCGGTCAGCTCGAACCGGTGGTGCAGCAGGCACTGAACGAGGCGCAGCCGCTGGCGGGCCGGCGTATCGCCGATGGGGTCGGCCGTCTCAGCACCCAGGCCAACAATTGGAACACCGTGCTCTCCGGCATCGGGACATACGGCACCGATTATCTGCGCCGGGCGTCGGTGGCCTACGCCGGATTGGGCGCCAGTCCTCCTGAAGAGGTCATCTATCCGGTGACGGGTGCGGACAACAAGGGCCGCGCGCTGGAAAGCGGCCGCGATTACGTGCTGCACTTCGACAAGGGACAACTGCCGCCCGTCGACGGTTTCTGGTCCATCAATCTTTACGACGCGCGTCAGGGTTTTGCCGAAAACTCGGCCAACCGTTACACCCTGCGCAGCTCCGACCCGCTCAAGTACAACAGCGATGGCTCGCTGGACATTTACATCCGCCGCGATCATCCGGGCGAATCGCGCATGGCCAACTGGCTGCCGGCGCCGCGCGAGGGGAATTTCCTCGTGAACATGCGGTTGTATGCGCCAAACAACATTGCACTGGACGGCCAGTGGGCCCCGCCGCCCATAGTGCGTGATTGAAAACCCCTTTGCGGTCAGTGGTTTCCGTGTTTTCCCCCGTTTTCCGGGGGGATTTTTTTTGCGGGCTTGAAAAGGGACAGGGCATCCCCATCTGTTTGCCCGTTTTAGATTTGTCTGCCGAATTGCTTTCAAGCTATACTTTCGCGGTTTGACGCTTGCGGGGTAACACGTAGCTTAAAAGCTGCGCCTGGGCGGCCAATAGCAAATTGGGCGAAATACGCTAGAGAAGCCACGTTCGGTGGCTCGATTCCTACCCCATATCCTGGGGGCTTATCCGATGCACATGCCAGTCCTTACCGATCGTTGTCGGTGAGCGATGGCGGGGGCGGCGGATGACGGGGCGGTCGGGTCGCGGTGTCGCTTTCGAGGCAGGCCTGAAACCGTGCTGCGATGTCGTGGCGATATCGTGGGCGGTTATGGGCGGGGAAAGCTTAATGCAGAAGAGTTTGGTTCTTACCGATGCGGATCGTGCGGCCATTAATGCGCGTGCGTGCCGGGAACTCTTCATGGCTGTCTTGGCACAGGGGCTGATGGGACTCGTAGCGGCAGCAATCGCGGGGGTTGTTGCGGGAACGGCGGCGGCGACGTCGGCGTTATTGGGAGCGGGGGCGTATTTCTTGCCCAATGCATTGTTTGCATTGCGCTTGCTGATAAACGTCGTCAAGTCGGTGCCTCCCAATCCGTTGACATTCTTCCTGGGCGAGATGTTCAAGCTGCTCATAACGGCATTGCTGTTGTGGCTGATATGGCACTACACACAGGCCTGGTTGGTCTGGCCGGCGGTGCTGTTGGGCTTGATACTGACGCTCAAGGGCTACCTCGTGCTGCTGATGTTCCGCAAGTTGTCATAGCGCAATTAACAATCGTGCATGCCGTCACGCAAGTGGCGGCGCACAGCAAACAGGGTAGGATTTCACATGGCTGCAGCCGGTGGCGCGTCGCCTCAGTCCGAGTACATCCAGCATCACTTGGTGCACCTGAACAACCTGGGTGAGAAACAGTCCGTTATCGCCCAGTTCAATGTCATCAACTATGACTCGTTGTTCTGGTCAGGGCTCATGGGCCTGGTCGTCGTCTTTTTCCTGTGGCTGGCCGCGCGCCGTGCCACCTCGGGTGTGCCGGGCCGCTTCCAGGGTTTCGTCGAAATGATCGTCGACATGGTCGACGATCAGGCAAAGGGCATCGTGCATAACGCCCAGAGCCGCCTGTTCGTCGCTCCGCTGGCGCTGACCGTGTTCGTCTGGATCATCCTGATGAACGCGCTTGACCTGCTGCCGGTCGACCTGCTGCCTTCCCTGTGGCGCCTCACCGGTCTGGGTGCCCACCACGGCGATCCGCTTTACTACCACCGCATTCTGCCCACTGCCGACCTGAACGTGCCCATGGGCATGTCGCTGGGCGTGCTGTTGTTGATGTTCTATTACGGCATCAAGATCAAGCACCCCGCTGGTTTCGTCAAAGAATTGTTCACCGCGCCGTTTCACGCGCATGGCCTGGCCGCTGTCGTGCTGGCGCCCTTTAACCTGTTGCTCAACCTCATCGAGTACGCCGCCAAAGCGGTTTCGCTCGGCATGCGGTTGTTCGGCAACATGTTTGCCGGTGAGCTGATCTTTATGCTGATCGCCCTGCTGGGTGGCGCCTGGACGGGCTTCAATGCCTCCAGCATCGGTTTGGGCATTGGGCATGTGTTGGCCGGTTCGGTGTGGGCAATCTTCCACATCCTGATCGTGCTGCTGCAGGCATTCATCTTCATGATGCTGACCCTGGTGTACATCGGTCAGGCTCACGAAGGTCATTGATCCCAATTTTCGGTGTGCGCCATGGTGGCGAGCACCGATGGCAAGAGTTTCTTGCATTCAAGTAGTACCCGTTTTCCAACATTTCTGAATTCAGATTTTTAACCAAGGAGTTGTCATGACCAACGTCGCTTTCGTTGCTCTCGCTTGCGGTCTCATCATCGGTCTGGGCGCTATCGGCGCTTGCATCGGTATCGCACTGATGGGCGGCAAGTACCTGGAAGCTTCGGCTCGTCAGCCCGAACTGATGAACGCGCTGCAAACCAAGATGTTCCTGTTGGCTGGCCTGATCGACGCGGCGTTCCTGATCGGTGTGGGTATCGCCATGCTGTTCGCCTTCGCCAATCCGTTCGTCGGCTAAAGGCCATGCCCGCCGGCGCGAGGCGGGCCCGCAGCTGGGCGTGTTACGCGCCTGGCAAGTATCGAGAGCTCCGTGCCGCCCCGCGTCGGGTAGCCGGAGCCGAAAGGTGTTAAAGGAACGACCGTGAATCTGAACGCGACGATCTTCTTCCAGATGCTCGTGTTCTTCGTTCTGGGCTGGTTCACGATGAAATTCGTGTGGCCGCCCCTGACGAAGGCGATCGATGAGCGCCGCCAAAAAATCGCCGACGGCCTTGCCGCCGCCGAGAAAGGGAAAGCCGACCTGGCCCAGGCCCAAGCGCGCGTCAGTCTGATCGAGGCTTCTGCCAAATCTGAAACCCACGCGCGCATTGTCGACGCTGAGAAGCAAGCTGCCGGCCTGATTGATCAAGCCTGCCGCGAAGCCGAAGCCGAGCGTGCCCGTATCGTGGCCCAGGCCGCCCAGGACGCCGCTCAGGAAGTTCAGCGTGCCCGTGATGCCCTGCGCGACGAAGTCGCCGCGCTGGCCGTCAAGGGTGCCGAACAGATCCTCAAACGCGAGGTGGACGCCCGCGCCCATGCCGAGCTGCTCACCCAGCTCAAGGCACAGCTTTAATCCGGGAACGTCATGGCTGAACTTTCCACTGTTGCCCGCCCCTACGCCGAAGCGTTGTTCGGCGCTGCGCGCGACGACAAGGCTGGCCTGGCCGCTTGGGCCGAGCTTCTCGGCGAACTGGCCCAGCTTGCCGCCAACCCCGATGTGCGCGAGGCGATGACCGATCCGCGCCTGGACGACGCACAGCGTGGCCAGGTGTTTACCAGCTTGATCAAATCGCCGCTGCCGCAGGCCGTGCGCAATTTCATCGACCTGCTGGTACAGAACGACCGGCTGCTGCTGCTGCCCATCATCGCCACGCAATTTGTCGATCTGAAAAATCGTCATGAGGGCACGGCGCAGGCGGAAATTACCAGCGCGTTCGAAATGAGTGATGCTCAGGTCAACGAGCTGATCGCCGCGCTCGAAGTCAAATTCGGTCTCAAGCTCAAGCCGCATGTCACCGTCGATCAGTCCCTGATCGGCGGCGTGCGCGTGGCCGTCGGAGACCAGGTGCTCGATACTTCCGTGAAAGCCCAACTGGCCCGCTTGCGCGATACGCTGGCCGCCTGACAAGGCACGCGAGACTAACAGGATTCCAGGAGTCAATATGCAACTCAATCCCTCCGAGATCAGCGAACTGCTCAAGAGCCGCATCGAGGGCCTGGGCGCTTCGACTGATGTTCGTACCCAAGGTACCGTCGTCTCTGTGACCGACGGTATTACCCGCATTCACGGTCTGTCCGACGTGATGCAGGGCGAAATGCTCGAATTTCCCAACAATGTTTTCGGTCTGGCTCTGAACCTCGAGCGCGACTCGGTCGGCGCCGTGATTCTGGGCGACTACACCGGCGTGTCCGAAGGTGACCAGGTCAAGACCACCGGCCGCATTCTCGAAGTGCCGGTCGGCCCCGCGCTCAAGGGCCGCGTGGTCAACACGCTCGGTCTGCCTATCGATGGCAAGGGTCCGATCAACACGACGGAAACCGACATCATCGAAAAAGTGGCGCCTGGCGTTATCGCCCGTCGCTCGGTGTCGCAGCCGCTGCAAACCGGTATCAAGGCTATCGATTCGATGGTTCCGATCGGTCGTGGCCAGCGCGAGCTGATCATTGGCGACCGCCAGACCGGCAAGACGGCCGTTGCCGTCGACACCATCATCAGCCAGAAGGGCAAGGGCGTCACCTGCGTGTACGTCGCCATCGGCCAGAAGGCATCGACCATCAACAACGTCGTGCGCAAGCTCGAAGAGCACGGCGCGATGGAATACACCATCGTCGTGGCCGCTTCGGCCTCCGACTCGGCAGCCATGCAGTACCTGGCCGCCTACGCCGGTTGCACGATGGGCGAGTACTTCCGTGATCGTGGCGAAGACGCCCTGATCATTTATGACGATCTGACCAAGCAAGCCTGGGCCTATCGCCAGGTCTCGCTGCTGCTGCGCCGTCCGCCGGGCCGCGAAGCCTATCCGGGCGACGTGTTCTACCTGCACTCGCGTCTGCTCGAACGTGCCGCTCGTGTCAACGAAGAGTACGTCGAGAAGTTCACCAACGGTGCCGTCAAGGGCAAGACCGGCTCGCTGACCGCGCTGCCGATCATCGAAACCCAGGCCGGCGACGTTTCCGCCTTCGTTCCGACCAACGTGATCTCGATCACCGATGGCCAGATCTTCCTGGAAACCGACCTGTTCAACGCCGGTGTCCGTCCCGCTATCAACGCCGGTATCTCGGTGTCCCGTGTGGGCGGTGCCGCTCAGACCAAGGTCGTCAAGAAGCTGTCGGGCGGTATCCGTACCGACCTGGCGCAGTACCGTGAACTGGCCGCCTTCGCGCAGTTCGCCTCCGATCTGGACGACGCTACGCGTCGCCAGCTCGAGCGCGGCAAGCGTGTGGTCGAACTGCTCAAGCAGCCGCAGTATCAGCCGCTGCAAGTGTGGGAACTGGCCGTTTCGCTGTTCACCGTGAACAACGGTTACCTGGATGATGTGGACGTGGCCCAAGTGCTGTCCTTCGAGAAGTCCTTCAAGGACCTGCTCAAGGCCAAGCATGCTGCCATGATCCAGCGCATCGAGGACACCAAGGAACTGTCCAAGGACGACGAGGCCGAATTGGCCGCAGCTGTCCAGGATTTCAAGAAGCACGGTGCTTTTTAAGGCAAGTTCTGGCGTAGAGATGGGTTAACACCCATCCTACGGTAGGGCGGGCGAGGCCAGTGGCCGGACCCGCCAGCCGTCTCAACAGGAAAGCGCAATGCCCGGAATCAAGGAAATCCGAACCAAGATCAAGAGCGTGCAGAACACGCGCAAGATCACCAAGGCGATGGAAATGGTCGCCGCATCCAAGATGCGCAAGGCGCAGGATCGGATGCGCGCGGGTCGTCCGTACGCCAACAAGGTGCGCGAGATCGCCGCGCATCTGATGCAGGCCAACCCCGAGTACAACCATCCCTATCTCCAGGAGCGCGAGATCAAGGCGGTGGGCGTGGTGCTGGTAACCACGGACAAGGGTTTGTGCGGTGGCCTGAACACCAACATCAGCCGTCTTGCTCTGTCGCGCCTGAAGGACTTCGAAGCGCAGAACATCAAGGTTCAGTCGACCGCCTTCGGCAACAAGGGCCTCGGCCTGTTGACCCGTATTGGCGCCAAGCTGGTGTCGCAGGAGACCCAATTGGGCGACAAGCCCGATCTGGATCGTCTGCTGGGTGCCATCAAGGTGCAGTTGGACGACTACCTCGAAGGCCGCATTGATGCGCTTTACGTGGCGACCACCCGCTTCGTCAATACGATGAAGCAGGAGCCGGTGTTCTTGCGCCTCTTGCCGCTGGCTTCTGGTTTGGACGATCCCTTCCAGTCGGGCGTGGAGCTTCTGGATGGTACCGCTGAGGTCAAATCTGACTATAGCTGGGACTATATCTACGAACCGGACGCCAAGAGCGTGATCGACGATTTGCTGCAACGCTACGTCGAAGGCCTTCTGTATCAGGCCGTGGCCGAGAACATGGCCTCGGAACAGTCCGCTCGTATGGTCGCCATGAAGGCGGCGTCGGACAACGCGAAGAAGGTCATCGGTGAGCTCCAGCTGGTCTACAACAAGACCCGCCAAGCCGCGATCACCAAGGAAATTTCGGAAATCGTAGGGGGCGCTGCCGCGGTGTAAGCCGGGCAGTATCCCGTCAAAATATCAAGGAATCGACATGAGCAACGGAACCATCGTTCAGTGCATCGGCGCCGTGGTGGACATTCAGTTCCCCCGCGACGCAATGCCCAAGATCTACGAAGCGCTCACCCTGGCCGACGAGGGTTCCTCGTTCGCCGAGAAGGGCCTGACCTTCGAAGTGCAACAGCAGCTCGGCGACGGCGTGGTCCGCACGATTGCCCTGGGCTCCAGCGACGGCCTGCGCCGTGGCATGCCCGTCAACCGCACCGGCGCTCCGATCTCGGTGCCCGTGGGTCACGGCACGCTGGGCCGCATCATGGACGTACTGGGTCGTCCCATCGACGAAGCCGGCCCGATCCAGGCTGACGAAAAGCGCGCCATTCACCAGCACGCCCCGAAGTTCGATGAGCTGTCGCCTTCGGTTGAACTGCTCGAGACCGGCATCAAGGTTATCGACCTGGTGTGCCCGTTCGCCAAGGGCGGCAAGGTTGGCCTGTTCGGCGGCGCCGGCGTGGGTAAGACCGTCAACATGATGGAACTGATCAACAACATCGCCAAGCAGCACAGCGGCTTGTCGGTGTTCGCCGGTGTGGGTGAGCGTACCCGCGAAGGCAACGACTTCTACCATGAAATGGAAGAGTCCAACGTTCTGGACAAGGTCGCCATGGTGTTCGGTCAGATGAACGAACCCCCGGGTAACCGCCTGCGCGTGGCGTTGACCGGCCTGACGATGGCCGAGAAGTTCCGCGACGAAGGCCGTGACATCCTGTTCTTCGTTGACAACATCTACCGCTACACCCTGGCCGGTACGGAAGTGTCCGCACTGCTGGGCCGTATGCCGTCGGCCGTGGGCTATCAGCCCACGCTGGCCGAGGAGATGGGCGTTCTGCAAGAGCGCATCACCTCGACCAAAACCGGCTCGATCACCTCCATTCAGGCCGTGTACGTGCCTGCCGATGACTTGACCGATCCGTCGCCGGCGACGACCTTCCAGCATTTGGACTCGACCGTGGTGCTGTCGCGTGACATCGCCGCCCTGGGTATCTACCCGGCCGTGGATCCGCTGGACTCCTCCAGCCGCCAGCTCGACCCGCAAGTCGTGGGCGAAGAACACTACCAGGTCGCCCGTGGCGTGCAGCAAACGCTGCAGCGCTACAAGGAACTACGTGACATCATCGCGATTCTGGGTATGGACGAACTGTCCCCGGAAGACAAGCAGGCCGTGGCCCGCGCGCGTAAGATCCAGCGCTTCCTGTCGCAGCCTTTCCATGTGGCAGAAGTGTTTACTGGCTCGCCGGGCAAGTACGTGCCGCTGGCCGAAACCATCCGTGGCTTCAAGATGATCGTCGAGGGCGAGTGCGATACGCTGCCCGAGCAGGCTTTCTACATGGTCGGCACGATTGACGAAGCCTTCGAGAAGGCCAAGAAACTGCAATAAGGAACCATTATGGCAACCCTGCATGTTGATGTGGTCAGCGCAGAGGAAGCGATCTTTGCCGATGAGGCGAAGTTCGTGGTGCTGCCTGGCGAGTCGGGTGAACTGGGCATTCTGCCCGGGCACACCCCGCTCATTTCGCGCATCCGCCCCGGGACGGTCAAGATCGTCCGTGCCGACGAAGGCGAGGAAAACATCTTCGTCGCCGGGGGCATTCTGGAAGTGCAGCCCGGCAGCGTGACCGTGTTGGCCGATACGGCCATCCGGGCGGCTGACCTGGACGAAGCCCGTGCCCTGGCTGCGCGCGAGAAGGCCGAGGAGGCCTTGCGCAATGCCAAGGACCGCGAGGACATCGCCGTCGTCGAGGCGGAGCTGGCCATGCTGGCAGCTCAGGCCGCAGCGGCCCGCCGCCTGCGCAACGGCCGCAATTCGCACTAAGCACTGCGCGAACGGCAAGCAAAACAGCGACCTTCGGGTCGCTGTTTTGTTTTGACGCAGATTGTGGTGCTTCGAACTTGTCTCGCGCAGTTGCCGCAATGCGGCGTTATCGCCTATCGCTTGGCCGAAGAAGTCGCGTAGCCTCTTTGTTCCCGTACGAGAGAGGAGTTGCGATGCGTGAAACTTACGATTGCGCCTTGGTATTGGTGCCTGGGCATGGCGCGTGGCTGCACGACTGGATGCAGAATGTGCAGCGGCATGGTCTGCGCGGCGGCTATCCGCGCCTGTTCCCGCAGGAGCCCGCCGTCTCGCCTGGCGTATGCGATCCTTCCTGGCTGGCATCGGCGGCGTTGAGCTTGCGCCGTTTCGATGCCTGCCTGCTGCCCGTGGAGTCTGCCACCCTGCCCTGGGTGCGCACGGCGCTGGCAACTGCCAGCCAGCAGCTTCAGACCCCGGTGCTGGCGCTGGCTAGCTGTGAAGATTCAATAGGTTGTATGCATGGTTCATCCGAACCGGATTTGAGAAACTGGAAATCGCCAACCCCCAGTTCACTCAAGGAGCCCGGCCGGATGAACACCCATAAGCATGCCCGATTGACCTTCCTACGTCGCCTCGAAATGGTCCAGCAATTGATCGCCCATCAAGTTTGTGTGCCTGAAGCGGCCCGCGCCTATGGGGTCACCGCGCCGACTGTGCGCAAATGGCTGGGCCGCTTCCTGGCTCAGGGCCAGGCGGGCTTGGCCGATGCGTCCTCGCGCCCGACGGTCTCGCCCCGAGCGATTGCGCCGGCCAAGGCGCTGGCTATCGTGGAGCTGCGCCGCAAGCGGCTGACCCAAGCGCGCATCGCCCAGGCGCTGGGCGTGTCAGCCAGCACCGTCAGCCGCGTCCTGGCCCGCGCCGGTCTGTCGCACCTGGCCGACCTGGAGCCGGCCGAGCCGGTGGTGCGCTACGAGCATCAGGCCCCGGCGATCTGCTGCACATCGACATCAAGAAGCTGGGACGTATCCAGCGCCCTGGCCACCGGGTCACGGGCAACCGACGCGATACCGTTGAGGGGGCCGGCTGGGACTTCGTCTTCGTGGCCATCGATGACCACGCCCGCGTGGCCTTCACCGACATCCACCCCGACGAGCGCTTCCCCAGCGCCGTCCAGTTCCTCAAGGACGCAGTGGCCTACTACCAGCGCCTGGGCGTGACCATCCAGCGCTTGCTCACCGACAATGGCTCGGCCTTTCGCAGCCGCGCCTTCGCCGCGCTGTGCCATGAGCTGGGCATCAAGCACCGCTTTACCCGACCTTACCGCCCACAGACCAATGGCAAGGCCGAACGCTTCATCCAGTCGGCCTTGCGTGAGTGGGCTTACGCTCACACCTACCAGAACTCCCAACACCGAGCCGATGCCATGAAATCCTGGCTACACCACTACAACTGGCATCGACCCCACCAAGGCATCGGGCGCGCTGTACCCATCTCCAGACTCAACCTGGACGAATACAACCTATTGACAGTTCACAGCTAGCTGTGAAGATTCAATAGGTTGTATGCATGGTTCATCCGAACCGGATTTGAGAAACTGGAAATCGCCAACCCCCCAGTTCACTCAAGGAGCCCGGCCGGATGAACACCCATAAGCATGCCCGATTGACCTTCCTACGTCGCCTCGAAATGGTCCAGCAATTGATCGCCCATCAAGTTTGTGTGCCTGAAGCGGCCCGCGCCTATGGGGTCACCGCGCCGACTGTGCGCAAATGGCTGGGCCGCTTTCTGGCTCAGGGCCAGGCGGGCTTGGCCGATGCGTCCTCGCGCCCGACGGTCTCGCCCCGAGCGATTGCGCCGGCCAAGGCGCTGGCTATCGTGGAGCTGCGCCGCAAGCGGCTGACCCAAGCGCGCATCGCCCAGGCGCTGGGCGTGTCAGCCAGCACCGTCAGCCGCGTCCTGGCCCGCGCCGGTCTGTCGCACCTGGCCGACCTGGAGCCGGCCGAGCCGGTGGTGCGCTACGAGCATCAGGCCCCCGGCGATCTGCTGCACATCGACATCAAGAAGCTGGGACGTATCCAGCGCCCTGGCCACCGGGTCACGGGCAACCGACGCGATACCGTTGAGGGGGCCGGCTGGGACTTCGTCTTCGTGGCCATCGATGACCACGCCCGCGTGGCCTTCACCGACATCCACCCCGACGAGCGCTTCCCCAGCGCCGTCCAGTTCCTCAAGGACGCAGTGGCCTACTACCAGCGCCTGGGCGTGACCATCCAGCGCTTGCTCACCGACAATGGCTCGGCCTTTCGCAGCCGCGCCTTCGCCGCGCTGTGCCATGAGCTGGGCATCAAGCGCCGCTTTACCCGACCTTACCGCCCACAGACCAATGGCAAGGCCGAACGCTTCATCCAGTCGGCCTTGCGTGAGTGGGCTTACGCTCACACCTACCAGAACTCCCAACACCGAGCCGATGCCATGAAATCCTGGCTACACCACTACAACTGGCATCGACCCCACCAAGGCATCGGGCGCGCTGTACCCATCTCCAGACTCAACCTGGACGAATACAACCTATTGACAGTTCACAGCTAGCGAGGTCGGCAGCATCGCCTTGCGCGATCTGCTGCCACTGGGGCTGGATGATTTTCTCCGGCCCGATTCGGCCGAAGAGCTGCGCCTGCGTATTGCGTTGGCCTGCCGTCGGCGCACCCGTGCCGCCACGCCCGCGCTGGAACCCGAAGAGGCCTGGGTCTACGATGTGCGGCGGGGCCAGTTTCAGGATGCCTCGACGCTGAGCGAGCCCGCCGAGCCCCTGGGCGGCGTCGAGGCCTCGTTGCTCGACACTCCGTTTGGTGCGGCCAAGGCCCGGGTCGTCGGCCATTTCGAACGGACCTATCTGTACTGCAGTCTGGCACGCTATGAGGGCAACGTCACTCAGGCGGCGCGGGCGGCAGCCAAGCACCGCCGTGCATTCTGGGCTCTGATGCGCAAGCACCGTATTCAGGCCGCGCCCTATCGCGAACAGGCGCGCGAGCAGCGCCCGCGCGCCAGCTAGCGAACGCCAGACTTGCGGCCGCGCAAGGCATGCCGTCGAGGGGGCGTTAAAATCATGCGCCGCCCATCATCCTAGGAAAGCCGTGTCCCCTGCCCTGAAGAACGATGTGTTCCTGCGCGCCCTGCTGCGCGAGCCTGTGCCCTACACGCCGATCTGGCTGATGCGTCAGGCGGGCCGCTACTTGCCCGAGTATCGCGCCACCCGGGCCAAGGCGGGATCCTTCATGGCTTTGGCCCGTAATACGGCCTATGCCACTGAGGTGACATTGCAGCCTCTGGCCCGGTTCGAGCTGGATGCGGCGATTCTGTTCTCGGATATTCTGACCGTACCGGACGCCATGGGCCTGGGCCTGGATTTCGCCATCGGTGAAGGGCCCCGCTTTGCGCATCCCATCCGTGACGAGGCGGATGTTGTCCGCCTGGCCGTGCCGGACATGGAGAAGCTGCGCTATGTCTTTGATGCGGTCGGCAGCATACGGCGCGAACTCGACGGCCGCGTGCCGTTGATCGGCTTTGCCGGCAGTCCGTGGACGATCGCCTGCTATATGGTCGAGGGCAAGGGTAGCGATGACTACCGTCAGATCAAGACGCTGCTGTATTCGCGTCCTGATCTGCTGCATCGCATCCTGGAGGTCAACGCCGAGGCCACGACCCGCTACCTCAATCAGCAGATTGAAGCAGGTGCGCAGGCCGTGATGATTTTCGACAGTTGGGGTGGCGTGCTTGCCGACGGGCTGTATCAGACGTTTTCGCTTGCCTACACACGCAAAGTCATCGCCGGATTGCATCGTGAGCATGACGGACACCGTGTTCCGGTGATTGCCTTTACCAAGGGTGGTGGCATGTGGCTGGAAGAGATCGCTTCCAGTGGGTGCGATGCGGTGGGGCTGGATTGGACGGTCAATCTGGGGCAGGCCCGCCGGCGGGTGGATGACAGGGTGGCGTTGCAGGGCAATCTGGACCCCATGACGCTCTTCGGCACCACCGAGACCATACGCGCGCAGGCGCGTCGCACGCTGGATGCTTTTGGGCCGGTTGGCCGGGGTGGCCACGTCTTCAATCTGGGACATGGCATCTCGCAGTTCACCCCGCCCGAAGCCGTCGCGGAACTGGTCGACGAAGTGCACCAATACAGCCGGGCCTTGCATGCTAAGTGAGTGACCGCTTGCGTCAAAAACAGCATTCTCGGCCTGTCTTCGGTTTGAGTTGTGCACAGCAATGACAGCGATGGGGAAGACCCGAAATTTCTCGTCACGGCTGTGTAAAAATCATATAAGCCAATGAATTTAAATGATAATTTCATTGCGTCCCACGGGCTTGCCAAGCAGGCCAGGCCTGTGGCAGATCGGTCTGATCGAATTGTTGTGCCTTTTTCCCCAAAGTTATCCACAGTCTGGAAAATTTCTCATCAATCCCCTGGGCCGGTGTGCTGCTTAGCTTCATCTTCCAGAATCCACTTTAAGTTGGGGTCCCGCTTGAGCCAGTGTTTCGTCCGGCGCTGTCCGGTCTCTGACAGTGGTCGGACGCGCCCGGTCAGCGCACACCATGCTTGAGCCCAGATGGGTCCGGGTTGCCCTGGACGTGCCGCTGCCCGGACCATTCGACTATCGGGTGCCGGCCTCCCTGAGCGGCGAGGCGGTGCTCGAGCCGGGCAGCCGCGTCATCGTGCCTTTCGGCCGCCGCAAACTGATTGGCGTCGTCCTGGAGCTGCCCGAGCAGCCCGCCATCGACGCGGCGCAAGTGCGCGAAATTGAACAGGTCCTGCAGGACCTTCCCCCCTTGCCCGCCGACTGGATACGCCTGGCGCAATTTGCCGCCGAGTATTACCAGCGGCCGCTGGGTGAGGTCATGTTGCCGGTGCTGCCGCCTCCGTTGCGCAAGCCCTCTGCCTACCAGGGCAAGCGTTCGGGCGCCGGGCCAGTGGCGCGCCTGGATGCGCGTAAACCGCGCGCGGCCGCCTTGCCGGTTGCGCCAGATACCGCGCCCGCCCTGAACGACGCGCAAGCTGCGGCCGTCACCACGATCGGCAGCATCAGCGGTTTCAAGACCGTGCTGCTGCACGGTGTGACCGGCAGCGGCAAGACGGAGGTCTATCTGCACGCCGCTCAAGCGGCGTTGGCCGCCGGCAGACAGGTGCTGCTGCTGGTGCCCGAAATCAACCTCACGCCCCAACTGGAGACGGCCTTGCGTGCCCGATTGGAGGCGTTGATCGGCCAGGACGGACTGGCGGTGCTGCACAGCGGGCTTTCCGACGGCGAACGACTGCAGGCATGGGCGCGGGTGCAGCGCGGTCAAGCACGAATGCTGCTGGGCACGCGCATGGCGATTTTTGCGCCCATGCCGGATTTGGGACTGATCGTGGTCGATGAGGAGCATGACGCCTCTTACAAACAGCAAGAGGGATTGCGGTATTCGGCGCGCGATCTGGCGGTCTGGCGCGGGCACGAACGCCGTATTCCCGTCGTGTTGGGCTCAGCCACGCCGTCGCTGGAGAGCTGGCATCACGCCCAACGCGGCCAGTATCAACTGTTGACGTTGGCGCATCGCGCGCGCGCTGCCGAGCTGCCGCGTATGCGTCTGATCGATACACGGCGTTTGCCCATGAAGCACGGGCTGTCGCCGCAACTGATCGACGGAATCACCGAGCGCCTGGCGCGCGGCGAGCAGGCGCTGGTGTTTCTCAACCGGCGTGGTTATGCACCCGTATTGCACTGCGCGTCCTGCGGCTGGGTGACACATTGCCCGCGTTGCTCGGCCTTCACGGTGCTGCATCGAGGGGGGGCCAAGGGCGGTTATCGCCTGCATTGCCACCATTGTGGCTATCAGGGCCCGGTGCCACGTGCCTGCCCGGATTGCGGCGACCAGGATCTGCAACCCATGGGGCGGGGCACACAACGTATTGAAGAGCATCTGGCCGAACTCTTTCCGCAGGCGCGCATAGCCCGCATCGACGCTGACAGTACGCGCCGCAAGGGTAGCGCGCAGGCGTTGTTTGCCTCGGTCCATGCGGGCGAGGTCGACATCCTCGTGGGCACTCAGATGGTCGCCAAGGGGCACGATTTTTCCCGACTCGGTCTGGTCGGGGTGCTGAACGCGGACTCGATGCTCTTTGCTCAGGATTTTCGGGCCCCGGAGCGTCTTTTCGCACAATTGATGCAGGTGGCCGGTCGTGCCGGGCGGCATGTGGGCGGCGGTGAGGTGCTCATCCAGACGGGCTACCCCGAACAGACGGTCTATCAAGCATTGATCCGGCATGATTACGCGGGTTTTGCCCGCCATTCCCTCGAAGAGCGGGAGGTCACGGGGCTGCCGCCTTTTGCCTACCAGGCGCTGCTGACCTCGGAAGCGCGCGAAGTCGCTCAGGCGCTGGAGTTTCTGCAGGCGGCCCGGCAGGCCGGCGAGAGCTTGAGTACGGCGATTACACTCTACGATCCGGTGCCGTTACGCATTGTGCGCGTTGCCAATGTGGAACGTGCCCAGTTGCTGGTGGAAAGTGCCAGCCGCCCCGTGCTGCAGGCTTTTCTGCCGTACTGGCTCGACGCGATCGCACCGTTGGCCGCGCGCCTGCGCGCGCGCTGGCAACTGGAGGTTGACCCTCTGGAGATTTGACCCATTCGCGCGCGCTTGTCCTGACCTCCCACGTTGATATCCATGTCCACTGATACCCCGATCGGCCACGGCCTGAATCCTGCCCAGAAAGAGGCCGTGCTTTATCTGGACGGGCCTTGCCTGGTGCTGGCTGGGGCAGGCAGTGGCAAGACGCGCGTGATTACGCAGAAGATCGCCTATCTGCTGCGCGAATGTGGGTACATGGGGCGCAACATCGTGGCGCTGACCTTCACCAACAAGGCCGCGCGCGAAATGGCCGAACGGGTCAAGCCGCTGGTGGACCGAAAATTGGCCAAAGGGCTGACCATCAGCACGTTCCATGCCTTGGGCGTGCGCCTGCTGCGTGAAGAGGCCGCGCATGCGGGTCTCAAGCAGCAGTTCTCGATTCTGGATGCGGATGACGCCATGGCCATCATCCAGGACCTGCTGGCCACGACGGACCGGGGCCGTTTGTGCGAAGTCCAGTCCATCATTTCGTTGTGGAAAAATGGGCTGATCGAGCCCGATGAAGCGGCCAACGTAGCCGTCACGCCGAGCGAGGTCGAGGCGGTGGCCGTATACCGCAGCTACGCGGCGACGCTGGCTGCCTACCAGGCGGTGGATTTCGATGATCTGATCCGTATTCCCGCCAAGCTGCTGGAGCACAACGAGGAGGTGCGTACCCGCTGGCAGAATCGTGTGCGCTATCTGCTGGTCGATGAGTATCAGGACACCAATGTTTGCCAATACCGCCTGGTGCAGTTGCTCACCGGTATGCGCTCGTTGTTCACCGCCGTCGGCGATGACGATCAGGCCATTTATGCGTGGCGGGGTGCAACCATCGAGAACCTGGCCAAGCTCACGACCGACTATCCCAACCTCAAGCTCATCAAGCTGGAGCAGAACTACCGTTCGGTGCAGCGCATTCTGGCCGCGGCCAATAATGTGATCGAACGCAATCCCAAGTTGTTCGAGAAGAAGCTCTGGTCGGATCTCGGCGCCGGCGAGCCGATCACGGTCAGCCCCATGGACGGCGACCAGCATGAGGCCGAGTCGGTGGCGATGAAGGTCTCGGCCTCGCGATTCGAACGACAGGCGCAATGGAAGGATTTCGCCATCCTCTATCGCAGTAATCATCAGTCGCGCATTCTCGAGCAGGCGCTGCGCAATCTGAAGATCCCTTACACCATCTCGGGCGGGCAGAGCTTTTTCGACAAGGCCGAGGTGCGTGACATTCTGGCCTATCGGCGTCTGGTGGCCAACGATGAGGATGATCCGGCCTTCATTCGTGCTGCCACAACGCCCAAGCGCGGAATCGGCCAGGCGACCTTGCAGACCCTGGGGCAGTACGCGGCGCAGCGTGCCATCTCCCTGCTGGAGGCCTCTGCCGAAGAGGGGCTGGAGGCGCTGTTGCAGCCCCGGCAGCTCGAACCCCTGCGCACCTTTGGCGAGTTCATCCGGCGTATCCAGTGGCGTGCCGGGCGCGGTGCGCACGGCGCGACCACGCGCGCGGCCGAGCCGGCAGGCGCCCTGCTGGAAGACCTGTTTGCCGCCATTCAATATGAGCGCTACCTCTTTGACACCTTGGAGGAGCGCCCGGCGCAGACACGCTGGCAGAACGTGATGGAGCTTGTCGCCTGGCTCAAGCGCAAAGCCGATGAAGACGGCATGACCCTGTTCGAACTGGTCCAGCATGTTGCGCTGGTCACGATGCTCGAACGCGGCGACGATGAAGAGCCCGACGCGGTCAAACTGTCCACCCTGCATGCCTCCAAAGGTCTGGAGTATCCCCACGTGTATCTCGTGGGCGTGGAGGAAGGGCTCTTGCCTCATGGCGGGCGGGATGAAGAGGACACCGACCCGGACAATGCAGCCAACAATCTGGCCACACGCATCCAGGAAGAGCGCCGCCTGATGTATGTCGGAATCACGCGTGCGCAGCGCAGTCTGCATCTGAGCTGGTGCCGCAAACGGCGCCGCGCGCGCGAGGACCGCGTCTGCGAGCCCTCACTCTTCATCGAGGAGATGGGCCTGTCTCAGCCCGGTATCAAAGAGGACGCGGCGACCGCCGCCTTGAGCCCCAAGGAGCGCCTGGGCATGCTCAAGGCCTTATTGCAGAAATAACGCTGCATCGGTCGCGCGGGGGTCAATCCAGATCGCGCAGCAGCAAATGCCAGAACTTGGCACGCATATCCAGCGTGGAAATCTGGATATATTCGTGCAGCGTGTGCGCGCCATCGCCGTCGGCGCCCAGGCCATCGAGCGTGGGCACGCCCAGCGCGGAGGTGAAGTTGGCATCACTGCCGCCACCGGTCATGGGCGCGTCTTCGAGCGGGAAGCCGGCCTGGTTGGCGTAACCTTGTGCCTGTGCCAGCAGAGCGGCCGACTCGGCCGTCTTGACCATCGGCGGGCGGTTAAGCTCGACATCGATGTCCAACTCGACGTCGGGGCCGACTGCGCAAAGCTGGCGCATGCGGCTCAGCACATCCTTGGCCGCCCCCATGTCGGGCACCCGGAAGTCCACCACGCAACGGCACTGTGCCGGCACGGTGTTGGTGACGGTGCCGCCGGCGATGGTCCCGACGCTGATCGTCACGCCGCGGGCGTAGTCGGTCATGTTTTCCAGCGCGAGAATCTGGTGGGCCATTTCGCGAATGGCGCTGCCGCCTTTTTCGTGCGACATGCCGGCGTGCGCCGGCCGGCCCGTGACGCCCAGACGCAGCATGCCGGTGCCTTTGCGCGCGGTAACGCATTTGCCGCCGTTGGGGCGAGCAGGTTCGCACATCAGACCGTACTTGGCCTGTTTGGCCAGATGCTCGATGTGCTCGCGCGAGGCATGGCTGCCGGTTTCTTCGTCGGGCACCATCAGAAAGTCGATGGGCAGGCGGGCCGCGCCCGGTTCGGTCAAGCCACGCAGGCCAGCCAGCGCCAGCACGATGCCTGCCTTCATGTCGTAGCTGCCCGGTCCGTAGAGGCGGTCATCCTCGATACGGCAGGGGTTTTCGGTCAGCGTGCCCACCGGGTGGACGGTATCGATATGGCCGATGATAAGAATGCCGGGCCGCTCTGCGGCCAGATGCGCCATCGCGGTGATGCCCTCGACGTAATGCGAAGGCGATTCGCACTGCACCCAGGTCTGGATTTCGGCGATGAGTTCTTGCGTAGTCGGAAGCGTGGTCATGGCGTGGATGGGGCTCAGGCGGTGTGATGGCCGGCCAGCGTGGCCAGCGTTTCGGCGTCGGGCATGCTGCCGTCAAACCAGATGTTGGCGGCAACGGCGGACATGGCTCGGCCATCATGGCCGATTCCGGGCACGGTCTGCAAGTGCCAGGCAAAGGGCAGGCCACGGCGCTCGGCCTCTTTGCGGCCCGCTTCGTAGTAATGATGGGCCCGGGCATAGCGATGCGGGCCCTGGCGCAGGGCCTCGGGCTGGCTGGGCAGATTGGGGTCGTCGGTGACGATGTCCTGATCGCCAGCCAGGATGATCATGGGGTAAGCCAGCAGGCGCGCCAGATGTTGCTCGGTCAGGCCTACGCCACCCATGCCTTCGGGGTAAGGCAGATCCAGCGTAGGCAGCGTGTACCAGCCGGGATTGCCGGCGATCACGCCTGCAAAGGCCTCGGAAGGTTGACTGCTCATCAGCCGGTGCACGAACTGACCGCCGGCGGAGTGACCAAAGAGGTAGACCGGCTTGCATACCGAAATCTCGGAAGCGGCCAGGTCCTTCAGCACGCGGCCTACCAAGGCATAGGTCCAGCCGTCGACATGACGCGGGTTGCCCGAAGGCGTGAACACGCGGCCGTTGTTGTAGCTTTCGACGCCGGGCCAAATGTCATTGGAAAAGGTCGGGGCGATGATGAGCAGGCGGTGTTTGTCGGCAGCCGGAATCCAGAAGTCGCGGTAGTCGTCGCCATTGCGCAGCACGCCGTGCTGGACGATGACCACCGGGTCTTCCGGCGTGTAGCCATAGGGACGGTAGGTGTTGAGCGTAAAAGGACGGTCGGCGTTGCGGTCGTCGTCAATGTAGGCAAAGCTGTTGCGGCCCGCATGGCCCAGTTCGATGGCCATGCGGTCGGCGTTGCTCAGTTCGGCGGGTTTCATGATCAGGCGGCGTTGTCGTTGAGATGGCAGGCGGAAACATGGCCCGCAGCGATGGTCTTGAGTTCGGGAATTTCTTCCTTGCAGCGCGGCATGGCATGCGGGCAGCGAGGATGAAAGGTACAGCCCGAGGGCGGGTTCAACGGCGACGGAATTTCGCCGCGGATCGGTGTGAACTTGCGTGCACGCCGATCGACGTCGGGCACTTCGGCCATGAGGGCCTGGGTGTAGGGATGATTGGGGCGCGCAAAGATTTCGGAGGCCTTGGCCAGCTCGACGATCTTGCCTAGATACATGATGGCCACCCGATCGGAGATGTGCCGCACCACGCCCAGGTCATGGCTGATGAACAGATAGGTAAAACCGTGCTGTTCGCGCAGATCCATGAACAGGTTGATGACCTGCGCCTGGATGGAGACGTCCAGCGCCGCGACCGGTTCGTCGCAGACCAGAAACTTGGGCGCGACCAGCAGCGCACGCGCGATGCCGATACGCTGGCGTTGGCCGCCCGATATCTGATGAGGACAGCGGTCGCGGTACTCGCGATCCAGGCCGACTTCCTCCAGTGCGCGGTCCACGCGGCCGGCAATCTCCGCCTTGGGCGCCAGATTGTGCACCCGCAGGGCCTCGCCCAGGATCTGGCGCAGGCGTTGGCGCGGATTGAGCGAGGCCTGCGGGTCCTGGAAGATCATCTGCACGCCGAGCGTGTAGGCAAGTTTATCGGCGCCTTGCAGGCTGTCGACCTCACGGCCCTGGTAGTACAGCTGGCCCGAGCTTTGATGATGCAGCCCGGCCACGACTCGGCCCAGGGTGGACTTGCCGCAACCGGACTCGCCCACCAGGCCGACGACCTCGCCACGCACGACCGACAGCGAGACGCCGTTGACGGCGTGTACGGTGCGCCGGTCTACCGGTCTGCCGGCCAGCGAGAGAATGCGCTGAGCGATGTCGGGGCGATTTTCAAAGCGCTTGTGGACGTCGCGCAATTCGATAACGGGAGTGTCGTTCTGGGTCATGCGGCCTCGCGGGCAATCGGTACATAGCAGCGGAAGCTGCGCGGCCCTTCCTGGGTGGGCGCTGGCGGCTGCTCGGTACAGCGCGGAATAACATTGGGACAGCGGGGGCGGAACGCACAGCCCGATGGACGGGCCGACAGGCTGGGCGCCATGCCGTTGATCTGGTGCAGCCGGCTACCCGGCATGGACTGCGCGGGCATGGAGTCCAGCAGGCCGCGGGTGTAGGGGTGGCGCGGCGAATCCAGCACGTCGTTGACCGGCCCGGCTTCGACGATGCGCCCGGCATACATGACGGCCACTTTGTCCGCCAGTTCGGCGACCACGCCCAGATCGTGAGTGATCCAGATCAGGGCGGTGTGGTGTTCGCGGCAGATCTCCTGCATGCGATAGAGGATCTGGCCCTGGATTGTGACGTCCAGAGCCGTGGTCGGCTCGTCACAGATGATGAGGTCGGGGCGGTTGAGCATGGCGATGGCGATGGCCACGCGCTGGCGCATGCCGCCGGAGAATTCGTGCGGATAGGCGTTGAGGCGTTTTTCCGGCGCCGGGATGCCAACCATGGCCAGCGCCTCGCGGCAGCGCTCCAGCGCCTGGTGGCGCGGCACGTTCTCGTGCGTGAGGATGGCTTCGAGCATCTGTTCGCCAACCTTGAGCACCGGGTTGAGCGTCATGAGCGGATCCTGGAAGATCATGGCAATCCGGTTGCCACGCAACTGGCGCATCTGCTCTTCGCTCAGTTTGCGCAGGTCTTTGCCCTTGAACCGGATCTCGCCTGCCACGACTTCGCCAGGTGGGTCGATCAGGCCGAGCAGGGAGAATCCGGTGACCGATTTGCCGAAGCCGGACTCACCCACCAGCCCCACGATCTCGCCGCGTTTGACCGTCAGGTCTACGCCGTCGACGGCCGGCCAGGCGCCGGCCTCGGTATGAAATGCGGTGCGCAATCCGCGCACCTCGAGAATAGAGTCGCTCATGCTCGTCGCGGGTCCAGGCTTTCACGCAGGCGATCGCCCACGATGTTGATGGTCAGGATGAGGATCAGCAGGGCCAGGCCCGGAAAAAGGCTGATCCAGTAGTCGCCCGACAGCAGGTACTGGAAACCATTGGCGATGAGCAGGCCCAACGAGGGCTCGGTCACCGGCACCCCGACGCCGAGGAAAGACAGCGTGGCTTCCAGCACGATGGCATTGGCAATCTGGATGGTGGCAAATACCATCACCGGCCCCAGGCAGTTGGGCAGCAGGTGGAAAAGCATGATGCGCCAGGCCGGAAAACCCAGGTTGGCGGCGGCTTCCACATATTCCTTGCGCCTTTCCTGCAAGGCCCGGCCCCGCATGATGCGGGCATAGTGGGCCCATTGCACGATCACCAGGGCAAGGATCACCTTGTCGACGCCGCGGCCCATCATCGCCAGCAGGACCAGCGCGACGAGAATGGTCGGAAAACCCAGGATGAAATCGACTATGCGCATCAATATCGCGTCGATGATGCCGCCGGTGTAGGCGGCCACCAGGCCGACTAAGCTGCCGATGGCCGTGGCAAGCGCCACGGCGCTCAAACCCACGAAAAGACTGATGCGCAGGCCGTAAAGAATGGCGCTGAGCATATCTCGGCCCTGATCGTCGGTGCCCAACCAGTAGATGCCGCCTTCCATCATGGGCGAGCGTGGCGGTAACCGGCCATCGAGCAGGTTGAGGTTGGCCAAATCGTAGGGATTCTGTGGCGCGAAAAAAGGCGCCAAAAGAACGACGGCGATCAGGATGAACAGCGCGAATGCCGAGCCGCGCAGCGTCGGGCGGCTGCGCAGCTTCTTCAGGATCTGGGCGTGACGCGGGGTTTCGGCCAGAGGTGCGACCGTGCGCGTGCGGCCACTGCTGGAGGGAGTTGCCATGGCGGACCTTATTGAGCGGGAGCGACCAGTTGCACGCGCGGGTCGAGCGCGGCGTACATGATGTCGACGATGAGATTGATGATGACGAAGATCAGCGTGACCAGCATCACATAGGCGACCACCACCGGGCGGTCGAGCTGGTAGACGCTGTCGATCAGCAGCTTGCCCATGCCCGGTCATGCGAACACGGTTTCGGTGATGGTCGAGTAGGCGATCAGCTGCCCGAACTCCATGCCGATGACGGTCACCACCGGGATGAGGATGTTGCGCAGGATGTGACGGCGTACGATGCGTCCGGGCTTGATGCCTTTGGCCCGTGCGAATTTAACGTACTCCTGCGACTGGGCCTCGGCCACGCCGCTGGCTGTCATGCGTAGAACCAGGGCGATATTGGCAAGGCCCAGATTGATGGCAGGCATGATCACGTGGGCCCAGCCATTGGCCGTGAGCAACGAGAACGGGATGCCGAGAATGGTGACCGTTGTGCCGCGTCCGGAGGCCGGCAGCCAACCCAGCCACACCGAGAACAGCAGAATAAGCATCATGCCTTGCCAGAAGTTGGGCAAGGAAAATCCCAGCACGGAGGTGGCCATGATGCCGCGGCCCAGAGGCTCGTCGCGGTACAGTCCGGCGACCAGACCCATAGGGATGCCGACAATACAGGTCAGCGTGATGGCCACGAGCACCAGCTCGAACGTGGCCGGCATGCGCTGCACGATGAGTTCGATGGCGGGAATACCGTGCACGAAAGACGTACCCAAATCGCCATGCAGGGCACGCCACAGGAAATTCAGGTACTGCTGCCATACCGGCAGATCCAGGCCCAGGCGTGTGATCATTGCCTGGCGTGCTTCCATGCTGGCTTCGGGGCTGACCAGCAGTTCGATCGGGTCGCCCACGGCGTACACCGCCAGGAAGACGACGAGCGATACCGCCAGCAGGACAAACAGGCTTTGTATCAGCCTGCGCAGAATAAACAAGGCCACGTTTCGATTTCCTTGGTGGTCTCAATGAAAGATGCGCCCGGGAGCGCGATCGCAGAAAAGCCGGCTCTTACGCCAGCGGCCGAGCCAGCCGCAACACCGTCACGCCCGGCCGCAAATTGGCCAGCGAAGGCATGATGAGCACACAGTTGTCGTAGGGAGTGGTCACGGGTTCGCCATCCGACCAGCCGATCACGGTGCCTGCCTGAGGCAGCTTTTCCATTCCTTTCCACGGATGCGCGAAGCGGAAGTCGTTGCTGCGGGCGGTCACGGCATCGGTGACGCACAGCGCCTGCGGCACATTGGCGGCGGGTCGCAGCCATTTGGCGGGCACATCGGTCGCACTCACGATTTCTGAGGCCAGCAGAAAGCGCGCCATGATGTCCAAGGCCACGGCTGCGCTTGTCGTATCTCCATGGAAGCCGCACTCGATGAGCAGGGAGCGCGTCTGCGGATCCCCATCGGCGGCAAAACGGCCGTAGTCGCGCAGCCGCACGCCAGCGGCGTGGCCGGCATCGGAGACGATATAGGCGGGGTTGCCCAGCGCTCGGGCCAGCGTGACGTTGCGGGCGGCCAGGCCGCTTAACTGCAGCGGCTCGTTGGCGTTGCTCATGGAGTGGAAATCCAGCAACCAGTCGGCCCGCTCCACCCAGGGCAGCAATTCGCCTGCGCGGCGGCGCTCCTGGCTGTCGCCGGCGGCCAGTTTGTCGGCGCTCCAGACGCGGTTCATGTCTTCGTCGACAAAGCGCGAGCGGGCATAGTCGGCCGGATCGAAGCGGTCGAAGGCCGCCAGATTACAGAAGGCCAACGTGAGGCCGCCGCGCCGCGGCATCAGCCCGCTGGCCAGCAATATCTTCAAGGCCCAGGCGCCGCACAGCTCGTTGCCGTGGATCAGCGCGGTGAGCAGGACCTGCCTGCCCGGCAGCCCGGAATCGAAGTGCCAGACACCTGGTGTACCGGTATTGCCGGCACGCTCGTCGTCCAGGTTCGGACGCGCTAATTCAAAGGGTCTAGTAGGAAAGGACATGGCAACTCCGGAACGCGAGGCAGATTGTATAGGGGTTACAAATTTGTCCGTCCAGAAAGGAACAAGGGCGCCGCCTATGGCGACGCCCTCGGGCGGGTCAGTGTCCCTTGTGAGGAAACCGCACCCGGATCACGACAGTTTACTTCTTGTCAGCCGGCTTGACCGACGTGGCCAAGGTGTACTGGTCGCGGCGGCCTTCGTAAGTCAGGCCCTTGCGGAAGGCCCAGATGCTGCTTTCGAAGTGCAGCGGGACGAGCGGCACGTTGTCCAGCGCGATTTGCGTGGCTTGCTGCAGCAGTTTTTTGCGCTCCACCGGATCGACCGTCACGATGGCCTGTTGATAGACCTTGTCGAAGTCAGCGTTGGAAAAGCCGCCGTAATTGCTGGTGCCCAGACTTTTGGGCGAGTCCAGCGAGGCCACCCACAGTTGGAACAGGCCGGAGGCTTCACCGACTTCAGAAGGTCAGCCGCCAATCGGGAAGCTGAACTCACGCTTTGCCCGCTTGGGAAGTAGATCGAGGCCGTCATGGCGTCGACATTGGCCTTGATGCCGATGCGCGACAGGTACTGAGCCACGGCTTGGGCAATCTGGCCGTCGTTGACATAACGATCGTTGGTCGTCGAGATTGTCATCTCGAAACCATTGGGGTAACCGGCTTCGGCCAGCAGCTTCTTGGCACCTTCGGGGTCGTACTTGATTTCAGGCGCGTTGGGCAGCCCTCCGAACATGCCGTCGGGCATGTACTGGTAGGCCGGCGTCGCCAGACCGTCCATGATGCGCGCCACGATGGTCTTGCGGTCGATGGCCATGGAGATGGCGCGGCGCACACGCAGATCCTGCAGCGGGTTCTTGCCGTCGGCTGCTTTGACGAAGGGGCTTTCTTTGCGGCCCACATCAGGCTGGAAGAACACCAGGCGCGTGGAAGGGGTTGCAACATAGCCGTACTGCGGATTGCTCTTGATGCGCTGCAGGTCGCGGGCCGCCGGGTTCTCGATGACGTCGAAGTCCCCCGAGAGCAGGCTGGTCAGGCGCGGGCCGGCATTGGGCACCGGCACGAATTTGACGTCTTTCCAGGCCGGCTTTTCACCCCAGTAGTTGTCGTTGCGGGTCAGCTCGATGCCGGTTCCCTTGACATAGGACTTCAACATATAGGGGCCGGTGCCAATGGCATCCTTGCCGTTGTTGAAATCGGCCACGGTGGGCCACTTGCCGGTCACGCCGCAACCGGCCTTGGGGTCAAAGCTGAGTTTGCCATGCTCGACGATGCCGTTCCAGATGATCGGCAGGCCGCGGGCCAGCTCGGCCGGCAGCAGGGGCAGCGGCTCGGAGGTCTTGATGATGACGGTATGTGCATCCGGCGTTTGCACGTCGGCGATGCGCTTGGTCATATCCATGTACGACTGCGAGATGTTGGTCTCGTTGTTCAGCGTACGGCAGATGGTGAACCGGACGTCGTCGGCCGTGAAGGGCTTGCCGTTGGAGAACTTGACGTCGTCGGCCGTGAAGGGCTTGCCGTTGGAGAACTTGACGTCGTCGCGCAGCTTGAATTCCCAGGTCAGGTCGTCCAGGTTCTTCCAGGACTTCGCCAGCGAGGGCTTGAGCTGCATGTTGGCGTCGCGGCCCACCAGCGAGTCGTAGACATGCGCCGAGAAGGCGTCGTTCTGCGTTTGCTTGTGATAGTGAGGGTCGGCCGAAGTCGGTTCGGAAGACAGGGCGATTTTCAGCGCCTGGGCCAATGCGGCGCCGCCGGGGGCGGCCAGCAGGCCCGCCGCCATGGCGGCCACGAGGATGCGAGACTTCATGTTGGACAACTCCGGTATACAAGGCCGCGATTATTGATAGCCGCTACCAGCATTGTCAACGTTTGGTCTTACGGCGGCCATACCCCACAGGCACGTTTTTTCGACCGTGCCAGTGGGGAGCGCATGGGATGCATACCCGGGAAATCCCTGAGCGGGATGTCCTCAAAAAGTGCGCCGCGCCCGCCTTGCTGGCCGGGTACGACGCGGACAGTGCCGGCGGGAGGGAGGGGGGAGGGCCGGCGCCGTCAGAGGGGGGCACGGCCCAATCAGGCGCCGTGCCGGCGACACACGCGAAAGATCCGCAACGCGCGCGTGCCGCGTTAAGTCTTTACCACTGCGAACCGGTGTAGTTGGCGCTTTGGGCGCGCGCACGGTTCATGGATTCGTTGACTTCATCGATGAAGGCAAAGAGGGCGGAGATGCCGCGGCCGATACTGGCGGCAACACGCTTGATCGCCGCCACAGGGTGGGGACGGGTTGGCTTTCCATCGCGCCGCGCAGCATATCACGCTCCAGCGAATCGGTCATGCGGGCGTTTTGATTCAGGGTCAGGTCGCTCATGGTTTGCTCCAATCATCGTTTCTCGACTAGGTGAAACCATTATAGGGATAACCCTATGTGCGCCGCAACAAAAACCTAGGGCAAACCCTAGGTATGTTGTAAACAAACCTAACGGGCCTGCCAGGCACCCGTGTCAAGGGCCCAGCCAGCGGCCATTGCGTATGGCTCGGGCGGCATCGGCTAGCTCGCCCGCGGTCAGGCCGATGGGGCCCTGGCCCTGAGCGACGAGTGCATCGGCGGCGGCGCCATGCAGCCACACGGCGCCGGCGACCGCCTGTTCGGGCGGCAGCGCCTGAGCCAGCAGCGAACCCAACATACCGGCCAGCACGTCGCCGGTACCGGCGCTGGCTAAGCCGGGATTGCCGGTGGCATTTTGCAGACAGGCGCCGTCCGGCGCGCAAACCAGACTGCCGGCGCCTTTGAGCACGATCCAGGCGCCGTAGCGGTGTGCCAGTTCGCGCGCTGCGGCGGGCCTTGCGGCCTGCACTTGGGCTGTCGTGCGGCCCAGCAGCCGGGCGGCTTCGGCCGGGTGCGGGGTGAGCACGACCGGGCCCTGCCCCCAATTGGGCCGCAACTGGCCTGTTGCCAGCAGATTCAGGCCATCGGCATCGAGCACCATGGGCGCACTGCGGCGGCGTTGAAAGAGTTCGGCCAGGGTATGCGCGGCCAATGCAGTGGTGCCGATGCCACAGCCGGCCGTCCAGGCCGTCAGGTGTCGTTCGCTGGCCAGCAGATCAGCGGCCTGACGGACCATCAGCTCGGGCTGCAGGAAGTCACAACTCAGGGGGATGGTTTGTTGAGCCAGTCCCACCAGGACCTTGCCTGCGCCGAGCTTGAGCGCGGCGCGGGCGACCAGCAGGGCCGCGCCGGTCATGCCCGGCCCGCCGCCCACCACGGCCAGACTGCCGAAACTGCCTTTGTGGCTATCGGGCGCGCGCGGCGCGAACAGGGCGGGAAATTGACTGCGTTCGATGCGTTCAGGGAGGGAGGCGGGCATGGTGATTCCAAAGAGGCGGCTTTCCTCTATAGTGCCCAAAAACCGCGCGCACCGCCGCGCTCACTGGAGACTGACGAATGAGCACCGAGGCAACGCTGGCCCATTACGCGCGCTACCAAGCGATCAAGCTGCGCCGTCACCCCGAGGGGGTGCTGGAGTTGATCATGGAGGCCAAGGATGCGAGCGGCAAGCTTTCGACCGCAGATCATCGCCTGCATCGCGAGCTGGCCGACATCTGGCGTGATATCGATACCGATCCTGAAACCCGTGTGGTGGTCATCCGTGGCGAAGGCAAGGGCTTTTCGGGCGGCGGGGATCTGGATCTCGTGCAGCAGATGGCTGATGACTTCGAGGTTCGCGCGCGCGTCTGGCGCGAAGCGCGCGACCTGGTCTACAACATCATCAACTGCAACAAACCCGTGGTTTCGGCCATGCACGGCGCGGCCGTGGGTGCCGGCCTGGTGGCCGGGTTGCTGGCCGATGTGTCGATCGCCGCGCGCGATGCGCGCATCATCGATGGCCATACCCGACTGGGTGTCGCCGCGGGCGACCACGCGGCCATCGTGTGGCCCCTGCTGTGCGGCATGGCCAAGGCCAAGTACTACCTGTTGCTGTGCGAGACCGTCAGCGGCGAGGAGGCCGAGCGAATTGGTCTGGTGTCGCTGTGCGTCGATGAGCCGCAATTGGTCGAACGCGCTTTCGAGGTGGCCTATCGCCTGGCCCGCGGCTCGCAGACGGCGATTCGCTGGACCAAGTACGCCCTGAACAACTGGTTGCGTCAGGCCGGCCCGACCTTTGATACCTCGTTGGCGCTGGAGTTCATGGGATTTTCCGGGCCGGACGTGCGCGAAGGCATACAGTCGTTGCGGGAACGGCGCGCGCCTGACTTCAAGCCGGATTCGCCTTTTTGAGGTCGGTCGCTGCGGGCGCGAAGAACCGCGCGAAGGCCGCCTGAGCCTCCGCGCTGGCCAGTCGTTGACGGAACTGATCGGCTTCTCGATCCAGGGTGGCGTGCAGGGCCGGTCGTTGCGGCCCGCGCATCAGGGCCTTGGAAACCCGCAGCGCCTGCCTCGGTTGGGCAGCCAGCCGGGCGGCGGTGGCCTGGGCTTGGCTCAAGGCCTGCCCCGGCTCGGTGACCGCATTGATAAGGCCGCCCGCCATCCCCTCAGCGGCTCCGAAGCCGTCTCCCAGCAGCAGCCACTCGGCCGCGCGCCGGGCTCCGACGATCTGCGCCAGACATTGGCTGGAACCGCCTTCGGGACACAGACCCAGCGCCAGAAAAGGCAGCTTGAACTTGGCCTGCTCGCTGGCATAGACAAAATCGCAGTGCTGCAGCAACGTCACGCCGACGCCCACGGCATGGCCCTCTACAGCGGCCAGAACCGTTGCATCGCAGTCGATCAGCGCGCGCAAAAAGCGCAGGCCGGGGCTATCGCCTTCCGGGCGCTGCGTCTGGAAGTCGCGCAGATCATTGCCCGCCGTGAAATGCCCGCCGGCGCCGGTCAGGATCACCGCGGCGGCCTGCGCGTTGTGTTGCACCGCCAGCAGGCTGTCGGCCAGAGCATGGTAGGTGGCCGCGTCCAGCGCGTTGCGGCGGTCGGGGCGATTCAGCGTGAGGGTGAGGACCCCATCTCGCAGCTGGCTCAGCACGGTTTCGCTCATTCGAATACCCTGCCGTCCAGGCGCGTGCGCGCCGCTTCGTACTCGGCGCGCAGTTGCGCCACGATATGCGCGGCATCCTGCACGCTGGCGATGCTGCCCACCCCCTGCCCCGCGCCCCAAATGTCTTTCCAGGGTTTGGCGCGCGAGCTGCCGAAATTGGAGGCGCCGTGCTCGGGCGATGGCAGGTTGGCCGGATCCAGGCCGGCGTTGACAATGCTGGACTTCAAGTAATTGCCGGGTATGCCGGTAAAAAAGGGCGTGTAGAGGATATCGCTGGCCTGGGCCTGCACCAGAGCAGTTTTGTAGGCTGGGCTGGCGTTGGCCTGGTTGCTGGCAATGAAACGGGTGCCCATGTAGGCGAAGTCCGCGCCCATGGCCAGCGCGGCCAGCACACCCGCGCCATTGGCGATGGCGCCGGACAGCGCGACCGGGCCGTCATAAAAGCGCCGAACCTCGGCCAACAGCGCGAAGGGGCTGAGCGTTCCCGCGTGGCCGCCGGCGCCCGCCGCTACCAGGATGAGGCCGTCCACGCCGGCTTCCAGCGCTTTCTCGGCATGGCGGATGGTGGTGACGTCGTGAAACACCCTTCCGCCCCAGGCATGGACGCCAGCGACCAGATCGCCAGGCGCACGAAGACTGGTGATGATGTAGGGCACGCGATGGCGCGCGCATTCGGCCAGGTCCTGCTCCAGGCGGTCATTGGACTGATGGATGATCTGATTGACGGCAAATGGAGCCACCCGGGCGTGCGGATGCGCGCGCCGGTAGTCGGCCAGCCCGGTCTGCACCTCGGCCAGCCAGTCGGCCAACAGACTTTGCGGGCGCGCATTCAGGGCCGGAAAAGCCCCCATGACGCCGCTGGTGCACTGCGCCAGCACCAAGGCCGGGTTGGACACGATGAACATAGGCGAGCAGATGACGGGCAAATGCATCTGGCCATACAGATCTGCGACCACGGGATGGGGCGCGGCGGTGTCTCGGGCGGGCATGAGGGTTTCCGATGGTATTGAGCGTTGCAAAAGCCCGGTCTATAATTATTGACCGGTCGTCCGGTAATTAATTAAATCCATTTAACGGCATGCAGTAAATCGCTGTCAATGCTGATTCTCCAGTAATCGGCGCATCCGCTGGTCTTTCATCATGTCTGCTGCCCCTTTCCGGCGCGTCGCGCCGGCCGCCCACCGACATTGCCCGCCCGCGCGAACGCATACTCGAGGCTGCTGCGGCGCTGTTTGCCCGCAGCGGTTATGAGGGCAGCTCGATCGCGGATCTGGCCTGCGCCATCGGCGTGTCCAAAGCCGCGATCTACCACTATTACCCCACCAAGCAGGATATTTACGACGCCATCATCGTGGAGGTCCTCAGCGGTCTGTTGGGGGCGGTGACGCAGGCCTGCGAGGCGCAAGGCGCCGCCGATGCGCGGTTGCACGCCTTCATGCTGGCGCACGCGGATTATTTCGAGTCGCACCACGATCAATTCGTGACGATGCTGATCGGTTATTCCGGCATGACCATGCCCGAGCAGGCCGACGCGGCCCGCCTGCGGGACCGCTACGAGGCGCTGTTGCGCGAGATTCTTGCCCAAGGGGCAACGCAGGGCGTGTTCCGGCAGCGCGATGTGGCCGCCACCGGCCGTGCGGTGCTGTCGCTGCTCAATTGGATGGTGCGCTGGTACAAGCCCGGACAAGGCCAGACGGCGCGCGCCATTGCACAAGATTATTTTGACCTGATCACCGGCGGCCTTTGCCGCCCTGATAACGAACCGAGGTAGACCATGGCCCTGGACCAAGAAACCCTGAACCTATTGCTCGACGCGGTACGCCGTTTCGTGACCGAACGCCTGATGCCAGCCGAAGACGAGTTGGCGCATACGGGCTCCATTCCCGAGGACATCGTGCGCGAGATGCAGGAGCTGGGCCTGTTCGGCCTGTCCATCTCGCCGGAGTATGGCGGGCTGGGTCTGACCATGGAAGAAGAGGTCAGGGTGGTGTTCGAGCTGGGGCAAACGTCGCCGGCCTTCCGTTCGCTGGCCGGCACCAACATCGGCATCGGTTCGCAGTCCATCGTGTTGGCCGGCTCGGATGCCCAACGCCGCCATTATCTGCCGCTTCTGGCCAGTGGCGAGCTGATCGGCTCGTTTGCGCTGACCGAGCCGGATGCGGGGTCCGACGCCATGGCGCTGCGCACCACGGCCACCCGTGACGGCGATCATTACATCCTCAACGGCACCAAGCGGTTCATCACCAACGCGCCGATCGCCGGCCTTTTCTCGGTCATGGCACGTACGGCGACCGAGCGTCGCGCAGATTCCATTTCCTGCTTCCTGGTCGAAGCGGGCACGCCCGGCCTGACGCTGGGTAAGCCGGATAAGAAAATGGGACAGGCCGGCGCGCTGACCTGCGACGTGGTGTTCGACAACTGCCGGGTCCCGGCCAGCGCCCTGCTGGGTGAGAAAGAAGGTACAGGTTTTCGCACCGCGATGCGCGTGTTGGACAAAGGGCGGCTGCATATCGCCGCCTTGTGCGTGGGCATCGCCGAGCGTCTGGTGCGCGATGCGGCCCGCTATGCGCTGGAGCGTCAGCAGTTTGGCAAACCCATTGCCGAGTTCCAACTGGTGCAAGCCATGCTGGCCGACAGCCAGGCCGAGATGTATGCGGCGCGCTGCATGGTGCTGGATGCGGCGGCCAAGCGCGACCGGGGCGAGAACACCACCATGGAAGCGGCCTGCGCCAAGATGTTCTCCACCGAAATGGTGGGCCGTGTGGCCGATCGTGCGGTGCAAATCCACGGCGGCGCCGGCTACATGGCGGAATACGCCGTCGAGCGCTTCTACCGCGATGTACGTCTGTTCCGCATCTATGAGGGCACCACGCAGATTCAGCAATTGGTGATCGCGCGCGAAGCACTCAAGGCATATGCCTGATGGCACGAGCTTGTGCGCTGGCCGCACAAACTCGTGCGCAAAACGGAAAACAATCCCGGGCGGCTGGGGCTAATATGCCAGCTTCCCCAAGTCCTGCTCAGATAGAACTATGTCGCAACGTACCGCTCCCCTGGCCGGCATTCGTGTGCTGGATCTCACCCGCGTGCTTGCCGGTCCCTGGTGCACCCAGAACCTGGCTGATCTCGGCGCTGAAGTGATCAAGATAGAACGTCCAGGAGCGGGCGACGATACGCGCGCGTGGGGGCCCCCTTACCTGAAGGATGCCGCAGGCCAGAACACCAGCGAGGCTGCGTACTACCTGTCTGCCAATCGCAATAAATTTTCCGTGGCGCTGGATATTGCCAGCGCCCGAGGCGCCGAACTCGTGCGCGAACTGGCCAAGCAGTGCGACATCGTCGTGGAGAACTTCAAGGTCGGGGGCTTGCGCAAGTACGGGCTGGACTACGAAAGCCTCAAGGCCATCAACCCGCGCATCATTTACTGCTCCATCACCGGTTTCGGCCAGACAGGCCCCTACGCGAGCCGCCCGGGTTATGATTTCATGATTCAGGGCATGGGGGGCCTGATGAGCATCACTGGCGAGCGTGACGATCTGCCTGGCGGAGGCCCGCAGAAAGCCGGCGTGGCCGTGGCGGATCTGATGACCGGCATGTATTCCACCGTTGGCATTCTGGCTGCCGTCATCGAGCGCGAACGCAGCGGGCTGGGGCAGCACATAGACATGGCCTTGCTGGACTGCCAGGTGGCGATGCTGGCCAACCAGAACCTCAATTTCATGACATCCGGCCAGGCTCCGCAACGCGCCGGCAATGCACACCAGAATCTGGTGCCCTACCAGGTTTTCGCGGCCGCCGACGGGCACCTGATTGTCGCCGTTGGCAACGATGGGCAGTTCCGCAACTATTGCCGTGTGCTGGGACTGCCGGAACTGGCTGCCGATCCGCGTTTTTCCACCAATCCGCAGCGGGTGCGCAACCGCGAGACCCTGGTGCCACTGCTGGTCGAGCGCATGGCCACGGGCGCGCGCGACACCTGGCTGGCGGAGCTTGAAGCAGCGGGTGTGCCGGCGGGTCCGATCAACACGCTCGACCAGGTCTACGAAGATCCGCACGTTCAGGCGCGCGGCATGAAGCGCGAGTTGCCGCATGCGCTGGCAGGCACGGTGCCGATAGCTGCCAGTCCGCTGAAGTTCTCCGACACGCCGATCGAGTATCGCCGCCCTGCTCCGATGCTTGGCGAGCACACCCGGCAGATTCTCAGCGAGCGTCTGGGGCTGTCGGACGAGGACATTCAGGCTCTGGCTGTGGGCCCGTCGGCCTGACAACGAGACTCAGAAAAATAGAAGGAGAGTGAGATGGTAGATATTCAGACCCTCGGGGTGGTGGGCGCCGGCGCAATGGGCCGAGGCATCGTTCAGATCGCGGCCCAGGCAGGCCTTGACGTACGTCTGTACGACACCAACGCCGAGGCCGTGGCCGCAGCGCGGGATGCGCTGGCACAAACGTGGGACAAGCTGGTCCAAAAAGGCAAATTGAGCGCCGATGCGGCTCAGGCGGCGTTGGGGCATGTGCTGCCCGCGCATGCGCTGGCCGAGCTGGCGGATTGCCAGTTGGTGGTCGAAGCCATCGTCGAGCGCCTGGACGTCAAGCGTGATCTGTTTGCACAGTTGGAGTCCATCGTCAGTGCGGATTGCATTCTGGCTTCCAACACCTCGTCGCTGTCGATCACTGCCATCGCGGCGGCCTGCCAGCATCCCGAGCGTGTGGTGGGTTTTCACTTCTTCAACCCTGTGCCCCTGATGAAGGTGGTAGAGGTGATCGACGGGCTGCGCAGTGCGCCGGCGACCGGTGACGCGCTGGCGGCTCTGGCGCGCCGCATGGGTCACACGTCGGTGCGCGCCAAGGATATGCCAGGGTTCATCGTCAATCACGCCGGTCGTGGCATGAACACCGAAGGTTTGCGCGCGGCCCAGGAGGCGGTGGCCTCCTTCGATCAGATCGACGCCATCATGCGCGAGCAGGCCGGCTTTCGCATGGGCCCTTTCGAGTTGCTGGATCTGACTGCGCTGGATGTTTCGCATCCGGTGATGGAGTCCATCTACCGTCAGTTCTTTGACGAACCGCGCTTCCGTCCTTCGCCCATCACCACGGTGCGCCTGGCAGGCGGTCTTCTGGGCCGCAAAGTGGGCGAAGGGTTTTACGTCTACAAAGATGGCCAGAAGCAGGTGCCGGCAGAACCCGCCGTGCCGCCGTTGCCTGCCGGCCTGCGCGTCTGGGTCAGTCCGGCTCATGCCGAAGGTCAGGCGCGCGCCCAGGCGCTGTTGCGCCAGCTGGGTGTCGAACCCGTGCAGGCAGACACGGCGCCGGCCGATGCACTGCTGGTGGTCACCCCGTTGGGCGAGGACGTCTCGACCTGCGTGGCCAGCCAGCGGCTCGATGGCGCCCGCGTGGTGGGGTTGGATGTGCTCAATGATTTCGCGGCCAGCCGCCGTCGCACCATCATGACCTCGCCGGCCACCGAGCCGCGCTGGCGCGATGCCGCGCATGCGCTCTTTGCCAACGACGCGGTGGCTGTCAGCGTCATCGACGATTCGCCCGGCTTTATCGCACAACGCATCGTCGCGACGATCGTCAATATTGCCTGCGACATCGCGCAGCAGCGCATTGCCACGCCCGAGGACATCGATCAGGCGGTGCACCTGGGCCTGGGCTATCCCAAGGGGCCGCTGGCCCTGGGCGACAGCCTGGGTGCGGCGCGCATACTGGAAATCCTGCGCAGTATGGAGCGCGTCACGGGTGATCCGCGGTATCGCCCCAGCCTCTGGTTGCAACGTCGCGTGCAGTTGGGCCTGCCTTTGACGCAAGCCTGATATATAAAACCCGTTAAAAACGGCGCTCAGTTCATGCCTGAGCGCCGTTTCTTTATGCCTGCGGCCAGCCGCTGCGTGCCGTCTACTTGGCCGCGTTGACCATGTACTGCACGGCGGCGCGGATGTCGTCTTCCGAGGCAGTCGTCGCGCCACCCTTGGGGGGCATGACACCCTTGCCGTTGATGGCCACCTTCACCATGGCATCCAGGCCAGTCGCGATATAAGGCGCCCACGCGGCCTTGTCGCCGAACTTTGGCGCATTGGCCACCCCCGTGCCATGACAGGCGAAACAGGTGCTCTTGTAGAGCGCTTCGCCTGCCGGGTTCACGGCTGCAGCTTGATCGGGCGCCGGCTCGGGGGCTGGGGCAACCGGCGGATTGGCCGGCATGGCAGCGGCCGGCGCCGTTGGCACGGCTGCAGCATCGGCTGCCGCCTCGGTTTCGGGTCCGGTCTCTGGTTTGGGTTCGGCCGGCTCGGGCAGATCGCCACCGGATTTGTTGGCCATATAGACCACGGCGCGGGCGACTTCGAAATCGCTCAGCGCCGGATTGCCGCCCTTGGCAGGCATGGCCCCTTTGCCGTGCAACGCGACATCGAGCATGGCGTCGAAACCGCCTTGGATGAAAGGCCCCCAGGCGGCCTTATCGCCCACCTTGGGCGCGCCGGCAACGCCGGCGGTATGACAGGCCGTACAGACGGCGGCAAACACCTGTTCGCCGGTCTTGTAGACGCGCGGCGCATTGGCGTCGACCAGCTCAAAGCCTGCCACGGGAGCGATGCGTTTATTAGTGGCGTCTTCGGATAGCGTGTCCGAGCCCGCGCCCACCTGGGTGCCTGATACGACCAGGTTGACCAGCAGGATGATGACAACGATGGGGACGATGAATGACAGTACGATCGTGACGATCAACTGCCGGGGTGTCTTGATGGGGGAGGAGTGTTCTTCGACGTGATCCTGCTCGTTGCTCATATCCTAATCCTGCTAATCGGAACGCCTGGTGGCGGAATCAGACTGACACGACAACTGAACGCAACTACGAGGTGGGCCGGAGCAAGAACAAACCCTCCGGCCTGCAGTGAACGATCGATTATATAACGGCAAGCGGAGTCGACATCCGAATTGGGGTAAGTCCCCAACGGCGGATGAAAAAATGGGTACAATAGCGCCGCGCTGTGCCCGTAGTTCAATGGATAGAATGAGAGTTTCCGAAGCTCTTGATACAGGTTCGATTCCTGTCGGGCGCGCCACTCCCCCAGTTTCTGGATGTGCGCGGTAAGTACGCGGCCTTCCCTCTTCGCCTGGCGCCGGCGCTTCAGTCCGGCACGGACCCACGGTCCGATCAGGCCCTGCCCCCAGCGTCTCGTGCATCTCGGTTATCGGCTCGTCTGCCGCGTCGCAGGGCCATCGTCAACGTGCTCCCGGTGTGGCCGGCTGCCGGATGGGGCAGGCCACCGCGCCAAGCCCGGCCGCTAGCGTGGCGCCGCGTCAGCGACGGATCTGAAGGCCAGGACGGCATTGTTGCCGCCCATGCCAAAGGAGTTGCTGACGGCGGTGTGCAGCGCGGGAAGCTCGCGTGTGCCTTCAGCGATATAGTCCAGATCGCAATGTGGGTCGCCCGCGGCCCAGAAAAGCGTCGGCGGCCAGAGTGAGAAAAATCAGGCGGCGCATGCACATTCTCCTGCGATGGCGGCCGCCTGAGGCGCTTTACGTAGCGTCGCGGGCCGGCAGCGGATTTTTCAACGCGGCGTGGTAACGCGCCACATAGGTGTCAAAGTCTACCGTATCGGATTGCTCGATCTGTCGCTGCTGCTCGAGCGATGCCTGAGCGGCCTGGGCATAGGCCTGAGCCTGCTGCGGCGGCAGCGGTGACTCGCGCAGCGTGCGCGCATGAGCCTGGCTTTGCGCCAGGGTGTAGTCCTGGAAAGACAAGCCGCTGGCGCGCAGTTCGGCCAACACGCGGGCTGACGGTGTCAGGTCTGGATCGCGCAATTTGGCGCGCTGCTGCTCGAGGGCCTGTGCGTAAGCCTGGCCTCCGAGGGCCTGGTCATAAAGCGCGGCATACTGAGCGATCTGGTCGAGCAACTCGTCACCCCATTGCGCCAGGCCGATGGCCTGGCCATCGCGGTCCAGCATCAGGTCAGGTTTGCGGCCTTCCTTGACCACCGTGGCGAAGTTGTCGGCACTGCGCTGACAGTAGCCCTGCTGGGAGAAGAAAGGGCTTTCCGAGACCGCACAGAACAGCAGGAAAGCATCCACGAAGCGCGCCGTCTGGGCCGACAGGCCGGTCGGCTCGTGCGGATCGATGTCCAGACAACGGACTTCGACGTACTGCACGCCGCGTTCGGCCAGCGCGGTGATCGGCCGTTCGCCGCGCCCGGTGGCGCGCTTGGGGCGGATGCTGGAGTAGTACTCGTTTTCGATCTGCAGCACATTGGTGTTGAGCTGGATCCATTCGCCGTCACGATGCGTGCCCATGGCTTGATAAGCCGGCCAGGGCTGCGTCACGGCCTCGTAGAGCCGCCCCAGAAAGGTGCTCAGGTCGTTGTAGCAAAGCTTGAGTTGCGCCTGCGCTTTGTTCTGGTAGCCAAGGTCGCTCATGCGCAGGCTGGTGGCGTGCGGCAGATACAAGGTGTCCGGGCCCAGCGGCTGCAGGGGGTGATCGCGCCCGCTCAGAAAGGCGCTCGACAGCGCCGGCGCCGCACCGAACAGATACATCAGCAGCCAGGAATACCGCGTGAAATTGCGAATCAGGGCGATGTAGCCGCGCGAGCGGCTCTCCTGCAAGGTCGCCGCGCTCGGCTCGATCACGGGCCACAGGGCATCGGGTAGCGAGAAGTTGTAGTGCACCCCGGCGATGCATTGCATGGTTTTGCCGTAACGCTCGGCCAGGCCCCGACGGTACACATGCTTGAGCAGGGCAGTATTGGACTTGCCATACCAGGCGATGGGGATCTCGGCCTCGGGCGGCAGCAGCGCCGGCATGGACTGATTCCAGATGAACTCACCCTCGAGCACGCTGTAGACAAAACGATGCGTGTCGCGCAGTTCGCCCATCAGGGCTTCGACGCTGGTATGCGTGCCGGTAATGAGTTCGAGCAAGGACTCGGAGTAATCGGTGGTGACCTGCTCGTTGGTCAGAGCCGAGCCCAGGCCGCTGGGATGGGGCGTGCGTGCCAATGCGCCTCGGGCGTCCACGCGCAGGCCTTCTTTCTCGACGCCGCGCAGCGTTTGCGCCAGCAAATCGAGATGAGCCTGAACTGGGGCAAAGCGCGGGTTGGAATGTGCAGTCACGGCGATGAATTTGGGTTATCGAGCGTAGATTTTACGGTCAGAGCGTCTTTGGCACCGAATTTGGCCCCGTGTCTTCTAGGGAATTCAGGTGGCCGGCGAGCCACGCGTCCAGATCAGCATAGACCGGATCGGCGTAGTCGGCACGTTCGTTGAACACCTCGTGCCAGGCGTGCGGGTACCAGCGCAGGGTCAGCAGGCCGGCCGGCGCTCGTTGCGCGAATTGGCGGCTGCCGCCAGCGGCCACGACCCGATCGTCGCCGGCCACCAGCAGCAGGGTGGGCAGACTCAGGCTCGGCGCGGCGGCCATGACCAGGGTTTGAGAGCTGTCGATGAAGCTGGCCAGTCGCCCGCTGATACAGCGGCGAGCCAGCGGATCGCGGCGAAACGCCTGCACGACCGCTGGATCATGAGAAATGCGAGCCGGAGCCAGCGGATAGGCCAGTGCCGCGTCTGGCCAGCGGCGGGCGATCTGCCGAAGTGGCGGCAACAGCCACCCTGGCATGCGGAGCGCCAGAGGCGGACTCGACAGTACCAGGCCATTGACTGGCGGATCGGGCTGCAGGCCCAGACGCAAGGCCACCAGCGCGCCGAGGCTGTGGCCGATGACCAACGGTGCCTGCCCCGTCTCGGCCGCAAAGGCGGCAATCTGCGCGGTAGCGTCTCGGACCAGGTCATCGCGCTCACGCAGGGCAGCGGGAGGTCCTCCCGAGCGGCCGTGCCCGCGATGATCATGAGCGCCGACCCGCCAGCCGCGCGCACTCAGCCATTGAGCCAGGCGGGCATGACGTCCGGCGTACTCACCCAGCCCGTGCAGGATGTAGGCGGTCGCACCCGGACGTGGGCACGCCGAGGGCCAGCGGTAACGCGCCAACGGCGTGCCGTCCTCGGCCAAGACGGGGTCAAGCAAAATAGGCGACAATTCCGAACTTCCTCGCAAGAGCGGGCCGCCGGTGGGCATTCGCGTTTCGCCATTTCAGCGCGCTTTCATTGCATGCTCAAGAAACTCTTTCTGATGGCTGCATTCAGCCTTCTGGCCGCGTGTTCGCCGCGTTATGACTGGCGCGAACTGGACGTGGCCGAGGGAAGGGTGCGTGCGGCTTTTCCGGCCAAGGTACAGACGGACAGCCGTGACCTCGTGCTGGCGGGGCATGCACTGCGTTTTTCCCTGGCGTCGGCCCAAGTCGATGGGGCGGTGTTCGCGGTAGGCTATGCGCGGCTGCCCGCTGCGTTGCGTGGCCGCCCTGCTGCCGGCGAGCTGGGCGAGGCGCTGCGGCGCTCCTTGTACACCAACCTCGGTGTTCCGCCTCCGGCTGGCGGGCAGCCCGACGGCACCCTGTTCGAAATCCACGCGACGGATCCAGCGCGCGAAGCCTGGCTGGTGGGCAAGATCTGGGTGACGGCGGACATGTTGCTCGAGGTCGTGGCCACTGGAAGCCGTCGCTCACTATCGCCCGAACACGCGCAGGAGTTTCTTCGCTCGGCCGTGTTGTTGCCCTGACGGCGGTGGCGGAAACCGCCGTCGCCGATAGCTCCAGAGAGTAGGTTTGCCATGTTTGCCGTTGTGCAGTTCTATTTTTCCGCTGTTGTCATGTTGATGCCCTTGCTAGCCTGCGTGGGCATAGGCGTGTTCTGGGGCAAGCGCGACTACCCCTTTGGCGGCACCTTCGTGACCATGCTGGTCACATCGGTCACCACGCCGGCGCTGGTGTTCCATACCTTCGTGACCACCCAGCTCGATGACCGTTCGCTGGGCGACATCACGGCCGCGTCGTTGCTGGCCCTGCTGATCTGCGCCCTGATTTGCGCGGTAGTGCTCCGCCTGAGCGGCTTGCCCGTTCGCAAACTGCTGCCCACGGCTTTCATGCCTAACGCGGGCAACCTCGGTTTGCCGGTGTCGCAGTTGGCGTTCGGGGATGTGGGCTTGTCCGCCGCAGTGGCATTCTTTGCCATCAACTCGTTCGTGATGCATACCATCGGTGTGCGTATTCTGCCCGGCGTCGCTACGCGTGGCGGCTGGCGCAACCCGGTGTTGCTCGCGTCGTTGATTGCGGTTGCCTGGCGCTACAGCGGCGTTCCCGTGCCGTCGTGGCTCATAGAAACGGCGCGCATGCTGGGCGGCGTGACGGTCCCTCTCATGTTGATCAGCTTGGGTCACGCGCTGGCCTTGATTCCCTCGGGTGGCCTGCGCCTTGGGGCGGGCCTGGGGGTGATGCGCCTGGTGGTCGGCCTGCTTTCCGGGCTGCTTGTCGTCTGGGCGTTGGGGCTGGACAGCCCGCTGGCAGGTTCATTGGTGCTGCAGATGGCCATGCCCAGCGCCGTGGTCTGCTACATGTACGCGCGCCGCTATACCGATATGGGTGATACCGCCGCGGGCGCGGTGTTGGTGTCGACCGTGCTGTTCTTATTGATCGCGCCCGCTCTATTGTGGTTTACGCGCCATTGACGCGGCGGGCCATATAGCTGTGAAGATTCAATAGGTTGTATGCATGGTTCATCCGAACCGGATTTGAGAAACTGGAAATCGCCAACCCCCCAGTTCACTCAAGGAGCCCGGCCGGATGAACACCCATAAGCATGCCCGATTGACCTTCCTACGTCGCCTCGAAATGGTCCAGCAATTGATCGCCCATCAAGTTTGTGTGCCTGAAGCGGCCCGCGCCTATGGGGTCACCGCGCCGACTGTGCGCAAATGGCTGGGCCGCTTTCTGGCTCAGGGCCAGGCGGGCTTGGCCGATGCGTCCTCGCGCCCGACGGTCTCGCCCCGAGCGATTGCGCCGGCCAAGGCGCTGGCTATCGTGGAGCTGCGCCGCAAGCGGCTGACCCAAGTGCGCATCGCCCAGGCGCTGGGCGTGTCAGCCAGCACCGTCAGCCGCGTCCTGGCCCGCGCCGGTCTGTCGCACCTGGCCGACCTGGAGCCGGCCGAGCCGGTGGTGCGCTACGAGCATCAGGCCCCCGGCGATCTGCTGCACATCGACATCAAGAAGCTGGGACGTATCCAGCGCCCTGGCCACCGGGTCACGGGCAACCGACGCGATACCGTTGAGGGGGCCGGCTGGGACTTCGTCTTCGTGGCCATCGATGACCACGCCCGCGTGGCCTTCACCGACATCCACCCCGACGAGCGCTTCCCCAGCGCCGTCCAGTTCCTCAAGGACGCAGTGGCCTACTACCAGCGCCTGGGCGTGACCATCCAGCGCTTGCTCACCGACAATGGCTCGGCCTTTCGCAGCCGCGCCTTCGCCGCGCTGTGCCATGAGCTGGGCATCAAGCACCGCTTTACCCGACCTTACCGCCCACAGACCAATGGCAAGGCCGAACGCTTCATCCAGTCGGCCTTGCGTGAGTGGGCTTACGCTCACACCTACCAGAACTCCCAACACCGAGCCGATGCCATGAAATCCTGGCTACACCACTACAACTGGCATCGACCCCACCAAGGCATCGGGCGCGCTGTACCCATCTCCAGACTCAACCTGGACGAATACAACCTATTGACAGTTCACATCTAGCCCGCTGCGCACATCCCGCGAAGCTCGGCCAGCAGGGCATCCGGGATCTCGACGCCATGGTGCAGTGCTTCGTTGCGCAGCGCCCGGCGGCGCTGGCCTGGCAGGCGCACGCCCTCGTCGGCCAGCATGGCAGCGATGAGCGTTTCAACGCGTTCGAGATAGCTCTCACGCCCGGCAAGCGCCTGCGGATCGATCAGCAGGAACGCCTGGCCAAGGCGTGCGCGGCTGCCTGCATCGCCAAAAAACGATTCGGTCTCGAAACCGAACTGCGAACCGGTCAACGCGACGACCAGCAACTCGACCATCATGGCCAGCATGGCGCCCTTGACCCCGCCTGCGGGCAACATGCTGCCCGCCAGTCCGGCCTGCGGGTCGGTGGTGGGCTGCCCGTCGGCATCCAAGGCCCAGCCTTGCGGGATGGGCTTGCCGTCTCGTGCCGCGATCATGAGCTTGCCGCGCGCCGCTTGCGCCAGCGACAGATCCATCAGCAAGGCGGCACCGCGTCGGCGGGGGAAGACCGCTGCGATCGGATTGGTGCCGAACAGGGGCCGTTTGCCCCCCCAGGCAGGCATGGCGGCAGGCGACTTGCTCAGCGCCAGGCCGACCATGCCGGCGTCGGCGACGGCCTCCAGATGGTAGGCCGCCGCGCCGAAATGGTGGCTGTTGCCCACCCCGATAAAGGCCACCCCGTGCTCGCCGGCGCGGCGGATACCTTCGGTGATGGCCATGGCGCAGGCCGGATAGGCCAGGCCCGAGCCGGCGTCGATGAGCGCGGCGGCACCTTTTTCGTGTACCAGGCGGGGTTCGGCGCTGCCCACTGCCCGCCCTGCGCGCAGGTGTCCCGCGTAGGCGGCCACGCGCGAAACGCCATGCGAACTCAAGCCTTGGCTGTCCGCATAGACAAGGGCGCTGGCCGTGGCCTGAGCCATGGCCGGCGTGGCGCCTGCCGCGACCAGGGAGGCGGCGGCCAACAGGTGCAATTCGTCGAGATATACATGGGCCATGATGCAATTTCCAAAAGAGCGGCGGCCTGGTGGCGCTGCGCTATCCGGCATCCTGCCACGATGCAGGAATGTCCGCATTAACGGGCTGCATATTTTGCGCGCTGCCGGGCGGTGCTAGAATGTGTCGCACATTGTCGGCGCCGATTTGCCTGATCCGCTTGCGGGCGCCTCTTATAAATCCAGCTAAAGAGGTCTGTCTGCATGACTAGCCCTGCTATTGCTGCGGCAAACGCCGCTCCATCCCAAGCCCCGAGTTCTGTCGGGGTCGTTTCTCCCATTTTTTTGCGCTTTGACGAGCCCTTGCCTCTGGCCAGCGGGCAGTCCTTGCACGCCTATGACCTGACCGTCGAAACCTATGGCAAGCTCAATGCGGATCGCAGCAATGCCGTCCTCGTTTGCCATGCCCTGAACGCCTCCCATCATGTCGCCGGCATGGCGGCGGACAACCCCAAGGATGTCGGTTGGTGGGACAACATGGTCGGACCCGGCAAGCCGGTGGACACCAACGTCTTTTTCGTCATCGGCGTCAACAATCTCGGCTCCTGCTTTGGCTCGACCGGCCCTGCCAGCCTGAACCCGGCCACGGGCCAGCCCTGGGGTGCCGCCTTTCCGGTGTTGACTGTCGAGGACTGGGTCCGCGCGCAGGCCCGCGTGGCCGATCATTTCGGTATCGAGCGCTTTGCCGCCGTCATGGGCGGTTCGCTGGGTGGCATGCAGGCCCTGAGCTGGTCGCTGACCCTGCCGCATCGGGTGGCACACTGCGTGGTGATCGCCAGCACACCGCGCTTGTCGGCGCAGAACATCGGTTTCAACGAAGTGGCCCGGCGCGCGATCATCACCGACCCGGATTTTCACGGGGGTGACTACTACGCGCACAACACGGTTCCGCGCCGCGGCCTGGCCGTGGCGCGCATGCTCGGCCACATCACGTATCTTTCCGATGACGACATGGCCGAGAAATTTGGCCGCACGCAGCGCGAGCCCGCTGAAAATGGCGCCTACCACTATGGCTACGATGTCGAGTTCGAAGTCGAGTCATATCTGCGCTATCAAGGCGAAAAATTCTCGCGCTATTTCGACGCCAATACCTATTTGTTGATCACCCGTGCGCTGGATTATTTCGATCCTGCGCGCGACACGGGGGGCGACCTGGCGCGCGCGTTAGCGCCTGCCACCGCCGATTTCCTGTTGGTGTCGTTTACCACTGACTGGCGGTTTCCGCCCGAGCGCTCGCGCGAGTTGGTTCGCGGTCTGCTGAAAAATGGCAGCCCGGTGACCTATGCCGAAATCGATGCGCCGCACGGGCATGATGCCTTTCTGCTCGAGGATGCCCGTTATCACGCTGTCGTCAGGGGGTATTACGAGCGCATCGCCCGCAGCCTGGGGTTGCAGGCCAGTCATCCGCTGAGGAATGCCCGGCATGAGCCCTGCCCTGAAAACCGCCGCACCTGTGGCGTTGCGCCCCGACCTTGAACGCATTGCCAGTTGGATCGCGCCCGCCTCGCGGGTGCTGGACCTGGGTTGCGGCGATGGCGCTTTGCTGGCCTATCTGCACGATCATCGCCAGGTGCGCGGTGCGGGCGTGGAAATCGATGACGAGCGCGTCATTGCTTGCGTGCGCCGAGGCGTCGAGGTCATTCAACAGAACCTCGAAGACGGCCTGGCCCTGTTCGATGACAAGCAGTTCGACACCGTGGTGCTGTCGCAGACGCTGCAATCGATGCACCGTACCGAGCATATTCTGCGCGAGATGGCACGCGTGTCCCGTTTTGGCATCGTGTCGTTTCCGAACTTCGGCTATTGGCCCCACGGCTGGTCGATTCTGCGAGGCCGTATGCCCGTGACCGGGCAGATGCCTTTCCAGTGGTACAACACGCCCAACATCCATCTGTGCACCCTCAAGGACTTCGAGGATCTGGCGCGTGATGTAGGCGTGCGCATTCTGGAGCGAGCCACCTTCAACGACGAACACGAGGTCAAGGTGTTGCCCGGCTGGCGTAGCACGCTTGCGGTATACCGATTCGAGGCATAGGTTTTACTATTTCACCTTGCCTTGCAACTGGCCCGTCCGCGGGCCACCGCCGTGGAGATTGATCATCGCCTCCGATAGCTACCGGATTTATTTGAGCCGTCGCGTGGCGCCCTTGCTGGTGCTGGGCTTTGCCAGTGGCTTGCCGCTGGCCCTGACCAGCGGCACCTTGCAGGCCTGGGCCACCGTCGAGGGTGTCTCCCTGCAGGAAATCGGTTTTCTGACCCTGGTGGGCAGTGCCTACACGCTGAAGTTTCTCTGGGCGCCGCTGATCGACCGTTATGCCCCCCCCTTTCTGGGACGGCGGCGCAGCTGGATGGTGGTCACGCAATTGCTGCTGGCTGTCACGATCATGGGCATGGGCCTGCTGTCTCCCGGCGAATCGCTGTTGCCTCTGGCGCTCCTGGCGGTGCTGGTGGCGTTTCTGTCTGCCTCGCAGGACATCGCTTTTGACGCCTATTCCACGGATGTGCTGCACAAAAATGAGCGGGGAGCCGGCGCGGCCGTCAAGGTGTTGGGTTACCGGCTGGCCATGCTGTGCTCGGGCGGGCTGGCTCTGGTGTTGGCCGATCACTGGCTCGGCTGGGGCACGACCTATGTGCTGATGGGATTTCTCATGCTGGCCGGCGTCGCGGGCACCTTCTGGGCTCCCGAACCGGAGCGCCCCACGGCCGCGCCGCGCAGCCTGGGACGGGCGGTGGTCGAGCCTTTTCGTGAGTTTTTCAGCCGCCGAGGCGCATTGACCCTGCTGGCGCTCATCGTGCTCTACAAGCTGGGAGATGCGTTCGCAGGCGCGCTGTCGACGACCTTCCTGTTGCGGGGCGTGGGCTTTACGCCCACCGAAGTCGGCACCGTCAACAAAGTGCTCGGGCTGGCCGCCACCATCGTGGGCGCGCTGGCTGGCGGGGCGATCATGGGCCGCTGGGGCTTGTACCGTTCGCTGATGGCCTTCGGGTTGCTGCAGGCGGTCTCCAATCTGGGCTACTGGGTCATTGCGGTGGCGCCTAAGAGTCTGACCCTCATGGCTGCGGCAGTGGGGATCGAGAATCTGTGCGGCGGTCTAGGTACGGCGGCCTTCGTGGCCTTGCTCATGGCCATGTGCAACCAGGCGTTTTCGGCCACGCAGTTCGCGCTGCTGTCTGCCTTGTCTGCCGTGGGGAGAACCTATCTGGCGGGTCCGCTGACCCCTGTGCTGGTTGCCTACATGGGATGGCCGGGGTTTTTCATGGTGACGGTCTTCATCGCATTGCCGGGGTTGGTCCTGCTTTGGTTGCGCAAAGGCGACATCGAGGCGCTCGAACGAGACGGTGCGAAAGCCTGAGCCTTGCGCGGGGGCAGTAGGGCGGTGATAAGGTTTGTTCTGCGCTATCCGCGCGGCCCTGCCTGACACGCCGGACCAACAACACAGGGCCGATCCCGCCCGACCACGAGGAGACATCCATGAAGCGATACGCCATCGCGTTCGCAGGCCTGTGCATTGCGCCGGCCATCCATGCCGAAACCAATGTTACGCTCTACGGCATCGCCGATGCCAGCCTGCGCTACCTCAGCACAAGCAACGGCGCCACCCAAGTCAATTCCAGCCGTTTTTCCATGGAGAACGGCGCCATTTCCAACAGCCGTTGGGGCTTGCGGGGAGTGGAGGATCTGGGCAATGGCATGAGTGCCTTCTTCCGCCTGGAAAGCGGCTTCAATCTGCAAAATGGCCAGCAATCCGATAGCGGGCGTCTGTTCAATCGCCACGCCTATGTCGGCCTGGACGGCGGTCAATGGGGCGCCATCTCGCTGGGCCGGCAGGACACGCCGCTCTTTACCATTCTGGCGGATTCGTATGATCCGCTGACCGTGGGCAATTACGCGGAAAACTCCTGGTTGCCAGTGGCCATGTCCCGAGCCCGCAGCTCGGACTCCGTGCGCTACCGCAACGCCAAGCTGGGCGGTCTGGATTTCATCGTCTCTTACGCGTTTGGCAATGATTTCGCCGACCATCGTCTGGGCAAGCAGGTAGGCACCGCGCTGACCTACACCACGGGTCCTTTCTCCTTGGGCGGCGGCTATCAGAAGACCTATTCGGAAAGCAATTCCGATTATCGGCAGCAGGTCTGGAACCTCAACGCCAGTTACCAACTGGATACGGTCAAACTATTTGCCGGCTACTTCAATGGCCGTGACGAGACCGGCTGGGTCAACGCCGTGGTGGGCAATGCCGTGCCCGCCACGGGCCTGGATCGCAAGGACAATGGCTACTTCCTAGGTGCGACCTGGCAGGCCACCGGTAGTTGGGCACTGACCGGCGCGGCCTACTACGACGTGGCCAAGAATATCCAGGTCGACGGCGACAAGGGCAAACGCCTCGCCCTGGTGGGCGTGGCGGAGTACTCCCTGTCCAAGCGTACGCAGCTCTATGGCACCGTGGACTACAACAAGGTTTATGACGCCTCGTCGGTGGATATCGCCGGACAGAGCTCCCAGGTTGGTGCGGCCGTGGGCATACGCCACATCTTCTGATGGTGGCGGCCTTGGCCGCCCGATCAGTCCGCTGCCTTGTTCTGTCGCACGATGAGGACGTCGCAAGGCAGCGCTTCGAGCAGTTTCTCGGCTACGCTGCCGATGGCCGTGCGCAGGATGCCGGTCAGCCCATGGGTGCCGGTGACCACCAGATCGCAGCGGCGCTGGAAGACGAATGCCGATAGCAGATTTTCGGGTTGCCCGGGCTCGAGCACGATGTCCGGCGGTGTTTTCCCGGCCAGTTCGGGAGTGTCTGCCAGAAAGGCCTGGGCCTTCTGCAGGGCGTCGTTGTAGAAGCTGCGCACGACGGCATCTTGCGGCACACCGTCCTGTTGGACCGGCACTGCGTAGGCATGAAAGAGCGTGATGCGGGCCTGGCCAGCGACCTTGAGCGCGGCGGCCAGTGCCTGGCGGGACCCTTCCGAAAAATCGGTGGCGATCACTACGTCCTGATAGGGCTGGCGCGGCCGCGCCTTGACCACTAGCACCGGCTCGGTGGCCTGGCGGGCCAGACGCTCGACAGTGCTTCCCAGCATGAGCCGCCCCAGCGAGGTTTCCCGAGCGACGCCCGTCACAATGAGCGAGCAATCGAAATGCGCCACCGTATCCAGGATGACATCCAGGGGATGGCCGTTGACGACCACCGCCTCGCTGGCGACGCCGGCCTCGGCCAGGTCATCGGCCAGGCGCCTTTGCGCCAACGCTTTGTGGTCGGGCGTCAGGCGGCGCCAGGCTGGCGTGGTCAAGGCGGTGGCGTTGGGGGCCTCCATCACGTGCAGGGCCACCAGGCGGCATTGCTGCTGGCGGGCCAGCATGATGGCGCGGTCCAGGGCGCGGTCGCTGCGCGCGCTCAGGTCCGTGGCGAGCAGAATGGAGCCAGTGGGGTCGGTCATGCGTCTACTCCTGGTGGAACTGCCGTTGGCAACCGGGCAGCGCACGGTTGTGCGGGGGATGCAATGATTCTGCCGCCTATCGTGCCCCAGGGGCTTGACTGCCGTCAACGGCAGGGCGGGAGCCCTACAATAATGCATCCGTATCGATCCCCTTTCGAATCATGGCGCCAGAAACCTCCACACTGCTGCTGCATTCGCTCTATCTCGTTGCCATCGTGGCCGAAGCCATGACGGCGGCGTTGGCGGCCGGGCGCCGCGATATGGACTAGGTCGGTGTGTGCGTCATTGCTTGCGTGACGGCGCTGGGCGGAGGCTCGATGCGCGACGTGCTGCTGGGTCATTACCCGTTGACGTGGGTCGTGCATCCCGAGTATTTGGCCATGACGGCCGGGGCGGCCTTGCTCACGGCGCTTTGTGCGCACAGGTTGCGCCATTTGCGCAAGGTCTTTCTGTTGCTCGATGCGCTGGGCTTGGTGGCTTTTACCGTCATCGGCTGCAAAGTGGCTCAGCAAATGGAGCTGTCTTTGCCGGTGATCATGATCACCGGCGTCATTACCGGTTGCGCCGGCGGCGTGCTGCGGGATGTGTTGTGCAATGACATTCCACTGTTGTTTCGTAGTGAGCTCTACGCCAGCGTGTCCGTGGTGACCGCAAGCGTATATCTGGCCCTGGACGACTTCACGGGCACGAGCAATCTGGCCGTGCCGGCCGCGCTGGCCGGGGGGCTGGCCCTGCGTTTGCTGGCGTTGCGCTTTAATTGGCAGATGCCCAAGTTCGTCTATCGCGGTGACTGGCACTGACACGCGGCCAGCGGCCGCCACATTCTGCCGCGCCCAAAACAAAAGCTCCCTTGCGGGAGCTTTTGTTTTAGATCTCGGGTGGGTCAATACAGGCCTTGTTGCAGCATCGCGTCGGCGACTTTGACGAAGCCGGCGATGTTGGCGCCGTCCAGATAATTGACGTAGCCGGATTCGGCATGGCCGTGGCGAACGCAGTTTTCGTGGATATCGCACATGATGGCGCGCAGACGCTGGTCCACGTCCTCGCGGGTCCACGACAGACGGGCCGAGTTCTGGCTCATTTCCAGGCCCGAGACGGCCACGCCGCCAGCGTTGCTGGCCTTGCCTGGTGCATACAGAACATGGGCATCGATGAATGCCTGGGCCGCTGCCAGGGTCGCCGGCATATTGGCGCCTTCGGCCACACATTTCACGCCATTGTCGATCAGCGTGCGGGCGTCGTTTTCATCCAGCTCATTTTGCGTGGCGCACGGCAGCGCGACGTCCACCGGGATTTGCCAGGGGCGCACGCCAGGCAGGAAGCGCAAGCCCAGTTGTTGAGCATAATCCTCGACGCGGCCACGCTGCACGTTCTTGATGTGCATCAGCGCATGCAGTTTCTCGGGCGTGAAGCCCGCTTCGTCCAGCACTGTGCCGCCCGAGTCAGAAACGGTCAGCACGCGCGCGCCCAGAGCCATGGCCTTTTCGACGGCATACTGCGCCACGTTGCCCGAGCCGGAGACCGACACGCGCAGCCCGTCAAACGACATGCTCACCCGGTGCAGCATCTGTTCGGCGAAATAGACCGTGCCGTAACCGGTGGCTTCCGGGCGGATCAGGCTGCCGCCGAACGTCAGGCCCTTGCCGGTAAAGACGGCCGCTGCCGAATTGGACAGCTTCTTCATCATGCCCGCCATGAAGCCGACCTCGCGGCCGCCCACGCCGATATCACCGGCCGGGACATCGGTGTCCGGCCCCAGATGACGATAGAGTTCGATCATCAGCGCCTGGCAGAAGCGCATCACTTCGCCATCGGATTTCCCCTTGGGGTCGAAATCCGAGCCGCCCTTGCCGCCGCCCATGGGCAAGGTGGTCAGGGCGTTCTTCAGCGTCTGCTCAAAGGCCAGAAATTTCAGCACCGACAGATTCACGCTGGGGTGAAAGCGCATGCCGCCCTTGAAGGGGCCGATGGCCGAGCTATGCTGCACGCGGAAGGCACGATTGACCTGGGCACGGCCCTTGTCATCGGTCCAGCACACGCGGAACTGGATCACGCGCTCAGGTTCGACCAGGCGCTCCAGCAAGGCCTGCTGGCCATAGTGCGGATTCTTTTCGATGAAAGGCCACAAACTGCCCATCACTTCATGGACGGCCTGCATGAATTCGGGCTGATGAGGATCGCGGCTGGCGACGCGGCCCAGGAAGTCGTTCAATGACTGCATGAAAAAAAAGTCTCCGGTAATGCTGCATAGCGGTGCCTGATGAATCAACTCGGTGCGCCGTCTGATCTGAAACGGTGCGAAGCCATCAAAAAGCACTGATTTGGTGCGCGGATTGTAGGGAGGATTTGCCTGCTCCGGCAGGGGGGCGCGCGACATCATCGTGTCGCCAATTCCCGTTATTTATTGGTGACGCATCAAAACGTTTGGCAGTCGAAATCGATAATTTCAGTACGGCGTTTTTTGCGAGATCGATGTTTTATTTTCAACAAAATCAATGAGATTGATTATGCGGCCCCAATATTGTCGGCTCACTGATACCCATGGCTTGGCGGGTTTCTGAAAATCGCGCCCCGTTTTTGTCGAAACCGGCCTCGGGGTATAAAAAAATTTCACCGAATTTTTTGTCCCCTTTTTATTTGTCGTCCCTGGGCCTCGAAACGGGGCGATCTCGTTATAGTTGATGCCCTTGGCATTTTGCGCCGCCACCTGCTTCTGGAATTTCTATGCTGCGAGTCATCTCCGCCAACCTGAACGGCATCCGCTCTGCCAATACCAAAGGCTTCTTTGATTGGATGAGCCAGCAGAACGCCGATTTCGTTTGCGTCCAGGAGCTCAAGGCACAGGAGGCGGACATCGCGCCGGCGATGAAGGCTCCCGGTCCTTGCCGGGGTTATTTTCATTACGCCGAAAAGAAAGGCTATAGCGGCGTCGGGATCTATACCCCGCACGAGCCCGAGTCGGTCGTCATTGGCCTGGGGGTGCCCGAGATCGATGCCGAGGGACGGTATATCGAATTGGTCTACCCCAAGCTGTCGGTGGTCTCGGTCTATCTGCCGTCGGGATCCAGTGGCGAGCACCGGCAGGCGGCCAAATACCATTTCATGGAGCATTTCTATCGTCATCTGGGCGATCTGATCGCGCGCGGCCGCGAGGTGGTCATCTGCGGCGACTGGAACATCGCTCACAAGGAAGCGGACCTCAAAAACTGGAAGGGCAACCTCAAGAACAGCGGTTTTCTGCCTGAAGAGCGGGCCTGGCTCACCCGGGTGTTCGATGAGCTGAAGTGGGTCGATGTGTACCGCCGTCTTGCGCCTGCTGCCACGGGCGAGGGTTATACGTGGTGGAGCAATCGTGGTCAGGCGTGGGCCAAGAACGTCGGCTGGCGCATCGATTACCACGTCGCCAGCAATGGGCTGGCCGAGACGGCTCGTGACGCAGCCATTTACAAAGATGCCCGTTTCAGCGACCACGCACCCCTGACCATCGACTACGATTTCACGCTGTAAATCGCGGATAATGGCGGGGTTTGCCATCCTGATTTGGAACCCGCCGCATGTCCTCGACCACCGCCACCGATTTTGTCCGTTTCGCCCTTGACGAGGGTGTGCTGCGCTTTGGCAGCTTCAAGGTCAAATCCGGCAGGATGAGCCCTTATTTTTTCAACGCCGGCCTGTTCAACAGCGGCCGCTCGGTGGGCAAGTTGGCGGGCTTTTATGCCCAGGCATTGCTGGAGTCCGGCGTGGAGTTCGACATGCTGTTTGGACCGGCCTACAAGGGCATTCCGTTGTCGACCGCCACGTCGGTGGCCCTGGCCGCGCATCCGCAAGCCGGCGGGCGTGACATCCCCTTTGCCTACAACCGCAAGGAAGCCAAGGACCACGGCGAGGGCGGCACGCTGGTTGGCGCGCCACTGGCCGGTAAAGTCGTCATCATCGATGACGTCATCACCGCGGGCACATCGGTGCGCGAGTCGGTCGACATCATCCGCGCCGCAGGCGCCGAGCCTGCGGCTGTTCTCATCGCCATGGACCGCATGGAACGAGCCGGTCCGGATGATGCGTTGTCGCCGCATTCTGCCGTGCAAGACGTTGCCAAGACCTACGGCATACCCGTGGTCAGCATCGCGTCCCTGGCGGACATCCTCAAACTGCTTGAAGGCGATGACCAGTTTGCGGCCAATCGCGCTTCGGTACTGGCCTACCGCCAGAAATACGGCGTCTGAGCGGCATCGGCAGCGCGGCCCTTGCCTGCAGGCAAGGGCCGGCCGGTCAGGCAGACAGCTTGGCCTTTAGCAGCTCGTTGACCTGCTGCGGATTGGCCTTGCCGCGCGCGGCCTTCATGATCTGGCCCACCAGCGAGTTGAAGGCCTTTTCTTTGCCGGCGCGGTATTCCGCGACGATGGCCGGATTGGCGGCCAGCACCTCGTCGATCATCGTACCGATGGCACCGCTGTCGCTGATTTGCTTCAGGCCACGTGCGGCGATGATGGCATCGGGATCGGCGCCATGCTCGCCGGCCCACATGGCCGCGAACACGTCGCGGGCGATCTTGTTGGAGATCGTGCCGTCGACGATACGGTTGATGAGCGCAGCCAGCTGAGCGGCTTGCACCGGCGCGTGGGCCAGCTCTTTTTCGTCGCGATTGAGCGTGGCGGCGACTTCGCCCATGACCCAGTTGGCCGCGAGCTTGGCCTGGCCTGCTGGCAAGGCCCGAGCAGCCTCCTCGAAATAGGCCGCCATGGCCCGGCTGACGGTCAATTGCGCCGCGTCATAGTCGGACAGGCCGTAATCGGCCACGAAGCGGGCACGCATGGCGCTGGGCAGCTCCGGCATGTTGGCGCGTACCGCGTCCACCCAGTCCGGACTGATCACCAGCGTGGGCAGATCAGGATCGGGGAAGTAGCGGTAATCGTGCGCGTCTTCCTTGCTGCGCATGCTGTGGGTTTCGTCGCGGTCGGCGTCATACAGCCGGGTCTCCTGCACGACGGTGCCGCCGTCTTCGATCAGCTCGATCTGGCGGCGGGCCTCGTATTGGATGGCGCGATCAAGAAAGCGGAACGAGTTGACGTTCTTGATTTCCGCCCGGGTGCCGAATTCGGCCTGGCCACGTGGGCGTACCGACACGTTGGCATCGCAGCGGAAGGAGCCTTCCTGCATGTTGCCGTCGCAAATGCCCAACCACACCACGAGGCTGTGCAGCGCACGCGCATAGGCCACGGCCTCGGCGGCCGAGCGCATCTCCGGCTCGGTGACGATCTCCAGCAGGGGCGTGCCGGCGCGATTCAGATCGATACCGCTGGCCGGGTTGCCATTGGCCAGGTGGAAGTCGTCGTGCAGCGATTTGCCGGCGTCTTCTTCCAGGTGAGCACGCGTCAGATTGATGGTTTTTTCTTCTTCGCCCACGAAAAACGATAGCGTGCCGCCTTGCACCACGGGCAGTTCGTACTGGCTGATCTGGTAGCCCTTGGGCAGATCAGGGTAGAAGTAGTTTTTGCGCGCAAACACCGAGCGCGGCGCCACGTGCGCACCGATGGCCAGCCCGAACAGGATGGCCCGTTCGGCGGCGCCGCGGTTCATGACCGGCAGGCTGCCCGGCAGCGCCAGGTCCACTACGTTGGCCTGCGTGTTGGGTGCGGCGCCGAAACGGGTGCTGCTACCCGAGAAAATCTTGGATTCGGTGGAGAGTTGGACATGGGTTTCCAGTCCGATGACGATTTCCCATTCCATGGTCAGGCGTCCTGCGTTGCCGGCGTGCGTTGATGCCAGTCGGTCACTTGTTGGTAGCGGTCGGCGATGGCCAGCAAACGGCCTTCGTCGAAGTAGTTGCCGATGATCTGCAGGCCCACCGGGCGGCCAGTGCTGCCAAAGCCGCAAGGCACGGACATGGCCGGCAAGCCCGCCAGGCTCACGCCCAGGGTGTAGATATCGGCCAGCCAGTCGGCGGTCGGATCGTCGCGGTTCTCGCCGATGTTCTTGGCCACGCCTGGGGCCACCGGGCCCATGATGACGTCGCACTGCGTGGCGAAGGCGCGCTGGAAATCCTGGGCGATCAATCTGCGCAGGCGCTGAGCCTGCAGGTAGTAGGCGTCGTAATAACCGTGCGACAGCACATAGGTGCCGATCAGGATCCGGCGCTTGACCTCGTCGCCGAAACCTTCGGCGCGGGATCGGCTGATCATGTCGTTCAGGTCGCTGTACTGGGCGGCGCGATGGCCATAGCGCACGCCGTCAAAGCGCGCCAGGTTGCTCGACGCTTCGGCAGGGGCGATGACGTAGTAGGCAGGGATGGACAGTTCGGTGCGTGGCAGGGAAATGGCCACGCGTTCGGCGCCAAGGGCCTCGAATCGCTGCAGGGCAGCCTCGATGGCTGCGGCCACCTCGGGTGCCAGACCCGCGCCGAAGAATTCGGCCGGCACGCCGATGCGCAGGCCTTTGAGCGGCAGGCTGCCAGCCGCCTGGTAGCTTTGCTGGGTCGAGTCGTAGGCCGCGCGCACGCGGCCGGGGGCGTTTTTCACGCCGTCGCAGTGCTCCAGGCTGGTGGCGTCGCGCTCGTCATAGCCGCTCATGACGTCGAGCAGCTCGAGCAGATCGCGGCTGCTGGCCGCCAGTGGGCCGGCCTGATCCAGGCTGGAGCCGAAGGCGATGATGCCGTAGCGCGACACGGTGCCGTAGGTCGGTTTGATGCCGCTGACCCCGCACAGGGCGGCGGGCTGGCGCACCGAGCCGCCTGTGTCGGTGCCCGTGGCCGCGGCCACCAGGCGCGCGGCCACGGCGACGGCCGAACCGCCCGAGGAGCCGCCGGGCACGGCCTGGTGGTCCCAGGGGTTGCGGGCCGGGCCATAGGCGGAGTTTTCATTGCCTGAGCCCATGGCGAATTCATCGCAATTGAGCTTGCCCAGCGATACCGCGCCGGCGGCTTGCAGACGCTCGACCACGGTCGCGTCGAAGGGGCTGACGTAGCCGTCGAGCATCTTGCTGCCCGCCGTGCTGCGCCAGCCACGGGTGACGAAAGCGTCCTTGTGAGCGATGGGGATACCGGCCAAGGGGCCGGCGGTACCGGCGGCCAGAGCGGCATCGGCGGCCTTGGCCTGTGCCAGCGTCAGCTCGGTGTCGATATGGAGAAAGGCATTCAGGTCGGCGGCGGCAGCCCGTGCCAGCCCCTCCTGGGCCAGCTCGACCGCGCTTACGCGCCGTTCGGCCAGCGCGGTGCGCAGGCCGGCGATATCGCCGAATTCAGTGTGGGAGTGACTCATGGCTTACTCGATGACCTTGGGGACCAGGAATAGGCCGCCGTCCTGCTCGGGGGCGTTGGCCAGCAGCTCATCGCGGCGTTGGTCCGAAGGGACTTCCGTGACGGCATCCTGGCGCAGACGCAGGACGATGTCCTCGTGCGCCGAGAGGGGGTGGGCCAGCGGCTCCACGCCCTGCGTGTCGACCGACTGCAGGCGCTCGATCAGGTGCAGGATGCCATTGAGCTCGTCCTGCGCCCGGGCGCGCTGCGCGGGGGTCAGTTCGATTCGGGCCAGGCGGGCAATGCGGGCCACGTCTTGTTCGTTCAGCGCCATGGGGTAGGGTCAAAAACAGGGGGCGTAGCGGGTGAAGGAAACCTGGCGGCATGCGCAGGCCGAACCCGTTACAAAGCTTGAATAGCTGCGATTTGTACGCTATTTCCAAGGAAATTATAAGTTATGATTCACGGTTTAATCGCTGCGGTCAGAGGCCACGATGGTGTAGCTCGTCGCCCCTGAGATCGCGGCTCGACCCTAATTCTTGAATCTAGCTGAGCTCCCATGTTCGGATTCCTCCGCAGTTATTTTTCCAGCGACATGGCGATCGACCTCGGTACGGCCAATACGCTGATATATGTCCGGGGCAAGGGCATCGTGCTGGATGAACCCTCTGTGGTCGCCATTCGTCACGAAGGCGGCCCTCACGGCAAAAAAGTCATCCAGGCCGTCGGCCAGGAAGCCAAGCAGATGCTTGGCCGCGTACCAGGCAATATCGAGGCCATCCGCCCCATGAAAGACGGCGTCATCGCCGACTTCACTGTCACCGAGCAGATGCTCAAGCAGTTCATCCGCATGGTGCATCCGCGCAATATGCTGGCGCCCAGCCCCCGCATCATCGTGTGCGTGCCTTGCGGATCCACCCAGGTCGAGCGCCGGGCCATCCGTGAGTCCGCCCTGGGCGCGGGGGCCTCGCATGTCTACCTGATCGAAGAACCCATGGCCGCGGCGATCGGTGCGGGTCTGGCCGTCTCCGATGCCAGCGGCTCCATGGTCGTCGATATCGGCGGCGGCACGACCGAAGTGGCGGTCATTTCGCTGGGTGGCATGGTGTACAAGGGTTCGGTACGTGTCGGCGGCGACAAGTTCGACGAAGCCATCGTCAATTACATCCGCCGCAACTACGGCATGCTGATTGGCGAACCGACGGCCGAACTCATCAAAAAGCAGATCGGCTCGGCCTTCCCCGGCTCCGAGATCCGCGAGATCGAAGTCAAGGGCCGCAATCTGGCCGAAGGCGTGCCGCGCAGCTTCACGGTCTCTTCCAACGAAATCCTCGAGTCCCTGACCGATCCGCTCAATCAGATCGTCTCGGCGGTCAAAATTGCCCTCGAACAGACCCCGCCTGAGCTGGGCGCCGACATCACCGACAAGGGCATCGCTCTGACCGGTGGCGGCGCACTGCTGCGTGACCTGGATCGCCTGCTGCAAGAAGAAACCGGCCTTCCGGTGGTGGTGGCCGACGATCCCTTGACGTGCGTGGTGCGTGGCTGCGGCGAGGCGCTGGAACACCTTGAAACGCTCGGCGCGATTTTCATCAACGACTAAGCTGGACCGGCCAGTCTGCGGGCCGCCTTCGCGCGGCCCTGGACGGCCTCACGCCAACGGGCCCATGGGCCCCGGCTGAGATTCATGCAACGACAAGGCACCCCACCGCTATTCAGACGCGGCCCGCCGGCCGAAGTGCGTCTGGCCGTCTTCGTCGCGCTGGCATTGGCGTTGATTGTCGTCGATTCCCAATTGCGTCTGCTGGAACCGGTGCGCCGCACGGTGTCCATGGTGCTGTATCCGTTCCAGCGTGCCGTGATGGCACCGCGCGACCTGGTGCAACAGGTCGACGAATGGATCAACGCCGCCAATCTGATCCGCTCCGAAAACGAAGCCCTGCAGCGCCAGCGCATTGAGCTGTCCCAGGTGGCGACGCATGCCGTGCAATTGGCTGCGGAAAACGCCCAGTTGCGCCGCTTGCTGGGCGTGACCGACACGGTGGGCCAACCGGCCAGTGTGGTCGAGGTGCTCTACGAGCCGCCCAATGCCTTTCACCAGAGGCTGGTGTTCAACAAGGGCAGCAAAGCCGGCATCGCGCCGGGCATGCCGGTGATTGATGAAGGCGGTGTGGTGGGCCAGATCGTGCGCGTCACGCCCATGACCGCCGAAGCGGCCATGGTGACCGATGAGCGCATCTCGATTCCGGTGCAGGTATTGCGCAACGGCCTGCGGCTGGTGGCGTTTGGTGGCAATTCGCCGGGTGTCATGGAAGTGCGTTATCTCGCGGCCAATGCCGACATCAAGCTGGGCGACACCATCGTGACCTCTGGCGTGGGTGGCCTGTTTCCGGCCGGCCTGCCCGTGGCCAAGGTCACGTCCGTAGAGCGCGACACGGCCTCCGGTTTCGCGCGTGCGTTGTGCGAGCCGCTGGCGCATCCCGAGCGCTATCGCCACTTCCTGGTTCTGCAGGTCGACGTGGCACGTGCCGAAGCCAATCGCGAGGAGGCTGACCTTGGCGGCCCGCAATAACGGCACGCACCGTGCGCCGCGTACCCTGGGCACGCCCAGCAACGTTCAGCCCGAACGCCTGGCGCATCCCGCCAACGCGGCCTTCGTCTGGGGGACCTTGTTGCTGGTCTGGCTGCTGTCGTTGTTGCCCTGGCGCCAGTGGCCGGCCTCGCCCGATATCCTGGCGCTGGTCATCGCCTTCTGGAGCGCTTACGAGCCGCGCCGCGTGGGCATGTTCACCGCCTTCACGTTCGGACTGTTGCTCGACGTGCATGATGCCAGCCTGCTGGGCGCTCATGCCCTGTCCTACACGCTCATTGCCTATGGCGCGTTGGCCCTGAGCCGTCGCCTGCAGCGCTTCGATCTCTGGAGCCAGGCCATGCATATGCTGCCGATATTCTTCGTGCCGCAGTTGCTGACCCAGATCATCATGGCGTGGCTGGCGGGCCGTTGGGCCGGCTGGGATTGGGCTGTCGGTGTGCTGTTGACCACGGCGCTGTGGCCCATCTTCGGTTGGGGGCTGCAATTGCCGCAACGTCGTTATGATGACGGCGAACCTTCCGCCAACTGAGCGGCGCGCCTATGTTTGAGTTCAAGAAGACCAGCCAGCAGCAGAAGCAGCGTTTTCGCCTGCGCGCATGGGTGGGCGGTCTGTTCGCGCTGGCCTGCTTTGGTGCACTGGCTGGCCGGTTCTGGCTGTTGCAGGTCGATCGCTACGAGGGCCTGTCCGAGCGCGCCGACCGTAACCGCATCGCCGTGCAGCCCATCGCCCCACGCCGTGGCGAAGTGCTGGACCGCAACGGCGTCGTGCTGGCGCGCAACTACCGCACGTATACGCTGGAGGTCGTGCCGGCCCGCGCAGGGTCCATCGATGACCTGTTTGCGCGGCTGACTCCCGTCGTCTATGTCAGCCTGACCGATCAACGGCGTTTCAAGCGCCGGGTGGCCGAATCCAGCCGCTATGCCAACCTCGTGTTGCGCAACAACCTCAACGAGACCGAGGCGGCTTGGTTTTCGGCGCATGCCTTCGAGTTTCCGGGAGTCGAGCTGCGCGCGCGTTGGGTGCGCGAGTATCCGCAGGGCGAAGTCGCCGCTCACGTTGTGGGCTATATCGGGCGTATCGCAGAGAACGATCTGGATGCCCTCGAGAAAAGCGGCCAGACGGGCAATTATCGCGGCACGGATGTGATCGGCAAGAAAGGCATCGAAAAAACTTGGGAGCAGGCCTTGCATGGCCGCACCGGGCTGGAGGAGGTCGAGGTCACGGCGGGCGGACGTCCGGTGCGCACCTTGCGGCGCATCGACCCCATACCCGGCTCGGACATCATGTTGTCCATTGACCTGGAGCTGCAGCGCATCGCCGAGAAGGCCTTCGAAGGCCGACGCGGAGCGCTCGTGGCGCTCGATCCTGATACGGGCGAGGTGCTGGCGTTCGTGTCGCAGCCCTCCTTCGATCCCAATCTGTTCGTCGATGGCATCGACGTCGAAAACTGGCGCCGCCTGAACGAGTCGCCCGATCATCCGTTGATCAACCGGCCGCTGTCGGGCACCTATCCTATCGGTTCGACCTACAAGCCCTTTGTTGGCCTGGCGGCGCTCGAACTGGGCAAGCGCCGAGCCACCGATCGCATGCCAGACCCCGGATACTTCGAGTTTGGCGGCCAGAAGTTCCGCAATGCCGCGGGCGCGGTCTTTGGCATGACCGACATGCACAAGGCCCTTGTCGTTTCCTCCGATACGTATTTCTATTCGCTGGGCCCGGAGATCGGGGTCAATGCGCTGCACGATTTCTCCAAGCAGTTCGGGTTCGGCCAGATCACGGGCATCGATCTCGAAGGCGAACGCACCGGCGTACTGCCGTCGACCGATTGGAAGCGGCGTGCCTACAAAGATCGTGAGCGCCAGCGCTGGTATGCAGGCGAAACCATCTCGGTGGCGGTGGGCCAGGGCTACAACGCATTCACGTTGTTGCAGTTGGCTCAGGCAACCTCGACGCTGGCCAACAACGGCCTGTACCGCCGGCCGCACCTGGTCCATGCTGTACGCGACGCTCGTTCTGGCGAGCTCGCGGCCACGCCGTCGACGCCTGACTACCGCATTCCGCTCAAGCAGACCAACCTGGATGTCATCAAAGGCGCCATGACCGATGTGATCCGTTCCGGCACGGCGCGACGCGCCTTCGCCGGCGCGCCGTATCAGGCGGCGGGCAAGACGGGCACGGCCCAGGTGTTCAGCCTGCGCGGAGGGCAATACCGCGCTGCGGCACTGGATGAACGCTTGCGCGACCATGCCTTGTTCATGGGGTTTGCACCCGCCGATCATCCGCGCATTGCCGTTGCCCTCATTGTCGAGAACGCCGGTTGGGGCGCCAGCGCCGCCGCGCCCGTGGCGCGGGAAGTCTTCGACTATTGGCTGGGCCCGAAGCGGCAGGACAAGATCGAGCGAGCGCCGGCGCCTGCGTCCGAACCGGAGAGCGCTAAATGAAGCGACTCGGGTTGATCCTGCTGCGGGTGTTCACGGCCTTTGACTGGCCTTTGCTGCTGGTGCTGGTGCTGTTTGCCGCGCTTGGTCTGACGATCATGCATTCCGCAGTCGGTAGCACCGACTGGCGATTTGCCGAGCAATCGCGCAACTTCATCATTGCGTTCTTCGCGATGTGGATCATGGCTCTGGTGCCGCCACAGACGCTGATGAAGCTCGCCTTGCCGTTTTATGTCGTCGGTATCGTGCTGCTGTTGGGCGTGGAGTTCGCCGGCGAGACAAGCAAAGGCGCGACGCGATGGTTGAATCTTGGCTTTACGCGCATCCAACCCTCGGAGATGATGAAGATCGCCGTGCCGATGATGCTGGCCTGGTATTTCCAACGCCATGAAGGGCAAGTGCGCATCCGTGATTTTCTGGTCGCCGCGCTGATGCTGGTGGCGCCTTTCGGGCTCATTGTGTTGCAACCTGACCTGGGCACGGCGTTGCTGGTCTTCGGCGCCGGTTTCTTCGTGATTTACTTTGCCGGCCTGTCTTTCAAGCTGCTGGTGCCGGCGGTGCTGGCTGGCGTGGTGGCCATCGGCACGCTGGTTTACTACGAAGATCAGCTTTGCGAGCCGGACGTCGATTGGGTGGTATTGCACGACTACCAGAAGCACCGAGTGTGCACGCTTCTCAACCCCAGCTCCGATCCGCTGGGCAAGGGTTTTCATACCATCCAGTCCATGATTGCGGTGGGCTCCGGTGGCCTGTACGGCAAGGGCTACATGAAGGGCACTCAGACTCATCTGGACTTCATCCCTGAGCGGACCACCGATTTCATCTTCGCCGTCTATGCGGAGGAGTTCGGTCTGTACGGCGGCGTAGCCCTGTTGGTGCTCTACGGACTGCTCATCGCACGCGGTCTGGCCATCGCATCGCGGTGCAGCAATCAGTTCGGCCGTTTGCTGGCGGGGTCGATGACGATGATGATGTTCATCTATGTGTTTGTGAACGTCGGGATGGTCACGGGCATCCTGCCCGTGGTGGGAGTGCCGCTACCCTTCATGAGCTATGGAGGGACAGCTCTGCTCACGATGGGCGTGGCCTTCGGCATCATGATGAGCATCAGCCGGTCCAAACCGGTCAAGGCCTGAGGCGGCTCAGGCCGTGATCTGAAGCCGCGCCAGCGGCTTCAGGTCGGACAGGCCTTCAGCCTTTGTAGGCCGCCGGTGGCTCGACGTTGAGCGTCTGCCCCAGCTTGCTCAGGCTATCCCAGATCGCGGGCGCAAAATCGATGGCGTCGCGGTTGGTCTCGCGGTTGGCAGCTTCGTATTCGCCCGGATATTGCACCCGATCCACGCCAGGTTGGGGCGGGCAGGCATGGAGATACTCGATGAATGCATCGACTTCATGCGTGCGCCAGCTGGCGTTGAAGTCCACCTGAGGATTGAGCAGTACCGCAAACAGATTGTTGGTGGCCACGCCTTGGCGCGGGTTGTCCGGCTGGATGGTGCCTCCACCGGAGAGCACCCCGGCCAACAGCTCGGCTACCAAGCCCATGGCGTAGCCTTTATGCCCGCCAAAGGGCAGCAGGGCGCCGGGCGGGTCGGTGAACAGCGCATGCGGGTCGGTGGTGGGGTTGCCCTCGGCATCGATCAGGGATCCCGGCGGGGCGGCTTCGCCCTTGGTGGCCAGCACGCGAGCCTTGTTGACGGCGATGGAGCTGGTGGCCATGTCGACGATCAGCGGCGGCCGTCCGCCGGGCAGCGGCCCGGCAAAGCACAGGGGGTTGGTGGTCAGGCAGGCACGCGCACCGCCATACGGCGCTACCGTCGGGGCGCGGTTGATCACATTGGTGAAGGCCAGAAGGATCAGCCCCGAATTGGCCACCATCTCGCCGTAGTGACCCATGCGGCCCAGATGGTGACTGCGCCGCAAGGTCAGAATGCACGAGCCGAGTTCGTTGGTGCGCTTGATGGCAGCTTGCACCGCCATCTTGCCTACGTGCTGCCCGAAGCCGTTGTCGCCATCGAACGCCAGAAAGCTGCCGTTGTCGGTGAGCAATTGCAGCCGCCCGTCGGCACGCACAAAACCCTCTTTCAGCACGCGGGCGTAGTTGGGCAGGATGGACAGACCGTGGCTGGTGTAGCCGACACGATCAGACTCCGTCAGGTGTTCTGCCACATCGTGAGCGATGTTTTGCGGCACGCCTTGCGCGCTGAGCAGGGCCTCGCCGTAGGCAATCGCATCGGAAATCGCGATTTTCATCCTTGACTCCTTAGAGAACGCCGAGCCAGCGCCAGTAGGTCGCACCCATCAGCAGCATCAGGCCATAGCCCACCACGGTGACGATGATCCCGACCTTGGCGAACTGCTTGGCCGTGAAGGTTTCGGTACCCAGGCAGACCATGTTCTGCGGCGCGTTGATGGGCAGAATGAAGCCGTAGCTGACGACAAAGCCCAGCAACATCGTCATGCCCAGGCGGTTGAAGTCGCCCGGCAGCGTTTGCCGCACTGAAATCAGGATGGGCAACATGGCCGAGGTCAGGGCCGTGGCGCTGGCAAAACCGAGGTGAATGAGGATGAGGAAAGCCGAAAGAATGGCGAAGATGGCCAGCGGGCTGACGTGATCGAGCCCCGTGTGCGTGACCACTTGATTGCCCAGCCATTGGCCGGCCTGCGTCGACAGCAGCGCCGAACCCAGGCTGATACCCACACCGAACACAATGACCGTGCCCCATGGGATCCGCGATTGCACGTCTTTCCACGTCATCACGCCGAAACGCGGCAGCATGAGCAGAACCAGACCGAAGTAGGTCGTCGACGTGGTGTCGAAGTTGTGCAGAATCTTTTCGGTAGACCAGCACACCAGCAGCAGGATGGACACTGCAAGCAGGCGTTTCTGCGGCGCCGTCATGGGGCCAAGCTCCTGGAGCTCGCGTTCCACGGCTTCCTTGCCGCCAGCGATTTCATCGCTTTCCGGCGGCAGCATCTTCAATACGACGAAGATGAGCACCGCAGACATGATGATGGACCACGGCGTGCCGGCGATCAACCATTCGGCCCAGCTCACGCGCTGGCCGAGCATTTTTTCCATGAAGCCGACCGTCAGCAGATTCTGAGCGGCGGCAGTCTGAATACCGACGTTCCAGATGCTGGTGGCCTGCGCCACGATGATCATGATGCCGGCGGCGATGTTGGAGCGCTTGTTCACGCCGAACGCGGCAATCACGCCCATCATGATGGGTACGACGGCGGCACTGCGCGCGGTGGCGCTGGGCACGACCAGACTGAGCACGATCGTCACCGCGATGGCGCCGATCATGATGCGGCGCGTGGTGGTGCCGATCTTCGACAGTGTCACCAATGCGATACGCCGGTCCAGGCCGGTGAAGGTCATGGCCGCGGCGATGAACAGCGCGCCGGCCACCAGGGCGAGCGCGGAGTTGGCAAAGCCCTGCAAAGCCATGGTGATGGCCGCCGACGTGCCGATGAGCACTTCCGGGTTCTTGATCGAGGGGGCCGTACCGAGCAAAAACGCCATCAAGGTCGTGACCATGATGGCGCTTGCTTCATAGGAAACGGCTTCGGTCACCCAGACCACGACGGCAAACGCCAGGATCGCCAGCATGCGGTGACCCGCAACGGGTAATTCGGCTGGCGTGGGGATGAGCAGGACGAGGATGAGGGCAATGATGCCCGCAACCAAACCTATTGGAATACTCGATTTCTTGGGGACTTGCGGGGCAGGGACAGCGGCTTGCGCGGTCATATCCATCTCCGTTTCTGAGTCAAAACCACGACGAAACAAGTGTAACGACTAGAGGGAAACCCGTATTGATGGCTATCAAGCTAGCACGCTTTTACGCTTGTGGGCAGGGGGCCGCAGATTATGCTTCTGCCGCCGGCGTCAGGCAAGCCCTCTATTCAGGGCAATGCAAGCCGCAGGTGTTCTTCAAGATGCATGGTGGGCGCCACACGCCAGCCGCTTTGTGCATAGCGCAGCCAGCGGCCCATCACCAGATGGGTCAGCAGGCTCGCGTGCGCGGCCACGTTGGCCTGGGCAGGCAGGCTGCCCTCGCTGACGGCATTGCGCAGGCACTGTTTGAGTGTGGCTTCAATACGGTCATTGATGTGATTGATGCGCTCCTGCAGACGGTTGTCTTCGGTGACCAGCGCATCGCCGGTCAGCACCCGGGTGATGCCACGGTTGCGCTCGGCGAAAGCCAGCAGCATCGAAACCGTTTTGCGGGTTTGCGGCAGGGCTTGCGGCTCGGCCGAGGCGATCTGGTTGATGAGGGTGAACAGCGTCGTTTCGATGAATTCGATCAGGCCTTCGAACATCTGCGCCTTGCTGGCGAAATGACGATAGAGCGCGGCTTCCGAGACCTGCAGGCGCGCAGCTAGCGCCGCCGTGGTGATACGTGCGGCGTGCGGCTGCTCCAGCATTTCGGCCAGCATCTGCAGGATCTGGGTTTTTCGTTCGCCAGGTTTGGTCGACATGACAGGGCCGTGGTCAGGGCGGGTTGACTGTCAGCCCCGCAGAGGGCGGCGGCGCAACAGCAAGTCAGTGACGCAGTTTACCCGCAAGTCGACGTAGCCAGGCCGGTGCCGGTGAGCGCGGGCGAAAGGTGTGCCAGGATGGTAGACATGCACGGTGCGCAGTCCGGCACGCCGGGCGCCGCGCAGATTGTCCAGCGTATCTTCGACCAGCACGGCGCGCCGCGCCGGTACCCCTTCGTGGGCCAGCACATAACGCAGCAGCGCAGCCGATGGTTTGGGACGGAATTCCCCGTGCAGCCGCATTTGGTCGATGCCCCAGAGCGCGTCGAATTGTTGCAGGATGCCCAGGTGGCGCAGCACGGCACGCGCATAGTGCAGCGGAGCGTTGGTCAGCAGCACTTTGCGGCCAGGCAGCCGCTTGAGCTTGTTGGCCAAGCCTTTTTCAGCGCGCACCAGCGGTTTGACATCGAAATCATGGCTGCGGTGCAAAAAGCGATGCGGATCCGCGCCATGATGGCGCACCATGCCTATGACCGTGGCCCCATAGCGTTTCCAGTAACGGGTGCGGTACTCGTTGGCAGCATCGACGTCGACATCCAGCATCTCCGAGACCGCGCGCGTCATGCCCGCGTCGATCTTGGGAAAGATGGCGTGGGACGTGTCGTGCAGGGTGTTGTCCAGGTCGAACAGCCACAGCAGGCCGTCACCGGCCTGCTCGCGGCGCGAGCGGCGCATGCGCGCCGCCGGCCGCGTCAACTGCCGGCGCGCCAGCATCAGTGTGAACTGATCATGGTGCCCACACCGCGGTCGGTGAGGATTTCCAGCAGCAGGCAGTGAGGCACGCGGCCATCGACGATGTGAACGGAGTTCACGCCGTTCTTGGCGGCATCCAGGGCCGACGAGATCTTGGGCAACATGCCGCCCGAGATGGTGCCGTCTTCGAACAGTTCGTCGATGGTCTGAGCCGACAGGCTGCGCAGCAGATTGCCGCTCTTGTCCAGCACGCCGGGCGTGTTGGTCATCATCAGCAGTTTCTCGGCGCCGAGCACTTCGGCCATTTTGCCGGCGACCACGTCGGCGTTGATGTTATAGGCCGTGCCATCCTCGCCATAACCAATGGGCGAAATAACGGGGATGAACTGGTCGTCCTGAAGCGCCTTGACCACCGCCGGCTCGACGCGGGTGATGTCACCCACGAACCCGATGTCCAGCGGTTGAGTGGGATTTTCCTTGTTGCTCATGAGTTTCTTGCGGGCCTGGATCAGCATGCCATCCTTGCCCGTCAGACCGACAGCCTTGCCGCCGACCTCATTGATCATCATGACGATGTCCTGCTGTACCTGACCGCCCAACACCCATTCGACCACTTCCATGGTTTCGGCGTCGGTCACGCGCATGCCCTGCACGAACGTGCCCTGCTTGCCGATGCGGCGCAGTGCGTCGTCGATTTGCGGGCCGCCACCGTGGACCACTACCGGATTCAGGCCGACCAGCTTCAACAGCACCACGTCGTGGGCGAAGCTGCGCTGCAATCGTTCTTCCGTCATGGCATTGCCGCCGTATTTCACTACGATGGTCTTGCCGTGAAATCGTCGGATATAAGGCAAGGCTTCGGAGAGAACGGCGGCTTTGACGGCGGGAGACATTACGGCGGCAGGGTCGGGGGCGTCGGTCATGGCAAAAGTTAGGAACCTAATAAAAAAAGATGGAAAAAGTGCCTGCGCCCATGGCGGGAAACGGCATGGCGGCAAGCACAGTCCGAATTGTAGTCAAGACCGTAGGCATATGCTTCGGCGCGATGTTCATATGGCCGACAAACGGGCAGGTTTCAAGTAAATTGGGGGCGTTTTTGCAACGGCCTGGCCCGATTCAGGCGGCCTGGCCCCCTAAAGATCAACGATACCAGAGGCAATGTGATGACATTCAAGCTCCTGCGCTCGGCAATGCTGCTTTCCGCCCTGGCTCTGGGCGCAGCCCAGGCCCATGCCGAGAAACTGACGATCGCCGCCACCCAGGTCCCCCACGCCGAGATTCTCGAGGTGGTCAAGCCGGTGTTGGCCAAGGAGGGCGTCGAGCTCGATATCAAAGTGTTCAGTGACTACGTCCAGCCCAATCTGCAGGTGGCCGACAAGCAGCTCGATGCCAATTTTTTCCAGCACAAGCCCTATCTGGACACATTCAATAAGGATCGCAAAACCCATCTGGTGCCGGTGGCCCTGGTGCATGTCGAGCCGTTTGGCGCGTATTCCAAAAAAATCAAGACGCTGGATGCGTTGAAGTCTGGCGCGTCGGTGGCGATCCCCAACGATCCGTCCAACAGCGGCCGAGCGCTGCTGTTGCTCCAAAAGCAAGGCCTGATCAAGCTGAAGGATCCGTCCAACATCGTGGCTACGCCCATCGACGTGGTCGAAAATCCCAAGAAGCTGAAATTCCGCGAACTGGAGGCCGCCATGCTGCCGCTCTCGCTGGACGACGTTGACCTGGCCTTGATCAATACCAATTACGCCCTGGAAGCTGGCCTGGTGCCGACCAAGGATGCCCTGGTCATCGAGGGCTCGGACTCACCCTACGCGAACATCGTCGTCACCCGTGAGGACAACAAGGACTCGCCCGCCGTCAAGAAACTGGTGCAGGCGCTGCACAGCGACGCCGTGCGCACATTCATCGTCGAGAAGTACAAGGGCGCGGTGGTGCCGGCCTTCTGAGGCAGGCACGGCCCCCGATCAGGCCCTGGTTGCGAGTTTATCCGGCGGCCAGGGCTTTTTCCACCGTGGCGTGGAATTCGGCCACGTCATACTCGCCCAGATAGCGTTTGATGATGCGCCCTTGCTTGTCGATGAGAAAGGCGGTGGGCGTCAGGCGCACGTTGCCGAAAGCCTGCGCGATCTCACCCTTGGTGTCCAGCGCGACGGGGAAGGGCAGCTTGCGGCTCTGAACAAAATTGAGCACGTAATTGGGCGGGTCATATTGCATGGCCACGCCGATGGCCTCATAACCCTTGGGCGCATACGTGTTGTAGGCCTCGATGGTGTCCGGCATCTGCTTGACGCAGGTCACGCAGCTCGTGGCCCAGAATTTGACCAGCACCACCTTGCCCTTGAGGTCCTGCATCGCGACCTTCTTGCCTTGCAGCGTCGTAAAGACGACCTGCGGCGCGTCTGGCGCCGGCCGCCACACGAACCACGCGCCGATGCCGGCGATGACAGCCAGGGCCAGGGCAAGAATGAGTTTCTTCATTTGATGGGCATGAGTTCGATGCCGCCTTCGGTATTTGCGCTGCTGCCTGAGGTGCTTGCACCCGATGCGGCACCGTCCTGCGACGAGGATGCGCCCGTTTCAATGGGGGCGTCCTTGGCATTGTTGTTGTTCGAGAGGCGAACCGCCTCTTCGCGGCTGATGATGTCGAACAGTTTTACCACTTTTGTGACGCCGCCAACACTGGCGACGGCATTGGCCGCGTAATCGCCCTCGGACTGGGTGACCATACCCATGAGATAGACCACGCCCTTGTCAGTGGTGACCGCGATGGTGCGCGAGGGCACATACTGCGCGTTGATCAGGGCGGTGCGGACCTTGGAGGTCAGCCAGGTGTCGTTGGAGCGGGTCGAGAAGGCGGCGGCCGGCCCCACCGTCAGTTGGTTGCTGACGCTTTTGACCTTTTCGATGCCTTGCGCGATTGTCGTGGCCTGCGCCTTGTCGGCCTCGGTCGGCACGTCGCCGGTCAGCAGCACCTGGCCGTTGTAGACCATGGCGTTGACTCGGGCGGCTTCGCCGAGTTTCTGGCTGATCTGGCGCTCTACCCGGAAATTGATGTTCTGGTCATCGAGCTGGGTGCCAGAGGTTCGCCGGTCGGTGGCGACCACAGCGGTACTTGCCGCCGCGCCACCTACGACCAGAGGGATGCAGGCCGTCAATGAGGCGCAGGCCGTGGCCAGGGCCAAGGCCAGCACGAGAGGGCGGGCAGCGCGTTGCGCGTTGGGCATCATCATTCGGTGTCTCCAAGCAGTAGGGCATCGATACCATCGCACAGAGCATGCAGCAGCAGGATGTGGACTTCCTGGATGCGCATGGTGCGGTCGTGCGGAACACATAAATGGACGTCATTCGGGGTGATGAGTTCGCCGACGACGCCGCCGCCTTTGCCTGTCAGGGCAATGACGTGCATTTCGCGGTCGCGCGCGGCTTCCATCGCGCGCACGACATTGGGAGAGTTGCCGCTGGTGGAAATTGCCACCAGGACATCTCCGGGCTGGCCCAGGGCATTGACCTGGCGCTCATAGATTTCGTCAAAGCCATAGTCATTGGCTACGGCCGTCAGGATGGACGTGTCGGTATTGAGCGCTATGCCGGCCAGCGGCAGGCGGTCGCGCTCGAAGCGGCCCACCAGTTCGGCAATGAAGTGCTGGGCGTCGGCGGCCGAGCCGCCGTTGCCGCAAGCCAGAATCCGGCCATTGTTGGCCAAGGCCGCGAACAGCAGCTCCACTGCGGCCGCCAGCGGCTCGGACAGGGCATGCATGCTTTGTTCGCAAAGCGCCATCGCATCGCGAAAGTGCGACGTCATGCGAGAGGTCATATCCATGGCGCGGATTATCTCACGGTGCTGCCTGGGATGGCCGTCTGGGGCCACGGCGTCTGCGTAACGGCTGTGACGGAATGTCCGGCTCGAAGGCCGCCCGCAGCCACAGCGGCCGGCCGCGCTCAAACGCCACCACGTCAAAGCGCAGTGCCTGCCCGTGCAGGCGGGCCTGCGTCTGCCAGTACAGGGCGGTGCGTGCCAGCCGCGACTGTTTTGCTGGGGTGATGCTGCCGGCGGCGCCACCGAAGGCCAGGCTGGCGCGCCAGCGCACCTCAACCACCACCAGCAGCGCACCGTCGCGCATGACCAGGTCCAGCTCGCCGTGGCGGTTGCGCACATTGCGCGCGACCAACCGCAATCCGTGGGCCCGCAGCAGACGCAGTGCGTCGTCTTCGGCGCGCTTGCCTTGTCGATGGCGCGTGTCGGAGGGGGGCGGGCGCCGGCATAAGCGCAGCAGCAAAGAGAGGCATCGCATGGGGCTACACTGGCAGAGTTTTCACCGCCGCGTTCCCCCTTATGAATCAAGAAGTCACAAGTGCCCATGTCGGCGAATCCTGGCGCCGGGTTGCCGAAAGGGTGGCCGCCCAACACTGGCCCGAGGGCGCGCTCTACGTTGTGGCGACGCCCATCGGGAACCTCGGCGACCTGGGTCTTCGGGCCTGGCAGGCGCTGGCGCGCGCCGATGTCATCGCGGCCGAGGATACGCGCGCCAGCCGCACGTTGCTCGATGCCTGGGGCATCTCCACGCCCTTGATGGCTGCCCACCGGCACAACGAAGCTCAGGCTGCCGACGCCATCTGCCAGCGTCTGGCGCAGGGCCAGCGCGTGGCGCTGGTGTCTGATGCGGGCGCACCGGCCGTCAGCGACCCCGGCGCGCGCGTGGTGCGTGCCGTGCGCGAAGCCGGCCACACCGTGGTGCCCATTCCCGGCCCCAGCGCCGTCATCACGGCGCTCATGGGTAGCGGGGTGACCACTGACGAGAATCCGGCGTTTGCCTTCGCCGGCTTTGCTCCCCCGAAAGCGGCGGCGCGTCAGCGCTGGCTGGCGGAATGGGGCGCCTTGCCCGCGCCTGTGCTTCTGTTTGAGTCGCCCCATCGCCTGGCGGCCACTCTGGCGGATCTGCTGCAGGTCTGCGGGCCGCAGCGGCAACTGACCGTCGCACGCGAACTCACCAAGCGCTTCGAAGAGATCGTGACCTTTGCGCTGGCAGATGGCGCTGCCTGGTTGGCCGGCGACAGCCATCGCGAGCAGGGTGAGTTTGTTTTGATTCTGCATGCGGCAGCTCGGCGCGAGGACGACGTGGCCAGCGACCCGGCCACCGACCGCCTTCTGGACGCCTTGCTCGAAAGCGTGTCGGTGCGTGATGCGGCCCGTATCGCCGCCAAGGCGACCGGCCTGCCGCGCGATACGCTGTATCAGCGTGCGCTGGCGCGCAAGGAACAGGCATGAGCCGTGTCATGGAGGACAGTGCCGCGCTCGATATCGACACGCCCTTGGGCGGGATGCGCCTGTTGGCCAGTGGTGCGTTTCTCTGTGGAGCCTGGTTTCTCGACCTGGATGATCTGGAGCTGCCCGCACGTGAGCACGCTACCGCGGCCGAGGCCGAGGTCCTGCGCCTGACCCACGAGCAATTGAGGCAGTGGTTCGAGGGCCAACGGCAAGATTTTGATCTACCCTTGGCGCCGCGCGGCACGGTATTTCAGCGTGCGGTGTGGGACGGTTTGCTCGCCCTGCCTTTTGGAGGCACGGTCAGTTATGGCCAACTGGCGCAGCGAATCGGCAGGCCGCGCGCCATCCGGCCGTTGTCGCAGGCGGTGGGGCGCAATCCTATTTCCATCATCATTCCCTGTCATCGCGTCATCGGCTATGACACGGCGCTGACAGGTTTCGGGGGCGGGCTGAAGCGCAAGCGCGCCTTGCTATCGCTCGAAGGCCATCGTTACCCGGGGCATTCGCCGCGCGCGCGCGCGCGTCTGTGACGGACAGATGGATTTGCCCTGGTAACGGCGAGCCGCTTGCCTTATTGCGCAGCCAGGCTGGGCAAAATTCCGGTGCGATCGGAGACACGCCTGACGGCCTCGAGCGCAGCCTCGCGCGAGGCATACGGCCCCATCCGTACGCGATACAGCGAGTTGGCCGGCTCGACCGTGGCGGCCGGTTCGCCCGTCATCATGCCGTTGACTTTATTCACTACGTTGTGCGCGTTGGCCGCCTGGCTGAACGCGCCCAGTTGCAAATAAATGCTGCCCGGGGCGGCGCGCCGCGCAGGAGGCGAAGCCTGGGGCGATGGGGCAGGCAACGGCAGGGCCGTGGGTGTGGCTGCCGGCAGATCGGCCAGAGCGACGGGCTCCATGCCGTTGACCGCAGACGCGGCGCCGCCATTGGCCATCATCGTGCGGATTTCGCTGGGCAGAATGCGTTCGACCACGACCGCACCGCTGCCTGGGCCGATGATGCCCAGCTTGTGGGCGGCCACATAGGACAGATCCATGATGCGGTCGCTGTGAAAGGGGCCACGGTCGTTGACCCGCACGATCACGCTGCGGCCGTTTACCTTGCTGGTCACCCGAGCATAGCTGGGCACCGGCATGGTCGGGTGCGCTGCCGTCATGCTGTACATGTCGTAAGGCTCGCCGATGGACGTCGAGTTGCCGTGGAATTTTTTGCCGTACCAGGATGCGATGCCTTCCTGCCGAAAAGCTTGCTCAGTCAGGTCCGGCACATAGCGTTTGCCGAACACCACATAGGGCCGGTTGGCACCGCTGGCCAGAGGCTCCAGGCGGGGTACGGCGTCAGGGATGCTGTCCAGGTTGGCCGGCGGGTTGGCATCCGGACCGTCATCCTTGTAGTACCCGCCACCGCGCTTGCCTGGGGTGCTGCAACCTGCCAGCACGACGGCCAGCAGTAACAGCATCATCAGGGCACGCGGCGACCTCATGCGGATTCTTCTGGCAGTTGGGTACGGTGACGCACGAGTAACGGGTCATGATCGCTGAAGCGGCGGGCCAGTTCTTCGACAACATACACCGAACGGTGTTGCCCACCGGTGCAACCAATGGCTACGGTCAGGTAGTTGCGCGTATCCAGCGTATATTGCGGCAGCCAGCGGCGGATGAAGGCATCGATGTCATCAATCATGCGCTGGACGATGTCAAATCCGGAGAGCCAATCGGCAACCGGCTGGTCGCGCCCGGTCAGCGGGCGCAGATTACGGTCGTAGTAGGGATTGGGCAGGCAACGCACGTCGAACACCAGGTCGGCGTCGCTGGGGACGCCCCGCTTGTAGGCGAAGGACTCGAAGGTCAGCACCAGGGGAGCGCGGTCGGCCTTGATCAGGTCGCGTATCCAGGCGCGCAACTGGCCGGGTGTAAGGTCCGAGGTGTCGATGACGTGTTCCTGGTCGCGCAGGGGAGCCAGCAACTCGCGCTCCATGGCGATGCAGTCCGTCAGGGAGGCCGCTTTGCCGCCGCGAGAGACGCGATCGGTCAGCGGATGGCGGCGGCGCGACTCCGAATAGCGTTGCGCCAGCGTATCCGTATTGGAGTCCAGGAACACGACCGATAGGTCCGTGCCCATGGCACGCAAGGCCGTAATGGCATTGGGCAGTTCGGCCAGCTCGCCTGGCGACCGCACGTCGATGGCCACCGCCACGCGCTCCATGCCGTCATCGCGGGAGGCGGCGACGAACTCGGTCAGGAAACGCAAGGGGAGATTATCCACGCAGGTAAAACCTGCGTCTTCCAGCATGCGTAGCGCAACTGACTTTCCAGAGCCGGAAATGCCAGTGATGAGCACGACTCTTAACATGGCTATGATTGTGGCATGGTTTTGCCGGCGATGGTCGGTATCACCCGTCATGGTGGCGCGGTTGGATGAGAGCGTCACCTGGGTCTGTCTCTGTCAACCGCGTCACTGCCGCTGATAACGATAACGAGATGTTAGCTCCCAATTCTCTCAGCAACATTGCAGTACGGTTTTTGCTCATCGTGCATTTGGCGATGCCTCTGGTGGCCGTGGCGCAGTAGGGGCGCCTGGAGCCTGGCACGATGGCGGCGCGGGTGGCTGCCTGTACGGCCTGTCATGGTGCGCAGGGACGCGCCGGTCCCGATGGTTACTACCCGCGCCTGGCAGGCAAGCCAGCCAGCTATCTGTACCAGCAACTGCTGCACTTTCGCGACGGACAGCGGCAATATCCTCCCATGACGCATTTGCTCACCGGCCTTGGCGATGACTATCTGCGCGAGATAGCCAGTTATTTTGCACAGCAGAGCGTGCCATACCCGGCACCCGCTCAAGACGGCACCTCACACGATGCATTGGGTCGCGCACTGGTATTCGAGGGGGATGCGCTGCGCGGCTTGCCGGCCTGTGCAAGCTGTCACGGCCAGAGCCTGGGAGGCAGGTTGCCGGCGATTCCGGGCTTGCTCGGCCTGCCGCGTGACTACATCGTGGCGCAGATCGGCAGTTGGCAAAATGGGCTGCGGCATGCCGCCGAGCCCGACTGCATGGCGGCCGTGGCGCGTAAGCTGAGCCCGCAGGAGGTCGGTGCGCTGTCGTATTGGTTGTCCGCGCAAGCCGTACCGCAGGACTACCATCCCGAGCCGGGCGGGACGTCTTTGCCCATGACCTGTGGCAGCCAGCAGGAAGGTGCACCATGAAAAAATGGTTGGCGTATGGCAGCCTGGTTGGGGTGGCGCTGGTGATCGTGGCCGGTAGCCTGGCCTACTGGCTCGGCACCCGCGAGCAGGCCATGCCGCCGGCCGTGCGGGCGGATTCGGCCACGCTTATCGAGCGCGGCCGCTATCTGGCGCAGGTAGGCAATTGCGCCGGCTGTCACACGGCGCGCGACGGGCAACCCTATGCAGGCGGCAGGCCGATCGCTACGCCTTTTGGCACGCTCTACGGACCGAACATCACGCCCGACGTGCAGACCGGTATCGGCAACTGGAGCGCCGAGGATTTCTGGCGTGCGTTGCACGAAGGCAAGGGGCCCGGTGGCAGGTTGCTGTATCCGGCGTTTCCATACACCGAGTACACCCGCATGCCGCGCGAGGATGTGGACGCGCTGTTTGCCTATTTTCGCACCCTGCCCGCGGTGCGGCAGGCCAGTCGTGCGCCGGAGCTGGACTGGCCTTACGATCAGCGCGCGCTGTTGGCGGGTTGGCGGGCCTTGAATTTTCGTGCGGGTGAACTGCAGCCGGATCCGACCCAATCGATTCAATGGAATCGAGGCCGGTATCTGGTGCAAGGCCCGGGGCATTGCGCGGCCTGCCATGCGCCGCCATTGAATAGCGACGCCTTGCGGGGTCTGGGTACCTGGAGTGCCGAGGATATCGCCACCCTGTTGCGGCATGGGACGGCCGCGCCCTCTGTGGCCACAGGCCCCATGGCCGAGGTGGTCAGAGGCAGTACGCAGCATCTGACCGAATCCGATGCGCAGGCCATCGGCCTGTATCTGAAATCCTTGCCGCCTGCCGTGACCCTGCCGGCCAGCAAGCTGGCGCCGGCGCCAGCCGTGCTGCGCCAGGGTGAGCGGCTTTATGTGCAGCAGTGCGCGTCTTGTCATCAGGACAATGGCCGCGGCCATGGGCAGGCCTGGCCGGCGCTGGCCATGAATTCGTCGGTGACGGCAGCATCGGCGTTGAATGTCATCCACATGGTGCTCGATGGCGGTTTTGCACCGGCCACCTCAGCCAATCCGCGCCCTCATGGCATGCCTCCCTTCGGCCCGTTCATGGATGACAACGATATCGCCGCTGTGGTGACGTATATCCGCAGCAGTTGGGGAAACAACGCGGGCGCGGTGACCCCGTTGGAGGTCAAACGCGCCCGTCAGGATCCGCGCCCCTGATGGGGGCGTGCGGCTATTTGCTGCTTTGCAGGATCGCCATCGCCTGGCGCTCCATGAATTCGCCCAGCGTGTCGATGCCGCGCAGTTTGAGGATGGTATTGCGTACGGCGGCTTCCACCAGCACGGCCAGGTTGCGGCCGGCTGCAACCTGCAGCATCACTTTGCGCACCGGCAGGCCCAGCATGTCCTGCGTGATGTCCTGCAGTGGCAGACGTTCGAATTTATCCTGGGCGGTGGCACGCACCAGATGCACGATGAGCTTGAGCCGCATTTTGCGGCGCACCGAGGTTTCGCCAAAGATGCTGCGGATATCCAGCAGACCCAGGCCGCGGACTTCGAGCAGGTTTTGCAACAACTGCGGACAGTGCCCTTCGATCATATTGGGCGCGGTACGCGAAAACTCCACCGCGTCGTCGGCGACCAGGCCATGGCCGCGCGAGATCAATTCCAGCGCCAGTTCACTTTTGCCTAGGCCGGATTCGCCGGTAATGAGCACGCCCAGCCCCAGCACGTCGAGGAACACCCCGTGCACCGTCGTGGTGGGCGCGAGCTTTTTGCCGAGGTAGATCCGCAGCAGATCGATCAACTGGGCCGCCGCCACCGGCGTGGACAGCAGTGGCACTTGATGTTGATCGCATTGATCGATGAGATCCTGCGGCGCGGACAGGCCGTCGGCCAGCAGAATGGCCGGAACACCGCCGATGAGCAGCTCGTCCATGTGGTGCATGCGACGGCGCAGATCAAAGCGCGTGTAGTAGGCGAGCTCTTCTTGGCCGAAAACCTGGATGCGCGACGGGTGGATCAGATTGAGGTGGCCGACCAGATCGGCCGCAGCCATGCCGTCATCGGGTATGGCCCGATCGGCCGCGCCATGCCCGGCTATCCAGTTGAAGGGGATTTTGTCGGCGTTGTCGTCGACCAGTTCCTGGACGGTGAGCATGGGGTTCTGCGTCAGAGTTGCCCGGTGGTCAGCATGCGATGCACGATCGACGGGTCGGTTTCCGTGGCCAGCGCTTCGCGCAGGGCCTTGTTGGACATCAGTTGGGCCAGCTCGGCCAGAATGTCCAGATGCTGTTGTGTGGCGGTTTCCGGCACCAGCAGACAGAGCAGCATGGAGACGGGTTGACCATCGGGAGCATCAAACGGGATGGGCTGCGCCAGGCGGACGAAGGCGGCAACGGCTTGCTCCAAGCCCTTGACCCGACCGTGTGGCACCGCGACACCTTGTCCCAATGCCGTCGATCCGAGCCGTTCGCGAGCGAACAGACTGTCGAACACGACGGATCGAGCCAAACCATTGTGATTCTCGAAGAGAAGACCGGCCTGTTCGAATGCCCGCTTCTTGCTGGTGGCAAGCATATCGAGCACGACGTTGCCGGCGGGCAGAATGCGCGACAAGTGATTCATGCGAACCATTATAGAGTTTTATGACGCAGCGCAAAAAAAGCCAGAATTTGCACCGGGCAGGCAAGCATAGTCTGTGTAGGCGGTCGTGGGAAGCCTGATTCAGACATGGGGCAGTATAGGGGACGGGCTTTGATGCCGATGTCCCGTCAAAGCGGGCCTTGAGGGACATCGGATCCGAGGTGACCTATATCAGGTCTGGCTTGGATCAAGCAGGGTTTGAGTGCTTGCGAAGCGCGGGACTAGGGTTGCGACGCATTTATTGCGGCGCTTTGTCGCTTCACGGACTCGTTGGCGTGGCTCTGGACCTTATCCTTGTGCTTGATGACCTGACGATCCAGCTTGTCGACAAGCATGTCGATGGCCGCATACAGGTTTTCATCGACGGCTTCGCAATGAATATCCTTGCCGCTCAGATGCATCGTGATTTCGGCTTTATGCCGCAGGGGCTCCACTGAGAGCATGACCTGGGTGTCGATCACATGATCGAAATGCCGCAACACTCGCGCCAGTTTGTTCATGACGTATTCCCGGACGGCCGGGGTGACATCGAGGCGACGACCGCTAATGCTCAGGTTCATAGTGCGCTCTCCTTCCAGAAAAAGAGATGAGATAGACAATTGCGCGATTGCGCTTTGTGTAACGTCAGGCATCCTCCTTCTCGAAAAAGCGTTGTGAAAAACGCGAGCTCTTGTTGATTAGTGTATAGACTCTGCGTCCGATTTCAAGATGGTCTAGCCCACAAAACCGTATGGTTTTATGACTGTGGGACTAGGGATATTCCCGGGGTGCAGGCAGGGGAACTTTTTACCGGCGCCAGCGACGCAGCATCTGCCCCAACAGGGCTGGGGCCTGATCTTTGTGAAAGACCACGCCAAGCGGCGCCAGAGGGCTTTTCAGTTGCACGCTCAGTTGGGATAGCGAGCTGCCCAGAGGCATGCCGGGCGTGACGCTTTGCGGCATCAGAGCAACTGCATCGGGTTTGTTCAGAAACCGCGAGAAAATCGCCAGTGAAACCGTTGAAATCGGCACTCGCAGAGCATCGGGCAAGGCGGTCAGCACTTCGCGCTCGAAGATGTCACGCACGGCAAGGTGCGCCGTGGGAAACACCCAGCGCGAGTCTTTGAGCGCTTGCAGCGAAAGATCTGGCCGTCCGGCCAGTGTATGATGGATGCTGGCGATGACAACGGGCCGGTCCTCTTGCAGGGCCTTGAATACGAACGACGCCGGCAGCAAAGCGGGTTTGCGGCAAAACACCGCATCCACCCCGCCTTTGAACAACTGAGGCAGCAGCCGCTCGCCAGTGTCTTCATGCACGTCGATGTGCAAATCGGCATGCTTTTCGTAGAACTCGGACAGCAGCGGTGACAGCACCGACAGCGAAGCCGCTGGCGTCGTGCCGAGGCGCAGCGCGGCCCTGGCCCCGCGGCGGATCGCGGCCAGCGACTCCGCCGATTCCTCCAGCGCCGCGAGGATGCCGCGGGCCGTATCGACCAATGTGTGACCGGCCAGTGTCGGCCGCAGTCCCCGAGCGTGGCGGTCAAAGAGGCTGATGCCGAGGATGCGCTCCATTTCCGCCAGCGATTGGGTGGCGGCCGATTGACTCATATGCAGCAGCGCTGCGGCCTTGACCACCGAGCCGCTTTGCTGCAGCGCCACTAAAAGTTGCAATTGCCGCAGGCGCATGTGTTTCAGCAGCCGGGCAAACAGCACGGTGCCTTGCGCTTGAGCGGCAGGTTCGAGCAGTTCGTCGTCGGGTGGGCGGGCAGGGGTCGGCATGGGGCTCTGGCTATCGGAATTGCTTATACCTTGGCAAGATTTCCGCGATGTCGGCGTGCGTGGTTTTTTCTACATTTGTCATGGACTTTTGCTTGCGAGGTTTGCGCTTGCAAAGCCATGACAACTCCACTGATTCAAGGGCCCCCATGTTTGTCTCGATGTCTTCGCGTGTCCGTCGCCGTTCGCTCTCCCTTCTGGCCTGCACGGCCGCGGCGGCTATCGCCAGTGCCGGTTGGGGGAAGGCCCACGCCGAACAGGCATATCCTGTCAAACCCATCAAGCTCGTGGTGCCGTTTGCTCCGGGTGGGTCCACCGATATCGTCGTGCGTGTGGTCGCAGAGGGGATGAGAGGGCCGTTGGGACAATCGGTCATCGTGGAGAACAAGGCCGGCGCGGGCAGTCTGTTAGGCACCGAGAACATTGCTCAGGCTGCGCCCGATGGCTACACCATCGGGATGTCGACGGTCAGCACCGCAACGGTCAACCCCGGTCTGTTTACGCGTGCGGCCAAACTCGAAGGGAAACTGCAGCCGGTCGCCAAGCTGGTGAGCATGCCGTCGGTGTATATGACCAACCCCCAAATGGGCGCTACCGACTTCCAGACCTTCCTGGGCAAAACCAAGGAGCAACCTGGCCAGTACAGCGCTGCCGTGCCCGGCCTGGGTTCGTTGGGCCACTTGATGATGGCCGCGCTCAATGACGCGCTGAAGATCGACCTGGAGATCGTGCCCTATCGTGGTTCCGGCCCGGCGCTCAATGACGTGTTGGGAGGCACCGTGCAGGTCATGGCCGATCAACTGCCGTCTGCCATGCCGCACATCAAGGGTGGCAAGCTGGTGCCGTTCGCACTGGCTGCCGAAGAGCGCTCGGCGGATTTGCCGACGGTGCCCACGTTCAAAGAGTTGGGCTACCCCGAACTCAATGACCTTGGCATGAGCTGGTTTGGGCTGGTGGTGCCAGCCGGTACGCCGCAGCCCGTGGTCCGGCGACTGCAGGATGCGGCGCTGGAGTCTGTCCGCTCACCGGCGGTGCAGGAACGCCTGAAGTCGCTCGGCGCGGTGGCCGTCACCATGGATCAGGCGCAGTTTCCTGCGCAGATTGCCGCCGAACTGCAGCGCAACAAGGCGCTGCTGAACAAACTGAACGTCAAACCGGAGTGAGGACGCCCTGATGACCAAGGCAATTCAATCCCTGGCCCTGCTCGATGACTTTTTCGCGCGCGAGACGCCGCGCATGACCGGGCTGGCCGACAAGATCTGGTCGCTGGCGGAGTTGCGCTATGCAGAAACGGCATCGGCAGACCTGCACCGGCAGGCGCTGCAGGCTGCCGGTTTTCGCATCACATCCGAGGTGGCTGGCATCGCCACCGCCTTCATGGCCGAATGGGGCGACGAAGGGCCCGTGTTGGCCTTTCTGGGCGAGTATGACGCGCTGTCGGGCCTGAATCAGCAAAGCGGCGCTCTGGTCTGCACGCCCTCGGTGGACAGCCCGGGGATGGCCGGCCACGGTTGCGGCCATCATTTGCTGGGTACGTCGGCACACTTTGCCGCGCTGGCCGTGCAGGAGCATTTGCGCCGATCCGGCGCAAAAGCGCGCATCCGTTATTACGGGTGCCCCGCCGAAGAGGGGGGGCGGGCAAGACCTTCATGGCGCGCGCCGGGGTGTTCGATGATGTGGACACGGCGCTGACCTGGCATCCGGGCAGCTTTACGGGCCTGTTCAGTCAGGCCACTCTGGCCAACATACAAGTGCGCTTTATCTTTCACGGGCGTGCCGCTCACGCGGGGCATTCACCGCATCTGGGGCGCAGTGCGCTGGATGCGGTCGAGTTGATGAATGTCGGCGTGAATTATCTGCGTGAGCATATGCCGACCGATGCCAGGGTGCATTACGCCATCACCGACGCTGGAGGCCTGTCACCCAATGTGGTGCAGGCGCGAGCCGAGGTGGTGTACCTGATCCGGGCCCGCAATAACAACGAGGCGGCCGATCTTTATCGCCGGGTCAGGAACATCGCGCGTGGCGCGGAACTGATGACCGAGTGCCGGCTCGAGGTCGTGTTTGAGAAGGCCTGCTCCAACCTGATGCAGAACCGCACGCTGAATCAAGTCATGTATGCGCAGATGCAGGCGCTGGGGCAGTTGAGCGTCGACGCGGAGCAGCGCCGGCTGGCGGGAGAGTTCCAGGCTACCCTCGATGCCTCGGATGTCGAGCAGGTCAGCCGTCCGCTGGCCAGCGTCTTGCGCGGCAAGGTGCCGTCGATCTTCGACGGCCTGGTGCCTTATGACCCGCTGGCCGACGAAACCCTGTTTGGTTCGACCGATGTGGCCGATGTGAGCTGGGTCACGCCCACCGCGCAGGCCTGGGTGGCATGCTATGCATTCGGCACACCGCTGCACTCCTGGCAGATGGTGTCGCAGGGGCAGTTGGGATTGGCGCATGCCGGGATGGTCCATGCGAGCAGGATTCTTGCCGCGACCGGGATCGCGCTGCTCGATGAACCCGAACTGATGGTGCAGGCACAGCAGGAATTGCTGGAGCGCCGTGGCGGCCAGCCATATGTGTGCCCGATTCCGGCTGACGTGCCGGTGCCGGGCCGCCGAGCTGGAGTGGCTGCAGTCTGATATCGGCTGCCGGCGGCAACCCCTGGCAGCCCTGACACGGCGCCAGGGGGGGTTACATGCGGAAATGTTCGCCCAGATATACCCGGCGCACCGCCGGGTCGCCCACGATCTCGTCGGGGTGGCCATCCGTGAGCACTTTGCCTTCGCTGATGATGTAGGCGCGATCGCAGATCCCCAGCGTCTCGCGCACGTTGTGGTCGGTGATCAACACGCCGATGCCCCGGCTTTTCAGAAAGCGCACGATGCGCTGGATTTCGATCACGGCGATGGGATCCACGCCGGCAAAGGGTTCGTCCAGCAGAATGAAACGTGGGTTGGTAGCCAGGGCGCGGGCGATTTCCACGCGACGGCGTTCGCCGCCGGACAGCGAGATGGCCGTGTTGCTGCGGATATGGCCGATCTGAAGCTCTTCGAGCAGAGATTCGAGATTTTCGTTGATCTTGGCCGCCGTCAGCGTCTTGCCCTGAGCGTCGACCTGGAGTTCCAGCACCGCACGGATGTTCTGCTCGACCGTCAGGCGGCGGAACACCGAGGCGTCCTGGGGAAGATAGGACAGCCCCATGCGGGCGCGCTTGTGAATCGGCATGGAGGTGATCTCGTTGCCATCGATTTCGATGCGCCCGGCATCGGCCGGCACCAGCCCCACGATCATATAGAAGCTGGTGGTCTTGCCGGCGCCATTGGGGCCGAGCAAACCCACGACTTCGCCACTTTCGACGGAAAGCGAAACGTCCTGGACGACAGTGCGGCCGTTATAGGTCTTGCGCAGGCCGGTGGAGCGCAAATTGCCCTGTTGCAGAGTGGACAACGTGCTGGAGGTGGGAATGGAGGGCGTCATGGATCGAGAGCGGAGTCCTGTGTGCAACAAGGGCCGGTGCGGCCTTACTTCTTCGCGGGGGCCGGAGCCTTTTTGCTTGCGCGGCACTCGGCGATGGCGGCATCGGCCTTGGCGCGCGGGGGCGAGAAGGAGCGCACGCGCCCGCCGGGCGCCGACGAGTTGGGTCCGCCCTCGGCTTGGTAGGTGCCGGTCTTTTCGTTGTAACGCACACGGTCGCCGCGGATGGTGTCAAAGGGTTTGCCACAGATAAAACGCGTCACGACGGCCTGGCCGATCAAGTCGAACTGGCTTTTGGTGCCGTCGTACTCGGCACGCAGGCCCTCGCCTTCGATCACTTCGAAGTTCTCCGGACGCTCCTGGCGAATTCGCACCAGCTTGCCCTTGTTGGCCGTGGCGGTGCCGTACTGGTTGCCTTGCGCGTCCTCATGGACTTCGAGTTTGTCGGAGTTCAGCGTCATCAGGCCACGGGTCAGGGCCACGTTGCCGGTGAACACACTCTGGCGCTTGATGTCGTCGTAGTGCAGCGAGTCGGACAGGATCAGCGTGCTGGGATCCTCGGGCTGGGCGGCCTGCTGGGCCAGCGCGGGGGCACACAGGCCAGCGGCCAGCAGCAGCGAACCGATCAGGCGATGCGCGAAGAAGGTGTCGGTCATGGTTTGTTCTGGTTTGTGTTGGCGGGCGCGGGGGCCTGCTTGCGGCCTGCGCCGCCGGCTATTTCGACGTCAGTCGCGGAGTGCACCTCCAACTGCCGCGTCTTGTTGTTGTAACGCATTCCGGTGCCGTTCATGCGCGAATTGCCCTTGATGACCTGGGCGGGCAGGTCGGTGAGCACGATATCGTCGTCGGGCAGCAGGATGAGCTGCTGGCTGCGCACGTCCAGCCTGTCGTTGTTGGCGTCGGCATTGCGCAGCACATGGGCGTCGCCATTCATGACGATGCGTTTGCCGCCTTGCTCCATGATGGCCGTCTTGGACGTGCCGACCGTAATGGGGTTGCCGGGGCGCTGCCCGATGGCGCGAGGCGATGTCACATGGTAGGAGTCATCATCGGGGAAATGCTCGCCGTAGACGCCTTCCATGCGGTTGATGGGCTTGCCTTCGGGGTCTGTGCGCAGCATGACGAAATGATGCGACCAGGCGTCTTTTTCGTGGGTGATGCGGCGCGGCGGATCGATCGGGATGGCCCGCTGCGCATAATCGGCCGCCCACCAGGTGCCCACCACCAGGCAGGCCAGCAGAAAGAGAGCGATCAGCGCGGGGAAACGGTCTTTCATGGGTCTATTGAATGGCGCCGGGGCCGGTCAGGCCCACGGGCGAAGTCAGAAAAGCGGCCAGGCGGCCCTGGGCGGCCAACAGCAGATCGCAGCATTCGCGCACCGCACCACTGCCCCCGGCAAGGCCGAAACCCAGTGAGCGGCCTGCGTCACGTAGGCGGGGGCATTGTGTACGCTGGCGGCAAAGCCGGCGCGGTGCATGGCGGGCAGGTCGATGATATCGTCCCCCATATAACCGGTCTGATCCAGTTGGACGCCCTGGCGCTGGGCAAGTTCAGTCAGGGCCGCGCCCTTGTCGCGTATGCCCTGCAACACCTCGGAGATCCCGAGTTCGGCGGCGCGCCGGTCGACCACGGGGCCCGAGCGGCCCGTGATCAGCGCGACCCGGATGCCGCTTTCCATCAGCAGCCGCAGGCCATGTCCGTCCAGGGCGTTGAAGCGCTTGAACATTTCACCATGCTCGCCGAAATACAGGCTGCCGTCGGTCAGTACGCCGTCGACGTCGAAGACCATCAGGCGCACGGCGGTGGCGCGCTCTCGGACCGGGGCCGGGATACGGGCAAGCACCAGAGCTTCGGCGGGGTGGGGGAGTCGGGAAGGCATCGTCATACCACTTTCGCAGCCATCAAATCGTGCATGTGAAGGGCACCTATGAGCACGCCGTCATCATTGATGACCAGCATCTGGCTCAGGCGTTTTTCGTCCATGATGCGTGCGGCTTCCACGGCCAGGGCATCGGGGTCGACATTGCGGGGATTGCGCGTCATGCCTTCGGCCACCGTCAGACCGCGCAGATCGCCCTTGCGTTCGATCAGGCGGCGCAGGTCGCCATCGGTAAAAATGCCGACGGGATGAAAATTATCGTCGACCACGGCCGTCATGCCCATGCCCTTGGCGGACATTTCTTCCAGCGCGCGGGACAAGGGTTCAGAGACGGTCACCGTGGGCAGCGCCTGACCCTGGCGCATGACATCGCGCACGTGAGTGAGCAGGCGGCGGCCCAGCGCACCGCCCGGGTGCGAGCGGGCGAAGTCGTCCGGCCCGAATCCGCGAGCCTCCAGACAGGCCACGGCCAAGGCGTCGCCCAGGGCCAGCGATGCCGTCGTGCTGGCGGTGGGAGCAAGATTGAGCGGGCAGGCTTCGTGCGCCACGCTGGCATCGAGATGGACGTCGGCCAGTTGGGCCAATTCGGAAGCCGGGTTACCCGTGATGGCGATGACCTCGGCGCCCAGGCGGCGGGTCACTGGCAGGATGGTCAGCAACTCCTGCCCCGAACCGGAATAGGAAAGCGCTACGAGCACGTCCTGGCCAGTCAGCATGCCCAGGTCGCCATGCGCGGCTTCGGCGGCATGCATGAAAAAGGCCGGCGTGCCGGTCGAAGCCAGTGTCGCGGCGATCTTGCGTGCGATATGACCCGTTTTGCCCAAGCCACTGACGACCACCCGGCCCTGGCAGGCCAGTAGCATGTCCACGGCGCGGGTGAGGCTGTCGTCCAGGCGCGCGGCCAGATCCAGGATGGCTTGAGCCTCGATGTGCAGACTGCGGCGTGCCGAGGCCTGGGCGTCGGCGGAAGTGGGGACACGGTTCGTCATGGGGGGATTTTAAACGACAGGCAGGCGCATTTGCCCGGGGGGCCGCCCTATGGCATTCTGGCGGGCGGGTGACGCTTGGCCACCCGCTGTCTTTTTCTGCTCCAGGTCGCTCTCTCCATGTCCACCTTCCCCGCTCCGGTGCTCGGCACCCCTTTGTCCCCATCGGCCACCCGTGTCATGCTGCTCGGCTCCGGCGAGCTGGGCAAGGAAGTCATCATCGCCCTGCAACGCCTGGGCGTCGAAGTCATCGCCGTGGACCGCTACGCCGACGCGCCCGGCCATCAGGTCGCGCATCGGGCGCATGTCGTGTCCATGACGGATCCGGCTGCCCTGCGTGCGGTCATCGATGCCGAACGTCCGCACATCATCGTGCCCGAGATCGAGGCCATTGCCACGGACCTGTTGGTCGAGCTGGAGGCCGCGGGCGCGGTCCGTGTCACGCCGACGGCGCGCGCTGCCCGCCTGACCATGAACCGCGAAGGTATCCGCCGCCTGGCGGCCGAAACCCTGGGTCTGCCCACTTCGCCCTACCGGTTTGTCGACACGCTCGACGAATTGCGCGAGGCCATCGCGGCCATTGGCTACCCCTGCGTGATCAAGCCGGTCATGTCATCGTCGGGCAAGGGGCAATCGGTTATCCGCGACGAGGCCGGCGTCGACGCGGCCTGGCGCTACGCCCAGGAAGGCGGGCGCGTGGGCGGTGGCCGCGCGATCGTCGAGGGCTTTATCAATTTTGAGTACGAGATCACGCTGCTGACGGTGCGCGCGCGGCGTGCCGATGGTCAAATCGAAACCCAGTTCTGCCAGCCCATCGGGCACAAGCAGGTCGATGGTGATTACGTCGAGAGCTGGCAGCCTCACCCCATGTCGGCTCGGGCACTTGAGCGTGCGCAGGAGATCGCGCTGGGCGTGACGGGCGAGCTGGGCGGTCTGGGCATTTTCGGTGTCGAGCTTTTCGTGGCGGGCGACGAGGTATGGTTTTCCGAAGTCAGCCCGCGGCCGCATGACACGGGCATGGTCACTCTGGCGACCCAGGCCCAGAACGAATTCGAGCTGCACGCGCGTGCCTTGCTGGGGCTTCCGGTGAACACCACACTGCGTCAGCCTGGCGCCAGCAGCGTCATTTACGGCGGGCTGGATGATCGTGGCGTGACGTTCCATGGGGTGGCCGAGGCCCTGGCCGAACCGGGCACGGATGTGCGTCTGTTCGGGAAGCCCGAGGCCTTTACCAAGCGCCGCATGGGCGTGGGCCTGGCGGTGGCGGAGACGGTCGAGGCGGCACGTGAAAAGGCGCTCCGGGTGTCGGCGGCAGTGGCCGTCAAGGCAGGCTGAAGGAAAACATCCGATTCGGATCGCCGGGGCATCGGGCACCTCGTCCCAAAAAGAGAATGCGTTTTTCTCTTCTTGGGGGGTGAAGTCCGGTGGTTGTCTCATTCTTGGCCCGGCCATGCCAGCGCGGGCTGGCCGGAGCACTGTTGTATGGCCTGCCGCTGGCCGTTGGAGCCGAGCCGGTCGCAGCGCAGGTGGCCGACCTGCCTGCCATTCAGGTCACCGAGTCGCGCAGCGGCGTGGCGACGCGTTCAGGCACCCGCACCGATACACCGCTGCGCGAGGTGCCCCAGACCCTGGACCTCGTGGATCCCGCCCAGGCCGAGGTCTATGGCGTGCGCACTCTGGGCCAGGCCCTGGAGGGGCTGCCCAATGTCAGCGACGCGCAGGACACCCGGTTCGATGCCTTGCGCATCCGGGGCTTTAGTTCGGGCAGCGACTTCTTTCTCGACGGTCTGCGCGATGACAGCCAGTATGTGCGCGATCTGCACAACGTCGAGCGGGTCGAGGTTTTGAAGGGGCCGGCCGCCGCGCTCTATGGGCGTGGCGCGCCCGGCGGGATCGTCAACCGCATCAGCAAAGTGCCTGAGCCAGGCCGCGCCAGCAGCGTGGCGCTGCAGGCGGGCAGCCATGACCTGCGCAGTGGCTATCTGGACGGATCGTTCGATGCAGGAACGTCCCTGAGTCTGCGGCTCAACGCCGGCGCGCAATCCTGGGGCAGTTTTCGCCGCCGTATCCGGGGCGAGCGGCAGCTGCTCGCACCGGCACTGGCCTGGCGCGTTTCGCCCACGCTGAATTGGTTGCTCCAATATGAGTACAGCCGCTACGACCGCGTGCCCGACCGGGGATCCCCAGTGTTGGCGGCCGGCCGGCGGACGTGCCGCACCGCACCGTCTATGGCGATCCCGGGCGGGACAACATTGACGACCAGACCCGCAGCCTGCGTTCACGGCTGGGCTGGCGTCTGGCTCCGGGCTGGGAGCTGCGCCACACGCTGTCCTGGTTTGCCCTGCACAGCGATTTCGACAACACTTACCTGACCGGCCAGCGCGGGGGGCAGGTAAGCCGCCAGCGCTGGGCCCAGCAACTGCGTACGCGCAATGTGTACAACACGCTGGAGCTCGAAGGCCGGTTGGGCACAGGCCGCATCGCCCATACTCTGTTGGTGGGTCTGGAGACGGGAGCTCAGCAGCGGCAACCTCGACTCAGCCGGGCAATCGGCAATGTGCCCAGTCTGGATCTTTACGATCCGGATCTGTCGCAGCAGCATGGGGCCGGGTTGGCGTTGCGCAGCGACAATCATCATCGGGTGCGAAGCGCCGCGCTCTATGTTCAGGATCAGCTTGCGCTGGGCGAGAGCTGGCGCGTGCTGCTGGGAGGTCGCCTCGACCAATTCCGCGTGCACACCCGCGATCGCCTCCGCCAGCGGGCCGAGTCGCGCAGCAACCATAGTTTCAGCCCGCGCCTGGGCGTGGTCTGGACTCCTTTGGACGGACAGGCTTTTTACCTTTCGTACGGCAAGAGTTTTGCGCCCGCCGGCGGCGCCTTGATCGGCATTACGCCGGGCGCCGCGGAAAACACGTTGGCGCCGGAGTTCAGCCGTCAATACGAGGCGGGCATCAAGAGCGATTGGCTGGGCGGGCGGCTGGGCACCACTTTGGCGGTGTATCAGCTCGAGCTCTATAACCGCCGCACGCGCGACGCCGACGATCCCACGCGTATCGTGTTGCGCGGTCTGCAGCGCTCGCGCGGGGTGGAGCTCACCCTGTCGGGACGCCTGTCCGAGCACTGGCATGTGCGTGGCGGCCTGGGTCTGCAACAAGCCACGATCGTGCGAGATGGTTCCGGCTTGGCGGGCCGCCGTGTCAGCAATGTTGCACGCTACAACGGCAGTCTGTTTGTCGGTTACACCGCGGCGGCGGGATGGTTCGCCGAGACGGGGCTGACGCTGGTGGGGGCCCGTTATGCCGACAGCGCAAACCAGGTGACGTTGCCAGGCTACGCCCGCTGGGACGGTTCTCTGGGCTATCGCCATGCGCGTTGGGAGGCCCGGCTTGCCATACGAAACCTGGCCGATGTGCGTTATTTCCGCTCGGCCACCAGTGCCGGACAGATCCAGCCTGGCGAGCCGCGCAGCCTCGTGGCCACGATGGCCCTGCGCTTCTAATCCCTTTTCAATACCGCTATCCGCGGCCGGTTTGCTCCAGATCAAAGGAGCGGATCGGCCGCGTGTTTTTTTGTCATTCGGCGGCCCCACAATTGCGCCCGTGGGTAGTGACGGCTGCAACATCGGGAACAAGGGGCTTGCCTTTTGTTTGGCGCAATTCGATAATTTCGGCAATTATTGAAATTGAAGTAACAAAGGTTTTCAGTGGCATTGTCTCCGCAGATCGAGCGCTTTGTTCTCCATTTTGGCGAGATGGGTAGCCGCTGGGGGGTCAACCGTACGGTGGGGCAGATGTACGCCTTGCTGTTTCTGTCACCGCAGCCGCTCAATGCCGATGACATCGCCGAGGCGCTCGGGTTTTCGCGCTCGAGTGTGAGCATGGGCCTGAAAGAGTTGCAGTCCTGGAGGTTGGTCACGTTGATTCATCAGGTGGGCGACCGGCGGGAGTACTTCGAAACCCCTGAGGATGTCTGGGAGATCTTCCGCATCCTGATGGAGGAGAAGCGCAAACGTGAAATCGACCCCACCCTGACCCTGTTGCGGGACACGCTGCTGGCGGGTTCGGGTGACGGGGGTGAAAAGTATGCGCAACATCGCATGCACGAAATGCTGGAACTCATCGAACTGTCGACCGGCTGGTTTGATGAGGTGCAACACCTGCCGCCCGAGACCCTGCAGAACCTGATGCGGCTGGGGTCCAAGGTACAGAAGGTGTTGGATTTTGCCGGTAAGTTGCGGAGCCGGGATAAGAGCCTGCCCACTAGCATTCGGGAATAAATCTATGAACTTGCATACAAGGGCCGTATCATGGCTTGCGAGCGTGCCGGGAGGCCATGTCGGCTGTACCAGCCTCTCGCCCGTTCGGGAGCGTACTCATGATTGACCTCGACGTCGTCAACCTGTCGCGTTTTCAGTTCGCGGCTACCGCCCTCTACCACTTCATCTTCGTTCCCCTCACGCTGGGTCTGTCTTTCCTGATTGCCATCATGGAAAGCGTCTACGTGATGACCGGTCGCCAGATCTGGAAGCGGATGACCATGTTCTGGGGCACGCTGTTCGGCATCAACTTTGCGCTGGGCGTCGCTACCGGTGTGGTGATGGAGTTCCAGTTCGGCATGAACTGGTCGTACTACAGCCATTACGTGGGCGACATTTTCGGCGCGCCGCTTGCGCTCGAAGGCCTCATGGCGTTCTTCCTGGAAGCGACGTTCGTCGGCCTGTTCTTCTTCGGCTGGAACCGCATGTCCAAGGTGTCGCACCTGATCGTCACCTGGCTGGTGGCGCTGGGCACCAATCTGTCTGCGTTGTGGATTCTCATCGCTAACGGCTGGATGCAGAACCCCGTTGGTGCGGTGTTCAATCCCGACACCATGCGCATGGAAATGACCGACTTTGCCGCGGTGCTGTTCAACCCGGTGGGTCAAGCCAAATTTGTGCACACCGTCAGTGCCGGTTACGTCTGTGGTGCCATGTTCGTGATGGCTATCAGCGCCTGGTATCTGTTGCGCGGCCGGCACATCGATCTGGCCAAGCGCTCCATGGCCGTCGCCGCCAGCTTTGGTCTGGCCTCGGCGCTTTCGGTTGTGGTGCTGGGTGACGAAAGCGGCTACCTCACCACCGAACATCAGAAGATGAAGATCGCCGCGATCGAAGCCATGTGGCACACCGAGCCCGCTCCGGCCAGCTTCAACCTGATCGCGTGGCCCAACCAGGCCGAGCGCAAGAATGACTTCGCGATCTCCGTGCCTTATGTCATGGGTCTGATCGGCACGCGTTCGCTCACCACGCCACTGCTGGGTATTGACGATCTGGTGCGCCGCGCCGAATCTCGCATCCGTGAAGGTATGGTGGCTAACGCGGCGCTCGAACGTATCCGCGCCAATCCCAAGGATACGGAGGCCCGCCTGACATTTGACCGCACCTGGCAGGATCTCGGCTACGCGTTGCTGGTCAAACGTTATCAGCCTGACCTGAGCAAGGTGACCGACGCCGATATCCACGCTGCTGCGCTGGATACCATCCCGTCGGTGACGCCGCTGTTCTGGACGTTCCGCATCATGGTGGCGCTGGGCTTTTACTTCATCCTCTTTTTCGCCGTGTCCTTCTGGCTGTCCACGCGCGGCCGTCTCGACACCTACCCACGCCTGCTCAAGATCGCGTTCTGGAGCCTGCCATTGCCCTGGCTGGCGATCGAGTGCGGCTGGTTCGTGGCCGAGTATGGCCGCCAGCCCTGGGTGATCGAAGGTGTGCTGCCGACCTATTACGCCGCCTCGGGTCTGACCCTGGTGGATCTGGCAGTCAGCCTGACGGTATTCATCGTGCTCTACACGGTGCTGCTCATCATCGGCATCAAGGTTATGACGCATGCCATCAAGGCCGGCCCCAAACGCGACAAGCCACTTATTCCGACGAGCCGGGCGGGCAACCCTGTAAGCGCGGCCATTGACGCCTGAGCCGGAGAACGCATATGGATACCTTGATTCCCCTCGATCTGGCCACGCTGCGCGTGATCTGGTGGGTGCTGCTTGGCGCCTTGTTGATCGGTTTTGCCGTGATGGATGGCTTTGACCTCGGTGTGGCTGCTCTGCTGCCCGTGGTGGCCAAGAACGACGCGGAGCGTCGCGTCGTGATCAACGTTGTCGGCCCTGTCTGGGAAGGCAACCAGGTCTGGCTCATCACCGCCGGTGGCGCGATTTTCGCGGCCTGGCCTGTGCTGTACGCGGCGTCCTTCTCGGGCTTTTATCTGGCCATGCTGCTGCTGTTGCTGGCCCTGATCCTGCGGCCGGTGGCGTTCAAGTACCGCAGCAAGATGGAGACCCCGCGCTGGCGCAACAACTGGGATTATGTGCTGTGCTTTTCCGGTGTCGTGGCAGCGCTGGTGTTTGGCGTGGCCATGGGCAACGTGATTCTCGGGGTGCCGCAGAATTTCGACCCCATCACCTTGCGCCCGAGTTGGGAGGGGCATTTCTTCCAGCTCTTTACGCCCTTTGCTCTGTTGGCGGGCGTGATCAGTGTGCTGATGCTCGTCATGCATGGCGCCGTGCTCCTGGCGTGGCGGACCGAAGATCCGATCTCCGGCCGCGCACGGCGCATGGGGCAGATTACGGCCTTGCTGACGGCGGTGTTGTTCGTGGCGGCCGGTTTCTGGGTGGCCAAGCTCGACGGCCAGGTCATCACCAGCGTCATCGATCCGAACGGTCCGTCCAACCCCATGCTCAAGACGGTAGCCGTCGAACAAGGCGCCTGGCTGAACAACTTTGCCAAGTGGCCTCTGTTCTGGATCGGGCCGGCGCTGGGCGTGGCTGGCGCGCTGCTGACGATTGCTCTGCTGGCCATGCGTGCCAATGTGCTGTCCTTCATCGCCTCCTCGATTGCCATTGCCGGCATCATCCTGACGGTGGGCTTTGCGCTCTTTCCCTTCATCATGCCGTCCTCGGTGAACTCCGCCGCCGGTCTGACCATCTGGGATGCGTCGTCCAGCCACCTTACCCTGTGGATCATGGTCATCGCCGTGGTCATCTTCCTGCCCATCGTGACGCTCTACACCGCCTGGGTGTATCGCGTCATGCGCGGCAAGGTCACGCAGGAATCGGTCGGCGGCACGCCCAACTCTTACTGATCAAGGAGCCCGGTCATGTGGTATTTCTCGTGGATTCTCGGCCTGGGCCTGGCCTGCGCCTTTGCCATTCTCAATGCAATGTGGTTTGAACTGCGCGAGGGCCATGCCCACGATCCGTTCAGAAGGCCGGCCGACGAGTGAGCGGTCCGTCCGGAGTGGAGCACGATCCTTCGGCCGTGCTCCTGAAGCTGCCGCGCGAGCAGTCGCGCTGGTTGATGTCCCGAACGCGGCTGGCGGGCCGGGCCATCGGCCTGGCCGCCGCGGCGCCGCTTCTCGCGGGGCGCTGCTGGTGGTGCAGGCGTGGTTGCTGGCGCATGTGCTGCATGAAGCCATCGTGGTCCAGGCCCCGCGCGCCGAGCTGATCACACCTATCCTTTCTATCGCGCTGCTCATTCTGTTGCGGGCCTGCCTGGGGTGGGTGGGCGAACGCGCCGGGGCCAGCGCGGCCGAGTCCATCAAGCGGCAGGTGCGTCAGGCGCTTTTCGCGCGGCTGCTGGCCAACGGCCCGCAGTGGTCGCGCGAGCGCGCTTCGGGCGAACTTGCCAGTGCCATGCTCGAGCAGGTCGAGGCCCTCGACGGATTTTTCGCCAAGTATCTGCCGGCCATGGGGGCGGCGGCCGTGTTGCCGGTCGCCTTTTCGGTGGCCGTGCTGCCTTTTGACATGGTCTCGGGTTTGCTGCTGCTGGTCACCGCGCCGCTGATTCCGCTGTTCATGGCTCTGGTGGGTTGGGGGGCGGAATCGGCCAGCCGCCGGCATTTGCAGGCATTTGGACGTTTATCGGGATTCTTTGCCGACCGTCTGCGTGGGCTGTCCACCCTCAAGCTGTTTGGCCGCGCGCAGGCCGAAGCGCAGACCGTGGTCGAAGCCAGTGAAGCCCTTCGACGGCGCACGCTATCGGTGTTGCGCATCGCCTTTCTGTCTTCCGCCGTACTTGAATTCTTCGCCGCGCTCGGCGTGGCAGGCGTTGCCGTCTACATTGGCCTGACCTATCTGGGCTATATCGACATCCGCTTTACCCCCCTGACGTTGCAGGCCGGATTTTTCTGCCTGCTCATGGCGCCTGAGGTCTATGCTCCATTGCGCCAGTTCGCGGCCCATTACCATGACCGCGGCACGGCGCGCGCGGCCGTGCATCAGTTGCACGCCGTGTTCGGCGACCTTGCCAGCGAGCCCGCCGTCCCGGCTACGCCACAGCCTGCGCAGACTTCGGCGGTTGCGGCCAGTCTCAGCGCGCGCCGGCTGACGCTGCGGATGCCCGGCCGCCCGCAAGCCGTGCTCGATGGCGTGAGCCTGGACCTGCACCCCGGCGAGCATGTCGCCCTCATGGGTGCCAGTGGCGCGGGGAAGTCCAGCCTGCTGCAGGCCGTCAGCCGCTTGGGCCTTGTGCCCGAAGGCGAGATTCTGCTGGATGGTCACGCGCTGGCGCACTGGGACGAAGCGGCCCTGCGTGAGCGCGTGGCCTTTATCGGTCAGCGGCCCTATCTGCATGCGGGGACCCTGGCTGACAACATTCGTCTGGCGCGGCCGGGCGCCGATGACGCCGCGGTGCAAGAAGCCGCGCGCCGCGCCTGCGTGCTGGAGTTTGCCCAGACCTGGCCAGAAGGTTTGCAGACCTGGCTGGACGGTCGCGGGCAAGGTCTGTCGGGCGGGCAGGCGCAGCGTGTAGCACTGGCGCGTCTGTTTCTGCGTGACCCTGCGCTCATCCTTCTGGACGAACCGACCGCGCATCTGGACGAGGCCACGCAGGAGCGAGTGCTGCATGAGATTCTGGCTTTTGCCCAGGGGCACACGCTGATCGTGGCGACTCACGCCAGCGCGGTGGTCCGGCGTTTGCCACGCTGCTGGCATCTGGCCAACGGTCATCTGGAGGCTCGCTGATCATGTGGGGCCTGCTGAAGAAGCTTTATGTGCGCCGGCGCGGTGGCCTGGCTGGGGCATTCTTTCTGGCCTTGCTGACCTTGGCCGCCGGGGTTGGCTTGCTCGGCGTATCGGGGTGGTTTCTGACCGGTGCCGCCCTGGCAGGCGCCGGTGCGATATTCAATCTCTTTGTGCCTTCGTCGCTGGTGCGAGGTCTGTCATTCATTCGCATCGCGTCACGCTATGCCGAACGCCTGGCCGGGCATGCGGCGACCTTGCGTTTGTTGTCCGATCTGCGCGGCTCGGTGTTCCGCTCGCTCCTGCGCCTGACGCCCAGGCAGCTGTCGCGCTACCGCGCCGGTGATCTGGTGGCGCGCCTGACGGGCGACGTTGACGCGCTGGATGCCGTCTTTCTCTTTGTCATCATGCCGGTGGCGACGGCCCTGGTGGGCGGAGCCATCTTCTGTCTGGTGCTGGGCTATCACCTGCCGGGGCCGGCCTGGCGGTGGCGGGGGCGTTGCTGGTGGCCAGTGTGCTGGTGCCTTGGTGGCTCGGCCGGGTGGCGCGTCGCTCGGGTGAACAGGCTCAAGCCAGTGCGGCCGCCCTGCGTCACGCCGTGATCGAGACCGTCGAAGGCCATGTGGATATTGCCGCCCTGCATGTTCAGTCGCAGGCCTGCGAACACTTTGCCGTTTTCTGTGGCCAGTTGCAGCAGGCGCGAGGGGGACAAGCCCGGCTGGCCGCCTATGGGCTGTGGCTGGTTCAGGCGGCGGCGGGAGCCGCGGTGGTCGCCGTGTTGTGGTTTGGCCTGCCGGCCTTGGCTGCCGGTCAGGTCTCCGGCCCGCTGCTGGCAGGGTTGTTGTTGGCCACGCTGGGGATTTTCGAGGTGGCCGGACCCATCATGCGTGGTGTGTCACGCCTGGGCGCCGCGCGTGCTGCCGCGCGTCGTATCGGCGAGCTCACGCGCGCCGAACCTGACCTGCGCGACCCGGCCGAGCCGCAGGCCTTACCCGAGCATGGCGAACTGCGTGCTCAGGGATTGCGGTTTGCCTACCCTGGCCGCGAGCAAGCCGTTCTCGATGGGGTGGACCTGATGCTCGCACCCGGAGAGCGTATCGGCATCGTCGGGCCAAGCGGCAGTGGCAAGTCCACCTTGCTGCATCTGCTGTTACGGCTCGAAGATCCACAAGCCGGCGCGGTAACGCTCGGCGGCTGCGACTTGCGGCACGCCGCCCAGGCCGATATTCACCGGCGCATTGCGCTTCTGTCACAAGACTCCCCCGTCTTTCTGGGCAGTCTGCGCAGCAACCTATTGATAGGTGCGCCCGAGGCTGACGAGGCCGCGTTGTGGCAGGCGCTGGCGTCGGCGCGTCTGGCAGACTTCACCCGAGGGCTGCCCCAGGGCTTGGATACCTGGGTGGGCGAAGGCGGGGCGGGGCTGTCGGCCGGTCAGGCCAGGCGCCTGTGCCTGGCGCGGGTCTTGTTGTCGGCGGCCGATATCATTTTGCTGGATGAGCCGACTGCGGGGCTGGATCGTCCCAATGAAGAGGCCTTTCTGGGGGATCTGGCTCACGCCTGCGCATCCCGCGCCGTGGTGCTCGCCACGCATGCACGCCTGCCCGAAGGCGCAGTCCATCGTGTTCTCGCGCTGCAGGATGGACATTTGATCTGACGGTCCTGGCTTCGAGGGCCGGGCGCGGTTATAGTTCGCCTTGCTTTGAACCGGGAGTTTCCATTATGCAGACCGATTATGCCGAGGTCATACGGCGCACCATACGCAGCGTCTCTGATTGGCCTGCTCCCGGGGTCACCTTTCGTGACATCACGCCGGTGCTTCAGGATCCACGCACCTTCCGCGCCTTGATCGATCTGTTCGTCTACCGCTACATGCGTCAACGGCTGGATCTGGTGGCGGGCGTGGACGCGCGCGGCTTCATTCTAGGCAGCGTGCTGGCTTATGAGCTGAATCTGGGTTTCGTTCCGGTGCGCAAGAAAGGCAAGCTTCCCTACCGCACCGTCGCCGAGGAGTACACGCTCGAGTACGGCAACGCCACAGTCGAGATGCATACCGATGCGGTGCGCACCGGCCAGCGCGTGGTCCTGATTGACGACTTGATCGCGACGGGCGGGACGATGGTTGCGGCCATCAAGCTGCTGCAGCGACTGGGTGCCAATGTGGTAGAGGCCGCTGCGGTGATCGATCTGCCATATCTCAACGGCTCGCAACATATCGCCGGTACCGGCACGCCACTCTATACGGTCTGCCAGTTTTCGCAGACGGAGTAGCCGCTCAGGCGTCGGTGAGCCGCGGCTGGATAAAGTCCAGGAATGCCCGCGTCTTGGCGGGTATGCGCCGCGAGGGCAGCAAAGCGAACAGCGGCATGGGTGTCAGGCTCCATTGCGGCAACACCCGAACCAGGCCGCTTTGCGCGATCGCCCGCTCCATGGCGTCAAACACCAATAGCGGTGTGATGCCCATGCCCTGACTGGCAAGGCGGCCCAGCATGCCTACATTGTTGGCGGCCAGCCTGCCTGTGACCTGCACACGTTCGACTTTGTCGCCCGAATGCAGCACCCAATATGAGAACGCTTCATTCATGGCCGGGCGCAGGCATTCGTGATGCCCCAGGTCTGCGGGCACGCGCGGCTCGCCATGCTGCTCCAGGTATTGGGGCGACGCATAGAGTTGCTGCGTCATGAGCACGATCTGCTTGGCGATGAGACTGGAGTCCGGTTGCGGCCCGAAGCGCAGCACCAGATCGAACGGATTGCTGATGGGATCGATGGGCCGCATGCTCAGATCAAAATCGCATTCGATGTCCGGATACTGTTCGCGAAAATCGCGGATCACGATGGGCAGGAACAACTGCGCAAGACTGGTCGGCATCGAGATGCGCAGGCGGCCCTTGGGTTGGGCGGCCATGTCCTGAAGTTGTTCGTGTGCCACGCGTGCCTCTTCGACGATGTGGCGGCAGCGCTCGAAGTACACCGCTCCGGCTTCGGTGAGGTCGATGCGGCGTGTGCTGCGATTGAGCAGCTTCATACCGATATTGCGCTCCAGTTCACTGACGCGGCGCGACAGGGTGGACGTCGGGATACCCAAGCCCTCGGCCGCGTGGCTGAAGTTTTTGCGCTTGGCGACTTCGACAAACAAGGCGATGTCGTTGAGCTGGATGTCCATATGTCTTCCTGGGTAAGTCTGCGGGCGCACCAATGATACGTGCCTGATTATTGCGCATTTGGAAATCTGCTTTTCATATTCCCCTTTCGGCGAACTGAATGGGCAGATTTTTTGTTCTGTAATTGGCAGTGTTTTGACCTGTTTTGTGGACACTCTCTCACTGGTGGAAAAAAAGATCCTCAAATTAAGGGTTTCTACTAATCACTATCACAAGGATACTCCACCAGCCTGCCGCTGCGGCGGGTAATCCTGGTCGGGCGCGGCATCGCGCATCGGCAGGCGTGGGAGACGTATGGCTCGGGTCTGCGCACGGCATGGGCCGAATGCCGGATCGGATGCCGCGGTTGATGTCATGGCCTTCCATCAGCGTAAAGCTGCCATTTTTGCGAGGATTTTTGGTGACACGCGTGTGCGCGTGCGGACGCCGGCCGCGATCTGAGGTTCGAAGTGCTGCGTAATTACAACAGCCTGGGCGCCAGGGAAAGTAACTTTCCATGTGGCCGAATCCATCGGCGCTCATGCCGCCAGCCGGTGATTCCGCGGCTGAAAATGTTGGTGTCGGTCGATGTTCTCCTGGGGGAATGTCCAGGCGCGTCGATTCCAGCTATGGGTTCAAGTTGAGTTTTCGTTATTTATATTTCCATATATGGAAAGGTGTTCTCCGAAACAAGGGTTACTCCGTATCGTTACACGGCTGAAACTTTCATTGTGCGCGCCGCCCTGAGGCCCTGAAAAAGCGGAGGGGAAGACGCAAAAAGCGTAGCGCGCGCAAGCCTTTTCAAGTCCTTCCGCAATGGGAACTCATCATGAAAAAGACGCTATTGGCTGTGTCGTTGCTGGCCGGTTTCGCCGGCGCGGCGCAGGCGGCTGACTCGGTCACTTTGTACGGTTTGATCGACGCCGGTATCGGTTACGAGCAAGTTAAATTCAACGGCGACAAGCAGAGCCGTTTCGGCGCTGTTCAGGGCGTGAGCAGCGGTTCGCGCTTTGGTATGCGCGGTGTGGAAGACCTGGGTGACGGCCTGCGCGCCGTGTTCAACCTGGAAGCTGGCTTCGGCCCGTTGAACGGCAATTCGCAGCAAAACGGCCGCCTGTTCGGTCGTCAAGCTACCGTTGGCCTGGATAGCGACTACTGGGGTCGTCTGGAATTCGGCCGCCAACCAACATGGCATCCAAGTTCCTCGGTTCGATCGATCCGTTCTCGATCAGCTACAACACCGCTAACCTGGGTACCACGTTCAGCTCCGCGAACACGATGCGTCTGGACAACATGGTCCTGTATCAAACCCCGAGCATGAGCGGCTTCAAGTTCGGTATCGGCTACGCCTTCAACGCCGATGATACGCAAGACAGCAACGGCCGTAAGGGCTTCCAGACCAACGACAACAACCGCGTTCTGACGACTGGCCTTCAGTACCTGAATGGTCCGTTGAATGTGGCGGTGGTCTACGACCGTCTGAACCTGAGCAACAACACCACCGGCGGCAAGACGGCTGATTCGGTGCAGACCTACGCCATCGGCGCTTCGTACGATCTCGAAGTGGTCAAGCTGGCTGCTGCCTTCGGCCAGACCCGCGACGGCTGGTTCGTCGGCCAGGATATGGGCACGACCCCGACCGGCATGGAAAAATTCGACTCCTTCCGTGGTGCTGACGGCTTCCGCGCCAACTCGTACATGATCGGCGCCACCGTGCCCCTGGGTCGTCACGCCGTGTTCGGTTCCTGGCAGCGCGCCACCCCGAACAACGACAAGCTCACGGGCGATGACGCAACGTTCAACGTGTACAGCCTGGGTTACACCTATGACCTGAGCAAGCGTACGAACCTGTACGCCTACGCTTCGTACGGCGACAACTACGCCTTCCAACGTGACGCCAAGGATATGGCGTTCGCGGTCGGTATTCGTCACCGGTTCTAAGCGCTTTAGACGTCCGGCACCAAGTTGAAGGAATTTGCGGTACCTATCTCCGTAGACCGTGAGTGACACGAACCCGAAGTTTGCCGCCGGACGTCTCGAACGCAAAGAAGCAAGGCCTCCTGAAAGGGAGGCCTTTTTTCATGTCCGTCGCGCAAGCCGAGCCGGCGACGCTATAGAAACAGCTTGTAGGCCGGGTTCTCCGTTTCGTTCCAGTGAGGGTAGCCCAGCTCGGCGATGAAACTGCGGAATTGTTTCTTGTCGGTGGGCGGCACCTGGATGCCTATCAGGATGCGGCCGTAATCCGCGCCCTGATTGCGATAGTGGAACAGGCTGATGTTCCAGTCGGGGTTCATGGCATTGAGAAAGCGCATCAACGCCCCGGGGCGTTCCGGAAACTCAAACCGGTAGAGCAGCTCGTTCTTGGTTTGCGAGGAGCGTCCTCCGACCATATGGCGCAGGTGGGTCTTGGCCATTTCATCATGCGTCAGATCCAGCGTCGGAAAGCCGTGCTTGCGAAAATGCGCGGCGATCTTGTCCGGCTCGGCCGGTGAGCTGACCTGCAGACCTACGAAGACATGGGCTTGATCCGTGTCGGCTATGCGGTAATTGAATTCCGTGACGCTGCGATCGCCCACCAGCTCGCAGAAGCGGCGGAAGCTGCCGCGCTGCTCGGGCATGCTCACGGCGAAGACCGCCTCGCGCATCTCTCCCACCTCGGCGCGTTCGGAGACGAAGCGCAACCGGTCGAAGTTCATGTTGGCGCCGCTGGTGATGGCAATCAGCGTCTTGCCTTTTAGTTTGTGCTGGGCGGCATAGTGCTTGGCGCCGGCCAGCGCCAGGGCGCCTGCCGGTTCAAGCACGCTGCGCGTGTCCTGAAAGACATCCTTGATCGCCGCGCTGATGGCATCTGTATTGACGACGACAAAGTCGTCGACGTACTGCCGCGTGAGCTTGAATGTCTCGGCGCCGACCAGCTTGACGGCGGTGCCATCGGAAAACAGACCCACATCGCTCAACGTGACGCGGCGGCCGGCGCGCACGCTGCGCACCATGGCGTCGGAGTCTTCCGTCTGCACGCCGATGATCTTGATCTCCGGGCGCAACTGCTTGATATAGGCCGCGACGCCGGCAATCAGACCTCCGCCGCCGATGGCCACGAAGACCGCCTCGATGGGCCCGGGGTGCTGGCGCAGGATCTCCATGCCCACCGTTCCCTGGCCGGCAATGACGTCCGGATCATCGAAGGGGTGCACGAAGGTGAGCTTCTGGTCTTTTTCGAGCTTTTGCGAGTGCTGATAGGCGTCGGTAAAGCTCTCGCCCGCCAGGACGACTTCGCCGCCCAGGCGCCGCACGGCGTCGATCTTGACTTGCGGGCTGGTGGTCGGCATGACGATGACGGCGCGGCAGCCCAGACGGCGAGCCGCCAGCGCTACGCCCTGGGCGTGATTGCCGGCCGATGCGGCGATCACGCCACGGCTCAAAGATGCCTGCGGCAGATTTGCCATCTTGTTGTAGGCGCCGCGCAACTTGAAGCTGAACACGGGCTGGGTATCTTCACGCTTGAGCAGGACGGTGTTCGAAATTCGCTGCGACACCAGCGGTGCAGGCTCGAGCGGAGATTCGACAGCGACGTCGTAGACCTTGGAGGTCAGGATGCGTTTCAGATAGTCAGTGGACATGGAACAGCCAGTGGTAGTGCGTAAAAAAGTAGCGTCGGGCAGATTAACACAGGGGCAGAACCCCCTTTGCGCATGCTGCGTAGCGGGCAGGTACACTGCGCCGGATGGAACAATGGTTGCTCGACTCCGTGCATTGGATGTTGGCCGCGCTGGCGCTGCCATCGGTCGGGTTGCCCGCTGTGTTTTTGATCTGCCTGCTCTCGGCCACGCTGCTGCCTCTGGGGTCCGAAGCGGTGGTGTTTGGCTTCATCAAATTACAGCCAGACTTGTTCTGGCCCACCGTCGTGGTGGCCACATTGGGCAATACGGCCGGCGGTGTCATCAGCTATGCCATGGGTTTCGGCGCACAGCGTGCATTCGAACGCTGGCGCGAGAAGCACCCGCATGCACCCCAAGAGCAAGGTGGTTTTTCGCGTCGGATGGCCGGGCGCTGGAACACCCATGCCCGCCAGTGGTTGCATCGCCTGGGGCCGGCCGCCCTGCTCTTGTCCTGGTTGCCCGGGTGGGCGATCCATTGTGTGCTGTGGCAGGCTGGTTGCGGCTGTCCTTCTGGCCTTGCGTGGCCTATATGGCGGCAGGCAAGTTGCTGCGCTATGCCCTGCTGACCGCCGGCTTGCTCTGGGCCATCTGAGCGGTGAGTTGACCGTAATCTGAAAGCCTATCCGAGGAGGATTTGGGGGATTACGGGCCTTGGGCCGGCAATGTCTTAAAATGTTTTTTTAGGGCCCCTTCCCGCTGCCTCCATGAATGCCCCCCTCGCCAGCCAAATCCTGACTGCGGCGATGCCGCCTGCACCCGGCGCGCGCTTGCGCGAAATCCCCTACAACTACACGTCTTTCTCCGATCGTGAGGTCGTTGGCCGACTGCTGGGGGAGGACGCCTGGCAGTTGCTGTCCGACCTGCGCGGCGAGCGGCACACTGGGCGTTCGGCGCGCATGCTCTATGAGGTGCTGGGCGACATCTGGGTGGTGCGTCGCAACCCCTATCTGCAGGATGACCTGCTCGATAACCCCAAGCGCCGCAAGCTGCTGATCGAAGCCCTGCACCATCGCCTGGGAGAAATCGACAAGCGCCGCGAACCCGAATCGGCCGCCGCCCAGGGGCATGACCCCCAGCGCGACGCCAAAGTCGGGGAGTTACTCACGCGCGCCCATGCGGCGGTGGCCGAGTTCGAGGCGCAATTCGACCTGACCGACCAACTGCGCAAGCAGGCGCAGAAGGTGTTCGGGCGCATTACCGCGCGGGGCAACATCAAATTTGATGGTCTGTCGCGCGTGGCCCACGTCACCGATGCGACCGATTGGCGCGTCGAGTACCCCTTCGTGGTGCTCACCCCTGACGGCGAAGAAGAAATCGCCGCCCTGGTGCGCGCCTGTATCGAGTTGGGGCTGACCATCGTGCCGCGCGGGGTGGTACGGGTTATACCGGTGGGGCCATTCCGCTGACCTGGAAGTCCGCGGTCATCAATACCGAAAAATTCGACCAGATTGCCGAGGTTGCGCTCACGCGCCTGCCGGGCCGTGACGACGAGGTCGGGGTGATTGCCACCGGCGCCGGCGTGGTCACCAAACGCGTGGCCGAAGCCGCCGAGCGTGGCGGCTTCGTGTTCGCCGTGGACCCCACCTCTGCCGAAGCCTCGTGTGTGGGCGGCAACATCGCCATGAATGCCGGCGGCAAGAAGGCCGTGCTGTGGGGCACTGCGCTGGACAACCTGGCCTGGTGGCGCATGGTGGATCCGGACGGCAACTGGCTTGAAGTCACACGTCTGGATCACAACATGGGCAAGATCCATGACGTGGAGGTAGCGCGCTTTGAGGTCAGGTGGTTCGACGGTGCTGCCAAGGCCGGCGAGAAGCTGCTGCGTACCGAGATCCTCGAGATCCCTGGGCGCGTTTTCCGCAAGGAAGGCCTGGGTAAGGACGTCACCGACAAGTTCCTGGCAGGGTTGCCGGGCGTGCAGAAAGAGGGCTGTGATGGCCTGATCACCTCTGCCCGCTGGGTGGTGCACCGCATGCCGCGCCATACGCGCACGGTCTGTATGGAGTTTTTCGGCCAGGCGCGCGATGCGATTCCGTCCATCGTCGAGGTCAAAGGCTATCTGGACGGCGAGGGCCGTGAACGCGGCGCCATCCTGGCCGGGCTGGAGCATCTGGACGAGCGCTACCTGCGCGCGGTGGGCTATGCCACCAAGAGCAAGCGCGGTGTGTTGCCGAAGATGGTTCTGATTGGCGACATCGTCGGCGACGACGACGCCGCCGTGGCTGCAGCGGCCAGTGAAGTGGTGCGTCTGGCCAATACCCGCCATGGCGAGGGTTTCGTTGCCGTCAGCGCCGAAGCCCGCAAGAAATTCTGGGCCGACCGTTCGCGCACAGCGGCCATTGCCCGTCACACCAACTCCTTCAAAATCAATGAAGACGTCGTGATTCCGCTCAATCGCATGGGTGAGTACACCGATGAAATCGAGCGCATCAATATCGAGCTGTCCACGCGCAACAAGCTGCGTTTGATCGATGCGCTGGACGAGTATCTCGCGCAGCCGCTGCCGGTGGGCAAGCCCGAAGACGCCGAGGATGCCGCGCTCACGCGCGCCGAGGTGCTGGCCGAGCGCACGCAGCAGGCCGTGGTCTTGCTGGCCGACGCGCGGCGTCGCTGGCAGTGGCTGCTGGATAACCTGGATTTGCCGCTGGCCCAGGCGCAAGCGCATCTGGCCGATATCGGTCTGACGAGCATGGCGGACGTGTTCGCCACGCGTCTGCAAACCCAGCCGCAGGCGCGAGTCTTCGATATCGTCCAGGACCGCACGGTGCGGGTGTCCTGGAAGACCGAGGTGTTGGCCGGTCTGCAAGGCATTTTCTCCGGGGCAGCGGCCAAACCCATCCTGGATGAAATCAAGAGCATCCATGCGCGAGTGCTCAAGAGTCGTGTCTTCGTGGCGCTGCACATGCACGCCGGCGACGGCAACGTCCACACCAATCTGCCGGTCAACTCCGATGACTACGGCATGCTGCGCGAAGCGCATGAGGCCGTCGATCGGATCATGCAGATCGCGCGCGATCTCGACGGGGTGATCTCGGGCGAGCATGGCATCGGCCTGACCAAGTGCGAGTTTCTGACGCACGAGGAGCTGGCTCCCTTCCAGGACTACAAGCGCCGCGTCGATCCCAACGGTCACTTCAACGCCGGCAAACTCATGCCTGGCGCGGACCTGCGTCACGCCTGGACGCCCAGCTTCAGCCTGATGGGGCACGAGTCGCTCATCATGCAGCAAAGCGATATTGGCGCGATTTCGGAGTCGGTCAAGGATTGCCTGCGGTGCGGCAAGTGCAAACCGGTCTGTGTCACGCATGTGCCACGTGCCAATCTGTTGTATTCCCCGCGCAACAAGATCCTGGCTACTTCTTTGCTGGTGGAAGCCTTTCTGTATGAAGAGCAGACGCGCCGTGGCGTGAGCCTGCGGCATTGGGAAGAGTTTGAGGACGTGGCCGACCATTGCACGGTCTGTCACAAATGCTATACGCCTTGTCCGGTCGATATTGATTTCGGCGATGTCTCGATGAACATGCGGGCGCTACTGCGCCGCATGGGCCGCAAGTCCTTCAATCCCGGTACGGCCGCAGCCATGTTCTTCCTGAACGCCAAGGACCCGGCCACCATCAACGCCACGCGCAAGGCCATGGTGGGCGTGGGGTATAAGGTGCAACGCGCCGCGCACGATCTGCTGGCGAGCGTGGCGCGCAAACAGACCGATCATCCGCCGGCCACCGTGGGCAAGCCCGCTTTGCGTGAGCAAGTGGTGCACTTCATCAACAAGAAGATGCCTGGTGGGCTACCTAAGCAGACCGCGCGCAAATTGCTCGATATCGAAGACGCCAATTACGTACCCATCATCCGGGATCCCAAGAGCACGACAGCCGATACCGAAGCGGTGTTCTATTTCCCGGGCTGTGGCTCCGAACGGTTGTTCTCTCAGGTGGGTCTGGCCACCCAGGCCATGCTCTGGCATGCGGGTGTGCAGACCGTGCTGCCTCCGGGTTATCTGTGTTGCGGGTATCCGCAGCGCGGCAATGGCATGACCGATAAGGCCGAGCAGATCATCACGGACAACCGTGTGCTGTTCCACCGGATGGCCAATACCCTGAACTACCTGGACATCAAGACCGTGGTGGTGAGCTGCGGCACCTGTTATGACCAGTTGGCCGGGTATGAATTCGACAAGATATTCCCTGGGTGCCGTCTGATCGACATCCATGAGTATCTGCTCGAAAAAGGCATCAAGCTCGACGGGGTTCAGGGTGTGCGCTACATGTACCACGACCCCTGTCATACCCCCATGAAGCTGCAGGATCCGATGAAGACGGTGCGTTCGCTCGTGGGCGAGCAGGCCATCAAGAGCGATCGCTGCTGCGGCGAATCGGGGACGTTGGCCGTAAGCCGTCCGGACATCTCTACCCAGGTGCGCTTTCGCAAGCAGGAAGAGCTGCTCAAGAACCGCTCGGCCGTAAGCGCCGATGGCTTCGATGGCGAGGTCAAGGTCTTGACGTCGTGTCCGTCCTGCCTGCAGGGGTTGTCGCGCTACGAAGGCGATACGAGTATGCAAGCCGACTACATCGTCGTCGAGATGGCGCGCCACATTCTGGGCGCGAGCTGGATGGAGGACTACGTGCGTCGTGCCAATACCGGCGGTATCGAGCGCGTCCTGGTCTAAGAACGCCACGCGACGAAGCCCCGCTCATCCGGCAGCATCCCGAACCGCGGAATGTTGCCGGATGAGCGGGGTTTTTTTATGTTTCAATGAGCGCCCCATTCATTGCAACATTTTTTCATGTCGTCGGATTTCCGCACGCCTGTAAAGGCGCCTGCCACGATTCCTTATTTTCTCCAGGAGCAGATCCGGGAGCTGATTATCGACGGCACGTTCGCGCCGGGCGAGCCCTTGCGCGAACAGGACCTGGAGCAGCGTTTCGGCACTAGCCGCAGCCCTATACGCGAGGCCTTGCGCCTGTTGGAGCTCACCGGCATGGTCGCCCATGTGCAACGCCGGGGGGTCCGGGTGCGGCGCTACACCAAGATCGAAATCCAGCAGCTGTGCGCCTTGCGGGCGGAATTGGCGGGCTACAGCATCCGCCAGCTCGATGGCCTGATTTCGGCTGAATTGTTGCAACAATTGCGGGCCTGTGACGGCGAGATGGCCCGCATGCATGCCGCGCAGGATCTGCGCCGCTATGCCGACGCGCTGCGGCAGTTCTATTTGATTGCGGTGCGACACACCGGCAACAAGCCGCTCGAAGATGTGCTGGCGAGGCTCTACGAGCAGGTCGAACCCATGCGGTACATCGTGCTGCGCCACGCGTTGGCCAAGCTGGCCTACGACGCCTTCCACCGCGACGTATTGCTGGCCCTGGAGGGGGGCGCCTGATCAGGCAGCCGAGGCCGCACGCCGCCACATCATGGACCACCTGCCCGAGATGGTGCAGTGCTACGAGGCCGTTGCCGACCCGGCCTGAATCGACAGATGGTTATGCCGCGCTGATCGCGATGCCGGCGGCCTGTAGCGCCTGGCGGATGGCGCTTGCGAACTGCACAGCGTTGGGTTGGTCGCCATGGATGCACAGGGTGTCGGCAGCCAGCATGACCGTCTTGCCGCTGACGCTGGTCACACTGCCGCGTTGCACCATCTGCAAGACCTGGGCCACGGCCTGATCGGCTTGCGTGATCATCGCGCCAGGTTGGGTGCGTGGCGTGAGGCTGCCATCATCCTGATAGGAGCGATCGGCAAAGACTTCCTGCGCGCAACGCAGGCCTAGTGTCTCTGCCTCGGTGACCCAGTGGCTGCCGGCCAGGCCATAGACGATGAGCCGGTGATCGACATCGCGTACGGCGGTACAGATGGCACGGGCCAGCACGGCGTCCTTGGCCGCCATGTTGTAGAGCGCCCCGTGCGCTTTGACGTGATGCAGCCGGACACCTTGCGAGGCAGCCACGCCAGCCATGGCGCCTACCTGGTACACCACCATGTCATAGGCTTCCTGGGCACTGATTTGCATGACCCGGCGACCAAAGCCGGGCAGATCCGGCAGGCCGGGGTGCGCGCCCACGGCCACGTTATTGTCGCGAGCCAGCATCACGGTCTGGCGCATGGTGCCGGGGTCGCCGCCATGAAAACCACAGGCAATGTTGGCGGAGCTCACCAAGGGCAACACGGCGGCATCATTGCCCATGGGCCAGGCGCCATAGCTCTCGCCCATATCGCAATTCAGATCGAGGGTCTTGCTCATGTACGGGCTTCCTTCAGGGCGATGGACTGCAGCAGCGGATCGCGCAGGCTCTGCAGGCCGGCATGCAGCTCATCAAAGGCTCGCGCCCGCGCGGCATCCAGCTCTTGCGCCTGTTCGAGTTCGATCAGGGCAAAGCGGACTTGCTCGCCGGGCATGCGCTGCGCCAGCGAAGGCAGATCCACGCTGGCGATCTGCGCCAATTTCGGATAACCGCCGGTTGTTTGGCGGTCGGCCATCAGCACGATGGCCTCGCCGCCGGCCGGCACCTGTATCGTGCCAAAGCATGTCGCTTCGGACAGGATTTGGCGCGGTTGCTCCATCAGCAGAGACGGGCCCTGCAGGCGGTAGCCCATGCGGTCGGACTGCGCGCTGATACGGAAAGCCTGACTCAGAAAATCCGTGCGGGTGCGTTCGGAAAATTCGGCCCAATGCGGGCCGGGTAAGACGCGCAGGACGTCGCGCGGCGTATTGCGCAACGTCGCAGGCAGGTAAATCCGGGTATCCCAGAGCGCCTGCGCCAGGGGATCGAGGACATCTGACTGCGCGCGCAAGGGCCGTGCCAGGCCGACGCGGTCGTCTTTGCGCAGCGCGCGTCCCTGCCAGCCGCCAAAACCGCTGCGCAGGTAAGTGCTGCTGCTGTCCATGACGGGGTCCAGCGCAAATCCGCCATAGACGGCCAGATAACTGCGCGCGCCCTGAACCGGCGCGCCGAAGGCAAGCACGGATCCCGGCCGCGCGATCAGCGGCCGATGCATGCACAGCGGCTTGCCGTCGAGCGTCGCATCCAGATCCGCGCCCGCCAAGGCAAAGCAGGCCGCGCTGTCAAAACGCAGGGTGGGGCCGGTAAGGGTAATTTCCAGGGTGGCCGGCTGCGCACTGTTGCCCGCCAGCAGGTTCGCCAGCCGGTGGGCCCGTTCATCCATGGCGCCGGCCACGGGGATGCCTTGATGCTGGTAACCGTAGCGGCCTTCGTCCTGAAAGGTCGACAGCATGCCCGGTTTCAGTACGGTGATGCTCATGGCTGCTCCGCGCGCAGGCGGTCGAAAGTAACCTCATCGATGGGCACGAAGCGAATACGGTCGCCTGGTTGCAGCAGCGATGCGGGCTCGCGTGCCGGGTCAAACATGACCAGCGGCGTGGCGCCGATGATGCTCCAGCCTCCGGGCAGGCGATTGGGATAGATGACCGTCTGGCGGTTGGCGATGGCCACCGAGCCGGCAGGCACTTCCGTGCGTGGGGAGTCGCGCCGCGGCAGATTCAAGCGCTCGTCGTGCACGCCGATGTAGCTGTGACCGGGGGCAAATCCCAGCATATAGACCATGCTGCCGGCTTGCCCATGCAACGCGATCAATTCCTGCTCGGTCAGTCCACAGCTTTGTGCTGCCTGGGCCAGGTCCGGGCCGTGTTTGCCTCCATAGCACACGGGCACGTCGACTTCGCGGCTGACGCGGGTGTCGGCCACGATGTCCTGCGCCAGGAGTTCGCGCACGCGATCGGCCAGTTCCGCGAATCGCAGGCCGCCTTGTGGCACCGGGCGGTAGTGCACGGCCACGGTGGTAAAGGACGGCACCACGTCGACCACGCCCGGCCAGCGAGCCAGGCGAATCTGGCGCGCCAGTCCCAGGCATAGACGGCCCGTGGCCTCTGCAATGGTGTCGCCCAGGATGACCAGCAGGCAGCGGTCGCCCTGGGGTTGTATGCGCCAGTCAGGATGACCGGTAGGGGCTTCTTGAGTCTCGGACAACGGCAATCCTGCTGGGCGGCAAGGGCTTATTTGGCGAACAGCGACTCGATGTTCTTGAACGCCTTGAACTCCAGGGCATTGCCCGATTGGTCCAGGAAGAACATGGTGGCCTGCTCGCCGACTTCACCCTTGAAACGGATGTAGGGCTCGATGACGAAATCGGTGCCGGCATCCGTCAGTTTCTTGGCCATGGCTTCCCATTGTTCCATCGAGAGCACCACGCCGAAGTGACGCACCGGCACGTTGTGAGAGTCTACGGCATTGGTGGCGTTTGCGCCGCATTCTTGGGGGCAAGGTGAGCGACGATCTGGTGGCCGTAGAAATTGAAATCGATCCACTCGGGCGAGCTGCGCCCTTCCGAACAGCCCAGCAGTTCGCCATAGAACTCGCGGGCTTCGGCCAGGTCACGTACCGGGAAGGCAAGGTGGAAAGGGGGGATGGCGGTTTGAGCGGTCATGATGAAAATTTCCAGACAGGGCAGCACCATGCTGCGAGCGACATAGTTTACGGATTGTTTTTTTGATCGAAAAACGATATTTTTGGGACTTAGGATCAATTATTTTTGTGCTCGTTCTGGTGTGCTAATTCGCCCCTATTTAATTCATGCTTCGTGAGTTCAGAACCTTCGTCGCCGTGGCCCGTGACGGTACCTTCACCGGGGCGGGTCGTCAGCTCGGCCTGACGCAATCGGCCGTCAGCGCCCAGATCCGGCGTCTGGAGAATCATCTGGGTGTGACGCTGTTTGACCGCAGCGCCAAGGCGGCGGCGCTCAATGCCCAGGGGCGGGCATTGTTGCCCCAAGCCGAGGAGCTGCTGGAACTGGCCGACGGAATGGTCAAGCAGGGGGGAGGGCGAGTCAGCGGGGTGTTGCGTATTGGCGCCATCGCCTCGGTTCAGCAGGATCTGCTGGTGCGTGCACTCAAGCCCTTTCGAGCAGCCTATCCCGATGTCCGTGTGCGGGTGGTGCCAGGGGTGTCGCTGTCACTGCTGGGCCAGGTCGACGCCGGCGAGGTGGATCTGGTGGTGCAGATTCGCCCGCCCTTCGCCTTGCCGCCCGAACTGGCCTGGCAGGCGCTGCTCAGCGAGCCGATGGTGCTGGCGGTCAAGGATACGATGCCGCTGCGGCCCTGGCGCGACCTGCTCGAAACCGAACCGTTCATACGGTATGAGCGCTCATCGTTTGGCGGGCGGCTGGTCGATCGGTTCCTGCGCCGCCACCGCATCGAGGTTCAAGAGGCGGTCGAACTCGATGAAATCGATGCGCTGGCCAATCTGGTGCGTGCTGGCCTGGGCGTTGCCATCCTGCCGCATACGCGCTGGCTCAACCGCACCGGGCTGCGTCTCATCGAACTCGGAGAGCCCGATTTTGTGCGGGAGATCGGCCTGATCGGGCGCCTGTCACGCTCGGCCATACTCGAAAAAATGGGAGTCTGCCTGCAGCAGGCCAGCGCGGAGCAGGCCGGACCCGCAGGTCCGGCCGCCACACCGGTCAAAGGCGATCGCAACGTACCGTGATGGGGTGGCTGCGCAGCGCACTCATGACGGTGTCGTCGACGGTGCCGTCGACATCGGTGACCACATAACCGATCTGGCCACGGGTCTGCAGGGTCTGGCTGACGATGTTCAAGCCATGTTCGGCCAGCAGGTTGTCCAGCGTGCCCAGGGCGCCTGGCGCATTGCGGTGGACGTGAAGAATGCGCGCCGCGCCCGCCGGCTCTACATAAGCCAGTTCGGGGAAGTTGACCGCCGTCTTGGTCGTGCCGGCCCGCAGAAAGCGCACCAGCTTTTCGGCGACTTCGCGGCCGATGTTTTCCTGGGACTCCTGGGTGCTGCCGCCGATGTGCGGGGTCAGGATGACATTGGGCAGGCCGATGAGCGGGCTGGCCAGGGGCTCGTCCGGGCCCTTGGGTTCAGACGGGAAAACGTCCAGCGCCGCGCCGGCCAGATGGCCTTGGCGCAACGCCGTGTTCAGGGCGTCGATATCCACGACCGCGCCGCGCGAGGCGTTGATCAGAATGGCGCCACGGCGCATCTGGGACAGCGCTTCGGCGTTGATGATGTTCTCGGTGCCTTTGCCGCCGGGCACGTGCAGTGTCACGACATCAGACTGGCTGAGCAGCTCGTTGAGTGACGCAGCGGCTCGCGCATTGCCCAGCGGCAGCTTGGCTTCGACGTCGAAGTACACCACCCGCATGCCGATGGCTTCGGCCAGCGTGCTGATCTGCGAACCGATATTGCCGTAGCCGACGATGCCCAGCGTCTTGCCGCGCGCCTCAAAGGCGCCAGCAGCGCTTTTGTCCCAGTGCCCCTGATGCACCCGCAGATTCTTCTCGGGGATGCGGCGCAACAGCAAGATGGCCTCGCCCAGGACCAGTTCGGCAACGGAACGGGTATTCGAAAACGGTGCGTTGAAGACTGGAATGCCACGCTTCATGGCGGCGTCCACATCGACCTGATTGGTGCCGATGCAAAAGCATCCCACCACGCGGATGTCGGGAAACTCTGCCAGCAGCTCGGCATCCAGATGGGTACGAGAACGGATCCCCACCACTTCGGCGCCGCGCAGTGCGGCGCGCAACTCGGCCGCAGGCAACGCGGTGCTGTGCGTGGCGATATCGGAGTAGCCGGCGGCTTCGAAGACCGCGCGGGCGCTGGGGTGAACGTTCTCGAAAAAAACGATTTGAGCCATGGATGCTTGCCGTAAGGAAAGAGTGGCCCGGGGTGTCCCGGAGCGGTGCCAGTGGGCACCGACACCCCAATTGTGGACCAGATTCATGCTGCAAGCGCACAAACCCTTGGCGGCAGTGGGGCCTCACGCCGCGTCGCGGGCTGCCCCGTTCTCTCCCGACTCGGGCCGCTCCCTCAGGCTGGCTCGGCGGGGACCACGCGATCAGGCGGGAACAACAACGAGAAGGTACTGCCCTTGCCGGGTTCGCTTTCGATCAGTAGCTCGGCATCGTGGCGCAGCACGATGTGCTTGGTGATGGCCAGGCCCAGGCCCGTGCCACCGACGGCGCGCGAGCGGCCCCGGTCGACACGGTAGAAGCGTTCGGTCAGGCGGGGGATGTGGCGTGCGGGGATACCGATACCTGTATCCCTGACGCTGTAGCGGGCGCCGCCGTCGGGCGTGCCTTGCCAACTCACGGTGATATGTCCGCCCTCGGGGGTGTAACGCACCGCGTTGGTCAGCAGATTCGACAGCGCCGAGGCCAGCTCCGAGCCGCTGCCCAGAACGTCCAGGTTGGCATCGACCTGCCATTCGAAATGATGCCGGCCGCCTGACAGCGCCTCGGCCTGCTGGCGTGCGGTCTGAAGCAACGCCTGGATATTGACGGCTACCGGGTCCGTGCCGGGGGAGGACTCCAGCGTCGAGAGGGTGAGAAGATCCTCGACGATGGCCTGCATGCGTTGCGCCTGCTCCAGCATCATGGCCAGATACTGGCTGCGCTGTTCTTCGCCCAGCGCCTCTGGCGGCATGTCGTGCAGCGTTTCCAGAAAACCTGCCAGCACCGTCAGTGGTGTGCGCAGCTCATGCGACACGTTGGCCACGAAATCGCGCCGTGTGGTCTCGAGTTTTTCGATCTGGGTCACATCGCGCGTGATCAGCAGACGGCGGCTGGAGGCGTAAGTGGCCAGCTGAATCATCATGACGCGCTCCTGGCCCGACTGGCCCACGCGCACCAGAATGGGTTCGGGCCAGTTGCTGCGATGCGCATAGGCGACGAACTCGGGCGAACGCAGCAGATTCATCAGATTCTGTCCGCGATCCGCGGGCAGACGCAGCCCCAGGTGACGTCGGGCCATGCGGTTGCCCCATTCGATCTGGTAGTCCTCGTTCAGGGTCACGACGCCATCGGGCAGGGCCTGGGCGGCGGCCAGCATGCCCTGCATGGTGTCCTGCAGCTCGGCCAGTTCGCGCCGCCGGGCCCGGGTGTAGCGGTACAGCGGGGCCAGAATGTCCTCCCAGGGGCCCACGCCGGCAGGCGGCGCCGTATCCGGGTCATGGGCCCAGGCCGAGACGCGTTGCAAGCGCCAACTGCGCCATAGCACCATGGCCGTCATGGCCGCGGAAAACAACACCCAGCCGGCGGGCGAGCCCGCCAGCGCATGGAGCAGCAGGCTGATCACCGCCCAAAGGACGATCAGCAAAAGCGTACGCAGCCAGATCATCGTGGTGGGTTTCTACCGTGCCGGCACCTGAGAGGTGAATCGATAGCCGCTGCCGCGCACGGTTTCGACGTGCGCATCATGGCCGCTGGGCTCCAGCGCCTTACGCAGGCGGCGGATATGGACATCGACCGTGCGCTCCTCGACGAAGACGTGGTCGCCCCAGACCTGATCGAGCAATTGCGAACGCGAGAACACGCGCTCGGGGTGCGTCATGAAGAAATGCAGCAGACGGAACTCGGTCGGGCCGATCTGCAAGGGCTGAGTATTGCCCGACAGGCGGTGAGTGACCGGATCCAGCTTCAGGCCGCTGACATCGATGATGTCGTCGGTGAGTTGAGGCGCGCGGCGGCGCAACACCGCTTTGATGCGCGCCATCAGCTCCTTGGGTGAGAAGGGCTTGGTAATGTAGTCATCGGCGCCGGCTTCCAGGCCGTCGACTTTGTCCTGTTCGGCACCCTTGGCCGTGAGCATGATGACCGGCACGTTGCGGGTGCGCTCGTCATCACGCAGTTTGCGCGCCAGCGACAGGCCGGACATGCCCGGAAGCATCCAGTCCAGCAGGATCAGATCGGGGAGCTCGGCGCGGATCAGGGTCTGGGCCTGTTCGGCGTCGAAAGCACGCAGGACTTTATGGCCGGCGAAAGACAGGTTGACCGCGATCAGTTCCTGGATGGCGGGTTCGTCTTCGACGACAAGAATAGTGCTAGACATAGGGATGGTTACGCAGCAGTGCGCCACATGGCGCGAACGTTGCCATAGTATGGCCGCAATATTTCAGGTATGTGACCAAGCTTGCGGCCGGATTGCCTGCGCCAATCGGCTACCATTGGACCATATCCCGGGATTTCACCATGCAAAAGCCTTCCTCTCCTTCCGATACGTCCCCTTCCGGCAGCACCCACTTCGGTTTTCAGTCCGTAGCCGAAGGCGACAAGGCGCGCAAAGTTGCCGAAGTCTTTCATTCGGTCGCCTCGCGCTATGACGTCATGAATGACTTGATGTCAGGCGGTTTGCACCGCATCTGGAAAGCCTTCACGATCGGCCGTGCCGCCGTGCGGCCTGGCATGAAAGTGCTGGATATCGCGGGCGGCACGGGCGATCTGGCCCGCGCCTTTGCCAAGCGCGCCGGCCCCACCGGCGAGGTATGGCTGACCGATATCAATGATTCGATGCTGCGCGTCGGACGCGATCGCCTGACAGACAGCGGTCTCATCCTGCCGGTCGCGGTCTGTGATGCGGAAAAACTCCCGTTTCCCGATGGCCACTTCGATCGCGTGAGCGTGGCCTTCGGCTTGCGCAACATGACGCACAAGGATCGGGCGCTGGCCGAAATGACCCGTGTGCTCAAGCCGGGCGGCAAGTTGCTGGTGCTGGAGTTCTCACGGGTCGCCAAACCGCTGGCGCCGGCTTATGACTGGTATTCCTTCAACGTGCTCCCCTGGTTGGGCAAGAAAGTCGCCAATGACGAAGCGAGCTACCGGTACCTGGCCGAATCCATCCGCATGCACCCCGACCAGGACACGCTTGCCGACATGATGCGCGCCGCCGGCCTGGACCGTGTGCAGTACTTCAACCTGACCGCTGGCGTGGCCGCCCTGCACGAAGGGGTGCGACTGAGCTAGGGGTGCAAGTCCTGCCTGGGGGAGTATTTGTCGCTACTGCGGGAACTTGTGGTGGATGACCTTGTCCGTTATTCTTAAGGTTGTTCAGTTTAATGTAAGAAAGTGGCGGCAGGCACCGCCTAGCTGTGAAGATTCAATAGGTTGTATGCATGGTTCATCCGAACCGGATTTGAGAAACTGGAAATCGCCAACCCCCCAGTTCACTCAAGGAGCCCGGCCGGATGAACACCCATAAGCATGCCCGATTGACCTTCCTACGTCGCCTCGAAATGGTCCAGCAATTGATCGCCCATCAAGTTTGTGTGCCTGAAGCGGCCCGCGCCTATGGGGTCACCGCGCCGACTGTGCGCAAATGGCTGGGCCGCTTCCTGGCTCAGGGCCAGGCGGGTTTGGCCGATGCGTCCTCGCGCCCGACGGTCTCGCCCCGAGCGATTGCGCCGGCCAAGGCGCTGGCTATCGTGGAGCTGCGCCGCAAGCGGCTGACCCAAGCGCGCATCGCCCAGGCGCTGGGCGTGTCAGCCAGCACCGTCAGCCGCGTCCTGGCCCGCGCCGGTCTGTCGCACCTGGCCGACCTGGAGCCGGCCGAGCCGGTGGTGCGCTACGAGCATCAGGCCCCCGGCGATCTGCTGCACATCGACATCAAGAAGCTGGGACGTATCCAGCGCCCTGGCCACCGGGTCACGGGCAACCGACGCGATACCGTTGAGGGGCCGGCTGGGACTTCGTCTTCGTGGCCATCGATGACCACGCCCGCGTGGCCTTCACCGACATCCACCCCGACGAGCGCTTCCCCAGCGCCGTCCAGTTCCTCAAGGACGCAGTGGCCTACTACCAGCGCCTGGGCGTGACCATCCAGCGCTTGCTCACCGACAATGGCTCGGCCTTTCGCAGCCGCGCCTTCGCCGCGCTGTGCCATGAGCTGGGCATCAAGCACCGCTTTACCCGACCTTACCGCCCACAGACCAATGGCAAGGCCGAACGCTTCATCCAGTCGGCCTTGCGTGAGTGGGCTTACGCTCACACCTACCAGAACTCCCAACACCGAGCCGATGCCATGAAATCCTGGCTACACCACTACAACTGGCATCGACCCCACCAAGGCATCGGGCGCGCTGTACCCATCTCCAGACTCAACCTGGACGAATACAACCTATTGACAGTTCACACCTAGCCGCCACTCGCCTCTGCGGGGGGGCGAATACACGAGGAGCATTATCGTCATGTCCATCAAGTTTGGCCTTTCCCGAGTGCTGGCTGCGGCGTTGATCGCCGTATCCGGCGCCGCGCTGATCACGGCGTCCTTTGACGCGGAAGCGCGCCGCGCCGGCGGCGGCTCCAGCGCCGGCCGCCAATCCTCCAACGTCACCACCCAGCGGCAGGCCACCAAGCCACCGGCTACTCCGGGTGCGGGCACCACGGCTGGCGCCACGTCGGCCGCCGCCGCCAAGAGCGGCGCGTCGCGCTGGCTGGGCCCCATCGCCGGCATCGCCGCCGGGCTGGGTCTGGCCGCGCTGTTCTCCAGCCTCGGTCTGGGTGGCGCGTTGGCTGAGTTCCTCGGCAGCGCGTTGCTGATCGGCCTGGTGATCTTTGCGGTTCTGTTCCTCGTTCGCCGCCTGCGCGGCGCCGCGCCACGTCAGGCCATGCAGGGCGCTTACAGCTCCGCAGGCAGTCCGCCCGCACAACAGAACTCGCAGCCCGCCTGGCGCGAGAGCCTGGCTGCGGCCCCGGCGGCAGCACCTGCTGCCTCCGTAGCTGCCGCGCCAGTGGCCGCGTCCCTGCCCAAGGCGGGCGACGACGGTAACTGGTTCATCCCGGGTGACTTCGACACGCCGCGTTTTCTGCAGCAGGCCAAAGAGCAATTCGTCCGCATCCAGGGCATCTGGGACAGCGGCAACGTCGACAACTTGCGCGATCTGCTCACCGATGACCTGATCGCCGAGTTCAAGCCGCAACTCGAAGCGCGCGGCACCGAAGTCAACAAGACCGAAGTCGTGCTGCTCAACGCTGAGCTGCTGGGTATCGAGACCGTCTCCGACGGCCATCTGGCCAGCGTGCGCTTCTCCGGCATGCTGCGCGAAACCCCGGGCGCCGAAGCCTTCCGTTTTGAAGAGGTCTGGAACCTCTTCAAACCCACCAGTGGCGGATGGTTGCTGGCCGGCATTCAACAGATCCCGGTCGAGTACGCCAACTGATTCGCCAGGCTCCGTAGTACTTTGAATGCCCGCGCTTTGCGCGGGCATTTTTTCTGGTTCATCGAGGAATACCGGGGAATGCAGACCGGATCTTGAGGAAGAAGTACTCCTGATCGCGGTAGCCGTAGGCGCGGCGCTTGATGACTTTGATGGTGTTGTTGATGCCCTCGACGATGCTGGTGTTGAGCCGGTGGCGACAGCGAGACAGAATCCCGTGCAGATAGGCTTTTAGCTTGAGCGCGAAGTGAGCCAAGGCGGCGATGCCGCTGCCCTGAGCCTGTTGCAGCCAGTGATCCCATGCCTGGCGGGCGTAGCCGGGGTGTTGGTAGAACCACAGCTGTTTGAGCTCATCGCGCATCAGATAAGCGGTGAGCAAGGGCTGGTTGGCCTGGAGCAACTCGTCCAACTTTACCGATTGGCACGGATCGAGGTTTTTGCGATTGCGCAGCAGTAGCCAGCGACTGGACTTGATCACCCGGCGGGCCGGCTTGTCGTGCCGCAACTGGTTCGCTTGGTCTACACGCACCCGGTCTATCACTTCACGGCCGTACTTGGCCACGACGTGGAACAGGTCGTAGACGATCTCGGCGTTGGGGCAGTTGGCCTGGATCTCCAGCTCATAGGCCGTCGTCATGTCGATCGCTACGGCCCGGATCTGCTGGGCAACCCCAGTTGGCAGTTGTTCGAAGAAGGCTCTGGCCGTCTCGCGCGAGCGGCCATCACCGATCCATAGCACCTGACGGCGGATCGGATCGACAACGACCGTGGCATAACGATGGCCCTTGTGTAGAGCGAACTCGTCCATCGCTAGGTAGTGGATCTGACTCCAGTCCGGCTCTTGGATCGCCCGTCGCAGCAGGGCCTTGTCCAGCGCCTTGACCGTGTGCCAACCCAGTTGGAAGAAGCGCGCCACGGCCAGAATGTTGCTGGACTCAAGCAACTGGCTGACCGCCTCGGCCAGCCGGTCGGTCACTCGCTGGTAACGGCCCAGCCAGCTCAGCCTCTCCAGATGCGGTCCACTGCACTGCTCGCACCAGACCCGCCGACGCGGCACTACCAGCGTCACTCGCAGCGCCATTAGCGGCAGATCCCGCACCCGGCGCGTGGTCGTCTCATGCACCTGCCGACATCGGTTGCCGCAGTGCTCGCAGTGCATCGTTCGCGCTGAAGGCTTCAGGTAAATCGTGACCGTCCGGCTCTCACCTTCAGGCCACACGACCCGCTCCACCCGATAACCTTCCCACCCACCCAACCTCTCGATCGTCTTGCGGTCCAGCATGATCCCGGCCTTGATCCTTGAAAAATCAAGGATCAAGCGTAACGGCAATCAAGCACGGCTCCACGCTATTCCGCGATGAACCTTTTTTCTTTCCGGGGGGGGGGGGGGGGGCACCCGCGTTTTACCGACAGCAGCGAAACCGGCACGGCCTATGCGCGAAAAGCCTGACAGGCAGAGGCCTGGCGGCGAGGCAGACTAGTCACGTCACCCGACAGGCGCAGGCAGGGGCAGGGATTTGCCCATGGTGCAGTCCCGGCACGGAAATTTCCTGCATCCGGCCCGGGCTTCGTGGGGCGTGTCTACAGGAAATCGGCTCCAGGCACAGCGCTGCCGGCTGACAGACCGCAGGGGTATGGCTCTTTAGACTGCATCCATGTTTATCACTGCCAGAAAAAGGGTGATTCGTGGAGGTCAGCGCGTGAAGCGGGATGGAGTCGGGTGTCTTCGCTACGTTCGAAACGCCTTGCATCTGAGCTGGGTCGATGTCCGCACGCGTTATCGCAAGAGCGTCCTGGGCCCCTTGTGGCTGACGCTGGGCAATACCATCGCCATCGTTGGCTTCAGTGCGGTTTGGGCCCAACTGCTGCGCGTTGATCGTGCCGTGTTCGTGCCGTCCCTGACGGTCGGCCTGGTCCTTTGGCAATACATTTCCGGCTGTCTGGTCTCGGCGGTCACCGCCTACACCCAGAACGCCACCGTGATGCGCAATCTGTGCGTGCCGGTGTGGTTTTTCGTGGTCCGCATTCAGGGCTACAACCTCATCAATCTCGCGCACAACCTTCTGTTGGTTGCGGCGGTGCTCGTCTACTTCGGTGCGCAACCGAGTGCCGGGCTCGTGTGGTTCCTGCCGGGACTGCTGCTGGTGATCGCGATCTGTGCATTGCTCAGCCTGGCGCTGGCCGCGCTGGGCGCGCGCTACCGGGACGTGCGCTATGCCATCGAGGTCAGCCTGCCGCTGTTGTTCTTTGTCAGCCCGGTGTTGTTTCGGCCAGAAAGCCTCGTTGACGAATACATCTGGCTCAATCCCATCTCCTACCTCATCGAAATGGTGCGCACGCCTTTGCTGTCCACATTGGGCGGGCCGGTGCGTCCGGCCGGCTGGGTCTACGAGGGAGGGTTGATTTTCCTGGCGGTCATGCTGCTGGTCTGCGCGGCCATCTACTGGCGCAATCCCCGCCGCATCCTGTTCTGGATCTGACATGGCGATGATCCGGTTCGAAGGGGTGTCTCTGACCTATCCCTTGTTTGACCTGCAGGCCTCTTTCCTGCGTAACCAGATCGCCAAGTGGCTGTCGTTCGGCCTGTTGAGGCACCGTGGCGGCCAGGTGCGCGCCATCGACGCGCTGCGCGACATCGATCTGGAAATCGTCGAGGGCGACAGAGTGGGGCTTTATGGCCATAACGGCGCAGGCAAGAGCACCTTGCTGCGCACCATGGCCGGTGTCTATCAACCACAGCGTGGCCAGGTCATCGTGCACGGCCAGGCGGCCATGCTTTTCGATATCGAGGCGGGGCTGGATCCCGAGTTGAGTGGCCGAGAGAACGTCCTGAATCTGGGGCTCATCATGGGCCTGCCTGCGGCGCAATGCCGTGCTCTGACGCCCGAAGTTCTGGCTTTCAGCGGTCTGGAGGATTGGCGCGATGTACCCGTTGGGGTGTACTCCAGCGGCATGCGCATGCGGCTGCTGTTTGCCGTGGCCACGGCGGTCACGCCCGAGATTCTGCTGCTCGACGAGTGGTTCTCGACGGGAGACGCCGAATTCCAGGAAAAGAGTCTGGGGCGCTTGCGGCAGATGATGGACCGCACGCACATCACGGTGCTGGCCTCTCACGATCAACACCTTCTGCGGCGGTATTGCAATCGCATCTTCGTTCTGGATTCGGGCCGTCTGCAGGAAGTCTCGACGTCATCGTTCGCATCTTTTTGAGGGAAATAATGCACAAACCGAATCTGGAAGAATTTATCGAGTCGTTCCTGACGGCCTGCGACTTTGTCCAGGAGGTCAGGGTGACCGGCGACACCCGATTTGACGAAATGCCCGACTTTGATTCCCTGGCCATGCTGGGCGTGATCATCATGATGGAAGGCGAGTACGGACGGCCGATTACGGCGGACAAGGTCTTCTCTCTGGGCAACATCTCGGCGCTGCACGCTTACGCTCAGGGAGAGCAATGATGGGTGTGGTGCGTCTGGATCATGTGGCGGTGCGCGGCATCACCAGCGCCGTGCCGCCCGGTCGCGTCGACAATCTGGCCGTGGCGCCGGACCAACTCGCTCAGCGCGAGCGACTGGTCAGAAACGTCGGCGTGCGCTGGCGGCCATGTTGTGCCGATGGCATGATCTTCTCCGATCTGGCGCAGCATGCTGCCCAGAAGCTGATAGATGGCCTGGGCTGGGACAAGGCCTCCATCGATGCGCTCATCCTGGTGACCCAGTCACCGGAGTTTTCCATCCCTGCGACCTCCATCATCCTGCAAGACAGGCTGGGGCTGCCGCTGGGGGTGAGCGCCTTTGACATCAACCTCGGGTGTTCCGGCTATACCTATGGCATTTTCAACGCTGCGGCCATGGTTGGCGAGCAGCGATTCCGCCGCGTGCTGGTGCTGGTGGGTGATCAGGCCGCGTCCAATGACGGTCTGGACAACGGCCGCGACATTCTGTTTGGCGACGCGTGCACGGCGACGGCTCTGGAGTATGACCCCACGGCGCAGCCCATCTACTTTGAGGGGTTTTCCGATGGCTCCGGCTACGAGGCCATCATCATCCCCCATGGCGGCAAGCGTTATCCCACCAATGACAGCAGTCGCCAACCACGCCTGTGCGCCGACGGCGTGATGCGCCGCGCCGACGATGTCTGGCTCGACGGGCCGGCCATTCTCACCTTCTCCACGCTGCGTGCGCCGGAGGCGATACGCCGCATGCTGGGCCATGTTGGCAAAGACGTCGCCGACATTGATTACTACGTCATGCATCAGGCCAATCGCATGATCAACAACACGATACGGCAGAAGGTGGGCGGGTCGCCCGCGCAGTGGCCGTCATCGCTGGAGCAGTACGGAAATACGAGCTCGGCCAGCATTCCGGTCACCATATCCAGTCAGTTGAGCGCCGAGGCGCAACAGCGCCCGCTGCACTGGATCCTGTGCGGCTTTGGTATAGGGCTGAGCTGGGGCACGCTCTATCTTCAGACCGAGCCTTTCTACGCACCCGAACCCTTTGTTCTGGAGCATCGCTATGATTTCCAGCCGACTCGGATTTCGTGACCGTCGCTACCTGGTGCTCGGCAGCCCCTGCGGCCCGGCGATGGCGGCGGCGCGTCGTCTGCTCGACCTGGAGGCGATCGTGCACGTGGCCTGCGCGCAGGCCCTTGAGCCCCGCCTTGAGGCGTGTCGTCTCGGCGCGCCTGCCGAGCGAGATGCCGCCAAGCTGGTCGAAGAGCTTTCCGACCGGGTGCTCCAGGGCATCGTAATCGCCCCTTGGCACGTCAGTCCGGCCACGTTGCTGGGGCCTGACGACGCAGCCTGGCGCGAGCGGCTGGACAGTCATGCTCTGCTGCCACTGCAGCTGATACAGGGGCTCGCCGCGGCAGGCCGGCTCGCGGCAGGCGCCTCCTTGGTGCTGTGCATGCCTGATGCTCAAGGCGGCGACCTGGCCGCCGCCGCGGCATCTGCCGGCCTGCAGCACGCGCTTTTCCATGGCCGGCGCGAATTGCTGCAGGCCGGCTTACGCGTCAACTTCCTCAGTGGGCAGGACATCGATGCCGGTCCGGTGCTGTTTCTGCTGAGCGACGCCTCGCGCTGGATGACGGGCAGCCTCATTGTGGCCGACCGGGGTCAGCGCTTACGCAAGGTGCCCATGTCATGATCACGCATCCTTTCATGTCCCTGGAGGGCAAGCGTCTGCTTGTGGCGGGCGCCGGTTCGGATATCGGCAAGGCCACCGCCCAAGGCGCGCGGGCGCTGGGCGCCGTGATGCAGGGGGTGTCCCGACAGGCCCAGGACGACCCGGCCGTGGCGGTGGCCGATCTGCTCAACGACGAGGATCTCAAGCGCTGGGTCGGTGAGCTCGGGCAACCGCTCGACGGGCTGGTGTTCTGCATCGGGCAGGCCTTGCTCATGCCCGCCCACATGTTGAGCCGCGACGCCGTACGCCGTGTCATGGACATCAATGTCGGCAGTTTCGTCGCCTTGTTGGCCGCACTGCTGCGGGGCCGCAAGCTCAACGCCGGCGCGTCCATCGTGGTGTTGTCCTCGATCAGTGCGCATACGGCAACCGAAGGCGTGAGCCCCTACGCCATGTCCAAGGCCGCATTGTCGGCAGGGGTCAGCAACCTCGCGCTGGAGTTGCAGCGCCGCCAGATCCGGCTCAATGCGGTCTCGCCCGCGATGGTGCGAACCAAGATGACCGCCGGCAGCGACGTATTCAACCTGGACGCCATGGCGCGTGAGCGCTATCCCATGGGCGTGGCGTCGCCCGACGATGTGGCGGCGCTGGTGCTTTTCCTGCTGTCCGACGAGGCCGCCCAGATTACGGGCTGGGACACTTTGATGACAGGGGGCGTGGTCGAGATATGACACAACGCATTTGCCTGTTGGGCGCCGGAGGGCTGGGCCGGGAGATTCAGGCCTGGCTGGACGAGCACGTAGTTGGCTTTGTCGATACGCGCGACGAGATGCAGGGCAAGGAGGTCGCCGGCCTGCCGATCCTGGGGCGGCCGGAAGACGTGCCCATCGCTGACGGCTTGAGTTTCCTGTGCGCGGTCGGCAGCCCACGAATCAAGCGTCTTCTGGTGGCCGGCATTCTGGCGCGTGGCGGCCACATGCTGGCCCTGCCGCCGCGCATGCTGGGCGCGCGCAGCGAGTTCGGCGTGTCCTGTGCTTTTGACGGCGTGCGTGTGTCGCCAGACTGCCGGGTGGCAGATTATGTGCACCTGTCGGCAGGTGTGGTGGTGGGGCACGACTCCGAGATCGGTGCCTATTGCCACATCGGCGAAGGCGTTTTCATCGGCGGAGAGTGCCGCATCGAAGAGGACGTCGTCATTCATCCCCGAGCCTGTATCAGCCGTGGTGTGGTCATAGGAAAGGGGGCCGAGATCGGTCTGGGCGCGGTGGTCCTGCGGGACGTGCCGGCCGAGGCGGTCATGGTAGGAAATCCCGCAAGGAGAGTTGGATGAAAGAAGCTGTCTTTGAGCCACAGTGGTATTGCGACCCGCGTTATGCGGAGATGGAGCGCAAGAATCTATTCGAGAAGCTGTGGCTCACGGCGGGTTTCGTGTCTACCCTGAAGCACGATGGCGACTACTTTACATTTTCGGTTTACGGCCGAGAAATCGTTGTCCATCGTTTGCGCAACGATATCGTTGCCTATCTGAATATATGCCCGCACCGAGGTGGGGTGATGGTCACTTCGGGTCACGGGAATACTCGACCAGTCTGCAAATACCACGGTTGGGCTTTCAGAAGCGGTGGTGCGCTTACTGGTATTCCTATGGCCCGCGATTTTGATGCCGATGAGAATTTACGCGGAAAATCATGTGGGCGGTCGCTACAGCGGGTGGCCGTTCAGATTGTCGGGCCAGTCATCTTTGTGAACCTCAGTGAAAACCCTCTGCCTATCGACGCGCAGTTTAGCGAAGAGATTCTCGGCTGGGTTCGTCGCATGGGGAGTACATCTTCGGCGATACAGGCTGAGTTTCCTGGTGGCTTCAATTGGAAGCTGAATGCCGAAAATATTCGGGATGCGCTACATGTTCTGTTTGTTCATCCATCGTCCTTCTCGGAGGTGATGCCTGATGCTTTGAGCTTGATCCACGATGATCGCGTGCAGCGCGTGCAGGAAACCCCTTCCTGCTTGTACGAATCGTTTGTTCCTGATGTACCTTCTTTGCACAGACTCTCCCTCACCACGAATAGCCATATCGATGAAGGGAGCTATTGGTATGACGATCTAGTGGAGCGCTCGATGCCGAAAGAGAGTTTTCTGCAGATCGTGCTTTTTCCAAATACAAATCTTTACTCGGTAGCTGGCCGTTACTACGGCATGCAGCAGTATTTGCCCAAATCAGCGTCCGATTTTCACTATCGCCTCTCTTTAGCTATGCCGCGGATGCTGCGACCTTTTGACGCTAGCTCGTTGTTGTTGTCGATCGCGCGTTCAGAACGCTACGTAATCGAAGAGGACAGCCTTATTTTGCGCCGTGTACAGAAGAATCTTACGGCGATGGCTCAGCATCGCTTCCGCTTTACGCAAGGCGACTATGAAACGCCCATCATGCAGTTCATGCGCTACATGGGAGGTGCCGTCTACCAAGAAAACCAAACGTGTCAGGCCTGATCATCATGCACATCTTTCTTGCTCAAGCCTATCTTCCCGGCATGGTGCGACGCTTTATCGCCGCTCGTCATCCCGAGGCCTCGGTGCATGAGATCGAGTGCCTGCCAAATTTAGGGCCGGACCCGGCAGCCATTGCGACGTTGGAGTGCCCGGAGAAGGACTGTCTGTTCTTTGGCGATGGGGTGTTCTCCAACTCTGCCCGCACGGCGATTTTCACCCGCCTCAAGGCCTTGGGGTTGGCGTTGGGGACGGCGGTATTCGATGAGGCGCTGGTCAGCCCGGACGCACGCATTGGCACGGGCTCCATTCTGTATCCGCACTGCGTGGTGGATGCCAAGGCCGTGATCGGCTTCAACACTATCATCGGTCCGGGAACCATCATCGAGGACGGCGTCACGATCGGCAACAACTGCTTTATCGGTGCGCATTGCGTGGTCAAGCGCGGCAGCGAAATCGGCAGCGGCAGTTATCTGGCCGATGGCTGCGTGGTGGGCGGGGTGCATGGTTATCGCGGCGAGTCGACATCGGTCAAGCTCGGGCGTGGCGTGGTGGTCTATGACACGCTGGCCATCCGGCAGGACCTGGAGGCTGGGGTCGTGCGGGATTCGCTGGTGGCGGACGACATCCGTGTGTTGCGTTAGCAATCTGGCGCGCCGGACGCTGGCTCTGCTGTGCCTGGTGGCATTGTCGCCCCTTATGGCGGCTCTGGCGCTGGCCTTGATGCTGACCTTGGGCCGCCCGGTCATTTTCCGCCAGTGGCGGGCCGGCAGGGGCGGCGCGGCGTTTGCGTTGTGCAAGTTCCGCACGATGCGACAGCCTCGGTTCGACGGCGAGCCGGATGAGGCGCGCCTCACGCGGCTGGGTCGGTGGCTGCGCCGCAGCAGCTTGGATGAGTTGCCGGGTTTGTGGAATATCGTGCGTGGCGAGATGCATTTCGTCGGCCCGCGGCCTTTGCCCCTGGCTTATTTGCCGCGTTATAGCGCCGAGCAGCAGCGCCGGCATCTGGTGCCGCCCGGCGTGACGGGCTGGGCGCAGGTGCACGGGAGAAATGCGCTGGATTGGCCCACGCGGTTGCAACTGGATGTCTGGTATGTCGATCATCACAATTGGCGGCTGGATCTGCTCATCCTGTGGCGCACGATCTGGGTGGTGCTCGGCGGCGTGGGGATAGGGTCGCCCGGTCAGGCCACCGGCGAGGAGTTCAGGGGCCAACAGGAGACCGGAGAGTCCTCATGAGTTGGCCGGTGTATGCCGCCGATGAGATCGCCGCGGTGGCCGATGTCCTGCGACGCGGGCAGGGCAACGCCTGGTCGGGGGCGGATGTGGCGGCCTTCGAGCAGGATTACGCCCGGCAGGTAGGCCGGCCCTATGCCGTGGCGCTGTCCAATGGCACGGTCGCGCTCGAGCTGGCGTTAAGGGCCCTGGAGATCGGCCCGGCGATGACGTGTTGGTGACCGCCCGGTCTTTCGTGGCGTCGGCCAGCGCCATCGTCGCCGTGGGCGCCCGGCCGGTGTTCGCCGATGTCGATCCGGACAGCCAGAATGTCACCGCCCAGACCCTGGAGGCCGCGCGTACCCCCTGCACACGAGCGGCGGTGCTGGTTCATCTGGCGGGATGGATGTGCGAGATGGATGAGATCCTGACCTGGGCGGGCAGGCACGGCATCCGCACGCTGGAGGATTGCGCCCAGGCGCATGGCGCGAGTTACCGTGGCGCGCCTGCCGGCAGCCTGGGTGATGCAGCCGCCTGGTCCTTTTGCCAGGACAAGATCATATCGACCGGTGGCGAGGGCGGCATGGTCACCACGGCCTCGCAGGCGGTGTGGCAGCGTGTCTGGAGCCTGAAGGATCACGGCAAGCTGCCGATCCAGGCGGCCAGCGCCGGCCCCGGGTTTAAATGGTTGCATGAGGCGTTTGGCAGCAACGCCAGGATGACGGCCATGCAGGCGGCCATCGGACGCATCCAGTTGCGCAAGTGCGCGGCCTGGGTGGCCCGCCGACGCGAGCATGCGCAGCGCCTGCTGGATGCCGCAGCCCGCTATCCTGCCTTGCGGGTGCCGCGGCCACCTGAGCATATCGGCCACGCCTACTATCGTTGCTACGTGTTCGTACGGCCTCATGCCTTGCGGCCCGGTTGGTCGCGCGACGGTTTGTTGCGGGCATTGCAGGCTGGCGGGGTGCGTGTTTTTCAGGGCTCCTGCCCCGAGATCTATCGTGAGGTGGCATTTCGCCGCGCCGGCCTGGCGCCGCGCGCGCCGCTGCCGGTGGCACGGGAGCTGGGTTTGTGCAGCGTGGCGTTCCCTGTGGATCCGGGTCTGACCGAGGCGGAGGCGGGGCATCGGCTGCAGGTGTTGGACAGTGTGATGGCCCGCGCCAGCCGCTAGGAGACCGGCGACAGGCCGTCGGCGCCTTAAAACGGTAAACTGCTGGAATGTTCGCCCAGCGAGCCTGTCCGTTCCGTCGTTGTCGATGCTGCCATTTTCCGTCCTGCCTACTCCCACGCGTTTCGCGTTGCGTGCCTTGAACACCTTGCTTGACCGCGAGGCTTGGGCCCGCGATCGCCTGGCTCGCCACAGCGGCAAGACCTTGCGCTTTGCGCTGGGCGGCTTCGGCGCTGCCTTGACCATCGATAGCGAGGGGCATCTGCAGCAGGCCGATCCTGCCATCGTGCCCGACGTAACGCTGTCGGCGGTGCCGGAGCGGTTCAACCTGCTGCGCTTTTTGCCCGGTTCGGACAAACCTGATCTGGCTGAACTTACGCATATTTCGGGCGATGCCGCCCTGGCGCAGGTGGTGGCGGATCTGGCGCGCGATCTGCGCTGGGACGCCGAGGACGATCTGGCTCGCCTGGTGGGCGATATTCCTGCGTTGCGCCTGATCTCGGGTGCAAAAGCCTTGGTGCAAGGGGCGCGGCAGGCCGCCGATCGGCTGGCCGGCAACGCAGCCGAGTATCTGGCTGAAGAAAGCGGTGTGCTGGCCGGCCGGCCAGCGCTGGAGCAGTGGCGTCTGGATCAGGCTGATCTGGAGCGCGAGACGGACCGGGTGGCGCGCGCGATTGCCGCGTTGCAGGGCCGCTTGGCGGGCATGGCGGCACGAGGTGCCCACCCATGATGACGTTTCTGCGGCTGCTGCGCATTATCTGCGTGTCGTTACGCTACGGTCTGGATGAGCTGGTGCTCTCCAGTCTCAATCACCCCTTGGCCAACGGTTTGCTGCGCGTCATGCGCCTGGGGACGCGGCCGAGCGCGCCACGCGGTGAGCGCCTGCGCCGGGCGCTCGAGTCGCTGGGGCCGATTTTCGTGAAGTTTGGTCAGGTACTGTCGACCCGGCGGGACCTGATACCGGCGGACATCGCCAATGAGTTGGCGTTGTTGCAGGACCGTGTGCCACCGTTTCCGTCGGCGCAGGCCGCCGCTTCCATCGAGGCGGCACTGGGCGCGCCGCCGACGCAATTGTTTGCGCAGTTTGAGACCGATCCCGTGGCGTCGGCATCCATCGCCCAGGTGCACTTCGCCGTGATGCATGACGGGCGCGAAGTGGCCGTCAAGGTCTTGCGTCCAGGGATGCGTGACGTCATCGAGAAAGACATGGCGTTGCTGCGCATCGTGGCGCGCATCATCGAGCGGCTGGGGCCGGACGGGCGTCGGCTCAAGCCGCGTGAAGTGGTGGCCGAGTTCGACAATTACCTGCACGATGAGCTGGACCTGGTGCGAGAGGCTTCCAATTGCAGCCAGTTACGGCGTAATTTCGGCCCCGAGTCCGGCCGCGGCGATGTCTTGATCGTGCCGGAAGTCATCTGGGAGTTCACCGCCAGTACGGTGTTCACCATGGAGCGCATGTATGGTGTGCCCGTGGGGCAGATCGACCGTCTGCGGGCTGCAGGCATCGACATCCCGACGCTGGCGCGTAGCGGCGTGGAGATCTTTTTTACTCAGGTGTTCGCGGATGGGTTTTTCCATGCCGATATGCACCCGGGCAACATTTATGTTTCCGACAATCCGGCCACGCTGGGGCGCTATATTGCCCTGGATTTCGGCATCGTGGGTTCGTTGTCGGAGTTCGACAAAAACTATCTGGCGCAGAATTTTCTGGCCTTCTTCCGCCGGGATTACCGGCGTGTGGCGCAATTGCACATCGAGTCGGGTTGGGTGCCGGCTGACACACGCGAAGAAGAACTCGAAGGCGCCGTGCGCGCCGTCTGCGAACCTTATTTCGATCGGCCGCTAGCCGAGATTTCTCTGGGGCAGGTGCTCTTGCGTCTGTTCCAGACCTCGCGACGCTTCAATGTCGAAATCCAGCCTCAGCTGGTGTTGTTGCAGAAAACCTTGCTCAATGTCGAAGGCCTGGGACGTCAGTTGGATCCCAACCTCGATCTGTGGAAGACGGCCAAACCTTATCTGGAGCGCTGGATGCGCGATCGGGTGGGTTGGGGCGGCCTCAAGCGCAGCCTGACCAAGGAGGCGGTGCAGTGGTCGCAGATATTGCCGGCCGTGCCTCGCTTGATGCACGACTATCTGAATCGCCCCGATGTCTCGCCGCAAATGCTGGCCGAGACGCGGCGACTGCGCCGTGCGCAGGAGCAGGGCAATCGCCTCGTAGCCGCACTGACCGCGGTGCTCGCCGTGGGGATCGCGGTGGCGCTGTGGGCGCTGACGAGATAGGGCGGTGCACGTGTTGTCGCTGTTGCACTGTCATATCTTCGTCATTGAGTTGTCACGACAGCTTCGTGTTGACGAGCGATAACTAGAACCATTTTTATAAATCTGTGGAACAGGGCAGACCTCGACCTGAGCGTCTCTCCCACATCCTGAGCTTTCTGCGGGAAATCCAAAAAGGGCGACTCATGCTTTATGACCTGCTCCCCGTGATTAGTACGAAATCGATGTAGAGTCCGTTCCCAAAGGAATGGCAATGAAGAAACGATTTACGGAAGAGCAAATCATCGGCGTGCTCAAGGAAGCCGATGCAGGTGCCAAGCCCGCAGAGTTGTGCCGCAAGCACGGAATCTCCGAGGCAACGTACTACAACTGGAAGGCGAAGTTCGGTGGCATGACGGTGTCGGACGCTCAGAGGCTCAAGGAGCTGGAGCAGGAGAACAACAAGCTCAAGAAGCTGTTGGCCGAGTCGATGCTGGACAAGGCGGCGCTTCAGGATCTGCTAAGCCGAAAGTAGTCAGCCCGCAGGCCAAACGCGAGGCGGTCAGGACATTAATGACCGAGCGCAGCATGGGTGTTACCCGGGCCTGTGGGCTGGTAGGAATTTCGCGGTCGCTGTTTGCCTACGAGAGCACACGCTCAGGCGATGCTGCGCTGACCGAGCGCATGAAAGAGATGGCAGTGGCGAAACGACGCTACGGCTATCGGAGGATCCATGTGCTCTTACGTCGCGAAGGCTGGCAAGCAAATCACAAGCGAATCTGGCGGCTGTACAGTCTGGCAGGGTTAAGCGTGCGAAAACGAAAGCGTAAGCGAATCGCGGCGACCGAGCGCGTGGTTCGCCCAGCGGCAATCGCGCCGAATCAGAGTTGGTCAATGGACTTTGTGGCCGACGGCCTAGCCTATGGCCGCCGATTCCGCTGTTTGACTATCGTCGATGACTACACTCGCGAATGCCTGGCCATCGAGGTCGATACGTCGTTGCCGGGACTGCGTGTTGCCATGGTGCTGCAACGGCTGGCGGAGATGCGTGGCCTGCCGCGATCTATTACCGTGGACAACGGGCCAGAGTTCGCCGGAAGAGCCTTGGACGCCTGGGGGCCTACCAAGCAGGCGTAAAGCTGTCGTTTATTCGGCCGGGTAAGCCGGTGGAGAACGCTTATATCGAAAGTTTCAACGGCAAGTTCCGCGACGAATGCCTTAACTAGCACTGGTTCTTGTCCCTGCGACAGGCTAAAAGCTTGATCGAAAACTGGCGAGTCGAGTACAACACCGATCGGCCTCACAGCGCGCTCGGATATTTAACGCCGGCGCAATTCGTGCAGGCTCATCAGAAAGAAGGCCTTTTACCCCTGGGCTCTATGTCGGTGCCGTACTAAATCTGGGGGCAGGTCATTTATCCTGAACTCTTCAAGACCATGGAAGCCGTGCGCTGGAACATGGCGACCGACATTCCCTGGGACGACTTTGATCGCAGCAAGTTGTCCGAAGAACAGGCACTCACTATCAAGATGAATGCCATCACCGAGTGGGCAGCCCTGCCTGCCACTGAAATGTTCCTGCGCGACAATCGCGGCGACAGCGATTTCTGCGCGTTCATGTCGGTATGGTTCTTTGAAGAGCAGAAGCATTCGTTGGTGCTGATGGAGTATCTGCGTCGATTCCGCCCGGACCTGATGCCCACCGAGGAAGAGCTGCACAAAGTTCGCTTCGAGTTTGACCCGGCCCCGGAGCTGGAGACGCTGATGCTGCATTTTTGTGGCGAGATCCGACTGAACCACTGGTACCGCTGCGCTGCGAGCTGGCACACCGAGCCGGTCATTCAGGCCGTCTACCGCACCATTGCTCAGGACGAGGCGCGTCACGCCGGCGCCTATCTGCAATATATGCGCCGCGCCTTGCATGATCGGGGCGAGTCGGTCAGCGGCGATGCCCGTCACGCCTTTGCCAAGATTGGCGTGCTGATGGCGTCGGCGCATCGCAGCAACCAGGCCATGCATCCGACCAATCTGCACGTCAACAAGGCGCTCTTTCCGAACGATACGGTGCAATCGCGGCTGCCCGAACCCGGTTGGCTGGAGCATTGGCTGGACACGCAGATCCGCTTTGACGGGCAATGGGAAAACAAGGTGAGCAGCCGCATCCTGCACATCCTGTCCAAGCTGCTCGACAGTTCGTTCGAGAGCGTCAAGGATCTGAATCGTTATCGCAAAGATCTGTCGACCCGGCTGGTGCGTTCGGTGCGTGGCGAGCCTGACGAAGGTGTGCTGATCGGGGTTTGAGAGCGCAGCACGGCCCGCCCGCTACAATGGCGCCATGTCCCAAGCCCGATTCGAATCCAAGATCTATGCGCGTGCAGACCTGGTGGCCGCAGTGGCTGCCGGGAAGCTGCCGCGTCCGCTGGTGTTTACCAATGGCGTGTTTGACCTGCTGCATCGCGGGCACGCCACCTATCTGGACGCGGCGGCCCGTCTGGGCGCCAGCCTGATCGTGGCCGTCAACACCGACTCGTCGGTGCGGCGGTTGGGTAAGGGCGATGAGCGTCCGCTCAATACCGAGGCCGACCGCGCGGCATTGCTGGCTGCGCTGCAATGCGTCGATGCGGTGACAGCGTTTGGCGAAGACACGCCCGAAGCCTTGATTGCCGAGCTGCGTCCGGACATCATCGTCAAGGGCGGGGATTACGATATGGACAAGCTGCCCGAATCGGCGCTGGTGCGCAGCTGGGGTGGCGAAGCCGTGGCAATACCGTTTCAGTTCGAGCGCTCCACCACCAACCTGGTGCGCAAGATCCGCGGCACGTGAGCCGCGCCTCGCTCAAGGCGACGGCGAGCGCAACAGCCGGTTGATGGCGTCCAGATCGGTTTCGACCAGCATCCCGCTGGTGGCTTTCAGCCGCAGCCCGTCCAGCAGGGTCTGGTAGCGCGCCTGAGCCAGGTCACGTTGCGTGGCGTAGAGCTGCTGCTGGGCGTTGAGCACATCGAGGTTGATGCGTACGCCCAGTTCATAACCGGTCTGGTTGGCCTGCACGGCAGCCCGGCTCGATTTTTCGCCGGCCTCCAGTGCGCGCACGCGCGCCAGACCAGTAATCACGCCATTGAAGTATTCGCGCGCGGCGCGTAGGGATTCGCGCCGGGCGGTCTCGTAGTCCTGGCGAGCTTTTTGTTCAAGTTGGACTTTTTCTATTACCTGAGAGGACACACCACCGCCAGCGTATAGAGGAATGGACAAGGTCACTCCTACACTGTTGTCGATGGGCCGGCCGGGGCCAGGACCTCTGAGTGCGCCATCCGACGCACTGCCACTGGAGGCGCGCAGGTTGAGCGTGGGATAGTGGCCCGAACGGGCGATCTCGATATCGTGGCCGGCAATACGGGTCTGCAGTTGCGCGCGCAGCACGTCGAGCGAGGCATCCTGGGCTTGTTGCGACCAGTCGCTCAGACGCGCGGGCACCGGCGCAGGCAGGGCAACCGTGGGCGGCAGCTCGGCCAGAGCACCTGGGGCCTGGCCGACGATTTTGGCCAGGACGTCGCGTTGGTTCTGCACGGCGTTTTGCAGGCGCAATTCTTCGGCCATCACCAGGTCGTAACGTGCCTGGGCCTCATAGGTATCGGTGATGGTGGCGGTGCCCAGTTCGAACTTGCGCTGCGCCGCGGCCAGTTGCTCGGCGATGGCCGCCTTTTCGGCTTCGGTCGCGCTCAAGGCATCCTGCGCCCTGAGGATGCCGAAGTAGGCATCGGCCACGCGCAGGAGCAGTCCCTGGAGCGATTGCTGCAACTGGACTTCGGCATCGGCCACGACCAGTTTGGATTGCTCGAAACGCTGCCAGCGGCTCCAGTCGAATAGAGGCTGGGTCAGGACGAGATCCCAGGTGCCGCGCCCGCCGCTGCTGTCATACGACAGGCTGCGAGTACTGCGCATTTCGTTGTAGAGGCCGCCGGCCTCTGCGTTGAGCTGCGGCAGCAGGCCGGCACGGGCCTGAGGCAGTTTTTCGTTGTTGGCCCGGTAGGCGGCGCGTGCGGCCGCATAGATGGGATCGCGCGCCAGAGCATCGCGCCAGACCTGCATCAGGTCCTGGGCCGACGCGCCGGTTGCCGTGGCGCAGAACAGGGTCAGTACTGCCGCAACGGTCCGGACGCGCATTCTGTCAGAATTTGAAGTGCGAAACGGCAGTGCCGCGCAGCGGTTTGATGACGGTTTCGAAGAGCTCTTCGGTCTCGAAGCTGGCTGCCGTGCTGCGGGTGATGCGACAGGCGGTCATGACGGGGGCTTCGCCCACGATCACGACCAGACGGCCGCCCACGCGCAACTGGTACTTGAGCGCATCGGGCACGACAGGCACGGAGCCGGTCAGCAGGATGGCGTCGTACTCGGTCGAGCCCCAGCCATTACGGCCGTCGCCGGTTTCAATCTTGACGTCGATGACGTTGTTGAGCTGCAGGTTCTGCTGCGCGAAGGCAACCAGCCGGCTGTCGATTTCGACCGTGGTGACCTGTTGCGCCAGATGCGCCAGCAGCGCGGCCTGGTAACCCGAGCCGGTGCCGATTTCGAGTACGCAGTCCGTGGGCTGCAGTTGCAGTTCCTGGGCCAGGCGGGCTTCCATCTTGGGAGCGAGCATGTTCTGGCGGGTGTCCACGGCGTTGATTTCCAGCGGCAGCTCCAGATCGGAGAAGGCCAGCGCACGCAGTGCCGGCGGCACGAACTGTTCCCGGCGCACGGTGAACAGGGCATCCAGGACGCGCGGATCCAGGACATTCCAGGGGCGGATCTGTTGCTCCACCATGTTGAAACGGGCTTGTTCTACGTCGGGCAGGGTTGAAGCGTTCATGACGGCTGAAAAAAATGGACAGTGAACTAATGGCTCATTGTACCGGCTCCCCGGGGCGGGGGCCGGCAGTGTTACCACCAGGCGTGGAAGTGATGGACCGGGCCGTGTCCCGAGCCGACCGACAGCCTGTCGGCGTGCCGGATGGCTTCGGTCAGATAGGTTTTGGCGCGGCGGGCCGCCTCAGGTACGTCCCCGATTTGGGGAAGAAGCGCGGCCAGTGCGGCCGACAGGGTGCAGCCGGTGCCGTGCGTATTGGCGGTGTCGATGCGGCGCCCGGGCAGCTCGAGCATGCGGTCGCCGTCGTGCAGCAGATCGACGGTCTCGTTGCCAGGCAAGTGGCCTCCTTTCAGGAGTACCCAGCGCTGGCCGGAGTAGGCCAGCTTGTTGCGCAGTTTTTCAGCGACGCGGCGCATTTCCTTGATGGTCTCGACGGGGCGCTCTTCGAGCAGCACGCCGGCTTCGGGAAGATTGGGCGTGAGCATCGTCGCCTGCGGCAGCAAGGACTCGCGCATGGCACCTACTGCGCCGCGCTCGAGCAGCAGATCTCCGCTCTTGGCGACCATGACTGGGTCGAGCACGACATGCGCCGGCGTCCAGCGGGCGAGCTTTTCCGCCACGACGCGGATGACGGGCTCCTGGCCCACCATGCCGATCTTGACGGCGTCGATGCGCACGTCGGTAAACAGGGTATCGATCTGCAGGCCGACGAAAGCGGGGTCGACCGGCAGGATGCCCGTTACCCCTTGCGTGTTCTGGGCCGTGAGCGCGGCGATGACGGCGCACCCGTACGCGCCTAGTGCGCTCATGGCCTTGACGTCTGCCAGGATGCCGGCTCCCCCCGAGGGGTCCACGCCGGCGATGGTCAGGGCATTGGGGATGCGGCGCTCCTGGGCCGATGCGGAGGTCGGGCTCATTTGGCGGCGGCGATCATGCCTTCGGTCGGGGAGGAGGGGGCACCGCTGTAGAGCTTGCGCGGTACGCGACCGGCCAGGAATGCCTCTCGGCCGGCCTGAACGCCCTTGTTCATGGCGCTGGCCATCAGCACCGGGTCTTGGGCGCCGGCAATGGCGGTGTTCATCAGGACCGCATCGCAGCCCATTTCCATGGCGATGGTGGCATCCGAGGCGGTGCCCACACCGGCATCGACGATGACCGGCAGTTGGGTCTGGTCGATGATCAGGCGCAGGTTCCAGGGGTTGATGATGCCCATGCCCGAACCGATCAGCGAGGCCAGCGGCATGATGGCGCATACGCCCAGATCCTCGAGCATGCGGCACTGGATGGGATCGTCGGTGCAGTACACCATGACCTTGAAGCCATCGTCGATCAGGGTCTTGGCGGCCTTGAGCGTCTCGGGCATGTTGGGAAAGAGATTGGTCGGGTCGCCCAGAACCTCGAGCTTTACCAGGTCGTGGCCGTCGAGGAGTTCGCGCGCCAGGCGCAGGGTGCGTACGGCGTCTTCGGCGGTGTAGCAGCCGGCGGTGTTGGGCAGAAGCGTAAAGCGTGACGGCGGGACATAGTCCAGCAGGCTGGGCTCGCCGGGGTTCTGGCCGATATTGGTGCGGCGGATGGCCACGGTGACGATCTGCGCGCCGCTGGCATCCAGCGCGGCGCGGGTCTGTTCGAAGTCTTTGTACTTGCCGGTGCCCACCAGAAGGCGGGACTGATAGTGTTGGCCGGCGATGGTAAGAAGGTCTTGTGAGCTCATGGCTGTGCGGGACGAGGCGTCGGGCATGGCCCGGAGCGCCTGAATTGGCAAAGGATGCCCCAATGATAAAGCACCGCCCGGTGCTCCCCCAAGACAGAGGGCGGCGTCAACGCCTGGCCCGGTCGATCTGTTCGCAAAGTGTCGCTGTGCTTTCGATCAGGCGCGGACCCGGACGGTACAGGGTATCGGCATCCAGCGCGTAGATATGTCCGGCGCGCGCGGAGGGCAGCCCCGTGGCCCGCCAGTCCTGTTGCAGGGCCTGAGCTTGCCGGGCGGAGTCCACGCCGGCGATCACGGCCTCGGGGCGGCGGCCAGCACCCCTTCGATACTGACCTGTGGCGCGAGCAATTGCGAGGCACCAAAGACATTGACGGCCCCGCACAACCGCAGGGCATCGCCAATGATGCTGTTGTCGTTGATGGTGTAGAGCGGCCGCACGCCAGCCTGGACGAATACCCGCACGGGTGTTTTGTGCGCGTAGCGCTGGCGCAACTGTTGCAGGCGGTCGCGAAGCCGGCCGGCTTCGGCCCGGGCGATGGACTCGGTGCCGAACAGCGTGCCGAAGTGTTCGATGGCGCTCGGGATATCGTCGAGTTTGCGCGGATCGCTGTAGTAGACCGGTATGCCCCATTTGGCGGGCAGCCCGGCCAGGGAGCCGGCCGCCGAGGGTTGCCAGGCGATCAACAGGTCCGGACGCAGGCCCAGCAGCCGTTCGAGATCAGGCTGGAAGGCATCGCCGACACTGGGCAGCGCGCGTGCGGCGGGAGGGTAGTTACTGCCCCGGGTCGAGCCGACCAGATAGCTGCCCGCGCCAGCGGCGTAGGCCAATTCGGTGGCATGAGGGGTAAGCGTGACCGCCCGCCGAGCCGGGGCCGGCAGCCGGACGTGGCGTCCGGCGTCATCGGTCAGACTGATTGGCTGCGCGCCGGCCGGAGAACCGGCCAGCGCCAGGGCGGCGAGAAGGATGGCACTGAACAAGCTCGGGCTCGCAGGGGGAAGAGGCGCTGCCATCCTACTCGGCCCGGTTTACATGCGCCAGGCCAGGTTGAGGAACACGGTCGAGCCCGGGGTGTTGTAGCCGCGCACGAGGGTGTAGTCCTTGTTGAACACGTTGTTCCAGCGCAGTTGGGCGGTCAGGTTCTTGTTCACCTCGTAGGAGGTGGTGAGATTGACCAGACCATAGCCGCCGAGTTCCTGGTTATTGGCCGCATCGCTATAACGCGAGCCGGACCACAGATACTCGATGCCGGCGGTGGCGGGTCCGGAAGCGTGTGCGGCCGTCGTCCGGGTAGCCATAGCTGCCCGGCGCCACGAGGTTGCGCTGGGTGTCATTGCTCTGGCTCAGGCGCAACGTACTGCGCCACCAGTCGTTCAGTTGATTGGTGCTGCTGAGCGTGTACAGATTGATGATCTGACGCAGGCGGTCGTCGTATTCGTTCATGGGCGGCATGCCGCCGCCGGCATCGAATTGCCCGTTGAGTTTGGTGTGGTAGAAATCGAAGGCGATTTCCTGGCCGGCAGCCCAGGTGTAGCCCACCGAGCCCGACACATCGTTCTGCTCGTAGCCGTCGCGATCGGCGTTGTAGCTCCAGTTGGCGGCCCCGCCGATGGTCTTGCTGGTGGCGTTGTAGCCGCGGCTGTGACCGTAGCCGGCATTCAGGGCATAGCGCCAGCTATCGGCGGCGCCGTCCAGACCTACGCTTACGCGGCTGGTGTCATGCGTGCCGTAGCCCACGTTGCCGTAGACGCTCAGGGGGCGATCGCCACCGCCTTTGCGCGTGATGATGTTGATCACCCCACCGATGGCGTCGGCGCCGTAAAGGCTGCTGGCCGTGCCGCGCAGGATTTCGATGCGCTCGATATTGCCAAGCGGCATGCCCTGGAAGTCGCCACTGCCCAGGGTGGCGGTGTTGATACGGCAGCCGTCGATCAGCAGCAGTGTCTGATTGGAGTTGGCGCCGCGCAGAAAGACACTGGTGGCCGTTTGCGGGCCGCCGTTGCTGTTGATTTCCACGCCGGGCTGGCGCTGCAGCAGATCTGCCACGCTGCTTTGGCCGGCGCGTTCGATGGTGGCGCGATCGATGACGCTGACGTCGCCGAGGACGTTCTTCTGATCTTGCTGGGTAAGGCTGCCAGTGACGACGACAGGCGCGAGCTCGGGCGTCGGGTTGGCAACTTGCTGGGCGCCGGCGGCAACAGGGGCGGCCACGGCAATGACACCGGCGTAGCGCCGGAGGGAGCGGGTATACATGGACAGGCTCTCGGTTGACGCGCGACCCCGCACGTCGTTCTCGGGATATGGGCCACGCTCGTAAGAGACATGGCCCGGCTGGCGAACCGGCCGGTATCGGGCTGCCACGGGACATATGCCGTGGGGACCGTTGCGGGGGCAGCACAGGCTGGGCGGGCGTCATGCGGCTCGGCCTTCCTGTTTCCCGTTTAATCCTGCGCGCCTGGAAGACGCGGCAAGTACCGGTTCGAGGTCGGAACTGTATCACCGTCCTGCCGGAAATAGCCCCGTTTTGTTACCATCTAGGGTCTATTTCGGGCGTTTTTTGCCTTTTTGCCACACTGGGACCTTGTAGTGTCTTATCCTCGTATGCCTTATCCGCTGGACGCTTATACACGCGGCGCTGAGTTCGTTCGTCTTCTGAGCGAGCGCATCCTCATCCTGGACGGCGCCATGGGAACGATGATCCAGCGCTACAAGTTGAGCGAGGCGGACTTCCGTGGCGAACGCTTCGCGGAGCACCACAAGGATCTCAAGGGCGACAACGAGCTGCTGTCCTTGTTGCGCCCGGATGTGATCTCCGAGATCCACCGCCAGTATCTCGAGGCCGGCGCAGACGTCATCGAAACCAACACCTTTGGGGCGACCGCCATCGCGCAGGGCGACTATGACCTGCCCGAACTGGCCTATGAGCTGAATCTGGTGTCGGCGCAACTGGCGCGGCAAGCCTGTGATGCGTACAGCACTGCCGAGCGGCCGCGTTTCGTGGCCGGGGCCCTGGGCCCTCAACCCAAGACAGCGTCGATCTCGCCGGATGTGAATGACCCGGGCGCGCGCAACGTGACCTTCGACGAGTTGCGTCTGGCGTACGTCGAGCAGCTCAACGGACTGCTCGACGGCGACATCGATATCGTCCTGATCGAAACCATTTTCGACACCCTCAATGCCAAGGCGGCCATTTTTGCGGTCGAGCAGGTGTTCGCCGAGCGCGGTGTGCGTTTGCCGGTGATGATTTCCGGCACGGTGACCGATGCGTCCGGCCGCATCCTCTCCGGCCAGACGGTGGAGGCCTTCTGGAACTCGGTGCGCCATGTGCGTCCGGTGACCGTGGGCCTGAATTGCGCCTTGGGCGCGGCGCTGATGCGGCCTTACGTAGCCGAGCTGTCCAAGATCTGCGATACGTACGTCTGCGTCTATCCCAACGCGGGTCTGCCCAATCCCATGGCCGAAACCGGGTTTGACGAGACGCCGGCCGATACCTCGGCGCTGCTGGAAGAGTTTGCCGCATCCGGTCTGGTCAATATGGCGGGCGGCTGCTGCGGCACCACACCCGAGCACATCCGGGCCATCGCCGACAAGATCGAGCGCCTGACCCCGCGCGTCGTGCCGCAGGTGGCGGTCAAGACCCGATTCTCTGGCCTCGAGCCCCTCAACATCGACGAAGAAACGCTCTTCGTCAACGTGGGCGAGCGCACCAACGTCACCGGTTCGAAGATGTTCGCGCGCCTGATCCGCGAAGAGAAGTACGACGAGGCGCTGGCCGTGGCGCGTCAACAGGTCGAAAACGGGGCGCAGATCATCGATATCAACATGGATGAAGCCATGCTGGATTCGGTGGCCTGCATGCACCGGTTCCTGAACATGATCGCCTCCGAGCCCGACATCGCGCGGGTGCCCATCATGATCGGCAGCTCCAAGTGGGAGGTCATCGAGACGGGCCTGAAGTGCGTGCAGAGCAAGCCGGTGGTCAACTCGATTTCCATGAAGGAAGGCGAAGCGCCCTTTCGTGAACACGCGCGCCTGTGCCGTCTGTATGGCGCGGCCGTAGTGGTGATGGCGTTTGACGAGCAGGGTCAGGCCGACTCGCTGCAGCGGCGCAAGGAAATATGCGGCCGCGCCTATCGCATCCTGGTCGAGGAAGAGGGTTTCCCGCCCGAAGACATTATTTTCGATCCCAATGTGTTCGCCGTGGCCACTGGCATCGACGAGCATAATCATTATGCGGTCGATTTCATCGAAGGCACGCGTTGGATACGCCAGAACCTGCCGCACGCGCGCATCTCCGGTGGCATATCCAACGTGAGTTTTTCCTTCCGCGGCAACGAACCGATGCGCGAGGCCATTCATACGGTCTTCCTGTACTACGCGATCCGCGAAGGCCTGACCATGGGCATCGTCAACGCGGGGCAGTTGGGCGTGTATGCCGATCTGGACCCGGTGCTGCGTGATCTGGTCGAAGATGTCATTCTGGATCGGGCCGAGCCGGTGGGCAAAAAAGACGCCGATGACGAACGGACGCCCACCGAGCGGCTGGTGCAGTTTGCCGAGACGGTGCGTGGCTCTGGCGCCAAGAAGGAAGAGGACCTCGCCTGGCGTGCGCGGCCGGTCGAAGATCGCCTGTCGCATGCGCTCGTGCATGGCATTACCGCCTTCATCGTCGAAGACACCGAAGAAGTCCGCCAGAAGATTGCCGACCGCGGCGGCCGACCCATCGAGGTCATCGAAGGGCCGCTCATGGACGGCATGAACGTCGTGGGCGATCTGTTTGGCGCCGGCAAGATGTTCCTGCCGCAGGTGGTCAAGTCCGCCCGCGTGATGAAGCAGGCCGTCGCGCACCTCATCCCGTTCATCGAGGAAGAGAAGCGCCAGATCGCCGCGGCCGGCGGCGACGTTCGCGCCAAGGGAAAGATCGTCATCGCCACGGTCAAGGGCGATGTGCACGACATTGGCAAGAACATCGTGTCGGTGGTTCTGCAGTGCAACAACTTCGAAGTCGTCAACATGGGCGTGATGGTTCCGTGCGCCCAGATTCTGGCCAAGGAAGAAAACGCCGACATCATCGGGCTGTCCGGCCTGATCACGCCCAGCCTCGAAGAGATGGCCTATGTCGCCTCCGAAATGCAGCGCGATGCGTACTTCCGTGAACGCAAGACGCCGCTGATGATAGGTGGCGCGACGACCAGCCGCGTGCATACCGCGGTGAAGATTGCGCCCCATTACGAAGGCCCGGTGATCTACGTGCCCGACGCCAGCCGATCGGTGGGCGTGGCCACCAATCTCATGTCTGATCAGGCGCAGACCTATCTGGATGAGCTGGCGCAGGAGTACGAAGACGTGCGCCGCCGCCACACCAATCGCAAGGCTACGTCGCTCATGCCGCTGGCCGAAGCGCGCGCGGCACGGCCGCAAATCGATTGGGCCCATTACACGCCGCCGCGCCCCAAGTTCATCGGGCGGCGCACGTTTAAAAGCTACGACCTGGCCGAGATCGCCCGCTATATCGATTGGGGCCCGTTCTTCATGACCTGGAGCCTGTTTGGCGCTTTCCCCGCCATCCTGGACGACAAGGTCGTGGGCGAGCAGGCGCGCAAGGTCTTTGCCGAGGGGCAGGCCATGCTCAAGCGCATCGTCGAAGGCCGCTGGCTGACCGCCAATGGCGTGGTGGGCTTTTATCCGGCCAATCGCATCAACGACGAGGATATCGAGGTCTATCGTGACGAGTCGCGCAGCGAGGTCCTGTTCACCTACCGGAATCTGCGGCAACAGGGTGTCAAGCGTGAAGGCGTGAGCAATAAGTGCCTGGCCGACTACATCGCGCCGAAAGACAGCGGCAAGCTGGATTACATCGGCGTGTTTGCCGTCACCGCGGGCTTGGGCATCGAGAAAAAAGAGGCCGAGTTCGAGGCCGCGCTGGACGATTACTCCAGCATCATGCTCAAGTCGCTGGCCGACCGCCTGGCCGAGGCGTTTGCCGAATGCCTGCATGCGCGCGTGCGGCGCGATCTTTGGGGTTACGCCGCTGACGAGCAGCTCGATAACGCTGCGCTCATCGCTGAAGAATACGTGGGCATACGCCCGGCGCCGGGGTATCCGGCCTGCCCGGAGCACGTGGTCAAGACGGATATGTTCCGCGTGCTGCAGGCCGAGGAAATAGGCATGGAACTGACTGACAGCTATGCCATGTTCCCGGCCTCAAGTGTGTCGGGCTTGTATTTCAGCCATCCGGACTCGCAGTACTTCAACGTGGGCACCATCGGCGAAGACCAGTTGGCCGATTATGTGGCCCGCAGTGGCCGCAGCGAGGAAGACGTGCGCCGCACGCTGGCGCCCAACCTGGGCAATTGAGACGGCGGTATTGCCGCGGCTGACGGGCCGCAGCAATACCGTGCGGCGCGTGGCCTCAGGGCTTGTAGACCACGATGACGGCGTTGTCGCTCGTAAAGGAGCCATCGTCCTGGATCTCGAAGTGTGTCTTCACCGGCTGGGGCGCTATGGCGCCCAGGTCGCGCAGTGCGCGCATCAGCACCTCCGGAGTGCGCATGCGCGCCACCCAGGACGCAAACTCAAGCGGCAGGCGGCGCAAGGTCATGCCTTGCAGCACGAAGCCGGCATCGGTCAGCAGCGTGATCCATTCGGCCTGGGAGTAGTCGCGCACATGCGAGGTGTCGCGCAGCACTTCGATGGTTTGCAGCCAGGTGTCGAGCAGCGCCTGGCCGGGGAAACCACATCGGTGAAGACCGCGATGCCGCCCGGCTTGAGCACCCGGCGCGCCTCGCGCAGGCCGAGGCCAGGATCTTCCCAATGATGCGTCGAGTAGCGGCTCATCACCAGGTCAAATTCGCCATCGTCAAAAGGCAGGCGCTCGGCCTTTCCCTGACAGGTGCCCAGGTTGGCCAGGCCGCGTTTGGCCGCTTCGGCCGCCACCACATCGAGCATGGCCTGTGACAGGTCATAGGCCACCACCGAGGCCACCAGGGGCGCTACGTTGAAGCTGACGTGCCCGCCACCACAGCCCAGATCCAGCACCCTGGCCTGTGGGTGAGCTGCGGCGATGCCGGCTATCTGCTTGAGATCTTCGCCCTGGGCGTGGACGGCGCTGGTCAGGTAGGCCGAAGCCTGCGGACTGAATTGGCGTTGGACGGCAGCGTCGTGGCTGGGTGCGGTCATGGTGTTTCCTTGCTGCGGGGGTGGAGGATGCGGGCTAAGATAGGCAATCGACAGTACCCGTACAAGACCATAGATCATCCTGGTATGAATAGTGCCACCCCGGGCTCATCCCTGCGCCGACAGAATCTGGGCGAATTCGTGCGTAGTGCCCGCTCACGCATCACCCCGCAAATGGCCGGCCTGCCGGCCGGATCGCGCCGCCGCACGCCAGGCTTGCGCCGCGAAGAGGTGGCGCAGCTTTCCGACATCAGCGTGACCTGGTATACGTGGATCGAGCAGGGCCGGGAAGTGTCGGTGTCACCGGCCGTGTGGTCGCGCATCGCCAACGTGCTGCAGCTGGCGCGCGCCGAGCGGGCTTATCTGTTCGAGTTGGCCGAGTGCGCCGATCCCCAGCATCCCCGCGATGAGCCTGCCGGGGCGGCGGGTCTGCTGTTGCAAGGCTGTGTGGACGCCGTCATGGCGCCAGCCTACGTGCTCGACCGCGCATGGCGTGTCCTGGCCAGCAACGTTGCCATGCGCGAGTTATTCGATCATTGGCCCGCGCGTGACCCCGAGCCCAACCTGCTGCACTACATCTTTCTGGATCCGGCGGCGCGTTCGCTGGTCGTGGATTGGGAGCAGCGCGCCAGACGGGTGGTGGCCGAGTTTCGCGCCGACGCCGGCGCGCATCTCGATGAACCGGACGTGCGTGGCCTGATCGATGAGCTCGAACGCTCCAGCGCAGTGTTTGCGCACTGGTGGACGCGCCATGCCGTGGTGGATCGCGAGGGAGGGCTGCGTGACTTCAATCATCCGGCGCGCGGCTTGCTGCGCTATCAGCAAGTCACCTTCCGCCTGGCGACCCATCCCGAACTCAAACTGGTGATGTTGCTGCGCGACACAGAGAACGACCCAGCCACACCGGCCTAGCGATCCAGGATCGAGGGTTGCAGCGGCAGCGTGCCGGGCAGCCCGGCTTCGGCCAGCCCGAGCAACAGCTTTTTGATGGGAGCCGGCAGCGCGATGGCGTTGAGCTCGTTTGACGGCACCCAGCGTTCGGGCAGCGTCCCGGCACGCAGGCCAGCCGGGGCGGCCGTCACGTACCAGGGACGAACGTGCAGCCGGTAATGCGAGAACGTATGCGCGAAGGCGGCCAGTTCGTAATGGGTTTGCGGCTCCAGGCCGAGCGCGCGGCAGGCCAGCCTGGCGTCGCCGCCGGCGTCGAACTCCGGCAGGCTCCACAGCCCTCCCCATATTCCTGGCGACGGCCGCTGCTGCAGAAATATTGCGCCGTCATGCTCTAGCACCAGCATGGCGGTTTGCCGCTCGGGCACGGCTCGGCGTGTCTTGGGGGTGGGGAGCTCCTGCTGGCGCCCGTCGCGGCGCGCGATACAGGATGCAGCAACCGGGCAGCGGTCGCAGGCAGGCTTGCCGCGTGTGCACAGTGTCGCGCCCAGGTCCATCAATCCTTGTGTGTAGGCCGTCATGTCCAGGCCGGGCACAGCGCTGACGAGGTCTTCAGCCAGGCGCCATAGCCTCTGCTCAAGCTCGCGTTTGGACGGATCGCCCTCGATACCGAAATGGCGCGTGAAGACGCGCTTGACGTTGCCGTCCATGATGGGCGAGCGCTCGCCATAAGCAAAGGCGGCAATGGCCGCCGCAGTGGACCGCCCGATGCCGGGCAGCGTGGCGATGGTCTGCGCATCTGGCGGGAAGCGGCCCGCCCAGCGCGCCACGATGTCCTGCGCACAACGATGCAGATTTCGTGCTCGGGCGTAATACCCCAGGCCAGCCCAATACGGCATCACGTCTTCCTGGCTGGCGGCGGCCAGCGCCGCGACGTCGGGGAATCGGCCGAGAAAGCGTTCGAAATAAGGGATGACCGTGGCGACCTGGGTTTGCTGCAGCATGATCTCTGACAGCCAGATGCGGTAGGGATCCCGGGTGTTCTGCCAAGGCAGGCGGTGGCGGCCGTGGCGGGCCTGCCAGTCGGCGATGAGAGCGGCGAATTCCATGGGGGGATTATCGCATTGCCCTATTGCGGGGACGGTTGGGGACGAGTACTAAGGGAGAAAACAAAAGGCGTAAGCGCCCGACGCAGCGGTCCGTGTGCCCCATAAGGGCTGTTTCGAGCGCTAGTGTCGGCAATCCTCACCAACGGAGTAGACATGAATGCCCCTCTCACGCCGGCGCAGCGCGCCGCGCTACAGTCCGTGCATCTGGACGACAAATACACCCTGCAAACCGGCCGTGCCTGGATGAGCGGCATCCATGCCCTCGTGCGCCTGCCCATGATGCAGCGCGAGCGAGACGTCCGCGCCGGCCTGAACACCGCGGGCTTCATTTCAGGCTATCGCGGTTCGCCCCTGGGTGGTGTGGACCAGAACATGTGGAAGGCCGCCAAGTACCTGAAAGAGCATCACATCGAATTCCAGCCGGGTATCAACGAGGATCTGGCCGCAACCGCAGTGTGGGGCTCGCAACAGGTGAATCTGTTTCCCGGCGCCAAGTACGACGGCGTATTCGGCATGTGGTACGGCAAGGGGCCGGGTGTGGACCGCTGTGGCGACGTGTTCAAGCACGCCAACGCTGCAGGCACCTCGCGCCATGGTGGGGTACTGGTGGTAGCCGGTGACGACCATCCTGCCAAGTCGTCGACCCTGCCGCATCAAAGCGATCACATCCTCAAGGCGTGCATGATCCCCGCGCTGTTTCCGTCCAGCGTCCAGGAGGTGCTGGATTTCGGGTTGCATGGCTGGGCCATGAGCCGCTATGCCGGGGTGTGGGTGGGTTTGAAAACCATCACGGACATTGTCGAAGTCTCCGCCTCGGTGGATATCGACAGCGACCGGGTGAGCATCGTGTTGCCGCAGGACTTCATCCTCCCGCCAGACGGCCTGAATATCCGTCTGCCTGACACGCCGTTGCAACAGGAAGCGCGGCTGCTCGACTACAAGCTCTACGCCGCGCTGGCCTATGCGCGCGCCAATAAACTCAATCGCGAACTCTGGAGCGTGCCGCAGGACCGCGCACGTTTTGGCATCATCACCTCGGGCAAGGCTTATCTGGATACACGGCAGGCCTTGTCGGATCTCGGTCTGTCAGAGCAAGCCTGTCAGCGCATCGGCCTGCGGCTGTTCAAGGTAGGCATGGTGTGGCCACTGGAGGCCACCGGGGTGCAGCAGTTTGCCGAGGGTCTGGATGAGATCCTGGTGGTGGAAGAAAAGCGCCAGGTCATCGAGTATCAGTTGAAGGAAGAGTTGTTTTCCTGGATCGGCACGGGCAAGAAAATCCCGCGCGTGGTCGGCAAGTTCGACGACAAGGACGGCGGCGAATGGTCGGTGCCGCAGGGGAATTGGCTCCTGCCGGCTCACTATGAGTTCTCACCGGCCATGGTGGCCAAGGCCATAGGCGCGCGCCTGCTGCGCCTGGAGTTGCCCGAAGACGTACGCGCTGGCATCCAGGCGCGACTGGCCTTCATCGAGGAGCGCGAGACGGCGCTGTCCAAACCGCGTCTGGTGGTCGATCGTAAACCGTGGTTCTGCTCAGGCTGCCCCCACAATACGTCGACCCGCCTGCCGGAGGGATCGCGCGGGCTGGCGGGTATCGGTTGCCATTACATGGTGACCTGGATGGGCCGCAATACCCAGGTCTTTACGCAGATGGGCGGCGAGGGCGTGCCATGGTTGGGGCAGGCGCCGTTTACCGAAGAAAAACACGTCTTCGCCAATCTGGGCGATGGCACGTATTTCCATTCAGGCTTGCTGGCCATACGGGCGGCGGTGGCCGCCAAGGCACCCATCACCTACAAAATTCTCTTCAACGACGCGGTGGCCATGACCGGGGGCAGCCTGTCGACGGTCCCATCAGTGTGCCCATGATCACGCAGCAGATGGCGGCCGAGGGCATTCAGAGAATCATCATCGTCACCGATGAGCCGGAAAAGTATCAGGGCGTCACCGGACTGGCGCCGGGCGTGCCGGTCAAGCATCGTGATGAACTCGATGGCGTCATGCGCGAACTGCGCGAGTACCCGGATGTTTCCGTTCTCATTTACGACCAGACCTGCGCCACCGAAAAGCGGCGCCGCCGCAAGCGCAATGCTTATCCCGATCCCGCGCGTCGCGTAGTCATCAACGAGCGTGTGTGCGAAGGGTGCGGAGATTGTTCCGAGAAGTCGCATTGCTTGTCGGTCGAGCCGCTGGAGACCGAGTTCGGTCGCAAGCGGACCATCAACCAGTCCAGCTGCAACAAGGATTTCTCCTGTCTCAAAGGGTTCTGCCCGAGCTTCGTGACCGTCGAGGGCGGCAAGCTGCGCAAGCCTCGCGCGCTGGCCTCCGAAGGGGATATCGCGGCGGGCGTGCCCGAACCGCGCCCGGCCAGCATCGAGGGCCATTACGGCGTGTTCATTGCCGGTGTCGGCGGCACTGGCGTTGTCACCATTGGGCAGTTGATCGGCATGGCGGCCCATCTGGAAGGCAAGGGCTGCTCGGTGCTGGACATGGCGGGCCTGGCCCAAAAGGGCGGCGCCGTCTATTCCCACGTGGTGCTGGCTCCCACGCCGGGCGAGTTGATGAACACCCGCGTGGCCATGGGCGAGGCGGATCTGGTGCTGGCCGGCGACCTGGTGGTGGGAACCAGCCAGGAAGCGGTTGCGCGCATGCGTCCGGACCGCACGCGCGCGCTTGTCAATACTGATGTCGCTCCCACTGCGGCCTTTGTCCACAATCCCGACTGGACCTTGCCGGGCTCCGATCTCCAGGGCGACCTGTCCCGGGTTTGCGCCACCGTCTCCCAGATCGATGCCGCGGCATTGGCCGTCGGATTGCTGGGCGACGCCATCTATGCCAATCCGCTCATGATGGGCTATGCCTATCAAAAGGGCTGGCTGCCCCTGGGCGAAGAAGCGTTGTTGCGAGCCATCGAGCTCAACGGGCAGCAGGTACCCAACAACCTGGCGGCATTTGCGTGGGGCCGCCGCGCGGCAGCCGATCTGGCCGCGGTGCAGGCGCTTATCGGCCTGGCTGCGGCCAAGCCGCAGGCCGAGATCGTTGAGGTGCGGCGTGGCGACAACGCCGTAGTGGACTTCAAGCGCCCGGCAAACGAGCTGGCGCAGCGGGTTCAAGTCCGGCGCGATTTTCTGACGGCGTATCAGAACGCTGCCTACGCCAAGCGTTATACCGACCTGGTTGATCAGGTCGCGCAAGCCGAACGAACGGCCACGGGCACCACGCGCCTGGCCGAGGCAGTGGCCCACAACTATTTCAAACTCATGGCGTACAAGGATGAGTATGAGGTGGCCCGGCTGTATAGCGACGGCGAATTTCTCAAGAAAGTTGCCGCGCAGTTCGAAGGGGATTGGAAGCTAAAGTTCTACCTGGCTGCGCCACTGACGGCCAAGCGGGATGAGCAGGGGCATTTGCAGAAACGGGCCTACGGCCCCGGCATGTTGCGGGTTTTCGCGCTGCTGGCGCGCCTGCGTTTCCTGCGGGGCACGGCTCTGGATGTCTTTGGCCATAGTGCAGAGCGCCGTGCCGAACGCGAGCTGATCCGCGAGTATGCCCAGCACATGACGGCGGTAATGGGCAAACTGAATCGCGGTAACCTGGAGCAGGCCGTGGCGCTGGCCAGCCTGCCGCAGGAGATTCGCGGTTACGGTCATGTCAAGGAGGCCGCGATGGCCCGCGCCGCGCACAAGCGCGAGCTGTTGCTGCGTGAGTTCAGCGCGGCCGTGTTGCCTCTGGGAGGCGCGCGCGCGGCCTGAGCCGGGCCCGGCCCTGATGCCATGTCAGGTGCCGGGCTCTTCTTGCCCGAACAAGCTTTTTACTGGGCCTGTTACCGCACGAATATGCGTGCGCTATTCGCGCGGGCATGTCGTCGAGCGCAAACCGCGTTGGACGACTAACCCAGCACCCTGGCTCCCGATTCCGCTACGCCTGCCCGACCGGGCGCCGCGGCATATTGAACAGTTCGACCTTCATTTTGGGCCGGTCGAAGCGTTCGACACGCGGGGCTGAGCGCGCCTTGTCCCGGGCGGACTGAGCGGCCAGGTGTTCGCGGTGGGCAATGATTTCTTCGGCGCGCGCATGATGCGCGGGCATTTTGCGCACCAGCACCCGCCCTTCGCGCGGGAAGTAGTGGATGCGGCGCGCATGAATGTCGCCCAGATCCTGGGCGAGTACCGGGATCGCCTCGGTCTTGAGGTATTGCAGAACGAAACGCCCATTGCGCTCACCGATGTTCATCTGCTGCATGGCGCTGAGGACGGCGCCGCCGCCGAAGACTTTGGCCTGCAATCGTTCGCGGGCGGCGCCGGCCTTGAGCAGTTCGTTGATGAGCACCTCCATGGCGAACGCACCGTAGCGCATGGTGGCCGAGGCGGGCGATTGGGCATCGCCTTCGGGCAACATGAAGTGATTCATGCCGCCCACGCCGGTGACCGGATCGCGCAGGCAGGCCGCCACGCAGGAGCCCAGCACGGTGGACAGCATGATGTCCTCGCCGGCTGTGACGAAGTACTCGTTGGGTAGAACTTTGACGGCATGGCTGCCGAAGGTGCTGTCGTAGTAGTGGCGGGAGGCGCGGGCGTCGAGGCGGGCTGTCATAGGGCAGACTCAGCGGGTTCGGACCGCAAAACGGGGCCAGGTTTCAAATTGTTATCGTCGTTCGCAATATTCTGCCGTACAAGCATGACCTTTGTCTTGCACTGGATGGCGTGGTGCGTCCGGGCCACAAAGCGAAGCGCCCGTTCAGGCACTGTAGTGCCGAACGGGCGCGGGCTTTTCGGGGATCAAGAAGCTTAAAAGCGGGTACTGCGCGTGACTGACCAGCGCGCCGAGAGCGCACCCAGCACGCCGGCGGCGATGACGGCGGCCGCCAGAGCAGGCACCTCTGGCAGATGCAGCGCAAACTCGGTGCTGTAACTACGGGCCAGGCGCAGCACGGCCTGGTTCAGCGGCACCAATGCGGCCGCAGCCGCGGCGATGGCCAACAGGGCGGCCAGTGCGCCGGACAAGGCGCCCTGGTAGAGAAAGGGCCGCCGGACGAAGGATTCGGTGGCGCCAACCAAGCGCGCCACGGCGATCTCCTCGCGTTGGGTCAGGGCCTGCATGCGCACGGTGTTAAAGACGGTGGCCAGCACGACCACGGCTACGCAGATCGCCAGAAACCCCAGTCCCAGACTGGCGAACCGCAGAATGGCCTCCAGGCGTTGGACCCAGGCGCTGTCGAGCTGTACCTGATCGACGTATTGCCATTTGCGCCAACCGTCGGCCAGCACACCCGCGCGCTGAGCCAGGTCGTCGCCGCCGGCCAGTGTGACCACCACGGCGTCCGGCAGGGGATTTTCAGGCAGAACGGCCAGCGCGCCTGACCAGGCAGGATTCTGGCGCAGTGTCTTCAACGCCTGATCGCGCGGCATCAGCCGCACCGCGGCAATCTGGTCGCCGAACTCCCGGCCGATACGCTCGGTAATGGCGGCGGCCGTGCCGGCGGGGGCCGTTGGTTGCACGTAGAGGGTGAGCTCGGGCGTGACGGAAATCTGGCGCGCCAGCGGCTGGACGGAGACCAGCACGGCGCTGCCCAGCAGGGGCAGGGCCAGCACCAGCGCCATGACCAGCAGGTTGGCCAGCCAGGAGAAAGGTTGAGCCCCCAGGCGTTTCAAGGTGATGGCCAGAGCGTAACGGTGCTGCCGCAACCAGGCCTTCATGCGGCCTCTCCTTGGGAGTCGTGAAATTTGCCGTGATCAATGCGCAGTGTGCGCCGCGTGTAACGTGCCATGAGCTGTTGGTCGTGGGAAGCGATCAGCGTGGTGACCCCTACCCGGTTGAAGTCACGGAACACATTCATGATGCGCTGGGCGTTGTCGTCATCCAGATTGGCAGTGGGCTCGTCCGCAATCAGGATGGCCGGACGGTTGACGATGGCGCGGGCGATGGCCAGACGCTGTTGCTCGCCGCCGGATAGCTCGATGGGGTTGAGGTCTTCCTTGCCGGCCAGACCGACTTTGTCCAGGGCGGCCCGCGCCCGGCCCGCGGCGGCGTCGGACGCCTGGCCTATCACCGACAGGGGCAACATGACGTTGGCCAGCGCGCTGCGGTCATAGAGCAAATGCGTATCCTGCAGGATGACGCTGACGGCCCGGCGTAAGTAGGGACGCGCGCGGCTGGAGAGTTTGTCCAGGCGTTGGCCATGGACCTGTATCGAGCCGCGGCTGGGCGGTTCCAGGCCGGCGATCAGCTTGAGCAGGGTGGATTTGCCGGCGCCCGACGGGCCCGAAACAAAGACGAATTCCCCCGCGTCCACGCGGAAGTTGATGTCGGCCAGAATGTTCCGGCCGCGACCATAGGATTTGAATACGTGCTGGAATTCGATCATGGCGAGCAGGCAGAAGAAGCTGCAATAGTAACTCCGCCCTATCTTACCATGCCAGGATGGAAGACGCGTTGCGGTCAGTGGCCAGAGGCGGGCTCCGGCAAGGGTTGCGGATCCGTGGTTTGTGTCCCTTAAATAAGGAAAATACGGAAAGGGATTTCCCCCATGTCCCCAAATTTAACCAACCTTTACCATCCGCCAAAGCACGTTGGCCCACCAGGCTGGCGCTTCGATGTCATCCTTACACGGAGATCACCATGAAAGCACTGAAATTTGCCGCACTGGGTGCTGCATTGCTGGCCGCGAGTTCGGCCGCGCACGCCGGCACAACCTTCGACAACGTGAAAAAGAAGGGTTATGTCCAGTGCGGCGTGTCTACCGGTATTCCTGGTTTTTCGATCGCAGACAGCAAGGGCGAATGGAAAGGTATCGACGTCGATCTGTGTCGCGCCATCGCCGCGACCATGTTTGGCGATGCGACGAAGTTCAAGGTCACTCCCCTGAACACTCAGCAACGCTTCACCGCGCTGCAGTCGGGTGAAATCGATGCGCTGACCCGCAATACGACCGTCACCCAGACGCGCGACACCACCCTGGGCCTGATTGGCGTGGGCGTGAACTACTACGACAGCCAGGGCGTCATGGTGTCGAAGGATCTTGGCGTCAAGAGCGCCAAGGAGCTGGGCGGCGCCACTATCTGCGTGCAGCCGGGAACCACCACCGAACTGAATCTGGCCGACTGGTTCCGCGCCAACAAGATCGAATTCAAGCCCGTGGTCATCGACAAGTACGATGAAATCGTGCGCGCCTTCTCGGCCGGCCGTTGCGACGCCTTCACGACCGACAAGTCGCAACTCGCCTCGACCCGCACGACGCTCGAGAATCCGGAAAAGTACATCATCCTGCCGGAAGATTTCTCCAAGGAACCGCTGGGCCCCATGGTGCGCCAGGGCGATGAGCAGTGGTTCAACGTCGTGCGCTGGGCGCTCAACGCCATGCTGGAGGCCGAAGAATACGGCATCACCTCCAAGAACGTCGACGAGCAGCTCAAGAGCTCCAACCCCAACGTGCAGCGCATCCTGGGCGTGACCCCGGGCATGGGCAAGAACCTGGGTGTGGATGACAAATGGGCCTACAACGTCATCAAGCAAGTGGGCAACTATGGCGAAAGCTTCGAGTCCACCTTGGGCAAGAACGGTCCCATGAAGCTGGATCGTGGCCTCAATGCTTCCTACAAGCAGGGCGGCCTGATGTACGGCTGGCCGGTGCGCTAAGCGCAGGCATCACGGCCGGGTGCAGCGCACCCGGCCGAGCCCGTGCGGAGCGGGTAGCTACGGGCGGCATGACGCCGCCTTGAATCCGTTATTGGCAGAAGCATCTATGGCGACAACCCAGAAAAACGCCCCGGCCCAGGCGCCGCGACGTCGGATCAGCTGGAATGACCCCGGCTTTCGTGCCGTGATTTACCAGGTGGTTGCAGTGGGGCTGGTGGCGCTGACGGTCTGGTTCCTGGTGTCGAACACCTTGCATAACCTGGCTGTACGCAACATATCCACCGGCTTTGGATTTCTCAATCGTGAAGCAGGTTTCGCGATAGGCGAAACACTCATCTCCTATTCCCCCTCGGATACCTACGGCCGCGCCATTCTGGTGGGGCTGCTCAATACGCTGCGCGTGGCCGTGCTTGGCATCGTGTTGGCCACCATCCTGGGTACATTGATCGGGATCGGCCGGTTATCCAAGAACTGGCTGGTCGCGCGCTTGACGTCGGTGTATGTCGAGGTCATGCGCAATGTGCCGCTGCTGCTGCAGCTTTTCTTCTGGTATGCACTGATCACCGAAAACATGCCGGGGCCGCGTCAGGCGCACAACCCGTTGCCTGGGGTTTTCGTGTCCAACCGTGGCGTCAAAGTGCCCGAAGCGGTCGGCGCCTCGCTGGACTGGATTCTGCTTGGGCTGGGCCTGGCCATCATCGCCACGTTGGTGCTGGGACATTGGGCCAAGAAGCGCCAACATGAAACCGGACGGGTGTTTCCGCTGGGCCGTGTGGCGGTGGCGCTGCTGATTGCTTGCCCGCTGGTGGGGTGGATCGTCAGCGGCATGCAGTTGTCGCTGTCGCTGCCGGAACTCAAAGGATTCAATTTCCAGGGCGGCCTGACTCTGACTCCCGAGTTTGCCGCACTGTTGGCCGGTCTGGTTATCTACACCTCGGCATTCATCGCCGAAGTGGTGCGTTCCGGTATCCAGGCCGTCAGCAGCGGTCAATGGGAGGCGGCCAGCTCGCTGGGTTTGCGCCGCTCGCAGGTACTGCGTTTGGTCGTGCTGCCGCAGGCGCTGCGCGTGATCATCCCGCCCATGACCAGCCAGTACCTCAATCTCACCAAAAACAGTTCGCTGGCCGTTGCGATCGGCTATCCGGACATCGTGTCGGTGGTCAACACCACGCTGAACCAGACCGGGCAGGCCATCGAGGGCATCCTCATCATCATGGCTGCCTATCTGACGGTCAGCCTGTCGATCTCCATCTTCATGAACTGGTACAACAAGCGCATCGCGCTGGTGGAGCGTTGATATGAGCAGCACTACGCAAACCCCGCGCTCCGACTTGCCGCCGCCGTCCCACCACGTCGGCCCCTGGGCCTGGATGAAGACGCGTCTTTTCTCCTCGCCGCTATCCATTCTGGCCACGGTGCTGCTGGCCTGGCTGCTGATCATGGCGGTGCCCGCGCTGGTGGAGTGGGCGTTCATCAAAGCCGACTTCACGGCCAGTTCGGCGCAGGAGTGCCGTGCCTCGGGCGGCGCCTGCTGGGCGTTTATCGTCGAGAAGCACCGGCTCATCCTGTTTGGTACGTATCCCTACGATGAACAGTGGCGGCCGCTGATCGCCAGCCTCATCCTGATCGCGGTCATCATCATCAGTGGCATGCGCCGCTTCTGGAGGCCGGCGCTGGCGTTGGTGTGGATCGTCGGCCTGACCCTGGTCGCCGTGCTCATGTGGGGCGGTGTCCTGGGCCTGACTTACGTTGAGAACAGCCGCTGGGGCGGCCTGCCGCTGACCTTGATACTGTCGACCTTCGGTATCGCTTTCGCATTTCCGATCGGCGTGCTGCTGGCGTTGGGGCGTCGTTCCCATATGCCGGCCATCAAGACCCTCTGCGTGGTCTACATCGAGCTCATCCGTGGCGTGCCGCTCATCAGCCTGCTGTTCATGTCGTCGGTGATGCTGCCGCTGTTTCTGCCCGAAGGCTTTTCGATAGACAAGCTGCTGCGCGCGCAGATCGCCATCATCATGTTTGCGGCGGCGTATATCGCCGAGACGGTGCGGGGCGGTCTGCAGGCCATTCCCAAAGGGCAATACGAGGGAGCGAATTCGCTTGGCCTGTCGTACTGGCAGAAGATGCGCAAGATCATCCTGCCGCAGGCCTTGAAGATCGTCATTCCGCCCCTGGTCAGCATCTTCATCGCGCTGTTCAAGGACACTTCGCTGGTGGTGATCATCGGTATCTTCGATCTGACCCTGGCGGCCAAGGCGGCGTTGTCGGATGCGGCCTGGCGGGGTTTCAGCGTGGAAGCCTATATTTTTATTTCGCTGATCTACTTCGTCTTCTGCTTCTCGATGTCCAAATACAGCCAGCGGCTGGAGCGCCGCCTGGCGACCGGTCATCAACGATAGAAACGCGCCGGCCAACCTCGCGCTGGCCGGTCACTTTTTCGGGAGTACAGGCATGTCCAATGCCATCATCCGCCTGCAGGACGTCAACAAGTGGTACGGCCAGTTCCACGTCCTGCGCAACATCAATCTGGACGTGGCATCCGGCGAGCGTATCGTGATCTGTGGCCCTTCGGGTTCGGGCAAGTCGACCATGATCCGCTGCATCAACCGCCTCGAAGAACATCAGCAGGGCAAGATCATCGTCGACGGTACGGAGCTGACCAACGACCTCAAGCAGATCGAAACCATCCGCAAGGATGTCGGAATGGTGTTTCAGCACTTCAACCTGTTTCCGCATCTGACGGTGCTGGAGAACCTGACGCTGGGGCCGGTCTGGGTGCTTAAGAAATCACGCGCCGAGGCCGAGGCCACGGCCATGCAGTATCTCGAACGGGTGCGAATCCCTGACCAGGCGCACAAATTTCCTGGCCAGCTTTCTGGCGGGCAGCAGCAACGGGTAGCGATTGCGCGTTCGCTGTGCATGAGCCCGAAGATCATGTTGTTCGATGAGCCGACATCGGCGCTGGACCCTGAAATGGTCAAGGAGGTGCTCGATGTCATGGTCAGCCTGGCCCAGGAAAGCGGCATGACCATGCTGTGTGTGACCCATGAAATGGGCTTTGCGCGCAAGGTGGCCAATCGGGTCATCTTCATGGACCGCGGCGAGATCATCGAAGAAAACACGCCCGACGAGTTCTTCGACCACCCCAAAAACGAGCGCACCCAGCTTTTCCTCAGCCAGATCCTTCATTGACGCGTCGCGCGGCCGGAGTCGGCCGTGCGCATGCTCTCCCGGACGGGATGGCTGCGTTATGCTACGGGCCAAACGCAACGTACGCATATAAAACATCCCTGTCCGGAGACTTTCATGACCCGTTCCCTCGTGTCCACCTCGCGCCGAGCGCTGCTCGGTGGCGTCCTCGCCCTGACTGCAGGCCTGTCGCTGCTCGCACCGGCTGCGGCACAGACCGATTTCCCGAATAAACCCCTGCGTTTCATCGTTCCTTATCCGCCCGGCGGCCCGCTCGACACTATGGCTCGCCTGCTGGCCGAAAAGGTGCGCGACTCCCTGGGCCAGCCCGTCATCGTCGAGAACAAGGCGAGCGCGGGGGGCAATATCGGCGCAGATCTGGTGGCCAAGGCCGCGCCCGATGGCTATACCCTGGTGATGGGGGCCGTAGCCACGCACGCCATCAATCCCTTCCTGTTTGCCAACCTGCCCTACGATCCGGTCAAGGACTTCGCGCCCATCACCATCGTGGCGTCGGTGCCCAATGTGCTGGTCATGAACGTCGACTTCGCGCAGAAGAACAACATCAACAACGTGGCTGATCTGGTCGCTTACGCCAAGAAGAATCCTGGTCGTCTGAACTACGGCTCGGGCGGCAATGGCAGTGCGGGCCATTTGTCCGGTGAGCTGCTCAAGGCGCGCGCCGGTATCGCCGCCGAGCATATCCCTTACCAGGGCGCCGCGCCGGCCCAACTGGCCTTGCTATCCGGTCAATCGGACTTCATGTTCGACAATCTGGCCGCCTCGGCTCCGCTCATCAAGGATGGCAAAGTCAAGGCGCTGGCAGTGACGACGGCCAAGCGCTCCTCGTTGCTGCCGGATGTGCCGACGGTGGAAGAGTCGGGCGTGAAGGGGTTTGACCTGGGCACCTGGTTTGGCGTGTTCGTGCCAGGCGCCACGCCGGCTCCTGTCGTTGCCAAACTCAACAAGGCCTACACCGATGCGCTCAATCGTCCCGAGGTGCGTCAGCGTCTGCTGACCATGGGTTCGGAGCAGGCGCCGATGAGTGCGGAAGACTTTGCCGCTTTCGTCAAGGCCGAAAAGGACAAGTACGGCGAGATCGTCAGTATCTCGGGTGCCAGCCTGAACTGATCCATCAGGCTTGGAGCAGACGATGGAGTTGTATTCCGTCATCAAGATCGTGCATGTGCTGGCGATTACCGTCTGGGTCCTGGGCTTGCTCTGGCTATCGTCGGTCACGGGCTTTTCGGCCGCTTCGGCGGCCAGCCTGCGCCGGATGGCGCGCTGGAATCATCGGCTGGTGCTGCCGGCCATGGCGCTGACCTGGTGCTGTGGCCTGGTCATGGGCGGCATGGTGGGCTGGTTTGGCCAGTTGTGGCTGGACGTGAAAGTGGCTCTGGTGGTCCTGCTGACCTTGCTGCAACTGTGGCAGACCCGGGTGTTGACCCGCATGCTCGACAAGCAGGAGTATCGCGCGCCGGAGTGGATGAGTCTGGCGGGTGCCACGGTCTTTCTGCTGACTGCGCTGGCGATCACGCTGGCCGTGGCCAAGCCATTTTTCTGAGGTGCATCAGGCCGGCAGCGTCCAATGCTTGGACAACTCGACGGCCTGACGCCAGCGCTGCATGCGCGCCAGGCGGACATCGGCTGGCCAGCGCGGCTCGAAGCGGCGTTCGGCCTGCCACTGGGCGGCGAATTCTTGCTGATCGCTCCAGAAACCGACCGCCAGCCCGGCCAGGCCGGCTGCGCCTCGGGCGGTGGATTCGGCAATACGGGGGCGCACCACCGGCACGCCCAGCAGATCGGCCTGCATCTGCATCAGCAGATCGTTGCGCGCCGCGCCTCCATCGACCCGCAATTCCGAGGCGCCCAGTCCGGCAAAGGCTGGCACCATGAAGACGTCATCCGTATCGGCCACACTCGCGGCCAGAGGCTCGATGTCTTCGGCATGCTGGATGATGCCCAGCCCGTCGCGCAGCCATTGCACCGCTGCGCCGGCGACAAAGACGCTTCCCTCGAGCATGTAGGTGCTGCGCTAGCTGTGAAGATTCAATAGGTTGTATGCATGGTTCATCCGAACCGGATTTGAGAAACTGGAAATCGCCAACCCCCCAGTTCACTCAAGGAGCCCGGCCGGATGAACACCCATAAGCATGCCCGATTGACCTTCCTACGTCGACTCGAAATGGTCCAGCAATTGATCGCCCATCAAGTTTGTGTGCCTGAAGCGGCCCGCGCCTATGGGGTCACCGCGCCGACTGTGCGCAAATGGCTGGGCCGCTTCCTGGCTCAGGGCCAGGCGGGCTTGGCCGATGCGTCCTCGCGCCCGACGGTCTCGCCCCGAGCGATTGCGCCGGCCAAGGCGCTGGCTATCGTGGAGCTGCGCCGCAAGCGGCTGACCCAAGCGCGCATCGCCCAGGCGCTGGGCGTGTCAGCCAGCACCGTCAGCCGCGTCCTGGCCCGCGCCGGTCTGTCGCACCTGGCCGACCTGGAGCCGGCCGAGCCGGTGGTGCGCTACGAGCATCAGGCCCCCGGCGATCTGCTGCACATCGACATCAAGAAGCTGGGACGTATCCAGCGCCCTGGCCACCGGGTCACGGGCAACCGACGCGATACCGTTGAGGGGGCCGGCTGGGACTTCGTCTTCGTGGCCATCGATGACCACGCCCGCGTGGCCTTCACCGACATCCACCCCGACGAGCGCTTCCCCAGCGCCGTCCAGTTCCTCAAGGACGCAGTGGCCTACTACCAGCGCCTGGGCGTGACCATCCAGCGCTTGCTCACCGACAATGGCTCGGCCTTTCGCAGCCGCGCCTTCGCCGCGCTGTGCCATGAGCTGGGCATCAAGCACCGCTTTACCCGACCTTACCGCCCACAGACCAATGGCAAGGCCGAACGCTTCATCCAGTCGGCCTTGCGTGAGTGGGCTTACGCTCACACCTACCAGAACTCCCAACACCGAGCCGATGCCATGAAATCCTGGCTACACCACTACAACTGGCATCGACCCCACCAAGGCATCGGGCGCGCTGTACCCATCTCCAGACTCAACCTGGACGAATACAACCTATTGACAGTTCACAGCTAGCGGTCGCCATCGGGCAGGCCCCAACCGACGGTGGACAACAGATGGTTGTGCGAAGCCACGGGTTTGTCGCCCACATTCATGAGCATGAAACACCCTGTGCCGTAGGTGTTTTTGGCCATGCCTGGCGCAAAGCATCCCTGGCCGAAGGTGGCCGCCTGTTGATCGCCCGCTACGCCGGCAATCGGGATGGGGCCCCCAGCCACTGGGGGTGCGCCTGGCCGATGACGGCGCTGCTGGGCGCGACCTGGGGCAATACGGACGGCGGGATGTTCAACAAGGCCAGGATGTCTTCGTTCCAGGCCTGCGTGTGCAGATCAAAGAGCATGGTGCGCGAGGCATTGCTGGGATCGGTGCTGTGAACCGCGCCGTGGGTCAGTTGCCAGATCAACCAGGTGTCCACGGTGCCGAAAGCCAGCTCGCCGCGTTCGGCCGCCTGACGCGCACCCGGCACATGGTCGAGCAGCCAGGCCAGCTTGGTACCGGAAAAATACGCATCCACGACAAGTCCCGTGCGCGATTGCAGCCAGTCGGCGTGGCCGTCGCGGCGCAGGTGCTCGCACAGGGGTGCGGTACGGCGGTCCTGCCAGACGATGGCGCGCGCCAGGGGGCGCCCGGTGCTGCGCTCCCAAAGCAGCGTGGTTTCACGCTGATTGGTAATACCGATGGCTGCCAGGTCGGCGGCGCTCACGCCGGCATTGCGGATGGCTTCACGCGCGACTTCGAGCTGGCTGCTCCAGATCTCCAGGGCATCGTGCTCTACCCAGCCCGGGCGTGGATAGTATTGGCGAAACTCCCGCTGGCCGACGCCGCGCACGGCGCCTTTGCGGTCGAAAACGATCGCTCGCGAGCTGGTGGTGCCCTGGTCCAGCGCAAGCACATAATCACTCGTCGTCACGTTGCACCTTGTTCCGGTTGAGTTGCGCGCCGGCGTCAGGTGCCAGGCGGCGGAAGGACAATGTGGAAAGCGCGCACAGCACGCCTATGGTGACGAAAGCCACGATGACGTCCGGCACGGCCAGGTGGTCGTCGCCGCGCACGCGCATGCTCAGATTCAACGTGATGGCGGCCACGCCCACTCCCAGGCTGATGCCGAGTTGCTGCGCCATGGCTGAGAAACTGCTGGCGCGGCTCATTTTTTCGGCCGGGATGTCGGCATAGGACAGGGTGTTGACGCCGGTGAATTGCAGCGAACGGAAAAATCCGCCGATCAGCAAAATGAGGATCATCAGCCAGACCGGCGTTTGCGGCGTGAAAAGCGCGCAGCACATGATGAACAGGCCGGTCAGCACGGCGTTGATGGTCAGCACGCGGCGGAAACCGAAGTGCTGCACGATGGGGGTGGCGACGAACTTCATCAGCAATGCGCCAGCCGCGCTCGCGAAGGTGATCATGCCCGCCTCAAAGGGCGAGAGGCCGAAACCCACCTGCAGCAGCATCGCCAGTAGAAACGGCACCGCACCCACGGCGAAACGGCACAGGTTTCCGCCCAGCGTGGAAATGGCAAAGGTCGGGATGCGCAACAGCGTCAGATCCAGGATGGGATACGCCACGCGCCTGGCGTGCCACAGGTAGAGCACGCCGCAAGCCAGGCCGCCGATCAGCAGCAGCGCCAGCATGGCCGGGCTGAGCAGGCCATGGCCGAGGGCTTCGAAGCCGCTGACCAAACCGGCCAGGCAGACCGAGCTCAGGATAAAGCCGATGCCGTCGAGCCGAGGCGTGTCATCCATGCGGATCTCTTCGACAAAGTGCAACACCAGGTAGATGCCGATGATACCGATGGGCACATTGATCAGGAAAATCCAATGCCAGGACATGTAGGTGACCATGAAGCCGCCCAGCGGCGGCCCGATGACCGGCCCCAGCAACGCGGGAATGGACAGAAAGGACATGGCCTTGAGCAGGTCCTGCTTGGGCACGGTACGCAACAGAATGACCCGCCCCACCGGCACCATCATGGCCCCAGCCAGACCTTGCACCACGCGGGCGACAACCAGTTGAGCGAGGTTTTGCGAGAGTGCGCAGGCGACCGAACTGAGGGCGAACAGCGCGATTGCACTGACAAAAACCCGGCGTGCGCCGAATCGGTCGGCGGCCCAGCCGCTGATGGGCACGAAGACGGCCACCGCCAGCAGATAGGAGGTAATGGCCACGTTCAGCCGTACGGGGGTCGAGCCCAGCGCCGCCGCCATGGCCGGAAGGGCAGTGGCCACGACGGTGGAGTCCAGCATCTGCATGAACAGCGCGCAGCCGACGATAAAGGGGATCATGCGTGCCGCGCGGGCGGCCTTGGGATCGGTCAGGGAAGACGAAGCGGCTGAGGCGGGTTCGGCGGGCATGGGAGACGGGTGGCAATGTGCCGGACGATTGTACCGCCGGCGACGCAGGCGGCCCGGTCTGGCTACAGTACACTATGTACTATTCCGTAAACTATCTGCTTGCTCCGCCATGGCCAAGAATTACGAATCCGAAATCACCAAGTTCCTGAAAGACTACAAGGCCAGCCACCCCGGCACCGAAGAGGGGCAGCGTGAAGGCCGTGCCCGGCTCTGGGATAAGCCGCAGGACACCGAACTGCTCGAAGGCTTCCGCTCGGCCCGTGTGCCGCAGAAGCCGTACGTGTATCAGGCCGACTGAGGCTGGCCGGCAGCGGGCCCGAATGGCGCAAAATACGATGATCCCGGGCGAGGATCTGCAGGCTCTGGTTCAGCCGCCTGTCGACAGCACGCCCGATACCGTCGATAGCGTGGCTTTTGCCCGCCTCTACGGCGAGCCGTTGTTTCAGCTGCCGACCGATCTGTACATTCCGCCCGACGCGCTGGAGATTTTTCTCGAGGCGTTCGAGGGACCGCTGGATCTGCTGCTCTACCTGATCCGCAAGCAAAACTTCAATGTGCTGGACATCCCCATGGCGGATGTCACGCGGCAGTATCTGTCTTATGTAGACCAGATCCGCACGCACAATCTCGAATTGGCCGCCGAGTACCTGCTGATGGCGGCCATGCTGATCGAGATCAAGTCGCGCATGTTGCTGCCCGTCAAAAAGAGCGACACCGGTGAAGAGCCCGAGGATCCACGCGCCGAACTCGTGCGCCGCCTGCTCGAGTATGAGCAGATGAAGCTGGCCGCGCAGCGGCTGGACGCCTTGCCGCAACTGGGCCGCGATTTCCAGCGCGCCCAGGGCGTGGCCGACATCAGCGTCGAGCGCGCCCTGCCGGAGGTCAGTCTCGACGATCTGCGCAGCGCCTGGGCCGACATCATCAAGCGCGCCCGCTTGAACCAGCATCACCACATCACCCGCGAGCAGCTCTCGGTGCGCGATCACATGACGCACATCCTGCGCCGCCTCAACGATGTGCGCTTCATCGAGTTCACGGACCTCTTTCTGGAGCGCATCACCGAAGGGGCTCCGGTGGCGGTGGTGGTGGTGCATTTCATCGCCATGCTGGAACTCGCGCGCGAGTCCTTGCTGGATATCACTCAGGCCGAACCCTACGCGCCTATCTACGTGCGCCTGGCTTATACCAGCGCGACCGCCGCAGCCTAGACTCCGGAGAGTTTCTTGAAAGTCGTCCATACCATCGAGGACATGCGCGATCATTTGCGCGGTCAAAATCGTATTGCGTTCGTGCCCACCATGGGCAATCTGCATGAGGGCCATCTGGCGCTCATGAAGCTGGCTCGCCAGCACGGCGATCCCGTCGTGGCCAGTATTTTCGTCAACCGCCTGCAGTTTGGCCCGAACGAGGATTTCGATCGTTATCCGCGCACCCTGCAGGCCGATGTCGAGAAGATGGAGCGCGACCGCGACGTGTATATGGTGTTCGCGCCAGACGAGCGCGAAATGTATCCCGAGCCGCAGAGCTACCGGGTCCAACCGCCCGATGATCTGGGCGACATCCTCGAAGGGGAGTTTCGGCCGGGGTTTTTCCAGGGCGTATGCACGGTCGTGCTCAAGCTGCTGTCCTGCGTGCAGCCGCGTGTGGCGGTATTCGGCAAAAAAGACTATCAGCAGCTCATGATCGTGCGCGCCATGTGCCGCCAGTTTCAGTTGCCGGTGGAAATTCTGGCGCATGAAACCGTGCGCGCTGCCGATGGCCTGGCGCTGTCCTCGCGCAATCGTTATCTGTCGGCCCAAGAGCGCGCCGAGGCACCGCGCCTGTATGCGGTGCTGGGTGCACTGCGCCAACGTGTGCTCGATGGCGCGAGCGACCTCGCAACACTGGAGCAGGAGGCCGTGACGCAGTTGTCTGCGCATGGCTGGAACGTCGATTATGTGTCTTTGCGCCGGCAGCGCGACCTGAAGGCGCCCGGCGCCGAGGATTTCCGCCTGCGCGAGCCCCTGGTGGTACTGGCCGCCGCCAAGCTGGGTGCGACGCGGTTGATCGACAATCTCGAAATCTAGCGCTGTCGCAAAACCGCTCGGGCCTCGGAACAATCAGATGGCCCGGGCCGGGCACTGCTGACACACTGCCTGCAACGCTGGATTGCAGGTGGTTGTCATGCGAGCTGATTTTTCTGCCGAGTGTTCTTCAACGCCCGCACTCACTCCGCGTGAGCGCGAGGTTCTGGCCTATCTGGCGCGCGGCCAGGCAAACAAGGTCATCGCCATCGAACTGGGCATCTCGATGCGCACCGGGCGCGTATCTTCCGTAAGCTCGGGGTGCGTAATGTGCTGGAGCTGGTGTGCCACCTCTGCCCCTACCGGCCGGCGCTGGCTGAGCCCGCGCCGGCGTGCTTCAGGCTGGGGCTTATTGTCCGCAGTGCGGCGCCGGCTGTTTGTCCAGCTCGGACACCGGATTCAGATCCGGCTGACGGGTCAGGGTGTAGTTGAGGTTGGGCATATGGCCGTTGACGGCGCGCACCCGCAGCGTATTGTTGGCCGGGACTGTGAAGTCCGCACGGACGTTGCCGTTGGCTTCCATCAGCAGCACACGCGGCGGGCGCTCGTGCAGGGCACTCCAGCAACCTTGTTCGAAGGCCGGTTTGCCAGCGTTGGGGTGGCCATTGAGGTAGGAGATGCGAGCGCGCCACTGGCCGGAGGGGGCCAGCGTCAGCGTCACCAGTTGCGCGGTGCAGTTCATGTCGGCATGCAGGCAGGGCAGCGTGCCTTGATACGTCTGAGCCTGAGGGATGAGCTCACGCGCGGCGGTCGAGGCCGTGGCTGGCGCGGCCGCGTCGGCACTTTCTGCGCCGTCGTAGCTGGGTGCCGTTACCCCTTGCTCGTTGCTGGCCGTGGCTTGTTGCACGGCCTGCTGGCGACCCGGCTGGCGCGGTTTGAGCTCGATCTGCAATTGAGACGGGGCGTTGAAGACCGTGCGATAGTTGGCGGCCTGGGCCTGAGCCTGGGCGTCCGTGACCGTGCTGGCGGCCGGCGGGTTGTAGTAGCCCTCGGTGCGCTGTTGCGCGCAACCGGCCATGAGTGCCGCAGCCAGCAGCGTGCTGGCCAGGGTAAGGGGGCGGAGTCGGGAGGCAAGCGTGAGGGCTGACATGGCAGCGTGTCCGGAGTTTGTTGGTCTGTCCTGATTTTACGCAGGATTGCCGTGATTCGATACGGTGCACTGCCCGGCATGGAGCTTTGACGGCGTTTTACGACGCCTGCGTGTACGTCAGAGTACATTTCGGTTCGATACACTGGCGGATCACGTTTGTCGCTTTCTGTCTCTGATACGTCCATAAGGCTGCCCGCATGTCACTTCCCGCCGTTTATCTCCTGGCTGCCTTGGCGGGCTTGGCGCTGGGCGGGTGCGCGACCGTGGTCAGCCACTATCTGCCCTTGCACCTGCGGCGTGCCTGGCGAGGCCGGTCTGAGCAGCTGAGCCTGCCCCTGCGGGCGCGCCGTCGTCTGTGGCCGGTGATAGGCTGGTACCTGGCGTCGCGCGCGGCAACGCGGCAGACCGCGGCCTGGCGCACCCCGTGGCCCGAATTGCTCTTGGCGGCGCTGTTCATGGCGTGCATCTGGCGCTTCGGACCGGGTTGGCTGGCGGCAAGCGCGATGGGGTATTGCCTGGCTCTGGTGCTGATGGCCTGGGTCGATAGCCGCAGCTATATCCTGCCCGATATCCTCACACTGCCCCTGCTTTGGGCGGGGTTGCTGGTCAACCTTGACGGGGTGTTGACGCCGCTGCCGCACGCGGTGCTGGGCGCTGTCGTCGGTTATGGTGTGCTGTGGATTTTCTATCATGTGTTCAAGTGGTTCACGGGCCGCGAGGGCATGGGGTTTGGCGACTTCAAACTCACCGCCGCGCTGGGAGCGTGGCTGGGCGTGGGCGAGTTGGCGCCGCTGTTGCTGCTGGCGGCCGTCGCTGGCCTGGTCGTCGGTGTGGCCGGCAGGCTACGCGGCGGGCCCGACAGGCCCCAGCCGTTCGCGCCTTTTCTGGCCTTGGCTGGCATCATGGCCTTGATGTGGCCGCCCCACTGGAACGGGTTCTTTTGAACGGAAACGGGATGCTCAAGATCGGTTTGACCGGTGGTATAGGATCAGGCAAGACGCGAGTGGCCGATATGCTGGGTCAATGGGGGGCATGTGTGATCGACACCGACGCCATCGCTCACGCCCTGACGCAGGCCGGCGGCCTGGCCATGCCAGCCATCTTGCAGGAGTTCGGCCCGCCATCGGCCCGACCCGACGGCGCCATGGATCGCGATTGGATGCGCGCACGGGTCTTTCGCGACCCCTCGTCGCGGGCACGTCTCGAAGCCATTCTGCATCCCCTGATTGGCCCGCAGACGCAGGCCGCGGCCGATGACGCCCAGGGCAGTTATCTGGTGTTCGTGGTGCCGCTGCTGGTCGAGTCCGGACGCTGGCGCCAGCGGATTGATCGTATATGTGTGGTTGATTGCGATCCCGACACTCAGATTGCTCGGGTTCAGCAGCGCAGTGGGCTGACGGAGTCCGACATCCGGCGTATCATGGCAGCACAGGCCGCGCGATCCACACGGCTGGAGGCCGCCGATGATGTCATCAATAACGATGGCTCCACCACGGCAGAAGCCTTGCTCGCGCGGACAAGACGTCTGCACGAGCGTTATCTGGATTTGGCGCGCATGCAGGACCGGCCCGGACAGACCGCCGCCGGCAATCCTTGACCAACCTCGGCCTTGCGGCCGATACAAGACGGGCCTGTAGCCAGCGTGATTCTGTACGAATACCCCTTCAACGAACGCATCCGGGCCTATCTGCGGCTGGAGTACCTTTTCGACCGTCTGGCTTTCTTTGCGCGTGAAGGCGATGCGCGTCAGCACCAGGTCGCGGTCACCTCGCTGTTCGACATTCTGGATGCTTGCGAGCGTACGGACATGAAAGGCGCGGTGCTGCAGGATCTTGAGCGCCAGCGCATGGCCCTCAATGGCCTGCGGGATCATCCCAGCGTCGATCAGGATGCGCTGGAGGCCATGCTGCGGGAGATCGACAGTGTGTTCGGGGCGTTGTCCGTGGTTGGCAAGACAGGGCAAGGGCTGCGCGAGAACGAATGGTTGGCCAGCCTGCGCGGCCGGCTGGCCGTGCCCGGTGGCGCTACGCAGGTCGACATGCCTTCTTACTACGCCTGGCAGAACAAAGCCGAAGCCGTACGCCTGGCGGATCTGCAAGGCTGGATGCAGCCTTTTCAGCCCTTGCAAGAGGGGCTGAGCCTGGCCTTGCGTCTGTTGCGCGAGGCCGGCCGGCGCAGCGATGCCCTGGCCGAGCAGGGTGCCTATCAGCAGATGCTGGGGGGCAAGACCTTCCAGTTGCTGCGGGTCTGGGTCGATCCGCAGACCGGCTGCTTCCCGGAAATCAGCGCCAATAAATACATGGTCTGGATACGCTTTTCCACCCAGGATGGCGATCTCAAACCGCAGCAGCTGGGTCGGGACGTCGACTTCAAAATGTCGTTGTGCTCAGCCTGAGCGGGCGCTGCCAATTGGTTTGTCCCCAATAAGTAGGGGCTCCCTATTTTCCCCGGGTCGAAGATGTTGCGCGAGATTTCAGATGCCCGCTGCCACACTGCCTTTTCTCGCGGGTCTGAGGGAGAATAGCCGCTCCCGTCCCTTCTTCTTTATTTCTCGCATCCTGGGCCCGTCCTATGCATGAATCTTCCCTCCCCGCCTCGCACCGTCGCCGCTGGATCGGCATTGCGCTGGTCGTCATCGTATTGGCTGCGGTGGCATGGGTGGTGCTCAAACCGGCCAAGCAGGCCAATCGGATGGGCAGGCCCGGCGGTCCGGGGCCCGGCGGTGCAGCCGGAATGATGAACATGGCCATTCCGGTCAAGGTGGCCGAGGCACGTTCGCAGGACATCGATATCGTGTTGCGCGCGCTGGGTACGGTGACGGCCTACAACACCGTTACGGTCAAGCCGCAGGTCAGCGGCGAGCTGGTCAAGGTCGCCTTCACCGAAGGGCAGATGGTCAAGGCCGGAGATCTGCTGGCCCAGGTCGATCCGCGTCCCTTCGAGGTCGCGCTGGCTCAGGCACAGGGCCAGCAGCAGCAGAACCTGGCGCAACTCGAAAACGCCAAGCGCGATCTGCAACGCTACCAGACCTTGTTCAAGCAGGACTCCATCGCACGGCAGCAACTCGATACGCAGGCCGCGCTGGTGCGTCAATATGAAGGCTCGGTCAAAAGCGATCAGGCTGCCGTGGACAGCGCCAAATTGAATCTGGCTTATTCGCGTATCACGGCTCCAATAAGCGGCAGGCTGGGTCTGCGCCAGGTGGATCAGGGCAATCTGGTGTCCAGCAGCGATACCAACGGCCTGGTCGTCATCACGCAGACGCAACCGATTTCTGTCGTGTTCACCCTGCCCGAGACGCAGTTGCAGCAGGTGCTCGAGCAGGTCCGGGCAGGCAAGACCCTGCCGGTCCAGGCATATGACCGTGCGGATACCCGCCGCATCGCCTCCGGGGTGCTCGAAACCATCGACAACCAGATCGATGTTTCCACGGGTACGGTCAAACTCAAGGCGCGTTTCGACAACGCGGATCAGACGCTGTTTCCGAATCAGTTCGTCAACGTGCATCTGCTGGTCGAGACGCGCAGCGGCGTGACCGCCCTTCCCACGGCCGCCGTGCAGCAAGGGTCGGTGGGCTCTTTTGTATTTCAGGTGCTTGCCGACGATACGGTGGCCGTCAAGCCGTTGAAGCTCGGCGCGATCAATGCCGGGTGGGTAGCCGTCAATGAAGGGCTGGCGCCAGGGGATCGAGTGGTGACCGAGGGCACCGACCGGCTGCGCGCCGGCTCCAAGGTCCAGATCAACACGCCGTCGCCCAATCGTGCGCCTGCTGCCGCGGGCCAACCCCAAGCGGCGCAGGCCGGCCGCCCTCACGCCGCCAGGTAACGCGCCGTGAGCCCTTCACGCCTGTTCATCCTGCGGCCCGTCGCCACCACGCTGTCCATGGTGGCCATTCTGATTGCCGGCCTGATTGCCTATCGCCTGTTGCCGGTTTCGGCGCTGCCTGAGGTCGATTATCCGACCATCCAGGTCGTGACGCTTTACCCTGGGGCCAGCCCCGATGTGATGACGTCGCTGGTGACCTCGCCGCTTGAGCGGCAGTTCGGGCAGATGCCGGGCTTGAACCAGATGTCATCGACCAGCTCAGGCGGCGCGTCGGTCATTACGCTGCAGTTCAGCCTGAGTCTGCCGCTCGATGTCGCCGAGCAGCAGGTGCAAGCGGCCATCAATGCCGCGTCCAATTTGCTGCCCAGCGACCTGCCGGTGCCGCCGGTCTACAACAAGGTCAATCCGGCCGATGCGGCCGTGCTGACGCTGGCGATTTCGTCGCCAACCATGCCGTTGCCGCAGGTGCGCGATCTGGTCGACACCCGTATGGCGCAGAAGCTGTCGCAGGTGCCAGGCGTGGGATTGGTCAGTGTGGCGGGCGGGCAGCGCCCTGCCGTGCGGGTACAGGTCAATCCCCAGGCCCTGGCCGCAGCGGGCATGAGCTTGTCCGATCTGCGCACGGCGGTGGTGGGAGCCAACGTCAACCAGCCCAAAGGCAATCTGGACGGCCCGCTGCGCTCGACCACCATAGACGCCAATGATCAGTTGAAGTCGCCTACGGACTACAACGACCTCATCATTGCCTATAAGAACGGCGCACCCATGCGCCTGTCGGACGTGGCACAAGCCGTGCAGGCCGCCGAGGATACGCGCCAGGCGGCCTGGGCGGGCGACAGGCCGGCGATTCTGCTGAATGTGCAACGCCAGCCGGGCGCCAACGTCATCGAGGTGGTAGATCGCATTCGCGAAATGCTGCCGCAGTTGCGGGCCGCCCTGCCTGCCACCCTGGACATGCAGGTGGTGTCCGACCGCACCCAGACCATCCGCGACTCGGTCAAGGATGTCCAGCACGAAATGCTCATGGCCATTGCCCTGGTGGTGATGGTGACGTTCGTGTTTTTGCGCAGCGCCACCGCGACCTTCATCCCCAGCGTGGTGGTGCCTCTGTCGCTGGTCGGCACGTTCGGCATCATGTATCTGGCCGGGTTCAGCATCAACAACCTGACCCTCATGGCGCTGACCATCGCCACCGGTTTCGTGGTCGACGACGCCATCGTGATGATAGAGAACATCGCGCGGCATATCGAAGAGGGGGAGTCCCCCATGCAGGCGGCGCTCAAAGGCGCTTCGCAGATTGGCTTTACGCTGATCTCGCTGACGTTCTCGCTGATTGCCGTGCTGATCCCGTTGCTGTTCATGCAAGAGGTGGTGGGGCGGCTGTTTCGCGAGTTTGCGGTGACGCTGGCCGTGGCCATTCTGATTTCGCTGGTGGTGTCGCTGAGCCTCACGCCCATGATGTGCGCGCGCCTGCTCAAACCCGAGTCGGCGCAGCATTACGGGCGGTTTCATCAATGGACCGGCCGTCTCATCGACCGCATCATCGCCAGCTATGACCGCATGCTCACGGTGGTGCTTCGCCATCAGACGGCCACGCTACTGGTCGCGTTGGCGACCTTTGCCCTGACCGTGCTGTTGTACATCGTGATCCCCAAGGGTTTTTTCCCGCAGCAGGACACCGGGCTCATCCAGGGCATCACGCAGGCGCCGCAGTCGATTTCGTTCGCGGCGATGTCGCAACGCCAACAGCAGATCGCCGATCGCATCGCCCAGGACCCTGACGTCGCCGCCGTGTCGTCGTTCATTGGTGTGGACGGCAGCAACGCCACGGTCAACGCCGGGCGCATGCAGATCGCGCTCAAGACCCAGGCCGAGCGTGGCGCCGATCAAAAGAGCATCATGCAGCGGCTGCAGCATGCCGTAAACAGCATGAACAACGGCGTGACCCTCTATCTGCAGCCGGTGCAGGACCTGACGATCGAGGACCGTGTGGCCCGCACGCAATACCAGTTGACGCTGTCGAACCCGGACCTGGCCCAGCTCAGCGAATGGGCGCCCAAGCTGGTGGACCGGCTCAGCACACTGCCCGAGTTGGCCGACGTCTCGCATGACCTGCAGGACCAGGGGCTGATGACCTGGGTGGACATCGACCGCGATGCCGCTTCGCGGCTGGGCATTACGGCCTCGGCCATCGATGAGGTGCTCTACGATGCCTTCGGGCAGCGGTTGATTTCGACCATATTCACCCAGTCCAACCAGTACCTGGTCGTGCTGGAGGTGCTGCCGCAATTCCGGCGTGATGCCTCGGCGTTGGATCAGATTCATGTGCCGACCTCCAGCGGGGGGCAGGTGCCGCTGTCTTCAGTGGCGCGTATCTCGGAAGGGCATACGGTGCTGGCCATCAACCGGCTGGATCAGTTTCCCATGGTGACGGTGTCCTTCAACCTGGCGCCGGGGGCCTCGTTGTCATCGGCTGTCGAAGCCATCAAGACCGCCGAGCGCGATATCGGCATGCCGACGGCGATTGAGACGCGGTTCCAGGGCGCGGCCCTGGCATTCCAGAACTCGTTGACCAGCACACTGTGGTTGATTCTGGCGGCCATCGTGACGATGTACATCGTCCTGGGCGTGCTCTACGAGAGCTACATCCATCCGATCACGATTCTCTCGACCCTGCCTTCGGCGGGCGTGGGCGCCTTGCTGGCGCTGATGATCTCCGGCACCGAGCTGGACATGATTGGCATCATCGGCATCATCTTGCTGATTGGTATCGTCAAGAAAAACGCGATCATGATGATCGACTTCGCGCTGGAGGCCGAGCGCAAGCAGGGCCTGCCAGCGCGCCAAGCCATCCATCAGGCTGCCTTGCTGCGCTTTCGGCCTATTTTGATGACCACGCTGGCCGCGCTGTTCGGCGCCTTGCCTCTGATGCTCTCGAACGGCACCGGCGCTGAGCTGCGCCAGCCGCTGGGGCTGGTGATGGTGGGCGGGTTGCTGGTGAGCCAGGTGCTGACGCTCTTTACGACGCCGGTGATCTATCTGATGTTTGACCGCCTGTCACGGCCGCGCGGCGCGCACACGCAGGCGCGGGCCCAGCCATGATTCTGTCGGCGCCGTTCATTGTCCGGCCGGTTGCCACCACCTTGCTGGCGCTGGCCGTGGTGCTGGCGGGTACGCTGGCGTTCCGGCTGTTGCCGGTCGCGCCCCTGCCTCAGGTGGATATCCCGACGATTTCTGTGTCGGCCAGTCTGCCGGGCGCCAGCCCCGAGACCATGGCTTCGAGTGTGGCCACGCCGCTGGAGCGGTCGCTCGGCAGTATCGCTGGCGTGACCGAGATGACCTCGCGCAGCACGCAGGGTTCGACCCGGATCACGCTGCAGTTCGATCTCGACAGGAATATCGACGGCGCCGCACGGGATGTGCAGGCCGCGATCAATGCCGCGCGTTCGCTGTTGCCCACCAGCTTGCGCAGCAATCCCACGTATCACAAAACCAACCCGTCGGCCGCGCCCATCATGACGCTGGCCATGACGTCCAAGACGCTCAGCCAGGGCCAGCTGTATGACCTGGCCTCGACCATCGTGGCGCAGAAGCTGGCCCAGGTCAACGGGGTGGGCGAGGTCACGGTGGGCGGCAGTTCGTTACCGGCCGTGCGCGTGAGTCTGAATCCCGGTGCGCTGGCCAATCGGGGCGTATCGCTGGACCAGGTGCGGCAGACGCTGTCCAACGCCAATGCCTTGCGGCCCAAGGGTGTTCTGGAGAACGACGAGTATCACTGGCAGATCCTGGCCAGTGACCAGCTCAACCGCGCCGAGCAGTATCGGCCGCTCATCGTCGCCTGGGTCAATGGCGCGGCGGTGCGGCTGTCGGATGTGGCGACGGTCGAGGATTCGGTCGAAGATCTGTTCCAGACCGGGTTCTACAACGACGGTCAGGCCATCTTGCTGATTCTGCGGTGGCAGGCCGACGCCAACATTATCGAGACCGTCGATGCCGTGCGCGCGCAGTTGCCGCAACTGGCCGCGTTGCTGCCTGGCGATGTGGATCTCCTGGTGGCTCAGGACCGTACGCCCAGCATCCGGGCCTCATTGCACGAGGCCGAGGCTACCCTGGTGATTGCCGTGGGGCTGGTGGTGCTGGTGGTGCTGCTGTTTCTGAGGCGCTGGCGCGCGGCCATCATCCCATCGGTGGCCGTGCCCGTGTCTCTGGTCGGGACGTTCTGCATCATGTATCTGTGCGGCTATACGCTGAATACCATCTCGTTGATGGCGCTCATCGTGGCCACCGGCTTCGTGGTTGACGATGCCATCGTCGTGCTTGAAAACATCATGCGACACGTCGAGTTGGGCGCCTCGCCCATGCGGGCGGCGCTGCGCGGCTCACGGGAAGTTGGCTTTACGGTGCTGTCCATGAGCCTGTCGCTGGTGGCGGTATTCATCCCCATCTTGCTGATGGGCGGCGTGGTGGGGCGCTTGTTCCGAGAGTTTGCCGTCACGCTGTCGGCGGCGATTCTGGTGTCGCTGGTGGTGTCGCTGACCCTGACGCCGATGATGTGCGCGCGTTTGCTGCGCGCCGAGTCGCCCGAGGCGAAAAAGCCCGTCGGGCGCGCGGGTGCTGCCATCGGACGCTTTTTTGATGGGCTGCACGACGGTTATGCCCGTTCCCTGCAGTGGGCGCTCAACCACGGCAGGCTGATGATCGCGATCCTGTTGGGTACGATCGCCTTGAACGTCTACCTCTATACCGTCATCCCCAAAGGGTTTCTGCCGCAACAGGATACGGGGCAACTGCTGGGCTTTTTCCGGGTGGACCAGGGCACATCGTTTCAGGCCACGGTGCCCAAACTGGAGTATTTCCGCAAGATCATCACGGCGGACCCCGCCGTGCAAAGTCTGACCGCCTATGCGGGCGGGCGTGGCGGCAGCAACACCAGTTTCATGCAGATTCAGCTCAAGCCGCAATCGGAGCGGGGCGTCAGCTCCGAAGAGGTGATCAATCGCCTGCGGGGCCGGCTGCAGCGCGAGCCCGGCGCACAGGTGTTTCTGGTATCGCAGCAGGATATTCGCATTGGCGGGCGGCAAAGCACCGGTTCATACGACTACACCCTCATGTCGGGCGATCTGGCCCTGCTGCGCACCTGGATGCCCAAGGTGCAGCGTGCCATGGCCGAGTTGCCGGAGCTCACCGATGTCGATGCCGATGTCGAGGACAAGGGGCGGCAGATCAACCTGGTCATCGACCGCGAGAGTGCCACCCGTCTGGGTATCAATATGGCGACCATCGCCGCCGTGCTGAACAACTCGTACAGCCAGCGTCAGGTGTCCGTGATGTACGGGCCCCTCAATCAGTATCACGTCGTCATGGGTGTGGATCAGAAGTTTGCCGAGGATGCCGAGTCGCTCAAGCAGCTGACGGTCGTGGCCGCTGACGGCAGCCGTGTGCCGCTGGCCGCGTTTGCCCGGCTGGAGGTGGGTAATGCCCCCTTGAGCGTCAGCCATCAGGGCCTGTTCGTGGCCGATACGATCTCTTTTGGCACCGCGCCAGGTGTTTCGCTGGAGCAGGCCACACGAGCCATCGATGCGGCGGTGGCCCGGATCGGATTGCCGTCAGATCAGATTCAGGCAGGTTTTCAGGGGACGGCGGCCGAGCTGCAGAAAACCCTGGCGCGCCAACCCTGGCTGATCCTGGCCGCGCTGGTCGCCATGTATATCGTGCTGGGCGTGCTCTACGAGAGCTATATCCATCCGATCACCATCCTGTCGACGCTGCCTTCGGCCGGGATCGGTGCGCTGCTGGCCTTGATGGCGCTGAATACTGAGTTCACCCTCATCGCACTGATCGGCGTATTTCTTCTGATCGGCATCGTCAAGAAAAATGCCATCATGATGGTCGATTTCGCGTTGGCGGCGCAGCGCCAGCAGGCTATGACGCCACGCGACGCCATCTATCAGGCTTGCCTGACGCGGTTTCGGCCGATCATGATGACGACGCTGGCGGCCATTTTTGGCGCATTGCCACTGGTGCTGGCCACCGGTGCCGGAGTGGAAATGCGCCGGCCGCTGGGTATTACCATCGTCGGCGGCCTGGTGCTCAGTCAGGTGCTCACGCTCTACACCACGCCGGTTGTTTACCTTTATCTCGACCGTTTTCGTATCTGGGCCAATCGCCAGCGTGCGGCCCGTCCTGAACCCGAACATTCATGATGCCTAAGCTCCTTCCTGCGCGAGTATTGCCTTTGGCGCTGGCTGTCCTGCTGGCAGGCTGCGCCGTGGGTCCCGACTACAAGCGGCCCGAGATCGACGTGGGCGTTTCCTTCAAAGAGGGCCAGCAGACGGTGCCAGGCTGGCGGCAGGCGCAGCCCGCCGATGGCGTGGTGCGTGGCCAGTGGTGGTCGATCTATGGCGACCCGGTGCTCGATGGTCTGATGCAGCGGCTGAATCAGGCCAACCAGACCATCGCCCAGGCCGAGGCCAATTACCGTCAAGCTCAGGCTCTGGTCGGAACGGCGCGGGCCGGCTTTTTCCCGACGGTGGGTGCGTCCTCGGGGCTGACCCGATCCGGAGGTGGTTCATCTTCGAGTGCCACCACGGTGGGCAACCAATACGCGCTCAGTGGTAGCGTGAGCTGGGAGCCAGATCTTTGGGGGCGCGTGCGGCGCGAGCTGGAGTCCAGCCGTGCCAGCGAAACGGCCAGCGCGGCGGATCTGGCCTCGACCCGGCTGTCGGCCCAGGCCGCCCTGGCGCAAAACTACCTGCAGGTCCGCGTGCTGGATGAGCAGAAGCGTTTGCTCCAGGCAACGGTGCAGGCCTATGAGCGCTCGCTCACGTTGACCCGCAATCGTTATGAGGCGGGCGTGGCCGGCAAGGCCGATGTGGCGGTGGCGCAGACGCAGCTGGAAAGCACGCGCGCGCAATCGCTGGATCTGGATTGGCAACGCGGCCAATATGAAAACGCGATTGCCGTATTGATTGGTACGGCGCCCTCGCAGTTCTCATTGGCGGTGGCACCTTTTACCCAGCAATTGCCGCAGATCCCGGTAGGTTTGCCCGCCGCGTTGTTGCAGCGCCGCCCGGATGTCGCCGCGGCCGAGCGGCGTGCCGCGGCCGCCAATGCCGAGATCGGCGTAGCCACGGCAGCCTGGTTTCCTGATCTGACCTTGTCTGCATCGGGTGGTTTTCGCAGCGGGCAATTCGCTGACTGGTTGACTGCACCGGCTCGCTTCTGGTCGCTAGGTCCGGCGCTGGCGCTGACGATTTTCGATGGCGGCGCCCGCGAGGCGCAGATTGCGTCGGCGCGCGCCAGCTATGACGCCCAGGCAGCGGCTTACCGGCTGTCGGTGCTTACCGCACTGCGCGAGGTTGAGGACTATCTGGTGCAGTTGCGCGTCATGGAGCAGGAACAGCAAGTGCAGCGTCGCGCGCTGGAGTCTGCGCGCGAGTCCATGCGCCTGACGCGCAACCAGTACGAGGCCGGGCTCGTGGACTATCTGAGCGTGGCCGTGGTCGAGGCCACCGCCTTGTCCAGCGAGCGCAATGCCATCAGCTTGCTGGGCAATCGTTTGATCGCCAGTGTGCAACTGGTCGCCGCGCTGGGCGGCGGCTGGGATGGCCTGACGCCGACCGAATCCGGCCCGCCGGGCCGGCCCTGAAGTCGCTGTCAGGGATAGACGACGCTGTACTGCACGAAGGTGAGCAGTTTGCCGGCGTGCAGTGGGTTGGCCGTGGTCCGGATGTAGCGCGCCAGGTAGCGCAGGGTGGCAGTCTTGGTCGTGTTGCCCGACAGCGGAACGCTTTGCGCGTTCTGCTCTTGGACCGGTTGGCCCAGTTTGATGACGCTGCCATTCAGATTGGTCAACTGTATCTGGACGTTGTTGAACAGGATGGCCTGGCTGCGATCGGGGATGCTGCTGGGGATACCGGTAGGCAGCACCTCGTTATAGGCCATCAGATTGCCCGTGCCGTAGTCGGTGGTGGCACCCGGTTCGAAGTAGGCGTTTACTGTACCGCTCAACGAGTCGGGGCAATCTGAAATCCGGATGGCAAAAGGCGTTGCACCGGCCGTGCTGTTGATCTCCTTGAGGGCCAGCGGGCCGATACGAGGCAAGGTCACCACAAGGTCATGCGGCGGATCTTTGCTGTCGATCTTGCAGGTCTGGTCGGTGATCTCGCCCGTGATGGTGATGGTGCCATCGACGGCTTGCGCAGCGGGCGCGATGCACAGGGCCGCCATCAGCCAGACGCCGCGTGTTTGTAGACGAGTTGCGGGGGCTAGGTTCAAGAAGCGATTCCTTCATGTCGCGAGTGACCAGATGCAGATTTCACCGCAGCGTGGCTTCGGAAGGGGCCGAGGATGGCGTCAGTTCCGGCCCCAACGAGGTGTGTGCTGCCGGCGGAATAAGATCATCGGCATGGAGCCCCGCCATGGTCAGGGATATACGATGGAGTATTGGACGTAACTCACCAATTTTCCCGCGCTGATGGCGCTGCTGCCGGTCTTGATATAGCGCGCCAGATACTGCAGGGTGGCCTTGTTGTTGGTGATGGTCGTGTCCTGTGCCGCCTGTGAGGCTTCGGGTTGACCCACCTTGATGGTCGTGCCCGTCGGGTTGGCCAATTGGATCTGCACATTGTTGAAGACGGTCGCGCCTGTGCGATCCGGGATGCTGGATGCGGCATTGGTTTGCGCATTGGCTTCGGTGTAGGCGATGAGATTGCCTGTGCCGTAATCCGTCGTTGAGCCGGATTCAAAGAAGGCTTTGACCTTCTGGTTGTTCAAGGTTTGCGGGCAATCGGTGAGTTGGATGATAAAAGGCGTGGCGCCCGCGGTGTCATGGGTGTTTTTGAGCGCTTTGGTGCCAATCTTGGGCAGGTTGACGATCAGATTGTGCGGCGGGTCGGCGTTGTTGATCTTGCAGGTCTGATCGGTGATCTCACCATTGATGGTGATGGTGCCGTCGACTGCGCGCGCGGGGGTGGGCATCATGCCCATGATCGCCAACGTGGCGGCGACGTACTTCACGCATTCAATTGCGGATTGCGGATTGCGGATTGCGGATTGCGGATTGCGGATTGCGGATTGCGGATTGCGGATTGCGGATTGCATGGTTTTTTCATTGCTGTCTAACCGTTGGGCAATCCAGTATGGCCGCAGCGGGGTTCGGAAACAGCGGAAAAGCCTCGCTGAATCCGCGACCTCAAGGGAGGCCGCCCCGTGTCGAATCGGACGCGGCCGCGTCAGCCTAGCAAGCCGCGTATGCCTGCCACGCCGTGAGCGCCATGTGCCTGGGCCTGGTCCAGCGTCGCCAGCGACTGGCCGCCTAACGCGAAGACGGGTAGCCCGGCATCACGGTTGGCAGCCTCAAAGCCCGCCCAGCCCAGTGGAGTCTGGCCCGGATGGCTGAGTGTGTCGGCCACCGGGCCCAGCACGGCAAAATCGGCGCCGAGCTCTCGGGCGTGAACGATCTCGGCGTGGTTGTGCGCCGAGACCCCGACGAGACTGCCCTCGGGCAGCAGCGGGCGGCTATGCAGAGCCGCCGCGTCGCTGGCGCGCAGATGCACGCCGTGCGCCTGCTGCCACCAGTCCTGCGGATGCACGCTGTTGACCAGCAGTTGCGCGCCGGCCCGGCGGCAGAGATCGAGGGCCGTTTCAAAGCCCGCACGAGACGCCGCCGGCCCGCCCGGCCAGGCAGGTTCGCGCCACTGCAGGAGCTTGAGTCCGTTTGCCAACGCGCGTTCGAGGCGCTGCGTGAAGGTCGGCATGGCTTCGGGTGAGCCCACGGCGCTGATGGCATACGTCTGGGGCAGTCGCAGCCAGCGCAAGGGGGGCAGGGTGGCCGGCAAGAGCTCTCCCACCTGGGCGGCATGGCGCGGGTCCACCCAGGCCAGGCGCTGGTTTTCCAGTCCGCGCGGCTCGCCTGTCCAGCCCGTGACGAAGCAGAAGGCCAGCCGCACCGTGGTGTGCGGGTAGGCATGGATGTAGCAGACCCAGCGCCGCGAGTCGGTCACGGTGATGCCGAGTTCTTCCTGCAGCTCGCGCGCCAGCGCCTGGAGCACCGTCTCGCCCGGCTCCAGTTTGCCGCCGGGGAGTTCCCACCAGCCTGCCCAGGGCTTGCCCTCAGGACGTTGCCCCAGCAACAGTTGGCCGTCTGGCCGCAGGATCAGGCCCGCGGCTACGTCGATGATGTTGTCAGACATGGCGGGCGGCCCAGTCGCGGGCGAACTGATAGGCCACGCGTCCGGAGCGCGAGCCGCGCTCCAGCGCCCATTGCAGGGCCTCGGCGCGCGACGGCTCGATCTGATCGGCCGGGCAGTTCAGTTCGCGCAGCCAATGATGCACGATGTCCAGATAGTCGTCCTGCTTGAACGGGTAGAAAGACAGCCACAGGCCAAATCGCTCGGAGAGCGAAATCTTTTCTTCGACGGTTTCGCCAGGATGGATTTCGCCATCGGCCTGGTGCTTGGCCTGAAGGTTTTCGCTCATGTACTCGGGCATGAGATGGCGGCGATTGGAGGTGGCGTAGATGAGCACGTTGTCGCCGCCTGCGGCCACGGATCCGTCGAGCACGGACTTGAGCGCTTTGTAGCCGGCTTCGCCTTCTTCGAACGACAAGTCGTCGCAGAATACGATGAAGCGCTCGGGACGGTTGGCCACCAGCTCGACGATTTCGGGAAGGTCGCCGAGGTCGCTTTTGTCGACTTCGATCAGACGCAGGCCGCGTTCGCCATAAGTGGCCAGCATGGCCTTGACCAGCGAACTCTTGCCGGTGCCCCTTGCCCCGGTCATCAGGACATTGTTGGCCGGTTTGGCGTCGAGAAACTGGCGTGTGTTGCGATCGATGATGTCTTTTTGACGTTCGATGTGCTGCAGGTCGTCTTTCTGGATGCGTGCGACATGGCGCACCGCATCGAGCCAGCCACGGGAGCCGCGCTTGCGCCAGCGAAACGCCTGGGCGCTCCAGTCGATGTCGGGCGGAGCGGGCGGCAGCCACGCCTCCAGTTGCGCGAGCACCCGCTCGGCGCGGGCGATCAATTGAGTGAAGTCAGTTGCGGTCACGGTGTTTCCTAGGAGGGCAGCGCTGGGAGGTGTCCACAGCGGGTCTGATGAGGACGCCGGCGCCGGCCAGGAGGTTGCAAAGGACGCGACGGCGAGCGCGCGCTGCACGGGTCGTGCGACGCGCGCAGAACAGGCTTGGAGCCCGTTCTGCGCAAGCGGATCAGGAGCGATAGTCGGCGTTGATGCTGACGTACTCGTGCGAGAAATCGCAGGTGTATGCGGTGTCGCAGGTCTGGCCGCGACCCAGGGCGATGCGGACCAGGATTTCGGCTTGCTTCATGATGCGCTGGCCGTCTTCCTCCCGGTACTCGGGATTGCGGCCGCCGTCCTTGGCGACCAGCACATCGTCGAGCCAGAGCTGGATCTTGCTGGCGTCGAGGTCCTCGATGCCGGCGTAGCCGATGGCCGCCAGAATCCGGCCCAGGTTGGGGTCGGAGGCATAGAAGGCCGTCTTGACCAGAGGCGAATGGGCGACCGCATAGGCGACCTTGAGGGCCTCTTCGGTATTGCCCGCCGTTTCGACGCGGATGGTCATGAACTTGGTGGCGCCTTCGGCGTCACGCACGATTTTCTGGGCCAGATCGGCCGCTGCTTCGGTCAGCGCCTGACGCAGCGCGGCGTAATCGGCATCGCTGGCCGAGTCGATCTGCAGGCCGGACTGACCCGTCGCCACGACGATGAACGAGTCGTTGGTGGAGGTGTCGCCGTCGATGGTGATGCGATTGAACGATTGATTGGCCAGATCCAGCGCCAGCGTGTCCAGCAACGGCTGGACAATGCCTGCGTCGGTAGCCAGAAAGCTGAGCATGGTCGCCATATTGGGGCGGATCATGCCGGCGCCCTTGCTGATGCCGGTGATGGTGATGGTTTTGCCGCCGATCTGAACGCGGCGCGAGAAGATCTTGGGCAGCGTATCGGTGGTCATGATGCCGTGGGCGGCGTTGAACCACTCATTCGGGCCCAGCGCCGCCACGGCCTTGGGCAGGCCGGCCAGCAGGCGGTCCATCGGCAGGGGCTCGAGAATCACACCGGTCGAAAACGGCAGTACCTGATCGGGGGACACGCCCAGCAGTTTGCCCAGTTCGGCGCAGGTGTCCTCGGCGTTCTTCAGGCCGGGCTCGCCCGTGCCTGCATTGGCATTGCCCGTATTGATGACCAGTGCCCGGATGGCGCTGGCCTTGGCCAGATGGGCCTTGCTGACCTGAACGGGGGCCGCACAGAAGCGGTTGCGCGTGAAAACGCCCGCCACGGTGGCACCTGGCGCCAGACGCATGACGGTCAAATCGCGGCGGTTGGCTTTGCGGATGCCGGCTTCGGTTACGCCGATTTCGACACCGGCAACGGGAAAGATTTCGGATTCGGGAGGAATCTGGAGATTAACGGCCATGGGTACGTCTCGCTGGGCTGGGCGGTTGCGGCCGCCCGAAGGGGGCGGCGGTCAAAGTCATTATTATCCCATCGCTGGAAGACGGGGGCCGTCAGGGGCCTACGCGCATGCTGGCGACATCCAGCACGCCTGCGGCGCGATTGTCCAGCACCGCCCGCACCAGGCCATCCGGGGCTTGCAGCACCGACTGGCCCGCGGCCACGTCGCTGCCGCCGCTGCGGCGCGCACTGCGTCCGCGCGATGGCGAAAACAGCAGGTCGCCGGGTTGGGCGCCGGGGACGTGGGTGCCGGCCAGCGTGACGCGGGTGCCCGCGGGGTAGGTCATCTCACCCCGCGCGGATTCATGGGCCAGCAGGCCTTCGAATCCAATGCGGCGACGATCCGGGGCCAGGCGGACATCGGTCTTGAGCAGATCCAAACCGTCCACGCGGAACGCTTCGCTGCCATCAGTGCGCAACAGCCAGCCTTCGGGGGTGGACTGCAGCCAGGTGCCAGTCGGCAGCTTCTGGGCGTCGAGCTCATTGCCGGAGGCCAGATGGCAACTGGCAAATTGCGGGGTGTTGTGGTCGACGCGAAATTCAACCCGGTGGCCGCGGCTGCATGTCCAGCCTGAAACTGACGCGTCGCCGGCCAACCCGATTGACCAGGATGTGGCCGTGCCATCGGCATCGAAGTGCCGTACGAGTTGCGCTGCCTTGATTCCGGCTACCGGAGTCGGCGCCGGGAAAATGGCCTGATCGAAGCTGTCTGGCTGGCCGGCCGTACGCAGGCGCAATTGAGTGCCGGCCGGCATGTGCACGCCGGCCAGATCACGCGCCTGCTCCAGGACGGTGCGGCGTGCTGCCTCGGCCCGCGCCTCGCGTTGTCCCTCGACCCAGTTGCTGAGCTGTTGATACGGGAAGATGGCGCCGACGCCGGCCAACAGTGCCATGAGCAGCGCGCCGATCCGGCGGTGGTCAGCCAGCCAGAGGCGTGCGTCGAGACTGCGCACCAGCGTGGCCCCCAGGTGAGCAGGGTCGCCAGACAGACCAGGGACAAACCCATGGTCACATAGAAATTACCGCCAGGCAGGGATACCGGAATCATGCGGGGCATTATGCGCTTTTTTGCTTGCCGTCTGCCGGTGTGGGCAGCGGCAGTCGGCCCTATTGTTGCCCCTGCCGCGCCACGACCTGAAGTTTGAGTTCGCCCAGTGCCTTGTACAGGGCATCGCGGCTGCCTTCGGGCAGGTCGCCAAACATGGTCTTGACCCAGTTCTCGTGCGCACGGGCCATACGGGCGAACACCCGTTTGCCTTGCGGAGTGAGTTTGAGCAGGGAGCTGCGCCGGTCCGTCTCGACCTTGGTGCGCACTACCAAGCCTTCCTTTTCGAGCTGATCGGTGATGCCGGTGATGTTGCCGTTGGTCACCATCATGTGGCGTGACAGTTCGCCCATCTTCATGCCCTTGGGCGCGCGCTGCAACTGTGCCATCAGGTCAAAGCGCGGCAGCGTGGTGTCGAACTCGTTGCGCAGGCGGCTACGGATCTCCGATTCGATCAGGTTGCAGCAAGTCAGCATGCGCAGCCACAACCGCAGGGCATGATGGTCTTGCGGCGCGGCGCGGCTTTCCAGATCGGGCGTATCTGTCATAGGAGTCTCGGCGGAAAGTCAGAGTTCTGCTGGCTATGCACGCAGACCCATCTGCTCAAGCACGGCGCGGGTGTGAGGCGCTTGCGCGTCGTTGAGCTTGAGCACCAGGTCGAAGTGATTGCTATCGGGCACGTCGACGTAGTGCGCGGGATAGCCGGCAGCTTGCCATTGTGAGAGATAGTTGCGGCTCTGGCGTTTGAATTCATCGGTTTCGGATTCGCCGTAAGCGACGATCAGGGGGCAGCCACGCACGGTCAGCGGCAAGAGCGCGGGACTGTTGCGTTCGGCGTCGGCCTGGCTCATGTGCATCCAGGCATTGATATGGGTGTGGATCAGGGGCCGCAAATCGTACAGGCCGGACAAGGCGCAGGCGCCGTGTATGGCGTCGTCGGGCAGCCCATGAGCGTTCTGCCAGCCAGCCGCCAGCAGCATACCGACCAGATGGCCGCCGGCAGAACTGCCGCAGATATGTATGCGCCGCGGGTCGCCGCCATACTGCGCGATATGGGTGTACACCCAGGTCAGTGCGCGCCGCGTCTGATCCACGATGCGATCCAGCGTGACGCTGGGCGCCAACGAATAGTTCAGGACCACGACGGTGGCTCCTGCGGCGGTGAAGGTTGGCGCCATATTGCAGGAGTCATCCTTGGATAGCGCGCGCCAGTATCCACCATGGATGAAGAAGAACACCGGAGCGTCTGATTGCGCGGCTGGGAAGATGTCGAGCCGCTCGTCGGGATGAGGTCCGTAAGAAATGTCTGCCAGGCAGTGCAGGGCATGCCTGGCTTGGCGGCTTTCGTCGGTGTACTGCTTGAGTATCGCCTGGATGTCGGGTACTGTCGCGCGTGCGTTGTATTGCACGTCCAGTGCACTGCGGTCGTAGTTACGGTAGAGCATGTTCATCGGCGCGTGTACCTGGCATTGAAGGCGGGTCTCGGGGCAGGGAAATCTGCCGAGTCTTCGGGCAAACCCTAGACTTGTTTTGTCGAATACTTTAAACCTAAACTATGCCGGATGCCAGTTTTTCTCCGGGATTGCCGCCCGGAGGGCCGCCCCGGGGATCGCAACGCGGGCGCTGCGGGCATTGCCGCAAGACTCGCCCAACCATTCGAACGCCGCGAACAATATCTCTGCCGCGCTCAGGCGCAAGGAGCTCCACCATGCGTTTTCTCCCCTCCGTTCTGGCCGCTGCCATGCTGGTGCCCGCTCTGGCTTCGGCCGAGAGTGTCAAGGTCGGTATCGCCAATGATATTTCCGGCCCGTTCGCGGCGCTGGGCGCCGAGGCCCGTGACGGCTTCAATCTGGCCATCAAGCAACTCGGCGGCAAGCTGGGCTGACAGCAGGCCGAGTTTCTGCAGACCGACATGGGCGGAAATCCCGATCAGGCCCGGCAGCTCGTCACGCGTTATCTGCAACGCGACAAAATCGATTTCTTTACCGGTCCGATCGGCTCGAACGTTGCGCTGGCCGTTGGCCCGGCGCTGTTTGCCGCCAAGGTCCCGTATCTGTCGAACAATCCCGGCCCCAGCCAGTTTGCCGGCTCGCAATGCAATCGCTACTGGTTTGGACAGTCCTACCAGAACGATGCCTTCCATGAGACGGCAGGAAAAGTCGCCGCCGACCGCGGCTTCAAGAAGGTATTCATCATGGCGCCGGACTATCCGGCCGGCAAGGATGCGCTGACCGGTTTCAAGCGCGGCTACAAGAACGCGGTGGGCGAAGAGCTCTACACCAAGTTGGGCCAGCTGGACTATGCCGCCGAAATCGCGCAGATCCGTGCGGCCAAGCCGGATGCGGTCTACATCTTCTTGCCCGGCGGGATGGGAATCAACTTCGTCAAGCAATTCGTCTCGTCAGGATTGGCCCAGGGCACGGCCCTGATCGGCCCGGGCTTTTCTGCCGACGAGGACGTGATCCAGGCCGTGGGCGAACCCATGCTCGGCATGTACAACACGGCGCAATGGGCTCACGACCTCGACAATGCGCAGAACAAGCAATTCGTCGAGGCGTTCCGCAAGGAATACAACGGGCGTTATCCCTCGGTGTATGCCGCCCAGGCCTATGACGTCATCATGGCGATGGACGCCGCAGTCAAGCAGGCCGGCGGCAAGGCCAGCGATCGTGATGCGGTGGTTGCCGCCCTGCAGAAAGCCGATTTCTCTTCCGTGCGCGGTCCCTTCACTTACGGCAAGAACCACTATCCCATCCTGTCTTACTACGTGCGCGTGGTCGACAAGGATGGCAATGGCCGCATTACCAACAAACTCGCCGGAAAGGTGTTCGACAACTACCAGGACGTCTACGTCGGCGAGTGCAAGCTGTAATCCCATAAGGGGAGGAAAGCGGGCGGCGTGACCGCCGCTCGCGGCACACGGGGAAAGGGTTCATGACGTTCACGCTGGTCGTCGAGCAGCTGCTCAATGGTCTCCAGTTCGGGTTGATGTTGTTTTTGATCGCGGCAGGCTTGACGCTGGTGTTCGGGATCATGGATATCATGAATCTCGCGCATGGTTCGCTCTACATGGCGGGCGCTTATGTCGCCGCTGAAACCATGCAGCGTACCGGTTCTTTTACCGCTGCCGTGGCGGTGGCGGCCATTGCCACCGGCGTGGTCGGCGCCTTGCTCGAGCTGGTTCTCATCCGCCGGCTGGCCGTGCGGGACCACCTGGCTCAGGTGCTGGGCAGTTATGCCGTCATCCTGATCGCCAATGATTTGGTCAAAATGATCTGGGGCCCGGCGCCCATGATGCTCAACATGCCTGCTGCCTTGTCCGGCCCGGTGCGCCTCTTGCCCGACCTGCTGTATCCGGCCTATCGCCTGATGATCATCGTTTTCGGGCTTGCCGCGGCCGCTGGGCTTTATTGGTTCGTCACCCGCACTCGCGCCGGCATACTGGTGCGCGCCGGGGCATCCAACCGGCAGATGGCGACGCTGATGGGCGTGCGCGTACCGGTACTGTTTCTGGGCGTTTTCACACTGGGGGCCATGCTTGCCGCGGTCGCTGGCGCCTTGTTGGGGCCGGTGACCGCCGTGCAGATCGGCATGGGCGAGGAAATTCTGATCCTCGTGCTGGTGTGCATCGTCATCGGCGGCATCGGATCCATACGCGGCGCCTTTGTCGGCGCCTTGCTGGTAGGTATGGTGGATACGGCTGGCCGGGCCTTTCTGCCCATGCTGCTGCGCCAGGTTTTCTCGCCGGCGGTCGCCTCCAGTGTCGGACCGACGCTGGCGGCAATATTGATCTACGTGCTGATGGCCGCGATTCTGGTGTTCCGTCCATCGGGTCTGTTTCCGGCGCGGGGCTGATGATGAGCAGAAGCCTGATTTGCAGTGTGCTGCTTCTGGCCGCCTTGGCCGTCTTCCCGCTGGTCGCTCCGGCCCTGGGCCTGGATTTTTACATTTCCTTCGTACGCCGCGTGCTCATCTATGCCCTGGCGGCCACCAGCCTGAATCTGGTGCTGGGCTATGGCGGCATGGTGGCGCTGGGGCTCGCGGCCTTTTTCGGTGCTGGCGCCTACGCCGTGGGGATGCTGGGTGCCGCCGGTGTCATGTCCGCGCTGATCGTCTGGCCAGCGGCGATGCTGCTGGCCGCGCTACTGGCCTGGGTGATAGGGGCGATCTCGCTGCGCACGCGCGGTGTGTACTTCATCATGATCACGCTGGCCTTTGCCCAGATGGTGTACTACATCTTCATCTCGTTGCGGCAGTATGGTGGCGAGGACGGCCTCAATTTGAGCGGTTATTCGACCTTGCCCGGCTTGGACCTGAGCAATGACGTCGTGTTCTATTACGTGGTGCTGGCCGTTCTGATGCTGGTGATGGCCGGCTTTAGCCGGCTGGTGGCGTCGCGTTACGGCATGGCGTTGCAGGGCGTACGCGAAAACGAAGGCCGCATGGAAGCACTGGGTTATCCCGTTTACCGCATCAAGCTCACCGCCTTTGTATTGAGCGGCGCGGCGGCCGGTCTGGCCGGGGCGTTGCTGGCCAATCACAACCTGTTCATCTCCCCCACTCTGATGCACTGGACCCAATCCGCCAACCTGCTCATCATGGTGTTGGTCGGCGGCATCGGCCTGCGTTATGGCGGCGTGGCAGGGGCAACGGTCATGCTGGTGCTGGAAGAGGTATTGCGTCAATGGACGGAGTACTGGCATCTGCCTTTGGGCCTGTTGCTGCTGGCCGTGGTGTTCGGTGCGCCACGCGGTCTGGCCGGCCTGGCCGCACCGTGGTTTGCCAGCCGCCAATCGAAGGCACCATCATGACCCTGCAGACGACCCCCGCGTTGCGCGCTACGGGGCTGGTGCGACGCTTCGGCGCCTTGCTGGCCACCGATAACGTCAACCTCACCTTGGAGCCGGGCGAGATCCATGCCTTGATAGACCCGAACGGAGCGGGCAAGTCCACGCTCATCCATTTGCTGTCGGGCACCCTGGCCACCGATGCCGGCACCCTGATGGTGGGTGACACCGATCTGACGTCCTTCTCGGCGCATGAGCGCGTAGCCAGCGGTCTGTCGCGCTCATACCAGATCACCAATATTTTCCGCGCGTTTACGGTCAGAGAGAATCTGCTGCTTGCCGTGCAGGCGCACGCCGGCAGTAGCTTCCGTTTCTGGCGTCCACGTCAGGCCGAGCCCGGTCTTCAGGAGGCGGCAAACGCCCTTGCCCTGCAATGCGCCATCGATGCCAGCCTGATGGATCGCCAGGCTGGCACGTTGCCCCATGGCGAACAGCGCAAGCTGGAGTTCGCGCTGGCGTTGGCGGCGAAACCGCGTGTGTTGTTGCTGGACGAACCCATGGCGGGCATGGGGCCGGACGAGACGTTGCGCCTGACGGAGCTGATCGAATCCTTGCGCGGCCAGGCGGCGATGCTGCTGGTCGAGCACGACATGCAGGCGGTGTTCCGGCTGGCGGATCGGATCTCGGTGCTGGTCTATGGCCGCATCATCGCAACAGGCACTCCCGACGAAATCCGCGCCAACGCCGAGGTGCGCCAGGCCTATTTGGGTGACGACGGCGAGCACGCGCAGGAGAGGACATGCTGAACATTCGCGCAGCAGCCAGTGGTTATGGTGCCAGCCAGGTGTTGTTTGGCGTGGATTTGCAGATAGGCGCGGGCCAAGTGGTGACGTTGCTGGGCCGCAATGGGATGGGCAAGACGACATTGTTGCGCACACTCTTTGGCCAGCTCCCCTTGCGGGCCGGCAGCATCGAGTTCGCCGGCCGCGATGTGAGCGGCTGGAGTCCGGACCGTGTCGCACGCAGCGGGCTGGCGCTGGTGCCCGAAGGGCGGCAGTGCTTCCCGAATCTGACTGTGCGCGAGCACCTGACGGCATTCGTGGCGCGCCGCAATCCGGACATCGGTCTGCCCTGGACGCCGGAACGCGTCTTCGAGCTTTTTCCGCGTCTGGCTGAACGCGCAGGCAACATGGGCAATCAATTGTCGGGTGGCGAGCAGCAGATGCTGGCCATTGGTCGCGCCCTGGTGACCAACCCCCGGCTGCTGATCCTCGATGAGGCCACCGAAGGTCTGGCGCCGAAAATCCGCGAAGAGATCTGGCAATGCCTGGCGCGATTGCGGTCTGCCGGACAAACCATTCTGGTCATCGACAAATATGTGGAGCGCTTGCTGGCGCTGGCCGACCGCCATGTCATCCTCGAGCGCGGCAAGGTCGTCTGGAGTGGGGACTCGCGCGCGCTGGACGCGGATCGTACGCTCTGGGAACGCTATCTGGGGGTTTGAGAACGGATGACCCGGTGGGCGAAAAAATCGTTTAAATCTGATATTTAACGAAACAATTGCGGCTTTGAGCCAGTTTTTGCGCAATAACTTGATATAGTCAACAGTTATTGTGTTCGCATGTTTCCATACCCGTTTGAGCCATCTACACTAGCGGCGCCTTTTGCCTAGCTGTGAACTGTCAATAGGTTGTATTCGTCCAGGTTGAGTCTGGAGATGGGTACAGCGCGCCCGATGCCTTGGTGGGGTCGATGCCAGTTGTAGTGGTGTAGCCAGGATTTCATGGCATCGGCTCGGTGTTGGGAGTTCTGGTAGGTGTGAGCGTAAGCCCACTCACGCAAGGCCGACTGGATGAAGCGTTCGGCCTTGCCATTGGTCTGTGGGCGGTAAGGTCGGGTAAAGCGGTGCTTGATGCCCAGCTCATGGCACAGCGCGGCGAAGGCGCGGCTGCGAAAGGCCGAGCCATTGTCGGTGAGCAAGCGCTGGATGGTCACGCCCAGGCGCTGGTAGTAGGCCACTGCGTCCTTGAGGAACTGGACGGCGCTGGGGAAGCGCTCGTCGGGGTGGATGTCGGTGAAGGCCACGCGGGCGTGGTCATCGATGGCCACGAAGACGAAGTCCCAGCCGGCCCCCTCAACGGTATCGCGTCGGTTGCCCGTGACCCGGTGGCCAGGGCGCTGGATACGTCCCAGCTTCTTGATGTCGATGTGCAGCAGATCGCCGGGGGCCTGATGCTCGTAGCGCACCACCGGCTCGGCCGGCTCCAGGTCGGCCAGGTGCGACAGACCGGCGCGGGCCAGGACGCGGCTGACGGTGCTGGCTGACACGCCCAGCGCCTGGGCGATGCGCACTTGGGTCAGCCGCTTGCGGCGCAGCTCCACGATAGCCAGCGCCTTGGCCGGCGCAATCGCTCGGGGCGAGACCGTCGGGCGCGAGGACGCATCGGCCAAGCCCGCCTGGCCCTGAGCCAGAAAGCGGCCCAGCCATTTGCGCACAGTCGGCGCGGTGACCCCATAGGCGCGGGCCGCTTCAGGCACACAAACTTGATGGGCGATCAATTGCTGGACCATTTCGAGGCGACGTAGGAAGGTCAATCGGGCATGCTTATGGGTGTTCATCCGGCCGGGCTCCTTGAGTGAACTGGGGGGTTGGCGATTTCCAGTTTCTCAAATCCGGTTCGGATGAACCATGCATACAACCTATTGAATCTTCACACCTAGCGGTCAAATCGCGCAGGCACAACGTAGGTGGGGATATAGGCAGGCCCGGCCGACGGTCCCCGCCGTGGCAGGTTTTGGTGGCCGCTCGGAGAATGTATGGCGAAGTGGGGTTTGCGTAAGAAGTCCTTCATGGCGCTGCTGCTGGCATGCATCGTGATGCTCGCGCCGGCGATTTTGATCACCTGGTTTGTCTTCGATGGCGTGCGAGATCACTTTGGCCGCGCTTTCGCCGAGAATTTCACGCAGCTGAGCCGGCAGCGCATTCTGGCGCCGGTATCGCGCGAGATGGCTTTGTCCACGCGGCTGGCCAATAGCGAAGTGACCCGGCGCTGGCTGCACAATGAAAACGATCCGGCCGCCCGTGAGCTTTTCTTTCGCGAAGCAGAGGGCTATCGGCGTGATTTCATGGGCCACGCCTATTTCATTGCCAGCGCCGACAGCGGCAATTGTTACTACAGCGACGCCACCGGACAATCCGACTTGCCCCGCTACACGCTGAGCCGGGATGCCACGGATGACGGCTGGTTCTACGCCTCGCTGAAGTCGCCCGACAGCTACAACATCAACGTCAACCCCGACCTCAAGATCAAGACCACCAAGGTGTGGATCAATGTGCAGATCCGCGACGGTGATCAGGTGCTGGGCCTGAGCGGAGCGGGGCTGGATGTGGGGGCTTTCTGCGCGAATTCGTCGACAGCGGCAGAGCCGGGGTCACACCTGTCATCATTGATGAACAAGGCGCCATACAAGCCTACAAGGACGCCACGCGCATCGCCTACAACTCGGGCGCGCAGGGGCAGGCCAAGGAGCACGGCCAGATCTTCAGCCTGCTCGATGCAGGCGATAGCCGCCGCAATCTCGAGGCGGCCATGCAGCAGGCCAAGGAGGAGCCCGACGGCGTGGCCATAACCTGGGCCACGATAGACGGCGTGCGCCAACTGGTGGCCGTGGCCTATATGCCGGAGCTGCGCTGGCATGCCGTCACGCTGGTCGATTTTGGCGCGGCCCGCCTGGTGGATCCGGGATGGCTGTGGCCCGGTATCATCGGCCTGGCGGCGCTGTTCATAGCGCTGGTGCTTTGCTTCGGGTTTGCCATCGAGCGCCTCATGCTGCGGCCGCTGCGGCGTCTGCAGCAATCGGCGCGCGCCATCGCCGACGGCAGCTATGAGGTAAGCCTGCCGCCCGGTGGTCAGGACGAAATCGGCGACCTGAGCGGGGCCTTCGGCGTGATGGCCGAGAAGGTGCGCAAGCACACTGCCGAGCTGGAGAGCAAGGTGCGCGAGCGTACCTCGGCGCTGGAGATGGCCAATCGGGAAATGGCTGCGGCGCGCAAGAAGATCGATGCGTCGATCGATTACGCCAGCCTGATACAACGGGCCATCTTGCCGGATCGTCAGATGACGCAATCGCTAGGGGCACACCATTTTGTGCTCTGGAAGCCGCGCGATGTCGTCGGCGGTGATTTCTACGTCTTTCGCTCCGACGGCGCCAATTGCCTGTTGGGCATCATGGACTGCGCCGGTCATGGCGTGCCGGGTGCCCTGATGACGATGCTGGCGCGGGCAGCCATCGATCTTGCGGTCAGCGAAGCCGGGCCGCGAGACCCGGCTGCCATTCTCAAGCGCACCGATGGGGCCATCCGCGCCATGTTGACCGACGCGCAACTGCCGCGGGCGCTGGCGACCAATACGGACGCCGGACTGGTTTATATTGACCGCGAACACCGCCGCCTTATTTATTCTGGCGCGAAGATCTCCCTGTATGCCAGTAATGGCGAGGACGCGCGTGAGGTCCACGGCGCGCGCCGGGCTCTGGGAGACAAGCGCATCGGAGAGTACGAGAACCTCGAGCTGCCACTGCAATCGGGCTGGACGTACTACCTGGTGACCGACGGTTTTCTGGACCAGGCCGGCGGCGAGTTTGGTTTCGGATTTGGTAATACCCGCTTCGCGGCCATGCTCAAGCGCCATGCGCGACGCTCGATGGACGAGCAGGCTCAGGCATTTTCCCAGGTTCTTGCCGAGTATCAGGGAGAGCTGCCGCAGCGAGACGACATCACTTTGTTGTCTTTCCGTTTCGATTGAATTTTTTCTTGGGGTAATGCATGAACGCTGCCGATCTCTATGCGCTGGGTGAGCGGTTCGATCAGAACCGCGTCCTCCTGTGCTTCAACGGTCCGATCTCCCGCAGCTTGATCGAAGAGATCGGCAATGCGCTCAAGAACTACCTGAGTGCCGAGCATGCGCGGCCGGCGGAGGCCATGGATGTATTCTCGGTCTATATCGAGATGGTCCAGAACATACGTCAGTATGCGGCCGCCAATGACGCGGCCGAGGCCCGTGCCACGGTGGTCATCGGTCGAGGCGGAGAGAATCGCTATGAAGTCTCGGCGGGCAACCTGGTGAGATCCGAAGACGGGCAGGCGCTGGTGCGCCGTATTGCCGAGTTGGCAACCCTGGACAAGGCCGCCTTGAAAGCCGCCTACAAGGCGCAGTTGCATAAGCCGCGCGACCCAGGCGCGGCCAGCGGCGCAGGCCTTGGCCTGATAGATATTGCGCGTCGCGCTGGCGCCCCGCTGCGGGCCAGCCTCAGTCCCAGTGCGCAGCAGGGCTGGGATTTCTTCAGTCTCAGCGTGGAGATCTGAGGCCATGCAAGCGCCCTCGCAAGCAATTATGGAGCGATCTATGAGTAGTGACTTGAACATCGCCGGGACTCAGTCCACGCCTGCTATCCGTACGGACAGCAGCGCCGGGTTGCTGGTCATGGCCGGCGACTCCTATCCTGAAAACTCGTTTGAGCTTTTCGGGCCGGTGATCGAATGGGTGGAGAACTTCCTGACCGGCACCAGCCAACCCTTGCGCCTCGAATTGGAGTTGCTGTATCTGAATACGAGCAGCATAAAGTCGGTCATGGATATTTTCGACATCCTGGAATCCTTCCACCAGAAAGGGCACAGCGTGGCTGTCACCTGGTACTACGACACGCGCAATGAGCGGGTGGGCGAGCTGGCCGAAGAATTCAAGGAAGACTGCACCTTTCCGTTCTCGGTCGTCGGGCGGTCATGATGGCCGCCAAGTCCGACCTCGACCGGCAGATTGCCGATTTGTTGGCGGACCCGGCGTATGAGGGCCATCCTCTGCGCGTGGCGCTGGAGGCGCTCTGGAAACAGGCCAACGAGCATATGGTCCGTATCGAGCGGGTTACGCAGATCTCCGATGCCTATCAGTCAATGGCCCTGCAGCGCGAGCAGGGGCTGTACGAGCGTTTTGACCGCCAGTTGCAACGGCTGGCCCGCATCGCACGCATCTCTGATCACTACCAGAGCATGATGCGAGATCTGAACCATACGCTGGAGGAAACCTCGCGGCGCGATCCCCTGACCGGTCTGTTCAACCGCCGTGCGCTCATGGACATCATCCGCACAGCTGTCGAGCGTTCGGATGCCAGCGGCAGGACGTTCGTGATCGCGATGCTGGATGTCGATCATTTCAAATCGGTCAATGATCGTTTTGGGCATGAGACCGGGGACCGGGTGCTGGTGGAGCTGGCCGGGGTTCTGCAGCAAAGCATGCGCGACAGCGATCATTGCGGACGCTGGGGCGGAGAGGAGTTTCTCCTGCTGTTGCCCGATACGGATCTTGCTGCCGCCCAACTGGCCATGGACAGAGTCGTTGGCGCGGTGCGTGCGCTGAGCATCGGCGTCAGTGGCGACGTGCTGCGGCTGACGGTCAGCATTGGCATGGCTGATCACCAAATGGGCGAAAGTCTGTCCGAGACCCTGAGCCGGGCAGACCAGGCGCTGTATCTGGCCAAGCACGATGGCCGCGACCGCGTCGCGTTGACCGGCGCCGCGCGTTGATCTGCTTCGCGGCCTGGCAATCCCGTCCCTGAATGTTACCGGGGGATTTTCCCCACTGGCGCCGGTGTTCTTTGCGGTATATATTTCAAGCCTAAACTATCAAGGCCTAAAAAAACTACCGTCATGGCGGTGGGCCGAAAGGAGTAGAGGCGATGAAGATCGTATGCATTGGTGGTGGTCCGGTCGGGCTGTACTTCGGTCTGCTGATGAAGCTGCGCGCCCCGGACAACGATGTCACCGTGATCGAGCGTAATCGACCGTACGACACCTTTGGCTGGGGCGTCGTGTTCTCCGACGCCACGATGGAGAATCTGCGCCAGGCCGATCCTGTCTCGGCGCGCACGATCAGCGATGTCTTTAATCACTGGGATGACATCGACATCCACTTCAAGGGCCAGATGGTACGCAGTGGTGGCCATGGTTTCATTGGCATAGGCCGCAAGCATCTGCTCAATATTATCCAGGCGCGTTGTGAGGAGATTGGCGTGAAGCTGGTGTTCGAGACGCTGGTGCAGGATGACCAGGAGATCGCGCGCCAGTATGACGCTGACCTGATCATCGCTTCTGACGGTATCAACAGTGTCGTGCGCAGCTGCTACGCCAGTACCTTCGAACCGGACATCGATCAGCGGCGCTACCGGTTTGTCTGGCTTGGCACGCGCAAGGTTTTCGATGCTTTCACGTTTGCCTTCGTGCAGACCGAGCACGGCTGGTTCCAGGCGCACGCCTATCGCTTCGAAGACGGCCTGTCGACCTTTATCGTCGAAACCCCGGAAGAGACCTGGCAGGCTGCCGGTATCGAAAAGATGAGCCAGGAAGAGGGCATTGCCTATTGTGAAAATCTTTTCGCGCCCTGGCTGGACGGCAATCCGCTCATTAGCAATGCCTCGCACCTGCGCGGATCAGCTATCTGGATACGCTTTCCGCGAGTCATCTGCAACACGTGGGTGCATTGGAATACCCTTGAGACGGCTCGTGGCGTACGCGATATCCCCGTCGTGTTGATGGGGGATGCCGCGCATACGGCGCATTTTTCCATCGGTTCAGGCACCATGCTGGCCCTCGAAGACGCCATCGAACTGGCCCGCTGCATGGATGCCGCGCCTGGCGACCTGCCTGCCGTGCTGGAGCAGTATGCGGCGGTGCGCAGCGTCGAAGTATTGAAAATCCAGAACGCAGCGCGCAACTCCACCGAATGGTTCGAGAATGTGGCGCGCTATGCGGATCTGCCTGCCGAGCAGTTTGCGTACTCGCTGCTGACCCGATCGCAGCGCATTTCGCACGAGAATCTGCGCATGCGCGACGCGGATTGGTTGCAGGGATATGAGCGTTGGCTGGCCGGGCAGGACGCCGCGACGCCGCATGACGGCACGCGCCCGCCCTTGCCCATGTTGACCCCCTTTAGGGCGCGCTCGGTCACCTTGCCCAACCGTATCGTAGTCTCCCCCATGGCCATGTACTCCTGCCAGGACGGTGTGCCCGGTGACTTTCATCTGGTGCATCTGGGCGCGCGCGCCATGGGTGGGGCGGGGTTGGTCATGGTGGAGATGACTTGCCCCTCGCCGCAGGCGCGTATCACTCCGGGATGCCCGGGGCTGTGGAACGACACGCAGACACGCGCTTTCGCCCGGATCGTGGATTTCGTCCACACCAACAGCCCGGCTCGCATCGGTATCCAGCTCGGCCACGCCGGGCGCAAAGGTTCGACGCAACTGGGTTGGCAACGCATGGATCATCCGTTGCCGGAGGGTAACTGGCCGTTGCTGTCGGCCTCGCCGCTGCCTTATCTGCCGGGCGTGTCCCAGGTGCCGCGCGAGATGACACGCGCTGACATGGACGCGGTGCGCGACGAGTTCGTGGCCGCGGTCGGACGGGCTGCCGAGGCCGGCTTCGATTGGCTGGAGCTGCATTGCGCTCATGGCTATCTGTTATCGAGCTTCATCTCGCCGTTGACCAATGCGCGCGCCGACGAGTACGGCGGCAGTCTGGATAACCGCCTGCGTTATCCGCTGGAGGTGTTTCGCGCCGTGCGCCAGCGGTGGCCCGCCGACAGGCCGATGTCGGTCCGGATCTCGGCCCACGACTGGGTCGAGGGCGGTGTCGACGCTGACGCGGCGGTGCAGATCGCGCGCCTGTTCAAGCTGGCTGGCGCCGACATGATCGACTGCTCGTCCGGGCAGGTCAGTCCGGAACAGAAACCGGTCTATGGGCGCATGTATCAGACGCCTTTCGCTGACCGGGTGCGCAATGAAGCGGGAATTCCGACCATTGCTGTGGGGGCGATCTCCGAGGCCGACCATGCCAACGGCATCATCGCCTCGGGCCGCGCCGATCTGTGCGCGGTGGGGCGTCCGCATCTTGCCGACGCTGCCTGGACGCTGCATGAGGCCGCAAAAGTGGGATATCGCGACGTGGCGTGGCCGCGTCAGTATGTGGCTGGCAAGCGCCAGCTTGAGACCCATTTCGAACGCGCCGCCAGCTTGGCGCAACGGGATATGTAATGAGCGACTCGACAGAACTTCAGGGGCGGCACGCGCTGATCACCGGTGGGGCACGGGGTATAGGCCTGGCATGCGCCCGCTCGCTTGCCGCTCGGGGAGCGGCGGTCACCTTGCTGGGGCGTGATGAACAGGCACTACAGGCCGCGCGCGCCAGCCTGGCTGGCGAAGGCATCGAGGCGGGAGTGGTCGCGGCCGATATCACGCAAGCCGATGCAGTCGCCGTTGCTTTCGAGCAGGCGCGTGCAGCGCACGGTCCCATCCAGATCCTGGTCAATAACGCCGGCCAGGCCGTGAGCGAGCGCTTCGAGCGCACCTCGGCTCAGTTGTGGGAGCAGATGCTGCAGGTCAACCTCAGCGGAACGTTTCACTGCACCCAGGCGGCGCTGCCGGACATGCTGCAAGGGGGGTGGGGGCGCGTCATCAATGTGGCCAGTACGGCGGGCCTGATCGGTTATGGATACGTCACGGCATATTGTGCGGCCAAGCACGGCGTCGTCGGCCTGACGCGCGCACTGGCCCAGGAAGTCGCGCGCAAGGGTATCACTGTCAACGCTGTATGTCCGGGCTACACCGAGACTGACATCGTGCGCCAAGCCGTGGACAACATCATGAAGAAGACCGGAATGGACGAGACCGCCGCGCGTGCGCGGCTGGCCGAACGCAACCCGCAGGGGCGTTTGGTATCCGCGGCCGAGGTCGCCGACACGGTGGCCTGGCTGGCGTTGCCTGCCAGCGCGTCGGTCAACGGCCAGGCCATCGCGGTCGACGGCGGCGAAGCGGCCGCCTAAGCACAAAGGAGACAGCATGACGAACGACGTGCACAGCATGAAACATCATACCCAGCCATGGGCCGGCTACCAGGCGCGGAACTTCCGCTGGGAGGTCAGCGCTGACGGTAAGGTGGGCAGCATCACCTTGAACCGCCCCGAACGCAAAAACCCATTGACCTTCGATTCCTACGCGGAGTTGCGCGATCTGTTCCGCGGGCTGGTCTACGCCACGGACATCAAAGTCGTAGTGTTGGCCGGGCGGGCGGCAATTTTTGCTCCGGCGGCGATGTGCATGAAATTATCGGGCCGCTCACCCGCATGAGCATGCCCGAACTGCTGGCTTTCACGCGCATGACCGGCGACCTGGTCAAAGCCATGCGCGCCTGCCCGCAACCCATCGTGGCGGCGGTCGATGGCGTGTGTGCCGGTGCCGGAGCCATGATGGCCCTGGCTGCCGACATGAGGCTGGCGACGGCGGTCACGCGCACGGCGTTCTTGTTTACTCGGGTGGGCCTGGCCGGTGCAGACATGGGCGCATGCACGTTGTTGCCGCGCATGATCGGTCAGGGCCGAGCCTCCGATCTGCTGTATACCGGCCGCGCCATGAGTGCCGACGAAGGTTTGGCCTGGGGATTCTTCAACGCCTTGCATGCACCGGAAGAGCTGCATGACGCGGCTGCCCGTTTGGCCGGGCAGTTGGCTGCAGGCCCCACGTTTGCGCATGGCATGACCAAAAAGCTGTTGCACCAGGAGTGGAATATGGGCCTGGATGAGGCGATCGAAGCCGAAGCTCAGGCACAGGCTATCTGCATGCAGACCCATGACTTCCGTCGTGCCTATGAGGCATTCGTGGATAAGCGCAAGCCTGTGTTCGAAGGAGATTGAGCCGTGCCCGATACCACGTGGATGAACTGGCCGTTTTTCGAGTCATGGCACGCAGACATGGCCCGTGAGCTGGATGACTGGTGCACGCGCGAGTTGCCCGGCATCGATCACCAGGACACGGATGCGGCTTGCCGCCAGTTGGTGGCTGCGCTGGGCAAGGCGGGCTGGCTGCGTTATTGCGTGCCCGCCGGCCCCGGCGGGGCCTGGGGAGGTAAGTTGCCCGACGTGGATTCGCGTGCAGTCTGCATTTTGCGTGAAACCCTCGCGCGTCACGAAGGTCTGGCCGATTTCGCGCTGGCCATGCAGGGTTTGGGAAGTGGGGCGATTTCGCTGATGGGCTCGGCTGAATTGCGCCAGCGCTATCTGCCTCGTGTGGCGAGTGGGCAGGCCATTGCCGCCTTTGCGCTGTCCGAGCCCGACGCCGGCTCCGACGTGGCGGCTCTGCAGTGCTCGGCCCGGCGCGATGGCGACAGCTATGTGCTCGACGGCACCAAGACCTGGATATCCAATGGGGGGATCGCCGATTTCTATTGCGTGTTCGCGCGCACCGGCGAGGCGCCTGGCGCACGTGGCATCAGTGCCTTCGTGGTTGATGCCCATACCCCTGGGCTACGCATTGCTGAGCGCATCGATCTGATGGCCCCTCATCCTCTGGCCACCCTGGTTTTCGAGCAATGCCGTATTCCGGCAGCGCAACGGCTCGGTGACGCCGGCCAGGGCTTCAAGCTGGCCATGATGACGTTGGATATCTTTCGCGCCTCGGTCGCGGCCGCCGCGCTGGGTTTTGCGCGCCGCGCTCTGGATGAAGGTCTGCACCGCGCCCGGACTCGCCGCATGTTTGGCCAGACACTGGCTGATCTGCAACTGACACAGGCTGCGTTAGGCGATATGGCCTGCGACATTGATAGCGCGGCCCTGCTGACGTATCGCGCAGCATGGACGCGGGATGTGCGCCGCGAGCGCAGTACGCGAGAAGCGGCGATGGCGAAGATGGCTGCTACCGAGTCGGCTCAGCAGGTGTTAGACCGCGCCTTGCAGATGTTTGGAGGCGCAGGAGTGGTCAGCGGCCAGACGGTCGAGAAGCTGTATCGGGACATCAGAGCGTTGCGCATCTACGAAGGCGCCACCGAAGTGCAGAAGTTGATCATTGCCCGGGAATTGTTGAAAAACTGATTCCGGTTGACGCGACACCTATAGCGACAGGGGAACACCATGGAAGCATCAGCACATTCGGATACATTCGCCCGCGATAATCTGCCGCCCGCGCAGCAGTGGCCACAACTGTTGTTGGATCAACCCGACACCGCCTATCCGGCGCGGCTCAACTGCGCAGTCGAGTTGGTCGATGCCATGGTGCGCCAGGGCCACGGCGAGCGCATCGCACTACGATGGCCGGACAAGAGCGGCCAGGGCAGTATGAGCTATGCCGGTTTACAGGCGCTGACCAACCGCATCGCGCGCGTGCTGGTGGAAGACATGAAGCTGGCGGCAGGCAATCGGATCCTGCTGCGCGGCCCCAACAATCCCATGATGGCGGCGGCCTGGCTAGGTGCCATCAAAGCCGGCCTGGTCACCGTGCCGACGATGCCGCTGCTGCGCGCCAAAGAACTCAAGCAGATCATCGACAAGGCGCAGGTGCAGGCGATGCTCTGCGACGTCAGGTTGAAAGACGAAGCGCTCGACTGCCAGGACGCCGCGAGCGACTACTTCTGCCCGACGCTCAAGCAGATCGTGCTGTTTAACGACGACGCGCCCGATGCGCTGGATCGTCTGGCGGCCGGCAAGCCCGAGCATTTCGCTGCCTGCGATACGGCGGCCGATGATGTGTGCCTGATTGCCTTTACGAGTGGAACGACTGGCGCACCCAAAGGGTGCATGCATTTTCACCGCGACGTGCTGGCCATGTGTGATCTGTTTCCCCGCCATGTCCTCAGACCCGGCCCGGAGGATGTTTTTTGCGGCACGCCGCCGTTGGCTTTCACCTTCGGCTTGGGAGGTTTGCTGTGCTTTCCCCTGCGCGTCGGTGCCAGCACCGTGTTGGCCGAGAAACTCACGCCGGAGTCGCTGTTGCAGCTGATTCAGGACTTCCGGGCCACCATCGTATTTACGGCCCCGACCTTCTACCGGCAAATGGCGCCGCTGACGAGCCGGTTCCGGCTCGACAGCCGGCAAAAAAGCGTCTCGGCGGGCGAAGCGCTGCCGGACGCGACGCGTCAGCTCTGGAAGCGCGCCACAGGCATAGAGATGATAGACGGCATCGGCGGCACGGAGATGATCCATGTTTTCGTCTCCAGCCCGCCGGAGTCCGTCAGGCGGGGAGCCATCGGCCGGGTGGTGCCGGGCTACATCGCGCAAGTGGTCGATGATGATATGCAGCCCGTGCCGCACGGCACGCCGGGCCGCTTGGCCGTCAAGGGGCCAACGGGCTGCCGCTATCTGGCCGATCCGCGGCAGATGAAGTTCGTGCAGCAGGGCTGGAACTTGCCTGGCGACACCTTTGTGCAGGATGCCGAGGGCTACCTGTATTACCAGGCACGCAACGACGACATGATCATTTCGGCGGGCTACAACATCGCCGGCCCTGAGGTCGAGGACGCATTGATGCGCCATGAGGCCGTCGCCGAGTGTGGTGTGGTCGGTATGCCCGACGATGAGCGGGGCCAGGTGGTGGCCGCTTATGTTGTGCTCAAACCGGGCTGCGCCGACTCGCCTCAGATGGCCGCCGCCTTGCAGGCCTATGTCAAGGAAAGTATTGCGCCGTATAAGTACCCGCGCGTGATCCGGTTTGTCGTGGCGCTGCCGCGCACCGAAACCGGTAAGCTGCAGCGCTTCGTGCTGCGCCAACTCGCCTCGGGAGGGCGCTGATGTCCCGGTCCTATGTCAGCGAGGTGGAGATCCTGTTCCGGCATTTTGATCCGGCGGGCATCGTCTTCTACCCGCGTTACTTCGAGATGATCAATGACTTCATCGAGGAGTGGTTCGACAAGAGCCTGGGGGTGAGTTTTCACACCTTGCACACCGAGCGGGGCATCGGCACGCCGACGGCTGCGGTGCAATGCGACTTCAAGCTGCCTAGCCGCTGGCATGAGCGCCTGCGCCAGGTGCTGGAGCTGCAGCATATCGGTGGGTCGTCCTTTCTGGCGCAGGTGCGCTTCGAAGGGCAGGACGGAAAAATGCGCTTGAGCGCCCAGGTGACCATCGTCACCGTCGATCTGGCGCGTATGCGCGCCACGGCATTGCCGGACGATTTGCGCGCGGCCATGCAGGAATTTTTGTCGCCCGCGCAAGCGTAATTACCAAAGGAAGATACTGACATGAAAATTCTCCAACCGCCGGACTGGCTGGCGCCCCGCGGCTATTCCAATGGCATGATGACCGAAATGACGGTCGGCTCGCGCCTGCTGTTTGTCGGCGGCCAGATAGGCTGGAATGGCCAGCAGCAGTTCGAGACCGATGATTTCGCGCTACAGGTTCGCCAGACGCTGGAGAATATCGTCGCCATCCTGCAGGAAGGCGGCGCCGGTCAGCAACACATCGTGCGCATGACCTGGTACGTCAAGAACAAAGCGGAGTACGTGGCGGCCTATCCGGAGATCGGCAAGCATTACCGCGAGGTGATCGGCCGGTACTTCCCGGCCATGACCGCCGTGGAGGTGGCCGATCTGGTCGAAGACCGCGCCAAGGTCGAAATCGAGGTGACGGCGGTGGTGCAAGGCTAGTGCCCGGCGCGGGCGCTCAGCCGTACCTGGCCGAGCTCGGGATCGAGCACGGCGTGGCCACCCGGGACGTCTTCCATGACCTCGAGCAGCTTGCCATTGATACGCAGACTGGCACCGCAACAAAACCGTTTGTAGGCCACGATAGTGGCGCTGGCGAATGGTTGCAGCGCGTCGTTCAGTTGCTCCTCTTCGCTTTCGAGAAGATTGAGGTCATCGGTCACGCGCGCGTACGTGCTTCGAGCCCGGTCGGTCATGCCGTTGACGTTTTTGGCCGGATTGTAGTGCAGGAAGACGATGAGCTTTTCGAGCTTGCTCTGTTCTTCCTGCAGCGTGGCGCGACGTTGATGCAGTGAGGCACGTTTGGCTTGCCCATGCGGGTGCAGGCCTACGCTGACGGCGGTGGGTATGCCCGCCATCGATCCGATGGTTCCGGCGTGAACCGATTTGGTGGCATGGGTTTCACCTCCGGTGATCACGCCAAGGCTGGATTTGGGTGGCCCGACGGTCACGCTTTCGCCAGCATAGAGTCGGCTTTGACGGACTTCGCGCTCGGCGGCGATATTGCGTTCGGCGTTGACCACCGCGTTTTCGATGAAACGGGCTTTGACCGTGCCGCCGGCGGTAAGCTGGGCGGTGCGCATCTGTACGGGATGAGCGCTGCTGATCTGGCCGCGCAACGCGGGCTGTCTGGGCGCTGCCAGACCAATGACCCCGCCGTTGACGCTGATGTTGCCGCCGGCCTGCACCTGGGCGGCCTCGATGGTTCCACTGACCACGACGTCGCCGCTGACACGCACCTGCATGCCGGCGGTGATGTCGCCGCGCACTTTGAGCGTGCCGTCAAAAATGATGTTGCCGGTAGACAGGTCCACGCGGTCGACCTCGACCAGTGAATTGACCAGTACCCCCTGCGGTACCACCATGGGTGAGCCTGACTGGGCCGCACGCAGCAGACAGGGATCATGCTCATCGACCGTCACGCCCGAGAGATTGCGGGCGAACTGGGTGTCCGGCACGTGCGCCGGCGGTACCGATTCGCCCAGCACGTTCAGGCCCGGCTTGCCCTGAACGGCCGGGATCCGGCGCATCAGCGGTATGCCGGGAGCCACGAGGTCCAGATTTCCCAGCTCGCGGTAGTCCACCATGGCATTGTCGTCGTCTTCCTGTTCGCGGACCCTGAGTGCGTCGAGCAGGCTCTCGAAGCGAGCCGGCGTGCCGCGGGTGGGCGGGGTGCCCTGGGCAATCATGACGGTATTGGTCCGTCGATCTGAGACAGCGTTCTGGATGGCGTCTTCGCGCACCCCGTAAACCACGCCCACTTCCAGCAAATGCGCCTGGACATCAGCCAGTGTCACACGGCGGCCGCCGCGCGGCGGACTGACGGCAAGCACCGCGGCCATCCGGTCTGGCGAGAGGTCCAGCTCAAAGCCGCCGTCACGCACCTCGTCCACCGAGGCGAGCACCGGTTCCTTGGCCTCGCGGCAGGCTTCGATGAAGTTCACCGCACTGGCGTGATCCAACGCCTCGCTGCCCCATCCCTGCGCCTGCGCCACGCGGGTCAGGGTGTCCCAGGAGGGCGGCTGCGCATCGTGGTCGGCGGGGACGTAGCTGGCGATCAGGGCGCGAGTGTTCTCGTCCAGTTCCAGACGAAAAGCGTGTTCGACGGGCGGCATGTCTTTCCCCTAGGTGGCGCGGGCTTCGAATCGGCTGCGCGATTGGATAGGCGCTCTCGATAAGCAATAACTAGAAATATAAGGACATATTAGGCTATGTGATGTTGCCAGTTAAGCGCTTTTTCATAGGGGTCTTCGAGACCCCCGATGCCGAATGCGCCCAAAAAAATGGTTCATCGCGGAATAGCGTGGAGCCGTGCTTGATTGCCGTTACGCTTGATCCTTGATTTTTCAAGGATCAAGGCCGGGATCATGCTGGACCGCAAGACGATCGAGAGGTTGGGTGGGTGGGAAGGTTATCGGGTGGAGCGGGTCGTGTGGCCTGAAGGTGAGAGCCGGACGGTCACGATTTACCTGAAGCCTTCAGCGCGAACGATGCACTGCGAGCACTGCGGCAACCGATGTCGGCAGGTGCATGAGACGACCACGCGCCGGGTGCGGGATCTGCCGCTAATGGCGCTGCGAGTGACGCTGGTAGTGCCGCGTCGGCGGGTCTGGTGCGAGCAGTGCGGTGGACCGCATCTGGAGAGGCTGAGCTGGCTGGGCCGTTACCAGCGAGTGACCGACCGGCTGGCCGAGGCGGTCAGCCAGTTGCTTGAGTCCAGCAACATTCTGGCCGTGGCGCGCTTCTTCCAACTGGGTTGGCACACGGTCAAGGCGCTGGACAAGGCCCTGCTGCGACGGGCGATCCAAGAGCCGGACTGGAGCCAGATCCACTACCTAGCGATGGACGAGTTCGCTCTACACAAGGGCCATCGTTATGCCACGGTCGTTGTCGATCCGATCCGCCGTCAGGTGCTATGGATCGGTGATGGCCGCTCGCGCGAGACGGCCAGAGCCTTCTTCGAACAACTGCCAACTGGGGTTGCCCAGCAGATCCGGGCCGTAGCGATCGACATGACGACGGCCTATGAGCTGGAGATCCAGGCCAACTGCCCCAACGCCGAGATCGTCTACGACCTGTTCCACGTCGTGGCCAAGTACGGCCGTGAAGTGATAGACCGGGTGCGTGTAGACCAAGCGAACCAGTTGCGGCACGACAAGCCGGCCCGCCGGGTGATCAAGTCCAGTCGCTGGCTACTGCTGCGCAATCGCAAAAACCTCGATCCGTGCCAATCGGTAAAGTTGGACGAGTTGCTCCAGGCCAACCAGCCCTTGCTCACCGCTTATCTGATGCGCGATGAGCTCAAACAGCTGTGGTTCTACCAACACCCCGGCTACGCCCGCCAGGCATGGGATCACTGGCTGCAACAGGCTCAGGGCAGCGGCATCGCCGCCTTGGCTCACTTCGCGCTCAAGCTAAAAGCCTATCTGCACGGGATTCTGTCTCGCTGTCGCCACCGGCTCAACACCAGCATCGTCGAGGGCATCAACAACACCATCAAAGTCATCAAGCGCCGCGCCTACGGCTACCGCGATCAGGAGTACTTCTTCCTCAAGATCCGGTCTGCATTCCCCGGTATTCCTCGATGAACCAAAAAAATGCCCCCGGCAGCAGCCGAGGGCGGGAGGTGAGGCGGGGCCGTTCAGGCCGGCTGTTTGAGCAGCTTGAACACCTCTTCGGCGTGGTCCAGCGTGGCTTGCAGGACCGTGTCATCGTGAGCGGCCGAGACAAAACCGGCCTCGAAGGCCGAGGGGGCGAAATGCACGCCACGATCCAGCATGGCGTGGAAAAACGCTTGAACGCGTTGGTATCGGCGGTGGACACTTCGGCGAAGGTGCTGGGCACGCTGGGCATGAAATACAGCCCGAACATGCCGCCGATGGCATCGGCGCTGAAGGGCACGCCCGCGGCGCGGGCGCGTTCGGTCAGGCCAAGGGCCAGGCGTTGCGTGCGTGCCGACAGGTCCTCATAAAAGCCCGGCTGCCCGAGCAGGCGCATGGTGGCCAGACCGGCGGCCACCGCGACGGGGTTGCCCGACAGCGTGCCCGCCTGATAGACCCCTCCCAGCGGAGCGATATGGCGCATGAGTTCGGCGCTGCCGCCGAAAGCGCCGACCGGCATGCCCCCACCGATGACTTTGGCCAGCGTCGTCAGGTCGGGTTGGATGCCAGTCAGGCCTTGCACTCCCTGCGGGCCGACGCGGAATCCGGTCATGACTTCGTCGAAAATCAGGATGCTGCCGTGCTGGGTGCATAGATCGCGCAGGCCCTGCAGAAACCCGGCCGCCGGCTTGATCAGATTCATGTTGCCTGCGACGGGTTCGACGATGATGCAGGCGATGTCCGCGGCATGCTCGGCAAAGGCCGTCTGCACGGCGGGCAGGTTGTTGTAGTCCAGGGTGATGGTGTGGGAGACAAACTCCGGCGGAACGCCCGCGGAACTCGGGTTGCCCAGCGTGAGTAGGCCCGAGCCGGCTTTGACCAGCAGGCTGTCCGAATGTCCGTGATAGCAGCCTTCGAACTTGATGATCTTGTTGCGTCCGGTGGCGCCTCGGGCCAGACGGATGGCCGTCATGGTGGCTTCGGTGCCGGAGCTGACCAGACGCACCTGTTGCATGGATGGCAGCCGCTCGATCAGCAGTTCGGCCAATTCGATTTCGGCCTCGGTCGGTGCGCCGAATGACAACCCGCCGGTGGCGGCATCCTGCACGGCGCGCACGACTTCAGGATGCGCATGACCCAGAATGGCCGGCCCCCATGAGCCGATGTAATCGATGTATTGCTTGCCCTCGGCGTCCCAGATGTGCGGGCCGAGCGCGCGTTTGATAAAGCGCGGGGTGCCACCTACCGACCGAAAGGCCCGAACGGGCGAGTTCACGCCGCCGGGAATGCTGCGGCAGGCGCGTTCGAAGAGTTCAGCGTTTTGGGACATGGCTCAGCCTCGGGAAGAAGGGAAGGGCGCGGCGCAGGCCTGGGCCGCGGCACGGATGTCAGGGGCCTCGAACAGGCCGGTAATGACCGCGATGCTGTCGGCACCGGCGCGGACGACCTGCCCGGCATTGGCCGGGGTGATGCCGCCAATGGCGACCACGGCTGGCCGGGGCTGGCCATGCGTGCGCGTCAGGGCGGCTGCCTCAGCGAGCAGGGCGAGGGGGGCATGGACGGCCTCGGGCTTGGTGGATGACGGGAACACTGCGCCAAAGGCAACGTAGTCCGCGCCCTGGTCCATCAGGTCACGAGCGCGGTTCAGATCCGCATAGCAGGACACGCCCAGGATCAGGCCGGGGGCGGCCGCACGCACGTCGGCCAGCGTGGCGTCATCGTGGCCCAGATGGGCGCCGTCGGCGCCGACGTGCAGCGCCGTCTGCCAGTCGTCGTTGACCAGAAAGACCACGCCCAGTTCGCGGCACAGGGCTGCCAGTTCGCGCGCCTGCGCCCGTCGCTCGGCCTGCGGCAGATGCTTGCGGCGCAATTGCAGGGCCCGCATGCCGCCGGCGGCAGCCTCCTGGACGGCCTTCAGCAGGCGCGCCGTGTCGTCCCACTCGGGGGTGACACCGTACAAGCCGGCCGGAAAGCGGGTCTGGCTCATGGCTGAGGCAGGCGGTTGGGCAGCGGGCGGCCCATGCCCGCTGTGAAACTGGCGGCCAGGCCGCGCTCGGCATGGGGCAGCGCCTGTTCGACCGCGGCCGGGATGTCTTTGCCGCTGGCCAGCAGAGCGGCCGCGGCAGCGGCCAGCAAGCCGCCTGTGTCGCCGCTACGGGGCGGGGGCGCCTGCCAGGGCCAGCTGTAGCTGCTGCCGTCCTGGCCCACGAGCACATTGGCCAGGTGGCCCGGACGTACCGGGCTGGCAAGCACCAGTGCCCACTGTGCGCCGCCGGCCAGCAGGGCGTGGGCGGGCGACGGTGAGCCGGAGGTGTCGATGCTGCCGTCGGATTGCCATTGCGCCAGGCGCATGTGTTCGACCACGACCAGGTCCGTCTGCGGCAGTACCAGCTCCAGTGTGGCAGCCAGAAGCTCCTCGGCGCTGTCTTGCTCGACGGCGTCCTGCGGCGTGAGCGCGCGCGGCCCAGGTGCAGCACCAGGGGCACCTGGCTGTAGTCGGCGGCCAGTTGCGCGACCACACTGGCGATTTCGGGCGAGAACATGCCCCCGACCTTGATCGCCTGTACGGGCATGTCTTCGAGCAGACAGCGGGCCTGGTCGTCCAGCAGCTCCGGCGACACGGGGTGGATGTCTTCGATGCCGGCGGTGTCCTGCACCGTAACGGCCGTGACGGTGGCCAGGCCATGACAGCCCAGCTGCGCGCAGGTCACGGCGTCGGCCGGCAGGCCATCGGCGCCGGTGGGGTCCACGGGACCCAGAATGAGTACGAGAGGGGGAGTAACAGCGGTCACGGAGGGTTGGACTGGGCAGGAAGAGATGCTTTCTTTGCTTTGCATCAGACGGCATCCCGACAGGGTTTCGGTAAGATATGCCCATTCTAATGGATGCCATTCGTGCCTGACCCCGATCGGGGTCAAGCACTCCGTGAACTAGAGAGAACTATGCGTACTTGGATGTGTCTTATCTGTGGTTGGGTCTATGATGAAGAGGCAGGTCTGCCGGACGAGGGAATCGCGCCGGGCACCCGTTGGGAAGATGTACCCCCAAATTGGGTCTGTCCGGAGTGCGGTGCGCGCAAGGAAGACTTCGAACTGATGGAAATCTGACCCGGTCCCTGGCCTAACAGGTGGCCTGGCAGGCCGCTACATGCAGGTTCTGGAGACCGCCCATGAATGAAATTCCGCTTCCCGAGGACGGCGACGGCGTCCAGACATCCTCGCCGGGTTTTGCCAATCAGTTTCTGATGGCCATGCCTGGCATGGTCGACGAAAATCTGGCCGGCACGGTGATTTACATCTGCGAGCACAGCGCACGCGGGCACTGGGCCTGGTCATTAACCGGCCTACTGATCTGACGCTGGCCTCCTTGTTCGAGCGCATCGAGCTGGAACTCGAAATCGGGCCCGTGGGGGACGAGAAGGTATTTTTGGCGGGCCGGTGCAGACCGATCGCGGCTTTGTCCTGCACGCGCCTGTGGGCGATTACAGCTCCAGCATCAAACTGGGCGAGCTCGCCCTGACCACCTCGCGCGATGTATTGCAGGCTGTGGCCGACGGCAACGGGCCGGCGCGCATGCTGATTACGTTGGGCTATGCGGGCTGGGGCGCCGGCCAACTCGAAAGTGAAATGAGCCAGAATGCCTGGCTCAGCGTCGCAGCCGATCCGTCCGTCATTTTCGACGTGCCCGCTCAGGAGCGTTACCCCGCTGCCATGAAACTGCTGGGAATCGACCCGATCATGCTGGCTGGCGAAGCAGGTCATGCCTGAGGAAGCACTGCTGGCCTTTGATTTTGGCGAGAAGAAAATCGGCGTCGCCATCGGTAACACCCTGACGCGGCAGGCCAGGCCCTTGGAAATCATTTTTTCCGAGCGTCGCGACGAGCGTTTCGGCCGGATCGAACAGCTCCTGAAGGAGTGGCAGCCGCAGCGCGTGGTCGTGGGTCTGGCCTTGGCCAGCGACGGCGGCGAGCAGCCCGCCACCCAGCGTTGCCGCCGGTTTGCCAACCAGTTGCACGGCTGCTTTGGCCTGACGGTAGAACTGGTCGACGAGCGCGGCTCCAGCATGGAGGCGCAGGCCGAGCTGGGCAGCCACGCGCCCGACGATGCCATGGCAGCCGCCATTATTTTGCAGCGTTTTCTCGACCGGCTGCTTTAAGGCGTATGTTCAACCCTCAACTGAGCCCACGCGGCGAGCTGCTGCATTTGTTGTCGACCGAAGGGCTGCCCAAGCGCCTGCTCGAGCCGCTGCTGGCCGACGACACCCTTTCCCGTCTGGCGGGTTGTCAGGTCTGCCTGATCGGCCCGGACGGCACCGCTTTGCAGGGGCTGGAGCAGTCCGCTCAGGCCTTGGGCGCTCGCACGCAGCGGCTGTCTGCGGCGCCGGCATCGAGTCAGGCCGATTTCCATGTGTTGCGCCATCCCGCCAGCGGAGCCGCTGGCAGCCTTGGCCGATCTGCGGGTGATCCGGCAGGCAAAAGGGGGCTTTACCGAGTTGCGCGTCGCGTTTGTCGGCGATTTCGCCCATTCAGGGCGCGCGCGTTCGCTAGCGCACGCCCTGACCACGCTGGGCGCGCCCGAGCTGCGCGCGGCCGGGCCCCGCGCGCTGTTGCCTGACGGCCTGCCGCAACTGGGCCTGCGCGCCTGCGCAAGCCTGGCCGAGGCCCTCGATGGGGCGGACGTCGTGGTCGATTTGGGTCTGACCGAAGCCGCGTTGTCTGTACTACCATCGGCGGCGGATTACGCGCGCCGCTGGGCGGTCGGGCCGTTGGCCGATGGCGTGCTTCGCGTCGGGGCGATCGATCGCCACGCGTTGGATATGGCGTCGCGAGCCGTATTGAGCCACTTGATGGCCGGGATGGCATGAAGATACATATCCGTGCGGGCCGCGTGATCGATCCTGCCGATGGCAGCGATGAGGTCGTTGATCTGTTTCTGGCCGACGGCCGGATTCTTGCTCGTGGCCAGATGCCGGAGCATTTTCGTGCCGACCGGACGATCGAAGCGACCGGGCTGGCCGTGCTGCCGGGGCTGACCGACATCGCGGCTCAATTGGGACAGCACCCCGAGCAGGAGGGCCGCGCGGCATTGTCGGGAGGGGTTGTGCGGTTGGTGTTGCCCCACGCTACGCCGCAGCAGGACGGCATGCCTTACTGTCTGCGTCTGGGGCCCTTGCTCGCCCCGACGGGTGGCCTGTCCGATATGGCGGGTTGGCTCGATTCGGGATGTGTGGGCATTGCTCAGGGCGACGAGCCCCTGCCTGGCAGCGGCCTGCTGTGGCGCGCCATGCAATATGCCGCCGGGCTGAATGCCACCTTGTGGTTGAACCCCGAGGATGCGGGCCTGGCCGGCGGCGGTGTCATGGCCGCGGGTGCCTACGCGACGCGCCTGGGCCTGCCCGGCATTATCGAGTAGGCCGAAGTCCTTGCGCTGCACACCCTATTTACCTTGCAGCGCGCCAGTGGCGTGCGTCTGCACCTGTGCCGTTTGACGAGCGCCGCCGGCGTGGCCCTGCTGCGGGCGGCCCGCGCAGAAGGGTTGCCGGTGACTGCGGATGTGTCGATGCACCATTTGCATCTGACCGATCTGGACATTGGTTTCTACGACAGCCGTTGCCATTTGAGGCCTCCCTTGCGTGGGCAGCGTGATCGCGAGGCGCTGTCCCAAGGCCTGGCCGACGGTACGCTGGATGCGGTGTGCTCGGATCACCGGCCGGTGAGTGCGCAGCAGAAGGCCGGGCCGTTTGCGGGCACGACGCCCGGTGCCAGCGGCGTGGAGCTGCTCTTGCCGGCGGTGCTGAAGTGGGCGCGGTCCAGGGCGATGGCGCCGGCGCGTGCGCTGGCAAGCCTGACGCTGGGGCCTGCCCGGGTGCTGGGCCTGCCCGCACCCAGCCTCAAGCCGGGAGGTGCTGCCGATTTGTGCCTGGTGGATCTGGAGGCGGAGCGGGCGGTAGCGGGGCTGCAAAGCGGCAGCGAACAGACCCCGTTCACGGGTATGATGCTGCCCGGCCATGTCCGTGCCACCGTGATTGGCGGGAACCTACTTTGGGAGATACCGGCTTGAAGCTCTTGCGCTTTGTACTGCGCGCCTTGCTGGTGCTGCCTTGGCTGTTGTTCGGGCTATTTTGCGTGAGCGTGGTGTACCGGGCGCTGTCGATTGCCAGGCGCGCTGCGCTCAACCGGTTCTGGTCACGCTGGCTGATGCGGCTGTGCGGCGTGCGGCTGACCATCCGTGGCGAGCCGCGCATGCAAGCGGCGGTACTCTGGGCGGCCAACCATGTATCGTGGATCGATATCTTCGTGGTCAATGCGGTGCGCGCCACCTCGTTCGTGGCTAAGAGCGAAATACGCCGCTGGCCGGTGATCGGTTCGCTGGCTGCCGGTGCCGGCACGCTGTTCATCGAGCGCACCCAGCGCCATGCCGTGCACGCAATGGGGCAGTCCATACATGAGTGTTTCGCTCGTGGGGACGCGGTGGGCCTGTTTCCGGAGGGCACCACGACCGAAGGGCTGGATCTCAAGCCTTTTCATGCCAGTCTGTTCGAGCCGGCCCGCGCCGATGGCGTGGATATCCAGCCGGTGGCATTGCGCTATCTGCATCACGGCAAACGCAGCGGTTTTGCCGCGTTCGTCGGCGAAGAGAGCCTGGTGGCCAATCTCTGGCGCGTCCTGGGCGCGACGGGGCTTGCGGTCGACGTGGTGTTTTTGCCGCCGGTGGCCACCGTGCGCGAAGACGGCACGCCCTATACGCGCCTGGAGCTCTCGCGCCTGACGCGCGAGGCCATTCTCACGCAGCTCTGAAGCGTTATTCGGACAGAGGGTCCTGGAACTGGCTGCATTTGATCTGCACCAGTTTGCGATCCTGCAGACGCATCGCGGTCAACGCGCCACCCCAGACGCAGCCGGTGTCCAGGCAGATCAGATGCGGTCGGATCAGCAGTCCCAGGGTGGACCAGTGGCCAAAGACGATGGTCACATCGCGGGTGGCACGGCGCGGGACATCGAACCACGGCACCAGGCCCTGCGGCCAGGCTCCGGGCGCGACCTTGGTGTCGAACTCCATATGGCCGGCAGGCGTGCACAGCCGCATGCGGGTCAGAGCATTGATGATCACACGCAAGCGCTTGCCGCCTTTGTGATCGTCTTTCCAGGTGACCGGTTCATTGCCATACATTTTCTGCAGGGCCTTCTGCCAGTTCGGGCCGCGCAGCGCCGCCTCGACCTCTGCGGCCAGAGCCAGCGTTTTCTGGACATCCCACTTGGGCAATACCCCGGCGTGCACCATCAGGTGATCGTGTGCATAGTGCGCCAGCGGACGGTGGCGTAGCCAGTCGATCAGATCGGCGGCGTCGGGCGCATTGAGAATGTCATTGAGCGTGTCCGAGCGCGAGGGTTTGCGAACCCCCGCCGCCGCGGCCAGCAGATGCAGGTCGTGGTTGCCGAGAATGGCTACGGCGCGCTCGTCCAGGGCCATGATGCGGTGCAGCGTCGCGAGAGACTCCGGGCCACGGTTGACCAGGTCTCCCGCGAACCAGAAGTGCGAGTCCGGATCGCCTGCGATATCCGGGTGCGCCAAGAGTTGTTGCAGTGGCGTGCAGCACCCTTGCACGTCACCGATCATCCAGATGCTGCCAGTCGTCATGCCGACGCTCATCTCCGCGTTGAGGAGTCTTCGTGAAAGGGCTGCTCTCAGGCAACCTTGCGTTGTTGTCTGTACCGCGTAAACGCGTGCCGGTATTCCATCATGACCAGCGCACCCAGTGCCAGCAGCATGGCGGCGGCATTGGGCCCGAGCGCCGTCAGCCAGGGCGGCCAGCGGCTGAGCATCCCGACGTTGAGAGAGAGCTGATTGATCATGAAAAAGGCCACGCCCATCAGGATGCCGATGAACACCTTCACGCCCACGCCGCCACGGCGGGTCTGCATGAAGGCGATAGGCGCGGCGATAGTAATCATCACCAGCAGCGTGAAGGGATAGACGAACTTGCGCCACAGGGCGACGATCTGCCGGTCGGCTTGCAACTGGTTGTGGTGCAGATAGTCGATGTAGTCCAGCAGGGTCACGGCCGACATGCGCTCGGGTGTCAGCACCCGTGCCAGCAGCCGTTCGGGGCTGAGCGTGGTGTCAAGGCGCAGGCTGGCCTGCTTGTTCACCTGTGCTGGCGGCGTTGCGGGCGGTTTGGCGTTGGCCAGCGCTTCGGCGGCCTTCTCATCGATACGCGTCTGCACGACGTCGGTCAGGACCAGATCGCCGCCGGTGAACTTGCCGGTAGCTGCCGTCGACAGCGATTCGAGTTCGAGATTGGGCTTGAGTTCGTAGAGCGTGACGTCGCGCACCTGTCCATCGGCCAATAGCGTTTTGATATTGATGATGCGCGTGCCGCCGTCGCGGGTTGGTTCTTTGAACCAATAGCCGCTGTTCAGGCGTCCGCCGCCGGCCTTGCCCCGGAAGGTGAGGTCGGCCTCGCCGCTTTTGATTTCGGCAATGGGAGTGACGTACTCCGAAAGCAGCGTCGCCCCGATCATCAACGGGATGGTGATCGTCCACAACATCCGCATCAGGCGCATACCGCTGACACCGGATACGCGCAGGATGACCAACTCATTGCGTTGCGCTAGGCCGGCCAGCGCGAGGATGGCGCCGATCAACAGGCCGATCGGCAGCAGATCGTACAGGCGAGTGGGCAGAGCCAGCGCCTGCATGTAGAGCAGGGCGAGCATGCTGAATTTGTCGCCCACGTTGTCCAGGTCATCGACCAGGGCAAAGAACGTGAACAGCCCCAGCAGGGCCAAAAGAACCACTGCACAGGAGCGATAAATCTCGCGGGCCAGATAGCGGCGGGCTGTACGCATGAATCTTGAAAACCTTCAGGGCGCTTCTTGCGGCGCGTAAAACACAAAACTTTAACAAATATGAGGCCAGCGCCGCCCGTTGGGTGTTACGGAATGTCCACTATGCGCATCCGGCGCAACAGTGTTGCCGTACGGGAGTTCAGATAGCTGGTGTTTCTGTGCTTGTCGTAGTAGCGCGGATTGGGCAGCATGGCGGCCAGCCGGGCCGATTGGGAGGCGCCCAGATTGGCTGCGCTGGTTCCATAGTAGTGGCGCGCCGCCGCTTCCGCGCCGAACACCCCGATGCCCCATTCGGCCACATTCAGGTAGAGCTCCAGAATGCGTTCCTTGGACATGACGTGTTCGATCATATAGGTAAGTACCAGTTCCTGTCCTTTGCGCACATAGCTGCGCGAACTGGACAGAAACAGATTTTTTGCCAATTGCTGAGTAATCGTCGAGCCGCCGCGCAGTTTGCCGCGTCCCTCGACCTGCTGCTCGTGGTTGTACTCCCAGGCCTTGCGGATGGCGTCCCACTCTACGCCGTCGTGCTCGGTGAAGTTTGCGTCCTCCGAGGCGACGACGGCGCGCTTGAGCGTCGTGTTGATGCGGTCGTACGGGACCCAGGTATAGCTCAGCTCGGCCTTGGGGTTGGCGTCGCGCAGACGGGACAGCTCCTGGCGCATGATGGCGCTGCTGCCCGGGTCGCGATAGGCATACCAGACCACCATCGAAAACATCGCCAGCTCATAGATGAGCAGCAGGCTCAGTAGCGCCATGATGGCGCCGGTGACGATGCGAAACCAGGAGCGGGGACGAGCCATGCGAATCTCCTGTCGGGCCTAGCCCTCGGCCAGCAGTTCGGCGCGCAGCGCCGTCAACACCGCCGAAGGGTCGGGGCGCAGGCCGTGCCAGATGAAGAAACTTTCCGCAGCTTGGCCGACCAGCATACCGAGGCCGTCGGCTGTGCGCGCGGCACCGTCAGCCGTGGCCTGGTGCATGAACGCCGTCGGGCGGGTCCCATAGACCATATCGTAGGCCAGCGCGTCGCCGGCATACAGCCCCTTGGGCAGCGCGGGAGCTTCATCGAGCAGGCTGCTGGCCGTGGCATTGATCACGACGTCCCAGCCGCCGGGCCGGGCTGCCTCGGGCAGGCCGCCGGCGCTCACGCGTGTCGCGGGATTCAGGCCAGCGGCCTGCCAGGCTGCCGCCAGCTCCGTGGCCCGCGCCGGGCTGCGGTTGACGATGCGGATCTCGGCGCAGCCGGCCTCGGCCAGAGGGTGCAGTACGCCGCGGGCCGCGCCGCCCGCACCGACCAGCAGCAGCCGGGCACCTTGCAGCGCGGCGCCCAGGCGCTTGAGATCATCGACCAACCCCACGCCGTCGGTATTGCAGCCCTGCACGACACCATCGCGCCAGGTCAGGGTGTTGACCGCGCCGGCCAGGCGAGCACGGGTCGACAGATTTTCCTGCGCTAATGCGTAGGCCTGCTGCTTGAAGGGTACGGTGACATTGAGCCCGCGCCCGCCTTGCAGGAAGAAGTCTTTTACGGTTTCACGAAAACCATCCAGGGGCGCAGCCAGCCGTGCATAGTCGATGACGATGCGAGTCTGTTCGGCAAACATCGCGTGGATTTGCGGCGAGCGGCTATGCGAGATGGGGTTGCCGATGACGGCATAGCGCAGCGGTGCGCCGGCCTGCGGAAGGCTCATGGTGCGGAGGTTTCCAGGGTGTCGTTTACAAAATGCCAGGTCCGCGTGATGACCAGCACGTCAGTGTCGCGGGCCAGCTCGGGCGGAAACGGGGCAAAGGGGGCCGCCATCTGAACGATGCGTCGCGCAGCCTGATTGAGCACGGCATGCGGCGAGGGCTGATCGATATCGAAGCCGGCCAGGCTGCCGTCCGGGCGGATGCTCACGGTGATGCGCAGGCTGCCATAGACGCGGCCGCGAGCCTGAGCCGGGAAATGCTGCGTACCGATGGTTTCGATGCGTGTGCGCCAGGCATCCAGATAGGCGGCGTGAGGCGAGGCTTGTGCGGCGGGCGCGACGAAGGTCTTGCGCGGCAAGGCGCTGTACGCCTGCACGCGATGGGCCAGGGTGGCGACCTGGGCATTCTGCACCGTGCCGGCCTGATCTTCGACGCTATCGCCTGGGTCTTGCGTTTCGTCCCAGGGATGGACGGGCTCGCGTGGCGCGCCGGCTGCGGCGGCCGCAGCTAATTGGGTCAACAGGCGGGCCTGCTCGGCTTCCAACTGGGCTTGCCGCTTGCGCATGGCCTGCAGCACGATGGTGTCGGGCGAGTCGGCCGTGCGGGGCAGGGGCGTGCTGGCCACGCCGGCCAACGCATTTCCGCCGCCATCGACGGCGGCCTGAGCCAGGACCTGGGCTCGCAGCGGTGCCGTGTCGGTATGGGCATTGACCAGGGTGATTTCGAGACTGGCAGCCGGCGATCGCCGCAGAGGCGGCGCGGTGAAGCGCCAGGCCAGCAGACCGGCATGGACTAGTAGCGAAATGGCGATGGCCACCAGCAGATAGCGCCGGTCGGACACCCAGGAGGAGGGGAGGTTGGGGCGGTGCACCGGTGCATTTTAGGTGAACCGCCCACTCCTCGCTCAGGCTGGCGTCATGCCGGACCGAGGTAGCGGCAGTCCAGCTCCAGCGAGAGTTCGTCCATACCCATGATGTCGATCTCCACGGCGGCGCCGCGCTCGAGCTCGGGCAGGCCGCCCACGCGTGTCACCAGCGGCGCATTGCCCAACCGCACCAGATCGTCGCGCAGCACATGGGCGACCCCTCGGCTGATGTTTTGCTGACGCAGCCAGCGCAGGCACCAGTAGCGTTCCATGGCGTTCTGGAAGTCAGCCCAGGCGGCGTACTGCGCGTCGAAGGCGCCGATGATGGCAAACAGGTCGGCGTCCTTGGGCTTGAAGGGCGCGACCAATCGTGCCGAGACGCCGTTCTGCACGGCAGCGATCAATTGCCATTGATTGACCAGGTCAACATAGCGGCGCAACGGCGAAGTGCTCCAGGCGTACTGCGGCACGCCGATGGCTTCGTGCGGGAGCGCCTGGGTGCTCATACGTACTCGGCCGGCTTGCTGGGACCGATAGATGCCCGGTACACCGTGTTGGTGCAACAAACCGCCCCACAGGTTATTGGCCAGGATCATGTACTCGGCCACCATGCGGTCGAGCGGCGCATTACGCTGGCGCGGCACCAGACGCACCGGGGTATCCGGGTTGTCGGGGTCGCCATCCAGGTAGAAGCTGTACTCGACGCGGCTGTTGTTCTCGGGCTTGCCGCGCACGATCTCGCGTTGCGCCGACAGAGCCTGAGCCAGTTGCCACAAGGGGCGCAGCCAGTCGCCGTAGGGCAATGCGGCGTCGGGATCGGCCAGTGCGGCCTCGGTGACCTGGGTGTCGAGCTGGTTGTGGCGCAGGTTCTCACGCACCACGATACGTTCGACACGCGTGTCCGACGCGATGATCTCGCCGGTGACCGGGTCGGCCGTGACGTAGAGCGACAGCGCCGGAACTTCGCGTCCGGCGTCCAGCGAAAAGGTTTGAATGACCGAGTCGGGCTGCATCGGAATTTTGTCGCCCGGCATGTAGACCGTGGACAGGCGCTGGCGCGCCAGCTTGTCCAGGTCGCTGCCGCGCGTGACCGCCAGACCCGGCGCGGCGACGTGGATGCCCACGCGCACGCGGCCATCGGGCAGGCGCGTCACCGACAGCGCATCGTCGATCTCGGTGGTGGTGACGTCATCGATCGAATAGATCTCGGCGTCGGCCAGCGGCAGGTCCTGCTGCACCGGCGGGATGCTGATCTCCGGGAAACCCACACCACGCGGGAAATTGACCGCCAGAAAGCGTTGCTTGTGCAGCGCCAGCGCATTGGGCCAGGCGCCCAGCTCCAGCAGCAGCCGGTCGGGGCTTTTCTGCAAGCGGGCGCAAGCGGCATCCAGCGCCTTCCATTGCATGGTGTTCTTGTCCGGGCGCACCAGAAGGGCTTCGGCCATCTGGCCGATTTCTTCGGGCAGCTTGCCCTGGGCCATGTCGTCGACCCAGGCTTGCTGCTGCTCGGCCTGGCGCTGCTTTTTATCCAGCGCAGCCAGCGCCGCCTGAAGGATGTCGGGCGGCGCCGGACGGTAGTGGCCTTTGCCGCGTCGATGAAAATATACCGGCGCGCCATGCAGCCGCATCAGCAGGGCCGCCTGTTCGACGGCGCTGGGGGCGTGGCCAAAATAATCGGCAGCCAACACCGGTGCGTCGAATTCTTCCTGGGGCGCGCATTCCCATAGAAACGCCAGATCGATGCCTTCGGCCAGAGCGGAGGCCTCGCGCATGAGCACGGCCGGCTCGGGCGCGGCAAAGTTGAACAGCGTATTGGCGCGCGTTATTTTGCTGCGCTTGCCCGACTCCGACTCCACCTGCAGGCTGGCGTCGGTTTCCGACAGGATATTGCCGGCTTTGAAACTGCCGTCATCTTCGTAAAACACGTACATATATCAGTCCATCGGGCCAGGCGCTGCCGGGCAAAGCGGGAGTTTAATCAGTGGGGGTGAACCAGGGCAAAATCAAGCACTTCGGGCAGCCAATGCGCGAAGTCGGACAGGCCATGGTCGCTGCCCGGAATAATTCGTTGCCGGCAACCCTCGAAGCGGTCGCGCATTTCGCGCCAGTCGAGGACTTCGTCGCCGGTGGCCGCCAGAAGGAAATATCTCTGCGGACGGGTCAAACCCGGGACATGCAGCTCGCTTAGCTCTTGCACGTACTCGGGCAGAAAGACGAAGGGGGCCGCCGAATGATACATCGTGTGTTCGCCTACCTGGGTGGCGAGGTCCCGCGGCGCGTTGACGGCCGGATTGATCAGTACCGCCTTGCAGTCCAGCCGTTCGGCCAGCCAGATCGCGTAATAACCGCCCAGCGATGAGCCAACCACGGTCAACTGCTGCGGCGCGGCATCGCCGACCAACTGCCGTGCGGTTTGCTGCGCCAGTTCGGCGGCCGCACGCGGACTGGCAGGCAGCGCCGGGCAGGCGTAATCCTGCTGGCGGCCCAGATCGGCCATGGCCTGCCCCATCAGTTGCGCCTTGAAGGATAGCGGTGACGACCGAAATCCATGCAGATACAGGATCTTGGCCTCGGATACGGCGGCCGGGCTCATTGCGGATGCGCCAGGGCGGCGAGCAGTTTGTCGTGCACGCCGCCAAAGCCGCCGTTGCTCATGACCAGGACATGGTCGCCCGGGCGGGCGGCCTGGCTCACGGCCCGCACCAGGGTGTTGAGGTCATCGTAGCTGCTGGCCCGTGTGCCCAGTGGCGCCAGCACGTCGGCGGGATTCCAGCCCAGGGCATACTTGCCTTCGTGCGCGCCGAAGCAGAACACCAGGTCGGCTCCTGCCAGGGCCTGCGGCAGCCGGGCCGCCATGGTGCCCAACTTCATGGTGTTGGAGCGCGGTTCGAGGACAGCGAGGATGCGGCCCGATCCGACCTGCCGGCGCAGGCCCTCGACAGTGGTGGCGATCGCGGTGGGATGGTGCGCGAAATCGTCGTAGACAGCCACACCGTTGACCGTGCCACGCAGTTCCATGCGCCGTTTGACACCGGCAAAGCGGCTCAACGCCGCCACGCCGTCGGCAGCCCGCACGCCGATGTCTTCGGCCGCGGCCAATGCCGCCAGCGCGTTCATCCGGTTGTGCTCTCCGCCCAGCGTCCAGTGCACTGTGCCGACGCCGTGGCCGTCACGCAGCACGGTAAAGGCGCCATCGTCGTCAGGCGGCCCTGCCTGCCAGGCGCCGCCCGCACCAAAGCGCACCGTGCGGGACCAGTTCCCGCGCGCCAGCACGCGCTCGAGCGCCTCGCAGCGAGTGGGAAGAACGATTTGGCCCTCAGAGGGTATGGTGCGTACCAAATGATGAAACTGGGTTTCGATGGCCGCCAAATCGGGGAAGATATCGGCGTGATCGTACTCGAGGTTGTTCAGGATGGCCGTGCGCGGCCGGTAATGCACGAATTTGGAGCGCTTGTCGAAAAACGCGGTGTCGTATTCGTCCGCCTCGATGACAAAGGGGCGCACGCCGGCGCGGTACCGCGCCGAGACCTGCAGTCCGGGGGCGACGCCACCGATCAGGAAGTTGGGGGTCAGGCCCACGTCTTCCAGGATCCATGCCAGCATCGAACTGGTCGTCGTCTTGCCGTGCGTGCCGGCCACGGCCAGCACGTGCGCGTGGGGCAGAATCGTGTCGCCCAGCCATTGCGGGCCAGAAACGTAGCGCGCTCCGCTATTGAGGATGGCTTCCATCAGGGGGGTTCCCCGACTGACGACGTTGCCAATCACGAACAAATCCGGCTTGAGCGACAGTTGATCCGCCCCGAACCCCTCTATCAGAGAGATGCCCTGTTCGGTCAACTGGGTGCTCATGGGCGGGTAGACGCCTGCATCGCAGCCCGTCACTTTATGGCCGGCCTCGCGCGCGATCAACGCCAGGCCGCCCATGAAGGTGCCGCAAATGCCAAGTATATGTAGATGCATGGGGTTCTCCTGCAGGCATTGTAGAGGGGATGGCCGTGGCCGGCGTGGAGGCGGGCGGTATATGATGGACGCCATGAACCGATGTATCTTCGTTTGTGCGGGTGTGGCTGCCGCCGCGGCGGCAGCGGGCAGCTATCTCTATACGCGCTCGCGCAGCACCCCCCCGGCCGTTGCCGCCGCAGCGCCTGCGGCGCCCGACCCGCTGGCCGCGTTGCTGGCCATGTCGCTGCCCGACCTCGACGGCAATGCCCAGGCGCTGTCGCAATGGCGGGGGCAACTCATGGTGATCAATTTCTGGGCGACGTGGTGTGCGCCTTGCGTCAAGGAGATGCCCGAACTTGACGAACTCCAGAAAAAGACGCCCAACGTGCGCTTTGTCGGGATCGGCGTCGATACTGCCGACAACATGCGAAAATTTGTCGAGAAAATACCGGTTTCCTACCCTTTGCTGGTGATGGGCGCAGGGGCTGTTGATGTGCTGCGCGGGCTGGGTAATCCGGCGGGCGGCCTGCCGTTTACCCTGGTTTTGAATGCAAATGGCAGCATTAGGCAGAAGATGCTCGATCAAATCGACCCGGCCGCGCTGGAAAAGTCAATTCTGAGTCTTCCTGCCTGAGCTAGTTGCACAAATAGTTCAAATTGGCGTAAAAAGGCGGTTTATCGATTGTTTTGCCAGCAACTGGCAGGCCAAATGGCGCGACGCATACTGGTATTGCATGGCCCGAACCTGAATCTCCTCGGATCACGAGAGCCCGAGATCTACGGCAGCCTTACGCTTGCCCAGATCAATGAAGGCCTCGAATCCGTGGCGACGGAACTCGGCGTTACCTTGTCCGCGTTGCAGAGCAATCATGAAGGGGCCTTGGTGGATCGTATCCAGGCGGCAGCTCGCGATGGTACGGATTTCATCATCATTAATGCGGCAGCCTACACGCATACGAGCGTGGCGGTGCGCGATGCGCTGGCCGCGGTGGCGATCCCATTTATTGAAGTACATTTGTCCAACCTGTATAAGCGCGAATCCTTCCGGCATCATTCCTACCTTTCCGATATCGCCATTGGCCTTATCAGCGGTTTGGGAGCGAACGGCTACGAGGCAGCCTTGCGCTACGCAGCACGGCATTGAAACTCACTCGGACCCACGTTTTTCCTTAGCAAAACATCACGAGCACTCGTCCAGCACGGGTGCCGCCAACATTATCGGGAAGCAGCTTCCATGGACCTCCGAAAACTCAAGACCCTGATCGACCTCGTGGCGGAATCGGGCATTGCCGAGCTTGAAATCACCGAAGGCGAAGGCAAGGTTCGCATCGTCAAGTTCTCCCAGACGCTGCAGCCGGTCGCCTATCAGGCCCCCGAGGCCGCTGCCGTCGTGGCCGCTGCCGCGCCTGCGGCCGCGCCCGCTGCGCCCGCCGCGCCTGTTGTACAGGGTCATGTCGTCAAGGCTCCGATGGTTGGCACCTTCTACCGCTCGCCCAATCCGGGTTCCGCGCCCTTCGTGGATGTCGGCCAGACCGTCAAGGAAGGCGATGCGCTGTGCATCATCGAAGCCATGAAGCTGCTCAACGAGATCGAAGCCGACAAATCCGGCGTGATCAAAGAAATCCTGGTCGAGAACGGCGAACCGGTCGAATACGGTCAACCGCTGTTCGTTATTGGCTGATAGCGAAAAATGTTTGAGAAAATCCTGATCGCCAACCGCGGCGAGATCGCTCTGCGCATCCAGCGTGCCTGCCGTGAGCTGGGCATCAAGACCGTGGTCGTGCACTCGGAAGCCGACCGTGAAGCCAAGTACGTGCGGCTGGCGGACGAATCCGTGTGTATCGGGCCGGCCCCGTCGCGCGAAAGCTACCTCAACATGCCGGCCATCATTTCGGCTGCCGAGGTGACCGACGCTGAGGCCATACACCCTGGCTACGGTTTTCTGTCCGAGAACGCCGATTTCGCGGATCGTGTCGAGAAAAGCGGCTTCGTCTTCATCGGCCCGCGCCCGGAAACCATCCGCCTGATGGGCGACAAGGTCAGCGCCAAGCACGCCATGATCGAAGCCGGCGTGCCCGTGGTGCCTGGTTCGGAAGGCGCATTGCCGGACGATCCGCAGGAAATCATGCGCGTTGCCCGCGAGGTCGGCTACCCGGTCATCATCAAGGCTGCAGGCGGCGGCGGTGGCCGTGGCATGCGCGTGGTGTACACCGAGGCGGCGCTGATCAACGCGGTCAACATGACGCGTTCGGAAGCGGGCGCGGCCTTCAATAACCCCGAAGTCTATATGGAGAAGTTTCTGGAGAATCCGCGTCACGTGGAAATCCAGGTGCTGGCCGACGGCGGACGCAATGCCGTCTGGCTGGGCGAGCGCGACTGCTCCATGCAGCGCCGCCACCAGAAAGTCATCGAAGAAGCGCCGGCGCCGGGTATCCCCCGTCGTCTGATCGAGCGCATCGGTGATCGGTGTGCGGATGCCTGCCGCAAAATGGGTTATCGCGGCGCCGGCACGTTTGAGTTTCTGTTCGAAAACGGCGAGTTCTATTTCATTGAAATGAACACCCGGATCCAGGTCGAGCACCCGGTGACCGAACTGATCACTGGCGTGGATCTGGTCCAGCAGCAAATCCTGATCGCCGCGGGCGAGAAATTCACCCTGCGTCAGCGTGACGTGGCCTTCAAGGGCCATGCGCTCGAGTGCCGCATCAATGCGGAAGATCCTTTCCGCTTCGTGCCCAGCCCTGGCCGGATCACGAATTGGCATACACCGGGCGGCCCGGGCGTGCGTATCGATTCGCACGCCTACAACGGCTATTTCGTGCCGCCCAATTACGATTCGATGATCGCCAAGGTCATCACCTATGGTGACACCCGCGAGCAGGCCCTGGCCCGGATGCGCATTGCGCTGTCGGAAATGGTGGTCGAAGGCATTCAGACCAACATCCCGCTGCATCGCGAGCTTTTGCAGGACGCCCGCTTCATCGAGGGCGGCACGAGTATCCATTATCTGGAAAACAAGCTGGCTCAGCGTCCCTGAGCGGCAATCGGGGCCCACGTGGCCCCGTTTTTTGTATTGATGGCGACAGGGCCCGCGTGACGCGGGCCTTGCTGCAAGGAAGAAGCACACATGCGTGAATTGGTCCTTTATTGCCGCGAGGCCCAGGCCGAGGCACTGTCCGACGCACTGCTGGAAGCTGGCGTGTTGTCAGTCTCCGTTGAAGACGCCGATCTGGGCACGGACGACGAACGCCCGCTGTTTGGCGAGCCAGGCACCGAGCCAACCGTGCAAGCCTGGGATCGCAATCGTGTCGTGGCGCTTCTGCCCGATGGGGCGGATCCGGCGCAGCTGCTCGAAGAGGCGGCCCAGTCGGTCAGCCTGGACGTGGCCGAGTTTGCCGATTGGAGTCTGCGCGATGTCCCGGACGCCGATTGGGTACGCCTGACGCAATCGCAGTTCGGCCCTATCCGCATCTCCGACCAGTTGTGGATCGTGCCAAGCTGGCATCGCGACGACGATAGCGTGCAGACGCCCGAAGGGGGGATCCGCATCGAACTCGATCCGGGTTTGGCCTTCGGTACCGGCAGCCATCCGACCACCCACCTTTGCCTGGCGTGGCTGGAGGCCGAATTGCCTGCTGGCGCCGACGTCCTCGATTACGGTTGCGGCTCCGGCATTCTGGCCATCGCGGCCCGCAAGCTCGGCGCCGGCCAGACCACGGCGGTCGACATCGATCCGCAGGCCGTGCAATCCACACGTGACAACGCCCTGGTCAATCAGGTCGACCTTTTGGCCCAATTGCCCGAGGGTCTCATCGACGGTCAGTTCCAGGTCGTGGTCGCCAATATCCTGTCCAATCCGCTCAAGGTGCTGGCCCCCATGCTGGCCGGACGCGTCGCGCCGGGGGGCGATCTGGTGTTGTCCGGCGTGTTGCAGCGGCAGGCCGAAGAAGTCGCCGCAGCCTATGCCCCCTGGATGTCGATGTCGGTCTGGCGAGAACGCGACGGGTGGGTCTGCCTGCACGGACGCAAGGCCTGATCCACGGACCGAGGCAAGATCATGTCCTTGGTGACACGTTGCCCCCACTGCGCCACGGCCTTCAAAGTGGTCGCCGACCAGTTGCGAGTTCGCAATGGTTTGGTGCGTTGCGGCGTCTGCAATACGGTTTTTGACGGGCGTGCCTGCCTGGTGACACCCGGCGAGCCCGATGGGGCTCATCGTCCACCTTTACCCGTCGTCGAGCAGGCCGTGGCGCTGCCGGTCTGGCCGGCGCCGGTGGAACCCGAACCCGAACCGGCTACCCGTGCAGCCACGACCGTGGAGAGCCGCCTGGCCGCGGCACCCGTCGAGCCTGCTGCCGTTGTCGAGCCGCCGGCCGTTTTGCGCACCCGTCAGGCCATGCGCGAGGCTGAACCGGCTCAAGTTCCATGGCATGACGATGACGTCGAGCCAGGCCAGGCCGATGACACCGGCGATGACGCCGCGGAAGATGAGCCGGGCCAGACGCCGCAGGCGGATGGCTGGCGCCATGCGCTGCGCGGTGAGCGTCGTGAGACGACTTCGCAGGGTTGGGCGCTCAGCGCCGAGCCGCAAGTCTGGCGGCGCGTGCCGCGCGAGCCTGGGTTGGGCGCGGAGGCGGCCGAGTCGCTGCACGATGAACCGGCGCTGGACAACGAGCAGGAGCCCTCGATTCCGGGGGAGCGGCGCACGCGTTATTCGAGTGCCACGGGCAGTGGCCGCACGCCGCCCGAGTTTCTTGACGATGACCGCCAGCGTGCGCGCGGTGTGGGCCGCCGTATCTGGGCGCTGGCCTGCCTGCTGGCCGCGCTGGCGCTGGGCTTGCAGCTGCTTTATGTGCAACGCAGCAGCGTGGCTAGCGCCGTGCCCTGGCTGCGGCCCGTCCTGGAGGTCGCTTGCAAACCGCTGGGATGCACGGTGGGTTACGGCCGGCGGCTCGAGCGCATTGCCATTACCTCTTCGTCGCTGCGCACACCCCAGGGTGCGTCCTCCAGCGCCTCGGAAGGCCGCTCGCTCATGGTGCTCAATGTCGTCATGCGCAATCGCTATGACAAGCCCCAACCGTGGCCGGCGCTGGTCCTGGAGTTGACCGATATTTCAGATACCGTGGTGGCGCGCAAAGTGCTCATGCCCCAGGATTACCTCGACTCCGCCCAGGCCGCAGGCCCGTTTGCTGCGGGCGCCGAGGTCACGTTGGCCGTGCCCATCGAGATACAGGGCATCAATGTCAACGGTTACCAACTCGATAAATTTTTCCCCTGAAGGATGATCATGGCTTCTTCTGTGCTGGTATGCGGTTCGATGGCGTTTGACACCATCGCTGTCTTTGAAGGCCACTTCAAGGATCACATCCTGCCTGATCGCATCCAATCGCTGAGCGTGTCGTTTCTGGTGCCGGGTATGCGCAAGGAATATGGCGGCTGCGCCGGCAACATCGCCTACAACATGAAACTGCTGGGCGGCCAACCGGTGCCGGTGGCCACCGTAGGCGAAGACTCCGGTGATTACCTCGAGCGCTTGTCGGGCCTGGGCATCGACACCAGCCGCGTCAAGACCGTGCCGGGAACCTTCACGGCGCAGTGCTTCATCACCACCGATCTGGATGACAACCAGATCACCGCCTTTCACCCGGGAGCGATGGCTTTCTCGGCCCAGAATGACCTGAGCCAGGCCGAGGCGGCCTGGGCCATCGTCGCGCCGGACGCCAAAGAGGGGATGTTCGCCCATGCCCAGGCGCTGGCTGCGCGCGGTATTCCGTTCATCTTCGATCTGGGGCAGGCCATGCCCTTGTTCGACGGCGCCGATCTCGAGCGCATGCTCGGGTTGTGCCAGGCCCTGACGGTCAATGACTACGAGGCCAGCGTGGTCGAGCAACGCACCGGCCGCAAGATGGCCGACATTGCCCGCCATTTGCGCGCGGTCATCGTCACGCGTGGTGCGCACGGCGCCACGCTCTACACCGACGGCCAGGAAATCCAGATCGAGCCGGTGCAGGCCGAAGACGTGGTCGATCCGACCGGCTGCGGCGATGCGCACCGCGCCGGCTTGCTCTATGGCCTGATCTCCGGTTGGAGCTGGGCCGACAGCGCGCGCCTGGCCAATCTGATGGGCGCTTTCAAAATCGCCTCGAAGGGGCCGCAGAATCATGCGCCAGACCGCGCCGAGATCAGCCGCCGCCTGCAGCAAGCCTATGGACTGACCTTGCCGGTTTGAGTGTCTTCGGCCGTGACCGCCCCGGCGGCTGCGGCGTCCTTTTATACTGTGAGCAGGGCACAGGGCCCGCAGGCCCTGATTTTGGTTGCACCCTGTTTCTCGCCCGGCAACGAAACGTGTTGCGGGGGAGTATTATCGAATGTGTCGGTACATCCCGATCGAGGAGTCTCAATGAGCACAACTATTTCTTCGTCTGTTTCGGCTGGCCGCATTGCTCGCGGAATCGTCGTGTTGACGCTGGCTGCTGGCATGGTGACGTTGGCCGGTTGCGCCAATCGCAGTGCGTCGGCCGGTGTCTATAGCTATGATCAGGCCCAGCGCGAGCAGATCGTTCGCACGGGTACGGTGACAGGCGTGCGCCCGATCACCATTCAGAATGACAAATCCAGCGGTGTCGGTCTGGTGGCCGGCGGTGCCCTGGGCGGTGTGGCGGGTAACGCCATCGGCGGCGGCACGGGCCGCACGATCGCCACGGTCGGCGGCGCCCTGTTGGGTGCCCTGGCGGGCAACGCGGTGGAAAACCGGGTCGGCAAGAATTCCGGCTATGAAATCACGGTGCGACTGGACAACGGCGAAACCCGCGTCGTCGCTCAGGAAGCCGATGTGCCGGTCAGCGTTGGTCAACGCGTGCAGGTCATCAGCGGCAGCGGCCCGACCCGCGTCGTGCCTTACTAAGCCGTTCTCGGCGGCAGGTAGACCTTCCACACCCCTCGGGCGGCAACGCCCGGGGGGTGTTTTGCTGTAACGACTGGCTGCCGGGCCTACTGTTGCGGCCGCCCGACAAAGCGGGCGGGGTTCGGAAAAAAGTTTCAAGATTTTAAGAACGCCGTCAGCATCCCTTGGTATAGTCGCGCTGCTAACTCCGGGGGCGGGGGTAATCGGCCTCGCTGAGGCGGCACAGCAACACAGACTATGCATACTGAGCAAGAACTCCATACCCGTATCGCCGAGATCGTCGAATCGATCGTTCTGAAAAAAGTTACCGCCGATACTCCCCTTATCGCATCTGGCCTGGTCGACTCGTTGGCCGCGGTGGATATCACTCTGGCTGTCGAGTCCGAGTACGGCTGTAGCATTCCGGCGCCCGAAATCGCTGAGCACATGCAGTCGGTCCGCACGCTCGCCGACTATGTCGCTGCTCATACGTAACAGCCGGCTGCTGTCGCATATCGCGGCGGCCTTCACCGCCTGTGTGCTGGCCGCAGCGCTTTACTGGATAGCAGATCGTTTTCTGGACAGTAACGTCCAGCCGATCTCCAATGCGCCTTCGGTCACGGACAACTACCTGCCCAATCTGGGCCCGGATTGGGGCACGCAGCACGTCAACCTGAACCGTCTGTCGCGTGCACTGAGCGACGGCACGCTCGTCGTGCTGGGGTCGTCCGAGTTGTCCAGCCACGACCTCCGGTTTGTCCCCTATCACTTCTTTCCGCGCGAACTGAAAGTACCGACGCTGGCCTACGGGCACGCCATGTTTCAGTCGTACGGGATAGTGAGTGTGCTGGAGTCGGTGGCCGACTCGCTCACACCCAATACGCGTCTGGTGGTGATGATATCGCCTGCCTGGTTTGCCTCCGGCGGGCAGTTGCCGCGCTCGGCGTTTGCCGAGCATGTCACCGGCCCGGTCTGGGACAGGCTCTGGAATCGCCAGGCCACCCGCGAGCAGATGCAGACCTGGATCAGCGACAACGCCAATTGGGGGCTGCTGTGGCTGCTGGCCAATGGGCAGGTCTCGGAGTTCAAGGACAAGGTCGCGGCCTGGTGGCACGCGCGCGCGCAGCCTCAGCTTGATATGCCGCGCAGCGCATTGGCGGTACCCGCGCACAAGTTCGTCAGTTGGCCGTCGTCGGCACGCCTGTCGGGGCAGCACTGGAGCGAGCTGATCGATCAGGCGACCGATGTCGAGCGCGAGTTGGGCAGCAAGAACCCCTACGACGTACGCGACGACTATTACGAGAAATACCTGGCGATGCTGCCATCGCCGGCGCGCAATGAATTTCCGGATGTGCCGCCCATGACCCGTCCCGAGCTGGGCGATCTGGCGCGTGTTATGGCCTTGTTGCAGCAGCGAAAAGTACGTGCTTATTTCGTCATCCAGCCCTTCAATCCCAAGTTGATTCTGGACGTCGAGCGTTTCGATCCCGTGGTGACGGCCATCATGGGCATGTGCGAACGCTATGACATGGGTTGTCTGGATCTCTACAGCATCCCTTTCCAGCCGGGAATGGTGCGTGACGACATGCATCTGGCCGAAGTGGGCTGGGCCCTGGCAGACCGGGGCATTGCGGAGTTCTTCTCGCGATGAAGCGTTTTTTTTGGCATCTTTGCCTCTATCTTGGCCTGATTCTGGTGTTCATCCTGCAAGCGCAGCCCACGACGGGTAGCGGCTGGCCGATCAAAGTCGAATTTCAATACCAACAGTTCTGAGGCTGCCATGGAATTGTTCGGTAGCCTGAGTTTCTTCGGCGGCGCCATCATCGGTGGCCTGGGCCTGTTGATTTACCGCTCGCTGGCCGCGCCCTGGCGCCTGGGGTACCGCCACGTCATCGCGGGCTTGTCCGTGCTGATCTGGCTGGCGGTGTTTGGCGTGCGTCCTTGGCAGCCTGCGGCCTTGTTCCTCATCGCCGGGGGGCTCTGTGGGCCACCCGCCGCGGCTGGTTGCGCACCTGGATGGCGGTGATCATCACGATGACGCCGCTACTGCTGGTCAAGACGGGCACGACCCATCTGCCTGCCATGCTGGGCTTGTCGTTTGCAACGTTTCGCGCCATCGATGTGCTGCTGTTTGCGCATCGCGACGAGCCTCTGTCGCCGCTCGATTACTTCATTTATCTGTTCTTCCCGCTGACCTTACTGGCCGGCCCGATGTACCGCTGGCGCAGTTTTCAGGCCGATCTGAGGCGCGGCTACGATGGGGTCAAGCTCGATACCTGGCTCGGTGGTCTGGAGCTGACGCTACTGGGCATCATTCAGAAGTTCGGCCTGGCCGAAGCCATCTGGCGCTACGGCTTGTCGACGCTGGACGCGCACGACTATTCGTTCACGGGTGTCGTGTCCAACGCAACGCTCTACAGCTTTTATTTATTCTTTGACTTTGAGGGCTACAGCAATATGGCCATCGGCATCGGCATGCTGTTCGGGTTCGTGTTGCCGACCAACTTCCGCAATCCCCTGGCCAGTGCCAATCCGCAGGATTTCTGGCGCCGCTGGCATATCAGCCTGTCGGAGTGGCTGCGCGATGTGGTCTTCATGCCCATCTACAAAGCCCTGGCCAAAACGGCTTTTTTCGGACGTCACCGTCTGGCGGCGCAGAATGTCGGCATTTTCGCCACGCTGCTGGCCATGGGTATCTGGAATGGCCTGACCTGGCATTATGTGGTCAGCGGGCTGATGTTCGGCTCGTATTCCGTGGGCCATAACTTGCTCATCAATGCTGCGCGCAGTCGTCCGCCTCTGGCTGCCTGGCTGGCGCATGCCTGGGTCAAGTTTGCCGGCCGCGTCATCACGCTTATCCTGGCCGCGCTGGCACTCTACGTCTTCAGCGGCCGCAGCCCGATCTGAGTCCCTTTGCCATGCGTTTTGATCTGAGTACTTTCGAATTCGTCGCCTCGGAGCGTGACCCGCAGGCGCTGGCAGTCGTCGGCGCGGATGGCCAGTTGAGCTGGGCCGAGTTGGAGCAGGCCGCCGCAGCCTGGGTCGAACGGGCACGTGCGCGCAACATTACCGCCGATGTGCCGGTCGTGGTCTACGGCCATAAGCAGACCGGTTTTTCGTGGCCATGGTCGGCGCACTGATGTTGGGTGCACCCTTCGTGCCGGTGGATACCATCTATCCGGCCGAGCGCCTGCGCCGCATCGTCGAGATTGTCGGTGCCGGTACGGTCTATGATGCGGCCGCCGATCGGTTCGAGCCGGGTGCTGCGCAGCCACGAGCGCTCGATGAGAAGAGCCTGGCTTATGTGATCTTCACTTCCGGCAGCACGGGCGACCCCAAGGGCGTGCAGATCGGCCGCGAGAGCGTAGCCTTGCTAGGGCAGTGGATGAGCACCTTCGGTCTGGGGGATGCCCCGGTCTTCATGAACCAGGCGCCGTTCAGTTTCGATCTGTCCATGTATGAGGTTTTCGGGACGTTGGCATTGGGTGGCACGTGCGTACTCAGCGCCCGCGAGCAGATCGCCGCACCCGCGGACTGGTACACGCGCCTGGCCGCGCATGGCATCCGGTGCTGGGTGTCGACGCCGTCCTTTGCGCATCAACAGCTGGTCAATCGCGATTTTTCGCCGGCCACCTTGCCGGCGCTGGATACGTTTCTTTTTTGCGGCGAGCCCCTGACCGTGGCGCTGGCCAAAAAACTGCGTCAGCGTTTTCCGCTGGCTCGCATTATCAACACCTATGGGCCGACCGAGGCGACGGTGGCCACCACGGCCATCGTGGTCGACGATGCGGTCATTGCCGCGCACGACCCCTTGCCCATCGGCTATGCCAAGCCGGATTCGCGTGTTTATGTGGAAGAGGGCGAACTGTGCATCGTGGGCGATCACGTCATGCGTGGCTACCTCAACCGTCCCGACCTGAACGAGACGAAATGCTTTCGCGCCGCCGACGGCCGTCGCGGTTTTCGCACCGGCGATCTCGGCGAGCAGGGTGAGGGCGGCTTGCTGTTCTGCCGCGGCCGCATGGACGACCAGATCAAGCTCAATGGTTATCGCATCGAGCTCTCGGAGATCGACGCTGCCCTGCATGGCCTGACCGGCGTGCGCGGCGGTGCCTGCGCGGTGCTGCGCCGGCCTGACGGCACCGCGGTGCGGTTGATCGGTTTTCTGGATGTGGACGTCAGTGCGCCTGCGTATGCCGGCGCCGATGTCCAGGCAGACTGGAAACGTCTGCTGGCCGAACGCCTGCCCCCCTATATGGTGCCTACCGAGTGGGTGTTGTGCCCGTCTTTGCCTGTTTCCAACAATCACAAGACGGACCGCAAGAAGCTGCTGGAAATTTACGCCAGCCTTTGAGGACTGTTGTCGATAAAAAAGGGCGCCGTGCGAATCCACGGCGCCCTTGTTTCGTGTCCGTTCAGCGGTCAGATGCCGCCATAAGACAGGCGAGTGAGCATCATCGCCGCGATCTGCGCCACGATGAGCAACACCAGCGGCGAGAAATCGATGGCCGTGCGCGGCAGGATGCGGCGGATGGGATCGAGCAGCGGTGCGGTCAACGTTTGCAGCAGGGCCATCAGGGGCGACATGGGGTTGATCCAGGACAGCACGGCTTGAATCAGCGTCAGCCACACAATGAGATTGAGCGCCCAGCGCATCTCGGTAAACAGCGCGGTCAGCAGGATGCGCGGCAACGCGCTGGCCGGCGGCAGCATGCCGAGGGTGACAAGAATGACCAGCACAAAGAACAGTAGCGCCGCCAGCCAGGCGGCAAACAGACTGGTCCAGTCGACGCTGCCCGTGGCCGGGATCACGCGCCGCAATGGCAGAATGAGCCAGTTGGTGGCCTGGTAGATCGCGCGCGCCAGGGGATTGAAGGGGTGCAGCCGCACCGCATGCATCCAGGCGCGCAGAAGCAGGGCCGCTCCGAAAAGCGTGAACAGAATGTCGATAAGAAAACGCAGGATATCGCCGATCATGAACTATCTACCAGAAGTAACGCGTTCTATTGTCGCATGATGATGTGAAAACAATGCGCTTGTCGTGATGGAGGCGGCATGATGCCGGCGACGGGTCGGCGCATGAAAAAGCCGCCCGACTTTCGTCGGGCGGCTTGATGCCTGCCTCAGGCTGGCCTGTCCCTTAAGGACGGCCACCCGTGGGGAAGGGCCACGACGCGGCTGGATTCAGCACGGTCTTGGCACCCGGGGCCGCCGTCGTGGACGGCGGCGTGGCGGGCTTCTTGGGGGCAGCCTTCTTTGCAGCAGGCTTTTTAGCCGCCGGCTTCTTGGCTGCAGCCTTCTTGGCGGGCGCCTTCTTGGCGACGGCCTTCTTGGCGACGGCCTTTTTGGCGACGGCCTTTTTGGCTACGGCTTTCTTGGCGACAGCCTTTTTGGCAGGCGCTTTTTTGGCGACGGCCTTCTTGGCTACGGCTTTTTTGGCCACGGCCTTCTTGGCGACAGCTTTCTTGGCAGCCGGTTTCTTGGCGGCTACCTTCTTGGCTGCGGGCTTCTTGGCGGCGACCTTCTTGGCGGCGGGTTTCTTCACCGCTTTCTTGGCGGCTTTCTTGGCAGTTGCCATGGTTATGCTCCTTAGGTTCAGGGGTCCCAGAACTTAAACCCGTGTCACAGAACGCCAACGGCGAACTGCACCCGGGCTATTCATCGGCGCATGCCACTGCCCCTTGCGGGCGGCAGTGCTTTACGGCTTGCGCTAATGAATTCAGCACAGCCATTTGATATGGCCCCCGCCATAAGCGGAGCGCGAGCCATTTCAAATGGCATCGGTAGGCGCCAGCGAACCGGCAGCCTACCGTTACGTCCTACGTGTCCGAATACACCATAACCGGGAGCACAACCATGGCGGGCCACCAGGCCCTGCCACTTACTCCCAGCTCAGCGTACCGCCGGTTTGGTATTCGATCACGCGAGTCTCAAAAAAGTTGCGTTCCTTCTTCAGGTCGATCATTTCCGCCATCCACGGGAAGGGATTTTCTTCCTGTGGGTACAGCGGCTCGATGCCGATCTGCTGGCAACGACGGTTGGCGATGAAGCGCAAATACGATTTGAACATCGGCGCATTCAGCCCCAACACGCCTCGCGGCATGGTGTCTTCTGCGTAAGCGTATTCGAGTTCGACTGCTTTGCGGAAGAGTTCGCGAATTTCTTCGCGGAATTCCGGCGTCCACAGGTGAGGATTCTCGAGCTTCACGGTGTTGATAAGGTCGATACCGAAATTGCAGTGCATGGATTCATCGCGCAGGATGTACATGTACTGCTCGGCCGCGCCAGTCATCTTGTTCTGCCGGCCCAGTGCCAGAATCTGGGTGAAGCCGACGTAGAAGAACAAGCCTTCCATCAGGCACGCGAACACGATCAGCGACTTCAACAGCGTTTGATCGGCTTCGGGCGTGCCCGTCTTGAAGTTGGGATCGGCAATGGCCTCGATGAACGGAATCAGAAACTCATCTTTAGCGCGAATCGATGGGACTTCGTTGTACGCGTTGAAGATTTCCGACTCATCCAAATCCAGGCTTTCAACGATGTACTGATAAGCGTGGGTGTGGATGGCTTCTTCGAAGGCCTGGCGCAGCAGGAACTGGCGGCACTCGGGGGCCGTGATGTGGCGATAGGTGCCCAGCACGATGTTGTTGGCGGCCAGCGAGTCGGCCGTCACGAAGAAACCCAGGTTGCGCTTGACGATGCGGCGCTCGTCCTCGGTCAACCCGTTGGGGTTCTTCCAGAGGGCGATGTCGCGCGACATGTTGATTTCTTGCGGCATCCAGTGGTTGGCGCACGTGGCGAGGTATTTTTCCCACGCCCACTTGTACTTGAACGGCACCAACTGGTTGACGTCCGTTTCGCCGTTGATGATGCGTTTGTCGGCAACCTTTACACGACGTGCCGTCGTGCCACTGAGGTCCGCGGCGCTTTGCGGCGCGGCGGCGGTGGGCATTGCCGAATCGCCGAACACACCCGTGGAGGGGCGCAGCGGCTCGGGGGCAGCGCCGCCGGCACCCGCATGGGTGGCGGGAGCCTTGGCGGCCTGCGCGGCTAGATTGTCGTCTTCCCAATTAAGCATGATCGAATTCTCCGATAGTCGTTACTGGCAGGCTTCGCACTCTTCGAAGCCGGGGTCACCCGGCCGCATCGTGCAAACCGCCCCGACGATCTCGGGTTCGGGCAAAACAGGTGCTGCGGATGCGGAGGCCGAGGCGTTGTGATTGCCAGCGCTGACGGCGTTCAGTTCGCCGCCGCGGCCCGTGGATTTCTCGGCACTGGTGGCGCCCATGGTGCGCAGGTAGTAGGTGGTTTTGAGACCACGCTGCCATGCGAGCTTGTACGTGTCGTCCAGCTTCTTGCCCGATGCGCCTGCCATGTAGATGTTCAGCGATTGGGCTTGATCGATCCATTTCTGGCGGCGCGCGGCGCACTCAACCAGCCAGCTCGGTTCGACTTCGAACGCCGTGGCATAGAGTTCGCGCAGTTCAGCTGGAACGCGATCGATGCGGGACAGACTGCCGTCGAAGTACTTGAGGTCAGCGACCATGACTTCGTCCCACAGACCGAGTTTCTTCAGATCACGAACGAGATAATCGTTTACGACCGTGAACTCGCCGGAGAGATTCGATTTGACGTACAAGTTCTGGAAAGTGGGTTCGATGCACGCAGATACACCAATGATATTGGAAATCGTCGCGGTTGGGGCGATGGCGATGCAGTTCGAGTTGCGCATGCCGTGTTCTTTGATGCGCGCGCGCAACGTATTCCAATCGAGTGCGCTCGATTCATCGACATCGACATTGCCACCACGCTCTTCACGCAGCATCGCGATCGAGTCTTGCGGCAGGATGCCACGCGACCACAGCGAGCCTTCATACGATTGATAGCGGCCGCGCTCTTCGGCGAGCGTGCTCGATGCCCAATACGCCTGATAGCACACGGTTTCCATCGAGCGATCAGCGAACTCAATGGCGGCTTGCGACGCGTACGGCACGCGCATCATGTGCAGGCAATCCTGGAAGCCCATGATGCCCATGCCGACAGGGCGATGGCGCATGTTGGAGTTGCGCGCCTTCTCCACGGCGTAATAGTTGATGTCGATGACGTTGTCGAGCATGCGCATGGCGATGCTCACCGTACGCTTGATCTTGTCGTGATCGAGTTCGAAGCTACCGTTGGCGGTGGGCTTCATGTGAGCGACCAGATTGACGGAGCCGAGGTTGCACACGGCGATCTCGGATTCGTTGGTGTTCAGCGTGATCTCGGTGCAGAGATTGGAGCTGTGCACCACGCCGACGTGCTGCTGCGGCGAGCGGATATTGCACGGATCCTTGAACGTGATCCACGGATGGCCGGTTTCGAACAGCATCGACAGCATCTTGCGCCACAGCGACAGCGCCGGCATTTTCTTGAACAGCTTCAGTTCGCCGCTGGCTGCCTTGGCTTCATAGCCGAGGTAGGCGCGCTCGAATTCACGGCCGTACTTGTCGTGCAGGTCGGGGCAGTCCGAGGGCGAGAACAGCGTCCAGTCTCCGCCTTCCATCACGCGTTTCATGAACATATCGGGAATCCAGTTCGCCGTGTTCATGTCGTGGGTGCGGCGGCGCTCGTCGCCGGTGTTCTTGCGCAGTTCCAGGAATTCTTCGATATCCAGGTGCCACGTTTCGAGGTAGGTGCACACTGCGCCCTTGCGCTTGCCTCCCTGGTTGACGGCCACTGCGGTGTCGTTGACGACCTTCAGGAAAGGAACCACACCCTGGCTCTCGCCATTGGTGCCCTTGATGTGGCTGCGCAGCGCACGCACCGGCGTCCAGTCATTGCCCAGACCGCCTGCGTACTTGGCCAGCAGCGCGTTTTCCTTGATGGCGTCGTAGATGCCTTCGAGGTCATCGGAGACCGTGGTCAGATAGCACGACGACAACTGCGAGTGCAGGGTGCCGGAGTTAAACAGCGTCGGCGTCGAGCTCATGAAGTCGAAGGACGACAGAATCTCGTAGAACTCGATGGCGCGTGCTTCGCGATCGGCTTCGCGCAGCGCCAGCCCCATGGCCACGCGCATGAAGAAGACTTGCGGCAGTTCGATGCGCGTGCCGCGCACGTGCAGGAAGTAGCGGTCGTACAGCGTTTGCAGACCCAGGTAGCCGAATTTCAGATCGCGACTGGCGTCCAGCGCGCGGGCGATGCGCGCAAGGTCGAACTCGGCGAGCTTGGCGTCGAGCAGACCGGCCTCAATGCCGCGCTGAATGAAAGTCGGGAAATAGTCGGCATAGCGCTGGCCCATGTCGGCCTGCGAGACTTCCTGGCCCAGCACTTCCTTGCGGATCGTGTGCAGCAGAAGGCGGGCGGTGACCTGGCTGTAGGCCGGATCTTTCTCGACCAGCGCTCGGGCCGCCAGAATGGCGGATTTGAAGACTTCGTCGACCGGCACGCCGTCGTACAGGTTCTTGACCGTTTCCTTCAGGATGGTTTCGGTGTCGATGAACTCGGTCAGGCCGACGCCGGCGGCTTCGATGGTGGCGCGCAACTGCGCCATGTCCAGCGGACGGCGCACGCCGCCGTCATTGACGCTGAGCGTGCTTTCCTGGGCGTCGGGTGCGGATTTTTCCTGCAGATCGGCCGCGGCGGCGCGCTCCTGGGCGCGGCGCTCACGGTACAGCACGTAGGAGCGGGCGACGTCATGCTGGCCCGAGCGCATCAGCGACAGCTCGACCTGGTCCTGCACATCTTCAATATGGAAGGTGCCACCGCTGGGACGATTGCGCACCAAGGCGCTGACGACCTGCACGGTCAATTGTTCGACCAGTTCGCGCACGCGCGCCGAGGCGGCGCCTTGGCCGCCGTTGACCGCCAGGAAGGCCTTGGTCATGGCGATGGCGATCTTGCCCGGCTCAAAGCCGACGACCGAACCATTGCGGCGGATGATGTTGTAACTGGCCCATTGGCCAGCCTGGCCGGTATTGGCCTGGTGTTCATTGGATTCGGGCGGCACGGCCGTGGGCCGAGTCACAGAGGCGATCGAAGTCTGCATGGAAGCTCCTGTGCGAATAGCGGAAACGAGACATGGCCGAGCCATGTCGGATCAGAAAGAATTCGGTCTTGCGGGGGGGGAATCGTCCGGGCGCGCGGCCCTGAGACAGTGGTCAGCGGTTCAACGGCTGATCAAATCGACCACAAGATATAGTGTACCACCCCCTCGCGTGCCACTAATTCTAGTGAGGCTCGGTACGCTGGACAAGTCTGGGGGTTGGGTGATGTTCAAATTTAGTTGTTACGAAATGCGAAGGGCGCGCCGATCAAGGCGCGCCCGCCGAAGTGAGTGCTCAGCGTGAGGATTTACGCGCTTCTTCGGACCTCGCTCGGCGCAAAGCCAGGCTGCTCATAGCTTTCCAGAAGACGGTCCCGGTCCTGGCGAAAGCGCGTAACTGCCGCGGCCTTGATATGACCGTAGCCGCGCACATTTTCCGCAAGGGCAGCGATTGTAGCCGCCGCGCCGATATTGTCCACTGTCAGGCCGGCAAGCAGACGTTTGACCAGGCTTTCGTACTCGACGATGAGGTCGCGCTCCATGCGCCGCTCGGCGGTGTAGCCGAAGGGGTCGGCCCAGGTGCCGCGCACGCTTTTGCAGCGCGCCAGCCAGCGCAGCGCCGACAGGGTGCGCGGGCCCAGCGCCATTTTGCGCGGCACGCCGGTGCGCGGGTCTTTGCGCGCCAGCAGGGGCGGCGCCATGTGACAGCGCAATTGGTAGTCGCCTTCGAACTGCTCCTTCAGTTGCGCCGCGAAGCTGCCGTCGGTGTACAGACGGGCGACTTCATACTCGTCCTTGTAGGCCATGAACTTGAACAGGCCGCGCGCGACGGCCAATGCCAGGCGCCCGGGCGTAGCACCCAGTTCCCGCTCGCGGGCCGCGACCTCCTCGATCAGCCGGCGGTAGCGCGTCGCGTAGGCCGCATTCTGGTAGGCGGTCAGATCGGCCACGCGGCGCGCCACGGCGTCGTCGAGCCGCTCGGGGCGATGCAGCGCGATGACCTGAGCCGGCGGCTTGAGCGCGAAGGCCAGGGTCTGCGGCGCGTGCGCGGCCAGCCGGCCGGCGTCGAAGGCGGCACGGTTGCTGGCCACGGCCACGCCGTTGAGTTCGATGGCGCGGGTCAGCGCGGCGAGCGTCAACGGTACGTCGCCACGCTGCCAGGCATAGCCCCGCAGAAAAATGTTGGACAGGATGCTGTCGCCAAACAGGGTGAGCGCGGCGCCATGCGCATCCAGCGCGGCGGTCTGCTCGCTGCCAGCGGCATGACGGATTTTTTCCAGCAGGGCGTCGCCGCGCATGGGCACGTCGGGCTGGCGTGTGAAATCCGATACCGGGGCGACGTAGGTATTGGCCGTCACGCGGCTGTACCCGCGGCGCAAGGTCCCCAGGGCTTCGGGCTAGATGTGAACTGTCAATAGGTTGTATTCGTCCAGGTTGAGTCTGGAGATGGGTACAGCGCGCCCGATGCCTTGGTGGGGTCGATGCCAGTTGTAGTGGTGTAGCCAGGATTTCATGGCATCGGCTCGGTGTTGGGAGTTCTGGTAGGTGTGAGCGTAAGCCCACTCACGCAAGGCCGACTGGATGAAGCGTTCGGCCTTGCCATTGGTCTGTGGGCGGTAAGGTCGGGTAAAGCGGTGCTTGATGCCCAGCTCATGGCACAGCGCGGCGAAGGCGCGGCTGCGAAAGGCCGAGCCATTGTCGGTGAGCAAGCGCTGGATGGTCACGCCCAGGCGCTGGTAGTAGGCCACTGCGTCCTTGAGGAACTGGACGGCGCTGGGGAAGCGCTCGTCGGGGTGGATGTCGGTGAAGGCCACGCGGGCGTGGTCATCGATGGCCACGAAGACGAAGTCCCAGCCGGCCCCCTCAACGGTATCGCGTCGGTTGCCCGTGACCCGGTGGCCAGGGCGCTGGATACGTCCCAGCTTCTTGATGTCGATGTGCAGCAGATCGCCGGGGGCCTGATGCTCGTAGCGCACCACCGGCTCGGCCGGCTCCAGGTCGGCCAGGTGCGACAGACCGGCGCGGGCCAGGACGCGGCTGACGGTGCTGGCTGACACGCCCAGCGCCTGGGCGATGCGCACTTGGGTCAGCCGCTTGCGGCGCAGCTCCACGATAGCCAGCGCCTTGGCCGGCGCAATCGCTCGGGGCGAGACCGTCGGGCGCGAGGACGCATCGGCCAAGCCCGCCTGGCCCTGAGCCAGAAAGCGGCCCAGCCATTTGCGCACAGTCGGCGCGGTGACCCCATAGGCGCGGGCCGCTTCAGGCACACAAACTTGATGGGCGATCAATTGCTGGACCATTTCGAGGCGACGTAGGAAGGTCAATCGGGCATGCTTATGGGTGTTCATCCGGCCGGGCTCCTTGAGTGAACTGGGGGGTTGGCGATTTCCAGTTTCTCAAATCCGGTTCGGATGAACCATGCATACAACCTATTGAATCTTCACAGCTAGACGGCCGCCACCGGGTCGCAGAGGATGGCGGCATCGGCCTGCTGCCAATCCAGGCGCGCGGGGCCGGCGGGCGTGTGTGGGGGCGCCAAGCGGATGTGGCTGATCACGGTGCCGCCTTTCTGAGCCAGCCCGGTCAGATCGAGCACCGAGGCCGACAGGCCCTGCAGGTGAGCGGCCATGGAGACCAACGCGCCGATGGTGATGACGCCCGTGCCGCCCATACCGGCGACCAGCAGGCGATAGGGCGTATGCACCTCGTCGATGCGAGGCATCGGTACGTTGGCAAGCTGCGCCTGCCAGTCGTCCTGGGCCGCGGCACGGCGTTTGCGCGGTTGGCCGCCTTCGACCGATACGAAGCTCGGGCAGAAGCCTTCGGCGCAGGAGTAGTCTTTATTGCAGCTGGACTGGTCTACGGCGCGTTTGCGGCCATAGGGCGTTTCCAGCGGCACGATGGACAGGCAGTTGGACTGGGTGCCGCAGTCGCCGCAACCTTCGCACACGGCGCTGTTGATGAACATGCGGCGCGCCGGATCGGGGAAGGTCTTTTTCTTGCGGCGGCGGCGTTTTTCGGCCGCGCAGGTCTGATCGTGAATGAGCACGGTGACGCCGGCGGTCTCGCGCAGTTCGCGCTGCAAGGCGTCGAGTTCGCGCCGGTGATGCACGGCGATGCCCGGGCCCAGGTCGATGCCGCGGTACTTTTCCGGTTCGTCGGTCGTCACGACGATGCGGGCGACGTGTTCGCCGCGCAACTGCTGGCAAATCTGCGGCACGGAGATCGGGCCGTCGACGGGTTGGCCGCCGGTCATGGCCACTGCGTCGTTGAACAGAATCTTGTAGGTGATATTGGCGCGCGCGGCCACGGCCTGGCGGATGGCCAGATAACCGGAATGGTAGTAAGTGCCTTCGCCCATGTTCTGAAACACATGGGGCGCTTCGATGTAGGGCGCCACGCCTATCCAGTCCACGCCCTCGCCGCCCATCTGGGTCAGACCGCCCGTATCGCGGTCCATCCAGGCCGCCATGTAATGGCACCCCACGCCGGAGCGGGCCTGACTGCCTTCGGGCACCTTGGTCGAACTATTGTGCGGGCAACCCGAACAGAAATAGGGGCGGCGGCGCATCCCGTCGGCCGCGTTGGACAGTGCCTCGGTACAGGCGAACGCTGCGGGGTCGGCTGCCAGAGCCAGGCCGCTGGTGCGTCGCAGCCAACCGGCCAGCGGGGCGGCCAGGATGGAAGGGCGAAGCTGGCCGGCGGCGGGAATGAGGGTCTCTCCGTCGAAGCCCTGTTTGCCGCAGACAGACGCGCGCTGCTGCTGGTTGTAGAGCAGATCCTTGATCTGTGCTTCGACGATGCCGTCTTTTTCTTCGATGACCAGGATGTGTTGCAGGCCCTGAGCGAAGGCCAGCAGGCGTTCGCGCTCCAGCGGCCACACCAGGCCAGGCTTGTAGACGCGCACCCCGCGAAGGTCCACGCCCAGGCGGTCCAGTGCCTCCATGGCGTCGAGGTGGCACTTGCCCACCGTGACGATGCCCACTGTCGCCTCGGGCGCGGCGGAGATGAGTTTGTCGATGCTGTGGCGCGCGGCGAAGGCGGCCACCGCGCGGTGGCGCCGCGCCATTCGCGTCTCGATGGCCGGAGACAAAAAGTCGCCGGCGTTGTAGTGGCGCTCGGCTGCCTCGGCGTCATCGGGCATGTCGTAGTGCTCGGCAGGGCGGACGTCGAAGGACTGGCCCGTTTCCACCGACTCCGAGGTGACTTTGAACGCCACCCAGGCGCCGCTGTAGCGCGACAATGCCCAGCCCCAGAGGGCGAAGGTCTCGTACTCGTCGATCGATGCCGGATGCACGATAGGCACATGCCAGCCGATGAGCGAGGTTTCGCTGGCATGGGGGATGGACGAGGACACGGCGGTGTGATCATCGCCCACGACCATCAACACGCCGCCGTGGCGCGAGGCGCCGGCCGCGTGGCCATGATGCAGGGCGTCGCCGGCACGATCCACGCCCGGTCCCTTGCCATACCACATGGCCACATGGCATAGACCCCATCGACCTTGCGATCGTCGCGTGTGCCGACCTGCTGCGTGCCCATGACGGCCGTGGCGGCCAGATCTTCATTGATGCCCGGCATGAAGGTGATCTGGTTGGCGTCGAGCGCTTTTGGGGCTTTCCACATGGCCATGTCGACGCCGCCCAGGGGCGAGCCGCGGTAGCCGGAGACAAAGCCAGCGGTATTGAGGCCGCGCTCGCGGTCGGCCTGCCGCTGCGCGAGCATCAGGCGCACCAAAGCCTGCGTGCCGGTCAGGAAAATGCGGCCCTGGCGGCGGCTGAGGTTGTCTGCGAGTTGGTAGTCCAGATCGATGTGAGGGTCGACCGCGGGGGTGCCGTCCATGAATGCTCCTTTATTTCGACCATGATAGGAGCGCGGGCATGCGGTTTTTTTGCGTTATAGGATCGTGCATTCCCTATAATTTGAAATAAACATTTCGTTTTGGGAAGAAGGGGAGACATCACGATGGATAAAACCGACTTTGCCATCCTGCGTGCGCTGCAGCAAGATGGCCGGGCCTCGGCGCAGCAACTCTCCGACCAGGTGGGCTTGTCGCCCGCGCCGGTGTGGCGGCGGGTCAAGGCGCTGGAGTCAGCCGGCGTCATTCAGGGTTACAGCGCCCAGGTCGATCGCAGCAAGGTGGGACTGGGCGGCTGCGTGTTCGCGCAGATCAGCCTGGAGCGGCATTCGGCCGAGACCGTGGCCAACTTCGAGCGTTCGGTGCGCGACGCCCCGGAAATTCTGGAGTGTTATTCGGTGACCGGTGACTCGGATTTTCTGCTGAAGATACTGGTCGAAAGCCCCGAGGACTACGATCGTTTTCTGCATCGCTTTCTGTTCAACCTGCCCGGGATCCGGCAGACGCGCAGCATCGTGGCGTTGCGCGAGATCAAGCACGAGGTGCGACTGCCCTTGTGAGCGGCCTGCAGCCTCTATGTAAGCGGGTGGCAGAGATCGCGAAACTGCGGTCGCACGGCGATTACACGCAGGTTTGCGACCATGAGTGTTGCGCAAATGCACTAGGCCGCAGGTGCGCATTGCATTGTGCCGGGGCGCTCTTTAGAGTGCCTGCAGTCGCGGCATGCGCATCATCAGGCGTGCGCGGCGTATCGTGCCGGGGAGATTTCGAGGAAGTCATGATGTATTCGTATGTGTCGTTCGCGCGCGCTATCTGCGGCGGTTTGATCGTGGGGGGGCGCTGGCCGGTTGCGCTGCCAAGAAACCGTCCTCCGCCGAGACGCCGGCGCAGGCGCCCGCGCCCAAGCAAGTGGCGTGCACCCCCGCCGAGGCGGGCAGCCAGATGGTGGGAACGTGGTATTCCGTGTCGCGGCCGCGCGGCTTTGGTGGGGATCTGCAGACGCTGACGATCTTGGCCGCCGATGGCAGCATGACCTACGAAACCCAGCTCAAGGTCGGCAAGCGTATCCGGCCCGCGTTGCGTGAAAGCGGCTGCTGGACCGTGGCCAACGGGATCTATACGCTGCAGACCACGAAATCCAACGGTGAGCCGGTCGATGCCGATGACCCCATCTACCAGACTCGCTATCAGGTGCAAAGTGTGGATCAGACACGCTTGATGCTGCGTGAGCTCAAAAACGGCGGGCAGCAGCTCACCGCGCGCCGCATGCCGGCCGGTTACCGTTTGCCTAACTGAGCTCGCGCCGTATCCGCGCCTGGCAGGCCCAGGTCGCCAAGGCGGCGGGCGTGGAGTAAGGTTTCGGACTTTCTCCTTTATTAGTCGCTATGTCCGCCGCCCATTCCGAGGGACGAGCCATCGCTCTCCTGGCGCTGGCCGCTTTCGTCAGCGCCAGCGCTTTCCGCATTTGCGATCCCATGCTGCCTCAACTGGCGCAGGAGTTCTCCACCACGACAGGACAGGCAGGTCACGCCGTGACGGCGTTTGCCGTGGCGTACGGTCTGTTGCAGATGTTCTTCGGCCCGGTGGGCGATTGTTATGGCAAGTACCGCGTGGTCTGCGTGGCGACGTTTGCCTGTGCCATCGGCAGTGCGGGCGCGGCCATGGCCGACAGTCTGGACATGCTGGTGATCTGCCGCATGCTGTCGGGAGCGGCCGGCGCGGGCATCGTGCCCCTGTCCATGGCCTGGATCGGTGACAACGTGCCTTATGAGCGGCGCCAGGCCACGTTGGCGCGCTTTCTGACCGGGACCATTCTGGGCATGGCCGCGGGCAGCCTGGCGGGGGGCTGTTTGCAGACACCATCGGCTGGCGGCGCGCCTTTCTGGTTCTGGTGGTGGGCTATCTCGTGGTCGGCGTGTGCCTGCTGGTCGAGTTGCGCCGGCAACGGGCTCAAGGATTGTTCGTGCAGCGCGGCACGGCCGGGCAGGGCTTTCTGGCTCAGGCGCGGCGCGTCTTGAGCGTGCGCTGGGCCCGCGTGGTGCTGGTGACGGTATTTTTCGAAGGCATGCTGGTCTTTGGCACGCTGGCCTTCGCGCCGGCCTATCTGCATGTCCGTTTCGATGTGTCGCTGACCATGGCCGGCGCCCTGGTGGCGTTGTATGCGGTGGGCGGCCTGATCTATACCGTGGTGGCGGGCCGGGTGTTACGCCGCCTGGGCGAGCGCGGGTTGGCCATGGCCGGCGGATTCGTGCTGAGTCTGGCGTTTCTGATTTATCTGCTGGCCCCGGCCTGGGGGTGGGCGATCGTGGCCAGCGTGCTGGCCGGCTTTGGCTATTACCTGCTGCACGCGACCTTGCAGACCAATGCCACGCAGATGGTGCCCGATGTCCGGGGCACGGCAGTGGCGTGGTTTGCGTCCTGCCTGTTCATGGGGCAGGCTGCCGGCGTGGCCTGGCGGGCAGCCTGGTTGACGCGGTGGGCGCGCACGCCCTGTTCGCCCTGGCGGCCGCGGGCCTGCCGTTGCTTGGGCTCTTTTTTGCCCGACCGCCTGAGCAGCGAGGTCCGGACTCAGGCAGGCAGCTTGGCCAGGCGTTCGAGCACGACGTCCTTGCCCAGCAGCACCAGGACGGCATCGACGGCCGGCGTCTGCGCGCGGCCGGCGACGGCTACCCGCAGCGGGATGGCCAATTGCGGCATTTTCAGGCCGCGCTCAGCCAGTTGCGTCTTGATCAGGGCCGAGACGGCGTCGCGGGTCCATTCCGTGCTGCTGGCGGCCGCGGCAAAACCCGCCAGGGCTTCACGCGCGGCCGGTGTCAGGTGCTGCGCGACCAGGTCAGCTTCTGCCGGCTTGAAGGCGCCGCAGAACAGCATGGCGTCATCGGCCAATTGCTCAAGGGTTTCGGCGCGGTCTTTGAACAGGCCGATGATCTCGGGTAGATCGGCGCGCGTGGTGTCGCCGCCGCGCTTGGCAATGCGCGGGGCCACGCGGCGAGCCAGTTCGGCGTTGTCCATGCCCTTGATGTAATGGGCGTTGACCCAGTTCAGCTTCTTGGGATCCCATTGCGAGGGCGACTTGGACAGGTGGCGGGTGTCGAACCATTCGACGAACGATTCGCGGCTAAACAGCTCGGTGTCGCCGTGGCTCCAGCCCAGACGCGCCAGGTAATTGACCATGGCTTCGGGCAGATAGCCTTCGTCGTCATACTCCATCACATTGACCGCGCCGTGGCGCTTGGACAGTTTCAGGCCGTCGGGGCCGAGAATCATGGGCACATGGCCGTATTGCGGCACTTCGGCGCCCAGCGCCTTGAGAATATTGATCTGGCGCGGGGTATTGTTGACGTGGTCGTCGCCGCGGATGACGTGCGTCATGCCCATGTCCCAGTCGTCGACCACCACGCAGAAGTTATAGGTGGGCGTGCCGTCGGGACGGGCGATGATCAGATCGTCGAGCTCTTCGTTGTCGAAGCTGACCGGCCCTTTGACCATGTCGTCCCATGCCGTGACGCCGGTTTGCGGATTCTTGAAGCGGATCACTGGCTTGCGGTCTGCCGGAATGGCCGGCAGCGTTTTGCCCGGTTCCGGACGCCAGGTGCCGTCGTAACGGGGTTTGGCCCCTTTGGCGCGCGCCGCTTCGCGCATGGCCTCCACCTCTTCTGGGGTGCAGTAGCAGTGGTAAGCGGTGCCGGCGGCCAGCATGTCCTTGAGGACTTCGGCGTAGCGGTCCAGGCGCTTCATCTGATAGAAGGGACCTTCGTCAGGCTGCATGCCCAGCCAATCCATGCTGTCGATGATGGCCTGAACGGCGGCATCGGAAGAGCGCTCCACGTCGGTATCTTCGATGCGCAGCACGAAGGTGCCCTTGTGATGGCGGGCGAAAGCCCACGAGAACAGCGCCGTGCGCGCGCCGCCCAGATGCAGAAAGCCGGTGGGCGATGGGGCGAAACGGGTACGAACGGGTTTGGCGGAAGTCATAAGCCGATGTTGGCGCCGCGTTGGCCGCGGCGGCCCTCCATAAAAATGGCGCTAGGCGCGCTCGGTTCACCGTGGATGGTGGGCTGGTTGTATTGTTACGATGACAGCATTTTAGAATAGCGCCAAAACCCGATGCTCAGACACGTGCTTGCACCGCTTTTCGAGCCCCGGTCCCTGCTGATCGTGGCCGATCGCAATCTTCCCGCCACGGCTGTGCTGCCGGGTCCTTTGCGTGCCCGCACCACGCTGGTCGACAGCCCGCCAGGCGAAGCTCCGCAGCTACCCGAACGCTGTACCGGGCTGGCCGAAGGCGAGCGTGTCGACCTGGCCCTGGTGTGCGTGTCTCCCGCCGTGCTGCCCGAGACGCTGCGCCGCCTCACGCCGCTGGCCCCACGCGGGCTGATCCTGCTGCCCCATGAGTTGCCCGACCCGTATCCGCGCGGCACCCTGGCTTTGTGCGAGGACTGGGCACGCGAGCACGATTGCCCGTTGCTGGGGCCGCGCTCCTTTGGCGCGCAGCGGCCGCACGCCGGGCTGAACCTCAGCCAGCACCCGACATTGGCGCGCGCCGGACGCGTAGCGTTGGTGGCGCAGTCGCGCTCCATCATGGCGTCCGTCATGGATTGGGCCGAGGACGTGCACATCGGTTTTTCGCTGGCGGTGTCGCTGGGCGATGAGGCCGTGGTGGGCCCGACGCAGGTGCTGGACTATCTTGCCAGCGATCCCCGCAGCGACAGTATCGTGCTTTACCTGGAGAACATCGGGCCGGCGCGCGAGTTCATGAGCGCGTTGCGAGCGGCAGCCAGCGTCAAGCCGGTCATCGTGCTCAAGGCTGGGCGTAGCGAGCCGGGTGGCGCCGACGCGGTGTTCGACGCCGCCCTGCGCCGCGCGGGGGCAGTGCGTGTGCGTTACTTCGTGCAGTTGTTCTCGGCGGTCAAGGTGCTCGGCTATGCACGGCGCCCGCGGGGGCGCCGCGTGGCCTTGCTGTCCAATGGCAGCGGCCCGCCGCAATTGGCGCTCGATCTCATCGGCCCCGAGGCCGCCGTACTGAAGGCTGATCTGTCGCCGGCGACGCAGCGCACGCTGGCCGGCCTGCTTGAGCCCGACGCGGCCGCCGGCAACCCGGTCATCACCTATCCTCCGCTCACGCCCGAGCGGCTGCAGCAGTTGCTGGACTGCCTGCTCGACGATGGCGGCGTCGACGGCGTGCTGGTGCTGCTGGCGCCCGACGCGCTGGCAGACATGCCAGCCGTGGCACGCCAGCTGGCGCAAATCGCACCCAAGGCGCGCAAACCCGTGGTGAGTTGCTTCATGGGGGATGCGGGCATGCGGCCGTTGCGGCGCATGCTCGATGACGCGGGCACGCCGGCGTTTCGTACACCGGAATCGGCCGCTGATGCATTTGGCGTATTGGCCACGCACTACTACAACCAGCAGTTGTTGCTGCAGACTCAGCCGCCCGAGCCGCCCGGGCGGCTGCCCGACGTACACGTCGCCCGAACGGTGATCGAGGCGGCGCGCAGCGCGGGCAGGCGGGATCTGACCCCGGCCGAATGCAGGATACTGCTCGATGCCTTCCACGTTCCCTTGCGCGAAGGCCCCATGGATATCCGGCCAGTAGAGCCTGAGTCGCGGCCCATGGCCATCCGAATGCGCACGGACCCCGCGTTTGGCCCGGTGATCCGCTTTGGCGCGGGTGGGCCCGACGCGGTGTTGTCGGTGGCCGAGCGGGGCATGGATCTGCCGCCTCTGAACAACTTCCTGGCCCGGCAGTTGGTCGAGCGCAGCCGGATCTGGCGCCGGGTCCTGGCGCCACAGGTCAGCGGTGCGGCCACCGAGGCGTTGCAGCATGCGCTGGTGCAGGTCTCGGAGCTGGTCTGCGAAATGCCCGACATCGAGTCGTTGGACATCGACCCGCTATACGCCGGCGAAAGCAGCCTGCGCGCCGGGGGTGTGCGCGTGACGCTGACCGAGTCGCCGGCATGCGCATCGCCGCAGACGTCCGGTTACCCGCATATGGCCATCCATCCTTATCCGGCGCGCCTGGTGCAGATGCGTCGCTTCGACGATGGCACGCCTTGGATGATCCGGCCTATCCGTCCCGAGGATGGGGAGTCTTTGCAGGAGTTCATCCGTGGGCTGTCGGAGCGCTCGCGTTATATGCGCTTCGTGTCGATGATGCGTGAGCTCACGCCCCGCATGGTCGCCCGGTACACGCAGGTGGATTACCACCGCGAGCTGGCGTTGGTGGCCGCCACCCAAGTGCCCAATCCGGCCAATCGCGGCCACCCGCGCGAGGTGATCATCGGCTTTGCGCACTATCTGCGCAATCCGGATGGGCGTGGGGCCGAGTACGCGTTGGTCATCGGTGATGACTGGCAGCGCATGCGTCTGGGCGGGCAACTGATGAGTGCGCTCATTGCCGAAGCGCGCGCGCAGGGGCTGGAGTACATCGACGGACTGGTGCTGTCGACCAACCGACCCATGCTGACGCTGATGACCCGGCTGGGGTTTGTCAATGACGTCGACCCCGAGGACCCGACCATGAGGCGGGTCTGGCTGTTTCTGCGGCCGGACCCGGATACCGAGGCCGGGGGCGACGTAGACGGAGCGGATTAAACGCCCAGATGGCGGGTGAGCAGGTGGGGCTGGCCGGCGAGTTCGGCGCTGTTGCCAGCCTCGACCAGCTGGCCTTTTTCCATCACGACACAGCGGTCCGTGTGGGCGAGCACCGCGCGGAAATTGCGATCGACCACCAGGGTAGACATGCCCGAGGCGCGGATCAACGCGATGATGCTCCAGATCTCGGCGACGATGAGCGGTGCCAGGCCTTCGGTCGCTTCGTCCAGGATGAGCAGGTCCGGGTTGGTCATCAGTGCGCGTCCGATGGCCAGCATTTGCTGCTCGCCAGCCGAGAGTTGATGGCCCCCATGGCCAAGCCGCTCGGCCAGCCGGGGGAAGGTTTTGAGCACGCGCTCGTAGTCCCAGGCCCGCCGTTTGCCCGGACGGGCTGCCACCAGCAGGTTCTCACGCACACTGAGGTTGGGATACACGCCTCGGCCTTCGGGCACATAGGCAAGGCCCTGGCGCGCGATGGCATGGGCAGCGCCTGCGGGCTGGCCTTGCACGCGGACCGACCCGCGCGTGGGGCGCAGCAGTCCGACCAGGCTGCGGATCAAGGTGGTCTTACCCATGCCGTTGCGCCCCAGCAACCCGACCGCTTCACCCGATTGGATCGCCATATCGACGCCACGCAATACGTGGCTGGCGCCGTAATGCACATGCAGGTCATGCGCCTGCACCAAGGGGGGCGCGGTCATGCGTGATCTCCTAGATAGGCCGTCTGGACCTGAGGATCGGCTCGCACGGCGGCCGGCTCGCCGCTGGCCAGCACGGTGCCGTTGACCATGACGGTCACTTGGTCGGCGACGCGAAACACGGCGTCCATGTCATGCTCGACCAAGAGGATCGCGTGATCGGTCTTGAGGGCCTGCAGCAGAGCGAGGATGCGTTCGGTCTCTTCGGGGCCCATGCCGGCCAGTGGTTCATCCAGCAACAGGACGGTTGGCAGCCCGGCCAGACACATGGCGATCTCCAGTTGACGTTTGTGGCCGTGGGGCAGCAGTCCGGCGGGGCGGTCAGCGGCCTGGCGCAAGCCGGTGCGCGCCAAGGCCGCATCGGCGTGCGCGGCACTGTGGGCGCAGCCTGCCGCCTTGGCCGTCCAGTGCCAGAAGCGTTGGCGGCGGGTTTGGGCGGCCAGGCGGCAGTTCTCAAACACGGACAGCGACGGGAAAATGGTGGACCGTTGATAGGTACGCCCCAGCCCGGCTTGAGCGCGGCGAGGTTGGGACCAGGCGCTCACATCGTTCGAGCCCAGGGCGACACTGCCCGAACTGGCGGCCAGCTCGCCGGACAGGATGTTGATGAGGGTGGATTTGCCAGCGCCATTGGTGCCGATGACGGCGTGCACGGTGCCGCGCGGCAGATCCAGGGACACGGCGTTAACGGCGACCAGGCCGCCGAAGCGCCGTGTAATGTCGCGGCCGCGCAGCAGGATGTCAGGCATGAGAGTCTCCCGAGATGGGCAGCGGGTCGGCGGCCTGGATCGGCTTGGGCCGGGTCGGGCTGACCAGGCCGATGAGGCCCTGGGGTAGCCAGGCCACCAGGGCGATGATGGCAATGCCCAGCGGCAGATGCCAGTGGTCGGCGAAGTCGCCGAAAATATCCTGCGATTGAAACGCTTCCTGCATGAGCAGCAGGGCGGCCGCGCCCAGTACGGCGCCTGCCTGGCGGGTCTGCCCGCCGAGGATGACCATCAGCAGCACCAGCGCCGACTGTTCCCAGGCCAGCAGTTCCGGCGTGACGAATCCGTCTTTGAGGGCATAGAGAAAGCCGGCCAGTCCCGCCAGGATCGCGGCGATGACATAGGCGGCCAGCTTGTAGGGATAGCTGGAATAGCCGGCCGCGCGCATGCGCTGCTCGTTGATGCCGATACCGGTGAGCGCGGCCCCGAAAGGCGAGCGGCGCAGCAGCGCCAGGAAAACCCAGCTGATGGCCAGGCAGGCCAGCACAAAGAAATAAAACGTCCGTGCGTCGCTAAGGTCAAACGGCAGCCAGCCACCGATGGATGGCTGCGGCCGGAAGTAGAGATAGATGCCGTCGCTGCCACCGCCCAGTTTGGTGTCGTGCATGACGTAGTAGGCCATCTGTGCGAAAGCCAGTGTCACCATGATGAAGTAGATGCCTTTGGTGCGTAGCACCAGCGCGCCGGTAATCAGCGCATACAGGCCGGCGGCCGCAAGCGCTGCGGGCAGCAGCCACCATAACGAAGCCGCAGACCCGGCAGGCGAGAGCAGGGCCGCGGCATAGGCGCCCAGACCAAAGAACACCGCCTGCCCCAGACTCACCAGGCCCGCGCTGCCGACCAGCAGTTGCAGGCCCAGCGCGAAAATGCCGTAGATCATGATCTTGAGCACCAGGCCGGTGTAATAGTCGCCGCCCACAAAGGCGAAGGCGGCTAGGTGTGAACTGTCAATAGGTTGTATTCGTCCAGGTTGAGTCTGGAGATGGGTACAGCGCGCCCGATGCCTTGGTGGGGTCGATGCCAGTTGTAGTGGTGTAGCCAGGATTTCATGGCATCGGCTCGGTGTTGGGAGTTCTGGTAGGTGTGAGCGTAAGCCCACTCACGCAAGGCCGACTGGATGAAGCGTTCGGCCTTGCCATTGGTCTGTGGGCGGTAAGGTCGGGTAAAGCGGTGCTTGATGCCCAGCTCATGGCACAGCGCGGCGAAGGCGCGGCTGCGAAAGGCCGAGCCATTGTCGGTGAGCAAGCGCTGGATGGTCACGCCCAGGCGCTGGTAGTAGGCCACTGCGTCCTTGAGGAACTGGACGGCGCTGGGGAAGCGCTCGTCGGGGTGGATGTCGGTGAAGGCCACGCGGGCGTGGTCATCGATGGCCACGAAGACGAAGTCCCAGCCGGCCCCCTCAACGGTATCGCGTCGGTTGCCCGTGACCCGGTGGCCAGGGCGCTGGATACGTCCCAGCTTCTTGATGTCGATGTGCAGCAGATCGCCGGGGCCTGATGCTCGTAGCGCACCACCGGCTCGGCCGGCTCCAGGTCGGCCAGGTGCGACAGACCGGCGCGGGCCAGGACGCGGCTGACGGTGCTGGCTGACACGCCCAGCGCCTGGGCGATGCGCGCTTGGGTCAGCCGCTTGCGGCGCAGCTCCACGATAGCCAGCGCCTTGGCCGGCGCAATCGCTCGGGGCGAGACCGTCGGGCGCGAGGACGCATCGGCCAAGCCCGCCTGGCCCTGAGCCAGGAAGCGGCCCAGCCATTTGCGCACAGTCGGCGCGGTGACCCCATAGGCGCGGGCCGCTTCAGGCACACAAACTTGATGGGCGATCAATTGCTGGACCATTTCGAGGCGACGTAGGAAGGTCAATCGGGCATGCTTATGGGTGTTCATCCGGCCGGGCTCCTTGAGTGAACTGGGGGTTGGCGATTTCCAGTTTCTCAAATCCGGTTCGGATGAACCATGCATACAACCTATTGAATCTTCACAGCTAGGCCCAGCAGGCAGAGCAACGGCAGACCTTGGTGCACGAAACGGCTGGTTGATGGATGCGGCATGAAATCTCCTTCAGCCTTGGCGAAACAGGCCTTCCGGCCGGAACAGAAGGATGGTTGCCATCAGCAGATAGACCAGCACGCCGGCTGCTGCCGGAAACAGTACTTGGCCGAAGGTCTCGATCGCAGCCACCAGCATGGCGGCCAGAAACGTGCCGCGGATCGAGCCTATGCCGCCGATCACCACCACGACGAAACAGATGATCAGTACGCCCTGACCCATGCCTGGATAGACCGAGGAGACCGGTGCCGCCAACGCGCCAGCCAGCGCAGCCATGGCCACGCCGACGGCAAACACCCAGCGGTAGAGGCGATTGATGTTCACGCCCAGACTGCCGATCATTTCTCGATTGCTCGCTCCGGCGCGCACCATCATGCCGATGCGGGTCCGGGTGACGACCCAGTACAGGACCGCGGCGGCCACGCAAACGGCCAGCGTGACGAAGAAACCGCCGCCCAGATGGGCCTGCACCAGCGGCCCGAGCGCGAACGCCATATACGCGCCGATCATGTAGAAGCTGCCATGCGCCAGGTTGATGATGCCCATGATCCCGAAGATCAGCGTCAGTCCGCTGGCCACCAGAAAGAGCAGCAGCCCGTACTGCAGTGCGTTCAGGGCGTGGATGAGGAAAATGCCTGGATCCATGGCAGCGTCCGGGTCAGAGCTTGCAGCCGCGGGCCGGGTCGGCCAGTTTCTTGACGGCAACGTCGACGACCTTGTTCTCCAGGCCATCGACCTTGCGCAGATAGATGTCCTGAACAGGGTTGCCGGCAGCCGAGAGCGTGAAGGGACCTCGTGGCGAGTCAATGGTGGCCGCGCGCATGGCGCTGCGCATGTCCGCCTTCCTGGTGGTGTCGCTCTGCACGGACTTCAGCCCTGCCTGCAGCAACTGCGCCGCGTCATACCCCTGGACGGCGTAAACATCGGGGGTCTGCTTGTAGGCTTTGCTGTAGTCGGCGCGGAAGGCCTGGTCACGCGGCGTGTTCAGGCCATCGGCATAGTGCAGCGTGGTCAGCAGCCCCTGTGCGGCCTCGCCCTGAGCCTGCAACGTCCCGTCGGTCAGAAATCCCGATCCGTACAGCGGGATGTTTTTGCCCAGGCCTGCAGCGGCATAGTCCTGCACGAATTTGACGGCGCCGCCGCCGGCAAAGAAGGTGAAGACCATATCGGGCTTGCTGGCCGCGATCTCGGTCAGCACGGACTGGAACTCCACATTCGGAAAGGGTACCGTCAGATCCTTGACGACCTTGCCGCCGGCTTTCTCGAATCCTTCGCGAAAGCCGGCCACGGCTTCGTCGCCAGCGGCGTACTTCCAGGTGACGGTGATCGCCGTTTTGTGGCCCTTGGCCGCGGCGACCGGGCCCATGGCGTAGGCGGGCTGCCAATTGGTGAACGACGTGCGGAAAATCCCCGGTCCACACATCGGGCCGGTAATGGCGTCGGCGCCGGCATTGGCAACGATCAGCGTCGTGTCGCTGTCTTTGGCGGCTTTAGCCAGCGCCATGGCCACGCCGGAGTGCACCGTGCCGATGACCACGTCGACTTTGTCGCGTTTGATCAGGCGATTGGCGTTCTCCGGTCCCTTGGCCGGGTTGGATTCGTCGTCGACCTTGAAATACTGGACTTCGCGGCCGCCCAGCTTGCCGCCTTGCTCCTGCACATAGAGCTTGAAGCCGTTTTCGATGGCCGTACCCAATGCGGCATACGTGCCGCTAAATGGCAGCATGAAGCCGACCTTGATGGGGTCGGCCGCCTGCGCCTGGCAGGCGGCAAGTGCGAGCAAAGCGGCGCCGGCCAGCCGGGCGCGGAGAAGGGGGGTGGATGGCATCGCGAGTCTCCTGGGCGTGTTATCAGTGGCCGGCCAGGCCACCGACGAAGTCGGCGACGGCCCGGATGACGGCCTGGGGTTGATCTTTATGAGGGGAGTGACGGCACTGCGGCAGCGTCAGCAACTGCGTCTGCGGCGCAAGACGCTGGATGCCTTCAATCTGCGCCAGGCTGCCGTATTCGTCTTCCAAGCCCTGTATGGCCAGAGCGGGACAGCGCAGGGCAGGGAGGTGATCTTCGATACTCCATTGTCCGAAGCCGGGGTCCAGCCAGGCCCGGTTCCACCCCCAGAAGACCCCGTCTGCGTCGGCGTGATAGCGTGCCAGGCGTTGGGGCAGATCGGTATCTTGGTAGGCTTGGCGTGCCGCGGCGATATGCCGTAGCGTGACGGCTTCGACAAAAATGTGCGGCGCGGCAACCACGACGCCGCTTACCCGTTGCGGGTTCAGGGCGGCATAGAGCAGCGCGATGGAGCCGCCGTCGCTATGGCCAAACAGCACAGGCCGCTGCGCATCGAGTTGCAATGCGTGCAGTAAAGCGGGCAGCGCCTCGTCGGCCTCGCGATGCATGAAGTCGGCCGGCCATGGCTCATCTTTCGGTCGAGGGGTCGATTGGCCGTAGCCACGGCGCGAATAGACCAGACCCCGGCAGCGGCTTTCAGCGCACAGGCGTGCCGGGAAGTCGCGCCACATCGCCACCGACCCCAGTCCTTCGTGCAGAAAGATCAGCAACGGGCGGTCGCGCCGGTGTGTGTCGATCCAGGCATATTCCAGGTCGAATTGCTGCCCATGCGCCGAGATGGCGACTCGCGAGGTGGCCGGCATGGTCACAGGCTGGCCTCTTCCATCTGGCGCAGGCGAAACCGCTGAATCTTGCCCGTTGCCGTTTTGGGCAGTTCTTCGGTGAAGTTGATCTGGCGTGGGTACTTGAAGGGCGCCAGATGCGATTTGACGTAATCCTGCAGCGCCGCGCCGGTCGATGCATCGGGCGCATAGCCTGGACGCAGCACCACATAGGCTTTCGTTTTGATCAGGCCGTCGTGGTCGGGCACGCCGATGACGGCGGCTTCCAGCACGGCTTCGTGCTGCACCAGCACGTTTTCGACCTCGACGGGCGAGACATACTGGCCGCTGACCTTGATCATGTCGTCGCTGCGACCGGCGTAGACGTAATAGCCCTCTTCATCGCAGCTATATTTGTCACCGCTCTTGAGCCAGTCGCCCAGGAAGCACTGCCGCGTCTTGTCGCGATTGTTCCAGTACATGAGCGCCGCGCTGGGTCCTTTGATGTAGAGGTCGCCGATGGCCCCCGGGCCACGGGTGATCCGGCGTCGTCGCGCAGCTGCACCTCATAGCCGGGCACGGGTTTGCCGGTGGTGCCGTAGCGGAACTGGCCCAACTGATTCGACAGGAAGATATGCAGCATCTCCGTCGAGCCTATGCCGTCGAGGATCTGACAGCCAAAGTGGCGGGTAAAGCGCTCGCCGATGTCGCGCGGCAGCGCTTCGCCCGCCGACGCACAGATGCGCATGGCAACGGTGTCGCGCGCTGGCAGATCGGGCGAAGCCATCATGCTGGCATACAGCGTCGGCACGCCATAGAACACCGACGGGCGATGCATCGTCAGGCGCTTGAATACCGCCTGGGGCGTGGGCCGCTCTGCCATCAGGATGGTCGTCGCACCCACGGATAGCGGGAATGTCAGGCCGTTGCCCAGGCCGTAAGCGAAAAACAGTTTGGCGGCCGAGAACGCGACATCTTCCTCGCGGATGCCCAACACCGGCTTGGCGTAGAGCTCGGCGGTATGCCAGAGGTTGCCGTGGGTGTGGACCACGCCCTTGGGTTTGCCCGTCGAGCCTGACGAATACAGCCAGAACGCGATCTCGTCGGCCAGCGTGCGCGCTGCCGCAACGATGGGGGCGTCGGCCAACAGCGATTCAAATCCCAGCCTGCCGGCAGCGGTCTGCGTGGGCTCGGAGACGATGACGTGTTCGATGTCGTGCTGGCCGCTGTCCAGCGTGGGCTGCAGTTGCGGCAGCAGGCTTTCGGACACCACCAGCGCGCGTGCCCGGCAGTGGGCCGCGATGTAGGCGTAGTCATCCGGCGTGAGCAGGGTGTTGACGGCGACCGGGACCACACCCGCGTGCAGCGCGCCCAGAAAGGCGACCGGCCAGTCCACCGTGTCGTGCATCACCATCAGTACGTGCTCTTCGCGGCGCAGGCCGAGTCTGCGCAGCGCGCCGCCAAAGCGGGCCACGCGCTCGGCAAGTTCGCCGTAGCTTAGCTCGCGCCGATCATCGATATAGGCCGTCTTGGCGGCGCGGGGCGCGTTCAATGCGGCCAAGTGGCTGGCGAAATTCAGCTCGGCGGGGCAGTCATGCATGTCAGTCTCCTCGAGAGGCGGGCCCGCGGCCTGATGGCTCTGCTGGGCGGTGTAACGTGGCTAGCTGGCAAACTCCTGCACTCGGGCCGAGGGCAATGCCTCCAGCCTGGCGGGAGCGCCCTGCACCGCGCTGCGGCGGTGGTAAAACTCCATGGCGCGCAGGCCGCCCAGTTCCTGGCCGCCTCCGGCGCGGCCAGGCCCGCCGTGCAGCGATTGCGGCATGACGTTGCCGTGGCCGGTATGGGCTTTGGCGGCTTCCGGAGTGACCAGATGCACCCGACCATGGCTCTCGGCCAAGGCTTGCGCGCCCTGGGCCAGAAACGTGGTGTCGTCGCTATATAAAGAGGCGACGAGCGAGCCTTCGCCTTGTCTTGCCATGGCCCAGGCCTGCGCCGTGTCGCGGTAAGGCATGAGGGTGGCCACCGGCCCGAACACCTCGGTGCGGTGCAGGAGCGCCTGGGGCTCGCGTGAACCGAGCAGGGTGGGCGCCATGCAGGCGGCTATGGCGGGATCGGCATCGATCAGTGGCTGGGTCGCACCGTCAAACAGGACGTGCGTGGCGCTGCGCAGAGTGCTCAGACCTGACTGCACATGATCGAACTGGACGCGGCTGACCAGCGAGCCCATCTTCACGTCGGGGTTGCGCGGGTCACCGACGGTGATACGGGCCAATTGGGCGCTGACGGCCTGCGCCACCGCGTCATAGTGCTCGGCTGGCACCATAATGCGCCGGATGGCCGTGCATTTCTGGCCGGACTTGGCGCGCATTTCGCGGACGACTTCCCGCACCAGGGCATCGAAGGCCGGGCTGCCGACAGCGGCGTCCGGGCCAAGGATGGCGCTGTTGACGCTGTCGGTCTCGGCGTTCAGGCGCACGCCGCCTTGCATCAACGCGGGATGGGCTCGCAGTTGGGCGGCGGTGTCGGCCGAGCCAGTAAACGAAAGCAGATCAAGGGGGCGCAGCGCATTGAGCAGACCTGCCGAGCCCCCACATATCAGGCTGATCGCGCCTTCCGGCAGTGCTGCGGCCTTGACCACATCCGCGACCATCTCGTGGGTAAGCCAGGCCGTCGATGTAGCCGGTTTGATGACGATGGGCACGCCCGATAGCAGCGCCGGGGCGGCTTTTTCCCATAAGCCCCAGGAGGGAAAATTGAAAGCATTGATGAATAGCGCCAGACCGCGCGCCGCAGTCCAGACGTGGCGCACGGCGTAGGCGTCGTCCCGCGCCAGTGCCTCGGCCGCGCCATCCATGCGCCAGGCATCCTCAGTCAGGCGGGAGCCCTGTTTGGCGTAATATCCCACCGTGTAAATGGCCCCATCGATATCGATGGCCGAGTCAGCCTGCACCGTTCCGCTGTTGGCCAGCGCGATGTCGAAGTACTTTTCCCGATTGGCGCTTAGCACCTCGCCCACGCGGCTCAACAGCGCGGCGCGCTGCGCGTAGCTCAGCGCGCGCAAGCCCGCGCCGCCTTGCTCGCGCGCCCAGGCGAACGCGGCCGGCAGGTCCAGGCCCGCGCTGCTCGCGCCCGCCAGGACAGTACCTCGCACCGGGTCGCGCAGCGTGGCGGGCTGTCCTTCTCCCCGGCGCCATTGTCCGGCGACGTAGTTCTCCAGAATATGCATGGTGCTTCCTTCAGGCGGTCTGACGAGTGAACTCGATGGAGCCGGCCGGCAGCAGATAGAGCACCAGCGCCTGGCCGCCGCTTACCGTAGGGCGGTGCGCCGAGTCCGGCCCGTAGACCAGCCAGCCTGCGCCGCGGCCATCGAAACGGGCCTCGCCGCTCAGCGGCATGACCAGATCGATCTCGCCCTGGGGATGGCGATGATGAGGGCCGGCAAGATCGTTCATGTCTACGACGTCGACCGAGTAGCCGGACAGAGCGGGGTCGGGTTTGAAGACCCGGCCGTAGCGGATGCCTCCTCCTTCGTATTGGCACATCCAGCCCGCAGCCGCCCCCTGGCGACAGGCTTCGAATATGCGCTGGTAGAGGTCACTGCCTGCACCCAGGTCGCGATTCAGGCGATCCTCCAGGGCCTGATCCAGATCGGCGGGTCCGATCTGTTCGGTGACCTCGCGCATCAGCGCATGGAACTGTTCAGGTGTACTCATGGTGTCGTCCTATACACTTATCGTCCCGCGCCTTGGCAACATGCATCAGAGTGCGTGTGGCCGGCGGGGCTGACAGCGGCAAACGGTAGTTGGCTCCTGTTGATGGAAAAATAGTGCTTTATATCGCAAGCGTCAAGCACTATAGTTCATATTTTCTTAAGGGTTAGTGCGGAGTCGCAGACTATGGAGCCAGCGCTGGAGCCGATCGCGGAGGAGCCGCGACGTGACCTATTTCTGATTGCCCTGGGCGAGCGGGTGAGGCGGCTGCGCGCCATTCGCGGCATGACGCGCAAAAGCCTCTCGCAGGCCACGGGTGTCTCGGAGCGCCATCTCGCCAATCTGGAGCATGGGGTGGGCAACGCCTCCATCCTGGTGTTGCTGCAGATCGCCCGTGCCTTTAACTGTGCGCTGGCCGAACTGGTGGGCGATGTCACGACGGAGTCACCCGAATGGTTGCTCATCCGGGAGTTATTGAGCGGCCGCAGCGAATCCGATCTGCAGCGGGCCCGCGAGTCCTTGTCCCAATTGTTTGGCGTGGGCGCTGGCGCACAACGTCCCAACCGCTACCAGCGGGTGGCGCTGATCGGCCTGCGCGGCGCCGGTAAATCCACGCTTGGGCAGATGTTGGCCGATGATCTGGGCTACCCCTTCATCGAGCTCAACCGCGAGATCGAGCGCGTGGCCGGCTGCAGCATTCTCGAAATTCATAATCTGTATGGCCCCAACGCCTACCGCCGCTACGAACGCCGCGCGCTGGAGGAGGCCGTGCAGATCTACCCGGAAATGGTGCTGGCCACGCCGGGGGGGTTGGTCTCCGAACCTGCCACATTCAATCTGCTGCTGGCGCACTGCTACACCGTGTGGCTGCGTGCCACGCCCGAAGAGCATATGAGCCGGGTCATGGCGCAGGGGGATTTCCGCCCCATGTCGGGCAATGGCGAGGCCATGGCCGACCTCAAGCGCATCTTGGCCGGACGTGAGGCTTTCTACGCCAAGGCGGACTTGACCTGGGTGACCAGTGACCTGAGTCTGCCGGAGAGTTTTGGCGGCTTGCGCACGCAGGTGCGCAAAGCCTGCAGTCTGCCGCTCTGACGTTTCTTCAAAAACTGCGTTTTAGTGCACGTCGATATTGACGTGCATTTTTTTTCTGCACTATTCTGCATTTTAATTCATCATATGCAGTATTATGCGTGAGCCACCCGGGCCAACACGCAGATCCGGAAGGTTTTGAGGAGACAGAGCATGAGCACCCCCGCGGTGGATTTTCGGACCGAACCCCAGCTTTACCGTCATTGGCGTTTGAATTGCGAAGGCGATGTGGCCACTCTGGCCATGGATGTCTCCGAAGATGCCGGCCTGCGCCCGGGCTACAAGCTCAAGCTCAATTCCTACGATCTGGGCGTGGACATCGAATTGCACGATGCCTTGCAGCGCATACGTTTTGAGCACCCTGAAGTGCGCGCCGTCGTGGTCACCAGCATGAAAGACCGCATTTTCTGTTCGGGTGCGAACATCTTCATGCTGGGCCTGTCCTCGCACGCCTGGAAGGTGAATTTCTGCAAGTTCACCAACGAAACCCGCAACGGCATGGAAGACGCCAGCGCACACAGCGGTCTGAAATTCATTGCCGCGCTCAATGGTGCCTGCGCCGGCGGCGGCTATGAGCTGGCCCTGGCCTGCGACGAGATCTTTCTGGTCGATGACCGCTCATCGGCCGTTGCCTTGCCCGAAGTGCCCCTGTTGGGCGTGCTGCCCGGCACCGGGGGATTGACGCGGGTTTCTGACAAGCGCCGGGTGCGTCACGATCTGGCCGACATCTTCTGCACACTGGTCGAAGGTGTGCGGGGGCAGCGCGCCAAGGAATGGCGGCTGGTCGATGCGGTGGTCAAACCGGCCCAATTCCAACAGGCCGTGCAGGCACGCGTGCGTGAGCTGGCCGCCGGCAGCGACAGGCCTGGCGGCGCCGGCGTGCATCTGAAACGCTTGGAGCGCGAAGAGGGGCCGCAGGGTCTGCGCTATCGCCATGTCGACGTCAGCATCGATCGTGAAAAGCGTCTGGCCACCTGGGTGGTGCGCGCACCCGCTGCTCCCGTGCAGACCGAGATCGATGCCATCCTTGCCGCAGGCGCGGACTGGTGGCCGCTGGCCATGGCGCGCGAGCTGGACGACGCCATTCTCTACATGCGCACCAATGAGTTGGACATCGGCACCTGGGTGATCAAGACCGAGGGCGATGCGGCTGCCGTGCTGGCTGCCGACGATGTCCTCCAGCGCCATGCCGAACACTGGTTCGTGCGCGAGACCGCCGGCATGTTGCGCCGCACGCTGGCGCGCCTGGACGTGACCTCGCGCACCTTGTATGCCTGCGTGGAGCCCGGATCCTGCTTTGCAGGAACGTTGCTCGAGCTCGCGTTGGCCGCCGACCGCGTCTACATGCTGGACGACGACGATCAGCCAGTGGCACTTACGCTGAACGAGCGCAATTTCGGCGCCTATCCCATGGTCAACGGTCAGTCGCGCCTGCAACGTCGTTTCTACGAAGAGGCGGGCCCTCTGGAAGCTGTGCGGGCGGCCGCGGGTCAGCCGATAGGGCCGCAGCAGGCGCTTGATCTGGGCCTGGTGACGTTTACGCCCGATAGTCTGGACTGGGACGACGAGATGCGCCTGGCCCTGGAAGAGCGCCGTGCGCTGTCGCCCGATGCGCTCACCGGTCTGGAGGCCAACCTGCGTTTTGGCGGTCGAGAAAACATGGCCACCCGCATCTTCGGACGGTTGACTGCCTGGCAGAACTGGATTTTCAACCGCCCCAATGCCGCCGGAGAAAAGGGCGCGCTCAAGCTCTATGGCAAGGGTGAGCAGGCCAACTTCGACTGGAACCGGGTCTGACCCGACCGGCAGCGGAATCATCCGGCGGCCAGGCGCCGCCCTCAGGAGACAGACATGAGCGGTATCAACTACAGCGACAAAATTCCCAACAACGTCAATCTGTCGGGCGACCGCGCGCTGCAACGCGCGCTCGAACACTGGCAGCCCAACTACCTGCAATGGTGGCGCGACATGGGGCCGGACGGCTCGCAGGACTTTGACGTCTACCTGCGCACGGCCGTCAGCGTGCAACCTGATGGGTGGGCGCATTTCGACCACGTCAAGATGCCGGATTACCGCTGGGGCATCTTTCTGGCGCCCCAAGATGGGCAGCGCAAGATCCACTTCGGCGAAAACATGGGCCGCGACGCCTGGCAGGACGTGCCGGGTGAGCATCGTGCCAATCTGCGCCGCATCATCGTCACCCAGGGAGATACCGAGCCGGCGTCGATCGAGCAGCAGCGCCACTTGGGTATGACCGCGCCGTCGCAGTATGACCTGCGCAATCTGTTCCAGATCAACGTGGAAGAGGGACGCCACCTTTGGGCCATGGTCTATCTGCTGCATCGCTACTTCGGCCGTGATGGCCGCGAGGAGGCCGATGCCTTGCTGCAACGCAGCTCCGGCGACGAAGACAATCCGCGCATTCTGGGTGCCTTCAACGAGAAAACGCCCGATTGGCTGGCGTTCTACATGTTTACCTATTTCACCGACCGCGATGGCAAGTTCCAGCTCTGCGCGTTGGCCGAGTCCAGCTTCGATCCGCTGGCGCGTACCACCAAGTTCATGTTGACCGAGGAGGCGCATCATATGTTCGTCGGCGAGTCCGGCGTCTCGCGGGTGATTCAGCGCACCTGCGAAGTGATGAATCAACTCAAGACTGACGATCCGGCTGCCATCCGGGCCGCCGGCGTAATCGACCTGCCCACCATCCAGCGCTACCTGAACTTCCATTACAGCGTGACCATCGACCTGTTCGGTGCGGATCAATCGTCCAACGCCGCCATCTTCTACAGCTCAGGACTGAAGGGCCGTTATGAGGAGGGCAAGCGCAATGACGATCACCAACTCAAGAACGACACCTACCGCGTGCTGAGCGTGACCGACGGTCGCCTGCGCGAAATCGAAGTGCCCATGCTCAACGCCCTCAACGAGGTGCTGCGTGACGACTTCATCCGCGACTCCATGGCCGGGGTGGGCCGTTGGAACAAAGTGATCGAAAAAAACGGCATCCCGTTCCGCCTGTCGGTGCCGCACAAAGCCTTTAACCGCCAGATCGGCACCTTGGCCGGTATCCGTGTCTCGCCCGAGGGCGAAGTGCTCAGCGAAAGCCAGTGGCAGGCCAATCGCGACAAGTGGTTGCCAACTCCCGAGGACCGCGCATTCGTGGCCTCGTTGATGGGCCGCGTAAGCGAACCGGGCAAGTTCGCCAATTGGATCGCGCCGCCGGTCATGGGGGTCAATCGCCAGCCGGTGAATTTCGAGTACGTCCGTTTCAGCTGAGTCCCGCCATGAATGCGGCCGCCGAGCTGTTGAGACAGCACCTGATCGATCCCGAGATATGCATCCGTTGCAATACCTGCGAGGAGACGTGCCCGATAGATGCGATCACGCACGACAGCCGCAACTACGTCGTCGACGCGGATATCTGCAATGGGTGCATGGCCTGTGTGCCGCCATGTCCGACCGGCGCGATCGACAGCTGGCGTCTGGTGGCGCGGGCGCAGGCCTATGGATTGGATGAGCAATTGGGGTGGGACGAGCTGCCGGCCGAGCAGCCGCTGACCGAAGCGTCCGAGATGGCTGCTGCTGCCGTCGCCGCCGAGCTCCCGATGGCCACGGCAGCCGGCCCGAGTGCAACGGTGCCGCCCTGGTCGGCGGCTCACCCCTATGTCAACCTCTACACCCACAAAGCGCCGGTGACGGCCACCGTGGTGGGCAACTACCGGGTAACGGGCACGGACACCGACAGCGATATCCGGCACATCGTGCTGGACTTTGGCGCGCAGCCGTTTCCGGTGCTCGAGGGGCAGTCCATCGGCATTCTGCCGCCTGGCACGGACGTGCATGGTCGTACGCATCATGCGCGCCAGTACTCGCTGGCCAGCCCGCGAGACGGCGAGCGCGCCGGCTACAACAATCTCTCCATCACGGTAAAGCGCGTCACCGAAGGGCATGATGGCCAGGCCGTGCGCGGGGTCTGCTCCAATTATCTGTGCGACCTGGTCAAAGGCGACGTCGTGCAGGTCATCGGGCCGTTCGGCAATACCTTCCTCATGCCCAATCATCCGGGCGCCAACCTGATGATGATCTGTACGGGAACGGGGGCGGCACCGATGCGCGCCATGACCGAAAACAGCCGCCGTCGCCTGGCCCAGGGCGGGCTGGGCCGGTTGATGCTGTTTTTTTGTGCGCGAACCGAACGCGAGCTGCCGTACTTCGGGCCGCTGATGAAGCTGCCCGCGGACTTCATCGACATCAATCTGGCCTTGTCACGCGACCCGGGCCAGCCCAAACGCTATGTGCAGGATGCCATACGGCAACGGGCGCAGGAGGTACTCGGGTTGTTGACCTCGGGCGACACGTATATCTATGTGTGCGGCCTCAAAGGCATGGAACAGGGCGTGCTGCAGGTCATGGCCGATATCGCGCAGGACGGCGGCCATGATTGGGCGGTGCTATCCGAAACGCTGCGGCGCGAAGGCCGCATGCATTTCGAGACGTATTGATCAGCGCAGGACCGCGCGCAGAAACTTGCCGATGTCCTGCACTTCCTCGAGGCACACCGAGTGCGGCATGGGATAGCTGTGCCACTGGACCGCATAGCCAAGGCTCTGGAGTTTGTCGCGCGAGGCTTCGGCGCGCGCCAGTGCCACCACCGGATCGTACAGGCCATGGGCCATGAAAATGGGCGTCTGGGCATTGGCCGGGTGGCGTTCGGTCTCGGCCATATCGATCAGCGGCAGATAGCCAGACAAACCCACCAGCCCGGCCAATGGCTCGGCCAGGCGTAAGCCGGTGTGCAGCGTCATCGCGCAGCCTTGCGAAAAGCCGGCCAGCACGATGCGCGAGGTTGGAATGCCACGCGCATTTTCGCGGGCAATCAGCTTCTGGATGGCAGCCTGCGAAGCGCGGATACCCGCAGCATCTTCCTGGCGCACCAGGTCCATGACCAGGATGTCGTACCACGAACGCATGGCCATGCCGCCGTTGATCGTCACGGGCGCGACCGGGGCGTTGGGGAAAACGAAGCGCACCGGCTGGGTCAGGCCCAGCTCGGGCACGATGGGGACGAAATCATTGCCGTCGGCGCCCAATCCATGCAGCCAGATCACCGCATGGGTCGGGTTGGCGCCGGTTTCGACTTCGATGCATTCCAGCAGATCTTGGCTCATGGGGCCTTATTTCGTGAGGGATTTGAGCGCCTGGAACAGGGCCCGGTATTGCTTGCGCTGCGGCTCCTGGCCCTGCAGCAGCGCGGTGTTGTGCTGCGCTTCCTTGCGTGCGGCGCGGATGACGGCGCGCAGATGCTGCACGTCGGCCACGGGATAGCGCTCCAGCAGCTCGGTCAGGGCGTTGTCGTCCTGGATGAGGCGCTCGCGCAGCCCTTCCAGGCGGTGCATGGAGGCGGTTTCCTCGCGGGAACCGTTCTCCCAGACATCGAGCTGGTGACGGATTTCGTCGGCAGGGGCAGCGCGCATCAGTTTGCCCACGAAATGGGTCTGGCGGCGCAAGCCTTCGCGGCTGGTCGTGCGCTGGGCCTCACGGATGGCCTCGTACAGCCGCTCTTCAATGGGCAACTGGCGCAGGCGCTCGGGAGACAGCTCGATCAACTGCTTACCCAGGTCCAGCAAGGCGTGCATATCACGCTTAATCTGGGACTTGCTGGGCCGGTCATAGCCGTTTTCATCGTAGCCGTCGTCGTCGACGGTATTTTCGGAATCTGGAAAGCTCATGGGACACTGCTAAAAGACGGACTTGGCTATGATAACCGTCTCTGCACATTGGACAGCAATGGTCACTTCCTCTTCCTCCCTGCCGATCGCGGCGAATCACGCGCGTTTTTCCGAACTCGTCGAACAGGTTCTGGGCTATGCGCGCCAGATCGGCGCCAGCGATGCGGTTGCCGAAGTCTCCGAAAGTCTGGGTCTGTCGGTGTCGGTACGCAAAAACGATATCGAAACGGTCGAGCAGACCCGCGACCGCTCGCTGGACCTGACGGTGTACGCCGGCCAGAGCCGGGGCTCGGCCTCGACCTCCGACTTCTCCGAGGCGGCCCTGCGCCAGACCGTCGAGGCCGCCTGGCATATCGCGCGCCATACAGCCGCCGACGAGGCCGCCGGCCTGCCTGATGCCGAAATGCTGGCGACCGAACACCTCGATCTGGACCTGCATCATCCCTGGGTCATCGACACCGCGGCGGCCGCCGAGCTGGCGCTGCGCGGCGAGCGCGCGGCGCGCGCGGTCGACAGCCGCATCACCAATACCGATGGGGCGGGGGTGAACACCTACGAGGGCCAGTTCGTCATGGGCAACACGCGCGGCTTCATGGGGGGTATCCCTACAGCCGGCATAGCTTGTCGGTGGCGCCGATTGCAGGGCGCGGCAGCAAGATGCAGCGCGACTACTGGTACACCTCCGAGCGCGACCCAGCCTTGCTGGCTTCGCCGGAAGACGTCGGGCGTTACGCCGCCGAGCGCACCCTGGCCCGGTTGTCGGCGCGGCGCTTGCGCACCACCAAGGCGCCGGTGTTGTTCGAGGCGCCGCTGGCTCTGGGCCTGCTGGGCGCGTTTGTGCAAGCCGTCAGCGGGGGCGCGCTCTACCGCAAGGCGACCTTTCTGGTGGATTCGCTGGGCAAGCCGATATTCGCCGATCACATCGACGTGCAGGAAGATCCGCATGTGCGCGGCGGCATGGGCTCGTCGGCCTTTGACGACGAAGGCGTACGCACGCAGGCTCGCCGCGTGGTGGCCGGCGGCACGCTCGAAGGCTATTTCCTGTCGTCGTACACGGCGCGCAAGCTGGGCATGAGCACCACCGGCAACGCAGGCGGCTCGCACAATCTTTCCTTGACCTCCCGGCTGACGCGTCCCACGGATGATTTTCGCGCCATGCTCAAAAAGCTGGGCACTGGCCTGCTGGTCACCGAGCTCATCGGCCAGGGCGTGAACTACCTGACCGGCGATTATTCTCGTGGCGCCTTCGGTTACTGGGTCGAGAACGGCCAGATCCAGCACGCCGTGGAAGAAATCACCATCGCCGCCAACCTGGCTGACATGTTCCGGCAGATCGTGGCCGTGGGTGCGGACACGCTGTCGCGCGGCACCAAGACGACGGGCTCCATTCTGATCGAGCAGATGTCCATCGCCGGCGCTTGATCCGTCCGGCCTGCTCGGGCTCCGTGTATCCGTCCCTTGATATTCGGGCGGGGCCCGGAACCCCTTGCGGCCGGGTTTTGCACAAAAATTGAGCAGGCGTGCTAAACTAGCTAGCTTTCCCTTTATCTGGCTTTGCGCCAGAGGTTGGCTAGGGCACCAGTACGGGCGGGTAATAACGCTTAGACAGGGGGCCAGTACCTGATGCGCCAGAAGCGCGCTTTCGGGTTTGCCGCAAGGGAAAGAACCCGGCCAGGATGTTCTGGCGGGCAAACTTTTTCTATTCATTCTAGGAACCATCATGAAGACCTTTGTGGCCAAGCCGCATGAAGTCAAGCGTGACTGGTTTGTGATCGACGCCAAGGGCAAAGTCCTCGGTCGTGTGGCCAGCGAAGTCGCACGTCGTCTGCGTGGCAAGCACAAACCTGAATTTACGCCGCACGTTGATACGGGCGATTACATCGTCATCATCAACGCTTCCGATATCGTCGTTACGGGTACCAAGGCGCAAGACAAGAAGTACTTCCGCCACACCACCTACCCGGGCGGTATCCGCGAAACGAACTTCGAGAAAATGCAAGAGCGTTTTCCCGGCCGCGCCATCCAGAAGGCTGTCAAGGGCATGCTGCCCAAGGGTCCGCTGGGCTACGCCATGATCAAGAAACTCAAAGTGTACGCCGGTGCCGAGCATCCGCACACCGCTCAGCAGCCCAAGCCGCTGGATCTCTAAGGAAACGCCATGATCGGTAACTGGAACTACGGAACCGGCCGTCGCAAAACCTCGGTGGCTCGTGTTTTCATCAAGAAGGGTACGGGCAACATCGTCGTCAACGGCAAACCCGTCGACGAGTTTTTTGCTCGCGAAACCGGCCGCATGGTCGTGCGTCAGCCTCTGGCGCTGACCGGTCACCTCGAATCGTTCGACATCAAAGTCAACGTGATCGGTGGCGGTGAGACCGGCCAGGCCGGCGCAGTTCGTCACGGCATCACGCGTGCCCTGATCGACTACGACGCGACCCTGAAGCCCGCACTGTCGCAAGCTGGTTTTGTGACCCGCGATGCCCGCGAAGTTGAACGTAAGAAGGTCGGTCTGCGCAAGGCGCGCCGCCGCAAGCAGTTCAGCAAGCGTTAATCGCTGTATGCAAAAAGGCCTCGCAAGCGGCCTTTTTGCTTTTGGGGCCGGCGCTTGCCCGCGGGCAGGGAACTCCGGACCACACGATCTGTTCCAACTTGCGCCTGTTCTAGCAATGGTGGCAGGTGCCGGAGCGATACAATTCATTCAGGCGTGTCGTGCCCCGTGCCGCACCCCAGCGTGCCTCACACCCAGGAAGAAGCTACCATGGCCCAAGCAACGAATTCCCGCATCAAGGTCGGCATCGTCGGCGGCACCGGATATACCGGCGTCGAACTGCTGCGCTTGTTGTCGCAGCACCCCAATGTCGAACTGACTGCCATCACCTCGCGCAAAGAAGACGGCCTGCCCGTCGCGGATATGTATCCGAACCTGCACGGCCGCGTGAAGCTGGCCTTCAGCGCTCCAGAAAAAGCGACCCTGACCGATTGCGACGTGGTGTTTTTCGCCACGCCCCACGGTGTGGCCATGGCCCAGGCGCAGGAACTCACCGCGGCCGGTACGCGCGTGATCGACCTGGCGGCGGACTTCCGCCTGCAGGACACCGCTGTGTTCGAGCGCTGGTACAAAATGCCGCACACCTGCCCGGACATCCTGGCCAACGACTCGGCCTATGGTCTGGTCGAGCTTAATCGGGAGGCAATCGCCAGCGCCAAAGTCATTGGCAATCCCGGCTGCTACCCGACAACCGTCATCCTGGGCCTGGCTCCGCTGCTCGAAGGCGGCAAAAAACTGATCGATACCCAGAACCTGATCGCCGACTGCAAGTCCGGCGTCTCAGGCGCTGGCCGCAAGGCCGAAGTCGGCTCGCTCTTTTCCGAGGCCAGCGACAATTTCAAAGCCTACGGCGTGGCGGGTCACCGCCATCATCCCGAGATCACCGAACAGCTCGAAAAACTGGCCGCAGGCAAGGTGGGCCTGACCTTCGTGCCGCACTTGGTGCCGATGATCCGAGGCATGTTCTCAACCATCTACGCGCGCATCCTTCCCGAGGCACGGGACACCGATTTCCAGGCGTTGTTCGAGTCGCGTTATGCGGGCGAGGCCTTCATTGATGTCATGCCGGCTGGCAGCCTGCCTGAAACCCGTTCGGTGCGCGCCTCCAACAACCTGCGCATCTCGGTGCAGCGTCCGGGCAATGGCGACCAGCTCGTCATCCTCGTGATCCAGGACAACCTGGTCAAAGGCGCAGCAGGTCAGGCGGTACAGAACATGAATCTGATGTTCGGCCTGCCGGAAGCCACCGGTCTGGATCAGGTCGCCATTCTTCCTTGATGCTCAGCCGCCGGCCGTCACGCCCCTGACCCCCCGAATGTCGATGCCCGAGCCCGCCGCCTTCGTCGTTCCGCCCCGCAAGCGGGGCTGGCGGCGCGCCGCCTGGATGGCGCTCATGCTCGGCCTGGGCTTGGGAGCGGGCGTAGGGGTGGGGTACCAGTATGCGCTGGGCCCTGGCCGCCCGGCGCACATGGTGATGCTCACGCAGGCGCAGGTGGACGCTCAGGACGCCAGCCTTCGACAGCGAGAAACCGAGGCGCGCTTTCTGCGCGCCCAACTCGATACGGCGGACGGTGAAATCGCGGTCGAACGTGCCGCGCGCCAAGAGCTGGAAACCCAGTTGCGTACCGCGCAGACCGAAGTGGGCCGGGTGCGGGATCAATTGGCGTTCTATGAGCAGTAGCTTCCGCCCGGACCGGCCGGCTCCATCGATGTCCGCGGCGCGGAGTTCTCGCGCGCGGGTAACGGCCTGCGCTACCGGGTACTGTTGATGCGTAGCGGCCGTGGCAACGACAGCGCCTTTAACGGCGAATTGCGCTTTCAGGCCATCGGGATCCAGCAAGGACAGACGGTGACCGTTGAGCTCAGCCCGCAGCAGGTCAAGACGGACGAGGCGGCTGCGCCTGTGGCTGTTCTGCCGCCTGCCGCGGCTCACGCGCTGCCCGGCGATGAGGCCGCCACCAGCAAAGCTGGCGGCACGGCCGCCCTGGCCCCGCCCAATGGCACCAGTGGGGCGGGAGTCTTGGCCCTGCATTTTGACCAGTTCCAGCGCAGTCAGGGAGTGTTGGCGCTGCCTGAGGGATTTGTCCCCGAAAGTGTGACCGTGACGGTTCTCGAAGAAGGCACGGTGCGTGCCACGAGAAATGTCAAATTGGAATTTTGACGCGCGGCCTGGCTGCGCTATAGTGATCTTATTCGTGCGGCCTCGGCCGCCATCCGGAATTCGGCCCTCGCGGCCAGGAGTGTAATCATGAATGCTGTTACCGAAACCGTGGATCTCCAAGCCCCTCCGCCGGTGCCGTTGGTCTTCACCGATTCGGCTGCCGCCAAGGTCAAGGATCTGTTGGCCGAAGAGGGCAACCCCGAGCTCAAACTGCGCGTGTTCGTCCAAGGCGGGGGCTGTTCCGGCTTTCAGTATGGCTTTACCTTCGATGAGGTCGTCAATGAAGATGACACCGTGCTCGACAAAGAAGGCGTGCAGTTGCTGGTTGATCCGATGAGCTTCCAGTATCTGGTCGGCGCCGAGATCGACTACAAAGAAGACCTCGAAGGCGCACAGTTCGTCATTCGCAATCCCAATGCGACCACGACCTGCGGCTGCGGCTCGTCGTTCTCGGTTTAAGGCGCGCTGCCCGGTACATCAAGCCCCTTCGGGGGTTTTTTGTTTGGCGGGCTAGCTGTGAAGATTCAATAGGTTGTATGCATGGTTCATCCGAACCGGATTTGAGAAACTGGAAATCGCCAACCCCCCAGTTCACTCAAGGAGCCCGGCCGGATGAACACCCATAAGCATGCCCGATTGACCTTCCTACGTCGCCTCGAAATGGTCCAGCAATTGATCGCCCATCAAGTTTGTGTGCCTGAAGCGGCCCGCGCCTATGGGGTCACCGCGCCGACTGTGCGCAAATGGCTGGGCCGCTTCCTGGCTCAGGGCCAGGCGGGCTTGGCCGATGCGTCCTCGCGCCCGACGGTCTCGCCCCGAGCGATTGCGCCGGCCAAGGCGCTGGCTATCGTGGAGCTGCGCCGCAAGCGGCTGACCCAAGCGCGCATCGCCCAGGCGCTGGGCGTGTCAGCCAGCACCGTCAGCCGCGTCCTGGCCCGCGCCGGTCTGTCGCACCTGGCCGACCTGGAGCCGGCCGAGCCGGTGGTGCGCTACGAGCATCAGGCCCCCGGCGATCTGCTGCACATCGACATCAAGAAGCTGGGACGTATCCAGCGCCCTGGCCACCGGGTCACGGGCAACCGACGCGATACCGTTGAGGGGGCCGGCTGGGACTTCGTCTTCGTGGCCATCGATGACCACGCCCGCGTGGCCTTCACCGACATCCACCCCGACGAGCGCTTCCCCAGCGCCGTCCAGTTCCTCAAGGACGCAGTGGCCTACTACCAGCGCCTGGGCGTGACCATCCAGCGCTTGCTCACCGACAATGGCTCGGCCTTTCGCAGCCGCGCCTTCGCCGCGCTGTGCCATGAGCTGGGCATCAAGCACCGCTTTACCCGACCTTACCGCCCACAGACCAATGGCAAGGCCGAACGCTTCATCCAGTCGGCCTTGCGTGAGTGGGCTTACGCTCACACCTACCAGAACTCCCAACACCGAGCCGATGCCATGAAATCCTGGCTACACCACTACAACTAGCATCGACCCCACCAAGGCATCGGGCGCGCTGTACCCATCTCCAGACTCAACCTGGACGAATACAACCTATTGACAGTTCACAGCTAGCGGGCGGGGTACAGCGCGCCCAGAATGCGAGGCCCGCGTGCTCCCGTGACGGCGGGGACGCCGGCAGGTTGGCGCTCGACGAAGGCACGCGCCAACCAGGCGAAAGCCATCGCTTCGACCCATTGTCCGGGCACGCCCTCGCTATCGGTGGCGGCGACCGGGTAAGGCAGGGCCTGAGCCAGGGCCGCCATGAGGCTCGGATTACGGGCGCCACCGCCACACACCAGCATGTCTTGCAGGGGGTCGCCAGCCACGGCTTGCGCCACGGTCTGTGCCGTCAAGGCGACAAGGGTGGCCTGAACATCCCGGGGTGCCAGCGTCGCCGTATAGCTGTCGAGGCGGCGCTGCAGCCACGGCAGGCCGAATAGATCGCGTCCGGTGGACTTGGGCGCGGGCAAGGCGAACCAGGGCTCGCTGTCGAGCAAATGGCGCAGCAACCCGGCATCGGCCCGCCCGCCGGCGGCCCACTGGCCGTCCTGGTCGAAGGCTTGCCCTGTATGCTGCTGGCACCATCCGTCAAGCAGCACATTGGCCGGGCCGGTGTCGAAGCCGCGTGGAGCGCGGCCCGGTCCGAGCAGCGTGACGTTGCCGATGCCGCCGAGATTGAGCACGGCGCGCGGTGCGCCCCGATTGAACATGGCGTCATGAAAGGGCGGCACGAGCGGTGCACCTTGGCCACCCGCAGCGACGTCGCGGCTGCGAAAATCTGCCACGACATCGATGCCACTTAACTCGGCCAGCAGGGCGGGGGCATTGAGTTGCAGGGTGTAGCCCAGATCGGGGCGATGCCGCACGGTTTGCCCATGTGCCCCGATGGCGCGGACCTGTTCAGGGCGCAGGCCGCTGGCGGCCAACAGGCGCTCGACTATCGCCGCGTACAGGCGGGCCAGGTCGTTGGCCGCCAAGGCCGCACGGTGCAGCTCATCAGGCCCGCTGGTGTTCAAGGCCAGGAGCGCGCCGCGCAAGTCCAGGGGCATGTCCAGGGACGCGGTGGCCAGCAGGCGCAGGCCGGGTTCCAGTTGCAGCAGCACGCCGTCCACACCATCCATGCTGGTGCCTGACATCAGACCGATGAAACAACGGCCCGGCAGCGAACTGCTCGGGCCGTCGATGGGGGGCGTCATTGGGGCGCTCAGCGGCTGGCCACGTTGGTCATGGATTCCGGCAGGGTGTGCTGGAATTCGGTGAGCAACTGGATCTGCTGCTTGAACGGTGCCACGGTCGTGGCGAAAGCACGGGCCTCGGCGGGCTCGAGCTTGCGTGCCACGGGCAGGTCCACGGACAGCGGATCAACCGGCTGATTGTCGATGCGGAATTCGTAGTGCAGGTGCGGTCCGGTGGCCCACCCGGTCGCGCCCACGTATCCCAGCAGGTCGCCTTGCGCAATTTTGTCGCCTTTTTTCAGGCCAGCGCGGATGCTGCTTTGGTGCGCGTAGAGCGTGGAGTATTTGCCGTAGTGCTTGACGATGACCACGTTGCCGTAGCCGTTTTGCCAGCCGGCGAATTCCACCGTGCCATCCGCGGTGCTGTGAATGGGCGTGCCTGAAGGAGCGGCGTAGTCGACGCCTTTGTGACCGGTCCAGGTGCGGTGGATGGGATGCATGCGCATGCCAAACGTGGAGCTGATGCGGCTGAACTTCAGGGCCGTGCGCAGGAAGGCGCCGCGCAGGCTGGTGCCGTCGAAGTCGTAGTAGCTGCCACTCTTGTTGTCGGCGCTGAACCAGACGGCGCTGTAGACCTTTTCGTTGTTGACGAACTCGACGGCCAGCAGGCGGCCCGCGCCGGCATAGCGGCCGTCATGCGATCGTACTTCGTAGACCACGCGGAATTGATCGCCCTGGCGCAGGTCGCGCAGGAAGTCGATCTTGGCGCCGAGGATGTCTGCCATCTGCATCGTGATCGAATCCGGGATGCCGGCCGCGTCGGTGGCGGCAAACAGCGAAGAGCGGATGGTCCCCACGGCCACGCGGGTTTGCAGATCGGTGCTTTCGGTGATTTCTTCGGTCTTGAAGCTGTCGCCGGCCGGTTGCACGTTCAGCAGTTTGGTGTAGACCTGTCCGTCGACTTCGTTGCCCGGCGTATGGATGTAGCGCAGCCACACCAGCTTGCCTTCTTCGTCGGTGGCGGCCTGCACCGCGCGGCCCGGATACAGGCGGTAGATGCTGCGAGCGCTGGCCTCGTGGGTCAGGAAGGTCTGCAGCTTGCTGTCGTCGAGGTCCAGGCGCTGCAGCACGCTTGCCAGGGTGTCGCCAGAGCGGATGCGGGTTTCACTGATGTAGGGCGCCGGGGCGCTGGCGCTGACCTGAAGCTGCTCGGGCAGCAGCGGCAGTTCGCTGTTGATCAGGCGCAGAGGGGGCAGTTCGGTGCGGTCGGGTTGCTGCACCATGCCCAGCGCGGCAGCACCGGCAAACAGGCCAAGAGCGCAAACCACCAGAGTGCGGCGCATTAGCGAGCCGCCACGGGACGAGCGGGTTTCGACGGCAGGAGTAAACAGGGCGGCAACCTTGCGGCTCAGGCTGCGCACCAGACTGTTGAAGCCTCGATTCATTGGGCGGACCTTAGATGGGTACAGATGCACGAATGGCGCCTGACCGCGGCTATTCCCCCTGTAGGCCTGTGGGCCGGAGGCAGGTTGCGCCGGGGTGGCGATATCGTGGAAATACTTTTGGAAGAACGGAGCGGCTAGCAGGGACGTCAACGGCCATGAATATGACAGTTGCGTATGATTAGGGCAGTATCCTAGCGGAATAAGCTAGAATTTTCGACCAATTTCTACAGTTTTTACACCTTTTTTTCGCCTAACTCCCGTCTTCCGGGGCTCATCATCATGCCGCAAGCCGAATTTCCCATTACTCCCGAAGTCGAAGCAGATCTGCGCGTGGCGCGGCGCGGCTGCGATGAGCTCCTGGTCGAGTCAGAGTTCGCCCGCAAGCTGGCCCGCAGCCGTGCCACCGGCGTGCCACTGCGCATTAAGCTGGGGCTGGATCCGACGGCTCCCGACATCCATCTGGGCCACACGGTGGTCCTGAACAAAATGCGCCAGTTGCAGGATCTGGGGCATAACGTCATTTTTCTGATCGGCGACTTCACCTCGACCATCGGCGACCCCAGCGGCCGCAACTCCACCCGCCCGCCGTTGACGCGCGAGCAGATCGAACACAACGCCAAAACCTATTACGCCCAGGCCAGCCTGGTGCTGGATCCGGCCCGAACCGAGATACGCTACAACTCCGAGTGGTGTGATCCCCTGGGTGCGCGCGGCATGATCCAGCTTGCCTCCCGCTACACAGTGGCCCGCATGATGGAGCGCGAGGACTTCACCCGGCGCTTCAAGTCTGGCGTGCCCATCGCCGTGCACGAGTTTCTCTACCCGCTGATGCAGGGGTACGACTCGGTCGCGCTCAAGGCCGATCTCGAGCTCGGCGGCACCGATCAGAAGTTCAATCTGCTGGTGGGCCGCGAGTTGCAGAAAGAGTATGGCCAGGAGCCGCAGTGCATCCTGACCATGCCGCTGCTCGTGGGCATGGACGGCGTCGAAAAGATGTCCAAGTCCAAAGGCAATTACATCGGGATCTCCGAGTCGCCGGACTCCATGTTCGGCAAGCTCATGTCGATCTCCGATACGCTGATGTGGCGCTATTTCGATCTGTTGTCCTTCCGGTCGCTGGAGGACATTGCGGCGCTCAAGGCCGAGGTCGAAGGCGGGCGCAATCCGCGCGACGCCAAGGTGGCGCTGGCTCAGGAGATCATTGCCCGCTTTCACAGCCAGCAGGATGCCCAGCAGGCCTTGGCCAACTTCGAGGCGCGCTTCCGGGACGGCGCCATCCCGGACGATATCCCCGAGGTCCAGCTGGCCGGCGCGCCCATGGGCGTGCTGCGCATTCTGCGTGAGGCCGGCCTGTGCGCGTCCAGCTCCGAGGCGCAGCGCGCCGTCGAGCAGGGCGGGGTCAAGGTCGACGGCGTCAAGATCGAAGACCGGTCGTTGCAATTGGAGCCGGGCTCCTATGTCCTGCAAGTGGGCAAACGGAAGTTTGCGCGTGTTAACTTGGTAGCGTGACTGGCCTGGCGCCAGCGGTTTTGTTAAGGAGCACGATCATGAAACTCGCGAGCCTGTCGTTTACCGATAACGAGTCCATCCCCGAGCGCTATGCCTTCGGCAGGATCGACCCGCAATCCCGTATTGCCCTGGCCGATAATTTCAATCCGCAGTTCTCCTGGGATGATGTCCCCGAAGGAACGAAGTCTTTCGCCCTGCTATGCCATGACCCGGACGTGCCTTCCAAGCCCGACGACGTCAATCAGGATGGCCGAGAAGTGCCTGCCGCGCTGCCGCGGGTGGATTTTTTTCATTGGGTGCTGATTGACCTGGCCCCCAATTTACGTGAAATCCAGGAAGGCGCCTTTTCGGATGGCATTACCCCCGGGGCAAGGGCGGGCCATTGGCGCCCCACGAAGCGCGCCAGGGCTTGAACGACTACACCGGTTGGTTTGCCGCGGATCGCGACATGAGTGGCGATTATTTCGGCTATGACGGCCCTTGCCCGCCCTGGAATGACGCCATCGTGCACCGCTATGTTTTCACGCTGTACGCGCTGGACGTCGCCAAGCTGAACGTGCATGGCAAGTTCACCGGCGCCGACGCGCTCAAGGCAATGCAAGGCCATGTGCTGGCGCAGGCGGCTGTCACGGGGACGTACACGCTCAACCCCGCTCTGGCGCCGCGCCAGATTGGCGCGACCTCGGCATCCTGATGAGCGGGGCCGGCGCTGTGGCGCCGGTACGATATGAGCGTGGCTCATGCCTGTCATGAGTCGCGCTCCAGTAAACGTCGGGTTGGCGGTTTTTACCAACGGTTCACGGGGTTTTGCCTCGTTTGCGGCAAGGGAAACGGCGCTGGACGGGGTACACTAAGCGCATTGTTTTTGCTTCTTCTCCGTTCCAGGAAACCCCCTCCATGTTCGACCGCAAGCTCACCCTCGACAAGGTGGACCCCGACCTTTGGGCCGCCATCCAGAAAGAAGACGTCCGCCAAGAGCAGCACATTGAGCTGATCGCCTCCGAAAACTACGCCAGCCCGGCCGTCATGCAGGCTCAGGGCACGCAGTTGACCAACAAGTACGCTGAAGGGTATCCGGGTAAGCGTTATTACGGCGGTTGCGAGTACGTGGACATCGTCGAGCAGCTGGCGATCGACCGCCTCAAGCAGGTGTTTGGCGCCGAAGCGGCCAATGTGCAGCCCAATTCCGGTTCGCAGGCCAATCAGGGCGTCTACATGGCTGTCCTCAAGCCAGGCGATACCGTGCTGGGCATGAGTCTGGCCGAAGGCGGCCACCTGACCCACGGCGCATCGGTCAATGCCTCGGGCAAGCTGTACAACTTCCTGCCCTATGGTCTGGACGAGAACGAAGTCCTCGACTATGCCCAGGTCGAGGCGCTGGCCAAAGAGCACAAGCCCAAGCTGATCGTCGCAGGTGCATCGGCGTACGCCCTGCATATCGACTTCGAGCGCATGGCCCGTATCGCGCACGATAATGGCGCGCTGTTCATGGTCGATATCGCCCACTACGCCGGTCTGGTGGCGGGTGGCCAATATCCCAACCCCGTGCCGCACGCGGATTTTGTCACCTCGACCACGCACAAATCGCTGCGCGGCCCGCGCGGCGGCGTGATCATGATGAAGGCCGAGTTCGAGAAGGCCGTCAATTCGGCTATTTTCCCGGGCATCCAGGGTGGTCCGCTCGAGCATGTCATTGCCGCCAAGGCCGTGGCCTTCAAGGAAGCGTTGTCGCCCGATTTCAAGGAATACGCCGCCCAGGTCGTCAAGAACGCCAAGATATTGGCCGAAACCCTGGTCAAGCGTGGGCTGCGCATCGTCTCGGGTCGTACTGAAAGCCACGTCATGCTGGTCGACCTGCGCGCCAAGGGCATCACCGGCAAGGAAGCCGAGGCGGTGCTGGGCCAGGCCCACATCACGGTCAACAAGAACGCCATCCCCAACGATCCGGAAAAGCCCTTCGTAACCAGCGGCATTCGTCTGGGTACGCCGGCCATGACGACTCGTGGTTTCAAGGAAGCCGAGGCGGAATTGACCGCCAATCTGATTGCCGACGTGCTGGAGAACCCGCGCGACGAGGCCAATATTACCGCCGTGCGCGCCAAGGTCAACGAGCTGACGTCGCGTCTGCCCGTCTACGGCACCAAGTAATTCCTGCCGGCATTGCGGTATCTACGGGCCCCTGCGGGGGCCCGTTTTCGTTGGACGGGCCTGCGGCGCGTGCTCCGATGCAACAAAACTTGCCGCCCGCACGCGGTGCAGACGCCGCTGTCATTACAATACGGCGATTACAGGCACGGGGGAGCGCGACATGAGGTGCCCATTTTGCGGAAATGCAGATACTCAGGTGGTAGACAGCCGGGTATCCGAAGAGGGCGACACCATACGGCGGCGCCGGCGCTGCCTGTCCTGTGACAAGCGCTTTACCACCTATGAACGTATCGAGCTGGCCATGCCCACGGTGGTCAAGCGCGATGGCAGCCGCAGCGATTACGATGCCGCCAAATTGCGCGGCAGTCTGGCGCTGGCCTTGCGCAAGCGTCCGGTCAGTACCGAAGAGGTCGACGCGGCGGTGGCCCGCATCGAAGAGACCTTGCTGGCCAGCGGCGCGCGCGAGGTGCCCAGTGAACACATCGGCGAGCTCGTCATGAATGAGCTCAAGCGCCTGGATAAAGTGGCTTACGTACGCTTTGCGTCGGTCTACAAGAGCTTTGAGGATATCGGCGAGTTCGTCGAAGCCATCCGGGAAATGCAGGGGCCTTTGCGGCCGGGCAGCGGAAAGCTGCGCAAGGAATGATCCATCATGGCCCGGCTCGAACGGCGCTGGGCGGGCCGGCCTCGTGGCGGCGCCAGACACGGCGCAAATGATGCGCGGAACTGAATCCGGTTCGTTCGGCCACGCGTTCCAGATCCAGGCGCGTCTCGCGTAGCAGCTCCTTGGCCAGGGTCAGGCGAACCTGATAGACATAGTCCATGGGCGTGCAGCCCGCATGCTCGGCAAACAGCCGGTTCAGGTGGCGTGCGCTGGTATGTGCCAGCTCGGCCAGGCCCTGCGCCGACCACTGCGCAGCGGGCTCGCGCAGCACTGCATCTTGAACGCGGTGCACCCCGGGGTGCAGATGATTGCGGTGGTCCAGCCACGGCGAGAGTGCGGCGTCGCTGCCTGCGCGGCGCATATAGACCACCATTTCGCGCGCCACGGCGCTGGCGACGCGCGCGCCGCAGTCGCGCGCGACCAGGTAAAGGGCCAGGTCGATGCCGGCGGTAATGCCCGCGCTGGTCCACAGGCCGGCGGACTCGACGAAGATGCGATTCTCCAGCACGCGTGCATCGGGTGCCAGCGCGCGCAGGGCTTCCAGGCAACTGTGATGGCTAGTGCATTCGCGCCCGCCCAGCAGGCCGGCCGCAGCCAGCATCAGGGCCCCGGCGCAGACGGACATCAGCCCGAAGCCATCGGCCGCAGCGCGGCGCGCAAGCCAGGCGATGAGCGCCTGGCGGTCGGGGCGCTCCAGCGCGTGGCGCGCGTTGACCTGGCCGCTGATCACCACCAGCGCGTGCGATGGCAGGCTCTGAGGCAGCGGCGCCAGGCGCGACAGATACAGCCCCTGCAAACCGCTTTGCACCTCCTGCTGCGGGCCGCAGTAATGCAGTGCATAGCGTCCGGGTACGTAGTGGTTGGCGATGCGCAGGGCCTCGGCAGGGCCGGCCAGGTCCAGGAGCACGATGTCCTCCTGGACGACGAAGTAGACCGGCGTGCTCGTCATCAGTCCTCCAGCGCCCGGGCGGCCGGCACGATGCGGGCGAAGCGTGTCGCCAGGACGAGCTCTGTGCAGTCTCGAATCTGGGCGGGCGTGTACGCGGTACCAGCCGGGCTTTGCATGGCGAAGGTCAGCGTAGCGTCCGTGACAAACCGCACCTTGTAGCCGCTGTCCGAGGCGTGGCGTGCCGTGGTCTCGCAGCATTGTTCGGTGCGGATGCCGGCGATGATGACCTCTTCGATGCCATGTCCGGTCAGCCAGGCGTGCAGGGTGTTGCCCTCGGCATCTCGCGCAAACAGTGCGGAGTGCACGTTTTTGTGGAAGATGGCCGTGGGTGTGACGCGGACCTCGGCCAGAGTGCGGACGTAGCCGGATTCGGGGGCAAAGACAGACTCGGGGTTGGTGGTGTTGACATGAAAGACCTGCAGCACGTCGATGCCGCGTGCCTGCGCGGCATCGACCAGGCTCTGGGCATTACGTGCAAAGACGGTCAGTTCGGTTTCATCCCAAAACGGACATTGGCGGAAGGATTCCTGGACGTCGATAAAGAGAAGCGCTTGTTTCATGGTCAACCTGTCGTTGAGGAGAGAGTAGCCCCATTTTGCGCGTCGATCACCGTTGGGGCCATGCCAGCGAAGACCAGGATGGGCCTGAAACGGACAATCCTATGCCGGGATGGCTGGTCGCAGGCGCAGCGCCGCATTGGGCGCGGCGGGCGGATACAATCGCTGCCATGAGCGACCCCCAAGATATCTACTGGATGCGCCGCGCCCTGGAGCTTGCCCGGGGCGTGATCTACACCACGTCGCCCAACCCACGCGTGGGCTGCGTCATCGTTCGCGACGGACAGGTATTGGGCGAGGGGGCGACGCAGCCTGCGGGCGGACCGCATGCCGAGGTCATGGCGCTGCGTGCGGCGCAAGCCGGAGGGCATGACCTGGCCGGCGCCACGGTCTTTGTCACGTTAGAGCCCTGCAGCCACTACGGCCGGACCCCGCCTTGCGTCGACGCCTTGGTGGCGGCCGCTCCGGCGCGGGTGGTGGTGGCGCTGGGCGACCCCAATCCGCGTGTGGCGGGCCAGGGCTTCGCACGCCTGCGCGCGGCAGGCATCGCGGTCACCTCGGGCATCTGCGAGCAGGAGGCATTGGCCCTGAATGCCGGTTTCGTGGCGCGCATGAGCCGGGCCACGCCCTGGTTATGGCTTAAGCTTGCTGCATCGCTGGACGGCCGCAGCGCACTGCACAACGGCGTGTCGCAATGGATTACCGGCGAGGCCGCGCGTGCGGACGGGCATGCCTGGCGCGCGCGCGCCGATGTCGTGCTCACCGGTATGGGTACGGTGTTGAAGGACGATCCGCAGTTGACGGTGCGCGCCGTGCAGACGCCGCGTCAGCCGCGCAAAGCCGTGGTGGATGGGCGGTTTCAGGTGCCTGAGCACGCGCGCTTGTTCGATGGCACACCGGCCTGGGTGTTTACCGCGATCCGGGACGACGCCAAGGCGGCGCGCCTGGCAGACAAGAATGTCGAGGTCGTGTGCCTGCCCGATGCTGGCGGCCAGCGCGTGGATCTCGCCGCCATGATGCGCTGGCTGGCGGCCCAGGATTGCAATGAAGTGCATGTGGAGGCGGGTGCGGGATTGTCGGGCGCGTTGCTGGCTGCCGATTGCGTGGACGAATTGCTCGTCTACCTGGCGCCCGTGATGCTGAGCGATGCGGCAGGCATGGTGCAGATGCCCATGCTCGAGCATCTGGATGCGGCACGCCGCTTTCGTTTTACCGATCTTGTCCGGGTGGGCGAAGACGTGCGCCTGCAGGCGCGCGATCACGCACGCTGGCTGGCGCTTCTGGCCAGCGCACGGCGCGCCTCCGAACAATAGTCACATCTCTGGGAGATTCATATGTTTACGGGTTTGGTGGCTGCGGTTGGCCGTATTGTTTCGGTCAAGCCCTTGGCCGGCGAGGATGCGGGTGTGCGTCTGGATATCGACGCGGGGGATCTGGGGCTGCAGGACGTCGCCATCGGAGACTCTATCGCCGTGCAGGGCGCGTGCATGACCGTGGTCAATCTGACGGGTCAGGGCTTTGAGGTGGACGTGTCGCGCGAAAGCTTAAACCGCACAGTGGGTTTGCAACGCGAGGGCGAAGTCAACCTGGAAAAGTCCCTGGATCTGGGGGATAAGCTCGGCGGGCACCTGGTGTCAGGGCATGTCGATGGCCTGGGCGAAGTGTTGCGGTTTTCCGATGCGGGAGAGTCGCGCGAGCTCGTCATTGCCGTACCCAGGGCCTTGGCGCGCTTTCTGGCCTACAAGGGTTCGATCACTGTCAACGGCATCAGCCTGACCGTCAATCACGTCGAAGATGGCGCCGATGGCTGCGAGATCAGCATCAACATCATTCCTCATACCCAGGCCGTCACCACCTTGCGCAACGTGCATGCCGGCGACCAAGTCAATCTCGAAATCGACATGATCGCGCGCTATGTCGAGCGCATGCTCAGCGCCTCCGGTGCAGTCGATGGCCGCGCGCCAGCTTGGCTGTAGAACCCCTGCGTGTGCGTACATGAGGACATAAGCTTATGCGTGCATCGTGCATGAATATGCACGTGGGCTGACCCCGATTGCTAGCACTCCAAGGCCATGGCTGCCATCGCAGCGATGGCCTTTTTCTCGTGCGTACGCCAATCGTGCGGAACTTGTTGCGCACAGGCTGACCCTAAGTAAATCGTAGGTCTTCTATCCTGCCTATTGTGTGTGGTGAAAGTACGACGGCCACATGATGTGTGTTGTGCGATCGCAATAATGACTGGCGAGGCAGGTATAGGAGGAACACAATGGCCCAACGGACCCGCGTGTTGGACCCGTGCTCTCAGTACTGTAGGAGGGTTTGCCGTGCATAGCATCCTCGAAGGCTTCAAGTCGCAGTATGCGCGTGACCAGGAAACAGAACTCTCGTTGGAAGAGTATCTGACGCTGGCCAAGCAGGATCCCATGGCTTATGCCAGTCCGGCCGAGCGCATGCTCGCAGCCATAGGGGAGCCAGAGCTTGTCGATACGCGCAATGATTCCCGCCTCTCACGTCTGTTTTCCAATCGGATGATCCGGCGCTACCCGGCATTCCGGGAGTTTTATGGCATGGAGGACGTCATCGATCAGATCGTGTCGTTCTTCAAGCACGCCGCGCAGGGGCTCGAAGAGCGCAAGCAGATTCTTTATCTGCTGGGGCCGGTGGGCGGGGGCAAGTCTTCCATCGCCGAACGGCTGAAAGTCCTGATGGAGGCCCATCCCATCTACGCCCTGAAGGGCTCACCCGTCAACGAGTCGCCGCTTGGTCTGTTCAACCCCGAGCGTTTCGGCGATACGCTGGAGCAGGAATACCGCATTCCACGGCGCTATCTGAGCGGCATCATGTCGCCTTGGGCCGTAAAGCGACTGAAATAGTTCGACGGCGACATTTCGCAATTTCGCGTCGTGCGGCTCAACCCCTCGGTGTTGCGTCAGGTCGCCATTGCAAAAACGGAGCCGGGCGACGAAAACAACCAGGACATATCTTCGCTGGTGGGCAAGGTCGATATACGCAAGCTCGACCGCTACTCGCAGGATGACCCCGATGCCTACAGTTATTCGGGCGGATTGTGCCTGGCCAATCAGGGCCTGCTCGAATTCGTGGAGATGTTCAAGGCGCCGATCAAGATGCTGCATCCGTTGTTGACCGCCACGCAGGAAGGCAACTTCAAGGGTACCGAAGGTTTTTCGGCCATCCCTTTCAACGGCGCGATTCTGGCACACTCCAACGAATCCGAGTGGCAGACCTTCCGCAACAACAAGCACAACGAAGCGTTTCTGGATCGTATCTACATCGTCAAGGTGCCGTATTGCCTGCAGGTAACCGAAGAGATCCACATCTACGAAAAGCTCTTGCGCAACAGCTCGCTGTCGCGCGCGCCTTGCGCTCCAGGCACATTGGACATGATGGCGCAGTTCTCCGTGCTCACGCGGCTGAAGGAGCCGGAAAACTCCAGCATCTACTCGAAGATGCGCGTCTACGACGGCGAGAGCCTCAAGGATGTGGATCCCAAGGCCAAGGCGTTGCAGGAGTACAAGGATTACGCCGGCACCGATGAAGGCATGAATGGCGTGTCGACCCGCTTTGCCTACAAGATCCTGTCGAGCGTGTTCAATCACGATCAGACCGAGGTGGCGGCGAACCCGGTGCATCTGATGTACGTGCTGGAGCAGCGCATCGGCCGCGAGGATTTTCCGGAGGATGTGCGGCGGCGGTACCTGGACTTCATCAAGGGCTACCTCGCGCCACGCTATGCCGAGTTCATTGGCAAGGAGATCCAGACGGCCTATCTGGAGTCCTATTCCGAGTACGGTCAGAACATCTTTGACCGCTATGTGACGTTTGCCGATTGCTGGATACAGGATGAGGAATTCCGCGATCCCGAGACCGGAGAGAGCTTCGACCGCAGTGCGCTCAACGACGAGCTCGAGAAGATCGAAAAGCCTGCCGGCATCGCCAATCCCAAGGATTTTCGCAACGAGATTGTCAATTTTGTCTTGCGGGCCCGCGCCAACAATGGCGGGCGCAATCCAAATTGGACGAGCTACGAGAAATTGCGCGAGGTGATCGAGAAGAAGATGTTCTCCAACACCGAGGATCTGTTGCCGGTGATCTCGTTCAACGCCAAGGCTTCTGCCGAGGATAGGAGCAAACATCAGAGCTTCGTCGATCGCATGGTCGACAAGGGCTATACCGAGAAGCAGGTCCGCCTGCTGTGCGAGTGGTATCTGCGGGTGAGGAAGTCGTCCTGAGCTGAGGTGGATCATGAATTCGCTCATCGATCGTCGCCTGAACGGCCGCAACAAGAGCGCAGTGAATCGCGAGCGTTTTCTGCGCCGCTATAAGGATCAAATCCGCAAGGCCGTGCAGGATATGGTCCGCGATCGATCCATCGCGGACATGGATCAGTCAGCAGAGATCAATCTGCCCGCGCGTGACATCTCCGAGCCGTATTTCCGCCATGGGGAGGGCGGTGACCGCGAGATGGTGCACCCGGGTAACAAGGAGTTTGCCAAGGGGGACACCTTTGACCGGCCGCAGGGCGGCGGCGGCGAAGGCGGCCGCGGCGAGCCCGGCGAGGGCGAGTCGGTGGACCAGTTCACGTTCAGCCTGTCCCGGGCGGAATTTCTGCATCTGTTCTTTGATGATCTGGAACTGCCGCATTTGGTGCGTACGCAACTGGGGGATGTTTCGCAGAAAAAATGGCAGCGCTCCGGCTACACCACGACGGGCTCGCCCAGTCTGCTGTCGGTCAACAGAACACTGCGCGCGTCGCTGTCGCGCAGAGTGGCGCTGGGCCTCAATGCCCGCAGCGAGGTCGGGCAGGCCGAGTCGCGCCTGCAACAAGCCATCGATGAACACGAGAGTGAGGCGCAACTTGCGCCGTTACGCGTCTTGCTCGAAGAGTGCCGCGCGCGGGCGGCGAGGGTGCCATTTCTGGACGAGCTGGACTTGCGCTATCGCAACCGGGTGCCGGTGGTCACGCCGGTGGCCCGCGCCGTGATGTTTTGCCTCATGGACGTATCCGGCTCCATGGACGAGGGCAAGAAAGATCTAGCCAAACGGTTTTTTACGCTGCTCTATCTCTTTCTTTCGCGTAAGTACGAGACAGTCGAGGTGGTGTTCATCCGGCATACCGACAATGCCGAGGAGGTCGACGAACAGGCGTTTTTCTACGATCCGAAAAGCGGTGGGACCATCGTGCTGTCCGCGTTGGAGCTCATGCACGAGATCGTGCAGAAACGCTATCCGCCCTCGGCGTGGAACGTCTATGCCGCGCAGGCCAGCGACAGCGATTTCTTCGGCGCCGACGCGGGCAAGAGTGCGCGATTTCTGGCCGAGAAGCTGCTGCCCGCCACGCGCTATTTCGCCTACATCGAAGTGCCGGACTCGGTCCAGGCGCGCAAGAGCAGCCTGTGGGCGGAGTACGAGCAGGAGACGGCGCCGCATTTCGCCATGCGTCGCATCAGCCAGCGCAGCGAGATCTTTCCCGTCTTCCATGAGCTGTTCAAGAAGGAGGCCGCATGAACGCAATCGCAACCGGGCAGGAGGTCGGCGCGCCGCTGTCCGACGGGTCGGATTGGACGTTCGAACTCCTGCAGCGCTATGACGACGCCATCAGCGCGATTGCGCGCGACTACGGCCTGGACACCTACCCCAATCAGATCGAGGTGATCACGTCGGAGCAGATGCTCGATGCCTACGCATCGGCCGGGCTACCCATAGGCTATCCGCACTGGTCATACGGCAAGGAGTTCATCCGCAACGAGCAGTCCTACCGCAAGGGCATGCAGGGGCTGGCCTACGAGATCGTCATCAACTCGAACCCCTGCATCTCCTATCTGATGGAAGAGAACTCCATGGCGATGCAAGCGCTGGTCATCGCGCACGCCTGCTATGGCCACAACTCGTTTTTCAAGGGAAATTATCTCTTCCGGCAATGGACTGACGCCGACGGTGTGCTCGATTACCTGGTATTCGCGCGCAAGTATGTGATGGACTGTGAAGAACGCTACGGCATCGACGTGGTCGAGGCGCTTCTCGATTCCTGCCATGCCCTGAGCCTGCATGGGGTGGACCGCTACAAACGCCCGCCACCGATCTCGTTGCGCGAGGAAGCGCAACGGCAGAGCGAGCGCGCCGAACATGCCCGCCTGCAGTACAACGACCTGTGGCGCACGCTGCCACGTGTCGATGCCGCGCCGCAGGCGCGCGCGTCCGGGGCGTTTCCGCCTGAGCCGGAAGAAAATCTGCTGTATTTCATCGAGAAGCACTCGCCCACGCTGCTACCCTGGCAGAAGGAACTGGTGCGCATCGTGCGCAAGGTCGCGCAGTACTTTTACCCGCAGAGCCAGACCAAAGTCATGAACGAAGGATGGGCGACGTTCTGGCATTACACCTTGCTCAACCGGATGCACCAATTGAGGTTGGTCAACGACGGCTTCATGATCGAAGTGCTTCAGAGCCACACCAATGTGGTGAGTCAGCGCGGTTTTGACGAGCGCGGCTATGGGGAATAAATCCCTATGCGTTGGGCTATGCCATGATGAGCGATATCCGCCGTATCTGTGAGGCGCCCACGGCCGAGGATCGTAAATGGTTTCCCGACATCGCCGGAGCGGATTGGCTCAGGACGCTGGACTTTGCCATGCGGAATTTCAAGGACGAATCCTTTATTTCGCAGTACCTGTCGCCGCGCCTGATGCGGGAGTTCCGCTTTTTCGCCATCGCGGACCATATGGACAATCCCAAGCTGGAGGTGGCGGCCATTCACGATGACGACGGCTATCGCGAAATCCGCAAGCTGCTGGCCGCCCAGCACAACCGAGACAACCAGGTGCCCGATATTCAGGTGGTGCGCTATCACCGCGAGTCGGATCGCTCGCTGGTGCTGCGACATCAGCAAAGCCGCGGCCGGCCCCTGGAAAGCGGCGAGGCCGATCAGGTCATGAAGCACCTTGGGCGGTTGTGGGGATTCCGGGTGCGGCTGGAGGAGGCGACGCCGGATGGCACGGTGCTGTCCTACCGTCAGATCGAGCCCTAGCGCCACTGGCGCGGCGGGCGCCCCAGCTGACGGCGGAACATCGCGGTAAACGCGCTGGGGCTCTGGTAGCCCAGATCCAGCGCCACGGTAGTGACCGACTGGCCTTCGGCCAGACGCCGAACGGCCTCCAGCAGTCGGGCTTGTTGCGCCCAGCGGATGTAGCTCAGGCCCGTTTCGTCGAGAAAGCGCCGGTACAGGGTGCGTGCGCTCACGCCCAGGCGCGCGGCGGCCTGATCCGGGCTCGGGGCGAGGCTCAGGTCGGCCATCAAGGCCTGGCACAGCGCGCGCAGCGCCGCACTCTCGGGCAGCGGCAGATCGAAGCCGCGCGGGGCAAGTCTTGGCATTTCGTTGACCAGCAGTGTGCTGAGCAACTCATGATCCGTGCTGCTTGACGGTGGCGTGAGGGAAATCCGCAGCACCAGTTCGCGCATCAAGGGCGTGACTTCGAGCACCGCGCAGTCATCCGGCATGCCGGGCACCAGGCAGGCATCGATATAGAGCGATCGCATGTCCACGGGCGAGCCCATGCGGATCTCATGCACGACGCGCGCCGGAATCCACAGCGCGCGCGTAGGAGGCACCAGCCACAGGCGGCGTGGCGTGGATACGCGCATCACGCCATGCGAGGCATAGAGCAACTGCGCTCTTTCGTGCCAGTGCGGTTCGATATGGAAATCCGCGGCCAGCTCGCGGCGGCGGGTCACGACCCCGGGTGCGTCGGGGTAACCCACCTCGATGATGGGGGCATGCGGTTGGCGCTTGTCCATATTGCGATAGTTTTCGTCAAAACCAAGAGAGACAGAATAGCCGCTTCTGGGCACACTGGCCGGCATCCATTCTTTCGAGTCAGGCCTGATATGTCCGTCACTGATGCCGAGCGTCCGCACGCGCGTCCCGTCACCTTGCTGCTGAACATCGCCCATGCCATCGATCATATGTTTCTGCTGATCTTTGCCGCGGCAGTTGCCACGATCGCCGCCGATTTCGGCTTTGCGCAGTGGGAAGATCTGATGCCTTATGGCGTGGCGGCTTTTTTCCTGTTTGGCATTGGCTCCTGGCCGTCGGGGCGTCTCGGCGACCTCTGGGGCAGGCGGCGCATGATGCTGTTGTTTTTCTTCGGCATAGGCGCGTCTGCGCTGTTGTGCGCGCTGGCCCGCGACGCCTGGCAGTTGGCGGGCGGTCTGGCGCTGGTCGGCCTGTTTGCGTCGATCTATCACCCGGTGGGTATTCCCATGATCGTGCAACACGCCGCCAAGCCGGGGGCGGTCATCGGCATCAACGGACTGGCGGGCAACCTGGGCGTGGCAGTGGCGGCGCTGGTTACCGGCTACCTCGTCCAAACACTGGGCTGGCGGCCATTTATGTCGTGGCCTCGCTGGCGCAGGTGGTGGTCGGGCGTTTCATCGATCGTGTGCCGCTGAAGTCGCTCTATCGGACGATTGCGCTGATCCAGGTGCCGTTGCTGTTGTGGGCGGCGTGGGCGCAGGGCTGGGCCTTGTACGCGGCGCTGCTGGGCGCGATGATCTTCATCTTTGGTGCCATTCCGTTTACCGACGCGATGATCGTCCGCTATGTTGATGACCACAGCCGCTCGCGCGTGGCGGGCATGAGGTTGACCGTGTCGTTCGGGGTGAGTTCATTGGCGGTTTGGCTGTTGGGGCCAGTGGTCAAACAGGTGGGCTTTACGACGCTGTTGCTGGTGATGGCGCTGATTGCCGCATGCACGGCGGCCATGGTGACGATGCTGCCTGCCGAGGCGCACGGGCGACAAAAGGCCGGAGTCGCCCCCCAACCCTGACTCTGCTTACCAGATCGTGATGTTGCGCTCGTCGACCCACCCGCTCGGTTTCCTTGGCCCGATGAACGCCCCGTTGCTCGGGCTGCCGCCCATGGGTGCGGCGCCGGTGGACGCAGATGGGGGGCGGGGCGAGCCGTACGGTCGCGACGGCGACGATAGTGCGAGCAGCCATACCTGAATGGAAGGAGGGGCAGGGGAGGCATCCTGTTGCCCTGGCAAAAAGCGACGCCCAAGACTATATTGGCCGCTTTTAATGCCTTTTGGGTATGGCTATGGAGCTCAGGCATCTGCGCTATTTTCAAACCGTGGCGCGCGAAGGCAGTTTCACGCGTGCCGCCGCCGTCCTGCATATCGCGCAGCCGCCCCTGTCGCGCCAGGTCCGCCAGTTGGAAGAAGAGCTGGGCGTGATTCTGATCGAGCGTGGCAGCCGAGGCCTCAAGCTCACGGAGGCAGGGCGCTTCCTGTACGAACAATCGCTGCAACTGACCGCCCGGTTGGATGAGGTCCTCACCGGCACACGCCGGCTGGGCGCGCAGGCCGCCCGCTGGTTCAGCATCGGCTTCGTTCCTTCGACGCTCTACGGCTTCGTGCCCGAGCTCATCCGATACCTACGTCAGGCCGACACACAAGTCGAAGTCGGCTTGAGCGAGATGACCACATTGCCCCAGATAGAGGCGCTCAAAAGCGGGCGTATCGACCTGGGGATAGGCCGTATCCCCTTTGACGACCCGGCCATTGAGCGACGGGTGTTGATGGAAGAACCGCTGGTCGCCGTCCTGCCTGCCGCGCATCCCCTGGCAGAGCGCTCGCGCTTGAGCATCGCCGAGCTGGCAGCCCAGCCGTTTGTGCTGTATCCGGCGCGGCCCCGGCCCAATTACGCCGACCACGTGCTGGGACTGTTTCGCGCCGCGGGCCACCAGCCCACCGTCATCCAGGAAGCCAACGAGTTGCAAACGGCGTTGGGACTGGTCGTGGCCGGGCTGGGCCTGACACTGGTGCCCACCAGTGTGCAGCGATCCAACCGCAGCGACATCGTCTGCCTGCCGGTGGATACCCCGGCGTTTTCCTCGCCTGTCATCCTCAGTTGGCGGCGCGGAGACTCTTCGCCGTTTCTGGCTCAGGCCATTGCCGCGGCCGAAGGCCTGGCGCGCCAGGCAGCCGTCGCACCATGAGGGCGCCCGCGCTGCCAAGCGTGCGCATTTCTGCTAGAATCGCGGATTCGCGTTTTCGGCAGCGATAATTTCCCTGCCGAAGCGACCCAAATTAGGACAGGTGGCCGAGTGGTTGAAGGCGCACGCCTGGAAAGCGTGTATACGTGATAAGCGTATCGGGGGTTCGAATCCCCCTCTGTCCGCCAAGAATACCAAGCCCTGCAAAAAAACCGCCACGCGCCTGCCTGAGCGGTTTTTTTTCGTCTGGAATGCGGCGGCGGGTCAGATCCAGATGCCAGGCGAGTGCCAACCGTGCGGCGCGCCGGCACAGGCCTCTAAGATGAGCGGGGAGGGCCGTGCGCGCCTGCCGCTGCCTGCTCATGTGTAAGGATACCCGTGACCGCATTGCCCATTCTGTATTCCTTTCGGCGTTGCCCCTACGCCATGCGGGCGCGGCTTGCGATGCTCGCCGGGGGCCGTGTTTGCGAACTGCGTGAGGTGAGCCTGCGTGCGAAACCGGCGGCGATGTTGTCGGCCTCGCCCAAGGGCACCGTGCCGGTGCTCGTGCTCGCCGATGGGCAGGTGATCGATCAGAGCCTGGACATCATGCGGTGGGCGTTGCAGCCTCAGGACCTGCCGCAATGGCTCGTTCCCGAGACCGGCCAGGTGGACGACATGGAAATCCTGATCGGAAGGTGTGATGGGCCCTTCAAGGCCGATCTGGACCGCTACAAGTATCCGGTGCGGTACGAAGGCGTCGATCCGCTCGTGCATCGAGCCTCGGCGGCGGATTTCCTGGCGGCGCTTGAGCGCCGCCTGCTGGCTGGCCGCTATCTGTTCGGGAGCAGGCCGTGTCTGGCCGATATGGCTATCGCGCCTTTTGTGCGGCAGTTCGCGCATGTCGATCTGCCGTGGTTTGCCGCCCAGCCATGGCCGGCGCTGCATCGCTGGCTCGATGATTTCCTGGCCAGCCGCGATTTTGAAGCGATCATGCAAAAAAAACCCGTCTGGATAGCCGACACCGAAGGTCCCCGGTTTCCGGCAGGCCGGTAGTGGCCATCGTGGTGACCACTGGGACGTCGTGCATAACGCCGGATCTGAACCGACACTATGTGTGATGGAGCCAGCCTGCGCACGCGGTTGCACCGTAACACCGCGTCAATGCCAGGGCTTGGCAGATATTGACGCCCTGTCATCCGTATAGCGGAGCCCCCATGGCCCATTTCCGGCTCAGGGCACCTGAAAGGCGTCGTCCACGGGCACTTGCATGGCTGTCACCAGGGCGTTGGTCTGGGCTGCCATGCCGATCACTGCCAGCAGTTCCGTGTGTTGGCCCGCGGTCATGCCCTTGGCGCGTGCCGAGGCGGTGTGCGAGTGGATGCAGTAGCTGCAGCCATTGGCGGTGGACACTGCGATATAGATCAATTCGCGCACCAGCGGTGAGAGTTCGCCTTCGGTCATCATTACCTGTTTGAGCTGCTCCCATACGCGTTGCAGGTGGGGCGGGTCATTGGCCAGGGCGCGCCAGAAGTTGTTGACGAAATCGGAGTTGCGTGTGGCGCGGATGTCTTCGAATACGGCCCATGCCTGTGGGTTGTTGCGGACGTCTTCGTCGGTCAGCAGTTTCTGTGTGGCCATGCGGCGCTCCGTGTGGGTGGGGTTGCGGCGGGATGCCGCGCGCGTTCCGTGGTCATCGGATCGTAATCTGTCTTGGCGCTCAATGGCGCTTGCGCACGCGTATGATGGAGTGGAAATACATAGTGCATGCACCTTATCTTCGCTCATAAGAGGAGAAATCATGGCGGAGCAATCCTCACAAAATGCACGGCCTTTGCAGATTGGCGATATCACGGTTATTGACAATACCAAGCTCAAGAAGGCTGTGACGGTTGCAGCGCTTGGCAATGCGATGGAGTGGTTTGACTTTGGCGTCTACGGCTTCGTGGCCTATGCGTTGGGGAAAGTGTTTTTCCCCGATGCCTCGCCGGCGGTGCAGACCATCGCTGCATTGGGCACGTTTTCCGTGCCTTTCCTTGTTCGGCCTCTGGGCGGCGTGTTCTTTGGCCTGATGGGCGATCGATATGGTCGCCAGAAAGTGCTGTCCATCACCATCATCATCATGGCGATCAGCACCTTCTGCATCGGGCTGATCCCTTCGTACGAGACCATTGGCCTGTGGGCGCCGGTGCTGCTGCTGCTGTGCAAGCTTGCGCAAGGGTTTTCGGTGGGTGGTGAGTACACCGGCGCGGCGATTTTCGTGGCCGAGTATGCGCCGGACAGGCGGCGGGGATTTCTCGGCAGCTGGCTGGATTTCGGTTCCATCGCCGGCTTTGTGCTGGGCGCGGGACTGGTCGTGCTCTTGCAGACACTGCTGGGTGAAGGGGCTTTCCTAGAGTGGGGATGGCGTCTGCCTTTCTTCGTGGCCGGACCACTGGGCTTGCTGGGCCTTTACCTGCGTCATGCTGCCGAGGAAACCCCGGCCTTTACCCAGCAGCTCGAAAAAAATGGAGCAGGAGGATCGCGATGCAGTGCAAGACCGGCCGACGATTTCTTTTCGGGAAATTTTCTCTAAATACCGGCGCGCTCTCCTGATCAGCATCGGCATGGTGCTGGTGACCAACATCACCTATTACATGCTGTTGACGTATATGCCGACGTACCTGTCGAACAGCCTGGGCTACTCGGAATCCCACGGGGTTCTGATCATCGTGGTCGTCATGATCGGCATGCTGTTCGTGCAACCGGTCGTGGGTTTCATGAGCGACAAGGTGGGGCGGCGGCCGTTTCTGCTGATCGGCAGCATCGGGGTGCTGGTGCTGGCCATTCCGTCGTTTGGCATGATTGCCAGCGACAACATCGGGCTGATCTTTGGTTCATCGCGGAATAGCGTGGAGCCGTGCTTGATTGCCGTTACGCTTGATCCTTGATTTTTCAAGGATCAAGGCCGGGATCATGCTGGACCGCAAGACGATCGAGAGGTTGGGTGGGTGGGAAGGTTATCGGGTGGAGCGGGTCGTGTGGCCTGAAGGTGAGAGCCGGACGGTCACGATTTACCTGAAGCCTTCAGCGCGAACGATGCACTGCGAGCACTGCGGCAACCGATGTCGGCAGGTGCATGAGACGACCACGCGCCGGGTGCGGGATCTGCCGCTAATGGCGCTGCGAGTGACGCTGGTAGTGCCGCGTCGGCGGGTCTGGTGCGAGCAGTGCGGTGGACCGCATCTGGAGAGGCTGAGCTGGCTGGGCCGTTACCAGCGAGTGACCGACCGGCTGGCCGAGGCGGTCAGCCAGTTGCTTGAGTCCAGCAACATTCTGGCCGTGGCGCGCTTCTTCCAACTGGGTTGGCACACGGTCAAGGCGCTGGACAAGGCCCTGCTGCGACGGGCGATCCAAGAGCCGGACTGGAGCCAGATCCACTACCTAGCGATGGACGAGTTCGCTCTACACAAGGGCCATCGTTATGCCACGGTCGTTGTCGATCCGATCCGCCGTCAGGTGCTATGGATCGGTGATGGCCGCTCGCGCGAGACGGCCAGAGCCTTCTTCGAACAACTGCCAACTGGGGTTGCCCAGCAGATCCGGGCCGTAGCGATCGACATGACGACGGCCTATGAGCTGGAGATCCAGGCCAACTGCCCCAACGCCGAGATCGTCTACGACCTGTTCCACGTCGTGGCCAAGTACGGCCGTGAAGTGATAGACCGGGTGCGTGTAGACCAAGCGAACCAGTTGCGGCACGACAAGCCGGCCCGCCGGGTGATCAAGTCCAGTCGCTGGCTACTGCTGCGCAATCGCAAAAACCTCGATCCGTGCCAATCGGTAAAGTTGGACGAGTTGCTCCAGGCCAACCAGCCCTTGCTCACCGCTTATCTGATGCGCGATGAGCTCAAACAGCTGTGGTTCTACCAACACCCCGGCTACGCCCGCCAGGCATGGGATCACTGGCTGCAACAGGCTCGGGGCAGCGGCATCGCCGCCTTGGCTCACTTCGCGCTCAAGCTAAAAGCCTATCTGCACGGGATTCTGTCTCGCTGTCGCCACCGGCTCAACACCAGCATCGTCGAGGGCATCAACAACACCATCAAAGTCATCAAGCGCCGCGCCTACGGCTACCGCGATCAGGAGTACTTCTTCCTCAAGATCCGGTCTGCATTCCCCGGTATTCCTCGATGAACCTGATCTTTCTCGGTCTGCTACTGCTGGCGGTATTGCTCAATTGCATGACGGGGGTGATGGCATCGACCTTGCCCGCGCTCTTTCCGACGCGGATCCGCTATAGCGCCTTGGCCAGCTCGTTCAACGTGGCCATCATCGTGGCGGGTCTGACGCCGACCTTGGCCGCCTGGTTGGTGGAGGAGACCGACAATCTGTTGATGCCGGCCTTTTACCTGATGGTGGCCGCAGCCATTGGACTGATCACGTCATTTTTCCTGCCGGAGACGGCCAACAAACCCTTGCGCGGCGATACCCCCAACGCGTCGGACCGGCGCGAGGCCAAAGCTTTGTTGCTGGAGGTTTATGACGATATTGAACAGTCTTTGGTCGACGTGGAGGCGGAGATCGCCGAGCTGGAAGGCCAGATAGAGAAACTGCGCGAAAAGCGTCAGCGTCTGGCTGACCGTCACCCGCATCTGGAGTAGGAGGCGGGCTCAGGCCTGGGCATAGCGGTTGCGCTGGTCGAGCCAGCGCAACACGCGTACCCGGGCCTTGTCGTATGCCAGATTGTAGAAAAACGCGTAGGGCAGATAGAAAAGCACCAACGCGATGTCCAGCACAAAGGCCTCCCAGAGGCTTATCTGCAGCCACCACGCGGCCAATGGAATCACGATGAGGATGAGGCCGGTCTCAAACCCCAGGGCATGGACGACGCGCAGGCGCAGCGTGCGAGTCCAGCCCATACGGTTTTCAAGGCGGTCGAATCCCGCGTTGTAGAGCATGTTCCAGAGCAGGGCGATCCAGGCGATGACGGCCGTAAGCACGCCCATCTCGAACAATGACTTGCCCATGGGCCATGCCGCGACCGGCGCGCACAGGCCGATGGCGAGAATCTCGAACAGAAACGCATGGACAAAACGTTCTTTGAGTGTTTTTTGGGCTTGTGTCATGGCCAACCTCGATCGTCAATGTCCGCATTTTCTCCGAATAATCCGATACTATAAAGTTGATATCTATCGGAAAAACCGATGGACAAGACACGGAGCATCCCATGCGCCATTCCCTGGAGTCCCTGGCGACCTTTGCCCAGGTCGCCGCGGCCGGGTCGTTCTCGGCAGCGGCGCGAGCCCTGGGCAAGCGTCAGTCCACGGTCAGCGAAACCATCGCCAATCTGGAGGTCGATCTGAATTTGGTGCTGTTTGATCGCAGTCAGCGCCAACCGGTGCTGACTGAGGCCGGCCAAACCCTGCTGGCGCATGCGCAGCAGGTGTTGGCGGCCAACGAGCGCTTGAACCGTGCCGCCAGTCAATTGGCCGATGGCCTGGAGCCGCGCCTGACGGTGGTGTTGTCGGATACGTTTCAGTCAGACACGTTTGAAGCCACCCTGAGTGCCATTGATAAACGCTACCCCGCCTTGCGCTTCGAGTGCCTGATCGCCGAGCATGAGGATGTGGTGGCGCTGGTGCAGCAGGGACGGGCCCATCTGGGCCTGATGGCGGCGCAGAGCGATTATCCGCCAGACGTGGCGCGGACCATCCGCTGGCGGCCCAGTCGCGCGTCAGCCTGCAGGATCTGGCCAATGCGCGAGAGTTGCGGCTGAGCACGCTGGCGATGGCGGATGCACCGATGCCGCCGGCCCGCCCGGTCTGGTCGGCACCAAGCTATCTCATGCTGCTGGAGATGGCGAGTCTGGGCTTTGGCTGGACGGAACTGCCGCGCTGGATGGTGCAGCGTTTCGGGCAGGCACGCCTGCGCGAGTTGGACGTGCCGGGTTGGCCCCGGCATATCAAGGTTGACGCGGTATGGTCTGCGAGACGGACGCTGGGCCCTGCGGGCGCCTGGCTCTTGCACAGCCTGGCTGGCGTGTAGTGCGAGCGGCCAGGGGTGCGCACCCCTGGTCCTGAGGCAGGTTGTGGTTTAGCGGCCCGTTGGCAGCAGCTTGTTAAAGTCCTGGTCCAGACGCGCCAGCGAGCCGTCGATGTGCTCGCGCTTGCCCTTGATCCAGGCCGCATTGTCGGCCAACTGAGCACGGGCTTCCTTGAGCATGCGCTTCATCTCCGCGGGTTGCGGCCCGCCGGTGGTCGCACGATGCTTGATGATCGCCACCGGGTCGAGCGTGGCGCGGAACTCGGCCTCGCTCATGGGCAGATCCTGCGGGTACTTGGTCCCCTGCACGGCCTCATGGTAGATGCGGCGCGCCTCAGCATACGGAAAGTCCAGCGGCTTGATGTTCTTGCTGCGCGCCAGCGTCACGATCTCCGAGGCAAAATGATGCCCCACGCGGAAGGGGACCTGGTACTTGCGCATCAGTACGTCTGCCAGCTCCTGCGACGCTGTCCAGTCGCTATTGAGTTCTTCCAGGGCGCGATCGCGATTGATGACCAGCGCCTTCATGACGCGGTCCCATTTCTTGAGCACCTTGGTGGCGCTTTCCACCATGGCGCTGTTCTGGTCGACTTCTTTGGGATCCGGCATGCCCGGGGTGATGTTGTGCATCTGGATGATTGGCCCCATGGCCAGCGTTACGGCCGTCGACGCGTCGCTGCGCAGCGAGTTCAGCAGTCCAGGGTTGCGCTTTTGCGGCATGGCGCTGGAAACATAGGTGTTGCCGCCGCCTTCTTCGAGCAGGATCCAGGGCCGGGTCTGCGCATATTGCGGCATGATGTCCTGCACGAAATTGCCTGCATGCAGCCCGATGGCTGTCACGATGGAGGCGACCTCCACGGGTTCGTCCATGGAGGAGATCTGGGCGGCGTCGTAGGCATTGTCGACGATGGCGCCAAACCCTAGATAGTCGGCCATGCGTTTGCGATCCAGCGGCCAACTGCTGCCGTTGAGCACGGTGGTGCCCATGGGCGAACGGTCGATGCGGGCATACGCTTCGCGGATGCGCTGGGCGTCGCGCGCCAGGCCTGCGGCATGGCCCAGCAAATAGTGTCCGTAGCTGTTGGGCTGGGCCGCCACGCCGTTGGTGTAATTGGGCACGACGGTGTCGACGTTCTTGGCGGCCAGATCGACCAGCGTGGTGGCGCTGCGGTTGAGTTGGTCGGCCAGCGTCAACATGTTCTCGCGCAGGATGGCGGCGCGATAGGTCGCGTGCATGTCCTGGCTGGAGCGCCCGGCGTGCAGCAGCGTGACATCCTGACCGGCGGCCTTGATCATCAGGGGTTCGAAGGTGATAACGCTCGACGGCCGCTTGCCGCCTGGCTGGTTGCCGGCCTCGATCACCTGGGCCACGCCTGCTGCAACGTTGGGCGCGAGGGCCTTGTCCAGCAGCCCCTGTTCGGTATTGATGACGGCAGTGGCTTTGTTGATCTCGCCCAGCCAGAAAAACTCGTCACGGGGCGGCTTGGCCGCGGGCGCGGCTTTGGCCGTCGATGCCGCGGGCGTCTTGGTGGTGGTGGCTGCCGGCGCGGGTGCGGGGGATTGTGCGCCAGCGGTGGCGCTGCCCAGGGCCAGGGCAAGCAGGCAAAGGGTGTGCTTCATCAGGGGGAGTCTCCAGAGTGCGGCGCAAGCTGTCCGTCTTGGCCGCTCGTGTTCAGAGCATACCGCCTGGCTGCGGGCGCAGGAATGGCGGATTTCCTTGATGCGTGCCGCGGAAGGGTTTGCACGCCGGCCTGATCCGGCGCAATATGGTTCAGGCATGGCCGCGTTACTGTGTTTCTCCCAAGGTCTCGCGAGGCCTTTCACCCAGAAAGAGGAGGCTCTATGTACAAGCACATCCTGATCCCCACCGACGGTTCCGATCTGGCCGAGCGCGCGGTAAAGCAGGGCCTGGCCCTGGCGCGCAAGCTCGATGCGCGCGTGACGCTGATTCAGGTCATTCAACCGGTGCGCGCCTCGGCCGGCGAGTCGGTGCAGCTACGCGGCACCCTGGAAGAGTACGAGCGCGAAGAGCGCGTGCAGGCCGAGCAATGGCTCGCGAAGGCGGCCGTGCGTGCGGCCGATGCCGGCGTGCCTTGCGAAGCGGTAACGGCCATCAATGTCCAGCCGTATGAGGCCATCGTGGCGACTGCCCGGGACAAGGGGTGCGATCTGATTGCCATCGCCTCGCACGGCCGCAGTGGCCTGTCGGCCATGTTGTTGGGGAGCGTGACACAGAAGGTGCTGGCCCATTCGGACTTGCCGGTACTGGTGTATCGCTGAAGCCGGGCGGCTCAGGCCACGTGGGTGATGAAATAGACCTTCTTGACGAAGGTGTCGACCTCCCAGTGGCCTTTGTAGCCCTGCGGCATGATGAAAGGATCGCCAGGCCGGAGTTCATGGACCGTGCCGTCGGGATCGACGAGACGCGCCTGGCCTTCGAGGATGTAGCCGAATTCGATGTAGCCCGTCGTGTCGGAGCGGAATTTTCCCGCCGTGCTTTCCCAGATGCCAGACAGCACGCGGCCCTCATTGGCTTCAAAGGCGTTGACGGTGCGAAACTCGGTATTGCCCTCGATGGGGCGGCGTGGCTTGCCGATTTCGGCTTGGATCAGCGGACCGGTGCCAAAGCGCACCAGCCGGGAGGAGGAGTCGGACACGTTGATTTCTCGGGTTAAGGCCGGGCGGCGCGCGGCTGAGCGCATGATACTGCCGGTACGCGCCGCATCCGAAAATCAGGTTTCAACCAGATGAACGCCTGGTGGCAGGTTGGCGCGGACAAGGCGGCCCGCGATCGACTGAACCATGGGGATGTTGGGGATGACGTCGCCCGGGCCGAACCACTGTGCGTCGGAAATTTCATCTTCCTGGATCTGAACCTCCCCGCCGTCGTACTCGGCCGTGAAGGCGATCATCAGCGAGTGAGGAAAGGGCCATGACTGGCTGCCGAAGTAGCGCAGATCCCGCAGCTTGAGGCCGACCCCCTCGGCGACTTCTCGGTGGACGGCGTCTTCGATGCTTTCGCCGGCCTCCACGAAACCGGCCAATGCGGTGTAGCGCGCCGTGGCGTAGCGCGCGTGACGGGCCAGCAGGATGTGGTCGCCGCGCTTGATCAGCACCATCATCGCGGGCGAAATGCGCGGGTAGGCATGCAGGCCGCAGTTCGGGCACTGCAGACATAGCTCATGGGTCGCATGTTGCATGGGCGTGGCACAGACACCGCAGAAGCGATGGGTCCGTACCCACTCGGCGATCTGGAAAGCGCGACCGGCCAGCGCTGCCTGCTCGCCTAACTCCGGCAGCAGGGCGCGCAGCTTGCGAAAGGCATAGCCATCGGGTGCGGCGAGATCGCGCGCGACGTGAATGCTTCGGTAATGGGTGTGCTGCAGGTGCCACAGCGGCTGCATGGAGTCGGGGTGGATGCCCAGTGCGCCGCAGACGCTGGCATCGGGCAGGCCGAGGCCCGTTTCACTCACCAGCAGTTCGTCGCCGCGAAAAATAAAGTTCACGAATAGTTTCCTTGCAGGGTCAAGTAAAGGCAGCAATGGCATGGCGCGCGGATCGCCGCCGGCGGGCTGCACAAGCATATACCAGTGCCGTCCTCTGATAGCATAGACCTCAACCGGAGCGAGTGAAGCAGTGGCGTTTCGGGCATCCAGAGGTAAAGGGACCTGCCGCGCGCTGCGCGGCGGGGCGAGGGCGCGACGCCGGTCACGGCGGACCTGGGGGTGTTTTATGACTGCGGTCGCCGGCAAATCGCATGTGGCGGCTCATGGCTTGGCCATTGTGCTGGCCGTCTGCGGCGTGGTGCTGACCGTCGGCGGCATCAAACTGGCCCTGTTGGGAGGCTCCTGGTATTACGGCGTCACCGGCGTGGCGCTGGTAGCCAGCGGCGTGCTGCTGTGGCATTGCAACGCCTGGAGCGCCTGGCTTTATTCCGCCACGCTGGCCGGGACCATGCTCTGGTCCCTGCTGCAGGTGGGACTGGATTTCTGGGCGCTGCTGGCGCGGCTGGCGTTTCTGTGCCTGCTGGGTCTGGGCTTTTGGCTGCCTCCGGTGGTGCGCTCGTTGGCCCGCGGGCCGCGCTCGAATCGTGCCGCCCGTCTCATCACGGCTTTCTTCCTGCTGATGTTCGCGGCCCTTATCGTGGCCAGTCTGTTGCGTGACGACTCGGTCAGCCCACGTGAAATACTGCCTGCTGCCGTGGCACACGCGGCGCCTGTGCAAGGCGACGGTGAGTGGGCGGGCGATCCGCAGGGAACGCGGTTTTCGCCGTTGACGCCGATCAGCCCAGCCAATGTGGCCGCGTTGCAGGTCGCCTGGACTTACCAGGGCGAAGACAGCGAGTCGGCCCGCGCGTTCGAGATCGCGCCGCTGAAGGTGGGCAGCCACCTGTACCTGTGTGCCGGCGGTTTGATTGCCCTGGATGCGGACACCGGCAAGTTGCGCTGGCGGCATCGCGATGAGCAGCGTGGCGCCACGCCCACCTGCCGTGGATTGGCCTACTACCGGGTGCCAGGTATGGATGCGCAGGCGTTTTGCGCGGCGCGCCTGTATGCCACGACCGACGATGCACGGCTGATCGCGGTGGATGCCGCCAGCGATCAATCCTGCCGCGGCTTCGGGGGGCAGGGGCAGATCGACCTCAATACGGCAGCACCCCTGCCAGGCCAGCTTTACATGAGTTCGGCGCCGCGCGTGGTGCGCGACAAGGTGGTGGTGGCGGGCTGGCAGCGCGGCCCGAACACTCAGGGCGAAGCGGCCGGGGCCTTGCGCGCCTTCGATGCCCGTACGGGCCAGGCCGCATGGAGTTTCAATCCGGCCATGCCCGACGGGCAACCGGCGTTGCTCGGCTTGGCGCATGCCAGCGCGCCCCTGTCCGTCGACGAGTCGTTGGGCGCCATTTACGTGCCTACCGCCAATGCCATGCCCGATTACTACGGCGGCGATCCTGCAGGTCCCGGTAGCGTGCAGCGCTACTCCAGTGCCGTCATCGCACTGGATGCACAGACCGGCCAGGAACGCTGGGTGTTTCAGACCACGCCGCACGACATCTGGGGCGGCGATCAAGCCGCGCAACCAACGTTACTGGATTTGCAGGTCCAGGGCCGCAGGCTGCCGGTGTTGATACAGGCCACTCGTCGTGGGCAGCTATTCTTGCTGGACCGGCGAGACGGCAGGCCATTGCGGTTGGAGGTGAAGTTCGATCCCGTCGGGCCGGACGGCGAGGAGGCGATGTGGGGGCTCACGCCTTTCGACCAGCTCTGGTGCCGGGTCCGTCAGCGCTCCGCCGGGCGGCAGCCCGGGCGCGCAACCTTTCTGACGCTGCCGGGTACGCTGGCGCCTGCGAGTTGGGGCGGGGTGGCGGCCGATCCCGAGCGCAAGCTGTTGATCCTCAGTTGGGCGCCGGCAGCCGCCTCGCGCGGGCAGGAGCCGTTGATCTCGCCTCTGGGCATGTCCTGTAGTGCGCCGCCGCACCACTACCTCACCGGCGTGGATCTCAACGATGGACAGGTTCTGTGGAACAGCCGGCTGGGATCGGCATTTGAGTCTGTCTGGTCGTTCGCGCGCCGGCATACTCTGCTGCCGGCTGGCTCGCTCATTACACGCGCAGGGTTGGTTTTCATTGCCACAGGGCAGGAGCAGTCGTTGCGTGCCGTGGATCTGCATTCGGGCGACGTACTCTGGAGAAGCCGCCTGCCGACGGGAGCGCAGGCGACGCCCCTGACATATCAGACCGCAGCGGGTCGCCAATTCGTTGTCGTGGCGACTGCCAGCGGCGTGCAGCAGGGCGGCGTGCGGGGAGCGCGGCTGACCGCTTACGCGCTGGCGCGATAATCGATGTGTCCCTAAAAATTCTTAATTTCTTAAAAGAGTTGGGCATCAGGGCGCAAAGTGCAATACACTGCGCCCCGATACTTCGTGGCTTGATCTTTCAAGCCCACGGTCGTGCAGCGCTCGCGCTGCCATGCGCAGAGATGGCCTAGGTAAGGCAGAGGCTGGATAGTCAGCCCGGCGTCCGCCTTGTGCCTCAACGACAAGCAAACGCGTATGGCAAGCCAGGCCCGTGCGGCAGCCTATGTGCATGCCAGCGGCGATATTCCTTCGTCCTTCGGAGGGCATGCTCGTGTGTCGCGCGCGCGTTTACGCCGCGTTATCCGAACGGCGCGGACTAGACGTTCCCGTCACGCAAAGTCGGGTCAAGGCATATCCAGGCAGCACGTGTTTGACATCGAGAACGCCACGTCGTTGTCCTGCTGGGACAAGCCAGTAGGCACAGGTACGACTGAGGTCTGAGGTCTGTTTTTTTACACGCAGGTGTATTTATAAGGCTGGGCAGAACGGTATGAAATCCGCGTTTTCCACTCAGTTGTTTGCCACCGTCGAGGGGGCGCTGCGCATGCCGGCGGAGGCTGCTGCCCGCCAGGGGGTGAGCGAGCTGCCGGCCAATGTCCCCGATGCGAGCGTGTTGCTGCTGTGCGCGGATCCGGCTCAGAGCGCAGCCTTATCGCAATCACTGATCGACTCCGGTTTTCCCATGGCATGTTGCAGCGAGCTTGCCACCATGTATGAACTGCATGGCCAGCATCGGCACAGCTTTGTGATTCTCATGGCATCCCAGGGGAGGCGCTCGTGGCCGCAGCGCGGCTGCGCACCCTGGCGCCTAGCGTGGGGATTGTGGCCTTGACGCCGCCGTTGAGCTCCGAGGCACGAGTGCAACTGTTGCTGTGCGGCGTGGATACCTGTCTGGAGCAAACGAGCAGTCATCAAGAAATCGCTGCGGTATTGCAGGCTTTGGCTCGCCGGGGCGCCGCGCAACCGGTGCGTGGCGTGCCCGCTGCCCGCATTCTGCCCGCCTCGCCTGGCGGCGATACCGACGCTGTCCCCGCAGAACGCCATTGGCGCTTGCTGGAAGACGGCTGGGTTCTGGCCAGCCCCGATAACGCGCAAATGCCGCTGTCCGGGACCGAACGGGCCTTGCTGCTTGCTCTGGTACAGGCGCCCACACAGCGCCTGAGCCGGGACGATCTGCTGAATGTGGTCGACGTCAGGCCGGGGCGAGGCGAGGGGGCTCGCCTGCGGTATGTCGATGTGTTGATCTGCCGACTGCGACGCAAGGCCACGGACCGGCAGTTACGCCTGCCCATCCGCGCCGTGCATGGTTGGGGCTATATGTTCAGCGGCAGCGAGTAGGCTGCGCTGAGCGGTCGCCTCAAGCGTCGTCGCCGTTGCGGCGCACGGCGCTGGGCAGTACGTCGTCTTCGGCGGCAAGCACACCGGGGTCGCCCGGAGCCGTCATGTTGCGGCCTGCGCGCGGCATGCCGGCGACCTGACGGTTTGCGCTGGGCATGGGCATTTCTGCCGTGCCAGAGAATTGGCGCTGCCGGGTGACGCTGGACGGCGGGAGAAACTCACGAGCAATTGCCATGGTTCGACTCCTGTGTGCTGCCATACGCAGGCCGGGACAGCAGCCTGTTCGTGCATAGTACGCTGGACGTGCGTCGAGCCAGGTGTCCAGGTGTGACGGCGTGCGCCCCCTATAATTGGAGGCGGCCTGGCCGTGTGTTCCTTCCAGGATTTCCTTGACCAACACCTTAGACCGATCTCTCTCCGCCGAGCTGGTGGCTGTGCTCGTCGCCGTAACGGCGGGGCAGCCTCGCGTCTTGACCACCGATTGCGGTCAATTGCTGCCTGCAGGCCCCTTCGAACTGAGCCACCGTTCGCTGCAGGCCGGCCTGCGAGCCTGGGTCGAAACCCAGACGCAGCACCCGCTGGGCTACGTCGAGCAACTCTATACCTTCGCCGATAGCGATCGCTCCAACGACGCGGGCGCGCGGGTTATTTCGGTCAGCTACCTGGCGCTCACGCGCGAAGCGGGCGATCCCGGTGTGGCGCAGGTGGGTTGGCAGGACTGGTACCGCTACTTCCCCTGGGAAGATCGCCGCGAGGGCACGCCGGCCATCCTGGCCGATATCGAGCGTCGCCTGCGTCGATGGGCCAAGGGGGACGCGCGTCGCTCGCAGCGGCTGGCCTATGGATTCGGGTTGGACGGCGCGACCTGGAACGAAGATATGGTCCTGCAGCGTTACGAACTGCTCTACGAGGCTGGGATGGTGCCGGAGTCGGGTGCGGGAGAGGCCGTGCCGGGGCAGTCCATGGCCCACGACCATCGCCGTATTCTGGCTACGGGCATCGCGCGGCTGCGCGCCAAGATCAAGTATCGGCCTGTGGTCTTTGAGCTGATGCCCGCTGAATTCACGTTGTTGCAGTTGCAGAATGCGGTGCAGGCATTGGCCGGGCGCCAGCTGCATAAACAGAATTTCCGCCGACTGATGGAGCAGCAGGATCTGGTAGAGGAAACGGGCGCCATGTCTAGCGGCACGGCAGGCAGGCCGGCCAAGTTGTTCCGCTTCCGCAGCGATGTCATGCTGGAGCGGGCGATCTCGGGCAGCAAGTTGCCCCTGGCGCGGCAATATTGACTGCTACCTGTTCGCGGGCCGGTGACTTGACAGTTATTTATGCTCAGGATTAGCATAAGTCACCGAGGCCCAAGCCATTTTTTTAACCCCATATATACTCAAAATGAGCATAAAAATCGCTGCAGCGACAAGCGCCCAGGAGACGGTGCGCACCTTCCCGAGTCTGCCCCAGGTCATGCTGGAGCCTTTGGTGCGCGCTGCGCTGCTGGAGGACTTGGGCCGCGCCGGTGACATCACCAGTGATGCCATTGTGCCGCTCGAAGCGCGCGGCCAGACTCGTCTGGTCGCACGCCAGTCGGGCGTGCTGGCCGGCCTGGATCTGGCGCGGCTGGCTTTCCGGCTGGTCGATCCCGAGATCCGCTTTCAGATGCTGCTGGCCGACGGCGCGCGTCTGGAGCCTGGCAGCGAAATCGCCCTGATTGAAGGGCCGGCGCGCGGCATGTTGACCGCCGAGCGCACGGCCCTCAATTTTCTGGGCCATCTGAGCGGTGTGGCGACCGCCACGGCGTCGATCGCCGACGCCATCGCGCATACCCGCTGCAAAGTCACCTGCACACGCAAAACCCTGCCCGGACTGCGGGCCGTGCAGAAATACGCCGTCCGTGTGGGCGGTGGCAGCAATCACCGTTATGGCCTGGATGACGCCGTGCTCATCAAGGACAACCACGTCGTCTTTGCCGGGGGCGTCACGCCGGCGCTGGCGCGCGCGCGCGCGGCTGTGGGCCATATGGTGAAGATCGAGCTCGAGGTCGACACGCTGGCGCAGCTGGATGAGGCCCTGGCGGCGGGGGTGGACGTCGTATTGCTGGACAACATGGACCACGACACCCTGCGCGAGGCGGTGCGGCGGGTGGATGGCCGCGCCATTACCGAGGCTTCCGGTCGTATCACGCCGCAGACGGCCCCTGCCGTGGCGGCAACCGGCGTCGATCTGATGGCTGTGGGCTGGCTCACGCACAGCGCGCGGGTATTGGATATCGGCCTGGACAGCTGACTTCTTCTTTCGTTTTTGCACGTCGTTGACGGTGCCGGAATCGGGGCGCCGTGGCGGCGCTCATCCTGAGAAAACCATGCGGCGACTGTTTGCTCTCTTATCGATGTTTCTGACCCTGGGCGCGGCCTGCGCGCCCAGTCTGGCAGCAATGGATTTCCCTGCGCGGCCCATCACCATCATCGTGACCTTTCCTCCGGGCGGTGGCACTGATCTGCTGGCGCGCAAACTAGGGGCGGCCTTGCAGCAGGATCTCGGGCAGCCCGTGGTGGTGGAAAACCGTCCCGGCGCCAGCGGCAATATCGGCGCGCGTGCCGTGGCCGAGTCCAGGCCGGATGGCTACACCCTGCTGATGGTCAACAGTTCGTTTGCCATTAACCCGGGCGTCTTTCATCACTTGGACTTCTCCCCGGAGCGTGATTTCACTGCCGTGATCAACGTGGCGTTCGTGCCCTCGGTGATCGTGACAGCAGCCAATTCTCCCTTGAGCAGCCTGAGCCAGGCCTTGCGGCTCGGGCTGCCCCAAGACCCGATGCCCTATGCGTCCTGCGGCAACGGCACACCGCAGCATCTAGCCGCGGAGTTGTTGCGAGCGCGCGCTAAAGCCTCCTTGCAACAGGTCCCTTATAAAGGGTGCGGCCCGGCGCTGACCGATGTGCTTTCCGGCCATGTGTCGTTGGGCGTCATCACCGCCTCGAGTGCCGCGCCGTTCATCCGATCAGGCAAGTTGCGGGCACTGGCCGTGACCGCGGCTCAGCGTTCTCCGCTTCTGCCCGACGTGCCTACCGTGGCCGAGCTGGGCTGGCCCGGTTATGAGCTGGATCAGTGGCATGGCTTGCTGGCGCCGGCCGGAACGCCCCCGCAGATCATCGCGCGGTTGAACCACGCGCTGACCACCATTATGATGCGTCCCGCCATGCAGGCCGAGCTCAAGGAGCTGGGATTCAACCCTGTGGCCAGCAGCCCGGCGGACTTCGATCGGCTCGTGCACGATGATATCTGCCGGTTTGGCGCCCTGACAGCCAACATGGGTCTGCGGGTGGACTGATCAGGACAACTGAACCACCTCGGTTTCGAGTTGTCGCTGCAAGGAAGGAGCCAGCTTCAGTTGACGGGCAAGTTCGTCGAGATAGGCGCGCTCCATATAGCTTTGCTCGTCAACCATCAGGAGGCTGGCCAGATACATCTGCGCCGCCATCTCCGGCCCCTGCGCGGCGCGCGCGACCGCGGCCGGGTCCACCGGGCCGGCCAGTTCCGCCTGCAACCACGCACGGTCGGCAGCGTCTCCAGAGAGCCGGGCGAGTTCTTGCTCAAGCAACTGACGCTCAGTGGGGCCGATGTGTCCATCGGCTTTGGCCGCACCGATCATCGCCACCAATACGGCACGGCTTTGAACCTCGGCAGCCGGAGTGGGTAGTCCGGCGACGGCCTGAGAGGCGTCTGCGGCGGGGCATCCTGCGCTGGCGACTGAGTTGTTCGCCATTGGCCATAGGCCCGATACGCCAGCGCGCCCAGGGCCGCCATGCCGCCGTACATGGCCACTTTACCGCCGATTTTTCGCGCTTTTTTGCTGCCCAACAGCAGCCCGAGCGCGCCGGCGCCCAAGGCGCCGCCACCCAAGCCGGCCAGCAGTGACCCCCCTTCGTTGCCGGCTTTCGCTGGGAAAGAAGACCCTGCGGCTTGTTGAGCCAGGTTCTGGCCGGATCGCAGCAATTGATCGAGTAGTTGGCGTGCGCTCAAGTCGCGCTCCTTGAACAAGTCAAAATGCTCTGATCGCTGCAATCCGATTTGGTTCAGCTTTTTGTCAGAAACCGGGGGGCGTACCCTCTTGCCTTAGAAGTTGCCTTTGAGCCCCACCAGCATGGCGCGCCCGCTTTGCGGTGCCACGTCGCGCAGCACGGACGTGGCGTAACGGATCTCCTGATTGGTCAGGTTGATGCCGCGCACGTACGCCTGCCAGCGCGTTGCGCCCACTTTGAAGCGGTAGCCTGCGTGAGCGTCCAGACGGTAATACCCGGAGGTGGGCGTGTCGTCCTCCGGTTGGCGATGTTGCGCGAAGGCCTTGGTGATTTGGGCGCCCGCATCCCAGGGCCCGCGCCGCCAGTCCAATCCCGCCATCAAGCGCAGGGGAGCAATCCGCGGTAGTGGCTCGCCGCTGTCGAGATTGCGCGCATGGGTGTAGTCGCCGCCGACGGCCAGATCCACGGTATCGCCACCGCTTTGAAAGATGCGCGTACTGCTTTCGGCCTCGATGCCGTAGAACTCGGTACGCACCCCGCGATAGACGGCTTCGGGTAGTGCATCCTCATCGGCAGCGGCCAGCACATTGCCGTCATCGTCGCGCATTCGCCCCGTGTTCAGCTCGGCCAGATAATTGCCGAAACTGCTGTAGAACACGCCCACGCTGCCGTGGTCGGCCTCATGTTTCCAGCGTAGCGCGGCATCGCCAGACCACGCCCGCTCTTTGCCCAGGTCCGGGTTGCCCACCAGATATTGCCCGGTCGCTTCATGCGGCCCATTGGCATACAACTCGTAAAACGTAGGGGCCCGCTCCGTATACGAAAGATTGCTGGCCAGTGACCACACCGGGTTCAGCAGGTAGACTCCGCCCAGGGAGAAGCTGCCCGCCGTGAATCGACGCTTTTGGCTGTCGGCAAAGCGCTCGTTGCCGTTATCGGCGGGATCGAGCCTGGTGAGCTCCGCCCGCGCGCCGGCGCTCAGGGTAAAACGCTCATTGACGCGCCAGCTCTCCACGTCGAACAGGGCCAGCGAGTCGGTCCGGGTGGTGGGCACCAAGGCCTCGTCGCCTAGCGCGGAGAAGCGCGCCTGTCCCAGTTGCAGGCCCGACACACCGCTTATCGGCCCGATGTCGGCATGCTGGGCTTCGAGGCGTGCTTCATAACCGTGATTCTTGAAGGTCGTGCCTGTCTGGCCATCGTCGATCTCCTTGTGCTGGTAATCGGTATAGCCAAAGCTGAAAGCCAGACGTGAGAAGAGGCCATCCAGGTCTCGCACTTCCCCCGCCGCATTGAAGCGCTGCTGGCGCAGCCGGATACGCACGTCCGATTCGGCCACCGAGCCATAATCCGAGTCGTAGCCGCTATAGGACAGCCCCGCGTAGCCATGGTCTGCGGTCCAGCTCATACCGATGGCGCCGCCGCTGTCGCGTCCATCGCTATTGGGCAGCCGATCGCGTGCACTCGACACGTCGGGCTCGGCGGCGCGCAATCGCGCCGAGCGCGCGTCACCCGGAATGCGCAAGGCGTCGGTATCCCGGCCGTAAACATCCGCGTGCAGAGCGAAGTTGCCGTTGCCGGCTTCGACCTGGGCCCCGCCGCTGCGGCCGTTGTTGGCGCTGGTGTACTGGGTCTGCACCTGCCCTTGAACACCGTCGATGGGCTCGGAGGGGATGCGGTTGTCGATGGTGTTGACCACGCCGCCGATGGCGTTACCCCCATAAAGCAGCGCGGCGGGGCCGCGCAGAATTTCGATGCGTTCGGAGGCCATGGGGTCGTTGGGCACCTGATGGTCATACGACAGCGAGGAGGCGTCCAGCGTCCCCACGCCATTGCTCAGCAGGCGGACGCGGTCGCCGTCCATGCCGCGGATGATGGGCCGTCCGACCATGGGTCCGTAAGTCGTGGTCGAAATGCCTGGCAGGCCGTTGAGCGTCTCTCCCAGCGAGTCGGCGCGGCGCAGATCGAGCGCGTCGCCGGATAGGACGGTCGACGGGATGCTCAAGGCCTCGCTGCCCAAAGGATTGCCGGTGACGATCACCGGTGCCAGCGTCGCGGCGGTGGCCGGGTCGCTTTGGGCGTGAGACGGTTGCAGGACGAGCAGGCTGGCGCAGGCCAGGGCGTAAGGTAGCGGGCGCGCAGGCAGGCGCGCCTTCAGCAGGAAAGCGGACATATCGAAAAAAATTCCCAAGGGCGCCGCGAGGCGCGATCCAGAAAAGGTCAGGCAGGCAGGATCGGAGGGCGCGCAGGCGGGGCGCGCGGCTCGAACCAGCGAGGGGCAACCAACTGGCTCGAACGCGCGGCCCAGGCAAGCGCAGGCGGCTGTGGGGGGGCTCCCGTGATCGGCGGCAGGGCGCCGAGCAGAGCTTCTTCGAAGGCATCAAGGGCGGAGCACACATCGCAGTTGTGTTGCTCGGTGCCTTGCCCTTCATCGCCCTGGCGCCGCGTGCCGTTGTCGCTGACCTGAGCGGGCAGGTGTGTCAGCGCGTGCAGCACGGTGGCCAGCGGCATGCCGGCCGCGCAGATCATCAACCATGCCAGTGCAAGGAGCGTGCCGCGCGCGGAACGTAAACAGGACAGGGGGCGGGCAGCGGTCGGCATGGGCCGGCAGGGCTTAAAAAAGAAACGTTATATTATTCTATAAATAAAACAGAAAACGCGGCGTGGTCAATAAAAAAAGGCGCACGAGGCGCCTTCGGTTGGGATAGAGGACGATCAGCCTTCCATGCCCGGTACGACCGTCGAGAAGCCCGCGTCGACATGGGTGATTTCACCCGTGACCCCGGCCGCGAGATCGGAGAGCATGAAGGCCGCGACGTTGCCGACGTCTTCGATCGTCACATTGCGGCGCAGGGGCGCATTGGCCTCGACGAACTTCAGGATGGATGAGAAGTCCTTGATGCCGCTGGCGGCCAGCGTCTTGATGGGACCCGCGGAAATGCCGTTGGCGCGAATGCCCAGCGGGCCCAGGGCGGTGGCCAGGTAGCGCACGCTGGCTTCCAGCGACGCCTTGGCCAGGCCCATGGTGTTGTAGTTGGACACCACGCGCTCGGCGCCGAGGTAGGTCAGGGTCAGGACCGATGCCTTGCGGCCTTCCATGAGCGGCAGCGCTGCCTTGGCCATGGCCGGAAAGCTGTAGGCCGAGATGTCGTGGGCGACGCGGAATGCTTCGCGCGATAGCCCCTCGAGGAAGTCCCGGCGATGGCTTCGCGCGGCGCGAAGCCGATGGAGTGGACCAGCCCGTCCAGGCCGCCCCAGCGTTCTTTGAGCCCGGCGAACGTCGCCTCGATCTGGCTGTCTTCCGCCACATCGCAGGGCAGCACGACGTCGCTGCCGAATTCGGCAGCAAATTCAGTGACACGCTCCTTGAAGCGGTCGCCGACATAGGTGAAAGCCAGTTTGGCGCCTTGTTGATGGCAGGCGCGAGCGATGCCGTAGGCGATGGAGCGGTTCGAGAGCACTCCAGTGACGAGGATGCGCTTGCCAGCGAGAAAGCCCATGATGTTTTCCTTTGGTTGCCTTGCTTGAAGGCCGTTATTTTACGGGCATCCTGCAGGATCAGCCGCGCGTGCCGGTGCCAGGCACACGCAACTGCGAACCGACCTTCAGATTGTTGCCTTTGAGGTTGTTCAGGGCGCGCAGCGCATCGACCGTCGTGCCATAGCGCTTGGCAAGGCTGAACAAGGTGTCGCCAGTGCCAACCTTATGCGTGCGCACATTGGGGCGGGCGCTGGTGGCGCGCGCTGTCGTGGGCAGCGCACGGGCGGCCGATTTGGGCGCTACGGCTTTGTCCAGCGCGCCTACGGGCGTGGACAGCGACGCCAACTGCACGGCTTCGTTGCCGCTGGGTTTGTCGACACCGCCAGCCGCCGGCACCAGCAGTACCTGGCCGACGGCAACCTTCTGCCGTGCGGGCACTTCATTGATCTGGCGCAGGCGCGCTTCCGATACACCGTAGCGTTTGGCGATGGCGGCGTAGTTCTCGCCGCGCCGTGTCGCATAGGTCGACCACGTGCTCAGGTCGCCCTTGTAGTTCTGCAAATTGGCGTTAAAGACCGCCAGCCGGTCGGCGGGCAGCAACAGTGTGGGTTCATGTTCGCCGCGAATGACGGGGCGGTTGAACGAAGGGTTGAGCGCCTTGAACTCGTCGAGTGGCATTTCGGCCAACTTGGCAGCCAGCTCGATATCGATATCGCGGTTTTTCTGTACCGTCACGAAGTACGGCGTGTTGTCCACCTTGGGCAGGGCAACGGCGTACTTGCGCGGATTGGCGATGATGTTTTTGATGGCCTGCAACTTGGGCACGTAGTTGCGCGTTTCGTCCGGCATGGTCAGCGACAGATAGTCGGTGGCCAGCCCTGCGGCTTCATTCTTGGCCATGGCGCGCTGCACCGAGCCTTCGCCCCAGTTATAGGAGGCCAAGGCCAAGTACCAGTCGCCCTGCATCTCGAACAGTTTTTCCAGATAGTCCAGCGCGGCGTAGGTCGATGCGATCGGGTCGCGGCGCTCGTCCCGCCACCAATCCTGCTTCAGGTTGAAATGTTGTCCCGTGGCCGGCACGAACTGCCACAGCCCCGAGGCCTGCGACCGCGAAAGCGCGGTCGGGTTATAGGCGCTCTCGACGAAGGGCAGCAGTGCCAACTCGGTCGGCAGGCCGCGGCGATTGACTTCATCGACAATGAAATACAGATACTTGCCGGCGCGCTCGGCCATGCGCTGCACGGACTCCGGGTGGGCGGCGTAATAGTCCGTCCATTGCTGCGACAGGTCGGTATTGAGATTGGGAATGGCGAAACCGCGGCGGATGCGATCCCAGGCGTCGTGCGGCGGGCTGGTCAGATCCACGGTGCGCGACGTGTCCTTGGCCACATAGCGCGTCGAACTGCCTTCGGCGTTCTGCTTATGTCCGGTGCCGGCACAACCGGCAAGGACTACGAGGAGGACAGGTAGCAGAAGTCGAAGCAGGCTCATCGGTGGTTCACTTGAAGTTGTTCTTCCAGTCTCGCAGAGCGGCAAAGACATCCACGGAGCTGGACAAGGGGCGTCCGGCCCACGCCATGGCGGCTTTGACAACATCTGCCTGTTGGGTACGCAAAAACGGATTGGTGTCCCTTTCCTTGCCTATGCTCGTAGGCAAAGTGGGGCGACCGTCTGCACGCATTTGGCGGGCCTGTTCCTGCCACAGTTGCAGGGCAGGATTGGCTGGTTCAACCGTCGTGGCCCAGCGCAAATTCGCTAGAGTGTACTCGTGAGCGCAGAAAACCTGTGTATCTTCCGGTAAAGTCGCCAATTTCCTCAGCGAAGCGTGCATCTGCTCGGGGGTGCCTTCGAACAGCCGTCCACAGCCGGCGGCAAACAGGGTGTCGCCACAGAACAGCAGAGGCTGTTTGCCGGCATGGCCCACGTAGGCGATATGGCCTGCGGTGTGACCCGGCACATCCAGCACAGTCAGGGAAATCCCTAGCTCCGGGATGTCCACCAGATCCCCTTCCTGCATGCGGAAATCACAATGGGGTAGTGATTCACGCGCCGGGCCGTAGACGGGGACCGGACCTTGGGCGAGCAGTTGCAAAACGCCGCCGACGTGATCGGCGTGGTGATGCGTGAGTAGAATGGCGCGCAGCCGCAGTCCGTGGCGGTCGAGAAACGCTTGCACGGGCGGGGCCTGACCGGGGTCGACCACGACGGCACAGCCGTCGTGGACCACCGCCCATATATAGTTGTCGGTGAAGGCCTCGATGGGCACGACCAGGCCGGCTTGGCCCGCGGTAAGAGTTTGGGCTGGCATCGTATGAGGAGGGCGAAATGGCGGAAATGACAGCGCCGATTGTAGAACTGGCTGAGTGGTTTCAGACGCCGCCAGGCAAATATGTCCTGGAATGGGAGCGCGCCCGCTTCGATGAAGAGGTGGCCGACGTGTTTGGCTTCTACGCCTGGCAAATGGGGTTGAGCTCGCCCGATCTGCTGCTGAGCAACCGCATGCCCTTCAAGGGTTGGATCGGGGCCGAGACGCTCGACGGCGAGGTCAACTGGCAAGCCCGGATCCTGGCGCAACCGGAATTGCTGCCTTTCGAATCTCAAAGCGTGGACCTGTTGCTGCTGCCTCATGTGCTGGAGTGCGCCGAGGCACCCCACCTGGTGCTACGCGAAGTCGAACGTGTATTGATGCCCGAAGGGCGGGTGGTGATTTCCGGCTTTAACCCCTGGAGCCTATGGGGGTGCGCAACGCCTTGCCCGGCATGGAGCCCTGGCTGCCCGTGCCTTTGAAATCCCAGGTTTCGCTGCCACGGTTACGCGACTGGCTCAAGCTGCTTTCGTTTGACGTCGATCGAGGGCGGCATGGGCGATTCGCGCCCGCTTGCCGCAGCGAGCAGTGGCTGCAGCGCTGGCACTTCCTCGAGGCGATGGGCGAGCGTTGGTGGCGCCTGGGCGGCGCGGTCTATGTCGTGTCGGCCGTCAAACGTGTCGGCGGCATGCGCCTGATTGGCCCGGCCTGGAAGAAAAAAACCAAGGCGGCCTCGGCGGCTCAGGTCGTGGTCAACCGCCAGGCCCCCGATGGCGGAGGCTAGGCGCCGGGTGCGCTGCACGCTCGGCCAAAATCCAGTATCTTCTTTGCCCTGTTTTCTGATGGAATGCTATGTCGACGCCAGCCGCACCTGCCGATCTTGTTGAAATGTGGACCGATGGGGCCTGCAAAGGCAATCCGGGCCCGGGGGCTGGGGCGTTCTCATGCGCAGTGGCGGCCACGAGAAAACCTTTTTCGGGGGCGATGCCAATACGACCAATAATCGTATGGAAATTCTCGCCGTCGTCGAAGGGCTGCGGGCACTCAAGCGGCCGTGCACGGTCGTCGTCCATACCGATTCGCAGTACGTCATGAAGGGCATGACGGAGTGGCTGCCCAACTGGAAGCGGCGCGGCTGGCTTACCGCGGACAAAAAACCGGTCAAGAATGTCGAGCTCTGGCAGGACCTGGATGCGCAGGTGGCCCGTCATAGCGTCAGTTGGCGCTGGGTACGCGGCCACAATGGCGATCCGGGCAACGAAATGGCCGATATGCTGGCCAATCAGGGGGTGGCCAGCGTGGGCAGACGCTAGAGCCAGGGGAAACCCCCTAGGGAATCGGCCGCCGGGCCTGTGCCAGGATGTAAGCCCGGATGCTACAGTGCCATGCTCCCACTCCATGCCGGCGGGTTTCCATGCTGGCGCTTCACATCCCAGCATGAAAAAAGCAGCATTGCTCGCCACGCTCGTGGTTGGTCTGGCCGCTGGAGCGGCCGCGGGTGTCTATCTGCCCGTTGGTTGGCCTCATCTGCCAGCCCGCCAGCCAAAACGGCCGCCGTACCGGCTGCGCCTAACGCCACGCGCGTTGAGGTCGCCTACGTCCAAGAACAGCCTTTTGCCCGAGGCCTGTCCGCCGTAGGTAGTCTGCGCTCGGACGAGGCGGTCGTGCTGCGCCCGGAAGTGGCTGGGCGAATCCAGAAGATCGACTTCAAAGAAGGTGAGTCCGTCGCGGGCAACCAGGTTCTGATCCGGCTGGATGATTCAGTACCCGCCGCTGAGCTGCAACAGGCGCGCGCCAATCTGGCGCTGGCCGAGAGCCAGTATCGCCGCGCCGTCGACCTGTATGGCCGCGGCTTTGTCAGCCAGCAGGCGCGCGACGAGTCGGCCAGCACGTTGAAGATCCAGCAGGCTGCCGTAGCGCTTGCGCAGGCCAAACTCGACAAGATGACCATACGCGCGCCCTTCGCAGGCATGGTCGGCCTGCGCAATGTCTCGGTAGGCGATTACGTCAACCAGGGCCAGGATCTGGCGCCGCTGGAGGCCATCGATCCCTTGAAAGTGGATTTCCGCGTGCCGGAGATGTACTTGAGCAAGGTCAAGGCAGGTCAGACGCTGGGGGTGCGGCTCGATGCGTTGCCGGGGCAGGAACGCAGTGGCCAGGTCTATGCCGTGAGCCCGCTGGTCGACGCCGGTGGACGATCCATTCTCTTGCGTGCCACGGTGCCCAATACCGATCATGTGTTGCGCCCGGGCATGTTTGCGCGCGTGCAATTGCAGTTTGGCCAGGATCGCGCTCTGGCCGTGCCCGAAACGGCGCTGGCGCCGGTGGGCCAGAGCCAATATGTCTATCGTGTGCGCGAGGGCCGGGCCGAAAAGATCGAGGTCGGCGTGGGCGAGCGCCGCGAAGGGCGGGCGGAAATTCTGACTGGCCTGGCCGCTGGCGACCAGGTCGTCATTGCCGGGTTACAGCGCCTGACCGACGGCGCGCCGGTGTCCATCGTCAATAGCGCGGCCAAGTAAGCCAGGAGGCCAGCCATGGTCATATCCGAAATCTGTATCCGCAGGCCGGTGTTTGCCTCGGTGCTGTCGCTGATCATCATCCTGGTCGGCCTGATCTCTTATTCGCGGTTGACGGTGCGCGAGTATCCCAAGATCGACGAGCCCATCGTTTCGGTGGATACCACTTATAAAGGGTTCATCGAGGAATACCGGGGAATGCAGACCGGATCTTGAGGAAGAAGTACTCCTGATCGCGGTAGCCGTAGGCGCGGCGCTTGATGACTTTGATGGTGTTGTTGATGCCCTCGACGATGCTGGTGTTGAGCCGGTGGCGACAGCGAGACAGAATCCCGTGCAGATAGGCTTTTAGCTTGAGCGCGAAGTGAGCCAAGGCGGCGATGCCGCTGCCCTGAGCCTGTTGCAGCCAGTGATCCCATGCCTGGCGGGCGTAGCCGGGGTGTTGGTAGAACCACAGCTGTTTGAGCTCATCGCGCATCAGATAAGCGGTGAGCAAGGGCTGGTTGGCCTGGAGCAACTCGTCCAACTTTACCGATTGGCACGGATCGAGGTTTTTGCGATTGCGCAGCAGTAGCCAGCGACTGGACTTGATCACCCGGCGGGCCGGCTTGTCGTGCCGCAACTGGTTCGCTTGGTCTACACGCACCCGGTCTATCACTTCACGGCCGTACTTGGCCACGACGTGGAACAGGTCGTAGACGATCTCGGCGTTGGGGCAGTTGGCCTGGATCTCCAGCTCATAGGCCGTCGTCATGTCGATCGCTACGGCCCGGATCTGCTGGGCAACCCCAGTTGGCAGTTGTTCGAAGAAGGCTCTGGCCGTCTCGCGCGAGCGGCCATCACCGATCCATAGCACCTGACGGCGGATCGGATCGACAACGACCGTGGCATAACGATGGCCCTTGTGTAGAGCGAACTCGTCCATCGCTAGGTAGTGGATCTGGCTCCAGTCCGGCTCTTGGATCGCCCGTCGCAGCAGGGCCTTGTCCAGCGCCTTGACCGTGTGCCAACCCAGTTGGAAGAAGCGCGCCACGGCCAGAATGTTGCTGGACTCAAGCAACTGGCTGACCGCCTCGGCCAGCCGGTCGGTCACTCGCTGGTAACGGCCCAGCCAGCTCAGCCTCTCCAGATGCGGTCCACCGCACTGCTCGCACCAGACCCGCCGACGCGGCACTACCAGCGTCACTCGCAGCGCCATTAGCGGCAGATCCCGCACCCGGCGCGTGGTCGTCTCATGCACCTGCCGACATCGGTTGCCGCAGTGCTCGCAGTGCATCGTTCGCGCTGAAGGCTTCAGGTAAATCGTGACCGTCCGGCTCTCACCTTCAGGCCACACGACCCGCTCCACCCGATAACCTTCCCACCCACCCAACCTCTCGATCGTCTTGCGGTCCAGCATGATCCCGGCCTTGATCCTTGAAAAATCAAGGATCAAGCGTAACGGCAATCAAGCACGGCTCCACGCTATTCCGCGATGAACCTTATAAAGGCGCCTCGCCCGAGGTGATCGAATCCCAGGTGACCAAGCCGCTGGAGAACCAGTTGGCTGGCATCGAGGGGGTGGACGTGATGACCTCGCGCAGCCGCTCCGAGCGCAGCCTCATCAACATCAAGTTCAACCTTTCACGCAGCCCTGATGCGGCCGCCGCCGAGGTCCGCGACAAGGTCTCGCGCGCGCGGCGCTTTCTTCCCGACGAGATTGATGAACCCATCATCGGCAAGGTCGAGGCGGACTCTCAACCCATTATCTACATCGCGGTCGAGTCCGGACATTACTCGGCCATCCAGACTTCCGACTATATCAACCGCTATATCAAGACGCGCCTGTCGGTGCTGCCCGGCGCCGCCGAGGTGAGAGTGTTCGGCGAGCGGCTGCCATCGATGCGTATCTATGTCGACCGCGACAAACTGGCGGGCTACAACCTCACCGTTCTGGACGTCGAGGCGGCGCTGCGCAGCCAGAACGTCGAGATCCCGGCGGGGCGGATCGAATCGCGGGCCCGCGAGTTTTCGGTGGTCTCGTCGACCGACCTGCAGACCATTCCGCAGTTCGAGAACATCATCATTGCCAATGTCAAAGGCTATCCGGTTCGCCTGCGCGATGTTGCCCGGGTTCAAATCGACGCGGCCAATGACCGGGTGCTCTCCCGCTTCAATGGCAAAAGCGCCCTCAACATCGGTATCACCCGGCAGTCCACGGCCAACCCGCTGGAGCTATCCGCGGCCGCCCGCCAGGAAGTCGAACGCCTGAACGAAAGCCTGCCCGCGGGCATGAAGTTGAATATTTCGTACGACACCTCGGTCTTCATCGAGCGCTCCATCGATTCGGTTTATCACACCATCGTCGAAGCCATCGTCCTGGTGGTGCTGGTGATCTTTTTTTTCCTGCGCAACCTGCGTGCCAGCCTGGTGCCCATCGTCACCATCCCGGTCTCTCTGATCGGGGCCTGCGCCATCATGTATATGTTTGGCTTTTCCATCAATACGCTGACCTTGCTGGCCATGGTGCTGGCCATCGGGCTGGTGGTCGACGACGCCATCGTCGTGCTGGAGAATATTTTCCGGCACATCGAAAATGGCGTGCCGCGCCGGCAGGCGGCCATTCAAGGGTCGCGCGAGATCGGCTTTGCGGTCGTGGCCATGACCATGACGCTGGTCACGGTGTATGCGCCGCTGGCCTTTGCCACGGGGCGCACCGGCCGCCTGTTCATCGAGTTTGCGCTGACACTGGCCGCGACCGTGCTCGTTTCAGGCGTAGTGGCGCTCACCCTCACGCCGATGATGTGCTCGCTGCTGCTGCGCCATCAAACCCGGCATAACCGCGCCTACAACCTGATCGAGGGCTGGCTGGAGGCGCTCAGCCGCGGATACCGGCGCTCGCTTGGCTGGTCGCTGGCGCATCGGGGGTCGTGATTGTCGTGGGCCTGGCGGTCGCGGCAGCCAGCGGTGTGCTCTTTAAGGTTGTCAAAAGCGAGCTCACCCCTATCGAGGACCGGGGCGTCATCTTCGGCATCGTGTCCTCTCCCGAGGGCGCGACCTTGGGCTACACGCTGGAGAACATGCTGGCGATAGAAAAGTTCTACGAGTCCATTCCCGAGACAAGTGTCAGCCAGACGACCGTGGGTTTTCCTACCGTGACCGACGGCACGGCGATCCTGCGCCTCAAACCCTGGGAAGACCGCGCCCGGCGGCAGCAGGAGATCACGCGCGAGTTGCAGCCCAAGTTCTCGGCACTGCCGGGCGTGCGCGCCTTCCCGACCAACCCGCCTTCGCTAGGCCAGTCGTCGCGTTCCAAGCCGGTGGAGTTCATCATCATGAGCCAGGCGCCGTACCCGGAACTGGCCAAGCTGGTCGGCGTATTCCTGAATGCACTGCGTGACTATCCCGGCCTGCAGAACCTCGACACGGACCTGCGCCTGAATACCCCCGAGCTGCGAGTGCACGTGGATCGGGACAAGATGTCCGACGTCGGTGCCAGCGTCGACGTCGTCGGCCGCACCCTGGAGTCCATGCTGGGCGGCCGGCAAGTCACCCGCTACAAGGACGAGGGCGAACAATACGATGTGATCGTGCAGGTCACGCCGCGTGACCGCGCCACGCCGACGGACATCTCTGGCATCTATGTACGGGCCCGGGACGGCAGCATGGTGCAACTCGATAACCTCCTGGCCGTGCGCGAGGGCGTCTCGCCCCAATCGCTCAACCACTTCAATCGGTTGCGCGCCGTCAAGGTGGATGCCTCGGTGGCTCCGGGATACGCATTGGGCTAAGTGCTGGATCATATGCACGAGGTGGCGCGCGAGGTATTGCCGCATACCGTCGTCACGGACCTGGATGGCCAATCGCGGGAGTTCCGCGACTCGTCGGGCAGCATCTATCTGGTGTTTGCCATGGCGCTGGCCTTCATCTATCTGGTGCTGGCGGCCCAGTTCGAGAGCTGGCGCAATCCGTTCATCATCATGCTGTCGGTGCCGCTGTCCATGACCGGCGCCCTGCTTGCCTTGTGGTTGACCGGTGGCACGCTGTCGATCTACAGCCAGATCGGCCTGATCACCCTGGTCGGGCTGATCACCAAGCACGGCATCCTCATCGTGGAGTTCGCCAATCAATTGCGCGAAGAGGGCCATGACGTCATGCATGCGGTGGTTCAAGCCAGCGTGTTGCGTCTGCGGCCCATCCTGATGACGACGGGTGCCATGGTATTGGGCACGGTTCCGCTGGCACTGGCAAACGGGGCCGGGGCCGAATCGCGGCAACAGATTGGATGGGTACTGGTCGGCGGCCTTAGCCTGGGTACACTATTGACCTTGTTCGTGGTTCCGGTGGCGTACTCCCTCATCGTTTCCACGCGGCCTGCCCTTCGGGGCAAGGCCGCCGAATCCACACCCGTTTCAGAGTAGTCCGCCCATGCGTCAGATCATTTTCGATACCGAAACCACCGGCCTGGATCCCGCCCAGGGTCACCGCATCGTGGAAATTGGCTGCGTCGAGATCGTCAATCGCGGGGTGACCGGGCGCAACCTGCACATCTACCTCAATCCGGACCGCGGCAGCGATCCCGAAGCGTTGGCCGTGCACGGTTTGACGACCGAGTTCCTCTCCGATAAGCCACGTTTTGGCGAGGTGGCCGCTCAATTTCTCGCCTTCATCGATGGCGCGGAACTCATCGCGCACAACGCCGGGTTCGACGTGAAATTCTTCAACGCCGAACTGCAGAAGGCCGGACTCAAGACCCTGGACAACTATTGCGGCAGCGTGGTGGATTCGCTGGCACATGCGCGCACGCTCTATCCCGGCAAGCGCAATTCGCTCGACGCCTTGTGCGACCGCTACGGCATCTCCAACGCGCACCGCACTCTGCACGGCGCCTTGCTGGACTCGCAGTTGTTGGCCGAGGTCTGGCTGGCCATGACACGCGGCCAGGACGCCTTGCTGATCGACGTCGATGATGCTCAGGGCGGCGGTGGGTCCCAGGTCGAACTCAGCCGCTTCGATGCCTCCGTGCTACCCGTCATCGCCGCCTCTGCAGAGGATCTTGCCGCGCACGAAGCCTATCTCGCGGCCCTGGACAAATCTGTCGGCGCAGCCTGCCTTTGGCGCACGCTCGACGAGGCTTCGGGCGCGCCCGCTCAGGCTGCTTGAGTCTCTTTGTGCGAGCTTAAAAAAACGTGCTAGAATCTCGCTTCTTTCAGGGTGGTTAGCTCAGTGGTAGAGCACTGCCTTCACACGGCAGGGGTCACAAGTTCGAAACTTGTACCACCCACCAAACACCTGAAAAAGCCCGCTCTTGGCAGCGGGCTTTTTCTTGGTTCATCGAGGAATACCGGGGAATGCAGACCGGATCTTGAGGAAGAAGTACTCCTGATCGCGGTAGCCGTAGGCGCGGCGCTTGATGACTTTGATGGTGTTGTTGATGCCCTCGACGATGCTGGTGTTGAGCCGGTGGCGACAGCGAGACAGAATCCCGTGCAGATAGGCTTTTAGCTTGAGCGCGAAGTGAGCCAAGGCGGCGATGCCGCTGCCCTGAGCCTGTTGCAGCCAGTGATCCCATGCCTGGCGGGCGTAGCCGGGGTGTTGGTAGAACCACAGCTGTTTGAGCTCATCGCGCATCAGATAAGCGGTGAGCAAGGGCTGGTTGGCCTGGAGCAACTCGTCCAACTTTACCGATTGGCACGGATCGAGGTTTTTGCGATTGCGCAGCAGTAGCCAGCGACTGGACTTGATCACCCGGCGGGCCGGCTTGTCGTGCCGCAACTGGTTCGCTTGGTCTACACGCACCCGGTCTATCACTTCACGGCCGTACTTGGCCACGACGTGGAACAGGTCGTAGACGATCTCGGCGTTGGGGCAGTTGGCCTGGATCTCCAGCTCATAGGCCGTCGTCATGTCGATCGCTACGGCCCGGATCTGCTGGGCAACTCCTGTTGGCAGTTGTTCGAAGAAGGCTCTGGCCGTCTCGCGCGAGCGGCCATCACCGATCCATAGCACCTGACGGCGGATCGGATCGACAACGACCGTGGCATAACGATGGCCCTTGTGTAGAGCGAACTCGTCCATCGCTAGGTAGTGGATCTGGCTCCAGTCCGGCTCTTGGATCGCCCGTCGCAGCAGGGCCTTGTCCAGCGCCTTGACCGTGTGCCAACCCAGTTGGAAGAAGCGCGCCACGGCCAGAATGTTGCTGGACTCAAGCAACTGGCTGACCGCCTCGGCCAGCCGGTCGGTCACTCGCTGGTAACGGCCCAGCCAGCTCAGCCTCTCCAGATGCGGTCCACCGCACTGCTCGCACCAGACCCGCCGACGCGGCACTACCAGCGTCACTCGCAGCGCCATTAGCGGCAGATCCCGCACCCGGCGCGTGGTCGTCTCATGCACCTGCCGACATCGGTTGCCGCAGTGCTCGCAGTGCATCGTTCGCGCTGAAGGCTTCAGGTAAATCGTGACCGTCCGGCTCTCACCTTCAGGCCACACGACCCACTCCACCCGATAACCTTCCCACCCACCCAACCTCTCGATCGTCTTGCGGTCCAGCATGATCCCGGCCTTGATCCTTGAAAAATCAAGGATCAAGCGTAACGGCAATCAAGCACGGCTCCACGCTATTCCGCGATGAACCTTTTTCTTTTGGTTTTCTCCTTTGCGTTACCTAGCCGATGGCGCCATTTTTGCGTTGGACGTTGGGGTTTGCCGCCGCTTCGTGTATGGTCCTATCAGCCTGCCTGAGCGTTTAGCAGGGCTTGATCTGACGCAAGACCGGCTGCCGTGACGCAAACCGCGCGCAGGAGCCGGCAGATAATATGGCGCTGCCTGGCGCTTGAGCGGTCCGGCTCGCAAACGTTGCGCACTTGCGCGACGCTGCCTGCGGCACGGTCTTGCGCCCGGCATCCACTGTCTGTCGTGGAGATCGGATGAAAAAGTCGCTGGTTTGGGGATCGGTGGCCGTGCTGCTTGTGCTGGCCGCTGCGGGAGCGGTCTGGGTCAACCAGTATCGCGGTCAGGATATGCCGGACACTATCGGCAGTGCCAATGGCCGGCTCGAGGTCGGCCGCATCGACATCGCTACGAAGTACGCGGGACGGCTGCGCGAACTCTCCGTCAGCGAAGGCGACGAGGTGGCCGTCGATCAGATCCTGGCACGGCTGGATACCACCGAAATGCGCACGCAATTGGCAGGCGCGCAGGCCGCGCAGGGGCGGGCGCAGCAGGCGGTGGCGCGTGCGCGAGCCGAAACCGGTGCGCGCCAGGTACGCGAAAAACTGGCTCGTATCGAACTGCAGCAGACGCAGGGCTTGCGCAGCGATGACTTGGTCTCGAAGATCGAGTTGCAACGCCGCCAACTGTCCTTGCAAGGCGAGAGCGCCGGCCTGGCGGCGGCGGACGCGGCTGTCGGCGAGGCCATGGCCGCGGGGCTCGAGGCCCAGGCGCAGATCGCCCGTATCCAGAGCGTCATCGACGATATGGATCTTCGCGCACCTGTTGCCGGCCGCATCGAGTACCGCGTCGTTGAAGTCGGAGCGGTGCTGCCTGCGGGCGGGCGAGTGCTCACGCTGCTCAATACCGCAGATATCTACATGACCGTTTTCTGGCCCGCGCGAGTCGCCGGCCATCTGCGGATTGGTCAGGATGCCCGGCTCGTGCTCGATGGGGTGCCCGCGGCGGTGATTCCCGCCAAAGTGGGTTTCGTGGCCTCGGAGGCGCAATTCACGCCGAAGTACGTCGAGACCGTCAGCGAGCGCGACAAGCTCATGTACCGCGTCAAGCTGCAAGTGCCACCGGACGTTGCCAGGCGCTATGCCTCGCTGCTTAAAGCGGGAATGACGGGCAATGCCTACGTCAACCTGCAGGCCGATGCTGCCTGGCCCGCGGAGTTGGACGTCGCGTTGCCCGGAGACTGACCGATGGATGACGCCATCGTCCTGGAGGATGTGTCGCATCGCTATGGCCAGGTGTGGGCGCTGCGCGAGGTGTCGTTGACGTTGCCGGCAGGCAAGACCATCGGGCTGATCGGCCCGGATGGCGTGGGCAAGTCGACGCTGCTGTCCCTGATTGCCGGCGTCAAACGGCTGCAGACGGGTCGGATACGGGTGTTGGGCGGAGATATTGCTCGCCCGGCCTTTCGTAACGAGTTGGCCGGCCGTCTGGCGTTCATGCCGCAAGGTCTGGGACGTAATCTTTATCCCACCCTGTCGGTCTATGAGAACGTGGATTTCTTCGCGCGGCTCTATGGCCTGGATGCGCTGGCACGTAAACGCCGCATCGAGCGCCTGTTGCACGCCACCGCGTTGGCTCCCTTTCCTGACCGGCCCGCCGGAAAACTCTCCGGCGGCATGAAGCAGAAGCTGAGTCTGTGTTGTGCGCTGGTCCACAACCCTGAGCTGCTCATCCTGGACGAGCCCACCACGGGGGTAGATCCCCTGTCGCGGCGCCAATTCTGGGCGTTGGTCGACACGTTGCGCGGCGAATTGCCGGGCATGACGGTGGTCGTGGCCACGGCCTACATGGAAGAGGCGCAGCGATTCGACCACCTGGTGGCGATGGACGCCGGCAACGTGCTGGTCTGCGACGCTACCGCCGCCGTCATGCAGCGCGCGCAGGCGCAGACGCTGGAGCAGGCCTACATCAGTTTCCTGCCGCCGCAGCGGCGTGGCGAGCAGAAACCGCTGGACATCACGCCCTTTGAGCCACAGCCGGGGCCTGCCGCCATCGAGGCGGTGGATTTGACGCGGAAATTTGGCAGTTTCGTGGCAGTCGATCACGTCAGTTTCAAGATCGAGCGCGGCGAGATCTTCGGCTTTCTGGGCTCGAACGGGTGTGGCAAGACGACGACCATGAAAATGCTCACCGGCTTGCTGGATGTCTCCAGTGGCACGGCGCGTTTGCTTGGCCAGCCAGGCGATGCCAGTGACATGGCCACCCGCATGAAGGTCGGCTACATGTCTCAATCGTTCTCGCTCTATGAAGAGCTCACGGTAAAGAAGAATCTGTTGCTCCACGCGCATCTCTACCGCATGGAGGGCGCTCAGGCGCGGCAGGCGGTCGAACGTGCGCTGGACGCTTTCGAGCTGCTGGACGTCGCCGACAGTCATCCCGTGAGCCTGCCGTTGGGGATACGCCAGCGTCTGCAATTGGCCGCAGCCTGCCTGCACGGGCCCGAGGTGCTGATTCTGGATGAGCCGACTTCCGGCGTGGATCCTGCCGCACGCGATATGTTCTGGCGCCATCTGTTGCGTCTGTCGCGTCAGGATCGTGTAACGATCTTCGTGTCCACGCACTTCATGAATGAAGCGCAACGTTGCGACCGGATTTCCTTCATGCACCGCGGGCGTGTGTTGGCTGTCGGAACACCCGCCGAGCTTACCGCCAGCGAGCATGCGGCCTCTCTGGAGGATGCATTTGTCGCCTATCTCGAGCACGCCGATCCGCAACAGACCCTGGAGACGGCCAGCGCGCCCCACGCCGATCTGGCCGGCAGCGCGCCGGGCGTGCCAGCCGGCCCGTTGGCCTGGTGGCGGCGCACCTGGGCCTTCGCGCAGCGCGAAGCACTGGAATTGCGCCGTGATCGCATGCGGTTGGCGTTCGCGCTTCTTGGCCCCATCGTATTGCTGTGCATCGCTGCCTGGAGCGTGTCCTTTGACGTCGAGAACGTCCGGTATGCCGCGCTTGACCGCGACCAAAGCATCGAGAGCCGCCGGTTGCTGGAACACTTTTCCGGGTCGCGCTATTTTCGGTCGCAGACACCGCTGTCAAACGATGCTCAGATCACCCAGCGGCTCACCGATGCATCGGTCAAACTGGTCATCGACATTCCGCCGGGTTATGGGCGCGAACTTTTGGCCGGCAACAAACCGCGCATTGGTTTCTACATTGACGGCGCCCAGCCATTCACCGCCGAGAATGTGCGCGGTTACGTGACGGGAATCATGCTGGAATATAACGCCAGCCTGATGGCGGCCCGTCCGCAGGGGGCGGTCTCGCTGCCGGCACGCGTCGATCCGCGTTTCATGTTCAATCAGGAATTTCGCAGCATCTACGCCATCACGCCCGGCATCTTGATGTTGGCGTTGATTCTCATCCCGACCATGCTGACCGCATTGGGTGTGGTGCGCGAAAAGGAGATGGGCTCCATTACCAATTTGTATGCCTCGCCGGCCACGGTTGGTCAGTACCTGCTGGGCAAGCAGATGCCCTATGTGGTGTTGGCGATGATGAGTTATCTCAGCCTGGTGTTTTTGTGCATCGTACTGCTGCGGGTGCCGTTACGAGGGTCGTTTCTCAGTTTGTCGCTCGGTGCGCTGCTCTTTGTGCTTGCCGCCACGGCGCTGGGGCTGCTGATGTCCACGTTCGTGCGATCCCAGGTAGCCGCGATTTTCGGCACGGCCATTCTCTGCCTGATTCCTTCCGTCAATTTCTCGGGGCTGCTGTACCCGGTGTCGACGCTGACTGGCAGCAGTTACTGGGTGGGGGTGGGCTTTCCGTCTTCGTGGTTTCAGCTCATCAGTCTGGGCGGCTTTACCAAGGGCCTGGGTTGGCACAGTTTCTTGTCGATGTACGCTGCCCTGGCCGCGTTCGCGCTGCTCTATATCGGAGCAGCTCGCCTTTTGTTGCGCAAACAGGAGGCTTGAATGCGGCAATGGCTACGCAATGTGATGCGGTTGTGCGGCAAGGAATTCCACAGCCTGGCCAGCGACTACACCTTGCTGCTACTGATCGTGTTCGCTTTCTCCGCCGCGATCTATTCGGTTGCCAATGGCGTCAAGGCCGAGGTGGCCAACGCCTCGGTCGCCGTGCTCGACAATGATCGGTCCAACTTGTCTTATCGGCTGCGTGATGCCATCCTGCCTCCGTATTTCAAACCACCCGAGGCGATCAGCCGCGATGAGGTCGACGCTGCTCTGAACCGCGGGCGATATATCTTCGTGCTGGAAATTCCGCCCAATTTCGAGCGCGACGTGCTGGCGCGGCGCCAGCCCTCGGTGCAGATATTGGTCGACGCCACGGCCATGACCCAGGCCGGCCTGGGCGTGACTTATCTCAATGAAATCATCGCGCGCGAAGTTCTGGGCTTTCTCCATGCCCAGGGGATCGAGGCGCAGTTGCCCGTCGTGCCGGTCACGCGGCAACTGTTCAACCCGAATGCACAATCGCCCTGGTACACGGCTGTCATGCAGATCGTGACCAACGTCACCGTGCTGGCCATCATCCTGGTCGGTGCAGCCGTCATCCGCGAGCGCGAGCACGGCACGATCGAACACCTGCTGGTCATGCCCGTGCGCGCCAGCGAGATCGCGATGGCAAAGATCCTCTCCAATGGCCTGGTGATTCTCGTGGCAGCCATGCTGTCCTTGCGCTGGGTCGTTCAGGCGGGCCTGGGCATCCCGCTGCACGGCTCCGAGTGGCTGTTCATGGCAGGCCTGGCGATCTACCTGTTTTCGGTGACGGCACTGGGGATGTATTTGGCTACCCTGGCGCCGACGATGCCGCAGTTCGGCCTTCTGGCCGTGCCCGTTTATGTCGTGGCCTACCTGCTGTCGGGCGCGGCCACGCCGGTCGAAAGTATGCCCTCGGTCATGCAAAGCCTGGTGCCTATCCTGCCCACCACGCAATTCGTTATGTTGACCCAGGCGGTTCTGTATCGGGGCGCCGGTTTCGCTATTGTCTGGCCGCAATTTCTGGCCATTGCTGTGTGTGGAGGAATCTTCCTCGGATTGGCGCTGCGCCGGTTTCGCTCGATGCTGGCACGGCAGGGATGACTGATGACTTCGATGCCACGACTCCTACCCTTTCTTTTGCCGGCGCTACTCGCGGCTTGCGCCGTGCGTGTCGAGGCGCCGCCGCAACGGGTGTTGCCCGGACACTTCGATCAGGTGCCCGCGCAGGGCGCCGCAGACGTTCGCCTGAGCGCCTGGTGGCTGGGCTGGAACGATCCGGTCATGACGGGCCTGATCGAGCAAGGCCTTGCCAACAGTAATGACCTCAAGGCCGCCGAAGCCAGCCTGCGCGAGGCACGTGCGCTGGCGGTGGTGGTGGACTCGGCGCTCTACCCCAATCTTGGCGCGCACGCCGGCGGCCAGCGGGGCAAGGCCGAGCTTCGGCAACCGCATGGTTTGCCGCGTGACACGGCGATGGTGACCGATTACCTGGCTGGCGTGGCGGCAGTCTGGGAGGTCGACATTTTTGGGGGCCGGCGCAGCGATGCCGCTGCCGCCAGCGAAGCGGCTGCGGCCATGCAGCAGCGGCTCTATGGTGTGCGCATGCTGGTGGCCGCCGATATTGCCGAGGCCTATCTGCAGGAGCGTGGGCTGCAGGCCCGGCTGCGGGTGCTACAGGCCAGCATCGACGCCAGCGACAAGTTGCTGCGCTATGCCAGAGGGCGGTTTGGCGCCGGGCAGGTGACACGCTATGACGTGGATCGGGCTCAAGCCCAAGCCGAAAACATCCGCGCGCAGCAGCCGCTGCTGGTCAGCCAGTTCGACGTGCGGCTGCGTCGGTTGGCGGTGCTCACGGGGCAGCCGGCGCAGGCGCTGCGAACCTTGCCAGAACAGCCCCCGACGGTTGCCGTGCCCGATGCGCCGGGTGGCATTGTGCCGTCGGAAGTCTTGGCACGACGCCCGGATGTACGCGCACACGCTCACGAAGTCAGCGCCTATGCCGCCCGCCTGGGCAGTGCCCGGGCGGAATGGTTTCCGCGCTTTTCGTTGAGTTTCTTGCTGCGTGATGGACGACTGGATGTGGCCGGCCTGCCTGCTCTCCAAGGAAGCGCGGGGCTCTTCGGTGTTGGCGTGACCCTGCCTATTTTCACGGCTGGCCGGATTGCGGCCAATGTCGAGGCCGCCGATGCTCGGTTGCAAGCGGCCTTGGCGCGCTACGATCAGAGTATCCTGGACGCGCTGCAGGACGTCGATAATGCCTATGGCATGCGGCGCGGGCTGGATGAGCGCGAGCAGTTGCTCTTGCAGGCCGCTGGTACCGCACGGCGCAACGCCACGCAGGCGGGGCGGCTGTACGACGCCGGCCGACAGACATTGCAGGAGGTGCTGGAAGCCCAGTTGGACTCCCTGCACCGAGACGACGAATTGGCGCAGGTGCGCACCGCCCGTGCCCAGGTCACGGTCAAGCTGTATCAGGCCCTGGGCGGAGGCTGGAACGACACCGACACACCCCGATCAGGAGAATGAACCGATGCATCCGAATACCAACACCATGCTCATCATCGTGTGCCTGGCCGTGGCGCTCATGCTGCTGGGGTTTGGATTGCGTGACCGCAATCTGGGTCTGGGTTTGATGGGGTTGGGCTTGATCGTGGCGTTGCTGACCATACTCTACAAGGCCTATATCACCTTCAGTTCTTTTTACTGAGCAGGCAACGCGCGGCTCATGTAAACCGCGCCTGTGCCGTAGCCGGCCAGTTTGCGCGCCAGATCAGCCGAAGACGTCGCGGCGGCATACCCTTGTTTTTCCCAGTAGGTCACAGCCGACGCCAGCGATACCAGACTGGCGCGTGTGAGGCCGGCCTGTGCGGCCGAGCGGGCACTGTCGCGCAGCATCATGCGAGCGACCCCTTTGCCTTGTGCCCAGCGAGCGACGGCACAATCGTGCACGAACCAACAGTCCGCGCGAACGGGCAGCGCGTCCAGCGGCAGATCCAGCGCAGGCGGCAAACCCGAGTCCCAGGGGTAGGCAATCAGATAGCCGGCCAGCCGCTGCGCGTTCATGACGACGCGGCACGTTGCCGCGGCCAGCGCAATGCGATTCATGAAAAAGGCAGCGCTTTCGTGAAGCTCGGCAGGGTAAAGCTCGGCCTGTAGACGAAGAATCAGGGGCAGATCGCTGGCGCTCAACGCGCGGCAAATAAGAGTGGAAGACATAAACATCAATAAAAACAGCTGCTTGCGTGGTTTTTTCTGCGTGCTGCCGCAAATGCATGCAACCATGCGTGGATTTTCGCGGGACTGGGCTGATTTGATAAAAATTTGACGGTGCGATTTGCATACTTGCTGCACATTCAACCCTCTTTTGGGTCCGCACCATGCAAGTCGAATTCCGCTCCAAGGCTTTTCCGCTCTCGCGTCAGTCCGCCACCGCCCCACTCGAACTGGCAGGCGAAACCCGTTCCTTCTTTGTCGAGGCTCAGGTCAGCTGCATCGTACCCTGCCTCAACGAAGCGGATAACCTGCGCGTTCTTCTGCCCCTGTTGCGCAGCCGTCTGGATGCACTTTGCTCCGGGTGGGAGATTATCGTGATCGACGATGGCAGCAGCGACGCCACCCCGGACCTCATGGCCGAATGGTCCGCGATCGATGGCTTTCGTTACGTGCAACTGGCGCGCAATTTCGGCAAGGAAGCCGCCATCAGCGCCGGGCTTGAAGCCGCAGATGGCGAGGTGGTGATCTGTCTGGATGCCGACATGCAGCATCCGCCTTCTCTTATCGAAGAGATGCTGCGCCGCTGGCGCGCAGGCGCCGAAATGGTCTATGCGGTGCGCCGCGACCGTAACGACGAAACCTCGTTCAAGCGCTGGGGTTCGCGCTGGTTCTACCGCCTGCTTTCCGGCAGCCGGGTTCAGGTGCCAGCCGGCGCGGGGGATTTCCGCCTGATGGACCGCCGTGTGGTCGAGGCGCTTGTCGCGCTGCCCGAGCGTACCCGTTTCATGAAAGGGCTTTATGCCTGGGTGGGCTTCAGGAGCGAAGCGCTGCCGTATACCCCAGATACCCGTCTGCACGGACGCAGCCATTTCCGGCCCATGCGGCTGTTCGGCCTGGCCCTCGATGGGCTGACGGCCTTCACGACCTGGCCGTTGAGGGCACTCAGTGTCCTCGGGTTGGCGTTTGCGCTGCTGTCGTTGATGTACGGCGCCTATCTGGTCGCGGCCTATCTGATCGTTGGCAACGCGGTATCCGGCTGGACCACCATCATGACCGCTTTGCTGTTTTTCGCCGGCATCAACCTGCTCTCTCTGGGGGTGGTCGGTGAATATGTCGCACGCATCTTCGACGAGGTCAAAGGCAGGCCGTTGTACGTAGCACGTCAGCGACGCGGCCGTGCGCGCGCCACGCGCAAGGCGGGGTCGCGATGAGCACGATTGCTTTTGCTGCGCGCGTGGCGGCACGCCCTCGGGTTTACACCTGGCTGGTCCTGACCGGGGTGGCGCTGTGGCTGATGGGACTGGCCTGGTCGCGTCCGCTGACCCTGCCCGACGAGGGCCGCTATGCCGGTGTGGCCTGGGAGATGCTGCGCAGCCACTCGCCCTTTGTGCCGCTCATGGACGGCATGCCTTACTTTCATAAGCCGCCTCTCTATTACTGGCTGGCTCAGATATCGTTTGCGCTGTTCGGACTCACGGAATGGGCCGCACGTCTTCCCTCGTTGCTCATCGCCTGGGCCAGCGTCGCCGGCATTTACGCCTTCACCCGACGTTATCGGGGCGAGCGCTTCGCACTGGGCGTCGTGGGGGTGCTGTGCACCATGCCGTTTTTCTACGGTGGAGCGCAGTTCGCCAATATGGATATGTCAGTGGCCGGCATGATCACTCTCTGTGTGCTCGCGGGTGCAGACACCATCTTGCGAGTCGCTGGCGGCCTGCCCTGGCGACGGATGTCCCTGGCGACAGCCGTGCTGGCCGCCCTGGCCGTGCTGGCCAAGGGGTTGATCGGTATTGTGCTGCCCGGGGCTATCTTGCTGGGCTGGTTGGTGATGCGGCGCGACGGACGGGGCTTCAAAGCCCTGATCTGGCCGCCGGCACTGGCGGCTTTTGCCGTGGTTGCGCTGCCTTGGTTCGCGTACATGCAGGTGCGCTACCCCGGCTTTTTCCACTATTTCTTCATCTATCAGCATTTCGAGCGCTTCGCGCTATCCGGATTCAACAACGTCCAGCCTTTCTGGTTTTATCCGCCGGTGCTGGCTGGACTGACGCTGCCATGGTCCTTGTGGATGGGAGGGGCCTTGCGTCGCAGTTTCTGGGGAGCGGAAGACAGCGACGGGCTGCGTCGCCTGATGCTGATATGGCTGGTCGTCGCGGTGGGTTTTTTCTCGCTGCCCAGCTCCAAACTGATCGGCTATATCCTGCCTGCCGTCCCCGCGCTGGCGTTTCTCGTGACCGAGACGGTGATGCCCGCGTGGAACCGGGGCATGTACCGCAGGGTCTGGGCGTCGCTGGCGGTCGCAGCGGTGCTGTGCTTGGCGGGCATACTCGTGGCGACCTTCAATCCGCGTGGCGGCAGCGGTCCGCTGGGCGAGCAAGTCCGAGCCGAAGCGCAGCCCTACGACACCATGGTGGCTTTGCACCACTTTCCCTTCGACTTGGGAATCTACACGGCCTCGACCGAGCCGGTGTGGGTCGTCGACGACTGGTCCAACCCCGAAATTCCGACTCGGGACAACTGGCGCAAGGAGCTCTTTGACGCGGCGATGTTCGAGCCTGCGATCGGGCAGCGTGTGCTGGTCTCCAACGCCACCTTCAATGAACGCGTGTGCGCGGCACCCAATGGTGCACGTTTCTGGGTTTGGGGCCAGCCCGCCGATGGCGACAACTATGCCGCCATACGCGGACAGTCGCCCCGCTTTGTCGATGGCCGCCGGCAGGTCTGGTTGCTGGATGTCAGCGACGCGGTGCGTCAGAGGGTGTGTGGCGGAACGCCCACAGGCGGCTCGCCACAAAAGTGAGCACGGCCAGGCCGATCAGAATCAACGCGAGCAGCACGTCGTAGGGCAGCCGGGTGGTGTGCAGCAACCAGACGTAGGCCGCCTCGTTGACCGCGAAGCCGGCCGCTGACACAAGGAAGAAACGCCGCGCGGCTAGGATCCAAGAGAGCGTCAGATGACGAAAAGTCAGTTGGTAGTGACCCGTGAAGGACACGACGAAGGCAACCAGCCAGCCCACCACATTGGCCCAGGCCGGAGCCAGGTCGGCGTATTCGACAAAGCCTACGGCGACCAGCCAGTGGGTGGCAGCGGCCGCGCACCCCACAACGATGAACAAGGCAATTTGACGCAACAGTGTGGGCATGCGGAAGGCAAAGATAGGGGTATGGCAATGAAAACATCGGCTCAGGGGCGGCGTGTCGCCGTCTGCGGCGACGATTTTGGCATGGATGCGTGCATCGACCACGCAATTTTTCAATTGCTGGATGCCGGCATCCTGAGCGCAGTCAGCTGCATGTCGGGCGGAGCGAGCTTTGCGCGCCACGTTGCGCAACTGAAGGCCAGCGACACCGACATCGGGCTGCACTTGAACCTGTCTGAACCATTGTCGGCAGCGGACAGGGACATGTTGCCGCTGTGTGCCTTGTTGGTGCGCGCCTACGCGGGACGCCTGGATCCGCAGAGGATCAGCCAGGCCATCGAGCGTCAGCTCGACGCCTTCGAGGATGAGATGGGGCAGGCCCCCCACTATATCGACGGGCATCAGCATGTGCATCAACTCCCCGGGGTGCGCGGCCCTCTGCTGCAGGCCCTGCAGCGGCGCTATCCGGGTCAGCGCCCCTGGCTGCGTCTGACGCAGCCAGGGGCGCTGCAGGGACTGCCATGGGCTGCCGTGGCCAAGGCGCATGTCATTGCCGGCCTGGGCGGGCATGCGCTGGCAGGGCAACTGTGCCAGCAAGGCTGGCCGGCCAATGGCCGCTTCTTCGGGGCCTACGGCTTTACGGGCGGCAAGCGCCACTATGCAACGCTGCTGCATCACTGGCTTGCCAATGCGCTCGATGGGGATCTGATCATGTGCCATCCGGCGCTGCCCGGCCCTGTCGAGCACGGCCAGCAGCGGGTGGCGGAGTTCGAGGTCTTGGCCAGCGCCGAGCTGCGCGAGTGGCTGGTCGGCAACGGGTTGTCCGTGACGAGGCTGAGTCAGATGATTCCGGTCAATGCCTCCCAGCGCAGCGCCCGGCGGCTGGCCTGGGATGAGGCCGACCGGCCCGTGATCAGCCGCTGAGAGGCTGGTCCGCGAGGCGCCGGGCGTGCCCGGCACCCCGCACGAAGTCCGCCACGGCCCGGTTGTACCGGATACCAGACCGTACACCGCCCGAATGGGGCCCGCCTTCTATCTTCACCAGGCGCCTGAGGGGCGGTGGGACGTTGACGGCGGCGGCATAGAGCTCGTCGCTCATGTGGTCGGGCACGACGCGGTCGGCCGTGTCATGCAACAGTAGCAGGGGCGTGGATAAACGGGCCAATTTGCCCAGCGAGTCGAAGGGTTGAGTCACCAGCCATGAGGCGCCGGGCACAGTACCCCATTTGTACTGGGTCATCATCGCCGCAATACTCGTGAAGCTGGACTCGACGATCAGGCCGGCAATCTCGGGTTGGGACGGCTGTGACACCAGGTCGATGGCGATGGCGCCGCCCAGGCTATGCCCATAGACGAAGCGGCGCGCCGGATCGGGTTGGCGGCGAGCCAGTTCTCTGAGCGCGACTTGGGCATCTTGCAACGCCGAGCGCTCTGAGGGCAGGCGGGGGCTGGACGCACCGAAGCCCCGGTAGTCGATGGCCAGCACCGAATACCCCAACTTGGTCCAGGCTTCCATGCGAAAGGCGCTGCCGTTCAGATTCCAGCGCGCGCCATGCAGATACAGTACGGCTGGTGCGTTCGGCAAGGGGCTGGGCCAATACCACGCCCTGATGGCTTCCCCGCCAGCCAGCGGAAGATCGAAGACATCGGTGCCGGCCGGCGGCTCGCGCCACCAGTGTTGTTGTTCCGCCTGTGGGGCGAAAATCGCCTGGCGCTGCCAACTGTCCAGTTCGGAGCAGCCAACGGCGCCGACGGCGATCAGCGCGGCCGAGGCGGCCAGGCGGCGGGAGGTTCGGGAAAAAACGGCCATGGTGCAAGATCAGACCTCCCGGGGATGATCCGGTTCCCCATCACGTCTACCGGGCTGCCAAGTCCAGGGCAATGGGGTAGAGCGAGGCCACCAGCAGTAACGCCATGCTCAGGTTGAAGATGCGTACCGCACCCGGGCGATGCAGGATGCGCCGCAGCGCCATGCCGAAAGACACCCAGATGGAGATACTGGGCAGATTGACCAGCCCGCAGACCACGGCCGCGACCCAGAGATTGCCAAGGAAACCCTGCTGTGGCGTATAGGTGGCCACGACGCCCACCGTCATGACCCAGGCCTTGGGGTTGACCCATTGGAACAGCGCGGCTTGAACGAAGGTCAGCGGGCGGGCGCGCTGGGTGCCATCTTCAAGGGGGCCGGAGCAGGCGATCTTCCAGGCCAGGTACAGCAGATAGAGGGCGCCGCCGTACTTGAGGGCCGAATAGAGCCAGGGAAACTGATTGAAAAGCGCGCCCAGGCCCAGCCCCACCAGCAGAATCATGAAGGAGAATCCGATGGTCACTCCCAGCATGTGCGGAATGCTGCGGCGAAAACCGAATGTCAGCCCCGATGAGGCCAGCATGACGTTGTTGGGCCCGGGGGGATGGACGATACCAGCGCGAACAAGGCCAGAGGGCCGAGCAGCGACAGCGACAGGATGGGCAGAGAGTCGATGGACATGAGGGCAGCCGAGGGGAGAAGAGGTTAGCGTGTGCGGACGAGGCTACGGCGACCACCCGCGATGACCAGCACCACCGCCAGGGCAAAGATATAGGTATCGGGGGGACCTGTTCCTGAAAGAGCAGCGCGGCGGCCAGAACGGTCAAAAAGGGTTGCAGCAATTGGAGTTGGCCTACCCGGGCGATCCCGCCCACCGCCAAGCCCCGATACCAGGCAAAAAACCCCAGAAACATGGAGAAAAAAGCCAGATAGCCGAAGGCCCACAGCGCATGGGCGCCAGGCATGGCGGCATGAGCCGCCAGCCACCAGACCGGGCCGGCGAGAAAGGGGGCGCTGATGACCAGCGCCCAGCAGATCGTGCGCCAGCCACCCAATGTGCGTGATGCTCTTGCGCCTTCGGCATAGCCCAGGCCGCCCAGCACCACGGCCACCAGCAGCCAGAAATCACCAGGCTGCAGGGCGCCATGGCCCTGGCTCAGGATAAAACCCATCACCAGCAGCGCCCCTACCAAGGCCCAAGCCCAGAAAGCGGGTGAGGGACGCTCTGCGCTGCGCCAGCAGGCAAACAGGGCCGTCGATAACGGCAGCAAGCCATTGACCACCTCGCCGTGGGACGACGGCACGCTGGCCATGGCCAGCGTCGAGGTCAGCGGCCAGCCCACCACGATCCCCGCGGCAGCCAGCACGATGCCGCTGAACTCCGAGCGGGTAGGCAGGCGGCTGCGCGTCGCCAGCAGGAGAACGGCTGCGGGCAGCGCCGCGACCAGCGCCCGGCCTAGCCCCACGAGCAAGGGCGGCATCTCCGCCACAGCCAGGCGTGTCATGGGCAGCGTCAGGGAGAACACGAGGACGCCAAGCAGACCGAAAGCATAGCCTTCGAGGTTGGGAGGGGAGTGGGTTCTGGACATGGCGGGCCGTGAAGTCGGGGGCAGGACTTGCCTGTAGCGGGTAAGCCTGTCACTCTACGCACAGTAAGCGGTACAGTACCGGTACACTTTTGCAGTTCACTCTTATCACTGGCCTGGTAGATCTCCCATGACAGTTGCATCCGACGCGGCGGCGTCGTCCTCATTGCCCGCCGACTGGCAACCGGTGCGCGAAAGCGACGCGACCCTGGTCACCCAATTGGCCGACGATCTTGCGCGGCGTATTGACGAACAAGGCATGCGCCCCGGTACCCGCCTGCCTTCCATACGCAGCATGGCGCAACAGGCGGGCGTAAGCCGTTTTACCGTCGTCGAAGCCTATGACCGGCTCGTGGCCCGGGGGGTGGTGCAGTCGCGTCGGGGCGTCGGGTTTTTCGTACGTGCCCGCAACACGGGCGCTCTGTCGCCCGAGGTATCGCCTGCACCCGGGCTGGCGGTTCCGGCCCGGGTGGATGTCACCTGGTTGCTGCGCAGTATGTTTCGCGATACCACCCCCGGCTCGCCGGGCGGGGCGGGCCTGCTGCCGGCCGATTGGCTGGATCCCGAGATGGTGGCCGGCGCCATACGCGCGGTAGGGCGCTCGGCGCGGGCCAATCTGGTCTCCTATGGTCGGCAACAGGGCTTCCTGCCCTTGCGGCAGCAGATTGCCTCCATGCTCCAGGGCGAAGGGGTGCCCGCTCATCCGGAGCATCATCTCCTGACCACCAATGGCGTGACGCACGGGCTGGATCTCATCGCACGCCACCTCGTCAAACCGGGTGACACCGTTCTGGTGGAAGACTCTGCCTGGTTCGTCTTTTTTGGTCGCCTGGCCGCCTTTGGGGCCCGGGTCATCGGTGTGCCGCGCGGCCCGGATGGTCCGGATCTGGCGATGCTGGAGTTATTGGCGGCAGAGCACAAACCCAAGCTGTTCATCATCAATGCCGCCGTACACAATCCCACCGGTCACATGCTGTCGGCCGGGGCGGCCTATGGTGTTCTGCGTCTGGCGGAACGGCACGATTTCATGGTGGTCGAGGACGATACCTATGGCGAACTGCATCCCGGCGGGGCCGTGCGCCTGGCTGCGCTGGACCGCTTGAACCGGGTCATCCTCGTGGGCGGGTTTTCCAAGATGCTGGCCGCCAGCCTCAGGGTCGGCTACGTGGCGGCTCATGCGGAAATACTGCAGCCGCTGGCGGACCTGAAAATGCTCGCCGGCCTGACCACTCCCGAGCTTGGCGAGCGAGTCGTGCATCGCATCCTGGTCGACGGGCAATATCGCCGGCACCTGGATAGGGTTCGCGTCAGGGTGGATCAGGCCCGACGCGACTGTCTGCGCCGCCTGCAAGTCTTGGGTTTTGCCGTACCGCATGAACCGGGCGCCGGCATGTTTGTGTGGGCCGATTGCGGACGCGACTCCGAGGCGCTGGCCCGTCAGGCTGCCGACCGGGGCATGCTGCTGGCACCCGGCACGCTGTTTTCGCCGTCGCAGCAGCCGTCGACCATGCTGCGTTTTTCGGTGGCCATGATCGACGCTCCCGAGGCGTGGCGTATTTTGTCTGATCTCATGGCAGAGCCCGGAAACCGGCCCGGGGCCACTATACTTTGAGCATCATTCCCGCTCTGCGCGGGTCTGGCCGCGACGCGGCGCGCGCAGGGCTTTACCCCAAGGACTTCCCTCATGAGTGTGCCGATTCGTCCCCTGACCGAGAGTTTCGCCGTGGCGCCCCAGCTCGGCCCCGATGACATGGCTGGCGTGGCCGAGGCCGGCTACAAAAGCGTGATCATCAATCGCCCCGATTTCGAAGGCGGCCCGGATCAACCGCAGGCGGCCGACGTAGCAAAGGCTGCTGCCGCAGCGGGTCTGGCCGTGGAGTATCAGCCCGTGGTTGGCAGCGCCATGACGGCCGCCGATGTGGCCCGTTTCGCCGAATTGTTGAACACACTGCCGGCGCCCGTGCTGGCCTATTGCCGTACCGGCACGCGTTGCACCAACCTTTTCGTCGCCGCACAGCAGCTGGCTTGAGGGTCATCAATCCAGCGGGCATATTCCTGCGTGCTGCCTGGGTTTTCCGGTAGCATGTTGATTCCTACTAGAAGGAGCAGGCAGCATGTTTAAAAAGATCCTGATTCCCACCGACGGTTCCCCTCTCTCTGCACAGGCAGCCAATGCCGGTATTACCTTCGCGCGCTCGATCGGTGCCGAAGTCGTGGCCTTGCACGTGACGCAGCCGTTTGCGGCAACCATCGGGTTTGACGGCATGGCTGCGGCCTATGCCATTACCGACGAAGACTACGAGAAGGCCGCCGCCGAACAGGCCGAGCAGTATCTCAAGCAGATCATCGATCGGGCGCATACCGCCGGCGTGACGGTGGAGTCTCGCGCGGTTTCCAACTTCAACGTCGCTGATGGCGTGGTGCAGGCCGCCACCGATACCGGTTGCGACCTCATCTTCATCGGCAGCCATGGCCGCAGCGGCCTGTCGCGCCTGTTGCTGGGCAGCGTGACGGCCAAAGTGCTGTCGTTGGCCGCAACGGCGGTGCTGGTCTATCGCGTCAAGGAAGAAAAGAAGTAAGGCGCGGTTTTCCTTTTTTGGGCAAAACCCCGCGCACCGCTTAGGCGGTGCGCGGGGTTTTGTTCTTTTGGCGGGCGCGTGTGCCGGGCCAATGACCTGACCTGCTCCCCGTGATTAGTACGAAATCGATGTAGAGTCCGTTCCCAAAGGAATGGCAATGAAGAAACGATTTACGGAAGAGCAAATCATCGGCGTGCTCAAGGAAGCCGATGCAGGTGCCAAGCCCGCAGAGTTGTGCCGCAAGCACGGAATCTCCGAGGCAACGTACTACAACTGGAAGGCGAAGTTCGGTGGCATGACGGTGTCGGACGCTCAGAGGCTCAAGGAGCTGGAGCAGGAGAACAACAAGCTCAAGAAGCTGTTGGCCGAGTCGATGCTGGACAAGGCGGCGCTTCAGGATCTGCTAAGCCGAAAGTAGTCAGCCCGCAGGCCAAACGCGAGGCGGTCAGGACATTAATGACCGAGCGCGTGGTTCGCCCAGCGGCAATCGCGCCGAATCAGAGTTGGTCAATGGACTTTGTGGCCGACGGCCTAGCCTATGGCCGCCGATTCCGCTGTTTGACTATCGTCGATGACTACACTCGCGAATGCCTGGCCATCGAGGTCGATACGTCGTTGCCGGGACTGCGTGTTGCCATGGTGCTGCAACGGCTGGCGGAGATGCGTGGCCTGCCGCGATCTATTACCGTGGACAACGGGCCAGAGTTCGCCGGAAGAGCCTTGGACGCCTGGGCCTACCAAGCAGGCGTAAAGCTGTCGTTTATTCGGCCGGGTAAGCCGGTGGAGAACGCTTATATCGAAAGTTTCAACGGCAAGTTCCGCGACGAATGCCTTAACGAGCACTGGTTCTTGTCCCTGCGACAGGTTAAAAGCTTGATCGAAAACTGGCGAGTCGAGTACAACACCGATCGGCCTCACAGCGCGCTCGGATATTTAACGCCGGCGCAATTCGTGCAGGCTCGTCAGAAAGAAGGTCTTTTACCCCTGGGCTCTATGTCGGTGCCGTACTAAATCTGGGGGCAGGTCAGACCCACTCGAGGACGAGGTCAAATACTGCGCCGCCTGGCGCTGCGTACTATGCTAGTTGGTCTGGAGATTCTCCAGGACACGATGATTTTCCTGTTGTGCCTTCCATGATCCAACGCCTTGAGTAAGGGGCCACCATGACTCGCAGGACGCCAATCGAGCTTTATCGGAACATAGGCATCAGCGCTCACATCGACGCTGGCAAGACCACGACAACCGAACGCATCCTCTTTTACACCGGTATTACCCACAAGCTGGGCGAGGTGCACGAGGGCGCGGCGGTCATGGACTGGATGGAGCAGGAACAGGAACGCGGCATCACCATCACCTCGGCCGCTACCACGGCCTTCTGGCGCGGGATGGCAGGCAACTATCCCGAGCATCGTATCAACATCATCGATACGCCCGGGCACGTGGACTTCACCATCGAGGTCGAGCGTTCCATGCGCGTGCTGGATGGCGCCTGCATGGTGTATGACTCGGTCGGCGGTGTGCAGCCTCAGTCCGAAACCGTCTGGCGGCAGGCCAACAAGTACCGGGTGCCGCGTATTGCCTTCGTCAATAAGATGGACCGCGTGGGCGCGGATTTTCTGCGAGTGCAGCGGCAGATCGTCGAACGGCTCAAAGGTGACGCCGTGCCGGTGCAGTTGCCGCTGGGCGCCGAGGATCATTTCCGCGGCGTGATCGATCTGGTCAAAATGAAATGCATCCTTTGGGACGATTCCAGCCAGGGGGTGCGTTTCGAGTACGCCGATATCCCGGCTGACATGCTGGCCGAGGCGCTGCGCTGGCGTGACAAACTCATCGAGAAGGCCGCCGAAGCCAACGAAGTGCTGCTGGAAAAGTACCTCTCCGGCGAGACTCTGACCGAAGCGGAGATCAAGGCCGGCCTGCGTCAACGTACTGTGGCCAACGAAATCGTGCCCATGCTCTGTGGCAGCGCGTTCAAGAACAAGGGCGTGCAGGCGATGCTGGATGCCGTCATTGATTATCTGCCCTCGCCGCTGGACGTGCCCGCGATCAAGGGTCATGACGAGCGCGATCACGAGATAGAGCGCCATCCTTCGGATAAGGATCCGTTCTCCGCGCTGGCTTTCAAAATCATGACCGACCCGTTTGTCGGGCAGCTAGTGTTCTTTCGCGCCTACTCCGGTGTCGTCAAATCCGGCGACTCGGTGTTCAACCCGCTCAAGAGCAAGAAAGAGCGCCTCGGGCGCATCCTCCAGATGCACGCCAATGAGCGTAAAGAGATCAGCGAAGTCTATGCCGGCGACATCGCCGCTGCCGTGGGCCTGAAGGATGTGACCACCGGCGACACTCTGACTGACCCGGGGCATGTGATCGCGCTCGAACGCATGATCTTGCCCGAGCCGGTCATCTCGCAGGCCGTTGAACCCAAAACCAAGGCCGACCAGGAAAAAATGAGCCTCGCGCTCAACCGGCTCGCTCAGGAAGATCCTTCGTTCCGAGTGCGCACCGATGAGGAGTCCGGGCAGACCATCATCTCGGGCATGGGCGAGCTGCACCTCGAGATTCTGGTCGATCGCATGCGCCGCGAGTTCGGCGTCGAGGCCACAGTTGGCAAGCCGCAAGTCGCCTACCGCGAAACCGTGCGCAAAAAGGTCGAAGGGGTGGAAGGGAAGTTCGTCAAACAGTCCGGCGGGCGGGGCCAGTATGGCCATGCGGTCATTTCGGTCGAGCCGCAACCTGCCGGCAAGGGGTTTGAATTTGTCGATGCGATCAAAGGTGGGGTCATCCCGCGCGAATTCATCCCGGCGGTCGAGCGCGGCATTGTCGATACCCTGAACACGGGGGTGCTGGCCGGCTATCCGGTGGTGGATGTCAAGGTCACGCTCACCTTCGGTTCCTACCATGATGTGGATTCCAACGAGAACGCCTTCCGCATGGCTGGCTCGATGGCGTTCAAGGAAGGCATGCGTCGCGCCGACCCGGTGCTGCTCGAACCCATGATGCAGGTCGAGGTCGAAACGCCGGAAGACTTCACCGGCAATGTAATGGGAGATCTGTCTTCCCGTCGTGGCATGGTGCAAGGCATGGAAGACATTGCAGGCGGAGGTGGCAAACTCGTGCGTGCGGAAGTCCCCTTGGCCGAAATGTTTGGCTACTCCACCTCATTGCGCTCGTTGACACAAGGGCGCGCGACGTACTCCATGGAGTTCAAACATTATGCCGAGGCGCCGCGCCAAGTGGCCGAGCAGGTCATCGCCGCGCGCGCCGGCGGGCGCGGCTAAGACGCTGGGCAGTACCTGCCGCGCGCCGTGGCTCAGGCCAGGAAGTCCACAATGGCCTGATTAAAGGCGCGCGGGTTGCCGAGATTCATGCCATGCGAGGAGCCCGCGATCGCGATGCGCTGCGCCTGTGGCAGAAGCGTTTGCAGACGATCCAGCATGGCCGGATAGGGCGGGGGGCTCAGTGCCCCGCCGATAAGCAGCACGGGCATGGACAGGGCGGCGACATCGCCCACTGGCACCGTGGGTTCGCGGGCCTGGCCAAGCACGGTTTTGGCATTGTCCCGCACCATATCCTTGAACCACGGCACCATGCGGCGCCACGTATCCGGGCCCGTCACCGTGTCGATAAAAAGCGCCAGGCCGGCGTCGGGGTCACCGGCCTGGATCAGCGTCAGGGCACGCTGACGGAAGTCGCCGCGCTCATCTTCGCCGGGTCGTGTCATGCCGGGGTCGGCCAGCACCAGGCTGCGCACGCGGGCGGGGGCGTGCAACGCCGCCTCCACCGCAATGCGGCCCCCACGCGAATGGCCAACGAGGTGGGCAGACCCACCTGCCAGGGCATCGATGAAGGCCAGGACATCCGCGGTGTGCTGGGTGATGGAAAACCCCTCGCCGCTGCCGTCCCAGTCCTCGGGCCAGTAGTGGCGCAAGGATAGCGAGAAGACATGAAAGTGGCGTGCCAGGGAGGTGAGTTGCGGCTTCCAGTAACGGCAGTCGCATAGCGAGCCATGCACCAGCACCAGCGGATCGCCTTGGCCGGCTTCGGCGTACGTCAGGGGATAGCCGTCCAGGTCGACGGTCTTCAGATCGAGTTCAGGTTCGGAACGCATAACGGGGAAATGGGCGCAGTCGCGCCAGATTGTAGTGTGCAGGCGCGTTGTTGCCGACTGATACACTGATCACTTCCTCTTCCGGAGTGCCTTCATGCTTGCCACTGCCCTAGCTGTGAAGATTCAATAGGTTGTATGCATGGTTCATCCGAACCGGATTTGAGAAACTGGAAATCGCCAACCCCCCAGTTCACTCAAGGAGCCCGGCCGGATGAACACCCATAAGCATGCCCGATTGACCTTCCTACGTCGCCTCGAAATGGTCCAGCAATTGATCGCCCATCAAGTTTGTGTGCCTGAAGCGGCCCGCGCCTATGGGGTCACCGCGCCGACTGTGCGCAAATGGCTGGGCCGCTTTCTGGCTCAGGGCCAGGCGGGCTTGGCCGATGCGTCCTCGCGCCCGACGGTCTCGCCCCGAGCGATTGCGCCGGCCAAGGCGCTGGCTATCGTGGAGCTGCGCCGCAAGCGGCTGACCCAAGCGCGCATCGCCCAGGCGCTGGGCGTGTCAGCCAGCACCGTCAGCCGCGTCCTGGCCCGCGCCGGTCTGTCGCACCTGGCCGACCTGGAGCCGGCCGAGCCGGTGGTGCGCTACGAGCATCAGGCCCCCGGCGATCTGCTGCACATCGACATCAAGAAGCTGGGACGTATCCAGCGCCCTGGCCACCGGGTCACGGGCAACCGACGCGATACCGTTGAGGGGGCCGGCTGGGACTTCGTCTTCGTGGCCATCGATGACCACGCCCGCGTGGCCTTCACCGACATCCACCCCGACGAGCGCTTCCCCAGCGCCGTCCAGTTCCTCAAGGACGCAGTGGCCTACTACCAGCGCCTGGGCGTGACCATCCAGCGCTTGCTCACCGACAATGGCTCGGCCTTTCGCAGCCGCGCCTTCGCCGCGCTGTGCCATGAGCTGGGCATCAAGCACCGCTTTACCCGACCTTACCGCCCACAGACCAATGGCAAGGCCGAACGCTTCATCCAGTCGGCCTTGCGTGAGTGGGCTTACGCTCACACCTACCAGAACTCCCAACACCGAGCCGATGCCATGAAATCCTGGCTACACCACTACAACTGGCATCGACCCCACCAAGGCATCGGGCGCGCTGTACCCATCTCCAGACTCAACCTGGACGAATACAACCTATTGACAGTTCACACCTAGCCGAGCTGCCGGATTCGGCCCGCCGCGTTGCCTTGCTGCTGCAATCCATGGGGCACGACAAGCCCGTGGTAATGCTGCCGGCCAGTGGCAAGACATCCGCCCAGGCTGCAGCCGGTCTGGGGTGCGAGGTGGCGCAGATCGCCAAATCCATCATCTTCCGTCGTCTGTCCGATGATGCACCCGTACTGGTGGTGGCCAGCGGCATCAACCGCGTCGACGAGGCCAAGGTCGCGGCGCTTGTCGGCCCCTTGGGCAAAGCCGATGCCCGCTTCGTGCGCGCCACCAGCGGCTACGCCATTGGTGGCGTTTGCCCCATCGGGCACAGCACCCCGCCCGTGATGCTGCTCGACAGCGATCTGTTTCGTTACGACAGCCTGTGGGCGGCCGCCGGGCATCCCAATGCGGTCTTCAATCTGACACCGGCGCAGTTGGCGGCCATGACCGGCGCGGAGAGAGCCGACGTCGCGCTGCGCACCTGAAAAGCAAACGGCGGCCAGCCGGCCGCCGCTATGCCACGCGCTGCTATCTCAGAGTAACTGCAGGCGGCTCTTGGCGGTGTTGGCCGCCGGCGAGTTCGGGTAGTCACGGACAATGCGCTGCAGCGTCGTCTTGGCGCCCGCGCGGTTGTTCAATTCGATCTGGCTGCCGGCAATGACCAGCAGCGCATCCGGTGCGCGTGCATTGTCAGGCGATTTCTGCAGCAGGCTGCTCAACTGCTCGATGGCGCCTTTGTAATCGCGCGAGGCATAACGCGCGCTACCCAGATAGAACTGCGCGGTCGGTGCCAGTTGGCTGTTGGGATAGAGGGCGGTAAAAGCGGCCAGCGATTCGGCTGCCTCTTTGTACTGACCCTTGCGATACAAATCGGTCGCGCCGTCGAAAGCGGTTTGTTCCTGCGGATCGCCGACTTCCACGCCTTGGGGATTGCCGGGATGTTGCTGGCCTTGCGTCTGACTGCTGCTGGGCTGCTGGCGCGACACCAATTCAAGCTGGTCGCGCAATTGAGCGATTTCTTGTTGCAGCGATTGGAGCTGATCCGCCAGTTGCAGGCGGGCGCGTGAATTCTGTTCGTTCTGTTGCTGCAATTGCTGCCGCAGCTCCAGGATGGCACGTCGGGCCTCATCGTCGGAAAAAGCGTGGGCAGGCGCAGCCAGGGTGGCTAGGGCCAGGCTGGCAGCCAGTGTCAGGCTACGCAGGGAGAGAACTCGATCGCGCATAGAAATTCCAGATCTCTTAAAGCAAAAACGCCGGGACGGTCGGCAGACCGTCCCGACGCATGTGGGGCACTTGATTCCCGCTAAAACTTAGCGCTGATAAACGATATCGGCGCGGCGGTTTTCAGCGTAATCAGCTTCAGTCGTACCGAGAGCCTTGGGCTTTTCTTTGCCGAAGGAAATCGTTTCGATCTGTGCATCAGCGACGCCCAGCAGGGTCATCATACGACGAACGGCATCAGCACGACGCTGGCCCAGGGCCAGGTTGTACTCGGCGCCGCCGCGTGCATCGGTGTTGCCTTCGATCTTGATGTGCTGTTGCGGGTGCGAGGCCAGGTAACGGGCATGGGTTTCGACCAGGCCGCGGTACTGATCCGACACGCCGTAGCTGTCGAAATCAAAGTACACCGAGCGCTGTTGCGCCAGGATGCTTTGAGGGTTGAAGGGATCCAGGATTTGACCGGTGGTCGAACCCTGGGTGCCACCACCTTGACCGGCTTTATCGTCGAGAGGGACGGAGCTGCAAGCGGCCAGAGTGGCAGCCAGGGCAGCAATGGTTAGGCTTTTGGCAATGCGCGACTTCATGATAGTTCCTTTGCAAAGAGAGTCACACGTGTTATCGGGTAAATGGGCCCCACGTAGGTTCACGTATTTCTCCATTCAGGACTGACAGGGTCTGCCGCACGCGGCCATCGCTCGATACACCAGCAAGCACGCTACGGCCATTCTGTATGGTGGCGTAGAGCACCTGCATGCCGTTGGGCGCGAAGCTCGGCGACTGGTCATCACGACCATCCGTCAGCAGAGTTTCGGTGCCAGTGGACAGGTTTAGCGAGGCGATTCGGAACGCGCCGTCGCGTCTTGCAACGTACAGCAGCGTCGATCCATCAGGAGAAATTCGGGGTGAAATGTTGTAACTACCGTTAAACGTCAGGCGACGGGCTTCTCCGCCATCTAGGCCGACTTGGTAGATCTGCGGACCGCCGCTGCGATCACTGGTAAAGATAATGGAACGGCCGTCAGGCGTAAAGTTCGGTTCGGTGTCGATGCCGGGCGAACGCGTAATACGGCGCGGTTTTGAGCTTCCATCGGCCGAGACGATGTAAATTTGCGACAAGCCGTCCTGGGTGAGGGCCACGGCAAGCTGCGAACCGTCCGGCGACCAGGCCGGGGCGCTGTTGTTGCCCTTGAAGTTGGCCACCGGGATTTGCGAGCGGCTGGCCAGCGTCTGGACATACACCACGGGCTTGCCCGAATGGAAGCTCACATAGGCCAACTTGGAGCCATCCGGCGACCAGGTGGGCGAAATAATGGGTTCGCGCGAGCGCAAGGCAACCTGCGGGTTCTGGCCGTCAGCGTCGGCCACCTGCAGTTCGTAGGTATTGCCTTGTTTGACCACGTACGCGATGCGAGTGGCGAAGACGCCGCGCACGCCGGTGATTTTCTCGTAGATGCGATCAGCGATCTGGTGGGCGATGCGGCGCAGTTCCTGCTCCGTGCCCGAAAACGCCACGCCGTCGAGCTGGCCTTTCTTGACCGTATCGGCCAGGCGATAGCGCACTTCATAGCGGCCATCGGCGCCACGGGTGATGCTGCCGTAGGCCAGGAAGTCCGCGCCGCGGCCACGCCAGTCATCATAGGCAATGGGCGAGTCCACGGTCAGGCCGGCGCCTGCGGTGTTGATGAGGCGGAACTGGCCCGTGCGGGTCAGGTCGGCGCGGATGATGTCGGCCAGGGCGCGGCCGCGTACATCGTCGCCGGCGAAATCAGCGATGCCTATGGGGTATTGCGTGGCGCCCGTGCCGGAAATGTCCACGCGCAGTTGCGCGTGGGCCGGTTGGCAGACGATGAAGGCCGCCATGAGCAGCAGCAGCGCAAGGCCATACGATCGCAAAACCCCCGGCAGGGAGGCTCGGCTGGAAGCGGGTGTCATGGTCAGCAATCTCCTGTCAATCATACATACGGTACACGACGTCGATGAGGGGCTCGTAACGGCCCGTCGAAGGCTTGGGGAAGGGGTTGCAACTGCGGATACCGTTTTCGACCGCGCGGTCGAAACCGGCATTGCCGGAGGAACGGGTGAGCGTTACGTTGCCCACCTTGCCGTCACCTCCTAACTGTACTCGGTATTCCGCCGTCGGATTGGCCGATCCGGCGCGGGGCGGGGTCGGGAAGGCTACGCGGGGTTGCACGCAGGCACGTACCTTGGCGCCATAGCCATCGTCTCGGCCTCCGCCGGCCTGGTTGCGGTCCGCGGTGCCTCCGGGGCGACCCGCATTGCCCAGGATGTCGTTGCGGAAAGCATCGCGCAGTGCCTTGTCGGCAGCCGCCTTCTTGGCCGCTTCTTCCTTGGCCTTTTTCTCGGCCGAGGCTTTCTTGGCGGCGTCTTCCTTGGCCTTCTTGTCGGCGGCTTCCTTGGCTTTCTGCTCGGCTGCCTTGCGCTCCTGCTCCAGGCGCTGCTTTTCTTTCAACTCGGCCTGGCGGCGTTCTTCTTCCAGACGGGCTTTTTCCTTGGCGGCCTCGGCGGCCTGCCGGGCTTTCTCTTCCTGCTCGCGTTTTTTGCGTGCAGCTTCCAGCGCAATTTCCGGATCGGGTTGCGGTTCAGGCTGCGTTTGGGCGGGCTTGGCGGCGGCGCGGGTTCCGGCTCGGGTTCGGGAGTCGGTTTGGGCGGCGTCGCATCGGGCGTATCGCCGTCCATCCACAATTCGACCTGCACCGGGCCGGGGTTCTGGGTGTGCCAGTTCAGCCCGAAGAAAAGCACGATGACCAACAGTATGTGTGCCAGCACCGCCAGGCCCAGGGACTTGGCATTGTCCTTGCGCTCAGGGGACCACGGGGTTTTACTGTCGGATCGGATAATCGGGGGCATGGGCTTGCGAGGTCAGGCGGGCGATGTGCGCCGGTCAGCGTTTCTTGGCGGGCGTGGACGGCGGCTGCGAACTGCCACCCTGATCCACCAGCAGGCCCAGGCGCGTGACGCCATTGCTGCGCAACTCGTCCATTACCTTGACCACGGTTTCGTAAGGGACCTTGCCATCGGCGGCGATCACCACCGGTGTCTCGGCGGTGATGCGCGAACGCACTTCGCTGACCAGCGCCGTGCGGGCGATATCCTGCAGTTCGGCGCCCGGTTCACGCATGCGCAGGGCAATCTGGCCATCCTGGGAAATCTGGACTTCCAGCGGTTTGGCGGGAACATCGGCCGCCGCGCCCACCGAGGGCAACTGGATCAGCCCGGGCGTGATCAGCGGGGCGGTGACCATGAAGATCACCAGCAGCACCAGCATGACGTCGATGTAGGGCACGACGTTGATGTCGGCCTTCATGCGGCGGCCGCCACGGCCGCTGGAGCGTACCGAAGGCATTAGCGCACCTGCCGCTGCAAGATGTTCAGGAACTCGTCGACGAAGCTGTCGAAACGGATCGAAATGCGGTCGATGTCGTTCGTGAAGCGGTTATAGGCCACCACGGCGGGGATGGCGGCAAACAGGCCGATGGCAGTGGCAATCAGGGCCTCGGCGATCCCGGGGGCCACCGACGCCAGCGTGGCCTGTTGCATGTTCGACAAGCCGATGAAGGCGTGCATGATGCCCCATACCGTACCCAGCAGCCCGATGTAGGGGCTGACCGAGCCGGCCGAGGCCAGAAAGTTCAGGTGCGACTCCAGGGAGTCCATCTCACGCTGGTAGGCGGCACGCATGGCGCGGCGCGGGCCGTCCAGCAGCTCGACCGAGTCGCCGCCGCCGCGGCGGGCCTTGAGAAACTCCGTCATGCCCGCGTCGAAAATGCGGGCCAGGGCGCCTTGCTCATCGCGGCGGCTGGCCACGGCCTGCTGCAGCATGGCCAGATCGCCGCCCGACCAGAAGTCATCCTCGAAGCGGCGCGTTTGCTGATGCGCGCGCTTGATCGCCATTCTCTTGGCAAAGATATATGTCCAGGACATAACCGAGATGCCCAGGAGCAGCAGCATGATGAATTGAACCGGCACGCTGGCATTGAGAATCAGCGAGGACATCGACATGTCGCTGGTGACTTGCATGGTTATTCCTGAGTGAATTCCAGTAGGGCGCGGAGAAAATCGGGCAACCCCGCGGGTCGCAAGCGTTCCGAGTCTACGCAGCAGATTTGGATTTGCCCTTCGGCTAGCAGTTCCCCATCCCGTTCGGCACGCTGCGCAAAGTGTATAGAAGCGCGGCCCAGTCGTGTGACACGGCTGCGGATCGTAAGCAGGTCATCGAGCCGCGCCGGCAACCGGTAGGCCATCTCCAGACTCTGGACGACAAACAGCCGCTTTTCCTCGCGCGCCAGCCGAGACTGATCGACTCCGAGGTTGCGCAGCCATTCGGTGCGGGCACGCTCGAAGAACTTGAGGTAATTGGCATAGAAAACCACTCCGCCGGCGTCAGTGTCTTCATAGTAGACACGTACGCTCAGAGTGGATTCGGCAGACGTCGGCTGGCTCACGATGGATAAACGGCCTAGGGGAAACCCGGGTCAATGACGACCCGGGGCGGAGTCTACAGCGTTTCGAGCTTGTTCAGTATCTCTTTCAGTGCCGAATCCAGCGAAATTTTTTCAGCCTCTGTCTGACGGCGAGTCTGGACTTCGACGAGGCCCTCGTTCAGGCCACGGTCGCCAATGGTGACCCGCAGCGGCACGCCGATGAGCTCCCATTCAGCGAACATCACGCCCGGGCGGGCATCGCGGTCATCGAGAATGACATCCACGCCATGCTCGCGCAGGGCGGCGTACAGCGCTTCGGCCTTGTTACGCACCGTTTCACTTTTACCCCAGCCAACCGGGCAGATCACGACTTCAAAGGGAGCGATGGCGCGTGGCCAGATGATGCCCTTGCTGTCGAAATTCTGTTCGATGGCCGCTCCGACGATGCGGGTCACGCCAATGCCGTAGCAACCCATCTGCATGACGGCCGGCTTGCCCGTCTCGTCCAGAAAGGTTGCCTTGAGGGCTTCGGAGTACTTGGTGCCCAGGAAGAACACGTGGCCGACTTCGATGCCGCGCTGGATGGCCAGCGTGCCCTTGCCGTCGGGGGAAGGGTCGCCGGCGACGACATTGCGCAAGTCCGTCACCAGCTCGGCTTCGGCAAGATCGCGGCCCCAGTTCACGCCACGCAGGTGGAAGTCCTCACGATTGGCGCCGCAAACGAAATCGGCCATGTTGGCCACCGTGCGGTCGGCGATGATGCGGACTGGCTTGATCGTGCCGATGGGGCCCAGATAGCCCGGCTTGCAGCCAAAGTGCTCGACGATCTCGGCCTCGGTGGCAAAGCGGAAGTTCTTCAGCCCCGGCAGTTTGCCTGCCTTGATTTCATTGAGTTCGTGGTCGCCACGCAGCAGCAGCAGCCAGATCTGCACGCCGTCGTCTTCGGACTCGGTGGCCAGGACGATGGGCTTGATGGTCTGAGTCAACGGCAGGCCGAGCAGCTTGGCGACGTCCTCGCATTTGGCCGCACCCGGGGTGGACACCTCCTGCATGGTTTCGGTCGGCGCGGCGCGTTCGGCCAGCAGGCAGGGCGCTTCGGCCAGTTCGATATTGGCTGCGTAATCCGAATCAGGGTTAAAGACCAGCAGGTCTTCTCCGGTATCGGCGATCACCTGGAACTCATGGCTGCGCGACCCGCCAATGGAGCCGGTGTCGGCGGCCACGGCACGGAATTCCAGTCCCAGACGGCGGAAAATCCGGTGGTAGGCATCGAACATGATGTCGTAGCTGCGGCCGGCGGCAGCCTCGTCCCGGTCGAAGGAGTAGGCGTCCTTCATGGTGAACTCGCGTCCGCGCATCACGCCAAAGCGTGGGCGGCGCTCATCCCGGAACTTGGTCTGGATGTGATAGAAATTCACCGGCAGCTGACGATAGCTGTGGATCTCATTGCGCGCGATGTCGGTGATGACCTCTTCGGAGGTCGGCTGCAGCACGAAGTCGCGCTGGTGCCGATCTTTGATGCGCAGCAGTTCGGGGCCGTATTGCTCCCAGCGGCCCGATTCTACCCAGAGCTCGGCCGGTTGCACGACCGGCATCAGCAGCTCCACGGCACCCGCGGCATTCATTTCGTCACGGATGACGCCTTCAACCTTGCGGATGACCTTCAGGCCCAGGGGCATGTAGGTGTAAATGCCGCCGGCCAGTTTCCGGATCATGCCGGCCCGCGTCATGAGTTTATGGCTGGCGACTTCTGCCTCGGCAGGAGCCTCTTTCAGGGTGTTGAGATGGTAGTTGGATGCGCGCATGTTTAAAGGTGGCAGCAGATACGTATAATCGTCCGTAATTGTATTGAATTCGGTGGGGGTGGCCCATGCTTGATCGCGAAGGCTACCGCCCCAATGTCGGCATCATTCTCGTCAACGGTAAAAACGAGGTCTTTTGGGGTAAGCGAATCCGGGAGCATGCCTGGCAATTCCCGCAGGGCGGCATCAAATATGGCGAAAGCCCGGTGCAGGCCATGTATCGCGAACTCCATGAGGAAGTGGGCCTCAAGCCCGAGCATGTCCGTATTTTGGGGCGTACACGTGACTGGTTGCGTTATAACGTGCCGGATCACTTCGTCCGGCGTGAGTGGCGTGGCCACTATAAAGGACAAAAGCAGATTTGGTTCCTGCTGCGCCTGGTTGGGCGCGACAGCGACGTATGCCTGCGCTCGACGCAGCATCCGGAGTTCGACGCCTGGCGCTGGAGCCAGTATTGGGTGCCCTTGGACGCGGTGATCGAGTTCAAGCGCGATGTTTACACACAGGCCTTGAACGAGCTGGCTACGATCCTGTTCCGCAGGCATCACGAAACGCGCTATTTGCGCCAGCGTGTGCACGGACCTCGCTCTTCTGATAATTCCGCGGAAACAGACGGACATGCGCATATTGCTGGTTGAAGATGAGCGCGACATGGCCTCTTGGCTCATGCGTGCGCTGGCGCAGAGCGGGTTTCTACCCGATCATGCGCCGGATGCACGCACGGCCGAAGGCCTGATGGCCGGTAATGAGTACGATGCCATCGTCATGGATCTGCGTCTGCCCGACAAGCACGGCCTGGTCTTGCTGCGCGAGATGCGCAACCGTGACGACCGCACTCCGGTATTGCTGCTGACGGCGCAGGGTGCCTTGCAGGATCGTGTCCGGGGCCTGAATTTGGGGGCCGACGACTTCCTGACCAAACCCTTCGCCCTTGAAGAGCTGGAAGCCCGCCTGACCGCGCTTGTGCGGCGCAGTCGGGGCCGCCAGCATCCGCGGCTGCAATGCGGTTCGCTGTCATACGACGGCGAGAGCCGGGCGTTCACGCTGGATGGCGCGTTGCTCTTTCTGACCCCGCGCGAGCACGCCGCGCTGGCGGCCTTGCTGACCCGCAGTGGCTATCCGGTGGACAAGGCGCAGTTGTTCGGCAAGGTGTTCACACATGACAGCGAGGCCAATCCGGACGCCATCGAGGTGGTGTTGCACCGGTTGCGCAAGAAACTCGCTGGCAGCGACGTGCGTATCGTGACGGTACGGGGCCTGGGGTATATGCTCGAAAGCGTGGCGCGTGAGCCCACCGAGTCCTGAGCGCCGGTGGCGCCGGCCCTTGCTGGGCATCCGGGCGCTGCTGATTTCGCTGCTGCTGCCCGGGGTGATTCTGCTGTTGGTCATCGACAGCCTGAACGACTATCGCACGCTGTCGGCCATCACCAACGAGGCCTATGACTCGGCCTTGCTGGAGCCGGCTCGTGTGCTCGAGAGCAGCCTTGAGTTCCATCCTGATGGCAGCCTGCAGGTGGCTACGCCCCTGTACGCCCAGGTCATGCTGGAATCGCGGGTAGGCCTGCGCAAATATTTCCGCATCGAAGAAATCGACCCTCCCTGGCCGGAAGGGGCCAAGGAGCAGCCGAAAGACGGTCGCAGCCTGGCCGGCATGCCCGAAATGCCGCGCCCGCCAGTGTGGCCCCAAGGCAATGGGCAGCCCATTTTTTACGACGCGGTCTATCGCAATGACCCAGTGCGAGCCGTGGCGGTGTTGCGCGACCTCTATTATCACGGGCAGCACCGGCAGGTGTTGGTCATCGTGGCCGAAAGCATGGGCAAGCGGCTGGCGGCCGAAACCGCCGCTCAGCGCCAGGAGGTCCTGCGTGATGCACGCATGCTGGCCTTGGTGGCGTTACTGGTCTGGTGGGGAGTGACCTGGGCCTTGCGGCCCCTGGTGCGCCTGCGCAATGACATCCGCTCGCGCCGCCAGGACGACCTCACGGCGCTGGATGCTTCACGCGTGCCTAGCGAAGTCGCGCCGCTGGTCGAAGCCGTCAACTACCACATTGCCCGCCATCGTCACGTCATCGACGGACAGGCGCAATTCCTGGCGGACGCCTCGCATCAATTGCGTACCCCGCTGGCCATCATGCTCACGCAGGCGCAATACGCCTTGCGCGAGCGCGACCCGGCGCGTGCGCAGGAGGGCTTGCGCGCCATCGTCGACCAGTTGGGCCGTACTCGCCGTTTGACAGAGCAGTTGCTGTCCCTGGCGCATGCCAACCAGGCCGAGGTCACGCCACGGCAGGTACTCGATCTGAACGATCTGGCGCGCGGGGTCGTGCTGCAGTATCTGCCTCTTGCCCACGAAAAACGCCAGGATCTGGGCTGGGTCGATGCGCGCGGCGAAGACACCGCTCGTGAGGACTTCGGGCAGGTGGTGGTACCGGTGATGGGCAGCGAGGCAGAACTGCACGAGTTGCTCTCAAATCTCGTGCACAACGCCATCAACTATGCCCCGCCAGGCGCGCGGATCACAGTTTCCGTGGTCAAAAAAGCCGATCGGGCAGAAGTCATCGTCGCCGATAACGGCCCGGGCATCGACCCCGTGTTGCGTGCCCGGGCCTTTGCCCGTTTTGACCGCATTGGCGGTGAGCGCTCGGCCGCCTCTTCGGGCACGGGTCTGGGCCTGGCTATCGCGCGTGGCTTTGCGCGGCGCAACGATGGTGACATCGACCTCTGCGATGGTGAACCGAACGAGCAGGGCGGACACGGCCTGGCTGCCGTTTTCTGGATGCCCATAATCGATGTGGCGATCTCCCCGACAGGCCCTGACAGCCGTCCCTGACGTAAAACATGCTGAATCTGCCTAGGGATAACCCCGGGATTCAGGAGCCCGACAGTCAATAGAAAGCGGATTAGCAGCTTCGCTTCGTATTCTGCGTGCCGGTCCCATTGAAAACGGGACAGGCCGCGCTCGCTTTTGGGGCGCAGGCGGATCAACCGCGCCCAGGGCGCGCGAGGAGCAAGCGTGGACTTATCTAGTTATAAAAAGGACTACTACGGGGCGTGTTGATGGTGCTGGTCGGCCTTGGGCCGTGTATGCCGGTACTGACTACCATCTGGGCACGTTGTCCCACATGGGTCCGGGGTTTTTCCCCGCAGCAGTAGGCGCTCTGTTGGCTTTTGTCGGTTTGTTGATTGCCATGTCGGCACGTGCCAAGGGCGCGGCGGACCTTGGCAAAGAGGCGCCCGAGACGCCGGAGCCGGCTGGGCATAACCACGCATTTCCGGACATCCGTGGCAGCGTCTGCATTCTGTTGGGCATTCTCGCGTTTCTGCTCCTCGGTGAGTGGGGAGGCCTTCTGCCGGCCACGTTCGCCATCGTGTTCATCTCCGCGCTGGGTGATCGCACCAACACGTTGAAACAGGCTTTGTTCCTGTCCTTGTCGATGTGCGCGATCGCCGTCGTTGTCTTCTGGTGGGCGCTGCAACTGCAGCTGCCGCTGTTTCGCTGGGGTTGAGCACCATGATCATGCAATCTTTGACTGACCTCTGGTACGGGTTCGGTGTCGCGTTCCAGTGGCACAACCTGATGTGGTCGTTTTTTGGCGTGCTGGTGGGTAACCTTATTGGCGTGCTGCCCGGTATGGGCGCGCTGTCGGCTATCTCCATCCTGCTGCCGCTGACCTACGTCATGCAGCCGGTGCCAGCGATTCTGATGCTGGCCGGTATTTTCTACGGTTCGCAGTACGGGGGCGCGATCGGCGCAATTCTGCTGAACCTGCCCTCGCACCCGCCGCATGCCGTGACTTGCCTGGACGGCTATCCATTGACCAAGCAGGGCAAAGGCGGGACAGCGCTTGGCATCACGATGATCTGTTCGTTCTTTGCCGCCTCCATCGGCATCATCGTGATGGTCTTCGCGTCGCCGTTGCTGGTCGAGGTGGCATTCAAATTCGGCCCGACCGAAATCTTCTCCATCATGCTGCTGGGCCTGCTGGCCGGCGCCACCATGTCGCGCGGTTCGCCGCTGCGGGGCGTGGCCATGACACTGTTTGGCCTGCTGTGCGGCGTGGTCGGAACCGACGTGAACACGGGCACGATCCGTTTTTCATTCGGTCTGCTGGATCTGTCCGATGGGCTGGAGCTGGTGGCCATTTCGATGGGCCTGTTCGGCGTGGCCGACTTCCTGATGAGCGTCAATCGCATGGCCTCGATCAGCACCGGCGCCAAGCTGCGTGTGCGGGATATGCGGCCATCCAAAGCCGAGATGAAGGAAGCCTTCATGCCCATGGTGCGGGGCACGCTGGTCGGCACGCTGTTTGGCGCCATGCCTGGCACGGGCCCGACCATCACGACCTTCATCGCCTATGCGCTCGAGCGCAAGGTTTCCAAAACACCTGAAAAATTCGGCACGGGCATGATCGCGGGGGTTGCCGCGCCCGAAGCCTCTTCGCACTCCAAAACGCAGGTCGACTTCATTCCGACGATGAGCCTGGGCATCCCTGGCGATGCGGTGATGGCCCTCATTCTTGGTGCGTTGCTCATTCAGGGTATCCAGCCAGGTCCCCAGCTCATTACTGAGCATCCGGACATCTTCTGGGGGCTGATCGCCAGTTTCTGGGTGGGCAACGTGTTGTTGATGGTGCTCAACGTCCCGCTCATCGGCGTATGGGTCAAGTTGCTGCAGGTGCCTTATCGCTATCTGTTTCCGTCTGCGTTGTTCTTCATTGCAGTGGGGGTATTCAGTACGCAGAACAGCTTGTTCCAGATATGGGAAGTGCTGGCATTCGGTGTGATCGGCGCATTTTTGATGTTCCTGGATTTCTCGGTCGCGCCTATCTTGTTGGGCTTTGTGCTGGGGCCGATGGTCGAGGAAAACTTCCGCCGGGCCTTGCTGCTGTCGCGGGGCGACATGATGATTTTTGTGGAGCGGCCCATCAGTGCCTGGTTCATCGGGGCCAGTGCCCTGCTGATTCTCGCGCAGATCTGGGCTTTCGCACGGCGCAACCGCAAAAAGCCGCAAACGGCTCAAACAGCGGCCTGAAGATAATACGGTTCAGCGTGTGGGGCGGCCTTGGTGCCGCCCTTTTTTTTGGTTCATCGAGGAATACCGGGGAATGCAGACCGGATCTTGAGGAAGAAGTACTCCTGATCGCGGTAGCCGTAGGCGCGGCGCTTGATGACTTTGATGGTGTTGTTGATGCCCTCGACGATGCTGGTGTTGAGCCGGTGGCGACAGCGAGACAGAATCCCGTGCAGATAGGCTTTTAGCTTGAGCGCGAAGTGAGCCAAGGCGGCGATGCCGCTGCCCCGAGCCTGTTGCAGCCAGTGATCCCATGCCTGGCGGGCGTAGCCGGGGTGTTGGTAGAACCACAGCTGTTTGAGCTCATCGCGCATCAGATAAGCGGTGAGCAAGGGCTGGTTGGCCTGGAGCAACTCGTCCAACTTTACCGATTGGCACGGATCGAGGTTTTTGCGATTGCGCAGCAGTAGCCAGCGACTGGACTTGATCACCCGGCGGGCCGGCTTGTCGTGCCGCAACTGGTTCGCTTGGTCTACACGCACCCGGTCTATCACTTCACGGCCGTACTTGGCCACGACGTGGAACAGGTCGTAGACGATCTCGGCGTTGGGGCAGTTGGCCTGGATCTCCAGCTCATAGGCCGTCGTCATGTCGATCGCTACGGCCCGGATCTGCTGGGCAACCCCAGTTGGCAGTTGTTCGAAGAAGGCTCTGGCCGTCTCGCGCGAGCGGCCATCACCGATCCATAGCACCTGACGGCGGATCGGATCGACAACGACCGTGGCATAACGATGGCCCTTGTGTAGAGCGAACTCGTCCATCGCTAGGTAGTGGATCTGGCTCCAGTCCGGCTCTTGGATCGCCCGTCGCAGCAGGGCCTTGTCCAGCGCCTTGACCGTGTGCCAACCCAGTTGGAAGAAGCGCGCCACGGCCAGAATGTTGCTGGACTCAAGCAACTGGCTGACCGCCTCGGCCAGCCGGTCGGTCACTCGCTGGTAACGGCCCAGCCAGCTCAGCCTCTCCAGATGCGGTCCACCGCACTGCTCGCACCAGACCCGCCGACGCGGCACTACCAGCGTCACTCGCAGCGCCATTAGCGGCAGATCCCGCACCCGGCGCGTGGTCGTCTCATGCACCTGCCGACATCGGTTGCCGCAGTGCTCGCAGTGCATCGTTCGCGCTGAAGGCTTCAGGTAAATCGTGACCGTCCGGCTCTCACCTTCAGGCCACACGACCCGCTCCACCCGATAACCTTCCCACCCACCCAACCTCTCGATCGTCTTGCGGTCCAGCATGATCCCGGCCTTGATCCTTGAAAAATCAAGGATCAAGCGTAACGGCAATCAAGCACGGCTCCACGCTATTCCGCGATGAACCTTTTTTTGCCTGCGCTAGCGGCTCACGGGCTTCAATCCCATGCGCTCATAGCTCGGTGGCAGGCGTTCGAACAGGAAGTCAAGAAAGGCCGCACGGCCGGAATCATTCCGCGCCGCGAGGGGTAGATGCAATGCACGATGCCTTCGGGCGAGCGCCAGTCCGGCAGCACCGGCACCAGTTCGCCCCGGCGTAACTCCGCCTCCGTGGCCGCCGAAGGCAGCAGCGCCACCCCGCGTCCCCGGACGGCAGCCTCGGTAAGCACGATGAAATCATTGCAGCAAAGGCGGGGGGCCACCGTGATGGCGCGTTCTTGGCCTTGACCATCGTGCAACGACCAGATGACTTCGGTTTGCGGGTCGTTGAAGCTGAGTGTGTTGTGCTGGACCAAGGCTTCGGGCGACTCCGGGGTACCGTGACGCTGCAAGTAAGCCGGACTGGCCACCAGTGTGCTGGTGGCCGCGCCCAGTTGCCGCACCACCAGTTCGGCATCGGTATCCAGCTTGGTGCGCACGCGCAGCGCCAGGTCGACACCTTCGCTGATCAGGTCGACCCACCGGTTCGTCGCCAGCATTTGAATGGATACCTCGGGCCAGGTATCCAGAAATTCGGGCAACAAGGGGGCGAGCAACTGCTGCGCAATGGAGATCGGACAGCTTACGATCACCGGGCCCGCCGGCTGCGTCTGCATTTGCCGCATGGCTTCATCGGCCGCGCGTGCCGCCGAGGTCATCTCGCGGCAGTAATGCAGATAGCGTTCGCCTGCCGTGGTCAGACGCAGGCGCCGCGTCGTACGCTGCAACAGCCGCACACCCAAGCGTTCTTCCAGCTGAGAAATACGCCGCGACAAGCGCGATTTGGGCAGATCGAGGACCCGCGCCGCCGCGCTGAAGCCGCCCTGGTCGACGACTTGAGAAAAATAAAAGAGGTCGTTGAGGTCTTGCATGTTCGTTCTGTGAGGGAACACCTGCTTCATCATAGGCCGGTTCACGGCACAGATGAAGCCCCGTTTCGGCGCGCAGGCGGGCACCGCCCCGCCAGAGGGTGGGGAAAAAAAAACGAGGGCTTGCTGCCCTCGTCGTGGTCATCGCTTCCGTTGGGCGTTCAGTCGCGCAGGCGGGTGATGAGGCTGGAGGTATCCCAGCGGCCGCCGCCTTTTTTCTGAACATCACCGTAGAACTGATCGACCAGGGCCGTCAGCGGCAGGCGGGCACCATTGTTGCGGGCCTCCGTCAGCACCAGGCCCAGGTCTTTGCGCATCCAGTCCACCGCAAAACCGAAATCGAACTTGTCGTCGACCATGGTGCCGCCACGGTTTTCCATCTGCCAGCTCTGCGCGGCGCCTTTGCTGATGACGTCGAGCACGACCTTCATGTCCAGGTCCGCAGCCTGACCAAAGGCGATGGCTTCCGAAAGCCCCTGTACGACCCCCGCGATGCAAATCTGATTGACCATTTTGGCCAGTTGCCCCGCGCCGGGCGCGCCCACCAGAGTGACCGCGCGCCCATAAGCGGCGGCCACAGGCTTGACGGCATCGAATATGGGCGCCTCACCGCCGCACATAATGGTGAGCACGCCGTTGACCGCACCGGCTTGGCCGCCCGAGACGGGGGCGTCGACGAAATTCAGTCCAAGCTCCTTGGCGCGCGCATACAACTCACGCGCCACATCCGCCGAAGCGGTCGTGTGGTCGACAAATGTCGACGCCTTGGTCATGCCGGCAAAGGCACCTTCTTCGCCCAGCACCACGCTGCGCAAGTCGTCGTCATTGCCCACGCAGGCAAACACGATGTCTGCGCCCTTTGCGGCGTCGCGAGGCGTTGGGGCAGATTTGCCGCCGAACTCCTGCACCCAGGCCTGGGCCTTGGCGGCGCTGCGGTTGTAGACCGTTACGTCGTGTCCGGCCTTGGCAAGATGGCCTGCCATGGGAAGGCCCATGACGCCGAGCCCGAGGAAGGCGACCTTCTTGGCCGCGACGTTGTCATAGGTTTTGGAGCCGATGCTTGCCATGCCTGATGTTCCCGGTGAGTGTGAGACAGCGAATCCGTTAACTTACCGCAATCGTTCGCCTGCGGCGAGGGGGATCTGGGCAGGCTGTCGGGCGCGCGCGGCACCGGCGAAAAAAAAGGTTCATCGCGGAATAGCGTGGAGCCGTGCTTGATTGCCGTTACGCTTGATCCTTGATTTTTCAAGGATCAAGGCCGGGATCATGCTGGACCGCAAGACGATCGAGAGGTTGGGTGGGTGGGAAGGTTATCGGGTGGAGCGGGTCGTGTGGCCTGAAGGTGAGAGCCGGACGGTCACGATTTACCTGAAGCCTTCAGCGCGAACGATGCACTGCGAGCACTGCGGCAACCGATGTCGGCAGGTGCATGAGACGACCACGCGCCGGGTGCGGGATCTGCCGCTAATGGCGCTGCGAGTGACGCTGGTAGTGCCGCGTCGGCGGGTCTGGTGCGAGCAGTGCGGTGGACCGCATCTGGAGAGGCTGAGCTGGCTGGGCCGTTACCAGCGAGTGACCGACCGGCTGGCCGAGGCGGTCAGCCAGTTGCTTGAGTCCAGCAACATTCTGGCCGTGGCGCGCTTCTTCCAACTGGGTTGGCACACGGTCAAGGCGCTGGACAAGGCCCTGCTGCGACGGGCGATCCAAGAGCCGGACTGGAGCCAGATCCACTACCTAGCGATGGACGAGTTCGCTCTACACAAGGGCCATCGTTATGCCACGGTCGTTGTCGATCCGATCCGCCGTCAGGTGCTATGGATCGGTGATGGCCGCTCGCGCGAGACGGCCAGAGCCTTCTTCGAACAACTGCCAACTGGGGTTGCCCAGCAGATCCGGGCCGTAGCGATCGACATGACGACGGCCTATGAGCTGGAGATCCAGGCCAACTGCCCCAACGCCGAGATCGTCTACGACCTGTTCCACGTCGTGGCCAAGTACGGCCGTGAAGTGATAGACCGGGTGCGTGTAGACCAAGCGAACCAGTTGCGGCACGACAAGCCGGCCCGCCGGGTGATCAAGTCCAGTCGCTGGCTACTGCTGCGCAATCGCAAAAACCTCGATCCGTGCCAATCGGTAAAGTTGGACGAGTTGCTCCAGGCCAACCAGCCCTTGCTCACCGCTTATCTGATGCGCGATGAGCTCAAACAGCTGTGGTTCTACCAACACCCCGGCTACGCCCGCCAGGCATGGGATCACTGGCTGCAACAGGCTCGGGGCAGCGGCATCGCCGCCTTGGCTCACTTCGCGCTCAAGCTAAAAGCCTATCTGCACGGGATTCTGTCTCGCTGTCGCCACCGGCTCAACACCAGCATCGTCGAGGGCATCAACAACACCATCAAAGTCATCAAGCGCCGCGCCTACGGCTACCGCGATCAGGAGTACTTCTTCCTCAAGATCCGGTCTGCATTCCCCGGTATTCCTCGATGAACCAAAAAAAAACCGGGCCCAAGGGCCCGGTTGACGTTGCTCGCAAAAGGATTGCTTAATCTTCTTCGACGAAGGTCTCTTCGCGTTTTTTGCGGATCGCGGGCAGCGCGACCACCACCACCAGAGCCAGGGCCAGGGCCAGCAGCGAGGCCGACAGCGGGCGGGTGATAAAGGTCGAGAAGTCGCCACGCGACAGCAGCAGGGCGCGACGGAAGTTTTCTTCCATCATGGGGCCCAGCACCAAACCCAGCAGCAGCGGTGCACCTTCGCACTTCAACTTGGACCAGACATAACCCACGACACCGAAAGCGGCCGTCATGAAGATGTCAAAGCTGTTGTAGTTCAACGAATACACGCCGATGGTGCAGAACACCAGAATGGCCGGGAAGAGGACGCGGTAAGGCACCTTCAACAACTTGACCCACAAGCCGATCAGAGGCAGGTTCAGAATCACCAGCATCAGGTTGCCGATCCACATCGAGGCGATCAGGCCCCAGAACAGCTCGGGGTGGCTGGACATGACCTGCGGACCCGGCTGGATGTTGTGGATGGTCATGGCGCCAACCATCAGCGCCATCACGGCGTTGCCCGGGATGCCCAGGGTCAGCAGCGGGATGAAGGAAGTCTGAGCTGCCGCGTTGTTGGCCGACTCCGGGCCTGCCAGGCCGGCCGGATGACCCTTGCCGAAGCGCTCGGGATTCTTCGAGATCTTCTTTTCGAGCGTGTAGGAGGCGAACGACGACAGCACGGCACCACCGCCAGGCAGAATGCCAAGCGCCGAGCCCAATGCAGTACCGCGAAGTACAGCGGGAGCCGCTTCCTTGAATTCCTGCTTGTTCGGGTACAGGGAGCCAATCTTGTCGGTGATGTCGACGCGGTTTTCCTTCTGCTCGAGGTTGTTCATGATTTCGGAGAAACCGAACACGCCCATGGCCACGATGGCGAAGTCAATGCCGTCTTGCAGTTCGGGAACGCCGAAGTCGAAACGTGCGACGCCCGAGTTCACGTCGGTGCCGACCATGCCCAGCAGCAGGCCGAGAATGATCATGGCGATGGCCTTGGGCAAGGAGCCCGAAGCCAGCACGACAGCGCCGACCAGACCCAGCACCATCAGCGAGAAGTACTCGGCAGGGCCGAACTTGAAAGCCACTTCGGCCAGCGGGGGCGCGAAGGCAGCCAGCAGCAGGGTTGCCACGCAGCCGGCGAAGAACGAACCCAGCGCGGCGATGGCAAGCGCGGAGCCAGCTCGGCCGTTACGGGCCATCTGGTGGCCATCCAGCACGGTCACCACCGCGGATGTCTCACCGGGCAGGGCTACCAGAATGGCCGTCGTCGAACCGCCATACTGAGCGCCGTAATAAATCCCGGCCAGCATGATCAGGCCGGCAACCGGCGGCAGCACGTAAGTGATGGGCAGCAGCATGGCGATGGTCGGAACCGGGCCAATACCGGGGAGCACGCCGATCAGCGTACCCAGAATGCAGCCCAGCAGGGCATAGGCCAGATTCTCGGGGCTGATGGCCACCGAAAAACCCAGCAGGAGGTTGTCAAGCAATTCCATGGCGAGTGTTCTCCTCTAGCCTTAGATAAACGACGGCCACAGCGGGAAGATCAGGCCCAGACCCTTGATGAAGGCCAGGTACGTGAACACCACCAGGAAAACGCCGTTGGCCAACGCGACCTTGAGACTGAACTCATGGCTTGCCAGGCTGCTGAGCACAACCAGCAGAAAGACGGCGATGTAGACGCCCAGGAGCTTGAGCACCAGGGCATAGACGATGACGGAGCCAATGACCAGAAATACGATGCGCCAATCGAAACGGTCTACGTGTGTTTCGGTGGCCTTCTTGGAAAGCGAGCCGATCAGAACGATCGCGCCCAGCAAGGCAAGGACGAGTCCCAGCCAGAAGGGGAAGTACCCCGGTCCCATGCGGGCCGCAGTACCCATTTGGTAGCTGCTGGCCTGCCAGGAGAATCCCAGCCCGAAGATGATGAACATCACCCCCGACCAGAAATCCTGTCGATTGCGTAGCTGCATGATTGGTTGGCTCCTGTTTTACAGCGTGTAGATTGGTGCAAGCCCGCTACGGTGTTGGCCACTGCTGGCGGGCACAAAAAAGGCACTAGGGGGTGCCATTCGTTGTTGTTGAAAGCTTTCAGCGCTTTTGTTGAAAGCGAGATTGCGCTTTTTTGAAGGCCGAATGGTAATGGAGGGGATCACGCATGCAAACCCTGGCTTGCGCCAGAATCACTGGGGTTTTCCCGCAGTTTTGGCACAAATAGGGGATGATCCGGGTCTATTCTGTAACCGCGGCGTCAGTTTGAAGGCGTTTTGAAAGCTAAATGAAAGCTTGAAGAAAGTTTCGCGAAAGCCATCCGGGGGCTGCTGCGAGGGTGGCCTTTCTTGCGGGCCGCGACAGGCATCTGACAAAAAGCTTTCAGGTGGTACTGAATATTGCCGGTTTTCTCAGCTTGCGTGAAGAGGCCCGAATCGGTTCCGGATGGTTTACGATAGTGCCCATGCTGCAAGACCTCGATCAACTCGCCGCCCGAATTGGGCAATTGGTGCAACGCACCCGGCAACTGCACGCCGAGCGTGATGCGTTGCGTATTCGTCTCAACGACAGCGATGCGGAAGCGCGCGCGCTCAAACAGCGCTGCGCCGACCGCGAAGCCGAACTCCAGGCCCTCAAAGAACAGATGCGCGACCACAGCGGCGCGCTCGACCTTTGCAAGGCCGAATCCCAACAGGCCGAAGCCGCGCTGCGTGAGCAACTGGCGCGCGAGTCCGCCGACCGCCTCGCGCTCGAGGCCCGGATAGGCGAGCACGAACGCCAGATGCAACACGCGCTGGCCGCGCGTGATGCCGAGGTGCAGCGTCTGCGCCTGGCCGCCTCATCGGCGCGCGAGCGCATCGACGCGGTACTGGCGCGCCTTCCTGGCGCCGCAGCGGGAGAACAAGCCTGATGGAACGCCTAGATGTCTCTATCCTGGGCCGCGACTATTCACTCGCGTGCTCGGCCGAAGAAAAACCCGTGCTGCTTGCCGCGGTGCGTCATGTGGATCACCTCATGCTGCGCATCCAGGGCACCGGGAAAATTTCCAGCAATGAACGCATCGCCGTCATGGCTGCCTTGCAGATTGCCGGGGAGCTGCTCGCCATGAAGGCCCCGACGGCCCGCTTGGAGGTTTGGCAGTTGGCGACTTCAAGCGTAGAATCGAAGAAATGAACCTGTTGCTCGATGGCGCACTGTCGGGCCAGGAAAAGCTTATTTAAACGTAGTTGATGTCCCCTGGACGCTGCGTTGTCAGTTTGTCCCTGCGGTGCTCGTGACTTGGCCATACATTCTCTGAACCGATGCTATCGGCATAATGGTTGCGGGAGTGTTGAGCTGGAGTGATCGTCACTTGTTGACGAACCCGATGCTCTTCGGATCGCGACCACCTTGAACCTAAGGGTTCGAGATGCCGGCCTAGACGGCACACGCGGGGCATCTATCCCGGCAGGCCTGCTTCGCCTCGAAGCGAGGGCCTGCCCCGGGGCCGGATTCGCCCGGGCCTGCCTTCCCACCCACCTTACGGGTTTCCTCATGCACCGATCCTTTGCGTTGTCGCTCACCCGAATCGCGGCCGCCTGCTGCGCCGCTGTGGCGTTGTCCGGCGCATCGCCAAGTTTTGCGCAAACCTCGACCCCGGCCGCGTCCGAGGCAGCCGCGCGCAGCACCGCGCCCGAACTCAGCTTGCAGGCCTCGGCCTCGGCCGAGGTCAGGCAGGACACGGTGCGCATCAGCCTGTCGGTCGAGGTAGAGGGCAATGACCAGGCCGCGACGGGCAAGCGCTTGACCGCCGCGCTGGATGAGGTCGTCAAGCGCGCCCGAGGCGCCAAAAATATCGAGGTGCGCTCTGGCGGCTACAACGTCTGGCCCAACACCAACCCCAAGGGGAAGATCGTCAGTTGGAGGGGGCAGGGCGAGGTGGTGCTGGAGTCCAAGGATTTCGAGGCCGCCTCGGCACTGGCCGCCAAACTGGCGGACAAGACGGCAATCTCGAATATTGCATTCTTCCTGTCGCGCGAGGGGCGCGAATCCGAGGAACGCAAGCTGCTGGGCCAGGCAGCTCAGGCCTTCAAGGAGCGCGCGCTGGCGCCGGCCAACGCTTTTGGCTTTTCCGGTTATCGGCTGGCCAAACTGGAGCTGGGCGGAGGCGGAGGCGCTTCGGCCCCCATGCCGCGCATGATGTCGGCGCAGATGGCCAAGGCTGATGCGGCGGCCGCGCCGGCTCCGGGCGTACCCCTGGAGGCCGGCGAGGTGACCGTCAGCGTCACGGTTGGCGGGACGATCGTTTTGCAGTAAAGACAAACACTGCCAGGCCGGCCAGGAACATAGGCAATGACAGCCATTGCCCCATGCTCATGCCGCCGGCCAGCAGGCCCAGGAAGTTGTCCGGTTCGCGGGTAAATTCCACCAAAAACCGGAAGGCGCCGTACCCCATCAAGAACAGCGCACTAACCTGGCCGGTAGGGCGTGGTTTGCTCGAAAACCACCACAGAATCACAAACAGTACCAAACCCTCGAGCCCGAGTTCGTACAACTGCGAAGGGTGGCGGGGCAGGCTGTCGCCCGATTGTGGAAAAACCATTGCCCAGGAGACCGTCGAAGGCCGGCCCCAGAGTTCGCCGTTGATGAAATTACCCATGCGTCCGGCGCCCAGCCCCAGGGGGATAAGCGGAGCGATGAAATCGCTGATCGTGAAAAAGCTCACCCCTTTTTTACGAGCGAACAGCAGCATCACCAGGATGACGCCGATCAGGCCGCCGTGAAATGACATCCCTCCCTCCCACAGGAAGGCGATCTCCAGCGGGTGGCTCAGGTAATAGCCGGGTTTGTAAAACAGCACATAACCCAGGCGGCCGCCCAATACCACGCCCAAGACGCTGTAGAAAATCAGGTCTTCGAGATCCTTGGCGGTCAGGTTGCCGCCTTGGCCGCGATTGATGCGATAGCGGCCCAACAGGTAGACCAGCGCGAACGCCAGCAAATACATCAGGCCATACCAGTGAATCGCGAGCGGACCCAGACGCAGGGCGACGGGGTCGAATTGAGGTGCTTGAAGCATGAGAGGTCTGTGAGAAAATTTAGTCGATGATAACCGGCGTGCCTGTCATGTTCCTGGCGAGCAGGAATAGTTGGACGGACAGACTTGTGAAGGGAATCGTTCCTCTTGGAAAACTCGGTTACCATCCTTGCAGTAGGGGGCGGTCTGGCGTGCGCCCTGTGTAGCGGAAGTCCGTATTATGTCTTTGAATCTCAAGCTGGTTGTGGGCGGCGCGGTTTTGCTGCTGACGTCCGTGGCTCAAGCGCAGACCACAGGTCTTGAACTCGCCAGGAGCAAGGCCTGTATGGCCTGTCACCAGGTCGACAGCAAGCGTGTGGGCCCACCGTTGAACAGCGTGGCCGAGCGTTATGCCGGGCACCCTGAAGCTATCGACTATTTGGCCAACAAGATCCGTATGGGCGGGCGGGGTGCCTGGGGCGCTGTCCCCATGCCTGCGCAATCCCACGTTTCGCCCGAAGAGGCCAGGCAGTTGGCCCAATGGGTGCTGTCCCTGACCCCGGCGAAGAAACCCTGATCTCTAGGAAATCATCATGTCCGAATCCTCTGCTCGTCCCGGCCTCGAAATCGCAGTGCTTGGCGGTGGCTGCTTTTGGTGCGTCGAAGCGGTGTTGAAAGACTTGCGTGGCGTCGTCAGCGTGCGGCCGGGATATGCGGGCGGCCACGTCGACAATCCCAGCTATCAACAGGTGTGCAATAAGAATACCGGTCACATCGAAGTTGCCGAGGTGCAATTCGATCCAGCCGAGTTGAGCTATGCCGATCTGCTGCGGGTCTTCTTCGCTACCCATGATCCGACCACGCCGGGCCGTCAAGGCAACGATGTCGGCCCTCAATATGAGTCGGCGATATTCTGGCAAACCGAAGCGCAGCGCGAGCAGGCTCAGGCTGTCATCGCCGAGGTCGATGCTGCGCACATCTACGATGCGCCAGTCGTCACCCGCTTGCTTGCCCCGACCCGCTTCTGGCCGGCTGAAGACTACCATCGTGATTACTTCGAGCTGCATCCCGAACAGGGCTATTGCCAGTTCGTGATCGCGCCCAAAGTCGCGAAATTTCGCAAGCAGTTTCACGATCGCCTCAAACGCTGAGACGGATGCCTAAAAAACAAAGCCCCAATCGGGGCTTTGTTTTTTCTCGGCCGTGCCGCGGTCAGTCGGCCGATTTGACTACGCCGCGGCGCATCTGATCGAGCTCGATCGACTCGAACAAAGCCTTGAAGTTGCCTTCGCCGAATCCATCATTGCCCTTGCGCTGGATGATCTCGAAGAAGATCGGGCCGATCTGGTTCTCCGTGAAGATCTGTAGCAGCAGCCCGCCGCCGGGTGCTCCGTCGAGAAGAATTCGGTTCTTCTGCAGTCTTTCCACGTTTTCGCCGTGTTGCGGCAAGCGACGATCGAGCAGTTCGTAATAGGTTTCGGGCGTGTCGAGAAAGACGACGCCGTTGTTGCGCAGCGCCTCGATGGTTTCGTAGATATTGTTCGTGGCCATCGCAATGTGCTGGATACCCTCGCCGCGATAGAGGTCCAGATACTCCTGGATCTGGCCTTTTTCTTCGGTCCCCTCTTCGTTGATGGGGATGCGGATGTTGCCGCAAGGCGAGGTCATGGCCTTGGACTTCACACCTGTGACCTTGCCCTCGATATCGAAGTAACGTACTTCGCGGAAATTGAACAAGCGCTCGTAGAACTCTGCCCACTCGGCCATGCGGCCTTTGTGCACATTGTGGGTCAGGTGATCGACCAGCGTCAGGCCGGCGCCGGCGTAGGTCAAGTCATCCTGGGCATTGGCCGGGTCCAGCGGGACGAAGTCGACGTCGTAGATGCTGATGTCACCGATGCCGCCGTGCCCCGTCTTGCCGCGCCAGCGGTCGACCAGGTAGATGAGCGAGTCGCCGATGCCTTTGATGGCGGGAATGTTCAGCTCCATGGGGCCGCTGTGCGAATCGAACCCCCAGGCGCCGAGTTCCAGGGCACGTTTGTACGCGCGCGCGGCATCGTCCACGCGAAAGCCGATGGCACAGATAGACGGCCCATGCAGGCGGGCGAAGCGTTGCGCAAACGAATCGGGCTCGGCATTGATCAGGAAGTTGATGCCGCCTTGACGGTAAAGCGTCACATCCTTGTGGCGGTGCTTGGCAATTGCCTTGAAGCCCAGCAGTTCGAACACTTTGCGCAGCGCCACGGGATCGGGGGCGGTGTATTCGATGAACTCAAAACCGGCGGTTCCCATGGGGTTGTCCCAGGGCTGGAATGGCGTAGTCATGGCTGCGCGTCCTTGTCTCGTTGTTGGTGTGCGAAACCCAAAATTCTAGGCATTTGCGGCGGCAGGCGATTGCAAAAATAGCGCCAATACCCATACCATGCGCAATACAATAGCTCTGTATGTGGATTTAGGGGACAAATATGTCCGAAAACGGACTTGATAGGACAGATCGGCGAATTCTGACCGAGCTGCAGCGCGACGGGAGCTTAAGCAACCAGGAGCTGGCCGACCGGGTGTCTCTCTCTCCCAGCCCCTGCCTGCGCCGTGTGCGTCGACTGGAAGAACAGGGGTACATAAAGCGATATGCAGCGCTGGTGGATGCCGACAAAGTCGGCCTGGGGCTGCTGGCCTACGTAACCATACGCTTGAACAAGCATGTGGGCGGCAGTCACGCGTCGATGGCTGACTTTCATCGCGATGTGCTGCTCTGGCCGGAGGTCGTAGAGTGCTATGCCATGTCGGGCGACATGGACTATCTGTTGCGTGTCCAGGTGCAGGATCTGGCGCACTTCTCTCGATTTGCCATGGATACACTCATGCTGCACCCTGCGGTAGTCGACATGAAATCCTTCTTTGCCTTGCAACAGGTCAAGGAAACGACCGAGCTGCACGTCTAATATTGGCTCTGTAGCGACTGTAGCGGCCCCTCTATATAGAGGGGGACAAAAAATCGGGGGCGTAAGGCCCGTGGTCACGGCACAAAAAACAGGTTTTTTATAAAAAAGGTGTCAAAGCCGTGACACACGATTTTTTTCTATGCTATAGTTCGCCCCCTCGCAGCACAGACAGCAACGCAGATGCAACGCAGTCGGTGTAGTGAGGACCGAAGCGAGATTGGTTTTTCGGTTTCCGAGGCGATTGCCGCATGAGCGGGGCGCAGGAAGCGGGAAGTGATTTCGAACACGGGGAGTGAGGATTAGGCGAAGAGCCGGCCGGGATTCCAGTGTTGCACGACGGTGTAGAAATAAAGCGGCTTCGGTTGCATGATCTGCAAAAGTTGTGTTATAGTTTCGGGCTTGGCAGTTAACGAAACGTCAGGGTTAATCCTGATCTGCACTGAAAGGCGCAGGACGCTTCGCTAGTTGCTAAGCAGGGTTGCCGAGGGGTGATCCCGGGGGCGCGAGTCTCTGAGGAGGTGGTGAGTTGGCAAGGCAAACGTGAGCAGAAGAAATTTTGCGAGCGTCGCGAAAAAAGCGAAGCCGAGTTGACAAACTTAAAAAACTTCTTCATAATCTCGTTTCTCTGCTGCTGACAACGATGCAGCGACGACAGCAAGGCAAGGCGCTGTAAGTTGCACGACGTTGGCAGGCAAGCGAAGCAGTTTGGCAGTACCGCTCTTTAACAATTAAACAACCGATAAGTGTGGGCACTTGATGTGAGTGCGCAACGACTGGGTTTCAGCCTGGTCGGGAAGCGAAACTATCAAGTGCTCATATATGAAGTAAGGAATAGTTTTTCGAAACTATCCCTCACTTCCTTTGAGCAAGCGAAAGTCGTCATTGGGTAACACTGATGGCGCAACACAGAGATTAAACTGAAGAGTTTGATCCTGGCTCAGATTGAACGCTGGCGGGATGCTTTACACATGCAAGTCGGACGGCAGCACGGGGCTTCGGCCTGGTGGCGAGTGGCGAACGGGTGAGTAATGTATCGGAACGTGCCCGGTAGCGGGGGATAACTACGCGAAAGCGTGGCTAATACCGCATACGCCCTACGGGGGAAAGCGGGGGACCTTCGGGCCTCGCACTATTGGAGCGGCCGATATCGGATTAGCTAGTTGGTGGGGTAACGGCCTACCAAGGCGACGATCCGTAGCTGGTTTGAGAGGACGACCAGTCACACTGGGACTGAGACACGGCCCAGACTCCTACGGGAGGCAGCAGTGGGGAATTTTGGACAATGGGGGCAACCCTGATCCAGCCATCCCGCGTGTGCGATGAAGGCCTTCGGGTTGTAAAGCACTTTTGGCAGGAAAGAAACGGCACGGGCTAATATCCTGTGCAACTGACGGTACCTGCAGAATAAGCACCGGCTAACTACGTGCCAGCAGCCGCGGTAATACGTAGGGTGCAAGCGTTAATCGGAATTACTGGGCGTAAAGCGTGCGCAGGCGGTTCGGAAAGAAAGATGTGAAATCCCAGGGCTTAACCTTGGAACTGCATTTTTAACTACCGAGCTAGAGTGTGTCAGAGGGAGGTGGAATTCCGCGTGTAGCAGTGAAATGCGTAGATATGCGGAGGAACACCGATGGCGAAGGCAGCCTCCTGGGATAACACTGACGCTCATGCCCGAAAGTGTGGGGAGCAAACAGGATTAGATACCCTGGTAGTCCACGCCCTAAACGATGTCAACTAGCTGTTGGGGCCTTCGGGCCTTGGTAGCGCAGCTAACGCGTGAAGTTGACCGCCTGGGGAGTACGGTCGCAAGATTAAAACTCAAAGGAATTGACGGGGACCCGCACAAGCGGTGGATGATGTGGATTAATTCGATGCAACGCGAAAAACCTTACCTACCCTTGACATGTCTGGAATCCCGAAGAGATTTGGGAGTGCTCGCAAGAGAACCGGAACACAGGTGCTGCATGGCTGTCGTCAGCTCGTGTCGTGAGATGTTGGGTTAAGTCCCGCAACGAGCGCAACCCTTGTCATTAGTTGCTACGAAAGGGCACTCTAATGAGACTGCCGGTGACAAACCGGAGGAAGGTGGGGATGACGTCAAGTCCTCATGGCCCTTATGGGTAGGGCTTCACACGTCATACAATGGTCGGGACAGAGGGTTGCCAACCCGCGAGGGGGAGCCAATCCCAGAAACCCGGTCGTAGTCCGGATCGCAGTCTGCAACTCGACTGCGTGAAGTCGGAATCGCTAGTAATCGCGGATCAGCATGTCGCGGTGAATACGTTCCCGGGTCTTGTACACACCGCCCGTCACACCATGGGAGTGGGTTTTACCAGAAGTAGTTAGCCTAACCGCAAGGGGGGCGATTACCACGGTAGGATTCATGACTGGGGTGAAGTCGTAACAAGGTAGCCGTATCGGAAGGTGCGGCTGGATCACCTCCTTTAAGAGCTTGAGTGCTCGTGTCAAGTGTCCACGCTTATCGGTTGTTGTTATATAGCTGCTGGATCGGTGGCTGCTGATCCGAGAGAGAAAGGTTTCGCGGGTCTGTAGCTCAGTCGGTTAGAGCACCGTCTTGATAAGGCGGGGGTCGTTGGTTCGAATCCAACCAGACCCACCAAGGTTTCCTGAGAGGGAAATGGGGGTGTAGCTCAGCTGGGAGAGCGCCTGCTTTGCAAGCAGGATGTCATCGGTTCGATCCCGTTCACCTCCACCAAAGCCTGTCCAGAGGATGGGTGTGGGGCGAGACCAGAAGGCGAGAGAGCAACGCTTAGTGCTGCGAGTCAGTGTTAAGCGTTGGGTTTTGGCCCGACAGCTATATATGTTCTTTAACAATTTGGAAGAAACACAACGTAAAGTGTTCGTTTAGTAGTCGGCGCGAGTCGATGAGGACGGATACGGGTTGTGATTGCATGATTTTGTTCCAAGTCTCAAGAACTGGCTGGGCGCGCAAGCGTTTGGTCAGATGCTTTGAACTTATGAACGGCACAAGCACGAATGAACAGCACCTATAAGACTTTAGTGTTATAGGATCAAGCGACTAAGTGCATATGGTGGATGCCTTGGCGATCACAGGCGATGAAGGACGTAGTAGCCTGCGAAAAGCTGCGGGGAGCTGGCAAACAAGCATTGATCCGCAGATATCCGAATGGGGAAACCCACCGCGCAAGCGGTATCCCTGGCTGAATACATAGGCCAGTGGAGGCGAACCGGGTGAACTGAAACATCTCAGTAGCTCGAGGAAAAGAAATCAACCGAGATTCCGAAAGTAGTGGCGAGCGAAATCGGAAGAGCCTTTACGATTTAGCATTTTGCATAGTCGAACGGAATGGAAAGTCCGGCCGTAGCAGGTGATAGCCCTGTAGACGAAATGCAGAGTGTGGAACTAGGCGTAAGAGAAGTAGGGCGGGACACGTGAAATCCTGTCTGAAGATGGGGGGACCATCCTCCAAGGCTAAATACTCGTGATCGACCGATAGTGAACCAGTACCGTGAGGGAAAGGCGAAAAGAACCCCGGAAGGGGAGTGAAATAGATCCTGAAACCGTATGCATACAAACAGTCGGAGCCTCTTTATGGGGTGACGGCGTACCTTTTGTATAATGGGTCAGCGACTTACATTCAGTGGCGAGCTTAACCGAATAGGGAAGGCGTAGCGAAAGCGAGTCCGAATAGGGCGTCCAGTCGCTGGGTGTAGACCCGAAACCAGATGATCTACCCATGGCCAGGTTGAAGGCACGGTAACACGTGCTGGAGGACCGAACCCACTAGTGTTGAAAAACTAGGGGATGAGCTGTGGATAGGGGTGAAAGGCTAAACAAATCTGGAAATAGCTGGTTCTCTCCGAAAACTATTTAGGTAGTGCCTCAAGTATTACTGCAGGGGGTAGAGCACTGTTATGGCTAGGGGGTCATGGCGACTTACCAAACCATGGCAAACTCCGAATACCTGCAAGTACAGCTTGGGAGACAGAGCACCGGGTGCTAACGTCCGGACTCAAGAGGGAAACAACCCAGACCGCCAGCTAAGGTCCCGAATTATCGCTAAGTGGGAAACGAAGTGGGAAGGCATAGACAGTCAGGAGGTTGGCTTAGAAGCAGCCACCCTTTAAAGAAAGCGTAATAGCTCACTGATCGAGTCGTCCTGCGCGGAAGATGTAACGGGGCTAAGCGATAAACCGAAGCTGCGGGTGTGTACTATGTACACGCGGTAGGAGAGCGTTCTGTAAGCCTGCGAAGGTGGCTTGTGAAGGCTGCTGGAGGTATCAGAAGTGCGAATGCTGACATGAGTAGCGATAAAGGGGGTGAAAAGCCCCCTCGCCGTAAGTCCAAGGTTTCCTGCGCAACGTTCATCGGCGCAGGGTGAGTCGGCCCCTAAGGCGAGGCAGAGATGCGTAGCTGATGGGAAGCTGGTTAATATTCCAGCACCGTCGTACAGTGCGATGGGGGACGGATCGCGGAAGATCATCAGGGTGTTGGATGTCCCTGTTGCTGCATTGAAGATGGCGCTTAGGCAAATCCGGGCGCGTAAATCAAGGGTGTGGCTCGAGCGAGCATGTCTCGCGAAGTGATTGGAAGTGGTTCCAAGAAAAGCCTCTAAGCTTCAGCTGTACGAGACCGTACCGCAAACCGACACAGGTGGACGGGATGAATATTCCAAGGCGCTTGAGAGAACTCGGGAGAAGGAACTCGGCAAATTAATACCGTAACTTCGGGAGAAGGTATGCCCCGGTAGTGTGAGGCGCCTGCGCGCTGAGCATGATGGGGTCGCAGAGAATCGGTGGCTGCGACTGTTTATTAAAAACACAGCACTCTGCAAAGACGAAAGTCGACGTATAGGGTGTGACGCCTGCCCGGTGCCGGAAGGTTAAGTGATGGGGTGCAAGCTCTTGATCGAAGCCCCGGTAAACGGCGGCCGTAACTATAACGGTCCTAAGGTAGCGAAATTCCTTGTCGGGTAAGTTCCGACCTGCACGAATGGCGTAACGATGGCCACACTGTCTCCTCCCGAGACTCAGCGAAGTTGAAGTGTTTGTGATGATGCAATCTACCCGCGGCTAGACGGAAAGACCCCATGAACCTTTACTGTAGCTTTGCATTGGACTGTGAACCGGCCTGTGTAGGATAGGTGGGAGGCGCTGAGCTCGAGTCGCTAGATTCGAGGGAGCCGACCTTGAAATACCACCCTGGTTTGTTTGCGGTTCTAACCTTGGTCCGTTATCCGGATCGGGGACAGTGCATGGTGGGCAGTTTGACTGGGGCGGTCTCCTCCCAAAGTGTAACGGAGGAGCTCGAAGGTACGCTAGGTACGGTCGGAAATCGTGCTGATAGTGCAATGGCATAAGCGTGCTTGACTGTGAGACTGACAAGTCGAACAGGTGCGAAAGCAGGACATAGTGATCCGGTGGTTCTGAATGGAAGGGCCATCGCTCAACGGATAAAAGGTACTCTGGGGATAACAGGCTGATACCGCCCAAGAGTTCATATCGACGGCGGTGTTTGGCACCTCGATGTCGGCTCATCTCATCCTGGGGCTGTAGCCGGTCCCAAGGGTATGGCTGTTCGCCATTTAAAGAGGTACGTGAGCTGGGTTTAAAACGTCGTGAGACAGTTTGGTCCCTATCTGCCGTGGGCGTTGGATACTTGACGGAGCCTGCTCCTAGTACGAGAGGACCGGAGTGGACGTACCTCTGGTGTACCGGTTGTCATGCCAATGGCATTGCCGGGTAGCTAAGTACGGAAGAGATAACCGCTGAAAGCATCTAAGCGGGAAACTCGTCTGAAGATTAGGTATCCCGGGGACTAGATCCCCCTAAAGGGTCGTTCAAGACCAGGACGTTGATAGGTCGGGTGTGGAAGCGCAGTAATGCGTTAAGCTAACCGATACTAATTGCCCGTGCGGCTTGATCCTATAACTCTTTAGTCTTACATATACGATTGCTGGCCAGTTCGCGCCAGTGCCGTCTGAACATACATCAACGCAACCTCAGTTGCTGCTTCTTCCAAATTCAAGCCGTTGACAACGCGTCAACCGCTTAGCCGGTTACGCCTGACGACCATAGCAAGGTGGCCCCACTCCTTCCCATCCCGAACAGGACAGTGAAACGCCTTCGCGCCGATGATAGTGGACGTACGTCTGTGAAAGTAGGTCATCGTCAGGCTTTTATTCCTCAAAACCCCGTAAGCTATCCGCTTACGGGGTTTTGTTTTGCGCAAAACATTTACACCCGTGAGGCGATCTCCACATGTTCGACCCGATGTCGGACATGGTTGCCTCCCCCCTCTGCCAACGCCTCTTTGCCAGTCCCTGTCGTTTGCTTGATTGACGCCGGACCTGACGCATGGCGGCTTGGCCTGACCCTAGCGTCGCCACGCAGGCGAGGCTTTCTGCACAGAAGGTTGGGGCGCAAGCCTACGCGCCGCTGCTCGTGCAACTCGACGATGCCGGAACGCTGCCTGGCGCCACTGTGGGCAGCATTGCGCAGCTAGCCGTTCTAGAGCGTTGCGCAAGCGGTGTGTTTTCTGCTGACGCGTGATCGAGCGGGAGTCATGCCGGGCGAAGACGCATGCCGGGCCCTTGTTTCCTGGGTTACGCGCTCGGTATGACCTGCTCCCCGTGATTAGTACGAAATCGATGTAGAGTCCGTTCCCAAAGGAATGGCAATGAAGAAACGATTTACGGAAGAGCAAATCATCGGCGTGCTCAAGGAAGCCGATGCAGGTGCCAAGCCCGCAGAGTTGTGCCGCAAGCACGGAATCTCCGAGGCAACGTACTACAACTGGAAGGCGAAGTTCGGTGGCATGACGGTGTCGGACGCTCAGAGGCTCAAGGAGCTGGAGCAGGAGAACAACAAGCTCAAGAAGCTGTTGGCCGAGTCGATGCTGGACAAGGCGGCGCTTCAGGATCTGCTAAGCCGAAAGTAGTCAGCCCGCAGGCCAAACGCGAGGCGGTCAGGACATTAATGACCGAGCGCGTGGTTCGCCCAGCGGCAATCGCGCCGAATCAGAGTTGGTCAATGGATTTTGTGGCCGACGGCCTAGCCTATGGCCGCCGATTCCGCTGTTTGACTATCGTCGATGACTACACTCGCGAATGCCTGGCCATCGAGGTCGATACGTCGTTGCCGGGACTGCGTGTTGCCATGGTGCTGCAACGGCTGGCGGAGATGCGTGGCCTGCCGCGATCTATTACCGTGGACAACGGGCCAGAGTTCGCCGGAAGAGCCTTGGACGCCTGGGCCTACCAAGCAGGCGTAAAGCTGTCGTTTATTCGGCCGGGTAAGCCGGTGGAGAACGCTTATATCGAAAGTTTCAACGGCAAGTTCCGCGACGAATGCCTTAACGAGCACTGGTTCTTGTCCCTGCGACAGGCTAAAAGCTTGATCGAAAACTGGCGAGTCGAGTACAACACCGATCGGCCTCACAGCGCGCTCGGATATTTAACGCCGGCGCAATTCGTGCAGGCTCATCAGAAAGAAGGTCTTTTACCCCTGGGCTCTATGTCGGTGCCGTACTAAATCTGGGGGCAGGTCAGATCTCTTCAAAATCGCCGCACGAGGGGCTGACGCGCTGTGCACCAGCGAATTCGCTGGCGGGGCGAGACAAAAGATCCAGCGGCACGGCCTCGGTGATGAAAATCCCTCGCATCTAGCCATGCTGCAAGAGCTATTTTCTGGTGCGTACCTAAATAACAACGCCCATCGGGAACTTCCGGCATAGTGCGGTAAGATTGGGCGAATGTATTCGATGGAGCAGTGATCGTGAGCGAATCTCCCAATCCCCTACCGGGTTCCCATCCCCTGGATCTGCGCACCTTGGCGCATGTTTCCTATGGCCTGTTTGCGTTGGGTTTTCTGACCGGCGGCATTCTTGGCGTGGCAACGCTGGCGGCCGTGGTGCTGATGTACTTGAAGCGCTCGGACACCGCAGGGACGGTCTATGCTTCGCACTTTGACTGGTTGCTGCGCACCTTCTGGTGGTCGCTGCTGTGGCTGGCCATCAGCTTTGTGCTGACACTGATCTACATTGGTTGGATCGGCATGATAGCCACCGTCGTTTGGGTGCTATATCGCTTGATCAGGGGATGGCTGGCGTTGCTGGAGGGAAACCCTCCGTCGAGCTACGCCTGAGCGTCTCGTTGCAGAAAAGCCGGCTTGCTGCCGGCTTTTTTGCATTCTGCCCCGGGGTGCGCATAGGCGCAGATGAAGCGTCAGGGCAAGCAGGAAAGATCATGCATGACAGCATGGCCAGGTAGGCAGGACAGGCGACTACCGGTCAGCGTCGGCGGGCTCAGGGAGCCGGCCAAGCAAGGAAGGGACGTACGGAGTACGCCCGCGACCCTGGTGCTTACTTCAGGTGAGCGTTGACCAGTTTGGTCAGTTCGAACATCGTGACCTGATCTTTGCCGAAGATGGGCAGCAGCTTGGCATCGGCGTTGATGTTGCGCTTGTTGCTGGCGTCTTGCAGGTTGTGCTTCTTGATGTAGTCCCAGATCTTCTTGGTGACCTCGGTGCGCGGCACGGCTTCCGAACCGATGACGGCGGCCAGCTCGGCGCTGGGAGTCAGGGGCTTCATAAACGCGGCATTCGGTTTGCGCGGGGTCGCGGTTTTGGAGGGTGTGGCCATAATGCGGCGCTCCTTCTCTGAAAGTTGGAAAAAAGTCCTGCGGGCCGCAGCATAACGTGTCTACTGGGTAAAGACAAAGTCATTTATCCTCTGTAGCAACTAAAATCGGCCTACACACACCCCTTAGCCAGGTTCCTGTAACGTCCTATGTACGCACGCTCCACGCTTGAATCGATACGGCTTTTCCATGACGAACTCACGGCCCTGCGCCGCGATCTGCACGCGCACCCCGAACTGGGGTTCGAAGAGGTGCGGACTTCGGGCATTGTTGCCGGCGCCCTGGAGGCGCTCGGGATAGAGGTGCACCGGGGGATAGGCAAGACCGGGGTGGTGGGCGTTATCCGCGGCAGGCGCTGCGATAGTGGGCGTATGATCGGCCTGCGCGCCGACATGGACGCGCTGCCCATGACCGAGGATAACGCGTTCGACTACAAGTCCACCAAGCCTGGCTTGATGCATGGCTGCGGACATGATGGTCACACAGCGATTCTGCTCGGCGCGGCGCGTTATCTGGCGCAAAGCCGCAATTTCGACGGCACGGCCGTCCTGATCTTCCAGCCCGCCGAGGAGGGCCGGGGCGGCGCCAAGGCCATGCTTGACGATGGCTTGTTCGATACCTTTCCCTGCGACGCCATCTATGCCCTGCACAACTGGCCGGGGCTGCCTGCGGGGACGGTCGGCGTCAATCCGGGGCCGATGATGGCGGCGGCCGATCGCTTCGAGATTGTGATCAACGGGCACGGCGGTCACGGCGCACATCCGTACCAGACCATTGATCCCGTGACCGTTGCGGGCCATCTCATCACGGCGTTGCAGACTATCGTTTCGCGCAACGTCAATCCGCTCGATTCTGCCGTGGTGTCCATCGGCTCGCTGCAGGCCGGCCACCCTGGCGCCATGAGTGTCATTCCGCGCGAAGCAAAGATGGTCGGCACCGTCCGTACGTTTCGCAAGTCGGTGCAGGAAATGGTCGAGACGCGCATGCGCGAACTGGCCACAGCGATTGCAGGCGCGTTTGGCGCGACAGCGGAGGTCAACTACGAGCGCATCTATCCGGCGACCCTGAACACGCCGCAGCACGCCACGCTGGTGGCCGACATCGCCACCGAGATGGTGGGCAAGGAGAAGGTCGTACGTGATCTGATCCCGTCCATGGGCTCGGAGGATTTTTCGTTTATGCTGCAAGCCAAGCCCGGTGCCTACTTCCGCCTTGGCCAAGGCGGGGCGGAATCGGGCTGCGTGCTGCACAACTCCCATTTTGATTTCAATGACGCCGTCATTCCGCTGGGCAGTGCGAGGTTTGCTGCCCTGGCCGAGCTCGGTATGCCCTTGGCCGACTAAAGGCCCTCAACCATGTCCAACCCAGCCCAACTCACGATTACCCGCCCCGACGACTGGCACCTGCATTTGCGCGATGGTGCCGCCCTGGAAGCGGTGGTCGGCGATACGGCGCGGCAGTTCGCACGCGCCATCATCATGCCCAACCTCAAGCCGCCGGTGACCACCACCGAGCAGGCACTGGCCTATCGCGACCGCATCCTCACCGCGTTGAACACAAGCCTGGGCGAGGGTGTCGACTTCACGCCTTTGATGACGCTGTATTTGACGGACAACACGCCGGCTGCCGAAATCGAGCGTGCCCAGGCGAGCGGTCAGGTGTTTGCCGTCAAGCTGTATCCGGCCGGCGCGACGACCAATTCCGATGCGGGCGTGACGGACTTGCTGGGCAAGTGCGGCCCCGCTCTGGCGGCGCTGGAGAAAGCTGGCATGCCCCTGCTGGTGCATGGCGAGGTGACGGATCCGGCTATCGATGTCTTCGACCGCGAGGCCGTCTCCATCGACCGCGTCATGCGACCGCTGCGCCGCGCCTACCCGGGCCTGAAAGTCGTGTTCGAGCACATCACCACCAAGGACGGCGCCGAGTATGTGCGCGACGCCGAAGGCCCCATCGCGGCAACGATCACGCCCCAGCACATGCTGTACAACCGCAATGCGATCTTCCAAGGCGGAGTGCGCCCGCACTACTATTGCCTGCCGATTCTCAAGCGTGAAGTGCATCGTCAGGCCCTGGTCGAGGCAGCCACCAGTGGCAGCCCGCGCTTTTTCCTGGGTACGGACAGCGCGCCGCACGCCAAGGGCCTGAAAGAGCATGCCTGTGGTTGCGCCGGCTGTTACACCGCATTGCATGCGATGGAACTCTACGCCACGGCATTCGACAACGCGGGAGCACTGGACAAGCTGGAAGGCTTCGCCAGCCATCACGGCCCGGACTTCTATGGCCTGCCGCGCAATTCGGGCAAGCTGACTCTGGTGCGCCAGGCGTACACGATTCCGCAGGAATTGCCTTATGGCAATTCCTCGATCGTACCGCTGGCCGCGGGCGAGGCGCTGCACTGGAGTGTGCAGGCCTGAGCCATCTTGAGCGCAGCCCGGCCAGGGGCGGGATGCGTCAAGCGCCCGCGCCGCGCCGCTCTTCGAGCGCTTCCCAGCGCGAGAATTTGGCTTCGAGGTCTTTTTCGATGCGAGCCAGTTCTGTCTGGATCCGCTCGACCTCATCCGGCGCTTCCCTGTAGAGGCTGCCATCAGCGAGTTTGGCACTCAGCGCCCCTTGCTCGGCTTCCAAGGCTGCGATCACATCGGGGAGTTCTTCGAGCTCGCGCAACTCCCAGGAACTGATCTTGGCCGAGCGTGCCGGCTTGGCGCGCGGCGCTGGCGCAGCCGGCGCTGTGGCCGGCGCGCTGTCGATCTGGCTGGCCACGGGCGCAGGGCGCTGCAGCATCCACTCGTCATATCCTCCGACATAGTCGCGCCAATGGCCATCACCTTCGTAGGCGATGGTTTGGGTCACGACGTTGTTCAGGAAGGCGCGGTCGTGGCTGACCAGAAGGACGGTGCCGGCATAATCCTGCAGCAACTCTTCGAGCAGCTCCAGCGTTTCGATATCGAGGTCGTTGGTGGGTTCGTCCAGCACCAGGATGTTGGCGGGTCGTGCGAACAGCCGTGCCAGCAGCAGGCGCGCGCGCTCGCCGCCTGACAGACTGCGCACGGGCGAGCCCGCCCGCGCCGGCGAGAACAGAAAGTCGCCCAAGTAGCTCATGACGTGCTTGCGCGTGCCGCCGATTTCGACCCATTCGCTGCCGGGGTTGATGATGTCGGCCAGCGCCGCATTTTCGTCCAGCTGCGCGCGCATCTGGTCGAAATAGGCGACTTCGACATTCGTGCCGGTACGCACCGTGCCGCTGTCGGGCGCCAATTGGCCCAGGATGAGTTTGAGCAACGTGGTCTTGCCTGCGCCGTTGGGGCCGATGATGCCGATGCGGTCGCCGCGCAGGATGGTGGTCGAGTAATCGCGCACCACGGCTTTGTCGCCGAAGGTTTTGCTGACGTCGCGTAGTTCAGAGACGATCTTGCCGGATCGCTGGCCTTGGGCAACGGCCAGGTTGACGTTGCCCATGCGCTCGCGTCGGTCGGCGCGCTCGACGCGCAAACGTTCGAGCCGGCGCACGCGGCCTTCATTGCGGGTGCGCCGTGCCTCGACGCCTTTGCGTATCCAGACCTCTTCCTGCGCCAATAGCTTGTCGAAACGGGCCTGCTCCAGGCGTTCGGCTTCCAGCCATTGCGCCTTGCGCTCCTGCCATTGGCTGAAATTGCCGGGGAAACTCAACAGGCGGCCGCGGTCCAGTTCGACGATGCGGGTGGCGATGGCATCCAGAAAACGCCGGTCGTGAGTGATGATGACGGCGGCGCCTTTCCAGGTGCGCAAGAGTTCTTCGAGCCAGGCGATTCCTTCGAAATCCAGGTGGTTGGTGGGCTCGTCCAGCAGAAGCAAATCGGGCTGGTCGACCAGCGCACGAGCCAGCGCGACGCGCTTGCGTGTGCCGCCGGACAGGCCGGCGATCAATGCATCGGTGGGCAAGCCGAGCTTTTCCAGCGTGGCGCGGACACGAGCCGGGCGTTGCCAGTCTTCGGGGTTGGCTTCTTCGTCGCACACCACGTCATAGACGCTGCGGGTTTCGTCGAGGATGGGCTCCTGCTCGACCGTCACCACGCGCAGCCCGGAGCTGCGGCTGATATCGCCGTCGTCAGGCTGGTTGCGGCCGTCGAGCAGGCGTAGCAGGGAGGATTTGCCGGCGCCGTTGCGCCCGATCAGGCCGATGCGTTCGCCTTCCTGGATGGCGAAGTCGGCATGGTCGAGCAAGGGGTGGTGGCCGTAAGCCAGCTGGACGTTGGTCAGGGAGATGAGCGTGTTTTGAGCCATGAGATTCTGCGCGGAACGTAATCCGTATTGTCGCAGGAACCGGGCGGACAGGCTGCTTGTACTACAATGCCGGCCGCAGGGCAGATCGGGCAATCGCGGTGACCAGTTCATCGAGGAAGGTCCGGACTCCACAGGGCAGGATAGCGGCTAACGGCCGTCCGGCGAGGTGCGCAAGCATCAAGCCGAGGACTAGGGCCACAGAGACGAGTCTGCGGGGCGGGCATTCGCAAGAATGCACCGGCACGGCCACTCCGTGCCGTGACAGCTGGAAACGGCTGCCGGCGTCGCAGGGTGAAACGCGGCAACCTCTATCCGGAGCAACATCAAATAGGCATGCGCACGGCCTTCGGGCCTGGAAGAGCGGCTCGCTCGAGTATGCGGGTAGGTGGCTAGAGCGTTCCAGCAATGGTTCGCCCAGAGGAATGATTGCCCGCCAGGGTAGCCTGGCGTACAGAATCCGGCCTATAGATCTGCTCTGCTTTTTATTCATCGCATCGCGGCCGGCCTTTGAGCCGGCCGCTGCCCTTTGCCGCCCTGATCTGTCGGCTCGTCCGAGCGAGAAACCACTTGTTTGTGATCACTTCTTGATTAAGGACTTTGAGTTCGCGGCGCAACATGCTGATTTATCAGGATGTTTTCTCTGTTCCCTCATTTACAAATTGCTCTAAGTCCTTATTGTGATTGAAAAAATTGCAACCGCTGGCTTGACCCTTCCTAAGCCTTCCCGTAGAGTGGGAAAAGTAGGAATTTGTGCAATTAAGTGGGGCAGATCCGTGTTTCAGGGAAGCAGCGCGCTCACGTTGGATGCCAAGGGCCGGATCTCGATCCCGACCCGGCATCGTGACGCCCTGGTGTCGCAGGCCGAAGGCCGGCTGACCCTGACTCGCCATCCGGATGGCTGCTTGCTGGTCTATCCGCGACCCGAGTGGGAAAAGAAGCGCGAGCAAATCGCGGCCTTTCCGATGTCGGCGCGCGGTTTGCAGCGGCTGCTATTAGGAAATGCCCAGGACGTTGAGATCGACGGTTCCGGCCGGGTCCTCATCGCTCCTGAACTGCGCAACGCTTCCGGAATGACGCGCGACGTGATGCTGCTCGGTATGGGCGCGCACTTCGAGCTCTGGGATGCCGCTTCCCTGGCCCGCCGCGAGGCGGAAGATATGGCCCAGGGGATGCCGGACGTGTTGAATCAGTTTTCGTTCTGAAACCGACTATGGAATTCGAGCACCGGCCCGTTCTGCTGGAGCCGACGGTGGATGCCTTGCTGCAAGCCGATTTTGGCGGCAGGGGCGCCTCTCGCACACGGCCCCGGGATGAGGCGGCCGCAGAAAGCCGGCGCGCTGGCGGCACGTTCGTGGATGGCACGTTTGGCCGTGGCGGCCACAGCCGCGAGCTGCTCAGCCGGCTCGGACCCCAGGCGCGCCTGGTGGTGTTCGATAAAGACCCTCAGGCCATTGCGGTGGCCCAGGCCTTGGCCGCTGAGGATGGGCGGGTGCAGGTGGTGCATGGGGGCTTTGCCACCATGGCCGAAGCTTTGATGGATCGCGGCATCGAACAGGTCGATGGCGTGATGCTGGATCTGGGTGTGTCGTCACCTCAGATCGATGACGCGCAGCGGGGCTTCTCTTTCATGAGAGATGGCCCGCTGGATATGCGGATGGATACGAGCCGTGGCCCCACGGTTGCGGAATGGCTGGCGCAAGCCAGTGTGGAAGAGATGCGGGAGGTGATCGCAGATTATGGCGAAGAACGGTTTGCTTTTCAGGTTGCAAAGGCGATTGCTGCTCGCTGCGCAACACGGCCGCTGCGCACCACGCTCGAGCTTGCCGAGTGCGTCGCCAGCGCCGTCCGCACGCGCGAAAAGGGGCAGCATCCGGCCACACGCACCTTTCAAGCTTTACGGATTTACATCAATCGGGAACTCGAAGAGCTCGCGCGCGCCCTCGCGTCAGCTATAGAGCTGCTTGCCCCAGGGGGGAGGTTGGCAGTGATCAGTTTTCACTCGCTGGAAGATCGGATGGTCAAGCAGTGCATCGCGGCGGCGGCCCGGCCCGCTGCCGCGCATCCGCGCCTGCCTCTGCGGGAAAGCGAATTGCCCCAACCCATTTTGCAATCACTGGGCAAAGTCGTGGCCGATGACGAAGAAGTCGCCGGTAACGCGCGTTCGCGTTCGGCCATTTTGCGTGCGGCCGAGCGCACGGCGCAGTCGCTGCCCGCTGACGGAGCCGCCGGCTTTGTGCCGGCAGTGCCAGGTGCCGCGCCAGCGGCCAAGGGGAGGCGCCGCTGATGGGTCGCGCCAGCCTCATCGTTGCTGCTTTGCTGATGCTCTCGGCCATCTCTCTGGTCACGAGCCGCTACCAGGCGCGCCAACTCTATATCGAGTTGGGGCGTGGGCAGGCCGAAGCGCGCGATCTGGATACCAACTGGCGCAGGCTGCAACTCGAGCGGGCGGAGTTGGCGCGCAACGCGCGTGTTGACCGTGCCGCGCGTGAAGACTTGAAGATGATTCCCATCGTGCCGGACCGCACCATCTATATGGTGCAGCCGGCTCCGATCGTAGGAGGCGCACAGTGAAACGTGTTCCTTTCTTCGACAACCCCGTGTTGCGCGGCCAGTTACCGATGTGGCGTGCGCGCCTGGTGCTGATCATGCTGTTCGCGGGGCTGGCCGTGCTGGCCGGCCGAGCGTTGTTTCTGCAAGGCTTGACCAACGAATTTCTGCAGCAGCAGGGCGAGCGGCGCTATGAGCGCACGCTGACGCTGTCGGCCACACGTGGCAAGATTCTGGATCGTAACAATGTGGTGCTGGCCTCCAGCGTCCCGGCACGCGCCATCTGGGCCATTCCGGAGGACGCCAAGGTCGCCACCCCAGAGCAGATCAATACGCTGGGCAAGCTGCTGGAGATTCCGGCAGCGGAGTTGCGCCGCCGGCTGACCGACGATGACCGAAATTTCGTCTACATCAAGCGCCAGGTGCCCATGGATGTGGCCGACAAGGTCAAGCAGATGGGCTTGCCTGGCATTCATCAGCAGCCCGAGTCTCGCCGCTATTACCCTGAAGGCGAAGTGACAGCCCACATCGTGGGCTTTAATAACGTAGAGGATCAGGGGCAGGAAGGCGTTGAGCTGACCTTCAACCAGCAGCTCTCCGGCCGGCCGGGCTCACGGCGCGTGATCAAGGATCGCCTCGGGCGCGTCATCGAGGATGTGCAGGCCGTCACACTGCCAGTCGACGGCCGTGATCTGCGGCTGTCCATCGACACCCGTCTGCAGTACCTGGTCTACAAAGAGCTGCAGAACGCCCTGGATAAGCACCAGGCACGCGCTGCCACGGCCGTCGTGCTGGACGTGCACACCGGTGAGGTGCTTGCCCTGGCCAATCTGCCGTCGTATGACCCGAATCGCCGCGAGAACTGGAAAGTCACCACGCTGCGCAATCAGGCCATTACCGATACCTTCGAGCCGGGCTCCATCATGAAGCCCTTCACTGCAGCCCTGGCGTTGGATCTGGGGCGCATCAGCACCTCGACCATGTTCGATACGGGCAACGGGCGGTTTCAGTACCAGGGCTCCACCATCAGCGATGTCAGCCGCAATGGCATGCTGGACGTGGCTGGGGTGCTGCGCCGCTCCAGCAATATCGGCATGACCATGATTTCCGAGAAGCTGCAGGCCCGTGAAATGTGGGATCGTTTCACGGAGTTGGGCCTTGGACAGGCACCGCAATTGGGCTTCCCGGGTGCGGCCCCCGGCCGTTTGCGGCCATGGGACCGCTGGCGCCTGATCGAGAAAGCCACGATGGCTTACGGTTATGGCCTGTCGGTGTCGCTGCTGCAAGTCGCGCGGGCCTATACGACCTTCGCCCGCGATGGCGACATGGTGTCGCTGACCTTGGTCAAGCGCGATAGCGACCCGACCAGCGTAAAAATCTATTCGCCTAAAACGACCGCCTTGATCCGCTCCATGCTCGAGGCCGCTGCCGGCCCGGATGGTGCGAAAGCCGCACAGGTGCAGGGCTATCGCGTGGCCGGCAAGAGCGGCACCGCACGCAAAATTGTCGACGGCAAGTACAGCACCCACCGTTATCGCAGCTCCTTCGTGGGTTTTGCGCCAGTCTCCAATCCCAAGGTCGTGGTGGCAGTGTCCATCGATGAGCCGCAGGTCGGCGGCTATTACGGCGGTGCCATCGCCGCGCCGGTGTTTTCCAGCATCGTCGGCGGTACGCTGCGCCTGATGGGTGTGCAACCCGATGCGCCGTTCGAGTCCACCATCGTGGCCGGGTCGAGGGCGGGGGCGCGCGATGAGTCACGTACGCACCGTCGCCGGGAGCGTTCAGCCGGTCTTGCAGGACCTGCGCGGCCGAGTGGGGGCGCAGGCCGACCTGCACCTGGACTCGCGCGAGGTGCGTCCAGGCGACGTGTTCCTCGCGTGCCGCGGCGTGCATGGCGATGGCCGCCTTTATATCGAGCAGGCGCTGGCTGCGGGCGCGGCGGCAGTGGTCTATGACGCCGATGGGCTGAGTCTGAGCTTGCCGCGAGACACCCGCCTGATGGCCGTGGCAGGCTTGCGCGCCATGCTCGGAGCGCTGGCTGACGCCTGGTACGGCGAGCCTTCGGCCAGCCTGAACGTGCTGGCCGTCACCGGCACCAATGGCAAGACATCGTGCGTGCACTGGCTGGCTCAGGCTCTGACCGGTCTGGGCAAGCCTTGCGGCACGATAGGCACCTTGGGCGGCGTATTGCCGGACGGCCGCTCGTTGGGCGGCAGCCTGACCACGCCGGATGTGGTCACCGTGCACCGCTGGCTGGCGGCCATGCGTGATGCCGGCGCGCAGGCGGTCGCCATGGAGGCGTCGTCCATCGGGCTGGAACAGGGGCGCATGGACCACGTGCGTCTGGTTGTCGCCGGCTTTACGAATCTGACAAGAGATCACCTCGACTACCACGGGACGATGCAGAACTACGAAGCCGCCAAGGCTTTGCTGTTCAATTGGCCCGGGCTGCAGGCCGCGGTGATCAACGCCGACGATCCCGCCGGCCAACGTTTGCTGGCCACCCTGCCGGCGGGGCTTGCCAGCGGATACTCGATCGAATCCGCTGACGCAGAGATCTATGTCTGCGATCTGCAGGCTACCGCGCATGGGCAGGTCTTCACATTGAGGACGGCGCAGGGGGAGGCTCAGGTCGTCACGTCGCTATTGGGGCGGCACAATGTGTCCAATCTGCTGTTGGTGGCGGGCATGCTGCTGAAGCTGGGCTGGCCTGTCTCGGCGGTCACGCGTCAGATCGCAGCGGCCGCAGCCGTCGACGGCCGGCTTCAGACGGTCACGGCGCTGCCATTGGCGGCGCCCTTGACATCGCCTCTGGTCGTGGTGGATTACGCCCACACGCCAGACGCCTTGGCGCGCGCGCTATCGGCGTTGCGGCCTGTCGCGCAGGCGCGCGGTGGCGCGCTCGTGTGCCTGTTCGGTTGCGGCGGAGACCGGGATCCTGGCAAGCGCCCCGAAATGGGTCGAATTGCCTCAGGGCTGGCCGACCGGATCATCGTCTCCAGCGACAACCCGCGCAGCGAATCCCCGCAAGCCATCATCGAGCAGATACTGGCAGGGGTGGGGCAAAGCGGTTCTGTTCAGACCCAGGTCGACCGTGCGTTGGCCATTTTGCAGACCATCTGGGCCAGCAGACCCGAAGACATCGTTCTGCTGGCCGGCAAGGGGCACGAAACCTACCAGGAAATCGCGGGCCGCAAGGTCGCCTTCGATGATCGTGAGTGGGCGCGCGCCGCTTTTGCGTTGTCTCATGTCAGCGGTGTGTCGACCGACACTCGCAGTATCGCTGCCGGGCAACTTTTTGTGGCGTTGGCTGGCGAGTCCTTTGATGGTCATGACTATCTGGCCCAGGCTGCAGCCGCCGGAGCGTGCGCCGCCGTGGTCGCGCATGCCGTGGCCGACGCGGCGCTGCCGCAACTGGTGCTCGGTGACACTCGTCAGGCACTTGGACGTCTGGCTAAAGCCTGGCGGTCGCGCTTTGTGCTGCCTGCGATTGCCGTGACGGGCAGCAATGGCAAAACCACCACCAAGGAAATGATCTCGGCCGTTCTGGCCGATTGGCAGGGCCAGGCACATCGCCTGGCGACGGCCGGCAATTTCAACAATGACATCGGCTTGCCGCTGACGCTGTTGCGGCTGCGCCAGGAGCATCGTGCCGCCGTCTTCGAACTGGGCATGAACCATCCCGGCGAAATCGCACTCCTGGCGCAAATGGCCCAGCCATCGGTGGCTCTGGTCAACAACGCCCAACGCGAGCACCAGGAGTTCATGCATACCGTCGAGGCGGTCGCGCGCGAAAACGGAGCGGTGATTGCGGCATTGCCGGACGATGGGGTGGCTGTCTATCCCGGCGATGATCGTTATACCGCCGTTTGGGACGAATTGGCCGGTGCGCGGCGTGTATTGCGTTTCGGTCTGCAGCCCGGTCTCGATGTCTACGCGCAAGATGTGCGCGCCGATCTGATGGGCACCTTGTGTCGGGTGGTAACACCGGCCGGGGTGGCAGAACTGGCATTGCCCGTGCCTGGTGAGCACAACTTGCGCAACGCGTTGGCCGCGATTGCCTGCGCGCTGGCCGCAGGAGCGCCTTTGGCCAGCGCGATTCGTGCCCTGCAGGGCTTTGCTGCGGTCAAGGGCCGCATGCAACGCAAGGAAATGAGTGACGGAACGCTGCTCATTGATGACACCTACAATGCGAACCCCGATTCGGTACGCGCGGCCATCGAGGTTCTCGCGCAACTGCCCGGCCCGCGCGCACTCGTGCTCGGGGACATGGGCGAAGTCGGGGACAACGGGCCCGCCATGCACCGAGAGGTCGGCGGGTATGCGCGCGATCATGGGATCGACGCGCTGTTCACGCTAGGTGACGCCAGCCGTGCGGCCGCTGCCGAATTCGGCGCGACGGCGCTCGCCTGCGCATCGGTAGACGAAGTCGTTGCCGCATTGCGCGGCCTGGGTGCGGCCAGCGTATTGGTTAAAGGTTCGCGCTTTATGCGCATGGAGCGGGTAGTGACGGCTTTTTCTGTGAACGACAACCAGACGGCCCTCGGCCAAGAGGACAAGCATGCTGCTTGAGATCGCTCGTTGGTTGTCTGACGATGTACGCGCCATCGGGGTGCTGGAGTACATCACCTTGCGCGCCGTGCTGGCGTGCGCCACGGCCTTGCTCATTGGTCTGGCCGCGGGTCCGCGGGTGATTCGCAAGCTGACGGAAATGAAAATCGGCCAGGCCGTACGCGCCTACGGCCCTCAGACCCATCTGGTCAAAACCGGCACGCCCACCATGGGCGGAGCGCTCATTCTGATTTCTATCGCCATCAGCACCTTGTTGTGGGCCGACTGGACCAATCGCTTTGTCTGGGTGGTTCTGCTGGTGACTTTCGGATTTGGCTGGATCGGCTGGATGGATGATTACCGCAAGGTGGTGCATCGCGATCCGGAGGGCATGCCTGCGCGGCAGAAGTTTTTCTGGCAGGCGACGATCGGCCTGGTGGCCGCGGTCTACCTGGCGTTTGCCGTCTCGGCACCGGCCAACACGGAGCTGTGGCCGCTCTTTAAAGCCTGGGTGGTCAGCGGATTCAGCATGCCGCTGCCTACGCGCGCCGATCTGATCGTGCCGTTTTTCAAGTCGGTCAGCTATCCGCTCGGCGTGCTTGGTTTCGTGGCCTTGACCTGGTTTGTGATCGTTGGCACCAGCAACGCCGTCAACTTGACCGACGGCTTGGATGGCCTGGCCATTATGCCCACCGTCATGCTCGGGGGCGCGCTGGGTATTTTTGCCTACGTGGTCGGCCGGGTCGATTACTCCAAGTACTTGTTGTTTCCCTATATCCCGGGAGCTGCCGAACTCATGGTGCTGTGTGCGGCCATAGGGGGGGCGGGGTTGGCGTTCTTGTGGTTCAACGCCTACCCGGCGCAAGTGTTCATGGGTGATGTCGGCGCGCTGGCCTTGGGCGGAGCCCTGGGGACGATCGCCGTGATCGTGCGCCAGGAAATCGTGCTCTTCATCATGGGCGGCGTGTTCGTCGTCGAAACCCTGTCGGTAATGCTGCAGGTGGCCTGGTTCAAATACACAAAGCGACGATACGGGCAGGGTAGGCGGATCTTCAGGATGGCGCCACTGCACCACCATTTCGAGGTTGGCGGCTGGAAGGAAACCCAGGTCGTCGTACGTTTCTGGATCATCAGCATGATGCTGGTGCTGATTGGCCTTTCGACCCTCAAGTTGCGATGAACACTGAAGAAACCTCCCGTGCCGACGCACCGTTGGTCCTGATCCTCGGATTGGGCGAGACGGGCGCGGCCGCTGCGCGCTGGTGCGCACGTGAGGGCGCACGCCTTCGCGTGGCTGACACGCGTACGCAGCCGGGGGCCTGGATGCCCTGCGCGTGGCGCTGCGCGAGGCTGACGTCCAATACCATCTGGGCTGCGCCAGTCAGTTCGATGAAGCGCTGCTCGATGGCGTCTCGCAACTCGTGCTCAGCCCAGGGCTGTCGCCGGGACAGGAGCCTGCGGCAAGCCTGCTCAGGGCCGCCGCCACACGTGGCGTCGAGGTCGTAGGCGAGATCGAACTGTTTGCGCGCGCGTTGGCTCGTTTGGCTGAGGCACGCGACTACCGGCCACGCGTGCTGGCCGTGACTGGCACCAATGGCAAAACCACGGTGACGGCACTGACCCGGCAGTTGATCGAGGCCAGTGGCCTGAGCGTGCGTGCGGCAGGCAATATCAGCCCGGCTGCGCTGACCGCGCTCATGGAGGCTCTGGATCAAGACCAGCTGCCTGACGTCTGGGTGCTGGAGCTTTCCAGCTTCCAGTTGGAAACCACCCGCAGTCTGAGCGCGGATGCTGCCGTGGTGCTCAATGTCACCCAGGATCATCTGGATTGGCACGGCAGCATGCAGGCCTACTCGCAAGCCAAGGCCCGCCTGCTGACGATGGCGTGTGTGGCGATTGTCAATCGCGATGACCCCCTGACCACCGCGATGGTCAGCGACCTCAAGGGCCTGAACGCGCGCAGCTTCGGGCGTGATCTGCCGCAATGGGTCGGTGATATGGGCCTGGAGCTCGGGCAGGGCGTGTCCTGGCTGGTGGCTTGCGAGCCAAGCGACTTCGACGATCAGGCCGCGCCCGTGCGCCGCAAAAAGGACGCGCCGCCGCCTGTGCGCAATGCTGGCCGCATGAGCCGCTTGATGCCGGTCGATGCCTTGCGCATCCGTGGCGTGCACAACGCGCTCAATGCTCTGGCGGCGTTGCAACTGGCACGGGTGCTCGAGCTGGGCTGGGGAGCCTTGCTGCGCGCGTTGCGCGAGTATGCCGGCGAGCCGCACCGTGCGGCCTTTGTGCGCAACGTAGGCGGCGTTGATTACATCAATGACAGTAAGGGCACCAATGTTGGCGCCACGGTGGCTGCCCTCGAAGGGTTGGGTCAGAGCGTAGTGCTGATTGCCGGCGGGCAGGGCAAAGGACAGGATTTCTCTCCCTTGCGGGCCGTCGTTGCCCGGCATGCCCGTGCCGTCGTGTTGATTGGTGTCGACGGCCCGGCCATTGGCGACATACTGGCCGACACCGGCGTGGTCTTGGTCCAGGCTCAGGACATGCGCGAGGCCGTGCGCCGCTCTGCCGAACTGGCGCAAGCCGGTGATGCCGTGCTGCTGTCGCCGGCCTGCGCCAGCCTGGATATGTTCCGCAACTATCCTCATCGCGGCGAAGTCTTCGCGCAAGAGGTCGATGAGTTGGCCCGCGATCAGGGAGAGGTGGCATGAGCCTGTTTGCCGAGCTGACCGCCAGCGTCAACGCCGTGCGTCCCGGGCGCACCCGTATGCGCAATACCGATCTGCCCCTCATCGTGGCGGCCTCGACGCTGCTGCTGCTGGGTCTGCTCATGGTGTATTCGGCGTCCATCGGCCTGGCTGACGGCCCGCGCTATGCCTCTTACGGCCGCTACTATTTTGTGCTGCGCCATGGGATCTTCGTTGCGGTCGGCCTGGTGGCCGGCGCCGTGGTCCTGACCATGCCGATACGTGTCTGGCAACGCCTGGCCATGCCGTTATTCATGGTGTCGCTGGTGCTGCTGGTGGCCGTACTCATTCCAGGGATTGGTCGCGAGGTCAATGGCGCGCATCGCTGGATCCCGCTGGGGCCCTTGAACTTCCAGCCCTCCGAGCTGATGAAACTGGCCGCTCTTCTCTATGCGGCGGATTACACCGTGCGCAAGCAGGAGCACATGCAGGCTTTTGCGCGCGGTTTTCTCCCCATGGCATGCGCTCTGGGCGGGGTAGGCATGCTGTTGCTGCTCGAGCCGGACCTGGGTGCCTTCATGGTGATCGTCGCCATTGCCATCGGCATCCTGTTTCTGGGCGGCATCAATGGCAAGTATTTCAGCAGTCTTCTGGCGGTGCTGGTGGGCACCTTCCTGATGCTGATCTGGCTGTCGCCGTGGCGCCGCGCCCGGCTGTTTGCCTATCTCGATCCCTGGAATCAGGAGAACGCCTATGGCAGTGCCTACCAGCTCTCTCATTCGCTGATCGCATTGGGACGTGGCGAATGGTTCGGGGTCGGCCTGGGCGCCAGCGTCGAGAAACTGCATTACCTGCCCGAGGCGCATACCGACTTTTTGATGGCAGTCGTGGGCGAGGAGTTGGGCTTTGCCGGCGTCATGCTCGTCATTGTGCTGTTTGGCATCATCGTGCAGCGCGGTTTCGATATCGGCCGGCAGGCCATCGCGATGGAGCGCACCTTTGCCGGTTTGCTGGCCGATGGCGTCGCGATGTGGTTCGGCGTGCAGGCCTTCATCAACATGGGGGTCTGCCTGGGGCTTTTGCCGACCAAGGGGCTGACCCTGCCGCTGATGAGTTATGGCGGTTCGGGCATTGTGATGAACCTCTGCGCCCTGGCCATGCTGTTGCGGGTCGACTACGAGAACCGCACGATGATGCGCGGGGGCCGCGTATGAGCGCGCCCACCATTCTCATCATGGCCGGAGGCACCGGCGGGCACATCATGCCGGGCCTGGCCGTCGCCGATATCCTGCGCCAGCGCGGCTGGCAGGTGCGCTGGCTGGGCAACCCCGACAAAATGGAAGGCAAGCTCGTGCCGGCTCAGGGCATCGCCCTGGCTCCGCTGCGCTTTCGGGGGGTACGGGGGCGCGGTGCCGCTGCGCTCGTGAAGCTGCCCTTGCTCCTGACCCGAGCCGTGGTGCAGGCCTGGGGCCATCTGTCGGCCATCAAGCCCGATGTGGTGCTGGGCATGGGGGGTATGTGGCCTTCCCGGGCGGGCTGGTCGCGGCATTGCGACGCACTCCCATGGTGATCCACGAGCAGAACGCTGTGGCAGGCACGGCCAATCGCTGGCTGGCGCGCATGGCCAACCGTGTGCTCACGGGCTTTCCGAATGTGTTGCCGGGCGCGGATGACGTCGGTAACCCCGTTCGGGCCGACGTGTGCAAGCTGCCTGCGCCGGCGCTGCGTTACGCCGAGCGCCAGGGGCCGTTGCGCGTCCTGGTGGTGGGCGGGTCGTTGGGGGCTCAGGCGCTCAATACCGTGGTGCCGCAGGCGTTGGCCCGCATTGCACCGCAGCAGCGGCCGGTGGTCGTTCACCAGGCGGGCGCTCAGCATTTGCAGGCTCTCCAATCCGCGTACGCGCAGGCTGGCGTGCAGGCCGAGTGCCTGCCTTTCATCGAGGATATGGCAGGCGCGCTGGCCAATTCGGATCTGCTGATCTGCCGTTCGGGCGCCATGACGGTGGCCGAAGTGGCTGCAGCGGGCGTGGCGGCGTTGTTCGTGCCGTTTCCGCATGCCATCGACGATCACCAGACCACCAATGCCCGTTATCTGAGCGAGGTGCAGGCTGCCTGGCTGCAAGCGCAAAACGCTCTTACCCCAGAATGGCTGGCCGGCTGGCTGGGGCAGCGCAATCGTCCTGAACTTCAAGCCGTCGCCGAGCGGGCGCGCGCACAAGCGCGCCCGGATGCGGCGGAACATATCGCCGACGTCTGCATGGCGGCAGCGAGGCGTCGATCATGAAACATCGTATCCAACATATCCATTTTGTCGGCGTGGGCGGCTCGGGCATGAGCGGCATCGCCGAGGTTTTGCTCAATCTGGGCTACCGCGTCAGCGGCTCCGATCTGAACGAGTCGGCCGTGACCCGGCGCCTGGCCGATCTGGGGCTGCAGGTTGCCATCGGCCATGCGGCCGAGAACGTGGCGGGTGCCGATGCCATCGTCACCTCGACCGCCGTGGCCGGCGACAACCCCGAGGTCATCGCCGCGCGTGCCGCACGCATCCCGGTGGTGCCGCGCGCGGTCATGCTGGCCGAGCTCATGCGGCTCAAGCGCGGCATCGCCGTGGCGGGCACGCATGGCAAAACCACCACGACCAGCCTGGTTGCCAGCGTGCTGGCTGCCGGTGAACTGGATCCCACTTTCGTGATCGGCGGGCGCTTGAATTCCGCCGGCGCCAACGCGCAACTGGGCCAGGGCGAGTTCATCGTGGTCGAGGCGGATGAGTCGGATGCTTCTTTCCTGAATCTCCTGCCGGTGATGGCCATCATCACCAACATCGACGCCGATCACATGGATACCTATGGGCACGATGTGGCGCGCCTCAAGAGCGCCTTCATCGAGTTCACGCAGCGTTTGCCGTTCTACGGTTCGGCCGTGCTGTGCGTCGACGACGCCAATGTGCGCGAAATCATGCCTTTCGTGTCGCGGCCCATTACGACCTATGGATTGAACGCCGAAGCACAAGTGCGCGCCGAGAACGTGCGTGCCGAGGGCACTCGCATGCGCTTTACGGTGCGCCGTCGCGACCGCGATATCGAGTTGCCGACGCTGGAGGTCGAACTGAACCTGCCTGGTCTGCACAATGTGCGCAACGCGCTTGCAGCGATCGCCGTGGCCTCCGAGCTGGGTGTATCCGATGAGGCCATCTGTCAGGCGCTGGCCGCCTTCAAGGGCGTGGGCCGTCGCTTCACGCAATGGGGGGATTTCCCCGTTTCGGCCGAGCACGGAGGCGGCAAGTACACCGTGGTCGACGATTATGGCCACCACCCGGTGGAAATGGCCGCGACGCTGGCCGCTGCCCGTGGCGCATGGCCGCAACGGCGCATCGTGCTGGCCTTCCAGCCACATCGTTATACACGCACCCGCGATTGCTTCGAAGATTTCGTGCGCGTTCTGGGTACGGCCGATGCCGTGCTGCTGACCGAGGTCTACGCGGCCGGAGAGGCGCCCTTGGTGGCCGCCGATGGGCGCGCCTTGTCGCGTGCGTTGCGCGTGACCGGCAAGGTCGAGCCGGTGTTTGTCGAGAATGTGACAGAGCTGCCCCAGACCGTACGCGGTTTCATGCGCGACGGCGACGTGCTGATCATCATGGGGGCGGGTTCCATCAGCAAGGTTCCATCCCAGTTGGGAGAGTGGGCATGACGCACGATTTCGGAAAAGTTGGCGTGCTCTATGGCGGCCGGTCCGCCGAGCGTGAGGTCTCGTTGATGTCGGGCGCGGGAGTGCATGACGCACTGCGCAGCGCGGGCGTGGATGCTCATCTGTTCGATACCGGTTTGCAGGGGTTGGCCGAGTTGCAGGCGGCAGGATTCGATCGGGTCTTCATTGCGTTGCATGGCCGTTATGGCGAGGATGGCGCCATTCAGGGGGCGCTGGAGCTTCTGAACATCCCCTACACCGGCAGTGGCGTGGCCGCGTCGGCGGTGGCGATGGACAAGATACTGACTAAGCGCATCTGGCTGCAGCATGGCCTGCCGACGCCCGCCTTCGAAGAAATCGATGGGCAGACCGATCTGCGCCAGGTGCCGGACCGTTTGGGGCTGCCGCTCATTCTCAAGCCGCCGCATGAGGGTTCGACGGTCGGGATCACCAAGGTCGCCGGCTATTCGGATATCAAGCAGGCTTACGCCTCTGCATCGCATTTCGACGAAGTCGTCCTGGCCGAGCAGTTCGTGCGCGGCCGCGAGTTGACCGTCGCCGTGCTGGGCACCGGGCGGGGCGCCCGCGCCTTGCCTGTCATTGAGATCGTCGCGCCCGATGGCAACTACGACTACCAGAATAAGTATTTCACCGACGACACCAAATATTTCTGCCCGGCCGATCTGCCCGAGGGCGTGGCCGCGGACGTCGAGCGAATCGCCGTGCTGGCCTATCGTGTTCTGGGTTGCGAAGGATGGGGGCGCGCCGACTTCATCCTCGATGACCAGAACCGGCCCTGGCTGCTGGAATTGAATACATCGCCTGGCATGACAAGCCACTCCTTGGTCCCCATGGCTGCTCGCGCGGTCGGCCTGAACTACGCCGACCTTTGCGTGGCCATTCTGGCCGAAGCCTCCTGCAAGCTGCGCGCTGCGGCGCGTACTGAACAATAGGATCCCCTGTGTGGAACGAGGCTCGCACCATCAACCTGATCGCCAACACGCTTGCCGTGCTGGCGGTTGCTGCCTTGCTGCTGTCTGGCGTGGCGTGGGTGGCGCAACGGCCCTATTTCAATCTGGCCGCCGTGGAGCTCGAGCCCATGCCGGACAGCGAGCTGCATTATGTGTCGCCCGGCGCGGTGCGCTCGGCCATTGCCGGCCGCTTCAAGGGCAATTTCTTTACCGTGGATCTGGACGAGGCACGCGAGATTTTCGAATCGGTGCCATGGGTGCGCCATGCCACCGTGCGCCGCATTTGGCCGAACATCCTGCGCGTGCGGGTCGAGGAGCAGCAGCCCCTGGCGCTCTGGAACGAAAACCAGATGATCAACACCTGGGGCGAGTCCTTCACTGCCAACACCGGCGAGTTGGAGGACGAGGATGCCTTGCCGCAGTTCGCGGGTCCGGATGGTGCGGAGAGCCTGGTGGTTCAGCGGTATGCGGAGCTGGCGCGCTGGTTCGCGCCGCTCGATCTGCACGTCAAGGAACTCGAATTGAGCCCGCGCTATGCCTGGAAAGCCGTGCTCTCCAATGGCATGACACTGGATCTGGGTCGCGATCCGGGTGCCGATGCACCCGACCCGCACGGTTTGCCCGGCGCGCTGCCGTTTGCCGCGCGCATCCAACGCTTCGTGCAAGTCTGGCCGGGTGTGGCCGGCCATCTGGAAGGGCGCACCGTGACGGGCGCGGACCTGCGTTACCCCAACGGCTTCGCCCTGGCGCTCGCGCCCTTGCCGCCGTCGGAAAACAAATCACATTCCAAATCGAAACCTGCCAAGAAAAATTGACGCCATGACCCGTGACATCAAGGACCTAATCGTCGCCCTCGATATCGGCACCAGCAAGGTGATTGCGGTGGTGGCCGAAATCCTGCCCGAAGGCCGCTTCGAAGTACTCGGGCTGGGGCAGCACGAGTCGCGCGGCATGCGCAAGGGCGTAGTGGTCAATATCGAGACCACCGTCAACTCCATTCAGCGCGCGCTCGAAGAAGCCGAGCTGATGGCAGATTGCAAAATCCGCGACGTCTATACCGGCATCGCCGGCAGCCACATCCGCTCTTTCAACTCGAGCGGCATGGTCGCGGTCAAGGACAAGGAAGTCACCGCGACCGACGTGGCGCGTGTGATCGAGACGGCCAAGGCGGTGAACATCCCGACCGACCAGCAGGTTCTGCATGTGCTGACGCAGGAATTCATCGTCGACGGCCAGGAAGATATCCGCGAGCCTATCGGCATGAGCGGCTTGCGCCTCGAGGTGCGCGTGCACATCGTCACCGGCGCGGTCAGCGCGGCGCAGAACATCGTCAAGTGCGTGCGCCGTTGCGGCCTGGAAGTCCAGGATCTGATCCTGCAGCCTCTGGCCTCCAGTCTTGCCTGCCTGACGGCAGACGAGAAGGAGCTGGGCGTGGTGCTGGTCGACATCGGAGGCGGTACCACGGATGTGGCCATCTTCACGGGCGGGGCCATCCGGCATACCGCTGTGATCCCCATCGCTGGTGACCAGATCACCAACGACATCGCGGCGATGCTGCGCACGCCCACGCCGGACGCTGAAGAAATCAAGCTGCGCTATGGCGTGGCCAAGCAGGTGCTGGCCAGCCCGGACGAGACCGTCGAGGTGCCTGGGCTGGGCGATCGTGGCCCGCGCCAGGTCAAGCGCCAGGCGCTGGGCGCGGTGATCGAGCCGCGTGTCGAAGAACTGTTTTCGCTGGTGCAACAGGTCGTGCGCGACTCCGGATACGAGGATCTGCTCGCCTCCGGTGTGGTGCTGACCGGCGGCTCGGCGCAACTGCCCGGGATGATCGAACTGGCCGAGGATGTGTTCCTCAAGCCGGTGCGCGTCGCGGTACCCGAGTACGAAGGCAGCCTGGCCGACGTGATGCGCAATCCGCGTTTCTCGACGGTGATGGGCTTGTTGCAGGAAGCGCGCATGCAGCGCGTGCGTGGCCGCAAGGTTGCCGCCCAGACAGGTAATTTCAAGAGCCTGCTGGCGCGCATGAAAGAGTGGTTCATGAATTGAGCAGGGGTGGGTGCGGGTCCATTCCTCGTTGTCAGCCGTGCAGCCTGCGGCCGGTGGCGGAAGAGGGAGCGTCCCAACTCCGTAGCGGATTGATAGCCAGTCGGCTGCGGAATTGAGGCGATAGAAAACAGGTTGTTGGGGATTTCGGCGTTTGGAAATCAGGCTTTTGGAAATCGGACTTGTGAGGGAGTCATCATGATCAACTTTGAGATGCTTGAGAACAACACCAAAGGGACCGTCATAAAGGTCGTGGGTGTTGGGGGGGCGGGCGGCAATGCCGTCGCGCATATGATCCGTAGCGGTGTGAGCGGCGTCGATTTCATCTGCGCCAACACGGATGCCCAGGCGCTGGCGGCGACCAACGCTCCGGTGCAGATTCGTCTGGGCCGTACGGGTCTGGGCGCAGGCGCCAAGCCCGAACAGGGTCGTGCGGCCGCCGAAACGGCGCGCGAGGAAATTCGTTCCGCCCTCAATGGCGCCCACATGGTGTTCATCACCGCGGGCATGGGTGGCGGCACCGGCACGGGGGCCGGCCCGGTTGTGGCGGAAGTCGCCAAGGAGCTGGGCATCCTGACGGTCGGTGTGGTAACCAAGCCGTTCACCTTCGAAGGCAACAAGCGCCTGAAGATGGCCGAAGAGGGCATCTCCGAACTGGGCAAGCACGTCCACTCGCTCATCGTGGTCCTCAACGAGAACCTCTATGAATTGATGGACGAGGAGGCCACGCAGGAAGACTGCTTCAAGTCGGCCGACGATATTCTGCACAACGCTTGCGCAGGCATTGCCGAGATCATCAATGTCGAAGGCAATGTGAACGTCGACTTCGAGGACGTCAAGACCATCATGGGCGAGCAGGGCCAGGCCATGATGGGCACGGCGACGGCCAGCGGCGCTGATCGCGCACGCGTGGCTGCCGAGAAGGCAATTGCGTGCCCGTTGCTCGAAGGCGTGGATCTGAACGGCGCTCGTGGCGTGCTGGTCAATATCACGTCGAGCCGCTCGCTGAAGATGCGCGAAACGCGCGAGATCATGGAAACCATCCGCAGCTACGCGTCGGATGACGCTACCGTGATCTTCGGGACGGCCTATGACGAAACCATGGGTGAAAACCTGCGCGTGACCGTCGTGGCAACGGGCCTGGGCCGCGCGGCGGCACGTCCGCAACTGGTGCAGACCGTCACGGAAGAGCTGCGCACGGGCACCGACAACATGCCGGCGGGTGGCATGCTGGCGGGCCAGAGTGGTGATTACCGCGGCCTGGATATGCCGTCGGTGATGCGCAATCCCCGTACCCAGGCTTCGGCCCAGGTGCGCGCGCTGGAAAGTTCGGGTATGGATCACTTCGATATCCCCGCCTTCCTGCGCAAGCAGGCTGACTGAGCGCAGCCGCGCCCGTCCCGCTACGGGCGCAGCACTCCCTCAACGCTCGTCTACCCCATCCCCAGGGTAGGCGAGCGCAGGAGCGTTGACGCCTTTAATTTGGGGTCGGATGCCAGCCGTATAGTGTTTCATTTACATGGCATGGGCAGGGCCCCGGGGTTACAATGCACGCATCAAGCTGACTGCATTCCTGCTGTTCAGGAGTCCGCTGAGGTTGGCAGGTCATAAAAGCACCCATTATGTTTCGACAGCGCACCATTCAAAATCTCGTCCGCACGACTGGCGTCGGCGTCCACTCCGGGCGGCGGGTTGAGTTGACCTTGCGCCCGGCGCAACCTAATACCGGTATCGTGTTTCACCGTGTGGATCTGCCCCAGGTGGTGGATCTGCCGGCGCAGGCAACCGGGGTGGGTGACACCCGCATGGCCTCCGTGCTGCAGCAGGGCAATGTGCGCGTCTCGACGGTCGAGCACCTGATGTCGGCGTTGGCGGGCCTGGGTATCGACAACCTGCATGTGGACCTGACGGCCGAAGAAGTGCCGATCATGGACGGTAGCGCCGCGACCTTCGTTTATTTGCTGCGCTCGGCCGGCATTGTCGAGCAGAACGCGCCCAAGCACTTCATTCGCGTGCTCAAGCCCATCGAAGTTCGCGAAGGCGAGGGCCGCAACGAAAAATGGGCCCGCCTGGAGCCGCACGAGGGCTTCGCGCTGGCGTTTTCGATCGATTTTCGCCACCCCGCCATCGATTCGACGGCCAATTTCGCCGAGATTGATTTTGCCACCCACTCTTACGTGCGTGAGATCGCTCGTGCCCGGACCTTTGGTTTCGTCAACGAGGTCGAGGCGCTGCGTTCCATGGGGCTGGCGCGCGGCGGCAGCCTGGACAACGCCATCGTGATGGACGAGTTTCGCGTCCTCAACAGCGACGGCCTGCGCTACGACGATGAGTTCGTCAAACACAAGATTCTCGACGCCATTGGCGACCTTTATCTGTTGGGCAAGCCGCTGGTGGCGCGTTATGTGGCGCAGAAATCCGGCCACGCTCTCAATAATCAGTTGGCGCGTGCTTTGCTCGAACAGCAAGACGCCTGGGAGCTGGTCACCTACGAGTCTCAAGCGGCAGCCCCTCAGGCTTTCCGTCACGAATGGAAGCTGGCCTGAGCCAGCAGGCAGTTCTAATTCTGTCCGAGCCTAGACGGCTCGCGATGAGGGGCCTGTGCAGGGCCCCTCGTTTTTTCTAATGATGGGTCCATGATGCGTCTGTCTCTGCTTTCTCTGCTGTTGCCAGTCTTGTTGGGCGCGTGTGCGTCGAATTATTCAACCACCGCAAACGGCATCAGCATCGCGGACGCCCCCAAGGCGATCAATCGTGTGTTCAGCGATTTTGACGGCCTGGTCGATGATGCCAACCGGGCGATCAACCGTTCCTTGAACGGCGACAGCAGCACGCAAGGCAAGACTAAGTAATCCGCGGCACAGCGGCGGCGGTTTGCCAGGGACGGATCAGCCTTTGGCTTTATGATGGCGCAGCAGCCGTGTCACCGCGTCGGCCAGCGGGCCGGGCGTCAATTGCTGTTGTAAGTCTTCGAACGCCTTGAGGGCCGTATCGCCCAAGGGCACGGCCTCTTTCGGGGGGCGGGGTGCTCGTTGTCCGGGCCGTGGCATTCCGGCTTGAATACGGACGCTAATTTCGTTAAGGTTCCAGCCTTGCGAGGAGAGTGCCTGTGCAATGCGCGGGGCCATCTGACGCAATTTGGCTGCATGCGCCGGCCCGGGCACCGCAAGCTGCAAGCGTTGGTTTTCCAGCTTCGCCACCACGCACAGCGTGCCCAGCGCAGGCGGCAGCACCGCTGCTACGGCCTGCTGAATCTGCAAATGCGTACGCGCCGTCGCCAGGACACCGGCGCCACGCATATCGTGACCCAGCCAGCCCAGAGCGGTACGATCGCCGGGCTTGCTGGTCGAGGAACGCGAGCGGGATGAAGGTTGTCTATTCATACCGTTCCATATTAGTAGGATGCAACCTTGAAGGTAGTGATTATGCACGCCCGGGCAGGGCAGGACCGGCATTTCACCGTCGGCGGTGGGCGTCTGGCCTTGCTCATGGGGCTGGCGCTGTTGGCCGCAGCCGTGTTCGGGGCGGGCATGCAGCGTTTGCTTTTTGGCGCGTCAGCTTCGCCCTACACGGTGGATTGGCCTTCCTATGCACGGTCGCAAGCCAATCGGGACGCGGATTTCATGCGCGAAAACGTCAACATGCTGGCCTCCAAGGTCGGCATGTTGCAGGCCAAGCTCGTCAGCATAGACGGTTTGGGCCGCCGCGTGGCGGAGATCGCCGGTTTGCAATACACCGGCGCCGAGGCCGCTGCCCCGGCTGCGCCGCTGGACGAGGCGACCCACGTCATGGACGATCTGTTTACCGATCGTCAGCCTCCCACGCCGGAGTCCGCCGAGGCGCTGGGCCGCCAGCTCGACGATATCCAGGCTCGCCTGGCCGAGCAGGCCGACAATCTCAAGTTGCTGGACGCGGCATTGACCAGCCACTCGGCCGAGCAGGCTCGTGTGCCGACGGCCATGCCTATCCGCGACTATCCCTATCTGAGTTCCTCCTATGGCTGGCGGCGCAACCCGGTGACGGGGCGGTACGCCATGCATGAAGGGCTGGACTTCTCCGCCCCGCCGGGCACGCCCATTCTGGCGGCGTCGGGCGGCGTGGTGTTGCTAGCCAAGGGGCAGCCCGGCTACGGCAACATGGTCGAAATCGACCATGGCAATGGCCTGATCACTCGCTACGCGCATGCCTCCCGGCTACTGGTCAAGGCAGGCGATGTGGTCGAGCGAGGGCAGGAGGTTGCCCGCGTGGGGTCGTCCGGCCGCTCCACCGGCCCGCATCTGCATTTCGAGGTGCGCCTGGCGGGCCAGCCGCTGGACCCGCGCCTGTTTCTCGGCTCTCAGAATACCGTGGCGCCCGTCGTCGCTCAGGCCCAGCAGGCCAGGGGCGCGGCCACGACCGCCGCTCCCTGAGAGGGTTCGCCGCGCTCGCGGCGGATTATTGCGCTCCAGTGCGTTAAACTGGATTGTTTCCTAGCGGGGATCCCGCTTAACCAGACACAGATAATATCGGCATGGGCGTGGCCGCCGCATAGCTTGCGGATGTCGCGCTCCGTGGCCGTCCCCGACACGCATGGTTTCTCTGCTCAAAAAACTCATTGGCAGCCGCAACGACCGGCTGCTCAAGCAGTACCGCAAGCTGGTCGTCCAGATCAACAATCTTGAGCCGCAGATCTCCGCTCTCTCCGATGAGGCGCTGCAGGCCAAGACGCAGGAATTCCGTGACCGTCATGCCAAGGGCAGTTCCCTGGATGACTTGCTGCCCGAGGCCTTTGCCGTCGTGCGTGAAGCGGGTAAGCGCGTATTTGGCATGCGCCACTTCGACGTGCAGTTGCTCGGCGGCATTGCTTTGCACAGCGGCAAGATCGCGGAAATGCGCACGGGCGAGGGCAAGACCCTCATGGCCACGCTGCCGGTCTACCTCAATGCCATCGCCGGCAAGGGCGTGCATGTGGTGACGGTCAATGATTACCTGGCGCGCCGCGATGCCGACTGGATGGGGCGGCTGTACCGTTTCCTGGGCATGAGCACGGGCGTGGTGGTGCCGCAGCAACCCAACGACGAAAAGATTGCCGCCTACCGTGCCGACATCACGTATGGCACCAACAATGAATTCGGCTTTGACTACCTGCGCGACAACATGGAGTATCGCGTCGAGGACCGACGCCAGCGCGCGCTGAATTACGCGATTGTCGACGAGGTGGACTCCATCCTGATCGATGAGGCGCGCACGCCGCTCATCATCTCCGGGCAGGCCGAAGACCACACCGAACTTTATGTGCGCATGAATGCCGTGCCGCCGCTGCTCAAGCGCATGGCCGGCGAGCCCAAGCCGCAGGAGCCCGAGCCCGAAGGCGATTATTGGGTCGATGAAAAGAGCCAGCAGGTTTACCTGTCTGAGGCCGGTCACGAGAGCGCGGAGAAAATCCTCTCGCGCGTCGGTCTGCTGCCGGACGGCGAGTCGCTCTATGACCCGCGCCACATCGCGCTCATGCATCACCTGATGGTGGCGCTGCGTGCACATACCCTGTTTTTCCGCGATCAGCTGTACGTGATTCAAGATGGCGAAGTCGTCATCGTTGACGAGTTCACCGGCCGCCTCATGGTCGGCCGCCGCTGGTCAGATGGCCTGCATCAGGCCGTCGAAGCCAAGGAAGGCGTCAAGATCCAGCACGAGAACCAGACGCTGGCGTCGATCACCTTCCAGAATTACTTCCGCATGTACGAGAAGCTCTCGGGCATGACGGGCACGGCGGACACCGAGGCTTATGAGTTCCAGGAGATTTACTCCCTGGAGACGGTCATCATCCCGACCAATAAGCCGATGAAGCGCAAGGACCAGAACGATCAGGTCTTCAAGACGCACGAAGAGAAATACAACGCCATCCTCAACGACATTCGTGATTGCCACGAGCGCGGGCAACCCGTGCTCGTGGGTACCACCAGCATCGAGAATTCGGAGCTGTTGTCCGGGTTGCTCAAGCAGGCCAAGCTGCCGCACGAAGTGCTCAATGCCAAGCAGCATGCTCGTGAGGCCGAGATCGTCGCCGAGGCGGGCAAGCCCGGGCACATCACCATCGCCACGAACATGGCTGGCCGTGGTACCGACATCGTGCTGGGTGGCAGTGTCGATAAGCAGATCGACCTGATCCGTGCCGATGAAGCACTCAGCGAGGCAGACAAGGCGGCACGCGTCGACGCGGTGCGCCAAGGCTGGAAGCCGCTGAACGAGCAGGTCAAGGCCGCAGGCGGTCTGCGCATCATCGGCACCGAGCGCCACGAGTCGCGCCGCATCGACAACCAGTTGCGCGGCCGTGCCGGGCGCCAGGGCGATCCAGGCTCCTCGCGTTTTTATCTGTCGCTCGAGGATTCGCTCATGCGCATCTTCGCCGGCGACCGGGTGCGCGCCATCATGGAGCGGCTCAAGCTGCCCGAAGGCGAGCCCATCGAGGCGGGCATGGTGACGCGCTCGATCGAGACGGCGCAACGCAAGGTCGAAGGCCGCAACTTCGACATTCGCAAGCAACTGCTCGAGTATGACGATGTCGCCAACGATCAGCGCAAGGTGATCTACGCGCAGCGTAACGATGTGCTGGAGGCCGGCTCCATCAGCGACTCTATCGAGAGCCTGCGCGATGCCGCCGTGACCGAAGTGTTCCGTTCTTTCGTGCCGGCCGAGTCGGTCGAAGAACAATGGGACATCCCTGGGTTGCAAACCACCCTGGCGGGTGATTGGCAACTGCAGTTGCCATTGACCGACATGGTCGAGGCCGAGCCCAACCTGACCGACGAAGAACTGCTCGAGCGCGTGTTGCAGGCCGCTCGCGAGGTCTATCGCGGCAAGGCCGACCTGGTGGGTGCGGAGTCCTGGGGCCAGTTCGAGCGTTCGATCATGCTGCAGTCGATCGACACCCACTGGCGCGAGCATCTGTCGGCGCTGGATTATCTGCGCCAGGGTATTCATCTGCGCGGTTACGCCCAGAAAAATCCCAAGCAGGAATATAAGCGCGAGGCCTTCGAGTTGTTCTCGGGCATGCTCGATCGTATCCGCGATGACGTGGTGCGTGTGCTCATGACCGTGCGCGTGCAGTCGACCGAACAGGTCGAGCAGGCCGAGGCCGAGGCAGCGCAATCGCACGTGCAAAATGTGCAGTACCACCATTCTGACTACGACGAAGCGCTGGCCAGCGATGCGCAGCCGCAAGGCCAGGAGCCGGCGCGCAACGTCCTGCCCAAGGTGGGCCGTAACGACCCTTGCCCTTGCGGCAGCGGCAAGAAGTACAAGCAGTGCCACGGCAAACTGACCTGATATGTTGAGCGACCCCGGCCGCACGGAGTTCGATCACGCCGTCATCATGGTGCGTGATCGGCTCGACGCGCTCGCGCCCGATTACGAGCGGCAGGGTTTTCGGTTCAGCGACAAGGCGGTGCACAATCTGGGTTCGTGCAATCAGCTCATCGTCCTGGACGATAGTTATATCGAGTTGCTGGGCTGGCCGCCTGGTGCGCCGCCGGCGCGCAAGGAGATCGCCGACTCGCTGCCGGGCCTGGAGGCCCTTGTGTTTCGCAGCGCCGATGCGCAAGCGACATACGAGCGCCTGCGCGAGGCGGGGTTTGCAGTCAATCCGGTCCAGGAACTGACCCGGACGGCGCACGTGGGAGGCCGCGAGATGCAAGCGCGGTTTCATACGGTGCGGTTTGCGGAGCAGCCCATCGCTGGGCTGCGCATGTATTTCTGCCGCCACCTCACGCCCGAGTGCGTGTGGGCGCCGGAATTCATGACCCATGCCAACGGTGCGTACAGCCTGGTGCGCATCGATGTGCGCGCGGCCGACGCCCAGATGGTGGCCTGGCGCCTGGCGCTGGTGGCCGATGCCGAGGTGCAGGCCGCCGATGAGGGCTGGGATGTCGTGCTGGCCAATCTGCGCATCCATGTTGCCGACGATGACACCGTGGCGGCGCCCACGCTCAGCACACTGACGTTGGCCTACCGGGACGGCTCGCAGCGGGAGCTGACCACGGCACTCTGACACCGTGATTGGCCGCACGCCACGGCTCGTCTCATCGGCCCTCGCCAACCTGGTTCGACGCAGGCCGCGAGGGTTTTTCTATGGTAAGTGGTGTTAGTGAGACGGTTTTTCGGCAATCGGATACGGGCCAAGGTAGTCCCGCTTGCCTATGTTTACGCCCGAATGGCGCAGGACATCGTAGGCCGTGACGAGGTGGAAATAAAAATGGTTCATCGAGGAATACCGGGGAATGCAGACCGGATCTTGAGGAAGAAGTACTCCTGATCGCGGTAGCCGTAGGCGCGGCGCTTGATGACTTTGATGGTGTTGTTGATGCCCTCGACGATGCTGGTGTTGAGCCGGTGGCGACAGCGAGACAGAATCCCGTGCAGATAGGCTTTTAGCTTGAGCGCGAAGTGAGCCAAGGCGGCGATGCCGCTGCCCTGAGCCTGTTGCAGCCAGTGATCCCATGCCTGGCGGGCGTAGCCGGGGTGTTGGTAGAACCACAGCTGTTTGAGCTCATCGCGCATCAGATAAGCGGTGAGCAAGGGCTGGTTGGCCTGGAGCAACTCGTCCAACTTTACCGATTGGCACGGATCGAGGTTTTTGCGATTGCGCAGCAGTAGCCAGCGACTGGACTTGATCACCCGGCGGGCCGGCTTGTCGTGCCGCAACTGGTTCGCTTGGTCTACACGCACCCGGTCTATCACTTCACGGCCGTACTTGGCCACGACGTGGAACAGGTCGTAGACGATCTCGGCGTTGGGGCAGTTGGCCTGGATCTCCAGCTCATAGGCCGTCGTCATGTCGATCGCTACGGCCCGGATCTGCTGGGCAACTCCTGTTGGCAGTTGTTCGAAGAAGGCTCTGGCCGTCTCGCGCGAGCGGCCATCACCGATCCATAGCACCTGACGGCGGATCGGATCGACAACGACCGTGGCATAACGATGGCCCTTGTGTAGAGCGAACTCGTCCATCGCTAGGTAGTGGATCTGGCTCCAGTCCGGCTCTTGGATCGCCCGTCGCAGCAGGGCCTTGTCCAGCGCCTTGACCGTGTGCCAACCCAGTTGGAAGAAGCGCGCCACGGCCAGAATGTTGCTGGACTCAAGCAACTGGCTGACCGCCTCGGCCAGCCGGTCGGTCACTCGCTGGTAACGGCCCAGCCAGCTCAGCCTCTCCAGATGCGGTCCACCGCACTGCTCGCACCAGACCCGCCGACGCGGCACTACCAGCGTCACTCGCAGCGCCATTAGCGGCAGATCCCGCACCCGGCGCGTGGTCGTCTCATGCACCTGCCGACATCGGTTGCCGCAGTGCTCGCAGTGCATCGTTCGCGCTGAAGGCTTCAGGTAAATCGTGACCGTCCGGCTCTCACCTTCAGGCCACACGACCCGCTCCACCCGATAACCTTCCCACCCACCCAACCTCTCGATCGTCTTGCGGTCCAGCATGATCCCGGCCTTGATCCTTGAAAAATCAAGGATCAAGCGTAACGGCAATCAAGCACGGCTCCACGCTATTCCACGATGAACCAAAAAAATGGGGTCGAATTGAAACGCATGCAGTGACTAGCGGCGGTCTGGCTGGCTAGGCCATGCTGGCCGATCCATGTACAATACCGCGTAAGCTAGAAAACTTTCCGCAAGGCTGAGCGGGCTTACGCCCGCTCAGCCTTTTTTCGTTTGGGCGACGCCTTCGCAGGGTCGAAGCATTTTCAGAGTGCATATTCATGGGTAACTGGTTGCTGCCCGAAGGCCTGGCCGACGTTTTACCGGCAGAGGCCCGGCGCATCGAAGAGTTGCGTCGTGAGCTGCTCGATCTCTACCGTACATACGGATTCGAGCTGGTCGCGCCTCCTCTGGTTGAGTACATCGATTCGTTACTGTCCGGCATGGGCAGCGACCTGAATCTGTACACCTGCAAGTTGATCGATCAACTCTCTGGCCGCACCCTGGGCGTGCGTGCGGATATGACGACTCAGGTCAGTCGTATCGACGCCCATTTGCTCAATCGCGAGAGCGTCACGCGGTTGTGCTACTGCGGCTCTGTGCTGCATGCACGCGCGGCCGATCTGCTGTCGAGCCGCGAGTTGCTGCAGATAGGTGCCGAGATTTATGGGCATGCGGGTTTCGAGGCGGACCTCGAAATCGTGCAGTTGGTGCTTGAAACGGTGGGTATTGCCGGAGTGTCGCGGCCGAGGTTGGACCTCAGCCACCCGGGTGTGGTCAAGGCGCTGTTCGATGCCGACCCCGCTGCAGCGGCCAAAGCCGATCTCATCATCACTCTGTTGCGCGAGAAAGACGTGGCGGGTTTGGCCGAACTCGAGCATGCCGAGCCGGCCTTGCAGGCGACGACGCTGCGTGGGCTGGCACTACTGCCGCGTCTGTATGGGCAGATCGACGTCATCGCCCGGGCACGCCAAGAGCTGCCGGCTTTGCCCGCACTCGTTGCGGCGCTGGATGAGCTCGAGCGCCTGGCTCGGGCGGTGCCCGACGTGGCGCTCGGTCTGGATCTGGCTGATGTTGGCGGCTATGGCTATCACTCGGGGGTGACTTTCGCGCTGTACGCCGAGGGTTGGCATGATGCATTGGTGCGTGGCGGGCGTTACGACGACGTCGGTCGCGCATTCGGCCGGGCTCGCCCGGCTACGGGTTTCAGTCTGGATCTGCGCAAATTGGCAGCCGGGCTGACTCCGGCGGAGCCCGGGCGTGCCATCCGCGCGCCCTGGGGGCAGGACCCCGCCCTGACTGGAGCGGTGCGTGCGCTGCGTCAGTCGGGCGAAATCGTCGTTCAGGTCTTGCCCGGCCACGAGCATGACCAGGACGAGTTCGTTTGCGATCGCGAGCTTGCGCTGCAGGACGGCGCCTGGACGATCAAAGCGCTGTGACTAACTCCCTTCCTAATGAGGAAGGGCCGCGGGGAGATTTCCGGATTTCCCGAGAAACTCGATATTGATTCATAACATGAGCAAGAACGTAGTGGTGATCGGCACCCAATGGGGTGACGAGGGCAAAGGCAAGATCGTCGATTGGCTGGCTGAGTCCGTCCAGGGCGTAGTGCGCTTTCAGGGCGGCCATAATGCTGGCCACACGCTGTGGATCAACGGCAAAAAGACGATTCTGTGTTTGATTCCGTCGGGCATCATGCACCCCGGTGTGACCTGCTATATCGGCAACGGCGTCGTGCTTTCGCCCGAAGCGCTGCTCAAGGAAATCGAAGAGCTCGAAGCCGCCGGTCTGGATGTCCGTTCGCGCCTGCAAATTTCCGAAATTTGCCCGCTGATTCTTCCGTACCATGTGGCCATCGACAAGGCTCGGGAGGCTCGCAAGGGCGACGGCAAGATCGGCACGACTGGGCGTGGTATCGGCCCGGCTTACGAAGACAAGGTGGCGCGCCGAGCACTGCGCGTACAGGATCTGTTTACGCCCGATATCTTCGACGCCAAGCTGGCTGAGGTGCTCGACTATCACAACTTCGTACTCACCAAGTACCTTGGTGCCGAAGCCGTGTCCGCCAATGAGGTGCGTGATCAGGCCATGGCGCTTGCGCCGGCCATCCAGCCCATGGTGCGAGATGTCTCCAGCAGCCTCTACCTGGCCCAGGAGCAAGGTGCCAACTTCCTGTTCGAAGGTGCGCAAGGCGCGTTGCTGGATGTGGATCACGGCACCTATCCCTACGTCACCAGCAGCAACTGCCTGGCAGGCGCGGCATCGGCAGGCGCCGGTGTTGGCCCGCAGGCACTGAACTACGTGCTCGGTATCACCAAGGCCTACACCACGCGCGTCGGCTCGGGGCCGTTCCCGACCGAGTTGCTCGACGAGATCGGCACTCGTTTGGCGACGGTCGGCAAGGAGTTCGGTTCGGTTACGGGCCGCCCGCGCCGCTGCGGCTGGTTTGATGGGGCCGCGCTCAAGCGTTCGGTCCGCCTGAACGGCATTTCCGGCTTGTGTATCACCAAGTTGGACGTTCTAGATGGTCTGGAGACTCTCCAGTTGGGCGTGGGCTATCGTGTCAACGGCGAATTCCGTGACGTGCTGCCCTATGGCGCGCATGCTGTGGCGCAGGCTGAACCTGTACTCGAAGAGTTGCCCGGCTGGTCGGAATCGACGGTCGGCATCACCGAGTACAGCAAGTTGCCCGCCAATGCTCGCCGCTATCTGGAGCGTGTAGCTGAGGTCTGCGGTGTGCCCATCGATCTGGTGTCGACCGGCCCGGACCGCAACGAAACCATTGTTTTGCGTCATCCTCTGAAGGGCTGATCGCCTCGGTTTGGGGCATCCGGCGCTGCGCCACTGGCGCGCGTCGGGTTATTATTACGCACGGCCGCCGCGGCAATTCGCCGCCGGCGGCCTTTTCGTATTTTCCAGCAGGAGTTTAAGCGCCTATGAGCTCGCCACAAAATGACGACAGCCATGTCTGGGTGACCTGGGACGACTACCACCGATTGATCGAGAAACTGGCCCTGCAGGTGTTTCAATCCGGCTGGCAGTTTGACCAGATTCTGTGCCTAGCCCGCGGCGGTGTCCGTGTCGGGGATGTTATGTCCCGAATTTATGATGTGCCCTTGGGCATATTGGCTACCAGCAGTTATCGCGAGGCCGCCGGCACCAAGCAGGGTGACCTGGATATTGCCCAGTTCATCACCATTACCCGCGGCACGTTGGCCGGCCGAGTGTTGCTGGTGGACGACATGGTCGATACCGGTATGACCTTCAATAAGGTGTTCAATCACCTCAAGGAGCAGTTCCCTGCCATTACCGAGCTCAAGAGCGCGGTGTTGTGGTGGAAGGGACATTCGCAGGTCACTCCCGACTATTTCGTCGATAAGCTGCCGACCAATCCGTGGATACATCAGCCGTTCGAAGACTACGACAGCCTGCGCCCGCACCAACTCGAGTCCTGGGTGCGCAAGGGTAATCGTTAGGGAAGGCCGGGTGGGCCTCTGGTCAAAGCCTGCGCTATCGTGCTAGAATCACTGGTTATCGCTAAACCGAACCTGGCGCTCGTTTCCCGCGTACCGATTAGTCGGCCTCATACTTGGGTGACAACGCTACGGAAACAGCCGCGGTGGCTTATGGCCACCCGGGAGCGACCCGGCTAGCCGGGAATGCCGGTTTTTTCCTTTGCCTGCAATACGTATTTGTGGGGAAGGGGGATTGCCGGTTTGGCCAGGTTTGTTAATCAATCGTTATTACCCAAGATACTGAATTTATGCCTATCGTTCGACTGAAGGAAAACGAGCCGTTTGAAGCCGCTCTGCGTCGCTTCAAGCGCACCATCGAAAAAAACGGTTTGCTCACCGAACTGCGTTCGCGCGAGTTCTATGAGACGCCTACGGCCGAGCGTAAGCGCAAGCACGCTGCCGCGGTGAAGCGCCATTACAAGCGGATTCGTAGCCAGCAATTGCCCCCGCGCATGTATTGATCTGATTCCCGAATCTATTGATTCCTGAATCGTTCATACAAGATTTGCTCGCCCGGGTCGACGTAGTCGACGTTATCGGGCGATATGTGCAGTTGCGCAAGGGCGGGGCCAACCTGCTTGGCCTGTGCCCCTTTCACAACGAGAAAAGCCCGTCTTTTACCGTCAGTCCAACCAAACAGTTTTATCACTGCTTCGGTTGTGGAGCCCATGGTAGCGCCATCACCTTTTTGATGGAGCACACGGGTGCGAATTTCCCCGAGGCCGTGCGTACGCTCGCCGCCTCGGCGGGAATGACGGTTCCCGAAGAATCTCGCAGCCCACGCCAGCAAGCCGAATCGGCTCGCCGCAAAGCCGAGGTTTCGCGTCATACCCAGGTTCTCGATGCCGCCCAGGCGCATTATTTGCGGCTGCTTCGCAGCTCGCCGGACGCCATCGCCTATCTGAAGCAGCGGGGGTTGACCGGGTCTGTCGCCAAGGCCTTTGGTCTGGGATGGGCTGGCACCGATCGGCATGGCCTGGCCAAAGTATTCGACAACTACGATGATCCGACGCTGGTAGAGGCCGGCCTGGTAATCGAGTCGGAGGATGGGCGGCGTTATGACCGCTTCCGGGAACGCGTCATGTTCCCCATCCGCAATACGCGGGGTAGCCTGATTGGCTTTGGTGGCCGGATAATCGGCAAGGGCGAGCCCAAGTACCTCAACTCACCGGAGACGCCGGTCTTCAGCAAAGGTCATGAGCTCTATGGCCTGTGGGAGGCTCGGCTAGCCATCCGCCAGGAAGGCGTGGTGATTGTCGTTGAAGGCTATATGGATGTGGTCGGCTTGGCGCAGTTGGGCATTGGTAATGCCGTAGCTACGCTGGGTACGTCGACGACGCCAGACCACGTCAAGAAACTTCTGCGCACCAGCGACAAAGTCGTTTTCAGTTTTGATGGCGACGCTGCCGGACGGCGTGCGGCGTGGCGGGCGTTACAGGCATGTCTGCCCGTCTTGCGCGACGATATTGCCATTCGTTTTCTCTTTCTGCCGGCCGAGCACGACCCGGACTCCTATGTGCGGGAGTTTGGTGCCGAAGCGTTTCGCGAGCAGATGGGGCAGGCCAGCGCCTTATCGAGGTTTTTGCTCGACGAGCTGGCCTCTCGCCACAATCTGGGCGAGGCCGAAGGGCGGGCCAGTTGCCTGCATGAGGCCAAGCCTTTGTTGGCGGGTATTCCGGAATGCGGGTTGAAGACGCAGATCGAGCGCGAGTTGGCCAGGCTGGTGCAACTGACGCCTGAGGAAATGAGCCAGGCGCTGGCGCAATTTGCCGCACAAATGCAGGCTCAGGCGGCGGCTCGTCAGCAGGTGCAGGCGGGTCAGATGCCTGCGGAGACGGTGATGCCGGCCGTCGTTGGCCGCAGCGATAGCGCCGTACGCGTCGATGAGCCGCCACCCGATTGGGCCTATGAGCCTATTTCCGATGCAGATCACGACGTGTACTCCGTGGGTGCTATGGGTGATGGGGGCGGCTGGCACAGCGGCAGCAAGCCGCAGGCGGGATACAAGTCCCGCGGCGACTGGAAAGGCAAGGGCGAGCGCAAAGGTGACTGGAAAGGACGTGGACGCCGGGATGATGTTGGCGGCTACGAAGGCCGGCGGGTCATGCCTTCGCTGGCCCGGCGGTTGTTGTGCCTGTTGTTGGCGCATCCCGAGTTGGTCGACACCATGGGTGATCAGCAACTTGAAGTCATCGACCATGGCCCCAATCTAGGTCTTGTACGCGACCTGATCGTCTTGGCCCAGGCCAGCGGAGCACGCCATGTCGGCGCGCTCATGGAGGCTGCCGATCCGGATTCGGACCTTTATGTCGTGCTAAAGGGCTTGCGCGCCGACATGATGGCCCAGGAGGATCTTCCCGAGCCGCTGACGGAGTGGAACGACGCGTTGCGTCGTATCGAGATCGATATCTTGCGCGGTGATATGACGAGTCTGGTCAACGAAGGTCTGCAGACGGAGGAGGCGCGCAAGCGTTATGCCGAACTCCGCCAGCGTTTGGCGGTCTTAAGTACAGCGGGTTTGCGATAAAAGTACGGTAAAATTTAGGGTTTTTCTTCAAGCGCCTTGATGGCGGCATGAGTGGCGCGCTGCATACCGCTACGTCTGCTGCAATTGCCGTGGCTTTTGAGCAGAAAATTCGAATTCTCGTAGATCGGTCTCAAATTTGAGCCGGTTTGCAATGTTGGAAGGGCGTTTGCCAGTATGTGGGGGCGCCTGGCAGTAGAGCACAGCAGTGGTTTTTGTGCGGCAGGCTGGTATTGCGTCAGGTAAGTGCGCATACTTGTGTGATGCGAACCTGTTTATTTGATGGGCGCGCCGCGCCGAACCATTGTATTTAGTATCGATAGCTAGAAGGTGGGTCGTGCAATTCACGTCCGTCCGGCTGGTGGCATCGAGGTTGGACGTTGAGTCCGTATGGCAAGCGAGGAGGGCCTTGGCCCCCGCTTAGCCCCGCCTGTAGCAGGCAACGACAGCGTTCCCGATGTCCTGGCCGGATAGTCATGGATGAAACTGCGACTTGGACGATTTCCGGGCCCGAGGGCCAGAGGAAAGCTTCCGGGGCTATAAGGCCTGATCCGCGCCCAACGCGGACTTGCGGTTTCTGCCTGTCCCACCCGTTTTACCCGCCAACCGGCCCCGTCCGGCGCGCGGTGCACCAAACCCCAACGGGTTGCGACGACTACGGAAGCGACTATGACCAAATCCACCGGCAAAACCTCATCTGCGATCGAAGCGGCTGACGCCTCCTCCACGACGGCTTCTAAGCGGGCCGTCAGCATGGCGGCGGAAAAAGCGCCCGCCAAGACGGCGGTGAAGGTCGCCAAGACCGCAACCAAGACAGCGGCCAAAAAGGCTGCCAAGCCGGCTGCTGCTGCAGGTGAAAAAACTACCAAGGTACGAGCCAAGAAGGCCGAAGACAAACTGGCTGATCTGGTCGGCGCGCCCGCTGCAGGGCGTGTGCCCAGCGGCCGTCGCCCCGGACGCCCGGCCAAGAATGCCAACAACGATAGCGACTCCTTTGACGATGCAATGGACGGCGAAGGCGAAGTCGTGCCTGACTTCAAGCCGGCCAAGCGTGGAGGCAAGCGTGGCAAGGGAGATCCCAAAGAGCTCCTGGCCCGCGGCCCCGTCTCGCCCGAGGAATATGAAGCTCGCCGCAACCGCCTCAAGCAGCTGATCAAGCTGGGCAAAGACCGCGGCTACCTTACTTACGGCGAAATCAACGATCATCTGCCAGACGATCTGGTCGACGCCGAGGCCATCGACGGCATCATCAGTACCTTCAGCGACATGGGTATCTCGGTCTATGACCAAGCCCCGGACGCCGAAACGCTGCTGATGAGCGAAAACGCGCCTGTGGCTTCCAACGACGACGACGTCGAGGATGAGGCCGAAGCCGCGCTGACTACGGTTGATTCTGACTTCGGCCGCACCACCGACCCTGTGCGTATGTACATGCGCGAAATGGGCTCGGTAGAGTTGCTCACGCGTGAAGGCGAAATTGAAATCGCCAAGCGAATCGAAGATGGCCTCAAGCACATGGTCATGGCCATTTCCGCTTGTCCCACTACCATCAACGAAATCCTTGCCCATGCCACCCGCGTGCGCGAAAGCCAGGCGCAGATCGACGAGGTCGTCGACGGTCTGGTCGATCCGGAAGACGGCGAAGAGTACGCTGGCGCGGGTGTGAGCGCCGACGAAGACGAGGGCGATGATGGCCCGGCCGGCGGCATGTCCAGCAAGCAGCTGGAAGACCTGCGCGTCAAGGCCTTGGCTAAGTTCGATGAGGTGTCCAAGCAGTTCGATCGCATGCGCCAGTCGTACGAAAAAGACGGCTATCGCTCCGAAATCTACGTCACGGCCCAGGAGACCATCCAGAACGAGCTGATGGGTATCCGCTTCACGGCCAAGATGGTCGAGAAGCTGGCCGATACGCTGCGCAACCAGGTCGAAGAGGTTCGTCAGCTCGAGCGTGCCGTGCTCCACACCTGCGTGGATCGTGCCGGCATGCCGCGCTCGCACTTCCTGAAAGTCTTCCCCGGCAACGAAACCAATCTGCAGTGGATCATCGAGGAGGTGGCTGCGGGTCACCCCTATGCCGAGACACTGGAACGCCAGATCCCAGCCGTGCAGGAGTTGCAGCAAAAGCTTATTGACCTGCAAACGCGCGTCGTGCTGCCGCTCAAGGACCTCAAGGATGTCAATAAGCGCATGGCCACTGGCGAAGCCAAGGCTCGCAAGGCCAAGCGCGAAATGACCGAGGCCAACTTGCGCCTGGTCATCTCCATTGCCAAGAAGTACACCAACCGAGGTCTGCAGTTCCTGGATCTGATCCAGGAAGGCAACATCGGTTTGATGAAGGCGGTGGATAAGTTCGAATACCGCCGTGGCTATAAGTTCTCGACCTATGCCACCTGGTGGATTCGCCAGGCCATTACGCGTTCTATCGCCGACCAGGCGCGTACCATCCGTATCCCGGTTCACATGATCGAAACGATCAACAAGATGAACCGGATCAGCCGTCAGATTCTGCAGGAAACGGGTGCCGAGCCCGATCCGGCAACTCTGGCGCAGAAGATGGACATGCCTGAGGATAAAATCCGGAAGATCCTGAAGATCGCCAAAGAACCGATCTCCATGGAAACGCCGATCGGCGACGATGATGACTCACATCTGGGTGATTTCATCGAGGATACGTCGACCCTGGCGCCTTCGGACGCGGCGCTGCATGGTTCCATGCGCGATGTCGTCAAAGAAGTGTTAGACTCCCTGACCCGCGTGAAGCCAAGGTTTTGCGCATGCGTTTTGGTATCGAAATGAGTACCGACCAGACGCTCGAGGAAGTTGGTAAACAATTTGACGTCACCCGCGAGCGGATTCGTCAGATCGAGGCTAAGGCACTGCGCAAATTGCGCCACCCCAGCCGCGCCGACAAGCTCAAGAGCTTCCTGGAAGGGCAGTAAGTTTTAAGGGCCTCTAGCTCATGCCTGGTTAGAGCAGCGGACTCATAATCCGTTGGTGCCGAGTTCGACTCTCGGGGGCCTACCAAGAAAGACGCGGGTCTCGGAGTAATCCGAGACCCGTTTTCTTTTCCGCAATCTCCGACACTACCTCGTAAATGGGGACGGTCATTCATCAGACCCGGTTGATTACGCCATTCCAACCGCATTGGGCCAAGACCCGCATACGGTAATTCTCAACGTTTCTAAAGCCGTAAGCCCGGCGAGAGAGCATCTCCATTTTTGTATGGAAGCCTTCGGTGATGTGACCTGCTCCCCGTGATTAGTACGAAATCGATGTAGAGTCCGTTCCCAAAGGAATGGCAATGAAGAAACGATTTACGGAAGAGCAAATCATCGGCGTGCTCAAGGAAGCCGATGCAGGTGCCAAGCCCGCAGAGTTGTGCCGCAAGCACGGAATCTCCGAGGCAACGTACTACAACTGGAAGGCGAAGTTCGGTGGCATGACGGTGTCGGACGCTCAGAGGCTCAAGGAGCTGGAGCAGGAGAACAACAAGCTCAAGAAGCTGTTGGCCGAGTCGATGCTGGACAAGGCGGCGCTTCAGGATCTGCTAAGCCGAAAGTAGTCAGCCCGCAGGCCAAACGCGAGGCGGTCAGGACATTAATGACCGAGCGCGTGGTTCGCCCAGCGGCAATCGCGCCGAATCAGAGTTGGTCAATGGACTTTGTGGCCGACGGCCTAGCCTATGGCCGCCGATTCCGCTGTTTGACTATCGTCGATGACTACACTCGCGAATGCCTGGCCATCGAGGTCGATACGTCGTTGCCGGGACTGCGTGTTGCCATGGTGCTGCAACGGCTGGCGGAGATGCGTGGCCTGCCGCGATCTATTACCGTGGACAACGGGCCAGAGTTCGCCGGAAGAGCCTTGGACGCCTGGGCCTACCAAGCAGGCGTAAAGCTGTCGTTTATTCGGCCGGGTAAGCCGGTGGAGAACGCTTATATCGAAAGTTTCAACGGCAAGTTCCGCGACGAATGCCTTAACGAGCACTGGTTCTTGTCCCTGCGACAGGCTAAAAGCTTGATCGAAAACTGGCGAGTCGAGTACAATACCGATCGGCCTCACAGCGCGCTCGGATATTTAACGCCGGCGCAATTCGTGCAGGCTCATCAGAAAGAAGGTCTTTTACCCCTGGGCTCTATGTCGGTGCCGTACTAAATCTGGGGGCAGGTCAGTTCGAATCGGAGCGGTTGTCTTTATGACGGTAAGTACGAAGCCGGCGAGCGAGATTATGCGGAGCGGGAGGCGCGGCGTCTGAATCTGGCGGAGGTTGCGCGCCTGCGCCGGGAGTTTGGCAAATGAACCGCGTTCAGTCGCGTGCATGCCGGAGCGCAGGAGCGAGCAGCGGGATCCGCCATCTCTGGCTGAGCGCGACGTTGTCGTTCGGCCAGGTGCGAAGGGGCCTTCCCCCTGCCACCGAAAATGGCGGATGCCGTCTTAGTCGATATTAAAAGCGGGTGGCGCTGTTGAAGGGGACTTCGCTGCTGTCTGGCGCCCGCAGATCCGGAGCTCGGCCGTTGAGATCGGCGATCTGGATCTGTGCCAGGCGAGTGGCATCATCGATGCGCGGTCTGGGCCGCAGGGTAGTGTTGCTGGATATCGATGCGCTGTTCGGTGCCATCTGGCGCCACGAGCAAATAGCTGACACGCCAATCACCATCTTGACCAATCGGCCGCTGCACCCGGAAATCCCAACTCTTCGCTGTCATCACTGTCTCCTGGACTGGATGCTTCCATCTTAGCCCGGACCGCCATACCCGGGAGCACGATATGCGATGTTGTGACATATTCTGCTACAATTTGCGTTTTACGTAGTCGCTTGGCCCTTTCCTTCATGTTTTTTCCCCCGGTTGTCTGTTCGAGCGGGCCTGCTGTTTATCTAGGCCAGTCTGTTGCCCGCTGTGCCGTCAGGAAAGACGATGGTGGCTGATGATCCCACGTCAGATTGTCCGCCGGCCGATGCCATGGGCCGTATTCGTGCCTTGATGCAAGCGCTGACTGAGCGCGATCCGCATACTGCGGCGCATTCTCAACGTACCGCGCGCATCGCCATGGCCCTGGGCGAGGCAGCCTGTCTGGGCGAGGCGGACAGTTATGTGCTTGGCGCCGCCGCGCTGTTGCACGATATCGGCAAGCTCGGTGTGCCGGCTCGAATTCTCGAGTCCAAGGGCAAGCTCGAGGGCATGGATTGGGCGCGCATGCAGGAGCATTCGATTCTCGGAGAGCGAGTAGTGCGCGCGGCCGACCTGCCATTGGGCGAGCAGCTTGCGCGTGCAATACGCCATCATCACGAGAATATCGATGGCAGTGGTTATCCGGACGGCCTGTCGGGTGAGCAAATCGAGCTATCGGCGCGCATGATCAGTCTGGCAGATGCCTACGACGCCATCTCGTCTGCGCGTTCCTATCATGGTGGGCACAGCCATGAGCAGACCATGCAGATTTTGATGGGCGAAGTCGGCCGCAAATGCGACCCAGGCCTTTTCGCGCTGTTCGTGGGCGAAGTTGCTCCGCGTGTCACCGGCGCACGGCCCTGGCCCGAGGCGGACGATGCGGCCTGGCGCGCTATACGCTGCTATTGTGAGGGGCTGGACTGACCCTCGTCGGGCTTGCCGTGCATGCACATCAACGTTTGCTGGCCGACAGCAACCAGTGTGCTCACACCATCTTGCACTCCAAAAACCTCCATCTGGCAGATGGTCAGGCTGCGTCCGTGGCGCAACACCTTGCCGACGGCTTCCAGGCAGTCGCCACGCGCGGGTGCCACAAGATTGATCTTGAACTCGATGGTCAGTACCGAGCTACCCTCAGGAAAGAGCGTGTAGCCCGCATAGCCGCCTGCGGTATCGGCTATGGCGCTGGTTGCACCAGCATGAAAGTAGCCGTGTTGTTGGGTGAGTTCCGGCCGGAAGGGCATGCGTATTCTGACGCAGCCGTGACCGACTTCGGTCAGCGTGGCGCCAAGGTGCCGCATCAGGCCCTGTCGATCAAAACTGTGACGGACGCGGGTGCATTGCTCGGGGGTGAGGTCGGGCTCGCTGGGTAAATCCATGATGGCAGATCTCCGGGGCAGGGCGAGAGTACAGGCTTGATGGTATGACGCAGACGAGTGCAAGGGGTGAGATGCTGCCACTTGAGACCTTCGGTGCCATAGTCACCGGCTCGGCAACGGGTCCCGGTTCACAAGCAGCCAGCCGGCAATGCTCAGCATGGCCATGCCCAGCACGCCATCTTGAAAACGCATGAACCAAGGGTTGCGCATCAGCCAGCCGCGAATGCGCGAGGCGCCATAGGCCATGCATGCCCCGGTGCCCAGGCCCAGCATTTTGGACAGCACAGCCAACAGCAACATCTGCACCCAGATCGGGCCTCGCTGTGCATCGGTGAACTGCGGCAAAAAGGCCACCAGGAAGAGAAAGACTTTGGGATTGAGCAGGTTGGTGAACAGACCCTGCCAATAGGCGTCGCGCGCCGAGTCTGCGGCAGACGCGGCCTGCAGATTCACATTGGGACGCGCGCAGCGCCGCAGTGCCCGCACGCCCAGATACATCAGATACATCGCGCCCAGAATCTTCACGGCGGAAAATAACGTCGGGGAGTGCTGGAACAGTGCTGCCAGCCCCAGCACGACCAGGGGAATCTGCACGAAACCCGCTGACCACGTTCCCAGCACGCTGAGCCAGGCAACCCGGAAGCCTTGGGTCATGCCACGGGTAAGCGTCAGTGCCATATCCGGTCCTGGCGTGAGTTTGAGCGCGAGGTCGGCGGCCAGAAAGAGCATCAGGGTTTGCAATGTTGGCATGATGGTGAGGCAAACGGGAACGCAGCAGTGTAGAACAACGACATCGAAATGCCGCAAGAGATCGCAATACCACGCTAGAATTCGTCCCAGCGAAAACCGCCTGTGCGGTCCGGCACATGAATGTTGCGCAGCGTTTGGGTGGCCTTGAGTCAACTACGAAGATGTCGATACGAGCCTTGCTCCTGATTTGTTTGACGCTGTTTATGGCGGGATGCGCCAATCCGGATGACTTCGCGCATCCCGGGCCACCGCACCCCGGAGCCGCCAATCCTTATAGCAATGGCGGTTTTCATGACGCCGGCCCCAACTACCCCAACACCGGACGTTGAGCGAGTCAGGCGGCGTTTGGTCGGCGCGCACCCGTTTTATCTTTGCGATTGCCGTTTTTTAGGGGCCAGATGCCCGCCGTTGGTGTGTAATTTCTGGTAAATTAAAAAGTTAAATTGTCACACACCGCAGCGGCCGGTTGCTGCAAGGCCTGCCTCTGACACAAAGCTATGGACCACGAAGACTATCTGGTCACGGGACGTCTCGAAATCGTGCATCTGCTGCTGACTATCATGCAGCGGCAGTCACTGGTGTTCATGCATGTGCCTGGCCGTCCCATCAATAGCGTCACGTCGATTCTGGCTGTGGATGCTGACCGCGGTGAACTGTTTCTTGATGCGGCCCAGGAAAGCAGCGTCAATGATCGCATTGCTACGGGCGAGCGCGTGTCTCTCGAGACATCGCTGGATAATATCCGCGTGTCGTTCTCGGGCAGTGAAATCGCTCCAGCCGTGTACGACGGCCGTTCGGCGCTGTGTATGCCGTTGCCAGCGGCCATTTCGCGCATGCAGCGGCGTGACTCGTTCCGCATCGAGGTCCCGGTGCTCAAACTGGCCACGTGGTCCATGGCTGGGCGCCGTCTCACCCTGGCCATCAAAGACATCAGCTCGACCGGGCTGGCCTTGAGCGATGTCGATCAACAGATGGATACCTCTCCCGGCGTCGAATATGACGGCGTATTGAGCCTGCCCGAAATCGGGGTGTTTGCCCTGACCCTGAGAGTCGTGCATCACGCAGACCAGGACGCGGGCAAGGGCAAGATCTTGCGCCGTATCGGCTGTACCTTCGTGGATCTTGAAAACGGCATCCGTATCCGTATCCGTATCCGTATCCGTATCCGTATCCGTATCCAGTCGTACGTGAATACGCTGCAACGCGCCATGATTGCGCGTCAACGCGGCAATTGAGTTTCTTCGCCTGCCAGCCTCCCAGGGATCCAGGCCGCAGGCCGGGTGCCTAGGCGGGCGGCGCGGCATCCTGCGCTCTCCGTAGCGCGCGTCCGATGGGCGCATCCCTTGAAAACCCAGCTATCCTATAGGTGAATCCATTATCGGACCCGGAGGATGGGAGGGGTGCGTGACCGAGTCCAGTGTCGTATTGCTGCGTCTGGAACAGTGGCTGCAACAGAGTAGGCCGCCACGCGGTACACACTTGCCTGCTCAGCAACTGGCTGATCTGCTGGCGGTGTCGCGCTCTCCCGTCAGCCATGCCCTGGCTGTGTTGGCCGAGCGAGGCTGGCTGCGCCGCCAGCCTCATCGTGGCTATTATGTTGACCGGTTGCCCGAGCCGGGAGGTGATACTCGCAGCGTTTCTGCTCCCACCGGTCCAGTTGACGATACGCTGCAGCCGCTACGCATGTGCATGGCCGTAGTGCCGGCGGCCCTGCTCGAACCCGGCTACCGGATCGAACCCACTGTCATGCGGCGCTTGCGTCAACAAGAAAGCCGTATGCACGCCTTGCACGACGCCGCGCGCGCCCAACTCGAGTTGGACTTTTATGTTGCCTTGACCGAGGCGGCGCGCAACCCTTATTTCTCGGATGCCATCAGGCGGTTGCCGCAGCCATGTGGACTGCGCAGCGTCAAGGACACCCATTGGCGTGAGCATGTGGGGCAGCGGCTGGCCGTGCTGGACTTGCTTGAGCATGGCTACAACGAGGCGGCCTCACGCCTCATGACGAGTCATTTTCGCAGTACGCTTAGCGGCTTGGCCGAACAGAGCCAGGCCTCTCGGCAGGTAGAAGGAGAAAACAAAATGAAGCTGGATGACAAGATACGCGCCGCCTTTCTGGTCGAGGGGCGGCTGCGCGCCTCGATCAATGTGGGCAACCCGATTTTGGCGCGCAGACAAGAGCAGGGTGGCGCGGCCGGTGTGTCGGTGGATCTGGCTCGCGAGTTTGCCAAATGGTTGCAGGCCGATCTGGAGCTGGTGGTGTTTGCATCGGCCGGTGAATCGGTCGATGCCGTTGCCGCGGAAAACGCCGACATCGGGTTTTTCGCCATTGATCCTAAGCGTGCCGAGCAAATCGCCTTCACCCCCCCCCTTACGTCATCATCGAGGGGGCCTATCTCGTGCGGGAGGACTCGCCTCTCATGGCACGGGAGGAGGTCGATAAGCGTGGGCAGACGGTGATGGTGGGCAAAGGCAGCGCCTACGATCTGTACCTGACCCGGGAGTTGCAGTATGCGAGCATCGCGCGAGCGCCCACCTCGCCTGCCGTTGTCGAGTCCTTTCTGGCGCAGGGGGCGGATGTTGCAGCAGGCGTGCGGCAGCAGCTTTTGGCCGATGCTCGCCGCTTCGGTGGCCTACGCATGCTCGACGGGCATTTCATGCTTATTCGCCAGGCCATGGGTCTGCCAAAATCGCGTGGGGCAGCCGCTCAAACCTATCTCGCTTATTTTGTCGAGCAAATGAAGGCCACCGGCTTTGTCGCAGCCGCTTTGCAGCGCCATGGCATCGAAGGCGCTGCCGTGGCGGGTCCGGGAGACCGCTGATGGATGCTCCGCGTATCGCCATCCATTTTTGCACGCAATGCCAATGGTTGTTGCGTGCGGCCTGGATGGCGCAGGAATTGCTTTCGACGTTCGGCACCGATCTTGGCGAGGTGGCGCTGGTGCCTGGCACTGGCGGCGTGTTTCGTATCGACTATGCGGGCCAGACCTTATGGGATCGCAAGGTTGATGGCGGCTTTCCGGACGCCAAGACTCTAAAGCAAAGAGTGCGTGATCGCTTGGATCCCTTGCGGGATCTGGGCCATGTCGATAAGCATGCGGCGCGCTGAGGCACGGCTTGTGTGCCTGGATCGCATGTCATGACGCTCAAGCAACTCGAAGCCTTTTATTGGGCGGCGACCTGTGCCAGCTTTGCCGTGGCCGCGCAGCGCCTGCATCTGTCCGTGTTTTCGCTGTCCAAGCGCATCGTCGAACTGGAAGAAACTCTCGGCCAGGAGCTGTTCGACCGCAGCGGGCATCGCGCCGTGTTGACCCCCGCCGGCGACAGACTGGTGCCGCAGGCGCGTGAGCTGCTTGCTGCCGCCGATCGCATTCGGGCCAGCATGGCTGTGCGGGATGCCTTAGCGGGGCGATGCCGTTTTGGCGTAGGTGAATTGAGCGCCTTGACCTGGTTGCCAGCTTTGATTGGGCGGGTGAGGCAGGCCTACCCATCGTTGGCGCTGGAGCCTTACGTCGACGTCGGGCAAGTGTTGGAGCGCAAGGTAGCCGATGGTGAACTGGACTTCGCCATCATTGCCGGGCGCTCATCCCGCGCGGGCATGGCTAGCGTGCCCGTTGGGGAGGCTCGTTTTGTCTGGGTGGGGGCACCGCGAGCTGTGGGTCAAGCCACTCACGTCACACCCGAGTTGCTACGTCTTTGCCCCCTGGTGTCGCTGCCGGAGGGGGCGGGCACGACGCGCCTGTTGCAGGCTTGGTTGAGCCCCTTGGCCGAGGCCGAGCAGCGGCTGCACTGCAACAACTGGGGGGCTATCGTGGGGATGCTGGTCGAGGGCACCGGTGTGGGTTTGTTGCCGGAGCATTGGGCGCAGGCGCTGGAGCAAGACGGTAGTCTGCGCATATTGAGCAGTGATCCTGCTCCAGGTGCCTTGCCCTATTCGTTTCAGTACCGCCGTGACGATAGCCGCGTACTGGTGGAAAAAATGCGTACAGAGGTCATGCGCGCGGTGAATTTCTCCGCGCGTTGCCGTCTGCCCTGACCAGACTCAACGCTGGCCATCGTGCACGGTCACCGCTTCTTTGGTCAGGCCTCCCAGGCGTGCGTGCACCCGCCCGCCGGTGCCCATGACCAAGGCAAACAGAATTTCATCCGGCCTTGGGGCATCCTGGATACCGATCTCGATGCTGTTGAAATGGCTGCGTACATAGGAGGCATGGATGTAGTGCACCGGCACCATCAAACGGTAGCCTGCCGAGGCGACGGCTTTGACCGCCGGAACCATGGCTTTTGGTTCGCCCAGCACCGTGCGCATGGCCCAGCCGCCCGCCTCGTGCCAGACAGCTCCATGTTCCATTTCACCGTTGATGCCGACGATGGCGGCTTTGCTATAGACCTCGATATTGTCTTTGCCCAGGGTGTCGACAAGTTCCGTGGCCAGCAAGGTGCCCAGGGAACGCAACTCGGCCATAAAAGGCATGAGATCGGGCTCATAACGGCCTGCGTAGGGGTTGCGAATGACCGCGCATGACGCCGCCAGTTTGAGAGGGTTGGCAGGTGCGGGTCCGTTCTCGTGATAGGTGGTCTCGACGATGAGTGTGCGCTTGCGGATGTCGATCAATGCCATGGCGGGAAATCCTTGAATGTGAGGGTTATTGCGCGGGAATGCCGGTTTCTTTGACGATGGCGGCCCATTTGTCGATTTCACTCTGGACAAAAGCGCCAAACTGCGCAGGGCTTTGTGTTTTGACGTTCAGCCCCTGGCGCGCATAGGCCTCGCGCACGGCGTCGGAGTCCAGGGCTGTATTCAGAGCGAGCGCCAAGCGGTCCGTGATTTCCGGCGACAGTGCAGCAGGGCCCATCAGGCCAAACCAGACGGTCAGGTCAAAGCCCGGGGCGCCGCTTTCGTTCAGCGTGGGAATATCCGGTGTGAGAGCAAAGCGCTCGGGTGTGCTCACGCCATACACCTTTACTTTTCCGGCGCGTGCCTGCTGTAGGCCATTGGCCAGGTCGGTGAAGGTCAGGTCCACGGTTCCGCCTATGACGTCGGTCATCGCCTGCGGCCCGCCGCGGTAAGGGATGGGTGTGACGTTCATCTCCCCCATGGCAGCGAGTTTGGCACCAAAGACCTGGGCGCTGCCCGAGCCGTAGGCATAGGTGAGCATGCCAGGGTGCTGACGCCCGTAGTTGAACAGTTCGCCTACATTGGTGCCGGGCACCTGGTGACCACCGACCAGGAGGTAGGGGGTCTCGGCCACCGCGCCTATCGGCGTGAGGTCGCGCGCCGGGTGGTAAGGCAGGTCTTTGAACAGGCTGACGGCGCTGGCCGCCGTCGAAACGCCAACCACCACCAGCGTGTAGCCATCCGGCTTGGCACGGGCGACCTCGCCCGTGCCGATGATGCCGTTGGCCCCTGGTTTGTTCTCCACCACGATGGGCTGTCCCAACTGCTCTGCCATTGCCTGGCCGAGGCTGCGTGCCACCACATCGGTGATGCTGCCGGGCGGGAAGGGGACCATCATGCGTATAGGATGATCCGGGTAGGCTGCTGCGGCCGGTCCGGCCACGCCCAGAGTCATGGCGATGGCGAGCAAGGTCTTGATCATGGTGTTGTCTCCGTTGTCGTTGTCGTTATGGGTTGCCGCCGTCACGGCTCAGGCACCAGGGCAGCCCTGATCGAGATAGCGATGAATCGCGGTGTTGTCGCTGCCCGCTGGCAAATGGGCCTGCGCAGCCTTCCACACGTTGGCGCACAGGGAAAGCTGGCGTGCGTTCAATCCTGCCAATGTCTGCAGTGATTGCGCCGTATCCAGATCCTTGGCCATCAAGGCCAGCGCGAAACCGCCGTTGTAGGTCTGCGGAATGATGAATTGTTTGAGCTTGGTTTCGGTGGCCACGTTGCGCCCGCTCGAGGCATTGAGCACCTCAGTCAGGATCGTCGGATCCAGATCCATGCGCTGGGCGATGGCCAGGGCCTCGGAAGCGGCCAGCAGGCCAGCCGCATAAACATAGTTGTTCAGCGCCTTCATGGCGTGGGCGGAGGCCACTTTACCCGTAGGGATGATGGTCGTCCCCATGCTGCCGAGGACGGGGCGGGCTCGCTCCAGGTCTTCGGCCCTGCCGCCCGCCATGATGGCCAGAGATCCATTGGCGGCCTTGGCTACGGCGCCCGAAACGGGGGCATCCAGCAATGTCAAACTGCGTGCGACCAGGGCCTCGGACAGGCGCAATGTGTCGGCAGGATTGGACGAACCCATGTCGATGAGTAGCGCACCGGGCTGCAGAATGTCGATCAGCCCAGCCTGGGCTTGCGATCCGAGCACCACGCTATTGGTGATCGGGCTATTGGGCAGCATCGTGATGACGGCGTGGCAATCGGCCAAGTCTTCCAGTTTGGCGGCTCTGTGCAACCGGGTGCCCCAGGCGGGGTGGCGAGCCAGGCGCTCAAAAGGCGATGGCGCATTGTCAAACGCGAGAATTTCCCAGCGATCATCCCGAGCCAGGTTTTCCAGCATAGGCAGGCCCATCATTCCCAATCCGACAAAGCCCAGTTTGCGAATCATGCATATTCCTTATCGAAACCTCCGGAACCTTCCGGAGAGAATCGAAAATCCTAACCATAGGCCAGGCGCAGGCGGTAATGCGAACTTGAGTCCGGGGTATAACGTTCTATTATCAATGTGGGTCGAGGTGGCGAAGAATGCGCTTTAAACTCAGACAGATGGAGGCGTTTCGTGCCGTCATGTTGACCGGCTCGATGAACGGGGCAGCGCGCCTGCTATTTGTCTCTCAGCCGGCCGTCAGCCGCTTGATCAGCCATGCCGAACAGACGCTGGGATTGTAGTTGTTCGAGCGCGACAAGGGCAAGCTCACCCTGACCTCCGAAGCGCAGCGCCTTTTTCAGGAAATCGGGCCGTTGTTCGATGAAGCGCTGCGCATCGACGAACTGGCACGCGATTTGGCCACGCGGCCAGAAGGCACGCTCAATTTATGTTCCAGTCCGAGCCTGGCCTTGAATTTTCTTCCGCCCGTGCTGGCCCGTTATCTGGGCGAGCATCCTGATGTGCGGGTGAAGTTCCACACGACCTTGCTGTCCGATATGGCTCACGAGTTGCTGGGGCGGAAAGTGGAGCTGGCCATCTCCGTGCTGCCTATCGATCATCCCAATCTTGTCGTCGAGCCATTTGCCTCGGGCAGGATGGTCTGCATCCTGCCGCAGCATCATGCCTTGGCTGCCCGTCAGGCCGTGAGTCTGGAGGAACTGGCGCGGGAAAGGCTGGTGCTCTACAACCGCAATATTCCTTTTGGCCAACTGGTGTCGGCTGCTTTTCAGCGCGCCGGAGTCGCCTGGCGCCCGGCCGTTGACATTGAGCGTGCCGAATTGGCGTGTGCGCTGGTGGGCAGCGGGGCGGGGGTGGCCATTGTCGATGAGTTCTCTGTCAGCGGTAAAGGTTGGCCAGAGATTGCCATCCGTCCCTTGCACCAGTCGATCCCGTTGGCTCTGAGTCTGGTGCGTTCCCGTTTCGAGCGCCAGAGCCGTCATGTCCAGCGCTTCGTGCGCATGCTCAAGGCTCACGCGCCTGGCACGTCGCCCGCTAGCCTTGCCCCGTGATCGGGGCATGCGCTATCTTCAGGAGCATGACTCTTCCTCAGACGCCCCCGACGGGGCATCCAATCCTGCACATCATCCTCAATACGGGATCCGGCCGTGACGACGCCGGGCAGGTGCAAGCCCTCATCGGCGAGACGTTGCACACGGCTGGCCGTGAACATCTGATCCACCCCCGTGCACGATCCCAGCCGCTTGAGTGACATCGCGCGCGACGTGGTGCAGCGGGCACGGCAAGAGGGGGGCGTCGTGGTGGCTGCCGGCGGCGATGGGACGCTCAATGCCGTAGCCGCGACCGTGCTGGGTAGCGGCGTGCCCTTTGGCATCCTGCCACAGGGTACGTTCAATTATTTCGGGCGTGTCTATGGCATATCGCAGGACACCGTGCAGGCCGTCAAAGCCCTGCTCAGTGCCCGACCCCAGCCCGTCCAGGTCGGGCTGGTCAATGGACGCCTGTTCCTGGTCAATGCCAGTCTCGGGCTGTATCCCCAATTGCTGGAAGACCGCGAGGCTTACAAGAATCGTTTTGGCCGACGCCGATGGGTAGCCCTGCTCTCTGGCTTGGTGACCCTCTGGCATCATCGCAGCCAGCTTGACCTGACGCTGGAGTATGGTGGGCGCCGACTACGAACGCCCACCCTGGTCGTCGGGAATAATGCCTTGCAGTTGCGGCAAGTAGGCATCGACAAGGCCGATGCGCCTGAACAGGGCAAGCTATTGGCCATGACCTTGCGTCCGGTGGGTACCTGGGCGCTTTATGGTCTGTTGTTGCGAGGGCTCATGAGCCGTCTTGGCGAGGCTGAGCAGGTCAGCAGCTTCGCCTTCGAGCGTCTGACGGTGGGTTTGCGCAACCGGCGTGTGAAGGTCGCCATGGATGGCGAGATATGTTGGCTGGAGACGCCGTTGCGCTTCGAAGTTTCGCCTCAGCCACTGGACTTTCTGGTGCCGGCCGACGAATACCGCGTGGAGCCTGAATGACCCGGGTGCTGCATATTTCCGATACGCACTTCGGCACCGTGCACGAAAGCACGCAGCGGGCGTTGCTGGACATGGTCCAGCTGACGGCACCCGACCTGGTGCTTATCGGTGGAGATGTTACGCAGCGGGCGCGCAGGACGCAGTTCGCTGCGGCGCGCCGCTTTGTCCAGAACCTGCAGCGGCCGGTGCTGGTGGTGCCTGGCAATCACGATATTCCCTTGTTCAATCTGGCGGCGCGGGTGTTCAATCCCTACGGTAATTATCGGCGTGCGTTGGGTGTCAATCTCGAGCCGGTTTTCGAGGATGAGCGGCTGATGGTCATCGGTGTCAATAGCACCCATCCTTCGCGTCGCAAAGACGGGCGCGTGAGCGCCGCTCAGGTGCAGAGGGTGGTGCATCGCCTGCATGGCGCGCGGGACGCGCAGTTGCGTATCGTGCTGTTGCATCATCCCGTGCGAGCGGTCGAAGACAGCGACACGGCCAACCTGCTGATTGGCCGCGAGTTCGCCGTGCCCGCCTGGGTGGATGCCGGCGCGGATCTCATCCTGGGGGGGCATATTCATCTGCCCTATGTCGTGCCACTGGCCGGCCGCCTGGGCCGAGCGGCCTGGTGCGTTCAGGCCGGTACGGCACTTTCGTGGCGCGTGCGCGGAGGGATTCCCAATTCCGTCAATCTGATCGAGCGGCAGGCGGCGGATCACTGTCTGATACGCCGCTGGGATTTCGACGCCAGCCTGTCCCGTTTTCAGGAGGTTGCCGCGCATCCTCTGGCACTTTCTCGGCTGTCCACCCCGGCACTTGCCACGGCCACTGCACCATGAAGGACGTCGCGATCTGGGTGTCGATCCACCCTTATTATTGGTTTTTTGCCTGCCACTGCTGGCTGCTCTGATAGCCTGGATGTGCTGGAGTGCGCTGAGTGGGCAGCCGCCAGGCAGAAGGCGCAGTGCACTGTACGCGTGCTTGGCGCTGATCATGGCCGTGGTGTTTGTGGCGTTGGCTGCCACGGTCAGTCTGGAGGGCAATCTGGTGGCCTTCGACGTCGCGTTGGCGCGCGCGTTGAGCATGTCGTTATCCACGGAGTTTCTCTGGCTGCTGTCCTGGTTTACGCATTTGGGGGACCGCACCTGGTTGACTGTCTTGGCTATTGTGATGATCCTGGGGCTGTTGATGTGGCAGCACTGGGTGCTTGCGGCGGGCGCGGCAGCCGCCACGGCAGGCGGCGGCATCCTGAATTGGCTGCTCAAGCACTTCTTTGAGCGGGCCAGACCGGATTTTTCCCATGGGTTCAGCCATGCCACCGGTTTTAGCTTCCCGAGTGGCCACGCGTCAGCCTCGCTGGCCGTTTATGGTTTTGGCTGCTATTTGCTTCTGCGCCTACTGCCGGCGCGCTGGCAGGGGCTATGTGTAGCGATGACGGCAGCCCTTATCGTGGCCATCGGGCTGAGCCGCGTCCTGTTGCAGGTGCATTTTTTGAGCGATGTCGTCGCTGGTCTGGCGGTCAGTGCGCTCTGGTTGGCGCTGTGCGTTACGTTGACCGAGAGGCTACAGCGCCGGCGATGAGATCGGGCAGCTCCCGCGCCGTGGAGGCGCGGTAGATGCCGCTCGCAGCGCGGATCGCATGCGCCAGGCGGCGGCCCCAATCTTCGGCGTGAGGGCAGAGATCCAGAATGTGTTTCCCATGCAATGGCGCGTTGACATCGCCGTCGCTATAACGTTGCAGCACGCGGTCAATTTCGTGCGAATCCGATAACGCCAGAACGATGAGGTGTGATTCGCGCAGCGCTTCGGCGGGGCTGCCCGCCAACGTGGCCTGGCCTCGGAAGACCTCACCCCGCACGGGGTCGCGGTCATAGACCGTCAAGTCGCACTCCGGTTGGGTGGCCAGCAACTGGCGCGCGGCCTGTGTGCCCGTGTCTGTCAGACCGATGATGCTGATCGTATCCATCATGGCGCAGGCACCGACCAGGTGCTGACAATATGGGCCAGGGGGTCGCCCCCCTGTTCGGCGCGCAGCGTGACTTCTCCTGTCGTGAGTCTGCCGACTTTCAGCAGCCTGGCCTCGGCCATTACGGCTGCGGCAGGCGTCTTGCGCAAGAAATTGATCGTCAGGCTGGCCGTGACGGCGCGCGGCTGTCCGGTGGCGCCTACGACGGCAGCGTACATGGCGACGTCGGCCAGGCCCATCAACATTGGGCCGGCCACGATTCCGCCCAGCCGCTGATGGCTCGGGCTGGGTGGCAGGCGCAACAGGGCAGTTCCGGGGCCGATCGCCTCGACCTCGATGCCCAAAACCACCGAAAAGGGATGCTGTTCGGCGAGCAGCAGACGAAATTCGGGCACGCTCACCCGGGCGCTGGCAGTCGGTGTGTCCATCAGGAGTGCTCCAAAGCCTGGCAGTAGTGTTCCAGCAGCGTTTCGGTGCGCTGCTGCAGTGACTTGATCCGGCGGGTGTGGTGCAAAAGCAGCAGACCCATCAAGTACGTGAAGACGTTCATTTCTTCGATGTGAACGCGTGCGGCGTCCCAGCCCTTGCTTGCAGCCAGCCCGGCGCCGAGGCGGCTGACGGCCTGACGCAGCATCGCGTTGAGGGACTCGTCGATTTCCCGGCCCAGCCCCCGGGGCTGCAAGCCTCTATACAGATAGAGACCCAGAGAAAACTCGGTTTCGCGCGCGGCGTAATAACTGAAAAAGGCTTCGATGGCCGCTCGTGCGGCCAAGGGGGCCGGCGCCTGTCGAGACTGTTGGTCCAGGTGTGCCAGCAAGCGCGTCAAGGACGCCCGCAGGAGTTCGCCGTAAATGGCCTCCTTGCCGTCGAAGCAGGGGTAGATGGCGCCGGTGGTGCATCCCGCCTCTTTGGCGATGGCGCGGATGGTCGTGTGTTCAAGGCCGTCTCGCGCGAAAACACGTTCGGCGGCCTCCAGGATGATCTGCCGCCGCAAGGCGGACAGGCGGTCAGCGCGGGGCAGGGCAGCGTCGGTCATGGCTAAAGGTGATATTGCTGTTCTTAATAAATAACATTGTTATTCGAGTCACGTTTTTTTGCCAGCTCCCTACGGGAAACCCGTGCGTTCTGGCGCTGATCGCAGGCTAGGGTTAGCCCTTGCCCGGAGGGGCTAACGGGGACGGGATGTTGCAACAAGCCAACAGTGCTGCGGCTATGCGTGCCTTTTCTTCGTCTCTTCGTAGCCAGTCCCCGGGATTTTTGATGCAATAGCGTCAACTTCCCTTCGCGGAGTTAGGGGGGCGGCAGGCTAGTCGTGCGGTGTTGCTGCTCTTGTCACTCAAATCTACGGAGATTTCTTAAATGAAAAAGACTCTGCTCGCTGCCGCCCTGCTCGCTGGCTTCGCTGGCGTCGCCCAGGCAGAAACGTCGGTGACCCTGTACGGCATCATCGATACCGGCATTGGCTACAACAAGCTCAAGGGCTCGAACTACGACTCCAGCCGTGTCGGCATGATCAACGGCGTGCAGAACGGCTCCCGCTGGGGTCTGCGTGGCACGGAAGATCTGGGTGACGGCCTGCAAGCTGTTTTCCAACTGGAATCGGGCTTCGATTCGGGTAACGGTCAGTCGGGTCAGGGCAGCCGTCTGTTCGGCCGTCAAGCCACCATCGGTCTGCAAAGCAACAGCTGGGGTCGTCTGGACTTCGGTCGCCAAACCAACATCGCTTCGAAGTACTTCGGTTCGATCGATCCGTTCGGCGCCGGCTTCGGTCAAGCCAACATCGGCGTTGGCCTGAGCTCTGCCAACACCGTCCGCTACGACAACATGGTCATGTACCAAACCCCGTCGTTCAGCGGCTTCCAGTTCGGTGTCGGTTACTCGTTCTCGGCTGATGACACCAAGACGGACAAAGACGGCTTCGTGAATGGTGTTTACACCAAGAACGGCGCTCCTGGCCAAACCGGCTTCGCTACCGCCGACAACACCCGCGCCATCACCACCGGTCTGCGTTACACCAACGGCCCGCTGAATGTCGCTCTGTCGTACGACCAACTGAATGCTTCGAACAAGCTGCCGAACGCTCAAACGAACGCTACGCCGCGCGCTTACGCCATCGGCGGTTCGTATGACTTCGAAGTCGTCAAGCTGGCGCTGGCCTACGGCCGCACCACCGACGGCTGGTTCACTGGTCAAGCGCTGCCGAGCGGCTCCACCCTGTTCGGCTTCACTAGCAACGTGTTTGCTGACGGTTTCAAGGCCAACAGCTACATGGTCGGCCTGAGCGCCCCGATCGGCGGTGCTTCGAACGTCTTCGGTTCGTGGCAAATGGTTGATCCCAGCAACAACAAGCTGACCAACGTCAAGGGTGCTGACGAGACGATGAACGTCTTCTCGCTGGGCTACACCTACGACCTGTCCAAGCGCACGAACCTGTACGCTTACGCTTCGTACGCCAAAGACTACGCCTTCATCGACGGCGTCAAGTCGACCGCTGTCGGCGTCGGTCTGCGTCACCGCTTCTAATTGCTTGCGGGGTTCGCCCCGTTTGCGATTATCAAGCAATAACAGGCGGAGCATTGTTCCGCCTGTCAAAAAGCCACCCCCTGGGTGGCTTTTTGACTGATTGGAATACACTATTCCAGCGATAGAGTTCAGCCGTAAGTAACCCCGCAAATGCTACAATCTGAAGGTTTGCGCATTTGACGGACGCCCTGAATGAACTTGCAACAGTATTTTCCCGTCCTGCTGTTTATCGCTGTGGCCACATTGATTGGCTTTGCGCTGATTACAGCTGGCTCTCTCCTGGGGCCGCGGCGTCCTTACGCCGAGAAGCTCTCGCCTTATGAGTGTGGATTCGAAGCGTTTGAAGACGCTCGCATGAAGTTTGATGTGCGCTATTACCTGGTCGCCATTCTCTTCATCCTGTTTGATCTGGAAATCGCCTTTCTGTTTCCGTGGGCAATTGCCCAAGGCACAGTCGGCCTCGTAGGCTTCTGGACGGTAATGGTATTCCTCGCCGTGCTGACGGTCGGTTTCATCTACGAATGGAAGAAAGGCGCGCTGGATTGGGAGTAACGCACTCCAGGCACGCTAGCAGAGACGAATATGGCTATTGACGGCATTCTTAAGCAAGGTTTTATCACCACCAGCGCCGATAAGTTCATCAACTGGGCAAAAACCGGTTCGATGTGGCCCATGACCTTTGGTCTGGCGTGCTGTGCGGTGGAGATGATGCATGCGGGCGCGGCCCGTTATGACCTGGACCAATTCGGGATCATTTTCCGCCCGAGCCCGCGGCAATCCGACCTGATGATCGTGGCCGGTACGCTGTGCAATAAGATGGGTCCGGCATTGCGCAAGGTCTATGACCAGATGCCGGAACCGCGCTGGGTGGTCTCCATGGGGTCCTGTGCCAACGGTGGCGGCTACTACCACTACTCTTATTCGGTAGTGCGTGGCTGCGACCGCATTGTGCCGGTTGACGTCTACGTCCCCGGGTGCCCTCCCACGGCCGAGGCGCTGGTCTATGGTCTGCTGCAAATGCAGAACAAGATCCGCCTGACCAATACGATCGCGCGCTAAGCCCTGGCGCGGCTGCGTCTAGGCGCGGCTTCGTGCGGCATAGCAGTACCGGTTTACCAATGCGTAAAAGATGATGACCAGGCTCGAAACCCTGAAAAACAACCTGCAGGCCACTCTCGGCCAGGATATCGCCTTGATCGAAGATCTCGGTGAACTGACGCTGGAAGTTCCGCCCGAACAATGGCTGGCCGTGTGCAACAAGCTGCGTACCGATGCCGGCCTGCGGTTTGAAAGCTGTATCGACCTCTGTGGTATGGATTATCTGACCTGGGGCAACGGTTGTCGCGCCCAGCAGCTCGAGGAGCAGGGTAGTGCGGCTCGTGGCCGTTATGCCGTCGTGATCCATCTGCTGTCGATAGAACACAACTGGCGTCTGCGCGTGCGTACCTTTGCCGCTGACGATGAGTTCCCCATCGTGGCTTCGCTGCTCGAGTGCTGGCCCGGCGTGAACTGGTACGAACGCGAAGCCTTTGACCTGTACGGCATTGTTTTCGAGGGTCACCCTGACCTGCGTCGAATTCTGACCGATTACGGCTTCATCGGTCATCCCTTCCGCAAGGACTTCCCGCTTTCGGGCACCGTGGAAATGCGCTACGACCCCGAGCAAAAGCGCGTCATTTACCAGCCGGTCACGATCGACCCGCGTGAAATTACTCCGCGCGTCGTTCGTGAGGATTCTTACGGCATGGGGCGTTAATCATGGCAGAAATCAAGAACTACACGCTTAACTTCGGACCGCAGCACCCGGCCGCGCACGGCGTGTTGCGCCTGGTGCTTGAGCTCGATGGCGAAGTCATCCAGCGCGCCGATCCGCACATCGGTCTGCTGCACCGCGCGACCGAGAAGCTGGCCGAACACAAGACCTTTATCCAGGCGCTGCCCTACATGGACCGCCTGGACTATGTGTCCATGATGTGCAACGAGCACGCCTACGTCATGGCCATAGAAAAGATGTTGGGCATCGAGGCGCCGCTGCGCGCTCAATACATCCGCGTGATGTTCGATGAAATCACCCGCATCTTGAATCACCTGATGTCGCTGGGTTCGCACGCCCTGGACGTGGGCGCGATGGCGGTGTTTCTGTACGCCTTCCGCGAACGCGAGGATCTGATGGACTGCTACGAGGCGGTATCGGGCGCGCGCATGCACGCTGCTTACTACCGCCCGGGCGGTGTCTATCGCGATCTGCCGGACGCCATGTCTCAGTACGGTGCAAGCAGCAAGTACCGTGGCGACAAAGAATTGCGCATCATGAATGACGCGCGCTCAGGCTCGTTGCTGGACTTCATTGAAGACTTCACCAACCGCTTCCCGGCCTGTGTCGACGAGTACGAGACACTGCTGACGGATAACCGCATCTGGAAGCAGCGCCTGGTGGGCATCGGTGTGGTCGATCCTGATCGCGCCAAGGCGCTGGGCTTTACCGGCCCGATGCTGCGCGGTTCGGGTGTGGCCTGGGATCTGCGCAAGACCCAGCCCTACGAAGTCTACGATCTGATGGATTTCGACGTGCCAGTGGGCGTCAATGGCGATTGCTATGACCGTTATCTGGTCCGGGTTGCCGAATTGCGTGAAAGCAATCGCATCATCCGCCAATGCGTGGAGTGGCTGCGGAACAACCCGGGTCCGGTCATGATCGAGAACCACAAGGTTGCACCGCCCAAGCGTACGGATATGAAGAGCAACATGGAGGAGCTGATCCACCATTTCAAGCTCTTCACTGAAGGCTTCCACGTTCCTCCGGGCGAAGCTTATGGCGCGGTGGAGCATCCCAAGGGCGAATTCGGCATCTATCTGGTGTCCGACGGCGCCAACAAACCTTACCGCCTGAAGATTAGGGCGCCCGGTTTTGCCCACCTGCAGTCGTTGGATGAGATGTCGCGCGGTCACATGATTGCCGACGCCGTCACCATCATCGGCACACAGGACATCGTTTTCGGCGAAATCGACCGCTGAGTCATCAGTCTAGAGCGCCCGCATAAATCCGGATTCAAACTATGCTGCTTTCCGCACAGGCCTACCAGAAGATCGACCGCGAACTCGCGAAGTTCCCGGCCGACCAAAGGCAGTCGGCCATCATGGCTTCGCTTGCCATCGCGCAAGAAGAGAAGGGCTGGTTGCCTGCCGAAATCATTGAAGACGTGGCCAATTACATTGGCGTTCCGCCCATCGCGGTCCAGGAAGTCGCCACGTTTTACAACATGTTCGACGTCAAGCCCGTCGGCACTCACAAGATCTCCGTCTGCACCAATTTGCCCTGTGTCTTGCGCGACGGTGAAAAGGCCGCCGACTACCTCAAGCGCAAGCTTGGCGTGAATTTCCGCGAGACGACGGCCGACGGCAAGTTCACCCTTGTCGAGGGCGAATGTATGGGTGCCTGCGGCGACTCGCCGGTGCTTATCGTCAATAACAAGCATATGTGCGTACGCATGTCGGAACAGAAGCTCGATGCCCTGATCGACGGCTTGAAGTCGCAAGGAGAGTCGGCATGAACGCGCCGGAATTGTTCAAACAACTGGGTACCGGCTTGACGGTGGACCCGGGCGCCGATCTGTCTACCTCCATGATTTTCCATGGCCGTCACCTCGGCCCGCAAATCCTTGACGGTCTGAATGGCGAGAACTGGCATCTGGAAGACTACGTCAAGCGTGGCGGCTACGAAGCCCTGCGCAAGATCCTGACCACCGGCTTGAAGCCGGAAGATGTCATTGCCGAGGTCAAGGCGTCGGGTCTGCGCGGCCGCGGTGGTGCAGGTTTTCCGACCGGCTTGAAGTGGAGCTTCATGCCGCGCGCCTTCCCAGGCCAGAAGTACCTGGTCTGCAACTCGGACGAAGGCGAGCCCGGTACCTTCAAAGATCGCGATATTCTGCGCTTCAATCCGCACATCGTGATCGAAGGCATGGCCATCGCCGCTTTCGCGATGGGAATCAGCGTCGGCTACAACTATATCCACGGCGAAATCTTCGAGGTATATGAGCGGTTCGAAGCCGCGCTTGAAGAGGCGCGTGCGGCCGGCTTTCTCGGCGACAAGCTGCTGGGATCGGATTTCAGCTTCCAGCTGCATGCTTTTCACGGTTACGGCGCCTACATCTGCGGCGAAGAAACCGCCTTGCTCGAGTCCCTGGAGGGCAAGAAGGGCCAGCCGCGTTTCAAGCCGCCTTTTCCCGCCAGCTTCGGCCTGTATGGCAAGCCGACGACCATCAACAACACCGAGACCTTCGCGGCGGTGCCCTGGATCATCCGCAACGGTGGCCAGGCCTACCTCGAAGTCGGCAAGCCCAACAACGGCGGCACCAAGATCTTCTCGATCACCGGCGACGTCGAGCGGCCTGGCAATTACGAGATCCCCATGGGGACGCCGTTTTCCAAGCTGCTGGAGCTTGCCGGTGGGATGCGAGGCGGCAAGAAACTCAAGGCGGTGATTCCCGGTGGATCGAGCGCACCGGTGCTGCCGGCCGACATCATCATGGACTGCACGATGGACTATGACTCCATCGCCAAGGCTGGATCCATGTTGGGCTCGGGTGCGGTCATCGTCATGGACGAGACCCGTTGCATGGTGAAGTCGCTGCTGCGTTTGTCGTACTTCTATTTCGAAGAAAGCTGCGGACAATGCACGCCCTGCCGTGAAGGCACGGGCTGGCTCTACCGCATGGTGCATCGTATCGAGACCGGTCATGGCCGTCCGGAAGACCTGGACCTGCTCGACAACGTTGCCAGCAACATCATGGGCCGCACCATCTGCGCCCTGGGCGATGCTGCCGCCATGCCGGTACGTGGTTTCATCAAGCATTTTCGCGACGAATTCGCGCACCACATCGAGCACAAGTCTTGTGTGGTCCCGCAATATCTGTAGGTCTCAGGAACAGCAATGGTTGAACTAACCGTCGACGGCAATAAAGTCGAAGTGCCCGAGGGCAGCATGGTGATGCATGCCGCCCAGAAGATCGGGCTTTACGTGCCGCATTTCTGCTACCACAAGAAACTGTCCATCGCGGCCAACTGCCGCATGTGCCTGGTTGAAGTGGAAAAAGCGCCCAAGGCGCTGCCGGCCTGCGCCACCCCCGTGACCAACGGCATGGTGGTGCACACCTGCTCCGAGAAGGCCAAGGCCGCGCAGAAATCGGTCATGGAGTTTCTCCTCATCAATCACCCGCTGGATTGCCCGATCTGTGATCAGGGCGGCGAGTGCCAGTTGCAGGATCTTGCGGTGGGCTATGGCGGTTCTTCCTCGCGTTATCACGAGGAAAAGCGCGTGGTCTTCCATAAGGACCTGGGCCCGCTGGTTTCGGCTGAAGAAATGTCGCGCTGCATTCACTGCACGCGCTGCGTACGTTTCGGGCAGGAAATCGGCGGCATGATGGAATTGGGTATGCTCAATCGTGGCGAGCATGCCGAAATCACGTCCTTCGTGGGGCGTTCGATCGAGTCCGAGCTCTCGGGCAACATGATCGACATCTGTCCGGTCGGCGCGCTGACCTCCAAACCGTTCCGCTACAGCGCCCGGACCTGGGAACTCGCCCGCCGCCGTTCCGTCAGTCCGCATGACAGTGTGGGTGCCAACCTGGTCGTCCAGGTCAAGGGCGACCGCGTGCTGCGCGTGGTGCCGTTCGAGAATGAAAACGTCAACGAGTGCTGGATCAGCGACCGTGATCGCTTCTCGTACGAAGGGCTCAACGTCGACGATCGCCTGGCAGCGCCGATGATTCGCGGCACCGACGGCAACTGGCAGGAAGCCTCCTGGGCCGATGCGCTGCAAGCCGTGGCTCAAGGACTTTCGCGAGTCCGTGAAAGCGCCGGGGCTGGGCAGATCGGCGCGCTGGCGACCGAGTACGCTACGACGGAAGAGTTCTCCCTGCTGGCACGCCTGACGCGCGCCCTGGGTTCGGAGAACATCGACTTCCGCCTGCGTCAGACGGATGCAGGCTTTGACGCTGCGTTGTCCGGTGCCCCGTGGCTGGGCATGCCGATTGCCGAGCTGGATAACCTCGATCGCGTGTTGGTGGTCGGCTCCTTCCTGCGCAAAGATCATCCCCTGATGGCTCAGCGCCTGCGTCAGGCGGTCAAGCGCGGCACGCAAGTGCTGTTGCTCGACAGCGCCTGCGACGATCCGCTGCTGCCGGTGGCTGCCCGCCTGACGGTGGCGCCCTCCGAGCTGGCCCGCGGCTTGGCCGAAGTAGCTGTGGCGCTGGCTCAGGTCAAAGAGCTCCCGGTGCCGGCCGAGTTCGCCATGGTCACACCCGGTGAGGATGCCAAGCGCATCGCCGCCAGCCTGGCCTCGGGCAGCAACGCTGCCGTGCTGATGGGTAACCTGGTTGTCTCTGCACCCAATGCCTCGACCCTGGCCGCCAACGCCCGCGTCATCGCCGAACTGACCGGAGCCAAATTTGGTTTCCTGACCGCGGGCGGCAATACCGTGGGTGGTTATCTGGCTGGCGCCGTACCGGGCCGTGGCGGCAAGACGGCCGCCCAGATGCTGGCCGAGCCTTTGAAGGCTTATGTGGTTTTGCACGCCGAGCCGACGTTGGATGCCGACAATGGTCCTCAGGCCCTGGCTGCGTTGCGCGGCGCCCAGTTTGCGGTGGCGTTGACGTCGTATCGTTCTTCGGCCGAAGCGTGGGCAGATGTGATGTTGCCCGTGGCTCCGTTTACCGAAACCTCGGGCACCTTCGTCAACGCCGCAGGCGTGGCGCAGAGCTTCAAGGGTACGGTTGCGCCGCACGGTCAGTCGCGTCCGGCCTGGAAGGTTCTGCGCGTGTTGGGCAATGTGCTTCATCTGACCGGCTTCGATGACGAAACCTCCGAAGCAGTGCGCGATGCCGCGCTGGCGGGTGGCATTGAAGGCCGCCTGTCCAACGAGATCAACGCGGCACTGGGTGTGGGCCAACCCGCAGGCGCCCTGGAGCGTCTGGCCGATGTGCCCATCTACCGCAGCGATGCCATCGTGCGTCGGTCGCAGCCCCTGCAGGCTCACGCCGCGTCGCGCGCGCCCAAGGCGCGCATGAATGCGCGTACGCTGGCCGCGCTGGGCCTGGACGCCGGCGCCAAGGTGCGCGTTTCGTCCTCGCAGGGTTCGGTGGAGTTGGAGGCCGCACTGGATCAGGCCGTGGCCGATAACGCTGTACGTGTCTCCGCCGCCTTTGCGCAAACTGCCGCCCTGGGCGGTGCCTTCGGTCAAATCAGCGTGGAGCGTGCCTGATGGAATGGCTCAATGTTCTTGAAAGCCAGGGTCAGGCATCGCTGGGGCCGACGGCTTGGTTGGTGATTTGGACTGTCATCAAGATTGTCTGCATCGCCGTGCCTATCATTCTTTGCGTGGCCTATCTCACTTACTGGGAACGCAAGATGATCGGCTGGATGCACGTGCGTCTTGGACCCACTCGTGTGGGCTTCAAGGGGCTGCTGCAACCGTTTGCCGACGTGTTCAAACTGCTCACCAAAGAAGTGGTGGTGCCGTCGGAGGCCAACAAGATTCTGTTCATCGTCGCGCCTGTCGTGACATTGATGCCGGCTCTGGCGGCCTGGGCAGTGGTTCCGTTCGGCCCCGAGGCCGTGCTGGCTAATGTCAATGCCGGTCTGCTGTACGTTATGGCCATCACCTCGGTTGGTGTGTATGGCGTGATCGTGGCCGGTTGGGCCTCCAACTCCAAGTACGCCTTTCTGGGGGCCTTGCGTGCATCGGCCCAGATGGTTTCCTATGAGTTGGCCATTGGTTTCGTGTTGGTGACGGTCCTGCTGGTGTCCGGCAGCCTGAACATGAATGAAATCGTGTTGGGGCAGGGCAGAGGCTGGTTCGCCGAGCACGGCCTGACGTTCCTGTCCTGGAACTGGCTGCCGCTGCTGCCTTTGTTTGTTATCTACGTGATTTCCGCCGTAGCGGAGACCAACCGCCATCCGTTCGACGTGGTCGAGGGCGAGTCGGAAATCGTGGCCGGTCACATGGTCGAGTATTCGGGTATGGCCTTCGCCCTGTTCTTCCTGGGTGAATACGCCAACATGATCTTGCTGTCGGCCATGGCCTCGATCATGTTCCTCGGTGGCTGGATGTCGCCCGTCGACATTGCTCCGTTCACTTGGGTGCCGGGTTGGCTGTGGTTGGGGATCAAGACTTTCTTCGTGGTGTCGCTGTTCATTTGGTTCCGCGCGTCTTTTCCGCGTTACCGCTATGACCAGATCATGCGTTTGGGTTGGAAGATCTTCATCCCCCTGACCGGCGTTTGGCTGGTTGTCGTCGCGGTCTGGATGCAGACGCCCTGGAATATTTGGCGCTAACGCGCCGGATCGAGGCTGGATATGGAAGCGATCAAGGATTTTTTCGGCAGCTTGCTGCTGACCGAGTTGTTCAAAGGTATGCGCCTGACGGGCAAGTACTTTTTCAAGCGCAAGATGACCTTGCGCTACCCGATGGAGAAGACGCCGACGTCGGCGCGTTTCCGGGGTCTGCATGCGCTGCGTCGCTATCCCAATGGGGAAGAGCGTTGCATCGCCTGCAAACTCTGTGAAGCGGTTTGCCCGGCGCTGGCCATCACGATCGAGTCCGATCAGCGGGAGGACGGCACCCGCCGCACCACGCGCTACGACATCGATCTGACCAAGTGCATCTTCTGCGGATTCTGTGAGGAAAGTTGCCCGGTGGACTCCATCGTGGAGACGCACATTCACGAGTACCACGGCGAAAAGCGCGGCGATCTGTACTTCACCAAAGACATGCTGCTCGCCGTTGGCGACCGCTACGAAGCCGAAATCGCCCAACGCCGGGCCGAAGACGCGCCTTACCGTTGATCGCCAGGGTCTGATCCATGACTTTTACTTCTGTCTTGTTCTACTTACTGGCTTTCGTCCTGGTGGTGGCGGCTTTCCGCGTCATCACCGCTCGTAGCCCCGTGACCGCTGTCCTGCATCTGATTCTGGCCTTCGTGAATGCGGCCATGCTTTGGATGCTGCTGGGTGCGGAGTTTCTTGCCCTGTTGCTGGTGTTGGTTTATGTCGGTGCCGTGATGGTGCTGTTCTTGTTCGTGGTGATGATGCTCGATATCCGTATCGACCATCTGCGCCACGGCTTGAAGACCTATCTGCCGCTGGGTTTGGTTGTCGGCTTGATCCTCGTGCTGGAAATGGGTTTCGTGCTGTTTGCCACCTGGGGTGATGCCGGCCCGCAAGTCGCCATGGCCGGTGATTACAACAATGCCCGTGCACTGGGCGAAGCCATGTACACGCAATATGTCTTTGGTGTTGAGGTCGGTGCCGCGTTGCTGCTAGTCGGTATGGTTGCGGCCATCGCCTTGACCCTGCGTCGCCGTCGCGACGCGAAGTACAACGATCCGGTTGCCGCGGTACGTGTCAAGGCCAAGGACCGTTTCCGTATGGTCAAGATGACCGCCCAGAGCGAGCGTGCCCAAGGCAACTCCGCCGCCGAGCAAGGAGAAAAACCATGACCATTACTCTGGCGCATTACCTGGTTCTCGGGGCGATTCTGTTCGCCATCGGCATCTTTGGCATTTTCCTGAACCGCCGCAATCTCATCATCCTGTTGATGTCCATCGAGCTGGTCCTGCTGGCCGTCAACATGAACTTCGTGGCGTTTTCGAGCTGGTTCGGCGATACCGCCGGGCAGGTGTTCGTGTTCTTCATCCTGACGGTGGCGGCCGCTGAAGCCGCCATCGGTTTGGCCATTCTGGTGCTGCTGTTCCGCAACCTGAACACGATCAACGTTGACGAACTCGATCGCCTGAAGGGCTGACGGGGTATTGGAAGAAAATGTCTAGCTCACCCAATCTCTATTTGCTTATCGCACTGGCCCCGCTGGCCGGGGCGATCCTGGCCGGCCTGTTCGGTACAGGGTTTCTCGGCCGCCCCGTCGGCCGACGCGCCGCGCATTGCATCACTATCCTGTTCGTGGCGATCTCCGCCATCGGTTCGGTGGTGGTGCTGCGCGACGTGCTCAATGGTCACACCTTTGACGGCGCGGTCTACACCTGGACCCTCATCGGTCATACCAAGCTCGAAATCGGCTTCCTGATCGATTCGCTCTCGGCCATGATGATGGTCGTTGTGACATCGGTCTCTCTGATGGTGCACATCTACACCATCGGCTACATGGCCGATGATCCCGGTTACCAACGCTTTTTCGCCTACATCTCCCTGTTCACCTTCGCCATGCTCATGCTGGTGATGTCGAACAACATGGTGCAGTTGTTCTTCGGTTGGGAAGCCGTGGGCCTGGTGTCGTATCTGCTCATCGGCTTCTGGTACACCCGTCCGACGGCAATTTTCGCCAATATGAAGGCCTTCCTGATCAACCGCGTGGGTGACTTCGGCTTCGTGTTGGGCATCGGTCTGCTGTTTGCTTATGCGGGCACCATGCACTACGGTGAGGTCTTCGCTCAAGCCGACAAGCTGGCAGGTCTGAAGCTGCCCGGCAGCGATTGGGCTCTGTTGACCGTCGCCTGCATCTGCCTCTTTATCGGTGCCATGGGTAAGTCGGCGCAAGTGCCGCTGCACGCCTGGTTGCCCGACTCGATGGAAGGCCCGACGCCGATCTCGGCCCTGATCCACGCGGCCACCATGGTGACAGCGGGTATCTTCATGGTCGCGCGTTTCTCGCCTCTGTTCGAACTGTCGAACGTGGCGCTTTCCTTCATCATCGTGATCGGTGCCATCGGCGCGCTCTTTCTGGGCATCCTGGGCATCATTCAGACGGACATCAAGCGCGTGGTGGCCTACTCCACGTTGTCGCAGTTGGGCTATATGACGGTGGCACTTGGTGCCTCGGCCTACTCGGTGGCGATTTTCCACCTGATGACGCACGCTTTCTTCAAGGCGCTGCTGTTCCTGGGCGCGGGCTCGGTGATCATCGGTATGCACCATGATCAGAACATCCGCAACATGGGTGGCCTGCGCAAGTACATGCCCATCACCTGGATTACCTTCCTGCTCGGTACGCTGGCGCTGGTTGGCACGCCGTTCTTCTCCGGGTTCTACTCCAAAGAGAACATCATCGAGGCGGCAGGCGCGGCCAATGTATGGGGAGCGAGCTTTGCTTACTACGCCACGCTGATTGGCGTGTTCATCACGTCGCTGTACTCCTTCCGGGTCTACTTCCTGGTCTTCCACGGCAAGGAACGTTTCCCGGCGCACGATGATCACGCGCATGGCCATGATGACCACGGGCACGACGACCATCATCACGGTGGCACGCCGCACGAGTCGCCCTGGGTTGTTACGCTGCCCTTGATTCTGCTGGCGATTCCGTCGGTTGTCATCGGGGCCATCGTTGCCGACCCCATGCTGTTCGGCAAGTTCTTCGATGGCGTGATCACGGTATTGCCGCAACACCCCGCGATGCACGAGTTGCACGAAGAGTGGCATGGCTGGGTGGCCTTTGGTTTGCATGCCTTCCAGACCGTGCCGTTCTGGCTGGTGGTCGCCGGAGCCGTCATTGCCTGGTACTGCTATCTGATCAATCCCAAGGTGCCGGCCAAGATTCAGGCCAGCCTGTCGGGCGTGAACAAGGTGCTGGAGAACAAGTATTACGTGGACTGGGTCAACGAGCAGATCATCGCTCGCGGCGCCCGTTGCCTGGGCCGTGGCCTGTGGCAGACCGGTGACCGCGGCCTGATCGATGGGCTGCTGGTCAACGGCAGTGCCCGTGTCGTGGGCTGGGTGGCGACGGTCAGCCGCCACCTGCAGTCGGGCTACATCTATCACTACGCGTTCGCGATGATCATCGGCATCATGGCGCTGGTGACTTTCTTTGTGCTGATTCCCCAATGATGGCAAGCGAGATGGCATCCAACAATTTCCCCTGGCTTACGCTTGCGATCTTTGTTCCGATCGTATTCGGTCTGCTGGTGCTGGCGGTGGGTCGCGACGACCGTCCCTGCCTGACGCGGGGCTGTCGCTGATCGGCGCGGTCGCTGGCTTCCTGGTCACCATTCCCCTGTACACCGGTTTCGACAAGACCACTGCCGCGATGCAGTTTGTCGAGAAGGCCTCTTGGATCGAGTCCTTCAACGTCAACTACCATCTCGGTGTGGACGGTATTTCCGTCTGGTTCGTGCTGCTGACGGCCTTTGTCACCATCATTGTGGTGGCGGCAGGCTGGGAGGTGATCACCAACCGTGTGTCGCAGTACATGGCCGCCTTCCTGATCCTGTCGGGTCTGATGGTCGGTGTGTTCTCGGCGTTGGACGGGTTGTTGTTTTACGTGTTCTTCGAAGCCACGCTGATCCCGATGTACATCATCGTGGGTGTGTGGGGCGGGCCGAACCGGGTTTACGCGGCCTTCAAGTTCTTTCTCTACACCCTGATGGGTTCGCTGTTGACCCTGGTGGCCTTTGTCTACCTGTGGCATGCATCGGGCGGATCCTTCGACATCCTGACCTGGCAGCAGACCAAACTCGGTTACACGCCGCAGATCCTGATCTTCGTCGCGCTGCTGGCCGCGTTTGCCGTGAAGGTGCCGATGTGGCCGGTGCACACCTGGCTGCCCGACGCTCACGTCGAAGCGCCTACCGGGGGTTCCGTGGTGCTGGCCGCCATCATGCTGAAGCTCGGCGCGTATGGTTTCCTGCGTTTTTCCCTGCCCATCGCGCCAGATGCCTCGCATAGCTTGTCGGGCATGATGATCGCACTGTCACTGGTTGCCGTGACCTATATCGGGCTGGTGGCGATCGTGCAGGAAGACATGAAGAAACTCGTGGCCTACTCGTCAGTGGCTCACATGGGCTTCGTGACGCTGGGCTTTTTCATTTTCAACACGGCTGGCGTCGAAGGCGCCATCGTGCAGATGATTTCCCACGGTTTCGTCTCGGGTGCGATGTTCCTGTGTATCGGCGTGCTTTACGACCGCATGCATAGCCGTCGCATCGCCGATTACGGTGGCGTGATCAACGTCATGCCGCGGTTCGCGACCTTCTTCGTGCTTTTTTCGATGGCCAACAGCGGCTTGCCGGCTACTAGCGGTTTCGTGGGCGAGTTCATGGTCATCATGGGCGCGGTCGAGCACAACTTCTGGGTCGGCCTGCTGGCTGCCACAGCCCTGATCTTGGGAGCGTCCTACTCTCTGTGGATGGTCAAGCGCGTGGTCTTTGGTGATATCACCAATGAACATGTCCGCGAAATGTCCGACCTGAACCGCCGCGAGTTCTGGATTCTCGGTGTCATGGCGATCGCCGTGTTGTACATGGGGATCTATCCCAAGCCCTTTACCGATGTCATGCATGTGTCGGTGGAGGCCCTGCTGCAACACGTGGCCGTCTCGAAACTGTAAGACAAGACAATGATGCAATCCCACATCGATTTCGCTTTGGCCACACCAGAGATCCTGCTGCTGGTGCTGGCGCTGGCCGTGTTGCTCGTCGACGCGGTAAGCACCCACCCGGAACGCAAGACGACCTACGTGCTGACGTTGTGTACGCTGGCCGTATTGACGGTCGTCTCCCTGCTCCAATGGAAGAACGGCGTCAGCGGCAAGACCTTCAACGGCATGTATGTCACGGATGCGTTTTCGCACCTGCTGAAAATCACCTCGTACATCGCGGTGGCCGTCACCCTGATTTACGGTCGCCTGTATGCCCAGGCACGCGAGATGCTGCGAGGCGGTGAGCTCTACGTTCTGACGCTGATGGCCCTGCTGGGCCAGATGGTCATGATTTCGTCTGGCAACCTGATCTCCATCTATCTTGGTCTGGAGCTCATGTCTCTGGCCCTGTATGCACTGATCGCCTTGCGCCGTGACGACGCCGTCGCCACAGAAGCGGCCATGAAGTATTTCGTGCTTGGCGCGCTGGCTTCGGGGTTCCTGCTCTACGGCATGTCCATGGTCTATGGCGCAACCGGCCACCTCGACCTGGCCGAGATATCTCGCGTCATCGCCGCGGGTCAGGCGCAGGCCTTGCCGCTGGTCTTCGGTATTGTGTTCCTGGTGGCTGGTCTGGCATTCAAGTTGGGCGCGGTGCCCTTCCATATGTGGGTGCCCGACGTCTACCAGGGTTCGCCGACGGCCGTCACCCTCATTCTGGGTGGCGCGCCCAAGCTGGCTGCCTTTGCCATTACGATGCGTCTGCTTGTTGACGGCCTGCATGGCCTGGCCGCGGACTGGCAACCGATGCTGATGATTCTGGCTGTGCTGTCGCTGGCCATCGGTAACCTGACCGCCATCGCCCAGACCAACTTAAAGCGGATGTTGGCCTATTCGACCATCTCGCACATGGGCTTTGTGCTCCTGGGCCTGATGGCCGGTGTGGTGGACGGCAAACCCGATGCCTCTTCGGCTGCCTACGGTGCATCCCTGTTTTACATGATCACCTATGTGCTGACCACGTTGGCCAGCTTCGGTATCGTTCTGCTGCTCTCGCGTCAGGGCTTCGAGTGTGAAAACATCGATGATCTCAAAGGCTTGAACCGTCGCAGCCCTTGGCATGCCCTGATCGTCCTGCTGCTGATGTTCTCGCTGGCCGGGATTCCGCCGCTGGTGGGTTTCTATGCCAAGCTGGCGATTCTCCAGGCTGTGGTCGAGTCGGGTCATGTTGCCCTGGCCGTCATCGCGGTACTGTTCTCGCTGATCGGCGCCTTCTATTACCTGCGAGTGGTCAAGGTCGTCTACTTCGACGAACCCGTGGGTGAGGCGGCTCCGGTCACGGGGACCTGCCTGCAGCGCGGGGTACTGTCGATAAACGGCGCCCTGATTCTCCTCCTGGGCATCTTGCCTGGCGGTCTGATGGCTTTGTGCGTACAGGTCATCAGGAGCTCGATAGGCGGTTGATCCCTCAGTGAATCAAACCCTGGCCGTCTGGTTGTTGATCGCGCTGGCCTTCATCAGCGCGAATCTTCCCTTCCTGACGGACCGGGTGTTTGCCGTGTTTCCCCTGAAAAACGGCAAACCGGTTGCGATCCGCTTTCTCGAACTGCTGGTTTACTACCTGATCGTTGGCTTGGCAGGGCACGCATTCGAATCCGCGCTGGGCAACTCCTTTACGCAGGCCTGGGAGTTTTATGCCATCACATTGAGCCTGTATGTGGTGCTGGCGTTTCCGGGCTTCGTCTATCGCTATCTTTACCAGCGTGGACGCAATCGGCCGGCGTAAAAAAACCTCCCGTTGGGAGGTTTTTTTTGATGTGCCCGTCAGGAAAGCAGAACCGCTGCTTCACCCCTCGAACCAATTCAGCACACCGTCGAGGCCGCTGACGCTAAGTGCGTAAGGCGTCTGCTGGCGGACGATGGGCTTGGCGTGATAGGCCACGGCATATCGGGCGCGCGCCAGCATGAGCAGATCGTTGGCGCCGTCGCCCAGGGCGATGATCTGATCGGCGCTGGCGCCGTGCTCGCTCGCAAACGCCTCCAGATAGCGGGCCTTGGCTGCGCCATCCAGAATGTCGCCCAGCACGCGTCCGGTCAGCTTGCCGCCGGCGTCGATCTCCAGCGTGTTGGCGTGCGCGCTATCGAGATTCAGGCGCGCACGCAGCCGCTCGGTGAAAAAGGTAAAGCCGCCGGAGACCAACAGAGTTTTGATACCGGCAGCCTGCACCGAGGCAAGTAATTGCTCGGCGCCCGGGTTCAGGCGCAGCCTTTCCTCATACACGCGCTCCAGCACGGTGGCAGGCGTGCCTTGCAGCAGCGCGACCCGCCGCCGCAGGCTTTCGGAGAAATCCTTGATCTCGCCTCGCATGGCCGCCTCGGTGATTTGCGTAACCTTCTCACCCACACCCGCACACACGGCAATCTCATCGATGCACTCGATGTTGATTAGCGTGGAGTCCATGTCCATGGCCAGCACTTTGCAACTGCTCAGTTTGAGGCCGGCGGGTACGAAGGCGGTGTCGATGGCGTGGCGTTCGGCCCAGTCATGCACTTGCGCGCGGGTGTCCGCGTCGTGCGCTACGTTGAGCAGGCGGGCGGCCGTCGTCGTGATACGCGCGATGCCTTCGGCTCGTGCCAAGGCCGCCAACTGTTCGGCGTGGTGGGCGGTAAGGCCCGGTGATTGAATGATGAGATGGGTGCTCATGGAGGGATGCGTGATGTTTAGCGGGCTATTTTAGAGAGCGCAGCACGGCACGCACGGCGTCGGCGCGTGCGGTGACCTGCGCTGTGGTGATTTCAATGCGCAGCTTGTCCTGTCCGGAGAGTTTGATGTGGCGCTGCTTTTGCACCAGTTCGATGATGCGCAAGGGATCGACGACGGCCTTTGGGCCAAACTGCAGTAGCGCCTGGGTTTCGCTGACGTCGATCTTGACGATGCCTAATGGTTCGGCGGCCAGGCGCAGCCGATGCGTGGTCAACAGCGTCTGAGCAGGCTCGGGCAGCTTACCGAACCGGTCGATCAACTCTTCCTGAATGCGGATGAGGTCGTCCTCATCGTGCGCATGCGACAGCCGTTTGTAGATGGCCAGCCTGCCATGCACGTCGGGGCAGTAATCGGATGGCAGCAGGGCGGGCGCATGGAGGTTGACTTCGCATGCCAGTTTGAACGGAGCATCCAGGTCGGGTTCTTCGCCTGATTTCAATGCACGCACTGCCTCGCTGAGCATTTCGTTGTACATCGAGAAACCGACTTCCTGAATGTTGCCGGACTGGGAGTCGCCCAGAATCTCGCCAGTACCGCGGATTTCCAGATCGTGCATGGCAAGGTAGAAACCGGAACCCAGCTCTTCCATTGCCTGGATGGCCTCAAGACGCTTTTTGGCATTGCTCGTGATGGCATCTTCGCCCGGCGTAAGCAGATAGGCGTAGGCCTGATGATGCGAGCGGCCGACCCGGCCGCGCAACTGGTGCAATTGAGCCAGGCCAAAACGATCGGCTCGGTGGATAACGATGGTATTGGCGCTGGGCACGTCAATGCCCGTTTCGATGATGGTCGTGCATAGCAGCACATTGAAGCGCTGTTGATAAAAGTCCTTCATGACCTGCTCGAGCTCGCGCTCGGGCATTTGGCCATGTGCTACGCCTATGCGTGCCTCGGGTACGAGTTCCTCCAGTCGCGCCCGGCGATTGTGGATGGTCTCGACCTCGTTGTGCAGAAAGTAGGCTTGTCCGCCACGCTTGAGTTCGCGTAGCAACGCTTCCCGTATGGTGCTGCCGTCTTCGCGCCGCACGAAGGTCTTGATGGCCAGGCGCTTTTGCGGCGCGGTGGCTATCACGGAGAAGTCGCGTATGCCTTCGAGCGACATGCCCAGCGTGCGGGGGATAGGCGTGGCCGTGAGCGTCAGAACGTCCACTTCGGCTCGCAAAGCTTTGAGTGTCTCTTTCTGGCGTACGCCGAATCGATGCTCCTCATCGATGATGACCAGGCCCAGGCGTTTGAAGTGGACATCCTTGGACAGGATTTTGTGAGTGCCAATGACGATATCCACACGCCCGTCATTGATACCTTCGATGGCGGCACTGACTTCCTTGGCTGACCGAAAGCGCGACAGCTCCACCACGCGCACGGGCCACTCGGCAAAGCGGTCCGAAAATGTCTGTGCATGTTGCTCGGCCAGGAGAGTGGTCGGGCACAGCAGGGCGACCTGCTTGCCGTTGGCCACGGCCAGAAAGGCGGCGCGCAGCGCGACCTCGGTCTTGCCAAAGCCCACATCGCCGCAGACCAGGCGGTCCATGGGCTTGCCGGAGGTCATGTCCAGGATGACGGCCTGGATGGCGGCAGACTGATCGGGCGTCTCTTCGAAGCCGAAGCCTTCGGCAAAAGCTTCATAGTCCGACAGTGGCAGATTGAAAGCGTAGCCTTCGCGCGCGGCGCGTTGCGCATACAGCGCGAGCAATTCGGCGGCGGTGTCGCGGACTTGCCTTGCGGCTTTCTTTCTGGCCTTGTCCCACTGCCCGGAGCCGAGTTGATGCAGTGGCGCGGCGTCGGGATCTGCGCCGCTATAGCGCGCAATGACGTGCAACTGTGATACCGGCACATAGAGCGTGGCGCCGCTGGCGTACTCCAGGTGCAGGAACTCCATCTCTCCTTCACCCATGTCCATATTGACCAACCCGTGGTAGCGGCCGATGCCGTGCTGGGCATGAACGACAGGATCGCCCTCACGCAGTTCGGCCAGGTCGCGCACCATGGCTTCGACGTTGCTGCTGCCTTCCTGGGTGCGTTTGCCGCGTCGCTTGACGCCCGCATTGCCGGGGTAGAGGTCGTTCTCGGTGAGAAAAACCAAACCGCCTTCGGTGAGCCCAAAACCCGCCGTCAGGGGCGCGATGGTCAGCCCGAAGTTGGCCGGTGTTTGTAGAAAACCGGCGATCTCGTCGGTCTGCTCTGTCGCCGCGAGACCTTGCTCGGCCAGCATTTGGGATAGCGTTTCGCGTCGGCCTGCGGAGTCCGCGCATAGCAGTACGCGGGCGCCGGGGCGCGCCACGAGCGCACGCAACTTGGCTACCGGGTCTTCGGCGCGGCGGGCGACAGCCACGTCCGGCGCGTTGCAAAAGTCCGGGTGCGGCGGCTCGCCGGTCAGTGCCAGGCGGGCGAAGTCCTTGAAACCGCCATATAACGCTTCTCCATCCAGAAACAGCGCCGATGGCGGCAGCACGGGCCGTTCGCGGTCGCTTTTGAGGAAGTTATAGCGGCTGGCAGTGTCCTGGGAGAACCTCTGGATGGCGTCGTCGATATTGCCCAGAGGGACGGTGAGCGTACCGGTCTTGAGGTAGTCAAACAGCGTAGCCGTCTGTTCGAAAAACAACGGCAGATAATATTCGACTCCGGCGAAAGCGATCCCATTGCCGATGTCCTTGTAGGGCAGGGCGCGGGACGGATCGCCCTCGAAAACCTCACGGAAACGCGCACGAAAATGGTTGCGTGCCGCCTCGTCCATGGGAAATTCGCGTCCCGGCAGAAGCTGAACTTCGGCCACGGGGTAAAGGCTGCGCTGGGTATCAACGTCAAAGGCGCGGATGGATTCGATCTCGTCATCGAAAAGGTCCAGCCGGTAGGGCACCGCCGACCCCATGGGGAACAGGTCGACCAATCCGCCCCGCAGGCAGAACTCGCCAGGCGCGGTGACCTGAGTCACGTGGGTGTAGTTTGCCAGTGTCAGTTGCGCGCGCAGCGCCGCTTCGTCCAGTTTGTCGCGTTGGCGAAACGAAAAGGTATAGGCCGCCAGGAAAGCGGGGGCGGAAGGCGGTATAAGGCCGTGGTCACCGGCACCGTCAGGATGTCGACCGATTCGGTCATCAACGCGTGCAGGGTATGCAGACGCTCCGAGATCAGATCTTGATGGGGCGAAAATGCGTCGTAGGGCAGCGTTTCCCAGTCAGGGAGCTGACGCACGCGCAGTTCGGGCGCAAACAAGGGTACTTCATCGGCCAGGCGCTGGGCCTGTAGCGGATCGGCCGCCAGCACGACGATGGGCTTGCGGGCCTGGCGCGCCAGGTCGGCAAGCAGCCATCCATCGCCCGAACCGGGGGGGCAGGGTTGAACAAAGCGCGTCCCGGGTTTGAGGGCGGCCAGGGTAGGGGAGGTGGACGGCAGCTGCGTATCCACTGAGGTGGGGGCGAGGAGTCATGCATTGCCGGGAAATTATAAAATCTCCTGATCATGTCTGACTCTTTAATCGCAATTGTTCCTGCCGCCGGTGTCGGCAGCCGCGCCAGCGGCCTTGCAGAAGACGGTTTGCCCAAGCAATATCGTCCGCTGGGCGGACTCCCCATGTTGCGTCGGGCGGTGCTCGCGCTGCTTGCCGATCCGCGTATCGCCCAGGTTCGGGTCGCTGTCAGCGCTCAGGATGACTGGGCCGCGCAGGCACTCGACGGTTTGCCGCGCACGGTGTGGCGCCCTTGCGGCGGCCCCACGCGCGCGGATACCGTGGCTGCCGCGTTGGCCGATGCGGCGCTATCTGATCAGACCTGGGTGTTGGTCCACGATGCTGCCCGCCCGGGTCTGCCGCCGGAGGCATTGGCGCGGCTCATCGATGCCTGCCAGGAGGATGATGTGGGCGGTTTGCTGGCGCTTCCGGTGGCCGATACGGTGAAAGCGGCCGGCGTGCAAGAGCCGGGCGGCTGCCGTGTGCGTCTGACCGTAGACCGGGATGGGCTGTGGCTGGCGCAGACGCCTCAGATGTTCCGTGCGGGGCTGCTCAGGCACGCGCTGCAGCAGGCGCGTGAGGAGGCCATCGCCGTGACGGACGAGGCTTCCGCAGTCGAGGCGCAGGGGCTGGCCCCTCGCCTGGTCGCCGGTTCAGCGCGCAATTTCAAAGTGACTTGGCCGGATGATTTCGCTCTGATGGAAAAATGGTTATGAAGATCCCTTTTCGTGTTGGGCAAGGTTTTGATGTGCATGCACTGGTCGTCGGACGGCCCTTGATCATCGGTGGTGTGCGCATCGAGCACACGCATGGGCTTCTCGGTCACTCCGATGCCGATGTGCTGCTGCACGCGGTGACCGATGCGGTGCTCGGCGCAGCGGGTTTGGGCGACATCGGGCGTCATTTCCCCGATACGGATCCGCGTTTCAAGGGCGCCGATAGCCGGGTGCTGCTGCGCGAAGCAATGTCGCGGGTGCGCGAAGCCGGCTGGCAGGTCGTGAATGTGGACGCTACCGTGCACGCGCAGGCACCCAAGATCGGCCCGCATGCCGCGGCCATGGCGGCCAACGTCGCCGAGGACCTGCAGGTGGACGCCACCGCGGTCAACATCAAGGCCAAGACCAATGAGGGTTTGGGTTATCTGGGCCGCAAGGAAGGTATTGCCGCTACCGTCGTCGCGCTCATCACCCGCCTCGACTGAGTTGCGGCGCGTGTCGCTTGCCCAAGCAAAAAAAAGGTTCATCGAGGAATATCGGGGAATGCAGACCGGATCTTGAGGAAGAAGTACTCCTGATCGCGGTAGCCGTAGGCGCGGCGCTTGATGACTTTGATGGTGTTGTTGATGCCCTCGACGATGCTGGTGTTGAGCCGGTGGCGACAGCGAGACAGAATCCCGTGCAGATAGGCTTTTAGCTTGAGCGCGAAGTGAGCCAAGGCGGCGATGCCGCTGCCCTGAGCCTGTTGCAGCCAGTGATCCCATGCCTGGCGGGCGTAGCCGGGGTGTTGGTAGAACCACAGCTGTTTGAGCTCATCGCGCATCAGATAAGCGGTGAGCAAGGGCTGGTTGGCCTGGAGCAACTCGTCCAACTTTACCGATTGGCACGGATCGAGGTTTTTGCGATTGCGCAGCAGTAGCCAGCGACTGGACTTGATCACCCGGCGGGCCGGCTTGTCGTGCCGCAACTGGTTCGCTTGGTCTACACGCACCCGGTCTATCACTTCACGGCCGTACTTGGCCACGACGTGGAACAGGTCGTAGACGATCTCGGCGTTGGGGCAGTTGGCCTGGATCTCCAGCTCATAGGCCGTCGTCATGTCGATCGCTACGGCCCGGATCTGCTGGGCAACCCCAGTTGGCAGTTGTTCGAAGAAGGCTCTGGCCGTCTCGCGCGAGCGGCCATCACCGATCCATAGCACCTGACGGCGGATCGGATCGACAACGACCGTGGCATAACGATGGCCCTTGTGTAGAGCGAACTCGTCCATCGCTAGGTAGTGGATCTGGCTCCAGTCCGGCTCTTGGATCGCCCGTCGCAGCAGGGCCTTGTCCAGCGCCTTGACCGTGTGCCAACCCAGTTGGAAGAAGCGCGCCACGGCCAGAATGTTGCTGGACTCAAGCAACTGGCTGACCGCCTCGGCCAGCCGGTCGGTCACTCGCTGGTAACGGCCCAGCCAGCTCAGCCTCTCCAGATGCGGTCCACCGCACTGCTCGCACCAGACCCGCCGACGCGGCACTACCAGCGTCACTCGCAGCGCCATTAGCGGCAGATCCCGCACCCGGCGCGTGGTCGTCTCATGCACCTGCCGACATCGGTTGCCGCAGTGCTCGCAGTGCATCGTTCGCGCTGAAGGCTTCAGGTAAATCGTGACCGTCCGGCTCTCACCTTCAGGCCACACGACCCGCTCCACCCGATAACCTTCCCACCCACCCAACCTCTCGATCGTCTTGCGGTCCAGCATGATCCCGGCCTTGATCCTTGAAAAATCAAGGATCAAGCGTAACGGCAATCAAGCACGGCTCCACGCTATTCCGCGATGAACCAAAAAAAACCGGCTCTGCTGAGCCGGTCGTGCCTTGTTGCAGGCGGGCTTACTTGCCTTGAGCAGCCAGGGCCAACGCTGCGGCATTGATCACCGAAGCGATTCGGCCTGCATCGCGCAGTTGTTCGGTCGACAGGCCGTCGTTCTTCAGGTTTTCATAGTGCGACTGGACGCAGAAGTGGCATTTGCCCACGATGGATGCGACCAGCGCGAAGAGTTCGAAGCGCTTTTTCTCGACGCCGCCGTGCGAGGCGTAGGCATTCATGCGCAATTGCGCCGGCAGACTCTTGAGTTGAGCGTCGCCGCTCATCTCCACATAGGGGTACCAGGTATTGTTCATGCCCATGAGGGCTGCGGCCGTCAAGGTTGCGTTGGCGTCGGTTTCCGACAGGGCACCCTTGAAGGCATTAATCAGAAAAGCATTGCCCGAAGCGTAGGCTGCGGCCAGGCCAGCGCCGAGCGCATCCTCTTGCGCCAGGGTGGAGCGCGCAATCACGCTGTCCAGATTCAGGCGAATGTCCTTGGCCCAATCCGGCAGTTGGTCCTTGATGGTAGAAAGGAATTCCATAGTTTTTACCTATAGTCTGGAGGAAGAAAAGGCCCGGACGAGCCGGGCCCAAGGCATTACAGCGTAGCGCCGCCCACGTTGCGGTTGCACGGGCAGAGTTCGTCCGTTTGCAGACCGTCCAGCAAGCGCAGCACTTCTTCAGGGTTGCGACCGACGTTCAGGTTGTTGACCGAAACGTGCTGGATGGTGTTGTCGGGGTCGACGATGAAGGTCGCGCGCAGAGCAACGCCAGCGCCCTTTTCGCGCACGCCGAGTTGGTCGATCAGAGCACCGGTGGTGTCACCGAACTGGTAGTGACCCAGCTTGTTGAGATCCGGGTGCTCACGGCGCCAGGCCAGCTTGACGAATTCGTTGTCGCTCGAGCCACCCAGCAGGACGGCGTCACGGTCTTCGAAATCCTTGGCCAGCTTGTTGAAGCCGACGATTTCGGTCGGGCACACGAAGGTGAAGTCCTTCGGGTAGAAATAGATGACCTTCCACTTGCCGGGGAACGAGCTTTCGGTGATTTCTTCAAAAGCGGACACGCCGTTTTCTTCGTACTGATTGAAGCCGGGCTTGACGCCGGTGACCTTGAAAGGCTCGAGCTTGTCGCCAACAGTTTTCATGTGCTACTCCCAATAAGTTGTTGGTGGAGGTGGAGCGTAAAGCTCCAAACCGCTAATTCTACGCTATTGATTTGGCGTGTCTAATTGATAATTTCTAAGTTTGGCTTTGGGTAACTCTATCCTGGCCGTCAGCCCGCCGCCCTGTCGGGGCAGCATTCTGAGAGAGCCGCCGACGTGCTTGAGCAGGCGTTCGACAATGGCCAGACCCAGTCCCGCGCCACTGACGCCGGTGCGAGCGGCCTCACCTCGCGAGAAGGGTCGCAGCAGGCGTTCGACCTCTTCGGCGGCTATCCCCGGGCCCCGATCAGACACTTCGATGGTCAGCGTATTGCCTTTGGATTGCACGGTCATGACCAAATGGGCGAGCCCGTCGGTCGAGCGACTGTAGCGGCGCGCGTTTTCGATCAGATTGCCGACGATGCGCTTGAGGTCGAGCGCGGTGATACGGGCGCGCAGCCCGGGTTCGATACTGGCTTCCAGTTCGCCGCCCAGTGAGCCCGTATGGCTGCGTTCGCGCTCGTAAAGCTCGCTCAGCACCGAGGAGATGTCGGTAGCCAGTTGGGGCAGGGTACCGGCCGGACGCGCGTACTCCATCAACTGGCCGATGCTGTGGTCAATCTGACCCAGATCTTCGTCGATGGCCTGGCGTGCGTCTTCTGAGACGCCGCTCATTTCGATTTCCAGACGCATGCGTGCCAAGGGCGTTCGCAGATCGTGCGAGATGCCCGCCAGCATGAGCTCGCGATCGGCTTCCGCCTGGCGCAGATCTTTGGCCATGCGGTTGAAGGAGGCGTTGAGATCGCGTATCTCCAATGGGCCCTGTTCGGGCAGCGGCGCCGGCGTCTCGCCGCGCGAAAGCACTTGGGCCGCCCGGGCCAGCCGCGATAGCGGCCGATTGACAAAACCCACGCTGACCGCTGCCCCCACCAGAGAGAGCAAGAGCGCGGTGGCGCCCCAGCCCAACCATTCGATACCATCGGTAAGTCCGATTTGCTCGCGCTCGAAAACCAGCCAGTAAAGATCCTGATCTATCCGGAAACTCACCCAGAACCCGGGAACCTGATTCACGCTCCAGGCAATCTGCGTATCCGGACCGAAACGGGTGCGGATATGCTGCGCGACCCTTTGCCAGTAGTCGTCGTCAGGCAGCGCTTCGGTGAAGTCGGTGATTTCGCGCGGGTAGACCTGGATGCCTTCATTGGTGGCCAGGTCCAGCAGCAGTTTGCTGCGCTCGTCGGCGTGCGAATAGATCAGCGCGGTGCGCGTGATATTGACGGCGGTGATCACGCGCTGAGCCATTTGGTTGGCGCGCGGTCCCTATTCCATACTGAAAAACACCTGCAGCCAAGCCGCCAGGCTCACGAGCATGAGCGCGGCCAGCAGCAAAAAAGTGCGCCCGAACAAGCCGAGGCGCAACCCTGAAGTGAGTTTCTTTATATTTTTCTGCAGTAGGGGCACGAAGCTTTGCTCCTGCCCGGCGCGGCTTGCTGACTCAGCTGCCGCCATCCGGGACGAAGACATATCCCAAGCCCCAAACGGTTTGAATGAAGACGGGTTTAGACGGATTGGATTCGATCAGTTTGCGCAAACGCGAAATCTGCACGTCCAGGCTGCGGTCGAACGCCTCGTACTCGCGGCCGCGGGCCAGCTCCATGAGCTTGTCGCGCGACAGTGGGATCTTGGGGTGGCGGGCAAAGACCTTCAGGACCGAGAACTCGCCGGTGGTGATGGGCACCTGCTCGCCATTGCGGGTAAGGGTGCGGGTCGACAGGTTGAGCACATAGGGCCCGAAAGCAATCGACTCGTTCTCCTGGCTGGGAGCGCCCGGATGCTCTTCCGTGCCACGGCGGCGCAGGATCGCATTGATGCGGGCCAGCAGCTCTCGCGGGTTGAAAGGCTTGGACAAGTAGTCGTCAGCGCCCATTTCAAGGCCGACGATACGGTCGATCTCTTCGGCCTTGGCGGTCAGCATGATGATGGGTGTATTGTCGTGGCCGCCCCGCAGCCGTCGGCAGATCGACAGACCATCCTCGCCCGGAAGCATCAAATCGAGGACGAGCAGGTCAAAGTGCTCACGCTGCCAGAGCTTGCCCATTTCCTTGGCATCCTCGGCAACGAAGACATTGAACCCTTGTTCCGACAGGTAGCGGCGCAGCAGATCGCGCAGGCGCGGATCATCGTCGACAACCAGGATCTTGCGGGTGGGGGTGGTGTTTTGCGTATTCATGGCCAAAAATGTAACAGTGACAAGAAACGGCGGCTAGTTGTGAAGATTCAATAGGTTGTATGCATGGTTCATCCGAACCGGATTTGAGAAACTGGAAATCGCCAACCCCCCAGTTCACTCAAGGAGCCCGGCCGGATGAACACCCATAAGCATGCCCGATTGACCTTCCTACGTCGACTCGAAATGGTCCAGCAATTGATCGCCCATCAAGTTTGTGTACCTGAAGCGGCCCGCGCCTATGGGGTCACCGCGCCGACTGTGCGCAAATGGCTGGGCCGCTTCCTGGCTCAGGGCCAGGCGGGCTTGGCCGATGCGTCCTCGCGCCCGACGGTCTCGCCCCGAGCGATTGCGCCGGCCAAGGCGCTGGCTATCGTGGAGCTGCGCCGCAAGCGGCTGACCCAAGCGCGCATCGCCCAGGCGCTGGGCGTGTCAGCCAGCACCGTCAGCCGCGTCCTGGCCCGCGCCGGTCTGTCGCACCTGGCCGACCTGGAGCCGGCCGAGCCGGTGGTGCGCTACGAGCATCAGGCCCCGGCGATCTGCTGCACATCGACATCAAGAAGCTGGGACGTATCCAGCGCCCTGGCCACCGGGTCACGGGCAACCGACGCGATACCGTTGAGGGGGCCGGCTGGGACTTCGTCTTCGTGGCCATCGATGACCACGCCCGCGTGGCCTTCACCGACATCCACCCCGACGAGCGCTTCCCCAGCGCCGTCCAGTTCCTCAAGGACGCAGTGGCCTACTACCAGCGCCTGGGCGTGACCATCCAGCGCTTGCTCACCGACAATGGCTCGGCCTTTCGCAGCCGCGCCTTCGCCGCGCTGTGCCATGAGCTGGGCATCAAGCACCGCTTTACCCGACCTTACCGCCCACAGACCAATGGCAAGGCCGAACGCTTCATCCAGTCGGCCTTGCGTGAGTGGGCTTACGCTCACACCTACCAGAACTCCCAACACCGAGCCGATGCCATGAAATCCTGGCTACACCACTACAACTGGCATCGACCCCACCAAGGCATCGGGCGCGCTGTACCCATCTCCAGACTCAACCTGGACGAATACAACCTATTGACAGTTCACAGCTAGTGGGTATTCACAAGATATTACATATTGCACTGGAACGTAGAATTTGTTCTTACATTCAGGGTAGTTGCGGCCGATTTCGTACAATTAGGGCCTATGGATCTGAACCTGCTTGCCGTTGAAACATCTTCCGCGCGCTGCGGCGTAGCCCTGCTGCTGCGGCGCGACGGCCAAGAGTGCCTGACCGTGCTGGAGCACGAAGGTGCCCAGGAGCACGCCGAGCGCCTGCTGCCCATGGCGGGCCGTTTGCTCGCTCAGGCGGGCTTGAGCCCGGACGCCTTGCACGGAGTGGCTTTCGGCCAGGGGCCTGGAGGATTCACCGGGTTGCGGGTGGCCTGCGGTGTAGCTCAAGGCGTGGCGATGGGCCTGGATATTCCGGTTCTGCCCGTGGTCTCTCATATGGCGGTTGCCGAAGCTGCCGGAGCGCTCTACGGCCAGGCGGTGGTTGTGGCGCTCGACGCCCGAATGGAGGAAGTCTACGCGGCGGTTTACCGCCGAGTGCCCAGCCCGGAAGGTCCCGCCTGGGAGGCGTTGCAGGCACCTCTGCTGATTGCCGCCGCTGAATTGTTGCCTTGGGTTCGGCACCAGATGGGGGTCTGGCGTCTCGAGGGTCCGCCTTTGCTGGCCGGAGATGCCTGGACAGTGTATCCCGAAGCCATGCCGGTTCCGGCGGATTGGCCCCGCAGCCCGGCGGCGCGCCCGCAGGCCTACGAGGTGGCACGTCTGGCCGTACGCGACTGGGAGCGTGGCTTGGCCGTGGCACCCGAACTGGCCGCGCCCCTCTATGTGCGTGACAAGGTCGCGTTCACCACGGTCGAACGGCAGCAGGGCTTGGGAGGCAATCCCCGGGCCGAGCGTGCGCTGGTCACGTCCAGGCCGCCGGAGCCCGTGGACGATGACACGCCGATCGAGCCTATGACGCAGGCCGATTTGCCCGCTGTCGCCGCTCTGGAGGCACGCGTGCAGGCCTTCCCCTGGACGCAAGGCAATTTCGCTGATGCACTGGCAGCCGGTTATGACTGTTGCGTGCTGCGTAGCGGCGGACAGATCGCCGGATTTTGCGTGCTCATGCACGCCCCGGATGTCTCGCACATTCTGGTCATCGCGGTCGATCGCGACAGCCAGCGCCGTGGCTTGGGACGCCGCCTTATCGCCTGGAGCGCGGCACGCGCCCGTTTGCATGCCGTGCCGGCCCTGCTGCTGGAGGTCCGACCGTCCAATCAGAAGGCACTTGATTTCTATGCGCAGCAGGGCTTTCTGCGGGTGGGTTGCGCAAAGACTATTATCCGGCCGGCCATGGCAAGCGTGAGGACGCCTGGGTGATGCACAAAGCGCTCTCGGCCGAGGCCGCAGCATGATGGCAGCGGTCCGAGTCAACCCTCTGCAGCGATTGTGGCTGCGCGAAATCGGGATCGAAAAAACCTGGTTGCGCACGCCCGAGCATGAGGCAGCCCCGGCATCGGCCGGGATCGAACCGGCTATCGAGCGCGTCGTGGTGGACCCCCCGCACCCGTGGCCAGGCCCGCGCCCTTAGCCCGTCCCGAGGCGCAGCCGCTGCGACCGGTCGTGACCTCCCGGCCGCAGGCCGAGGAGGCCGCCGACGTATCCGCGGCTGGCAACGCCGGTATCGACGTTGCGCGGCGCGTGGCCAGTCAGGATTTGCAGCAACTGGAGCGGGAAGTGTTCGCCTGCACCGCTTGCGGACTATGCCAGGGGCGCAAACATGCGGTCTTTGGCGAGGGCGCAAGGCCGGCCCGCTGGCTTGTGGTGGGCGAGGCGCCAGGAGAGCAGGAGGACAGGCGTGGCCTGCCTTTCGTGGGGCGTTCGGGGCAGTTGCTCGACGCGATGCTGGCGTCGGTGGGTATGAGCCGCGAGCGCGATGTATTCATCGCCAATGTGATCAAGTGCCGCCCGCCGGGCAACCGAAATCCAAAACCGGAAGAAATTGCAGCTTGCAGTCCTTACCTAATGCGTCAGATCGACCTGATCGAGCCGGACCGCATTCTGGTGCTGGGGCGATTTGCCGCCCAGACCCTGCTGGGCACGGACGCGACCATCGGTAATCTGCGGGGCCGCCGGCATACGCTGAAAACCGAACAGGGCCGGGACATCCCCGTGGTGGTGAGCTATCACCCGGCATATTTGCTGCGCAGCCCGTCCGAGAAGGCCCGGGCCTGGCAGGATCTGCAACTGGCGCTGCGCGACGACTGACCGGCCTGCGGCCTCAGTGCAGGGAATCCAGGGCTTTGCCGTGGCCTTCCTGGCCAATCTGCTCATACAGCTCGGGATGGCGTGTCAGATTGCGTTTGCTCCAGCGCATGAAGACCAGCATCAAGATGGTCACGATCAGCCCGAAGATCACGATGACCGTATTGATCGACATGTTCAGCCACAACATCAGGGTGTAGACGGCGACCATGAGCAGGATATTGAGCTGCTCATTGAAGTTCTGCACCGCGATGGAGTGACCCGCGGAAAGCAGCACATGGCCGCGATGCTGCAGCAGGGCGTTCATGGGCACGACGAAAAAGCCTGCTAGTGCCCCGGTGACCAGCAACAGCAGGTAAACGCTCCAGGGCGAGTACACCAGGGGCATGAGCAGAACGACCAGGCCCATGGCCGCGCCCACCGGCAGGACGCATAGCGCCCGGCGCAAGGGGATGCGGCCCGCGGCAACCGAGCCCATGACCGTGCCAAGCGCTGCCACGCCCATCAAGATGGAAGCCTGGTCCAGGCGATAGCCAAGGTGGCTACGTCCCCATTCGATGACAATGAGTTGCAGAGTGGCGCCCGCGCCCCAGAAAAGCGTGGTCACGGCCAGGGAAATCTGGCCCAGCTTGTCATGCCACAAAACCCGTACATAGCCAGCGAACGTGCACATGAGCTTGATGGGGTTTTTCTGTTGCGTCGGGTAGCGCACATGCGTGTTGGGGATCAGCAGGTTGCACAGCGCAGCCAGCAGATAGACCACGGCAATCACCAGAATGGCAGCCTCGGCCGGAGTGCGCACCAGTTTCCCCAGGCCGGGATGATGCAGCAGCAGCCCGGAGACGGCGGGCGATATCAGAGTGCCGCCCAAAACCGTGCCGATGATGATCGACAGCACGGTCAGGCCTTCTATCCAGCTGTTGCCCTTGACGAGCATGGCCGGCGGCAGCATTTCCGTGACGATGCCGTACTTGGCCGGCGAATAGGCCGCCGCGCCAATACCTACCAGGCCATACGCCGCGCAAACCAGATAGGTCTGGTAGGCGGCGGGCACGCCTAGGCTGGCGTAGGAAAACATCAGCAAGCAGCCAGCGACCTTGAGCGCGTTGGTCACGAACATGACCCGCCCCTTGGGGAAGGAATCTGCGAATGCGCCGACGAAAGCCGCCAGCACCACATAGGCCAGGGCGAACGACCATTTCATCAGGGGTGCCATCCAGTCGGGGCCGTGAAGCTCCAATATCAGGGCGATGGCGGCAATGAACAATGCATTGTCCGCCATTGAAGAGAAGGCCTGGGCGGCCATGACCAGATAAAACCCGCGTTTCAAGAATGTCCCCGCTGCTGCCGGCCATAGGCGGCCGAATTGTTGGAATTCAGTGTCAGATTGAGAGTGTGAGCGAGTATAGCGTCCGAGCCCGCGTAACGTGCGTTGGCGTTTCCCCGCGGCAGCGGCCAACGGCGATCTTTGGCGGGATGGTTACTGGGGTATCATACGACCGTTACCAGACCGGCCTTCGAGGCCGGTTTGCCAATCTGTGCGGCAGGTCCGTTCAACGCCCTCGTTCAACCTACCCGGTCCGTCATCTCCAGTGCGCCTTACCCAACTCAAACTCGCCGGTTTCAAATCTTTTGTCGATCCCACGGTGATCCCCGTGCCCAGCCAACTGGTTGGCGTGGTGGGTCCGAACGGCTGCGGCAAGTCCAATATCATCGACGCGGTGCGTTGGGTGCTGGGCGAGGCCAAAGCCTCCGAGCTGCGTGGCGAATCCATGCAGGACGTCATTTTCAACGGCTCCGGCAACCGTAAACCGGCCGCGCGCGCCTCGGTTGAAATGGTGTTCGACAATAGCGAGGGCCGGGCTGCCGGCCAATGGAGCACCTATTCAGAGATCGCCGTGCGGCGCGTGCTGACTCGCGATGGCACCAGTAGCTACTACGTCAATAATCAGCAGGTCCGCCGCCGCGACATCCATGACATCTTCCTGGGCACGGGCCTGGGCGCGCGCGGGTACGCCATCATCGGTCAAGGCATGATCAATCGCCTGATCGAGGCGCGCCCTGAAGAACTGCGGGTGTTCCTCGAAGAGGCGGCCGGCGTGTCGCGCTACAAAGAGCGTCGGCGCGAAACGGAAAACCGCCTCTCGGACACGCGCGAAAACCTGACCCGGCTCGAAGACATTCTGCGCGAGCTGGGCAGCCAGTTAGAGAAGCTCGAGGCGCAGGCCGAGGTTGCGCGTCAGTATCGCGACCTGCAGGCCGATGGTGAGAAAAAACAATTTGCGCTCTGGTTCTTGAAAGAGAGCGGAGCGCGCGAAGAGCGCGACCGCAAAGGCCAGGAAATGGCGCAGGCGCAGAACCACCTGGAGGCTGCCATCGCCCAGCTGCGAGCCGGTGAAGCTGCGCTGGAGTCGCGCCGCCAGGCCCACTACGCCGCCAGCGATGCCGTGCACCAGGCCCAGGGCCTGCTCTATGAGGCTAATGCCCAGGTCAGCCACCTCGAGGCCGAGATCCGCCATGTCGTGGACTCTCGGAATCGTCTTCAGGCCCGGCGCGATCAGTTGCAAGCCCAGATCGAAGAATGGAACAGCCAGCAGGAGCACTGCACCGAGCAGATCGCGGCGGCCGAGGACGACCTGACCACGGCTGCGGCACGCACCGAGGAGGCGCGCGCGGCGGCCGAGGACGCCCAGGACGGGTTGCCGGCGATTGAGGCGCGTGTGCGCGAGGCTGCGGCCGGGCGCGATGAAATGCGCGTTGCGCTGGCGCGGGTCGAGCAGAACCTTGCTCTGGCGGCCCAGACGCAGCGCGACGCCGATCGCCAGATCCAGGCGCTGGAGCAGCGTCGCGAGCGTCTGCAGCAGGAACTGCGCGAACTGCATACCCCCGACGTGGCGCGCTTGGAGCAGCTCGCTGGTGATCGTTATGCCGGTGAGGAACAATTGCAGGCCGCTCAGGCTGAGCTCACGGCCCTCGAAGGCCGCGTACCCGAGGCAGACACTGCGCGCAGCCAGGCCCAAAGCGCCGCTCAGCAGCAAGCCCAAGCCCTGGCGCGTCTGGATGCCCGCCTGGCTGCTCTGGTGAAGTTGCAAGAAGACGTGCAAAAGCAGGGGGCGTTGGAGCCCTGGCTGGCCAAGCATGAGCTCGCCAGTCTTGGCCGCCTGTGGCAGAAACTTCATGTGGAAACCGGATGGGAGGCTGCGCTGGAAGCGGCCTTGCGTGAGCGCATGGCCGCTCTCGAGGTGCGCAACCTGGACTGGACTCGGGCTTTCGCCGACGATGCCCCGCCTGCCCGGTTGGCGTTCTATCAGACGCCGGCAGCGTCTGCGGCTCCGGTTGCCGCCGCAGGGCTCACGCCTCTGGCCAGTCTGCTGCGCATCACCGACCCGGATCTGCGCGCGTTGCTCACGGAATGGCTGCGTGGCGTGTATGTCGCCCCGGATTTCGCTCAGGCCCTGGGCGCTCGGGCGACACTGCCAGCCGGCGCGGCCTTTGTGGTCAAAGCCGGCCACCTGGTCGATGCCCACGGCGTGCGCTTTTATGCTCCGGACTCCGAGCAGGCTGGTATGCTGGCCCGCCAACAGGAAATCGAAAATCTGCAGCGCGAGATCAAAGCGCAGCAGTTGATCGCCGACCAGTCGCGCAGCGCCGTAGCGCGCGCGGAACTGGCCTGGCAGCAGGTGTCCCAGGCCTTGGGGCCTGCTCGCCAGCGGGTCGGCGAATTGACGCGCCGCCTGCATGACGTACAGCTTGAGCACTCACGTCTGCAACAGCAGGCCGAGCAATCCGGCGAGCGCGCCCGGCGGCTTCGTGAAGATCTCCAGGAGCTGGCTGCCCAGGAAGAAGACCTGCGTGCCACGCGCGAGGAGGCCGAGGCGCGCTTCGAGACGCTCGACACGGAGTTGGCCGAACATCAGGGACGCTTTTCCGATGCCGAAATCGATGGAGAAAGCATCGCGGCGTCAGCCGAAGCCGCCCGGGCCCGACTGCGCGAGCTCGAGCGGGGGGCTCAGGAAGCCGAGTTTGCCGAGCGCGGTATCCAGGTTCGTATTACGGATCTGCAGCGTAACCGGCAATTGGCCCTGGATCAGAGCCAGCGCGCCGGTAGTGAGCTTGCACAGTTGGAGGTCGAACTCTCCGAGTTGGATGCGTCGGCGACCCAGGCAGGTCTGCAGGACGCGCTCGAGCAGCGCGTCGAGCGTGAAGAGGCCCTGTCGCTGGCGCGCCAGGAGTTGGACAATCTGTCGGCCCTATTGCGCGGCGCCGACGAGGATCGCTTGCAGCAGGAGCGGTTGCTGGAGCCTTTGCGGGCCCGGATTACCGAGTTGCAACTGCAGGAGCAGGCCGCCAGACTGGCCGAAGAACAGTTCACCGAGCAGCTCAATGCACGCGAAGTGGACCGCCAGACCCTGGCACAGGAACTCGCTTCCATGCCGGAAGAGTGGCGGCGCGCCAGTTGGCTGCAGTCGGAAGTTGGCAAGATTTCACGCCAGATCGAAGCTCTGGGATCCGTCAATCTGGCGGCCTTGGATGAGTTGAGCACGTCGCGAGAGCGCAAGACCTTCCTGGATTCTCAGCAGCAGGATCTGTTGACGGCCATCGAGACCCTCGAGGACGCCATTCGCAAGATAGACCGTGAAACCCGTGAGCTGTTGCAGGAAACCTTCAATACGGTCAACGGCCATTTCGGCGAGCTCTTTCCCAAGCTCTTTGGCGGCGGCGAGGCCAAGCTCACCATGACGGGCGATGAAATTCTTGATGCCGGGGTGCAGGTCATGGCGCAACCGCCTGGCAAGCGCAACAGCACCATTCATCTGTTGTCCGGCGGCGAGAAAGCCCTGACCGCAACAGCACTGGTGTTCGCTTTGTTCAAGCTCAACCCGGCGCCGTTCTGCCTGCTCGATGAGGTGGACGCGCCCTTGGATGATGCCAACACTGAGCGATATGCCAACCTCGTGAGCAATATGAGTGAGCAGACTCAGTTCCTATTCATCTCTCACAATAAGATAGCCATGCAGATGGCCAAGCAATTGGTCGGCGTTACCATGCAGGAACAAGGGGTTTCGCGTATCGTTGCCGTAGATATCGATTCGGCCGTGCAGATGGCCGCCGAAGCCGCTTAACCACCTCACCTATATCGAAGGGCGCCTTAGCCGGCGCGGGATTTTTAAATGAGTGATTTGCAGATTGGGCTGATCGTCCTCGGCGTACTGCTGATACTGCTGGTATTGGGATTCAACTGGTGGCAGGATCGTCGTGTGCGCCGACGCATGCAGGAGCATTTTCCCGCCAGTGAGCAAGATCCTCTGCTCGGAGGGGAGGAACCCGCGCGCTCGGTGGCGCCTGCCTCAGAGCCTGCCCGGCAGCGCCGCGAACCCGGCATCGGCCAGGCCGCGCCGGTCGACGCTGCACCGGCCGGCGCGATCGCGGCAGCAGCACCCGTGACGGCTGAGGGCGACGATGGCGAGGAGCCCGATCCCGCCGTGGAAGTCGTCATCGAGATCCATTTCGCCGAGCCGGCTCGCGGAACCGATCTGCTGCCGTATATGCAATCCTTGCGTCAGGTTGGCAAGAAGCAGTTGCGTGTCTTCGCCAGCACGGACCGTGGGCGGCATCGCAGCCGGATCGCACCCGAGGAGTCTTACAGCACGCTGCAACTGGCGGTATTGCTGGCCAACCGCAGCGGTCCTCTGACGGCCATCGAGTGGTCGCACGCCTGGGCGCGCGCCCAGGATCTGGCTGACCGTTTCGAAGGCAGCATCGAGGGCCCCGACCAGCAGGCGGTGCTCGAGCAGGCAGCACGGCTGGATGATGTCTGCGCCGCTCTGGATACACAGGTTGGCCTGACGCTGATGCTGGGTGCTGCCCAGCCTGCGGCTGAAGTGCTGGCAGTCGCGCGCGGCCTGGGCTTTGCGCCTGACGGCGCGCGCCTGGCGTGGCTCAATGACGCGGGCGCGGTGCGATTTACGCTGGCGCGCGGCGACGGTGCAGCCTTCGATGCGGGTATGGGCGGCATCGAGCGGCTCTATCTGTTGCTGGATGTGCCTTGCAGCCCGTCTGATCCGCACGCCTTCGGCCGCATGGTCGAGGTGGGGCGTGATCTGGCCGGCCGTCTGCGCGCCGAGCTGGTCGATGACCAGGGCCGCGTGTTGGCCGACGGCGCCGATGCCGTCATCGATGAGCGCCTGCGGGCCTTGTTTGAACAGCTCGAGCAGGCCGGCCTGCCGGCCGGCAGCGAGCGCGCCCAACGAGTGTTTGCCTGATGGTTGCGAATGCCGCTGAGCGTGCCGCCCGTTTGCGGGCGGAGATCGCGCAGCATAATGTCCGTTATTACGTCTACGACGAACCCGCGATTTCCGATGCCGAGTATGACGCGCTGATGCGCGAGCTGACGGCGCTGGAAACCGCGCATCCCGAGCTGATTACGCCGGACTCTCCCACGCAACGCGTGGGGGCCGCGCCGCTGGCCGAATTCGGCAGCGTGCAGCACGCCATGCCCATGCTGTCGCTGGGCAATGGCTTCGAGGATGAAGACGTACACGCCTTCGACAAGCGGGTGTGCGACACCTTGCGCGGCGCCGGCTTGCTGGGGCAGGCCGAGCCAGCCGGGTATTTCTGTGAGCTCAAGCTCGACGGCCTGGCCATCAGCCTGCGCTACGAGAACGGTGAGCTGGTTCAGGCCGCCACGCGCGGCGATGGCCAGACCGGCGAGGACGTCACTGCCAATATCCGTACGATCAACGCCATCCCGCTCAAGCTCAAGGGTCAGGTGCCCGCCGTGCTGGAAGTGCGCGGCGAGGTGCTGATGAATCGGGCGGAATTCGAGAAACTGAATCAGAAGCAGGCTGCGCGCGGCGAGAAGGTCTTCGTCAATCCGCGCAACGCCGCCGCTGGTAGTCTGCGCCAGCTCGATCCGCGCGTGACCGCGCAACGACCGCTGCGGTTTTTTGCCTATAGCTGGGGCGAGGTGCAGGGCTTGCCCACCGGGGTGAGCGATGCTTTCGATGAAACCGCGCCCGGGACGGGGGTGGCGTCGACGTTGCCGCGTGACACCCACGGCGGCATGTTGGAGTGGCTGGCCGATCTTGGCCTGCCAGTCAACGTGCGTTTCAACCATAAGGCCCAGGGCGCCGACGGCCTGCTGGCGTTTTACCGCCGCATTGGTTCCGAGCGGGCAGGGTTGCCTTACGACATCGATGGCGTGGTCTATAAAGTTGATGCGCTGCCCGCGCAACGCGTGCTCGGATTCGTGGCCCGCGCGCCGCGCTGGGCGCTGGCGCACAAGTTTCCCGCCGAGGAGGCGTCGACCGACCTGCTCGGCATCGAAGTGCAGGTGGGCCGCACCGGCGCCATCACCCCGGTGGCCAGGCTTAAACCGGTCTTCGTGGGTGGCGTCACGGTCACCAACGCGACCCTGCACAATGAAGACGAGATCCGCCGCAAGGATGTGCGCGTGGGCGATGTGGTCGTGGTGCGCCGCGCAGGCGATGTGATTCCCGAGGTCGTCGGGCCGGTGCTGGAAAAGCGCAGCGCAGAGTTGCCGCTGTTTGTCATGCCCACGCATTGCCCGATCTGCGGGTCGGCCGTCGAACGTCTCGAAGACGAGACCATCGCGCGCTGCACGGGCGGGCTGTTCTGCCCGGCGCAGCGCAAACAGACGCTGGTGCATGCCGCGGGCCGCAAGGCGCTGGATATCGAAGGGCTGGGCGACAAGCTGGTCGAGCAACTGGTGGATAACGGCCGGCTCAAGACCCTGGCTGACGTGTTCACGCTGGATGCCTTCGAACTGGCGGCCTTGGACCGCATGGGCAAGAAATCCGCCGAGAATCTCGTGGCCGCGATAGACCAGGCGCGGCGTCCTTCGCTAGGCCGGCTGCTCTTTGCGCTGGGCATCCGCCATGTCGGTGAAACGACGGCTCGGGATGTGGCGCGGCACTTTGGCAACATCTCCCGCATCATGGATGCCGACGAGGAAGCCTTGCTGGCAGTGCCGGATGTCGGGCCTGTGGTCGCGGGCTCCATCCATCGTTTCTTTCGCGAACCTCACAATCGCGAAGTGGTGCACCAGCTGGAGCAACGGGGGGTGCAGCCTCAGGCGGAGGCGCAGGCGCAAGGCGGCAGCCTGACGGGCAAGACCTTTGTGCTGACGGGGACCATGCCGACCTGGAGCCGCGACGAGGCCGCGCGCCATATCCTGGCCGCAGGCGGCAAGGTCAGCGGTTCGGTGTCCAAGAAGACCGCTTATGTCGTGGCGGGTGAAGACGCCGGCAGCAAGCTCGTCAAGGCGCAGGAACTCGGCCTGACCATTCTTGGCGAGGATGGCCTGAAGGCTCTGCTCGGGCAATAGCCGGTTATTGCGGCTGCCCCCACTCGGGGGGCAGGCCTTCGGTCAGCGTGATGACGAACTCGCGGGTGCGGGCATCGCGGGCCTGAGTGAATACGGCTCGTGGCGGCCCCGATTCGACCACCTGTCCGGCCTGCAGAAAGATCACTTGATCCGCGATGTTGGCGGCCAGGCGCAGGTCGTGGGTCGCCATGATCATGGTCATGCCTTCGTCGGCCAGGCGCTTGAGTACATCGACGACTTCGGCGGCCAATGCAGGATCGAGCGCCGAGGTCGGCTCATCGCACAGCAATACGCGCGGTGAGGGCGCCAGTGCCCGGGCAATGGCGACCCGTTGCTGCTGCCCGCCAGAGAGCGTGGCCGGCCAGGCCTGGGCCTTGTGCGCCATACCGACTTTTTTCAGTAGCGCCATGGCGTGTTCCCGGGCCTGTTCGCGGGGCCATTTGAGCACCGTGACCAGGCTTTCCATGACATTGCCGATGACCGTCTGGTGGGCAAAGAGCTGGAAGTTCTGGAACACCATGCCGGTCTGGCGGCGCACGCGCAGCACGGCGTCCCGGATCGGGGGGCGCCCCTGGAAATCCAGCGTTTCCGTGCCGACCTGCAGGCGGCCGCGCTCGGAAATTTCCAGCAGATTCACGCAACGCAGCAAGGTACTCTTGCCGCTGCCCGAGGGCCCGATCAGAGCGGTGACACTGCCCGCGGCCACCTGCAGGCTGACTTGCCGCAAGACGGGGTTGTCCCCGAAATGCTTGTCGATATCGTAGAGGCCTATCATCGCTGCTGCTCCGCGAACACGGCATGCTGGCCAAAGTGCTTCTCCAGCCGCGTCTGCAAGGCTGACAGCACGGAGCTGAAGAGCAGATAAATCAGGGCGGCTTCCGTATAGAGAATCATGGGTTCATAGGTCACGGCCGCGATGCGTTGGGCTGCCTGGAAGATCTCCGGGACGGTCAACACCGCCGCCAGTGAGGTGTCTTTGACCAGCGCGATGAAGGCATTGGACAGCGGCGGCACCGCCACGCGAGCCGCCTGGGGCAATACCGTGCGGCTCAGGACCTGGGCTCGCGTCATGCTCAGCGAATAGGCGGCCTCCCACTGCCCCTTGGGCACGGCCTCGATGGCGCCGCGTATTACTTCGGAGTTATAGGCGCCCACATTCAGCGTGAAGCCGATCAGGGCGGCGGGCAGCGGATCCAGCACGATTCCGATGCTGGGCAGACCGTAAAACAGGATGAACAGCTGCACCAGCAGCGGCGTGCCACGGATCAACCACACGTAGAAACGCATCAGCAGCACGATGGGACGTGGGCCGAACAGGCGCAGCATGGCTACCGCGAAAGCCAGCAGCAGGCCGGCCGCAAACGAGATCAGCGTCAGCGGCACGGTGAACTGCAGGCCGGCGATGAGCAGCGGCCAGAACGCGTCGAGCATCAAGGAGAGCCAGGCAGGCACCATGCGTATCTCCGGGACCGGCAGCGCGCCGGATCAGCGGGCGGACGACAGGTCGGCGCCGAAGTATTTTTCGCTCAGGCGGCGATACGTCCCGTCGGCCTTGAGATCGGCCAGGGCCTGGTTGATGGCCGCTTGCAGTTGCGGATTGCCCTTGCGCAGCAGCACGCCTGACTCACTGAATTCCTTGCTCTTGTCATAGGCCGCGATGCGCACTGGTGCATTGGGTTTTTGCTTCTTGAAGTCCAGAAAGGACAGCTTGTCATTAACCGTGGCGGCGACCCGGCCGCTCAGCAGCAGTTCGATCGCCTCATTGAAGCCTTGCACCGGCACGACTTCGGCGCCGTAGCTCTGGGCCAGCTTGCCGAAGTTGCTGGTGATCGTATTGGCCGACCGCTTGCCCTTGAGATCGGCGAAATCCTTGATGTCCTTTTCGTCGTTGCGCACGATGAGCACCGCTTCGGACGAGATATAGGGGTCCGAGAAATCAAACTTCTGCTTGCGCGCATCGGTGATGCCAACCTGATTGATCACCGCGTCATAGCGTTTGACGTCCAGGCCGGCAATCAGCCCGTCCCACTTGCCTTCGACGAACTCGGCCTTCACGCCCAGCTTGCCGGCGATGGCGCGACCGATCTCCACGTCAAAGCCGGTGAGCTGGTTTTTGGCGTCGTGAAAAGAGAAGGGCGCGTAGGTGCCTTCCGTACCGATCTTGATGACGCCGTTGGACTTGATCTGTGCAAGATCATTGGCCTGAGCGGCCGCCAGGGGCAGCAGCGCGGCGGCGAAGACGGACAACAAGGTGCGGCTGAGGATATTCATCGTGCTGAGCTCCGGCGGGAAGGTGATGAAACACTCTAAAGCTCAGTCTATTTTTCCACAAAGAATATAAAACATTGAAAACATATCAAAAAGTTATATAAAGGCGGCCCGAGTTCGACCCTGCCAGGATGGCCGATATGTCTCCAATCTGCTGAACCGCAAATACTTTTCCATTTGCTATCACGATGAGTGCTACCGGGGTACGGAGCGCAATGTCACGTTGACCGCCCGCTACCGGTACTGAAGCGGCACGAAAAAAAAACCGCCAGATGAACTGGCGGGTTTCTGGCGGGGTGCGAGCTTTACTGCACCTTGGCCTTTTCACGCAGATCTTTCTGGAAGGCGTTGAGCTTTTGCTGACGCATCATTTCTTCCAGTTGAGGACGAACTTGCTCGAGTGGGGGGAATTCCACCGGACGGGTGTCCTGAACCTGGATGATGTGCCAGCCAAACTGGGTCTGCACCGGCTTGTCGACCAGTTGGCCTTTCTTCAGCTTGCTGACGGCCTCGGCGAAAGGCGGCACGTAGTTGGTCGGAGGAGCCCAGCCCAGATCGCCGCCGCGCTCGGCGCTGCCCGGATCCTTCGAGTTCTTCTTGGCGGCGTCTTCGAACTTCAGTTTGCCACTCTTGATCTGGGCCAGCAGATCATTGGCCGTCTTCTCGTCTTCGACCAGGATGTGGCGAACTTCATATTCCTGCTTGCCGGCCTGTTCCTTCTTGATCTTTTCGTACTCGGCCTTGACGGTGGCGTCGGTGACCGGATTCTTTTGCAGATGGTCAGCCATCAGGGCGCGAACGAGGATGCCTTGGCGGGCGAGTTCGACTTCGGTCTGGATGTCAGGTTGTTTGCCGATACCTTGTTTTTCAGCCGCTTGCACGAAGACCTGGCGATTGATCATTTCCTGCTTGACCTGCTCGCGCAACTGCGGCGAATCCGTGGCGCCCTGTGAGACGAGCAACTTGACGAAATCGTCCAGGCTCTTCTGGGGGATCGCCTTGCCGTTGACCGTGGCAACGTTCTGCGCGTAGACCGGCATGGCAATGGCGCAAGCAGCAGCCAGCATGAGGATGCGTTTCATGGATGTCCTTCCTGGGAAGAGTATGGGTGAATTTGGTTGTGAGTTACTACGAAGCTCGCGTATCGAGTGCAAGCGCGTGTGTATAGGGAAAGGAATCAGGTCTTGCAAATGATGATACACCAGCCGATGACGGGCAACAGCGGTTAGTTCGGTAAAGGCTTTCGACACAATTAGGACGCGATAATGCCCGGCGCCCCCTTGAGCGCCAGCGTGGCCGGCGTACAAATGGGACTCATCCGAAATCTCGAGTTGCGAGGGGGCCAGTGGCACCAGACGTTGGCGAATGAGAGCGATGCGGTCTTGATCAGAGGCTTGATTCATATCAGTCAGAGTGGCCTTTTTTGTCGGCGCCGGGTTCTTGCATATGACGGCCCAGCCACAAGGATTGCAGGATGACGAAGGCGATCAGCAGACCCATCAGTCCGAACACCTTGAAATTGACCCACTGTGATTCGCTGAAATGGCCGGAGAAGGCCACGTAAAGATTGACGCCGCCGGCGAGCAGAAAAAACAGCGCCCAGGTCAGGTTCAGTTTGTTCCAGAGCGTCTCGGTCAAACTGATCTGTTTTTCGAGCAGGCGCCGGATCAGATTACGGCCGAACAGGTAACGGCTGGCCAGCAGCGCCCCGCCGAACAGCCAGTACAGGACCGTCGGCTTCCATTTGATGAAGACGTCGCTATGCAGCCAGAGTGTCGCGCCGCCGAAGATGACAATGACCGACAGATTGATCCAGTGCATCCCCTCGATGGCCTTGCCCGTGAGCTTGAGCCAGATGATCTGCGCGATCGCCGCCGTGATGGCCACGGCGGTGGCGGCGTAAATATCGGCAAAGCGGTAAGCGACAAAAAACAGGATGAGCGGGAACAGGTCAAACAGGAACTTCTTCATGCAGGGTCCAGCGGCTCGAATGTGAGTGACAGCGAGTTGATGCAGTAGCGCAACCCAGTCGGGGGCGGGCCGTCCGGAAACACGTGGCCGAGATGCGAGTCACAGATATTGCACAGGACTTCGGTGCGGACCATCCCGTGGCTGCTGTCGGTTTCTTCGCGCACGCGCGACGGGTCGATGGGCTCGAAATAGCTGGGCCATCCGCAGCCGGCATCAAATTTGGTGTCCGACGCGAACAGCGCCGTGCCGCAACCCACGCAGCGGTAGATGCCGTAGGTGAATGTATCCCAGTAACGGCCGGTGAAGGCTCGTTCCGTCCCCTTTTCTCGGGCGACGTGGAATTCCTGGGGGCTAAGCTGGGCACGCCATTCGGCGTCTGATTTGCGGACTTTTTCCATAGGTATTTGGAGCGGCGCGGAGCGAAATGGTTCGGGCATAATCCCGCTCCATGTTAATCGAGTTTGATCAGGTGGTCGTGATCGTGGAGGGCAGGCCGCTTTTGCAGGTGCCTGGGCTGACGCTGTCCGAACGCCGCATAGGCATCGTCGGCCCAAATGGAGCTGGTAAAAGCACCTTTGCCCGGCTGCTCAATGGTTTGTTGCTGCCGCAGCAAGGGCAGGTGCGGGTCAATGGTCTCGATACTCGGCGCGAGGCACGCCGCATCCGGCGTCAGGTGGGTTTCGTTTTCCAAAACCCCGACAATCAGATCGTTTTCCCCATTGTGCGCGAGGACTTGGATTTCGGCCTCAAGCCGCTTGACATGCCGGCGGCCGAACGCGCCGAGCGCATTGCCGTCGTCCTGGCGCAGCCGGGCATCGCGCATCTGGCCGAGCGCAGCAGCTTCAGTCTGTCTGGAGGCGAGCGACAGCTCGTGGCACTGGCTGCCGTACTGGTGCGCGAGCCGGGTCTGATCGTCTTCGACGAGCCGACCACCCAGCTGGATTTGCGCAATCGCAATCGTGTGAGCGAAGCCATCGCCGCGCTGGCGCCGTCGGCCTGCGTGATCACCCACGATCTGGATCTGCTCGCGGATTTCGATCGCGTACTGGTCATCAATGAGGGGTGCATCGTTGTTGATGATCATCCCGCAGCCGCCTTGCGATGGTACCGGGAGCACTGCGCATGATGGAGCCGCTCTATACACCCGGCAATACCCTCTTGCATCGTCTGCCGGCTGGCGTAAAGCTGATGCTGCTGATGGGCGCCGGCGTGGGCCTGTTTGCCCTGCAGGATGCACGCTACCTCGGGCTGGCGTGCCTGGTCTCGGTGCTGCTGGTGGCCGCCTGCCGCCCCGGTCTGGCGAAGTTGTGGCGCCAGGTGCGTGGGCTGCTGATTATTTTGCTGGCCGTGGCGGTCTTTACGGCCTGGTCGCAGGATCTGCAGGCGGCGCTGGCCGTTGTGACGCGCTCGGCAGCGCTGATCGCTCTGGCCATGGCGGTCACGCTGACCACGCCTGTCGCGGCGCTATTGAACGTCATCGAACAGGGGGTCAGGCCGTTTTCGCGCTGGGTGGATCCGAGCCGCGTCAGTCTGGCGTTTGCGCTGTGCCTGCGGTTTGTGCCCGAAATCTGGCGCAACTACCAGGAGATCCGCGAGGCTCAGGCCGCGCGAGGCCTGAATCATCACCCTTTGGCCCTGCTGGTGCCACTCATCGTCCGTACGCTAAAGCGCGCCGAGGAAGTGGCACAGGCTATCGATGCCCGTTCCTGAGTCCCACAAGGGATGGCACCTTCGACCCCCTCGAGGATAACCGCATGACAAGCAAGAATCTGGTGTTGGCTGCGCTCTTTGCTGCATTGATCGTTGTGTTGAGTCTGATGCCGCCGATCCCGCTGCCGGGCATACCGGTACCAGTGACGTTGCAGACCCTGGGCGTGATGCTGGCCGGCGTCATGCTGGGACCGTGGCGTGGTGCGGCCGCCTGCCTGCTGTATCTGGCGCAGCCTGGGCGGCTACGTAATGGCCTGCCTGCTGGGGGTATTGTGGCTGTCTATGCGGTCGGTGTGCCCTGGCTGGCAATGGTCACGCAGATGGGCCTGCCCAAGGCTGCCATGGCCGTGGCCGTGTTTCTGCCCGGGGACCTGGCCAAGGCGGCGGTGGCATCCTGGGTTGCTTGGCGCGTCGAACGCGTCTGGCCGTTGTTGCGCCGTTGATCTCCCCGGGATTACCCGCAAAGACGGATGCCGGTCTTCCAGAGACAATTCGCCATTATCAAACGTATTTGTCTGAATGAGTGTCGGGCAATCTTAGGGTAGATACCGGGCTGTGCAAACGCGCATTCTGATACTCTTTTAGCCCTATAATATTTTTTTCTGTATAACTTTAAACAGGCCTATGCCCGCTCCCTGGGCGCAATAGGCCACCACAGGAGACAAAAATCATGCGCAAGCACTTTGGCTTGTCGGCGGTTGCCGCCGCCCTCGCCCTGGGTCTGCCGCTCCTCGCGAGCGCACAGGTCAAGGTCGGTGTTACCGTTGCCTCTACCGGCCCAGCCGCATCGCTGGGTATTCCCGAGCGCAATACCGTCGCACTGTTGCCCAAGGAAGTGGCCGGCCAGAAAATCGAGTGGATTGTGCTGGACGATGCGACGGACACCACGCAGGCCGTCAAGAACGCGCGCAAACTGGCCTCGGAAGACAAGGTCGATGTGCTGGTTGGCACTTCGGTCACGCCCGGCTCCCTGGCCATGGTCGATGTGGCCGCCGAAACCAAGGTGCCCATGATCAGCGTCGCCGCGAGCGCCAAGATCGTCGAGCCGGTCGACGAGAAGCGTCGCTGGGTGTTCAAGACTCCCCAGAATGACGCGCTGATGGCCAGTGCCCTGGCCGATGCCATGGTCAAGTCCAAGGTCAAGACGTTGGGTTTTATCGGTTTTGCCGATGCTTACGGTGATGGTTGGCTGGCGGTTATGGAAGAAGCCGCCAAGGCCAAGGGGATCAAGATCGCCGGCGTCGAGAAATACGGCCGCACCGACACCAGCGTCACGGGCCAGGTGCTCAAGCTGGTCGCAGCCAAGCCTGACGCGATCCTCATCGCGGGTGCCGGCACGCCTTCGGCGCTGCCGCAGAAGGAATTGAAGGCACGCAATTACGGCGGCCTGATTTTCCAGACGCACGGCTCGGCCAACAATGACGTGCTGCGTGTCTGCGGCAAGGATTGCGAAGGTATGCTGCTGCCGGCCGGCCCGCTGCTGGTTGCTGCACAACTGCCCGACAGCAATCCGGTCAAGAAGTCGGCGCTGGACTACGTCAAGACCTATGAGAAGGTTCACGATGATGGTTCGGTCAACACCTTTGGCGGCCATATGTGGGATGCCGGCCAATTGATCGTCGCGGCCATCCCCGAGGCGATCAAGAGCGGCGCCAAACCCGGCACGCCGGAGTTCCGTGTCGCCATGCGTGATGCCATCGAGAACATCAAGAATCTGCCCGCTTCGCAGGGTGTGTTCAACATGAGCCCGACCGATCACGCCGGTTTTGACGATCGTTCACGCGTAATGGTCAAGGTCAAAGACGGCAAGTGGACGTATCAGCCGGATCTCTGAGTGCCGGGCAGGCGCTGCGCACAGCAGCGCCTGTTTTGCTGACGTAGTATCGCGGCTGCTTCATCACGCACCGGCCTCGCGGGCCGGTGTGTTGTATTCGCGGTGCCCCAGTCCGGATCGGGGCACGCAGAACCACAAGTCGTACATAAGGTCGTAGTTCGATGGATTCCTCAATTGCGCTCATTTTGCTGCAAGACGGTATCGTCAACGGCTCCATCTATGCTCTGCTGGGCATGGCGCTGGTGCTGGTGTTCGCCGTCACGCGCGTGATCTTCATTCCACAAGGCGAGTTCGTTGCGTTCGGTGCCTTGACGCTGGCCATGCTGGTGGACGGTCGTGTGCCAGGCACCGTCTATCTGCTGGTGTTGCTGGGCTGTCTGGCCTTTGTGCTCGAACTGCTGCGCGCCGTGCGTACGCGCGTGTGGTCTTCGCTGCCCAAAAGCTTGGCTGGCTTCGTCGTTTTGCCCTTGGTGCTGTTGTGGATTGCGACCTCTTATGCGGCTGCCGGAAACTCTCTGTGGCTGAACATGCTGCTGACCCTGGTGTTGGTCATCTCCATGGGACCCATGGTCTACCGCATCGTTTATCAACCGCTGGCCGAGGCCAGTGTGCTGGTGTTGTTGATCACATCGGTGGCGGTGCACTTCGCGCTGATGGGCTTGGCCCTGGTATTTTTTGGCGCCGAGGGCTGGCGTACTCCCGCATTCGTCAACGGGCAGGTCGATCTGGGCTTTACCACTTGGTCGGCGCAGAGCCTCTTCGTGGTGGCGACCTGCGCAATTCTCATCGTGGCGCTGTGGCTGTTTTTCGGTAAGACGCTCTATGGCCGCGCTTTGCGGGCCACGGCGGTCAACCGGCGCGGTGCGCGGTTGATGGGCATCAGCACCACGATGTCGGGCAGCCTGACCTTTACGCTTGCCGTGGCGATCGGCGCCATGTCCGGCATGCTCATCGCTCCCATCACCACCGTGTACTACGACACGGGCTTTCTGATTGGCTTGAAGGGTTTTGTCGGTGCCATTATCGGCGGACTTGCCAGCTATCCGGTCGCTGCCGCAGGGTCGCTGCTGGTTGGCGTACTGGAGTCATTCTCCTCTTTCTGGGCCAGCTCATACAAGGAAGTCATCGTCTTTACCCTGATCATTCCGGTTCTGGTCTGGCGTTCGTTCAGCAGCCGTCATGTGGACGAAGAGGAATAAGCCATGAACCGTATTCTGCTCGCTCTGTTCATCGTGGTGGTGGCTGCGCTGCCAGCGCTTTCGGCCACGCCTGAATTCTGGATCACGCAACTCAATTACATTGGCCTGGCCAGCCTCGTGGCGCTGGGCCTGGTGCTGTTGACCGGCGTCGGAGGTTTGACCAGCTTCGGTCAGGCGGCGTTCGTCGGCCTGGGCGCTTACACCACTGCCTATCTGACCACGCAATACGGCACGTCGCCGTGGCTGGCCCTGGTGGCCGGCCTGCTGATTACGGCGGCGGTGGCGTTCTTCCTCGGTCTTATCACCCTGCGACTGTCCGGGCATTACTTGCCGTTGGGCACGATCGCTTGGGGATTGTCGCTGTTCTACCTGTTCGGCAACCTGGATTTCCTGGGCAAGCATGATGGGATTGCCGGCATCGAGCCTCTGTCGATTTTCGGCTTCTCATTGGCCAGCGGGCGGCATATCTATTACCTGATATGGGCATTGGTGCTGTTAGCCTTGTGGGCTACTCGCAATCTGCTGGACTCTCGTGCCGGCCGCGCGATCCGTGCGCTGAAAAGCGGCGCAGGCATGGCGGAGTCCATGGGAGTCAATACGGGCAGCTACAAGATCATTATCTTCGTCTGGGCAGCCTTGCTGGCCTGCATCTCGGGCTGGTTGTATGCGCATATGCAACGTGCCGTCAGCCCTAGCCCCTTTGGCCTGAATTACGGTATCGAATACCTGTTCATGGCGGTGATCGGCGGAGCCTCTTATGTGTGGGGCGCGGTGCTGGGCTCGGCCGTGATCCTGGGACTGAAGGACCAGTTGCAGAACTGGTTGCCCAAGCTGCTGGACACCGAGGCCAATTTCGAACTCATCGCCTTTGGCGTGCTGATGATCCTGGTGCTGCAATATGCCAGCCAGGGTCTGTGGCCGATCTTCGCAGGCTGGTGGTCTCGCCTGACCTCGGGGGCGTCGACCCGCCGTAATCTGGCTCCGCCGCCGCAGGCGCCTGCGCTGCCTCAGCGGCAACGTCCTGCCGCAGGTGAGCTGGTGCTCGAGGTCGACGCCATCCGTAAAGAGTTCGGCGGTCTTGTTGCAGTCAACGACATCAGTTTCAAGGTCAGAGCCGGCGAGATCATGGGCCTGATTGGTCCCAATGGCGCAGGCAAGAGCACGACGTTCAACCTCATCAGCGGTGTGCTGCCCGTCACGCGTGGACAGGTGCGCTTTCTGGGACAGCGTATCGATGGCTCATCGGCGCGCGCGATTGCTCAGCGCGGAGTGGGGCGGACGTTCCAGCATGTACAGTTGTTGCCGACCATGACGGTTCTCGAGAACGTTGCTTTGGGCGCGCATATGCGTCTCGATGTGGGCGTGCTCGCCGGCGCCTTGCATACCGAACGCGGCCGCGAAGCACAACTGCTGCACGAGGCGGCGGTGCAATTGCGCCGCGTCGGGCTCGGTGACTATCTGTACGAGCAGGCAGGCAATCTGGCGCTGGGGCAGCAACGAATTCTGGAAATCGCCCGGGCGCTGGCCTGCGACCCTGTGCTGCTGTTGCTTGATGAGCCGGCAGCCGGACTGCGTTACAAGGAAAAGCAGGAACTGGCCCAAGTGCTGGAGCACCTGCGCGCAGAGGGCCTGAGCATCCTGTTGGTTGAACACGATATGGATTTTGTGATGCGCCTGACCAATCATCTGGTCGTCATGGATTTCGGCACTAAGCTGGCCGAAGGGGTGCCGGCTGACGTACAGCAGAACCCCGCCGTACTGGAAGCGTACCTTGGCGGGATTGACGATGATCTGCCCGAAGCGGATCGCGCGCCTGCCACTGCTGGAGGTTTGCAATGAGTGCCGTTCTCGAAGTGCAGGGCCTGTCGGCGCGTTATGGCAAGGTTGGGGCGCTCAATGACGCAGCCCTGCAGGTGCGCGCTGGCAGCATCGTGACGGTGATCGGCGCCAATGGCGCCGGCAAATCCACCATGCTCAATGCCATCATGGGGTCGTTGCCTCAGACCGGCCACGCCGTGGGCGCGGTACAGTATGCGGGCAACGACGTATCCGGCTGGCAGGTTGAACGGCGCGTGTACGCTGGCATGTCGCTGGTGCCCGAGCGCCGTGAACTGTTTGGCAGCATGTCGGTGGAAGACAATCTGCTGCTTGGCGGCTTTCGCCGTTACCGCGCCCGCGAGGCCGGTTGGCGCGATACCTTGCTGGAAGTGTTCGATCTCTTCCCACGGTTGCGTGAGCGACGAAGCCAGCAGGCGGGCACACTGTCCGGTGGCGAACGCCAGATGCTGGCCGTCGGCCGTGCCTTGATGGCCAAACCGCAGTTGCTCATGCTGGATGAGCCCAGCTTGGGCCTGGCACCGCGGATTGTGCGCGAGATCTTCCACATCATTGCGCGCCTGCGTGAAACGGGGGTGGCGATATTGCTGGTCGAACAAAACGCCCGCGCCGCTTTGCAGGTCGCGGATTACGGTTATGTGCTGGAAACCGGCGAAATCATCCTGCATGGCCCTGCGCGCGAGTTGGCCGGCAACCCCCGTGTCATCGAAAGCTATCTGGGTCTGGGCAAACAGCACTGAGGTTGCTTTCAAACCGTGAGCTTCAGCGGCCCGCCCATTGCCGGATCCGATACGGAGGGCTGGCCGTTCTCCATGCGGCCCGCCATCCGCCGGTAAAACGCCGTGTCGTCCGGGCTGTCGACTTCGACGTCGTACCAACGGCCGGTGGCGGCCACGCTCCATTGCACGCTGGCCTGCCCGCCGGGCTGCAGCACCAAATGCTGCGGCGGGAGGTCTCCATACGTGTTGCCGGCCAGTCGCAAATGGTGGCGATGCGTGTCCCGGTTCACCATCGTCAATTGCAGCATGTGTTGCCCCGGCCGATAGTCCAGCCGCATCAGCACCGGCATGTTGCCGGCATACCGCCAGTGATAGCCATTGGGGCCCAGAACCCACAGATCGTAGGGAGTTTGCTGCCAGACGTCGCGCAACTGCTTGCCCGCCTCGACGGTATAGCGGCGCGGCGGGTCCTCTAAACGCCTGCGATCATAGACGTGAAAGACGGCAGCGGCCTGCCCGGCATTGATGAACTCCAGTTCGATGCCACGTTCGTTTACTTGCTCATGGATATGCAGCGCATAGGGCAATGCCCGTGAGGGGCGTGTCCCCTGGGACTGGTAGGCCACGGCGGGCTCGTCGGGCGCAACCGCCAGGGTGGTCTGCGGCAACGCGCCAGCACGCGTGGCGAGAGCTGCCGTGGGCGGCAGCTCGGGCAGCGCCGCGCTAGCCTCGGCGGTAAAGTCGAAGATCGATGTCAGATCGCCACATACGGCGCGCCGCCAGGCCGAGATGTTGGGTTCCGCCACGCCGAAGCGCCGCTCGATGAACTGCAGGATGGAAGTGTGATCGAAGACCTCGGAGTTGACCCAGCCACCGCGCGTCCATGGCGAGATAACATACATGGGCACGCGTGGCCCGAGGCCATAGGTAGCACCGCACAAACGGCCCAGATCATCCTTCTCTACACCGGTGACGATCTCGTGATACTCGCCGGTAGTATCCACGGTGGAAGCGCCTGACCACTGCATGTGTGGGGCCCGTCGTGGCGTGACGGCGGTGCCGGAGGGGGCATATGGTCAAAAAAACCATCGTTCTCATCGAACATAAGCAAGAGCACGGTCTTGCTCCAGACTTGCGGATTGGCCGTCAATGCCTTGAGTACCCTTGCGGTGTAATCGGCGCCTTGTGCCGGGCTGGAAGGGCTGGGATGCTCCGAACCAGTCTTGGTCGCGCATATCCAGCTGACCTGCGGCAGACGGTCTGCGCGCACGTCGTCTTCAAGACTGGCCAAGTCGTGAGTGCTAAGGGCTTGCTGCCGCAGTGCGTCCTCCGAACCCGCCAAATGGTGATAGGCGTCCCGATAGGTCTTGAATCCCGCCATCGGATTCAGCGAGTAGTTGTCGTTCATGTCCTGGTAGATACGCCACCGGATACCCGCGCGTTGCAGCCGCTCGGGGTAGCTCGTCCAGGTGTAGGCACGAGCGGGATCCCCGCCACTGAGCGTGTTGTAGGTGTTGCCCAAGGCCGGGCCGTTGCCGCGCCCCAGGCCGTCATTGCTGCCCGTCCAGGCAAACAGGCGGTTGGTATTGGTGCCGCCTGTGAAAGAACAGTGATAGGCGTCACAAACGGTAAAGGCCTGGGCCAGTGCGAACTGAAAGGGCAGATCCCCCTGAGCGAAGTACGCCATGGAGTGGTTTTGCTTGAAAACCGGCCACCGATGCATGCGGCCCATGTCCCAGGCGTCCTGGGCATTGGACCAGGTGTGCGGTGTGCCTTTAACGCGCATGAGCTCGAACATGCGTGCGGTGTCGAGGTGGAAGGGCCGCAGGATGCGCGGCGTGCCCTCGTCGTTGATCTGGTTCCAAACGGTCGCGTTGTGGCGACCGTGGCGGTCGGGCACGGGGATGGGGAACCGATCGCCGAATCCGCGCACGCCGGCCAGCGTGCCGAAATAGTGGTCGAACGACCGGTTCTCCTGCATGAAAACGACGATATGCTCGATATCCTCGATCGTGCCGGTGCGCCGTTGCGGTTCGATGGCCAAGGCCTGGCGAATGATGCTGGGCAGCACACCCATCGCCACGCCGGCTTTGGCCGTGCTGCGCAGAAACTCGCGTCGGTTCTTCATCGTCCCCGTCTCTCGTCGTCAACCGGCGCACACACGCAGTATGCCGCCTGGCAGCCAGCATACTGCGTCCGGACAGCCTACTGGGGAAGCAGGTCTGTCCCGCCGCAGGCGGCCACCGTCTGCGCCACCTGCCAACCGGGTTCAGGTCTGGCTTTCGGCGTAGTTCATGTAAAGACGATGCGCGCGCTGAGCCAGCGGACCGTAGGGAAGCTCGCGGTCTTCGACGCGGTTGACATGAACAACCTTGCCGTAATTGCCGGTGGAAAACACTTCATCGGCCTGTTCGATATCGGCGCGGGTGAGGCTGCGCTCCTGGACTTGGACGCCGTCGGTGCGCAGCAGCGCCAATACGCGTTGGCGCGTGATTCCGTTGAGGAAGGTGCCATTGGGTACCGGAGTGGCGACGATGCCGTCCTTGGCGATCCAAATATTGCTCGACGCAAATTCGGCCACGTTGCCGTCGCCGTCGCACATGATGGCGTTGTCGAAACCGCGCGAGGCTGCCTCGGCAATGGCACGCTGTCCGTTGGGATACAGGCAGGAGGCCTTGGCATCGGTGGGCGCCATGTTGGGCCAGGAGCGCACGAAGGGCGAAAAGCCCGCCGAAAAGCCCTGAGTGCCAGGCATGGGCACTTTGAAGACGTGCAGCACGAATTGTGTTTTCTCGGCATCCGGCAGCAAGAAGCCGTCAGCGCAATAGAACATCGGCTTGATATACAGTTCGGCGCCAGCCGGAAAGCGGGCGATGGCTTCGCGGCAAAGCGTTTCGATTTCAGCGGCGCTCAGTTTGGGCTTCATCAGCATGCGTTCGGCCGAACGGACCACGCGCTGGCAATGCAAATCCAGATCGGGCGTCAGGCCGCGAAAGGCACGCGCGCCGTCAAATACCATGCTGGCCATCCAGAAGGCGTGGTCGGCCGGGCCGAGCAGCTTGGGGTTGTCGGTCAACCACTGGCCGTTGTACCAGAAAAGGGCATCCATCTTGACTCTATCCTTGGAATCTCGTGCGCCCGCAGGCGCCAAGCTGCCAAGCATACCGGGGAACGGTTCGCACGTCGCGGGCGAGGCCAGGATGCACAAGGTCCGCCGCCAGGCTGGCAGGCGACGGGCGCGCGGAGGGCTTCCGGGGCTCAGGCGCGCGCGCTGCGACGGCGTTGCAGCCAGGCGCTGAACTCACCTACCAGTCCGCGGCGGAAGGTCATGACGCAGATCACGAAGATCAGGCCGATCACGATGGTGACGGACTCGCCCAGACGCAAGAACCAATCCGCGCCTGTCAGGTTGGCCATGAACTGGCCAAAGTCCCCGACTTTGTTCTCCAGCAGCACGATAACGAAGGCGCCAATGATGGGGCCGGTGAGAGTGCCCAATCCTCCGATGAGGGTCATGAGGATGACCAGCCCGGACATCTGCCAGGTGGCGTCGGACAGCGTGGCGGATACGAACACCAGGGTCTTGGTGGCCCCCGCCAGCCCAGCGATGGCTGCCGACAGCACGAAGGCCAGCAATTTGAACCGGTCGGTGTCGTAACCCAGGGAAATGGCGCGTGGCTCGTTCTCGCGCAGACCTTTGAGCACCTGTCCGAAGGGCGAGTGCACCGTGCGCCAGATGATGAAGTAGCCAATGGCGAATATTGCCATCACGACATAGTAAAGATTGATGTCCTGAGACAGGTCCAGCAGGCCGAGGAACTTGCCGCGCGGCACACCTTGCAGGCCGTCCTCTCCACCGGTGAACTTGGCTTGCAGAAAGAAGAAGAACACCATTTGCGCCAAGGCCAGTGTGATCATGGCGAAGTAAATGCCGCTGCGTCGGATGGCAATCGCGCCCATGACCAGGCCCAGAAGCGCGGCGATCAGCACGCCGAACAGCAGGCCCAGTTCTGTGGGCTAGCTGTGAACTGTCAATAGGTTGTATTCGTCCAGGTTGAGTCTGGAGATGGGTACAGCGCGCCCGATGCCTTGGTGGGGTCGATGCCAGTTGTAGTGGTGTAGCCAGGATTTCATGGCATCGGCTCGGTGTTGGGAGTTCTGGTAGGTGTGAGCGTAAGCCCACTCACGCAAGGCCGACTGGATGAAGCGTTCGGCCTTGCCATTGGTCTGTGGGCGGTAAGGTCGGGTAAAGCGGTGCTTGATGCCCAGCTCATGGCACAGCGCGGCGAAGGCGCGGCTGCGAAAGGCCGAGCCATTGTCGGTGAGCAAGCGCTGGATGGTCACGCCCAGGCGCTGGTAGTAGGCCACTGCGTCCTTGAGGAACTGGACGGCGCTGGGGAAGCGCTCGTCGGGGTGGATGTCGGTGAAGGCCACGCGGGCGTGGTCATCGATGGCCACGAAGACGAAGTCCCAGCCGGCCCCTCAACGGTATCGCGTCGGTTGCCCGTGACCCGGTGGCCAGGGCGCTGGATACGTCCCAGCTTCTTGATGTCGATGTGCAGCAGATCGCCGGGGGCCTGATGCTCGTAGCGCACCACCGGCTCGGCCGGCTCCAGGTCGGCCAGGTGCGACAGACCGGCGCGGGCCAGGACGCGGCTGACGGTGCTGGCTGACACGCCCAGCGCCTGGGCGATGCGCACTTGGGTCAGCCGCTTGCGGCGCAGCTCCACGATAGCCAGCGCCTTGGCCGGCGCAATCGCTCGGGGCGAGACCGTCGGGCGCGAGGACGCATCGGCCAAGCCCGCCTGGCCCTGAGCCAGGAAGCGGCCCAGCCATTTGCGCACAGTCGGCGCGGTGACCCCATAGGCGCGGGCCGCTTCAGGCACACAAACTTGATGGGCGATCAATTGCTGGACCATTTCGAGGCGACGTAGGAAGGTCAATCGGGCATGCTTATGGGTGTTCATCCGGCCGGGCTCCTTGAGTGAACTGGGGGGTTGGCGATTTCCAGTTTCTCAAATCCGGTTCGGATGAACCATGCATACAACCTATTGAATCTTCACAGCTAGCCCCACACCTTCAGGGCATAGCCTGCGGCGTAGGCGGCGCTGCCCAAAAAGGCAGCATGACCGAATGACAGCAGTCCGGTATACCCGAGCAGCAGGTTGAAGGCGCAGGCAAACAGCGCGTAGCACATCACCTTCATGGCAAAGATCGGATACACGCCCAGAAAGGGCAGGGCAGCGACGACGATTGCGACGGCAAAGTAGCCCAGAAGTTGACGGTTCATTTCTCTTTTCCAAACAGTCCGGCCGGGCGCAGCAGCAGCACGATGGCCATGATGATGAACACGACGGTGCTGGAGGCTTCGGGCCAGAACACCTTGGTCAGGCCTTCGATCACACCCAGGCCCAGGCCGGTGAGAATCGCGCCCATGATCGAGCCCATCCCGCCAATCACCACTACCGCAAACACCACGATGATGAGGTTCGAGCCCATCAGTGGCGAGATCTGCAGAACGGGGGCGGCCAGCACGCCGGCAAAGCCGGCCAGTGCAACGCCAAAACCATAGGTCAGCGTGATCATGCGCGGCACGTTTACGCCGAAGGCTTCGACCAGACGCGGATTCTCCGTTCCCGCGCGCAACAGGGCGCCCAGACGAGTGCGCTCAATGACGAACCAGGTCACCAGACAGACCACCAGCGATGCGACGACCACCCAGCCACGGTAGATGGGAAGAATCATGAAGCCCAGATTGGTTGCGCCACGCAACAGTTCCGGCGTCGGATACGGCTGGCCGGAAACGCCGTAGATACTGCGAAAAATGCCTTCGATCAGCAGCGTCAGGCCGAACGTCAGCAGCAATCCATAGAGATGATCCAGTTTGTAAAGATGACGCAGCAGTAGGCGTTCGATGATGATGCCAAACAGACCTACTACCAACGGAGCCACGACGAGCATGACCCAGTAGTTCAAGCCGAGGTAGGCCAGCCCCATCCAGGCCAGAAAAGCCCCCAGCATATAGAGCGCGCCGTGGGCGAAGTTGATGACGTTGAGCAGGCCGAAAATGACTGCCAGCCCCAACGAAAGCATGGCATAGAAGGAACCGTTGACCAGACAGAGCAGCAGTTGCCCTAGCAAAACCTGTATCGGGATGCCGAAAATATCAGTCATCTTGAGAAAATCCTGCGCGAGCGATGGTGATCGTTGCGGTGAGCGACGCAGCCTTGCCGGTCAGGCAAGGCTGCGTGAAGAATGGAAAATTTATTTCTTGACCAGCTTGCAGGTCGATTCGGACAACTTGGTGTAGACCTCTTCGCCCGGCAGGGTGGCCACGACCTTGTAATAGTCCCAAGGCGCTTTGGATTCGGCTGGCGTCTTGACCTGCATGAGGTACATGTCGTGGATCATGCGTCCGTCCTCGCGCACATAGCCGCCATGGGCGAAGAAGTCATCGATCTTGTTCGATTTGATTCATTTCATGAGTGCCTCGGGATCGTCCGTGCCGGCGGCCTTGACGCCTTTGAGGTAAAAACTCACGGCCGAATAGTCGGCAGCCTGCAGCATGGACGGCTTGCGCTTGACCTTGTCTTCGAATTTCTTGGCCCAGGCGCGCGAGGCGTCCGATTGATCCCAATACCAACCGTCGGTCAAGTACATGCCCTTGGTGGCCTCCAGGCCCAACGAGTGGATATCGTTGATGAAGACGAGCAGACCCGCCATCTTCATGGTGCTGGTCACGCCGAATTCGTTAGCGGCCTTGATCGAATTGATCGTGTCGCCGCCCGCATTGGCCAGACCCAGAATCTGGGCCTTTGAACTCTGGGCCTGCAGCAGGAAGGATGAGAAGTCCGACGCACCCAACGGCGCGCGCACCTGACCCTTGACCTCGCCGCCCGATGCCTTGACCACATTTGCGGTATCGCGCTCGAGGGCGTGCCCGAAAGCGTAGTCGGCCGTCAGGAAGAACCAGGATTTGCCGCCATCTTTCACCACGGCCGAGCCCGTGCCGCACGCCAGTGCGATGGTGTCATAGGCATAGTGCACGGTATAGGGCGAGCACTGCGAATTGGTCAGGTCAGAGGCGCCGGCGCCGATGGCAAAGAACGGCCGTTTCTTTTCGGCGGCGACCTGGGCCATGGCCAGGCTGGTTGCCGAGTTGGTGCCGCCTATGAGGACGTCCACTTTCTGCTGGTCGAACCACTCTCGGACACGCACCGATGCGACGTCCGCTTTGTTCTGGTGGTCTGCCGTGACCAGTTCGATCTTCTTGCCATTGATGCTGCCGCCGGCATCTTCGATGGCCATGCGGATCGCTTCGACGCCGCCTTTGCCATCGATGTCCGAGAACACGCCCGACATGTCGGTGATGAAGCCGATGCGTATGACGTCATCGGAGATGCCTTGAGCCTGAGCGGGTAGCCCGGCGACTCCCAGGCCCGCAAGGGCCAGTGCTGCAGTGATGGTGCGCAACTTCATGGGATGACTCCTCTTGCTGTGGTGGTACTGACCTGCCCCCAGATTTAGTACGGCACCGACATAGAGCCCAGGGGTAAAAGACCTTCTTTCTGATGAGCCTGCACGAATTGCGCCGGCGTTAAATATCCGAGCGCGCTGTGAGGCCGATCGGTGTTGTACTCGACTCGCCAGTTTTCGATCAAGCTTTTAGCCTGTCGCAGGGACAAGAACCAGTGCTCGTTAAGGCATTCGTCGCGGAACTTGCCGTTGAAACTTTCGATATAAGCGTTCTCCACCGGCTTACCCGGCCGAATAAACGACAGCTTTACGCCTGCTTGGTAGGCCCCAGGCGTCCAAGGCTCTTCCGGCGAACTCTGGCCCGTTGTCCACGGTAATAGATCGCGGCAGGCCACGCATCTCCGCCAGCCGTTGCAGCACCATGGCAACACGCAGTCCCGGCAACGACGTATCGACCTCGATGGCCAGGCATTCGCGAGTGTAGTCATCGACGATAGTCAAACAGCGGAATCGGCGGCCATAGGCTAGGCCGTCGGCCACAAAGTCCATTGACCAACTCTGATTCGGCGCGATTGCCGCTGGGCGAACCACGCGCTCGGTCGCCGCGATTCGCTTACGCTTTCGTTTTCGCACGCTTAACCCTGCCAGACTGTACAGCCGCCAGATTCGCTTGTGATTTGCTTGCCAGCCTTCGCGACGTAAGAGCACATGGATCCTCCGATAGCCGTAGCGTCGTTTCGCCACTGCCATCTCTTTCATGCGCTCGGTCAGCGCAGCATCGCCTGAGCGTGTGCTCTCGTAGGCAAACAGCGACCGCGAAATTCCTACCAGCCCACAGGCCCGGGTAACACCCATGCTGCGCTCGGTCATTAATGTCCTGACCGCCTCGCGTTTGGCCTGCGGGCTGACTACTTTCGGCTTAGCAGATCCTGAAGCGCCGCCTTGTCCAGCATCGACTCGGCCAACAGCTTCTTGAGCTTGTTGTTCTCCTGCTCCAGCTCCTTGAGCCTCTGAGCGTCCGACACCGTCATGCCACCGAACTTCGCCTTCCAGTTGTAGTACGTTGCCTCGGAGATTCCGTGCTTGCGGCACAACTCTGCGGGCTTGGCACCTGCATCGGCTTCCTTGAGCACGCCGATGATTTGCTCTTCCGTAAATCGTTTCTTCATTGCCATTCCTTTGGGAACGGACTCTACATCGATTTCGTACTAATCACGGGGAGCAGGTCAATTCCGCTGTACCCGCGTTGGCTTTTCTAGAAGTTGCGGCGAGTATGAGGCACCTGCTCCCTCTAATTCCATGAGGGTTTTTCATAGGTTTTGCGCTGCGCAATGGGGGAATGTCCGTTGGGCGACATTGCGCCCGGTCGCCAGGGAGGGCGCCGGTTACATGCAGTCATCGCGGCGCACCAATCCGGCCGCGTGATGGCGCGCCGCGTTCAGGTCACGCAGCAGTTTTGCTGCGGAAGTCGCACAGGTCTGCAATACCGCATTGCGGGCACTTGGGCTTGCGTGCGACGCAAATATATCGGCCATGCAAAATCAGCCAATGATGAGCATCCTGTTTGAACTCGGCGGGCACCACTTTTTCCAGCTTGAGCTCGACTTCCCGCACGGTCTTGCCCGGGGCCAGACCGGTACGATTGGAGACGCGAAAGATATGCGTGTCCACCGCCATGGTGGGCATGCCGAAGGCGGTGTTGAGCACGACATTGGCGGTCTTGCGACCTACGCCAGGCAACGCTTCGAGCTCCTCCCGGCTCTGCGGGACATTGCCTCGGTATTGCTCAAGAATGATGCGGCTCGTGGCAATGGCGTTCTTGGCCTTGGTGCGGAACAGGCCGATTGTCTTGATGAACGCGGTCAGACCTTCCTCGCCCAGTTGGACCATGCCTTCTGGCGTGCCATGCCGCGGGAAGAATTTGCGTGTGGCGATGTTGACGGATTTGTCCGTGGCCTGAGCTGACAGCAGAACCGCGATCAATAGCTGAAACGGGGTTTCGTATTCGAGTTCTGTGGTCGGGTGAGGATTGGCAGCGCGCAGGCGCTCGAAGATTTCACGTCGTTTGGCGGCGTTCATGGTGATCTTGGCGGCTTCGCTCAGCCGCGTTGGCTGCGCCGCGCGCGGGCGCGGGCCAGCGCGGCCTCGATGGCAGAGCGCTTTTGCTCTTCATCAGAAAGGCTGGGCGGAGGTTCTGCCGCAGGCGCGTCAGCAGTCGCTGGGGTTTCGGCCATCAGGCGAGCGTTGTCGGAGGTTTCTCGCGCCAGTCTCGCAGCACGATCGATGTGCCGGTTGCGTGCGGCCTGAGCATCCAGATCGGTCCAGACGCGGCCGGCGGGTACCATGTCGATACAGTCCACCGGGCAAGGCGCCACACAGAGGTCGCAGCCGCTGCAAAGGTCGGGCAGCACCGTGTGCATGCGCTTGTTGGCGCCGACAATGGCGTCGACCGGACAGGCCCGGATGCACAGCGTACAGCCTATGCAGTGGGCCTCATCGATGCGGGCGACCAGCAAGGGACCCGGCTCGCCTCGGCTACGATCGAGTGGCAGTTCGGCAGTGGCCAGCAGCGCAGCGAGTGCCTTGACGCCATCCTGGCCGCCTGGCGGGCAGCGATTGATCGGCACGCCTTGTTCAGCGATGGCCTGGGCATACGGACGGCAGCCGTCATAGCCGCATTTAGTGCATTGCGTCTGTGGCAGTATGGCGTCAATGCGGTCGGTGATAGAAAGCGGCATACAAAGTGAAACGGGCCCCACGGGCCCGTCGGAGGTGCGGTGCGGGGCCGTCAGGCCTGACGGATGAATTCTGCAATTTTAGGGCAGACCTGTTCGCGCCAGCGCCGGCCCGAGAAAATGCCATAGTGCCCGGCGCCTTCTACCGTGTAATGCGTCTTGCGTGCAGCGGGGATGCCGCGACAGAGTTTGATGGCCGCGCGGGTCTGGCCTTGGCCGGAAATGTCGTCCAATTCGCCCTCGATGGTCAGCAGTGCGGTTTTCTTGATCGCCTGCGGATGCACCAACTGGCCGTCGATCTGCCAACTGCCTTCGGGCAGGCGGAACTCCTGGAAAACGATGCGTATGGTGTCGAGGTAGAACTCAGCCGGCATGTCCAGCACAGCGTTGTATTCGTCGTAGAAGCGGCGGTACGCGGCCGCGTCGCTGTCGTCGCCACGTAACAAGTCGAGATAGAAATCGTAGTGCGACTTGAGGTGCCGGTCGGGATTCATGGCCATGAAGCCGGCATGCTGCAGAAAACCGGGATAGACCTTGCGGCCGGCACCGGGGTAATTGAGCGGCACCGCGTGAATCAATTGGCTCTCAAACCAGGAGTATGGTTTGGTCGTCGCCAGGTTGTTGACCTGAGTAGGCGATTCGCGTGGGTCAATGGGCCCGCCCATCATGACCATGCTGCGTGGCTGCACGGCTTCATCGGCACTGGCCATCAGCGAGATGGCAGCCAACACCGGCACCGTAGGCTGGCACACCGAAATCACATGCAGGTCCGGACCCAGGTGCCGGATGAAATCCTGTACATAACGGACATAGTCATCCAGATGGAAGGGGCCCGCCGACAGTGGCACCATGCGAGCGTCCACCCAGTCGGCCACATAGACATCATGTGCCGGCAGGAGGGCGCGTACGGTGTCGCGCAGCAATGTTGCGTGGTGGCCCGATAGTGGTGCGACCACCAACACGCGGGGGTCTTCGCGGGCGCTGGTGCGGCGCAGGTCGCGCTGGAAATGCACCAGACGACAGAAGGGTTTGTCCAAGGCCACCGCTTCCATCACCTTGACTGCCCGCCCGTCGATGGTCGTGCTGTCCAGGCCCCAGGCAGGCTTCTGGTATTCCTTGCCGATGCGGTAGATCAGTTCGCAACTGGCCGCCAGTTGGCGCGACAGCGGTGTGTATGCCAACGGGCTATAGGGACTGGAGAAGAGTTGCGAGCTCGCATCCGTGAAAGCCGCCAGGGGCCGCAGGAAGGCCCGCTGCATTTCGTGCAATTCGTACAGCATCTGGCGCAAATCCTAGAATGGCAGTGATTTATTATTGCTGTGGACTATAACGGTATTTCGAGAATGTCTGATTAGCGGCCGAATGGCAGCTGGTTTTGTTGTGAAAAAGCACCGGTGACGCGATCTCCCGGCGCATTCACCAGTAATTTTCGACTGCCAGATTGCCCGGCATCCCACGGCGGCCAGGGGCAAAGCCACGCTCGGACAGCAGTTTTCGGGCATCGGCGAGCATGGCCGGATTGCCGCAAAGCATGATTTTCACTGCGGCTGGATCCAGCTTTTCGTGCAGCAGGGTTTCCAGGCGGCCATCGGCCAGGAGCGTCGTCAGGCGCTCTTGCGGCACGCCAGGCAGGCCGGCGCGGGTTGCTATCGGGAGATAGCGAAACTTGCCGGGGGTTTGGGCAAAATAAGGTGCCAGATCGGGGCGGCGGTGCAGGTTTTCGATTTCTGCGCGGTAGGCGAGTTCTTCGGCATGGCGCACGCCGTGCACCAGTGCGATGCGATCGAAGCGCTGCCAAGTGGCTGGGTCGCGCAGCATCGATAGATATGCCGACAAACCCGTGCCCGAAGCCAGCAGCCATAGCGAGCCGCCCGGCTCAAAACGGTCAGGGGTCAGAAAACCAAAGGGTTTTTTCTCGACATACAGCGCGTCGCCGGGCTGCAAGGCGGCCATGCGCGGACTGAATTCGCCTTCGGGAACGACGATGGAATAAAACTCCAGCGCATCTTCGCCGGGCGAGCTCACCATGGAGTAAGCGCGCCAGATGGTGGGTTCGGCGTCCGGGGCATGGTGCGCCGGCAAGCCCAGGCGGGCGAACTGGCCCGGCTGAAATTCAAAATCCGAATCGCGTGTCAGCCGTAGAGAAAGCAGCTTGCCTGGGACCCAGGTGTGGACATCGAGGACGGTCTGGCGGGTGTATTTGCTATCGGTCATGGGCAGGGCGCGGCCGCGACGCGGGCGCGCTCATCGTTCGAGATGCTGCAGCTTGTCCTGTTTGCCATTCCAGTCATCGGCATCGGGCAGCGGCTTTTTGGCACGGCTGATACTGGCGAACTCCCCGGCCAACTCGGCATTGAGGGCGATGAATTTCATCTGATCCTGAGGTACGTCCTCTTCTGCATAGATGGCGTTGGCTGGGCACTCGGGGATGCACACCGCGCAATCAATGCACTCATCGGGGTCGATCACCAGAAAGTTCGGACCTTCCCGAAAACAGTCCACCGGACATACGTCAACACAGTCCGTGTACTTGCACTTGATACAGTTTTCGGTAACAACGTGGGTCATTCTGGATAACTCCGGGATCGGCGGGCTGGCGCTTTACTTTATTGATTAGCCGATTTTACCCGAGCGAGGCCAGGGAGCACGATAACCCCGCAAGCGGGCAGGGTGTCCCGGCCGGGAACAGGCCCCGATATGCTATGGTTGCCGCAACTAGCCCTTAAAGCATCATGATTATCACTTCGCTGCTCGACACCGACCTGTATAAGTTCTCCATGATGCAGGTGGTGCTGCACCATTTCCCGGCCGCCGAGGTCGAGTATCGCTACAAGTGCCGCAATCCGGGCGTGAATCTGCGCCCCTACCTGGACGAAATCCGCCAGGAGGTCCATGCACTGTGCCAGTTGCGCTTTACCGATGACGAGTTGGACTATCTGCGCGGGCTGCGCTTTATAAAAAGCGATTTCGTGGATTTTCTGGGCCTGTTCCATCTGCCGGAGCGGTGCATTTCCATCGGTGAAGGCAAGGACCCGGGCGAAATCTCCATCACGGTCAAGGGCCCGTGGCTGCATACCATTTTGTTCGAGATCCCGGTTCTGGCCATCGTCAACGAGGTCTATTTCCGCAATATGCAGCCCAGTGCGGATTGGGAAGAGGGTCGCAAGCGCCTGCAGTCCAAGATGCATCTGGTGGTGGACGATCCGGCGCTGGCGGATTTTCGGGTGGCCGAATATGGTACGCGGCGCCGCTTTTCCAAGCGCTGGCACGAGGAAGTGGTCACCACCATGAAGGCGCAGATGGGGGCGAATTTCGCCGGGACCAGCAACGTGTTGTTTGCCATGCAAAACAATGTGCTGCCGCTGGGCACCATGGGCCATGAGTATCTGCAAGCCTGCCAGGCTCTGGGCCCACGACTGCGCGACTCTCAGGTCTTCGCCTTGGAGGTCTGGGCCAAGGAATACCGGGGCGATCTGGGCATTGCTCTGTCCGATGTCTACGGCATGGACGCCTTTCTGCGTGATTTCGACATGTACTTCTGCAAGCTGTTCGATGGCGCCCGGCATGATTCCGGCGACCCGTTCGTCTGGGGCGAGCGACTGCTCGAACACTATCGCAAGAACCGTGTCGATCCACGCACCAAGACCCTGGTATTCTCCGATTCGCTGACCTTCCCGCGCGCCATCGAACTGGCCCGGCAGTTTTCCGGCCGCTGTAAAGTGTCGTTCGGAATCGGCACTAATCTCACCAATGATCTGGGGCATCAGCCGCTGCAGATCGTGATGAAGATGGTTCGATGCAACGGTCAGCCAGTTGCCAAGGTGTCGGATGCTCCCGAAAAGACCATGAGTGATGATCCGGCCTATCTGGCCTATCTGCGGCAGGTCTTCCAGTTGCCGCCAGCCTGACCTTATTTTTCCGTCTCCATACTTTTAAGGGGAAGTTTATGAGCAGCATCAAGCGCTTCAACGTTGAAAAGCGCCTGTCCGATATGGCCGTCTACAACGGCGTAGCCTATCTTGCCGGCCAGGTGCCCGACGACGCCTCGCTGGACATTACCGGTCAGACCCAACAGGTCCTGGCCACCATCGATCGCCTGCTGGCTGAAGCCGGCACCGATAAAACCAAGATCCTGATGGCCCAGATCTACGTGGCCAACATGAAGGAATTCGATGGCATGAATAAGGCGTGGGACGCCTGGGTGCCGGCAGGCAATGCGCCGCCGCGCGCTACCGTCGAGGCCCGCCTGGCCAACCCTGACTACAAAGTCGAAATCGTAGTGACCGCTGCCATCGCCTGATGGCTGCGCGCCCCTGGTGCCGGTCAGGCATCAGGGGTTGGCGCCCAGAAGCAGAGTGGCTGCCAGCAATCCCCCCAATTCTTCGGCGCTTGCCCGGGCCTGCGGTTCCACGTCCTTGGCAGCGAGGATGGCCTCAGGGGTCTGCGCGCCGTTGCGTGCGATAAGGGCGGGGCAGATCTGCTTTAATCTCCAGCCGGTGCAGATGCGTTCGATCTGACTGCAAGCACCGCGGCCATCGCTGCCCGCGCTGATTGCCAGGCCATACGGCCGGCCCGCCAGACGTTCCAGCACGTCGTAATAGCTGCGATCGAAGAAGGCTTTCATTTCTCCGCTGACGCTGCCCAGATTCTCGGGTGCACAGAAAAGGAAGCCATCGGCGGCCAGCAGGTCGCAACTTTGGGCTTGCGTTGCGGCAAGGCGGCGTACGCGAAAGACATCCGTATGCTCCAGGGCGGCTGCCGCGCTCAGCGCGCCAGTTTCGGCGGACTCGGCCAGTTGAAGGGCTGCACCCGTGCGCGAATGCTACACGATGAGAAGCTCTTTCATGCCAGCCTCGCTGCCGGGTCCTGGCGATAGTAGCTGCTCAATAAGGCATACCAGTGCGGCATGCTGCGAGCCAGCGCCCAGGGGTCGACAAAAAAATGTTCAGAGCTCACGGCAAAGAACTCCGCTTCGTCGCTGGCGGCATAAGGATCGAGCGGCAACTGGCCATACCAAGGGTCGGCCTCATCGCTTTCGGGATCGACATCGGCGGGAATACTCGCTTCGATCTCATCCAATGCCGTGCAAAAGTGTGCCAGGCTGGTTTGCAGCACCTCGCGCCATACCCGTGGGCGCAGATCGCGGTAGGCGCTCAAGTCGGGCGTCCCGTCGGCGTCTCCGGCCTGCAGATCCAGTTTGTGGGCGAATTCATGAATGACGACATTGAAGGCGCCCTGTGCGTTGGCTGCGTCGTCCCAGGAAAGCACCACAGGCCCGCCGTCCCAGGCTTGGCCGGCGGCCTCTTCCATATACTCATGCACCACACCATCTTCGTCCTGCACCGACTGCGCAATGGCAAATCCCGAGGGATACACGATAATCTCGTCCCAGCCTTCGTACAGCCGCGGATCCAGTTTCAGAATGGGCAGGGCGGCTTGCGCGCAGATCGCAAGCCGCATGAAGTCGGTGAGCTGCAGGCCGGCAGCTCCGTTGATCTGCTTGCTGGCGAGCAGCCAGGCGGCACGCCGGCGCAACTCGCTCAGATCGGTGTCGATCAGCGCGCCCAGGAAAGGATAGGCCTCTAGCACATCTTTCCAGAGTGGCTCGGGTATGCGGGCCTGCATCGCGGCGACGGCATCGGCTTTGGCGCCGCGCCCGCTCAACCATCTCAATATGTCCATATATCCTTTCGCTACACCTGACAGGCGGGCATGGTCAGCCCTAGTGTAGAGTGTGCGAATTATTTCTAAAATGCCAGACTTCGCCGGTCTTCCGGTTGGGGATACATCCGCTGCCTGTTGCGGGCGCCAAACGGCGCACCGGGATTTTTGACACCGGGCTGAATCTCCTTCTTTTTCGAATTACGTCGCGCCTATCATGTCCGCCACTGAAACGTCCCCGCTGCCCGAGCCTTTCGATTTGGCCTGGCACCAGGCGGCCAGCGCCGGCCTGGATGCCGCTGGCGCGCAACTGCTCGCGCGTGCGGCGGCTTGGGCGTTGCCTCGTTGTGGCGATCAGGTAGCTGTCACCGGTGAGAGCCTGACCCATCATGCCGCCGGGGCGGTGCGTATTCTCGCTGAACTGCATACCGATGCGGCGACCCGCGCTGCCGCATTGCTGGCCACGCTGCCGGCCGACCTCAACGTTGCCGCGCCCGCGCTGCGTAATGATCCGGTGGCAGTTGAGTTCGGTGCGGAAGTGGCCCGGCTGGTACAGGGCGCGCGCGCCCTGTTGCGCCTTGGCATCGTTGCTCGCCAGGCCAGCGACAGCGCTGCCGACACCGGCTCTCAAAAAGAAATGCAGCGCAAGATGCTGCTGGCCATGGCCGCCGATCTGCGTATCGTGCTCATGCGGTTGGCCTCGCGTCTGCAGAGTCTGCGCTGGCATGCCGAAACCAAGACGCCCTGCAGCGCCTCTTTCGCGCAGGAAACGCTGGATCTGTACACGCCTCTGGCCAATCGGTTGGGTATCTGGCAGCTCAAATGGGAGCTGGAAGACCTCTCTTTCCGTTTTCTGGATCCGGTCCGCTACAAAGAGATTGCCAAGCTGCTCGAAGAGAAACGCGTCGAGCGCGAAGCCTTTATCGCCGATGCCATAGAAAGGATGCAGGCGGCGTTGGCGCGAGCCGGCATCAGGGGCGAGGTCAGTGGCAGGCCCAAGCACATTTACAGTATCTGGAACAAAATGCGGCTAAAACGGCTGGATTTCTCCCAGATGTATGACCTGCGGGCCCTGCGTATCATTGTCGACGATGTGCGGGATTGCTACGCAGCGCTGGCGCTCGTGCATGAGCTGTGGGTGCCGCTGCAAGATGAGTTCGACGACTATATTTCGCGTCCCAAACCCAATGGCTACCGCTCTTTGCATACGGTGGTGGCGGATCAGCAGGGAAGGGCGTTCGAAGTACAGATCCGTACCCACGAAATGCATCAGTTCGCCGAGTATGGCATGGCGGCGCACTGGCGCTACAAAGAAGCAGGCTCGCGCGGCGGCCAGGTGACTGCCTCCAGTGACTACGATCGCCAGTTGGCGTGGATGCGCCAACTGTTGGCCTGGAACACCGACGTCGAGACTTCCAAAGAGGCCGGTGAGCCCGCGGGTAAGGACGTCCTGCGTCCGGCCCTGCACGAGCCGGATGAGCGCATTTATGTGTTGACGCCTCAGGCTCGCGTCATTGAGTTGCCCAGAGGGGCAACGCCAGTCGACTTCGCCTATCACTTGCACACCGACCTTGGACACCGCTGCCGCGGCGCCCGGGTCGATGGTCAAATGGTGCCGTTGCAGACGCGCCTGTCCACTGGGCAGACGATTGAGGTCATCGCCGCCAAATCAGGCGGGCCCTCGCGCGACTGGCTCAATCCTCAACTCGGCTATCTGGCCAGTCCCCGGGCACGCGCCAAAGTGCGGCTCTGGTTCAATGCCATCGAACTGCAACAGCGAATCACGCAGGGGCAGGCGATGGTTGAGAAAGAACTACAACGCCTGGGCAAGACGGCCGTCAATCAGGAGCAGTTGGCCCAGAACCTGGGCTTTGCCAAAGCTGACGATCTCTATGTGGCCGCGGCCAAGGAAGAGTTCAGCCTGCGGCAGATTGACAGCGTGTTTCAGCAGCCGGTTGCCGCAGCGGCGCCATCGCCGGTGCTCACCCATGCCCGCAGTGTCGATAGCGCCGAGAAGGCAGGCAAGAGCGGTGTGCTGGTCGTCGGGGTGGGGTCGTTGCTGACACAGCTTGCGCGCTGCTGCCGGCCAGCGCCGCCGGATCGGATATGCGGCTTCGTTACGCGTGGGCGTGGCGTATCCATCCATCGGGCCGATTGTCACAGCTTCCAGGCCTTGGCCGAGCGGGAGCCCGAGCGGGTGATCGACGTCGAATGGGGAAACACATCGGATAGCTTCTATCCGGTGGATATCAGCGTGCACGCCCATGACAGGCCGGGGCTGTTGCGAGACCTGTCCGAAGTGTTCGCGCGTCTGCGGCTGAACGTGGTGGGCGTGAACACCCAGAGCAAGCAATCGCTTGCACATATGGTGTTCACGGTAGAGGTGCGCGGTGGAGACAGCCTGCAAAAAGCGCTGGATGCGCTGCGCGAAGTCTCCGGCGTGTCCTCGGCCGCCCGTCGATAAGCGGCCGCTTGCCGGAGGCTCAGTGGTCGTCCAGAGGCTGCCGGGTCTTGTCCTGGATGAAAAAGGAGGCCACCAGGCCCAGGGCGACCCCGAACATCACGTAGTAAGCCGGTGCCATCGGCGAGCCAGTGGTTTTGATTAGCCAGGTCACGATGAACTGCGCAAAACCGCCGAAAATCATCACGGCCACGTTATAGGCCAGCGACAGGCCGACCGAGCGCACTCGTGCCGGGAAGAGTTCCGCCATCACGGTGCTGAACACGCCGAAGAAAGCCGATACGAACAGGCAGACCACCAACTGTACAGTCAACAGTCGTTCGATCGATGGCGCTGCGGTCAGCCAGGCATAAAGCGGATAAAGCACCACCAGATAACCGATCAGCGAGCCGATGACCAGCGGGCGACGGCCGACGCGGTCTGACCAGGCACCCATGAACGGCGTGAGGACCACCATGACCGCCGCACCCGCCATTTGCACCAGGAAGGTCTCACTGATGGGCAGGTTGAGAATCTTGGTCGAGTACGTGACTAGATAAGTAAAGGTGATGTAGATGGATACCGTAGCGGTCACCACCAGCCCCACGCCGATCAGGGTTTCCCGCGTGTGGCGGGCTAGCATTTGCCCCAGGGTCAGTCGCTGCACGGCGCCACGGCTGGGGGCGCTTTCTTCAGCCTTGATGCGTTTGAACGTCGCGGTTTCGTCGAGGTTGCGGCGAATATAGATGGCGATAGGAACGATGACCAGCCCGAAAGCGAATGGCACACGCCATGCCCATGCCTCGATCTGCGCGGGCGTGAACACCTCGGTAATCAGCGTGCCGAAGGCGGCGCCGATGAGCAGGGCCAGCATCTGGCCTGCCATTTGCCAGGAACCGTAGAACCCGCGGCGCTCATCAGGCGCCATTTCGATCAGCAGCGCGGTGGACGTACCAAATTCGCCACCCGCCGAGAAGCCCTGCAGCAGACGGGCGATCAGGATGAAGATTGGCGCCAGAATGCCCGCGGCATGGTAGGTCGGAGCCACGGTAATCAGGGCGATGGACACCGCCATCAACGAGGTCACCAGCACCATGGCAGCTTTACGGCCCTTGCGGTCACCGTACAGCCCCAGCAGGATGCCGCCAACCGGTCGCATGAAGAAACCCACGCCAAAAATGGCGGTGGTCATCAAAATGGAGTTCAGCTCGCTGCCCGCTACGTTGGGGTCGACCGGGAAAAACAGCTTCGCGATGATCGGAGTCATGAAGGCGAAGACAAGAAAGTCGTACCACTCCAGAGCGTTGCCAATGACGGCCGCCACGATATTGCGGGTGGGAACTGCACGCTGCTGCACGATGAATCCTTAGAGTGTGGGGCCAGAAGAGGCGAATTTTAGGGGAAAATGCCGGCGAGGCGAGAAAACACCCGTCCAGCACCTGTGCGGCCCGCTCCCCTTGGCCGGGCGCGCATATCTGCGGCGGGTAGCCTAAACTCGAGGTTTTTCTCAAGGTTAGGCGATATGAACGCGCGCACGTGGTTGCAGACTCTGGTCGGATTCGACACCACCAGCCGGAATTCCAATCTGGCGCTCATTGAGACGGTTCGTGACTGGCTCAAGCAGCAGGGCGTACAAGCCTGGCTCGTGCACAATCCCGAGCGCACCAAGGCCAATCTCTTTGCCACCTTGCCGGCCAGTGACGGTGGTGTGCAAGGGGGAATCGTATTGTCGGGTCACACCGACGTGGTGCCGGTCGACGGGCAGGACTGGTCCACCGATCCGTTCACGCTGGTTGAAGCCGATGGGCGGCTTTATGGCCGTGGCAGTTGCGACATGAAGGGCTTTATTGCCGCATCACTGGCCTTGGTGCCCGAGTACCTGGCCATGCAGCGCAGCAAGCCGATTCACCTGGCGTTCTCCTATGATGAAGAGGTCGGTTGCGCAGGCGCCCCCTACATGATCGCCGACCTGCATGATCGCGGCATTCGTCCCGAAGGCTGCGTAGTGGGTGAGCCGACCGGCATGCAGGTCGTGGTGGCCCACAAAGGCATCAACCTGTTTCGTTGTCGTGTCCACGGCAGGGCCGCGCATTCTTCGCTGACCCCACGTGGTTGCAACGCCATTGAATACGCCGCCCGTCTGATCTGCCATATCCGCGATGTGGCCGACAGTTTCAAGGCCAATGGTCCCTACGACCAGTTCTATGACGTGCCGTTTTCCACCATGACGACCAATCAGATCCAGGGTGGCATCGCGGTCAATACCATTCCGGAGTCCTGCGAGTTTTCCTACGAATTCCGCAATTTGCCCGGTATGCCGGCCGAAGCCATCCAGGCCCAGGTCGAGACCTACGTGGCCGAAACGCTGCTGCCGCGCATGCGCGCCGAGTTCGGCGACGCCGCCATCGAGATCGAGCGCGGTGCAGCGGCTCCCGGCCTGGAGGCTTCCGAGCAGGCGGCGATTACCCAGTTGGTGCGTTCGCTGACCGACGATCGCAGCACCCGCAAGGTGGCCTATGGCACGGAAGCTGGTCTGTTTCAAGGCATAGGCATCCCCACTGTGGTCTGCGGTCCGGGTCATATCGAGCAGGCTCATAAACCCGACGAGTACGTTGCCCTGGATCAGCTGGCCGGGTGTGAAACCTTCCTGCGCAAACTGGGCCAGGCGCTCTGACGGCAGCGCCTGCGGGCATGGCCGGCCCCTGGTCCGCCATGCTCGGGTAAAATGTCGGGTTGCTAAACCGGTTCCGGTTGACGGCAGGCATCGGGCCTGTCGCCGTGCCAGACGCCGGCCAGATATCAGGTAGACCTCAGGTGAAACCTTACGACCTTCCGGATGCTAAGGGCCATTTCGGCCCTTATGGCGGCGTTTTCGTTGCCGAGACGCTGATGCATGCCTTGGCCGAGCTGCGCGCTGCCTATGACACGTATCGCGTGGACCCCAACTTCATCGAAGAGTTCAACTACGAGCTCAAGCATTTCGTCGGCCGGCCCAGTCCCGTCTACCATGCCGCCAGGTGGTCGAAAAAGCTCGGTGGTGCCCAGATCTGGTTCAAGCGCGAAGATCTCAATCACACCGGTGCGCACAAGGTCAACAACTGCATCGGTCAGGCCCTGTTGGCCAAACGTATGGGGAAACCTCGCGTCATCGCCGAGACCGGCGCAGGCCAGCATGGCGTGGCTTCGGCAACGGTGGCCGCCCGCTACGGCATGGAGTGCGTGGTCTACATGGGCAGCGAAGATGTGCGCCGTCAGGCCTCCAACGTTTATCGCATGAAGCTGCTTGGCGCCCGCGTCGTGCCGGTCGAGTCTGGGTCGCGCACGCTCAAGGATGCCCTGAACGAAGCGATGCGTGACTGGGTCACCAATATCGAAAATACCTTCTACATCATCGGTACGGTGGCCGGCCCGGATCCTTATCCGCGCATGGTTCGTGATTTCCAGACGGTGATCGGTAAAGAGTGTCTGGAACAGATGCCCGAGGCCACGGGCCGGCAGCCGGACTATGTGGTCGCCGCGGTAGGTGGAGGCTCTAACGCACTGGGTATTTTCCACCCCTACATCCCCTATGAAAACGTGCAGCTCATCGGCGTGGAAGCCGCCGGCGAGGGCATGGAGACCGGGCGTCATGCCGCGTCGCTGGCAGCCGGTCAGGTAGGCGTGCTGCACGGCAATCGCACCTATGTCATGCAAGATGCCGACGGTCAGGTACAGGAAACCCATTCAGTATCGGCCGGGCTGGATTATCCCGGTGTGGGCCCCGAGCATGCCTGGCTGAAGGACAGCGGTCGCGCCAGTTACGTCGGCATCACCGACGATGAGGCGCTGGCGGCCTTCCATGATTGCTGCCGGATCGAGGGCATCATGCCTGCGCTGGAGTCGTCTCACGCGATCGCGCAGGCCGTCAAAATGGCTCCGTCACTCTCGCAAGACAAGATCATTCTGGTCAACCTGTCGGGCCGTGGCGACAAGGACATGCATACCGTCGCCGAGCGCGGCGGCATTGAGCTTTGAACACCATGAGCCAACGTATCGCCGCTGCCTTTGAGCGCGTGGCCGCATCCGGCCGTGCCTCGGCACTCATCCCTTATATCGCGGCAGGGGATCCCTCGCCGGCGGCCACGGTGCCGCTGATGCACGCCTTGGTGGCCGCAGGCGCCGACATCCTTGAGTTGGGCGTACCCTTCTCGGATCCGATGGCCGATGGCCCGGTAATCCAGCGTGCTGCCGAGCGGGCGATTGCTCAGGGCATGGGGTTGTCGCGCGTGTTGCAGGCCGTAGCGGAATTCCGCCGTCAGGACCTGACAACGCCAGTCGTACTGATGGGCTACGGCAATCCCATCGAGCGCATGGGGCAGCAGGTTTTTGTCCAATCGGCCCGCGAGGCTGGCGTGGACGGCGTACTCGTGGTCGATTACCCGCCTGAGGAAATGGATGAATTCGGCGCGGCGCTGGAAGCGGCCGATATTGCTCCGATTTTCCTCATCGCGCCGACGACTACCGAAGCACGCATGCAGACTATCGGGCGCGCGGCCCGCGGCTATGCCTATTATGTGTCGCTCAAGGGTGTCACGGGTTCGGGCAGCCTCAATACCGACGATGTCGCGCAGCGCTTGGCCGTCATCCGCCGTCATATTGGCAAGTTGCCGATAGGCGTGGGCTTCGGCATCCGTGATGCCGACAGCGCCAGCCAGATTGCGCGTCATGCCGACGCCGTTGTCATCGGCAGCAAACTCATCGAAACCATGGAGCAGGCTGTGGCCGACGTGCCGCCTGCCCAGCAGACCGACGCCGCCATCAATGCTGCCAGCCTCTGGCTGGGCAGCATTCGTGAGGCGCTGGATCAAGTCAAACGAGAGCGCGCGCCGGCTTGAGCCAGCGCAAGCCGTCTACAGGAATACACATGAGCTGGATCGAAAAACTCCTGCCGCCTCGCATCAACAAAACCAGCGACAGTGGTGTGCGCCGGGTCCCTGAAGGTCTGTGGGTCAAGTGCCCGTCGTGTGAGTCCGTGCTCTACAGCGAAGACCTGGCGGCCAACCTGCATGTTTGCCCCAAATGCAGCCACCATATGCGCATCGGCGCACGCACGCGCATTGATTCGCTGCTGGACGTCGAAGGCCGTGTCGAACTCGGCCAGGAGACCCGTTCGGTCGACTCGCTCAAGTTCAAGGACACTCGCAAATATCCCGAACGTATCCAGGAGGCCATGAAGCAGACGGGCGAAACCGATGCGCTGGTCGTCATGAGCGGCTCCATCCATGGCGTGCCCGCTACGCTGGCTTGTTTTGAGTTTGAGTTCATGGGTGGTTCCATGGGTTCGGTAGTCGGTGAACGCTTCGTGCGGGGCGTCAAAGCCGCCATTGAACACAAGACGCCTTTCATCTGCGTGGCCGCGTCGGGTGGCGCGCGCATGCAGGAAAGCCTGCTGTCGCTCATGCAAATGGCCAAGACCAACGCCATGCTTACGCAACTGGCGCAGGCAGGTCTGCCATTCATCAGCATACTTACTGATCCCACCATGGGTGGCGTTTCCGCCAGCTTCGCTTTCATGGGTGATGTCGTGATTGCCGAGCCCAGGGCCCTCATCGGTTTTGCCGGTCCGCGCGTCATCGAACAGACGGTGCGCGAAAAACTTCCAGAAGGCTTCCAGCGTTCCGAGTTTCTGCTGCAAAAGGGCGCGATCGACATGGTGGTGGATCGCCGCCAACTGCGCGAGGAACTGGCCCGTTTGCTGGCCTTGTTGACGAATCAGCCGGCCGATCTCGTCACTACAACCTGAATTGCAGTTTAAACAGGCGGCAATCCAACGGGTTGCCGCCTATGCACTATTCCATAGAGCGAAGTAATGATTCGCTATTGCGCAGCGCCCTGTCGGTTTTTATGGATTTCGTGTTGCCTGTGTGACACATGAATGTCCGGTTTGTCCCTGCTTTCTGCTAAGGTTGTACGGTGTCTGTCTTCACAGATGAATGCACTTTGGAGTCCTTATGCACGGCCTGAACAAGAAAATCGCTTTGACCAGTATCGCCTCCTTGGTACTGGCTTTGGCTGCCGGTACTGCCCAGGCACAACAAGGCAGCGACGGCGGCGTCAGTGTCCATTACGGTATTGGTGATCACTACCAGCGCATCACGCTCAACTATGAAACCCCAACCTGGTGGAGCTACCAGTTCGGCAGCAATTGGGGCCGCCTGGATCTGAATGGCGAGTTCGGGGGGGCGTACTGGTGGGCAGATGGTTCGCGCGAACCCGGTCACGTCTGGCAGGCCAACGCAATTCCGATGTTTCGCTGGTGGGCAACCGACCGTTTCTATCTCGAAGCCGGTGTGGGCGCAACGGTCTTTTCTCACACCAGTTTTGCAGACAAACGTATCGGGTCGGCTTTTCAATTTGGCGACCACGTCGGCCTCGGTTTCCTGTTGACGCAAAACAGCCGTGTGGGCGTGCGTTATTCGCATTTTTCAAATGCCAATATCAAGAAGCCTAATCCTGGTCTGGATGTCGTCCAGCTGACATACACCTATCAGTTCTGATCTTGCTGCAGACTAGAAGCCGCTGATTACTTTATCGGCGGTTTTTTTTGTCTTGTCAGAATAATAGCGGCCTCAATGCTGAGCCACCTTGGTGATTGATTTCGCCGAGATGACCTGCTCCCCGTGATTAGTACGAAATCGATGTAGAGTCCGTTCCCAAAGGAATGGCAATGAAGAAACGATTTACGGAAGAGCAAATCATCGGCGTGCTCAAGGAAGCCGATGCAGGTGCCAAGCCCGCAGAGTTGTGCCGCAAGCACGGAATCTCCGAGGCAACGTACTACAACTGGAAGGCGAAGTTCGGTGGCATGACGGTGTCGGACGCTCAGAGGCTCAAGGAGCTGGAGCAGGAGAACAACAAGCTCAAGAAGCTGTTGGCCGAGTCGATGCTGGACAAGGCGGCGCTTCAGGATCTGCTAAGCCGAAAGTAGTCAGCCCGCAGGCCAAACGCGAGGCGGTCAGGACATTAATGACCGAGCGCAGCATGGGTGTTACCCGGGCCTGTGGGCTGGTAGGAATTTCGCGGTCGCTGTTTGCCTACGAGAGCACACGCTCAGGCGATGCTGCGCTGACCGAGCGCATGAAAGAGATGGCAGTGGCGAAACGACGCTACGGCTATCGGAGGATCCATGTGCTCTTACGTCGCGAAGGCTGGCAAGCAAATCACAAGCGAATCTGGCGGCTGTACAGTCTGGCAGGGTTAAGCGTGCGAAAACGAAAGCGTAAGCGAATCGCGGCGACCGAGCGCGTGGTTCGCCCAGCGGCAATCGCGCCGAATCAGAGTTGGTCAATGGACTTTGTGGCCGACGGCCTAGCCTATGGCCGCCGATTCCGCTGTTTGACTATCGTCGATGACTACACTCGCGAATGCCTGGCCATCGAGGTCGATACGTCGTTGCCGGGACTGCGTGTTGCCATGGTGCTGCAACGGCTGGCGGAGATGCGTGGCCTGCCGCGATCTATTACCGTGGACAACGGGCCAGAGTTCGCCGGAAGAGCCTTGGACGCCTGGGGGCCTACCAAGCAGGCGTAAAGCTGTCGTTTATTCGGCCGGGTAAGCCGGTGGAGAACGCTTATATCGAAAGTTTCAACGGCAAGTTCCGCGACGAATGCCTTAACGAGCACTGGTTCTTGTCCCTGCGACAGGCTAAAAGCTTGATCGAAAACTGGCGAGTCGAGTACAACACCGATCGGCCTCACAGCGCGCTCGGATATTTAACGCCGGCGCAATTCGTGCAGGCTCATCAGAAAGAAGGTCTTTTACCCCTGGGCTCTATGTCGGTGCCGTACTAAATCTGGGGGCAGGTCAGAGACACCAAGTTTTTGGGATACAAAAAAAACTGCCAGGCTTGGCCTGGCGGTTTCTATGTGCGCTTGATTTAACGCGCCGTTTCGACCTGCACCAGCGGTGCGGACGAGGCTTGGGCTACGGGCTTGCGCTCGCGTCCCAAGCGTGCCGGGGCTTGGTCTGCCGCGCTTTGCGCTTGAGATTGGGCCTGGCGGGCAGGGTCCGTTTGTACCCAGGTCAGGCCGGCGGCTTGGACCACGGCGTTCAGGGCCGCTTCGCCGACAACGATCGGAGCGGACGCCGGCTTGGGCGCGGCAACGACAGCGGCCGGTTCGGTCGCGGCCGGTTCGGCGGCGGTTTGCGCAGGCGTCGTCTGTGCAGGGACAACCGGAGCGACTTCGGCGGTCGCCGCAGCCGTATCGGGTTGGACCGCAGGCACGGCGGGGGCCGTAGCAACCACGGGTTCTGCCGCGGCCGGTGCCACGGTGGCTTCAGGCGTCACCGGAGCAACAGGAGCACTCGCCGGAGCCGCCGCGGGTTCTACCGCAGCAACCGGGCTGGCAGGTGCAACTGGCGCGGCAGGCACAGCCGCAGCGGTGGAGAGCTCCGACGCTCCGGCAGCAACTGGCGCAGCGGCAGCAACCGGGACAACGGCGTTGTCCACGGGGGCAGGCTTCGCGGGGGCGACCGGTACCGCAGCAGGGGCGAGGTCAGGCTGGGGCTCTTCGACCTTGACCGGTTCGGATGTGGCAGTGACACCATAGGCCGGTGCAGGAATCAGGGCCGAGGCGTTGCTCTGGGGTTCGTCGGCGTCGTCACCGGTTTCGATGGGCTGACCATCGGCATCCAGCGTGGCGCCGTCTTCCTGGCTGCGGCGACCACGGCGGCTGCGGCGGCGACGGCGCTTGCGCTCTGGGTCGGCCTGGCCTTCACCGTCGGCGCTCAACGGCGCCTCGTTGTCGGTACCCGTGATCTCTTCGTCGGCTGCGGGAGCTTGGACGGCGACAGCGGGTAGAGCCGAGGCCACGGACTCGGCCAGTGCCGCCACCATGGTTTCCTGCTCGCTCATCTTGCCTTCTTGAACATCGCCCTGCGCATCGATGGTGCCGTCTTCACGGCGACCCCGGCCGCGGCCGCGGCGATTGCGCCCATTGCGGGGCGTGGCCGCTTCGTCTGCGGTTTCCGTCGCGGCGGGGCGTGCGACGTTGGCCTGAGCTTCGACGTTGCGTGCCTGGCGGGCTTCGTTGCGCTGCTCGTTGCGTTCGCCGCGCGGTTCGGGGCGTTGGGCCTCGTTGCGGAGAGTATCGCTGCGTTGCTCTTCAGGACGGCGGCCGCCACGGACATTGCGCTGTTCCTGGCCTTCGCTGTCTGGGGTGCGACGGTTCCGGTTGCGATCGGCGCCATGGCGATCGCCACGGCGCTCCTGGCCATCGTGGCCGCGCTTGCCGCGGTTACCACCGGCACTGCGCTTGGCTTGTTCGGTGGGCTTTTCTACGGGCTTAGCCGGTTCATTGCCTCCTGACAGCCAGTTCATGAAACGCTTGAACAAGCTGCCCAGGCTGGCACCTTCAGCCGGCTTCTGCGTCGGGCTGACGGGGCTAGGGGCGGATACCGGTGCAGGCTGCGCCGGTGTGATGCCCTTGACCAAGGCCTCCGGGCGCGTCTTGATTTCCTGCTCGCGCGGGCTCCAGGTGAGATCGGTAGCCGGCGCTTCGGCCAGTTCGAAACTGGTCTTGGGCTCTTCGAGGCGCGGATCGTCGTGACGCAGGCGCTCGATATGATGATGAGGCGTCTCCAGGTGCTTGTTCGGGATGAGCACCAGGTTGACCTTCAGGCGGGCTTCCATCTTGGCGATGTCGGCACGCTTTTCATTTAGCAAGAAGGTAGCCACATCCACCGGAACCTGTGCATGCACGGCGGCGGTGTTTTCCTTCATGGCTTCTTCTTGCAGCAGGCGCAGCACGTGCAGCGCGCTGGACTCGGCGTCGCGGATCACACCGGTGCCCGTGCAGCGCGGGCAGGTGATGTGCGAGCCCTCGTTCAGGGCCGGGCGCAGGCGCTGGCGCGACAGCTCCATGAGGCCAAAGCGCGAAATCTTGCCCATCTGCACGCGGGCACGGTCAAAGTGCAGGGCGTCCCGCAGGCGTTGCTCGACAGCACGTTGATTCTTGCTGTCTTCCATGTCGATGAAATCGATGACGATCAAGCCACCGAGGTCGCGCAGGCGCAACTGGCGGGCCACTTCATCGGCGGCTTCCACGTTGGTGCGCAGGGCCGTTTCCTCGATATCAGCGCCGCGCGTGGAGCGGGCCGAGTTCACGTCGACGGCCACCAAGGCTTCGGTATGGTCGATGACCACGGCGCCGCCGGAGGGCAGTTGTACGGTGCGCGAGTACGCCGTTTCGATCTGGTGCTCGATCTGAAAGCGCGAAAAGAGCGGGATGTCGTCGCGATAGCGTTTGACGCGCTGGACATTGTCCGGCATGACCACGCTCATGAAGGCCGTGGCCTGATCAGCGATTTCGTCAGTATCGATCAGGATTTCGCCGATTTCGGGCGAGAAGTAGTCGCGAATGGCCCGGATAACCAGGCTGGACTCGAGATAAATCAGGATGGGGGCGGCATTGTCGCGGGCGGCTCCGTCGATAGCCGTCCACAATTGCATGAGGTAGGCAAGATCCCACTGCAACTCTTCCACGCTCCGGCCGATGCCGGCGGTGCGGGCGATGATGCTCATGCCTTGCGGCACATCGAGCTGCTCCATCGTGTCGCGCAGTTCCTGGCGATTTTCACCCTCGACGCGGCGCGAAACGCCACCACCTCGGGGGTTGTTGGGCATCAGAACGAGGTAACGGCCGGCCAGCGAAATAAAGGTGGTCAGGGCCGCGCCCTTGTTGCCACGCTCTTCTTTCTCGACCTGAACGATCAGTTCCTGGCCTTCCCGTAGCGCGTCTTGGATCCGGGCGCTGCGTACGTCCACGCCTTCTTTGAAGAAGCTGCGGGCAACTTCTTTGAAAGGCAGAAAGCCGTGTCGGTCTTCGCCGTAGTTGACGAAGCAGGCCTCAAGGCCGGGTTCGATACGGGTAATGACGCCTTTGTAAATATTGCCTTTGCGCTGTTCGCGGCCGGCGGTTTCTATATCGAGGTCGATGAGTTTTTGCCCATCGACGATGGCGACGCGTAGTTCTTCCTGGTGCGTCGCATTAAACAGCATGCGCTTCATGAGTGCGGTTCTCCGTAGTCAGGACACGCCGATATCGGCGCGTGACCTCGGGTCACTCGGGCTGCGACTGAAGCAAACAAGAAAAATGCGGACCGTACCTGAGCGGCGCTCAGGCGTATCCGCCGCGCGTCACGCGGGCACGTCGTGCCATAGGGCACGGGGTTCTGGCAGCAGGAGGGTCAGCTTCACTGGTAGTGGTTTGACGGAACGGTTGCTGTGAACGTCAGACGCCTTAAGGCGTCTGGTGCGTAATAAATATTCGACGATTCTTGCTGTGCTTCAGATCGCTTGCGGCTGGCAACGGATCTCTGCCAGGAAGGCGGGCACTGCATGCCACACCACCGTCCGGCAGATCGCGGTTGCGCCGGCGACCAAGTAAACCCAGGAGCTGAACGGAGACAGTACAATGGTGTCCCGCGCATCCGACGGAGACGCGCGAATCTCTCCGCATCTCAACGCCAGGCAAAACGGTGTCACACCCGCAAGAGCCTCTGTAGTTCAGCCCCTTAAGGCTGTCCCGATTATATGCCGCTTTCCGCAATGCGCAAACAGACTTCCCCAGTGCCTCTCTCTGTACGTATGGTCGAGGTCGAGGTGGGCCAGGAAGGCCAGCGCCTGGACAATTTTCTGCTCCGCCTGTGCAAGGGCGTTCCCAAGAGCCACATTTACAAAGCCATTCGTGGCGGTGAGGTGCGAGTAAATAAGGGACGAAGCAGCGCGGACTATCGCGTGGAGGTGGGCGATATCGTGCGGGTGCCTCCCTTGCGGCTGCCCGACCCCGGCGCGCCCAGGCCTGTACCCGCGTCAGAGTTTCCCATCGTGTTCGAGGACGACGCCATGCTCGTCATCGACAAACCCGCCGGTGTGGCGGTGCACGGCGGCAGCGGAGTCTCGTTCGGCGTCATCGAGCAATTGCGGGCGGCGCGGCCCGAGGCGCGCTTCCTCGAGCTGGTCCACCGGCTCGACCGCGACACTTCCGGATTGCTCATGGTGGCCAAAAAACGCAGTGCCCTGCTGGCGTTGCACGCCATGTTGCGCGAAGGGCGGGGCGGCAAGCGCTATCTGGCGCTGGTCGAGAGAGACTGGGTCAACGACCGTCAGCATATCCGCTTTGCGCTTACAAAATGGACGACCCAAAGCGGGGAGCGCCGGGTCAAAGTGGATCCCGAAGGCCAGGTGGCGCACACCATCGTGACACTCAAGCAGCGCTTCGGGGGCTACAGCCTGGTTGAGGCCGAGTTGCGTACCGGGCGCACGCACCAGATCCGGGTGCATCTGGCCGCCAGTGGCTTTCCCATCGTCGGTGATGATAAGTACGGGTCGGATGCAGTGAGGGCCGCCTTCGCCCGCCGAGGTTTTAATCGCATGTTTCTGCATGCCTATCAATTGACGCTGGACCACCCGCTCACGGGTGAGCGCTTGGATCTGGTGGCGGAACTGCCTGCTGCCTGTCGCAATCTGTTGCAGCAACTGGAGACAGCCTGATATGTCGTATGCAATGGTGGTGTTCGATTGGGACGGCACCCTGATGGATTCCACCCACAGTATCGTGGCGGCCATTCAGGCGGCTGCACGCGATCTCGATTTGCCTGTCCCCACGGCCTCGGAGGCCAGTTGGGTGATCGGGTTGTCGCTCGAGAGCGCGCTCAAGCGCGCCGTGCCTCAGCTCACGCCGGCGTTGATGCCACGCTTTTTGGAGCGCTACCACATCCATTACTTATTGCGCGATCCTGAGCTACGTCTGTTTGAGGGCGTGCGCGAACTCCTGGACAGCCTGGCCAGCCAGAACGTGCGTTTGGCTGTGGCCACCGGCAAGAGCCGTGTGGGTCTGAATCGCGTGTTGGCAGCCACTGGGTTGGGGCCGGTCTTCGATGCTACCCGCACGGCCGATGAAACCTTCAGCAAACTGCACCCTGAGATGCTGCACCAGATCATGAGCGATCTGGATGTGGATCCGGCACGGGTTGTCATGGTGGGAGACACCACCCACGACCTGCAAATGGCACTCAATGCCGGCGTGCATGGCCTGGGCGTTTCGTATGGCGCCCATAGCCTGGACGAACTGCAGGCTTGCGCCGCCCAGGCCATTGTGCACAGCGTGCCGGAAATGGCGCAGTGGTTGACGCCGCGCATCGCGGGCTGAGTGAGGGCAGGATAATATCGGACACAAAGGCTGATCACTCAGGGGAATTTTCGCGCCACTGGCCGCGTCTATAGTAGATAGCGCGCCAGCGTTATGGCCTGCCTACCGGAGTGTCCCATGCTGATTCGAAAGCCGTCCCCAATTTCCTCCTCGGAAATCACTCCTGAGGAAGTCTGGCGTTCCCGCCGCGAGTGGATGATGCGCAGCGCAACCGTTGCGGCTGCTCTCGGGCTGTCGGGCTGGGCGGGGCGCCGAGCCTGGGCCGATGAGGGGGCGTTGCCGGGTAAGTCCATGCCGCAATTTGCGGTTCCTGATCAGCAGACATCCTTCAAGGACATCACCTCGTACAACAATTACTACGAGTTTGGTCTGGATAAGGGGGATCCTGCCCGGGCGGCGGGCGCGCTCAAGACCCGCCCCTGGACGGTCAGCGTCGAGGGTGCGGCCGGCAAGCCGCGGGTTTTCGATATCGACGAGCTGCTCAAGCTTGCTCCCATGGAAGAGCGGATCTACCGTCTGCGCTGCGTCGAAGGTTGGTCCATGGTGATTCCCTGGGTTGGGTACTCCCTGTCCACGTTGCTCAAGCAGGTGGATCCCACGGGTAATGCCAAATATGTCGAGTTCGTAACGGCAGCCCAGCGTGAGACCATGCCAGGGCTGCGGTATCCGGTACTCGATTGGCCCTACACGGAGGTCCTGCGCATGGACGAGGCCATGCATCCTTTGACCATGCTGGTGTTTGGTCTGTACGGTAAAGTTTTGCCCAACCAGAATGGTGCTCCCCTGCGCCTGGCCGTTCCCTGGAAATATGGGTTTAAATCTGCCAAATCCCTGGTGCGTATCCGGTTGCTCGAGCAAGCTCCGCGCAGTAGCTGGATGAAGGCCGCGCCGCAAGAGTACGGCTTTTATGCCAACGTCAATCCGCAGGTTCCGCATCCGCGTTGGAGTCAGGCAACCGAGCGACGCATCGGCGAAGGGGGGATCTTCACGCCCAAACGCCCGACGTTGATGTTCAACGGCTATGCCGATCAGGTGGCCGGGCTCTATCAGGGCCTGGACCTGAAGGCTAACTACTGAGTCCGGCGCGGCATGGGCCAACGGTCGGTGCGTATCGTCGGGCAGGTAAAGCCCCTGGTATTTCTTCTGGGCCTGGTCCCAGCCTTGCGCTGGGTCTGGCTTGGGCTGCATGATGGTTTAAGTGCCAACCCCATAGAATTCCTGACCCGTTCCTCTGGAACCTGGGCACTCGTCTGTCTGTTGGTGACGCTGGCCATCACGCCGGTGCGTCGCCTGGTGCATCTGCCGGCGCTTGTGCGCTTGCGTCGCATGTGTGGCTTGTTTGCGTTTTTCTATGCGGCCTTGCACTTCACCGCTTGGGTGTGGTGGGACAGGGGGCTGGAGCTGGCATCCATGCTCCATGATCTTGCTGAGCGGCCATTCATTCTCGTGGGCTTCATGGCTTTTGTGCTCATGACTGCGCTGGCGCTGACATCCACCCAGGCAGCCATGCGTCGCCTGGGGCGCCATTGGCAGCAACTGCATCGAGCCGTCTATCTCATTGGCCTGTTGGCCGTACTGCATTATTGGTGGCACAAGGCTGGCAAGAACGATTTTCGCGAACCGTTGATCTACGGGGCGGTGCTCTTCGTGCTGCTGGGGTGGCGGGTAGCGGCCTGGGTGACCCGGCGCCGCGAGATCAGGGCTGGGCCTTCATAGCCTTCATGATGGCGGCCGTTTCAGCATCCGGCTGGCCATCGTAATGGGTCGGTCGATAATGCATTTGAAATGCCGTCAGCACATTTCGGGTGGCCCGATCGAGCTTGCCATGGCGCGGAGTGTCATAGCCGAGGCGGGCGAGTTCGGTCTGAAACCACGCGACGTCCGGAAGGCTTGCTGACTGGAGTCGCAACAATTGAGTTGCAGCCTCGTCTTCGTTGTACCAACGGCCTATGCCTTCCTGGGCCAGCGCCCTCCACGGGAAGGCCGGTCCAGGGTCGAGTTTGCGTTGCGGTGCAATGTCGCTGTGGCCGACGATGTTTTCGGGGCGGATGCCATGGCGGCCGGCGATCTCCCGCAGCAGATGCGACAGCGCGGTGATCTGCGCAGGCAGGTAGGGTGCATAAAGCAGCGTGCCGTCAGCCTGTTTTTGCCAGCCTGCATTGACGATCTCGATGCCGATCGACGTGAAATTCAGTGAGTTTTGTTCAAACCAGCGGCTGGCGCCGGCGTGCCAGGCGCTACGGTTTTCATCTACCAGTTGATACACGCGGGCATCCGGGCGGGCACTCACCAGATAATGCGCGCTGACCTGCGTCTGCGAGAGCAGCCGCAGCGACTCGGCGTCGTCGGCCGTAGTGTAGTGCAGCACGATGTAACGCACCCGGCTGCTCTGGCCCGTGGCCGTGACGGAGCGGTCCACGGTGCTGGCGCAAGCCGCCAGCATCAGGCAGGTAACGAGGGCTGCGGCCAGGCGCGGCATGATTTAGCGGGCCAGAAAGAGGAAGAGAGTGGGCTGTTTGTCCAGGTCGGGGGGGGCATCCTGCTGCCACTGCGCCACCGTACGGGTGCGCACCCACTCGCGCTCGGTCGATAATGATCTGGCCACGCACAGGCGAGTGTCGCCGCGCAGGGCAGCCAGCAGTGTGCCAAACATCGCCATATTGCGGTAGGGTGTTTCAATGAGCATCTGCGTCTGGTCATGCCGGGCGGAATGCTGCTCCCAGGCGCGCAACTGCTTGGCGCGCTCGGTCGCGTCAACCGGAGCATAGCCATGGAAGGCAAATCGCTGTCCATCCAGGCCGCTGGCCATAAGGCCAAGCAGGATGGAGGAGGGGCCTACCCACGGTTTGACCGTATAGCCCAGGCGATGGGCGACTGCGGCCACTTTGGCGCCAGGATCTGCCACGGCAGGGCAGCCGGCTTCGGACACCAGGCCGATCTCCTTGCCTGCTTTAATGGGAGCCAGCCAGGCTTCGATCTGGCGCGCATCGGCCTGATCGTTGAGCGTATGGATGGTTATTTCCTGGAGCGGATGTTCGGTGCCTATCAGTTTGAGAAAGGCGCGTGCCGTCTTGGCATTTTCGGCGATATAGCAGTCCAGCCTGCCGGCGAGGGCGCGGACGTCGCTGGGCAGCCAGCGCTCGACTGGAGCCTCGCCCAGGCCAACGGGGATTAGGTGCAGCGCGCCGCTCATGCGCCGCACCCCAGCGGAGGCAGGCCAAATCGCGTCAGCATTCCGGTCAGGGCGATCAGTGGCAGGCCGATAATGGCGGTGGGATCGTCGCTGCGCATGCTTTCCATCAGCACGATCCCCAGGCTTTCTGCCTTGGCGCTGCCTGCAGTATCGTAGGGGTGCTCGGCGTGCAGATAGGTGTCGATGTCGGCGTCGCTCAGTGGGCGAAATTTGCAATAAGTGATGACGTCGGTCTGTTCGGTTCGTTGCCCGTCCGTGACGGCCAGCGCGCTATGAAACTCAACCATTTGCCCGGACAGTCGCCGCAACTGAGCTTGTGCGCGCGCGAAGTCGCCGGGCTTGCCAATCGGTTGGCCGTCTATCGTCGCGACCTGATCCGAGCCGATCACCACGCTGCCGGGGTGTTGGCGGGCTACGGCCATGGCTTTTGCCACGGATAGACGCAGTGCGATCGCCGCAGGTGTCTCTCCCGGTTGTGGTGTTTCGTCCACATCCGGCGAAATACTCTCGAACGGCAGGCGTAGGCGCTCAAGCATGGCGCGCCGGTAGCGGGAGCTGGAGGCAAGGATGAGGCGAGAAGGCGTAGTCATGCGATATTTGACGGTGATCTGTAAGTCACGGTATTATCTAAAGTTTTGCGGCGATTTTGCTGCGTATTGATTACTTTGCTTGGCTGGATTTTCTTGTCGGAGTCGCCTTTGGTGGCATATGCGTGGCTATTGCCATGCGCTGCAATGCAATAGGTGCTTTCTGCGTGGGTTTGCAGTCTTTTGGCAAGGCGTCACCGTAGCGTAATGGCTAAAAACAATGGTTGATCCTGTAGAAAAAGCAGTGGTTAAGGCGTCTGGCGGCAATGCCGTAGTCGTGGATGCATATGCTATGGCGCGTCAGGGTCAGCAGGCATCCGGCGAGATAGCGCTTGCGAGGCTGTCGCGCTTCATGGAAGGGCTGCCCGAGCAGGCTGCCGGAGACGCGGGCATCGCTCGCTGGTCGGTAGTCGGCGAAGTGGGTAAAGGTACGGGCAAGTCGGGTGGCGTCATTTCCGGCCAGCCTTTGCTGCGCTTGCATATCGAGGCCAATCCGGTCCTGATCTGCCAGCGTTGCAACGCACCCTTTGTCCACCCGGTGGATTCCGAGGTGGTGCTGCAGCTGGTTGAGTCGGAGGATGATCTCGACGACGAGCTGGCGGATCTGCAGGATGCCCAGGAAGAAGGTTTGGATTTTGCGGCTGACGTACCTGAAAAGGTCGTGGGCTCGCATCGTTTCGATCTGTTGGCCCAGATCGAGGATGAGCTCATATTGAGCATTCCGTATGTGCCCCGCCATGATATCTGCCCGGATGCGTCTGGTCAGGCGGTGGGGAAAAAGGCCGCTTCGGGCGATGCATCGCAGGCGTCCGAAGTCAAGCGTCCCTCACCGTTTGCGGTGTTGGAACAACTGAAGCGTAAGAATTGAAATCAACTCGGGCGGCATTCGCGTACAATGCGGCCCGTTTCTAGGAGTCATCATGGCTGTTCAACAAAACAAGAAGTCCCCGTCCAAGCGCGGCATGCACCGCTCGCACGATTTTCTGGTGAACCCGCCGACGGCCATCGAGCCCAACACGGGCGAATCGCACCTGCGTCACCACATCAGCCCCAACGGTTTCTACCGTGGTCGTAAGGTCCTGAAGACCAAGGCTGACGAATAAGGCCTGTCGGCCGAACTCGTAACCCGGACCGCTTCGGCTGATTGCAGACCTGGCACCCGTGATACGCATCGCTATAGACTGCATGGGCGGGGACCACGGTCTGCCCGTCACCATACCGGCCGCGCTCGAGTTCGCCCGGCAATATCCGGATACCCGGCTGTTGCTGGTCGGGCTCCCCGACGCCATTGAAGCCGCGCTGGCCGAACATCGTTCGGTTCCGCGCGATCGTCTTGACGTCGTGGCTGCCTCCGAGGTCGTCACCATGGACGACCCGGTGGAGGTGGCTCTGCGCCGCAAAAAAGACTCGTCCATGCGACTGGCTGCTCAGGCCGTCAAGGACGGTCGGGCCGACGCCTGCGTGTCAGCCGGCAATACCGGCGCGTGGATGGCAATTTCCCGATATGTGCTCAAGACGCTGGATGGCATAGACCGGCCGGCGATCGCGACGTCCATCCCGAATCAGACGGGGGGCGCCACGACGGTGCTCGATCTCGGGGCCAACGTCGATTGTACGGCCGAGCATCTGCTGCAGTTCGCCATCATGGGCGCTGCGCTGGCGCAAGCCATCGATCATCTCGACCGGCCTACCGTAGGGTTGTTGAATATCGGCGAAGAGGTCATCAAGGGCAATGAAGTGGTCAAGGAAGCCGCCGAGTTGCTGCGAGCCAGTCCGCTGAATTTCCGTGGCAACGTGGAAGGCGACGATATTTTCAAAGGCACGGTCGACGTCGTCGTATGCGACGGCTTTGTCGGTAACGTCGTACTCAAATCCGTCGAAGGGTTGGCGAAGATGCTCTCCAGCGTCATTCGCGAAGAATTCAAGCGCAACTTCATCACGCTGCTGGCCGGCGCGGTTGCCACACCGGTGCTTAACCGGCTGCGCCGCCGCGTCGACAATCGCCGTTATAACGGTGCTGCCCTGCTTGGGCTGCGTGGTGTCGTGATCAAAAGCCATGGTTCGGCTGATGCCTATGCCTACGGCTTTGCGCTGCAGCGCGCGCGCGAGGCGGTTGCCAGCCGATTGCTGGAACGCACGGCCCAGACGGTGGCCGAGATCAATGAGCGCGTCCAACTGAACGAGGCTGCCGCGAATAATGCCGCGGCTGCGGGGGACACCGTTTGATGAGCAAGGCAATGAAATATTCGGTGATTGCGGGTTCGGGTGGATACCTGCCCGAGCGTGTGGTGTCCAACGATGATCTGGCCGCTGAACTGGCCAAGCGCGATATTCAGACCTCCGATGAATGGATCGTCGAGCGGACGGGTATCAGGCAGCGGCATCTGGCCGATCGTGGCGTGACTACCAGCGTGTTGGCGACTGAGGCTGCCCGGCGTGCGATGGCGGACGCCGGCGTGGGCCCCGATGACCTCGATTTGATCATTGTGGCGACGTCCACCCCGGATTTCGTATTTCCGAGCACAGCTTGCCTGGTGCAGGCCAACCTCGGCGCCAAGGGCCGTGCGGCGTTCGATGTGCAGGCCGTGTGCAGCGGCTTTGTGTATGCGCTGACAACGGCCGACAGCTTCGTGCGCGCTGGCCGTGCCCGCTGTGCCCTGGTGATCGGTGCAGAAGTCTTCTCCCGCATTCTGGACTGGAACGACCGGAGCACCTGCGTGTTGTTTGGCGATGGCGCGGGCGCCGTCGTGCTCAAGGCTTCCGATGAGCCCGGTGTCCTTGCTGCGCATTTGCATGCCGATGGCAGTCAGACCAAGATTCTGTGCGCAGCAGGCAACGTGGCCTACGGCGCCGTCACTGGCGATCCTTTCCTGCGTATGGATGGGCAGGCAGTGTTCAAGCAGGCTGTGACGGTTCTGGACCGGTCGGCGCGCGAAGTCTGCGCCGAGGTCGGCATGACCATCGATCAGGTCGATTGGCTGGTGCCGCACCAGGCCAACGTCCGCATTCTGAATTTTCTTGCACGTAAGCTCAACGTATCGGCTGACCATGTCGTCGTTACCGTTGACCAGCATGCCAACACCTCGGCGGCCAGTGTGCCGCTTGCCCTGGATGTGGCACGCCGTGATGGCCGCATCAAAGCCGGTCAGCATGTGCTGATGCAGGGCGTGGGTGGCGGATTCACCTGGGGCTCGGTACTGGCCCGCATGTAGTGCGGCCGGGCATGACGCCCGCCGCGCGGTTCGCTAACGTAAAGAGATCACGGACCACCATGAAACTCGCATTTGTGTTCCCTGGCCAAGGATCCCAATCCGTCGGCATGATGGATGCATGGGCCGGCAATGCCGCCGTGGCTGATGTGCTCGCGCGCGCCAGCCAGGCGCTGGGCCAGGATCTGGCCGCCCTGATTGCCCAGGGTCCGGCCGATCAACTCAACCTCACCACGAATACCCAGCCCGCCATGCTGGCGGCAGGTGTTGCCTGTTTTGCTGCCTGGCGTGATGCCGGCGGCCCATTGCCTGCCGTGATGGCCGGGCACAGCCTGGGCGAGTACGCGGCTCTGACTGCTGCGCAGTCCCTGGCGCTGGAAGACGCCGTACGCCTGGTGCGGATTCGTGCGGATGCCATGCAGGCTGCGGTGCCCGTGGGCACTGGAGCGATGGCTGCGATTCTGGGCCTGGATGACGATGCCGTCCGAGCAGCTTGTGCGCAGGGCGCTCAGGGCGAGGCTGTCGAGGCCGTCAACTTCAATGCGCCGGCGCAGGTCGTGATTGCCGGGCACAAGGCTGCCGTTGAACGCGCCTGCGAAGCCGCCAAGGCCGCGGGTGCCAAGCGCGCCTTGCTGTTGCCGGTTTCGGCGCCATTTCACTCCAGTTTGCTCAAGCCGGCAGCAGAGGTGCTGGCGAAGGCGCTGGCCGATGCCGCCGTGCATTCACCCGCGGTTCCCGTCATCAATAACGTGGATGTCGCGCTGCCCTCCGATCCTGCCGCCATCCGGAATGCCTTGGTCCGCCAGGCCTGGCACGCGGTGCGCTGGGTTGAAACCGTGCAAGCCATGAAGGCGCAAGGCGTCACGCACGTCATCGAATTTGGTCCGGGCAAGGTCCTGACCGGCCTGACCAAGCGTATCGATGGCGATCTGACCGGTCTGGCCGTGACGGATCCTGCTTCGTTGGATGCCGCGCTGGCGCTCGTCAAGGGAAATTGAGTATGGAACACACCATCAAGGATCTGGAAGGCAAGATTGCGCTGGTGACTGGCGCCACGCGTGGCATCGGTCGCGCCATTGCTCAGGAGCTGGCGGCTCGCGGTGCCAAGGTTGTCGGCACGGCCACGTCGCAGGCCGGTGCCACGACCATTAGCGAAGCGCTGGCTGCCAGCGGCGGCCGTGGCGTCGTACTGAACGTCACGGACGCTGCAGCCGTCGATGCGCTCATCGACGAGTTGGGCAAAGAGGGCGGTGGTCCGCACATCCTGGTCAACAACGCCGGTATTACCCGCGACACGCTGGCCATGCGCATGAAGGACGACGATTGGGGCTCGGTGATCGACACCAATCTGAGCTCGGTCTTTCGTCTGTCGCGCGCCGTACTGCGCAACATGATGAAGGCACGCTGGGGTAGGATCATCAACATCACTTCCGTGGTGGGTTCGGCCGGCAATCCCGGCCAGGCCAACTACGCGGCCGCCAAGGCTGGTGTGGCTGGCATGACGCGCGCCCTGGCGCGCGAACTGGGCAGTCGCAATGTCACGGTAAACTGCGTGGCTCCCGGTTTCATTGATACCGACATGACACGTGTCCTGGGCGAAGAGCAGACCGCAGCCCTTTTGCAACAAATTCCGCTGGGGCGCTTGGGTGCCCCGGCCGATATCGCCAATGCGGTCGGCTTCCTGGCCAGTCCTTCGGCGGGTTACATTACGGGTACCACCCTGCACGTCAACGGCGGGATGTATATGTAATAAATGCGGCATGCTGGCGTGGCGCAACAGCCGGCCAGCCTGCCGCGGCGACACCCGTGACCCATGTATCGGACCTTCCGTAGCATGCGGTCCGGCCCCCCTTGCCGACAGGCTGGGTGAGGTCGAAAAAACGCGGTGTTTTTTTCTCACGGCCCGGCGTTTGCATTCCTCAACGCTTGGCTATAATTCGCGGGATTTTTCCCAATTGGAGATCTGCATGGAAAGCATCGAACAGCGCGTCAAGAAGATCGTCGCTGAACAACTTGGCGTGAACGAAGCCGAGATCAAGAACGAGTCCTCCTTCCTTGACGACCTCGGTGCCGATTCGCTCGACATGGTCGAGTTGGTCATGGCCCTCGAAGACGAGTTCGAGACCGAGATCCCCGACGAAGAGGCTGAAAAGATCACGACCGTTCAACAAGCGATTGATTACATCAATTCGAACGGTAAGCAGTAATCAGCACAAGCCTATCTATCCGGCGTTTTCGGACGCAGGAGTCAGGGCGGTTTTAGGTATAGCCATGCGACCCGCGCGGGGACGCATCCGGCCGGGCAGGCCCGGTGATTCCGCGTGGTTTGTCAGGTCAACCAAAAACCGCCTTTATTTTGTCTGTTTGAGGAGTCATCCGTGAAGCGACGTGTCGTCATCACCGGCTTGGGCATCGTTTCCCCCGTGGGCAACGATCTGGCCACCGCTTGGGACAATATCGTCAACGGACGTTCTGGCATTGGCCGTATCTCGCGATTCGATCCGTCGGCCCTGACCACCCATATCGCGGGCGAGGTCAAAGGCTTTGACGTCACGCAATACGTCCAGCCCAAAGAGGCGCGCCAAATGGATACCTTTATCCATTATGGTGTGGCCGCCGGCGTGCAGGCGTGGCGCGATTCGGGTCTAGAGGCCACCGAAGAAAATGCCGATCGCATCGGCGTGATTGTGGGTTCGGGCATAGGCGGCCTGCCGCGTATCGAAGAAACGCAGACGGATCTGCTGGCCAAGGGCCCGCGCCGGATTTCGCCGTTCTTCGTGCCGGGTTCGTTGATCAATCTGATTTCCGGCCATCTGTCGATCATGTTTGGTCTCAAGGGGCCGAGCTACGCCGTAGTCTCCGCCTGCACAACCGGGCTGCACAGCATCGGTGATGCGGCCCGTCTGATTGAGTATGGCGATGCTGACGTGATGATTGCGGGCGGTGCCGAATCGACCGTTTCTCCCCTGGGCATCGGTGGCTTTGCCGCCATGCGCGCGCTGTCCACGCGCAATGACGATCCGACCACGGCCTCGCGTCCCTGGGATCGTGACCGGGACGGTTTCGTGCTCGGTGAGGGTGCTGGTGTGCTCGTGCTCGAAGAGTATGAACACGCCAAGAAGCGCGGTGCGCGTATTTATGGTGAGTTCGTGGGCTACGGCATGAGTTCGGATGCGCATCACATCACCGCGCCTGACAAGGACGGTCCGCGCCGCGGCATCGTCAATGCCTTGCGCAACGGGGCCATCAATGCCGCAGACGTCGATTACGTCAACGCCCACGGCACCTCGACGCCGCTGGGCGATAAGAACGAAACCGACGCACTGAAGCTGGCTTTTGGCGATCATGCGCGCAAGCTGGTTGTCAACTCGACCAAGTCCATGACGGGGCACCTACTCGGTGCGGCCGGCGGCATCGAGGCGGTTTTCACGACCCTGGCTCTCTACAACCAGGTCTCGCCTCCCACCATCAATATCTTCAATCAGGATCCTGAGTGCGATCTGGACTATTGCGCCAATGAAGCTCGTCCGATGAAGATCAATGTCGCGTTATCCAATTCCTTTGGATTCGGCGGCACCAACGGCTCGATGGCTATTCGCCGGATTTGACGTTGGATCTGGGCCAAGTGTGGCAATTCGAGGTGCCTGCCGGCTTGCCGGCAGGCACCCGTTGGCCCGTTGCCGGGCCTGTGTTGCTGATGGCGATGGCTGGGGCTGCCCAACCATGGCTGCTGGCGGCTTTGCCGTTGGTGTTACGCCGGCCGGCCCAGGCGGTGCAGGCGCTGCGCGTGCACCCCGACCCTCAATTCTGGCAGGCGCGTTGTGCCGGCAATGTCTGGCGACCCGTTCATTTGCGCGACGCCGTGCGCCATCAGAGCCATCTGGCCCTGACGCTCGAGTTGCATGGTGACGAGTGTGTTACAAACAGCAAGATCAACTGCTCCGTCTGGCCTGACACCATGGCACCGCATCATTGGCGCCGGCTGAACATAGTTACCGGGGTCGGAGGTTGCAAAGTGGCATATCGAAAAGGGGTGTCATGAGCGAACGCGACGTCGACGCCGAGCTTGTTGCGCGTGTGCAACGCGGCGACAAGAAAGCATTCGACCTGCTGGTGCTGAAGTACCAGCGCAAGATCCTGCGCCTGCTGGCGCGAATGATCCGCGACCCGGCCGAGATAGAGGACGTGGCGCAAGAGGCATTTATCAAGGCGTATCGGGCGCTGCCGCAGTTTCGCGGCGAAAGCGCCTTCTACACCTGGCTCTATCGTATCGCCATCAACACCGCCCGCAATTGGCTGGCCTCGTCGGGGCGTCGCCCTAGCGCGCCCAACGCAATTGAGACCGAAGATGGTGAAACTTTTAACGAAACCGACAACCTAACCGATATAAGCACGCCGGAAGCAATGTTCGCCAGCCGCGAAATTGCCGAGACAGTCAACGCCGCCATCGAGGAATTGCCCGAAGAGCTGCGCACGGCTATCGTCCTGCGTGAAATCGAAGGTATGAGTTACGAAGACATCGCCCAAAGCATGGACTGCCCCATCGGTACGGTTCGCTCTCGCATATTTCGTGCGCGGGAAGCGATCGCCAACCGGTTGCGCCCCCTGCTTGACACCGATGCCGAGCGTCGCTGGTAAGGAGTGGCAGTCATGCAAACAGCAGCCAAGTCCGTGATCGCCGAAGCCTCATTCGAGGAATCGGTTTCCGCCTGGATGGACGGAGAAGGATCAGAGGACTTTTTGAATCAACTGATGTCCCCTCAGGGTCGTAAGACCTGGGACAGCTACCATGTGATCGGGGATGCCTTGCGCAGCTCCGATCTGGTGATCAATCCGAGCAAGGACTTCCAGTCCCGATTGGCGCGCGCCCTGGATGCGGAGTTGCCCATAGTGGCCGCGCCACGGCGCCGTTCGCCTTTGCGATTTGGGTTGTCCGGTCTGGCGGTGGCTGCCGCCGTGGCGACGGTGATCTGGGTGGCGCAACCCTTGGTGTCGTCGGGCCCCAGTCTGTCGACTCCCGTGTTGGCGGATGCCAGCCGCGATGATCCCGGCCTGCGCGACTACCTCGAGGCTCACCGCCAGATGGCTGGCCCCAGCGCCGTGCGGCAGGTCTCGTTCGAGACCGGAGCACGCTGATGGCACGGCGGCAGGACATGTGCTCTGACGGGCGCATGACGCGTCCCCAGCGGCAATGGGCAAGTATGGCAGCCGTGGTGTTTTGCGGTGTGCTGGCGTGGTCGGCTGCTGCCCGGGCGGAGACGGCCGCCGACGATCCGGTCAAGTTGCTGGCCAATATCCAGCAGGCCGCACGTTCGCAGGATTATGCGGGCGTGTTCATGTATCAGCAGGGCGATACCATGCAGTCGTCGCGCCTGGTGCACCTCATCGACGGGACCGGCGAACGCGAGCGTCTGGAGATCCTTGATGGCCAGCCGCGAGAATATCTGCGGCACAACGAAGATGTGCAGTGCCTGATTCCCGAGCACAAAACCGTATTGCTGGAGCGCCGTCGCGGCGATCGTTTTCCGGGTTTGTTGCTGGGTGATCCCAAAGACCTTGCCGATCACTACGTCGTACGTGCCGAGTCCAAGTTGCATCGGGTCGCAGATCGTCAGTGTCGTCTGATCACGATAGAGCCGCGCGACACCATGCGTTATGGCTATCAACTGTGCGCCGATGTCGACACCAATCTGTTGCTCAAGGCGCAAACCATAGACGGCAAACGTGGCGTGGTGGAGCAGGTGTCGTTCTCGTCCTTGCGTGTCGGGGGCGACGTTGACGCCGGATTGCTCAATTCGCGCTGGGACACCCGCGATTGGCGAGTGATGGAAGCCGATATGAAGCCGGTCGACCTGGCCGCTCAGGGGTGGCGTATCCCTGCGCCGGAAGGTTTTGTTGTGGTCATGCAGGTTGCAAGACAGATCGGCAAGGGAACGGTTAGCCAGGTTGTGTTGTCAGATGGTTTGGCGGCAATTTCTGTTTTTATTGAACCTTATGACGGATCTCGCCACCAACATACACCTGCTGGGCTTGTCCAGCATGGCGCCATCAACATCTATGGAACCCGCATTGCGGACTATTGGATGACGGTGTTGGGCGAAGTCCCGCGGCAACGTTGGAGAGTTTGGCTCAAGCTACGGAATACGTGCCCGTATCGTCGTCTAAATAAGAAACCTGATAAAGGTCAGGAGTCTTTCCGGAGCTCTCACATGAAAAAAAACGATTCGTCCACCCTGTATGTTCGCCGCCTCTTTGCTGCCCTGATGATGGGGGCGGCGTTGACGCTGGCGCAGGCCCCGCTGGTTGCTCACGCGCAAACCCCGGTTGCCGGTGGAGTGTTGCCAGATTTCACCTCCATCGTTGAAAAAGCCGAGCCGGCCGTCGTCAACATTCGCACCACAGCAACCGTTCCCGCACGCGGTGGCCCTGGCGGCCCTGGTGGCGCAGGCGGTGGCGGCGACCCCTACGAACTGTTTCGCTGGTTCTTTGGGCCGGATTTCCAGCCGCCTGGCGCGGCCCCTGGACAGCGCCGGCAACAGCCGCAGCCTCAGGGAGAGGAGCGTACCGTGCCGCGTGGCGTGGGGTCGGGCTTCTTCATCTCCGATGACGGCTACATCATGACGAACAATCACGTCATCAGCGATGCGGCCGACATTATCGTTACGCTGACCGACGGCCGTGAGTTCAAGGCCAAGGTCATCGGTTCGGATGAGCGCACCGACGTGGCCCTCATCAAGATCGACGCCAAGGGCATGACGGCGTTGCCGGTCGGTGACACGAAGAAGCTCAAGAAGGGGCAGTGGGTACTGGCCATCGGTTCGCCGTTCGGTCTGGACTCCACGGTGACTTCCGGTATCGTCAGCGCCATCGGCCGCGACACCGGCGAGTATCTGCCTTTCATTCAGACGGACGTGGCCGTGAATCCGGGTAACTCGGGTGGTCCGTTGTTGAACATGCAAGGCGATGTGGTCGGCATCAATTCGCAGATTATTTCGCGTAGCGGTGGCTTCATGGGTATTTCCCTGGCCATTCCCATCGATGAAGCAATGCGTGTGGTGGATCAACTGCGCACGACCGGTAAGGTCACGCGCGGCCGCATCGGTGTGCAGATCGGTGAGGTGGGTAAGGACGTGGCCGAGGCTATCGGTCTGCCGCGCGCCGAAGGCGCCTTGGTCAGCAGCGTCGAGCCTGATGGTCCTGCCGACAAGGCCGGCGTCCAACCTGGCGACGTCATCCTGAAGTTCAATGATCAGGCCATCAAGCGTTGGTCGGATCTGCCGCGTGTGGTGGGCGATACCAAGCCGGACGCTACGGGCAAGCTGAAAGTCTGGCGCAAGGGTAAGACGGTGACCCTGGATGTCAAGGTTGCCGAGCTCAAGGTTGAGCAGACCGCTGCGGCAGGCAAGGGCGGCAAGGATGCCGCTCCTGCGGTTGACAATCATCTCGGCCTGAGCGTGACGGACGTGCCCGCTGATACGCAGAAGAAGCTGCGCATCAAGGGCGGTGTGCTGGTGCGTGCCGCCGAAGGCGCCGCGGCTTCGGCGGGCCTGCAAGAAGGCGACATCGTGTTGGCCATCAATGATGTCGATGTGGTCAATGCTGCTCAGTTCGCCAAGGCGGTAGGCAAGCTCGACAAGGGCAAGACCGTGGGTCTGCTGGTTCGCCGCGGCGATCAAAGCCAATGGGTAGCGGTGCAGCCTTCCAGCAAATAAAAGGTTCATCGCGGAATAGCGTGGAGCCGTGCTTGATTGCCGTTACGCTTGATCCTTGATTTTTCAAGGATCAAGGCCGGGATCATGCTGGACCGCAAGACGATCGAGAGGTTGGGTGGGTGGGAAGGTTATCGGGTGGAGCGGGTCGTGTGGCCTGAAGGTGAGAGCCGGACGGTCACGATTTACCTGAAGCCTTCAGCGCGAACGATGCACTGCGAGCACTGCGGCAACCGATGTCGGCAGGTGCATGAGACGACCACGCGCCGGGTGCGGGATCTGCCGCTAATGGCGCTGCGAGTGACGCTGGTAGTGCCGCGTCGGCGGGTCTGGTGCGAGCAGTGCGGTGGACCGCATCTGGAGAGGCTGAGCTGGCTGGGCCGTTACCAGCGAGTGACCGACCGGCTGGCCGAGGCGGTCAGCCAGTTGCTTGAGTCCAGCAACATTCTGGCCGTGGCGCGCTTCTTCCAACTGGGTTGGCACACGGTCAAGGCGCTGGACAAGGCCCTGCTGCGACGGGCGATCCAAGAGCCGGACTGGAGCCAGATCCACTACCTAGCGATGGACGAGTTCGCTCTACACAAGGGCCATCGTTATGCCACGGTCGTTGTCGATCCGATCCGCCGTCAGGTGCTATGGATCGGTGATGGCCGCTCGCGCGAGACGGCCAGAGCCTTCTTCGAACAACTGCCAACTGGGGTTGCCCAGCAGATCCGGGCCGTAGCGATCGACATGACGACGGCCTATGAGCTGGAGATCCAGGCCAACTGCCCCAACGCCGAGATCGTCTACGACCTGTTCCACGTCGTGGCCAAGTACGGCCGTGAAGTGATAGACCGGGTGCGTGTAGACCAAGCGAACCAGTTGCGGCACGACAAGCCGGCCCGCCGGGTGATCAAGTCCAGTCGCTGGCTACTGCTGCGCAATCGCAAAAACCTCGATCCGTGCCAATCGGTAAAGTTGGACGAGTTGCTCCAGGCCAACCAGCCCTTGCTCACCGCTTATCTGATGCGCGATGAGCTCAAACAGCTGTGGTTCTACCAACACCCCGGCTACGCCCGCCAGGCATGGGATCACTGGCTGCAACAGGCTCAGGGCAGCGGCATCGCCGCCTTGGCTCACTTCGCGCTCAAGCTAAAAGCCTATCTGCACGGGATTCTGTCTTGCTGTCGCCACCGGCTCAACACCAGCATCGTCGAGGGCATCAACAACACCATCAAAGTCATCAAGCGCCGCGCCTACGGCTACCGCGATCAGAAGTACTTCTTCCTCAAGATCCGGTCTGCATTCCCCGGTATTCCTCGATGAACCAAATAAAAGCCAAGACCGGCTAAAATGGCTGGTTGCCGCAAGAGGGGCGCATGGCGCCCCCTCTTATTTTGGCGCTGCCGCTAGGTGTGAAGATTCAATAGGTTGTATGCATGGTTCATCCGAACCGGATTTGAGAAACTGGAAATCGCCAACCCCCCAGTTCACTCAAGGAGCCCGGCCGGATGAACACCCATAAGCATGCCCGATTGACCTTCCTACGTCGACTCGAAATGGTCCAGCAATTGATCGCCCATCAAGTTTGTGTGCCTGAAGCGGCCCGCGCCTATGGGGTCACCGCGCCGACTGTGCGCAAATGGCTGGGCCGCTTCCTGGCTCAGGGCCAGGCGGGCTTGGCCGATGCGTCCTCGCGCCCGACGGTCTCGCCCCGAGCGATTGCGCCGGCCAAGGCGCTGGCTATCGTGGAGCTGCGCCGCAAGCGGCTGACCCAAGCGCGCATCGCCCAGGCGCTGGGCGTGTCAGCCAGCACCGTCAGCCGCGTCCTGGCCCGCGCCGGTCTGTCGCACCTGGCCGACCTGGAGCCGGCCGAGCCGGTGGTGCGCTACGAGCATCAGGCCCCGGCGATCTGCTGCACATCGACATCAAGAAGCTGGGACGTATCCAGCGCCCTGGCCACCGGGTCACGGGCAACCGACGCGATACCGTTGAGGGGGCCGGCTGGGACTTCGTCTTCGTGGCCATCGATGACCACGCCCGCGTGGCCTTCACCGACATCCACCCCGACGAGCGCTTCCCCAGCGCCGTCCAGTTCCTCAAGGACGCAGTGGCCTACTACCAGCGCCTGGGCGTGACCATCCAGCGCTTGCTCACCGACAATGGCTCGGCCTTTCGCAGCCGCGCCTTCGCCGCGCTGTGCCATGAGCTGGGCATCAAGCACCGCTTTACCCGACCTTACCGCCCACAGACCAATGGCAAGGCCGAACGCTTCATCCAGTCGGCCTTGCGTGAGTGGGCTTACGCTCACACCTACCAGAACTCCCAACACCGAGCCGATGCCATGAAATCCTGGCTACACCACTACAACTGGCATCGACCCCACCAAGGCATCGGGCGCGCTGTACCCATCTCCAGACTCAACCTGGACGAATACAACCTATTGACAGTTCACAGCTAGGCGTGCCCGCGCTGCCGCCTGTCGCGGCCCTCGGTCTGTGCTACGTCCCTATTTTATAATTTCATCTATGCAGCATATCCGTAACTTTTCCATCATTGCCCACATCGACCATGGCAAATCGACATTGGCCGACCGCCTCATTCACCGTTGTGGCGGCCTGGCGGATCGCGAAATGTCAGCTCAGGTGTTGGACTCGATGGATATCGAGCGCGAGCGCGGCATAACGATCAAGGCGCAGACTGCGGCGCTGCAGTACAAGGCTCAGGACGGCAAGATCTACAACCTCAACCTGATCGACACACCGGGGCATGTGGACTTCTCCTACGAGGTCAGCCGCTCGCTGTCAGCATGTGAGGGGGCGCTGCTGGTGGTCGATGCCTCGCAGGGCGTAGAGGCGCAGACCGTGGCCAACTGTTATACCGCCATCGATCTTGGCGTTGAGGTGCTGGCGGTCCTGAACAAGATGGACCTGCCCCAGGCCGATCCAGATGGTGCGCGCCAGGAAGTCGAGGATGTGATTGGCATCGATGCCACGGATGCCGTGCTGGCCAGTGCCAAGACAGGGATGGGGATCGACGAGATCCTGGAAATGGTCGTCGCGCGTGTGCCGCCGCCCAAGGGCGACCCAGCGGCGCCATTGCAGGCCCTCATCATTGACTCATGGTTCGACAACTACGTCGGCGTGGTGATGTTGGTGCGTATCGTCAACGGCGTGCTGCGGCCCAAGGACAAGATTCTGCTGATGGCTTCGGGCGCGACGCATCTGTGCGAGCAGACAGGGGTGTTTACGCCCAAATCGCAGCAACGCCCCCATCTGTCCGCGGGCGAAGTGGGTTTTGTCATCGCGGGCATCAAAGAGCTGGCCAATGCCAAGGTGGGCGATACGATTACCCTGGCCGGCAAGCCGGCAACCGAACCGTTGCCTGGCTTCAAAGAGGTCCAGCCGCAGGTGTTCGCCGGTCTGTATCCGGTCGAGAGCTCCGAATACGATCAGTTGCGTGATTCGCTGGAGAAACTCAAGCTCAACGACGCGGCGCTGATGTTCGAGCCGGAAGTCTTGCAAGCCTTGGGGTTTGGCTTTCGCTGCGGCTTTCTGGGCCTGCTGCACATGGAAATCGTGCAGGAGCGGCTCGAGCGCGAGTTTGACATGGACATCATCACCACCGCGCCGTCGGTGGTCTATGAGGTTCAGGAGCGCGATGGCACGGTGCTGACCATCGAAAGCCCGTCGCGCATGCCTGACGTGGGCAAGATTGCCGATATTCGAGAACCCATCGTCAAGGTCACCTTGTTCATGCCCCAGGAGTATGTGGGGCCGGTCATGACGCTGTGCAACAACAAGCGCGGCACGCAGATCAACATGACCTACCACGGACGCCAGGTGCATTTGACCTATGAGATTCCGCTGGCCGAGATCGTGTTGGACTTCTTCGACCGCTTGAAGTCGGTCTCGCGCGGCTATGCCTCCATGGACTATGAATTCCTGGAGTACCGATCCGCGGACGTGGTCAAAGTGGACTTGCTGATCAACAGCGACCGGGTCGACGCCCTGGCGATGATCGTTCACCGCTCCAATGCGCGCTATCGTGCGCGCGAGGTTGTCTCGCGCATGCGTGAGCTCATCCCCCGTCAAATGTATGACGTGGCCATTCAAGCCGCTATCGGTGCGGAAGTGATCGCTCGCGAGAACGTCAAGGCATTGCGCAAGAACGTGCTGGCCAAGTGCTATGGCGGCGATATCAGCCGCAAGAAAAAACTGCTGGAAAAGCAGAAGGCCGGCAAGAAACGCATGAAGCAGGTCGGCACGGTCGAGATCCCGCAAGAGGCCTTTCTGGCCATTCTGCAAGTCGAAGACAAGTAGCAACCGTATAGGCGGTAGAGACAATGAGCTGGAATTTTGCCCTCATCCTTTTTGTGCTGTTGGTCGTGACCGGCGTGATCTGGGCGCTGGATCTGCTGATCTGGCGCAAGGCGCGCAGGCGTCGCGCCCAGGCCGCGGCCGAGCAGGTGCAGGCCGCCGGTATCAGCGACCCGGCAGAGGCCGAGCGTTTGCGCCAGGATGCCGTCGATCAGGCCAACAAGATGCCCTGGTGGATCGAGTACGCCGTAAGTTTTTTTCCGGTCATTCTCTTCGTGTTCGTATTGCGCTCCTTTGTGGTCGAACCCTTCCGCATCCCTTCGGGTTCAATGTTGCCCACCTTGCAATCGGGCGATCTCATCCTGGTGAACAAATTCGGCTACGGCATACGCTTGCCGGTCATCGACAAGAAGGTGATTGATCTGGGTTCGCCGCAACGTGGCGATGTGGTGGTGTTCCGTTATCCGGTAGATCCTGATGTGGATTACATCAAGCGCATCGTCGGGCTGCCTGGCGATGAGGTTGCCTACCTGGACAAAAAGCTATACATCAACGGCGAACTGGTCCCTCACGTGCGTGATGGCGATTATTTTGAGCCGGATCGCGTGTCCTATGTGGCTCAATATAAAGAGAAATTAGGAGGCGTTGAGCACAAAATACTGCTGGATGAAAACAAATTCCAGGATTTTGGGCCAATCTGGAAATTTCCCAACATGGAGAACTGCCAGTACTTGCGCAATGGAGTACGCTGCAAGGTACCCGAAGGCCAGTACTTCGCCATGGGTGATAACCGTGACAATAGTGCCGATAGCCGTTACTGGGGTTTTGTTCCTGACAGTAATATCGTTGGCAAGGCATTCTTTGTCTGGATGAATTTTGGCGACTTGAGCCGTATAGGCCGTTTTCACTGATAGTCATGTCCTTAGCCACGCTGGAAACCCGCCTCGGTCATCATTTTGGCGATCAGGCATTGCTTGAGCAGGCGCTCACGCACCGTAGCCACGGTGCGCGCCACAACGAGCGCCTGGAGTTTCTCGGCGACTCCGTACTGAACTTCGTCGTCGCCGCCATGCTGTTCGAGCGTTATGCCAAGCTGGACGAAGGCGATTTGTCGCGCGTGCGCGCCAACCTCGTCAAGCAGGCGTCGCTGGCCGATATCGCGCAGCGCCTCGATTTGTCGCTTTATCTGCGTCTCGGAGAAGGCGAGTTGAAGAGCGGAGGATTTCGACGCCCGTCCATCCTTGCCGACACGGTCGAGGCATTGTTTGGCGCCGTGTTTCTCGACGCCGGGTTCGCCGCAGCGCGTACGGTGATCGAGCGCCAGTACGACCCGGTGCTCGCCAGCGTCGATCCGCAGACCCTTGGCAAGGACGCCAAGACGCTGCTGCAGGAGTTCTTGCAGGGCCGTAAGATGGCCTTGCCCATTTACACCGTGGTCGCTACGCACGGGGCCGCGCACAGTCAGCAGTTCGAGGTGGAGTGCGCTATTCCAGCTCTCGAAATCAAGGTGACGGCCGGTGGCGCAAGCCGCCGTGCCGCCGAACAATCCGCCGCCAAGCTGGCCCTGGAGGCCGCCCAGGCGGTCAGTCCGCGAGTCGCGCGCAAAGGCGGCCGCGCGCGCAAGACGGCACAACTGTCGCTGCCGGTGGCAGTGGCTCAAGAGGTTAAATGAGTTCCCAAGCTTTTCGTACCGGCTTCGTCGCTATCGTGGGCCGCCCCAATGTGGGCAAGTCCACCCTGACCAACGCCCTGATCGGTTCCAAGATTTCTATCGTCTCGCGCAAGGCGCAGACCACCCGGCACCGCATTCATGGTGTGCTCACGCGCGAGCATGAACAGTTTGTCTTCGTCGACACGCCGGGATTTCAGACCCGTCACGGCGGCGCTATGAACCGCATGATGAATCGCGTCGTGACGCAGGCCCTGGCCGATGTCGATGTGGTCGTGCACGTGGTGGAAGCCGGAAAGTGGTCTGAGGGGGACGCCAAGCTTTTGCCCTTGCTGCCCAAGGCCGAGCGCACGATACTGGCCATCAGCAAGATCGATGCGCTGAAAAATCGTGACGATCTCTTCCCCTTCGTGGCCAAAATCATGGCGCAGCATCCCTACGGCGCGGTGGTGCCGGTAAGCGCCACCAAGAATCAGCAGCTCGATCAGTTACTGGCAGAAATTGCCCAGCGCCTGCCGGAAGGCGAGGCCATGTTCGAAGAGGACACGCTGACGGACCGCTCTATGCGTTTCATCGCCGCTGAGCTCGTGCGCGAAAAGATTTTCCGTCTGGTCGGCGACGAACTGCCTTACGGCTGTACGGTCGTCATCGAGCAATGGGAAGAGAGCGACGCGCATGCACGCATCGCGGCCTGCGTCGTGGTCGAACGCGACAGCCATCGTCCCATTCTGTTGGGCTCGGGCGGCCAGCACATGAAGCGCATCGCCACTGAAGCGCGCCAGGATATCGCCAAGCTACTGGACAAGCCAGTGCATCTGGAGGTGTATATCAAGGTGCGCAAAGGCTGGTCGGATCGCGAGGGTGCGTTGCGCGATCTGGGTTATGAGTAAGCGCGCTCAGCGCGTTCACGATAATCGTGCCTATATGCTCCACGCCACGGCGTGGCGCGAAACTTCGCTCATCGTCCAGGCTTTTTCTCGCGATCACGGCTGCGTGGCTCTCGTCGCCAAGGGCGCCAAGAGGCCTTATTCCGTATTGCGGCCTGTACTGTCGGCCTTTCAGCCGCTGTTGATGTCCTGGACTGGCGCGGGCGAGGTCAAAACATTGATGCGCGCCGAGGTCGCCGGGATGCACCCGCTGGGCGGCGCATCACTGATGTCCGCCTGGTATCTGAATGAGCTGCTGCTGCGGCTATTGCCGCGCGAAGACGCACATCCCCTTTTGTTCGATGCTTACGAAACGGCCTTGCAGCAATTAGCCGGGGGTTCGAGAGCCGCTGGGGCATTGCGCCGTTTCGAATGGATTTTGCTGCGTGAAACCGGATACGGGATCGACGATCAGGAGCCGGATTTCAATGACCTGAGCATCGAGCCGGATCTGCGGCGCGATCTGCGCGAGCGTCTGGAGACTCACCTGGTTGGCCGTCCGCTTGCGACCCGGCGTGTGCTGATGGAGTTGCAGCGGCTTTGATGCCTGGCTTGGACGGCCCGACTCAGGCCGTCTGTATCGTGTCTGCCGGGGTAGCAGCGTCAGGCCGCACAGTTTCGACACGATTGCGTCCAGATGTCTTGCCGCGATAAAGCGCGAGGTCAGCATCCTGCAAGGCATGATCCAATGCAAGCGCCTCATGAAACGGTCTGGAAACGGCGATGGTCGCCGTACAGCGGATGTACTCCTGGGGGTTGCTGGTCCGTATGGCAAGGCGGGCGATGGCCAGACGGATATCCTCGGCCAGGCGCATGGCGGACTGCTCCGGCTGCATGCAGATAATGATGAACTCCTCCCCACCCATCCGACATATCAGATTCGTTTTCGGAGCCGTCGCGGTTAGCACCTCGCCGATATGGCTCAGCACACTGTCGCCGACCAGATGGCCGTAGGTGTCATTGATCTGCTTGAAGTGATCGATATCCATCATCAGCAGCTGCACGGGCGCGGCGTGGCGCGAACGGAAGTGGGCGGCCAGTGAATCCGTCAGTCCGCGGCGATTCAGAAGCCCGGTCAGCGGGTCGCGGGTGGCCAGTGTTTGCAGTTCGTCGGTCAGGCGTCGCAGTACCAGCCAGACCGTGGCCGGCGGCAGTACGGTGCCGAGAAACGACATATACAGATAGAACACCATCTGGAAGCGGCTGCCCATATCGAGCAACCCTGCGCTGAGGATCATGACCAGCTTGGCGGCATTGAGTACGCAGATACCAGCGATCAGGGCCGCGAAGATAGCCATTTCTACAGGCATGTCCCGGGCGTAGGTTCTCATGCCGCGCAGGGCCGCGAGGGACATTCCCAGAAAGAGCAGGGCACAGGATCCTGCCAACAGAGCGTGGCGCGCTTCTGTCCCCCATGCTGTCTGAACCGCCAACTGAGCTGCCGTGTACAGCAATGCCAGGATCAGCAACGGTTTGCGGACGGCGGTCGGGCGATTGAAGAACCGCATGGCGCCCAGCAAATAGGCCACAGGAGCGCAAAGCGTCAGTGTATGGTTGACCAGGCTGAGAACCAACCCGTCTGACGAGTGGCCGAGCAACTGCAGCACATAGGCACAGCCAAGCATGAGGTTGCCAAACGCGAATACCTCCAGCCCCATTTTTTTGGTTCATCGAGGAATACCGGGGAATGCAGACCGGATCTTGAGGAAGAAGTACTCCTGATCGCGGTAGCCGTAGGCGCGGCGTTTGATGACTTTGATGGTGTTGTTGATGCCCTCGACGATGCTGGTGTTGAGCCGGTGGCGACAGCGAGACAGAATCCCGTGCAGATAGGCTTTTAGCTTGAGCGCGAAGTGAGCCAAGGCGGCGATGCCGCTGCCCTGAGCCTGTTGCAGCCAGTGATCCCATGCCTGGCGGGCGTAGCCGGGGTGTTGGTAGAACCACAGCTGTTTGAGCTCATCGCGCATCAGATAAGCGGTGAGCAAGGGCTGGTTGGCCTGGAGCAACTCGTCCAACTTTACCGATTGGCACGGATCGAGGTTTTTGCGATTGCGCAGCAGTAGCCAGCGACTGGACTTGATCACCCGGCGGGCCGGCTTGTCGTGCCGCAACTGGTTCGCTTGGTCTACACGCACCCGGTCTATCACTTCACGGCCGTACTTGGCCACGACGTGGAACAGGTCGTAGACGATCTCGGCGTTGGGGCAGTTGGCCTGGATCTCCAGCTCATAGGCCGTCGTCATGTCGATCGCTACGGCCCGGATCTGCTGGGCAACCCCAGTTGGCAGTTGTTCGAAGAAGGCTCTGGCCGTCTCGCGCGAGCGGCCATCACCGATCCATAGCACCTGACGGCGGATCGGATCGACAACGACCGTGGCATAACGATGGCCCTTGTGTAGAGCGAACTCGTCCATCGCTAGGTAGTGGATCTGGCTCCAGTCCGGCTCTTGGATCGCCCGTCGCAGCAGGGCCTTGTCCAGCGCCTTGACCGTGTGCCAACCCAGTTGGAAGAAGCGCGCCACGGCCAGAATGTTGCTGGACTCAAGCAACTGGCTGACCGCCTCGGCCAGCCGGTCGGTCACTCGCTGGTAACGGCCCAGCCAGCTCAGCCTCTCCAGATGCGGTCCACCGCACTGCTCGCACCAGACCCGCCGACGCGGCACTACCAGCGTCACTCGCAGCGCCATTAGCGGCAGATCCCGCACCCGGCGCGTGGTCGTCTCATGCACCTGCCGACATCGGTTGCCGCAGTGCTCGCAGTGCATCGTTCGCGCTGAAGGCTTCAGGTAAATCGTGACCGTCCGGCTCTCACCTTCAGGCCACACGACCCGCTCCACCCGATAACCTTCCCACCCACCCAACCTCTCGATCGTCTTGCGGTCCAGCATGATCCCGGCCTTGATCCTTGAAAAATCAAGGATCAAGCGTAACGGCAATCAAGCACGGCTCCACGCTATTCCGCGATGAACCTTTTTTTTGCAATGCAATCGGGCGCTGATCAGCCTGAACATGAGGCAGAAACAGAACAGATGCAGGCAAAGCATGCCCAGGATGACGGAGGAAACCAAACGTGGACTCACATGGATAAACGACCCGTGCCGTGCGTCGGATCCGCATCTTCAAGCACAGAGGCGGGCCCAATATCCAATAGGGGTCTGTGAGGCCACGCGCGCCATTTTAGCCTTCTTGTGATGAGATTCAGCCCCATCTCTGACGGGCTCGACGCGGGCAGAAAAAAAACCGCCTGCGTAGGCGGGTTTGGGCCGGTTTTCAGGCCCGGGGAACATGCACCCCGATCAATCGCGGTTGCCGCCGAAGATACCCAGCAGCATCAGCAGATTGGAGAACACGTTGTACACATCCAGGTAGATGGCCAGCGTAGCTGTCACGTAATTGGTTTCACCGCCGTTGACCACACGCTGCAAGTCCACCAGCATGAAGGCCGAGAAGATGACAATGGCCAGAACGGAGATGGTCAACATCAGCGCAGGCAGTTGCAGAAAGATATTGGCCAGGGCGGCTAGGATGATGACCACAGCGCCCGTGAACAACCACTTCTGCATGCTCGAGAGATCGCGTTTGATGGTGGTGGCCAGTGTCGCCATGGTGCCGAAGACGACGGCGGTACCGCCAAACGCCATCATGACGAGCTGCGAACCATTGCCAAGACCGAGTACGAAGCCCAGCAGCCTCGAGAGCATGACGCCCATGAAGAAGGTGAAAGCAAGCAACAACACCACGCCCAGCGAACTGTTTTTGTTTTTCTCGATCGCGAACATCAGGCCGAAGGCACCGACCAGGAAAATAATGGCCGACATCCCGGGGCTGGCGCCCATGACTCGGTTGATGCCGGTGTACAGGCCGACCGCCGCGCCCAGCACGGTGGGGATCAGGGACAGGGCGAGCAGCCAGTAGGTATTACGCAATACCTGTTTGCGGACGACTTCGCCCGGCGCGCCGGCAATGGGGCCGGAACGATTAAAGGGGGACGGACGGTATTCGCTCATGTGGACTCCTGTTTGGCGAGGTTCGCCTGATAGTACTTAGAATGACAGCATACCTGACGGTTTCCTGAAAAATCCAGTCGGGGAAATCAGGGTCAGCCCGGCCGAAGGCGCTGCATGGCGCGCTCGACAATACCGGGTAATTCGGCCTCCAGGCGGGCGCGCATGTCGGCCGCGGCTTGATTGGCTGCCTGATCGATAGCCTGTTCAAGCTCGGCCTGCAGCAAAGCCCGTAGTACCGGATCTGACGCCGGGTCGGGCGGCTCATCTTGCGAGGCCGGATGGGGCTCGTCGAGCCGCTCGGTCAGGGTCGGGATACCGGGATCAGTGTAAGGAGCAGGCATGGCAGGACGGTGTGCCGCTTAAGCACCACGGCTCAGGTCGTGGCTTTGTGGTTGATGTCCGGCAGACACATAGTCGCGCCAGCGTGCGCGCGCTGCGGCCTTGTCTTCAGGACTGGCCGAGACGATCTCGAGCACGCGCGCGAACCCTGCGTAATTCGGCGGGCAGGCATCGTCCAGGTTGAGCAGCCAGGCTTGGGGCGCGAGCGTCAGGGCTTGGGTGGGGTCGGCGGCGGTGAGCACCACGGGCGTGTCGGCCGCCAGTGCATCCTGGGCCAACACGTGCGGCACGAAAGCGGTGTCGTCGAACGCCCAGAGCATCCGATCGAAAGCCGTCAGGCGGTTCGCGTCAGCGCAATAGACGACGAGCCGCTGGCCAGCCAGAAAGCGCTTGCGCGCTGTCTGGCACGCTGCCCGCAAACGGTCCGGGGCACCAAAAGCGAAATCGATCCGGGTCATGCGGGCAGGGTGGTCCGTCAGTCGTTGGTGTTGAGCAGGTACTGCATCAACAGAGGTACAGGGCGACCCGTTGCGCCTTTGTCCTTGCCGCCTCGCCAGGCCGTGCCAGCGATGTCCAGATGGGCCCAGGGATAGGCTTTGGTGAATCGGGACAGAAAGCAGGCGGCAGTAACCGCGCCAGCCTGGGGCCCGCCGATATTGGCGATGTCGGCAAAGTTGGACTTGAGCTGCTCCTGGTAGGCGTCGTCCAGCGGCATGCGCCAGACAGGGTCTTGTGCCTGGCGGCCGGCCGCCAGCAGAGCATCGGCCAGTGCGTCATTCTTGGAGAACAGGCCGCTGTTTACGCTACCCAACGCAACGACGCAGGCGCCGGTCAGGGTGGCGATGTCGATCACCGCGGACGGCTTGAAGCGTTCGGCGTAAGTCAGCGCGTCGCACAGCACCAGGCGGCCTTCGGCGTCGGTATTGAGGATCTCGATCGTCTGGCCCGACATGCTGGTTACCACATCGCCAGGCTTGTTGGCCTTGCCGCTGGGGAGATTTTCGCAGGCGGCGACCAGACCGACGACCTCCATGGCCGGGGCCAATTCGCCCAGGGCGCGGAAGGTGCCCAGCACGCTGGCTCCGCCGCACATGTCGTATTTCATCTCGTCCATGGTGGCGGCAGGCTTGAGCGATATGCCGCCGGCATCGAAGGTGATGCCCTTGCCCACGAGAACCACGGGACCCGCAGCGGCTTTGGCCTTCTTGGCGGCAACCGGCTTGCCGTTGTACCGCAGCACGATAAAGCGCAGCGGTTCTTCGGAGCCGCGTGCCACCGACAGGAACGAACCCATGCCCAGCGCCTCGATCTGCTTGCGATCCAGGACGTCGACCTTGATAAGGGTTTTGAAGTCGCGGGCCAGCTTGCGAGCAGTCTCGCCCAGGTAGGTGGGGGTGCAGATATTGCCGGGCAGGTTCCCCAGCGTACGCGCCAGCTCCATGCCATTGGCGATGGCCTGACCTTCGCGCAGACCCAGTTGAGTCTGTGCCGTGTCGGCGCGCTCGACGATCTGCGTGATCTTCTTGAGTTTGGGGCGGGCGTCGCGATCGGCTTTGCCGAACGTGGCGTCGTAGTGGTAGGTGGCCTGGCCAGCGGCAATCGCCGCGGCCCGGGCACGATCGCGCAGACCGAGGGTGTCGATCGGCAGCGCAACGAGCGTCGACACCCCTTCGGCCAGTTGGGCGTTTACGCAATAGGCGGCAAAAGCCTGTTCGGCGCCGCTGTGGGCGCGGGCGTTGTATTCTTCCTGTTTGCCAAGACCGACGAGGATGACGCGCTGCGCTGCCACGGCAGTCAGGTTGCGTAGCACCAGGACGCTGCCAGCACGGCCGCGGAACTCGGTTTTGGTGACGGCGCGGATAGCGCCATTGCTCGCCCGGTCGATCAGTTCGGCGGCGGGGCTGAGTACGCCATCGGCGTAGACGCCCACGGCCAATGCCGCAGTCTTGATCTGGTGCAGGGAAGCAGTGGTCTGTGTGCTAAATTCCATGAAGATTTCCCGAGTGCGTCGCACGTTGCGGACGATTATCCCGCATATTCTCACATGTCTCTATTCAAACGGTCTGTCGTCAGCGAGATTACAAGTCACGCCGGCGTGGTGTTTTCCACTCTAGTAGTAGTGTGGCTGAGCGTTCTGCTGGTGCGCTTGCTGGGCGAGGCCGCGGGCGGGTCCATCGGTGCCGACGTGGTGCTCGGCCTGGCGGCGTTTTCCACTATTACGGCGTTGCCGACCATTCTGGCGGTGTCCTTGTTCATTGCGGTGCTGACTACCGTCACCCGCAACTATCGCGAATCCGAAATGGTGGTCTGGTTCGCCAGCGGCCTGTCGCTGGCTGACTGGCTACGGCCCGTGCTGCGCGTGGCCGTGCCGATCGCGGCCGTGGTGGCTGGTTTGACGCTGGTGGCCTCGCCATGGGCCTATCGCCAGATTGGCGAGTATCGCGAACGCTTCGAGCAGCGCTCTGATCTGTCCAAGGTGGCGGCGGGTCAGTTTGCCGAGTCGGGGCGCGGAGATAGGGTTTTCTTCACTGAGGACCCCGTCAATCCGCGCGACGAATTGGGAGCGGTATTTGCTCGGGCGATCGATCCCGAGTGGTTCAGTGTGCTGACGGCCAAGAGCGCCTGTGGCGAAACGCTGGACAATGGCGATCGGTTCCTGGTGCTGTCGGGTGGCCATCGGTACGACCTCAAACCCGGCACGCCCGAGGTCCGCCTGACAAATTTTGAAGAGTACGGCATCCGCCTTGAAAGCAAGGCGGGCGATGATCCCATCGCCGAGGCGCGAGCGGCGGCCGAACGCTCGAGCAAGGCGCGTTCCACGACGCAATTGATGCAAGACAACACGAATAGTTCATGGTCACAGATCATGTGGCGGGTTTCCATGCCGCTGGCGGCCCTGAATCTGGCATTGCTGGCCATTCCGCTAGGCGCGGTCAATCCCCGCCTGGGCCGCTCGGGGGATTTTCTGATCGCCGGGCTAGTGGGCCTGTTCTACATGAACCTCATCAACTTGTCGCGCGCCTGGATCAGTAGCGGAAAACTGCCCTTTGGCATTGGGGTCTGGGTGATCCACGCCATCGTGCTGGCCCTGACGATTTTCTTGCTCTACAGGCGGCTGCGCGTGAAAGCGCCCAAGCCTGCGAAAGCCGCGTAGGCCGCAGATCACACTCCGTCGGTGATCAGTTCGCCGGCCCTGCCGGCAAACAGCGCCTGGTTGCGCTCGGCGGCTTCGCGCATGAAGTCCCACAGCAGACTGACCCGCTTGAGGCGGTAGAGATCTTCGTGGCAATACATCCAGAAGCTGCGCGTGATGGCCACCTCTGCGCTCAATACAGGAGTAAGCCTGGGATCTTGCGCGGCAATGAAGCACGGCAGAATCGCCAACGACTGGCCTTGCAGGGCGGCGTGGTATTGCGCTACTACACTGGTGCTGCGCAGCACGACCCGGCTATTGGGCAGTAAGTCTTCCAGGTATCACAATCGTTCGCTAAAAAGCAGTTCGTCTACGTAGCCGATAAAGCTGTGGCCGGCGAGGTCCGTGCGCGAACCGATATGCGGATGGCGCGCGAGGTATTGCGGCGTACCGTAGAGCATCAGCGTGTAATCGCATAGGCGGCTGCATATATAGGGACCACGTTGTGGCCGCTCGATGGTAATGGCCAGATCCGCTTCGCGCTTGGATAGGCTGACAAAGCGCGGCACGGGCAGAATATCCAGCGTGATATGGGGATATCGGCGCTGGAAGTCCGCGGCCAGGGGGGTGACGACGTAGCTGCCGAAACCTTCGGTCGCACCGATGCGGATATGGCCCGATAGTGCCTGCCCGATGCCCGAAAGACTCTCGCGCGCGCTGTGCATGGTGCTTTCCAGTTGTTCGGCATGGACAAAGAGCCGGTGCCCGTCGTCGGTCAATACAAAGCCGGCACTGCGCGACTTCTCAAACAGCAAACTGCCCAGTTCGGCTTCCAGAGCGCGGATGCGGCGCGCCACGGTGGTGTGTTCGACCCCCAAGGTGCGGGCCGCGGCACTGACCCGCTGGCTGCGTGCCACCTCAAGAAAGTAACGCAGACTGTCCCAGTCGAGCATGGCGAAATGGCTTCCCGTGGCGAGGCTGTTTTGTTGTGTATTTATGCACAAGACATGTGCATTTTGTGGTGTTGCTTGTGGATTTTCACACATCTACACTAGCCTGAGCTACCGCCTTCGAGGACGGTTGGCCAAAAAAAACACAGGAGACAAGTTCATGACGATGCATGCGTGCGCAAAGGCCGCTGGCCTGTGCCTGGGTGCTTTGCTGGTAGGGCAAGCCATGGCGGCGGATAAGCCGCCGGTCAAAATCGGTGTATTGACAGATATGTCGGGGACCTACGCGGCCATGGGTGGGGCCGGGTCGGTCGCAGCGGCGCAATTGGCCATCGACGATTGCTTGGCCGCCGAATGCAAGGGCATGAAGATTGAGCTGGTCTCCGCTGACAACCAGAACAAGGCGGATGTGGGCGCGGCGCGGGCCCGTGAGTGGTTTGACCGGGACGGTGTGACTGCCATTGCCGACCTGACCAATTCAGCCGTTGCGTTGGCCGTGCAGGGTATCGCGCGGGAAAAGAACAAGGTGGTGATGTTTTCCGGTCCGGCCACAACCGCGCTGACGAACAAAGAATGCTCGCCGGTCGGCTTTCATTGGATGTTCGACACGTACTCGCAGTCTGCCGGCGGTGCCAAGGCCACGGTCAAGGCCGGTGGGAAGTCCTGGTATTTCGTGACGGTGGATTATGCCTTCGGGCACTCATTGGAGGCCGATACTGCCAAAGCCGTGAAGTCGCTTGGCGGCACCGTAGCTGGCAGCGTTCGCCATCCGCTCAATGCGCCGGATTTCGCCTCGTATCTGTTGCAGGCACAAAGCTCCAAGGCCCAGGTGGTGGCTCTGGCCAATGGCGGCCAGGATACGGTCAACGCCGTCAAGCAGGCACGCGAGTTCGGCATCGTCGACGGCGGGCAGCGGCTGGTTTCGTTGCTGATTTTCCTGTCGGATCTGCGAGCGCTGGGGCTGGAGAATGCCCAGGGGCTTGCCTACGTCGACGGGTTCTACTGGGATTACGACGATGCCTCCCGGCAGTGGTCCGCGCGTTTCGAGAAAGCCTTCCGTGGTCTGAAGCCCACCATGACGCAGGCCGGAGTCTATTCAAGCGTATTGCATTACCTGCGTGCCGTGGCCGCTGCTGGCAGCACGGATGGCAAGGTGGTGGCCGCCAAGATGCGTGAATTGCCGATCAAGGACCCCATTATGCGCAACGCGTCCATCCGCCCCGATGGACGTGTGATTCACGACATGTACCTCTATGAGGTCAAGAAGCCGGCCGACTCCAAGGGCGGCTGGGATTATTCCAAACTGGTGGCGACGATTCCCGCCGCCGAAGCCTTTCAGCCACTGGCCGATTCGAGCTGCCCATTGGTCAAGCACTGATCGCAAATCCGTCAACAGGCGCGGCCTGCGGGCCGCCTATCTAAGCAGTCTGAGGAGCAAGCAATGAGCGAAGTCCCCCGCGTGCCGTTACTGATCGGCGGCAAATTGGTGCAGTCCAAGAGCACGCAGTGGCGTGATGTCATCAATCCGGCCACGCAGCAAGTCGTGGCCCAGGTGCCTTTTGCCACGCGCGAGGAACTGGACCAAGCCGTGGCCAATGCCAAGGAGGCCTTCCAGACCTGGCGCAACGCGGGACAGGGTCAGCGCATGCGCATCATGCTGAAGTTTCAGCAATTGCTGCGTGACAACACTTCCAAGCTTGCCGAGATGATCACGCGCGAGCACGGTAAGACGCTGCCTGACGCCGAGGGCGAGGTCGGGCGCGGGTTGGAGGTCGTCGAGCACGCGTGCTCGATTGCCAGCCTGCAACTGGGCGAATACGCCGAGAACGCTGCCTCTGGCATCGATGTCTACACTCTGATTCAGCCGCTGGGCGTTTGTGCTGGTATCACGGCCTTCAATTTTCCGGTGATGCTGCCTTGCTTCATGTTTCCCATCGCCGTGTCTTGCGGTAATACCTTTGTGCTCAAACCCTCCGAGCAGGATCCCACCACATCGCTTTATCTGGCACTGGAGGCGGGGCTGCCGCCAGGCGTGCTCAACGTGGTGCACGGCGGCCCCGATATCGCCAATGGCCTGTGCGAGCACCCCGATATCAAAGCGGTGTCCTTCATTGGTTCGACGCGAGTGGGCTCTGAGATCTATGACCGCGCCTCCAAGGCCGGCAAGCGTTGCCAGTCCATGATGGGCGCCAAGAATCATTGCGTCGTGCTGCCCGACGCCGATCCCGAAGTGGCGCTCAATCAACTGATAGGAGCGGCGTTTGGCGCGGCCGGACAGCGTTGCATGGCCACCTCTGTTGCCGTGCTGGTCGGCGAGGCGCGGAATTGGTTGCCTGATTTCGTGGAGCGCTCCAAGAAGCTCAAGGTCAATGTGGGCACTGACCGGCAGGCCGATCTCGGGCCGCTGGTGTCGGTCAATGCTCGCCAACGCGTCGAAAGCCTGATTCAGAAAGGCGTCGAGGAGGGCGCCAAGCTGTTGCTCGACGGGCGCGGAGTCGAGGTGCAAGGGTATGGCCAGGGCAACTTCGTGGGGCCGACCATTTTCGACGGCGTGACTGAGGCGATGACGATCTATCGGGAGGAGGTCTTCGGCCCGGTACTGTGCGTGGTCGGTGTGGAGACGCTGGAAGAGGCCGTAGCTTTCGTCAACCGGAACCCCAACGGCAACGGCGTGGCCTTGTTCACTCAGGACGGCGGCGCGGCGCGCTATTTCCAGAATAATATCGATGTCGGTCAGGTAGGCATCAATATTCCCATCCCGGTGCCCGTGGCCTGGTTCAGTTTTACCGGTTCGCGTGGTTCCAAGCTGGGCGATCTCGGTCCCAACGGCAAGCAGGCCGTGCAGTTCTGGACGCAGACCAAGACGATTACCGCGCGCTGGTCGGCGCACGGGCGTTCTGTCAATACGACCATCACGATGCGTTGATCCTCTGGTGGCGTTACCTCTCCCGAATCGAGTCTACGGATTCGGGAGGGGTGTCGCGCCGACAGCCCTGCGTGCCAGTGCACAAGCTTATTCGTATAAGTAATATGGGATGGTTCTTATATTACTTATAATAAGCTGCACGAATAGGGGCCACCATGAACCTCCAGCAATTCCGTTTTGTGCGCGAAACCATCCGCCGTGACTTCAACCTCACTGAAGCCGCGCGCATGCTCTACACCTCCCAGCCTGGCGTCTCCAAGGCCATCATCGAGTTCGAGGATGAACTGGGCATAAAAATTTTCGAGCGCCACGGCAAACGCATCAAATGTTTGACCAAACCAGGTCTTGCCGTCTCGCAGGTCATCGACCGCATCATGCGTGAGGTCGATAATTTGAAGAAAGTCAGTGATGAGTTTGCCCGGCGCGACGAGGGCGGGTTGGTGATCGCTTGTACGCACACGCAGGCGCGCTATCTCTTGCCGCGCGTCATTCCTGCCTTCCGTAAACAGTTTCCCAAGGTTCACCTTTCGTTGGCCGAAGGCAGTCCGGCGCAGTTGGCCGAGATGGTGCTGCACGAGCAAGCCGATCTGGCTCTGGCAACCGAGTCGCTGGCGCTGACTCCTGGCCTGGCGACGCTGCCGGTCTACGCTTGGGAACATACCGTTGTGGTCCGGCCCGACCACCCCTTGGCCGACTTGAAGTCGTCCGAAGCCAAACGGCTGAGCCTGGCCCAACTGGCGGAGTACCCCATCGTGACCTACGACCGGGCATTTACGGGCCGCAGCACCATAGATGAGGTTTTTGCCAATCAGGCGATTCACCCTGACATCGTGCTGGAGGCCATCGATGCCGACGTCATCAAGACGTATGTGGATGTTGGCCTGGGGATAGGCATCATCGCCGGGGTCGCCTATGACCCACGGCGCGATAGCAATTTGGTCGGACTGCCGGTGGGGCATCTGTTCGGCACGCATACCACGCGCGTGGGTGTGAAGTCGGGCGTATTCCTGCGCGACTATGTCTACACCTTCCTGGAGATGTTGGCGCCCTCGCTTACGCGCCAAGTCGTGACCGAGGCTGTTCAGGGTCTGCCCCGTTAAGTCTTCGTGCCGCCGCAAGCCGCCCCTGCCGGGCGGTTTTTTTTGGTTCATCGCGGAATAGCGTGGAGCCGTGCTTGATTGCCGTTACGCTTGATCCTTGATTTTTCAAGGATCAAGGCCGGGATCATGCTGGACCGCAAGACGATCGAGAGGTTGGGTGGGTGGGAAGGTTATCGGGTGGAGCGGGTCGTGTGGCCTGAAGGTGAGAGCCGGACGGTCACGATTTACCTGAAGCCTTCAGCGCGAACGATGCACTGCGAGCACTGCGGCAACCGATGTCGGCAGGTGCATGAGACGACCACGCGCCGGGTGCGGGATCTGCCGCTAATGGCGCTGCGAGTGACGCTGGTAGTGCCGCGTCGGCGGGTCTGGTGCGAGCAGTGCGGTGGACCGCATCTGGAGAGGCTGAGCTGGCTGGGCCGTTACCAGCGAGTGACCGACCGGCTGGCCGAGGCGGTCAGCCAGTTGCTTGAGTCCAGCAACATTCTGGCCGTGGCGCGCTTCTTCCAACTGGGTTGGCACACGGTCAAGGCGCTGGACAAGGCCCTGCTGCGACGGGCGATCCAAGAGCCGGACTGGAGCCAGATCCACTACCTAGCGATGGACGAGTTCGCTCTACACAAGGGCCATCGTTATGCCACGGTCGTTGTCGATCCGATCCGCCGTCAGGTGCTATGGATCGGTGATGGCCGCTCGCGCGAGACGGCCAGAGCCTTCTTCGAACAACTGCCAACTGGGGTTGCCCAGCAGATCCGGGCCGTAGCGATCGACATGACGACGGCCTATGAGCTGGAGATCCAGGCCAACTGCCCCAACGCCGAGATCGTCTACGACCTGTTCCACGTCGTGGCCAAGTACGGCCGTGAAGTGATAGACCGGGTGCGTGTAGACCAAGCGAACCAGTTGCGGCACGACAAGCCGGCCCGCCGGGTGATCAAGTCCAGTCGCTGGCTACTGCTGCGCAATCGCAAAAACCTCGATCCGTGCCAATCGGTAAAGTTGGACGAGTTGCTCCAGGCCAACCAGCCCTTGCTCACCGCTTATCTGATGCGCGATGAGCTCAAACAGCTGTGGTTCTACCAACACCCCGGCTACGCCCGCCAGGCATGGGATCACTGGCTGCAACAGGCTCAGGGCAGCGGCATCGCCGCCTTGGCTCACTTCGCGCTCAAGCTAAAAGCCTATCTGCACGGGATTCTGTCTCGCTGTCGCCACCGGCTCAACACCAGCATCGTCGAGGGCATCAACAACACCATCAAAGTCATCAAGCGCCGCGCCTACGGCTACCGCGATCAGGAGTACTTCTTCCTCAAGATACGGTCTGCATTCCCCGGTATTCCTCGATGAACCTTTTTTTTTGCCTTTTTGCGGCAAAGGGATCGCGCGTGCTCAAGAAAGCTATGTATGGAGGCGAGCCGATAAAAATAATTAAATAAGAATGACTCTCATTTGATTTGACTAAACAATAGGAATCATTATCATTACCAAAGACGCAACAACCGATGAGGTGAATCATGGTGGCAGGCTTGAGCGCGGTGGTGGTCGGTGCTGACCGACTGGGCAATATCCCGGATCTTCTGAAGGGGCACAATATTTCGATTACGCATCACATCAGTGGGCGTGATCCTTCGCATCAGAAAAAGACGCTGCAATTGCCTTCGGGTACGCAGTTGGTCATTTTGCTGACCGATTTTCTGGGCCATAACGTCATGAAGACCTTCCGCAATGCCGCCCAGCGTGGGGGCATCAAAGTCGTCGCTTGTCGGCGCTCGGTGTGCAGCATGCAGCAGGCCTTGCAGCAATGCGGCCTCTGCAACCAAGGCTGCGAAAAGAAAATGACCCGACACTGAGTTCAGCCATGCCCCATCTTTTCTCACCGCGGCCTGCGGCCGGCAGCATCTACGAGATGCGCCGACAGTCTTGAGCTGAAGTGGCGGCTTTGCCGCCCGGTTTAGGCGCCCCTTTTTGGGGCGTTTTTTTTACTGCCGGTGTGCCAAATAAAAACGCCGGCAAGGCCGGCGTCGGGTATCGGGGACGCTGGAGGTTCAGTCGTTGGAGGCGCGTGCAGATGCCAACAGGCTGCCATCGAGACGGCGGGCACCATTGAAACGCTTGGACCAGTAAGCCAAGGTCATGTTCTCGACACGGACGACTCCGCCGGCGCTGGGCGAATGGACGAAACGATTCTCGCCCATGTAAATGCCCACGTGCGAATAGCGGCGGCCCAAGGTATTGAAGAACACCAGATCGCCGGGGCGCAGTTCCTTGCGATCGATGACCGTGGCCTGCCGGGCGATATCCGCCGCGTTGCGCGGAACTTTCAGGCCGAGCGAGCGCTCAACGGAATAGGCGACCAAGCCGCTGCAATCAAAACCGGTAGCCGGGGAGCTGCCGCCGAAACGATAGCGCACACCCAATTGATTGAGGGCTTCGGCCACCAGGGCGCTGTCGCTGGCAAAAGGGGCTTGCGCCTGGCGTTGCCGTTCGCGTTTGATTTTATGGGTGACCAGCAGGCCGATCGGGTCATCCGAGGTGGCGACCCATTCCGTTTCGTAAGGATCGATTTCGGAATCGTAGGCAGAGGTTTGCGTCCCCTTGGTCGCGCAGCCGGCCATCACCGCTACGCAGATGGCCGGCGCAAACAAGCGCAGGCCCCGGCGAATGAGGCGGAAGGAGGAGTCAGGTAGCGCGAGGAAGGAGTGTCGATGCATGCTCGCCGAGACCGATCCGGCTCCCATCACGTGGGGGCGGAACAGAATTAGAAAAAATTTATCGGTAGATTCTACCAAACCTATTATTACATCCGGGTGTAAGCACAAGCGGAAACACGATTTTTCTACCCGGAAGCTCTTGGGGGAATCCCCAGGACAGGTGGCAAGCCTGGTGCAAGGTTGACCAACCAGAATAAGGTAAGGCAAGTTACCAAAGAGCAATCGAACCATAACAGGAGACAGGCATGGACAGAACCCGGGATTTCCACTATCGGTCCTTGCACGAAAGGGACGCCTTCTGGCGTGAACAGGCTCAGCGAATCCACTGGGAGACACCATTTGAGCAGGTGCTCGACTTCACCCGGCCTCCTTTTTCCAGATGGTTTGTGGGTGGCCACAGCAATCTTTGCTACAACGCCGTAGACCGCTGGTTGCCCCAGCAAGCCGACGCGTCGGCCCTGATCTGGGTGTCCACCGAGGTGGATCAGGAACGGACCTATAGTCGAAGGGAGTTGTACGAAGAGGTCAACGCCGTGGCCGCGATGCTGCGTGAACAGGGCGTCGGGCGCGGCGATCGCGTGCTGCTTTATATGCCCATGGTCCCCGAAGCCGTTTTCACCATGCTGGCCTGTGCCCGCCTGGGAGCCATCCATTCGGTAGTGTTCGGGGGTTTCGCCTCGGTGAATCTCGCGCAGCGTATCGATGACGCTCAGCCCAAGGTGGTGGTCTGCACAGACGGCGGATCGCGTGCGGGCAAGGTGGTGGCTTATAAACCATTGCTCGACAAGGCGTTGTCTCTGGCCCGGCATCCGCCTGCGGCGGTGATCGTGCTCGATCGTGGCCTGGCCGCATGTGAGCGCGAGCCGGGCCGTGACCTGGATTATGCCGAGTTGCGCGCGCGCCATGCCGGTGCCCAGGTGCCGGTCACCTGGCTCGAATCCTCCGAGCCTAGCTACATTCTTTACACGTCGGGCACGACCGGCCGCCCCAAGGGTGTGCAGCGCGATACCGGTGGCTATGCGGTGGCGCTGGCCTCCTCGATGGAGTATCTGTTTGACGGCAAGCCAGGCGACACATTCTTCTGCACCAGTGATATCGGGTGGGTGGTCGACCACTCGTATATCGTCTATGGCCCTTTGATCGGCGGGCAGGCCACGATTCTCTATGAGGGCACGCCGGTGCGTCCTGATGGCGCCATCCTCTGGAGTCTGGTCGAGCGGTTTCGTGTCAATACGCTGTTTTCGGCACCCACTGCGGTCCGCGTATTCAAGCGGCAGGATCCTGCTCTGCTCAAGCGCCACGACCTGTCTTCGTTGCGTGCGCTGTATCTGGCCGGCGAGCCGCTGGATGAACCGACGGCGCAATGGATCTCCGACGGGCTGGGCAAGCCTATCATCGACAACTATTGGCAAACCGAGTCCGGTTGGCCAATTTTGTCCGCTCAACCCGGCGTGGAACGCGTGCCCACGCGCTTTGGCAGCCCGTCATTTCCGGTATATGGGTTTGACGTGCGTGTGGTGAGTGAGTCGACTGGGGAAGATCTCGGACCCAACGAGAAGGGGGTGGTTGCCATTGTGCCTCCGTTGCCGCCAGGGGCGCTGTCGACGGTGTGGGGCGATGATGAGCGTTTTGTGCAAACCTATTTTTCCTCCATCCCGGCGCGCCAGTTGTATTCAACGTTCGATTGGGGGCTTCGGGATGAAGACGGATATTGGTTCATCCTCGGCCGCACCGACGACGTCATCAATGTGGCGGGCCATCGTCTGGGTACACGCGAGATCGAAGAGTCGGTCAACAGTCATGCCGGCGTGGCCGAATGCGCCGTGGTCGGTGTGGCCGATTCCCTCAAAGGTCAGGTGGCCCTGGCTTTCGTCGTGCTCAAGCGGCCCGATGACGCGCAGGCCGATGACGCGGCGCGATCGCTGGAAGCGGATATCATGCGCGTGGTGGAGAATCAGTTGGGCGGAGTTGCGCGGCCGGCGCGCATTCGCTTTGTCGGAGCCTTGCCAAAGACGCGCTCCGGCAAAGTGCTGCGGCGGGCCATCGTGGCAATCTGCGAAGGCCGTGACCCCGGTGATCTCACCACGATAGAAGACCCCTCATCACTCGAACAGATCAAGGAATCGCTGCAATGAAATCCAAACCAGTGCTGGCTGCGGAAGACGTCAAGAAGATCCTCGCTGCCGCCGAGGCACATGCGCTGGCTCATCAATGGGCCGTATCGATTGCCGTTGTCGACGACGGAGGGCATCTGCTGGGCATGCTGCGAGGAGACGGGGCCGCTCCCATATCAGCGCATATCGCACCGGCCAAGGCCCGGACGGCAGCGCTGGGGCGCCGCGAATCGCGTGTCTATGAAGAGATCATCAACAACGGCCGTTATTCCTTCCTGTCCGCGCCGGAAATCGAAGGCATGCTCGAAGGCGGTGTACCCGTGGTGGCCGATGGCCAGGTGGTCGGCGCGGTGGGAGTCTCGGGAGTGAAGTCCAGCGAAGACGCCGATATTGCCCGCGCGGGCATTGCCGCGCTGGGGCTGTGAGTCTGTCCGTACCGGATGACGCCGCTCGACAGCGGCGTTTGCTCAATCCAGGCGTACGTCGACGTGAAGTCTGGGCCTGGGCCATGTATGACTTCGCGAATTCCGGCTACACCACGGTCATACTGACCACGGTTTTCAGTACGTACTTCGTTGCGGTGGTCGGTCAGCGGGCGCACTGGGCCACCCTGGCCTGGACGGCCGCTCTGTCGCTGTCCTATCTGGCCATCATGCTGACCATGCCCACGCTAGGCGCGCGTGCCGATGCGCATGCCGGCAAGCGCTGGCTGCTCTACACCAGTACGATTGGCTGCGTCTTGGCCACACTCCTGCTGACCCGCGTAGGGCCGGGCGATGTCTGGCTGGCATTGGTGGCCGTGGCGATCTCCAACTATTGCTATTGTATCGGCGAGTCGGTCGTCGCGGCGTTTCTGCCCGAGCTGGCGCGGCCTGCGGCGCTGGGGCGGGTGTCCGGTTGGGGCTGGAGCTTTGGTTATTGCGGCGGCATGCTGACGCTTGGGCTTTGCTTGGCCGTCGTGACGCGCGGCGAAGCTATCGGGCAGAGTGCAGAAAACTATGTGCCCTGGGTCATCGCCGTGACCTGCCTGGTGTTTGCGTTGGCGGCTTTACCGTCGTTTTTTCTGCTGCGCGAGCGGGCGCGGCCGCATGCCGTGACGCTGGCGGCACCGGATATGCTGCGGCGGCTGGCACGCGCCTGGCACGAAACAGGCGAGCATTTCCCGGAATTTCGGCGCCTACTGATGTGCGGCGCCTGCTATCAGGCCGGCATTGCCGTGGTCATCACGCTGGCCGCCATCTATGCCGAGCAAGTGATGGGCTTCAGTATGCCGCAGATCATGCTGCTGGTTTTTACTGTCAATATTGCCGCGGCCATTGGTGCTTTCAGTTTTGGGTATGTACAGGACCGTATCGGCCACAAACGGGCCCTGGCCCTGACGCTGGTGGGTTGGATCATCATGGTGTTGGTCGCTTATGCGGCTACGACCGTGCCTGTATTCTGGGTTGCCGCCACGTTGGCCGGCCTGTGCATGGGTACCAGCCAGAGTGCGGGACGTGCGATGACCGGGGCGATGGCGCCGGCAGGCCGCCTGGCGGAGTTTTTTGCCCTCTGGACGTTCGCGGTGCAGTTGGCTGCGGTCGTGGGGCCGCTGACGTATGGGCTGGTCACTTGGCTGACGGCGGGCAATCACCGGTTGGCGATTCTGGTGACCGGATTGTTCTTTGTCGCAGGCCTGCTGTTGTTGGCCCGGGTTGATCTGGTGCGAGGGATCGCGCGCAGTCAGCAGGTCTGAAGCGGGCTGCTATTCTTATGTTCTGGCCACCATGCAAAGCACCACGCAACCGCTAGAACCGCGCTGCGTAAGGTGCTCGTAAGAGCATGGCGATACGGTTGCGAGTCGGCAAAACGGCAGCACCAAAATCACGAATCGGAGACTAAACCATGTCGAACGCCATCCAATCCGTCCTGGTGGAAACCCGTGTGTTTCCTCCTCCCGAACGCGCCGTCAAGGGCGCGACGATTTCGGGCATGGACGCCTACCGCGCCTTGGCCGAGGAGGCCGAGCGCGACCCCGATGGTTTCTGGGGGCGCCATGCCCGCGAAAATCTTCAATGGACCAAACCCTTTACCGAGGTGCTCGATGAAAGCGATGCGCCGTTCTATCGCTGGTTCGGCGACGGTGAACTCAATGTTTCGGCCAACTGCCTCGACGTTCACCTGACTAACGGCAATGCCGACAAGACAGCCATCATTTTTGAGTCCGACGACGGCAAGGTCGAGAAGGTCAGCTATCGAGAGCTGCTGGGTCGGGTGTGCCGATTCGCCAATGGCTTGACGTCGTTGGGCTACAAGAAGGGCGACCGGGCCATCATCTATATGCCCATGTCGGTCGAAGCGGTGGTGGCGATGCAGGCCTGCGCGCGCTTGGGTGTGACGCATTCGGTGGTGTTTGGTGGATTTTCCGCCAAGAGCCTGCAGGAACGCATCGTCGATGTGGGTGCATCGCTGGTCATCACTGCTGACGAGCAGGTGCGGGGCGGCAAGGTCATCCCGCTCAAGCCCGCCGTAGAGGAGGCCATCGCCATGGGAGGTTGCGAGGCCGTCACCAAGGTCATCGTCTATCGCCGCACGGGTGGCGAGGTAGCCTGGACAGAGGGGCGCGATCTGTGGATGCACGACGTCCAGGCCGGCCAGTCTGACATGTGCGAGCCGGTGCCGGTCAATGCCGAACATCCTCTGTTCATCCTGTACACCTCGGGCTCGACCGGTAAACCCAAGGGCGTGCAACATGCTTCGGCAGGCTATCTCTTGTGGGCGTTGCTGACGGTCAAGTGGACGTTCGACGCGCGCGCCGATGACGTGTACTGGTGCACTGCCGATGTGGGCTGGATCACCGGCCACACCTATATCAGTTATGGCCCGCTGGCCGCCGGCCTGACCCAGGTGGTTTTTGAGGGCGTGCCGACCTTTCCCAACGCCGGGCGCTTCTGGGAAATGGTCCAGCGTCACAAAGTGAGCGTGTTTTATACCGCGCCGACAGCCATCCGTTCGCTTATCAAAGCCGCCGAGGCCACACCGCAGACGCATCCGCGCAACTTCGATCTCGACAGCTTGCGCATCATTGGTACCGTGGGCGAACCCATCAATCCGGAGGCCTGGATCTGGTACCACAAGAACGTGGGCCGCGAACGTTGTCCCATCGTGGACACGTGGTGGCAGACCGAGACCGGCGGCCATATGATCACCCCCCTGCCTGGTGCCACGCCACTCAAACCGGGCTCATGCACGTTGCCTTTGCCGGGGATCGCCGCGGCCATCGTCGACGAAACGGGTGGCGACGTCGAACCAGGCAATGGCGGCTTTCTGGTCATCAAACGGCCCTGGCCGGCGATGATACGCACGATCTGGGGAGACCCGGAGCGCTTCAAAAAGAGCTATTTCCCCGCCGAGTTGCGCGGCTACTATCTGGCAGGCGATGGCGCTCAGCGAGACGCCGATGGCTACTTCTGGATCATGGGCCGTATTGACGATGTGCTCAATGTGTCGGGCCATCGCCTGGGCACCATGGAAGTGGAGTCCGCGCTGGTCGCCCATGAGCTGGTCGCCGAGGCGGCTGTGGTGGGCCGTCCGGACGATACGACAGGCGAAGCCGTGGTGGCCTTTGTCGTACTCAAGAGTGCTCGTCCGGAAGGCGAAGAGGCCCAGGCCATTGCCAAGCAACTGCGTGACTGGGTTGCGCGGGAGATCGGCCCCATCGCCAAGCCCAAGGACATCCGTTTCGGGGACAATCTTCCGAAAACACGGTCGGGCAAGATCATGCGACGCTTGTTGCGTGTCGTGGCCAAGGGTGAGGAGGTGACGCAAGATGTCTCCACGCTGGAGAACCCCGCCATCCTGGAGCAACTGTCCAAGCCCCTGTAAGCTGGCGGACAAGCTCACCAGAGCATAATGAAAGCCTGCGCGCAATGCGCAGGCTTTTTTTTGGTTCATCGAGGAATACCGGGGAATGCAGACCGGATCTTGAGGAAGAAGTACTCCTGATCGCGGTAGCCGTAGGCGCGGCGCTTGATGACTTTGATGGTGTTGTTGATGCCCTCGACGATGCTGGTGTTGAGCCGGTGGCGACAGCGAGACAGAATCCCGTGCAGATAGGCTTTTAGCTTGAGCGCGAAGTGAGCCAAGGCGGCGATGCCGCTGCCCTGAGCCTGTTGCAGCCAGTGATCCCATGCCTGGCGGGCGTAGCCGGGGTGTTGGTAGAACCACAGCTGTTTGAGCTCATCGCGCATCAGATAAGCGGTGAGCAAGGGCTGGTTGGCCTGGAGCAACTCGTCCAACTTTACCGATTGGCACGGATCGAGGTTTTTGCGATTGCGCAGCAGTAGCCAGCGACTGGACTTGATCACCCGGCGGGCCGGCTTGTCGTGCCGCAACTGGTTCGCTTGGTCTACACGCACCCGGTCTATCACTTCACGGCCGTACTTGGCCACGACGTGGAACAGGTCGTAGACGATCTCGGCGTTGGGGCAGTTGGCCTGGATCTCCAGCTCATAGGCCGTCGTCATGTCGATCGCTACGGCCCGGATCTGCTGGGCAACTCCTGTTGGCAGTTGTTCGAAGAAGGCTCTGGCCGTCTCGCGCGAGCGGCCATCACCGATCCATAGCACCTGACGGCGGATCGGATCGACAACGACCGTGGCATAACGATGGCCCTTGTGTAGAGCGAACTCGTCCATCGCTAGGTAGTGGATCTGGCTCCAGTCCGGCTCTTGGATCGCCCGTCGCAGCAGGGCCTTGTCCAGCGCCTTGACCGTGTGCCAACCCAGTTGGAAGAAGCGCGCCACGGCCAGAATGTTGCTGGACTCAAGCAACTGGCTGACCGCCTCGGCCAGCCGGTCGGTCACTCGCTGGTAACGGCCCAGCCAGCTCAGCCTCTCCAGATGCGGTCCACCGCACTGCTCGCACCAGACCCGCCGACGCGGCACTACCAGCGTCACTCGCAGCGCCATTAGCGGCAGATCCCGCACCCGGCGCGTGGTCGTCTCATGCACCTGCCGACATCGGTTGCCGCAGTGCTCGCAGTGCATCGTTCGCGCTGAAGGCTTCAGGTAAATCGTGACCGTCCGGCTCTCACCTTCAGGCCACACGACCCGCTCCACCCGATAACCTTCCCACCCACCCAACCTCTCGATCGTCTTGCGGTCCAGCATGATCCCGGCCTTGATCCTTGAAAAATCAAGGATCAAGCGTAACGGCAATCAAGCACGGCTCCACGCTATTCCGCGATGAACCTTTTTTTGCCCAATCGTTTCATGTGTCCAAGGGAGTTCGTAGTGAGTCGCAGCAGTTTCGATCGCGCAGGCCTGAGCCTGATGTTGGCCACAGTTTTTGTGTGGGCAGGAAGCTGGATTGCGATGAAGCTCGTTGTGCCCTATATCGGTCCCTATAATTTCGTGGTGGTCCGCTATCTGAGCGGTGCACTGGTGCTGTTTGTCGGCGCCATTCTGACCGCGCGGCCCCTGGCCATGCCTGCCTGGCGCCTGACGGTGATGGTGGGCCTGTTGCAGACGGCGGGCTTTCAGGGTTGTGTACAGACAGCCCTGGTCACAGGGGGAGTGGGCAAGGTCGCGCTCATGGCTTACACCATGCCTTTCTGGGTGATTCTGCTGGCTTGGCTGATTCTCAAGGAGCGGCCCAGCCGGTTGCATTGGGCGGGTATTGCCTTGGCCGCCTGTGGGCTGGTGTGCTTCGCTCAGCCGTGGAATGGTATGGGCAGCGATTTTCTGCCCATGGCCCTGGGCGTGGGCAGCGGCTTTTGCTGGGGCATGGGTACGGTGTTGTCCTAGCGAATGTTCGACAACCATGCGCCGGATGTCGTGACGTTCACGGCATGGCAAATGCTCATCGGCGCGCTGGCCATGGCGCCGGTCGCGTTGCTGGTCCCGCAGATCGATGCGGTCTGGGGCTGGGAACTGATTGCCGGGATGGCCTATATCATTCTGGTGGCCACCGCGTTGGCCTGGGTAATGTGGCTGTTGGTAGTCCGGCGCGTGCCAGCGTCGATCGCCGGTCTGTCCGCCCTGGGGGTGCCCGTGGTCGCTGTACTGCTGGCCTGGTGGATTTTGCACGAACGCCCGACCTTAAACGATCTGGCGGGCATGTTGTTCATTATGGTTGGCATCGGCGTAGTCAGCCGAGCGCGGCCGCGTAAAGCCTGATACAAAACTGGAACCCGAGATGATAGATTTTCGCAGCGATACCGTGACCCGCCCTTCGGCAGCCATGTTGCAAGCCATGACGTGTGCGCCTGTGGGCGATGACGTCATGGGTGATGACCCCACTGTCGTGGCGTTGCAGCAGGCCGTCGCCGAGCGCGCGGACAAGGAAGCAGGGCTGTTCTTTCCGACCGGCACGCAAAGCAATCTGGCCGGCATCATGGCGCATTGCGGACGCGGCGATGAGTACCTGGTCGGGCAATTGGCGCACACCTACAAATACGAAGGCGGGGGCGCCGCCGTGCTGGGCAGTATTCAGCCCCAGCCCATCGAGCACGACGGCGACGGCTCGCTGCCCATCGCCAAGCTGGAAGCCGCGGTCAAGCCGGTGGGCGATGCGCACTATGCGCGTACGCGCTTGTTGGCGCTTGAAAATACCTTCCACGGCAAAGTCATCCGGCAGCCCTATATTCTGGAGGCGACTGCCTTTGCGCGCAGCCGGGGGCTGGGCACCCATCTGGATGGGGCACGGGTATTCAACGCCAGCGTCGCCAGCGGATTGGCGCTTAGCGAGCTCTGTCAGCCTTTCGATACGGTCTCTATCTGTTTTTCCAAGGGGCTGGGTGCACCGGTAGGATCGGTGCTGGTGGGCAGCCAGGCGCTGATCGAGCAGGCCAGGCGTTGGCGCAAGGTGCTCGGCGGTGGTATGCGCCAGTCAGGGGTCTTGGCCGCAGCGGCGCAGTACGCACTTGAACACAATGTGGCGCGTCTGGCCCAAGACCACGAGCACGCGAGCCTGTTGGGCCAGGGGCTGGCGCAATTGCCTGGCGTGCAGGTGCTGTCGCAGAGCACCAATATGGTGTTCGTGAGTGTTGCTCCCGAACACCGCAGCAGGCTCAACCAAGGCCTGAAGGAAGCGGGCATTCTGATGAGCGCGGTCTATGACGGGCCGGTACGTCTGGTGACCCATCTCGATATTTCCCGCCAGGACATCGAGCGCGCACTGCAGGTGTTTGCCCGCTTGTTGAGCGCATGAGGGCTGACGCGCGCGGGTGACTCAAACCCCTGCGAACGCGATCAGGTTCCTGTAGCCATCCAGAGCGTCAGGCCAGCGGGGGGTCCAGCCGCTGGCCTTTAGCCGTTGGTTGCGGATGCGTTTGCTGCCTACATTGGCCGGGGCAGGTCCCGGCAGTGGCGCCGGGGCCTGCAAGAGGCGCGCGAGTCCGCCATACAGCTCGTCCAGCAGCATCGGGGTGTCATCCGCGCCGAGATAGCAGGATTGAGGCTGAGGCAAATGCAGCAGATGATCGACAGCCGCGGCCGCGTCATCGATATGGATACGGTTGGCCCAGTGCCCGCTTGCTACGTGTGCCTGGCCTGCACGCAGACGCTCTAGCAATTGCGTGCGTCCCGGCCCGTAGAGACCGGCCAGCCGCAGGATCACCGCTGCGTGTGTGGCGCCGCTGAGCGACTGCTCGGCTTCTAGCAGAATGCGGCCATTGAAGCCCAGGGGGTGGGTTGGGGTGGACTCGTCAATCCATTGTCCGTGGTGTTCACCGTAAACGGCTGAAGAGGACACAAAAACCCAGCGCGCCGGAGGGCAGTTCAAGGCCGCCAGCAGATGACGCTGACCGTCGAGGAACAGCCCGCGGTAGCGGGCGGGATCGCGCGAGCCCGGCGCGGGCAGGTAGGCGAGACGGTCGATATGTGTGGGCAGTCCGGCCAGAGAGGCCGGGTCGGTCAGGTCGGCACGGATCCAGCGGATACCCGCAGGCGAGGTGGCGGGCGGCTGGCGGCGTAGCGCCCACACTTCGATGCCGCGTGCGAGCAAGCGGTCCGCTACACGCAGCCCCAGGTCCCCACATCCGGCCAGCAATACGGCGTGCGTCATGTCTTCTCGAAAAAAAAGCGCCTCGGTACGAAGCGCCTCAGGAGCGGCGTTACATGCCGTTGTAGACCGGCCCTTCACCGCCCTGCGGTGCAACCCAGACGATATTCTGTTTGGGATCCTTGATGTCGCAGGTCTTGCAGTGCACGCAGTTCTGCGCGTTGATCTGCAAGCGATCGGCGCCGTGATCATCCTTGATGAACTCGTACACCCCGCCGGACAGTAACGCGCCTCCGGACCGCCGTAGGTGGCCAGGTTGACCTCCACCGGGATGTCCGGGTTCTTTAGCGTCAGATGGATGGGCTGGTTTTCTTCATGATTGGTGTTGGAAATGAACACCGAGCTGAGACGATCGAATGTCAGCTTGCCATCCGGCTTTGGATAGTCGATGCGCGCGCATTGCGAGGCCGGCTGCAACGCCTGGTGATCCGGCTTGTCGTTGCGCAGGCTCCAGGGCATCTTGCCCTTGAGCAGCCACTGCTCGATACCCGTCATGAAGGTGCCGACGCTGCGTCCCTTCTTGAACCACTGTTTGAAATTGCGTGCTTTGTTGAGCTCTGTGTGCAGCCAGGACGATTCGAATGCCTCCGGATAGGCGGAGAGCTCGTCGCCACGGCGATCGGCCACGATGGCGTCGAATGCCGCTTCGGCGGCCAGTTTGCCGGATTTGATGGCCGCGTGGCTGCCCTTGATGCGCGACGCATTCAGGAACCCGGCATCACAGCCGATGAGCGCGCCACCAGGGAACACCAGTTTCGGCAGCGACATGAGGCCGCCGGCCGTGATGGCCCGCGCCCCATAGGCGATGCGCTTGCCGCCTTCGAACGTGCCACGGATGGCCGGGTGGGTTTTGTAACGTTGGAATTCTTCGAAGGGAGACAGCCAGGGATTGGCGTAGTCCAGGCCTACGATCAGGCCCACCACGACGATGTTGTTGTCCAGGTGGTAAAGGAAAGAGCCGCCATACGTGTCGGAGTCCAGCGGCCAGCCGGCGGTGTGCACCACCAAGCCGGGGCGGGACTGGGCCGGATCGACTTCCCACATTTCTTTGACGCCGATGCCGTAGGCCTGTGCGTTACGGCCTTCGGCCAGCTTGAAGCGTTCGGTCAGTTGGCGGCCAAGTTGCCCCCGCGCGCCTTCGGCAAACAGCGTGTAGCGCGCCAGCAATTCCATACCGGGCTGGTAGTGGTCGGTGTGCGAGCCGTCGCGGGCCACGCCCATGTCACCGGTGGCTACGCCACGCACGGCGCCATTGTCGTCGTAAAGCACCTCGACCGCGGCAAAACCGGGGAAAATGTCCACGCCCAGGGCTTCGGCCTGTTCGCCCAGCCATTTGGTCACTTCGCCCAGACGGACGATGTAATTGCCCTTGTTGTGAAAACAGGCTGGCAGCAGCCATTCCGGCGTACTGCGCGCCCCTTTGTCAGACAAGAATAGAAACTTGTCCTGCGTGACCGGCACATTCAGCGGAGCGCCTTTTTCTTTCCAGTCGGGGATCAGCTCATTCAGGGCGATCGGGTCCATGACCGCACCGGACAGGATATGGGCACCGATTTCGGAGCCCTTTTCCAGCACACAAACACTGATCTCGTGGTTCTTCTCGGCTGCCAGTTGTTTCAGGCGGATGGCGCTGGCGAGGCCGGCGGGGCCACCGCCCACCACAACCACGTCATATTCCATCGACTCGCGTTCGGACATTTGTAAAGCTCCCCTTATTCCAGTCCCACTGTCGCAGGAAGTATCATCATTGATCCGTCGATTGTATTGCAGCTAGCGTCGAGCCGCCGCAGTGCACGGATCGGGACGGGAAATGCATCTCAGGAGTGAGTTTTGAATCGCGAGACAACCGAAGGCACGCTGATTGCAGAAGGTGCCTGGCATCAGATCGATTTGCCCCTGCGCTGGGGCGACATGGATGCCCTGAACCATTTGAACAATACGATTTACTTCCGGGTGATGGAGGAGGCGCGAATCTCCATTTTGCTGCAGGCAGGCCTGAAACTGCCCGATAGCGAAGGCCCCATTCTGGCCCACGCCTCGTGTGATTTCATCAAGCCCTTTGGCTACCCGGCCACCGTGCGGGTGACGCATCGCCTGGTGCGCCTGGGCCGCTCGAGCATGGAGCTTGACCTTACGCTGGAGAAGGTCGGCGATAGCAGTGGGCCCTACGCGCGCGGGCGAAACGTGCTGGTATGGATGGATTACGTGGCCAATTGCTCCAAGGCCTGGCCGGCGGATGTGCTGGCGCGGCTGGGGGCGCAGTTCACCGCGGCCTGACTACAGAGCGGCCTGTGCCGCTAAAATCTGCGGCAAAGCACAAAAGAATGATGGCCGGGGGCTGTCCTCGTGGCCCGATAGCCGATCTGAGGATCTCAACAAGGAGCTGGAGCAATGGACAAGGTTTATGCAAGCGCCACCGAGGCGCTGGCAGGCATCGTCAAAGACGGGCAGATGATAGCGGTGGGGGGCTTTGGCCTTTGCGGCATCCCCGAGGCATTGATTGCGGCGCTGCGTGACTCAGGCGTCAAGGATCTGACCTGCGTGAGCAATAACGCGGGCGTCGATGGGTTCGGCCTGGGCCAGTTACTCAATACGCGTCAGGTGCGCAAGATGATCGCCTCTTACGTCGGCGAGAACAAGGAGTTCGAGCGCCAATACCTGTCCGGCGAGCTGGAGCTTGAATTCACCCCCCAGGGCACGTTGGCCGAGAAGCTGCGTGCCGGTGGAGCGGGCATCCCCGCGTTTTTCACGCGTACCGGCGTGGGCACCATCGTTGCCGACGGCAAGGAATTGCGCGAGTTCGATGGTCAGCAGTACGTGATGGAGCGCTCCCTGGCACCCGACGTGTCCTTGGTCAAGGCTCATATCGCCGACCGTAGCGGCAATCTGGTGTTCCGCAAGACGGCGCGCAACTTCAATCCCAATGTCGCCATGGCCGGCAAGATCACGGTGGTCGAAGTCGAACAGATCGTCGATACCGGCAGCCTGGATCCCGACCAGATTCATCTGCCTGGCATCTACGTGCATCGGATCGTGCTCAACGCCACTCCGGAAAAACGCATCGAACAACGCACCACCCGCCCGGCCTAAGGAGACGACGACATGGCATGGTCCCGCGATGAAATGGCCGCTCGCGCCGCGCGCGAGCTGCAAGACGGTTTTTACGTAAATTTGGGTATCGGCTTGCCGACCCTGGTTGCCAATCATGTGCCCAAGGGGGTGGAGGTCTGGCTGCAATCTGAAAACGGCCTGCTGGGCATTGGCCCCTTTCCGACCGACGATGAGGTCGATCCCGATCTGATCAATGCTGGTAAACAGACCGTGACGACGCTGCCTGGCTCGTCCATCTTCTCGTCGGCGGATTCGTTCGCCATGATCCGTGGCGGCAAGATCAATCTGGCCATCCTGGGGGCGATGCAGGTCTCCGAGAAGGGCGATCTGGCTAATTGGATGATTCCCGGCAAGATGGTCAAGGGCATGGGCGGCGCCATGGATCTGGTGGCTGGGGTGGGCCGCGTGGTGGTTCTGATGGAACACGTGGCCAAGAAAAAGGACGGCAGCGAGGACATCAAGCTGCTGCCCGAGTGCACGCTGCCGCTGACCGGTGTGGGTGTGGTCAATCTCATCATCACCGACCTGGGCGTGATGGAAGTCACTCCGGCAGGCCTGAAACTGCTCGAAGTGGCGCCGGGCGTGACGGTCGCCGAGGTGCAAGCCAAGACGCAGGCCAAGCTGGACGTCTCCGCCATTCGCTGAGTGTCGCCGGTGCCGAACCCTGTCCGTTGACGCGGGCAGGGTTTTTCTTTGGATCAATAACCTTTGCGATCTAATGGTTATTTGTTTGAGGCGAGGGTAATCCCTAAATATGAAAATTTATTTTCTTTTCTAAAATGCTCAGGTAAACAAATTTACATTTTCCGCCGCGCGGCAAGCCCATTCCTGTAAGAATTCCTTCGATGTCCAAGGCCGCCGCTTCCATCGCTGACCGCATCGCGCGGGCTCAGCCCAGTTTCAGCCGCACACAGCACCGCATGGCCGATTACGTGCTGGCGCATCCGTTCCGGGTCGCCACCATGACCATCGACGAGTTCGCCGCGGCCGCGGGCGTATCGGTGGCCACCGCCAACCGGTTTGCGCGGGCGCTCGACCTGCCGGGTTATCCGCAGTTCCGCGCCGAGTTGGCGCGGGGCTTTGAGGCCGCGCTGGAGCCGGTCGAAAAATTGCGGCTGGAACTGGCTCATTCGGCCAGCGCGGTGCAGATTTTTGCGGCCACTCTCCAGGAAGATATCCAGAACGCTCAGCGTACGCTGCAAAGTCTGGACGAGAGCGCCTGTGAACGCGCGGTGATCTCCATTCTCCAGGCCGAGCGAGTATTTATCATCGGCTTTGGCGCCAGTGGTTACTTGGCTGGTCTGCTGCAACGTGGCCTGTGCATGCATGTGCACTCGGTGGAATCGCTGGCCGGCCCGGGTGGGGTGTCGCACGCGGCGCGCCAGATGTCCCGCATGACCGAGCGCGATCTGGTCATTGCCATTGCGTACCCGCGCTATCTGGCCGACACCGTCACACTGGCGCGCGCGGCACAGCAGGCCGGGGTTCCGGTACTGGTGCTGACGGATCGCCCGACCTCGCCGCTGGCGCCCTGTGCCACGGTGGCCCTTTACGCGCCCAGTGCGCGGCAATTCTCTTCCAATGCGGAAACCGCGGCGCTGGGCTTGATCGAAGCCCTGTCGGCCGCCGTGGCGCATCGTGCCAAAGATTCGATAGAAGCGGCCGTGGGTGTGACGCAGTCCGTCATGCCCTGGCTGATCCATGGTGTAGCTGGAACTGGAAAACGATGATTACCCCCGTTATCGCAATACATGGCGGGGCCGGCGCGATGTCGCGCGCGGCCATGTCGCCTGAGAAAGAGCAGGAATATCTGCAGGCGCTGCGCGCCATCGTGCAGGCCGGCCAGGCCGTGCTGGCCAAGGGTGGTTGTGCTCTGGATGCCGTGACCGAAGCCGTTCGCCTGCTCGAAGATTGCCCCTTGTTCAATGCCGGCCACGGTGCGGTGTTCACCAGCGCCGGCACGCACGAACTGGACGCGTCCATCATGGACGGCGCCACACTGCGCTCGGGCGCCATTGCCAATGTCGATTGCGTGCGCAACCCCGTGCTGGCTGCCCGCCGCGTCATGGAAAACAGCAAGCATGTTTTCTTTGTGGGGCAGGGCGCAGCCGATTTTGCGGGTGCTGAAGGCCTGGAACTGGTCGACCCCTCGTATTTCTCGACGGAAGCACGCCGCGAGCAACTGCAGCGCGTTCAGCGCGAAACGCCCGAGGCCGCGGTTCTGGACCATGACGGCCAGGCCATGGTGGCACGGGGCCAGCCTGCACCCGCCGATCCGCTGGATTCGGATCGCAAGTTCGGGACTGTGGGCGCGGTAGCCGTGGATGCCCAGGGGAATCTGGCTGCGGCGACCTCTACCGGCGGGATCACCAATAAACAGGTGGGCCGCGTGGGCGACGCTGCGCTGATCGGGGCAGGGTGCTACGCCAACAATCGCAGTTGCGCCGTCTCCACCACGGGCACCGGCGAAATGTTCATCCGCATGGTTGCTGCCTATGACGTGTCGGCCCAGATGGAGTATCTCGGTGCCACGCTGCAGGATGCTGCCAACCGTGTCGTGCAGGAAAAGCTGCCCACCATCGGGGGCAAGGGCGGATTGATCGCCGTGGACGGGCAGGGCAATGTTGCGCTGCCCTTCAATACCGAAGGCATGTATCGCGGCTACGGCCGGGTGGGCGAGGACGCTGTCGTCGCCATTTACCGATGATGCCTGCGTCATCGAGCATTTAGGAACGGAATTCAATATGGTTGATCGCGCTCAGACGCTGGCGCTGCCGGAAAATCGCGTGGTTCAGGTCGAAGACCTGACCGTGCGTTTCGTGACATCCGAAAGGACGGTCGAAGCGGTACGCAATCTGTCTTTCCATGTCGATCGTGGGGAGACCCTGGCTATCGTCGGAGAGTCCGGGTCTGGAAAATCCGTGACGTCGCTGTCGCTGATGCGCCTGATCGAGCATGGTGGCGGCCGGATCGCCCAGGGCAGCATGGCGCTGCGGCGGCGTAATGGTTCCATCGTCGATCTGACGCGCGCATCGTCGCGCACCATGCGCAGTGTCCGTGGCGCCGATATGGCAATGATCTTTCAGGAGCCCATGACGTCGTTGAACCCGGTGTTCACGGCGGGCGATCAGATCGCCGAGACCATACGTTTGCATCAGGGCAAGGATGCGGCTGCCGCACGCGCCGAAGCCTTGCGCATGCTCGAGCAGGTCCGTATTCCGGAAGCGAAGTCGGTGCTCGACCGTTATCCTCACCAGTTGTCAGGCGGCATGCGGCAGCGGGTGATGATCGCCATGGCGCTGGCCTGCAAGCCGGCCCTGTTGATCGCCGATGAGCCCACCACGGCACTAGACGTCACCATCCAGGCGCAGATTCTGCAACTGATTCGTCAGTTGCAGGATGAAATGCATATGGGGGTGGTATTCATCACGCACGATATGGGAGTGGTGGCCGAGGTCGCCGATCGCGTGCTGGTGATGTACCGCGGCGACAGCGTCGAGCAGGGCCCGTCCGAGCAGATTTTCGCGGCTCCGCGTCATCATTACACCCAGGCATTGTTGTCTGCCGTGCCGCGTCTGGGATCCATGCAGGGCACCGACCTCCCGGCCCGCTTCCCACTGTTGCAGCTCAATGGCCGCGAGCAGCCCGAGGCTGAAGAAGGCAGCGCCGGGCGGGCTCCGCGCCTCGATCAGGGGCCCGTGCTCAGCGTGCGCAATCTGGTGACGCGCTTCGATCTGCGCGGCGGTATCTTCAGCCGGGTCCAGCGGCGGGTTCACGCCGTCGAGAAGATCAGCTTCGACCTGTATCCCGGCGAGACCTTGTCACTGGTCGGAGAATCGGGTTGCGGAAAGTCGACGACCGGGCGCTCTCTGTTGCGCTTGGTCGACAGCCATAGTGGCGAAATCCTCTTTGGCGGGCGCGACATCGTCAAGATCAAGAACGCCGAGCTGCAGTCGCTGCGGCGTGACATCCAGTTTGTGTTCCAGGACCCGTTTGCGTCGCTGGATCCACGCGTGACCGTGGGGTTCTCCATCATGGAGCCTCTGCTGGTGCATGGCGTAGCGTCGGGGCGTGCCGCCGAAGATCGGGTGGCCGAACTGCTCGAGCGCGTGGGGCTGCCTGCCGAGATGGCGCAGCGCTATCCGCACGAGTTCTCCGGCGGGCAGCGGCAACGGATCTGCATCGCGCGTGCACTGGCGCTCAATCCCAAGGTCGTCGTCGCCGATGAGTCGGTGTCCGCGCTGGATGTTTCCATTCAGGCGCAGATCGTCAACCTGCTCATCGATCTGCAGCGTGATCTCGGCGTATCTTTCCTGTTCATTTCGCACGATATGGCCGTGGTCGAGCGCATCAGCCACCGTGTCGCCGTGATGTATCTGGGGCAGATCGTAGAGATCGGGCCGCGACGCGAGATCTTCGAGAATCCCCAGCATCCGTACACCAAGAAACTCATGTCGGCGGTTCCTATCGCCGATCCGGCGCGTCGCCATATCGAACGCGCCTTGCTGTCTGAAGACATCCCCAGCCCGATCCGCAAGGTGGGCGATGAGCCCGTCATTCAACCCCTGGTGCAAGTCTCCCCGGGGCATTTCGTCGCGCGCCATGCGGTAGGTGGCGCGTATTGATGTTGTGGTCGGCGCTTGGTCGCCGTCCTGTTTTGTCCAACAAGCCGTCTCTCCTTTCTGATCCAGGAGTTGCAATGAACAAAGTACTGCACCCCACCAAACTCATGGCCGCCGCCGCGCTGGCTTTCGGTGTGCTCGCCTCGCCGCTTGCGCACGCCAGCAAGGACGTGACCTTTGCCGTTTCGATTGCGCTCGAGACGCTGGACCCCTACAACACCAACAGCACGTTGAACCAGGCTGTGGGCAAGGCGTATTACGAAGGCCTGCTCGAGTTCGACAAGGATCTGAAGATCCAGAAAGTACTCGCCACCGACTACAGCGTCAGCGATGACGGCCTGGTCTACACGTTCAAGCTGCGCCCTGGCGTGAAATTCCATGATGGCACCGATTTCAACGCCGAAGCCGTCAAGATCAATTTCGAACGTCCCGCCAACCCGGATAATCGTCTGTCGCGCTACATCCAGTTCAGCGTGGTCGACAAGGTCGAGGCGGTCGATCCGTTGACCGTCAAGATCACCCTGAAGAAGCCTTTCTCGGCCTTCCCCAATGCGCTGGCCCATCCGGCCGCGATGATGATCTCGCCGGCCGCGCTGGCCAAGTACGGCAAGGAAATCGGTTTCCATCCCGTGGGCACCGGTTCCTTCGAGTTTGTGGAGTGGAAGCCCGCCGAGTACCTGAAGGTCAAGAAATTTGATGGCTATTGGAACAAGGGCAAGCCCAAGGTCGACAGCATCACTTTCCGTACGGTGACCGACAACAACACGCGCGCCGCCGTCGTGCAGACCGGTGAAGCGCAGTTCGCCTTCCCCGTGCCGTTTGAGCAGGCCGCGATTCTGGCCAAGAACGACAAGCTGGACGTGGTCGATCACAAGAACTCGATCATGGCGCGCTATATGTCCATGAACACCCAGGTCAAGCCGTTTAACGACGTACGCGTGCGCCAGGCCATCAACTACGCCATCAACAAGGATGCGTTGGCCAAGGTCGCCTTCAATGGCTACGCCACCAAGGTCGATGGCGTCGTGCCCGCGGGCGTGGACTACGCACATAAAAATGGTGCCTGGCCTTACGATCCCGCCAAGGCCCGTCAGTTGCTCAAGGAAGCCGGCTACGAGAACGGTTTCGAGACGACGCTTTGGTCGGCCTACAACGACGGCACGTCGGTCAAGGTGGTGCAGTTCCTGCAACAACAGTTGGCCCAGGTCGGCATCAAGACTTCGGTCGAGGTTCTGGAGTCGGGACAACGCGTGCAGCGCGTGCAGCAGGTGCAAAAACCCGAAGACGCCAAGGTCCGCCTCTACTACGCCGGCTGGTCGTCCTCCACGGGTGAGGCGGATTGGGGTCTGCGTCCACTGCTGACGACGGGGGCATTCCCGCCGGTGCTCAACAACGTGTCTTATTACTCGAACAAGTCGGTGGATGACGGCGTGCAGGAAGCGCTGGCCACGACGGACCGCGCCAAGAAGACCGAGATCTACAGCAAGGTTCAGGACACCATCTGGAACGACGCGCCCTGGGCATTCCTGGTCACGCAGAACAATGTGTACGTCAAGTCCAAGAACCTCTCCGGCGTGTATGTCGAACCCGACACCTCGTTCTGGTTTGGCGACATCGACCTGAAGCAGTAAGCCAAGCAGTAAACCAAGCAGTAAACGTGGCCCGGCGGGGCATGGTGCGCCCGCCGGCGTCTCAGGAATTTCAATGCTGACCTATATCGTCAAACGACTCTTGGGCATGATCCCGACGCTATTGCTCGTCGCGGTGGTCGTGTTCCTCTTTGTGCACATGCTGCCCGGTGACCCGGCGCGTCTGGCCGCGGGCCAGGAGGCGGACCAGGCCACCGTGGAGCTGGTGCGCAAAGAGCTCGGGCTGGATCTGCCTTTGCCGCAGCAGTTCGTGCGCTACTTCAGCCATATGCTCCATGGAGACCTCGGCGTTTCCTTGCGTACCAAACGGCCGGTGGCCACAGAAATCGCCGAGCGCTTCATGCCCACGCTCTGGTTGACGATCACCAGCATGATCTGGTCGGTCACCTTCGGGATGATTTTTGGCATCGTGTCGGCCGTCTGGCGCAATCGATGGCCGGATCGCTTGTTCATGACATTGGCGGTATCGGGAATCTCGTTTCCGGCTTTCGCGCTGGGGATGATGCTGATGCAGGTGTTCTCGGTCAATCTCGGATGGTTGCCCGCCGTAGGCGCATCGAGTTGGAAGCACTACATCCTGCCGTCGATCACCTTGGGTGCCGCAGTGGCGGCAGTGATGGCCCGTTTCACGCGCGCCTCCTTCGTAGAAGTCATCCAGGAGGACTTTGTACGCACGGCGCGCGCCAAAGGCCTGACCGAGCGTCGCGTGGTGATCAAGCATGCTCTGCGCAATGCCTTGATTCCGGTGGTCACCATGATGGGGTTGCAGTTTGGCTTTCTGCTGGGCGGCTCCATTGTGGTCGAGACGGTGTTCAACTGGCCCGGGCTTGGTCGCCTGCTGGTCGACGCCGTGACTCAGCGCGATTACCCGGTCATCCAAGGTCTGGTGCTGCTGTTCTCGCTGGAATTCATTCTGATCAACCTGATTGTCGACGTGCTCTACGGCGTCATCAATCCCAGTATCCGTTATAAGTGAGGCGGCCATGAGCAATACGACTACTGCCGCTGTTACCCCCAAGCAGAATGACGTGCGCACGCCGCTCACCGAGTTCTGGCGCAAGTTCAAGAAGCAGAGGCTGGCCGTTGGTGCGGGCATCTTCGTGCTGATTCTGATTGCCGTGGCAATTTTCGCCCCCTGGATCGTGCCGTACGATCCGGAGAATTTTTTCGACTATGACGCGTTGAATGCCGGGCCGTCCTGGCAGCACTGGCTGGGTGTGGATTCGCTGGGGCGCGACATCTTCAGTCGCATCCTCATGGGTGCGCGCATTTCTCTGGCTGCTGGCTTTCTGTCGGTAGCCATGGGCGCCATCGTGGGTACGTTCATGGGCCTGATGGCGGGCTACTACGAAGGCTGGTGGGAGCGCATCACCATGCGCATCTCCGATGTGCTGCTGGCGTTTCCGGGCATGCTTCTGGCCATCGGCGTGGTCGCCATTCTGGGCTCCAACATGATCAATGTCATCGTGGCCGTGGCGGTGTTCAGCGTTCCGGCATTTGCACGATTGGTGCGTGGCAACACGCTGGCCATCAAGCAGATGACCTATGTCGAGGCCGTGCGCAGTGTGGGTGCTTCGGACTGGACCATCATCATGCGGCACATTCTGCCCGGCACGATTTCTCTCATCGTGGTCTACGGCACCATGCGTGTGGGAACCTCCATCATCACTGCAGCCAGCCTGTCCTTTCTGGGCATGGGCGCGCAGCCGCCGACGCCGGAGTGGGGCGCCATGCTCAACGAAGCCCGCGCCGATATGGTGCTGGCCCCGCATGTGGCTATTTTTCCGGCGCTGGCGATTTTTCTGACCGTGTTGGCGTTCAACCTGTTGGGCGATGGCCTGCGCGACGCCCTCTATCCCAAGATCGACCGGCGCTGAGCGCGCCGCGAGAAAAACGGCAAGGGCGCGGCGCAAGCCGTGCCCTTTTTTCCTGAGATTCCGAGGGAGACCGCACTGGCGGCAACATCATGACAACGAGCGATAAGCTGCCCGAACTGCCGCGCATCGGCACTCTGCAAGCCGGCGCGCGCGACGCCATCACCGATGTGGCCGGGATCCGCGTGGGACATGCCACCCGGGCCGATGGCGACTGCCAGACCGGCGTGACCGTGCTGTGGCCTCACGGCGGCGACCCCTACCGGGACAAGGTGCCGGCGGCAGCCAGCATCATCAACGGCTTCGGCAAAAGTGTTGGACTGGTCCAGGTACAGGAGCTGGGCGTGCTGGAGACACCCATCGCGCTGACCAATACCTTCGGTGTGGGGACCGTAGCCAATGCCCAGATCCGGCAGGCGATTGCGGCCAATCCGTCCATCGGACGCGAGTGGGCCACCGTCAATCCGCTGGTGTTCGAGTGCAACGATGGTTATCTGAACAATATCCAGACCTTGGCGATTACCGAGGACGACTATCACCAGGCTTATGCCGCCGCCGCTGCCGATTTTGCGCAGGGATCGGTCGGCGCAGGCCGCGGCATGTCCAGTTTTTCGTTCAAGGGCGGCATTGGATCGGCCTCGCGCTTAGCCCGGCTTAAGTCGGGTGCCAGCCACATGGTCGGGGCGCTGGTGCTGTCGAACTTTGGCCGGTTGCCGCTGATGACGATTGCCGGGCGGCCTTTCGGCCAACGTCTGGCACGGCGTGATGACCATGGCCCGGAAAAGGGTTCCATTATCCTCATTCTGGCTACAGACGCTGCTCTGGACTCGCGTCAATTGGGGCGGTTGTCGTTGCGCGCAGGCGCTGGACTGGCTCGCACCGGCTCGGTCTTTGGCCACGGCAGCGGCGATATCGCGCTGGCGTTTTCGACAGCCTATACCGTGCCCCATGAGGCCGAGCGGGCGATGCCGACGCAGGCCATGCTGCACGAAGCGTACCTGGATCCTCTTTTCGAGGCGGCTGCCGAAGCCTGCGAGCAGGCCATTGTCAGTGCGCTGTGGCGCGCGCAAACCGTGCATGGCCGCGATGGCCATTTCCGCCGCGCATTGCCTGAAGTCATTCCGGATTGGCGGCAGTGGCTGGCCGATCGCGATTTCTGAGGAACACACCATGAAGATCCTGATTTCAACCGATATCGAGGGCGTGGCCGGCGTATTTCACGCCGAACAGGTTCGCCCCGGCAACGGCGAGTACGAGCGCGCGCGTGCCTGGATGACAGGCGAGGCCAATGCCGCGGTGGCCGGTGCCTTCGCCGGCGGGGCCACCGAAGTGCTGGTCAATGATTCCCATGGCGGATTTCGCAATCTGCTGCCGGATCAGATCGACGAGCGGGCTCGCTTGGTGCTGGGAAAGCCGCGCTATCTGGGCATGATGGGCGGGTTGGAAGAGGGGTGTGACGCGGTCATGATGGTCGGTTATCACACGCGTTCGCAAGGTCGCGGCGTGCTGGCCCACACCATCAATAGCGCTGCCTTCGCCCGCGTGAGCATCAATGGCATGGAACTGGGCGAGGCGGGTCTGTATGGAGCATTGGCCGGGGAGTTGGGAGTGCCGGTGATCCTTGGCTGCGGCGACGATGCTTTCATCGAGGAAACCCGCCCCCTGTTCCCTGGTGCACAGTGGGTTCAGACCAAGGTCGCACATGGGCAGGGCAGCGGCGTGACGCTGACGCCCGCTGCCGCGCGCAGGGCGATCTCCACGGGCGCCGAGGCGGCCACGCGTAATCTGGCTCGGGCGGTTCCTTTTCACATCGCTGGCCCGATAGAATGCCGTCTGCAGACACAGTCCTCAGCGCTGGCGGACCTGTTCTGCATGTGGCCGACGCTCGAGCGCGTCGACGGCGTCACCCTGAGCTTCACCGTTCCCACCATGCAGGCCGCCATCCGTACGCTCAACAGCCTGGCTGCGATGTCATTCATGCTGCGCTAAGTCCCGAGGAAACCATGTCAAGCACCGATCAACGCATTGCCGCCTTGCGCCAGGCCATGCGCCGCAACAAGCTGGATGCCTATGTCGTGCCATCTGCCGATCCGCATTTGTCGGAATATCTTCCCAAGCGTTGGCAGGCGCGGCGCTGGCTTAGCGGCTTTACCGGCTCGGTGGGTACGCTGGTCGTTACCGCAGATTTTGCGGGTCTTTGGGTCGATAGCCGCTATTGGGTGCAGGCCGAGGCTCAGTTGGCTGGTACGGGCATCACGCTCATGAAGATCGCCTTGGCGAGCACGCCTGGGCATGTGGATTGGCTGGCCGCTCACGTGCCGTCGGGTGGGCGGGTAGGGGTGGATGGCAACGTGCTGGGGCTGGCCGCGTTTCGGGCCTTGTCGCGCGCGCTGGCGCCGGCGCAGGTCGAGTTGTCCATCAGCGAAGACCTGATCGATGAGATCTGGGTCGACAGGCCGGGCCTGCCCGATGCGCCGGTTTATGAGCATCTGGCGCCTCATGCCTGCCAGCCGCGCGCCGAACGCCTGGGCCGGGTGCGCCAGGCCATGGCCGCCAAAGGGGCGGACACGCATCTTGTCAGCACGCTCGACGACATCGCCTGGATTTTCAATCTGCGCGGTGCGGACGTCAGCTATAACCCGGTTTTCCTGGCGCATGCACTGATTGGCAGTGATTACGCGACCTTGTTCGTGGCCGAGGGCAAGATCGATGACGCGCTGGCCGCAGCGTTGGCTGCCGATGGCGTCGACGTGGCGCCTTACGCCCTCGTGGCCGAAGCCTTGGGCACGCTCGAGCACGACCAGACCCTGCTCATCGATCCTGCCCGCGTCACGTGTGGCGTGTTCCACGCAATGGACCCGCAGATCGCGCGCGTCGAAGATATCAATCCCTCCACGCTGATGAAGTCGCGCAAAAGCGAGGCCGAGCTGGCCAATGTGCGTGAAGCCATGGCTCAGGATGGCGCAGCGCTGTGCGAGTTTTTTGCCTGGTTCGAGGCAGCGCAAGGGCGTGAAACGGTCACCGAACTGACCATTGATGAACAGATTACCCTGGCGCGCGCACGTCGGCCGGGCTACGTATGCCCCAGCTTTGCCACGATTGCAGGCTATAACGCCAACGGCGCCATGCCGCATTACCGCGCGACCGAAGATAGCCATGCCGTTATCGAGGGCAATGGGCTGCTGCTCATTGACTCGGGTGGTCAATACCTGAACGGCACGACGGATATCACCCGCGTTGTCGCCGTAGGAACGCCCACCGCCGACCAGAAGGTGGACTTTACTCTGGTGCTCAAGGGCATGATTGCCTTGTCGCGCGCCTGCTTTCCGCGCGGCATCGCATCGCCCATGCTCGATGCCTTGGCACGCGCTCCCATTTGGGCCGGCGCGGCCGAGTACGGGCATGGCACGGGTCACGGCGTGGGGTATTTCCTCAATGTGCACGAAGGGCCGCAGGTCATTTCGTATCGCGCCGCGCCGGGCGCGCATACCGCAATGGAGCCGGGCATGATCACCTCCAACGAGCCAGGGATCTACCGCCCGGGGCGCTGGGGGGTGCGTATCGAGAACCTGGTCGCCAACCGTAGCTGGTTCGAGGGCGAACTGGGCGAGTTCCTGTGCTTCGAGACGCTGACGCTATGCCCGATCGACACACGTTGCATCGACGCGGCACTGATGCGCCCCGACGAAATCGCCTGGCTCAATGACTACCACCGCCAGGTGCGCGAGCGTCTGGCGCCATTGGTGCAGGGGGCCGCCCTGGATTGGCTGCTGACGCGCACCGAACCCCTGGTCGCCTGAGCCGCACCAGGGTGTTGGCCGCAAGCCACACCCGGCCAGGTCCGGCGGGTGGGCCGAGCGAGCAAGCTCCAGCGCAAACGTCCGGCGTTACGCGGTAAAGTCGGGCTAAGCCGCAGGCCGCTTTAGCCGTCCGGGCCGGACTCTGCCGCCTGGGGGGTGTAAGGGAAAACCCAAGTATCTTGCGCCACACAGGTATAATCCAAATTTCCCGCTAGCGCCCGCTTATCCCGGGCGTCTCTCACGATGACCAAATACGTATTTGTCACCGGCGGTGTGGTGTCATCCCTGGGCAAGGGTATCGCCGCCGCGTCTCTCGCCGCGATCCTCGAATCGCGCGGTCTGCAAGTCACCCTGCTAAAGCTCGACCCTTACATCAACGTCGATCCCGGCACCATGAGCCCTTTCCAGCACGGAGAGGTGTTCGTGACCGAAGATGGCGCCGAGACCGACCTGGACCTGGGCCACTACGAGCGCTTCATCTCCACGAAGATGCGCAAGGTGAACAATTTCACCACCGGCCAAATCTATGAATCGGTGCTGCGCAAGGAGCGGCGTGGTGATTACCTGGGAAAAACCGTTCAGGTGATTCCGCACATCACCAACGAAATCCAGGATTTCGTGGCGCGCGGCGCGGATTCTGCCTGGCAGGGTCACACCGATGTCGCGATCGTCGAGATCGGCGGCACGGTCGGCGACATTGAGTCGCTGCCCTTCCTTGAGGCCGCTCGCCAGATGAGTCTGCGCCTGGGCCGCAACAACGCCGCCTTCGTGCACCTGACGCTGGTGCCCTACATCGCCTCAGCGGGTGAGCTCAAGACCAAGCCCACCCAGCATTCGGTGCAGAAGCTGCGCGAAATCGGCATCTACCCGAACGCACTGCTGTGCCGTGCCGACCGCCGCATCCCCGACGACGAGCGCGCCAAGATTTCGATGTTCTCCAACGTGCCGTTGGATGCGGTCATTTCGGTCTGGGATGTGGACTCGATCTACAAGATCCCGGCCATGCTGCATCAGCAAGGCGTGGACAACATCGTCTGCGAGGCGCTCGGCCTGACGCCGCCGCCGGCCGATCTGTCCATGTGGGACAACCTGGTCGATGCGCTGGAGCACCCTCAGCACGAAGTCACCATTGGCATGGTCGGCAAATATGTCGACCTGACCGAATCGTATAAATCCTTGAGCGAAGCGCTGGTCCACGCCGGCATTCATACGCGCTCCAAGGTCAAGATCGAATACATCGACTCCGAAGACATCGAAACCCGTGGTACTGAGCAGTTGCAGCACCTGGACGCCATCCTGGTGCCAGGAGGCTTCGGCAAGCGTGGTACCGAGGGCAAGATCGCCGCCATCCGCTATGCGCGCGAAAACGGTGTTCCCTATCTGGGAATCTGTCTCGGTATGCAACTGGCCGTCATCGAATTCGCCCGTCATGTCGCCGGTCTCGGCGGTGCCAACAGCACCGAGTTCGATCCGTCGGCACCGCACCCGGTAGTGGCCCTGATCACGGAGTGGATGAATCGCGAAGGCAAGGTCGAGAAGCGTGACAACGCCTCCGACCTGGGCGGCACCATGCGCAAGGGCGCGCAGCGCTGCCCCATCAAGGCTGGCACGCTGGCTCAGGCCATTTATGGCGATGAGGTCAATGAACGGCACCGCCATCGTTACGAGGTCAACAATGTCTACGTGCCTCGCCTCGAAGAGGCGGGCATGGTCATCAGTGCCCGCACGCCGACAGAAAACCTGCCTGAAATGATGGAGTTGCCTAACCATCCGTGGTTTGTCGGCGTGCAGTTCCATCCCGAGTTCACTTCCACCCCGCGCGACGGCCATCCGCTCTTTTCGAGCTATATCCGTGCCGCGCTCGATGGCAAGACTCGCCGAGGCGAAAAGGCGTAATACAAGGGAGCCTGCGGACTCCCTTGGCCCTTGACGCCGCAAGCGTTTGACACCAGGGAAGCATTTTCGGATACAAGCAGGTCCGCCCCGTTGTGCTTTCCCTGGCTATCATGCGAAGTGGTCCGCTTGCGTTGCGTCCGCTTTGTTCCAAATTTGTTTTAAAGGAAGTGCATGAGTGCTTATCTGATCGCCGAGGTTACGGTCACCAAGCCTGCGCAGTATGAAGACTACAAACGTCTGTCCACGCTCGCGATGCGCGCGTACGACGCCAAAGTGCTCGTGCGGGGCGGCGAAGCTAAGCACCTTGAGGGGCGAGCCTGGCCGTACTGTGGTGCTGGAGTTTCCGACCATGGCTGCCGCGCAAGCCTTCTATGACTCCTGGCAGTACCGCCGCGCTCGCAACGCTCGCGAAGGCGCGGCCGTCATGAATATGTTCATCGTTCAGGGAATGTAAATAATGAGTGCAATCGTCGATATCATCGGCCGCGAAATTCTGGATTCGCGCGGCAATCCCACTGTCGAGTGTGACGTGCTGCTGGAATCCGGCGTCATGGGCCGCGCGGCGGTTCCTTCGGGCGCATCGACCGGCGCGCGCGAAGCCATTGAGCTGCGCGACGGCGACAAGAGCCGTTATCTCGGCAAAGGCGTGCTGCGCGCCGTCGAGAATCTGAATACCGAAATCTCCGAAGCGTTGATGGGCCTGGATGCCCAGGAACAGACGTTCGTGGATCGCACGCTGATCGAACTGGACGGCACCGATAGCAAAGAGCGCCTGGGCGCCAATGCCATCTTGGCCGCCAGTATGGCCGTGGCACGCGCCGCAGCGGATGAGTCCGGCCTGTCGCTGTATCGCTATTTCGGGGGCAGCGGCCCCATGAGCATGCCCGTGCCCATGATGAACGTCATCAACGGCGGAGCGCATGCCAACAACACCCTCGACCTGCAGGAATTCATGATTCTGCCGGTGGGCGCGGCCAGCTTCCGTGAAGCCATGCGCTGGGGGGCCGAAGTCTTCCACATGCTCAAGAAGCTGATCCACGGCCAGGGCATGTCCACCGCCGTGGGTGACGAGGGCGGTTTTGCCCCCAACGTCGCCAATCACGAGGCGGCCATTCAGCTGATTCTGAAAGCCATCACCGAAGCGGGTTACGAGCCGGGCACGCAAATCGCCCTGGGCCTGGATTGCGCCAGCTCGGAATTCTTCCGCGACGGCAAGTACACCCTGGCCGGTGAGGGCGGTGTGTCGCTGTCTTCGCAGGAGTTCGCCAATCTGTTGGCCACCTGGTGCGATAAGTACCCCATCATTTCGATCGAAGACGGCATGGCCGAGAACGATTGGGACGGCTGGAAGCTGCTGACCGACCAACTGGGCAAGAAGGTCCAGCTGGTGGGCGACGATCTGTTCGTTACCAACACGCGCATCCTGCGTGAAGGCATCCAGAAGGGGGTGGCCAACTCCATCCTCATCAAGATCAACCAGATCGGTACCCTGACCGAGACCTTCGCCGCCATCGAGATGGCCAAGCGCGCCGGTTATACCGCCGTCGTATCGCATCGTTCGGGCGAAACCGAAGACTCGACCATCGCCGACATCGCCGTGGCGACTAACGCCATGCAAATCAAGACGGGCTCGCTGTCGCGCTCGGACCGCATGGCCAAGTACAACCAGTTGTTGCGGATCGAGGAAGAGCTGGCCGAAGTCGCCTCTTACCCTGGCATCGAAGCGTTCTACAACCTTCGTTGATGTCGGGCCGGGGTGTGATGCCCCGGCCTCTGTTATCTAGGATCTGTCTACTCTAAACCTGGGTGCCCGCTTTATGCGCCTGTTGTTCCTGGTGCTTCTCGTGCTGGTTGGTTTGATCCAGTATCCGCTTTGGCTAGGCAAAGGCGGGTGGTTCAAGGTTTGGGACTACCAACGTGATGTGACCGCCCAGCGCGAGGTCAACGAAGGCCTGAGCGCGCGTAATGCGGCGCTCGAGGCTGAAGTGCGGGATCTGGATAGTGGCACGGGTGCGCTTGAAGAGCGCGCCCGTGGCGATCTGGGAATGATGCGCGAAGGCGAAGTCTTTGTGCACGTGCTGCCGCCAGGCTCGCCACTGCCGTCGGCGAATTCGGTGCCTCAGGCAACGGCCCCCAAGCCACCGGCCAGGCCTGCGGCGGGTGCCAGTAGCACCCAGCAACGGCGCTGATCTGGCCGATTGCCAGCGTTAGCCGCAAGGTCGGCTCCGCGTGTGCACCTGCGCAAGCTCCGGCCAGCGCGTCGGATGGCTGTGCATTTCCATCGCGAGTTCCAGCCTGATGGCCAACCAGCCCGCAGCCAAGATCGCACGGCGGCAGGCGTCGCCCGCCAGCGGCGCAAGATACGGCAGCAGCGCAGCCAGTAGGGTAGTGGCCGGCGCGCTGGCGTAGGTCAGCCGCAGGCGTAAGGTGTTGGTTTGCTGGATAGATGGCAGGCCCGGCCGCAATGCATCCTGCTCGGCTTGATAGTCGTTGTTAATGGCCAGCTCTGGCAAACCAGGCAGATGCTGCCCGTGACGCCGATAGTGTGCTTCGCTGGGTTGCAGAACTTCCAGCCGCCAGGGTATGAGACCCTCGGCGCGTGCCGCGGCATGTCGGGACTGATGCTGCAGCGGTGCGAGTGCGGCCTCAAATGCGGCGCGCATGTGTTGGGGATGCACGTGCGACACGCTGCCAGCGCGCGCCGCTTCGATAAGAGCCAAATGGAGCAATTGTCTCTGGCGTTGCCATTGCATGGTTTCGTAGAGTGCGCAGGCTGCCAGCAGCAATGCCAGGAGCGCAACGGTGAACTCGACTGCGGCCTGGCCACCCCAGCGCATGCAGCAAGAAAAACGGCCTGGTGACATGGCCGCAGTATGCGGCACCCCTAGCCAGGCCGTCGATTGTGGATGCTACGGTTCAGTGAACGGTCGGCGGGTCCTGCTCGGGGTGAGGCGATGCCGCAGCAAACAGGCCTGCGCAATCGACGGGATCAAACCGATAGGGTTTGCCGCAAAAATCGCAGTGCACCTCGACCTTGCCCTGTTCGGCCAGGATATCCTCGACCTCGGCCTGACCCAGGGTGCGCAACATGCCTGCCACGCGCTCGCGAGTGCAAGGACAGAACCAGCGCACGGTGGCGGGCTCGAAGGCAATCAGGGTTTCTTCCCAGAACAGGCGATGGATAAGGGTATCCATGTCCGTCGCCAGAAGCTCTTGTGCCGTTAGTGTGCCTGCGAGATGCAGCGCGCGATTCCAGGTTTCGCCCGGCGCTTGCTGCTCGACCTCATTGCCACCTTGGTCGGGGAGGCGTTGGATCAGTATTCCGGCGGCGACCTCGCCGTTGGCAGCCAGCCACAACCGGGTGTCCAACTGTTCGGATGCCTTCATGTAGTGTTCCAGCGCCTCGGCAACCGTTTCACCTTCTAACGGAACGATGCCCTGATAGGGTTGCTGACCGGGGACTTTGCGTTCGGGGTCAAGCACCACGATGAAGCGTCCGCCTCCTTCGGCATTGAGTAAAGATTGCAGGGTTCCATCGGCCGGGACGTCGTGGCCCTCCCGCACTTTGACGGTGGCACGCAGGCTCAGATCCGAGCGGCACTCGACCACCAGCAGGGCAATAGGACCATCGCCCTGGATCTGCAGGACGAGGGAACCTTCGAATTTGATATTGGCGGCAAGCAGGGCGGAGGCCGCCACCATCTCACCCAGCAAGCGGGTGATGGCCTCTGGATACTGCTGATGGGATTGCGCCTGTTTCCAGGTATCTTGCAGGCGCACGGATTGCACGCGCACGGTGCGCGCCTCGAAGAGGTATTTCTTGAGTAAATCGGTCATGCAGGAATGTTAGCTGATCGGCGGCCGCGCCGGCAGTTTCACCCTATTCGTTTCAAGGCCGTCTTGTAATGCTGGCCGCGCTCGACATAGTGTTGCGTGCCCGCATGCATGCCGGCAATTTCTTCGGGGGACAGCTCGCGCACAATCTTGCCCACGCCGATCACCAGCGAGTTGTCGGGGATGCGGCGCCCTTCGGGCACGATGGCTCCCGCCCCAATCAGACAGTTTTTGCCCACCACGGCGTTGTTGAGCACGATGGCCTGCATTCCGATCAGCGAGCCGGTTTCGATGGTGCATCCGTGCAGCATGGCCTGGTGGCCGATCGTAACGCCAGGCCCGATGAGCATCGGACTGCCGCGGTCGACGTGCAGTACGCTGCCTTCCTGGACGTTGCTGCCCTCGCCAATGACGATGGGTTCGTTGTCGGCGCGAATGGCTACATGCGACCAGATACTGACCCCAGCGTGGAGCACGACCTGCCCGATCAGGTCGGCGCTGTCGGCCACATAGGCACTGGGATCGATTTGGGGTCGGTAGTCGTCGAGTTGATAAATGGGCATGAGAGGGTCGGGGCGGGCGGTGTCAGGCGTCGCTGCGGTTAGCGGCGCGCTCCTGCTCGAGGCGTCGGAGAACGACACGCTGAATCTTGCCCGTGGTGGTCATGGGAAGGTGCGTGACGTATTCGATTTCTTTGGGATACTCGTAGGGGGCCAGGCGGGCACGCACGTGTTCCTGCAGCGCCTGGGTAATGGCCTCGGTGTCGCGGCCCAGGTAGTCGTCCGTGAGCACGACGTAGGCTTTGACCAGCGCGCCCCGTTCCGGGTCGGGCTTGGGTACTACGGCCGCGTTGGCCACGGCCGCATGGGACAGCAGGCAGTTTTCGATTTCGCCCGGCCCGATGCGGTAGCCGGCCGATTTGAAGACATCGTCGGCACGGCCCGCATACCATAGGTAGCCGTCCGCGTCGATGGACGCCAGATCACCGGTACGGCACCAGTCGCCGGTGTATTTAGCGGCGGTGGCAGCGTCGTTGCGCCAATACCCGATGAACATCACCGGATCCGGGTAGCCGTGGATATCCAGGCGATTGAGCGCCACCTCACCGACTTCGCCTGGTGCGACGGGTTGGCCCGCATCGTCAATCACGGCGACATTGTGCCCGGGATAGGGCTTGCCCATGCTGCCCGGGCGAGCCGGCCAGCGTTTGTGGCTGTTGCCCACGATGTAATTCATTTCGGTCTGGCTGAACATTTCATTGGGCTTGATGCCCAAGGCGTTCTCGCACCAGGAAAATACGGTCTCACCCACACTCTCGCCCGCGCTCATGATGGCCCGTAAGGCCAAGCGGTAACGGCTACGGGGTCCGGCACCGACTTCATCATCATCTTCAGTGCGGTCGGAAAGAGGAAGGTATTGGTGATCTGATAGCGCTCCATCAGTTCGAAGGCGCGCTCTGGCGAGAAACGCCCGCGCGTGCCCACGATGGGATGGCCAAAATACAGCGTGGGCAGTAAGGCGTCCATCATGCCGCCCGTCCAGGCCCAATCGGCTGGCGACCAGAACACATCGGCGGGCCGTGGGAACCAGTCCTGAGACGCGACAAATCCCGGCAGGTTGCCGATCAGCACACTGTGCGGCAGCAGTGCTCCCTTCGGGGCACCGGTGGTGCCCGATGTGTAGAGCAAAATGGCGGGATCACTGGCTCGGGTGGGTACGGGCTTGAATTCGCCCGGCTGGCGGGCCAGCAGGGTACGCCACGGCAACACGCGTTCGTCGGCAAAGTCGATGCCGATGATTTGTTGCAGGTCAGGGCAGTGGTCGCTGACGGCCATGAGATTGGCGCTGGAGGCAGCATCCACGATGGCGACCCGCGTTTCGGAGTCGCGCAGCCGAGCTCCCAAGGCCTCCGGGCCGAAGAGCGAGGACAGCGGCAACACGACGGCGCCCACGCTGTAGATCGCCATATGGGCCACGACGGTTTCGGGGCGTTGCCCTAAAACCACACCGATGCGATCGCCGCGTTCGACGCCCATCTTCGTGAGGCCCTGTGCAAGCTGATTGGCCGCCTCGGCGAGCCTGGCATAGGTCCAGACTTCGCGGTTGCCGGCTTCGTCTTCGTAGAAGATGGCGATACGGCGTGCGTCCGCACTGCTGGACGCCCAGCGATGGCAGCACACTTCCGCGATGTTGAACTGAGTGGGAACCAGCCAGCGGAAAGATTGGTAGAGCGCCTGATATTGGTCGTTCATGGCCCTTTGTTGTGAGCTCGGTGGCAACGAGTGGCAGGAATGCTCCCTGAGCCGCAGCGCTGGCAATTTTGCCTCGGGCCGGCTTGGCTGGGGGAAAGCGGTATCCCTGTGACCGATTTCTTCAACTGCAAGCATGAACGAGAGGGACGGGAACTGCAACATTCCCGTATCTGTAAGGGGGACGTATAAGGGTATTTACGGGGGCGGACCTTGCCGGCGAAGGGTCGAGGGCAGGGCAGGCAGAGACAGCGATCGCCGGGGCGCTGCGGCTGCAGGACGTTCGGCCAATTGGCTGGCCCAGTCCAACAGGCGCAGTTCGCCGTCGTGGTCCTCGGCCAGCGCCGACAGGCTCTCCACCCAGTCTCCATCGTTGCAATAGAGTATCCCGTCGACGTCTCGCATGGCGGGCTTATGGATATGTCCGCAAATTACGCCATCCAGGCCTCGTCGTCTGGCCTCTGACGCCAGCGTCTGCTCGAAATCATCGATGAAGGCCACGGCGTTCTTGACTTTGTGCTTGAGATACTGCGATAGCGACCAATAGTGCAGGCCCATGCGGTGCCGCAGGCGATTGAAGTGACTATTGAGCCAGAGCGCCGTTTGGTAAAGGTTGTCGCCCAGGTGAGCCAGCCACTTGCTGTGCTGGATCACGCCGTAGAACTGGTCTCCATGGAGTACCAGCAGGCGGCGGCCATTGGCCGTGGTGTGAACGTCTTCGTCCAGGATTTCGATGTCGCCGAAGGCAAAGCCGACGAATTCGCGGGCGAATTCATCATGATTGCCGGGCACGAAGATGACGCGGGTGCCGTTGCGCGCCTTGCGCAGGATGCGCTGCACGACGTCGTTATGGGCACGTGGCCAATGCCAATGCTTGCGCAACTGCCAGCCGTCGACGATGTCGCCGACCAGGTAAAGCGTGTCGCAATCGTTATGCTCAAGAAAATCGAGCAGGAAGTCGGCTTTACAACCTGCGCTGCCAAGGTGGACGTCGGATATCCACAAAGTGCGCCAATGCGTAGGGCGGATTTCGTTCACGGCATTTTCCTCCTGACCTGACGGCCAGGCTATGAAAACAGCCTCAGATGACGCCTGGATGAAAAAACAGTGACGAGGTGGTTACGCCTTGGCCTGCGCGGCACTCTCCAAGCGCGTTCCCAGCAATCGGTCATGCAGGAACTGACCGTCAGGATCCAGCCAACTGGGGACAAAAATGGCAAACGGCGCGACTACGATAAACAGATCCATCGACGGCCAGCGGCTCATGCTCGAGGCCAGGGCGACCAGGCCGGCGGCAACCAACGGCAACGGCCATAGCAGCAGATACCGCCAGATCAGGGTCGGCAGGCCGGGAACGCGGCCATGGCGGTCGACCAATCGGATATGCCAGGTTTTCATGGGCAGGGTTTGCCCGTTGTGGCGCCAGCACAGAACGAAATACAGGCCCATGACCAGGAAAAGCCAGGCCTGACGTGTATGCCGCAAGGCCAGTGCATGGCGGCTCTGCGTGAGCGTATCGAAAAGATAACCGGCCAGAAACACGACACCGAACAGAAGAACGCCTTCATACATCATGCAGGCGAAGCGGCGCAGGCGGCTGGGCGTACTCGGCAGGGTTGCCGGGGCGGCGGTGATAGCGTTCATGGCTGTCTATTATGCAAGCCTTGCGCGGCCTCAATGGTTTTTTTGCAGCGCCGCCGCCGGATAAAAAAAGGTTCATCGAGGAATACCGGGGAATGCAGACCGGATCTTGAGGAAGAAGTACTCCTGATCGCGGTAGCCGTAGGCGCGGCGCTTGATGACTTTGATGGTGTTGTTGATGCCCTCGACGATGCTGGTGTTGAGCCGGTGGCGACAGCGAGACAGAATCCCGTGCAGATAGGCTTTTAGCTTGAGCGCGAAGTGAGCCAAGGCGGCGATGCCGCTGCCCTGAGCCTGTTGCAGCCAGTGTGACCTGCCCCCAGATTTAGTACGGCACCGACATAGAGCCCAGGGGTAAAAGACCTTCTTTCTGATGAGCCTGCACGAATTGCGCCGGCGTTAAATATCCGAGCGCGCTGTGAGGCCGATCGGTGTTGTACTCGACTCGCCAGTTTTCGATCAAGCTTTTAGCCTGTCGCAGGGACAAGAACCAGTGCTCGTTAAGGCATTCGTCGCGGAACTTGCCGTTGAAACTTTCGATATAAGCGTTCTCCACCGGCTTACCCGGCCGAATAAACGACAGCTTTACGCCTGCTTGGTAGGCCCAGGCGTCCAAGGCTCTTCCGGCGAACTCTGGCCCGTTGTCCACGGTAATAGATCGCGGCAGGCCACGCATCTCCGCCAGCCGTTGCAGCACCATGGCAACACGCAGTCCCGGCAACGACGTATCGACCTCGATGGCCAGGCATTCGCGAGTGTAGTCATCGACGATAGTCAAACAGCGGAATCGGCGGCCATAGGCTAGGCCGTCGGCCACAAAGTCCATTGACCAACTCTGATTCGGCGCGATTGCCGCTGGGCGAACCACGCGCTCGGTCATTAATGTCCTGACCGCCTCGCGTTTGGCCTGCGGGCTGACTACTTTCGGCTTAGCAGATCCTGAAGCGCCGCCTTGTCCAGCATCGACTCGGCCAACAGCTTCTTGAGCTTGTTGTTCTCCTGCTCCAGCTCCTTGAGCCTCTGAGCGTCCGACACCGTCATGCCACCGAACTTCGCCTTCCAGTTGTAGTACGTTGCCTCGGAGATTCCGTGCTTGCGGCACAACTCTGCGGGCTTGGCACCTGCATCGGCTTCCTTGAGCACGCCGATGATTTGCTCTTCCGTAAATCGTTTCTTCATTGCCATTCCTTTGGGAACGGACTCTACATCGATTTCGTACTAATCACGGGGAGCAGGTCAAGTGATCCCATGCCTGGCGGGCGTAGCCGGGGTGTTGGTAGAACCACAGCTGTTTGAGCTCATCGCGCATCAGATAAGCGGTGAGCAAAGGCTGGTTGGCCTGGAGCAACTCGTCCAACTTTACCGATTGGCACGGATCGAGGTTTTTGCGATTGCGCAGCAGTAGCCAGCGACTGGACTTGAGCACTCGGCGGGCCGGCTTGTCGTGCCGCAACTGGTTCGCTTGGTCTACACGCACCCGGTCTATCACTTCACGGCCGTACTTGGCCACGACGTGGAACAGGTCGTAGACGATCTCGGCGTTGGGGCAGTTGGCCTGGATCTCCAGCTCATAGGCCGTCGTCATGTCGATCGCTACGGCCCGGATCTGCTGGGCAACCCCAGTTGGCAGTTGTTCGAAGAAGGCTCTGGCCGTCTCGCGCGAGCGGCCATCACCGATCCATAGCACCTGACGGCGGATCGGATCGACAACGACCGTGGCATAACGATGGCCCTTGTGTAGAGCGAACTCGTCCATCGCTAGGTAGTGGATCTGGCTCCAGTCCGGCTCTTGGATCGCCCGTCGCAGCAGGGCCTTGTCCAGCGCCTTGACCGTGTGCCAACCCAGTTGGAAGAAGCGCGCCACGGCCAGAATGTTGCTGGACTCAAGCAACTGGCTGACCGCCTCGGCCAGCCGGTCGGTCACTCGCTGGTAACGGCCCAGCCAGCTCAGCCTCTCCAGATGCGGTCCACCGCACTGCTCGCACCAGACCCGCCGACGCGGCACTACCAGCGTCACTCGCAGCGCCATTAGCGGCAGATCCCGCACCCGGCGCGTGGTCGTCTCATGCACCTGCCGACATCGGTTGCCGCAGTGCTCGCAGTGCATCGTTCGCGCTGAAGGCTTCAGGTAAATCGTGACCGTCCGGCTCTCACCTTCAGGCCACACGACCCGCTCCACCCGATAACCTTCCCACCCACCCAACCTCTCGATCGTCTTGCGGTCCAGCATGATCCCGGCCTTGATCCTTGAAAAATCAAGGATCAAGCGTAACGGCAATCAAGCACGGCTCCACGCTATTCCGCGATGAACCAAAAAAAACCCGCCGGTTAGGGCGGGTCTTAAAAGGGGCTTTGCAGCCCCCAAGGGGAAAACGGATAACAATTGCGAATTCGTTACTGCTCGACAACGACGGCGGGCTTGATGCTTAGGCTGCGGTGTGCGCGGCCGAGTCGGTCTTGCCAAACATTGCCTTGATGCCGTGACCCAGTTTGCGCAGCCCGTGAGCCAGAGCACGCAGGGGGTGCGGACGGAATTGCTCTTCCATCGCCTGCAGCATCAGTTGGCGTTCCAGTTCGTCGGTCAGGCGATAGGTGTTGTTCAGGTTGATCACGGTAGCCTCCGTTAGGCTGACTTATGCTTCTGTCTAGGGTTAACCCGAATTATAGGGTTAACCCTAGGCTAATGCAAGCCTTGCCGTGATTCTGTGCAACATGCGCCTTGCTGGTGCTGATGATGCCCCATTTCGACGCCGCTGTGCCCGCCTGGGCACATTATTGTTGTGTCGTTACAGCAGTTTTACAACTTGCGCGGCTATCCCGCTCCGGTTTGCCACGCGTTCACGTCTAAAGCGGCGGATTTGCGCCGTCGCGATAGCTGGCGTGCACCAACTCGAAGGCGAACAACCGGCAGTCCAGCGAGCCGTTGTGCAGCGGGATGCGACGCACCGGCTTGAGGCGCATGCGCTGAGGCAGCTTCATGTCGCTGGAGATGACGTGGGCCTGCCAGCCTGCAAACTGGTGTTTGAGGCAGGCGGACCATTCGCGCCAGAATTCGTCGGCGATTTCCATGCGCTCGCCATAGGGCGGGTTGGTGACGATCCAACCCTGCTCGACAGGCGCCTGGACATGTCGCGCGTCGGCGACTTCGAAGCGGATGGTTTCGTCAGTAAGCCAGGCGCGCTCGGCGTTGGCACGAGCGAATTCGATAGCGCGTTCATCGATGTCGTAGCCGATGATGGGCGTTTCGAGCTGGGTGCGGATGCGGGAGCGGGCATCGTCCTTGAGGTCACGCCAGCGGCGCGCGTCATGCTGACGCATGCGCTCAAAACCGAAGGGGCGGGAAATGCCAGGAGGCACTCCCAAGGCTATCCAGGCCGCCTCGATCAGAATCGTGCCGCTGCCGCAGAACGGGTCTACCAGCGCAGCGGCCGGATCCCATCCGGCCAGAGCCAGCATCCCTGCGGCCAGATTTTCCCGCAGAGGCGCTTCGCCCTTGTCCAGACGCCAGCCGCGCTTGAACAATGATTCGCCGGAGGTGTCCAGATAGAGCGTGGCGTGAGTGCCTTCCATGAAAAGCTGCACGCGGGCGTCGGGACGCACGGTATCGATGCTTGGCCGTGCACCTTCGCGGTCACGCAGGCGGTCGCAAATGCCGTCCTTTACGCGCAGGTTGCAGTACTGCAGGCTGTGGACAGGGCTTTTGATGGCGGAGGTGTCCACGCGCAGGGTGTCTTCGGGGCCAAACCATCGCTCCCAAGGAACGCTGTAGGCAAGGTCGAGAAGTTCGTCCTCATGATTGAGGTCGCCCTGACCGACCTGCACCAGAATGCGGGTGGCCAGGCGCGAATAGAGATTCGCCCGCTGCACCCCTGACCAGTCGCTGGTAAAGGCACAGCCGGCACGGCCGGCGTGGGCATCATCAAAGCCCAGGGCCTGCATTTCCGCGGTCAATGCGTCTTCCAGGCCTTGAGGGCAGGGCGCATAACAACGGAACGTTTCTGCCTGACGGCCCTGGTGACGACGCTGGCGGTACGCCTGGGGCGTATCGATGGCGTGCCCGTCCTGCCCGTCGTGTTCCGGCTCGTCTTGCTGGCCCGCAAATACATCGTCCCAGTCGGGGGCCGGTGCGCCCTGGCGCGGTGTCTCGTCGCGCACCACTCCCATGCCGCTGCGGCGGCGGTTTTCGCCGGCGGTGTCATCGCCACGCGAATGCGTGCCGCGCTCAGCCGAGGCATAGCCCTGGGACCGGCGGCGCTGGAGCGGGCGCTCGGCATAGCCTGCATCGGCGTCGGGCCGTTGCACGGGCTGTTCGTTGCCGCGCGATTGCACATGCGATGCCCGTTCGATCTGGGCGGCCTGCCGGGCCCGCGCACCGCTACGCTTGCGCCTGTTGGGTTCACTGGACTCGCTTTCAGGGGCGGCGGGTTTGGCTTTGATCGTCAGCGTCTTGCGCGGACGGTCATTTTCATCTTGGGACATACGGGCAGGCCTTGGGCTAGGCTATCAAAATGGTTTGAGGACGACGAGCGCCACCACCGCCACGAGCAGCAAGACGGGAACCTCGTTGAACCAGCGATAAAACTTGTGCGAGCGCTTGTTGCGCCCCTGTTCGAATTTGCGCAGCATCACTCCGCAGGCGTGATGGTAGCCGATGAGCAGCAGCACCAGAAACAGCTTCGCGTGCATCCAGCCGTTGCCCGGCCCACGCCAATACGGTAGCCAACGTACAGCCACAAACCCAGCAGGATCGCCGGCACGGCGATTATCGTCATGAAGCGGTACAGACGCCGGGCCATACCGAGCAAACAGCTCTGCGTTGCCGGATCTGAATGCTGCGCGAGGTTGACGAAGATGCGCGGCAGATAGAACAGCCCCGCAAACCAGGAAACCACAAACACAATGTGGAAAGTCTTGACCCAGAGCATGTCCATGGTGCGCGCATCCTAATTCGAAAACACGCCATTGTAGGCGACAGTGGCCCCGCTCAGATCACGTAGAGGTCGACATACTCGTGTACCGGCATGGGGTGCAGTTGCTGTGCATCAAGCGACACCTCCAGGATGCGCTGTTGCTGGCGGGCCGGCAGCATTCGGGCCAGGTTGCGGCGGAACTTCTCCTCCAGCAATGGGATGCCTTCGGCCCGGCGGCGGCGGTGGCCCAGCGGGTATTCGCAGATGACTTCGGGCAGTTTGCTGCCGTCATCGAGCTCCACGCTCAAGGCATTGGCGATGGAGCGCTTGTCCGGATCGTGATAATCGCGTGTGAAGGTGGCGTCTTCAACGCAGGTAATGCGTGCGCGCAGCGCGTCGATGCGCGGGTCTGCAGCGGCCGAGTCCTCGTAGTCGGCCGCCGTCAGGCGTCCGAACAAAAGCGGCACGGCCACCATGTACTGGATACAGTGGTCGCGGTCGGCGGGATTATGCAGGGGCCCGGTCTTGTCAATGATGCGCAGGCAGGCCTCATGGGTGCGGATGGTGATCTGTTTGATATCCTGGGCCGAGCGCCCCATGGATTCAAGCTGCCGGTGTATCTGCATGGCGTATTCGACGGCAGTCTGCGCGTGAAACTCGGCCGGGTAAGAGATTTTGAACAGGATGTTTTCCATGACATAGCTGCCGTAAGGCCGCTGAAGGCGCAGGGGCTGCCCCTTGAGTAGCACGTCATAGAATCCCCAGATCTTGGCCGTCAGGACGGTGGAATATCCCATTTCCCCCGTTCTGGCGATCAGGGCCAGGCGGACGGCGCGGCTGGTGGCATCGCCTGCTGCCCAACTTTTGCGGCTGCCGGTGTTGGGGGCGTGGCGGTAGGTACGCAGGCTTTGACCGTCCACCCAGGCCAGGGAGATCGCATTGATGATTTCGTCGCGCGACAGGCCCAGCATCCGGGAGACCACGGCGGTGGAGGCTACCTTGACGAGAACGACATGGTCCAATCCGACCTTGTTGAAGGCATTTTCCAGCGCCAGGCAACCTTGGATCTCGTGTGCCTTGATCATGGCGAGGAGGACGTCGCGCATCACCAGGGCAGGCTTTCCTGCCGCGACGCCAGTGCGCGAGAGCCAGTCGGCCGTGGCCAGTATTGCGCCCAGGTTGTCCGAGGGGTGCCCCCACTCGGCTGCCAGCCAGGTGTCGTTGAAATCCAGCCAGCGGATCATGGCACCGATACTGAAGGCGGCTTGCACAGGGTCCAGTTGCAGGGAAGTGCCTGGCACTCTGGCGCCATGGGGAACAAGGGTGCCAGGCACGATGGGCCCGAGCAGCTTCTTGCACGCCGGGTATTCCAGTGCCTCCAGGCCGCAGCCCAGGGTATCGATCAGGCAGTTGCGTGCCGTGTCCAAGGCCAGAGGACTCTGGATGTCGTAGCCGATCACATAATCGGCGATCTCCGTCAGAACCTGGTCTGTCTGGATTCCGCTCGCAGGCGGTTGAGGTGACGTGGCAGACATAGAAGCAAAACCCCTATGTGTGGGCGGGGCCGGTCGGCCCCGCCGGGTCAGAGAGTTACTTGCGTTTTTCGATCTGCACGAACTTCAGATTTTCCGGTCCGGTGTAATTGGCAGTGGGCCGGATGATCTTGTTGTCGATGCGCTGCTCGATGATATGAGCCGACCAGCCGGCCGTGCGCGCGATGACGAACAGCGGCGTGAACATGGCGGTGGGCACACCCATCATGTGATAGCTGACCGCCGAGAACCAGTCCAGGTTGGGGAACATTTTTTTGATGTCCCACATGACCGTCTCCAGGCGCTCGGCAATGTCGAACATCTTGGTGCTGCCCGCTTTTTTGGAAAGCTTGCGGGCGACTTCCTTGATGACCTTGTTGCGCGGATCGGAAATGGTGTAGACCGGATGGCCGAAGCCGATGATGACTTCCTTGTTGTCGACCCGCTTGCGGATATCGGCCTCTGCCTCCTCGGGCGAGTCATAGCGCTTCTGGACGTCGAACGCGACTTCGTTGGCGCCGCCATGCTTAGGGCCGCGCAGAGCACCGATGGCACCGGTGATGGCCGAATACATGTCGGATCCCGTGCCAGCAATCACGCGGCTGGTGAAGGTCGACGCATTGAATTCATGCTCTGCGTAAAGGATGAGCGAGGTGTGCATGGCGCGGACCCATTCGTCGCTGGGTTTCTGGCCGTGAAGCAGGTGCAGGAAGTGGCCGCCAATGCTGTCGTCATCGGTTTGGACGTCGATGATGCGGCCATTGTGGCTGTAGTGGTACCAGTACAGCAGGGCAGAACCGAGATTGGCCATCAGGCGGTCGGCGATATCGCGGGCCCCCGGGGTGTTGTGATCGTCTTTTTCGGGCAGTACACAACCCAGCACGGACACGGCCGTGCGCATCACGTCCATGGGGTGGCTGGCGGCGGGCAGTGACTCCAGGGCAGTCTGCAGGTGGGCGGGCAGGCCGCGCAACGAACGCAGCTTTTCCTTATAGGCCTTCAACTCGGCCTTGGTGGGCAGTTTGCCGTGCACCAACAGGTGGGCGATTTCTTCGAATTCAGCCGTATCGGCGAAATCGAGAATGTCGTAGCCACGATAGTGCAGATCATTGCCGGTGCGGCCGACCGTGCACAGCGCCGTGTTGCCCGCGACGACCCCTGAAAGGGCCACGGATTTCTTGGGTTTGAAGCCAGCTTTCTCTTCGGTTTGCGCCGCCGCGGGCGCTGCCTTTTTCTGCGAGGTGCTCATGTCTCTCGTTCTCCTTTCGATGGAACAGACATAGACGAAACCGATCCGGTCCGATTGGCCGGACCGGTACGCTTTACTTCGTTTTGTCCTTGGCAAACAGCGAGTCCAACTGCGACTCGTAGGCGTGGTAGCCGATACGGTCGTAGAGCTCGTCGCGGGTCTGCATCAAGTCCAGCACGTTCTTCTGGTGTCCGTCTCGGCGAATGGCCTCGTAGACGGATTCGGCCGCTTTGTTCATGGCGCGGAAGGCAGACAAGGGGTAGAGAACCATGCCTACGTCGGCGCTCTTGAGCTCGTCGACAGTGAACAGCGGCGTCTTGCCGAATTCGGTAATGTTGGCGAGCACCGGCACTTTTACCGCATCGACGAAGCGGCGATAGGTGGCCAGGTCATATGCCGCTTCGGCAAAAATGCCGTCGGCGCCAGCTTCGACGCAAGCCAGCGCGCGTTCGATGGCTGCATCCACGCCATGGGAGGCGATCGCGTCGGTGCGGGCGATCAGGAAGAAATCATCGTCGGTGCGGGCATCAGCTGCGGCTTTGACACGATCGGCCATTTCTGCCGTGCTGACGATTTCTTTGCAGGGCCGATGGCCGCAACGCTTGGCTCCGACCTGGTCTTCGATGTGGCAGGCAGCCGCGCCAAATTTGATCAGGCTTTTGACGGTGCGCCCGATATTGAAGGCAGAGGGGCCAAAGCCGGTATCGATGTCGACCAGCAGGGGGAGATCACAGACATCCGTAATGCGTCGCACGTCGGTGAGCACGTCATCGAGGGTATTGATGCCCAGATCGGGCAGCCCGAGCGAACCCGCCGCTACACCACCGCCTGAGAGATAGATGGCGCGGTAGCCCGCCCGCTTGGCCAGCAGAGCGTGGTTGGCGTTGATGGCGCCGATGATCTGCAGCGGTTGTTCTTCGGTCAAGGCGCGGCGAAAGAGGGCGCCGGGCGATGCAGGTCTGGACATGGGTGGGGTCTCCGAGGGTTTTGTTGGTTTGTCTGACGCGGCCAACCGTGTTTGAGCGGTGCGCGGCCCGCTGTCTGGCTGCAACCGAAATATGAGTCTGCCCCCTCGGTGACAAGAGGCACACGCATGGTCCGGCATGAGCTCCTGGAAATTGGGCCCGCCGAAGCGGGCCCAACGGGAGCTGACTGAATTACTTCAGCAGGTCTTTGATGCCGTCACGCTCTTCGAGCAGTTCCTTGAGCGTGAAGTCCATACGCTCGCGGGAGAATGCGTCGATTTCCAGGTCCTTGATCATGGTGTATTCGCCATTGACCGTGGTGACCGGGAAGCCGTAGATGATGCCTTCGGGGATGCCATAGGAGCCATCCGACGGAATGCCCATCGTCACCCACTTGCCGTTGCTGCCCAGGACCCAGTCGCGCACGTGGTCGATGGCGGCGTTGGCAGCCGAAGCGGCCGAGGAAAGGCCGCGGGCTTCGATGATGGCCGCGCCGCGCTTGCCCACGGTCGGGATGAAGGTGTCGCGGTTCCAGGCGTCGTCATTGATGACCTTGGCCAGCGGCTGGCCATCGACGGTGGCGAAGCGGTAGTCAGGGTACATCGTCGGCGAGTGGTTACCCCACACGACCAGCTTTTCAATGCCGGCGACGGCCTTGCCCGACTTGGTGGCCAGTTGCGACAGAGCACGATTGTGGTCCAGGCGCAGCATGGCGGTGAAGTTCTTGGCCGGCAGATCCGGCGCCAACTTCATGGCAATGTAGGCGTTGGTGTTGGCAGGGTTGCCGACCACGAGCACCTTGACATTGCGGCTGGCGACTTCGTTCAGGGCGCGGCCCTGAGCGGTGAAGATCTGGGCATTGACCGTCAGCAGGTCCTTGCGCTCCATGCCGGGGCCGCGGGGGCGGGCGCCGACCAGCAGGGCCACGTCGGCATCCTTGAAGGCGGTCTTGGGGTCGCTGTGAGCGGTGACTTCCTGCAGCAGCGGGAAGGCGCAGTCTTCCAGCTCCATGATCACACCCTTGAGGGCTTTCTGGGCCTTCTCGTCGGGGATTTCGAGCAATTGCAGAATGACCGGCTGATCCTTGCCGAGCATTTCGCCGGAGGCGATGCGGAACAGCAGGGCGTAACCGATTTGGCCGGCGGCGCCGGTGACGGCGACTCGCATGGCGGGCTTAGACATGAGTGTTCTCCATATGGACTGGCGAGATGAAACGCGCCAAACAGTGTAATCCTTGGGGCCGTTCGCTCAGAGGGCGACTGCGGCGATCCGATAGCGCGAAATCCTAGATCGAATTTACGCGTCCGTCAATTTCTCTTATATCTTATATAAGACATAAGACATAAGACATAAGACGTTGGACATGTCGGGCCCGCTTGTGCCACAATAGGGCGTTTGCTCGCCACCGGACCAGCCCGCTTTTTGCGCTACGGCCTCCAATCAGGCAGGTGATAGCGTAACGCTTCGGGTCCGTCCCCGGCACACCGAGCAAATGTGAAGATTTCAAGACATTCCATGGCAGATCCCAGGCCCGACTTTTCGCTACGTACCCGCACCGCCCGACAGGCGGGCGAGGGTGCCGCTTTTAGTCCCTTGTACCGGCAGATCAAGGATTTGCTGGTTCAGAGCCTGGAGCGGGGCGAGTGGATGCCCGGCGAGCTCATCCCTTCCGAAATCGATCTGGCTGCGCGTTTTCAGGTCAGCCAGGGCACGGTACGCAAGGCCGTGGATGAACTGGCCGCAGAACATATGCTGTTGCGCCGCCAGGGCAAGGGCACCTTCGTGGCCACGCACCACGAACCCCGGGTGCGTTATCGTTTCCTGCGTCTTGCCCCTGACGAGGTCAACGAGGCAGGCCGGGCCGAAAATCACATTCTCGATTGCCGCCGCTTGAGGGCACCGGCCGAAATCGCCCGAGCGCTGGAGCTGCGCGCCGGCGAAACCGTGGTGTCCATCCGGCGACAACTGGCCATGAACCATGCGCCGGTCATCATTGATGACATCTGGGTGCCGGGGGCGTCTTTTCGTGGCTTGACCCTGGAGCTGCTCAAGGCCAAGCGCGTACCGCTCTACGGCTTGTATGAGTCCGAGTTCGGCGTAAGCATGGTCCGCGCCGACGAAAAAATCCGCGCCGTGGCGGCATCCGAAGAGGTTGCCACGTTGCTGCACGTCACACCGGGTACTCCTCTTTTGCAGGTGGACCGCATTTCCTACACGTATGGCGACAGGCCTATGGAAGTGCGCCGCGGGCTGTACCTGACCGACCACTACCACTACCGCAATAGTTTGAATTGATGAACTTTTTCCCTACGATTTGATACGAACCCGTTCTCTGAGCGAAAATAGCTTGTTTGCCCATTTGGGTAACGGCGTTTTAGCCGTCACGATCCCCTAGTTCCGAAACACCGAGGCCGTCATGTCCGACTCAGCTGCCAAGCCGCGTCCGCAGTTTCGCAATATCAGCATTCCGCAAATTCTCAGTTATCGCTTGCCTCTGGCCGGCAAACTGTCCATCCTGCACCGCGTCAGCGGCGCACTGCTCTTTCTCTGTCTGCCCTTGGTCATCGTGCCGCTCTTTGCGGCTAGCGTGACCTCGGCCGAAAGCTTTGCGCAGGTTGCCCAGTACGCGGGCAACCCCCTCGTCAAGCTTGTACTGCTCGTACTGATCTGGGGCTATCTGCACCATTTCTGTGCCGGCATCCGCTACCTGATCCTCGATCTGCATATCGGCATCGACAAGGAATCGGGCCGCAAGAGCGCTGCCATCGTGTTCGCGGTCAGCCTGGTTCTGACCCTGGTGTTTGCTCTCAAATTGTTCGGAGTCCTGTGATGCAAGACACCAAGAACTACGGCCCCAAGCGCCTTGTCGTCGGTGCGCATTACGGCACCATGGATTTCATCGCCCAGCGTCTGACGGCCGTCATCATGGCCATCTATACCCTGGTGCTGATCATCGGCCTGCTGGTCATGCCGGCCTACAACTATGAAAACTGGAAGGCGCTGTTCACCTTTCATGTGTTCGCTCTTCCCGTGGGCCAGATCCTGGCCTCACTGGCTTTCTTTGCGCTGGCCTGGCATGCCTGGATCGGCGTGCGCGACATCTGGATGGACTATGTACGGCCGGTGGGCGTGCGCCTGCTGCTGCAAGTGCTGACCATCCTCTGGCTGGTTGGTACGGTCGTGTACTTCGCGCAAATTATCTGGAGAATCTAAGCCGTGGTCGCTGTCAAGAATTCATTGCCGCGCCGCCAGTTTGACGTGGTGGTCGTGGGCGCCGGCGGAGCCGGTATGCGCTGTTCGTTGCAACTGTCCCAAGCCGGGCTGTCGGTTGCGGTCCTGTCCAAGGTTTTCCCCACGCGTTCGCACACCGTTGCCGCGCAAGGTGGTGTGAGCGCCTCGCTGGGCAACATGAGCGAAGACAACTGGTACTGGCACATGTACGACACCGTCAAGGGGTCGGATTGGCTGGGCGATCAGGACGCCATCGAGTTCATGTGCCGTGAAGCACCCAACGCGGTGTACGAGCTCGAGCACTTCGGGATGCCGTTTGACCGTAACCCGGACGGCACGATCTATCAGCGCCCCTTTGGTGGCCATACGGCCAACTTCGGCGAAAAGCCCGTGCAGCGTGCCTGTGCTGTCGCCGACCGTACGGGCCATGCGCTGCTGCATACGCTCTATCAGCGCAACGTCGCCGCTCGCACGAAGTTCTTCGTCGAATGGATGGCGCTGGATCTGTTGCGCAACGAAGAGGGTGATGTCGTGGGCGTGACCGCCCTGGAAATGGAAACCGGCGACATCTACATTCTGGAAGCCAAGACGACGGTGCTGGCCACCGGCGGCGCGGGCCGGATCTGGGCAGCTTCGACCAATGCGTTCATCAATACGGGTGACGGCCTGGGTATGGCCGCGCGCGCTGGCATCCCGCTGCAGGACATGGAGTTTTGGCAGTTCCACCCGACCGGCGTGGCCGGCGCGGGCGTGCTGATTACCGAAGGCGTGCGTGGTGAAGGCGGCATCTTGTTGAACAAGGACGGCGAGCGTTTCATGGAGCGCTATGCGCCCACGCTCAAGGACTTGGCGCCGCGTGACTTCGTGTCGCGTTCGATGGACCAGGAAATCAAGGAAGGCCGCGGCTACGGTCCGGACGGCAGCTACGTGGTGCTCAAGTTGGACCACCTGGGCGCCGACGTGATCAACAAGCGTCTGCCCTCGATCCGCGAGATCGCCATCAAGTTCGGCAACGTCGACCCGATCAAGGAACCTATCCCGGTTGTGCCGACCATTCACTATCAGATGGGCGGTATTCCGGCCAACTATCATGGTCAGGTACTCGAGCGCGTCAACGGCGAGAACAAGATCGTCAACGGTTTGTATGCCATCGGCGAATGCGCTGCGGTGTCGGTGCACGGCGCCAATCGTCTGGGCACGAACTCGCTGCTGGATCTGATCGTCTTCGGACGCGCCACGGGCAATCACATCGTCAATTCGCATCCCGAGCGCCAGCACGCACACAAGCCCGTGCCCCAGGAAGCCGTTGACTTCTCGCTCAACCGCGTCAACACGCTGGAAGCGCGCACATCGGGCGAGAAAACCCAGGATGTGGCCAACGCCATCCGTATGTCGATGCAGCGCCATTGCGGCGTGTTCCGGACGCTGGACTTGCTCAACGAAGGCGTCGAGCAGATCGAAGACCTGGCCAAGGTGGCCGGCAGCATCTACTTCAAGGACAAGTCCAAGGTGTTCAACACGGCGCGGGTTGAAGCGCTGGAACTGGCCAATATGACCGAAGTGGCTCGCGCCACCATCAAGTCGGCCGCCAATCGCACCGAAAGCCGCGGTGCGCACGCCCTGGATGACCACCCGACCCGCGACGACGAAAACTGGCTCAAGCATACGCTTTGGTATTCCGAAGGCAGCCGCCTGGATTACAAGCCGGTTCAGATGAAGCCTCTGACGGTCGACTCCTTCCCGCCCAAGGCCCGTACTTTCTAAGCAGGATGCCGGTATGAGCACCAAACGAATCGTTAAATTCGAAATCTACCGCTACGATCCGGACAAGGACGAGCGCCCCTACATGCAGAAGCTGGAAGTCGAGCTTCAGCCGACCGACAAGATGCTGCTCGATGCGCTGGTTCGCATCAAGAATGACGTCGACGACAGCCTGGCCTTGCGCCGGTCCTGCCGCGAAGGCGTCTGCGGCTCTGATGCCATGAACATCAATGGCAAAAACGGCCTGGCCTGCACGACGAACCTGCGCGAGCTCAAGGAACCCATCGTTCTGAAGCCGCTGCCTGGTTTGCCTGTGATCCGCGACCTGATCGTGGACATGACGCACTTCTTCAACCAGTACCACTCGGTCAGTCCCTTCCTGATCAATGACACGCCGCCGCCCGAGCGCGAGCGTCTGCAATCACCGGAAGCGCGCGAAGAGCTCGACGGCCTGTACGAATGCATTCTTTGCGCGTGCTGCTTGACCTCCTGCCCGTCGTTCTGGTGGAATCCGGACAAGTTCGTCGGCCCTGCCGGCCTGCTGCAAGCCTATCGCTTCATTGCCGACAGCCGCGACGAAGCCACCGGTAGCCGTCTGGATAACCTGGAAGACCCGTATCGTCTGTTCCGCTGCCACACCATCATGAACTGTGTTGACGTCTGTCCCAAGGGTCTGAACCCGACCAAGGCGATTGGCAAGATCAAAGAACTGATGGTCCGGCGGACGGTCTAGTGCTTATTAGTATCAAAGGCCTTCAATGAGCAAGCTCACGGAATTGCAAAGGGCTCGGCTACGCTGGCGCGCGCGCCGTGGTTTGCTCGAGAACGACCTCATCATCACCCGGTATCTGGATGCCTACGAACTCCAGCTTACCGACGAAGATGTATCGGCGCTAACGCAGCTCTTCGAGCTTGGAGACAACGATCTGCTCGATCTGCTGCTGGCCCGCAAGGAGCTGGAGGGTGAATTGAACACCCCGAGGCTGCGCGCCATCATTGCGCAGATGCAAGAGCTCTGATTCATTACGAGGAAACAGCGATGAACTTGTCTGACAAAAAAGCCACTCTATCCCTATCGGATGGCAGCGCACCTATCGAACTCCCGGTGTACAAGGGCACCCTCGGCCCGGATGTCATCGACATCCGCAAGCTGTATGGCCAGACCGGCATGTTCACCTATGACCCCGGTTTCATGTCGACCGCTGCGACTTCCTCGGGCATCACCTATATCGACGGCGACAAAGGCGAGCTGCTGTATCGCGGCTACCCGATCGAGCAATTGGCGGTCAACTGCGACTTCCTCGATATCTGCTATCTGATCCTGAATGGCGAACTGCCCGACGGCGCTCAGAAGACCGACTTCGATTCGCAGGTCACGCATCACACGTTGGTCAACGAACAGCTGCATTTCTTCCTGCGCGGCTTCCGCCGCGATGCTCACCCGATGGCCGTGCTGACGGGGCTGGTGGGAGCGCTGTCGGCTTTCTATCATGACTCGACCGACATCACCAACGCCCAGCATCGTCACGTCTCGGCCATCCGCTTGATCGCCAAGATGCCGACGCTGGTCGCCATGGCGTACAAGTATTCGCAGGGCCAGCCCCTCATCTATCCGCAGAATGACCTGTCGTACACCGGCAACTTCCTGCGCATGATGTTCGCCACGCCTTGCGAAGAGTACAAGGTCAACGACGTGGTCGAGCGCGCACTGGACCGCATCTTCATCCTGCACGCCGATCACGAGCAGAACGCGTCGACCTCGACGGTGCGTCTGTGCGGTTCGTCGGGCACCAATCCCTTTGCTGCCATTGCCGCCGGCGTGGCTTGCCTGTGGGGGCCGGCTCACGGTGGCGCCAACGAAGCTTGCCTGCAGATGCTTGAGGACCTGCAAGCCAACGGCGGCGTGGCCAAGGTCGGCGAGTTCATGGAGAAGGTCAAGGACAAGAACTCGGGCGTGCGCCTGATGGGCTTTGGTCACCGCGTCTACAAGAACTACGACCCGCGCGCCAAGCTGATGCAGGAAACCTGCAAGGAAGTGCTGGGTGCTCTGGGCCTGGAAAACGACCCGCTGTTCAAGCTGGCCATGGAGCTGGAGCGCATTGCCCTCGAGGACGACTACTTCGTGCAGCGCAAGCTGTACCCGAATGTGGACTTCTACTCGGGTATCGTGCAGCGCGCCATCGGCATCCCCACCTCGCTGTTCACGGCCATCTTTGCGTTGGCGCGCACCGTAGGCTGGATTGCGCAGTGGAACGAAATGCTGTCCGATCCCGACTACAAGATTGGCCGTCCGCGCCAGCTGTACACCGGTTCGGTCGTACGCGACGTCCCCAAGCGCTGATTGCCATGCGCGGCCGCTCACCCCGAGCGGCCAACCGAACCCGGCCTCTTGGCCGGGTTTTTTTTAGGTTCATCGCGGAATAGCGTGGAGCCGTGCTTGATTGCCGTTACGCTTGATCCTTGATTTTTCAAGGATCAAGGCCGGGATCATGCTGGACCGCAAGACGATCGAGAGGTTGGGTGGGTGGGAAGGTTATCGGGTGGAGCGAGTCGTGTGGCCTGAAGGTGAGAGCCGGACGGTCACGATTTACCTGAAGCCTTCAGCGCGAACGATGCACTGCGAGCACTGCGGCAACCGATGTCGGCAGGTGCATGAGACGACCACGCGCCGGGTGCGGGATCTGCCGCTAATGGCGCTGCGAGTGACGCTGGTAGTGCCGCGTCGGCGGGTCTGGTGCGAGCAGTGCGGTGGACCGCATCTGGAGAGGCTGAGCTGGCTGGGCCGTTACCAGCGAGTGACCGACCGGCTGGCCGAGGCGGTCAGCCAGTTGCTTGAGTCCAGCAACATTCTGGCCGTGGCGCGCTTCTTCCAACTGGGTTGGCACACGGTCAAGGCGCTGGACAAGGCCCTGCTGCGACGGGCGATCCAAGAGCCGGACTGGAGCCAGATCCACTACCTAGCGATGGACGAGTTCGCTCTACACAAGGGCCATCGTTATGCCACGGTCGTTGTCGATCCGATCCGCCGTCAGGTGCTATGGATCGGTGATGGCCGCTCGCGCGAGACGGCCAGAGCCTTCTTCGAACAACTGCCAACTGGGGTTGCCCAGCAGATCCGGGCCGTAGCGATCGACATGACGACGGCCTATGAGCTGGAGATCCAGGCCAACCAGCCCTTGCTCACCGCTTATCTGATGCGCGATGAGCTCAAACAGCTGTGGTTCTACCAACACCCCGGCTACGCCCGCCAGGCATGGGATCACTGGCTGCAACAGGCTCAGGGCAGCGGCATCGCCGCCTTGGCTCACTTCGCGCTCAAGCTAAAAGCCTATCTGCACGGGATTCTGTCTCGCTGTCGCCACCGGCTCAACACCAGCATCGTCGAGGGCATCAACAACACCATCAAAGTCATCAAGCGCCGCGCCTACGGCTACCGCGATCAGGAGTACTTCTTCCTCAAGATCCGGTCTGCATTCCCCGGTATTCCTCGATGAACCTTTTTTTATCCAGGAGAGTCCACGTCAGTGAGTCGAGGCCTGGGGTGCGAGCTCGAGAAACCGGGCAATCAACTGGACCGGCTGACGCTCGCGCAGGCAGTAAAGGTATTCATGCATCATGATCGGATTGCCCGTGATGGGCAGGGCGGCAAGTTCGGGATGCGCAGGCGCTTCGCGGGCTGGAATCAGGCTGATTCCTAGATTGCACAGAACGGCCTGGCGTATGGATTCGCGGCTGCCAATCTCCAGTATCCTGGCTGGAGTGACGCCTGCGCTAGCCAATGCCTGCTCGCTTAGTTGGCGCGTCATGGATCCAGGCTCGCGCAAAAGCAGGGTGTGAGGTTGCAGGTCGCTCAGGCCGATGGCTTTGTGGCGAGCCAGAGGATGCTCACGATGCACGACCACATGCAGAGGATCGGCAGCGATCATGCGCCGATACAACTGCCTGTCTTCCATCGCATACGAGGAGGTTGCGATCTCGATGCGATATTCGCGCAGCGCCTGCAGCATGCTCTGCGAATTGCCGATGCTCAGGTGCAGGTCGATGCCTGGATAGCGTTCGTTGTAGCGCCTGACGGTATCCATGATGTAGAAAGGACCGGTTGCGCCAATGCGCAGATTGCCCTCGCGCAATTCGCACGCATCACGCAGGCGAAATTCGATCTCGTTTTCCTGCAGCATGAGTTGCTCGACCAGCGGCATGAGCCGGTGGCCAGCGTCCGACAGGCGCAGCGAGCGGCCCTGGCGGTAGAACAACTCAATGGCGTAACGTGATTCAAGCTGCCTTAACTGGCCTGTCACCGTGGGTTGGCTGACGCCCAGTTGCAGTGCGGCTTTGGTGACGGATCCGCAACGGGCGACGGCATAGAAAGATTTGAGTTCGGCGACGAGCAATGGGAGTGGCACGCCAGCGGCGTGTCCGTTGAAAGCGGCAAGACCGTCAGTAAACCAAAATATTTTGATGATTTCATTACGGCATTTGCGAGAACTGTCATAGACAGTCCATGCAAGCTCCCGATACTAGCGGTCAGGCAAGAAACCGTATCAGCAGGGAGGGGCGATGAGCCTGGCCGACAACACATTTCTGTCGGTGCGCAATCTGGGTAAGCGTTATGGCGAACATGCCGCGCTGGCGGATGTGTCACTGGATATTCGCGCTGGAGAGTTCGTCTGCTTGCTAGGCCCATCGGGCTGCGGCAAGACGACGTTGTTGCGCGCCATAGCAGGCCTGGACATGCAGGATAGCGGCTCTATCGTGCTTTGTGGCCGCGATATCTCCCAGGCTACCCCGGCCGAGCGGGATTATGGAATTCTGTTTCAGTCGTACGCGCTCTTTCCGAATATGACCGTCGAGCAGAACGTCGCGTATGGCCTGAGCGGGCGGCGTGCCCATCGTCAGCGCGTGGCCGCCCGTGTAGTCGAAATGCTGGATCTGGTGGGTCTGGGCGCGGCAGCACGCAAGTATCCCGGGCAGCTTTCCGGAGGGCAGCAGCAGCGCGTTGCTCTGACGCGGGCGTTGGCGCCTGCGCCGTCTTTGTTGCTGCTCGATGAACCCATGTCGGCACTGGATGCGCGTGTTCGCACGCACCTGCGCGCTGAACTGCGTGCCTTGCAACGCCGGCTGGCGATCACCACGCTGATGGTGACCCATGACCAGGAAGAAGCCATGGAAATGGCCGATCGTATCGCCGTCATGAACGGCGGACGTATCGAACAGTTCGGCACGGCGCGCGACCTTTACCGTCAGCCCGCGACGGCCTTCATCGCCGACTTTGTTGGCAAGGCCAATTGGTTGGGTTATGAGCGTGTCGACGCTAGCCACGTGCGTGTCGGACGTCAGCTAATCGAAGTCAGCGGCGTGCCGGCGCAAGAGCGCGGCCGCTTGTTCTTGCGCCCGGAAGCTGTCCGGTTGGCCGAGCCGCAAGGGCTGCCTATGGGCAACGCCTTTCTGGCGGAAGTCGAGGATGGTGTGTTTTTGGGCAGTAGTTATCGCTTGACGCTGCGTCTGGACGGCATGCCCGGCCTGTCGCTGCAGACCGTGGTGTCCACCGAAGCCGGCGATGCCTTGTTGGATCAACACGCCGCGGGCCGGTGCTGGGTGGAGCTGCCGCGTGATGCGTTACGTGCCTACGCTTGAGTCCATGGCTGTGCCGCCGCCCAGCCGCCTGGAGGGGGTGTGCCATGACATACCCTTGCGCCGCCGTCTGCCGGGTTGGGCCGGGCGCTGGACCTGCATAGCAGGGCAGAGCGGCTATGCGTTGGCATTGGTGATCTGTCTGGCCTTGCCGCTGGCGGCCATACTTGCGCGCGCTCTCTCCGGAGAGCAGGGCGGCATGAGCTTGTTGCGTGACATCGTGCTGCAAGCCGATTTCATGGCCATGATCGGGCGCAGCCTGTTGGTGGGCCTGACGACCGCCACGATTGTGGTGCCCTTCGCGTACTGCTATGCCTATGGACTGACGCGCACGTTGATGCCAGGCAAGAGTCTGCTGCGGATGCTGGCGTTGTTGCCGCTTCTGGCGCCGTCGCTGCTGCCTGGCATCGCACTGATTTACTTGCTGGGCAATCAGGGCTTGATCAAGGCCTGGACTGGTGGAGCGACCATCTATGGCTTCTGGGGGATCGTGGCCGGAGAGGTGTTCTATACCTTTCCGCATGCCTTGATGATTCTCGTCACCGGACTGACGTTGGCGGATGGCCGCCTTTACGATGCTGCCCGTGCCATGGGAGCCGGATCGTTGCGTACCTTCTTGACCGTCACCCTGCCTGGCACGCGCTACGCGGTGTTTTCGGCCTGCTGCCTGGTATTCACCCTTGCCGTCACGGACTTCGGCGTCCCCAAGGTGATCGGAGGCGACTACAACGTGCTGGCGGTACAGGCCTACAAGGCGGTGGTGGGGCAGCAGAACTTCTCCAAGGGCGCGGCCATCGCGCTGATGTTATTGATCCCCGCTGTGCTGACATTCGCGCTGGATCGTCGCATGCGCACGCGCAAGGGCGCGGCGTTGAGCGGTCGGTCGCAACGTTACGAGCCACGTCCGCATGCGCTGCGTGACAGCGGTTTCCTGCTCGTCAGTATCCTGGTGGCGTTGGCGCTGACGACCCTGGTGGGCGTGGCCGTGTGGGCCTCATTCATCAAAATGTGGCCCTACAACCTGTCGGTATCGCTGCGTTCCTATGATTTCGACAACATGGACGGAGGCGGATGGCTGGCCTGGCGCAATAGTTTGACGCTTGCTGCGTTGACGGCCCTGATCGGGACGGCTTTGGTATTCGGCGGGGCCTGGATGATAGAGAAGTTGCCAGCTCGCGCGGCGACCCGGCCGTTGCGCAGTCTGGTCAATCTGTTGGCGCTCGTGCCCATGGCTGTACCGGGCCTGGTTCTCGGCCTGGGTTACATCTTCTTTTTCAATAGCCCATCCAATCCTCTCAATGGTCTGTACGGCACCATGGCCCTGTTGGTGATATGCACGGTCGTGCATTTCTACACCAGCGCACATCTGACTGCTGTTACGGCACTGAGCGCGTTAGACCCGGAATTCGAGGCGGCTTCGGCGGCGTTGAAGGTACCCGCCGTGCTTACCTTCTGGCGCGTGACGCTACCCATGTGCCTGCCCGCCGTACTGGCTACGGCGCGGTATCTCTTCGTATCCGCGATGACGACGGTTTCGGCGGTGGTGTTTCTCTACAGCCCTTCGACCGTACTGGCCGCGGTCGCCGTGCTCAATATGGATGATGCCGGTTTTATCGGACCCGCGGCGGCCATGTGCACCGTCATCATGGCCAGTTCCGCCGCGGTGTCGTTGCTATTGCACGGCCTGGGCCGTGCGTTATTGAGCCATACGCAGAACTGGCGCGGCGTGCCGCGCGATTGATGGCCGTATCTCTTTGTTTACTGGAAATGCGATGAATGTTCTTCCCACCCGGCTTGAGGCCGTGATATTCGACTGGGCCGGTACCTTGGTCGACTTCGGATCGTTTGCGCCGACCCGGGTTTTCGTCGACGCGTTTGCGCAGTTTGGCGTGACGCTGTCCTTGCCGCAGGCGCGCGGCCCGATGGGTATGGGCAAATGGGACCACATCCGCACGTTGTGCAATGAGCCAGATATCGCGCGACAGTATCAGGAGCGTTTTGGCGTGTTGCCGGATGACGCGGCGGTTACGTCCATCTACGAGCGTTTTCTGCCCATGCAACTGGAGAAGGTCGCCGAGTACTCGGACGTGATTCCCGGCGCGGTTGAGGTGCTGGCGGATCTCGCCGAACGCGGCTTGAAGGTCGGTTCGTGCTCGGGGTATCCCGCAGCCGTCATGCAGCGCGTGCTCGGCCGCGCCCGCCATGGCGCTGAAAAATGCCATTGCCCTGGGCATTGATGACGTAGCCGGTTGCGTCAAAGTCGATGACACCAGCGTCGGCGTGGAGGAAGGCCGGCGGGCAGGCATGTGGTCGGTGGGTGTGCTGCTATCCGGCAATGCTGCAGGGCTGAGTCTGTCGGAGTGGCAGGCGCTGCAAGACGACGCAAGAAACCAGGCGCGTGAGCGCGCCCGTCAGGTGTTTGCCCCAGCCCAACCTCACTATTTCATCGATACCGTGGCCGAGCTGCCCGGCGTGCTCAGCGCTATCGCGGCACGTCTGGCGCGCGGCGAACGGCCCTGAGTCACCCCCTGCCCCCTTACGGAGTTTATTCATGCCTGAGTTCCACCTGTTTGCTCGCCGCGCTTTGAGTCTGCTGGCCCTGGCTGCGCGGCGCCCGCGATGGCGAAACAGACCACGTTGACGGTTTACACCGCTCTTGAAGCCGACCAGATCAAGGCTTATCAGGCTGCCTTCGAGCGCGAGTATCCTGATATCAAGATCCAATGGGTACGCGACTCCACCGGCATCATCACCGCCAAGTTGCTGGCCGAAAAGAACAATCCCAAGGCGGATGTGATCTGGGGGCTGGCCGGAACCTCGCTGGGTCTGATGGACAAGGAAGGAATGCTGCAACCCTACGCCCCCAAAGGCCTGGACCAGATTTCCCCCACCATGCGCGACGCCAAGGAGGTGCCAGCCTGGGTTGGCATGGATGCCTTTGCAGCAGCTATCTGCTTCAACACCATCGAAGCCAAGAAGCAGAATCTGCCCGAGCCAAAGTCGTGGCAGGACCTCACGCGCCCCGAGTATGCGGGCAAGATCGTCATGCCCAATCCGGCTTCTTCCGGCACGGGTTTTCTGGACGTCAGCGCTTGGCTGCAAATGTTTGGAGAAGAAAAGGGTTGGGCCTTCATGGACGCCTTGCACAAGAATATCGGCAGCTATACGGATTCCGGCTCCAAACCGTGCAACCTTGCCGCCTCGGGTGAGTTTCCGATCGGAGTGTCCTTCGACTATCGTGCGGCCAAGCTCAAGGCCGAGGGCGCTCCGATACAGCCGGTTTTCCCAAGCGAAGGGCTGGGCTGGGAAGTCGAGGCGACCGCTATCGTGCGCGGCACCAAGAACATGGAGGCCGCGCAAAGTGGCTGACTTCTCCGCCAGTCGCGCGGCCAATGAGCTTTACAAGACCAATTTTGCGGTCCTGGCCATCCCCGCGGTGGCGACATCCAATCCCAATCTGCCTGCCGATCTGGCCTCGCGCATGATCAAGAACGATTTCGTGTGGGCGGCCACGCAACGCGAACCCATCTTGGCTGAATGGACCAAGCGCTACGACAGCAAGTCCGAACCGAAGAAGAAGTAAAACGTCAGGGGCGCGCAGGGTGCGCGCCCGTCTGCTGCCTTGAGAGATAGTGCAATGAAATCATTTGATGTGGTGGTCATCGGTGGCGGCATCCTCGGGATGGCGCATGCGTGGGCCAGCGCCCGCCGCGGGCTTTCCGTTGCGGTGGTCGAGCGCGCCCGTCAGGCGCATGGTGCCACCATCCGGAATTTTGGCCAGGTACTGGTGACGGGGCAGGCTCCTGGCGACATGGCCAATCTCGCCAGGCAGACGCGTGCCTTGTGGCTGCAACTGGCCGGCCAGGCCGGTTTTCATGTCAGGGCGAACGGCTCGTTGGTGCTGGCGCGTACGGCTCAGGAAAGCGATGTGCTGGAAGAGTTCGCCAGCCATCGCCTGGCGGCCGAGGGTTACGCCGCGCGACTGCTCAGCAATCGCGAGCTCGCCGCCTTCTATGGGGGGCGTCTGGAGCACCATTGCGCGGCCTTGCGCGGAGAGGACGACCTGCAGATTTACTCACGCGAAGCGCTGCCTGCCATTACCCGTCATCTGGGCGACGACCTCGGCGTGGCGATGATTCACGGCACGCTGGCGCGCAAAGTCGAAGGGGGCGAAGTCGACACCACGGCGGGCCGGTTCAAGGCAGGCCATGTATTCGCCTGTCCGGGACATGACTATCTGATGCTGTGGCCGGAAATTTTCGCGCCGCTGAACCTGGAACTCTCTCGCCTGCAAATGCTGCGGGTGGCATTTGTCGAACAGGCGTTCGAGGTTGATATGCCGCTGCTCACGGGGCTGTCCTGCGTGCATTACGGTGCGTTCTCGGACCTGCCCAGCGCGCAACGTCTGCGGCAGACCTTCGAGCAGCACAGCCCGTTCCTGATGCGCGAAGGTATACATTTGTTGATCAGCCCAACGCCGTATGGGGAGTTGATCGTGGGCGATTCGCATCGTTATGGCGTCGATGCGTTGCCGTTCAACGATGAGGCCGTCGATGAGACGCTCCTGAGCCTGGCGCAACAGGCGCTTGGTGCGCGCCTGCTGGTGCTGGAGCGCTGGCAAGGTGTCTATGGCGCTCATGGCCCCGCACCGTATTCGGTCTTGCAGGCCGATACCCAGACCACGGTGTCCGTCATGCATTCGGGTGTGGGCATGACGGTGGGCCTGGCCATAGGCGAGCGGGCCGTGGCGGCTGCTCTGGGGTGAGCAGGGCCGGGGCGCGCCAGAATCATGGCCTGTCTTCTACATCAAATACCGATGCCGCGTGCCATTAATGTGGCAAACAGCGCCATCAGGATGAGCAGGTGCGCTTCGATCATCACCCAGCGCCGGGTCGTACCTATGGCTTGGGCGTCGGGCAGAAAATCGGCATCCTTGGCAGCCGAATTGCGCCAACGCAGATAGGTCAGCGTCGGCTTGAGCGAACAGAGCCCGATAATGATGAATACGGTCAGCTTGGCATGAAACCAGGGGTTGATCATGTAGAACAGGCCGCCCTTGGCGCCAAAGGCGAAGCGCAGCACGCCGGTGATCAGGGCCAACAGGGCCGCCAGCAAATAAAAGCGGTCGTACGTGAGCAGGCGGCCGAGCGCCTCCCGTGTCAGGCTGGGGCGAAGGAGCACGGATTCGGCGGTGATCAGTACGACGACGAGAAAGATGGCCAGATAGTGGAGCCAGGCCAGCAGAGCGTCTTGCAACATGGGAGCGTCCTTGTCCTCGAGGTGCCGGCGGGCGCCGGCCATGCGCAGATTTTCCCTCAAAACCGGCGGACGTGGCCTCCCAGTAGTCAGGGCTCTGCCCAGCGGCGTAGAAGGTTATGGTAGACGCCCGTAAGCGCTACGGCTTGCGGGCTGCCCGTGCCCAGCGCATTCGCGGTGTCCTGAATGGCTCCGTCGAGTTCGTACAGCAAGGTGCGTTGGCCATCGTCGCGTATCAGGCTCTGTATCCAGAAAAAGGCGGCGATCCGTTCGCCCTGCGTGACTGGCGTCACGCGATGCAGGCTGGTGGAGGGATAGAGCACCATGTCACCTGCAGGAAGTTTGACGCGGTGTTCGCCATAGGTGTCCTGGATGACGAGTTCGCCGCCTTCGTAGTCCTCGGGCGGCCGCAGGAATAACGTGGCAGACAGATCGGTGCGCAGCCCGCGCGTTTCTCCGGCGGGGTAGCGAATGGCGTTGTCGACGTGCATGCCAAAGGCTTCGCCGACGCCATAGCGATTGAACAGCATCGGAAAAATACGCGTGGGCAGGGCGGCTGAGATGAACAGCGGGTGGCGCAGCAACTGTTGCTCGATATGGGTGGCGATGCGCTGGCCGACCGTGTTGCCGGGTGGCAGCTGACGGTTGTGTTTGACCAACGTCGATTGAAAACCGGCCGTGCGCGCACCGTCTTCCCACTCTGTGGCCAACAGATCGAGCAGATATTGGTGCGCCACGGCCGGCTCCAGCACGCCAGGGATGTGCAATAGCATTGGACGGTCTCAGTAACGCCAAAGCGCTGTCAATATGGCCGAGCGGCCGTCGCCAAGCTCCACCTGCGAGGAGCGGGCCTGCGCCCCCGGGTTCTGGCGAACCTTTTCGATATAGGCTTTATTGGTGAGATTGTCGACGTTCAGTTGCAGGCTGAGGTTGGCGTTGACGGTATAGGCCACCATGAGACTGTGCACCGCATACCCCGGGATATCGCCCCCGCCGGCAGAGCTGACGGGACGCTTGCCGATCGTGCGGATGCCATAGCCGGCTTTCCACCCGGACGGCCAAGAATAGGTCGTCCATACGCTCAGGCTGTGATTGGGCGTATTGCCCAGAGGCAAGCCCTCCTGTTCGGGTTTGACCGCAGATTTGAGCGTACGGCTGTGCAGGTAGGTGTAGCCGGCGTAGATATCCCATTGGGGCGTGAGCCTACCGGTGGCGCCCAACTCCAGGCCGCGGACCTGCTGTTTGCCGGTGAGTGTGTTGCTGCCATCGGACTGGCGCTCGCGCGCATTCTGTTTGGTGGTCTGAAACAGCGCTGCGGTCAGAGCGAGCTGGCGATCCAGCACGTCCCATTTCGTACCCAGTTCCAGGCTGTTGTTGCGCTCGGGTGCGAGATCATTGGTGGCCGCAGCCAAACCTCGGCCGGTGGTGACCGCGGGTTCGGACGAGGGGTTGAACGAGCTGCCGTATGACAGGTAGATCCGGCCATTGTCGGCAGGCTTGTACGTCACGGCAGCCCGGCCACTGAATGCACGGGTCTTGGAGAGGTTGCGCGTGGCTGAGCCGCCTTCGGGCTGGCTGCGGCCCCGCACGTCGATCCAGTCATGCCGCAGGCCCAGACCGAGATCCCAGTCTGGTGACAGTGCCACGCTGTCGGTGAGGTAGAGCGCGCGTGTTACCAGGCTGTTGCGCAGAAGATTGGTGTTGCTGCGCACGCGCGGGCCACTCCAGTAGCCAGGCGGGTTGGCGATCGGATACCCGGAAGCCGGATAGTGCTTGTTCAGGTTGTAGCTGGAGGTCTGCAGGCGGAAGGTTTCTTCCGATAGCTCCACCCCAGCGCCTATCTTGTGCTTGAGCCCCAGGAGCTCGCTGTCGACATTGAGGTGGGTCTGGTTGGCCAGCAGTTTGGTGCTCATGTTCCGGCCGTAGCCCTGGGGCCGGCCGGCTTGTAGTAGCCCGGCTGCAATCCCATTAGGCTGATCTGCGAAGCGGAGATCACCGTGTCGCGGTCCAGTTGGGAGTAGCGCGTGAGATTTTGCAACGTGGCGCCCGAGCCGAAGCGGTGGATGACTTCGGAGGTGGCGATATGCGAATGCGCATGTTCGTGATCCAGGTTGCGCCAGCCAAAATAGGCATGGCGGCCCACCAGCGGCCGCCCATTGCGCGCGGGCAGGCCGTAATCGGGCAGGTTGCGGTCTGTCTGGTAGAAATAGCTCAGCGTCCACTGCGTGGGGCCCCCCACACCGAGTTTGAGCGACGGCGCGATGCCCCAGCGCTTGCGATCAACCGGATCGCGTCCAGGCACATCGTTGCCGTGCGCCATGAGATTCAGGCGCCACGCGGCAGCGGCCTCGGGCAGGGTCCGATTGGCGTCAAGCGCCACGCGCCGGTAGCGGTCGGTGCCCAGGCCCGTCTCGGCATGCACGAAGTTTTCCTGGCGGGGGCGTTTGGTGATCAGATTGATACTGCCGCCGGTGGTGCCGGCACCACCGAAGACGGAGTTAGGCCCTTTGATGACTTCAACGGACTCGTAATTGAAAAGATCGCTGCGGTTGGACTGGCCGCTGTCGCGCAGGCCGTCGATCTGAAAGTTGGTGCTGGCGTTGAACCCGCGCACGTTGACGTTGTCTCCCAGACCGCCGCCGCCTTCGCCCGCGTTGAAGGTCACGCCGCTGACGTTGTTGAGGACCTGCCGCAGACCGTGGGCGTTCTGCTCCTCGCGGACGCTGTCCGGGATGATGTTTATCGTTTGAGGGATGTCGAGCACGGGCTGGGTGTACTTGGGCGAAGCCGAGTTGTCCACTTTGGGCCCTGGAGAAGCGGTGACTTCCACCGGCGCGAGTTGCACGGGGTCAGCAGGCATGGCGGCTGCATGCGTCGTGGCAGCTGACAGGCCGATTGCAATGAAGGCGCTGCCCAGGCGCGACGATGGAGGCAGTGCACGGGCACGGATAGCAGGAATAGACATGTGCGACTGATACTGATTTGCATTTAGTGATCGGAGCCGCGATGATGGTTCGGGCTGGATCGCGGGTGTATCAGTCGAATCGTTTTTTTCTGCGCGATATTTCTTTGAGGTGGGCGAGCCGTGCAGAACAAAAAAAGGTTCATCGAGGAATACCGGGGAATGCAGACCGGATCTTGAGGAAGAAGTACTCCTGATCGCGGTAGCCGTAGGAGCGGCGCTTGATGACTTTGATGGTGTTGTTGATGCCCTCGACGATGCTGGTGTTGAGCCGGTGGCGACAGCGAGACAGAATCCCGTGCAGATAGGCTTTTAGCTTGAGCGCGAAGTGAGCCAAGGCGGCGATGCCGCTGCCCCGAGCCTGTTGCAGCCAGTGATCCCATGCCTGGCGGGCGTAGCCGGGGTGTTGGTAGAACCACAGCTGTTTGAGCTCATCGCGCATCAGATAAGCGGTGAGCAAGGGCTGGTTGGCCTGGAGCAACTCGTCCAACTTTACCGATTGGCACGGATCGAGGTTTTTGCGATTGCGCAGCAGTAGCCAGCGACTGGACTTGATCACCCGGCGGGCCGGCTTGTCGTGCCGCAACTGGTTCGCTTGGTCTACACGCACCCGGTCTATCACTTCACGGCCGTACTTGGCCACGACGTGGAACAGGTCGTAGACGATCTCGGCGTTGGGGCAGTTGGCCTGGATCTCCAGCTCATAGGCCGTCGTCATGTCGATCGCTACGGCCCGGATCTGCTGGGCAACCCCAGTTGGCAGTTGTTCGAAGAAGGCTCTGGCCGTCTCGCGCGAGCGGCCATCACCGATCCATAGCACCTGACGGCGGATCGGATCGACAACGACCGTGGCATAACGATGGCCCTTGTGTAGAGCGAACTCGTCCATCGCTAGGTAGTGGATCTGGCTCCAGTCCGGCTCTTGGATCGCCCGTCGCAGCAGGGCCTTGTCCAGCGCCTTGACCGTGTGCCAACCCAGTTGGAAGAAGCGCGCCACGGCCAGAATGTTGCTGGACTCAAGCAACTGGCTGACCGCCTCGGCCAGCCGGTCGGTCACTCGCTGGTAACGGCCCAGCCAGCTCAGCCTCTCCAGATGCGGTCCACCGCACTGCTCGCACCAGACCCGCCGACGCGGCACTACCAGCGTCACTCGCAGCGCCATTAGCGGCAGATCCCGCACCCGGCGCGTGGTCGTCTCATGCACCTGCCGACATCGGTTGCCGCAGTGCTCGCAGTGCATCGTTCGCGCTGAAGGCTTCAGGTAAATCGTGACCGTCCGGCTCTCACCTTCAGGCCACACGACCCGCTCCACCCGATAACCTTCCCACCCACCCAACCTCTCGATCGTCTTGCGGTCCAGCATGATCCCGGCCTTGATCCTTGAAAAATCAAGGATCAAGCGTAACGGCAATCAAGCACGGCTCCACGCTATTCCGCGATGAACCAAAAAAAACCGGGGCAAGTAAGCCCCGGTTTGCAGTAATGCGCCGTATCAGCGGGCCTCTGCTTCCTGCTGCGCGTCGACCACCGCCAGCGCCGTCATGTTGACGATGCGGCGCACGGTAGCGCTGGTAGTCAGGATATGCACGGGACGGGCCGCGCCCAGCAGGATGGGGCCCATGGCCACACCGTTGCTGCCCGTCATCTTGAGCATGTTGTAGGTGATGTTGCCGGTATCGAGATTGGGCATTACCAACAGATTGGCCGGACCCTTGAGCGAGCTGTCGGGATAGGCCTGCAGACGGATTTTCTCCGACAGCGCAGCATCGGCATGCATCTCGCCATCGACTTCCAGGTGCGGGCGCGTTCGGCAACCAGCCGGCGGGCATGAGCCATCTTGCGTGAAGACTCCGTCGGGCGGCTACCGAAATTCGAGTGCGACAGCAGCGCGATCTTCGGCATGACGCCAAAGCGCATCATCTCTTCACCAGCCTGGATGGTGATATTGGCGATTTCTTCGGCCGACGGGTTTTCGTTGACATGCGTGTCGGCCACGAACAGGGTCTGGTCAGGCAGCATGAGGACGTTGAGCGCGGCGAAAGTCTGGCCGGGCTTGGTGCCGATGACTTCGTCGATGTACTTGAGCTGATTGTCGTACTTGCTGGCCACGCCGCACAACAAGGCGTCGGCATCGCCGCGGCGTAGCAACATCGCCGCAATCAGCGTGTTGTGCTTGCGGATCATGGCCTTGGCTACGGTCGGCGTGACGCCATTGCGGCCCTGCAATTCATAGTAGGCCTGCCAGGTGTCATTGAAGCGGCTATCGTCTTCAGGATCGACGATCTCGATGTTCTGGCCGGCGATCAGACGCAGCCCGGACTTCTGGATGCGCATCTCGATAACCGCGGGGCGACCGATCAGGATGGGGTGGGCAAGTTTTTCGTCAACCACCACCTGTACGGCGCGCAGGACGCGCTCGTCTTCGCCATCGGCGTAGACCACACGCTTGGGTGCGGTCTTGGCTTGCTTGAACAGCGGGCGCATCAGCTGACCCGAATGGTAGACAAAGCCCATGAGCTTTTGGCGGTAGGCTTCGATGTCTTCGATCGGGCGGCTGGCCACGCCGGAGTCGGCCGCCGCCTGGGCTACGGCCGGAGCGATCTGCACGATCAGGCGCGGATCGAATGGCTTCGGGATGATGTATTCGGGGCCGAAGGACAGCTCCTGGCCGGCATAGGCGCGGGCCACCTCATCGTTTTGCTCGGCCTGGGCCAGTTCTGCAATCGCCTTCACGCAGGCCAGCTTCATTTCTTCGGTGATGCGCGTGGCGCCGGCATCGAGCGCGCCGCGGAAGATGAAGGGAAAGCACAGGACGTTGTTGACCTGGTTGGGGTAGTCCGAACGGCCGGTGGCGACGATGCAGTCCGGACGCGCCGCGCGAGCGATCTCGGGGCGGATTTCTGGTTCGGGATTGGCCAGAGCAAGAATCAAGGGTTTGCTGGCCATGGTCTTGACCATGTCGCCCGTCAACACGCCAGCCGTCGAGCAACCCAGGAAGACGTCGGCGTCCTTGACCACGTCGGCCAGTGTGCGCGCATCGGTTTTCTGGGCGTAGCGACGCTTGTTGGCTTCCATGTTTTCGTCGCGGCCCTCCCAGATCACTCCGCGCGAATCCACGACGTAAATGTTCTCGCGTTTGATTCCCAGATGCACCAGAAGGTCCAGGCAGGCGATGGCCGCCGCTCCGGCGCCAGAGCAGGCAAGTTTGACCTTGTCCATGTCCTTGCTGACCACTTTCAAACCATTGAGGATAGCGGCCGAGGAGATGATGGCGGTGCCGTGCTGGTCGTCGTGGAAGACGGGAATCTTCATGCGTTCCCGCAGCTTCTTCTCGATGTAGAAGCATTCGGGCGCTTTGATGTCCTCTAGGTTGACGCCGCCCAGGGTCGGCTCGAGCGCCGCGATGATGTCGACCAGTTTGTCAGGGTCGTTTTCGGCCAGTTCGATGTCAAACACATCGATGCCGGCAAACTTCTTGAACAGGCAGCCCTTGCCTTCCATCACAGGCTTGGCAGCCAGTGGGCCGATATTGCCCAGGCCCAGCACCGCCGTGCCATTGGTGATCACGCCGACCAGGTTGGCGCGTGAGGTGTACAGCGACGCGGCGTCGTTGCTCTGATCGTAGATGGCCATGCAGGCGGCTGCCACGCCAGGCGAATAGGCCAGCGACAGGTCATCCTGATTGGCCAGCGTCTTGGTTGGCGTGACGGAGATTTTGCCCGGGGTGGGATAGGCGTGGTAATCCAGGGCCAACTTGGTGAAGGTTTCGTCCATGAGTGAGGTGCTGCCTTTATGCGTGCGCTAACTATGAAAAACCGTTGAACGGGCGCAAGAACCCGTCCCGAGTATTCGGGATAACCACGTATTTCAACAGAAAGCGCGCGTTCGTGCTTGGGCCGTTATTGCTGCATTGCAGCGTGCAGCGCCAGTCCGCGGCACGCCTGGCCTTAGTTGAGCCAGGCAGCGGTCTGGCGGATGGTCAAGCGGCTTCGTTGATCGTCGCGGGCGGCCTGCCAGGTGCTGTCCTGGTTGCAGAGCAAGTCCAACGCATGCAACACGATCCATTCGGCGCCGATTTCGAAGAAATCGCGCAGGCGCGCTCGCGTGTCGCTGCGCCCGAAACCGTCGGTGCCCAGAGTTCGATAGTGTCCCGGAACCCAGGCGCGGATTTGATCGGGAACCGCCCGCACATAATCCGACACCGCTACGGTGGGCAGGTCGGTGTTCAGACACTGATGCAGCCAGGCCGGTTCGCCTTCCAGACCCAGCGCGGCCTTGCGTTCGGCGCGCCTGCCGTCTCGGGCCAGTTCACTGAAGCTGGTTACGCTCCAGACCTCGGCCTGCACGTCGTAGCGTTGCCGCAGCAGTTCGGCCGCGGCCTCGGCCTCAGGCAGCATGGGGCCTGCTCCCAAGAGCCGCAGCAGGGCTTTCTGCGGCCGGTGCACGCAGTACATGCCGCGCAGAATGCCCTGGGCTGCGTGCGCAGGCATATCGGGCTGGGGCAGGTTTTCGTTGGTCACTGTCAAATAATAGAACTCGTCGTGCTGCTCGCCGAGCATGCGGCGCATGCCTGCCTCGACGATGACCGCCACCTCGTAGGCATACGCGGGGTCATAGGCCCGACAGTTAGGCACCGTCGAAGCGATCAGATGGCTCGCCCCGTCCTGATGTTGCAGACCTTCCCCGCCCAACGTGCTGCGGCCGGAGGTCGCGCCGATGAGAAATCCCCGGCAGCGCTGGTCGGCCGCCGCCCAGATCAGGTCGCCGATACGCTGAAAACCGAACATCGAGTAATAAATGTAGAAGGGCAGGGTGGGCAGGTCGTGGGTGGAGTAGCTGCTTGCCGCTGCCGTCCAGGAAGAGATCGCTCCGGCTTCCGTGATCCCCTCTTCGAGGATCTGGCCATCGCGCGCCTCGCGGTACGAAAGCACCGAGCCGATGTCTTCGGGTTCATAGAGTTGCCCTTGGGCCGAGTAAATTCCGATCTGGCGAAAAAGATTGGCCATGCCGAAAGTACGTGCCTCGTCGGCCACGATGGGCACCATGCGCGGCCCTAGTTCGGGGTGTTTGAGAAGTTGGGTCAACATGCGCACCACCGCCATGGTGGATGACATCTCTTTGCCCTGGGCGTGCAGGGCAAAAGGGGCGAACTCCGTGGCCGGTGGTGTCGCCAGGGATCGGTCGCCGCGCGAGCGGCGGGGGATGTAGCCGCCCAGGGCGCGGCGGCGCGCATGCAGATGGCGTAGTTCCCTGCTGTCGGCAGCCGGGCGGTAAAAGCGCAGATTCAGGCAGTCATCATCGGACAGGGGCAGGGCGAAGCGGTCCCGGAAGGCCAGCAGGGCTTGATCGTCGAGTTTTTTCTGTTGATGGGTCGTCATGCGGCCCTGTCCGGCCGCACCCATGCCAAATCCCTTTTTTGTCTGCGCCAGGATGACGGTGGGCTGGCCGCGATGGCGGACCGCCCTGTGATAGGCGGCGTGGATTTTCACCATGTCATGGCCGCCACGGCGCAGCCGGTCGATCGCACCGTCGTCCAGGTCGGCAACCAGGGCGGCCAGCGCGGGATTCTGGCCGAAGAAGTGCTCCCGGTTGTAGGCGCCATCCTTGGCGGCAAAGGTCTGGAATTGGCCGTCCACCGTGTGCGAGAACGCGCGAGCCAGCGCCTCCTGGTCATCGGCAGCAAACAGGGCATCCCAGTCTCCGCCCCACAGCAGCTTGATGACATTCCATTCCGCCCCGGCGTAGAGTGTTTCCAGCTCGTCGATGATGCGTCCGTTGCCGCGCACCGGCCCGTCGAGGCGTTGCAGATTGCAGTTGATGACAAACACGAGGTTGTCGAGCTTCTCGCGCGCGGCCAGGGTGAGCGCGGCAATCGATTCGGGCTCGTCCATCTCTCCATCGCCGAAAATTCCCCACACCCGTCGATCGGACTCCGTGGCAAGCCCGCGATGCTCCAGGTAACGCATATAGCGCGCCTGATAGATGGCGTTGATGGGACCGATCCCCATGGATCCTGTCGGGAACTGCCAGAAATCCGGCATCAGCCAGGGATGCGGATAGGAAGACAGGCCCCGCCGGCCTTGTGCGCGCGCGGCGATTTCCTGGCGAAACAGCGCCAGGTCCTCTTCCTCCAAAAATCCCTCAAGGAAGGCGCGCGCGTAGATGCCGGGCGCCGAGTGCGGCTGCATGTAGACCAGATCACTCCCCCGTCCTGCCAATCCGGCGCGGAAGAAATGGTTAAAACCCACTTCGAACAGGTCTGCCTCCGAGGCATAGCTGGCGATGTGTCCGCCCAGCTCACCATGAGCCTGATTGGCGCGCACCACCATGGCCAGCGCATTCCAGCGGTTGATGCCGGCCAGGCGTGCCTCCAGATCCAGGTCTCCCGGGAATGCGGGCTCCTCGGCGCGCCCGATGGTGTTCAGGTACGGCGTGCTGGCATTGCGCGGCAGCTTCACCCCCAGCTTGCCGGCATGCTCCAGCAGACAGTCGAGCACATAGGAGGCCCGTTCGCCTCCTTCGGCCTCGAACAAGGAGCTGAGAGCGTCGCGCCATTCGGCGGTTTCGGCCGCATCACTGTCGACGGCGGCGGGGCGTGCGGACATGGTTGTCTCCGGTGGGGTTTTTTTGTAATCCTATGGCGCAGTGGCAAGCATGGGTGACCGAATTCGGTGTGCGGTATCAGGGTTGGCTGGCATGGACTGCCGCTGGGTGCAGATTCGGCAGTTGAATATGCTGATATAAGGGTTTTCGTGGCCTCTGGAAGCCGCAGTTGGCTGCGGGCGCGCTACCATGACGTGCGACCGGCGTCGTCTTGCCGGATGGACAGGGAGAGATTCGATGGCCGAAGGTTTGCGGGTTCCGGATTCGATGTCGCTGCCGGAACTGACCGTGCGCGGGGTGTTGCTGGGCATGGTCATTACGGTGATCTTCACCGCGTCCAATGTCTTTCTGGGTCTGAAGGTCGGATTGACCTTTTCGTCGGCCATCCCGGCCGCCGTGATTTCGATGTCGGTGCTGCGAATGTTTTCCGGGGCGAATATCCTCGAAAACAATATGGTGCAGACCCAGGCTTCGGCGGCTGGAACATTGTCGTCCATCATTTTCATCCTGCCCTCCCTGGTGATGCTGGGCCATTGGCAGCATTTCCCTTTCTGGCAGACGCTGGCCATTTGCGCGGCCGGAGGCATGCTGGGCGTGATGTTCTCGATTCCGCTGCGTCACCTCATGGTGGTCAAGAGTTCCTTGCCCTATCCGGAGGGAGTGGCTGCGGCGGAGATCCTGCGCGTAGGCAGCAGCGCCCGTTCGCAGGAGGCCTCCGGGCGGACGGCGCCGACGGGGATGGGCGATATCCTCTTGGGCGGCGGTGTGGCCGCCGTGGCCAGCTTTGCCGCCAGCGGCCTGCGGCTGCTGGGCGATGCGGTCAACGGCTGGTGGTCACTGGGCGGCGCGGTGCTGCGGCTGCCCATGGGATTCTCCCTGGCCTTGCTAGGGGCGGGTTACCTGATCGGCATTGTGGCAGGTCTGGCCATGTTGACGGGCCTGGTCATCGCCTGGGGGTGGCGGTGCCCGTGCTGACCTGGCATTCGCTGCCGGCGGCCGGTCAGAGTCTGGCCGACTTCGGTACGCAGATCTGGAGTTCGCAGGTGCGTTTTATCGGGGCTGGCGTCATAGGCGTCGGGGCCGTCTGGACGCTGGCGCTGCTGTTTTTGCCGATGATGCGTGGCATGGCAACCCTGTTCGGCTCGATGTCCGCGGGTGGGCGGCCGCGAGGCGAGGTGCCTCGCACCGAACGCGACCTTCCGGGTGGCTGGATTGCACTGCTGACGCTGGTGCTGGTGGCGGTGCTGGTCGTGGTGTTCGCCTACTTTATAGCTGCAACGCCGGTGGCCCAGGGGCGGGTTTGGTCATTGGTGACGTATGCCGTGCTGTTTGCATTCGTGTTTGGTTTTCTGGTGGCGGCGGCCTGCGGCTATATGGCGGGCTTGGTCGGGTCTTCGACCAGCCCTATCTCGGGTGTAGGTATCGTGGCCATCGTGCTGGTGTCGTTGCTCATGGTTGCGCTGCACAAGGAGGACGGTCTGCTGGCGTCTGCGGAGGGCCTGCGCCTGGCCACGGCGTTGGCGATCTTCACGACGGCCGCGGTCATCGCCGTGGCATCCATCGCGAATGACAATCTGCAGGATCTCAAGACCGGTTGGCTGGTCGGAGCCACCCCCTGGCGTCAGCAAGTCGCCCTGCTGATAGGTTGCCTGGTCGGGGCCGCAGTCATCTCGCCGGTACTGGACCTGCTCTATAACGCCTATGGGTTCGCCGGCGCCATGCCCCGTCCTGATATGGACCCTGACCGGGCGCTTTCGGCGCCGCAGGCCTCACTCATGCTGGCCATTGCCCGCGGGATTTTCCTGCGCGATCTGAACTGGCTCATGATCGTCATCGGGATGGGAATAGGGGTGACGCTCATCGTTGTCGACGAACTGTTGAAGCGGTGTTGCGAGGTCGCCCGCATGCCGGTGCTGGCCGTGGGCATTGGCATTTATCTGCCGCCAACCGTCAGTGCTCCCATCGTGGTCGGCGCCATACTGGCCTGGTGGCTGGAGAAGATATTGCGCCGGCGGGCGCAGGCGCGGGGTGTACAGCTGGCGGAAGATGCCGCGGCGGCCAGGCGGCGCGGTGTCTTGCTGGCCTCCGGGCTCATCGTGGGCGAAAGCCTGATCGGGGTTTTTATGGCCGCCGTGATCGGTGCCACTCAGAAAGATGCGCCACTGGCATTGGTCGGGCCCGGCTTTTCGGAAACCGCGGAATGGCTGGGTTTGGTCGTCTTTATACTGGTGGTAATCGGCTTTGGCCGCCGGGTAGTGGGGCGCGGGGACTTGGCGAGTTGAAGCAGCCGTCGTATTCTGGTCACTTCGATCGTGCAAGGGCGCAGAAATCTGCGCCGCAAGATGCCGTCATGAAGCGGTGCGTAAACACCAATAGAGGGTCATAACCTGCGCCTTGGCGCAGCCATTCTGTTCGGGAATGTCGGCATGCTCGACTTTCCTGCCTTGTCATGCGAATGCAGCAAGACGAGGGCAAACTCGAAGGAGTATACTGACCACACGGCTTTCGAGGCTTGTACGTGCCTTCTGCCCCTGCTATCCGCCAACCGGGAAGCCCGTGTCGCGGAAGGTTTTCCTGCATCGTATGCGAGTGAAGCACTCGTCAAGGTGAAGCGACATTATGTCTACGGAATCAGAATCCCTCTCTACCTCCTATCTTTTTGGGGGTAATGCCCCATACGTCGAGGAGCTTTACGAAGCTTATCTCGACAATCCCGGCTCGGTGCCCGACGAGTGGCGCGAGTATTTCGACCAGCTGCAACATACGCCGGCCACCGACGGGCAAGAAACCACGCGCGATCAGGCGCACGCTCCCATCGTCGAGTCCTTTGCTCAACGTGCACGCGCCAATGCGTTCGTGCAGCGCAGCACCGAGCCCGACCTGTCGGTAGCGTCGAAGCAGGTGTCGGTGCAGTCGCTGATCGCTGCCTATCGTTCGCTGGGCTCACGTTGGGCCGATCTGGACCCGCTCAAGCGCCAGGAACGTCCCCGATCCCCGAGCTCGATCCGGCTTTCTATGGCCTGACCGAAGCCGATCTGGATCAAACCTACTCCGCGACCAATACTTACTTCACGACCGCCAGCACCATGACGCTGCGCGACATCCTGAAGGCATTGCGCGACACGTATTGCCGCTCGATCGGCGCGGAGTTCATGTATGTTTCCGATCCCGCCGCCAAACGCTGGATTCAGCAGCGTCTGGAGTCGACGCTGGCCGCGCCGTCTTTCTCGACTGAAGAAAAGCGCCACATTCTTCAGCAGCTGACCGAATCCGAAGGCCTGGAACGCTTCCTGCATACCAAGTATGTCGGCCAGAAGCGCTTCTCGCTCGAAGGCGGCGAAAGCTTCATCGCCTCGATGGACGAAGTGGTCAACCACGCAGGTGAGTCGGGCGTGCAGGAAATCGTGGTCGGCATGGCCCACCGCGGCCGCCTGAACCTGCTGGTCAACACCATGGGCAAGATGCCGGGTGATCTGTTTGCCGAATTCGAGGGCAAGCATGCCGAAGGCCTGACCGACGGTGACGTGAAGTACCACAACGGTTTCTCGAGCGATGTCTCCACCCGTGGCGGTCCGGTCCATCTGTCGCTGGCCTTCAACCCCTCGCACCTGGAAATCGTCAATCCCGTGGTCGAAGGCAGCGTCCGCGCCCGCCAGGAGCGCCGCGCCGACCACGAAGGCAAGCAGGTTCTGCCGGTGCTGGTGCACGGTGACGCGGCCTTTGCTGGCCAGGGCGTCGTGATGGAAACCCTCAACCTGGCCCAGACGCGCGGCTACGGTACGGGCGGCACGCTGCACATCGTCATCAACAACCAGATCGGCTTTACCACGTCGGATCCGCGCGACTCGCGTTCGACGCTGTATTGCACCGACGTGGTCAAGATGATTGAGGCGCCGGTTTTTCACGTCAACGGAGATGATCCCGAGGCCGTGGTGTTCGCGACCCGCCTGGCGCTGGACTACCGCATGCAGTTCCGTCACGACGTCGTGCTGGATATCGTGTGTTTCCGCAAACTGGGTCACAACGAACAGGACACCCCGTCGCTGACACAGCCGCTGATGTACAAGCGCATTGGCCATCACCCGGGCACCCGCAAGCTGTATGCCGAGAAGCTGACCACGCAGGGCGTGCTGGCCGAGGGCGATGCCGATCAGATGGTCAAGGACTATCGCCAACTCATGGAAGACGGCCAACGCACCATCGAACCGGTGCTGACCGATTACAAGAGCACGTACGCCATCGACTGGTCGCCGTTCCTGAGCGCCAAATGGACCGACCAGGCCGACACCGCCGTGCCGCTGGCCGAGCTCAAGCGCATCGGCGAGCGCATCACCACCGTGCCGGAAGGTTTCACCGTGCATCCGCTGGTGGCCAAGCTGTTGAACGATCGCCGCAACATGGCCAAGGGCGAGCAGAACCTCGACTGGGGCATGGGCGAGCATCTGGCCTTCGCCACGCTGGTCGCCTCGGGTTATGCCGTGCGCATCACCGGTCAGGACTCGGGCCGCGGCACGTTCACGCACCGCCACGCCGTGCTGCACGATCAGAACCGTGAGCGCTGGAATGACGGCACCTACATTCCGCTGCAGAACGTCTCGGAAGGTCAGGCTCCGTTCGTCGTGATCGACTCCGTGCTGTCCGAAGAGGCCGTGCTGGCCTTCGAATACGGTTACTCGTCGGCCGAACCGAACACGCTGACCATCTGGGAAGCTCAGTTTGGTGACTTCGTCAACGGTGCTCAGGTCGTGATCGACCAGTTCATTACCGCCGGCGAAGCCAAGTGGGGCCGCCAATCCGGCCTGACCATGATGCTGCCGCACGGCTACGAAGGCCAGGGCCCGGAACACTCGTCGGGCCGCATCGAGCGTTTCCTGCAGCTGTGCGCGGACAACAACATCCAGGTCGTTCAGCCGACCACGGCTTCGCAGATCTTCCATCTGCTGCGCCGCCAGATGATCCGTCCGTTCCGCAAGCCGTTGGTGATCTTCACGCCCAAGTCGCTGCTGCGCAACAAGGATGCGGGTTCGCCGCTGACCGAATTGGCTGGCGGCAGCTTCCGCCCTGTCATCGGCGAGATTGACGACAGCATCAAGGCCAATTCGGTCAAGCGCGTGCTGGCTTGCTCGGGCAAGGTCTACTACGACCTGGTCAACGCCCGCCGCGAGCGCGAGGCCGACAATGTCGCCATCGTGCGCGTCGAGCAGCTCTATCCCTTCGCACACAAGGCGTTCGAAACTGAACTGCGCAAGTATCCGAAGGCGACGGAAGTGGTCTGGGTGCAGGACGAGCCGCAGAACCAAGGTTCGTGGTTCTATGTCCAACATCATCTGTACGAGAACATGACCGAAGGTCAGAAGCTGGGTTATGCCGGCCGCGCCGCCTCCGCCTCGCCTGCTGTGGGGTATCTGGCCAAGCACCAGGAGCAGCAGAAGGCGCTGATCGAACAGGCCTTCGCGCCCAAGTTCAAGGGCTTCATGCTGACCAAGTAAGCACGGTCGCGGATCACAGAACACTCATCTAACGGAATTCATCACCATGGCTATTACTGACGTTGTTGTTCCCCAGTTGTCCGAATCGGTGTCGGAAGCTACCCTGTTGACCTGGAAAAAACAGCCCGGCGCTGCGGTCGAAGCTGACGAGATTCTCATCGAAATCGAGACCGACAAGGTCGTGCTGGAAGTGCCCGCCCCGTCGTCGGGTGTGTTGGCCGAGATCGTCAAGGGCGACGGCAGCACCGTGACCTCGGGCGAACTGATTGCCCGCATCGATACGGCCGCCAAGGCCGCCGCCGCACCGGCAGCCGCTGCGGCGGCCCCGGCCCCGGCGCCGGCAGCCAGCACCTCGGCTGCAGGCGTGGCTTCGCCGGCCGCCGCCAAGATCCTCGCCGAAAAGGGCGTGGATGCCGCCAACGTGTCCGGCAGCGGTCGCGATGGCCGTGTGACCAAGGGCGATGCCCTGACCGCCAGCGCCGCCCCTGCCAAGAAGGCGGCCGCTCCTGTGGCGCCGCCCACGTTGTCGCTCGATGGCCGTCCTGAGCAACGCGTTCCCATGAGCCGTCTGCGCGCCCGCGTGGCCGAGCGCCTGCTGCAGTCGCAACAGGAAAACGCCATTTTGACGACCTTCAACGAGGTCAACATGCAGGCCGTCATCGACCTGCGCAACAAGTACAAGGACAAGTTCGAGAAGGAGCACGGCGTCAAGCTCGGTTTCATGCCCTTCTTCGTCAAGGCCGCCGTCGCTGCCCTGAAGAAGTACCCGGTGATCAACGCCTCGGTCGACGGCAAGGACATCATCTATCACGGCTATTTCGACATCGGCATCGCGGTCGGCAGCCCGCGTGGCTTGGTGGTTCCCATCTTGCGCAATGCCGATCAGCTGACTATCGCTGAAATCGAGAAAACCATTGCCGACTTCGGCAAGCGCGCCGCTGACGGCAAGCTGGGTATCGAAGAAATGACCGGTGGTACGTTCTCCATCTCCAACGGAGGCGTGTTCGGCTCGATGCTCTCGACGCCGATCATCAACCCGCCGCAATCGGCCATCCTGGGCGTGCACGCCACCAAGGAGCGCGCGGTTGTCGAAAATGGTCAGATCGTCATCCGCCCGATGAACTACCTTGCCATGTCCTACGACCACCGCATCATCGACGGCCGCGAAGCTGTCCTGGGCCTGGTCGCCATGAAGGAAGCGCTGGACGATCCGCAACGTCTGTTGCTGGACCTGTAATCCAGATCGGGGCGAAGCCGGGCGCGTGCGCCCGGCTCGTCTTTCTTCCTTTTTTCATCGCGAGAACACTATGTCCAAACAATTCGACGTCGTCGTCATCGGTGCCGGCCCGGCGGCTACATCGCCGCCATCCGCGCCGCTCAACTCGGCATGTCGGTCGCCTGCATCGATGCCTGGCAAAACGGCGACGGCGGTGCCGCTCCCGGCGGTACGTGCACCAACGTGGGCTGCATCCCGTCCAAGGCGCTGCTGCAGTCCTCGGAAAACTACGAAGAGGTCAATCACCACTTCGCCGAGCACGGCATCGAGGTCAAGGATGTCAAGCTCAACCTGGATACGCTGATCGGCCGCAAGAATAAGGTCGTCAAGCAGAACAACGACGGTATCTTGTTCCTCTTCAAAAAGAACAAGGTCACCTTCTTCCACGGCAAGGGCGCCTTTGCCGGTCAGGTCGAAGGCGGTTGGGCCATCAAGGTCAGCGGTACGTCGGAAGAAGATCTGGTCGCCAAGCACGTTGTCGTGGCCACCGGGTCGTCGGCCCGTGAACTGCCGGGCCTGCCCTTTGACGAAAAGAACGTGCTGTCGAATGATGGCGCGCTCAACCTGTCGGCCGTACCCAAGAAACTGGGCGTGATCGGCGCAGGCGTCATCGGTCTGGAAATGGGCAGCGTCTGGCGCCGCCTGGGTGCCGAAGTCACTGTTCTGGAAGCCATGCCGGAGTTTCTGGCGGCTGCCGACCAGCAGGTCGCCAAGGAAGCCCTCAAGGCCTTCTCCAAGCAAGGTCTGGACATCCAGACGGGCGTGAAGATCGGCGAAATCAAAGCGACGGCCAAGTCCATCACGATTCCTTACGTCGACGCCAAAGGCGGCGAGCAGAAGCTGGTGGTCGACAAGCTCATCGTTTCGATTGGCCGCGTGCCCTATACCGGCGGGTTGAATGCCGAGACGGTGGGTCTGAAGTTGGACGAGCGCGGTTTCATCGCCGTCGACGGCGATTGCAAGACCAACCTGCCCAACGTGTGGGCTGTGGGTGACGTCGTGCGCGGGCCGATGCTTGCCCACAAGGCCGAAGAAGAGGGCGTTGCCGTGGCCGAGCGTATCGCTGGCCAGCATGGGCACGTCAATTTCGCTACCGTGCCGTGGGTCATTTACACCTCGCCGGAGATTGCCTGGGTGGGCCAGACCGAGCAGCAGCTCAAGGCCGAAGGCCGCGAGTACAAGGCTGGGTCTTTCCCCTTCATGGCCAATGGCCGTGCACGGGCGATGGGCGACACCACCGGGTTTGCCAAGGTTATCGCCGATGCCAAGACCGATGAGGTCCTGGGCGTACACATCATCGGCCCCATGGCCTCCGAGTTGATCGCCGAAGCCGTGACCATCATGGAGTTCCGCGGCGCAGCCGAAGACATCGCGCGCATCTGCCATGCGCATCCGACCCTGTCTGAAGCTGTCAAGGAAGCCGCTCTGGCGGTGGACAAGCGCACGCTGAACTTCTGATCCCGTTCGCGTCCTGATCCTTCGCGACGCCGTCAATCCGTAAGGATTGGCGGCGTTTGCGCTCTTAGATTTCCGCCATGAACGCTCGCGAATACTACGAAAATGCCCTGGCTGAACGGGGTTATAAGCCGGATGAGGCGCAGTTGCGCGCTGTCGACCGCTTGCAGAAGTACTACGACGATTGGGTGCGCTTCAAGGCGATGCGCTCCAACGCCCTGAAGAGGCTCCTGAGCCGCCCGGACGTCCCGCGCGGCGTATATCTGTGGGGCGGGGTAGGGCGAGGCAAGAGTTTCCTGATGGACGCTTTCTATGCCACCGTGCCAGTCGTGCGCAAGACGCGGCTGCATTTCCATGAGTTCATGCGGGGGGTGCATCGTGAGCTCGAGAACGTCAAGGGCATGCAGGATCCGCTTGACGAGGTCGCCCGGCGGGTGGCCAAGCGCTACCGGCTGATCTGTTTTGACGAGTTTCACGTATCCGACGTTGCGGACGCGATGATTCTTTATCGCCTGCTCCTGAAGTTGTTTGAGTACGGTACGTCGTTCGTGATGACGTCGAATTACGAGCCATCGACGCTCTACCCGGACGGTTTGCATCGCGATCGCATCTTGCCGGCCATCGAGCTGATACAGAGTCGCATGGATATCCTGAACGTCGATTCGGGAATCGATTACCGCCGCCGGTCGCTCGAACAGGTGCAGTTGTATCACCATCCACTGGACTCGGCGGCGCGTCAGGCGCTGGAGGAGGCGTTTTCCAAGCTGGCCGATACGGCAGCGCAGGATCCGGTGTTACGTATCGAGCATCGCGAAATCCGTGCCCAGGCGCTGGCCGGTTCGGTGGTGTGGTTCGATTTCGCCACGCTTTGTGGTGGCCCGCGCTCCCAGAATGATTATCTGGAGCTGGCGAATCGCTTTCATGCAGTCATTCTCTCGGAGGTCCCGCGCATGGGGCCGCGTCAGGCATCCGAGGCCAGGCGCTTTACGTGGTTAATCGACGTGTTCTATGACCACAAGGTCAAGCTCATCATGTCGGCTGAATGCCCACCCGAAGAGCTGTACACCGAAGGGGCCCTGTCCAATGAGTTTCACCGCACGGTCTCGCGCATTCTGGAGATGCAATCGCGTGAATACATCGAGTCGGAGCGGCGGCAGATAGGTACGCTGTAGTCGATGTTGCATCTGACACCCCGCCTTTGAGCGGGGTGTTGTTTTTTGGCTTGAGATGGCGTCCTGGCGCTCTGGAAAAGTTGATAATGAAAGTTATTATCAATACCATGCTGGGTTTGCGTTTCATTCTTAAGCATCGTGTCCTTTACCTCGAGTGATGCCAATCCGCTGGGCGGGGTGACCGTCGAATGCCTGTACCGAGAACATCGTCCCTGGCTGATGGGGTGGTTTCGGCGCAAGCTCGGGTGCGCGCATCATGCGGAGGACATGACCCAGGATGTTTTTACGCGCATTCTTCAAGGCCGAAAGCAGGTTCATGCCGGCCAGGCGAGGGCGTTTCTGGTTACGGTCGCCAGGGGACTGGTGATCGACCACTGGCGCCACCGTGCGCTGGAGAGCGCATATGCGGAGTATCTGGCCGGGCTGCCTGAGGCTCATGCGCCCAGCGCTGAGCAACGTCTGGAAATCATGCAGGCGCTTGGCACGTTGGATCGCATGATGGACGGCCTGCCTGAGCGAGCGCGACAGGCTTTTCTGCTGTCACAACTGGATGGGTTGAGCTATCCGGAGATTGCAGTGCGTCTGGGCGTGTCCGTCAGTTCAGTGCAGCAGTATATGGTCAAAGCCATGAGCGCGTGCTTTGATGTATTTCATGCTTGAAGGGGCGGCGCGTCAGGCCATCACGTGGTGGGTACTGCTGCAATCGGGGTACGGCCAGCGCGCATGACCACGCCGGCTTGCAAGCCTGGTTGCACGCCGATGAGCGGCATCGCAAGGCCTGGGCGCGAGTCTGTGATGTGCAGCAGGGTGTCAGGCAGGTTCCGGCGCCACTGGCCCACGCCGCGTTCAAACCGCAATCGTCGGGCCGGCGCACGATGTTGCGCGGCGTCGTCGCCGCTGCGGTGGCCGGCGCGACGGGGTGGGGCGTCTATCATCACACGCCCTGGCAGCGCCTCATCGCCGATCGGAGTACGGGTCTGGGCGAAGTGCGCAAGATAGCGATCGCCCCAGGCCTGTATGTCACGCTCTCCAGCGATACCGCCATCCAGATCTCCCGTAACGCTGACCGGCATCTGCTGCGCTTGTTGCGCGGCCAGGTACAGGTGCAGGCGAGTGCGGCGGCCGTGCAACTCGATACCGGTGTTGGCCTGGCGCGCACCGATCGCGCGCGTTTTTGTGTGCGGCGGGGCGCGCACGGCTGCGAGCTGCAGTTGCTCGATGGAGGCTTGGTTCTTGAGCGGGAGATGAATCGTACACGGCTCAGTGCTCCGCAGGGGATGTGGCTGCCCGACTCGGGTGTCTGGCACCAGCGCCCGCCCAATCCGGACGCCGGGCTTGGGTTGACGGGCTGATCGTCGCGCACGACTGGCCCTTGCGCATGCTGGTGGCGCGCCTGGCAGATCACCGCAGGGGCGTGATTCATCTGGACCCCGAGCTTGCCGATACGCGAGTGTCGGGCGTGTTTCCGCTTTTTGACGCCGAGCGGGCCCTGAAGGCCGTCGCACACAGTGTGCCTATCGCGGTGCAGCGGCGTGGCCCGTTTTGGCTGAGCGTCGGCCAAGCCTGACAAAGTTACAATTTTTTATGCTCTGCGGCTGCAGGTTTGGCCGCCTGGTACGGAATGCCCTGTGACAGATCGATTTTGCTACAGGAGTGTTCCTTGTCTTCCCTTTCTTCCTCTTCCCGCCGCCAGCGTTTGGCGCGTCATGTGTTGGCGGTCAGTCTGGCGCTTGCCTCTGGCCTGAGCGTTCACGCCGCCTGGGGGCAGGCTGCTGCCGCCCACTATGATGTGCCGGCTGGCCCCTTGGCCGAAGCGCTGACCCGTTACGCTCGTGCTGCCGCAGCCGTGCTGTCGTTTGATCCGGCGCATCTGCGTGGGCTGTCGACCGCCGGATTGAAGGGGGAGTATGGGGTGGCCGAAGGGTTTGCTCGTTTGCTGGCCGGTAGCGGGTTGCAGGCTCGGCAGGGCAGCGATGGCGTCTGGAGCATTCAACCTGCAGCCGGTGCGCAGACGCTCGCTCCCATTGCGGTGACGGGGCTCGGTGGTTCGACGACCCAGACCTTCGGCTATGTTGCCAAGGCAAGCCAGAGCGCGACCAAGACCGACACGCCGCTGATCGAGACACCGCAATCGATCTCGGTCATCACACGCGATCAGATGACCGAGCAAGGTGCACAGTCCCTCAATCAGGTGCTCCGTTATACGGCGGGTGTGGCGACAGAGACCCGCGGTGCCACCGCCACGCGTCTGGATCAATTCACCGTGCGGGGTTTCTCGGCCTCGACCTATCTGGACGGAATGCGCGTCTTCGGCGGGCGCGACGCCTTGCCGCAGGTCGATGCGTATCGCCTGGAGCGGGTTGACGTGCTCAAAGGCCCGTCTTCCGTCATGTACGGTCAGGGCGGCCCTGGTGGCGTGGTCAACCAGGTCAGCAAGCGGCCGATGGACGAGCGCTACAACGAGGTGGAGGTGCAGGCCGGCAACTATCATCTGCGCCGCCTGAACATGGATTTCAGCGGTCCGATCGATGATGACGCCACATTGCTGTATCGGTTGAACGGCTCGGCTTATGATACGAACGGACAGATTTCACATACCAAAGAACAGCGCTACTTCATTGCTCCGGCGTTTACCTGGCGACCCAACGCAGACACGAGCCTGACTGTCCTGACGCACTTTCAGCATGATCCGGATATGGGTTCCTATGGGGCAGCGCCGCCCATGCGTACCGTCATGTCGGCACCCGATGGGCGCAAGCTGTCCGCACGGTACTACGACGGTGACGCCGACTTCGAAAAGAGTGATCGCAAGAGCTATTCGCTGGGCTATATCTTCGAGCATCGGTTCAACGACACCTTCAAGGCCAGTCAGAGCCTGCGATTCCAGCATTCGGAAGGCGTCTACCGCAGCGTGTATGGAGCGAGCTCACGCTACTTCGGCTACACCGGCCCCGATTATCTCTATCAGCAGCGCGCCTCTATCGCGACCGATGTCGATGTCGATGCATTCACGATAGACAACAATCTTCAGGCAAACCTGCATACGGGCCCGCTTAGCCATACCATTTTGCTGGGCTTCGACTATCAGCATATCCATACCGACACGCTGGCAGGCTACGGGTCTGCTCCGCCGCAGAACGTGTTCAATCCGAACTATCACATGAACATCGCCGTGCCGGCGTTTTCTTCGGATCAGACCCAGCGGCAGTTGCAGACCGGCCTTTATGCGCAGGACCAGATCAAGTGGGACCGGTTGTCTCTGCTGTTGGGCGGCCGCTACGATTGGGCGCGTACGCACACCGGCACCGACAACCTCGCCACAAGCCGCCACTCCAGCTCCTCGCTGGCAGCCGAGGCATTCACGGGTCGCGCAGGTCTGATTTACAACTTTGACAATGGTTTGGCGCCTTATGCCAGCTATAGCGAGTCCTTCGAACCGCAATCGGGCACGGGCTGGAACAATCAGGCCTTCAAGCCCATCGAGGGCAAACAGTATGAAGTTGGCCTGAAGTATCAGCCGGTTGGCAGCAACGCGCTGGTCACGGTGGCGGCGTTTGATATCCGGCGCGACAACATGTTGACCACCGACCCGGATCCCGCTCACATGTGCGGTAGCGGCCGCTGCCAGATCCAGGCGGGGCAGGTGCGAACCAAGGGTTTTGAGCTCGAAGCCAAGGCGGAAGTGTTGCGCGGCTTGTCCGTGACGGCGGCCTATACCTATCTGGACAACAAATACGAGAAAGCCAATGCGGATACGGCGGGCCTGAACCTCAAGGGTCACCGGCCGGCCGGCGTGCCCGCGCATCAGGCTTCGGTGTGGACGCGTTACCAGTTGCAGGACGGCCCGCTGGCCGGCCTTGGCCTGGGAGCTGGCGTGCGCTATCTGGGCAGCTCGTGGGGCAACGACAACAATACCTACAAAGTGCCTTCGACCACGTTGGTTGATTTGATGCTGGACTACGATCTGGGCCGCATGACCGCTTCGCTCAAGGGCATGCAGGTGGCATTGAATGTCAGCAACCTGTTCAATAAAGAATACATCGCCACGTGTAGTGGGGATGCATGGTGCTGGTTTGGTTATCAGCGCTCGATCAAGGCCAGCCTGCGCTACCGCTGGTAAAGACATGCGGGGCGGAGTGCCCGCCCCGCATGCATCGAATAAGAATGATTATAATTTGCGGATCTTGCTTGCCGTGATTTCCTCGCGGCACTTTTCTTTGGCATCAAAGTGAAAGCTCCCAATTTCGGCGCGGCCCTGCTGCGCTATCGTTTTGCTGTTGCCTCGCGTGCCGTGGCGGCGATCGGTGGCGGCTATCTGCTGGCTTCGGCCGCAGCCGCCTGTCTGGCTGCCTATGTCGCGCGTCGATGCCGTGGTAACGGCGCAGATGCTGTCGTTCGTGGTCTATGCCTGCGCGGTCATCTGGGTCTTCGCCACCTATAGCGCCTGGCGCGCCTGGGGCGGCGTACTTATTCCGGCGCTCGTGCTGGCCGGGCTGTACTGGGTGGGGGCGCGATGAGTGCTGCCAAGCCTGCCGCAAAGCGGCATCCGCAGGCCGAGGGCCTACGCCAGGCCATGTCCTGGTTGCACACCTGGTCCGGCTTGATTTTTGGCTGGGCCCTGTTTGCCATGTTCCTGACGGGCACGCTGGCCTTCTTCCGGCCAGAGATTACCCAGTGGATGCAGCCGGAGATCACCTCGAGGACGGCGCCGCCGTTGCAGTCCGTCGAGACCGCCCAACGCTATCTGGACGAGCATGCCGCCAAAGCGACGCGTTGGTTCTTCAGCATACCGAGCGAGCGCGAGCCCTATATTACAGCGACGTATCTGATACCGAGGCCGGCCCCGGTGAACGCAACTTCAAACGCGTGCAGATCGACCCCGCGACAGGCCAGGAAATCAGCGTGCGCGCGACGCGCGGCGGCGATTTCTTCTACCGTTTCCATTTTGAACTCGAAATGGGATTCCCGTGGGGGCGCTGGCTGGCGAGCATCGCGGGTATGTTCATGCTGGTGGCCATTATCAGTGGCGTCATCACCCACAAGAAAATATTTGCGGATTTCTTCACTTTCCGGCCGCGCAAAGGCGGACAGCGTGCGTGGATGGATGGGCATAACGCATTGTCGGTCCTGGGATTGCCGTTTCACCTGATGATCACCTTCAGCGGCCTGGTGTTGTTCATGGCCATGCTCATGCCCGCGGGTATTGTCGCGGCCTACGACAATGAGCGGGACTACTTCAACGAGCTGTTCCCGGCTTTCGCACAGACTCCAGCCAAAAACGTTGCAGCCCCGCTCACGCCGCTGGCGCCCCTGGTGCAGCAGGCCGAAAGCCTGTGGGAGGGCGGGCGTGCCGGCAGGGTGGTCGTCAATCATCCGGGCGATGCTGGAGCCACCGTAACGGTGACGCGTTCGACGGCCGACCGTGTCTCTTATGGCCGCCTCGCGCCTTCTGTGACATTTGACGCGGTTACCGGCCAGGTGCTGAACAACCGTGACGCAGAAGGGGCTGTGGCGACCACCGCAGGCACGATCGTGGGGCTGCACCTTGGATTGTTCGCTCAACCGTTACTGCGCTGGTTCTATTTCTTGGTGAGTTTGGCCGGTACGGCCATGGTCGGTACCAGCCTGGTGCTGTGTGTGGGTCGCCAAACGCCGTCAAAAGCTGCCGGCAGGCAAGGCTGACACGCTGTCGCTGCGCCTCGTCGATGCCCTCAACGCCGGTACCGTGGCTGGCGTTTTCATCGGCGTGGCGGCTTTCTTTCTGGCCAATCGCCTGCTGCCGACGGACCTACCGAAGCACGAGCTTTGGGAGAGCCGCGCGTTTTTCATCGCCTGGGCAGCCAGTCTGATCTACGCGTTCCTGCGGTATCGCAGCAAATGGCGTGATCTCTTGGCGCTGGCTGCATTGGCCTTTCTGCTGGTGCCGGTGGTCAATGCATTGACCACCTCACGCCATCTTGGTGTCTCGCTGCCCGATGCCGACTGGGTTATGGCGGGTTTCGACCTCACCTGCCTGGCCACCGCATGTTTGCTGGCCTGGATCGCGCGCCGGTGCGCGCGCAGGAAAGCAGTGGCGCCGCGTAAGCAGCGCGTCGCTGTCGAAGAACGTGCCTTGGAGGGTCGGTGATGAATGCCGCCGCTTTTTGTCTGGCCTATGCCAGATTTACCGCGCTTTCCATGGCCATGGACCGGCATTTCGAAGATGCGTTCGACCGCACGCTGCCCGCCGGTTTACGCCGTGCCCTGCGGGCAGGCGGGTCGTTGGCACTGGCCTTGTCGCTGTGGTTGTGCGCGCGCTTGCACGGCTGGTCGTACGGCAGTGTGCTCTGGATCGGCATGCTGTCGATTTCGGGCCTGCTGCTGATCTGGGTCATGACCTATCGCCCGCGCGCGGCCTGGACAGCGGGTATAGCATGCCTGGCGATTGCGCCGCTGTTTGCCGCGCTGGCAGGGCTGGCACGGTAAACTGGTCGCTTGTTCCGTCTCCGGCTGCTCACAGCCTCGTGTCATGACCATTCGCGTTCTTACGGGTATTACCACCACCGGCACTCCTCACCTGGGCAATTATGCTGGCGCCATCCGTCCTGCGGTGCGTGCCAGCGAACAGCCTGGCGTGGACGCTTTTTTCTTTCTGGCTGACTACCACGCTCTGATCAAGTGCGATGATCCTGCGCGAGTGGCGCGGTCTCGCCTGGAGATCGCAGCAACCTGGCTGGCTGCCGGACTGGACCCTGAGCGCGTTACGTTCTACCGTCAATCCGACATCCCGGAGACCACCGAGTTGTGTTGGTTTCTGACCTGCGTGACGGCCAAGGGCCTGATGAACCGCGCGCATGCCTACAAGGCTTCCGTGGATCAGAACGAGGCCAAAGGCGTGGAGCCAGACGATGGCGTGACCATGGGCCTGTTTTCTTACCCGGTGCTCATGGCCGCCGATATCCTGTTGTTCAATGCGCACAAAGTGCCGGTGGGACGCGACCAGGTGCAGCATCTGGAGATGGCCCGTGACATCGCCCAGCGCTTCAATCATCTGTACAAGGGCGATTTCTTCGTGCTGCCCGAAGTCCAGGTCGAAGAGGATGTTGCGACCTTGCCTGGTCTGGACGGCCGCAAGATGTCCAAGAGCTACAACAACACCATTCCCCTGTTCGAGGGCGGCTCCAAGGCCCTGCGCGGCGCCATTTCACGCATCGTGACCGACTCGTTGCAACCTGGACAGCCCAAGGACGCCGACGCGTCGCATCTGTTTACGCTGTACCGCGCCTTCGCGCGGCCCGATGAGGTGGCGGCATTCCGGCGCGAGCTCGAAACCGGCATGGGTTGGGGCGACGCCAAGCAGATGTTGGGCGAGCGGCTCGAGCTCGATATCGCCCCGATGCGCGAGAAGTACAACGCACTGATGGCCAACCCTGGCCGCATCGAAGAGATACTGCAGGCAGGCGCGAGCAAGGCGCGCAAGCTTGCCAGCCCGCTGATGGAGCGTCTGCGTGACGCCGTCGGCCTGCGCACGCTGGTCGCCGCACCAACGGCTGGCAAGGGCGCAGCCAAGAAGGCGGTGGCCAAGGGCGCCCGCTTTGTCAGCTTTCGCGACGACGACGGTACTTTCCGTTTTCGTCTGTTGGGCACCGATGGCCAGGAACTGCTGCTGTCCGAAGGCCATGCCAACCCCAAGGACGCCGGTGTGCTGATGCGCCGGTTGCAGGACGAGGATGTCGAGTTGACCGAGCATGATGGCAGTGTCGGTGTCATGCTGCAGGGCGCTGTGGTGGCGCGGGGCCAGGCCGGGGCCGACACAATCCGGCAAGCGCTCGATAGCCTGCGGCAAGAGTAAACCGTGTGTTGACGGCATGAGAAGACCGCCCGAGTGGCGGTCTTCTCATGGGTTTAACGCTTCAGCTTGGCGAAGGCATCTGCCATGGCGCTGTTGGCCAGCGACGAGCTGCGTGGGCCGCCACCGTCGTTGCGGCGAGGCACGCCTCGCTGCCCCGGGTTGGCCGTCGGCTGGCGATCCGTACGAGGCGCTGCAGCGCGGCGCGGTTCTGCGGGGTCATTGAGTCGCATGGTCAGTGCCACACGTTTGCGCGGTACGTCGACCTCCAGGACCTTGACGGTCACCGTCTGGCCGACGCGCACGACATCGCGCGGATCTTTGACGAACTTCTCAGCCAGCGCGGAGATGTGAACCAGCCCGTCCTGGTGCACGCCGATGTCGACGAAGGCACCGAAATTGGCCACGTTGGTGACTACGCCTTCGAGCGTCATGCCCGGATGCAGGTCGTTGAGGGTTTCGACACCTTCCTTGAACTGGGCCGTCTTGAATTCCGGACGCGGATCGCGGCCGGGCTTTTCCAGTTCGGAGAAGATATCGCGTACCGTGGGCAGGCCGAAGCGCTCGTCGGTGAAGTCGGTGGGCGATACGCCTTTGAGTGCCTCGCGCTGGCCGATGATCTGGCGCACATCTGCCTTGATACGGGCGACGATGCGCTCGACCACGGGGTAGGCCTCGGGGTGGACCGCCGATGCATCCAGCGGGTTCTCGCCGTCCTGGATGCGCAGAAAACCGGCGGCCTGTTCAAATGCCTTGTCGCCAAAGCGCGGAACCTTGCGCAGCATATCCCGGGTGGGGAAAGCGCCGTTCTCGTCACGCCAGCTCACGATGTTCTTGGCCAGCGAATTGTTCAGGCCCGAGACGCGCGCCAGCAGGGCGGCCGAGGCGGTGTTGACGTCCACGCCCACGGCGTTGACGCAGTCTTCGACCACGGCATCGAGCGAGCGAGCCAGCTCGCGCTGGTTGACATCATGCTGGTACTGCCCCACGCCGATGGCTTTGGGGTCGATCTTGACCAGTTCTGCCAGAGGGTCCTGCAGGCGGCGGGCAATGGACACGGCGCCGCGCAGCGTGACGTCCAGATCGGGAAATTCGAGCGCGGCCACTTCTGAGGCCGAGTACACCGAGGCGCCTGCCTCGGATACGACGACGCGGGTGAGCGACAGTTCGGAGAACTGATCCATCATGTCGGCAACGAGCTTTTCGCTCTCGCGCGAGGCCGTGCCGTTGCCGATGGCGATCAGTTCGACCTTGTGCTTGGCGCACAGCGCGGCCAGCGTATGGATGGTGCCCTTGCGATCCATGCGAGGCTCGAAGGGATAGACCGTGGAGGTATCGACGACCTTACCGGTGCGATCGATGACCGCAATCTTGCAGCCTGTGCGGATTCCCGGATCCAGACCCAGCACCGTCTTGGGCCCGGCCGGCGCGGCCAGCAGCAGATCCTTCAGGTTGGCGGCAAAGACCCGGATGGCTTCGGCTTCGGCTTGCTCGCGCAGGCGGCCGAAGAATTCGGTCTCGAAAGCCGTGAGCAGTTTTACGCGCCAGGTCCAGCGGCAGACCTCGCCGAGCCAGCGTTCGCGCGGCCGGGCGTCAAGCGCAAACAGATCGCTGCCTAATTTCAAGAAGCCCGCAATGCGTGCCACGCAGGGATGAGGGGCCTGGGCCTCGAGGTCTTGCTGAAGGCCCACGCGCAGTTCGAGCACGCCTTGCTGGCGCCCACGCATGAGCGCCAGCACGCGATGCGAGGGCAGGGTGCGCAGGGCTTCGTTGAAATCGAACCAGTCGCGGAAATTGGCGCCTTCGGCTTCCTTGCCTTCGACCATCTTTGAGTAGAGCAAGCCGGTGCTCCAGATGTGATCGCGCATAGTGGCCAGCAGGTCGGCATTTTCGGCAAAGCGCTCGGCGAGAATGTCGCGCGCCCCGTCGAGCGCTGCCTTGGCGTCGTTGATGTTCGCCTCTGGATTGAGGTACTGCGCGGCTAGAGCGGCCGGATCGCAGCCCACCTCCGCCAGAATGGCGTCGGCCAGCGGCTCCAGGCCCGCTTCGCGAGCGATCTGGGCGCGCGTGCGGCGTTTGGGCTTGTAGGGCGCATACAGGTCCTCCAGTCGCTGCTTGGTGTCAGCGGTGGCGATTTCCTGTTGCAATTCCGGGGTCAGCTTGCCCTGTTGCTGGATGGAGTCCAGGATGGCGAGGCGGCGTTCTTCGAGCTCGCGCAGATAGGACAGGCGGACTTCAAGCGTACGCAGCGCGCCATCATCCAGGCCACCAGTGGCCTCCTTGCGATAGCGTGCGATGAAGGGCACGGTGGCGCCATCGTCCAGCAGATCGACGGCCGCGGCCACCTGGCTTGCACGCACCGACAGCTCGGTGGCGATTTGCTCGATGATGCGGGCGTGATCGACGCCCGGCGCGGCGTTCGTGAGGGCGGAAGTTTCAGACATCTCGATACGTCGACAAGGGGAAAAGAGGGGGAAGCAAGGGCCGGATTGTGCCACAAGCTATCTGAGGTACGCAGGACGACAGACGCAATGCGATCCGGGCCCGGCCGGGGACTCAGGGCATCCGCCGCGTTAATATGGCATTCAATTTAGCGCATGTCATTCCCGATGCTGGACCTGGATATTTCAGAATTTTTCGCGGCCGATGGCCCGCTGGCCAAAGCCATGCCCGGCTATCGGCCCCGTCACGCGCAGGTCGAGTTGGCTCAGGCCATCGAAAGCGCGATGGTCGATCGCGCCACGCTGGTGGCCGAGGCCGGGACCGGAACGGGCAAGACTTGGGCTTATCTCGTACCGGCCATCGTACAAGGCGGCAAGGTGTTGGTGTCTACGGGCACTCGCACCTTGCAGGATCAGCTTTTTGCGCGCGATCTGCCCAAAGTGCGTGCGGCCTTGGCCGCGCCGGTGACCGTGGCCTTGCTCAAGGGGCGTGGCAATTATTTGTGCCACTACCATCTGGATCGTCTGCAAGGCGATGAGCGGGCGCTGAAGTCGCGCACTGAGATCGCACAGTTGCGTCAGATCCAGGTGTTTTCCGGCATTACCAAGACAGGCGACCGGGCCGATCTCGCGCAGATTCCCGAAGACGCCGATATCTGGCAGCGCGTGACGTCCACCCGCGAAAACTGCCTGGGCCAGGATTGCCCGCGGATTCGCGACTGCTTCGTGGTCAAGGCCCGGCGCCAGGCGCAGGAGGCCGATATCGTGGTCGTCAACCACGCGCTGTTCATGGCCGATCTGGTGCTGCGCGAAGAGGGGGTGACCGATTTGCTGCCGGAGGTCGATACCGTCATTTTCGACGAGGCCCACCAATTGCCCGACACGGCAACGCGTTTCCTGGGCAGCAGTGTATCGACGCACCAATTGTTGGATTTCTCTCGTGCGCTTGAAGCGGCTGGTCTGGCCTATGCACGAGAAGCCGCCAAATGGAGCGACGTCAGTCGGCTGGTGGAGACCGCCGCGCGTGAGTTGCGTCTGGTTTGCGCGGGCCTGGAGCGCATGCCTGGTCGCAAGGCGACATTCGACGCGATGCCCGAGCCCGAGGTCTTCGACGCGGCGCTGGCGCAATTGCGTGGCGTGCTGGATGCTGCCACGCGCGCCTTGGTACAGGTTTCTGAGAAACATCCCGATTTGGCGTCTGCCGCGAGGCAGGGCGCCGATCTTTGCGTCAAGCTGACACGCTGGGCGACACCGCCGCGCTCAGGCGGCGACGAGGCCGGCTGGGGCGAGGACGCCAGTGCCCCGGTGTCCGATGACATGGCTCAGTTGGCCCAGAATGCACCGTCCTGGAGCGGGCCGGCCGTGCGCTGGGTCGAGCAGGGTCAGCATCATGTACGGTTGCACGCCGCGCCATTGTCGGTGGCGCAGGCGTTTTCACGTTATCGCAAAAGCAATCAGGCCTGGGTGCTGACGTCGGCCACCTTGTCAGTGCAGGGGGATTTTGGTCACTTTACCCGCCAGCTTGGCTTGTCCGATGCGCGCACTGGCCGTTGGGATTCGCCGTTCGACTATCCGTCCCAGGGTCTGTTGTTCGTGCCACGTGATATGCCCGAGCCGCAGGCGCCACAGTTCGCGCAACGGTTTGTCGACAGCCTGCTGCCCCTGCTGGAAGTCAACCCTGGCGGCGCGTTGATCCTGTGCACGACGCTCAGGGCGGTGGATCGTATGGCGGAGTTGCTGGCGGAGGCGTTCGAGGATGCCGGCCACGACTGGCCCTTGCTCAAACAGGGGCAGTCCACGCGGCGCGATTTGCTGGAAAAGTTCGCTCGGCTGAAGCACCCGGTGCTGGTGGGCAGCGCCAGTTTCTGGGAAGGAATCGATCTGCCCGGGGATATGCTCACGCTCGTTGCCATCGACAAGCTGCCGTTCGCGCCACCCGATGATCCTGTCATCGAGGCGCGTTTGCGCGCCTGTCGAGCGCAAGGCGGAAACCCGTTTGCCGAATATCAGTTGCCGGAGGCCGCGATATCCCTGAAGCAGGGCGCCGGCCGGTTGATTCGCACCGAGACCGACTGGGGCGCGCTCATGGTGGGCGACCCGCGGTTAGTGGAAAAGCCCTATGGCAAGCGTCTGTGGCGGGGTTTGCCGCCGTTTGCCCGCACGCGGGAAATCGGTGAGGCGCTGGCCTTCTATGGCCGCCATGTGGGTGAGGACTAAGCCAGGCAATGGCGGAAAAAAATAGGCTTGCCCATGGGCAAGCCTATTTGCTCAGGCGCTGCGGATCAACGGAATTGGAAGGGGTTCCACCAGCTCTTGTCGTCCTTGAAGCCCTCGGTCTTGTAGTGACTGTTGGGGAAGTTCTTGTCGAGCACGCGCTCGGTGTCTTCCTTGAGTTGCTTCATCTCCAGCTTGTCGTAAGAGAGCATCATGATGTAGAGCGCCTCTTCGGTGGCGGGTGCGCCTTCGAAGTCGGTGATCACGGTCTGGGCGCGATTGATGGCTGCCACATAAGCGCCGCGCGTGTAGTAGTAGCGCGCCACGTGCACTTCGTTCATGGCGATGGCGTTGACCAGCCAGGTCATGCGCTTTTCGGCGTCAGGGGTGTATTTGCTGTCCGGGTAGCGCTTGATCAGCTCATTGAACGCGTCATAAGAGGCGCGCAGCCCTTTGGGGTCGCGCTCGGCCGGATCCTGACCCGTGAGGTTGGTCATGAAGGCGCTGGCCGGCGTGAAGTTGATCAAGCCCTTCAGATACAGCACGTAATCGCTGCCCGGATGATTGGGATAGAGCTGCTGGAAGCGGTCGATGGCCGCCAGCGCCTGCTCATTCTCGCCATCTTTCCAGTTGACGTAGGCCAGTTCGATGAGGGCTTGCTGCGCATAAGTGCCGAAAGGATAGCGGCTCTCGATGGCGGTCAGGCGGTCGCGGGCTTCTTTCCAGTTGCCGGCAGCGACTTCCTGCTTGGCGTCGGCATAGAGCTGCTCGGCGCTCCAGCCAGCGGTCTTGTCGTACTTGCTGTCAGAGGAGCCGCAACCGGAGACCAGCAGCACAGCGGCGAGCGCCATAGCAGCGCTCAGGGCCTTCCCGCGGCGGGAGGCGGGTTTCATGGGAGCAGCGTTGCGGAGAATCACGAGAGTCGTTTCCTTGGTGTTAGCATGCTGGGCTGATTATATGATTTGTGCCATGTCCGATACAGCCGCCAGTGCCGATCCGCTCTCCGACGATGAGCCTTTGGCGATTTTCATCCCTCCGGACACGCCCGCTGACCGCCTGGACAAGGTGCTGGCAGGTCTGATGCCCGGCCATTCCCGCAGCCGTTTGCAGGGCTGGATCGAAGCCGGCCATGTCCTGGTGAATGGCACGGTGGCCAAAGTGCGTCAGCCTGTGGGGCCGGGAGATCAGCTTACCGTCTGGGAGCAGCCCGCTCCTGAAAGTCTGGCATTTTCGCCCGAACCGGTGGATTTCGAGGTGGTGGATGTCAGTCCCGAGTGGATCGTGGTCAATAAGCCGGCCGGGTTGGTGACCCACCCGGGCGCGGACAACTGGAACGGCACGTTGCTCAATGGCTTGCTCTATCGCTACCCGGAGCTGTCCCGGGTGGCGCGCGCTGGTATTGTGCACCGCTTGGACAAGGATACATCCGGCCTCATGGTCGTGGCTCGCACCGAACTGGCGCAAACCCATCTCGTGCGTCAATTGCAGGCACGTACCATGGGACGCGAGTATATCTGCCTGGCGCACGGATGGCTGCGCGCCGGCGGAACCGTCGATCGGCCCATCGGCCGTGACGCGCGGATTCCCGTGCGCATGAGCGTCGAGCGCCCCATTGCTCCCAAGCCCGCCGTTACGCACTTCAGGCCGCTGCGCCAGGGGACATCCGGCCAGGAGCGTGTAACGCAGATCGTCTGCCGCCTTGAAACCGGACGGACGCACCAGATCCGAGTGCATCTGGCGAGTCTTGGCCATCCCTTGCTGGCCGACACCCTGTACGGTGGCCGGCCCCTGGCGGGAGCGGCGCGCCAGATGCTGCACGCGCGCGCGCTGCACTTCGATGATCCGGCCGGGCGCGGCGAGATGGCCTTCGAGGCCGATGTGCCGCCTGACATGCAAGACGTACAGGGAGCCCTCGAATGGGACACGTGATCGCCGGTTTGCCCGTGGTGAGTGGCCAGACGTGGCCGGGCGTGACCTATTTCTGCACCACCCGTCAGGGCGGGGTCGGCAAAGCGCCGCATGACACCCTCAATCTGGGCATCCGCGCAGGCGACGACCCCGATGTCGTGGCTGAAAACCGTCGGCGGCTGGCAGTGGCGCTGCCCGCAGAGCCGCGCTGGCTGAGACAAGTTCATGCCAACGCTGTGCATGATGCCGACCAGCCCAGGCCTGATGGTGAAATTGCCGCCGATGCCAGTGTCACCACGCGTGCCGGACAAGTGCTTGCCGTGATGGTGGCCGACTGCCTGCCGGTGTTGCTGGCCGACGACGAGGGGCAGGTCCTGGGTGCGGCACATGCCGGCTGGAGGGGTTGTCGAGTGGCGTGTTGGAAAACACCCTGGAGATGATGCGTGGCAAAAAAACCGAAGCCAGAAACTGGCGCGCTTGGGTCGGACCAGGCATTGGTCCGCAGTTCTTCGAAGTTGGGCCCGATGTCCTGCAGGCCTTCGGGGTGCCGGGCGATGCGGAGGCTGGCCACTGTTTCAGGCCGCATGCGCCGGGTAAATGGCTGGCCGATCTGCCGGCTCTGGCGCGATTGCGTCTGCTGCGCGCCGGCGTGGCGCAGGTTGAATTGAGCGGGTTGTGCACATATGAGGATGACGCGCGGTTTTTTTCCTATCGCCGGGATCAGGAAACCGGCCGCATGGCGTTGCTGGCCTGGCTTGCCCCGGCAAATTAAGGAGGCCAAGCCGCGTTGCAGTGCCGGGTTGCTCGGCGTGGGTTTAACATTGGATTACCCGCATTGACAGGCATTTTGCCGGCATGCACCATCAATTTGCGCAGTTCCGATAACAAGGTGTCGAAGTGACCGCCCATCTTTCCGCCGCATGGCCTGTTCCGGTGAGCGTGGCGCCGGATACTCTGGCAGACATACAGGCCGAATTTTCCCGAGAATGGCTGCGCATCTGCGATGAGGCCCAGCGCGGCGTATTGCCCGTGCCGGCCGACAGACGCTTTTCCAGCCCCGCATGGCAGGCCGATAAACGCCACCTGCTGATGGCCCACGCCTATCTGCTGTCTTCGCGCGTATTGCACCGCATGGTCGAATCGGCCCAAGTCAGCGAGCAGTTGCGCACGCGCCTGCGGTTTTCCATCATGCAGTGGGTCGACGCCCTATCGCCGGCCAATTTCCTGGCCTTCAATCCAGACGCGCAGCAATGCATGGTCGAGTCCGCGGGCCGCACTTTGAACGCCGGGCTGGCCAATTTGCTGGCGGATCTCAAGAAAGGCCGCATCACCCAGACCGACGAGAGCCAGTTTGAAATCGGCCGCAATGTGGCCGTCACTCCCGGGGTGGTGGTGTACGAGAACCGCCTGATGCAATTGATCCAGTACTCGCCGCAAACCGCCAAGGTATTCGCGCGCCCGCTGGTAGTGGTGCCGCCCAATATCAACAAGTTTTACATCCTGGACCTGCAGCCCGAGAACTCGTTCGTGCGCCATGCTGTCGAGGCCGGCCATACGGTATTCATCGTGTCATGGCGCAACCCTCTGGCCTCCGACAGCGACGGCGTGGATACCGCCACCTGGAGTGACTATCTTGACGAGGCGGTTCTCAAAGCCTTGTCGGTGGCCGGCGAGATCACGGGCCAGAAACAGGTCAACGCCTTGGGTTTTTGCGTCGGCGGCACGATGCTGGCCGCGGCCTTGGCGTTGGCGGATGCGCGCGGTCAGCAACCCGTCGCCTCGTTGACCTTGCTGACCTCCCTGCTCGATTTTCATGACACGGGAGTGCTGAAGGTTTTCGTCGACGAAGGGCATGCGTTGCTGCGCGATCAGCAATTAGGGCAGGGCGGTCTCATGCCGGCACGTGATCTGGCCACTACGTTTTCCTTTCTGCGGCCCAATGAGCTGGTCTGGAATTACGTGGTGGGAAACTACCTCAAGGGTCAGGCGCCACCGGCCTTCGATCTGCTGTTCTGGAATGCGGATAGCACCAATCTGCCCGGCCCTTTTTTCTCTTGGTATTTCCGCAATACCTATCTCGAGAACAATCTGAAGGTGCCTGGCCTGGCGCAGGCTGCCGACACGCCGCTTGATCTGACGCGGCTGGCCATGCCGGCGTATGTGTACGGGTCGCGCGAGGATCACATCGTGCCCTGGCAGTCCGCCTACGCCACCACTCAGTTGCTGCGCGGCCCCATGCGGTTTGTGCTGGGCGCCTCGGGGCATATTGCCGGAGTCATCAACCCGCCGGCCAAGAAACGCCGCAGCTTTTGGCGGGCGAATCCGACGCTGCCTTGCCGGGCGATCCCAACGCTTGGCTGGCCGATGCGAGCGAGCAGCCTGGCAGCTGGTGGCCCGATTGGACGCAATGGCTGGCCGAACACGCAGGCAAGCCGATTGCTGCACCGCGCACCCTGGGGAGTAAAAAATACGCACCCATAGAGCCGGCGCCTGGCAGATACGTCAAAGTCAGGGCTGTCTGAAAACAGCCTATTTCATTCTAAGCTTGCGTCGATACAGGAGGAAGTCAATATGAGCGGAAAACTGGCATACGTGACCGGTGGGATGGGCGGCATTGGAACCGCCATTTGCCAGCGCCTGGCCAAGGATGGCTTCCGTGTGGTGGCCGGCTGCGGGCCCAGCCGCAACTACCAGCAGTGGCTGGATGAGCAGGCCGCCCAGGGTTTCACGTTTTATGCATCGGTGGGCAATGTTTCGGATTGGGACTCCACGGTCGAGGCATTCAACCGGATCAAATCGGAGCTCGGCGAGGTAGACATCCTGGTCAACAACGCGGGTATCACTCGCGACGGTCTTTTCCGCAAAATGACTGTCGACGACTGGCGCGCGGTGATCGACACCAATCTGAATAGCCTCTTCAACGTCACCAAGCAGGTGATGGACGCCATGGTGGACCGGCAGTGGGGGCGCATCATCAACATCAGCTCTGTCAACGGGCAGAAGGGCCAATTCGGTCAGACCAATTACTCCACGGCCAAGGCGGGTATCCATGGTTTCACCATGGCCCTGGCGCAGGAAGTCGCCAGCAAGGGGATCACCGTCAACACGATCTCGCCGGGCTATATCGGAACCGACATGGTGCGCGCGATCCGGCCAGATATGCTGGAGAAAATCGTGGCCACGATTCCAGTGCGCCGGCTGGGTACTCCAGAAGAAATCGCCTCGATGTGCTCCTGGCTGGCTTCGGATGAATCAGGTTTTGCCACGGGCGCGGATTTCTCGCTCAACGGTGGTTTGCATATGGGGTGATATCCCCCAGGCGCCAGGCAGGCCCTGCCTGCCTGGCAAAGCACGTAAAATCGTCAAGAATTAAAGAGATCTCCCGATCTCGGGGACAGCCATGACGCAAGCTCAATCCGACGCGCCGCAACGTCTGATCAAAAAATATCCCAATCGCCGCTTGTACGACACGCAGACCAGCAGCTACATCACGCTTGCCGATGTCAAGCAACTGGTGCTTGCCGATGAAGCCTTCCAGGTGGTCGACGCAAAAAGTGGCGAGGAACTCACGCGCAGCATCCTGCTGCAGATCATTCTCGAAGAAGAAAGTGGCGGGATGCCGATGTTTTCGTCGACCATGCTGTCGCAAATCATCCGCTTCTACGGGCATGCCATGCAGGGCATCATGGGCAACTATCTGGAGAAGAACATCCAGGCCTTCATGGAAATCCAGCAGCGCATGGCCGAGCAGTCCAAGGGGTTGTATGGCAGCCAGTTTGGTCCGGAAGCCTGGACACAGTTCATGAACGTGCAGACGCCCATGCTGCAGAAGATGATGAATAACTATATTGACCAAAGCAAAAATCTGTTCGTGCAAATGCAGGATCAGATGCAGGATCAAACGCGGGCCATGTTCGCGAATTTTCCTTTTCAACCGGGGCAGGGCCCCGGACGTAAATAGATTGGGTTGATAGTTTTTTTGTAAGAAAGCGCCTTTATGGCGCTTTCTTGCTTTCGAGCGGCCCGATGGGGGGGGGTGCTTTAAGGTTTGTGTCAGCTCTCTGCCGCTACATTAATGAAAACGGTTCTTGTTTGTGTTTTTGCAAGTTGATACTTACCCGAGGATAAGCTCAATGTTGAAAAAAGCGTTCTGGCTCGCTGCGGCCGCGATGACTGTCTCCGGGGCTGCGACAGCCGCCGAGTATCCGATTGGCAAGCCGGTCGAGAAGGGCGGGATGGAAATTGGCGCAGTTTATCTGCAGCCGGTCGAAATGGATCCTCCGGGTGTGATGCGCGCGGCCAAGGATTCCGACATTCACCTCGAAGCCGACATCCATGCGCTGGCCAACAATGCCACCGGTTTCCCCGAAGGCGAGTGGATGCCTTACCTGGTGGTTAATTTCGAGATTCAGAAAGTCGGCAGCCAGAATGTCCAAAAAGGGCACCTGATGCCGATGGTCGCCAACGATGGCCCTCATTATGGCGACAACGTCAAACTCGAAGGTCCGGGCAAGTACAAGCTCAAGTACACCATTCAGCCGCCGACGGCCGACAAAATGTCGCATTTCGGTCGCCACGTCGACAAGGAAACCGGCGTGGGTCCGTGGTTTGAGCCGTTCGAGCTCGAATATGAGTTCGTCTATGCCGGCACCGGTAAGAAGGGCGGGTACTAATCGTGCGAGCGTTGTGGGCGTTACTGCTGGCGTTGATGCTCTGGATGCCCGCGCATGCGGACGAGTTGCCGACTTTTACGCTCACCTTCAAGCCCGACGGCACGTTCGAGCCGGCCAGGCTTGAAGTGCCGGCCGGTCGCTTCAAGATCGAACTGATCAATGAAAGCAATGAGCCGGTGGAGTTCGAGTCCATCCCGCTGCGCAAGGAAAAGGTGCTGGGCCCTGGGGTGAAGTCCTTCGTGGTCATTACCATTTCACGCCCTGGCGAGTATCCCTTTTTCGATGATTTCCACCAGAACGTGAAAGGCACGCTGGTGGTCAAGCCCAAGGAGTAACCGGGCCCTTATGGAACAGGTTGCATTTATTGTCTGGCGCGAGAGCGTCGAAGCCCTGCTTGTCGTGGGCATTCTTTATTCGTGGTTGCGCGCGACCCCGGAGGGGCGCCGTGGCATGCCTTATCTGTGGGGCGGTGTGGCAGCCGGCTTAGGGCTGGCCCTGTTGCTGGCGCTGGTTCTGCTGGGCGTATCCGAATGGCTGACCGATAGCGGGCAAGAGTGGTTCCAGGCAGGTATGTCGCTGGTGGCCTGCGTACTGGTCGTGCAGATGGTCATCTGGATGAAGCGCCACGGGCGCACCCTCAAGCGCGAGCTCGAGGGCGGTGCCAGACAGTCCGTCGCCAATGACAATTGGTGGGGCTTGCTCATACTGGTTATGATTGCGGTGGCTCGCGAAGGCAGCGAGACCGTGGTGTTCCTATATGGCACCGTGTCGGCCGCTCAGGATGGGGCAGCCCGTTCATGCTGGCCTTGGCCGGAGTGGGTGGCTTTCTTGTCGCGTTGCTGACGTTCTGGCTTTTGCAATTGGGTGGCAAGCTGATTACCTGGCGGCGGTTTTTCCGCATTACGGAAGTATTGCTGCTGTTGTTGGCCGGTTCGCTCTTGGTCGGTGGCCTGGATCATTTGATTTCGTTGGATGTGCTGCCCACTATCGTCGATCCGGTGTGGGACAGCTCATGGCTGCTCGATGACAGCAGCGGTGTGGGCAAGATTCTGGCCGACTTTGCAGGGTATCGCGCCTTCCCGGCTTTGATTTCAGTGCTGCTGTGGTTGGCTTATTGGTTGGTGGTTTGGCTATTTTTGCGCCGTGCCGACGGTCAGGCTCAAGCAGCACAAGTGACGGCTCGCTCATAAGGTGGCCGACGAGGTTTAGTAATGGCTTCTGCACTCGGGCGGAGCACCGCCCGCTTTACTGGTTTTCTTCGCGATCATGCCCCGCTGCTACGCAAGCTGCAGTGGGGCATTGTCGCGATATATGCCTTTCTTTTGATCGTCCCGGTGTTTTTGCCTTTGCCGGACAACACGGCATCGGTCTTCAATAACCTCACGGTGCTGGCGCAGTTCGCTTTCTGGGGCATCTGGTGGCCGTTCGTGCTGGTGTCCATGCCATTGCTGGGACGCGCCTGGTGTGGCTGGTTTTGCCCCGAGGGCATGCTCACCGAATGGGCCAGCGAGCGTGGCCAGGGGCATGCCATCCCCAAGTGGATGCGCTGGGGCGGCTGGCCTTTCGTGGCCTTTGCGCTGACCACGGTCTATGGCCAATTGGTCAGCGTCTATCAGTACCCACTGGCCGTGCTGGCGGTTCTGGGCGGTTCGACGGTGGCGGCCATGATCGTCGGCTACCGCTACGGGCATAGCAAACGGGTCTGGTGCAAGTATCTCTGTCCGGTCAACGGGGTATTCAACTTGCTGGCCAAGTTGGCACCCTGGCACTACAAGGTCAGCGAAGAGGCATGGCGCCACCCGGTTATTCGCATCGAGCCGATCAACTGTGCCCCGCTCGTGCCCCTGCGGCACATGAAAGGCGCCGGTGATTGCCATATGTGCGGCCGATGTAGCGATTACCGCGGCGCGATCGCGCTGACCCCGCGCTCGCCCGAGGAAGAAATCGTCGATGTGGCTCATGGCGATGGCTGGCAGACCATTCTGATCTGTTTTGGCCTGATGGGTGTAGCCATTGGCGCCTTCCTCTGGAGCGCCAGCCCCTGGTTCGTGACGTTCAAGCAATGGGCGGCGACCTTGCTGGTCGAGCATGACATCACTTGGCCGTTGGTCGACAATGCGCCCTGGTTCATTCTGACGCATTACCCTGAGGTCAATGACAGCTTTTCCTGGCTCGACGGGCTGGGTATTCTGGTGTTTGTGGGCGCAGCGGTGCTGTGTGTGGGCGGAGCGGCATTTCTGGGCCTGTGGCTGGCTGATCGTATCAGCCCGCTGGCGCCGCGTGGCCCAGGGCTCGCAGGCGTGCATAAGCTGGCGCAGTCCCTGATTCCTTCTGCGGGCATCGGCGTGTTTCTGGGGCTGTCAGCCACCACGGTGACCCTGTTGCAGCATGAGGGCGTGCGAACGGGTTGGGTGGCGCCGTTGCGGTTTACCTTGCTGACGCTGGCGGTACTCTGGTCTTTGCGCCTGGCCGCCAGGGTCTTGGGGCAGCGCCCCGGCGGTGCCCTGCGCCATGTCCTGTCCTGGTTACTGGTGGGAGCCGGCCTGGTACCCTTTTGCTTGGCCTGGTGGCTGTTCTTCGTGGCCTGGTAAAAAACACGCGCGTCTGTACCTGTCGCGCTTTGCAGGTGCAGGGCTATATTGTGGGTCCTCTCCCCAGCCTTCGGCCGCGCCGCCATCATGCCTGATTATCGATATCGCCTTGTCAATGTGTTCGCCGATTCGGTGTTCGGCGGCAACCCGCTTTGCGTCTTTGAGGATGCCCGCGGCATGTCGCGGGAGGTCATGCGTGACCTTGCGCTGCAGTTCAACCTTTCCGAGACCACCTTTGTCCTGGATCGGACGCAGCCGGGCGTGGCTGAAGTCTGCATCATGACGCCGACCCACGAGATGGCTTTTGCCGGCCATCCCTCGCTGGGCACGGCGCACGTTTTACGTGAACTGGGCCAGGCGAGCGACGATACGGTGGTGTTGTCCCTGCCGGCGGGTAAAGTGCCCGTCGTGGCTCAGGGGGATGTATGGACGCTGGTTGCGCCATCGACCGGTGCGCCTGGCTTGCGGCGAGCAGGCGTCAGCCGCGCCGACGTTGCCGCTTTTCTGGGTTTGTCCGTCGAGGACCTTGCCGGCGACCCGGTTTGGGTGGACACGGGCATTGAGCAATGCGTTGTGCCCTTGGTGTCGCCGGAAGCCGTCAAACGGGCTGCGCCGCGCGACTGCCTGCAGTGGGAGGACAGCCGTGATGGGCGACGGGTTCTCTATGCCTTTGCATTTGCCGGCCAGCAGCGCGCGGGTCGTGAGGTCGTTTGCGCGCGCTATTTCAGCGCTCGTGGAGCCGGGGTGGTAGAAGATCCGGGCACCGGCTCGGCTTGCGCCAATCTAGGCGGGTGGTTGCAGAGCCAGGGCCGTGAGGTGGCGGGCGGGGTGCTAGTCGAGCAGGGCGACCTCGTGCGACGCCCCTGCCGGCTGTTTCTGGATGTTGATCCCCAGGGCGGGCAGATTCGCGTGGGTGGGCAGGTCCGCACGTTAGGCGGCGGCACCATTCATCTGCCCTGAACGCGGCGTGCTGACGCCAGAGGCAACGGCCCCGCTCAGCGGGCGGCCTGCACGGGGGCCTTTTGCGGAACGCTTGCGCCGGGACTGACGTCGTGAGCAAAAAAAACCGGGCTCTGACAGAGCCCGGAAAATCCGGCGATCAATCGTGCGACTGATGCGCGGCGCTTACTTGGCCTTGGCGGGATCAACCTTCACGTTGTTTTGGACTTGCTTGACGTCTTCGACCCCTCGGGTCACGACGGCAGCTTTGTCCGCCTGGGCTGCCGTGCCCACGGTGCCGCTCAGGGTGACTACCCCGCTATTGGTTTCAACGGCGACATCCAGCGCGCTCAGATCCTTGTCGCCTACCAATGCCGCCTTCACCTTGCCGGTGATAGCGGTGTCGCTGGCGTACTCGCCCACCGATTGCTTGGGCTTGTGATCGTCGGCGGCGTGAGCCACGGTGGCGAAGGCCGCAGTAGTGCCAAGGGCGATAGCTGCAAACAGTTGTTGAGTTTTCATAGTCGATCTCCCACTAGTTATGGTGCTTGGGGACGCTCAATTTTTAGGTTCATCGAGGAATACCGGGGAATGCAGACCGGATCTTGAGGAAGAAGTACTCCTGATCGCGGTAGCCGTAGGCGCGGCGCTTGATGACTTTGATGGTGTTGTTGATGCCCTCGACGATGCTGGTGTTGAGCCGGTGGCGACAGCGAGACAGAATCCCGTGCAGATAGGCTTTTAGCTTGAGCGCGAAGTGAGCCAAGGCGGCGATGCCGCTGCCCTGAGCCTGTTGCAGCCAGTGATCCCATGCCTGGCGGGCGTAGCCGGGGTGTTGGTAGAACCACAGCTGTTTGAGCTCATCGCGCATCAGATAAGCGGTGAGCAAGGGCTGGTTGGCCTGGAGCAACTCGTCCAACTTTACCGATTGGCACGGATCGAGGTTTTTGCGATTGCGCAGCAGTAGCCAGCGACTGGACTTGATCACCCGGCGGGCCGGCTTGTCGTGCCGCAACTGGTTCGCTTGGTCTACACGCACCCGGTCTATCACTTCACGGCCGTACTTGGCCACGACGTGGAACAGGTCGTAGACGATCTCGGCGTTGGGGCAGTTGGCCTGGATCTCCAGCTCATAGGCCGTCGTCATGTCGATCGCTACGGCCCGGATCTGCTGGGCAACCCCAGTTGGCAGTTGTTCGAAGAAGGCTCTGGCCGTCTCGCGCGAGCGGCCATCACCGATCCATAGCACCTGACGGCGGATCGGATCGACAACGACCGTGGCATAACGATGGCCCTTGTGTAGAGCGAACTCGTCCATCGCTAGGTAGTGGATCTGGCTCCAGTCCGGCTCTTGGATCGCCCGTCGCAGCAGGGCCTTGTCCAGCGCCTTGACCGTGTGCCAACCCAGTTGGAAGAAGCGCGCCACGGCCAGAATGTTGCTGGACTCAAGCAACTGGCTGACCGCCTCGGCCAGCCGGTCGGTCACTCGCTGGTAACGGCCCAGCCAGCTCAGCCTCTCCAGATGCGGTCCACCGCACTGCTCGCACCAGACCCGCCGACGCGGCACTACCAGCGTCACTCGCAGCGCCATTAGCGGCAGATCCCGCACCCGGCGCGTGGTCGTCTCATGCACCTGCCGACATCGGTTGCCGCAGTGCTCGCAGTGCATCGTTCGCGCTGAAGGCTTCAGGTAAATCGTGACCGTCCGGCTCTCACCTTCAGGCCACACGACCCGCTCCACCCGATAACCTTCCCACCCACCCAACCTCTCGATCGTCTTGCGGTCCAGCATGATCCCGGCCTTGATCCTTGAAAAATCAAGGATCAAGCGTAACGGCAATCAAGCACGGCTCCACGCTATTCCGCGATGAACCAATTTTTAGCGCCGCGGCGGGTGGCCGCATATCCGGGTGCTATTTCTTTCTAAGTGTGCCGCTGAGGATGGACAGCAGCGCGAGCACCAGGAAAACAAAGAATAGAATCTTGGCGATACCGGCAGCGCCGGCGGCAATGCCGCCAAAGCCGAGCACGGCAGCGATGATTGCAATGACGAAGAAAACAACCGCGTAGTACAGCATGACGATTCTCCTCGTGAGGTTGGCGCCAACCGCGCAGGGCGGTCAGCGCGGGGCAGGTCAGCGATTCTTATCGAAGAAGTCCGAGACTTCTTTTTGGGCTTCCTGCTTGGTCTTGCCGTAACGCTCTTGAATCAGGCCCGCGAGGCGCTCTGCATTGCCTTCGGTGCGGGTGAGCTCGTCATCGGTGAGTTCACCCCAGGCCGCCTTGGTCTTTCCGGTCAGTTGCTTCCACTTGCCAGCAATGATGTCGTTGTTCATCTCGCCTCCTTGCGTTGCTTCTGTTGGGGAGTTCGCCTGGCCGGGCGACGCTTCCGTGGGTTACCGATCGGCATGGGTCTACCCTAAAAGCCGAGGCATCAGGCTGTCAAACTTGGCTGTGGAAGAATGTAACGGAGGCGGCCTGCGCAATGGGTAAGCGGGGCCCGGGGGAGTTTCAGAGGGAAAATGCCGTGGAAATAGCCTGAGTTGGCAGGCTTTTTTCCCAGGGCAAAATTTATTTCGCTGTTACGTTGCGGACAGATTTTGTCCTAAACTGATGCGGTTATGTAACTTAATTATTCATCAAAGCATGCGCCGCAACGTGTCGTCGCGCTTGATGTAGTGATGCCACAGTGCCGCCAGGGCGTGCAGCCCGATCACGAAGTAGAACAGGTTGCCCATGAGCTCATGCGATTCTTTGACCAGTGGGCGCCATTCGGGATTGGGCGCGGCAATGCGAAAGCTCCAGTCCAGGCCGATGAGGGTCACGGGCCGGTCGGCCAGGTTCAGCGTAAGCATGCCCAGCAGGGGTTGTGCCAGCAAGAAGATATACAAGGCCAGATGGGCCAGCCGAGCCAGAATGGACAGCAACAGGGACTCATTGAGGTCGACCGGAGGCTCGTGGCGGGCGCGCCATCCGATACGTATCATCGCGGCGACCAGCACGAGGCAGCCGGCCCACTCGTGCATGCCGGTCCAGAAAGGTCTGGAGGGGTCGCCCTTGGGGCCGCGGATCTCGATGGCGAGGTAGGCCAGAGCGACCAGCAGGGCAGTCATCCAGTGCAGGACGACGGCGCCCCGTGTGTAGCGTGGTGGGGCGACGGTTGACTCGGACATCGGCTATGGCTCCGGGCTGAAGGAGCGCATATCGTAGGGGAAGTTAGCTGTCTATTGGCTTGATCTTGAGCCAATTGTTCGGTTTTTTCGCGCAGAATTGCCGTCTGCCGGGGCTGCGGGCGAAGGCGCCTGCCTTCGCCTGCCGCGCTCAGCCTTTTTCGGCAACGCGCTGAGCAATGTGAGCCAGCGCTTCTTCGACCTGATCGACCAGGATCAGACACAGATCGCCTGGCGCCAGACGTTGCAGTGCGCGGTCGATGGCAACGAATTCGCCGCGGATTTCCTCGATGTGAGACGCGCGGCTGGCCTGGGTCAGTCCCTGCCGCAGCAAAGCGATCACTTCGCCATCTTCGCGCCCACGTTGGCACTGGTCTTCGTAGAGCAGCACGTCGTCGAAATGCTCGCCCAGGATTTCGGTCTGCTGGCGCAGATCCTCGTCGCGGCGGTCACCTGCGCCACTGATGACGACACTGCGGCGCTTGGCCGGCATGGCGTCGACTGCGGTGACCAGAGCCTGGATCGCGTCCGGGTTATGGCCATAGTCGGCGATCAGCGTGGCACCGCCGTAGTCGAACACGTTGAAGCGCCCCGGGGCGGTTTGCGCGTCATTGACGAATGTTGCCAGCGCCTGCCGGATCGTGCCCCAGTCCAGCCCCAGCGCCCAGGCGGCACCGACGCAAGCCATGGCATTTTCCACCTGGAAGGTGATGGTGCCGTTGCGCGTAAGGGGGATATCGGCCAGAGGGATGAGGACTTCGTGGCTGCCCTCGGCGGCGACGATGCTGTCGCCCTCGCGATACACCACGCGTTTGCCCTGGGCGCGATGGGTGCTCATGAGGGAGTGATTGCGGTCTTGGGCAAAATAGGTGACGTCGCCGGGGCAGGCGCTGGCCATCTCGGCGACGTGCGCGTCGGCGGCGTTGAGCACGGCCATCCCTTTGCTGCGCACGTACTGCACGATGACCCGTTTGACCACGGCCAGGTCTTCGACGGTGCTGATATAGCCCAGACCCAGGTGGTCGCCCATGCCGATATTGGTGACGATGGCCACGTCGCACCGGTCAAACGCCAGCCCTTCGCGCAAGATGCCTCCGCGTGCGGTTTCGAATACGGCTGCGTCCACATCGGGATGCAGCAGAATGCGCCGGGCGCTGCGCGGACCACTGCAGTCACCGGTGTCGATGCGGCGCTTGCCCACATAAACCCCATCGGAATTGGTCATGCCCACGCGGTTGCCGGCGCAGGTCAGGATATGCGCCGACAGACGCACGGTAGTGGTTTTTCCGTTGGTGCCAGCCACGGCGATAACCGGGATGCGGGCATCGTCGCCCTCGTCGAACATCTGACCGATGATGGCCTCGCCTACTGCGCGCCCCTTGCCGAAAGACGGGTTCAGGTGCATGCGCAGGCCCGGTGCTGCATTGACCTCGACCACGCCGCCGTGTTGTTCTTCCAAGGGCAGATGGACGGTCTCGGCCACGACATCAACACCGCAGATATCCAGGCCGATCATGCGGGCGGCCGTGACGGCACGTGCGGCCAATTCGGGGTGGACCTCGTCGGTGACGTCGGTCGCCGAGCCTCCGGTGCTCAGGTTGGCATTGTTGCGTAACACCACCAGGGCGCCGGCCGGCGGCGTGGACTCGGGCGTATAGCCCTGCTTGTTCAGCACGCCCTGAGCGATGTCATCCAGACGGATCTTGGTCAGAGCCGTGGCATGCCCGTCGCCGCGCAGGGGGTCGGTGTTGACCTGCGCGACCAGTTCGCGAATGGTGTGCACGCCGTCGCCGGTGACTTGGGGCGGGTCGCGGCGCGAGGCTGCCACCAGTGAGTTGCCCACCACCAACAGGCGGAAGTCGTGACCAGGGATGTAGCGCTCGACAATGACTTCGGAGCTGATCTGTGAGGCGGCTTCAAAGGCGGCCAGCACACGTTCACGCGTCTCGATGTTGACCGCAACGCCGCGCCCCTGGCTGCCATCGCGCGGCTTGACCACGACCGGTCCGTTAAGATCCTGGGCCGCCTCCCAGGCGGCTTCGGCATCCTCCACGGAGCGGCCAAGCGGCACCGGTACCCGGCCGCATCCAGTAGCATCTTGGTGAGGTCTTTGTCCTGCGCGATGGATTCGGCGATGGCGCTGGTGCGGTCGGTTTCGGCGGCCTGGATACGGCGCTGCCGGCTGCCCTAGCCGAATTGCACCATGCTGCCCTGAGTCAGCCGGTGAAACGGAATGCCGCGCGAGGTCGCCGCCGTGACGATGGAACCGGTCGACGGGCCCAGGCGCACATCTTCGTCGAGTTCGCGTAAGCGGGCCAGGGCCTGGGGCAGATCAAAAGGCAGGTCCAGTCGGGCGGACTCAAGCAGTGCCTGAGCCAGCTCCATGGCCAGGCGGCCAACCTCTTCTTCGCTGTATTCGACGACGACCTGAAACACACCCGGTTCGATGGTCGTCGAGGTGCGGCCAAACGTTACAGGGCAGCCGGCATGGGCTTGCAGGGCCAGGGCGCAGGCTTGCAGCACATGGGCCAATGAAACGGACCCGCTGTGCCCTTCGGGCAAAAGCAGGCCGATCTGGGGAAAACGCGCGCGCAACCTCGCCTCGAAGTCAGGCATGTTGTCGATAGAGCATTCATTGTCGGCGCAGGCCGCAATGGCTTCTATGGCGGTATTACGGCTCCAGAGGTTGGGGCCTCGCAAAACGCGGATTCGGGAGACTTCCATGGCAGGCTTTCCTGTCGTCGAAGCGCGCTGCCGGTAGGCAGCGCCTGTAGAGTGTTTGTCGGTCGTTGTTATTGTTGAATCCAGCGGCGCACCAGATCGATGGTCGGTCCGGAGAACGCTTCATCCGATTGCAGCAGGATGAAGTCTTCGCTGGCCCGGCCATCGAGCACATGCCCGATGGCGCGCGCATGATCGGGCTCGTCCACGATCTGCACGGTGCGACCGCTGTCTTGCAGGCCCTGGCGCAGTAACGCTCGCGCCTGGCCGGCCGGACGGCGGCTTTTGACGGTGGTGTCGTCATACAGCACCACCAGGTCGAACAGTTGCCCCAGCAGGCGGCCCTGTTCGATCAGGTCGGCATCACGGCGGTCGGCGCCACCCGAGTAGACGGCCACACGGCGCTTGGCTGGAAAGCGGCGCACCGCCGTGGTCAGCGCGCGCAGCCCGGAGGCATTGTGCACATCGTCGACAACGACGGTGACGGAATCGCGTTCGAACACCGTGAATTGCCACGGTGCGTCGGCCTGATCGATATCGAAGGTTTCAATGCCGGCGCGGATGAGCTCGATCGAGATGTCCAGCGCCCAGGCCGCGGCCACGGCCGCCAGGACGTTCTCGGTCTGAAAGTCGACGCGCGCGCCATGGGTCAACGGCACGGCAGCAATCGCGGCCAGCGTTTCCTCGTGCTCGCCACGAGCCAGCACGATCTGGCCGTCGCGGACGTATACGGCGCGTCTGCCTTGTGCGCGCTGCTGCACCAGAGCGGGCAATTCAGGGTCAATGCCAAAGAACAGTACTTCGCCGTCGCAGAGTTCGGCCATTTCGACCACACGCGGGTCGCGCGCGTTGAGTACGGCCGCGCCGGAAGGCAGGACGACGTCGACCTGGGTGCGAAACACCGTGAACAGGCGCTCGGTTTCATTGATGTCGAAGTCGCCCAGGTGGTCGCCGTCGTCGATGTTGGTTACCACGCCGACCTGGCAGCGGTCATAGGCCAGGCCCTGGCCGAGGATGACGGCACTATCGTTCTCGATGACCGCAGCCTCGACGTTGCGGTTCATCAGCACGCGGCGGCCGGCCGCCCAGTTGGCGCAATCCCCTTTTTGCACCAGCCGTTTGTTCAAGTACAGGCCTTCACTGCAAGCCAGCCCGGTCTGCTTGCCGGACAGGTGCAGCAGCCGGCTGATGAGACGCGCGACCACGGTTTTGCCGTTGGTGCCGGTTACGCCGACGATGGGAATGCGGCCATCCTCTCCTTCGGGAAAGAGATGGTCCACGATGGCACGTCCGACCGGACGCGGCTTGCCGTCAGCGGGTTTCAGGTGCATCAGCAGGCCAGGGCCGGCATTGACCTCGACGATGGCGCCGCGCTGTTCTTCAAGCGGGCGCGAAATGTCTTCGGCCACCAGGTCGACGCCGGCGACGTCCAGGCCCACTGCGCGGGCGGCCAGAGCCACGAGTTCGGCGGTATCCGGGTGCACGCGATCGGTGACATCGAAAGCCACGTTGCCGCTGCGTTGGATAAGCACCCGGCGCCCGGCGGCCGGCACGCCGTCGGCGGTCAGACCCTGACGGGCGATCTCCAGCCGCGCGGCGGAGTCCAGTCGTACGGGATTCAGCGGGTGGTCTTCGGTGCGGCCGCGACGCGGGTCGGTGTTGATCTGGCTATCGATGAGGTCCTGGACAGTGGAGGTGCCGTCCCCGGTGATCCAGGCCGGTTCGCCGGCCGCCGCGGCGACCAGGCGGTCGCCAACCACCAGCAAACGGTGTTCATTGCCGGGCACGAAGCGCTCGACGATCACGCCACTGCCTTCGTCGACCGCGACGGCATAGGCCGATTCGACCTCCTCGCGGCTCGATAGGTTGGTGAACACGCCCCGGCCATGATTGCCGTCATAGGGTTTGACGACCACCGGCAGGCCGATGCTTTCGGCGGCCTCCCAGGCCTGTTCGATGCTATCGACCAACTGGCCTTCGGGCACGGGCACGCCGCAAGTCTGCAGAATGCTCTTGGTCAAATCTTTGTCGCGGGAAATCCCCTCGGCGATGGCGCTGGTGCGATCGGTCTCGGCTGTCCAGATGCGGCGCTGGCGCGCCCCGTAGCCGAACTGCACCAGATTGCCTTCGAACAAGCGGGTGTAGGCGATGTCGCGATCGTCGGCAGCATCCACGATGCAGGCCGTGCTGGGACCCAGGCAATGGCGGTCCACCAGGCGGCGCAGATCCGAGACGGCCTGCTCGACGTCAAAGGGACGGTCCTCGATGGCAGCCATGACCAGGTCGCGCGCCGTGTGCAAGGCCGCCCGGGTCACTTCCTCATGCCAGGCACGGACCACGACTTTGTACACGCCCACCGTGGATGTCTCGCGCGCTTTGCCAAACCCGCCTGGCAGGCCGGCCAGGTACCTTCGCGCAAACGTTGGAGAAAGCCTCCGCGCACGCCCGGGCTGCAGCGGTGTTCGATCAGCGAGGGTAACCAGGCGGTCAGACGTTCATAAAAGCCCGGGATGACATTGGAGGGGCACTCTTCCAGCGCACCGATGTCAACCCACGCCTCTAGCACCGGACGATAGGTCCAAATGTTCGGGCCGCGCAAAGCCACGACATCGAGAAATTCAATGTCCTTCTTTTTCATGATTCGTTCTTTGGTTATGGCGCTTGGCTCGCGCAGGGAATCCGGGTCGCGAGTAGGTCCGGGGGGCGCACGGAGAAAATGAAGTGCCAAGCGGGATTGTGCGGGGATATTTCCTACGGTGGAAAATATGAAAACCGGCTGCTACTATACGCCGCCTTTTCGGCCATATAAACTCGGGCTGTTGTAAGGAACGGACAGGTTTTCCGCCCTTGGTGGGGCAGGATGCCGCCAAGGCGGGTCGAAGCTTTGCTCGAAACGCGTTCTGATGAAAAAACACGATCCTAATTCCGGCGCTCTGGGGCGCGAGTTACCTACGAAGTGGCATGCCGACGTCAACGCCGAGTTGAACGCTGGCGAGACGCTGCTGGGCTGGCTTGAGACTGATCTTGACGCACGTCTGTGCTTTCGTCCAGGCTTGGTGCTGGTTACAGACAGCCGTCTGCTGGCCCGAACGCCTGAGGACAACCAGTGGCGTTCGTATCCGTTCGCGCCCGGGCAACAACTGAGCCTGCAGGATCACGCAGGGGCCGTTTGCCTGGAGTTGGCCAACAACCACGAGCGGCTGGCGCAGTGGCGGTTCACACTGGGCCATAACCCGGCGGCCTTGAAGCTGCTGACGGCTTTCGAGGGCCAGCAGGCCCTGCGACTGTCGCAGATTGTGGCGCCGGCCCAACAGGAGGCCATTTGCCCGACCTGCCAGAATCCCATTCCGCAAGGCCAGGACGACTGTCCGACTTGCGATGAGGAGGTGCAACCGTCGTCGACGTGGGCGTTGCTGCGCCTGTGGCGGTTTGCCCATCCCTATCGCCTGCCGCTGATCTCCGGCTTCATCCTGACGCTGCTGGCCACGGCCGCCACCCTCGTGCCGCCGTATCTCACCATGCCGTTGATGGACGAGGTGTTGATCCCTTTCCAGAATGGCGAAGTCATCGATTACAACAAGGTGCGGTTCTATCTGGGCGGGCTGCTTGCTTCGGCGCTGGTCGCTTGGGCACTGGGCTGGGCGCGCACCTATATATTGGCCTGGGTGAGCGAACGCATCGGGGCCGACCTGCGCACCTCGACATATGCGCATCTTCAGACGCTGTCGTTGGAGTACTTTGGCGGCAAGCGTACCGGGGACTTGATGGCGCGTATCGGCAGTGAAAGCGATCGCATATGCGTATTCATGTCGCTGCACCTGCTGGACTTCGCCACCGATGTACTGATGATCGCCATGACGGCGGTGATCCTGTTCTCGATCAATCCCTGGCTGGCGCTGGTGACCCTGCTGCCTTTGCCCTTCATCATGTGGATGATCCACGTGGTGCGCGACCGGTTGCGCCATGGGTTCGAAAAGGTCGACCGCATCTGGGGAGAAATCACCAACGTGTTGGCCGACACCATTCCCGGTATCCGGGTGGTCAAGGCCTTCGCGCAGGAAAAGCGGGAGGTCGAGCGCTTTCGTGAGGCGAATAATCGCAATCTCGAGGTCAACGACCGCGTCAACACGGTGTGGTCGCTGTTCTCGCCCACGGTCACGCTGCTGACCGAGATCGGCTTGCTGATCGTATGGATTTTCGGGATCTGGCAGGTATCGCAGAAACAGATCACGGTCGGTGTGCTGGCGGCTTTTCTGGCGTATATCGGGCGTTTTTATACCCGACTGGACTCCATGAGCCGTATCGTTTCGGTAACGCAAAAGGCAGCAGCCGGTGCCAAGCGTATTTTTGACATCCTGGATCACGTATCGAGCGTTCCGGAGCCGCAGAGACCGGTCACCCTGCCGCAAGTGCAAGGGCGCATCGAGCTGCGCGACGTGGGTTTTCGCTATGGCAACCGTTCTGTCATTCGCGGCATGAACCTGGCCATCGCACCGGGCGAAATGATCGGTCTGGTCGGGCATAGCGGCTCGGGCAAGAGCACGCTGATCAACCTGATCTGCCGGTTTTACGATGTTTCCGAGGGAGCAATCCTGGTTGACGGCCTGGATATCCGCTCGCTGCGGGTGGCCGACTACCGGGGAAACATTGGTCTGGTGTTGCAAGAGCCCTTTCTGTTCTTCGGCACGATTGCCGAGAACATTGCTTACGGCAAGCCCGATGCCACCCGCGAAGAGATCATCGCGGCGGCACGTGCCGCGCACGCGCATGAGTTCATTCTGCGACTTCCGCATGGTTACGATTCGCTGGTGGGCGAGCGAGGGCAGGCGCTGTCTGGCGGGGAGCGTCAACGTATCTCCATCGCCCGCGCCTTGCTGATCGATCCGCGCATCCTCATTCTCGATGAAGCGACCTCGTCGGTGGATACCACCACCGAGAAAGAAATCCAGAAGGCGTTGGACAACCTCGTACGAGGTCGAACGACGCTGGCGATCGCTCACAGGCTCAGTACGCTGCGGCGCGCCAACCGCCTGGTGGTGCTGGATCGCGGGCGCATTGTCGAAGAGGGCACGCACGAGGTTCTGATGGCTGCCGAAGGTGCGTATTACAAGCTCTATCAGGCGCAGGCGTGTAACAACGAGAACGAGGGCGGCGATGGTGACATCGCCGAGGTCGCATGACGGGGCGCGCCTTGGGCATGGATTTCCAATTGAAGCGCAATGAGATGGGCCGGCTTGTCCTCACGTTCAATGGGCAGACTCATGACGGTGTGATGCCCGTTCGGGCTTTTCCCATCAGTGCACCGGCCGGTGGTTTGTCGCTGGTCACCCCTGACGGGCGCGAGGTATTGTGGCTCGACAGCATCGACTGCGCGCCGGTTGGCGCGCGCGCCTTGATCGAAGAAGATCTGGCAGGACGCGAATTCATGCCCGAGATCCGGCGCATTGTCTCGGTGTCCACCTACGCCACGCCGTCGACCTGGCAGGTCGAGACCGACCGCGGCGACACGCAGTTCGTTTTGCGCGGCGAGGAGGATATCCGGCGTCTGGCGGGGCAGACCTTGTTGATCTCGGACAGCCACGGCATTCATTATTTGATCCGCGACGCCCTGGGGCTGGATCGGCACAGCCGCAAAATCCTGGATCGCTTTCTCTAGTCGTCCCGCCGCAGGGGAGTGTGGCGAGCCAACGTGTCGCGGTACTCGTTCACGGCCTCGGTTTCGCGTCCGAGGAAGTCGTCGATGGCTGCGGCAAAGCGCGGGTCGGCGATCCAGTGAGCCGATTGCGTTGGGGTGGGCAGCAGGCCCCGCGCCATTTTGTGTTCACCTTGCGCGCCGCCTTCGAAGCGGTCCAGACCCTCGGCGATGCAGTATTCGATGGCTTGCATATAGCAGGTCTCGAAATGCAAGCCCGGCATAAACTGCATCGTGCCCCAATAGCGCCCGTACAGAGCATCGGCACCGCACAGATTCAGGGCGCAGGCCAGGGGTTGTTCCTGGCAGAGCGCCAGCACGAGGACCAGGCTGTCGGCGTGCCGGGCATGCAGCCGCTCAAAAAACCCCCGCGTCAGATAGGGGGAGTTTCCATGCTCGAAGTAGGTGCGCTCATAGCAGGCATAGAAAAAATCCAGTTCGGCCGCGCCAATGTCACGGCCGCGAATATGCTGGAAATGCACGCCATGGGCCTGGGCTTTTTTTCTGTCCTGACGAAGTTTCTTGCGTTTGTCGTGATTGAACCCGGCCAGAAATGACTCGAAGTCGGCGTAGCCTGCGTTGCGCCAATGAAACTGCACGCCTTCGCGGACCAGACATCCAGCCTGGCGCAGCGCCGCTATGTCTTTCTCAGGGGCGAACAGGACATGCAACGACGATAGCTTCAAACCTGAGGCCAGCTCGACCAAGCCACGTGCGAGCATGGCCCGCGCCGTGTCGTCCGTGGCAAGCAGCCGCGGTCCGGGCACGGGCGTAAAGGGCACCGCCGCGAGCAGTTTGGGGTAATAGCGCATGCCATGTCGCTCGTAGGCGTCTGCCCAGGCATGGTCAAAGACATACTCGCCGCGCGAGTGCGTCTTGAGATAGAGGGGCACGGCGCCTGCCAGCTTGCCGGCGTGTTGCAGCGTCAGAAAAAAAGGCGTCCAGCCTGTGCGCGGGCCGGCGCAGCCGGTGTCGTGCAGAGCCGAGAAATATGCATGCGACAGTGTGGGGTGCGCGCCGACCAGTTCATCCCATTGCTCGGGATCCAGGCTTTCCAGGGGCGTGTCGACTTGCAGGCGATAAGCGTCATCCATACCGCAATGATAAAGTCCCGCCGGGGGTGCGCACACCGATAACGGGAACATCATGCAGCAACAGGGCGATAGCCTCAGGGCGCAGGCGATGGCGGCATTGGCCGCTCGATCCTGGCAAGACAAGCTGGCCGCGGTGGCGGCACTGGACGACGGGCAGGGCATTGGCGCCGATGGCGCGTTGACGCCGCCGCCTGGGTTGCCCGGCCGCCCAGACCGGCCCGAGCTTGTTCCGCCTGCACAGGTCAAACAGCGCTCGGTGCGCAACGAACAGGGCCGGGCCGCGCTCTTGCACGCCCTGGCGCACATCGAATTCAATGCCATCAATCTGGCCCTGGACGTGATCTGGCGTTTTCCGGGGTTGCCGGACCAGTTTTACCAGGATTGGCTCCAGGTGGCGCGCGAAGAGGCGTATCACTTTGACATGTTGCGAGTCCATCTCACCAGTCATGGATATGACTACGGTGATTTGCCTGCACATGGCGGCCTCTGGGAAATGGCCGAGAAGACCCGCGGTGATCTCCTGGCCAGGCTGGCGTTGGTGCCGCGTACGCTGGAGGCGCGCGGCTTGGACGCTTCCCCCCTTATTCGCGACAAACTCGCGCAGGCCGGTGATATGCGGGGAGCTGCCATTCTGGAGATCATTCTGCGCGATGAGATCGGGCATGTGGCGATTGGCAACTTCTGGTATCGACATTGTTGTGTGCTGCAGGGCCGTGACCCGCTCACCACGTATGCCGAGCTGAGCGCGCAGTACGGCGCGCCCAGGCTGCGCGGCCCCTTCAATGTGCCCGCACGCCGCGCTGCCGGCTTCGTTGATGCAGAGATCGAAGCGCTCGAGCGCCAGGCACAGGCGTAGCCGGACGGTACCGGCCACGTTTAGAATGCCCGCATGAAGACCTTTCCGATCCTGCTTGCCGCGGCCACGATGATGGCTGCCGGCCCTTCCCATGCCGAGACCTCTGCCGAGGATCTGGCCGCATACCGCCAGTGCCTGACCGAATTGCGCGCCAAGGCGCCGCAAGCCGGAGTCAGTGCCGCGACCTATGATCGCTACACCAAGGACTTGACGCCCGATATGGATGTCATCGGCCTGCTTGACGCTCAGCCTGAATTCAAAACGCCCATCTGGGACTATATGGCGGGCCTGGTCGATGCACAGCGCGTCGAGGACGGGCGCCAGGGTCTGGAGCAATGGAGACAGGTGCTGTCGCGTGCGCAGAACGAATTCGGTGTCGATCCCGCCACGGTCGTGGCGGTTTGGGGGGTGGAAAGCAATTTCGGCAAGAATCTGGGCGGACGTCCTCTGCTGACATCGTTGTCCACCTTGAGCTGCTTTGGGCGGCGGCAAAGTTATTTCCGCGGCGAGTTCCTGGCCACACTGCGCATCGTGCAGGACGAGCACGTCAACCTGGATCGCTTGAAGGGCTCCTGGGCCGGGGCCTTTGGGCAGACACAGTTCATGCCGTCGATCTATCTGCGCCTGGCCGTGGATTTCGACGGTGACGGCCGCCGGGACTTGATCGACAGCGTGCCCGACGCGCTTGGATCGACCGCCAATTTCCTCAAACGCGCCGGCTGGAACAGCGCCTTGCCCTGGGGATTCGAGGTCACTCTGCCCGAAGGGCTGGATACGTCGGCCGCTGGGCGGCGCAACAAGCAGCCCATGTCGGCCTGGGGCGCACGCGGTATCAAGCGCGCCGATGGCAAGCCGCTGCCGAGCGGGGATACGCCCGTCGGCCTGCTGTTGCCCGCCGGACCTGAAGGCCCTGCTTTTCTCGTGGCGCGCAACTTCGATGCGCTCTATTCGTATAACGCTGCCGAAAGCTACGCGCTGGCGATTGCGCACTTGTCGGACCGCTTGCGCGGTGGACTGCCGTTTGCGCACGCCTGGCCGACCGATGATCCGGGGCTGTCGCGCGCCGAGCGCAAGGAAATCCAGGAGTTGCTCGTCGCTCGCGGCTATGACATCGGCACCCCCGATGGCGTGATCGGCACGCGGACCCGGCAAGCGCTGCAGACGGTGCAGCGCGAGCTGGGCTTGCCCGATGATGGGCGCGCCGGCCAGAAAACCCTCAAAGCCTTGCGCGCGCAGCGCTGAGCATTTGCTTGCATAACGGCCGGGCCGTCGATGCCGCCCGAGTCTATACTGGCCTTCCCCGACAGTCTGAAGGAGTGCGTGATGAGTCTTCTGGATACTTTGTCTTCGATGGCCGGCGGAGACAGCAATCGCGGGTCCGCGGCGTCGCTCGTGCCGGCATTGATAGAACTGGTGGGTAAATATCCCGGCGGCCTGAGTAGCTTGCTGAATCAACTGCAAATGGGGGGTCTGGGTCCCGTGGTGGCCTCATGGCTGAGTTCAGGCCCCAATGAGCCGGTTTCGCCGCAAGAGTTGGGTGCGGCGCTGGATCCCGGCATCGTCAGCGACCTGGCCGAGCGCACTGAGCAGGACCACCATGCCGTGCTGGAAGGCTTGAGTTTCGTTCTTCCCAAACTGGTCGATCAAGCCTCGCCTGACGGCGCCGTTGCGCAGGGCCAGCAGGGGCTGGATGCCAGCGAGCTTCTTGGTTCGTTGGCCAGCCTGTTGGGCGGCCGCGGCCAGGCGGGTTAGCACACCGGGCCGCCGCTGCGCGTCAGGCAAGGTGCCCATGCCTGACTTTGGCGATCGCGTGTCCCTGTGGCGTAGTGCGGCGCGGGGCACCAATTCTCGCTGCTGACCGGTACTTGCGGCCAATAGCCGGGCAGCAGGGATTCGACGACACTGCTGCCGGTAGCGTGGCGGAGACCATTTAGCCTGTTCGTGGACATAATCAGAAATATTCAATTGATGGCATCCTGCAGCGACTCTGCGGCGCCGATGGCGGGCGGAGAATTTGCCGTGCGCGCTATCCGGGAGGCTATGATCCTAAGCCTTGCGGACTTGCGTCTTCGATCACTGTTCTGATGCGCCGACTCGATTTACGCCGTCTGATTCTGGGGCTGAGCATTCTGTCCTTGCTGCTGGCCATGGCCGGCGCCCTATATGCGAGCAGTGTGGTTCAGCGGGAAATCCTCGTGGGAAGTTCGCTGGAGGATAACCGCGCCTTTGCGCAGAAACTGGCGCGCAGCGCCGATATCTTTTTACGCGAAAGCCTGACCGAACTGGCTTACTCCGCCCGGCTGATAGGCAGGGAAGGTGGCACGGAGCAAAGCGTGCAGCGCGAGGTCGAACGCCTGAAAAATCAGAGTGGCAATTTCAATGCCACGGCATTCGTCAACGCCGATGGGGTCATTGCCGGCATCACACCGGCCGAGCCCGGCGTCGCCGGCAGGCAGGTGAGTACCAACGCCATGGAGCAGGCGCTGGCCAGCCGCTTGCCGCGCATCAGCGAACCCTTTCTGTCTCCTGGGGGGCGTTGGATCGTCGCCATATCCCAGCCGGTGTTCCTGCCCGATGGCCGTTTCGGCGGCTTCATCATGGGATTGTTGTACCTGCATGAGCGCAATGCCTTGGGAGAAATACTGGGCGAGCAGACGCACCGCAACGGGGCGTATCAGTATGTCGTGGATCAGCGCGGTATCTTGCTGTTTCATCCCAATTTGCGCAGCGTGGGGCAGATCGTTGACCAGAACGCCGCCGTACACGAATTGATGCTCGGCCAGGAGGGTGCCCAGCGGATCGTGAATACCGAGGGCGTGGATATGCTGAGCGGTTATGCCCTGTTGCGGGAAACCGGCTGGGGCGTGGTCGCGCAACGCCCCACCGACGGCGTGCTCTCGCGCACCCAGGTTTTGCTGTTGCGTACCATCCAGACGTCACTGCCCTGGCTGTGCCTGTCGTTGTTGTGCGTATGGTGGCTGGCCAATCGGATTGCGCGTCCGCTGGCGCAATTGGCGGGGGCCGCCGCCGATCTGGACAAGCCCCGCGTGGCCGACAGGCTCGCGGGGGTGGGCGCCTGGTATCGGGAAGCCGAGCAGTTGAAGACGGCGCTGGGCGCAGTCAGCCGCAAGATCGGCACGAAATTCAATCAGTTGCGCCAGGATAGCCTGACGGATGCCTTGACTGGACTGCTCAACCGGCGGGGTCTGGATGAAATCCTGCAAAGCGAGCCGCGCTATGGCAGAGCGATGGCCGTGCTCGCGGTGGACATCGACCATTTCAAATCCATCAACGATGGGCTGGGCCATGCGGCCGGCGATGCAGTCATCCGTGGTATTGCGGCGTTGCTACGCAGCCGTGCTCGTGCCAGTGACATGCTGGGGCGCTTGGGGGGAGAAGAGTTCGTGGTGATTCTGCCGAATACTGACCGGCCACAGGCGCTTCAGGCCGCCGAGCGCATTCGTGCCGCTGTCGAGACGTTCCAGGCCGTGCCGGGTGGCGCGTGCACGGTCTCGGTCGGGGTGGCGGTCTACCCGCACGAAGGCGCCTCCCTGACCGAGGTGCTCGCGCGCGCCGACGACGCTCTGTACGAGGCCAAACGTGGCGGCCGCAACAGGGTGTGCGATGCGGCCAGTATGTAATGGCGCCGTGCGCGCTGCGTGCCGATGTTTGCAGGTTCAGGGCTGATCGGCGTGCAGCCAGGGCAGGGGGCAGGGGCTTACCACGAAGCACAAGCCGGCATTGTCTTGCTTCCAGACAAACCCCGGGGCCAGGCGGCCAGCCATGGGCAGCATCAGCACATGCGGTTCGCCGCGGAAGTCGCCTTCCCAGCCTGCGCCTTCGGCCGCACTTTGGGCCTCGTTGAACGCCGCGCGCCAATCGTCGCGCGACAGCCCCTCATCCAGGCTATCCTCGGACAGGGCCAGAGCTTCGGCCACGGTCAGCAGGAAGTCCCAACCACCGTCGAGCGGGGGATTCGATATACATGCCAGTTCATACGTTGCTGTACTCCTTGAGCGGTTCAGTGTAGCCAAGATGGCCAGGAACGGTTCGTCTGCGGTCAATGCACAAGCCGGCCCCGGCGGAGGGATTCCGGCGGTGCGTGACTGCGCACCATCACGAGGTAGATATTATGACTTTTCGTACCGCATTGATTACGGGTTCGTCGCGAGGCATCGGCGAGGCTATCGCCAGCCGGCTGGCACAGGACAATTATGCCGTTGCCATTAATTACGCGTCGCGCGGTGATGATGCCGAGGCTTTGGCTGGCCGATTGCATGCCAACGGCGCACGGGTGCTGGCGCTACAGGGCGATGTCGCCGATGCGGCCAGCGCGGCGGCGCTCTTTGACCGTGTCCAGGCGGAATGGGGTGGCCTGGATGTACTCGTGAACAATGCCGGAGTGCTGCAGACCGTGCCGCTAGCGGAGACAAGCGATGCCGCGTTCGATCACATGATGAACATCAATGTGCGCGGGGTATTCAACATGCTCAGGCTTGCCGCGCAGCGGGTGCGCGCCGGAGGTGCCATCGTCAACGTTTCGAGCACACTGGTGGCGACCAACCTGCCTGGCTACGGCGTATATGTCGCTAGCAAGGCGGCCGTCGAAGGTTTCACGCGGGTGCTGGCCAAGGAGTTGCGCGGGCGTGATATCACCGTCAATGCCGTGGCACCGGGCCCCGTGGCGACCGAGCTTTTCCTGTCCGGCAAGTCCGCGGAACAGATTGCAGGTTTCGCGAAGACCGCGCCGCTCGAACGTCTGGGCGAGCCCGCTGACATCGCCAACGTGGTGGCTTTCCTGGCCGGTCCCGATGGCCGCTGGGTGCATGGTCAGGTATTGCGGGCCAATGGCGGCCTGGCCTGATCCGGGTCAGGCGTTACCGTGAGGCTTTCTTCTGGTCTACGGAGACGCGTTTATCATCATGTTTGACTCGCTGCACGCGCTTTACTCCTCTCTGGCGGCAAAATTACCGGCGTTAGGGCCATGGCAGGGGCCACTGGCCTGCGCGCTCGCTTTCGTCAAATCGCTGCCGCTGGTCGCGCTTTTTATTCCAGGCACGGCGCTTTTGCTGTCTATCGGCGCGGCGATACGTTTGAGCGAAGCGGGCTTTGTTGAGGTCTGGCTGGCTATCTCGTTGGGAGCGGCGTTGGGGACTGGGTGTCTTTCGCCGTGGGCGGCTGGGCGGGCCCGCGCGTGACGCATTGGCGCTGGGTCAAGCGTCGCCCGCAGCTTGTGTTGCGCGCGGCAGCGTTCGTGCAGCGCTGGGGAGTGCTCAGTATCTTGCTGTGCCGATTTTTTGGCCCGCTGCGTGCCACTGTTCCCATGGCCGCTGGCGTGTTCGGCATGCGGGCGGCCTGGTTTCAGGCGGCCAATTGGGTTTCTGCACCCCTATGGGCGGCCGCGCTGCTGTTGCCGGGCTGGTTGGGCAGCAGTTGGCTGCAATAGCGGCCGGGCGCCAGGCCGCTATTGCCGCAGCCCGGCGCTTTAAATGAAGCTTCAGACCCCAACGACCGATACGGCCTTGGTCACCAAGTAGGCTTCCAACGCCTCGGGGCCGCCTTCGGATCCATAGCCAGAGTCCTTGACCCCGCCAAATGGCAGCTCGGCCGACGGCGTCGCTGGCTGATTGACCCAGAGCATACCCACTTCGAGACGGCGCGAGAGTTCATGCACGGTCTTGATCGAACGCGTGAATCCATACGCCGCCAGCCCGAAAGGCAGACGGTTGGCCTCGGCGATGGCTTCATCCAGCGTATCGAAGCTGCGGATCGCGGCGATCGGGCCGAACGGCTCTTCATTGAAAATGTCTGCATCCAGCGGCACGTCCGTCAGAATGGTCGGTGCAAAGAAGTTGCCTGCGCCGCCCACGCGCGCGCCGCCGGTCGCCACGCGGGCGCCTTTTTCGTTAGCGTTCTTGACGATTTTGTCCATGGCGGCCAGGCGCCGGTCATTGGCCAGCGGGCCCAGCGTGGTGCCTTCGGCCAGACCATCGCCGAGCTTGAGCTTTTCGGCGTGAGCGACAAAGGCGCGTTCAAACTCCGCCTTGATGCTCTTGTGCACCAGAAAGCGCGTAGGCGAGATGCAGACCTGGCCCGCATTGCGGAACTTGGCCCCGCCGGAGGCCTTGACGGCGAGTTCGACATCGGCGTCTTCTGCCACGATCACCGGAGCGTGGCCGCCGAGTTCCATGGTCACGCGTTTCATGTGGCGGCCGGCCAGCGCAGCGAATTCCTTGCCCACCGGTGTCGAGCCGGTGAACGTCACTTTGCGGATCACGGGGTGGGGGATGAGGTAGCTGGAGATCTCCGCCGGCGAACCAAATACCAGGCCCAGGACACCTTTGGGGATACCCGCATCAACAAAACAGTTCAACAACGCGGCTGGCGAGGCCGGGGTTTCTTCGGGCGCCTTGACCAGGAAAGAGCATCCCGAGGCCAGAGCGGCGCCGAGCTTGCGCACCACCTGGTTGACCGGGAAATTCCAGGGCGTAAAGGCCGCGACGGGGCCGACGGGCTCTTTGATGACCAGTTGTTGTGCCGCTACATTGCGCGAGGGCACGATACGGCCATACACACGCAGCGCCTCATTGCCGAACCAATCGATGATGTCTGCGGCGGCCAGGACTTCGCCGCGCGCTTCGACCAGCGGTTTGCCTTGTTCGCGCGTCAGCAGGCGGGCGACGGCGTCGGCGCGCTCACGCAGCAGCGCTGCCGCCTTACGCATGATGCCGCAGCGCTCATGGGCGGACATGTCACGCCAGGTTTCGAAGCCGCGCTGCGCGGCAGCCAGGGCGAGATCCAGATCCTGCCGGCTGGCGCTGGCGACCCGGCCGATCTTCTGACCGTTGGCCGGATTGACGACATCGATGAATGCGCCGCCCTGGGCCTGACGCCATTCGTTGTCGATCAGTAGCAAAGTATCTGGGTAGTCGCTCATGAGTATTCCGTGGTTGGGGATTAGGACGATGGCGGCCGCAGGCGCACATCATGCCGGTCGGGCTATTTTCCAGGTGCGCATCCTTCAGTGCAAGGTCGAACGCGAAATGCACAACGCCAGCGCCGTGGCGTTGAGGTGCAGGTTGCGGCATGCAAGCGCGTCAAAAATGGCGTGTGCGTCAGCAGCATCGCCGTGCGCAGGCATCGCCTCCTGGGCCAGCGAGCTCAAAGGGCCTGGCAGGCAATGCAAGGCGATCTGCTGTTCCTCGCATAGCGTCAGCGCGCAACGTGCTGCAGTTCCTGGACGTTACCTGGCCAATGATAACGGCTCAAGGCCAGACGCGCCGCCAGTTCTCTCCTGCCGGATCGCAGAAAGCCTTGGTCAGAGCCAGTGTCAGCACAAGCCGGCCCGACTCTTCACGTCTCGTAGCTACGCCGCCTTGGTGCGAGGCTACGGGCTGCGCCAGGAATTCATCACGCCGCACTGCCCGCCGCAAAACGGAATGGTCGAACGTGTGATCCGCACGTTGAAGGAACAACGCGCACATCGGCATCGCTTCGAGACCATCCAGCATGCCAGCCGTGTTATCGGGGGCGGGATACGCTTTTACCACCACCGCCGCCGCCCGCATCAGGCGCTCGGCATGAAACCCCCGGTCAACGCATGTGCATAGCCGCTTAACCTGAGCCAGCTTCTGCTGGGTCATGACAAAGAACAACCGGCAAAGTTGGGGTTTCTGAGTGTGGTGGCGCAACACGGAACCGAACCCGCGTTCGATTTCTGAATAAAAGTCCGTCCGCAAAACCGCAATCCCCACTTTGAGTCATTTGGCTGTTTTCGCGGACATTGGCCGGACCGGGGGTGGCGGCATGGCTTGCGGCACTCGGCGAACAATGCATTTGCATTGATTTGGCAAGGCTAATGCATTACCATGTGAGGCATTCACGTCTTTGACCGGATAGCGCCATGTCCGCCACCCTCGAAGCCCAATCCACGTTGACCGACCGCTACCAGACCACGGTGCCGGAAACCGTGCGTCGCGCCCTTCGGCTGGGCAAGCGCGACAAGATCCACTACTCCATCCGCCCCAGCGGCGAGGTGGTGCTGACGCGCGCCGAGATGTCCGAGGGCGACGACCCGGTGCTCGGACAGTTCCTGAGCTTCCTGGCCCGGGACATTGCTAGCCATCCTGAGCGCCTGCAGTCTGTGGATGCCGCCCTCGTCCAGCGTCTGCAGTCCCTGGTCGGCGGCGTCGAAGTCGATCTCGATGCCGTCCTGTCGGCTGGCGATGAATGAGCACGGGCAAGCCCGAACCCTTGGTCATTCATGGCTGGACGGTCTTCGCCCACTCGCTGTTCCTTGCACAGATTGAAGCGCTGGCACAGCTGGTCGAGGCCTTGAAGCAACAGGATCCGGTCGGGTACGTGAAAAAGAACGCCAGCAAGCGATTGGCGGCCATCACGAAGTTGGCCTTCGATGTCGTCCCGCAAGATCCGGCCCGACCGGAGTATCGCCAAGGCGGCACCCTTGGCCATGATCACAAGCACTGGTTCCGCGCGAAGTTCTTCCAGCAGTACCGGCTGTTCTTTCGCTATCACGCGCCCAGCATGGTGATCGTGTTCGCGTGGGTCAACGACGAGGGCACCAAGCGCGCTTACGAGAGCAGCGACGATGCCTACCGGGTGTTCCGCAAGATGCTGGAAAGCGGCCGTCCTTCGGACGACTGGAACCAGTTGCTGACCGAGGCCCGGGCCGAGGCGCAGCGCTTGCAGCAGTTCGCCGCTGGAGTCACGTCATAAGGCTTGGCGTCTTCGGCGAGCAGCGTTGTCATGGGGTTATCTGTCGTGGCGCAGAAGATGCACTATCCCGTGATGACCGATAGGCAGGTTGTCACCCGATAGAAGGTCGGCATGAATACCCTGCGGCGCTGGCGCCTCGACAATGAACATCCCCCGTTTACGGGGTTGAGCCGCTGCAACCGGGAACCGCGTCAACACTGGGGGACCGGGCAAAAAAAAGTTCATCGAGGAATACCGGGGAATGCAGACCGGATCTTGAGGAAGAAGTACTCCTGATCGCGGTAGCCGTAGGCGCGGCGCTTGATGACTTTGATGGTGTTGTTGATGCCCTCGACGATGCTGGTGTTGAGCCGGTGGCGACAGCGAGACAGAATCCCGTGCAGATAGGCTTTTAGCTTGAGCGCGAAGTGAGCCAAGGCGGCGATGCCGCTGCCCTGAGCCTGTTGCAGCCAGTGATCCCATGCCTGGCGGGCGTAGCCGGGGTGTTGGTAGAACCACAGCTGTTTGAGCTCATCGCGCATCAGATAAGCGGTGAGCAAGGGCTGGTTGGCCTGGAGCAACTCGTCCAACTTTACCGATTGGCACGGATCGAGGTTTTTGCGATTGCGCAGCAGTAGCCAGCGACTGGACTTGATCACCCGGCGGGCCGGCTTGTCGTGCCGCAACTGGTTCGCTTGGTCTACACGCACCCGGTCTATCACTTCACGGCCGTACTTGGCCACGACGTGGAACAGGTCGTAGACGATCTCGGCGTTGGGGCAGTTGGCCTGGATCTCCAGCTCATAGGCCGTCGTCATGTCGATCGCTACGGCCCGGATCTGCTGGGCAACTCCAGTTGGCAGTTGTTCGAAGAAGGCTCTGGCCGTCTCGCGCGAGCGGCCATCACCGATCCATAGCACCTGACGGCGGATCGGATCGACAACGACCGTGGCATAACGATGGCCCTTGTGTAGAGCGAACTCGTCCATCGCTAGGTAGTGGATCTGGCTCCAGTCCGGCTCTTGGATCGCCCGTCGCAGCAGGGCCTTGTCCAGCGCCTTGACCGTGTGCCAACCCAGTTGGAAGAAGCGCGCCACGGCCAGAATGTTGCTGGACTCAAGCAACTGGCTGACCGCCTCGGCCAGCCGGTCGGTCACTCGCTGGTAACGGCCCAGCCAGCTCAGTGACCTGCTCCCCGTGATTAGTACGAAATCGATGTAGAGTCCGTTCCCAAAGGAATGGCAATGAAGAAACGATTTACGGAAGAGCAAATCATCGGCGTGCTCAAGGAAGCCGATGCAGGTGCCAAGCCCGCAGAGTTGTGCCGCAAGCACGGAATCTCCGAGGCAACGTACTACAACTGGAAGGCGAAGTTCGGTGGCATGACGGTGTCGGACGCTCAGAGGCTCAAGGAGCTGGAGCAGGAGAACAACAAGCTCAAGAAGCTGTTGGCCGAGTCGATGCTGGACAAGGCGGCGCTTCAGGATCTGCTAAGCCGAAAGTAGTCAGCCCGCAGGCCAAACGCGAGGCGGTCAGGACATTAATGACCGAGCGCAGCATGGGTGTTACCCGGGCCTGTGGGCTGGTAGGAATTTCGCGGTCGCTGTTTGCCTACGAGAGCACACGCTCAGGCGATGCTGCGCTGACCGAGCGCATGAAAGAGATGGCAGTGGCGAAACGACGCTACGGCTATCGGAGGATCCATGTGCTCTTACGTCGCGAAGGCTGGCAAGCAAATCACAAGCGAATCTGGCGGCTGTACAGTCTGGCAGGGTTAAGCGTGCGAAAACGAAAGCGTAAGCGAATCGCGGCGACCGAGCGCGTGGTTCGCCCAGCGGCAATCGCGCCGAATCAGAGTTGGTCAATGGACTTTGTGGCCGACGGCCTAGCCTATGGCCGCCGATTCCGCTGTTTGACTATCGTCGATGACTACACTCACGAATGCCTGGCCATCGAGGTCGATACGTCGTTGCCGGGACTGCGTGTTGCCATGGTGCTGCAACGGCTGGCGGAGATGCGTGGCCTGCCGCGATCTATTACCGTGGACAACGGGCCAGAGTTCGCCGGAAGAGCCTTGGACGCCTGGGCCTACCAAGCAGGCGTAAAGCTGTCGTTTATTCGGCCGGGTAAGCCGGTGGAGAACGCTTATATCGAAAGTTTCAACGGCAAGTTCCGCGACGAATGCCTTAACGAGCACTGGTTCTTGTCCCTGCGACAGGCTAAAAGCTTGATCGAAAACTGGCGAGTCGAGTACAACACCGATCGGCCTCACAGCGCGCTCGGATATTTAACGCCGGCGCAATTCGTGCAGGCTCATCAGAAAGAAGGTCTTTTACCCCTGGGCTCTATGTCGGTGCCGTACTAAATCTGGGGGCAGGTCAGTCCCAATGCATTCACGGCCCCGATCTGACAGCAGACTGCAGGCAAAAAAAATGGTTCATCGAGGAATACCGGGGAATGCAGACCGGATCTTGAGGAAGAAGTACTCCTGATCGCGGTAGCCGTAGGCGCGGCGCTTGATGACTTTGATGGTGTTGTTGATGCCCTCGACGATGCTGGTGTTGAGCCGGTGGCGACAGCGAGACAGAATCCCGTGCAGATAGGCTTTTAGCTTGAGCGCGAAGTGAGCCAAGGCGGCGATGCCGCTGCCCTGAGCCTGTTGCAGCCAGTGATCCCATGCCTGGCGGGCGTAGCCGGGGTGTTGGTAGAACCACAGCTGTTTGAGCTCATCGCGCATCAGATAAGCGGTGAGCAAGGGCTGGTTGGCCTGGAGCAACTCGTCCAACTTTACCGATTGGCACGGATCGAGGTTTTTGCGATTGCGCAGCAGTAGCCAGCGACTGGACTTGATCACCCGGCGGGCCGGCTTGTCGTGCCGCAACTGGTTCGCTTGGTCTACACGCACCCGGTCTATCACTTCACGGCCGTACTTGGCCACGACGTGGAACAGGTCGTAGACGATCTCGGCGTTGGGGCAGTTGGCCTGGATCTCCAGCTCATAGGCCGTCGTCATGTCGATCGCTACGGCCCGGATCTGCTGGGCAACCCCAGTTGGCAGTTGTTCGAAGAAGGCTCTGGCCGTCTCGCGCGAGCGGCCATCACCGATCCATAGCACCTGACGGCGGATCGGATCGACAACGACCGTGGCATAACGATGGCCCTTGTGTAGAGCGAACTCGTCCATCGCTAGGTAGTGGATCTGGCTCCAGTCCGGCTCTTGGATCGCCCGTCGCAGCAGGGCCTTGTCCAGCGCCTTGACCGTGTGCCAACCCAGTTGGAAGAAGCGCGCCACGGCCAGAATGTTGCTGGACTCAAGCAACTGGCTGACCGCCTCGGCCAGCCGGTCGGTCACTCGCTGGTAACGGCCCAGCCAGCTCAGCCTCTCCAGATGCGGTCCACCGCACTGCTCGCACCAGACCCGCCGACGCGGCACTACCAGCGTCACTCGCAGCGCCATTAGCGGCAGATCCCGCACCCGGCGCGTGGTCGTCTCATGCACCTGCCGACATCGGTTGCCGCAGTGCTCGCAGTGCATCGTTCGCGCTGAAGGCTTCAGGTAAATCGTGACCGTCCGGCTCTCACCTTCAGGCCACACGACCCGCTCCACCCGATAACCTTCCCACCCACCCAACCTCTCGATCGTCTTGCGGTCCAGCATGATCCCGGCCTTGATCCTTGAAAATCAAGGATCAAGCGTAACGGCAATCAAGCACGGCTCCACGCTATTCCGCGATGAACCAAAAAAATCCCAACCGGCAAAGGTTGGGATTTCTGAATTTGGTGGAGCCGGGGGAATTGAACCCCCGTCCGCAAGCCCTCCACAGTCAGTTCTACATGCTTAGTCGATCTATTTGGATTTAACCCCGGACTTAGCCGATCAACGGGCCGGACCGAGGCGATTCACGTAATTTAAATCTGAGCCGTGTGACCCCAGCGCAGACCGATTCCTTGTGAATAACGTTGCTGTGGTTCGAGGGTTGCCCCCCTAGGAAGTTGCCTTCCTCCACCTGACCCAAGGACAGATCAGTGCAACGGCTCACCGCTTAAGCGGCGAGAGCGAAACGCTCGTCGTTGGCGTTTGTTTTGTTTCCAGTGGATTTACGAGCTTACTGGTGCTCGGCATGCCCTGAGCTGCTTCATGACCCACGTCGAATCCGGATCGGCCCCTAGGGAACTTCCTATTGTACGTTAAATGGGTGTCGGGCGCTGGATGGCAAGCGCACGTTCAGTTGGTCTGGATATGGGCGCTGTCAATGATTTGGGTCCAGCGCCGGGTTTCACCTGCCGAGAGCTTGGCCAGATCGTCGGCGGTACCGGGATAGGGCAAGGCGCCTTGATCGGCAAGAAGGGAGACGGTGGCCGGCTCGCGGGCGATGGCGAGGATGGTTTCCTGAAGTTTCTGGATGATCGGCGCGCTGGTGCCGGCCGGGGCCATGACGCCATACCAGGACTCTACGACGGCGTCGGCCACGCCGCTTTCGGTCAGGGTAGGTACATCCGGGATGGTGGAGCTGCGTTGCGCACTGGCCACTGCGAGAACACGAATTTTGCCTGGTTTGATATAGGCCAGGACGTTGGGCAGGTTGGCAAACAGGATCTGCACTTGGCCGGAAAGCAGGTCCGCGGTGGCGGGGCCGGCGCCACGATAGGGAACGTGGGCGAACTGGGTGCCGGTACGCGCCATGAAGAGTTCACCGGTCATGTGGTTGACGGATCCGATGCCAGCGGAGGCCATGTTGAGCTTTCCGGGGTTGGCGCGCGCGTATTGGAGAAGCTCTGCCACGCTTTTGGCCGGCGTATCGGCGGAGACCGCCAGTACGTTGGGTACAGTGGCAAATAAGGCGATGGGAGAAAAATCGTTTTGAGCGTCGTAGTGCAGCTCCCGGGCCAGCAGTGGCTGGATGGACTGCTGGCCCATCGTGGCCAGTAGCAGGGTGTAGCCATCTGCCGGCGATTTGGCGACAAAGCCCGCCCCGATGCTGCCGCCACCACCAGGCTTGTTCTCGACGATGACGGTCTGCCCCAGGACTTCGCTCATCCGGGTGGCGAGCAGCCGGCCCATGAGGTTGACGGTTCCGCCTGGCGCAAAAGGCACGACCAGGGTGATGGGCTTATTGGGATAAGACTGGGCGCGTGCCTGGGGGCTGGCCCGAAGCCGAGGCCAAGAGCAATGCAGGCTGCCGTGGCGATTTTGAACATGGTTTTCCCCTTGTGTATGAATGGTATGGGAGGATCAGTGCGTCTGGGCGAGTAGTTCGTCCATGCCTTGGCGCAGTTGCTTCTGTGCGCGGGCGACGCGTTGCACGGTGTGCTCCAGGCTCAGGCGCCGCGTCTGCAGGGCCTGATCTTGTTCTGCGAGTCTGGCCGCAACGAGTTCGGAAGCCGGGCCACCGCCGGAGCGCCGCGCGTTGACGTTGCGCACCGGGTCCAGGCAGCCGCGCAGTTGTGCTTCGGGCAGCATGATGGAGCGGCCCAGTTGCTCAAGGGCGGCGTCATGGATCATGGCGGAACTGATCTGATGGGCGGCCAGGCCCTGTTCCAGGGCCTGGCGCACGACGGCGCCGATGATGTGATGGGCGTCCCGGAAAGAGATATCGGCGTCTCGCACCAGCAGGTCGGCCAGATCGGTGACGGTAGAGAAGTCTTCGGCGGCATGCGCGGCCATGTGTGCGGTCTTGGGCTGCGCTTCGCGCACGACCAGCTCCATCAGCGCGAGGCAGCGTAAGGCTTCTTCGCAGGCTTCCCAGCAGGTCCGCGTGCTCTCCCGGCTGCTATCGCCGGAGTGCGTGAAGTGCGTGGACTTGACCGTGGACAGCGCCGCGCCGGTCAGGCCGATGAGGTGACCGGTTTTACCCCGCAGATACTCGAGTACGGCCGGGTTTTTCTTCTGCGGCATGATGCTCGATGTACTGGCGACCCGGTCGGGGAAGGTGAGCAGGCCGAACTCCGGCGTGGACCAGATGTAGAAGTCCTGAACCAGTCGGCTGCAGGTCACCATCATGATGGATAGCGCGGCGCTCAGTTCAAGCGCAAAGTCGCGCGAAGCCACGCCGTCGAGCGCATTGGCCAGCGGTTGGCTGAAGCCCAGCCACGCGCTGGTTTGGCTACGGTCGATGGCAAAAGAGGTGCCTGCCAGGGCGCAACTGCCTAAAGGGGAGCCATCAGCGCTGTCCATCGCATGCAGCAGACGGTCGAGATCCCGCATCCAGGCGTCGGCGAGCGCCGATAGGTAATAGCCGAAGGTGATGGGTTGGGCGGCCTGCATATGCGTGTAGCCCGGCATGACGCTGCCAGTGTGCGCCGTTGCCTGAGCCAGGGCTGCGGCGATCAGTTTGGACAGCGCCTGGCCCAGGTGCAGGATGTAGTCGCGGGCTTTGATGCGATCGATCGTCGCACCCATGTCGTTGCGGCTGCGCGCCGTATGAAGCCGGCCTCCCAAGTCGGGGCCGACCAGCTTGATCAGGTGAGCTTCGTAGTTGAAATAGGCCTCCTCGCGAGCAGCGTCCAGTTCGATGACATCCGGGCCCTGCGCTTGCATCTGCAGCAAGGCGCGCGCCAGAGGTTGGGCTTTGCCGGGCTCGAGGATGCCTTGCGCATGCAGCATCAGCAGGTGGGCCTGGTTGATCTGGTTCAGAAGCTCGAAATTGGCATGAAACTCCCGCGTCAGACGCGGCAGGAACACGTATTGAATGACCTCTGGAGCAAGGGCTTGCTTGAGGCGGCTGCTGACTTTGGATTCCATTTCTCTGTCTTCAGAAGCAAAACCCTAGTCTCCGTTTTGAGTGATTCATGCGTTAAATCAGATATTTACAGCTATCAATACATATTTGATATGCTTTGGCCCGTGTGCACAGGCACGGGAGGCAGGCATGAATTTCAAGCAAGTCGAGGCGTTTCGCGCGGTGATGATGACGCGCTCGATGACGGCCGCCGCAGGGCTGTTGCATACCTCGCAGCCCAACGTCAGCCGCTGGATTGCGTTGCTTGAACAGGCGCTGGGCTTTGGCCTGTTTCAACGGGTGGGGACACGGCTGATTCCCACGCCTGAAGCCGAGGCGTTTTATGGTGAAGTCGAGCGCGCCTTCATTGGTCTGGAGTCGCTCAATGAAAGCGCCAGCTCGATACGCCGCCGAGGCACAGGGCTGCTACGGGTGGGGGCCGTCGGCTCCATCACCCAATGTGTGCTGCCCGATGCGCTGCGGTTGTTTCGGCAAACGGTATCGGACATCCCGGTGGTCATGAGTACCGGCGGCTCGGATGTGGTTGCCAAATGGATGGCAACGGGGTTCTGCGATATCGGTTTTTGTTCTTTCCTGACCGACATCCCGACGCTGCGTTTCGAGCGTATCAATACCGCGTATGGGGTGGGCATCGTCGCACGCTCGCATCGGCTGGCACGCAAGCGGCGCCTGGTGCCGGCCGATTTCGCCAACGAAGATTTCATCTCACTGCCTGCAGGCAGCTATAACCGCGCGGCCATCGACAGGCACTTTCCGGATGACGCACGCTTGCTGTCCATCGAGACGCCGTATGCCACCACCATCTGCAGCATGGTGAGCCGGGGGCTGGGGGTGTCCATCGTCAATCCCGTGGTTTCGCGCGCCATGCGCATCGCGGACTTGCGTGAACTGCCGTTCTCCGAAGAGGTGGCTTTCCATAGTTTCGCCGTGACGTCGGAGCAATTTCCGGTCAACGGCCTGGCGCTCAAACTGAGAGACTGTGTGCACCAGGCCTTTACGTTGCTGAGTTATCAGGCCTGACTGACCGCCGCGTCACACGATGCGGTGGTAGTCTGCCGGCGTCTCGTGCATGCCATGAGCGCGATGGCGAGCGTCAGGGCAGCCAACAAGATGAGCGACGAAAACCAACCCAGCGCGTGCAATCCCCATTGGTCGATGACGTTGCCGCCCACGGCAGCGCCCAGGCCGATACCGATGTTGGCTCCGGAGATATTCAGCGACGCGGCAAAGGCGGGTGCCTGCGGGGCGGATTTCATCACTCTGACGTGACACACGATAAAGAGTGCGGCCTGTGCGATACCCCAGGCACCCAGGGTCAGCGCCAGCGGCAGCGGTGCGCGCATCGTCAGAGAGAGAATCGCCAGACTGATGGCCGTCAGCGCGGTAAAGAGCGCGGTGGCACCCAGCGGGGTTTTGTCCACCAGCCGTCCACCCAGTGTGTTGCCCAGAATACCAATTGCGCCGAACCCCATCATGCTCCAGCCGACCAGGCGTGCGTCCAAGCCGGCCAGACGTTCCAGCATATCGGCCAGATAGGTGTATGCCGTGAACATCCCGGTGAAGACCAGCAGCGACAGCACCACATGAGCAAGCACGATGGGGTCGCGCGCGATACGCAACTGGGCAGCCAGCCGCAGGCCGTCGCGTGGGCTGCGCAGGCGGGGAAAGCGCCAGGCCAGCAATAGCGCCTTGGCGAATGACAGCGCGGCCAACAGGCCGAAGGCGGCGCGCCAGCCCAAGGCATCCGAGATCAGCACGCCCAGGGGAATGCCGAAGACGGTGGCCGCCACGATGCCGAATGCCACCATGGAGATCGCCCGCCCCGCATGGGCGGGGCCGACCACTTCAACGGCCGTGGCGCTGGCCAGTGACCAAAAGACGGGTAGCGCCAATGCCGGGACGAAGCGCGCTACTGCCATGATCCAGATATTGGGCGCATAGGCGGCCAGTACATTGGACAGGCCGAACAACACCAGTATCCCGATGAACAGGCGCTTGCGCTCCAGGCGCGCGGCGAGCGCCGTGAGCAAGGGGCCCGTGCTCGCCACTGTAAACGCAAAAAGCGAGACCAGCAGGCCGGCCTGCGAGACGGTGACCTGCAATTCTCGCGCCATGGGCGGCAACAGGCCAATAATAAGAAATTCCGTGGTCAGGATGGTGAATCCTGCCGCAGACAGCAGCACGATGGGTAAAAGCATGGGGGTCTCGTGGCGGGCCGCCGCGCGGTCAGAGCTGCGCGAGGCCATGTGAACAGATCGGGTGGGTCAACCCGCCCGCGGGCCCAAGGGGGCCGCGGAGGACAGCCATTGTCCGACGCCGCTTCAACGCGATAAAGAGGGTTGCGCCGCCAGGACTGATTGGCCAGCCCGAACAATCGCCGCGCGCGAGCAGGCGGTTATGCGTTGGCGGGTCTGCGCCTCAGGCACAGATTCGCTGAATGGAGGTCAGGCCGGGTCACGCGGCAGCAGCGGACGTATGGCATCCCAGAGGGCAAACGGCGAGTCCACGCGTGCCTCAGCCTGCCACAGGGCGATGTCTTCGGCCGCATCGACGTAGCCATAGGCAGCGGCGATAGCGGGCATGCCGGCCGCGTGAGCCGACTGGATATCACGCAGGTCGTCGCCAACGTAAACGCAGCGATGGGTGGGGAAGCCCGCCTGCTCGGCGGCATGCAGCAGGGGCAGCGGATGAGGTTTGGCGTGGGCGGTGGTATCGCCGCAGACCAGCACTGCGCTGTCACGCATCAAGCCCAGATGCTCGACGATGGGCAAGGTGAGGTGGGTGACCTTGTTGGTGACGATGCCCCAGGCCAGTCCCTGTGCCCGGATGTGGCCCAACAGATCGGCAATACCCGGAAAGAGGCGGCTCTGCTCAGTGGACCCTTCGGTGTAGTCAGCGATGAATTGCAGGCGCGTGGCTTCATAGTCATCGTCGCCGGGCTTGAGGTCGAGCGCTACACGCAGCAGACCGCGTGCGCCTTGCGAGGCGACGGGCCGCAGTACGTCGTAGGGCAGGGGCTGCAGGCCGCGGCGGGTGCGCTGACGGTTGGCCGCAGCAGCAAGATCCGGGGCGGTGTCAGCCAGGGTGCCATCGAAATCAAACAGTATCAGCGCGCTCATTTGCGGGTTGCCATCAGATAGTTGACCGACGTGTCGGCCGACAGGGAGTAGATCTGGGTGATTGGGTTGTATTCCATGCCGCGCATGCCCGAAGGGGTCAGGCCCGCTTGGCGCGCGGAGGTAGCCAACTCGCTGGGCTTGATGAAGTGCTCGTAGCTGTGGGTGCCACGTGGCAACAGCCGTAGCAGGTACTCGGCGCCGACGATGGCAAACAAAAAGGATTTGGGATTGCGATTGAGTGTGGAGAAAAACACCCAGCCGCCGGGTTTGACCAGCGCCGCGCAGGCGCGCACGACCGAGGCGGGATCGGGCACGTGCTCGAGCATTTCCATGCAGGTGACCACGTCGTACTGGGCGGGCTGCTCGGTGGCGAGCTCTTCGACAGGCACCGCGCGGTATTGCACCTTTACACCCGACTCGAGTCCATGCAGGCGTGCGATCTTGAGGGATTTTTCCGCCAGATCGATGCCGGTGACGTCGGCCCCAGCCTGAGCCATGGCTTCGGAGAGGATGCCGCCGCCGCAGCCGACATCCAGCACCCGGCGGCCGCTCAGGCTGCCGGCCGTAGCCTGTATCCACTCCAGCCGCAGCGGGTTGATGGCGTGCAGTGGCTTGAACTCGCTTTCCGGATCCCACCAGCGGGCGGCCAGGGCACTGAATTTGTCCAGTTCAGCCTGGTCGACGTTGATGTTGGGTCGGGAAGAGTGGGCAGCTGTGGTCATGGGCGCGGATAAGGGGCGAAAAAAAGGGCCTCGCAATGCGAGGCCCTCATTGTAGCGGCTAGCGCTGCAATGATTACTTGCGACGGCTGCCGACGATCTCGATTTCCACGCGGCGATTGCGAGCGCGGCCTTCGGCGGTCTTGTTGGTCGCGATGGGCTGAGCTTCGCCCTTGCCTTCCGTGTAGATACGGTTCGGATCGATGCCCTTGCTGACCAGGTAAGCCTTGACCGAAGCAGCGCGGCGGTCGGAGAGCTTCAGGTTGTAGGCTTCGGTACCGATCGAGTCGGTGTGGCCGACGGCGATGATGGTTTCCAGGTCGATCGCCTTGGCTTGCTGGGCGACTTGGTCCAACAGTTGGCGGCCTTCCGGCTTGAGCACGGACTTGTCGAAGTCGAAGAACGTGTCAGCATTGAACACGACCTTAGCGGCCATCGGGGCGGGCTTTTCCTTCTGAGCGACCGGGACACCGTCGCAACCGGGGATGCCGGTAGCCGGGGTCCAGAACGCATCGCGCCAGCACAGTTCGTTCGTGCCGTTTTTCCAAACGTTGCCGAACGGATTGCGCCAGTTGTCAACCGTCTGAGCCGAGGCTACACCAGAGGCCGTGACAGCGGCGAAGGCAAGCGCCAGAGCGAATTTGGAGGGTTTGTTCATGTTTCTCCTCGTTGAGCTTGAAGCTGGATAAGTGACTCGCAGCGAACCCCCGCCGCATATCAGGAAAACGGGGCCAGTATAGCAACGCTCCGAACAGGTTCAAAGGGCCACCACTGGGTCTCCTGCGTGCTGGAAACAATCTTAAGGCATTTGGGGGCCTTTGGCTCCCTTTAAGCCGACCCACAGGCTCTGGATAGGAGCATTTGGGCACCCGATGCAGAATTCGTGTTGGTTTTTGACAACAGGATCTGGGTCCGGACGTGTGCCGCGGGCAAACTGGTCGGCAGGCGCGCTTGGCCTGTCCAAGCGCGGGTCAGTTGCAATCGAATGATAGAATTTTCTGTTTACCCGGCCGGGTTCCTCGTTTACCCGGCCCGGGTTCCTCCTTACACACGATTCTGTCGCTATATATATGGATTCCTTTGCCAAGGAGACGCTTCCGGTATCGCTGGAAGAAGAGATGCGCCGCAGTTACCTCGATTACGCGATGAGCGTAATCGTCGGGCGGGCGCTTCCGGATGTGCGAGACGGCTTGAAGCCCGTGCACCGGCGCGTGCTGTACGCGATGCACGAGTTGAACAACGACTGGAATCGCGCCTACAAGAAGTCCGCCCGTATCGTGGGCGATGTCATCGGTAAGTATCACCCCCACGGCGATCAGTCCGTCTACGACACCATCGTTCGCATGGCGCAGGATTTTTCCATGCGCTATATGCTGGTCGACGGGCAGGGCAACTTCGGCTCGATCGACGGCGATAACGCCGCGGCGATGCGCTATACCGAAATCCGCCTGGCCAAGATCGCGCACGAGCTGCTTGCCGATATCGACCAGGAAACCGTCGATTTCGGGCCCAACTATGACGGCAGCGAGCAGGAACCCTTGCTGTTGCCGTCGCGCCTGCCCAATCTGCTGGTCAATGGCAGCTCCGGCATTGCCGTGGGCATGGCAACCAACATCCCGCCGCATAATCTGGGCGAAGTGGTCGAGGGCTGCCTGTACTGCCTGCGCAACCCCGAGTGCACCATCGACGAGTTGCTCGAGATCATCCCGGCTCCGGATTTCCCCACGGGCGGCATCATCTACGGGATGTCTGGTGTGCGCGAAGGCTATCGCACCGGCCGCGGCCGCGTCATCATGCGTGCCAAGACGCACTTCGAGGACATGGAAAAGGGCAACCGTCAGGCCATCGTGGTCGACGCGATTCCCTACCAGGTCAACAAGAAGACGCTGCAAGAGCGCATTGCCGAGCTGGTCAACGACAAAAAAATCGAGGGTATCTCGGATATCCGCGACGAGTCGGACAAAGATGGCATGCGTTTGGTCATCGAGCTCAAGCGCGGTGAAGTGCCCGAGGTTGTGCTCAATAATCTGTACAAGAACACGCAGCTGCAGGATACCTTCGGGATGAACCTGGTGGCGCTGGTCGATGGCCAGCCGCGCCTGCTCAATCTCAAGCAGCTGATCGACTACTTCCTGCAGCACCGCCGTGAAGTCGTCACGCGTCGTACGGTGTTCCAGTTGCGCAAGGCCCGCGAGCGCGGGCACGTACTGGAAGGCCTGGCGGTGGCGCTGGCCAATATCGATGACTTCATTGCCATCATCAAGGCCGCGCCCACCCCGCCGGTGGCGCGCCAGGAACTGATGGCGCGGGCCTGGGATTCTTCGCTGGTGCGCGAAATGCTCGCCCGAGCCGACGGCGGCGAGGTTGCCGGCGGACGGCATGCCTTCCGCCCGGACGATCTGCCCGAGGGCTTCGGCCTGCAGGGTGATGGGCAATATCGCCTGTCGGAGACGCAAGCGCAGGAAATCCTGAACATGCGTCTGCAGCGCCTGACCGGGCTTGAGCAGGACAAGATCATCGGCGAGTACAAAGAGGTGATGGACACCATCGCCGATCTGCTCGACATCCTGGCCCGTCCCGAACGTATCACCACCATCATCGGCGACGAGTTGCAGGCGATCAAGGCGGAGTTCTCCACGGCGGCGAAGGACAGCCGCCGCTCCGAGATCGAGTTCAACGCCACCGAGCTGGATACTGAAGACCTGATCACCCCGATGGACATGGTGGTGACCATGTCGCACGGTGGCTATATCAAGAGCCAGCCGCTGTCTGAGTACCGGTCGCAAAAACGCGGCGGCCGAGGCAAGCAGGCAACGCAGATGAAGGAAAACGACTGGGTCGATCAGCTCTTCATCGCCAACACGCACGACTATCTGCTGTGCTTCTCTAACCGTGGCCGCGTGTATTGGCTCAAGGTCTGGGAAGTGCCGCAAGGCACGCGCAATTCGCGCGGCAAACCCATCGTCAATATGTTCCCGCTGGCCGACGGCGAGAAGATCACCGTGGTGCTGCCGGTCAAGGAATTCAGCGAAGATCACTATGTCTTCATGGCGACCTCTCGTGGCACGGTCAAGAAGACGGCATTGTCGGATTTCTCCAATCCGCGCAAGGCCGGCATCATTGCCGTTGATCTGGATGACGGCGACTACCTGATCGGTGCAGACGTGACCGATGGCAAGCATGATGTCATGCTGTTCTCGGATGCCGGCAAGGCCGTGCGCTTCGATGAAAACGATGTCCGGCCCATGGGTCGCGCCGCGCGTGGCGTGCGCGGCATGATGCTCGAAGACAGCCAGACCGTGATTGCGTTGCTGGTGGCCGGCGACGAAAGCCAGAGCGTGCTGACCGCCACGGAAAACGGCTATGGCAAGCGTACGTCGATCGCCGAGTACACCCGGCATGGGCGCGGCACCAAGGGCATGATCGCCATCCAGACCAGTTCGCGCAATGGCAAGGTCGTTGGCGCCGTGCTGGTCAATCCGAGCGACGAAATCATGCTGATCACCACGGGCGGTGTGCTGGTGCGCACCCGCGTGAGCGAAATCCGTGAAATGGGCCGAGCCACGCAGGGCGTGACGCTGATCAGCGTCGATGACGGCAGCTCGCTGTCGGGCGTGCGTCGCGTGGTGGAAAGCGATGCCGACGATGACGAGTCCGCAGAGGACGACGGCGAAGGCCAGATCGATTCGACTGAAGAACCTACGGAGTAAGCAAGAGATGGCGCGCCCCTGGAATTTCTCGGCCGGACCGTCGGTCCTGCCCGAGGTCGTGTTGCAGCAGGCTGCAGCCGAAATGCTGGATTGGCATGGCAGCGGCATGTCGGTGATGGAGATGAGTCACCGCGGCCGCCAGTTCGTGCAGATCTGCGACGAGGCCGAAACCGATCTGCGCGAACTCATGAATCTGCCGGCTGACTATGCGGTCATGTTCATGCAGGGTGGCGGGTTGGGCGAAAACGCCATCGTTCCCATGAACCTCATCGGCCGGCGCGGCGTGCCGGCAGCCGACTTCGTGGTGACGGGCCATTGGTCCACGCGCTCCCACAAGGAAGCCGGCCGCTACGGCGATGCCCGTATCGCCGCCAGTAGTGCGCAAGCTGCCGACATCGATGGCCGCGCGCAGCGCCCGTTCACCTGGGTGCCTCCGGTTCAGAACTGGCAGGTTCGTCCCGAGGCCGCCTATCTGCATCTGTGCAGCAACGAAACCATTGGCGGGGTCGAATTCATCGATTGGCCGGATCTGGCCGAACTCGGCGCGCCGGACGTGCCGCTGGTGGTCGATGCTTCCTCGCATTTTTTGTCGCGTCCGCTTGACGTCACGCGTACCGGCCTGATGTTCGCCGGCGCCCAGAAAAATGCCGGCCCGGCCGGTGTGACCGTGGTCATTGCCCGCCGCGATCTGTTGGGCAAGGCACTGCCTATCTGCCCGTCGGCCTTTGACTATGCCAACGTGGCGGCCGAGCATTCGCGCTACAACACACCGCCCACCTTCGCGATCTACGTCGCGGGGCTGGTGTACAAGTGGGTGAAAGCGCAAGGCGGCGTCGAGGGCCTGGAGACGGCCAACAAAGCCAAGGCTGACTTGCTCTACGGCTATCTGGACGCTAGTGATTTCTATCACAACCCTGTCGAACCCTCGGTGCGTTCGCGCATGAATGTGCCTTTCGTGCTGCGTGACGACTCGCTCAACGACGCTTTCTTGCAAGGTGCCGAGGCCGCCGGCCTGCTTGCGCTCAAGGGACACAAGAGCGTTGGCGGCATGCGTGCCTCCATCTACAACGCCATGCCGCTGTCGGGTGTGCAGGCCTTGGTCGACTACCTGACGGAATTCGAGCGCCGCTATGGATGACGCATTGCAGGCCAAGTTGCGGCCGCTGCGCGATCGCATCGACGCCATCGACAGCCAGATTCTCGACCTGTTGTGCCAGCGTGCCCGTACGGCCCAGGAAGTGGGCGAGGTCAAGCATGCGGCCCATGCCGATGGCCCCGTCCTGCGTCCTGAGCGTGAGGCTGAAGTCATTCGAGGCTTGCAACAGCGCAATGCCGGCCCCTTTCCGAGCGCTGCAGTGGCCTCTGTGTGGACGGAGATCATGTCCGCCTGTCGCGGTCTCGAGCGCGGCATGACGGTCGCCTATCTCGGGCCGCAGGGGTCGTTTTCGGAGCAGGCCGCGCTCGAGCAGTTTGGGCACTCCGTGACCCAGATGCCTTGTGCGTCCTTTGACGAAGTTTTTCGTGCCGTCGAGTCTGCAGAGGCGGACGTGGGGATCGTGCCGGTCGAGAACTCGACAGAGGGTGCCGTCAACCGCAATCTCGACCTGCTGTTGCACACGCCCCTGAAAATCATGGGCGAGCGCTCGCTGCTCATCCGCCATTGCTTGATGACGCAATCGGGCGCCATGGATGGCGTGACCACGATTTCCGCGCATCCTCAGGCCCTGGCCCAATGCCAGGGCTGGCTCAACCGGCATTATCCGGATCTCAAGCGCGTCGCCGCGGCCAGCAACTCGGAAGCCGCGCGCGTGGCCGCGACCGACCCGACGGTTGCCGCCATCGCCGGTGAAGTCGCCGCTCCAGCCTGGAACCTTGCCGTCGTGGCCGCGGGCATTCAGGACGACGCGCAGAATCGCACGCGCTTCGTTGCCATTGGCCGCATCGAACCATTGCCTAGCGGGCGAGATAAGACCAGCCTCATTCTTGCCGTGCCCAATCGCGCCGGCGCTGTCTACGACATGCTGGCCCCCTTGGCTGTCAATGGTGTGTCGATGACGCGCTTTGAGTCGCGGCCGGCCCGTACGGGGCAGTGGGAGTACTACTTCTATCTCGATTGCCTCGGCCATCAAAAAGACACCAATGTGGTCCAGGCTTTCGCCGCACTGGCGCAGCAGGCTGCGTTTTTCAAAATTCTTGGCTCCTATCCGGCGCAGTAAAAACCGGTCCCGCTGTCATCATGACTTCTGTCAATAGAACGCTTCTCGCCCCCGCTCACGTGGGCGCCATCGCGCCGTATCAGGCTGGCAAGCCCATCGAAGAACTCGCCCGCGAGTTCGGCCTGGATCCGGCAGGCATCGTCAAACTGGCCTCCAATGAGAATCCGCTGGGCATGCCGGAGTCGGCTCGTCAGGCCATGCTCGCTGCGGCCACCGCGCTGGCCCGCTATCCAGATCCCAATGGTTTCGATCTGAAGGCCGCTCTGGCGGCGCGGTATGGCGTGCCGGCCAACTGGATCACGCTGGGCAATGGCTCCAACGACATCCTGGAGATCGTCGCGCTGGCCTTGCTCGAACCCGGCGTGTCGGCTGTCTATGCCCAGCATTCGTTTGCGGTCTATCGCCTGGCCACGCAGGCCCGCGGCGCGCGTCACCTCGTGGTGCCGGCCAAGGATTACGGTCATGACCTGGATGCCATGTTCGCGGCGATCGATGGCGATACGCGTGTGGTTTTCATTGCCAACCCCAACAATCCAACCGGCACGTTTGCTCCGGGGGCGGCCATCGAGCGTTTTCTGGGGCAGGTGGCTCAGGCTCACGGCGAGCGTGTGACGGTGGTGCTCGACGAGGCCTACAACGAGTATCTAGATCCCGAGCACCGCTTCGATAGCGTTGCCCTGGTGCGCCGCTTCCCCAATCTCGTTGTCTCGCGGACATTCTCCAAGGCCTATGGACTGGCGGGGTTGCGCGTGGGTTTTGCCGTGGCGCAGCCTGCGCTGACAGATCTGCTCAATCGCGTGCGCCAGCCGTTTAATGTCAACACGCTGGCGCAGGCTGCCGCGGTGGCCGCGCTGGCCGACACGGCCTACCTCGAGCGCGCCTACGAAGCCAACCGGGCGGGCAAGGCCCAGCTGGTCAAGGCGTTCGACGTCCTCAAGCTGCGGCATGTACCCAGCTATGGCAACTTTGTGCTGGTCCACGTGGGCGACGCTGCGCGCATCAACCTCGAGTTGCTCAAGCGTGGGGTTATCGTGCGCCCGGTCGGCGGCGATGGCCTGCCTGAGTGGTTGCGCGTGTCCATCGGCCTGCCTGCCGAGAACGAACGCTTTATCGCTGCGCTTACCGAGATCCTGGCGGTATGAGCGCAGAGCAAGCCCCGCAGGCGAGCCCCGCCATCGCGGTGCTGGCCGTGGTGGGTGTGGGCTTGATCGGCGGCTCGTTTGCCGCAGCGTTGCGCCAGGCTGGCCAGCTTGGCCGCGTCCTGGGCGTGGGCCGCAATCCAGAGTCGCTGGCGCAAGCCTTGGCGCTGGGACTCATCGATGAAGCCGTCAGTCCCGAGGAGGCCGCCGCGCGGGCCGATCTCATTCTGCTGGCGACACCCGTGGGCAGCGCGGGTTCCATGCTGGCGCGTATGCGCGAGCATCTCGGGCCGCAGTGCCTGATTACCGATGGTGGCAGCACCAAGGTCGAAGTCGTCGCGGCTGCGCGAGCAGCCTTGGGCGAGCGTATCTCGGCGTTTGTGCCAGGCCATCCCATTGCGGGCGCCGAGCGCACCGGTCCGGAGGCAGCCGATGCCCGTTTGTACGAAGGACGCAACGTCATCCTGACGCCGTTGGCCGAGAATGCGGCCGCTGCCGTGGCCCGCGTGCGCACCGCCTGGCAGGCTTGCGGGGCGCATGTGTTGGAAATGACGCCGCACGAGCACGATAGCGTGCTGGCCTCGGTCAGCCACATGCCGCATTTTCTGGCCGCAGCCTATATGGCGCAGGTCTGTGAGGCAAGCGATGCTGCCACACGCCTGGATCTGGCCGGTTCTGGATTTCGGGATTTCACCCGCATCGCCGCTGGCTCGCCCGAAATGTGGCGCGATATATTCCTGTCCAACCGTTCAGCCATGTTGACGGAGCTCGGGGCGCTGCGCGCGGTACTGGACCGAACCGAAGCCGCCTTGGCGGCCGGCGATGGTGCGAGCTTGCAGCAGTGGCTGCAGGACGCCGCCACCGCCCGGCGCGCCTGGCGCAAGGAGTCTGCCTAATGAGTGCTCTGGCCTATCTGGATCTGCCTGCTGCGCGCCACGCCCGGGGCGTGGTGGCCTTGCCAGGGTCCAAAAGTATTTCCAACCGCGTGCTGCTGATCGCCGCCTTGGCCGAAGGACGCACCGAGATTTCCGGCCTGCTGGACTCCGACGATACCCGCGTGATGCTGGCTGCTCTGCGGCAACTGGGTGTGGCGGTGGTCGATCTTGGCCCGGGGCACGTGGCTGTCGAAGGCCTCAGCCGGTTTCCCGTCGAGCAGGCCGAGATTTTTCTTGGCAATGCCGGAACGGCCTTTCGTCCTTTGACCGCGGCACTGGCCCTCATGGGGGGCGATTACCGCCTCTCGGGCGTGCCGCGCATGCATGAGCGGCCCATCGGTGACCTCGTCGACGCGTTGCGCGGCTGGGGTGCCCGCATTGATTATCTCGGTCAGGAAGGCTATCCACCGCTGCACCTGGGCCGCGGCCACGCGCAGGCCGATACGGTGCGTGTGCAGGGGTCGGTGTCGAGCCAGTTCCTGACCGCGTTGTTGATGGCCGCGCCTATCGAGGCTGGCTCCAGCGGGCGCACCATCACCATCGAGGTGATCGGAGAACTGATCTCCAAGCCCTATATCGAGATCACACTCAACCTCATGGCCCGTTATGGCGTGACGGTGCGGCGCGATGGCTGGCGTGCCTTCACGATCGAAGGCGGCGCGCGTTACCGCAGCCCGGGCCGCATCGCGGTCGAGGGCGATGCCTCCACCGCCTCGTACTTTTTGGCGCTGGGCGTGTTGGGGGGAGGGCCGGTGCGCGTGACGGGCGTCGGTGAAAACAGCATTCAGGGCGACGTGGCGTTTGCCGACACGTTGGCGGCCATGGGTGGGACCATCACCTGGGGGCGGACTGGATCGAAGCCAGCGGCCGGGCGGTGGCCGACGGAGGGCGGATCAAGGCTTTTGACGCCGATTTCAACCTGATACCCGATGCGGCTATGACCGCTGCGGCCATGGCCCTGTTTGCCGATGGCCCCTGCCGCCTGCGCAACATCGGCAGCTGGAGAGTCAAAGAAACCGACCGCATTCACGCCATGCAGACGGAGCTAGCCAAACTGGGCGCGACGGTCGAATATGGCCCCGATTGGCTGACGATTGCTCCGCCAGCCGATGGCCAGTGGCGCGACGCCCAGATCGGCACCTGGGATGATCACCGCATGGCCATGTGTTTCTCGCTGGCGGCCTTTGGGCCGGCGGTCGTGCGCATCCTGGACCCGGGCTGTGTGAGCAAGACCTTCCCCAATTATTTCGACGTTTATGCAAGCCTGATCAGCGCTTGAGGCCAACGGGACATCGCATGCTTTCCGACTCTGCCGGCCGGGTGCCGGTTATCACCATTGACGGCCCGACGGCATCGGGCAAGGGCACTATTGCCCATCGGGTTGCCAAGACGCTCGGTTTTGCCGTGCTCGACAGCGGGGCGCTCTACCGTCTGACGGCTCTGGCGGCGCTGCGCGCCGACGTGGCGCCGCAGGACGAATCGGCCGTGGCGGACGTGGCCAAGGCCTTAGACGTGCGTTTTGACGGCCCCCATGTCTGCCTTGAGGGCGCGGATGTCGGTCATGAAATCCGCCAGGAGTCCGTCGGTAATTACGCCTCGCGCGTAGCGGCCTATCCGGCTGTACGCCAGGCGCTGCTCGAGCGGCAGCGAGCATTTCGCCGCCTGCCAGGGCTGGTGGCCGATGGTCGCGATATGGGCACCATCGTGTTTCCTGATGCGTCTCTCAAGATATTCCTGATCGCCGATGTCGAGGCTCGGGCGCAGAGACGCTATAAGCAGTTGATCGATAAGGGAATTTCTGCTAATCTAGTTGACCTTCTGCGAGATATGCGCGAGCGGGATCTGCGCGATACGCAACGGACTGTAGCGCCATTGGCGCCGGCAGACGATGCCCGGGTGTTGGATTCGTCGGCGCTCACCATCGAACAGACGGTACAGGCCGTGCTTGAGTACTGGCGCGGCAGCCAGGCTTAGTTGTAGCGGCCTTGAGCTTGTTTTTGTAGTACGCGGCGTTTTTCGGGACGCCGCTTCTTGGCCCTGACGGCCATGTGTACGTTCCCACGGGGCACCCCGCAAGAGCGGCGCAACCGGCAGGTCTTTTGACTCCACTGCGGCGGGCAAGCCGTTGCGGTGTGTATCAACGGCCAATTTTGGCTTAATGGACTATTAACCTAATGTCTTCCGTTTCCACTCCCGCCTTCGGCGGCGAAAGCTTTGCCGACCTGTTTGCCGAGAGCCTCAAGAGCCAGGACATGAAGTCCGGCGAGGTCATCAGCGCTGAAGTCGTTCGCGTCGATCACAATTTCGTGGTCGTGAACGCCGGCCTGAAGTCCGAGGCGCTGATCCCCCTGGAAGAGTTCTTGAACGACCTGGGCGAGCTCGAAGTACAACCCGGCGATTTCGTCTCCGTGGCGATCGATTCGCTGGAAAACGGCTACGGCGACACCATTCTGTCGCGTGACCGCGCCAAGCGCCTGTCGGCCTGGCTGCAACTCGAAAAGGCCCTGGAAAATGGCGAGCTGGTCACCGGCACCATCACGGGCAAGGTCAAGGGCGGCCTGACCGTCATGACCAACGGCATCCGCGCCTTCCTGCCGGGTTCGCTGGTTGATCTGCGTCCGGTCAAGGACACCACCCCCTACGAGGGCAAGACCCTCGAGTTCAAGGTCATCAAGCTCGATCGCAAGCGCAACAACGTTGTGCTGTCGCGCCGCCAGGTGCTGGAAGCCAGCATGGGCGAAGAGCGCCAGAAGCTGCTCGAGACGCTGCACGAAGGTGCCGTGGTCAAGGGCGTGGTTAAGAACATCACCGATTACGGCGCGTTCGTGGACCTGGGCGGTATCGACGGCCTGCTGCATATCACCGACATGGCATGGCGCCGTGTGCGTCACCCCTCCGAAGTCCTGCAAGTGGGTCAGGAAGTCGAAGCCAAGGTCCTCAAGTTCGACCAGGAAAAGAGCCGCGTGTCGCTGGGCGTCAAGCAACTGGGCGAAGATCCGTGGGTGGGCCTGGCTCGCCGCTACCCGCAAGGCACCCGTCTGTTCGGTAAGGTGACCAACCTGACCGACTACGGCGCCTTCGTTGAAGTCGAAGCCGGCATCGAAGGTCTGGTGCACGTCTCCGAAATGGACTGGACCAACAAGAACGTCGATCCGCGCAAGGTTGTCACCCTGGGCGAAGAAGTCGAAGTCATGGTCCTGGAGATCGACGAAGACCGTCGCCGTATCTCGCTGGGCATGAAGCAGTGCCGTCAGAACCCGTGGGAAGAGTTCGCCACGAACTTCAAGCGCGGCGACAAGGTTCGCGGCGCCATCAAGTCGATCACCGACTTCGGCGTGTTCGTGGGTCTGCCTGGCGGTATCGATGGCCTGGTTCACCTGTCCGACCTGTCGTGGACGGAAACCGGTGAAGAAGCGGTTCGCAACTTCAAGAAGGGCGACGAGCTCGAAGCCGTGGTTCTGGGTATCGACACCGAGAAGGAACGCATCTCGCTGGGCATCAAGCAGCTGGAAGGCGATCCTTTCAACAACTTCGTTGCCACGTACGACAAGGGTGCTGTGGTCCCCGGCACGATCAAGTCGGTCGAGCCCAAGGGTGCTGTCGTGACCCTGTCGGTCGACGTCGAAGGCTACCTGCGTGCTTCCGAGATCTCCTCGGGCCGCGTTGAAGATGCCACGACGGTTCTGACCGCCGGCGCCAACATCGAAGCCATGATCATCAACATCGATCGCAAGGCGCGTTCGGTCCAGTTGTCGGTCAAGGCTCGCGATAGCGCAGAGACCGCTGAAACTATCCAGCGCATGTCCGACGCCAGCGCATCTTCGGGTACGACCAACCTGGGCGCGCTGCTCAAGGCCAAGCTGGACCAACAGCGCAACGACGGTTGACGTGTGACCAAGTCGGAGCTGATCGCCGCTCTGGCGGCCCGCTATCCCCAGCTGGCCGCCCGCGACACCGATTACGCGGTCAAGACCGTGCTTGATGCGATGACCCAGGCCCTGGCCTCGGGGCAGCGCATCGAGATTCGCGGTTTCGGCAGTTTTTCGCTGTCGCAGCGGTCTCCGCGCGTGGGGCGCAATCCCAAGTCGGGTGAGCAGGTGCTGGTGCCTGGTAAACAGGTGCCTCACTTCAAGGCCGGCAAGGAGTTGCGAGAGCGTGTGGATCTGACTGGTAACGAACCGGGTGGCGATTCCTCGCATGAATCGTCCGACCCTCTGCAGTCCGTGATGGATATGCATGCAATGCATTGACGTCACTACGCGGTCGTCGCGACGCAAAGCCCCTTGATGTATTTCAAGGGGCTTTGTTTTTGGCTGCCTGCCATGGGGTGATCCCGACAAAAGCCTGCCGTTGGCTACTGATTCGGTCTGGCTTGCGCTTACAATTGATTGTCTTAAATATCTGGAGCATGCGCCATGCGCTACCTTGTCTGGGCCCTGCGATTGCTCGTGTTCATCGCCGTTTTGATGTTCGCGCTGAAGAATACCGATCCGGTGGCCGTCAAGTTCTATGCGGATTACGTGGTGCAGGATGTCCCGCTGATCGTGGTGATGCTGGTGACGTTCGTGCTTGGCGCGGTGTTTGGTCTGTTGCTGACGGTGCCGGCATCGATGCGCCGTCGTCGCGAAGCGCAGCGCCTGCGCCGTGAGCTCGAGCGCCTGCAGGCTGCCACGCTTGGCCAGCAACCTGCCGTCGCGCCCGAAGCGGTCGCGCCGATGTCGCCGCTCTAATGCGGCTGTGATTGCATTGCTAGAGTCTGAAACGTGGACTTTGAACCCTGGTGGCTGATTTTCGTGCCCGTGCTGTTTGCACTGGGCTGGTTGGCAGCGCGTTTTGATTTCAGGCAGATGTTGCGCGAGACGCGCACCTTGCCGGATTCATATTTTCGCGGCCTGAATTTTTTGCTCAACGAGCAACCCGATCGAGCCATTGATGCCTTCGTCGAGGTCGCCAAGCTGGACCCTGAGACGACGGAGCTGCATTTTGCCCTGGGGAGCCTGTTTCGCCGGCGTGGCGAGATGGAGCGGGCCATCCGGGTACACCAGAGCCTGTTGAGCCGCTCCGATCTGCCGCAGGCCGAGCGTGAGCATGCGCAGCACGAGCTGGCGCAGGATTTTCTCAAGGCGGGAATGCTGGATCGCGCCGAGGCCGCCTTTGAACAGCTCAAGGCCACTGACACGCGCTATGCCTTGCCGGCTTTGCGCTCGCTGATCCGCATCTATGAATCCGAACACGATTGGCCACGAGCCATCGAGGCGGTCAAAACCTTGCACGGCCTGGTCGACGAGCCCGTGCCGCAACTCGTCCATTACTACTGCGAGCAGGCCCAGGGAGCGCTGTCGGCCAAACCCGCCGACATCGAAGCTGCACTGACGGCTCTGGACGCAGCCGATCACGCCGTCGAAGTCGCGGGTCGCGGTGAGAGCCTGAGCCACGGCTCCAAGGTGCGCACGTCCTTGTTGCGCGCGCGGCTGGCCGGGCTGGAAAACGACAGCAAGCGTGAACGCCTGTATCTGGAAAGCATACTCGCCGATGCGCCGGAGTATGCCGGCCTTGTGGCCGAGCAGTTGCTGGCCAATTACCGGCAGGCCGGTGAGGCGGTGCAGGGCTTGGAGCATTTGCGCGCGCAGTACGAGCGCCACGCGTCGCTGGATCTGTTCAACGTGGTCTTCCGCGAGTTACGGGCACAGCAAGGCAGTGATATGGCTTGGGCCTTTGCGCGCGCCGCGTTGCGCCATCATCCTTCGCTGTTGGGCCTGGACCGCCTGCTGGAAGCCGAGCTGAGTGCGCAGCCTGCCGGCGAAGCGCAAAGCAGCCCCGTGCCCGGTGCGGACCTGAGCTTGTTGCGTACCCTGATCCACAAACATACGCAGCGCCTCGATCGCTACGCCTGCCGCAATTGCGGATTTCAGGCGCGCCGCTTCTACTGGCAGTGTCCGGGTTGTAACGCCTGGGAAACCTACACCCCGCGTCGTTTGGAAGAACTTGAATGATGTCTTTTCCCGCCCAGGCTCTTGCCCGAGCCCGCGTGCTCGTTGTTGGCGATGTCATGCTGGACCGTTATTGGTTCGGTGAGGTCGAACGCATTTCCCCCGAAGCTCCGGTACCTGTGGTGCGGGTGGCGCGGCGCGAGGATCGGCTCGGCGGCGCGGCCAACGTGGCGCGCAATATCGCGGCGCTGGGTGCGCATGCCACGCTGATCGGTGTGGTGGGGGCCGATGAGGCAGGCGGGCGCATCGCGGCGCTGGCCTCTGAGGCTGGCGTGCGAACCGATCTGATAGCTGACCCGCAGGGGCACACTACGCTCAAGATGCGCGTGCTGGGTCGCCAGCAACAGTTGCTGCGCGTCGATTTCGAAGAGTCACCCGTTGGGGCTACGCTTGACGGCTAGACCAGGCTCTGGCGCGTGAGCTGTCGGCGTGCGATGTCCTGGTGCTGTCGGATTACGCCAAAGGCGCGCTGGCGCGGGTGCAAGCCATGATCGTGGCTGCACGCGCCCGCAACATTCCGGTGCTGGTCGACCCCAAGGGGGATGACTACACACTTTATCGTGGCGCCACTCTGGTCACACCGAATCGCTCCGAAATGCAGCAGGCCGTGGGTCGCTGGGCAAGCGAGTCGCAACTGACCGAGCGTGCGCAGGCGTTGCGCACGGAACTGGATCTGGAAGCGTTGCTGGTGACGCGTTCGGAGCAGGGAATGACGCTGTTTACCCAGAACGGACGCGAGCACGTCGACGCTCAGGCGCACGAAGTATTCGATGTCTCCGGTGCCGGCGATACCGTGCTGGCGACGCTGGCGGTCATGCGCGCCGCAGGCCTGTCGTGGGTGGATGCAATGCGCTGGGCCAACCGCGCCGGCGGCATCGTCGTCGGCAAGCTGGGCACATCGATCGTGACCGGCACTGAACTCGCAGGAGAAGCAATATGATCATTGTCACTGGCGCAGCCGGTTTCATCGGCAGCAACCTGGTGCGGGGTCTGAACCGCCGCGGCATCCAGGACATCATCGCCGTCGATGATCTGACGCAAGGCGATAAATTCCTCAATCTGGTCGACTGCAAGATTGCCGACTATATGCATCACGAGGACGTGCGCGAGCTGCTGCGTGCCGGCAAGCTGCCGCGTCTGCGCGCGGTATTGCATCAGGGGGCTTGCTCGGATACCACCGAGCGCAACGGCCGCTACATGATGGACAACAATTACCGCGTCACGCTGGAGTGGTTTGAGTACTGCCAGGCGCAGCGCGTGCCCCTGTTGTATGCCTCATCGGCGGCCGTGTATGGCGCTTCGACAGTGTACGTGGAAGACCCGGCCAACGAGGGGCCGTTGAATGTCTACGGCTACTCCAAGCTGTTGTTCGATCAGGTCTTGCGCACGCGGATGGACAAACTGACGGCGCAGGTCGTTGGTCTGCGTTATTTCAACGTCTATGGTCCGCACGAACAGCACAAGGGCCGTATGGCCTCGGTGGTTTTCCACAACATGAATCAGTTCCTCTCCGAAGGGCATGTGCGCCTGTTCGCCGGCTGGAATGGCTATCCCGATGGCGGGCAGAGCCGCGACTTCATCTCGGTGCAGGACGTGGTGGATGTCAATCTGCACTTTCTGGAGCATCCGCAGATTTCGGGCATTTTCAATTGCGGCACTGGACGCGCTCAGCCCTTTAACGACGTGGCTGCCGCCGTGGTGAACAGCCTGCGTGCCGAGAACGGCGAGCAGGCGCTGCCGCTGGAGGAGCTGGTGAGCGAGGGACTGATCCGCTATATCCCGTTTCCGGATGACCTTAAGGGACGCTATCAGAGCTTCACTCAGGCCAACGTGGATAACCTGCGTGCGGCTGGGTTTACGGCGCCCATGCGCGATGTGCAGACTGGCGTGAGCGAGTACGTGCGCTATTGGCGTGCGCGCAAATAAGCCGCGCGGAGTTCTACGCTAGGCCAAAAACGGCAAACTGACGGGCTGCGCGAGGGCCCGTCAGCGCATTCTGGAAGCCCTGGCGGCGATGGCCGTCTTTTTTCAGGAGTCTTTCATGCGTTTCCGTTCCCTTTGCCTGCCGGGCCGACTCGTGGCCGCCGCGTTGCTTCTGGGTCCTGCGGCGCCTGCCTCGGCGCTGGATCTGAATAGCGCCACGGCGGCGCAACTGCGTGAACTCAAAGGCCTTGGGCCACGCAGTGCCGAACTCATCGTCCATGAGCGGGACCGAGCAGGCCCGTACCGATCGCTCGAAGATTTAAGCGACCGGGTGCGCGGTATCGGCGCGCGCAAAGCCGCCAGCCTGGCCGAGGCCGGCCTGACGGTGGGAAAACCGTCGGCGGGCCAACCCGCGGGGCCAAGCCCGCCACGTCCGCTAAAGCGCCAGCCCCAGCCCGTCGTCCCTGATTCCCTGCCAGGATCGCGGGTTTGGCCGCCAAGCGGCTCGCCGGGCGGTTATGATCGACGCATGAACGCCATCACTTACCCCACCGTCGAGCAAACTGTCGGCAACACGCCGTTGGTGCGCTTGCAACGCATTCCTGCCGAGCTCGGTCAGGCCCGCGGCAACGTCATTCTCGCCAAGCTAGAGGGCAATAATCCTGCCGGCTCGGTGAAAGACCGGCCCGCTTTGTCGATGATTCTGCGCGCTGAAGAGCGGGGCGAGATTGCCCCCGGCGACACGCTGATCGAAGCCACCAGCGGCAATACCGGCATCGCCTTGGCCATGACCGCTGCGATGCGCGGCTATCGCATGATTCTCATCATGCCGGACAATCTGTCGGTGGAGCGCCGCGCGGCCATGACGGCCTATGGCGCTGAACTCATCCTGACACCCGCCGCCAAAGGCGGTATGGAGTACGCCCGCGATCTGGCCACCGCGATGCAGGCCGAAGGCAAAGGCAAGGTGCTGGACCAGTTCGCCAATCCGGATAATCCGCGCGCTCATATCGAAGGGACCGGTCCGGAAATCTGGACCCAGACCCAGGGCCAGGTGACGCATTTCGTCAGCGCCATGGGCACCACCGGCACGATCATGGGGGTGTCCACCTATCTGAAGTCGCGCAACCCGGCCGTGCAAGTGGTGGGCGCGCAGCCGGCAGAGGGGTCGCAGATCCCGGGTATCCGCAAGTGGCCTGAGGCCTATCTGCCACAGATTTTCGATCGTTCCCTGGTCGACGCTTACGAGTCGATCGGCCAGACCGAGGCCGAAACCATGGCGCGGCGCCTGGCTGCCGAGGAAGGCATCTTCGGAGGCATTTCGTCAGCAGGAGCGCTGGTCGCCGCCTTGCGTGTGGCAGCGCGGGTCGAAAACGCCACCATCGTCTTCATCGTCTGTGACCGGGGGATCGTTACTTGTCCACGGGCGTATTCAACTGAGCGCGTCTTAAACGTCAGCGATAGCGAAAACGGTGAACCCTTCAGGTTCACCGTTTTTTTCGGGTTTAGCGGTGCCCCATGCGCAACTGCAGCTCGGCGGCCAGGTCGGCCACCGCCGTGGCATAGAAGTAACTGCGGTTGTATTGGGTAATGACAAAGAAATTGGCTGTGGCGGTACGGTACTGCGCCGTGCCGCGCGCCTCTTCGGCCAGATCCACCACACCCAGCGGGCTGGACTGCCAATTGCTGGCGGCCGCCCCCGGTGCGACCCTGGCGCCGGCCTGTTGCAGACCGGCCCAGTCCAGCTTGGGTGTCAGCCCGCCGTCGACCAGGGACGATGGGTTGGCGGGCAGGACCACTGGCGCGAAGACGGGCAGGCCGCGTTGCCAGCCATGTTGTTGCAGAAAACTGCCGACCGACATCACCGCATCAGGCACGCTGCTAGCCAGATCGATATGCCCGTCGCCATCACCGTCGACGGCATAATGGGCAATGCTGGTGGGCATGAACTGGGGCATGCCGATGGCGCCCGCGAATGAGCCCTGGGTATCGGGTGCGAGCTTGCCTTGCAGGGTAAGGGTGATGAAATCGGCCAACTGCTTGCGGAACATCTCTACGCGTTCGGGCTTGACGGGCTCCGGATAGTCGAAAGCCAGGGTGGCCAGCGCGTCGATGACACGGAAGTTGCCCATGTTGCGCCCGTACAGGGTTTCGACTCCGATGATGGACACAATGATCGACGCCGGTACGCCGTACTGCTGAGCGGCGCGTTCGATGACGGCGCGATGCTCGTTCCAGAATTCAACACCCCAGGCAATGCGTTTGGGCTCGACAAAGCGCGAGCGATAGGTGTTCCAGCTGCGCCAGACTTTGCGGCCGGGCACGGAAGGAGCGATCAGGCGCGTGACGGTGCTGCTGTAGCGAGTATCGGCGAGCATGGCCAGGATCGAATCCAGCGGCAGCGATCGTTCGTCAGCGAGCGATTCGGCGAAGCGACGCACTTCTGGACGCATTTTGCCGCCGGGGGTGAGCGTGGCGGAAGGCTCTGCCGCGGGCGTAGTCGCGCCGATACGGATGGCCTGGGGTTTACCCTCGGTTGCGGCCGAGGAAGGGCGGATGCGCCGGGTTGGGAGGAGGGGGAGGCACAGCCTCCGAGCAGGACAGCCGCAAAGCCGATTTGCAGGAAACGCCGGGTGATGAACATAATCTTCCCTATGGAGACCATGTATCTTACCCACCCGTCGTGCAAGCTGCATGAAATGGGCAGTTGGCACCCCGAGAGTCCGCAGAGGCTGGATGCCATATCCGATCAACTGCTGGCCAGCGGCCTGATGCCGTATCTGGGCGAAAAACAGGCGCCTGCAGCCACGCGCGAGGACATCTTGCGCGTGCATAGCGCCTACCACCTGGACCGTCTGCGCGGCTTGTCGCCCGAGCACGGCTATGTGGAGATCGACCCAGACACTCTGATGAACCCCCACACCCTGGAAGCCGCCTACCACGCGGCCGGGGCAGGAATTGCGGCAGTCGATGCCGTGATGGCGGGAGAAGCCACCACGGCCTTCTGCGCGGTGCGCCCTCCCGGGCATCACGCCGAGCACAGCCGCGCCCTCGGTTTTTGTTTTTTCAACAATGTGGCTATTGCGGCGCAACATGCCATGCATCGGCATGGCCTGACGCGCATCGCCATCGTCGATTTCGACGTGCACCATGGCAATGGCACCGAGGAGGCCTTTGCCGGCGACGAGCGGGTGTTGATGTGTAGTTTTTTCCAGCATCCTTTTTTCCCCAACAGAGGATTCGACCACCCTGCGGACAATATGTTGAATGTCCCCGTTCAGGCGTATTCGACCGGCATGGCTGTGCGCGATATCGTGCGCCAGCAGTGGTTGCCGCGCCTGCAGGCACATGCACCACAACTATTATTGATTTCGGCGGGATTCGATGCGCATCGGGAGGACGATATGGCGCAGATGGGTCTGGTCGAGGCCGATTACGCCTGGATTACGGACCAATTGGTGGCAGTGGCCGATCAGCACGCTCAGGGGCGGATTGTCAGTACGCTCGAGGGGGGTTACAACCTGTCCGCCTTGGGCCGCAGTGTGGTTGCTCACATCAGGTCGCTGTCGAAGTTGTAGAATCTAGAAAAAATTGTGCAATGCAATCCCCGGCAATCCGCCGGGTAATTATTGTCTAGAGGCTGCTGGATGAAGGTATTGGTACCCGTCAAGCGCGTCGTTGACTACAACGTCAAAGTACGCGTCAAGTCCGATCAAACCGGGGTGGACATCGCCAACGTGAAGATGTCGATGAATCCCTTTGACGAGATCGCCGTCGAAGAAGCAACGCGCCTTAAGGAGAAGGGCAGCGTGGCTGAGGTCATCGCCGTGTCTTGCGGTGCGGCTCAGTGCCAGGAAACATTGCGTACCGCCATGGCCATTGGCGCGGATCGCGGCGTGCTGGTGCAGACCGATGCCGAACTCCAGCCGTTGGCCGTGGCCAAGATGCTCAAGGCCCTCGTTGACAAGGAAGCTCCGCAACTGGTGATCCTGGGCAAGCAGGCCATTGACGATGACGCCAACCAGACCGGCCAGATGCTGGCTGCACTGCTGGATTGGCCCCAGGCCACGTTCGCCAGCAAGGTGGAACTGGGCGAGGGCAAGGTCACGGTCACGCGTGAAGTCGACGGCGGGTTGGAGACGCTGACGCTGAAGCTGCCGGCCATCGTGACGACCGATCTGCGCTTGAACGAGCCGCGCTACGTCACCCTGCCAAACATCATGAAGGCCAAGAAAAAGCCTCTGGATACGGTCACGCCGCAGGATCTGGGCGTGGACCCGGCCCCGCGTCTGAAGACCCTGAAGGTCACCGAACCGGCCGCCCGCAAGGCGGGTATCAAGGTGGCCGATGTGGCCGCGCTGGTGGACAAACTCAAGAATGAAGCGAAGGTGATCTAACAATGACGACGCTTGTTATTGCCGAACACGACAATGCCCAACTCAAGGGCGCAACGTTGAACACGATCGCTGCAGCCGCCAAACTGGGTGGTGATGTGCACGTGCTGGTGGCGGGCAGCAACGCCCGCGCGGTGGCCGAGCAGGCTGCTGCGGCCGCTGGCGTGAGCAAAGTGCTGCTGGCTGATGCGCCGCAACTGGCCGACGGCCTGGCCGAAAACCTGGTTGCTCAGGTGCTGGCCGTGGCGTCCGCCTATAGCCACATTCTGTTCCCCGCGACAGCCTCGGGCAAGAACGTCGCGCCTCGCGTGGCTGCCAAGCTGGACGTGGCACAGATCTCCGACATCATCGGTGTCGAATCTGCCGATACCTTCCAGCGCCCCATCTACGCCGGTAACGCCATTGCTACCGTGCAGTCCGGCGATGCCGTCAAAGTGATCACCGTGCGTACCACGGGCTTTGACGCCGTAGCCGCCAGCGGTGGTTCGGCAGCTATCGAAGACGCCGCTGCCGTGGCCGATTCGGGTCTGTCGAGCTTTGTCGGCCGTGAAGTCGCCAAGAGCGATCGGCCTGAACTGGCCGGTGCGCGCGTGGTGGTCTCGGGTGGCCGCGGTCTGGGCAGCGCCGAGAATTTCAAGATTCTCGACCCTCTGGCCGATAAGCTGGGCGCGGCCCTGGGTGCATCGCGTGCGGCGGTCGATGCCGGGTATGCCCCCAACGATTGGCAGGTCGGTCAGACTGGCAAGATCGTGGCACCGCAGCTTTACGTGGCGGTGGGTATTTCCGGTGCTATTCAGCATCTGGCCGGCATGAAGGACTCCAAGGTCATCGTAGCGATCAACAAAGATCCTGAGGCTCCCATTTTCGGCGTGGCCGACTATGGTCTGGTCGGCGATCTGTTCCAGATCGTCCCGGAACTGGCTGGCGCGCTGTAATACTCGTTCCAGGCATGTCAAAAAGTCGCGGCCCATGTGCCGCGACTTTTTTTGCGCGGCGCCCGGCGCATAGAGTGGCGCTTTGGTTTTCGCGTCAATTCTGATAATGTCCTTGGCGCACGGCAGGTCGGAAACACCGCGATGGAGATTCGTGATGGGAAGTACGAGCTCGGCAAGTGAGTTGGCACGTCAATGGGCAAATGAGCGAGCGGGGGCGTGCAGATGACATGCTCCGTCGGCTTTTTCCAGTCCGTGCCCATCGCCATTATCTTCATTGCGGTGGGTCTGGGTCATTTCATCGGCAAGCTCCGGCTAGGGCCGGTCGCGCTGGGCGGCGTATGCGGCACCTTGATCGTCGCGATGATCTTGGGCCAGACAGGCTGCAAGGTCGAAGGCCCCGTGCGTGAGATTGCCTTCGTGCTCTTCATCTTTGCCATGGGCTATTCGGGTGGCCCGGGCTTTTTCGCCAATCTCAACCGCTCCAGCCTGCGTTTCATGGTGCTGCCTTTCATCGAGGTGGTGCTGGTACTGTTGATTTCTCTGCTGGCAGCGAGCTTTTTCGGTTTCGATGCGGGCACCACGGCGGGTCTGGCCGCGGGTTCGGCGACCGAGTCGGCCGTTGTGGGCACCGCGTCCGAAGCGCTGCGTCATCTGGGCTTGACGGCTGAGCAAGTGCAGGTTCAGGAAGCCAACATCGCGACGGCTTACACGCTGACCTATCTGGTAGGCACGATCAGCATCGTGTTGTTCACCAGTCAGGTGGCTCCGCTGTTGCTGCGCATCAATCTGTGGCAGGCGTGCAAGGATCTGGAAGCCAAGCTGGGCGGTGTGCCGGATGAAGAAGACAGCAGTATGCCGGCCTTGCCGCGCCTTGTGGGCCGGGCGCACATCGTGCGCGAGGCCGCCGGGAAAACCGTGCTGGAGATAGAGCAGGCCTTGGCTGGCCGTACGGTGGTCACCAGCCTGCTGCGTGACGGCGAATCGCTGACGCCGACTCCGGAAGAGGTCTTGCAGGCCGGCGATATCGTGGTGATTGTCGGGCTGCGCTTTTATGCCTTGCGCGGCGATGACGTGATCGGCCCCGAAATCCAGGTGCCGGCCGCGCATGCCGATGCGCTCAATCTGCAGGAGCGCCAGGTCGTCATCAGCAGCAAGCATGTCAACGGCCGCACGCTCTCTCATCTCGCCAAGACGCCAAAGGCGCGCGCGGCGCGAGGGGTGTTTCTGCAAGGCATAGAACGCAGTGGCCACAGTATTCCGATGACCCCGTCGACGGTGGTGATGTATGGCGACGTGGTCAGGCTGGTGGGCACCGATCCCAATCTTAGCGATGCCGTCAAGCATCTGGGCAATGAGCTTCGGCGTGATGGAACAACCGATATTGTCTTCATGTGCGGGGGGATTCTGCTCGGGTTGGGTATCGGCAGTCTGATGGTTACCGTGGCAGGTCTGCCACTGTCGCTCGGTAGTGGGGGCGGTGCGCTGGTCAGCGGCCTGATCTGCGGTTGGATTTCTGCCAAACGGCCTGCGTTGGGCCATATCCCGCCTGCCGCATTGAGTCTGCTCAAGGAATTGGGTCTGGGGATTTTTATTGCTTGCGTTGGCTTGTCGGCAGGGCCGGAGGCGATTACCCTTTTGAAACAGCATGGCCTGGTTCTGCCCGTGATCGGGTTGGCCGTCTCGCTCGGACCGGCCTGCGCATCGCTGTGGATCGGCCATAAATTCCTCAAAATCGAGGGGCCGCTTCTGTTAGGGGCGATTGCTGGTCAGCACGTCAGTACGCCCACGCTGAGCGCCGTGATGGTCCAGGCGGGCAGCTCGGTGCCCATTCTGGGTTACACCGTGACCTATGCCATTGCCAACGTGCTGCTTCCCGTGCTGGGGCCACTCATCGTGGCGCTGGCCTATCGTCTGGGTTGACGGCCTCAGGCTGAAAGACGGGCGGCGCGAGCCGCCCGCTTGTTTATAGAACGGAGACAATATGAGCTACACCACGCCACTGCGCGACATCCGCTTTGCCATGAAGGAGCTGGCGGGGCTTGACGAGATTCTCAAATTGCCGGGTTTCGAGGAGGCCGAGCCCGATCTGGTCGATGCCATTCTCGACGAGAATGCGCGCTTTGTGCAGGAGGTCGTGGCGCCCTTGAATGTCATTGGCGACCGTCAGCCGCCGGTCTGGAAAGACGGTGCGGTGACCGCCACGCCGGGGTTTGCCAAGGCATTTGCCGAGTATTCGACCGGAGGGTGGCAAGGCCTGCAGCACCCGGTGCAATGGGGCGGCCAGGGTCTGCCGCAGTTGGTGGCCGCGCCTGCCGGCGAAAACATCCAGGCAGCCAGTTTGGCGTTTGCCCTGTGTCCCATGCTGACCGACGGCGTGATCGAGGCCTTGCTCACCGTGGGGTCGGAAGAGCAGCGGCGTGCCTATATTCCCAACCTGATCGGCGGTCGCTGGACGGGCACGATGAACCTGACCGAACCGCAAGCCGGTTCAGACCTGGCTCTCGTGTCGACACGCGCGGTACCGCAGGACGATGGCAGCTACCGTGTCTCGGGCCAGAAGATTTTCATCACCTTCGGCGAGCATGACTTAGCCGAGAACATCATCCATCTGGTGCTGGCCCGTCTGCCGGACGCGCCGGCAGGCGTCAAAGGCATTTCGCTATTCATCGTCCCCAAGTTCCTGGTCAACGAAGATGGTTCGTTGGGCAAGCGCAATGATGTCTGGTGCGCATCGTTGGAGCACAAGTTGGGCATCCATGGCAGCCCGACGGCGGTGTTGCTTTATGGGGCTGGCAAGGGTGAGGTCGGAGAGGGCGCGGTCGGCTATCTGGTGGGCGAAGCCAATCGCGGGCTGGAGTATATGTTCATCATGATGAACGCCTCTCGCTATTCCGTCGGGCAACAGGGGATCGCCCTGGCTGAACGTGCCTATCAGCATGCTCAGGAGTACGCCCGCGAACGCGTGCAGGGTCGGGCCATCGAGGGTTCGGCCGGGCCAGTGACGATTTCCCACCATCCGGATGTCCAGCGCATGTTGTTGACCATGCGCTCGCTGACCGAGGCGGCCCGCGCCGTTTCTTACGTGGCAGCAGCGGCTCATGACAAGGCCAACCACCATCCGGACGCGGAGGTGCGTGCGCGCAACCGAGCGTTCTACGAATATCTGGTGCCCATCGTTAAAGGCTTCTCGACCGAGTCTGCGGTCGAGGTGGCTTCGCTGGGTGTCCAGGTGCATGGCGGTATGGGGTTCATCGAGGAAACGGGTGCAGCCCAGTATTACCGCGATGCCCGAATTCTGCCTATTTACGAGGGCACCACGGCGATCCAGGCCAATGATCTGGTCGGACGCAAGACGCTACGCGATGGCGGCGCGGCAGCCCACGCCTCGATGGCTGCGATGCGAGATACGCTCAAAGCGCTCCAGGCTGAAACCACCCGTGCCGATGCCGAAAGTCGTGAAGGACTTTGCCTGTTGCGGGATCATTTTGATCAGGCCATCCAGGCTTATGAGGCGGCGGTCGAGTATGTTCTGCTACACGCCGTCGACCATGTGCGTGCCGTGTTTTCGGGCAGTGTGCCGTATTTGATGCTGGCAGGTGTGGTCCACGGTGGCTGGCAGATGGCGCGTGCGGCGCTGGTGTGCAACCGTCGGCTGGCCGAAGGCAGCGATGATGGCTTTTATCGGCAGAAACTGGGTTCAGCGCTGTTTTACGGGGCTCATATCCTGCCGCGTGCGCTTTCATTGTCGGCGGCGGTGCGAGCCGGGCAGGTGGCAGATACGGCCGCTGATTGGGCCGCAGTGGCCTGACGCTTCCCGTTGCAATACAACATAAGGTTATATGGTTTGCTTATTTCCCCCTCCGTGGGTTTGATGACAAAATCATATTGCCGGCAACCTCAAGCAGGAGATTTTCCATGGCACACCTTCGTCTGGGCGATACCGCGCCCGACTTCGAACAGAAATCGTCCATAGGCACACTGCGCCTGTATGACTACCTCGGTGACAATTGGGGCGTGTTGTTTTCGCATCCCGCCGATTTCACGCCGGTTTGCACCACCGAACTGGGTTACACCGCCAAGTTGGCTGATGAATTCGCCAAGCGTGGCGTGAAGGTGCTGGCCCTGTCCGTCGATGGTGAAGAGTCCCACAGCAAGTGGATCGATGACATCAACGATACGCAATCGACCCGGGTCAATTTCCCCATCCTGGCCGATGAGGATCGCAAGGTCTCCGAGCTCTACGACATGATTCATCCGAACGCCAACGCCACGCTGACCGTGCGCTCGGTGTTCATCATCGATCCGGCCAAGAAGATCCGCCTCATCATTACCTATCCGGCCAGCACGGGGCGCAATTTCAATGAAATCCTGCGCGTGATCGATTCCCTGCAATTGACTGACAGCCACAGCGTGGCCACACCGGTCAATTGGCAGGATGGTGACGACGTGATCATCGTGCCTTCCCTGAAGGACGAGGCCGTCATCAAGGAAAAATTCCCCAAAGGCTATAAGGCCGTGCGTCCCTATCTGCGCATTACCCCCCAGCCTAATAAGTAAAAGCATTGCAGTGACCTCTGCGGGCCGCCTTCGGGCGGCCCGTTTGCTTGGTGCGGCCTCGTGCATCAGGCCCCGATAGGGCTATATCGCTTCTAACGATGAGTAATCAAAAAATGATTCGTTCCTTTCAGTTGGTTGGGCTTACACACTGCAGGCATTGCCCCTCGAACAAGAAAGGAAACGAACATGCCCTCCCGTACCGCAGGATTCTGGACCGCCGCCATTACGTTGGCAGCCACGTTTACGCTAGGCCTACCTCAGGCCATGGCGCAGAGCAAGCAGACGCTGCTCAACGTTTCCTATGACCCGACGCGCGAGCTGTATCGTGCCGTCGATGACGCCTTCATAAAGGATTACAAGGCCAAAGCAGGCGTGGATTTGACCATTCGCCAGTCGCATGGTGGTTCGGGGCGCCAGGCGCGTTCGGTGATCGACGGACTGGATGCCGACGTCGTCACCCTGGCCCTGGCCTATGACATTGACGCCGTTGCCGATCGCGGTCTCTTGCCGCAAGACTGGCAGAAGCGTCTGCCGCAAAACAGCTCGCCCTATACCTCGACCATCGTCTTCCTGGTGCGCAAGGGCAACCCTAAGCAGATCGCCGACTGGGATGATCTGCTCAAACCAGGTGTCCAGGTGATCACGCCCAATCCGAAGACCTCCGGCGGCGCACGTTGGAACTACCTGGCTGCCTGGGCCTATGCCCTGAAGAAACCCGGCGGCAGCGAAGCCAGTGCGCGCCAGTTCGTGGGCGACCTGCTCAAGCATGTGCCGGTGCTGGATACGGGCGCTCGTGGCGCCACCACGACTTTCGTCGAGCGCGGCGTGGGCGATGTGCTGCTGGCTTGGGAAAACGAAGCCTTCCTGGCACAGGAAGAATTGGGTCCGGACAAGTTCGACATCGTCGTGCCTTCGTTGTCCATCCTGGCCGAGCCGCCCGTGGCCGTCGTGGATAAGGTCGTCGACAAAAAGGGCACTCGTCAGGCAGCCCAGGCCTACCTGGAATTCCTGTACACGCCCCAGGCGCAGGAAATCATCGCCAAGAACTATTACCGGCCGATCGACAAGACGGTGGCCGCCAAGTACGAAAACCGTTTTCCCAAACTCAACCTGGTCACGATAGATGACCCCATCTTCGGTGGCTGGCGCAAGGCGCAGAAAGACCACTTCAGTGATGGCGGCAGCTTTGATCAGGTTTATCAACCCAAGTAAGGAAACGGGTTCGCGATGAGTGCCATTGTTCATCCGGCGGCGGGCGTGGGCGCCCGCCCTGTCCGCAAAAGCCCCGGCGTGCTGCCGGGTTTTGGCATTTCCATGGGTTATGCAGTGTTCTACCTGAGTGTGCTGGTGCTCATCCCGCTGGCTACCTTGCCCATCAAGAGTGCGCATCTGGGTTGGGCGGGATTTTGGGATACGGTCACCGCGCCTAGGGTGCTGGCCTCATACCGGCTGACTTTTGGCGCGGCCTTCGTCGCGGCGCTGGTCAATCTGGTTTTTGGCACCATCGTGGCCTGGATACTGGTGCGTTATCGCTTTCCCGGCAAGCGCATCGTCGATGCGCTGGTGGATCTGCCTTTCGCCTTGCCGACTGCGGTCGCGGGCATCGCCCTGACGGTGATCTATTCCTCCAACGGTTGGCTGGGCGCGCCGCTGGAGCGTTGGTTGGGCTTGAAAGTGGCCTTTACGCCTTTGGGGATCGTGGTGGCGCTCATCTTCATCGGCGTGCCGTTCGTGGTGCGCACCGTGCAGCCTGTCCTCGAAGATATCGAACGCGAGATCGAGGAGGCCGCTGCCAGCCTTGGCGCCGGGCGCTGGCAGACCATCCGGAGAGTGCTGGTGCCGGCGTTGACCCCTGCGCTTTTGACCGGTTTTGCGCTGGCCTTCGCGCGGGCCGTCGGCGAGTACGGCTCGGTGATTTTTATCGCAGGCAATATGCCCATGGTGTCGGAAATCACGCCCTTGCTGATCATCGTCAAGCTGGAGCAGTTTGATTATGCGGGCGCAGCGGCCATCGCCAGCGTCTTGTTGGGGGTGTCCTTCTTGCTCTTGCTCATCATCAACCTGCTGCAAGGCTGGCAGGCGCGCAGCGGAGGCAGGCTGGCATGAGACCTGATCACTTGACCGAGCCGCGATGGGTGCGAGGCATTTTGCTGTTTCTCGGCTTGGCGTTTCTGACGTTGTTTCTGTTCGTGCCGCTGGCAGCCGTGTTCACGGAGGCCTTCCGCAAGGGCTGGCAGACGTATCTGGCGGCCATCACCGAGCCGGATGCCTTGTCGGCCATCAGTCTGACATTGTGGGTGGCTGCGATTTCGCTGCCGTTGAACCTGGTGTTCGGTGTGGCGGCAGCGTGGGCAATCACGAAGTTCCAGTTCCGCGGCAAGCAGTTCCTGATCACGCTCATCGATCTTCCGTTTTCGGTTTCACCCGTGGTGGCCGGGCTGATCTTTGTTCTGCTGTTCGGGTCGCAGGGCTGGTTCGGGCCGTGGTTGCAGGACCACGATCTGAAGATTGTCTACGCCGTGCCGGGGGTCATTCTGGCAACGTTGTTCGTCACCTTTCCGTTCGTGGCGCGTGAGCTGATTCCGCTGATGCAGGCGCAAGGCAGCGAAGAAGAGCAGGCGGCGCTGACTCTGGGCGCGACGGGGTGGCAGATTTTCTGGCGCATCACGCTGCCCAACATCAAGTGGGGCCTGCTGTATGGGGCCATCCTGGCCAATGCGCGCGCCATGGGTGAGTTTGGTGCGGTGTCGGTCGTCTCCGGACAGGTTCGGGGCCTGACCAACACCATGACTCTGCATGTGGAGATCCTCTACAACGAGTACCAGTTCTCGGCTGCCTTTGCGGTGGCCTCGTTGCTGGCATTGCTGGCCCTGGTGACGCTGGTGGCCAAGAATTTCATCGAGTGGCGAAACCAACGCCTGTTGGCTCAAGGCGAGCAGCCGCTGGAAGCCTCGCCGCTGGCGGTGCAGCAGCCGCAAGCCGTCTGATCGGGGGAAAACATGAGTATCGAAGTCAAGAACTTGTCCAAGCGCTTCAATGATTTTCGGGCGCTGGATAACGTGTCACTGCATATCGAGACTGGAGAACTGGTTGCGTTGTTGGGGCCCTCGGGCTGCGGCAAGACCACGTTGCTGCGCATCATCGCTGGATTGGAGAGCGCCGACAGCGGCAGCGTTCTGTTCTCGGGTGAGGACGCCACGGCGGTCGATGTTCGACAGCGGCAAGTAGGTTTCGTGTTTCAGCATTACGCCTTGTTCAAGCATATGACGGTCTTTGAGAACGTTGCCTTTGGCCTGCGGGTCAAGCATCGCTCGCAGCGCCCCTCCGAGGCGCAGATCCGTGTCAAGGTCCGTGAACTGTTGCAACTGGTGCAACTGGATTGGCTGGCGGACCGCTATCCCGCTCAGTTGTCCGGCGGCCAGCGTCAGCGTATCGCGTTGGCTCGCGCGCTGGCCGTCGAGCCACGCGTGCTGCTGCTCGATGAGCCCTTCGGAGCACTGGACGCCAAAGTGCGCAAAGAGTTGCGCCGATGGTTGCGCCGCCTGCACGATGAGCTGCACGTGGCCAGCGTCTTTGTCACGCATGATCAGGAAGAGGCGCTGGAGGTTTCTGATCGTGTGGTGCTGATGAATGCCGGTCGAATCGAACAGATCGGTAGCCCGCGCGAGGTCTGGGAGGCGCCGGCCACGCCTTTTGTGTATGGCTTTCTGGGCGACGTGAACCAACTGGCGGGCCAGGCCAGCGAGGGCATCTGGCGTCATGCCGATCTGGCGTTGCCGGCGCCCGGGTTGGATCAGCCCGGTTTGCTGGCAGCGACGGCCTATGTGCGGCCGCACGAGATCGACGTGGTGCGCTATGCGCCGCAGGCGCCGGGCATCCCTGTGCGCTTGGCGCATGCCTATCTCGCTGGCCCCAGTGCCTATCTGGAGCTGACGCGCGAGGATGCCGCCACCGCGATCGAAGCCGAAGTGCCGGAACACGTATTTCGCGAACTCAACTTGAAGGAGGGCGATGCCCTGCTGGCTCGTCCACGCCGCGCCAGGGTATTTGCCACACAACCATGAGCCATTCTGCTCTTAACTCCGAGACGGCAGCGTGCTGGGAGACTCTCAAGGCCACGCTGGCCGACATTGCGCGCCGGCATCCCGACGCCGCCTTGGCTTGCTCGCTGGCCGCCGAGGACATGATCTTGATCCATGCCATCGAGCAGAACCTGCTGCCGCTGGAGATATTCACGCTGGATACCGGCCGGCTGCATCCGCAGACGCTGGGCATGCTGGAGACGGTGCGCCAGCGCTATGGGCGTGATATCACCGTCATGCATCCCCAGGAGCAAGCGGTCAGTGAACACGTGTCCGAGCATGGCGCCTTCGCCTTTTATGAAAGCGTGGAGTTGCGTAAAGCCTGTTGCCAGATCCGCAAGGTGGAACCACTGTCTCGGGCGTTGGCCGGGCGTAGCGCCTGGATCACCGGACAGCGCCGGTCTCAGGCCATCACGCGCGGGGAGTTGCCCGCCGAGGAGCCGGATCCCGTGTTCGGACTGTATAAGTTCAACCCCCTGGCCGACTGGAGCGAGGACGAGGTCTGGGCGGTCATCCGCGCGCTGGATATCCCCTACAACCCGCTGCATGACCAGGGCTACCCCTCTATCGGTTGCGATCCCTGTACGCGTGCGATTCGCCCCGGAGAGGATCTGCGCGCCGGCCGCTGGTGGTGGGAGAGTTCGGATTCCAAAGAGTGCGGTTTGCATGAGGGCAACCGCCGCCACATTCCGATAGCTGTGAATTGAGAAAGGAAACATCATGTCTTTAGTTGCCCAACGCAGCCATCTCGATTGGCTGGAATCTGAGGCTATTTTTATTTTGCGTGAAGTGGCTGCCGAATGCGCCAAGCCCGTACTGCTGTTTTCCGGTGGCAAGGACTCCGTGGTGCTGCTGCGCCTGGCGGAGAAAGCCTTCCGGCCGGGGCGCTTTCCGTTTCCCCTGATGCATATCGACACCGGGCACAATTTCGAGGAAGTCATCGCCTTTCGCGATGAGCGCGCCGGGCAGTTGGGCGAGCAGTTGATCGTGCGTCGTGTCGAGGACTCCATCGCGCGCGGCAGTGTGGTGCTGCGCCGCGAAACAGACTCGCGCAATGCGGCTCAGGCCGTCACGCTGCTTGAGGCCATCGAGGAGTTGGGGTTTGATGCCTGCATCGGCGGGGCGCGGCGTGATGAGGAGAAAGCGCGCGCCAAGGAGCGCATCTTCTCGTTCAGGGACGAGTTCGGTCAGTGGGATCCCAAGGCCCAGCGTCCCGAGCTCTGGAACCTCTTCAACACGCGGGTGCATCCGGGCGAGAACATGCGGGTCTTTCCCATCTCGAACTGGACCGAACTCGACGTCTGGCAGTACATCCATCGCGAGAACCTGGCATTGCCATCGATTTATTACAGCCATCGACGCGAGGTGGTGCGGCGCCGCGGACTGTTGGTGCCGGTCACGCGGCTGACGCAGCCGGCCGAAGGCGAAAGCATCGAAACGCTGGACGTGCGCTTTCGCACCGTCGGTGACATTTCCTGCACCTGCCCGGTGGCTTCCGAGGCGGCAGATCCGCTGGCCATCATCGCCGAGACGGCCGTGACCGACATCACAGAGCGCGGCGCAACCCGCATGGACGATCAGACTTCCGAAGCGTCGATGGAACGACGCAAGCGCGAAGGCTATTTCTGAACCGGAAGACATCATGAATGCAATCAACGATTCTTTTCTGTCGGGCGCCGATCGCGGCGTGCTGCGCCTGATCACTGCTGGATCGGTGGACGACGGCAAATCCACCCTGATCGGCCGCCTGCTTTTTGACAGCAAGGGTGTGTTCGCCGACCAGATCGACGCGATTTCGCGTGCCAAGCATAAACGCGTGGCCGGCGACGGTATCGATCTGTCCTTGCTGACCGATGGCCTGGAGGCCGAGCGCGAGCAGGGCATCACCATCGACGTGGCTTATCGCTACTTCGCCACGCCGTCACGGAAGTTCATCGTGGCCGATGCGCCCGGACATGAGCAGTACACGCGCAATATGGTGACGGGCGCCTCCACCGCCGACGCGGCCATCATTCTGATCGATGCCACCCGCGCGGCCGACGGCAAACTGCTGCCTCAGACCAAGCGGCGCAGCACCATTGCACGCCTGCTGGGTATTCGCCACATCGTGGTGGCTGTCAATAAGATGGATCTCGTGGACTGGGATCCAGCTGTGTTCGAGCGCATCTCAGCGGCCTACGCTGAGTTGGCGGGCAAGCTGGATTTGCCGCACTTTCATATCCTGCCGCTGTCGGCGCTCAATGGCGACAACGTGGTGCACCCGTCGAGCCGCACACCCTGGTACGAAGGGCCGCCGCTGTTGATCTTGCTGGAGAGCCTGGAGCAGGGTGCCGACGGTTCGGTCTTGCCGCTGCGCTTTCCGGTGCAGTGGGTCATGCGGCATGACGGCGATCGAGCCGACGATTTTCGCGGCTATGCTGGCCGCGTGGCCAGCGGCACGCTGGCCGTTGGCGATGAGATCCTGGTGCAACCTTCGGGTGTGGCGGCGCGCGTGGCCGCGTTGCGGGTGTTCGACCGCAACGTGGCCGAAGCCGTCAGCGGCGACTCAGTGACCGTCATACTCGATCGGGATGTGGACGTGTCGCGCGGCGACATCATCACCCATGCTGCCGCACCGGCGAGCGTGACGCGGGAGTTCGACGCCGAAGTCTGCTGGCTCGACAACCATCCCTTGAATTCGGCGCGCAAGTATCTGCTCAAGCAAGGCACGCGCCTGACGTCGGCCAAGATACGCGGCGTGCTCACGCGGCGCGATATCCATGAACTGCAGGAGGTCGATGACGCACAGGGCAAACTGGACATGAACGATATCGGCCGTGTGTCGTTTGTTACGCGCGAGTCGCTGGCCGTCGATGACTACCGGGATGTGCCGGGTACCGGGGCCTTCATCCTGATCGACGCCGCCACGCATCAGACGGCTGCAGCCGGGATGATTCTGCGCCGCGGGTGAAGCGCCCGGGCGGCCTGTTGTTTTTTGTCCAAACCCTTTCCTGCAGCGGCTTTCCAGGCGTTTTCCAGTACGTGAAATGAATTCCGTGCACGCCTGGCGGCAGTTGGGGTACAGTCGTCTCGTGGTTCTTGCGAGGACGTAGGGCTTGTCAAAAGTACTGTGTTTTTGTACAGTACATCCATGATGAGCACCGAACATTCGCTTTCCGCCGGTTATGGGTCCCCGGCTGCCGCCCCCGCCGCCTCGCGCGGTCGGGGTGCGGTTACTAATGTTCGCCACCGCTTCGAGCAGGTCGAGCGCGAGGCCTTCGATGACGGCTGGTTTGGCGGCGATGATTCGCCCGCAGCCTTCGATGCGTCCCTGGACGAGATCCAGGATGAACCCAAGCGCCCACCCCGCTCCGAACCCGCAGAGGCCGAGGCACTCGGTGTCACGGAGATGGCTCCGGAACCGGGCAGGCCATCCGCAGCGGTGGGCCTGCCGCAGTCTGCGACGCAACATTTCATCCCGGTAGTGGCCGTGCCGCGCACCACGGTGCGGCCGGAGCAGGCGCGCAAGCTCCTGTCACGCAACGATTCTCCGGACATTCCGTTTGATGTGGCGGTCAATCCTTACCGCGGCTGTGAGCACGGCTGCGTCTACTGCTATGCCAGGCCTACACATGCCTACCTGGGCTATTCGCCCGGCCTGGACTTCGAAACCCGGCTGGTCGCCAAAGCCAACGCCGTCCAGGCATTGCGTGCCGAGCTGGCGCGCCCCAGTTACAAGGTGTCGCCGATCAATATCGGCTCGGCAACGGATGTCTATCAACCCATCGAACGCACCTGGCGCTTGACCCGTGGCCTGCTTGAACTCATGGTCGAGACCCGTCACCCCCTGACGCTGGTCACCAAAAACTCTCTGGTCGAACGCGACCTCGATCTGCTGACCACGTTGGCGCGCGATCGACTGGTGACGGTTTTCATCAGCATCACCACGTTGGACGCCGACATGGCCCGCACCCTGGAACCACGTGCGTCTGCTCCCTGGCGCCGCATCGAGACCGTGCGCAAGCTGGCCGAGGCCGGTATCCCGGTGGGCGTGCTGGTTGCGCCGGTGATTCCCTTCATCAATGACGAGTCCATGGAGCAGATTCTGGAGGCGGCATCGGCAGCCGGCGCCTGCTCGGCCAGCTATACCGTGGTGCGTCTGCCCTGGGAGGTGAAGGACGTTTTCGAAACCTGGCTGCACACGCACTTTCCCGATCGTGCTCAGCGTGTTTTGCACCGTATCGAAGACATGCGAGAGGGCAAGCGCAATGACAGCAGTTTTGATACGCGCATGCGCGGCACGGGAATCTGGGCGGATTTGCTGCGGCAGCGCTTTGAGCTGGCGGTGCGCAATCTGGGTCTGGGCAGGCTGCGACCCGAACTGGCGCTCGACCACTTTGTGCCACCCGTTATCGCTGCGACAGTGCGTCGTGGACGGGGCAGCGCCAGCGACGCCGCGCGTGAGGCGGGTCAGATGGCGTTATTCGAAGATTGATCCAAGGCAGTTTCTTAAACATGTCCATGGTCGGACACCCCACGCCGGGCAGGGCCTGGCAGGCGCACTAGGAGAGTCATCATGACGACGGTTACCCTTCCCGCAGATGCATTGCTTGCTCATCGCCCGGCAGCACCTCGCCCACGGCCCCTATCCCGACCCGTTTCCGGAACCTCTCCGGCGCGTGCTCCGGCATGGCCATTTCAGGCGCCGGCCCAGCCCGCTGCCGCACCGGATGATGTGGCGTCCCAGGCCGACGCCGAACACGACCTTCAGACCAAAGCGCTGCGTCGCCGTATGGCCTGGGATGTGGTCATGGTGTTGTCCTGGGGGGCAGCGATTCCCGGGCTGATGTGGCTGGGTGCGGCGTTCGGTTTCTGAGCGTCGCTCAGGCGACCGCACGCCGGCCGTAGTGCAGATCTCAGCTTGACCCCAACAGGACGACCCCGAGCAAAATGGCGCCGCATCCCGCCAGCCGTCCCGGGCCGACTTTTTCGCGCAGCAAAAACATTCCGGCCAATGTGCCCAGCATCATGGACATTTCGCGTGCAGGTGCGACCAGGCTCAACGGGGCTCCCATTCTCAGGGCGTAGAGCACCAGGATGTAGCCCAGCGGCGATAGCAGCCCTACGGCCAAGGCCAGATGCCAATAGCCGCGCATGGCAGGAAAGTACTGTGTTCGCCGCTTGAACACATGCGGTGTCATCATCGCGGTCCGTGTCACGCAGGTAAACCAGTCAAACAGCACAGGCATGATGAGCAGGTTTTTGACCCCGTAGGCATCCACCACGGTGTAGGCTGCGATGAACAGGCCAATCAATACGCCCCAGCGCACTCCGATCCAGGCCTGCGGCGTATGAAACATGCTCAGGCGTCCTTGTGTGGCGATCAACAGCACCCCACCTACTACGCAGAGCATCCCGGCAATCCCCGTAGCGGTGGCCGGTTCTGCCAGAAGCGTAAAAGCCCCGATGGTCGACAGCAGAGGCCCGTACCCCTTGCTATGGGATAGACCACCGACAGATCCGCCACCTGATAGCCGCGCTGCAAACAGAGGCTGTAGCCCAGATGCAACAGGGACGACGCCAGAATACAGACAAGAACAGGCCAACTCCATTGCATGCCTTCGTGTGCCAGCACCCAGATAACCCAGGGGGCGTAGAGCAGGCTGGCGGCCAGGCCATAGGCAAAGACAAAGACCGGGCCGACCATGGCTGCCCGTTTGGCGAGCAGATTCCAGGTCGCGTGGGCCATGGCGGCCAGCACAACCAGAACAAGGGACGCATAAGTCATGGAGGGTCCGTTGCCGGCAAAGGCAAAAGGGTACCCGAATCGGGGGCAGGTTGCGGTTGGTGGGGTGGTCAAAAAAAGAGCAATAAGGTAGAATCTTGGGTTTGCCAAATCATCCTCTGCTTGCAGCATACGAAAAATGCGCAATGCCTGGGCCTTGGTGCGGGGCACCTCTTTGAGAAGCGGTGTGTTTGCCCAAAAAGGCTCACGCTTTTTGCATCGATATCCTTTCCCGGCAAAAAACGCTGCAATGACAAGATGAATCCGGAGTTCTCATGAACCTTATCGCTCTCCTTGAGCAGGAAGAAATCAAGCGCCTGACCGGCGACAAGCCCGTGACCGAGTTCGCCCCTGGCGACACCGTGATCGTGAGCGTGAACGTGGTCGAAGGTACCCGTAAGCGTGTCCAGGCCTTTGAAGGCGTGGTCATTGCCAAGCGCAACCGTGGCCTGAATTCTTCCTTCATCGTCCGCAAGATCTCGTCGGGTGAAGCCGTGGAACGTACGTTCCAGCTCTACTCGCCGCAAATCGCCGGCATTGAAGTCAAGCGCCGTGGTGACGTGCGCCGTGCCAAGCTCTACTACCTGCGCAATCGCTCGGGCAAGTCGGCTCGTATCAAGGAAAAGCTGGTCAGCAAGCAAGTCGCTCAAGGTTAATTCCTGGCTTGCAAGTTGCCCGGTGTCCGCTCAGCACTGCATTGGCCTCGCGCCAGTGCGTGCCGGGCGGTATTCCGAGCTGAAAAGGCACCTGAAAAGGTGCTTTTTTTGGTTCATCGCGGAATAGCGTGGAGCCGTGCTTGATTGCCGTTACGCTTGATCCTTGATTTTCAAGGATCAAGGCCGGGATCATGCTGGACCGCAAGACGATCGAGAGGTTGGGTGGGTGGGAAGGTTATCGGGTGGAGCGGGTCGTGTGGCCTGAAGGTGAGAGCCGGACGGTCACGATTTACCTGAAGCCTTCAGCGCGAACGATGCACTGCGAGCACTGCGGCAACCGATGTCGGCAGGTGCATGAGACGACCACGCGCCGGGTGCGGGATCTGCCGCTAATGGCGCTGCGAGTGACGCTGGTAGTGCCGCGTCGGCGGGTCTGGTGCGAGCAGTGCGGTGGACCGCATCTGGAGAGGCTGAGCTGGCTGGGCCGTTACCAGCGAGTGACCGACCGGCTGGCCGAGGCGGTCAGCCAGTTGCTTGAGTCCAGCAACATTCTGGCCGTGGCGCGCTTCTTCCAACTGGGTTGGCACACGGTCAAGGCGCTGGACAAGGCCCTGCTGCGACGGGCGATCCAAGAGCCGGACTGGAGTCAGATCCACTACCTAGCGATGGACGAGTTCGCTCTACACAAGGGCCATCGTTATGCCACGGTCGTTGTCGATCCGATCCGCCGTCAGGTGCTATGGATCGGTGATGGCCGCTCGCGCGAGACGGCCAGAGCCTTCTTCGAACAACTGCCAACTGGGGTTGCCCAGCAGATCCGGGCCGTAGCGATCGACATGACGACGGCCTATGAGCTGGAGATCCAGGCCAACTGCCCCAACGCCGAGATCGTCTACGACCTGTTCCACGTCGTGGCCAAGTACGGCCGTGAAGTGATAGACCGGGTGCGTGTAGACCAAGCGAACCAGTTGCGGCACGACAAGCCGGCCCGCCGGGTGATCAAGTCCAGTCGCTGGCTACTGCTGCGCAATCGCAAAAACCTCGATCCGTGCCAATCGGTAAAGTTGGACGAGTTGCTCCAGGCCAACCAGCCCTTGCTCACCGCTTATCTGATGCGCGATGAGCTCAAACAGCTGTGGTTCTACCAACACCCCGGCTACGCCCGCCAGGCATGGGATCACTGGCTGCAACAGGCTCAGGGCAGCGGCATCGCCGCCTTGGCTCACTTCGCGCTCAAGCTAAAAGCCTATCTGCACGGGATTCTGTCTCGCTGTCGCCACCGGCTCAACACCAGCATCGTCGAGGGCATCAACAACACCATCAAAGTCATCAAGCGCCGCGCCTACGGCTACCGCGATCAGGAGTACTTCTTCCTCAAGATCCGGTCTGCATTCCCCGGTATTCCTCGATGAACCTTTTTTTTCGCCTTGCAATGCCCGCGTATGACGGGCTCACACTGCCGGTGGCAGGTGCGCCGTCGTGCAGCCGGGTGTGTTTCTCGCCAGCCTTGTCTTTGTTTGTGGCAACCTTTGCTTCATGACTGACTTATCGCTTCCACGCGTACGCCGGCCTATCGTGCGGCCCAACTTCGACCCAAAAGAGCAACCCTGGCAGGTCGCTAACAGCGGGCTGCTGCGCGTCAGCCCGGAGTTGCTCACGCCTGACGCGCTGCGTGGTTCGTTGCGACCGGCCAGGCAATGGACGCTGGACCCGTTGGGTATGGAAAAAGAGCGTTATCCCGGGCGAGAGGGCCCGCCCGTGCTTGCCGCCGTACTGATACCCATGGTGATGCGACCGCAGGGGGTCAGCGTGATGCTGACCCAGCGCGCGGCGCATCTGCACGACCATGCCGGACAGATCAGTTTTCCGGGAGGCAGGGTGGAGCTCGCCGACCTCACCCCAGTGGCGACGGCCTTGCGCGAGGCGCACGAAGAGACCGGGCTGCCTCAGGACAGGGTGGAGGTGCTCAACAGCATGCCGGAGTTTCTGACATCGACTGGGTTTTCCATTACGCCTGTCGTTTCGCTCGTGCGCCCGGATTTTGCGCCAGCCGCCGATGCGTTTGAAGTGGCAGATATTTTCGAAGTGCCCCTGGATTTTTTAATGGATCCGTCCAACCACCGCCTCTATGAGGCCCGGCTGCCAGACGGCAGGGTACGGCGTTACTACGCCATTCCGTGGGGCGAGCGCTTTATCTGGGGCGCGACGGCCGGCATGCTGCGCAATCTCTATACCAGCCTGGCGTCGCGCCCGAGCGTGTCAGTGGGTTGATGCGCGCCGCGCAGCGTGCAGCCATCCGAGCCCGGCGCGAGTGTCACCCGCGGGCCGGTATTCGCAACCCACCCAGCCCGGATAGGCGAGCTCGTCGAGCAGCTGGAACAGATAGGGATAGTTGAGTTCGCCTTGATCGGGCTCCTGGCGCAACGGCACGCCGGCGATCTGAACGTGTCCGACGCGACCCTGCGGGATGTAGTGGCGCAGACGCATGCTGACGTCGCCTTCGAGGATCTGGCAGTGATAGAGATCCATCTGGACTTTCACATTGGCGGCACCGGTGGCCAGGGCGACGGCATGAGCTTCGGCCTGATGATTGAGGTAGTAGCCCGGTATGTCGCGCGGATTGATGGGTTCTATCAGGATGTCGACATCGACCGCAGCGGCCAGGCGGGCCGCATAGGCCAGGTTATCGATATACGTCGCGCGTAACGCAGCGGGGTCGCTGCCGGTTGCCGGGCAGCCGGCCATGACGTGGACCCGGGGGCACATCAGCGACACCGCATACTCAAGGGCTTGTTCAACCGCGGCGCGGAAGTCTTCCTGGCGGCCGGGCAGGCAAGCCAGGCCGCGCTCGCCTCGGGCGGCGTCGCCAGCCGGGGCGTTGATGAGGATCAGTTCGAGATCGTGGCTTTGCAGCCGGTCACGCCATAGCGCGGTCGGATAGCCGTAGGGAGATTGCATTTCCACCCCCCGAAAACCATCTCGGGCGGCGGCACTGCAGCGGTCCAGCATTTCAATGTCTTGATAGAGCGTTGAAAGATTCGCGGCAAAACGCGGCATGTCTGCGTCCCATGACCAGGAAAACCCGCAGTGTATCGTGGCTGAGGCTGGCTGTAATGCAGGCCAGAAAGGCCGCCGCGGGCAAGCGCGGCGAGCTGGGCGAGTGCGGTCACGGACCGCCAGGCCTGGGGGCCGGTGGACAGCGCGGCATTGCGGGCCAGACCGAGCGGGATGTTTCCGGTTTCAGTATCGGCGAGCGGCTTCGGTCTCGGCCAGGATGCGCTCATAGAGTGCGTAGCGACCCGGGTCGATGTGGCCGTCCTTGAGCGCGCCGACCACGCCACAGCCCGGCTCGTGACGATGGGTGCAGTTATAGAACCGGCAATCTTCGATGTAGCGTTTGAATTCCGGAAAACCGCGCAGAATGTCTTCGCCGCTCAGATGCTGCAGGCCGAAGGCCTGGAATCCCGGAGAGTCGATCAGGTCGCCGCCAGGCGGCGGCAAGTGGTAGAGGCGGGTGCTGGTGGTCGTGTGGCGTCCCATATCCAACGCGGTGGAATGCTCGCGTGTGGCCGCCTGGGCATCAGGCACCAAGGTATTGAGCAGCGTGGATTTGCCCATGCCGCTTTGACCCAGCAGCAGATTGACGCGACCGACCAGGCGCGGCGCGAGATCGCGATGCACGGTCTGCGCATCCTGGACGCTTAGTTCGATGACCGGTACGCCCAGCGCGCGGATGGGCGCCAGACGAAAGCGGGCATGATCCAGGCCGGCGGTGATATCGATCTTGTTGAGAATGATCAGCGGCTCGATGCCTGCGCTCCAGGCACCGGTCAATGCGCGGCCGAGCAGGTCTTCCGAGAAGGTCGGCTCGACGGCGATCACGATGAGCAACTGATCGACGTTGGCGGCAAACTGCTTGGACCGCATCTCGTCGGAGCGGAACAACAGATTGCGTCGGGGCAAGACCGCATCGATGGCACCTTCGTCAGCGCCTTGCGGCGTGATGCGCACCCAGTCGCCTACGGCCGGTCCGGTCTTCTTGCCACGCGGAAAACACTTGCGCAGGCTGCCGTCGGCAAGCTCCACGCTGTAATGCCGGCCGTGGGCGGCAATGATGCGGCCTTCGGTGTGCGCGCTCATACGGTCACACCCGCCAGGAGATGACGGATGCGTACGGCAGCGGGTGGATGGCTGTCGTAAAAGGCGGAATGCACGGGATCGGGGGTCAAGGTGGCGGCGTTGTCGTCGTAAAGTTTGACCAGCGCGCAGATGAGGTTGCTCGAGGAGCTTTGTGCGGCCGCGTAGCGGTCGGCCTCGAACTCGTCACGGCGCGAGTACCAACTGGCCAGCGGGGTGAACATAAAGGTGAAAACGGGAATGACCAGAAAGAAGAGAATGAGCGCCATGGCGTCGTTTCGCCCGCCCAGTTGCGGCAGCACGCCCAACCCCTCGTAAAACCAGGGCTGTTGGGCCAACCACCCCAAGGCAGCGAAGAACACCAGCGCCATCGCCAGATTCAGCCCGATGCGTTTGATAATGTGGTGGCGCTTGAAATGCCCCAGCTCGTGAGCGAGGACCGCCTCGATTTCGTCGGCATTCAGGCGCGCCAGCAGGGTGTCGAAGAACACGATGCGCCGGCTTTTTCCAAAGCCGGTGAAATACGCATTGCCATGCGCCGAACGTTTGGAGCCATCCATCACGAACAGGCCATTGAGCGTGGAGCCGCAACGCTGCGCCAGGCCGCGAATGCGGGCCGTGAGATCCGGGTCGTCCAACGGGGTGAACGTGTTGAAAAGCGGGGCAATATAGGTCGGCGCAATGAATATGAGCAGCAGGTTGAAGGCCGTCCACAGTACCCAAGCCCACAGCCACCACAAGGCCCCGGCGCTGCTCATGAGCCAGAGGATGGCTGCTGCCAGGGGCAGGCCCAGGCACAAGGCCAGCGTCACCCCCTTGAGCAGGTCGGAAAAAAACAGAGCCGGTGTCATGCGGTTGAAACCGAAGCGGCTTTCCAGATGGAACTGGCGCCACAGCGTAAAGGGCAGCCCCGCTAGCCCCAACAGCGCTGCGACCATGACGAGCAGCATGATCTGCCTGAGGAAGTCGGCCTGGATGAACAGACCCAGTGTGGAGTCCAACCACTGAAGTCCGCCGCACAGCGTCAGCGCCACCAGGATCATCGCATCATAGACTCGTTCGAACATACCCAGGCGCACGCGGGCGACGGTATAGTCGGCGGCGCGCTGGTGGCTGGTCAGCCCAATGCGGGCGGAAAATTCACCCGGCACCTGGTCGCGGTGTTGGGCGACGTGTCGGATCTGGCGGCTGGCCAGCCACAGGCGCACGCCGGTATCGGCAATCAGCAAAGCAACGAACAGCAGGGTAAACATAGGCTGGTGGGCGCCTCGGGCAGGGGTGTGCGAAAATCGCGTGTTTTAAAGGCAAATTATATGGCTGCCAACGAAAATCGCCTGGTCTGGCTCGACATGGAAATGACCGGGCTTGATCCTGAGAAAGAACGCATCATTGAAGTCGCCGTCGTGGTGACCGAACCGGATCTTACGGTCGTGGCCGAGGGGCCGGTACTCGTCGTACATCAGGACGACAGCGTGCTCGATGCCATGGACAATTGGAACAAGTCCACCCACGGCAAGAGCGGCCTGATCGACAAGGTGCGCGCCTCCACGCTCACCGAGGCCCAGGCCGAGCAGCAACTGATCGAATTTCTGGCTCAGCACGTGCCGGCCGGTAAGTCGCCGCTGTGCGGCAACACCATCAGCCAGGACCGCCGGTTCATGTTCGCCTATATGCCAGCGCTGGAGCGTTTCTTCCACTATCGCAATCTGGATGTCAGCACGCTGAAGGAGTTGGCGCGGCGCTGGGCTCCGGCGGTCTACAAGGGCTTCGAAAAGAAAAGCCGCCACGAAGCGCTGGCCGACATTTACGAGTCCATCGATGAGCTCAAATACTATCGTGAGCACTTCCTGAAAGTGTGAGGGCGCTCAGGCGGGGCGGGTAGGACCTGCGCGCGCGGCGCCGTAGGCCGTATTGAAGGTCACGGTAATTGGGGTTGGCGTTGACAACCGGTGCGCCCAGACTTTCGATACCGTTGCGCCAAGCGCAGTGCCGTTCGTCGCTTCGCCACCCCGTTCATCCCTTGGCCGTCGATCGCCGGCAGGCGACAGGCGCTCCCAGGCGAGTGGGCCGCCGCGGCTTGTCAGGCCATGCGCCGGCTCTTCCGGCAGGCACCCGCATGATCGAGCGTGCCCTACTGATTTCCCTTGTCGGAGGCGTGGCGATGCGTGTCTACACACTGGAGCAGTTGCGTCGGATCGAGGCGGGGGCCCGGGACCTGGGGATGGATCTGATGGGCCGCGCCGGACGGGCCGCGGCGGATTTCGTGCGCGTGCGTCTGTCAGCGCCTGGACCGGTGCTTGCGGTGGTAGGTCCGGGCAATAACGGTGGCGATGCCCTGGTGGCCGCCACGGCTCTGCTTGGCGCGGGGTACGCGGTGCAGGTGGTCATGCCGGGCGATCCCGCCCGTCTGCCTAGAGATGCCGCCCGCGCTCATGCCGCCTGGCGTGCCGCAGGCGGTCGGGAGGATCAGGCGTTGCCTCGCGCGGCGCCGGCCTTGGCGATCGACGGGCTGTTTGGCATAGGTCTGACGCGCAGGCTGGGCCAGCCCTGGCAGGATCTGGTGGACGCGGTGAATCGCTGGCGGATCCCTGTTCTTGCGCTGGATGTGCCCAGTGGCTTGTCGGCGCAAACCGGCCAGGCGCTGGGCCGGCCGGTTCAGGCGAGGTGGACGCTATCGTTCATCGGTACACCCTCCGCGTTGGCACAAGGCGCGGCGGCCATGGGCCAGCACTACGAGGAAGACCTCGGCCTGCCGCCTCAATGGCTATCGGCGCTGCTGACCGATTGAGGGCGGCCGCTGAAGCGGTGGCTGACATCCACGTCCAGAGGATGATAGCGGTTGTTTTCACGACCCGCGACGGCGTCCAGATGATGTTCCGAGGCGTCGAACAGTTGCCAGTACAACTGGCCGCAGAGCGCCCGGGCCGGACCACCGGGCCAATCCGCAGGCAGCATAGGCATGGGCAGTTGCGGGTCATGCAGCACGATGCGGCGCCAATGGTGCAGCAGCAGTACGCGGAGTGCAAAGGCCTGCGGCGGCGAGGGGGCCGTGTCTGCTACGAGCGGCGCCAGCGGTGAGAAACTGCGCGTAAACAGGCGGTATTGCTCAGCCACTGCATCCAGATTCCAACATTGTGGCACGAGGCTGGCAATGGGCAGGCCGCCGGCGCCGGCCAGATCGCGCGCGGCCAGTACCAATGCCTTGTCCGGAATGCCCAGTTGCTCGAGGATGTCATGGGCTGCCCGGGCCTCGGTGGCCGGGTGAGCGAACACGCCTGGAGCCACGAGGGCGAAACCTTCCCATTCGAGTGCACGCCGCAGTTCCGCACGTTCGGCCAGGCCATTGCTGCCGTTGCGGGGCAGGGCAACGAGCGTCCACTCCCCGTGCCATTGGTGCGGAGGACCTTCATAAATTCGTTGCGAGGCCAACGCCGTCAGTCGGCGTCCGGTATCGGCCATCAGGTACAGACTGCGGCGGCCATGGCGCTCGGATTGCAACCATCCTTGTGCGACGAGACGAAAGACGCTGGTGCGCAGCAAACGTTCGTTGATACCCACCGGAGCGAGCAGTTCGATCAAGTCGCCGAGCCAGATGGCCCCGCCATGCGGCCCAAGGGCATCGCCGAGCAGACTGACGCAAAGGGATTTGGCGCGTGGCGGATCCTGCTCCAGCAAACGAGCCAGAAAGCGATCCAGCGGTGGCATTGCAGAACTTGCCATAAATTAGGGACGGGCCAAAAGAGGCCTCCTGTTGACGGTCTGCCGACATGATACATAAAGTTGACGTGATACAGAAATAAGTTTGACAATGGAATTTTTGTATTAAATAATCCAATCATCAAGAAACAGATTGGGGCAGGGCGCAAGCCTGCTTCACCGAAGGAGACAAGCATGTACGCGCAACTGGTTGAGACGGGTGTCAAACAACTGCGCCGGACCGACGAGTTGTCGGGGCCGGAGCGCGACTTTCAGCGCCGGGTCGACGAGGGCGTGCGCATCGAGGCCAAGGACTGGATACCCGATGCCTACCGCAAGACGCTGGTGCGGCAGATTTCCCAGCATGCGCATTCCGAGATCGTGGGGATGCTGCCGGAGGGCAACTGGATCAGCCGTGCGCCGTCGCTCAAGCGCAAGGCCATTTTGCTGGCCAAGGTGCAGGACGAGGCCGGTCATGGCCTTTATCTGTATAGCGCCGCCGAAACCCTGGGCGTTTCGCGCGACGAGCTCATCGACGACTTGCATTCCGGCAAGGCCAAGTATTCGAGCATCTTCAATTACCCCACATTGAGCTGGGCCGACATCGGCATGATCGGTTGGCTGGTCGACGGCTCCGCCATCATCAACCAGATTCCGCTGTGCCGATGTTCGTACGGACCTTACGCCCGTGCCATGGTGCGGGTCTGTAAGGAAGAGTCTTTCCATCAGCGTCAGGGCTATGACCTGCTCATCCAGATGTGCCTGCACGGTACGCCCGAGCAGAAAGCGATGTGCCAGGACTCCCTTAACCGTTGGTGGTGGCCCGCGCTGATGATGTTCGGCCCTTCGGACGCCGACTCTCCCAATAGCGCGCAATCCATGCAATGGAAGATCAAGCTCTTCACCAACGATGAGTTGCGCCAGAAGATGGTCGACCAGACCGTGCCACAGGCCGAGTACCTGGGCCTGACGGTGCCCGATCCCGACCTCAAGTGGAACGCCGAGCGTGGTCACTATGATTTCGGCGAAATCGACTGGGACGAGTTCTATGCCGTCATCAAGGGCAACGGCCCCTGCAACCGCGAGCGCCTGGCCGCCCGGGTCAAGGCTCACGAGGACGGCGCCTGGGTCCGCGATGGCCTGGCCGCCTACGCCGAGAAACAGGCGCGTCGCAAAGCCGCCTGATCGCGCCCGCACGGCTTTTTCACACTTCTGCACGAACAAGGCGCGCGCGCCGCGCCGGGGATACGCACCATGAGCAAACAATGGCCCCTATGGGAAGTCTTTATCCGCAGCCAGCACGGTTTGGCCCATAAACACGTGGGCAGTCTGCACGCGCCCGATGCTGAAATGGCCATCAACAATGCGCGTGATGTCTACACTCGCCGCAATGAAGGTCTGAGCATCTGGGTAGTGCGCGCCAGTGACATAGCCGCCAGCAGCCCTGGCGACAAAGAACCGCTGTTCGAGCCGGCCAACAGCAAGGTCTACCGTCATCCGACCTTCTTCCCGATGCCGGAAGAAATCAAGCACATGTGAGGCGGCATGGATAAGCAACTGTTTGAATATCTGCTTCGCCTCGGTGATACCTCGCTCATCCTGTCACAACGCCTGAGCGAATGGTGTGGGCACGGGCCTGTGCTCGAGGAAGACCTGGCGCTGACCAACACCGCCCTCGATTTGCTGGGCCAGGCTCGGATGTGGCTGACGCTGGCTGGCGAGGTCGAAGGCCAGGGGCGTGACGAGGACCAGCTTGCCTATTTGCGCGATACGCACCAGTTCCGCAACTGTCTTCTGGTCGAGCAGCCCAACGGCCACTATGGCGATACCATGGCGCGCCAGTTTCTGTTCGACGTCTGGCATTACTTTCTGCTGCAGCGACTGATGCAGTCCAAAGACGAAAGGATCGCCGGCATCGCCGCCAAGGCCATCAAGGAAGTCACCTATCACGTCCGCCGGTCTTCTGATCTGGTCGTGCGCTTGGGCGATGGCAGCGACGAGAGTCATCGACGTATGCAGGAGGCGATCCAGTCGGCCTGGACGTTTGCCGGTGAACTCTTTGCCGACGACGATGTTGATCAAGATCTGGTGTCGCGGGGGATTGCGGTAGAGCGGGCAAGCTTGTTCCAACCCTGGCTGGCGCATGTCAGCGAGGTGCTGGAGGAGGCCAGCCTTACCGTGCCTCAGGAACGCGAGGCATTTCACTTGCTGCGTCGCGGAGGCCTGCAAGGCCGTCATACCGAGGCCCTGGGTTATGTATTGGCCGAGATGCAGCATCTGCAACGCACCTACCCGGGAGCCCGTTGGTGAGCAGCGTGGACCGCGCACAGGTGATGGACTGGCTCGGGGAGGTCTCCGATCCGGAGATACCGGTGCTATCGGTGGTTGACCTGGGGGTCGTGCGCGCGGTGGACTGGGAGGGGCAGACCTGTGTGGTCACGATCACGCCCACCTATTCGGGCTGCCCGGCCATGCGCGAAATCACGGAGGACATCGTTCGCGTCCTCGCGACTCATGGGCTGGATCAGGTAGGTGTCGACACCCGGCTGGCGCCGGCCTGGACCACGGACTGGATGACCGAGCGCGGCCGTGCCGCGCTCAAAGGCTACGGCATTGCGGCACCCGCTGAGCGCGCCGTCGATATCTCCAGCATCAGCCGTCGACAGGCCATGCCGACCATTCCCTGTCCGCACTGTGGTTCCAGCAATACGCGCATGATCAGCAATTTCGGCTCGACCTCATGCTAGGCCCTGTATCGTTGCGCGGACTGCCGCGAGCCCTTTGATTACTTCAAGACGCATTGAGCGATTAACCATGAGCCAGCCACAATTCCATACCCTCAAAGTGGCCGCGGTGGCACGCAACACGCGCGACGCCGTGGTCGTCACCTTCGATCTGCCTGAACCCCTGCGCGACGCCTTTGCCTTCCGGCCGGGTCAATATCTCACGTTGCGCACCGAACTCAACGGCGAGGAAGTGCGCCGCTCGTACTCGATCTGCTCGGCGCCGGAAGATGGCATTCTGCGCGTGGCGATCAAGCACGTCGACGAGGGCGTTTTCTCCAGTTGGGCCAACCATGAGCTGCAGCCTGGCCAGGACCTGCAGGTCATGGCGCTGGCCGGAAATTTCACGGTCGAGTTTTCCCCCGAGCAGGAACGCCACTATGTGGCTTTTGCGGTCGGTAGCGGCATCACGCCGGTGTTCTCCCTCGTGAAAATCGCGTTGTCGACCGAGCCGAAAAGCCGGTTCACCCTGTTTTTCGGCAACCGAGCGTCCTCCTCGGTGCTGTTTCGCGAAGACATCGAAGACCTCAAGAATCGCTATATGGAGCGCTTCTCGCTGGTCTACATCATGAGCCGCGAGTCGCAGGACATCGAGCTATTCAATGGCCGCCTGGACGGTGACAAAGTCGAGCAGTTGATGAACACATGGATGGCGGGCGACGACGTCGATTACGCCTTTGTGTGTGGCCCGCAGACGATGATCGAAAGCGTGGTTCAGCGCCTGGCGGACCGGGGCATGGACAAGTCGCGGGTGAAGTTCGAGCTCTTTGGCGCGCTCAAAGGCCCGCGCAGCCTGCGCACTGGCAGCGAGGCGCCAGTAGCGCCTGGAAAAGGCCAATGCGAGGTGACCGTCATCCAGGATGGCCACAGCCGCAGTTTTTCCATTGCCAAGAACCAGGACAGCGTACTGGACTCGGCCCTGGCCCAGGGTGTTGAGTTGCCCTATTCCTGCAAGGGTGGGGTCTGTTCGACCTGCCGTTGCAAGGTTGTCGAAGGCGAAGTGGATATGGATGCCAACTTCGCCCTGGAAGATTACGAAGTGGCGCGTGGCTTTGTCCTGAGTTGCCAGAGCTATCCGGTCAGTGACCGCCTGGTTCTGGACTTTGATCAGGAAACCTGAGCGCTTAGCAGCCCTGATTGCGAATTCACAAAAAATAATCGGAGAGTAGGCAGTGTCCCAAGATTTCTTTGAACGTCATCAGCCCGTGCTGGAAAAGGCCCTGGCGGCTGCCCGTGAACGCGGTTACTGGAGCCCGTTCTCCGAATCGCCCAGCCCGCGCAATTACGGCGAGACGGCCGCTCAGGATGGTCAGGCCGCTTTTGATGCGTTGCTGGGCAAGGAGTTTGCGCTAACGGTCTCAGGCGCCGAAGGCACCGTGGGCGGCGAAGTCTCGCCCTTCGGCTTTGCGCTCAATATCACCTATCCCCGTGTCTCGCCGGAGCGTCTGCTGGCCAATGCCGAGCAGGCCGGCCAGGACTGGCGTCGCGCCGGTCCTCGCGCCTGGGTGGGAGTATCGCTGGAGATTCTGGCACGCCTTAACCGCCGCAGTTTCGAGATGGCGCACGCCGTGCAGCACACGACGGGGCAGGGGTTCATGATGGCCTTCCAGGCGGGCGGCCCGCACGCGCAGGATCGAAGTCTCGAAGCCGTGACCTATGCCTGGCAGGCAATGTCGCGCATTCCCGAAGTCGCGATGTGGGAGAAACCCCAGGGAAAGAATGAGCCCATCAAGATGGAGAAGCGCTTTACCGTGGTGCCGCGCGGCGTGGCTCTGGTCATTGGCTGCTCCACCTTCCCCACCTGGAACGGGTATCCGGGTCTGTTTGCCAGCCTCGCAACCGGCAACACTGTCATCGTCAAGCCGCATCCTGCGGCGATTCTGCCACTGGCGCTGACCGTGCAGATCGCGCGCGAGGTGCTGGTTGAGGCGGGTTTCAGTCCTGATGTGGTGCAGTTGGCCGCCCACCCGGCAGGCGACGACACCGCGCAGCAACTGGCCTTGGCTGGGGCTGTCAAGATCATTGATTTCACTGGCAGCACCGCCAATGGTGACTGGCTGGAGCAAAACGCCCGTCAGGCACTGGTCTACACCGAGAAGGCCGGGGTCAATCAGGTCATTATCGATTCTGTCCAGGATATCAAGGGGGCGGCGCGCAACCTGGCCTTTTCGCTGGCGTTGTACTCGGGCCAGATGTGTACCGCCCCGCAGAACATTTACGTGCTTCGTGATGGCATCGAGACGGCCGAGGGCCATCTGAGCTTCGACGACGTGGCCGCAGCCATTGCCTCGGCCGTCGAAAAGCTATCGGGTGATGCCGCGCGCGCCGTCGAGTTGACCGGCGCCATTCAAAGCGACGCCACGGCCGAGCGCATTGACCGCGCACGAGCCTTGGGGCTGCCCGTGCTGGCCGACTCTCGCAGCCTGACCCATCCGCAGTTCGAGCACGCGCGTGTTCGCACGCCTCTGGTCTTGAGCGCCGAAGCCGATGACAGCCGGATCTTTCAGGAATGGTTTGGTCCGATTTCCTTTTTCGTGGCGACGGACTCCACCGATCACAGCATTGCCCTGGCCCGCGATACGGTGCGAGAGCACGGAGCGCTCAGCCTGTCGGCCTACACGACCGATGACGGCGTGGCCGACCGCATCCAGGAAGCGGCCGAGGTCGCCGGAGTGGCCCTGTCGCTGAATCTGACCGGTGCCGTGTTCGTCAACCAGACGGCAGCCTTCAGCGATTTCCATGGCACCGGCGCCAACCCGGCGGCCAACGCGGCGTTGTCGGACAGCGCGTTCGTGGCAAACCGCTTCCGCGTCGTGCAAACCCGCCGGCACGTTTGAGGAGCCGCTCATGAGCTATCAGGATATCGAGTTTTCCTTGGCCGACGGCATTGCCCGTCTGACCTTGAACCGTCCCGACAAACTCAACAGCTTCACGGCACGCATGCACGGTGAAGTGGCCGATGCGTTGACGCAGGTCGAAACGCAGGGCGCGCGCGTGGTGGTGTTGACCGGTGCCGGCCGTGGTTTTTGTGCCGGCCAGGATCTGTCGGAGCGCCGTCCCACCGCCGATGGGTCGCCTCCAGATCTGGGCGAGACGGTGGAGAAATTCTACGCGCCGCTGGTGCGCCGCTTGGCGGCGTTGCCACTGCCGGTCGTCGTCGGCGTCAATGGCGTCGCAGCAGGCGCTGGCGCCAATCTGGCGTTTGCCGGTGACATCGTCATTGCCAAAGAGTCGGCCAGTTTCATTCAGTCCTTCTGCCGTCTGGGGCTGATTCCGGACACGGGCGGCACGTTCGTGCTGCCGCGTCTGGTCGGTCGTGCGCGGGCGTTCGGTCTGGCCATGTTGGGCGACAAGATCGCGGCGCGCCAGGCCCAGGACTTGGGCTTGATATGGCAGTGTGTCGCCGACGAGGCGTTCGAAGAGACCCTGGAGAAGATGGCCCGTCATTTTGCCCGCGCTCCGACCAAGGGCCTGGCGTTCAGCAAGCGCGCCTTGCAGGCCAGCCTGGGCAACGACCTGGCCACGCAGCTCGACCTCGAGCGCGACATGATGCGCGAACTCGGCCGCAGCGCCGATTATGCCGAAGGGGTCGCCGCGTTTCTCGACAAACGCGAACCCGACTTCAAGGGGCAATAATGGACGCTCCTCAAATACAGACGACAGTCCCCACCGATCCGCAAGCGTTGGCCGAGGCAGTCGGACAAACCATGTACGCCGCCGATGCGGCGACTCAGGCCTTGGGCATGACAGTGGTGGAGATCGCCCCCGGGTATGCCCGCCTGACGATGACGGTACGCGGCGACATGCTCAACGGCCACAAGACCTGCCATGGCGGCTTCATCTTCGCGTTGGCCGACAGCAGCTTCGCCTTTGCGTGCAACTCACGCAATGTCAGCACCGTGGCGTCGGGCTGTGTGATTGATTATCTCGCGCCTGGCTATGAAGGCGATGTGCTCACGGCAGTCGCGCAGGAGCGCTCCTTGGCCGGGCGTACCGGCGTCTACGACATCACGGTGAGCAACCAGGACGGACGCAATGTGGCGGTCTTTCGGGGCCGTTCGTATCGAATAAAAGGACAGATCGTCGGCGAAGCCGAGGCTTGAGTCCGGGGTTTTCTTATGGTTCATCGAGGAATACCGGGGAATGCAGACCGGATCTTGAGGAAGAAGTACTCCTGATCGCGGTAGCCGTAGGCGCGGCGCTTGATGACTTTGATGGTGTTGTTGATGCCCTCGACGATGCTGGTGTTGAGCCGGTGGCGACAGCGAGACAGAATCCCGTGCAGATAGGCTTTTAGCTTGAGCGCGAAGTGAGCCAAGGCGGCGATGCCGCTGCCCTGAGCCTGTTGCAGCCAGTGATCCCATGCCTGGCGGGCGTAGCCGGGGTGTTGGTAGAACCACAGCTGTTTGAGCTCATCGCGCATCAGATAAGCGGTGAGCAAGGGCTGGTTGGCCTGGAGCAACTCGTCCAACTTTACCGATTGGCACGGATCGAGGTTTTTGCGATTGCGCAGCAGTAGCCAGCGACTGGACTTGATCACCCGGCGGGCCGGCTTGTCGTGCCGCAACTGGTTCGCTTGGTCTACACGCACCCGGTCTATCACTTCACGGCCGTACTTGGCCACGACGTGGAACAGGTCGTAGACGATCTCGGCGTTGGGGCAGTTGGCCTGGATCTCCAGCTCATAGGCCGTCGTCATGTCGATCGCTACGGCCCGGATCTGCTGGGCAACCCCAGTTGGCAGTTGTTCGAAGAAGGCTCTGGCCGTCTCGCGCGAGCGGCCATCACCGATCCATAGCACCTGACGGCGGATCGGATCGACAACGACCGTGGCATAACGATGGCCCTTGTGTAGAGCGAACTCGTCCATCGCTAGGTAGTGGATCTGACTCCAGTCCGGCTCTTGGATCGCCCGTCGCAGCAGGGCCTTGTCCAGCGCCTTGACCGTGTGCCAACCCAGTTGGAAGAAGCGCGCCACGGCCAGAATGTTGCTGGACTCAAGCAACTGGCTGACCGCCTCGGCCAGCCGGTCGGTCACTCGCTGGTAACGGCCCAGCCAGCTCAGCCTCTCCAGATGCGGTCCACCGCACTGCTCGCACCAGACCCGCCGACGCGGCACTACCAGCGTCACTCGCAGCGCCATTAGCGGCAGATCCCGCACCCGGCGCGTGGTCGTCTCATGCACCTGCCGACATCGGTTGCCGCAGTGCTCGCAGTGCATCGTTCGCGCTGAAGGCTTCAGGTAAATCGTGACCGTCCGGCTCTCACCTTCAGGCCACACGACCCGCTCCACCCGATAACCTTCCCACCCACCCAACCTCTCGATCGTCTTGCGGTCCAGCATGATCCCGGCCTTGATCCTTGAAAAATCAAGGATCAAGCGTAATGGCAATCAAGCACGGCTCCACGCTATTCCGCGATGAACCTTTCTTATTGCGAAGCGGCCTTGTGCCGCACAGATTTTTCAGGAGAGAGACACCATGCCCACTACCCTCAGCAAGCCGGGGCTGGATCCTATCGAACACGCCAGCCGCGATGAATTGCAGGCGTTGCAGCTCGAGAGGCTGAAATGGACCGTCAACCACGCTTATCAGAACGTGGCGCATTACAAAAAAGCGTTCGACGACGCGGGCGTGCATCCGGATGATCTCAAGCAGCTCTCCGATATCGCCAAGTTTCCGTTCACCACCAAGAAAGATCTGCGCGACAACTATCCCTTCGGGATGTTTGCCGTGCCGCGCGAGCGTGTTTCGCGGGTGCATGCTTCCAGCGGCACCACGGGCAAGCCTACCGTAGTGGGTTATACCGCTCGCGATCTGGACAATTGGGCCAATCTGGTTGCGCGCTCCATCCGGGCCGCAGGTGGCAAGGCGGGCGATATCATTCACGTCGCCTATGGGTACGGCCTGTTTACCGGCGGGTTGGGCGCGCACTACGGGGCCGAGCGCCTCGGTTGCACCGTGATTCCGATGTCGGGCGGGCAGACTGAAAAACAGGTGCAGCTGATCAATGATTTCCGTCCGGACATCATCATGGTCACACCCTCCTACTTCTGCAATATTCTGGAAGAGCAGCGTCGCTAAGGACAGGATCCGCGCGAAAGCTCGTTGCGCATCGGCATCTTCGGCGCCGAGCCCTGGACCGGGCAAATGCGCCAGGATATCGAGGGCCAGGCGGGCATCGATGCCGTGGACATCTACGGTTTGTCGGAAGTCATGGGGCCAGGCGTGGCAAGCGAGTGCGTGGAAACCAAGGACGGCCCGGTCGTCTGGGAAGACCACTTTTACGCCGAAATCATCAACCCCGAGACGGGCGAACCGGTGGCGGATGGCGAGTCTGGCGAGCTGGTGTTCACCTCGCTGACGAAGGAGGCCATGCCCATCATTCGCTATCGCACACGCGACCTGACCCGGTTGCTGCCACCGACCTCGCGCAGCATGCGCCGCATCGGCAAGATCACCGGCCGCAGTGACGATATGCTCATCGTGCGTGGTGTCAACCTGTTCCCCACCCAGGTCGAGGAGCTGGTACTAAAGATCACGCAACTGGCGCCGCATTATCAGTTGGTGCTCACGCGCAGTGGCAATCTGGACGAGCTCGAAATTCTCACCGAGCTGCGTCCGGAGTTTGGCGGACTGTCGGATGCCGAGCGTGCTGCTGTGGGTAAGCAATTGCAGCATGCCGTCAAATCCTATATTGGCGTCAGTGCCCGTATTCAGGTGGCCGAGGCAGGTTTTGTCGAACGCACGCTCACGGGCAAGGCCCGGCGCGTCATCGACAAGCGGCCGCGCGGGTAAGCAAGGCACGCATCGCGGTGGGCGAGAGGGCGCAGTTCTGGCTTTTCTCGCATTCCTTCATCTGAAGGCGTGGTCCGTCGCCCCAGAACAAAAACGCCGCGCAGGAATCTGCGCGGCGTTTACACAGGGAACCCGGCGAGGTTCTCGTGTTGCGAAAAACTAAAAGCCCACGGCCTGTCCATCACGGCGCGAGTCTGACGCTGCCACGTAGCCGCCGCCTGGCAGACAATGAATCAGTTGCGCGGATCCGAACTCCAGGCTGTCGGCCGGCGCGACCTGCACGTGATGGCCGCGCGCACGCAGGGTCTGCACCACATCGGCAGGCAGGTGGGCTTCCACGTTGACCACCGGGCCGTTTTCCACCCGAAAGCGTGGCGCATCGCTCATGGCCTGCGGATTTTGCCCGAATGCGGCCAGCCGGGTCATCATCTGCAGGTGCCCCTGGGCCTGCATGGAGCCTCCCATGACGCCGAAGGACATCACCGGTTGCCCCCCGCGGGTGACGAATGCCGGAATGATGGTGTGCATGGGCTGCTTGCGCGGGCCGACCTGGTTGGCATGGCCCGGCGTCAGGACAAAGTTCAGGCCGCGGTTATGCAGGCTGATGCCTGTGCCCGGCACACCACCCCCGAGCCGAAGCCGTGATAGTTGGACTGGATGAAGGACACCATGGTGCCCTGGGCATCCGCCGCGGTGAGATAGACGGTGCCACCGGTCTTGGGTGCCCCGGCCAGCGGCGTGACAGCCTTATCCATGCGGATGAGTCGGGCGCGCTCGGACAGGTAGGCCGGATCCAGCAGGGCAGCGGCGTCCATCCGCATGTGTTCCGGGTCAGCCACGTGATGATGCAGGTCGGCGAAGGCCAGCTTCATGGCTTCGATGCTGACATGGTAGTAATCCGCGCTGTCACAGCCCATGCCTTCAAGGTCGAAGTGCTCAAGCAGGCCCAGCGCAATCAGCGCCGAGATTCCTTGTCCATTGGGAGGGATCTCGTGCAGACGGTAGTCCCGAAAGCCTTGCGAGATGGGTTCGACCCATTGCGGTTGATGCGCGGCCAGGTCATCGGCAGTCAGCGCGCCGCCCGTTTCGCGGGCAAAGGCTGCGATTTTTGCGGCCAGCGCGCCACGATAGAAGCTTTCGCCGCCGGTCTCGGCGATGTCGCGCAGCGTTCTACCCTGCTCGGGGAAGCGCCACCATTGACCGGCTTGCGGCGTCTTGCCTTCGGGAAGAAAGGCCTGCGCGAAGCCGGGCTCATGGGCCAGTTTGGGCGCCTGCGTGGCCCATTGCCGAGCGATGGTCGGCGAGACAGCGAAGCCGCGCTCGGCATACTCGATGGCCGGTTCGAACAACTGTGCGAAAGGCAGTTTCCCAAAGCGCTCATGCAAGGCTTTCCAGCCGGCGACCTGACCGGGCACGGTCACCGTGCCCCAGCCGGAGGGTGGCATGGTGTCGCGGCCGGCAAAGTATTCCGGCGTCCAGGCTGCCGGCGAACGGCCGCTGGAGTTCAAGCCATACAGACGGCCTTCATGCCAGACCAGGGTGAACATATCGCCGCCGATACCGTTCATCACCGGTTCGACGACCGTCAGCGCGATGGCCGTGGCGATGGCGCTGTCGACGGCATTGCCGCCCGCCAGCATCATGCGCAGACCCGCTTGTGCGGCCAGCGGTTGGCTGGTCGCGACCGTATTGGCCGCGAGCACCGGCATTTTTCGGCTGGCGTAGGGGAAAGTCCAATCAAAGGGCATAGACATGATGCGTGGCTGAAAAGTTATTGAGCGGTAACGCCGGCTTGTTCGATGAGCTTCTGCGTGCGCGGAATCTCGGACTTCACAAAAGCGGCAAAGGATTCGCGCGAGCCGCCCTGAGGTTCGGCACCGGCTTCAGCCAGCTTGTCGCGCAGGCCAGGGTCGGCCAGTACTTTGTTGACGGCCCGATTAAGCGTATCGAGCACGGCCGGCGGAGTGCCTTCCGGTGCGGCCAGACCATACCAGAGGGCGATGTCATAGCCCTCGAAGCCCTGTTCGGCAATGGTCGGAATCTGGGGGGCAAGGGCCGAACGGCGCGCATTGGACATGCCCAGCGCGATCAGATTGCCGCTTTTGGCCTGGGGCAGGCCGGTCATGATGGTGTCGAAGTACATGGAGACCTGACCGCTTAGCAAGGCGGGAATCGCCTCGCCGGCGCCCTTGTACGGAATGTGCAGGATATCGATGCCGGCCACGGACTTGAGCATTTCGCCGGCCATGTGCGAGGTCGTGCCGGTGCCGAATGAGGCGTACGTCAGCTTGCCCGGATTCGCCTTGGCGTAGGCAACCATCTCGGGCAGGGTCTTGAACGGTTGCGAGGGGTTGGTCAGCAGGATGTTTGGCGTGACGGCCACCATGGACACCAGGGCAAACTTGTCGGGATCGTAGGCCAGGCGTTTCTGCAGGAATCGGTTGGTCACCAGAACGGCGGGGCCGCCCATCAGCAGGGTGTAGCCGTCGGGCTCGGAGCGGGCCACGGCGGCGCTGCCAATGGCTGCGGCCGCGCCGGGCGGGCTTCGATCACGAAAGGTTGGCCCAGCTCCGCGGACAGCGCCGCGCCCAGTTGGCGCGAAATGAGGTCGGTGGCCGACCCTGCCTGGAATGGCACGACGATCTTGACGGGATGCTGTGGCCAGTCCTTGTCCTGAGCCGGTGCCTGGCTCGAAAAGGCCAGTGCGCAGGCGGCGAGCAGAGCGCGTAGAAAATGCGGTTTCATGGGGATCCCCTTGGTATTCATCTGCATTGATGCGTTGGGCCGTCGGCATGGCGGCCGGGATGCATTAGACCGGCCACAGGGGGAGCGGGATACTAGGTATTGTATCTATGGATCATTGGATCCAATTTATGTTAGTCTTTGGCTTGAGTGCATCCGGGCCAGCCGCTATATCATTGCGCCTTTCCATTCATTGACACGACGCCTTGCACAAGACCGCCCTGACGGCCGAAGAAGAGGCCTACCAATTTATCCAGCAGCAGATCCGCCTGGGGCAGTTTGCTCCCGGGGCGCGCCTGGTGCCGGAGAACATCGCTGGCCAGATCGGCACCAGTCGCATGCCGGTGCGCGGTGCGTTGCGCCGCCTGGCCTCCGAAGGGTTGGTAGAGATCCGAGCCAACCGTGGCGCGGTGGTGCGCGGACTGAACCGCCAGGAGATGCTGGAGGTGTTTGAAATGCGCTCGGTTCTCGAAGGCCTGGCCATGCGCAACGCAGTGTCCAATATGGCGCCAGAGCATATCCGGCGCTTGACTGGCATGCTGGATCTGATGGAGCAGGGCTACCTGGACTGGACCACCACGCACCGCGAGTTTCACGAATACCTGTGCGGCTTCTGTAAACAACCCCGTTTGCTGAGCCAGATCGCGGAGCTGCACTCCGTGGTCGAGCCCTACATGCGTTTGTGGTCGGCACAGCCTGGCAGGGCGTTGCGTGCGCGTGCTTCGCACCAGGAGTTAATCGATGCGCTCAAGACGGGCGACCCCACGCAATGCGAGGCCGCCATGCGCCAGCACGTGCTCAACACCGTCGTGGTGCTGCTCGATCCCCTGACTTGAGCCAGCACGGCGCCTTCGCGCCGCGCGATGAACGTCATTTTGCGTAGACCAGATCTCTCAGGCCCAGCGACAGACCCGGCCAATAGGTGATGATCATCAGGCAGATCAGCACCACCACCACGAAGGGGACCAGCGGCTTGATAAGCTGCTCGACCGACAGCTTGGCCACCGCACAGGCGGCAAACAGGTTCACGCCAAAGGGCGGGGTGACCATGCCCAACGCCAGGTTGACCACCATGATGACGCCGAAGTGCACGGGCTCCACGCCGAACTTTACCGCCACCGGCAGCAACAACGGGGCCAGCACGACGATGGAGGCCGAGGTCTCCACGAACATGCCGATAATGAATAGTGCGACGTTCACGCCCATCAGGAAACCGAACTTCGTGTCAAAGAGCTGCGACAGCCAGGCCCCGAGAATATCGGGGATGCCGGCGCGATTGAGCAGGAAGCTGAATACGCCCGCGTTGGCGATCAGGAACATGATCACCGCCGTGGAGACGACGGATTTGTGCAGCGTGACCGATATATCGGAGACTGTCAGGCGGCGGTAGATGAATTTACCCACGACGATGGCATAGACCACGGCGACGACCGAAGCTTCTGTCGGAGTAAAGACGCCGCCGTAGATGCCGCCCAGAATGATGACGGGCATAAGCAGGGCCAGCCAGGCGCGCTTGAAAGCCGGCCAAAGCGGCAGTCGGCCCTCGCCGTCACGCTTGCCCAGGCCGTTGCGCTTGGCGTAGAACCACACGTAAAACATCAGGGCCAGGCCGATCAGCACACCGGGCATCACACCCGCGATGAAGAGTTCTCCGGTCGACGTATCGGTCGCCACGGCAAACAGAATCATCGGGATGGAAGGGGGAATGATGACCCCCAGTTCGGCCGCGCTGGCCTGAAGCGAGGCGGCAAACGGCTTGGGATAACCGTGGCGCACCATGGCGGGAATCAGGATGGCGCCCACGGCGAAGGTGGTGGCCACGCTTGAACCCGCGACGGCCGCGAAGATCATGCAGGTCAGCACGCAGGTGCAGGCCAACCCGCCTTGCACGCCGCCCACGATACTCTTGGCGAACTCGACCATCCTCTCGGAAATGCCGCCCGTTTCCATCAGGTTGCCGGCCAGGATGAAAAACGGAATGGCGACCAGAGGATATTTGTCCAGCGCGGCAAATATCTGCTGCGCGAAAACCAGCCAGGGCAGGCCGCCCACGGAGATGCCCGTCAACGCGGCCAGGCCGATGGCGATCGCCACCGGAATCGACAGGCCGAAGAAAATCAGCATCGAAACTATCATCAACTGCGACATGGTGCTCTGCCTGAACGATTCGAAGAAATGAGAGGCGCGATCAGCCTTGTGCGTCGTTGCGCACGGGCACGTCGTCTTCCTCGTTGCGTGCCCAGCGCGCGAGGATGGCCAGGGTCGCCAGCGTGGCGCCGACCGGGATGGCCAGATAGATCCAGGAGATGGAAATATCCAGGCTTGGCACGGTCTGAAAGCGCACACGCCAGGTCATCTGACCACCTACCCAGGCCAGCACGATCATGAATGCCATGCAAATCAGAGCAATGGCGTGTTCCAACATGCGGCGGGCGCGGCCCTTGAGCGTGTTTCGCAGCAACTCGACACTGATCATCACGCCGTGGCGAAAGGCCAGTGCCACGCCCAGCAATACCGTCCAGATAAGCAACGCGCGGGTGGCAACCTCACTCCAGTCGGAGGGGGAGTGCAGCACGAAGCGCGCAATGACTTGATAGAACGCGCAGGCAGCCGAGGCCAGCAGCAAGAGCTGGGCAATGGTAGAGACCAGCTTGAACAGGCCGCGCTCGGCCGTGCAGAGCAGATGCATGATGAAAGTCCGGGCAAAAGTTGCCCGGTCCGCCCCGCGGGCGGCGGCCGGGCTGACAGGCTTACTTGGTGTCGCGGATCGCTTCGATCAGCTTCTTGTCGAACTTCTTGTAGTACTCGGGGTAGGCGGGTTCGACGGCTGCGGCAAACGCAGCACGGTCGACATCGTTGACCTGCATGCCCTCTTTCTTGAGCTGCTCGGCACCGGTTTTTTCGATGTTGTCCACGTAGGCGCGCATGGCCAGGCCGGCCTGTTTGCCTGCTTCGTCGAACTTGGCCTTATCCTCTGGCGACAGGCTGTTATAAGCATTGGCCGACATCAGTATCAACGCCGGGCCGTAGACGTGGCCGGTGAGGGATAAATACTTCTGAGTCTGCGACAGTTTGGCCGAGGTAATCACCGATAGGGGATTTTCCTGGCCGTCGATGGTGCCTTGCTGCAAGGCAGTAGCCACTTCGGGCCAGGCCATGGGCGTGGGCAAAATGCCGATCTGGCGGAAGGCGGTGATATGGATGGGGTTTTCCGTGGTACGGATCTTCAGACCCTTGGCATCGGCCGGCGTTTTCACCGGGCGGATATTATTGGTCAGGTGTCGAAAACCCTGTTCGCCCCACGCCAGTGCAACGATGCCCCGATTGGGGAACTTGGCCAGCATGTCCTGGCCCACCTTGCTGTCGAGCACGGCACGGGCATGAGGCAGGTCGCGCAGCAGGAAGGGGATGTCGAATACGCCAGTCTCGGGGACGAAGTTCAACGTAGCGCCGGTCGAGACGATGGCCAGATCCACGGTGCCGATCTGCAACCCCTCGATGACTTCGCGTTCGCCGCCCAGCGCGCTATTGGCGAATTGCTGTACCTTGTACTTGCCTTGCGTGGAGCCCTCCAGAGACTTTGCCATGGCGTCGGCGCCTGCACCGTAGTGCGAATTCGTCGACAGGGCGTAGGCCATCTTCAGGGTGTTTTCCGCAGCGGCGGGCAGGGTGACGGCAAAGGCGCAGGCCGAAACCAGGCCGGCCACGAGCCAGGACTTATGCATGGACAATCTCCGATGTGTTTTTTGTTCTTTCCATGGGTGGCGTATCGCCGCCATCCTTTTGCATGATAGCGGCATTTTTCCGCGACTCAGCCGCTCTATCCCCCAGGAATAATGATGGATTTCCCTGATAAAAAGACATCGTCCTCGAGCTGGGGCAATGCAATTCGCCTGGGATGGGCAATGTTGCGCCGTGATGCGCGCGCCGGTGAATTGCGGCTGCTGGCGCTGGCGATCGTGGTGGCGGTGGCAGCGGTGACCAGCGTGGGTTTTCTTGCCGATCGGGTCGCGCGCGCGCTCGAGCGCGATGCCGCCCAGATACTGGGCGCCGATCTGGTGCTCGAGGTCGATGCTCCTCTCGAGGCCGAGGTGATGGATCAGGCCTCTCGCCTCGGGTTGACCGTGGCGCAGACATTGCAGTTTCCCTCCATGGCCATGGCGGGCGACAGCGCTCAGTTGGTGTCGGTAAAAGCGGTCGACCCCGGTTACCCCCTGCGCGGCCGTCTGCGCGTGGCGCCGGCGCCCTTCGAAGCCGACGCGCCCGCCTCCGGGGTTCCTGCCCCCGGCACCGTGTGGGCCGATGCCCAACTCCTGGCGCTGCTTGACCTGAAAGTCGGCGATTCGCTCAAACTGGGAGAGGCCTCCTTCACCGTGGCTCGCGTACTGACGTATGAGCCGGATCGCGGCATGCAGTTCGTCAACGTGGCGCCCCGCGTCATGATGGGGCGCGGCGATCTGGCCGCGACCGGCTTGGTCGCCGCCGGCAGTCGTATTGGCTATGCATTGCTCGCCGCGGGACCGCCGCAGGCGATTGCGCAGTTCCAGAGCTGGATCGGCCAGCATCTGCAGCGTGGCCAGCGGCTTGCCACGCTGGAGTCCGGGCGCCCCGAGATGCGGCGCACGCTGGACCGCGCGCAACGCTTTCTGTCGCTGGTCGCCTTGCTCGCGGTCGTGATATCGGCGGTTGCCCTGGCGCTGGCCGCCGGGCGTTTCATGGCGCGGCACCGCGATGGCGTGGCGGTGATGCGTTGCCTGGGAGCCAGCCAGGCGTTGGTGACTCGCACGCTTTGGGTGGAGTTCGCGGTGCTGGGCGGGCTCGCCTCGGCCGCAGGGTGTCTGGCGGGCTATGGTGTGCATGGCCTGTTGGTCAGTGCGTTGGCTGGCCTGATCGAGACGCAATTGCCCGCTGCCCGGTCGCTGCCGGCTGTGCAGGGCGTGCTCACGGGCGTGCTCTTGCTGCTGGGGTTTGCGCTGCCTGCGCTGGCGCGCTTGCGCCACGTGCCGCCCGCAAGGGTGTTGCTGCGCGAAGAGACCCGCTTGCCAACTCGCGGCGCGCTGCCTTACGGGCTGGGCGCGGTGGGGCTGGCCCTGCTCATCTGGTGGGTGGCGGGCGATTTGCGCCTGGCCGCCGTGGTGGCCGGTGGATTCTTGGCGGCGTTCGCCGTTTTCGCTGCGGTGGGCGCACTTTGCGTTCAGGCTCTCGCGGGGCTGCGCTCGCGGCTAAACGGGTTGCCGGCATTGCGTTTTGCGCTCGCTGGCGTGGTCCGCCGTCGCGTGTCCACCATCACCCAGATATGCGCGTTGGCTATCGGCCTGATGGCTCTGCTGCTGTTGGCGATGACACGCGCCGATCTTGTCGATGGCTGGCGGCGAACCATCCCGCCAGATGCGCCCAACCGTTTCCTTATCAACATCCAGCCCGATCAGCGTCTGGCGGTGCAGGACCGGTTGCTCGGGCAAGGTCTGAATCAGGCTCGCCTCTGGCCCATGGTCAGAGGTCGTTTGATCGCCGTCAACGACAGGCCCGTCGGGCCGGATGACTATGACGAACCGCGCGCCAAACGTTTGGTGGATCGCGAATTCAACCTTTCCTATGCCGAGGCGGCGCCAGAGGGTAATCGCATGCAAGCAGGGCGGTGGATCGACCCGGCTGAAAACGAAGTGTCGCTGGAGGCCGGGTTGGCCAAGTCGTTGGGGTTGGCCGTCGGCGACAAACTGGACTTTGATATCGCCGGTCAGACCGTCAAAGTGGTGGTTGCCGGCACACGGCAGGTCGATTGGGATACCATGCGCGTCAATTTTTTCGCCATTCTGTCGCCGGCTGCACTGGCTGACATGCCGCAGAGCTGGATCACGTATTTTTACCTGCCGCGAGAAAAAGCCGGCCTGTTGCGCGACCTGGTGCACGAATTTCCCAATCTGACGGTATTCGACGTCGGCGCCATCCTGACTCAGTTGCAAACCGTGCTGACTGAAGTGGTCAAGGCCGTGCAGTTGCTCTTTATGTTTAGCCTGGTCGCAGGCCTGCTGGTGTTGGCCACGGCGTTGTCGGCCACCCGCGACGAGCGGGTGCGCGAGGCCGCGGTGCTCAGGGCGTTGGGCGCCACCCGGGCGCAACTGCTCCGGGCTCAGCGACTGGAGCTCCTGGCGGTGGGGGGCTGGCCGGATTGCTGGCAGCCGCCGGCGCCACGGCAGTGGCCTGGGTGCTGTCCACCCAGGTGTTTGATTTCGCCATATCCTTGAGTCTGTGGCCCTGGTTCGTCGGAACGATGGCCGGCATGGCCGCGGCCTGGGGGGCGGTGCGCTGGCGTTGCGCGGAGTGTTGCGCACGCCGCCTTTAGTGACTTTGCGAGAAGCATGATGACGACCACACGTGTGGAGGCGGTGTTCGAACCGCTCGATACAAGCAAGACTATTTATGAGTTGCTGGGCGGTGAGTCCGCGGTGCGCGCCCTGGTCGACCGCTTCTATGATCTGATGGATCTGGAGCCGGAGTTCACGGCCCTGCGCGCCACGCACGGCCCCAGTTTGGATGAGGCGCGCGACAAGTTGTTCTGGTTTCTTTGCGGCTATTTCGGCGGCCCGGACTACTACATTCAGCGCTTCGGCCATCCGCGCCTGCGCGCTCGCCATCTGCCGTTTTCGATAGGGCAAGCCGAGCGCGATCAATGGGTTGCCTGCATGGGCCGGGCCATGCAGGATCAAGGCATCGCGCCTCCGCTGGTTGAGCGCCTGCTGCATTCTTTTTTTGGCGTGGCCGACTGGATGCGTAACCGTGCCGGCTGATTCGTTGGCGTATCCGCGCAAGGCTTTCCGGGGCGGCGCCATGTTGTATGAAGCGGCGCGGTTGGTGCCCGACCCCGCCTTACTTGACCCGGCCAGTTATGGCGACGATGCCCACGCCGTGCAAGAGGGTGGGCGCCAGGCCGCCTGGTTCGTCCATGGTCCGGGCTGGCAGGGCGTCTTGCGCGGCTATCGGCGTGGCGGGCTGATAGCGCGCGTGTCGCGGCAGCGCTATATCTGGGCCGGAGAAGAGCAGACGCGTTGCTTTCGTGAGTTCCGTCTGCTGGCGCGTATGCAGGCCGCTGGCCTGCCGGTGCCTGCGCCGCTGGCTGCCGCCTATTGGCGCGACGGCCTGACCTATCGGGCGGCCATTCTGGTCGAGCGGCTGCCCAATGTGCGGCCGCTCGCCGCGGACCCGAGCGCACAGGCATGCGAGGCGGCCGGGCGGGCCATCGCAGCGATGCACGCCGCCGGGGTCTGGCACGCCGATCTCAATGCTTTCAATATCCTGCTCGATCCGGCCGGGCGTGCCTGGCTCATCGACTTTGATCGCGGCCGCGATGGTGGAATCTCGACCGCGCAGCGGCAGGCGAATCTACAGCGTTTGCAGCGCTCCTTGCTCAAGGTGTGCGGTGCGGCCGGGCAACAGGCCTGGGAGGCGATCTGCCTGGCCTATCGGGCCTCCGGTAGCTGAGTCGGCTCGCATCAGGTCTGCCGCGAGTCGGCCAGGCGGCAATTTCGTGCAAATTCGCCGATCCCACTGCCAGACGCTTACCAAGCCCCTGTTAAAAGGCTTTATTATTTTGCCTTTTGGCAATTGCCGAATAGGCAAGGGGTTTGCGATGAAAACCTCGGCGGGAGTGCGTGCGGCAGTAGGTCTGGCGCTGGCAGCGGCGGCGACTACGCCCGCGCTGGCGCAGAACAAGGTCGTCAATGTCTATAACTGGGCAGAATACACTGCCCCTGACACGATTCCCGGATTCGAGCGCGAATCCGGTATCAAGGTCCGCTATGACATCTACGACAACAACGATACCTTGCAGGCCAAGCTGCTGACGGGCAAGTCCGGCTATGACATCGTCGTGCCGTCGACTCACTACGCTTCGCGGCAGATCGAAGGGGGCCTGTTCCAGAAGCTGGACAAGTCCAAACTGCCTAATCTCAAGAATCTCGACCCCGACGTCATGGCCTTGGTCGCGCAGGTAGACCCGGGCAACGAGTATGCGGTGCCCTGGGGCTATGGCACCAACGGTCTGGGCTACAACGTCACCAAGGTCAAGCAGATCATGGGTGAGGACGTCGACCTGGCCAATTGGGACATGCTGTTCAAGCCCGAGAATGCCGCCAAACTGAAAGAATGCGGCATTTCCATGCTCGACGAGGCCGCCCAGGTATTCCCGGCGGTGCTGAAGTATCTGGGCAAGGATCCCAACAGCGACAAGCCCGAGGACTACAAGGCGGCGCTGGAAGTTCTGAAAAAAATCCGCCCCTACATCCGGCAGTTCAGCTCGTCGGGCTATATCGACGAACTCGCCGTGGGCGACCTGTGCATGGTGTACGGTTTTTCCGGTGACGTGATGATCGCGCGCAATCGCGCTCAGCAGGCCAAAAAGCCTTACGACATCAATTACTTCATTCCCAAGGGTGGCGCGCCGGCGTGGTTTGACTTGATGGTCATTCCGAAGGATGCGCCGCATCCCGATGAGGCGCATGCATTCATCAATTACATCGAGACGCCTCAGGTGCATGCGGCCATCACCAACACCATGTTCTACCCGAACGCCAACAAAGAGGCGCGCAAGTACGTGGTCAAGGAAGTCGCTGACAATCCCATGATCTATCCGTCGCCCGAGCTGTCCAAGTCGCTCTATGTGATCAAGGCCCAGCCCCTGCCCATTCAGCGTTTGCAGACGCGGATGTGGGCTGAACTGAAGTCAGGACGATAAATCATCATGAGCGAGGCCCGTTACACGGCACAGTACTCCGGCGATCCCGACGAGTTCGTCAAGGTCGTCGATGTGGTCAAGATTTTCGGCGACACCGTGGCGGTGCGCTCGGTCAACCTGGCCGTGCGCCGCAACGAGATTTTTGCGTTGCTGGGCAGTTCGGGCAGCGGGAAATCCACCTTGTTGCGCATGCTGGCCGGCTTCGAGGATGCCACGTCGGGACAGATCCTGCTCGACGGCGAGGACATCACCGCCGTGCCGCCGTACCGGCGGCCGGTGAACATGATGTTTCAGTCGTACGCGCTTTTCCCGCACATGACGGTCGAGGCGAATGTCGCGTTTGGCCTCAAGCAGGAGGGCGTGGATCGCGCTGAAATCCACGATCGCGTCTTCGAAGCCCTGAATCTGGTGCAGATGGCGGGTTATTCGCGCCGAAAACCGCATCAGTTGTCGGGCGGTCAGCAGCAGCGCGTCGCACTGGCGCGCAGCCTGGTCAAGCGCCCCAAGCTTCTCTTGCTCGACGAGCCCATGTCGGCCCTGGACAAGCAGATCCGTCAGAAGACGCAGATCGAACTGGTCAAAATCCTGGAGCAGGTCGGTGTGACGTGCATCATGGTCACGCATGACCAGGAAGAGGCCATGACGATGGCCCACCGTTTGGCCGTCATGACCGAAGGGCAGATCGTGCAATGCGGCACCCCCCAGGATGTCTACAACTTCCCGAACTCCCAGTTCGTGGCGGGTTTCATCGGTACGACCAATCTGTTTACCGGCACGATCGTCGTCGATGAGCCGGACCACGTTGCCATCGAAAGCGAGGAACTCACGCGTCCCTTGTTCGTCAACCACGGCGTGAGCGAGCCGCTCGGCATGCAAGTGCACGTGTCGATCCGGCCCGAACGGCTGGTCGTCTCGCGCGAGCAACCCGAAGGCGAGTACAACTGGGCGCATGGCATGGTGACGCACATGGCCTGGATGGGCAGTTATGGCCTCTACCAGATTCGTCTGGATTCGGGCAAAACGGTCGAAGCCAGCGTGGCCAGCCTGTTGTTGTCCAACATGGACGCGCCCGGCATAGACGAAGAAATCTTCGTCAGTTGGGATGCCGACAGCGCGACGGTGTTGTCATCATGAGGCGGCTGCGGCTGCCCTCAGGCCGCAGACTGGCCATCGTGCCTCCCTTTGTGTGGCTGGTGGTCTTTCTGCTTGTCCCGTTTCTGCTGGTTTTGAAAATCAGCGTCGCCGAATTGCAGTTCGGTATCCCACCCTATACACCTTTTGCCGAAATCAAGGACGAAGCGGTCCAGTTCAGTCTGCATCTGCGTGGGTACATCCTGCTCTTTACCGACAGTCTGTATGTTGCCACCTACCTGAACTCGGTCAAGATGGCGGCCATCACGACGCTTTGCTGCATCCTGATCGGCTACCCGATGGCGTATTACATCGCCCGCAGCGCGCCGCGTCACCGCAATCTGCTCTTGTTGGGCGTGATTCTGCCTTTTTGGACGTCGCTGTTGCTGCGCGTCTATGCATGGGTTGGAATCCTGCGCAACGACGGCCTGTTGAACAAGCTATTGATGGGCCTTGGGCTGACCTCCGCTCCGCTGGAGATTTATCGCACCGATCTGGCGGTCTACATTGGCATGGTCTATGCCTATCTGCCTTTTTTCATTCTGCCGTTGTATGCCAATCTCGTAAAAATGGACCTCAGGCTGCTGGAGGCCGCCTACGACCTCGGCGCGCGTCCGTGGCAGGCCTTCTGGCGCATCACGGTGCCGCTGTCCCGGCCTGGCGTCATTGCCGGCGCCATGTTGGTCTTCATCCCTGCCGTGGGCGAGTACGTCATTCCCGAGATGCTGGGCGGCGCTGACACCCTGATGATGGGCCGCGTGATGTGGAACGAGTTCTTCAACAACACCGACTGGCCCATGGCATCGGCCGTGACCTGCGTGATGGTGCTCTTGCTGCTCGTGCCGCTGGCGCTGTTCCAGTACAACCAGGTCAAGCAACAGGAAGCCGTCAACGGGGGCAAAGCATGAAGGGGCCAAATAAAACGCTGCGTAATGTGGCGCTGGGCGTGGGCTATCTCTTCCTCTACGTACCCATACTGAGCCTGATGGTGTTTTCCTTCAATGAGTCGCCCGTGGTCACCTCCTGGACCGCGTTCTCCTTCCGTTGGTATGGGTCGCTGTTCCACGATGAGGCTTTGTTGCGCGCGGCGTGGTTGTCGTTCAAGATCGCGGCGCTGACTGCGACGGCTGCCACGATCATTGGTACGTGGGCGGGTTACGTGCTCGCGCGCATGGGGCGCTTCAAGGGATTTGGGCTCTATGTGGGTATGCTCAGCGCGCCATTGGTCATTCCTGAGGTGGTGTTGGGGATCTCCCTGCTGCTCATGTTTGTCGAAATGCGCGGCACTCTAAGCTGGCCGGCGCAAAACGGGATATTCACCATCTGGGTCGGCCATGTGACCCTGTGCATGGCTTTCGTCGCCGTGGTGATCCAGTCGCGTATCCGTGACATGGACCGCTCGCTGGAAGAGGCCGCGCTCGATCTTGGGGCCACGCCCATCCGGGTTTTCTTCGCCATCACCCTGCCGCTCATCGCGCCGGCGCTGGCCTCGGCATGGTTGCTGTCTTTCACGTTGTCGCTCGATGACGTCGTGCTGGCTTCCTTCTTGTCGGGGCCAGGCTATTCCACGTTGCCCATGGAAGTCTTCTCGCGCGTACGCCTGGGGCTCAAGCCCGAGGTCAATGCGCTGGCCACATTGTTCATTCTGGCCGTAGGCACCTGCGTCATCATCGCCAATCGTATGCAAGCCCGTCGGGAGATAACGACATGACGACTACACTTTATGGCCTGAATAAATGCAGCACCTGCGTCAAGGCACGCGAATGGCTCAAGGCGCATGGCGTCAAGCATGAGTTCGTCGATTATCGGGATCATCCGGTGCCTGCTGACACGCTCAAGGCCTGGGCTGAGCAACTCGGTGGATGGGACAAGCTCGTCAATCGCAGCTCCATGACCTGGCGTGCCCTGACCGAGGAGCAGAAGGCGGCCGCGACGCCTGCTCAATGGACGCGGCTGATTGCCGAATACCCGGCGTTGGTTCGTCGGCCGGTAACCGTGACCCCGGACGGTGAGATCAGCGTCGGTTTTTCCGAAAAGCGTTACACCGAACGCTTTGCCTGACATGGCCGGTGGCGTCGACGATCTGGCGCCGCTGCCAGACAGTTTCTTCGATCGCGATGCGGCCACGTTGGCCCGCGATCTGTTGGGTAAGATCCTGCGGCGGCGCTGGGGTAGCCTGTGGCTGTCTGCGCGCATCATCGAAACCGAGGCCTATTATCTGACCGACAAAGGCAGCCACGCTTCGCTGGGATATACGCACAAGCGGCGCGCGCTTTTCATGGGCGGTGGCACCATTTATATGTACTACGCTCGTGGCAGCGACTCATTGAATTTCAGCGCGCGCGGGCAGGGCAATGCCGTACTCATCAAATCGGCCTTCCCATGGCTTGACGCGGTCTCGGGGCCCAATCGCTGCGGGCTATGCAGGCGCTCAATCCCGATAGCCAGGGCAGGATGCGCGCGCCCGAGAAGCTTTGCGCCGGGCAGACGTTGCTGTGTCGTTCGTTGGGGCTGAAGGTGCCCGAGTGGGATGCACAGGGTTTCGACCCCGACGTTTTCTTTGTGCATGATGCCGGCGTGGCGGTACCCACCATCGTGCGAACCACGCGGCTGGGCATACCGGCCGGGCGTGACGAACATTTACCCTATCGCTTCGTTGACCCGGCTTACGCAGCCTTCTGCACGCGTAACCCCTTGAGGCGGGGCCAGCAGGCGGGCAAAGATTATGAGTGGATCGACGGGCAGGGTGCCGTGCTGCCCGCCGGCTGATCAATCATCAAGCGGCGCAGGCAGTTTGGCCCGCATTTCTGCGTACTTCTTCATGATGCGGCGGCGGTTCAGGCGCTGGTTCCAGGCGTACACCGGAATGAGCGGTACCACGCCGAAGCCATCGACGAGATAAAGGCCCTGCCGGCCATCGGCGTTGTAACCCACGGCAATATTGGCCGAAGAGAGGTCATGCAGAATCACATGCGCCTGCGCCAGATCGTCGATCATCTGATCCAATTGCCGGGCTATCTGGCGGGTATAGCGCCCTTGCTTGACCAGGTCCCGCAAGGTGGGGGCCATCTCGCCCTGCGCGTTGCGGATCTTCTCGGCCAGCAGTCCCAGCCCTAGATTGGTTTGCGACACGCCCAGGATACGCGCCAATGGCAAATGCCAGACGCCAGACGGGCGCGTCGCGCTGGTGACATATTCGCTGAATTCGTTCAGGTAAACGCGATAAGCACTTTCTCGCTGAAACTGTTTATACCAGCGCTTCAAGGGACGTTTGGCCAGATAAACGCCACGCGCCTGCATGTCCATGACTTTGACAAGCAGACAGGCGTCATGCGGGTGCTCGAAGACATAACGGTCACCGCCATGCGCCAGCAGAGTGGCGTGGCTCAGATCGATGGGGCCGAAGATGTCCTGGAAATGAGACTCTCCGGCCCGAGGCAGGGAGAGGTTTTGCGGTATGAGAAGCATGCAGCCAGGCGCCATGGAGGGCGCCTATCAGTATCTTTGTGTGATCTTAGTGCCAAGTCGCTTAATGAGAGTTGATAATTTAATTAATAAGTTTCTAGGTGTTTCAGAATTGGGTAAATGATTTTTGTTTTATTGGTCAGATATATTTCCGGGAATGTCATGCCGATGGCTGACCCCATTTTTCTATAATATTTTTTTGCTGGGGGAAGCCGTGGTTCTGACAGAAATACTCTTGTGGATGGCAGCGGGCGCTGCCGGGCTGGCGGCGCTGCTGACACTGTGGCTGTGCCTGCGGCCGGCAGCCAGCCGCGCCCACCTCGATGGCCTGTACGAAGCGGTGGAGCGTCTGGAGCGCGGCTTGCGGGCCGATCTCGCACAGACGCAAAGCGACAACCGACGCGAAGCCGCGGAGTCGTTGGCGCGCTTTGGCACCCAGTTTGGTGAGCGGCTGCAGGGGCTGGTGGAGATCAACGACCGGCGCATGCTGGAGATCCGCAACACGGTAGACCAGCGCCTGCAGACGCTGCAGGCCGACAACGCAGCGCGCTTGGAAGACATGCGGCGCACCGTGGATGAAAAATTGCACGCCACGCTCGAGCAGCGCCTGGGCGAATCCTTCCGCCTGGTGTCCGAACGTCTGGAGGCCGTGCATAAGGGTTTGGGCGAAATGCAGACGCTGGCCGCCGGCGTCGGAGATCTCAAGCGCGTGCTCACCAACGTCAAGTCCCGCGGTACATGGGGCGAGGTGCAACTGGCTCGTCTCATTGAGGACAGCATGACGGCCGACCAATACGCGCGCAACATAAAACCGGTGCCAGGCAGCGACGCCATCGTTGAGTTTGCCATCCGATTGCCAGGCGGCGAAGCCGGTCCGGTCTGGTTGCCCATCGATGCCAAGTTTCCCAAAGAGGAGTACGAACGCTTGCAGTTGGCGCAGGATGCGGCGGATCACGAAGCGGCGCGTGTGGCTGGCGCCGCGCTGGTGCGCGCGGTGGAGGCCCAGGCCCGCCTGATCGCAGAGAAGTATGTCGCTCCGCCCCATACCACCGATTTCGCCATCATGTTTCTTCCTACTGAAGGCTTGTACGCCGAAGTGCTGCGACAGCCTGGCCTGGTCGACAAACTGCAGGCGTTGCGCGTGAATGTGGCCGGCCCGACCAACCTCGCCGCGCTGCTTAACAGTTTGCAGATGGGTTTTCGTACTCTGGCCATCGAGCGGCGTTCCTCTGAGGTCTGGCAAGTACTGCGTGCCGTCAAAACCGAGTTCGGCAAGTTCGGCGAGTCGCTGGCCAGCGTAAAAAAATCGCTGGATACGGCCAGCAACAAGATCGGGCAGACGGAGACCCGTACCCGGGTCATGCTGCGCAATCTGAACGCGGTCGAGGCGCTGCCGGGCGAGCAGGCCGAACGCCTGCTGGGCGACGAAACCGATACACTGGATCCAGCTGCGCAACGCTGATGCGGCGTTCGTGGCGCCATCGGGAGACATCATGCAGCCCTTCGCCACGCACCAAGTCACGAACCAGGTCGCTCCGCTCGAGGACTACTCGCTGTTTGACACGGACCAGGCACTCAAGCAGTGGCTGGTGCGTCTGGGGATCCCGACTGTCGAACTCGCCGAGCATGGCGCCTGGTTGGGACGTGCGCACACCCTGAAGGCGGGAGAACTCGCCAACACTCATCCGCCTGCGCTGCACACCTACGATCCTGCCGGGCATCGTATTGATCACGTCGAGTTTCATCCGGCATGGGACGCGCTCATGCGGGGGGCCTGAACGCGCGGCCTGCATTGTCAGCCCTGGGTGCAGACAGGATCTGCCACGCATATCAGCCGGGCGGCCGGTTTCTACCTGCAGGGTAAGGTGGAGGCGGGAACCCTGTGTCCCATCACGATGACCCACGCAGCGATTCCTTTGCTGTTGCGTGAACCCGGCGGGGCGATTGATTATGCCCGTGACTGGTTGCCCCGGCTGATGAGCCGCGATTACGACGGTACAGATGCGCCCTTGACCTCCAAGCGAAGCGTCATGCTGGGCATGGGCCTGACGGAAAAGCAGGGCGGCTCCGATTTGAGAGCCATCACGACCGAGGCCCGGCCGTTGGGTCAGCCAGGGCGTGGGCAGCCGTACTCGCTGGTGGGTCATAAATGGTTTTTTTCGGTGCCCCAGGCCGATGCGCATCTGGTGCTGGCCCGCGCGGACGACGGCATCGGCTGTTTTTTCATGCCACGCTGGATCCCGAACGGGCCACGCAATGCCATCCGACTGCGGCGCCTGAAGGACAAGCTTGGCAATCGTAGCAACGCCAGCGCAGAGGCCGAGTTCGAGCAGGCCTGGGCGGTGATGCTGGGTGAGCCTGGCAAGGGGTTGGCCGTATTGCTCGAAATGGCCGCCACCACCCGCCTGGATTGTGTGTTGGGCAGCGCGGCGCTGCTCAGGCAGGGGCTGGTACAGGCGTTGCACCATGCCCAGCATCGTCGCGCATTTGGCCAGCGGTTGGTCGAGCAGCCGGTGATGCGGGCGGTACTGGCGGATCTCGCTCTCGAGAGCGAGGCGGCTATGTTGCTGGGCATGTGCCTGGCGCATGCCATGGATGCGGACGAGCGCACCTTGCTGCGGGTGGTCACGCCGGCGGCCAAGTTATGGGTGTGCAAGCGCGCCTGCACAGCGCTGGCCGAATCCATGGAGGTACTGGGCGGTAATGGTTATGTGGAGGAGGGGCCTTTGGCTCGACTCTATCGGGAGGCTCCGGTCAACGCCATCTGGGAAGGATCGGGCAATGTGATGGCGCTCGATGTGCTGCGCGCGCTGGGCCGCGAGCCGCAGGCGCTGGCGCGGCTGGGCGAGGATCTGAAACTGGCCGCTGGCCTGGACGCGCGCTACGATCGTGCCGTCGAATCATGGCTGATATCGGCCGCGCAGCCTGGCCAGGAGCAGGCGCGGGCCTTGGCGGCCGGTCTGGCGCGGCTTATGCAGGCAGGTCTCATGCTGCGCCACGCCCCGCAGCCGCTGGGGCAGGCATTTGTCGCCACCCGGCTGAGGCCAGGGTTGTATGGTGAACACCTGTCAGAACCTGCCATAGCGGCCATCCTGGCCCGTGCCTGGCCAGGTATCTGCTAAATTTCCGTCTGCATCCTCCTTCCTGGCGCATCGCGCCCGCCTCATCATGCTTACTCAGCAACAGCTCAAACAACAGGCCGCGGAAGCGGCACTCGAATTCGTCGAGCAGGTCGCCGGCCCCGATGTGGTCATCGGTGTCGGAACCGGTTCGACCGCCGACCTTTTCATCGACGGTCTGGCACGGTTTGCCGGACGCATCCGCGGCACGGTCGCCAGCTCTGAGCGCAGTGCTCAGCGCCTGGCCAGTCATGGCCTTGCCGTGCTCGATCTGAACGACGTCGATACCATGCCGCTGTACATCGATGGCGCCGACGAGATCGATGCCAATCTGCATATGATCAAAGGCGGTGGTGGCGCGCTCACGCGCGAGAAAATCGTCGCCTCGGTGGCCGAGCGTTTCATCTGCATAGCCGATGAGTCCAAGCTGGTCGAACGCATGGGAGCCTTTGCGTTGCCCATTGAGGTCATTCCGATGGCCCGTGAAGCCGTGGCGCGTCGTCTGGCTGCATTGGGCGGTCAGCCTCGTCTGCGCGAGGGCTTCGTGACCGATAACGGTAACGTGATTCTCGATATTGCCGGTCTGAGCATCACCGATGCGCCGGGCCTGGAAGCCCGCGTCAACAATATGCCCGGTGTCGTGACCTGCGGCCTGTTTGCGCTGCCCGGCGCGGATGTGGCATTGCTTGCCACCCAGAACGGTATCCGCCGCCTGGGCCGTTGATCCGTGATGCCACCGCCTTGCCCTGGCAGGGCGGTGGCATTCATAATCCTGTCACACTCAGGTCATAACCTTGCGGGTCGGCAGGTCCCCCGCGTCATTCGAGCGCTCAAAGGGGGGCGCAGTCATGAGACCACAATCGCAGGGAGTCCGGATGACGGAGCACACCAATAAACAGTTCGACGCCGACCTGGGCGCCGTCCGTTCGCAGTTTCTGCAAATGGGTGGAGTGGTCGAGGCCATGATCCACGAGGCGATAGAAGCCATGGCGACCGGGGATATGAGCCTGGTCGAAAAAGTCCGCGAGCGCGAAAAAGAGGTCAACCGCCACGAGGTGGAGATCGATGAGCGCATCAGCCTGATTCTGGCCCGGCATCAGCCCACCGCCATCGATCTGCGCACGCTGCTGGCCGTGTCCAAGATGCTCACCGACATGGAGCGCTCGGGTGATGAGGCAGAAAAAATCGCCACCGCCGTACGCCGCATGTATGACGCTTCGCAGCAGCAGATTCCGCTGATCGAGTTGCGTCACATGTCGGTCAATGTTGGCAACATGCTGCATCAGGCGCTGGATGCGTTCGCCCGTCTGGATCCCATTCTTGCGGCGCAGGTGGTGCGCAACGACAAGGAAGTGGACAAGGAATGGAAGGCCGCGCTACGTAACCTGATTACCTACATGATGGAAGACCCGCGCACGATCTCGCGAGCGATCGACATGGTGTTCATCGCCCGCGCGCTCGAACGTATCGGCGACCATGCCAAAAACATGGCTGAACGCGTGATTTATATGGTCAAAGGCGCCGATGTGCGCCACACCGGCGTCAAAAACACCGAACGTCTGGCTCGTGGCGAAGACGCCGAACCCAAATCTGCGGTTGGCACCGACGAGCAGCAGGCGGGATGATCCCGGCGCTGGCGCGCCGGGCGTCGGGTGGTTGACGCGGCCGAACTCGGCACGCGACGCAACACAAGCCCAACGGCCCCAGTCCGGTTCTGTACCGGCCTGGGGCCTTTTGATGTGGGCCTGTTGAGGTGATAGGCCGCCTGAGCGCGTATCCATTGGCCATGTAAAAAACCCCCGAAGGGTGGATCTCGTCCAGCATTCGGGGGTTTTTTACAGGGTGCCTTACGGCGCGCGCCTGCGGCGCCCGGAGCACGCGAGGCGGGTATCAGGCCGAAGGCGGCACATATCCCTGGGCTTCGACCGTACCGTCTTCGAACAGGAAGCGTTCCATCTGCTGCTGCAGATACTTGCGCGCACGAGCATCGGCCAGATTCAGGCGGTTTTCATTGACCAGGCGCGTCTGGACCTGTTTCCACTCTTCCCAGGCTTCCTTGGAAATTTCGCGCCAGATACGGGCACCCAGTTCGCCCGGATAGGGCGGAAAGTCCAGACCTTCGGTATCGCGCTTGAGTTTTACACAGTGGATGGTACGAGCCATTTTTCTGCTGCCGAATAGTTTTGAATGGCCCATTTTAACGGGCTTGGGGCATGATGCGGCGGCAATAGACCCTGTTTCAGGCAGGGTCTATTGCTTCGCTCAGAGCTTTTTGATGAAGATGAGGCTGTTGCGCGACCGGTTGTAGTGTTGCTGTTTGTCCACCGGCAAGTCGGCGATGCCTCCTTGGACGAAGCCGCGCTTGATGAACCAGTGCGAGGTGCGGGTCGTGAGCACGAACAGCCGCTTCATGCCCATGCTGCGGGCGCGGGACTCCATGTGGCGCAGCAATATTTCGCCTTCCCCCGAGCTTTGCCATTCCGGATGGACAATCAGGCAGGCCATCTCGGCCATGTTGTCCTTGGGGTAGGGGTAGATGGCGGCGCATCCGTAGATGATGCCGTCGTGCTCCAGCACGGTGAAATGCTCGACGTCGCGCTCGATCACGCCGCGCGGCCGGGGCACCAGCGTGCCGTCGGCTTCCAGCGGTTCGATCAGGCTCAGGATCGCGCCGACATCGTCGAGTGTGGCCGCTCGCAGATCGTCCAGCGTGTCTTCTACCACCATGGTGCCCACGCCGTCGTGCGTAAAAATTTCCAGCAGTACGCTGCCATCCAGGCAGTAAGGCACCACGTGGGCGCGCGCCACGCCACGTTTGACGGCCAGCGAAGCCGGGCGCAGGAAGAAGGCGGTGTCTTCGTCCAACTGGCCAGCGGCCAGAAGCGCGTCGGCGTCGGCGCGCGCCAGTTCTGTATCGACGGTGCCGTCTTCGTTGAGCACGCCGGGCGAACTGGACAGGAAGATGAGTTTCTCGGCGCGCAGGCCCACGGCCACACTGGTGGCCAGGTCCTCCATGGCGAGATTGAAAGCCTCTCCGGTGGGCGAGAAGCCCAGAGGCGAGAGCAGTACCATCGAGCCGCGTTCGATGGCGAACTTCAGCGCATCGACGTCGATCTTGCGCACGTGCCCGGTGTGTTTGTAATCCACGCCGTCAAGCACGCCGGCGGGCCGCGCAGTGACGAAATTGCCGGAGATCACGCGGACATGGGCATTGGACATAGGCGTATTGGGCAGCCCCTGACTGAACGCTGCTTCGATATCCAGGCGGATTTCGCCAGCCGCTTCCTTGGCACATTCGAGTGCGGCGGCATCGGTGGGCTCCATGCCACGGCCGAATTGCTGGCTGTATCCCTTGAGCCGCAATTGTTCATTGACCTGGGGCCGCGATCCGTGCACCAGCACCAGCCGGATACCCAGCGCCGATAGCAACGACAAATCCTGCACCAAGGTGTTCAGCGCACCGGCCTGGACCAGCTCGCCGCCAAACGCCACCACGAACGTCTTGCCTCGAAAGGCATGCACATAAGGCGCCACGTCTCGGAACCATCGCACGAACTGCGCGGGGGCGAATTCGGGCGCTTCAAGGGCGGAGACGGTGTCGGCTTCCAGGTCGGGCATGATGGGGGTATTCAATCAGAGAAAGTGTCGGCGCACCGCCGGGCGGTGTGGCAGGCCGCAAGGCGGCTGCCGAAATTATAGGCCGCGACCGGCCCGCCGCGGCCGCATCCGGGCACGGAAAATCTGTGCGTGAAGGTAAGCCGGCCTGGGCAAATTTATAATGCGGGCTCAAAGGATCCAGATACATGCCAGAAACGCCCCGTCCGGCCGCCTCGCCCCGTCCCGCGCGCCCGGAGCGCCCCATCCCCGTCATCACTTACCCCGAAGACCTGCCCGTCAGCGCGCGGCGTCAGGAAATCGCGCAAGCAATCGCCGCGCACCAAGTGGTCATTGTCAGCGGCGAAACCGGGTCGGGCAAGACGACTCAGTTGCCCAAGATCTGCCTGGAGCTGGGGCGCGGGCGCCGCGCCATGATCGGTCATACCCAGCCCAGGCGGCTGGCGGCGACCTCCGTGGCCAAGCGCATCGCCGAAGAGCTGAACACGCCCATGGGTGAGGTGGTGGGCTATCAGGTGCGGTTCAATGACCGCACCGGCCCCAATGCCGCCATCAAGCTGATGACCGATGGCATCTTGCTGGCGGAGTCACAGCGCGATCCTTTGCTCAGGCGCTATGACACCATCATCATCGACGAGGCGCATGAACGCAGCCTGAACATCGATTTTCTGCTGGGGTACCTGCGGCAGTTGCTGCCGCGCCGGCCGGATCTGAAAGTTGTCATCACCTCGGCCACGATAGACGCCGATCGTTTCGCCCAGCACTTCGCGGATGCGCAGGGCCAGCCCGCGCCCGTGATCGAGGTATCCGGCCGGCTGTACCCGGTGGAGGTGCGCTATCGCCCGGTTCAAGCGCCGCAAACCGACGAGCAGGCCAGTGCCCCGGCCAAAGGGACTCGCGAGCGCTTGGCCGGAGACGAAGAGCGCGATCTCATCGACGCCATCGTTGACGCAGTGGATGAGTGCGCACGCCACGGGCCAGGCGACGTGCTGGTATTTTTGCCGGGCGAGCGCGAGATTCGCGAGTCGGCCGAGGCCTTGCGCAAGCGGCATCCCGTGGGCACCGAGATCCTGCCGCTTTACGCGCGGCTGTCGCAAGCCGAGCAAGAGAAGATTTTCCATCCGCGCGGCAACAGTCGTCGGGTGGTGCTGGCCACCAACGTGGCCGAGACGTCGTTGACCGTGCCCGGCATCCGGTTCGTCGTCGATAGCGGCCTGGCCCGTATCAAGCGGTACTCCTGGCGCAACAAGGTCGAGCAGTTGCGCATCGAACCCATCAGCCGCGCATCGGCGAATCAGCGCGCCGGCCGTTGCGGCCGCATCGGCCCTGGCCTGTGCATCCGGCTTTATGACGAGGCGGACTACAACGCTCGCGCGGCGTTTACCGATCCCGAGGTGCTGCGCTCGTCGCTGGCGTCGGTCATCCTGCGCATGAAAGCGCTGAAACTGGACGACATCGAGCAGTTTCCTTTTGTCGAGGCGCCTCCCGGGCGCGCGGTGGCTGATGGCTACCACCTGTTGCAAGAGCTCGGCGCCATCGAGATGTCCGACGATGAGGACGGACAGGGCAAGCGCGTGTTCACGCTGACCCGCACAGGCCAGGATCTCGCACGACTTCCGGTCGATCCGCGCATCGGGCGCATGATCCTGGCCGCGCGCGAACAGCAATGCCTGACCGAAATGCTCATCATTGCCGCCGCCC